>NZ_CP072136.1:320000-2985000 GCF_019355535.1 Agrobacterium sp. S7/73
AAGACCAAGGGTTCCTGCTTAAAGTTAATCTGAGCAGGGTTAGCCGGCCCCTAAGACGAGGCGGACACGCGTAGTCGATGGGAACCACGTTAATATTCGTGGGCCTGGTGGTAGTGACGGATCTCGTGTGTTGTACATTCTTACTGGATTGAATGTGCGGCGAAGAGGTTCCAGGAAATAGCTCCACCGTATAGACCGTACCCGAAACCGACACAGGTGGTCAGGTAGAGTATACCAAGGCGCTTGAGAGAACTATGTTGAAGGAACTCGGCAAATTGCACGCGTAACTTCGGAAGAAGCGTGACCCCATTTTACGCAAGTATGATGGGGTGGCACAGACCAGGGGGTAGCGACTGTTTATCAAAAACACAGGGCTCTGCGAAGTAGCAATACGACGTATAGGGTCTGACGCCTGCCCGGTGCTGGAAGGTTAAAGGGAGGGGTGCAAGCTCTGAACTGAAGCCCCAGTAAACGGCGGCCGTAACTATAACGGTCCTAAGGTAGCGAAATTCCTTGTCGGGTAAGTTCCGACCTGCACGAATGGCGTAACGACTTCCCCGCTGTCTCCAACATAGACTCAGTGAAATTGAATTCCCCGTGAAGATGCGGGGTTCCTGCGGTCAGACGGAAAGACCCCGTGCACCTTTACTATAGCTTTACACTGGCATTCGCCAAGGCATGTGTAGGATAGGTGGTAGGCTTTGAAGCAGGGACGCCAGTTCTTGTGGAGCCATCCTTGAAATACCACCCTTATCTTCGTGGATGTCTAACCGCGGTCCGTTATCCGGATCCGGGACAGTGTATGGTGGGTAGTTTGACTGGGGCGGTCGCCTCCGAAAGAGTAACGGAGGCGCGCGATGGTGGGCTCAGACCGGTCGGAAATCGGTCGTCGAGTGCAATGGCATAAGCCCGCCTGACTGCGAGACTGACAAGTCGAGCAGAGACGAAAGTCGGTCATAGTGATCCGGTGGTCCCGTGTGGAAGGGCCATCGCTCAACGGATAAAAGGTACGCCGGGGATAACAGGCTGATGACCCCCAAGAGTCCATATCGACGGGGTTGTTTGGCACCTCGATGTCGACTCATCGCATCCTGGGGCTGGAGCAGGTCCCAAGGGTATGGCTGTTCGCCATTTAAAGCGGTACGTGAGTTGGGTTCAGAACGTCGTGAGACAGTTCGGTCCCTATCTGCCGTGGGTGTAGGAATATTGACAGGATCTGTCCCTAGTACGAGAGGACCGGGATGGACGTATCTCTGGTGGATCTGTTGTCCTGCCAAGGGCATAGCAGAGTAGCTATATACGGAATGGATAACCGCTGAAGGCATCTAAGCGGGAAACCAACCTGAAAACGAGTGTTCCCTATCAGAGCCGTGGAAGACGACCACGTTGATAGGACGGGTGTGGAAGCATGGCAACATGTGAAGCTTACCGTTACTAATAGCTCGATCGACTTCTTCGTTCCCATTGTTCATGCTCATCAAAGATGAGCATCATCTGTTCTGTCCTGACGCGCATAGCGCTCCGGACGGGCCGCGCCACAGGGCGCGACGACCTCTGGTCTGTATGGCAAACATACGGGAAGGGTCGCAGAAAGACGTGTTAAATTAAATGAAGCGCAAGCTTCCCAGCTTCTCGAAACAACACTCATGTGAAAACATGAACTGTGTTGCGTTTTGCCGACCTGGTGGTTATCGCGGGGCGGCTGCACCCGTTCCCATTCCGAACACGGCCGTGAAACGCCCCAGCGCCAATGGTACTCCGTCTCAAGACGCGGGAGAGTAGGTCGCTGCCAGGTCTGCAAAACGCAACAAATATCTTCTCAAGCAAACTCTTCGGCCCAGCCGATACAAAGGGCCGCTCAAAGCGGCCTTTTTGCATTGCGTAACATGAAAACATAAGGAAAACGCAACGTGCGTCCCTTAAAGGAGACAAATCGCCTTCGGCAATTTGCTCCGGAACTATACATCACAGCGTCCCTGTGATGCAGTCGCGATAAATCCAATACGGATTTACGCTGGTCGCGATAAATCCCATAGGGATTTACGCTGGTAACGCGGGGTGGAGCAGCCCGGTAGCTCGTCAGGCTCATAACCTGAAGGCCGCAGGTTCAAATCCTGCCCCCGCAACCATCTTCAAGACTATCAACAACAAAGCCCTCCCATCCCGGAGGGCGCCTTGCGTTTAGGGCCTTGGATACCGCAAATGAATTGCTGGCGGTATAGCCACGTGGGGCTCTGATAGTGTGCACCTAGGCCTGTATCCTGCTCCCGGAGCACTCTGCAACTATCTAACGATTGGTTCTGAAGATCACGTTCTGTTTTGGCGTATCCCAGTGAAAAACGAGGGCGCAAATCCAGAGTTGCTCGCGCCAATTCAAACCCCCTTAGTTTAGCTTTTCTAAACAAAAACGCATCTGTGGCGGGATTGTCTCTCTTTGTTGACGCGCAAATAATGAGATTTGTCAGAGGGATAAATTGAGGTGGGGCCTTGGGGCTGCAAATTGGTGAAGACCAAATTGCCAGCGAGTTTTTGAGGAAGTTCTGCCTCCCGCGAAACCCTTTGATCGTCTGCAGGTTGACGCAAGCCTTGAGCGATCTCACGGGGAGAACTCTCGAGGCGATCTGCGGATTTCCGGATATTGCAATCATCAGGACAAGCAAATCATGACGACCCGCCTGGATCCACGTTTTCGCCCGTTCGAGGTAAAGCGCAAGGTGCGCGAGAGTGCCACGATCACGTCATTTTACCTCACGCCTGTCGATCCTGCGGATTGGTGTACTTTTGAGGCGGGCCAGTTTCTGACGATCCAGATACCGCATCCCGAAGGCAAAGAACCGCTTGTCCGGAATTACACGGTTTCGTCAGGACCAAATGAGATCGGGGTCTATCGTATTACCGTGAAACGGGAGGCCGCTTTAGCGCCCGATATGGCCGATGGTCTTGTTTCGTGCTGGCTCCATGACGCCGTAGAAGAGGGTGCGGTCATCCATATTGACAGGCCGCGTGGTGCCTTCAAACTCGACAAGGCCAGTCAGCGACCGGTTATTCTCTTGTCCGGTGGCGTCGGGCTGACACCTACGATATCCATGTTGAAGGTCTTGGTTGCGGAAAGCGATCGGCCCGTCTGGTTCGTCCATGCCTGCGACGGGGCTGCTACCCATGCGCTGCGTGAAGAAGTACGGGTGCTCGCTGAACAGCGCAGCAACGTCCATATTCATTACTGTTATCGTTTTCCGACCGACGAGGATGCCAAGGCCGGGCTATTCCATTCCGCCGGTTTCATCACTCGGGAGACCTTGCAGTCCTTTTTGCCGCTGGACGATTACGAAGTCTATATGTGCGGACCACCGCCGTTCATGCAGGCGATGTATGACCTGCTCCTCTCCCTCGGCTTGGAGAAAAGCAAGATTGCCTACGAATTTTTCGGGCCTGCCTCCCTGCTTTCGCCATCGCAGCCGAAGAAGGAAGCAAACCTCAGCCTCACTGTTGCTCCGGTGGCGTCAGAGTCTGAGTACTCCGGCATCGAGATTGTTCTTGGGAAGTCAAATGCCAGATTCGAGTGGGATTCAGCCTCGGAATCCATCCTGAGCTTTCTGGAGAGCCGGGGTATTGAGCCAGCATTCTCCTGTCGCGCGGGTGTCTGCGGCAGCTGTGTCCAGGACCTTGTGTCCGGCGACGTTGAATATGTGGATGAGCCGCTGGATGACGTGCCGTCCGGGCAGATTCTCCTCTGTTGTTCCAAGCCCGTGAGTTCAGTCGTACTCGACCTCTGAAACCAGATTCCAGCGTTTATCCAAATCAGCGAGATCAACCCATGGCCGATACACTCAGACTCAACCCGCACGTTGCTGAACTCCCGCCTTATAATGCTGGAATGAATATCGCCGTTGCGCGAAGCAAGACGGGTTTGACCGATATTGCGGCCCTTGCCAGCAATGAGAATCCATATGGTTGCTCTCCGAAGGCAACCGCTGCGCTGGCCAGTCTCGACCCTTCACGCTATGCGGATCCTGCCTGTGTGATCTTGCGTGATGCGCTTAGTCGAAAGCTCGGCGTCGCCGGAAACCGGATTGTCATTGGAAACGGCTCGGAAGAGATGATCGCTGCCGTTTGTCGCGCGGTCCTGCGTCCGGATGCTACCGTAGTCGCGATGATACCTGGTTTCGGCCTTCACGAAATCGAGCCCAAAGCAAATGGCGCGAAAATCATCAGGATACCGATGACGAAGGATCTTCGGTTTGATCTCGAGGCGATGACGACCGCATTGCGCGAAAAGCCATCGATATTCTTCATCTCCTCGCCTTCCAATCCCGTGGGCCCTGCGTTGCGACAGGATCAGCTCTCAAGCCTCATTGCAGCCGTCCCGAAAGAGACGTTGCTTGTTTTCGACGAAGCCTATTTCGAATTCTGCGACGGGAATACGCCAGATGGGCTTAAGACACTGGCTGACAGCGCTATCTCCTGGGTCGTGCTCAGAACCTTCTCGAAGGCCTATGGGCTGGCTGGGTTGCGCGTCGGATATGCCGTGGCGTCCGATGAGCGGCTGGCACAGGCCATGTCATCTGCAAAGACACCGTTCAACGTCAATGCAGCCGCGCAATTGGCCGCAGTTGCCGCGCTCGATGACGAAAACTGGATGCGGGTTTCAGTCGAAAGCGTCGTCAAGGAGCGCAGGCGCATGGCTGCGGCAATCGCCTCGCTTGATCTTTTCGTTCCGGACTCTCAGACGAATTTTCTCTTCATCGATGTTGGTTGCGACAGTTCGATCGCTTTCGATCATTTCCTGTCCCATGGCGTCATCGTCAAGCCCTGGAAAGAACCGGAGTTCGCCAGCTTCATTCGTGTGACCGTCGGGCTTCCTGCGGAAAACGACCGTTTTCTCGAAGCGTTACGCTCACTCAAAGATAAGCTTCCTGAGGCAAAAGTCGCGTCATGATCGAACACAATACCGCCTCAACACGGGATTTGTCCGCCGCGTTTCTCAATGAAATCGACCAGATTATCGGCCTGTCGAACCTGAAACGCGGTGATGCCGTTGCCAATCTCGATTATGGCGTAACGCCTGCGAATTTCGGTGCGGATGCGGTTGCTTTCCCTTCATCTCCGCAAGAGGTTGCGTCGATCATAAAAACTGCGGTTGCCCATGGTATATCGGTTGTACCGCAGGGTGGCCGAACCGGGCTTGTTGGCGGGGGTGTGTCCGTCCCCGGTCAAATCGTGGTGTCGACCGCCCGGCTGAACCGGATCGTGAAAATCTATCCAGATGAGCGGGTTGCCGTTGTGGAGGCGGGCGTTACGCTTCAAGCGTTGCAGGCGGCCGCATCGGAGCATCGTCTCGAGCCAGGCATCGACTTGCCATCGCGTGGTTCTGCCACGATTGGCGGAATGGTCTCGACCAATGCCGGCGGGATTTCTGCTTTTCGATATGGGGTGATGCGCCATCGCGTGCTCGGGCTGGAAGTCGTATTGCCTGATGGCTCGATATATTCCGACCTGACACGCGTGGTGAAGAACGCCGCAGGATACGATCTCAAGCATCTCTTCATCGGGGCCGAGGGTACGCTTGGTATTGTGACCAGGGTTGCCATCAAGCTGGAGCCGGTTCCCGCAGCAACCGCCACCGCACTTTTTGGGTTTCCCTCCGTTGAAGCGGCTCTTGATGCAACCAGGCTGGGGTTGACCGTGAGGTATGGCCACATGCGTGCGGCGGAAGCGATCTGGAATTCGTTTTTCTCCCTGACGGCGGGCGAGCACCTTTGGTCGGCGCCAGATTATGCCCCTGACTATCCTCTCAACCTCATCATGTCTCTGGGCGGCGGGGACGAGGAACAGCTTCAGATGGAGCTCGGCCGGATTTACGAGGAGCTGTATGAAACCTATCCGAACGTGTCCGCTGTCGTCGCAACATCGAAGGCACAGGAAGCAGAGTTGTGGCGTCTGAGGGAGGACACGGACCTTATCTATCGCAGATATCCGGCTGCGCCGTCCTTTGACGTCTCCGTCCCCTTGTCGCAGATCGAAGAATATGTGGCTCGCTGCGTACCGGAGCTTCGGTCAATCGATCCTCTCCTCGATCCCTACCTCTTCGGCCACATTGCCGATGGCAATCTTCACATTGTTCTCAATGCAGCCGGGACAGCTCTGACGCCCGCCAAGATTGCTGCCATCGAATCCGTTCTCTACCGCGACCTGACGCAATCGGGTGGTTCGTTCTCGGCGGAACATGGGATCGGCTCCAAACGCATTCATGCGTTGCGGGAGACAGCGAACCCGGTAAAATTTGCCCTGATGACGCAGATCAAGGCCGCAATCGATGGCGGATACACTCTTAACCCCGGCAAAGTCACCGGCTGACATGACAACGCCGCGCTCTTTAGGCGCGCGGCGCGGACACGATATGGGCGACTACGTTTCAGTTCGCCAGAACGCCATTTTTTTGGCTGTCCAGGCGGCGATATAGTCCATCAATGCGCGTGACAGGCAGTCATAAGGTTCGAGACTACTGGCCTTCAGCGCGCTTCGTGACGCATCAGATGTGCCTCAAGCATGCGGATGAGCATGACGAGGGTGAGGTTGATGACGAGGTAGATGGCACCCGCCAAGGCGAAAACCTCGAAAATCGCGAATGTCTGGCTCATCAGGCGCTTTGCATATCCCGTGATCTCGAGAACCGTGATTGTCGAGGCAAGGCTCGTACCCTTGACGACGAGGATCAGCTCATTGCCGTAAGCCGGCAGAGCCTGGCGAATGGCGAGCGGGAATTCGATCCGGCGGAAACGCATAAATGGTGACATTCCCGTGGCTTTGGCCGCTTCCTTGAGACCCGCGGGAACCGATAATAATCCGCCTCGCAGAATCTCCGATGTATAGGCGGCTGTGTTGAGCGCCATCGCCATGACCGCGCAGCGCGCACCATCACTAATCACCCACCACGTTATGGCATTGCCTTTGATAAAGCCAATTTGGCCAAGCCCGTAGTAAAACAGGAACAGCTGTACAAGCAGCGGTGTACCGCGAAAGACCATGCTGTAATATTTTGCAAACCCGGCAAGGAAACGGTTTTCGGACAGCCGCATGAGCGCAAGACCAAGGCCGAGATTGAAACCGATCGCGACAGATATCGCGGTTATGGTCGCCGTTGTGGAAAGCCCTTTCAAGAGGAAAGGCATCGATGTTTTCAGGAATTCGATATCCATCGCGTTACTTCCTCGCCCTTAGTCTCACCAGGCGTTCGACCCTGTCGAATCCAGCCTGGCTTATGATGGTGATCGCGAAATACACGACGGCTGCGATAAGAAAGAAAATCAGGGGATTGCGGGTGCTACCGGCGCCAACCGAGGCGGCGCGCATCAGTTCCTGTAGCCCGACAACCGATACCAGTGCCGTGTCCTTGATGGTTGTCTGCCAGACATTGTTCATACCGGGGATGGCAATGCGTAGCATTTGCGGGATGATGATGCGCCTGAAGATGCGGCGCCCGGGAATCCCCAGTGCGCGCGCAGCTTCTATGTGTCCCGTCGGGATGGAAGCCAATGCTCCCCTGATAACCTCGGTCGAGTAGGCGCCTGAAATCGTACCGATGGCAATGATGGCAATGATGAAGGCATATCCGCTGTCCGCAAGGGCAGCATATCCGAAAGCTGTGGCAACCTGTGTCACGAATTGCACGGAAGAAAAGAACAGCAGATAGATGATAAGCAGTTCAGGCACCCCCCGCACGAGAGAGGTATAGGCGTCTACCACAAGTGTCAGCGGGAATATCCGCGCCCACTTGGTGACCCCGCACAAGGTTCCGATCAACGCACCGACAAGCATGCTGACCGTACCGACGGCAATCGTTATTGCGGCCCCCTGCAGAATGGCTCTTATCCAACCACCCTGCCAAACTAGGATCAGACTAGACTCCATTGGATTTGCCTTGGTTTTGCTGCGCACTCCCTTGCCTTTTTGGCAGCAGGCATCGTCAGCGTCTTCGACCGTGCGCACCCTGTCAGGTTGCGATTGAGTGGTTGCCCCGCACTTCTGGGAAGAGCGGGGCAGGCGTCTTAGTTGCAGGGTCTGGAGATATCCATCTTGAACCACTTCTGGCTCGCTTTGCCGATCGAACCATCCGCGACGAGCTCGCACAGTGCCTTGTCGATCTTCGTCTTCAGCTCGGTGTTCTCCTTGGCAATACCGACGCCGATCCCTTCGCCGAGGGTGGAATCGAATTTGCTCTGAACTTTCACGTCGACAAACTGAAAGTCCTTGCCTTCGGGCTTGGCGAGAAAATCCTGAAGTGCAGAGGCGTCTGCAAATGCTGCCTCAACGCGGCCGCTTGCGAGATCGATCTGCATATTGTCGAGCGTGTCGTAGGTTTTGAGATTGGCATTCGGCACCCGCTTTTCGATGAAATGGGCGTGCGTCGTGCCGGTTTGAACGCCGATCGTCTTGCCGTCCAAGCCCTTCAACAAAGTGTCGATATCCTTGATGCCGGCGAGATCGGACGTCTTGGGAACGAGGAACATGTTTGCCAGCTCAGCATATCCGACCGAAAAATTGATTTCCTTTTTTCGATCCTGGGTAATCGACATCCCGGAGATGATGACGTCGAAGCGCTTCGCCTTGAGGGCAGGGATCAGGCCATCAAAGGCCTGCACGACGAACCGGCACTTCACGGCGAGCTTCGTGCAGAGCAGGTTGCCGACATCGGCGTCGAAGCCGGTTACATTGCCGGCAGCATCGGCCATGCTCCATGGTGGATAGGCACCTTCGGTGCCGATCGACAATTCGCCTTCGGCAGCGTGCGCCGTGCTGACGCCTGCAAGAAGCAGGGCGAGTGACAGGACTTTCAGATTCATATGCGAATTCCCCTATTTGGTTATTTGTTGGGTTTGATTTGCCGGACACAGCGCCGGCACAGCGGATCACGTCATAAAGTTCGCGACAGAAACTGACGCAGGCGTTCCGATCGCGGATTGGTGAACAATTCCGCCGGGGTACTCTCTTCCTCCACCTTTCCTTTGTGTAAGAAGAGAATCTTGTGAGAAACCTCGCGCGCAAACTGCATTTCATGCGTCACGAGGATCATGGTATTGCCCTCTTCTGCCAGCTGACGGATCACGCGCAGGACCTCTCCCACAAGTTCGGGGTCGAGAGCGGATGTCGGTTCGTCACAGAGGATGACTTTTGGCCGCATGGCCAGTGTTCTTGCGATGGCCGCACGTTGCTGCTGGCCGCCGGAGAGCTGCCCGGGATATTGGGCATGCTTTTCCGACAGTCCCACTTTCTTCAACAACTGATGGGCATGGTCGATTGCATCCTGGCGACGCTCGCCAAGAACATGGACGGGAGCCTCGATGATGTTCTCAAGCACGGACATGTGGGGCCAGAGGTTGAAGTTCTGGAATACCATTCCCACGCGGGCGCGAATTCTTTCGACCTGGCGCATGTCTGCTGGCTGCGAACGGCCATTCGCTCCACCCTTCATTCGTATTTCCTCGCCATCAACGACGATCGTTCCACTGCTGGGCTGTTCAAGCAGGTTTATGCAGCGCAAAAACGTGCTCTTGCCGGACCCTGACGAGCCGATCATGGAAACGACTTCACCGGGATCGGCACTCAGCCCCACGCCCGACAGGACTTCGTGCGTGCCGAAGCTTTTGTGGAGATCATGAACTTCAACGGCTGGCCGTTCATGGCGTTTGGTGTTGACAGGCACGGCCGGTGGCCAGTCGCTCACCAAAGCCGGAGCGGTTGCGCCCTTTGAATCCTTGGGAGTAACCGAGGCAAGTGCGTTCAGCGCGCGGTCGAAATATCGCAAGCTTGTCCCAAGACAGTTCTGCTGCCATTCGGGTTCGTCAGGAATGAACGCCGTTCTCAGCGTCTTCTTGATTTTCTGCCCCAGCGGAGATTCGATATTCCCGAAAAGATGCAGCCAGTTATCGGCCTGCACGGCGTCCATCACCACCGGGCCTTCAAGGGTTCCGCATTCGATTACCAGCGGCAATACGCGGCTGTCCGGCAAGGATTTGCAGACCGCTGCTGAAACGTAGCCCGTAGCCGTTGCCGCAATGCCGGTATCGGTCGTTGCGCCATTGCCGGTCATCACGACCGCGAGTGCGTGCCCATAGGTTTTCCTGCCCCATTCCAGACCGGCATGGTCCTCTTCCGCCACCGATAGCAGTGCGGGATATCCGTAAGGGCCTGCACCGGTGTGAAGATCGAAGACGACGACATCCGACGCGCCACTGACGAAAGTGCTCAAGATATCGTTGAGGGTGCGGTTCGACCATGTCGGGCCGTTGCCGCCATAAAACAGTCCGTCTGGAAAGTCGTATTGGCCTGCTTCGATAATCGCGGCGATCCCGGCGTGGCCGTTTAAACCGGCCTTGGCATCTCTCAGCAGTTGATCGGCACGGTCACGATCGGGCCCATCCCACTCGGCGCAGACAAATGCATTATGCAGTGGGGCGTATCGTTCGTTTCGTGGAACGGCTCTCTTCCAGTCAACGAAGTTTCGGTTGAGATCGACATTGTCCTCGTTGACCCGTCGGCTCCATGCTGTTCCCCATGGGTTGATCAGATGGATCATCACCACAGCCGTATCGGGAGGAAGCGGTAAAGGGTTATTTGCGGCAAGCCATTCAGCCTGGCAAGCCGATCCGAATTGCCCCTCAACTCCGTGCGTGCCGGACAAGATGACTAGTTTTTTTGACGCGTTGCGTTCGCCCAGATATGCAACATCCGTGAAAAGGTGCTCTCCATCTGGGCCATGCAATGGATGCTTATATTCGAACAACGCAGCATTCGACCGGCGCGCGGCGGAAAGAAAACGTTGCCGCAGCACATTATAGTCCACTGAATAGAGCTCAGGCTGCCTGATGTGGCGCATCAAGGATACTCCCGATTTGTGGCGGGCGTCGGCTTTTGCCGATCACCAGCTATGTTCCCGGTTATTATTTTTTTGCCATCTCCGCCTGACCATTTGAGCAGGCGAAGACCATATCGTTAGTCATTCCGGCGCAGGCGCTTACTCCGCGGCAGCGACGACATTCATGGTCTCGCTATCGATCATCTGTGAAAGCTTGCGTCTGAACCGCAGCGGTCCGACATCGATCTTCAGATCGAGGTTTGGAGTCTTCTTGTTCGCGATCCCGTGGTGGACCGCCTCTAGCACGACACGGTCTTCCTCGAATGCGCCGCGTACGGATGTTGCGAAGCGCGCTGAAACGTCCGGGTCGTCGGGCGCGAAATTTCGCATCTGAAACCAGTAATACTTCGTGCGGTTCTCATCGACTGGCGTCATGAAATTGTAGCTGTCCATCAAGAACGTATTGGCTGGCAATTCGCGGCCTTCGCCGCCGGAGCCTGATGGTGCAAAGATGGCCTTGATGATGGCATTGCTGGGGTAGCGAACCTCGTAATGCTGTTTTCGATCGCATTTCCCCTCAAATTGCAGGAACGGTGCGTAGAAGGGGGCTGGATCTGAATCCAGCATCCAGCGCCAGACGACGACGCCATCGCTTTTCACCGTTGTTTCCAGTGGCGTTTCTTCGCAGGCGGAACTGGCGAACGAGCTCTGATGCACCCATGCGACGTGGGATGGGTCCAGCAGATTGTCCGTCATGTAGAGGTAATTGCAGTTGATCGTCATCGACTCGCCGCGATTGACGCCCCAGGACGGATCACCAAAATGTTCGACATGGAAAATCTCTGCGGGATCGGCTTTCGCGGCCTCACCCATCCAGACCCAAACGAGCCCGTAACGTTCCTCCACCGGGTAGGAGCGGACGCAGGCCACATGTGGAATACGCTCTGCACCCGGCACGCGGGTGCAGGCGCCGGAACAGTCGAAGGTCAGTCCGTGATAGCCGCATTCGACGTCGTCGCCCTTGATACGCCCCATGGACAAGGGGAGCTTGCGATGGGGACAGGCATCTTCGAGCGCTGCAAGCTTGCCATTCTGAAGACGATAAAGAACGATATTTTCGCCGAGCATCGTTACGGGTGTCAGGTCTCGTCCGATTTCGTGATCCCAGGTGGCGACGTACCAAGCATTCTTGAGAAACATTTTCTTCCCCCGTTCTCGCTTTAATCGGAACAGTATTTTCCTTGTTGCGATGCGGGACAAGCGGATTTTCGTTGCGTTTTTGTTTAGAAAAACTTAACAAAAAGCAGAACTGGAGATACTCTATTGGCTATGCCCCCACTCCATGCCCTGCAAGCTTTCGAAGCCGTAGGAAGGTGCGGTACGATGAGCACGGCTGCCAAAGAACTGGGCGTAACACCCAGTGCCATCAGCCAACAGGTGCGCAAGCTTGAGAACCATCTCGGCGTTACGCTCCTCGAACGTATCGGACGCCGTGTGGAACTGACGTCGTGGGGTGTTCTTCTTCACAAGGAAGTCGCCAAAGGCTTCAGCCAGCTCAATCATTCCGTCGATGTTCTCGAACGGGCGCGGAGCCAGACCGGCATCGTGCTGACTGCGCTCAGCTCGGTGGTGAACAAGTGGATCGGCCGCAAGATCTTCGAGTGGCAGGCTCTCTATCCGGAAGCCAATGTCCGTATCATCGGCAAGGATGACGAACCCAGCCTGTCGGGCGGCCAGAGCGATTTTCGCATAACCTATGGAAAGCGGGCAGAGGTGCACGCGCATTTCGTGCCGCTTTATACGGATTGGGTGGTTCCCGCATGTTCGCCGCGTTTGCTCGGGGGACGGACATTATCGGCGCCCGCCGACCTTCTCAAATTCCCTTTGCTCAATATCGAGTGGGAAGCCCATTACAGCCGTCCGCCACAATGGAGCGAGTGGGCGCAGCTGGTTGGCGCGACCGTGAATGAAAAACTCTCGAGCCTGTTTTTCGCGCTGTCGAGCAACGCAATCGACGCTGCGGTCAACGGACACGGCTTCGTGCTGGCTCAGGTCTCGATGATCGAGGACGAGTTGCAGGCCGGTACTCTTGTTGTTCCTTTCGACATCCGCCTTCCGCTTCCCGAGAGCTACTATCTGGCATGGGATCGTTCCGTTTTCGATAAGCCCTACGGAAGAGAATTTCATATGTGGGTGATGGCGATCGCGAAAAAGCAGTCTGTCGCATCGTCCCCGAACCGCAGTGCGTGACTAAGGGCCTACCGCTCGGGATATCACCTTCTGATGTGTTGATATTCTCCGCGCCAGTACAGAAGTGGCCGGGCATCGTCATGCGTCCTTATCGACCGGACGAGGCCGATCAGGATCACATGGGATCGATGGATGATCGCGTCTTCGAGTTCGCAGTCCAGACTTGCCAGAGCGCCATCCAGCGCAAGGCCGCCTGACGCCATCGTGTGCCAGACGGCGCCATCGTAGCGGCTGGCACCCTTAAGGCCATTAAAACCCGAGAATGAGTGGGCGACGTTTTCCTGACCTTCAGCGACGACGTTGACGCAAAACCGTCTGGCTTTCTCGACGATTTCCCAGGACGAGGATCCGCGATTGAGTGCGACCATCACAGTCGGGCCATCCGCAGAAAGTGCTGTGACGGATGTTGCGGTGAAGCCGGTTCGTGTTTCACCCGTGCCTGTCGTGATGACGCAAACGGCACCCGCCAGATTCCGCATGGAGGATTTGAAGAGGTCAGCTCCCGGAGACGGCACCTGCATTTTTATCTGGTCCACCATGATCGGCTCCTTCAGATGCGCTCTTTATCGCCTTTGGCGGCCGTGTAACGGTTGGCAGGCATCGAAAGCCCCAGGTTCTCGCGCAGCGTCGATCCTTCATATTCCTCACGAAACAGTCCGCGCCGCCGCAACTCCGGCAAGACAAGGCGGACGAAATCTTCCAGGCTTGCGGGAAGTGTCGGGAACATAAGAATAAAACCGTCGGCGGCACGGGTTTCGAACCACTCTTCCATGTAGTCTGCGATCTGTTTTGGTGTCCCGGTTATTCCGTTTCCGGTGTGGCGTTCTGCGTAGTGGCGGATCAATTGTCCCACTGTCTGTCCTTGCTTGACGAACTCGACGAGCTGGTCAAACATCTTGCGCGAGCCTTTCGGCTCGGCGGGCAGCCGGTCCATCGGAAATGGTTGATCGAGGGGGACGCCACGAAGGTCGGCTTCGAGGAACTCCGAAAGCATCAACCGACCCACGTCCGGATGAAGGCTGTCGATGAGAAAATCGACTTTTGCCTTTGCCTCCGCCTCGGTCTCCCCGACATTGACGACAATTCCCGGCATGACCTTGAGATCTTCGAGATCGCGACCGAATGCCGGCATACGTCCTTTGACGTTCTGGTAGAAAGCCCTGTTGCTCTCGATGTTGGATGCTAGGCTGAAGACGATTTCAGACGTCCGTGCAGCAAGGTTCATTCCGGCCTCGGAGCCGCCGGCCTGAGCAATAACAGGCCGCCCCTGCTCGGAAGGCGCAATGTTGAGGGGGCCGCGCACCTGAAAATGCTTGCCGACATGATTGAGGGTATGGTGCTTGGCCTTGTCATAATAAACGCCGCTTTCGCGATCAAGCAGCAAGGCATCGCGTTCAAAGCTGTCCCATAGGCCGAACACTACGTCGATGAATTCCTGCGCGCGCTCGTAACGGACGGCGTGAGGATCGAGACCCTGACGATTGAAGTTGTAGCCGGTCTCGTCATGATCGGAGGTGACGACATTCCAGCAGGCGCGTCCCCGGCTCAGCTGATCGATAGACGCGAAAATCCGGGCGACATTGAAGGGTTCATAATAGCTCGTCGATACCGTCGAGACCAGGCCCAGTCTTTCCGTCATCACCGAAAGTGCCGAGATGAGAGAAAGCGGTTCGAACCGGTTCTGCTTGGTCGGGCTGCGCGCCAGGGCGTCGGGGTCACCAACGGCAGCCGCAGCGGAATCGGCGAGGAACATGAAATCGAATTTGGCAGCTTCAGAAATTCTGGCCACATTCAACATGTGGCTGAAGTCGGTTGCTGCCGTTACCTTGCTTGCCGGGTGCCGCCATGCGGCTGCATGGAAGCCGAACGTGTAAACAAAGGTTCCGAGCTTGATCTTGTCCTGCCGTTTCAACATCGTTCCCTCTTTTGCCTGATACCAATTCTCGTCTCAGGCTATTCGAGGATCAACGCTGCAACAATCGGCCGAAATCTTCTCCGTAGGTTAGAAATACTAACAAGGATTAGTGGCGCGTCTGCGCATCAGCCCGAGAGGCTGCGGCGCCACGCAACAGGATCACATTCCCGTTGGAAGGCCTGATGATGGCGCTTCACTATAAGTATTCATAAGTCACACTTAAGTCGCTGTTAACCAACATCTGGTCAATTTATTCATA
This sequence comes from Agrobacterium sp. S7/73, assembly GCF_019355535.1. Taxonomy (NCBI): domain Bacteria; kingdom Pseudomonadati; phylum Pseudomonadota; class Alphaproteobacteria; order Hyphomicrobiales; family Rhizobiaceae; genus Agrobacterium; species Agrobacterium sp. S7/73. The sequence continues at coordinate 335,277 of NZ_CP072136.1, forward strand.
TAAAAAGTTGTCTTCGCAGGCGAATTTCGCGCAGGCGCTTCATTTTTATGACCACATGACGCGGTCGTCTTTTCCCAAAAAAATGTTTCCAGATCCGTTGAATTCGCTCGGTGAAAGCCGAGGAGTTCGCGCGTCTATTCGCCCGCAATCCAATGATAGCGAGGACAAGTGCAAATCGTATTGGTCGATGACAGCAAGTCGATTCTTGTTGCCCTGAAAGCGACGGTCCGCGGGCTTCCGGATGTCGGCACCATCGTGGGCTTCACCGATCCCACGGAGGCGTTGGAATTCTGCCGCAACAATGCGGTCGATCTGCTTGTGGTGGATTATACGATGCCGAAATATAACGGCATACAGCTCCTCAAGGCACTGAATACGTATGAGCATTTTGCTCATGTGCCTGTCATCATGATCACATCGGAAAGAGGCCGGCCTGTCCTTATCGAAGCGATAGAGAGCGGTGTCACGGAATTCATCCACAAGCCCTTTGACCCGGTGGAGCTGAAGGCGCGGGTGCGCAACCTTCTCGCCTTGCGCAAGGCGCAGCGCGATCTTGCCGGACAGGCGCGCAGCCTTGTGGATGAGGTGCGCAAGGCCACCCGGCAACTCGCGGCCCGCGAAGAGGAAATCATCTGGCGCCTGGCGCGGGCCATCGAATTCCGCGACGGCCACACCGGCGACCATATTTCCCGCGTCGCGCAAATCAGCATGCTGATGGCAAAGGATATCGGCCTCGATGACGAGCATTGCCGCATGATCTATCTCGCGGCACCCTTGCACGATGTCGGCAAGATCGGAATTTCCGACAGCGTGCTGCTGAAGCCGGGTCGCCTGACGCCTGATGAGATTACCGAAATGCGAAAACATGTCGGTATCGGTGTGCAGATTCTCGAAAACGGTTCATCCGACCTGCTGCGCATAGCCGAGGCGATTGCAGGTGGCCATCACGAAAAATGGGATGGAACGGGATATCCGCACGGCTTGTCGGGCGACGGCATTCCGCTGGAAGCCCGTATCGTCGCCATTGCGGACGTCTTTGAGGCTCTCTGCTCCGAGCGTCCTTACAAGAAGGCGTGGTCGACCGAAGAGGCCTATGCGCATGTTGTCGCGCAGAGCGGCAGCCATTTCGATCCCGCCTGCGTCGCGGCGTTCCAGCGCCAATGGACGCTGATTGAGAGGCTCATGACGGGTCACGACGTTCTGGAGATCGAAGTGCCGAGCCTCGAAACACCGGAAGAACAACCGATCAGGGCGGATGGCGGCATGCACACCGAAGCCGTTCGGGAGACTCCCCATGTTTGATGAAACCACGAACGACACACTGAAGATGCCGCAAGCGCTTTCCATACGGTCGATTGCGTCGGCACACGGTCTTCTTCTCGACCGTCTCAAAGACACCGACAGGCTGGTGGTCGAGGTGCCCAAGGATGCGGATGCGGATTTGAGCTTCGTGCAGCTGATGGAAGCCTCGCGCAATTTCGCGGCGCAGAACAACAAGACGATAACATTGAAAGAGCCGGCTGACGGTCAGGTTTTGCAGACATTGCGGCGGGGCGGTTTCCTGTCGCGGATGGATGAAGCCTCCCGCCAGTTCTGGTTGCATGGAAAGGACATATCATGAGCGCACATATTTTAACGGTCGACGATTCCGCCAGCATTCGCATGACGACTAAGATCGCCCTCACAGGCGCGGGCTACCAGATTACCGAGGCCGTTGATGGGCAGGACGGTCTTGCCAAGGCGAAGGCCGCGAATTTTGACCTCATCGTCACTGATCTCAACATGCCGAACATGAATGGTCTCGAGATGATTGAGGCGCTTCGGCAATCTCCGGCTCATACCGGCATTCCGATCATCTTTTTGACGACGGAATCCGATGCGGACATGAAGGCGCGCGCCAAGGCCGCCGGTGCCACCGGCTGGCTGACCAAGCCCTTCGATGCCGAACATCTGGTCAAGATCGTCAGAAAGGTCCTCGGAAAATGACGACGCTGGACCCTATTCAGGTTTTCAGAACGGAGGCTGCGGAGCTTTTCGAGCAAATCGAGGGGGGCCTTCTCGATCTGCTTCACGATTTGACCGATCAGGATCAGATCGACGCCGTTTTCCGCGGACTGCATACATTGAAGGGGTCCGGGGCAATGTTCGGGTTCGAGGCGCTTGCCGCTTTCACCCACCATTGCGAAACCGCCTTTGACCGGGTGCGCAAGGGCGAGGTTCCGGCAACCAGCGAACTGGTCGCAGCCGTTCTTGAAGCGCAGGATCATATGCAGGCGCTGGTCGACAATCCGCACGGTGTGCAGGGTGATGTTGGAGAGCAGCTGCTCGCCAAGCTTCGTGCGGCAGTCGGCACTCGTGGCGATGGCGGTGTCCTGACACATGTTCCGGCGCAGAATCTCGCCAGGAAGCCGGCAAAGGCAAAAGCCGCCACCTGGGAAATCCGGTTCCGGTTGCCCGTCAATGCCATGGCAAACGGAACCAATCCCCTTGGTCTTCTCGATGAGCTGGCCGAACTCGGCGATTGTGAAATCGTTGCCGACACCTCGACGGTGCCGTCTCTCGACGCCCTCAATCCGAGCGATCTCCATCTAGGCTGGACAGTCCGGCTGACGACCGAGCAGCCGCAATCGGCAATCGACGACGTTTTCATCTTCGTGATGGATGACATGGAGATCGATATCCGCGCAATCGAAGCGGTTGTCGAAGAAGAGCTCCCCGTTTCCGAGATCCTGCCGGAAGCCAGAAAGGTCGCCGCCGATCCGAAGGGCGGCAAGGCGGCCGAAAACGTACGGGTGCCTGCTGAAAGACTTGACGAGTTGATGGATCGGGTCGGTGAACTCGTCATTGCCCAGTCCCGCCTTTCGCAGCTGGCGGGTAGCAGCGTCGATATTCTTTTGCGCTCTGTTTCGGAGGATGTCGAACGTCTTTCCGGAGAACTTCGCGATACGATGATGGTCCTGCGAATGGTGCCGATCGCCCAGCTTTTTGGTCGGTTCCGCCGTCTGATCCATGACCTGGCGCGGGAAACGGGCAAACAGATCGAGCTGGAGACCGAGGGCGAAGGCACAGAGGTCGACAAGGCGGTGATCGAACGCCTGGCTGATCCACTTGTGCACCTTGTCCGTAACTCCTGCGACCATGGACTCGAAAAAAGCGATGAGCGTGTGGCGGCCGGCAAACCGGCGACGGGGCGGATCACCCTCATTGCCCGCCAGTCGGGCGGTGATGTGACGATCACCATCCGTGACGATGGCCGTGGCATTGATCGCCAGCGCGTCCGGGCAAAAGCTGAGGCTTCCGGCCTTTTGGCTCCGAACGCGCAGGTCAGCGATCAGGAACTGCTGCAGATGATCTTCCAGCCGGGCTTTTCGACAGCCTCTGAAGTTACCAGTCTTTCCGGCCGTGGTGTCGGCATGGATGTGGTGAAAAAGAGTGTCGAGGCCCTTCGCGGCACGATCAGCGTTACCAGCACGCCGGGCGCGGGTTCGGAAGTTTCGCTGGCGATCCCGTTGACTCTGGCCATCATCGACGGCCTGCTGGTGCGGGTCGGCAATGGTTGCTACGTCATTCCGCTGCCGGCGGTGGAGGAATGCCTCGAACTGTCGCCTGACGACGATATTCGTTCGCGGGGCCGGTCCTTCATTTCACTGCGCGAGAGCCTCGTTCCCTTCATTCGCCTGCGCGAATTGTTCAACACCGGAACCAAGCCGGATCAGTTCCAGAAGATCGTCGTCATTTCCACCGGCTCCGAGCGGGTCGGGCTTGTGGTTGACCAGATCATCGGTGACCACCAGACGGTCATCAAGGCCATGTCGAAACTGCACCATGACGTCGCGACATTCTCAGGCGCGACCATCCTCGGTGACGGCAATGTCGCCCTTATCCTCGATGTCGCACATTTGGTGATGGCGGGGCAACAGCAGGAGGCGCGATTGCGGGCCGCGGGATGAACCAGTCTCTCTTGAAGCAGACGGACGAATTTTGGGGCGTGTCCGACGCCGTGGAAGTTCTGACCTTCAACATCGCGGGCGAGACCTTCGCCATAGAGGCGGTGAAGGTTCGGGAAATTCTGGATCTTCTGCCCGAAACCGCCGTTCCCGGTGCTAAAGCCTTCGTGGCGAGTGTTATCAACTTCCGGGGCAAGGTCATCCCTCTGGCTGATATCCGTCTTGCATTCGGCATGGAAGCCACCGAGCGAACCATTGATAGCCGTATCGTCGTCATAGAACTGCCGTTCGATGGCGAGCCAGCATTGATCGGCATCAGGACCGATAAGGTCAACGAGGTGACCACGTTCAGCCGGGCAGCCAGCGAACCGCCGCCGAGCGTCGGCATGCGGTGGCGGGCGGATTACATCCATTGCCTCATCAAACGCGGCAGCGAGTTCGTCATTCTTCCAAATCTGACAGCAATTTTCACGGGGCATCGCGAGTCCGGACCGGTTTCGTCCAGCGCGCGTGGCAACGTCATCGAACTTTCCAAGGAGCATTGAGATGCGATTTACAATCAAGATGAAGCTGGCGGTTGCCTTCGGCTTTCTGATCCTGATGCTTGCCGGAACGGCCGGCTACGGCATCTACAGCCTCGGTATCGCCAAGAATGCCATGGACGATGTGGTCGACGGTACTGTCGTGCGCCTCGACAAGGTTCACCAGATGAACGCACTGGCGCTGGCAACCGTCCGGTCGCAGAAGAATATCATCCTTGCTGCTTCGCCGGAGGAAACCCAGCTTTTCAAGGCGGCCGGTAACGAAACTCGCGACCAGTTGACGGCCATGCTGAATGATATGGCAGCCACCGCCAGCGCCGAGACGCGTGCGTTCTGGACGGATCTGCAGGCCATCACCAAGGCTTTCGAGGCCAGTGATGATCACGTCCGGGAACTGGTTGCGCAGGGCAATACGTCGCTCGCCGCGTCGTACTCGTCCGGCAAGGGCCGTGACGCTGCCAATGCCCTGACAGGGAAACTGGGCGAGGGCGTCAAGATGAACCGCGACCGTCTTGAAGAATCGAAGCAATTGGCGGCTGATGACTATGAGCAGACCCGCACCCTGCTGGTCAGTGCATCGGTCGTTGCCGTACTAATCGCCATCGCGACAGCATTCTGGATCGCGCTCGGCATCAGCAGCGGATTGCGCAAGATCATGACCGTGGCGGAGGCGGTTGCGATCGGCGATCTCGATCAGAATGTCGAGATCAAGACCAATGACGAGATCAAGGATCTCGTTGCGCGCATCAACACGATGACGGGCAATCTGCGCAATACCGCAGGCATTGCCGACCGGATTGCCGATGGCGATCTTACCGTCATGCCGAAACCCCTGTCCGACAGGGATACTCTCGGCCTTGCGCTGGAACGGATGGTTGAGCGCCTGCGTGGCATTGTCGCCGATGCGCTTTCCGCTTCCGACAATGTGTCCTCCGGCAGCCAGGAACTGTCGGCCAGCTCCGAACAGCTGAGCCAGGGCGCGACCGAGCAGGCATCGTCTGCCGAAGAGGCTTCGGCCTCGATGGAAGAGATGGCTGCCAACATCAAGCAGAATGCCGACAATGCCGCGCAGACGGAAAAGATCGCGCGTCAGTCGTCCAAGGACGCCGAAGCCAGCGGTGAAGCCGTCAACCGCGCCGTGGTCGCCATGCGCACCATCGCCGAGAAGATTTCCATCGTGCAGGAAATTGCCCGCCAGACCGATCTTTTGGCGCTGAACGCCGCCGTTGAGGCGGCGCGCGCTGGAGAACACGGCAAGGGTTTTGCTGTCGTGGCATCGGAAGTGCGCAAGCTCGCCGAACGCAGCCAGGCTGCTGCCAGCGAGATCAGCTCGCTTTCCGGCGAGACCGTGCAGGTGGCAACCGAAGCGGGCGACATGCTTAACCGTCTGGTGCCGGACATTCGCAAGACCGCCGAGCTGGTCGCCGAAATCTCCGCCGCCTGCCGTGAGCAGGATATCGGCGCCTCCCAGATCAACGAGGCAATCCAGCAGCTTGACAAGGTGACGCAGCAGAACTCCGGCGCTTCGGAGGAAATGTCTGCGACTTCGGAAGAGCTGGCCGCACAGGCCGAAGAGTTGCAGAGCAGTATCGCCTTCTTCAAGGTGGATGCCTCAAGCGTCTCGTCGCGCCCCGCACAGGCTGCACATCGGCCTGCCGCAAAGCCTGCTGCGACGCGTTTGGCGATGAAGCCGGCCCCCGTTCGCAAACCGCAGACGGGCAACACCGTCAGCGCCCAGCAAGCCCGCGTCAAAGGTTTCGCACTGGATATGTCCATGGGCGGTCCCGATGCTGACGACGCGGATTTCCGCGAAAGCGCCTGACCATGACCAGCACATCTTCAGAAGGCCAGTTCGTGACATTCAGCCTCGGTGAGGAGGTCTTTGCGGTATCCGTCGCGGTCGTCCGTGAAATCCTCGACTATGAGGACACGTTCAAGATTCCGCATAGTCCTGAATATCTGCTGGGTCTGAGAGATGTGCGCGGGCAGGGTGTGCCCATCATCGATCTGCGGCTGCGGCTCGGAATGAGCCGCAGCGTGCGGACACCCCATACCCGCGTGCTGGTGCTGGATATTCCGTTCCCATCCCGCACGCTGGCGATAGGTCTTGTGGCGGACAAGGTGTTCGAGGTGACGCCGTTCCGTCGCGACCAGATGGAAACCGCACCCGATATCGGCGTTCACTGGAACTCCGACTACATTGCAGGTGTGGTTCGCCGCGAAGGTGATTTCGTCGTCATCATCGATCTTGCAAAGCTTTTCTCGAACGAAGAAAACGCCATTGCCCGGCAGGGCGGCACACCGGTTCAGGCGGCATGAGGAGAGCCCTTTCCGTGGATGCCTCCATTGCTGCCAGCTCCGCGCATGATGGCCTGAGTCAGCGGGATTTCCGGCTGCTCGCCGAATACATCTACAATTACAGCGGCATAAAGATGCCGGACAGCAAGCGCACCATGCTGGAAGGGCGTCTGCGAAAGCGCCTTCGCGCCACGGGGCATGCCACCTTCGCTCAATATTGCAATTTCCTCTTCCGCGAAGACGGGCTGGAAGAGGAAGCGATCTACCTGATTGACGTGGTGACGACCAACAAGACGGATTTTTTCCGTGAGCCGAACCATTTCGACTACATGGAGAAATTCGCTTTGCCTGCACTTGCGGGTGAAGGCCATGGGCGCATCCGTGCCTGGAGTTCCGCCTGTTCGACGGGTGCGGAACCCTATACCATGGCGATGGTGCTGGCCGAAGCGGCCGAGAAACAGGTCATCAACAATTTCAGCATCCTTGCGACCGACCTTTCCACTGATGTGCTCAGGAAAGCCCATAGCGGTATCTATGCCCGTGAACTGCTCGAACCGGTTCCGGCCGACATGATGCGCAAATATGTCATGCGGTCGGTCGATGCCGGACGACGGGAGGTTCGTATCGTGCCGCGGCTGCGTTCCAAGATCGGTTTTGCCCGCCTCAACCTCATGGACCCGACCTACCAGATCGGCGATGCGGTGCACCTTCTCTTCTGCCGTAACGTTCTCATCTACTTTGATAAAAAAACGCAGGTGCACGTCTTGACCCAATTGTGCAAGCGCCTGGTGCCGGGCGGTTACCTTTTCATCGGTCATTCCGAAACGATAACCGGTATCGACCTGCCCCTGCGGCAGGTCGCCAATACCGTTTTCAAGAAGCAATAGCGGCAGAGAGCCATGTCGAAAAAAATCCGCGTTCTCATCGTCGACGATTCCGCCAGCGTCCGGCAGACCCTAACGGAGGTTCTCGAAAGCGATCCCGGCATTGAGGTGATCGGGGCCGCTGCCGATCCGTTTGTTGCGGCCAAGCGCATTCAGGAAGAAATTCCCGATGTCCTCACGCTTGATGTGGAAATGCCGCGCATGGACGGCATCACCTTCCTGCGCAAGATCATGTCGCAGAAACCGATCCCTGTAGTCATGTGCTCGTCGCTGACCGAGGCCGGATCGGAAACCCTGCTTCAGGCACTGGAGGCGGGGGCGGTCGACATCATCCTCAAGCCGAGGATAGGCGCTGCGGATCATCTGGCGGAGCAGGCCACGCGTATCTGCGAGGTCGTCAAAAGTGCGGCGCACGCCCGCGTCGGCAATGCGCGGGCGGTGCTGCGTTCGGCTGCCGCAAGCGGTCCGCAGGCCAAGCTGACCGCCGATGCCGTGCTGCCGCCGCCTTCGGGCAAGGCCATGGCGCGCACCACTGAAATGGTGGTCTGTGTCGGTGCATCCACCGGCGGCACGGAAGCGTTGCGCGCAATGCTGATGAAGCTGCCGGCCAATTCACCCGGCATCGTGATCGTTCAGCATATGCCGGAAAAATTTACCGCCGCATTTGCAAAACGCCTGAACAGTCTCTGCGATGTCGAGATCAAGGAGGCCGAGGACGGCGATCCGGTGCTGCGCGGCCATGTGCTGATTGCGCCGGGCGACAGGCATATGCTGCTGGAGCGGCAGGGTGCACGTTATCGCGTTTCGGTCCGCACCGGGCCACTGGTTTCGCGACACCGGCCTTCGGTGGACGTTCTGTTTCGTTCTTCCGCGCGTGCCGCCGGTGCCAACGCCATGGGCATCATCATGACAGGCATGGGTGATGATGGCGCACGCGGCATGCTGGAAATGCATCAGGCCGGCGCCTTCACGGTGGCGCAGGACGAAGCATCCTCTGTTGTCTTCGGCATGCCGAAGGAAGCGATCGCCCATGGCGGTGTCGACAAGGTTCTGCCACTCGACAGGATCGCGCTGGAAATTCAGGCAGAAGACCGCCGCCGCTGATGGCGCGACCCTTTTTTACCCGGCATTAACCAAACTCGCCAATGATGGCGGTAACACCATGCGACAGGTGCGTTCCGCGAGGCATGACCGTCTCCGCCCAGTTTTCCGGATCATGCCATGCCAGTTATCACCTTCGCGAATACCAAGGGCGGCGCCGGGAAAACCACGGCGGTTCTTCTCCTGGCGTCCGAACTGGCGCGGCGCGGATCACGGGTTTGCGTCATCGATACCGATCCACAGCGCTGGATTTCCCGCTGGCGTGAAAAGGCCGATGCGCGTGTCGATTTTTCAGTCATCACCTATGTGACGGCGGCGACGTTACAGCAGCATGTCATCGACAGCCGCCGTGCGTTCGATCAGGTGATCATCGACCTGCCCGGTGCGCAATCGCCCCTGCTCGCGACTGCGATCGGTCTCTCCAACCATGTGCTGATACCCGTTCAGGGCAGCACCATGGATGCGCAGGGCGGGGCGCAGGTGCTGGAGCTGCTGCGTTATCTCGATGAAAAGGCGAATATCCGGATCGACCATTCCGTCGTGCTGACCCGCGTCAATCCGCTGGTCACGACCCGCGCGCTTCTGGCTGCACGGGAACTGCTGGCGCAAAGGAATGTACGTGTTCTCGATACGCCGATTTTCGAACGTTCTGCGTTTCGCGATATGTTCGAATTCGATGGATGCCTGCATATGATGAAAGCCGGCCATGTCAGCAATCTCGACAAGGCTCTGCAGAATGCGGAAGCTTTTGCCGCCGAGGTTCTCCGTCTCCTTGAGGCCTCCAGCAAGAAAAGCCCTGGCAAACTGATGCAGGCGGCCTGACGCCGGGAACCCGGCGCAGTAAAAGCGCCCCATCGATCCCGTTTAGATCGAATACGCTCTAGAAAAGCGCGTCGGCAAAGAGATCGTCGTCATCTTCGACGGTGGCGGGTGCTTTCTGCCCGGGCGCAAGATCGACCGGCAAGTAGCGAAGATGCACGTCGCGCTCCTGCGCCATCGTGTAGATCTTGTAGATGCGTGCCGAAAACGGCTGGATTTTCTCTGCGAAGCCGGAAATGTCTCCGGCGCCGCCGGCGGCCAGCCCGCTTGCCACGTGATGGCATTCTTTCAGGACATCGCCGAGTTCGCTTTCGAAATCGAGCTTGATCACGGCGGCACTGATGCGGCTGAAAACGGCCTGACCTTCCGTGGCGAGATCCTGAAGACCGGTTTCCATCTGACCCTTGGCGTGGCTTATGGCTTCCAGTGCTTCGTTCAATGGTTCCCGCAGATCACCGGCGCTCCGGTTCTCAGCCTTCTTCAGATTTGTAATGACGCTTTCGATCCGGTGGAGATCGGCAACGATCGAATCCGCCGGGCTTTCCAGCTTGTCGGCAAAGACCCGCAGCTCGCCGCTGACGACATTGACCGACCGGCCTTCGTCGCCCAGTTTCGAGCAGCGCAGGTTTGAGTTCAGCGCCATATAATGGATTTCAGTCTTGATCGAGCGCAGCACTTCAATGCCGTGCAACAGGTCCTGTGCGGTACCGGTAACGGAAGCGACGACCGCATTGGCATCCGCCATGCCTTCCTGAACGCGCCCGGCCAGATCGCACGCCTTTGCTATGTCCTTCTCAAGCAGCTGCAACGCGCTGCCGCCATCATTGGCAGCATCTTCCACCAGGGTGTCGCGCAGTGAAAGAATGGTTGCGGCATCGTCGGCGAAACTTGAGATGCCTGCAAAAATCTTGCGGCAATCCTGCTGGAAGGTGGTTGCCATCTCGTCGATCTGGGCGCTGACCATCTCGAAAACGGTGTCGTAAAGAGCGTCCATTTCGGCGGAATTTAACGCCAGCGCCTCTTCGGAATTCAGATAATCGCTGAACAGGGCGAGTGTCGTCTGCACATGTTCGACACGTTGGCGGGTAATGTCGCCGATCTGGAGGGAGGACAGCGTTGCCGCTATCTTGCCCTGCACGCCCTGCGCGACGGATTTCACCTTGGCCGCCATGGCCGTCATGGCGCGATGCTGTTCGCCGATGCGACCGGAATTTGTCTTCAAACCTCCGACGATGCCGGGGATCGTTGCTTCGAAATCGGCGCCGATGACGGATGAGACGTCGCGCGCTCTGGCAAGCTGCTTGTCCATGAGATCGAGATATTGCGCGAATTTGCCGACTTCAGTACCGCCGAAATGGATGCGTTCGCGGATTTCCTCGGCAAAGGAGGAAAATTCGGCGATGCCTGCGCCGGTGATCTTTACCGTGACCGCAAAGGTTTTCAGGTAACGGATCGTCTCGCGGATATCATCGACATGGCCGTTTGCAGACTTGCAAAGGGAACTCATTTCAACGAAGGCGGCCTGTCGCAATTGTTCGGTTTCCGGCAGGCGGACCATATCCTCAATGGTCTTTTGCATGTTGGCCATTGCCGCATCCGCGGTATCGCCGTCCATCGAACCCGTCATGCGGTCCAATATGGTGATGAGCTGGTTCAGGATGTCCATGACTGAAACGAGCACGGAGCCGCCTTCGAGAAAGGTCTTCTCGATACGAGACTGTGCGGTTGCAAGGCGCGCGGTCAGGTACGCTTGCGGATCACTGGCTTCAGCTTTTGGTTGATTTTTCACGACGGTACTGTTTCCCATACTCGGATGGCGTGATCCTAGAGAGCAGGAAGAAACGGACAGTGAATATTTTGAGTTGATCGGGAGTTAACAACTCAATTGGTTGACGAATTCCTCTCCCCCTGGAAGGCCTTCTCGGGGCTTATCGAATCTGGCCGTGGTCGGCGCCTACTGGAAAAGTCAGTTGTACCCTTGCGCCATCGCCCGGCATTGAGCTGATATGCGCCTCGCCGCCGCTCTGCCGGACGAAGCCGTAGACCATTGCAAGGCCGAGGCCTGCCCCGCCGTGTTCCTGCCGAGTGGTGAAATAGGGCTCGAAGGCCTTGTCCACCGCCTCGGGCGTCATGCCCATCCCCTCGTCGGTGACGGCGATCACAAGTGCATCCTTCTCGGAAGCGGCGCTGATCGAGATCAGGCCACCATCGGGCATGGCCGCTGCCGCATTCAGGCAAAGGTTGAGGATGGACTGCTCGAGGAGGGCAGGGTCTAGCGCAATCGAGGGAAGATCCTCGTCAATCTCCAGCGCAATCCGGCATTTCGGGCCGACTGCAATCTCAAGGATATCGGCCATGCCGCGCAGCAGGTTTGCGACGTTGATGCAGCTCGGATGAATGGGCTGCTGGCTGCCGATGGTCAGCATGCTGCTGGCCAGAGAACGGCCGCGATCCGCCGCCTTGCGGATACGGGCGATGTGGCGTTTCTGGCGATCGTTGAAACCAGTTTCGCGCTCCAGCAGGCCGAGGCTGCCGGTGATGATGCCGATCATGTTGCCCACTTCATGACTGACCTGATGGGTCATGCGCATGATGCCATCAAGCCTCTGGGCTTTTGCGGCCTCCGCCTCCTGACGATCGAGAGAAGTTACATCCCGGGCGAGCAGCACGATACCGCCATCCGGCTGGCGTGACATCGATACTTCGATCACTCGTTGATCTCCAGTGCGATGGCGCACGACTGCCCGGTCCATCAACTCGCCTCGGCCGCTCTCGAAAGGGAACAGTGCGGGATCGATCTCCGGTATCGGTTCGACAAAACGGCGAAGCGGCAGCTTACGCGACGAGCCAGAACGACCGACAAGTTCTATGATCCGGCGGTTCATGGTGATCGGCCGACCGGTCGGATCGAACAGCGCTATTCCCTCATTCATGTTGCGGAAGGTCGAGCGGATGGTTCGGGCCGCCGCTTCCGCCGTGCGCCGCAGGCGGGAGACACGATCGACGCTGTCATGGAAAGCCCGGAAAGCATCGAGCAGGCGGATCAGTTCCGTCTCCGATCCGGTATAGGATGGCGGGCCGACATCCTTTTCACCCTTGGCGAGCGCGTTCATGCCGTTGGAAAGCGTCGCGATCCCGCGTGAGACACGCATCACCGATCGAATCGAGAATGTTGCCATGACCAGAACCAGAAGCGAAGCGACTGCGACGATGACCAATAGGCGGCTCAGAGCGTCCGAGGTCGAGATCAGGTCCTCGTTGAGGCTGCGGGCAACCGCATCGCTCTGGGTTTCGGTGACATGGGACAGATCGCGCGACACAATGTGAAGCCGCGACACCGAGGCGCGGATCGCAAACATTTCCAAGAGGTAACGGCTCTGCGCTTCAAAGACCCGCTCATAGGGTTGCAGCTCGGCCACGGGGAGCCGCTCTCCGGGATAACCTTCCTGGCGCGCGGTGGTTTCGGCAACATAGCGGCGGCGCAGTTCACCAAGCTGGAAGAGGCTGTCGGATGCGGATGCGGCCTGCACGATGCCGTTCATCCGCCGGCGCAGTTCGGGATCGGTGATGCCGCGACCCGTGGCAATTTCGCCAAGCGCGGCTGCCGCTTCCGCCTTGTGGCCCTGCGCCGCATCGGCATCCTTTGCCAGATCCAGCGTCTGTGTTCTGATCAATTCAAGGAGTTCGACGATGCGCTCGTTGGCAAAGCCGCGGGCGACCCGATCACCGTTGCCTGGCCCTGTCATCTCCAGCAGGATATCGACCTGCTGGACCACGGACCGGCTTTCGCTGGAGACGCGATAGGGCGAGGCGGCATTCATCAGGAAAGGTGCGCTCGAGACGAGGTCGGAGACCTGCCGCGAAACCAGCGATGCCTTGGCAAGGCTGGAAAAGGCCTGCAGGCCGTAGGCGGCCATTTCATCGCGGGCGCGTTGCAGGCCGTAGATGGCGATGGCGGATAGGCTGAAGACGAGGATGCAGATGAAGACGATCGCAAAGGGCAGGCGAAAGGCGATCGAGGAAAGGAAGGAGCGGCTGATCACGGAGAAAGCTCGCCCTCGTCGGTGTGGAGCACATAACCCCTGCCGCGCCGCGTCTTGATGTGACGCGGCAGATCGGGGTTTCGCTCGATCTTGCGCCTCAGCCGCAGCACCAGCACATCGACGTTTCTATCGATATAGCGGTCGCTTTCCGAGCCCAGCCTGTCGAGGATCTGGGAGCGACTGACGGGCTGGTTGGGCGTTTCGGCCAGAATTTCCAGAAGTGCGAATTCGGCACTTGTCAGCGTTCTGCTGCGATCGGTCAGGCAGACCGCCTGTCGGGCATTGAGATCAATCGCCCAGTCGCTGAGGAGCAATGCTGCCCGGCCGTGGTCGCGCTCGCTGTCCTTTTCCTGCTTTAAGGAGGGGATCGTCCGGCGCAGAACGGCCTTGATCCGTGCCGTGAGTTCGATCGGTTCGAAGGGTTTGACGACATAATCGTCGGCCGCTGTTTCCAGGCCGAGAACCCGGTCGGCGGCGCTGCCGGCAGCCGTTACCATGACGATGCCGATATCGACCTTGCTGCGTAGTCTCTGGGCAAAGGTGCGGCCGGAGGTGCCGGGCAAGTTGTGGTCCACGAGCACCAGCTGCATCACGTCCTTCGCCAATATCTCGTCCGCTTCCTCGGCGGAGCGCGCGCAGGTGGGCAGCCAGCCCTCGGCCTCGACGAGGTCCGAGATAAGCTCTGCCATATCCGGATCGTCCTCGACGATCAGAATGCGAACCTTCTGATTAAGCACTGCGTATTCCTCCCGCCATCATCATAGGCGCGGCAGACGCGATCTTCAAAGCCTAGCTGGTTATCCGCCCTGTCATATTTGTAATATCTGTAATCTTGTTCGGAAAGATTGGTAACCATTCTTCGATTGCGGTGCGGTCAGGATGTGACATGCTAATGGCGGAGATTGGAACGGGGAGGTTCCAAGCAGGGAGGCTCAGTTGAGAGCATTGACCGCACTTGCGGCGAGCATGGCCTTATGGCTGTGCGGCGCAGGGCATGGCATGGCCGCGACGAAGTTGAACGTCCTGTGCGGCGTCGACGAGGCTTGGTGCGTGACCATGCAGCGGGCTTTCGAAGCGCGGATGGGGGTCGAGATTTCGATGGTTCGCAAGAGCACCGGCGAAATCCTCGATCAGATTCGTGCCGAACGCGCCCATCCGACTGTCGACGTCTGGTGGGGCGGTACAGGCGACACTCATTTGCAGGCGGGTTCGGAAGGCCTTCTGGAAGAGTATCAGCCCGCCCATCAGCAGGATCTGCTGCCATGGGCGCAGAATTTCAATGCGATGTCGGGATCGAAATCGGCCGGAATCTATGCCGGTGCGCTCGGTTTTGCCTATAATTCGGAACTGCTTGCCAAGAACAATCTGCCGGCCCCGACATGCTGGAAGGATCTGGCGAAGGAGATTTATCGCGGCCATATCCAGACCGGCAACCCGAACTATTCGGGCACGGCCTTCACCATGCTTGCCACGCTTGTCCAGCTCTTTGGCGAGGAGGAGGCTTTCAGTTTCATGGGCAAGCTTAACCAGAATGTGGTGAGTTACACCAAGGTCGGCTCGGCGCCCGTAAAGGCGGCGGCGCGGGGGGAGGTTCTAATCGGGATTTCCTTCATGCATGACGCCGTGACACAGAAGATCGAAGGCTTTCCGCTGGTGATCGTCGCCCCTTGCGAGGGAACCGGTTACGAGATCGGTGCGGTCAGCATCGTCAAGGGCAACCACAACGATGCGCTGGCGCAGGCCTTCGTTGAATTCGCGCTGACCCCGGAAGGACAGGCGACCGGGGCAAAGGCGGGGCAGAACCAGGTGCCATCCAACGCCCGGGCGACATTGCCGCTGACGGCGCCCGATATATCGATGATCAAGATGGTGGATTACGACTTCGCCACCTTTGGCCAACCCGAAGAGCGAAGTCGATTGTTAAGCCGCTTCGACAACGAAATTCACCCGAGCCAGTAGGGGTCAGCAATCCAAGACCGAAAATACAGACAGCGTGGCAGCACAAGATGCCGCGACCGGCAGCGCCATGTTTGTGGACTGCCGAACCATTCAGACGCAAGCTACAGGAGGATAACCATGCGACTGACGATACTTTCCACATTGCTTTTTGCCGGTACGGCACTCGGCACCACATCGGTGCAGGCGGCAGGCGAGCTTAACCTGATATGCTCTGCCGATGTCGTCATCTGCGAACAGATGAAGGGCGATTTCGAAAAGTCGCATGACATCAAGGTCAATATGGTTCGCCTGTCTTCCGGCGAAACTTATGCCAAGGTGCGTGCGGAAGCCCGCAACCCGAAGACCGATATCTGGTGGGCCGGCACCGGCGATCCGCACATGCAGGCGGCCTCCGAAAACCTGACGCTCGAATACAAGTCGCCGATGCTGGATCAGCTGCAGGACTGGGCCGTCAAACAGGCGGAAAGCACCGGTTACAGAACCGTCGGCGTTTATGCCGGCGCGCTGGGCTGGGGTTACAACACCGAAATCTTCAAATCCAAGGGTTACAAGGAGCCGAAGTGCTGGGCCGATCTGCTGGCACCGGAACTGAAGGGCGAAATCCAGATCGCCAATCCCAACTCTTCGGGCACAGCCTATACGGCGCTTGCCTCGCTCGTGCAGATCATGGGCGAAGACCAGGCGATCGATTATCTGAAGAAGCTCAACGCCAACATCTCGCAATATACCAAGTCCGGCTCCGCGCCGGTGAAGGCGGCAGCGCGTGGCGAGACGGCACTCGGCATCGTCTTCATGCATGATGCCGTGGCGCAGACAGCGGAAGGTTTCCCCGTCAAGTCCATCGCACCCTGCGAAGGTACCGGCTACGAAATTGGCTCCATGTCGATCATCAAGGGTGCCCGCAACCTCGAAAATGCCAAGACCTGGTACGACTGGGCGCTGAAGCCAGAGGTCCAGTCACGCATGAAGGACGCCAAGTCCTTCCAGCTTCCATCCAACAAGACCGCGGAAGTGCCGAAGGAAGCGCCGAAGTTCGAGGACATCAAGCTCATCGACTACGACTTCAAGACCTATGGCGACCCGGCCAAGCGCAAGGCGCTGCTGGAACGCTGGGACCGCGAGGTCGGTGCAGTCGCAAACTGATCTGAACTCCGGCGATCGGCATCCCGGCTTTTGAAAGCCGGGATGCCCGCCGTTCTTTCATCGGCATGAAATAAGCGAGGTCGGCCATGACACGTGGCAATCGCAGGCTGAACATTGTCCTGGCGCTCGGGGCTTTTGCCCTGGTTTTTCTTCCCTGGTATCGCATTGAAGGCGGCTTCTTCAGCTTCCGCTGGCTGTCTGAGTTTCTCTCTTCCCCCAGCAATGCGCCCGGTGTGCTGCAAATATTGGTTTATGGAAAACCCTGGCTTGCCGGTGCCGGCCTGTTTTTCCTCGCCGGATGCCTTGTCCGCCCGATCGGCGATCCGATGCTGCGGGGCAAGCTGCTTGCGTGGATTGGTGCTGCCGGTCTCGTGGTTCTGATTTTGCAGGGATTGGCGATCGGCTTTACCGGCTGGACATGGAGTGTCAGTGAAAACCTGTTCGGCGTGCTTTCCGATGGCCAGCCCGCCATGGGCGCCGGTGCCGTCGTCATGTCGCTGGTCTTTGTGCTTTTCTTTGCCTTCGGGCTTGCCGAACGCGGCGTGATGAAGGGCGATGCCTTTGTCGTCGGCTCGATTTCCATTCTGGCCTTCCTCGTTACCGTTTTCGTGTTCTATCCGATCGGCAGCATGCTGATCGCATCCGTTCAGGATTTCGATGGCTCTTTCAATGCCGATGGCTTCATCCGCAATATCAAGGATCCCGGAATCTGGAGCCTTGGCTGTGTCACGGGTGAAGAGCGCTGCGGCGTTGCCTGGCGAACGCTCTTCCTCGCCTTGATGACCGCCTTCGGCTCCACAGTGCTTGGGTTGGGTTTCGCGCTCGTCGCCACCCGCACCCGTTTTCCGTTCAAGAAGGGCCTGCGCCTTCTGACGGTTCTGCCGATCATAACGCCGCCTTTCGTCATCGGTCTTGCCCTGACGCTGCTCTTTGGCCGCGCCGGTGTCGTCACCGAATGGCTTTCCTATCTCTTCGGCATCGAACCCGGCCGCTGGCTTTACGGCATGACCGGCATATGGATCGCGCAGGTTCTCTCCTTCACGCCGATATCCTTCCTGGTGCTGATCGGTGTCGTCGAAGGTGTCAGCCCGTCGATGGAGGAGGCGTCGCAAACGCTTCGCGCCGACCGCTGGCGCACCTTCTGGCGGGTGTCGCTGCCGCTGATGAAGCCGGGTCTCGCCAATGCGTTTCTCATCGGCTTCATCGAAAGCATGGCGGATTTCGGCAATCCGCTGGTGCTTGGTGGCACGCATGGGGTGCTGTCGACGGAAATCTTCTTTGCCGTTGTCGGTTCGCAGAACGACCCTTCACGCGCCGCTGTTCTCGCCATTATCCTCCTGTGCTTCACGCTTTCGGCCTTCCTCGCCCAGCGTTTCTGGCTTGCCGGCAAGAACTTCGCCACGGTTACCGGCAAGGGCGACAGCGGCGCGCATATCGCGCTGCCACGCGGCCTGTCCATTGGTGTCCATGCCGTCGTCGTGCCGTGGATGGTCTTCACCATCGTCGTGTACGGCATGATCCTCGTCGGCGGTTTCGTGAAGACCTGGGGTCTGGACAATTCGCTGACGCTCGACCACTACATCCGCGCGTTCTCCGTCGGCTTCTCCAACGGCTCGATCGCCTGGACCGGTGTTGCCTGGAACTCGTTCTGGACGACCATGGAGATCGCGCTGGTGTCGGCGCCGCTGACCGCTGCCGTCGGTCTGCTGACGGCCTATATCATAGTGCGGCAGAAGTTTGCCGGTCGGAACATCTTCGAATTTGCCCTGATGATGAGCTTTGCCATTCCCGGAACAGTCATCGGCGTCAGCTACATCATGGCCTTCAACCTGCCGCCGGTGGAAATGACGGGATCGGCGCTGATCCTGATCGCCTGCTTCGTCTTCCGCAACATGCCGGTCGGCGTGCGCGGCGGCATTGCGGCAATGAGCCAACTCGACAAAAGCCTCGATGAGGCCTCGCTGACGCTGCGCGCCGACAGTTTCCGCACGATCAGGAAAGTGATCCTGCCACTGCTGCGCCCGGCGATCACGGCGGCTCTGGTCTACTCCTTCGTCCGAGCGATTACCTCGATCAGCGCCGTCATCTTCCTCGTCAGCGCCCAGTACAACATGGCGACCTCCTACATCGTCGGTCTCGTCGAAAACGGTGAATACGGTGTGGCCATTGCCTATTCCTCCATGCTGATCGTGGTGATGATCACTGTTATCACCGGCTTCCAGCTCATTGTAGGCGAGCGTCGCCTGCGCCGCGAAAACCGCGTCGCGGGACTGCCGTCCGCGTCCTCCGTTCCTCTCGCTCAGGAGAAAACCGCATGATTTCCGTAAAGCCCGGCTCCGTCACCTTTCAGAATGTCCGCAAGACATTCGGCGCCTTCACCGCCATCCCCGACCTTTCGCTCACCATCGAACCCGGCACGCTGGTGACACTTCTCGGTCCCTCCGGTTGCGGCAAGACGACGACGCTGCGCATGCTGGCGGGGCTCGAACATCCGACGGCCGGTCGCATTCTGATCGGCGACAAGGATGTGACCATGCTGCCGGCCAATGAGCGCGATGTCTCGATGGTTTTCCAGTCCTACGCGCTTTTCCCGCATATGACGGCGCTCGACAATGTCGCTTATGGCCTGCAATCCTCCGGACTGCGCAAGGCGGAAGCACGGGAGAAGGCCGAGGAAGGTCTGAAGCTCGTGGGGCTGGCCGGCATGGGGCATCGTCTGCCTGCCGAGCTTTCCGGTGGTCAGCAGCAGCGCGTGGCGGTTGCCCGCGCTCTGGTGCTGGAGCCGCAGGTGCTGCTGCTCGATGAACCCCTTTCCAACCTCGATGCGCGTCTTCGCCGCCGGGTTCGTACCGAAATCCGGGAATTGCAGCAGCGGCTTGGTTTTACCGCCGTTTATGTGACGCATGATCAGGACGAGGCGCTGGCCGTTTCCGACCGGATCATCGTGATGAAGGAAGGCGAGATCGCCCAGTCAGGCGCGCCGCGGGAACTCTACGAGGCGCCGGCTTCTTCCTTCATCGCCGACTTCATGGGCGAGGCGAATGTCGTCGGCTGCGAGGTGGTCAGCCTTGAAGGCGCCGATGCGTTGATCCGCGTTGGGGGGATCGATCATCGTGTTGCGGCACGCAACGCTAAACCCGGCCCGGCAAAGCTCGCGGTTCGTCCGGGTTCGATTTCCATCGCCCAATCGGGCGGGCAGGGACTTGCCGGGCGGGTGCTGCACAGTGCCTATCTCGGCGGTCACGTCGAATATGAAGTCGAGACCGATATCGGCACGCTCTTCATCATCGACCATGCGGTCGAGACCAGTCTGCCGCCCGAAAGCGATGTCACACTCGGGTTCAAGAACCGTGGCATTGCCTTGATCCAGGCCTGAGTTTCAAAGCGTATCGCGGCGGCCCTCTCAAATATCCTTTGCGAGACGCAGCGCATCGTAGATCGCCGCATGTGTATTGCGTGCGGCGACCGCGTCGCCGATGCGGAAGAGCCGGTAGGCACCGCCAGGGTTGCGCTCGACGGTTTGGGCGGAGCCCTCCAGCAAGGCGTCGTAGGATATTTCGCCGAGGTTCCTGGAGCCGGGCTTGAGGTCGAAATAGAGATCGTCCAGCGGCACCGTGCCGTGATTGACGACGATCTGGTCCACGGTCCTTGATTTCGTCACGCCGCCATAATCGCTGCCGACGTGGGCGACGAGCTGGTTGCCGTTTCTTTCCGCCGCTTCCAGCCGATAGGTGACGGTGAAGGTGACGTCGAGTTTTTGCAGTGAGCGCATGTAAGGAACCAGGTTCATCGCCATGACTTCGGGCGCGAAAGCGCGATCCGGGGTCATGATCTCCACTTTTGCGCCCGCCTTTGCGAGAAATTCTGCTGCCTGCAGGCCCGCATGGTCGCCGGCATCGTCGAAAACCAGCACATTCGTTCCCGGCTTGACGTCGCCGGAAATGATATCCCACGAGGAAACGACCAGATCATTGCCGTTTGAAAGCACATCGGTATGCGGCAATCCGCCGGTGGCGATGATGACGACATCTGGGCTCTCCGAGAGAACCGTGTCCGCTTCCGCCCAGCTGTTGAAGTGAAAGGTAACGCCGAGCCTTTCGCACTGGCTCATGCGCCAGTCGATAATGCTGATCATTTCGCGGCGGCGTTCGCTTTGCGCGGTCAGGCGGATCTGGCCGCCCGGATCGTTTGCGGCCTCGAAGACGACGACCTCATGGCCGCGTTCGGCACAGACACGCGCGGCCTCCAGCCCGGCCGGACCGGCGCCGACGATCACGACCTTCAGGCTTTCCTTCGCCTTGGTGATCTCGTGCGGCATCGTTTCTTCGCGGCCTGTCGCCGGATTGTGAATGCAGAATGCGAGGCCGCCCTGATAGATGCGGTCGAGACAGTAGTTGGCGCCAACGCAAGGCCTGATATCGTCCTCCCGCTTTTCCATGATCTTGCGCACGATATGCGGGTCCGTCATGTGAGCGCGGGTCATGCCGACCATATCGACCTTGCCGGAAGCGATGGCGTATCTGGCGGTGGCGACATCCTGGATCTTGGCGGCGTGGAAGGTGGGGAAACTGGTTGCCGCGCGGATTTCGCCCGCGAAGTCCAGATGCGGCGCGTTCGCCATGCCCTGAATGGGAATGACGTCGGTCAGGCCGGGATCGGTGTCGATATGGCCCCTGATAACGTTGAGATAGTCGATCAGGCCGCTATCCCGCAACCGGCGCGAGATTTCGAGGCCTTCCGCCTTTCCGGTGCCGCCTTCAAGACATTCGTCGGCGGTATAGCGAACCCCGAGGATGAAATCGTCGCCGACACGTTCGCGCATCGCCCTGAAGACGTCGAAACAGAAACGCATGCGGTTGTCCAGCGAGCCGCCATAGGGGCCATCCAGCTCGTTGGTCAGCGGCGAGACGAACTGGTCGATGAGATGGCCATAGGCTTCAAGCTCCACCCCGTCCATGCCGCCCGCCTTCATGCGTTCCGCAGCGTCGGCGAAGTCCTTGATGATGCGCTCGATATCCCAATCCTCGATCTTCTTCGGGAAAGCGCGATGCGCGGCTTCCCGCTGGTGGGATGGTGCCAGCACCGGCAGCCAGTCGCCCTTGTCCCAGCGCGTGCGGCGGCCGAGATGCGTCAGCTGGATCATGATCGCTGCACCCTCTTCATGCACGGCGTCGGTCATTTCCCTGATCCACGGAACGATTTCATCCTTGTAGGCCAAGAGGTTGTTGAAGACGGGCGGGCTGTCTTTCGAGACGGCTGCGGAGCCTGCCGTCATCGTCATGGCGACGCCGCCCTTTGCCCGCTCGAGCGTATAGGCGCGGTAGCGCCCTTTCGGCATGCCGTCCTCCGGATAGGCGGGTTCATGCGAGGTAACGATGATGCGGTTTCGCAGGGTGAGATGCTTTAGCTGGTAGGGCTGAAGAAGGGGGTCATTCGACATGGCGACCGTGCTCCGAGAACGTTTATCGGAGAAGGCTAAGCGGGAATGTACATAGGTGTCAATTAATAAAACACTTGTGTTTATGCATTCGACATGAGTGGACATTCGCCTTGTCGCGACCAGACCGATTTGCTAGGAAATCATCATGGAAGCGACATTGAACGAGACCGGTTGGCGCGGATCGCAGGAGGGCTGGCTTGAGGCCGCCTACCAGGCACTTCTCGAATCCGGCGTGGATTCCGTGAAAATCCTGCCGTTGGCGAAAAAACTCGGTCTGTCGCGCACGAGTTTCTACTGGTTCTTCCGGGATAGGGAGGAGTTGCTGGCCGCACTCGTCTCCCGCTGGCGCGAAAAGAATACCGGCAGCATCGTCAGGCAGTCGGAGGCCTATGCGGAGACCCTGGCCGAAGCGATGCTGAATGTCTTCGATTGCTGGCTGGATGCTGGCCTCTTCGACAACAGGTTCGAATTTGCGGTTCGCAGTTGGGCTCTCCAGTCCGATGATATTCTTGCCGAGGTGCGTAAGGCCGACCAGACGAGAATGGATGCGCTTTCGCGCATGTTCATGCGGTTTGGCCATTCCGAAAATATGGCGGATGTGCGTGCCCGCACCACCTATCTCGTGCAGATCGGCTATATCTCCATGCAGTCGGAGGAAGATATGGCCGTGCGCATGAAAAGGATCCCGGACTATATTGCGATCTACACCGGTGAGGTGCCGCAGCAGCGCGAGCTTGACCGGTTTTATGCAAGACATGGGTACAGGCCGGGATAAGGCATCCAAGGTGTGACGGTCGATTTGCGTCTGGCAGGACGGTGAGAGAAGGATAGTCCGGCTCCTTGCCTGCAATGTAGCTGTAACATTCACCGACCAGTGGTGAGGACGGCAAGAATTCACCTTTGGGGAAAAGTCATTGCGAATCCTGCTTCTTGAGGATGAACCGGAAATGGCGCGGGCCCTGCTCGAAGCCCTGCGACGGCGTGATGTGCTTGCGGATCATGTCAGGACGATTGCCGATGCCGACGCGCTGGCGCGTGACGGGTCTTACGATGTGCTGGTTCTGGATCGTCGCCTTCCGGATGGTGAAGGGTTGAACCTTGTGTCTTCGCTTCGCAAAGCCAGGCATTCGGTGCCGATCCTCGTTCTGACGGCGCTCGGAAGTGTCGATCACCGCGTTGACGGTCTTGACGCCGGCGCGGATGATTACCTCGCCAAGCCCTTTGCGATCGAGGAATTGCTTGCCCGCCTTCGGGCGCTGCACAGGCGCGGCCCTTCGCTTTCCAGCCAATATGTGAGCTTCGGAAATCTGAGCATTGATCCGAAGAGCAATGAAGTCACGGTTGCCGGTGCCATCATCGAGTTTCGGCGGCGAGAATATCTAGCGCTCGAGGCTCTGATGCGACGTCCGAACCGCATCGTGACGCGTTCCAATCTGATCGAGGCGGTTTACAACCTGGATGATGAGATCGAATCCAACGCGCTTGACGCCCATATCTCCCGCATCAGGAAGAAGCTCGCGCAGGCCGAAGCCACGGTCGAGATAAGAGCCGTGCGAAACATCGGCTATCTCATCCGGGCGAATACATGAAGCAGGAGCGCAACCGATCCCTGCGGTGGGCGCTGATGAAGCGTCTTTTCGCCTTACAGGCGTTCTTGCTCGTTCTGTTTGTCATCCTCCTCGTCGGCTGGATCTGGATCATTGATCCACGGCTGGAGGGCGCCAATGAAGAGGCTGTCCGCATCGTTGCGGAAAGCGTGACAAAGGATGGGCAGGGCCGGGCGCAAGTTTTGCCCACGCCCGCATTGGTCGAGCTGAAACAGCGCTATCCGAATCTTTGGTTCTTGGTGCGGGACGCCGATGAAATCGTCCTGCGATATGGAGAAATCCCAGTACCGGCTTTGGCGGCAGTTTTTCCGTCAAGCATCGAAAGGGCGCGTCTGGAAGCGGGGGAAACAGTCCGGGCCACCATGGAAAACCGTAATACGCCTGCCGGGCGGCTGCAATTCATTGCCGGGACGGAAAAAGGCATCCCGAATGACGGCCTCAGCCTATGGATCAGTATGCAGTTAGATCTGGAAAAAGATGCCAACGGCGAGATCCGCTGGCTTACTGTCTTGCCGGGTGTGGGCTTCGTCATTCTTATCGCCGTCGTGCCCATGCTGATCCTGACTGGTATCGCGACATTGATCGTGACCCCGAGGGCGGTCGGCCGTTCACTTGGCGGCCTCATGGAAACGGTCAGCCAGGCGCAATCCATCAATTTCGAGAACCGGTCTGCCCGTATCAATCGTTCCAAGGTGCCCAGCGAAATCATTCCCCTGGTAAATGCCTTCAACGTCGCGCTCTCCAAGCTGGATGAGGGATATAATCGCCGTAACCGCTTTCTTGCCGATGCCGCGCATGAGTTGAGAACGCCGATTGCAATCGCGCGGATCAGGGCCGATCTTTTGCCCGATGACGCGCTGAGCCGACAACTCCGGGCCGATATCGATCGCCTCACACGCGTTGCGCACCAGTTGCTGGAGATGCAGGCGGTCGGCGTGGTGGAATTACCCGCCGAGCGGCAGGACCTGAACATCCTTGTCGAGCGCATCGCGACCGATCTCGCGCCGATTGCGATGGATGCCGGTTACGAGTTCGATTTCGAGCCAAGTGAAGGAGAGGCCGTATTCACGGTCCAGACTTCGATCATCGAGATGGCGGTCGTCAATCTCGTTCGCAACGCAATCGATCATGGCGGCGGCAAGGGTGCTATCACGATCCGGGTCGGTGCTGCGGGCTTCATTGACGTTTGCGATGAAGGGCCGGGCATCCCCGTCTCGGAGCGCGAGCAGGTATTCGAGCCGTTTCACCGCGTCAATACGAACTCGCCAGGAGCAGGCCTCGGTTTGAATCTGGTCCAGAAGGCGGCAGAGATTCATTGCGGACGCGTTGTCTTCCTCGACCTCAATCTCGGTTTTTGCGTCCGGCTGGAAATTCGCTCGGTGGCTTCGAAAGATGCTGCGGCTGACACTGTCTAGCTGACGGGATTTTAAGCGATCAGGCATGTTTCCCCGGCTTTATCACCACCAAGTTCTAGGATGGAAACGGCGTCACGGGTGCCGACTGCTGGAACCAGGGCTATCGGGTTGGCGCCGGCGTCGAACAGAGCTTCGGCGGCGGCCTGTCGGCCAAGTTTGGCGAGTAGCATGTCGAAGACCGATCTAAATGATCACGTCATCAAGGCCGGCCTGAACTACCGCTTCTGACCGGCCCATCCGATGAGAAATCCCAGGGAGAACGTTCCAACGAAAACCGCCGCTTCAAGCATCAAAGCGGCGGTCAAAAATCTGGGGGGCTGAGTTTGAAATCCGGGAACAATCACTCGCATTCGAGCGCCGGTTGCCGGAAGCTCGTGACATACCATTCGCCGCCGGAATTGCGTGTGTAGAAAGTGTAGAAGCAGTCTATGCGCTCGACATAACCCGGCGTCTCGGACACTTCGTAACGCTCTCCGCGCCGTGTTGTCCGCACTTCGCCACTTGATGATCCGGCGACAGCCTGTGTCTTGTTCTTCCGCCACTGGTAGGCCTGCTGTCCACCGCCAAGGCTATAGATATTGTCCGGCGGCCCATAGTCCAGCATCACGCTGGTGATGGGTGCGCCGATGTAGCTTTTCATGACTGTCGAGGCGCAGGCCGAAACCAGGATCGATGCTGTGACAAGGGCGAGCGTTGTCAGGAAGGCGGGTGACAATCTCTCGGACATGGGCAAATTTCCTCCGCTGTGGTGAGTTGCCACAGGGATAGGAACCAGCCATTACAAGTACATTGCACGCGAAGGTCGTGACGGGTCAGCGGATCCTTGGTGGATCAGAGACCGGCAATGTTGCGGCCGATGTGGCGCAGGATGCTTTTGAAAAGTTTCACTTCGGCCGGGTCAAGGCCTTCGATCGCGGTCTTTTCGAACATGGCGGCGATGGGCATCAGTTCCTCGGCAAGTTCTTCACCCTTTGGCGTCAGCGTGATGCGCACGATCCGCGCATTGTCGACCGGTCGCTCGCGGCTGACGAGGTTGCGTCTGACGAGCAGGCCAACAAGCCGGGAAAGCGTGGAAATCTCCACCGACACGAGGTCTGAAAGCTCGGTCAGCGTTTTGCTTTCCTGTTGTCTCAGCGTTGCCAGCACACGATACATCGGCAGGGTGATGTCATAGGATGCCAACCTCAGGGAGAAGCGCTCTCCAAGCCGAACACCTACCCAGTTGAGCAGGTAGGGTACCGAGTCAGTGAACTGATAAGACACAAGCAAAACCCCGTTTTGAGAAACACGTGCGCGGATGACGTGGCGCACCCATCGGCTGTACCGGCATAATCTATCAGTTTCAATAGTTTCGCTCCAGAAGACCGGGGACGGCGAGGCCATATCGCAGCTTCCCCCGCCATAAAACATTTGCATTGACAAATATTGCAAATGAAAATATTTAAGAATGCAGGATTTGGGAGGATCTCATGACATCAGCACTGTTTGGCCTGAACAATCTTGCGCCTGAAGGCGTCGGCCAGAATTTCCGCACGACGATGCGCCGTTTTCCGGCGACCGTGACGGTCATCACTGCCTGTGCCACGGGTGATCAGCGCGATCACGGCATGACGGTTACCGCCGTCACCTCGGTTTCGATGGAGCCGCCCTCTCTTCTGGTTTGCCTGAACAACCGCACGTTTCTGCACGAATTGCTGCTCTGCCGGCCCGATTTCATCGTGAATGTACTGACGCAGGACCAGATTGCCTTGTCTGATGCTTTCAGCGGCAAGGTTTCGCCGGAGGAGCGTTTCCGCAACGGCGAGTGGCAGCGTCATGACAACGGTGTTCTTTATCTGCCCACGGCCCATGCCGCCATCGCCTGCCGCCGTGTCGCGGCAATGCCATATGGAACGCATACGGTGTTTATCGGACAGGTGGTGTCGGCCGATGTAAGCGAGACGACACGACCGCTGCTTTACGAAAATGCCCAATATTGCGCCGCAAGCCCGGCAGGCCTGTCCGCCTGATATTTCCCGGCTAGACTATTATCGGAGGAGACAATCATGAACGATATGAGCCATGCGCCGCAGCCGGCGCAAACGAACCCGCATGTCCGCCTCGTCGGTCGCGTTGCCGGTGTAGCGGATCTTTTCCGCTCCTGCGCCCGACAAACAGAGGAGGCGCGCCGCGTTCCCGCCAGTCATATCGCGGCGCTGCGCGGCATCGGCTATTTCGATGTCGTCAAACCGCGGGCTTTCGGCGGGCAGGGCGGTGAATTTGCCGAGCTTGTCGAAGCCAATATCGAGCTTTCGGCGGCCTGCGCGTCGACAGGCTGGGTTGCCGGCCTGCTTTCCGCCCATCAATGGCTGCTGGCGATGTTTCCAGAGGAGGCGCAGGCGGATGTCTGGGGCGAAAACCCTGACGCGCTTCTGTGTGGTTCCTATGCGCCGGTAAAGATGGCGGAGGCCGCTGACGGCGGTTACCGCCTGAGCGGCAAATGGGCCTTTGCCTCGGGCTGCGAGAATGCCCAATGGTCTCTCTGCGCCGCCATCCTGCCGCCGCAGGGCGAAGGCAGGCCGGTTCCGGCCTTCCTTCTCGTGCCTGCAAGCCAATATGCCATTGAAGACACGTGGCATGTGGTCGGGCTGGCCGGCACGGGTTCCAAGACGCTGGTTCTCGATGATGTCTTTGTTCCCAAACATCGGGTTCTGACCTTTCCGGACGCGACCAGCGGCCACACGCCGGGCGGGCGGTTTTATGCGCAGGAAGGTCTCTTCAACATGCCGCTTCTTACCGGCATTCCTTCCTGTCTCGCCTCGACTGGCGTCGGCGCAGCCAAGGGTGCCCTGGCAGCCTATGTCGATCATGTCGGTGGCCGGGTGACCCGCGGTGCGGTGGCGGGCGGCAATAACCGCATGGCGGAATTTCCAACCATCCAGCTGCGTGTCGCGGAAGCCGCTGCGAGCGTGGATGCCGCTTGTGAAATCCTGTTGCGCGACGTTGCGCGGGCTCAGGCACTCTCACAGGCAAGGCTTGAAGGGCGGGCGGAATTTTCGGTGGACGACCGGCTATTGAGCCGTCGCGGCCAGTCCTTTTCGGTCTCTCTGGCGCTGCGCGCCGTGCAGGCACTCAACGATTCCACCGGCGGTGTCGGGCTCGATCTTTCCAATCCGGTCCAGCGGGCCTGGCGGGATGCGAATGCGGTGGGCCGCCATATCAGCATGAACTGGGATGCCGTGGGCACCATGATCGGCCAGAGCATGCTCGGCCTGGAACCCAAGGGCCAATATTGACCGCACACGTGGCGGCAACTGAACAGCGATTTTCGGAGGAAATAACATGCAAGGCAAGGTCGCTCTCGAAGAGCATTTCGCAATCCCGGAAACACTTCAGGATTCGGCCGGGTTCGTGCCCGGTGATTACTGGAAGGAACTGCAGCATCGCCTGCTCGACATTCAGGATACGCGCCTGAAGCTGATGGATGCGCATGGCATCGAAACCATGATCCTGTCGTTGAATGCGCCGGCGGTGCAGGCTATTCCCGACAAGAAGAAGGCGATCGAGATTGCGCGCCGCGCCAATGACGTCCTGGCTGAAGAATGCGCCAAGCGGCCGGACCGCTTCCTCGCCTTCGCAGCCCTGCCGTTGCAGGACCCGGATGCGGCGACCGAGGAGCTTCAGCGCTGCGTCAACGACCTCGGTTTCGTCGGCGCACTCGTTAACGGCTTCAGCCAAGAGGGCGATGGCCAGACACCGCTTTATTACGACCTGCCGCAATATCGTCCATTCTGGGGCGAGGTGGAAAAGCTTGATGTGCCTTTCTATCTGCATCCGCGCAATCCGCTGCCGCAGGATTCCCGCATCTATGACGGCCACCCCTGGCTGCTTGGCCCCACCTGGGCGTTTGCGCAGGAAACGGCGGTTCACGCGCTGCGCCTCATGGCATCAGGCCTGTTCGATGAGCATCCGCGCCTCAACATCATTCTTGGCCATATGGGCGAGGGCCTGCCCTACATGATGTGGCGCATCGACCACCGCAATGCCTGGGTGAAGCTGCCGCCGCGCTATCCGGCCAAGCGCCGTTTCATGGATTATTTCAACGAGAATTTCCACATCACCACCTCTGGCAATTTCCGCACCCAGACCCTGATCGATGCCATTCTGGAAATCGGTGCCGACCGCATCCTGTTCTCCACCGACTGGCCCTTCGAGAACATCGATCATGCCTCCGACTGGTTCAATGCGACGAGCATTGCCGAGGCCGACCGGGTAAAGATCGCACGTACCAATGCGCGCCGCCTGTTCAAGCTCGACGGAGCCTGAGCCATGCAGCCGTTCGTCTATACGACGGCCCCGGCCCGCATCGTCTTTGGCACGGGTAGCTCCGTGGGGGTGGCGGAGGAAATCCGTCGCCTCGGGCTGTCACGGGCGTTGGTGCTTTCCACACCCCATCAGAAGGGCGATGCGGAGGCTTTGGCCGCCCAGCTTGGCCAATTGGCTGCCGGTGTTTTTGCCGATGCGGCCATGCACACGCCGGTCGAGGTGACGAAAAGGGCGGTCGAGGCCTATCGCGCTGCCGGTGCCGATTGCGTCGTATCGCTCGGCGGCGGCTCTACCACCGGTCTTGGCAAGGCCATTGCCTTGCGCACCGATGCGCCCCAGATCGTCATTCCAACGACCTATGCCGGCTCTGAGGTGACGCCCATTCTTGGCCAGACGGAAAATGGCGTGAAGACCACCCTGCGCGGTCCGGAAATCCTGCCGGAAGTGGTGATTTACGATGCCGAGCTGACACTTGGATTACCTGTTGGCATCAGCATGACCAGCGGGCTAAACGCCATGGCCCATGCGGCAGAGGTGCTTTATGCTCGGGATCGCAATCCCATCGCCAGTATGATGGCGGTGGAAGGGTTGCGTGCGATGATCGAGGCGCTTCCCGGTGTGAGGATGGCGCCGCAAGATACCAAGGCGCGCGAAACGGCACTTTACGGCGCGTGGCTGTGTGGCACGGTGCTTGGCGCTGTTGGCATGTCGCTGCATCACAAGCTTTGTCATACGCTGGGCGGCAGTCTGGATTTGCCGCATGCGGAAACCCATGCGGTGCTTCTGCCGCATACCATCGCTTATGTGGAACAGGCGGTGCCGGATCAGCTTGCGCCGCTGGCCGCACTTGTCGGTGGCAGGGCAGGGACGGGTCTTTACGATTTTGCCGCCCGGCTCGGCGCGCCGGCAAGCCTTGCAGCACTCGGTGTTGGCGGGGAAGATCTCGACGCTATGGCCGAGCTTGCGACCGCCAATCCTTACTGGTGCCCGCGGCCAGTTGAAAAAACCGCGATCCGCGCCCTGTTGCAACGCGCCTTCGAGGGCGCAAGGCCGGAGTGATCCGGCAAGCAGGGAGCGGCAATGATGGGAGGAGGACATTATGGACATGAAAACAACCGGTGACGACGGCTATTTCGTCGAGGAACGTTCGGCCGAAACCGTGATTGCCCGTATGCGCGATTGTGACGATCCGCGTCTCAAGGAGATCATGGCGGTCGTCACCCGCAAGCTTCACGAGGCGGTGAAAGAGATTGAGCCGACTGAAGAGGAATGGATGAAGGCGATCCATTTTCTGACCGAGGTCGGCCAGATCTGTAATGAATGGCGGCAGGAGTGGATCCTTTTTTCCGATATTCTCGGCGTTTCCATGCTGGTCGATGCGATCAACCACCGCAAGCCGAGCGGCGCGTCGGAATCCACCGTTCTCGGGCCTTTTCATGTGGCCGATGCGCCTGAGATGCCGATGGGCGCCAATATCTGCCTCGACGGCAAGGGCGAGGACATGCTGGTAACCGGCCGCATTCTCGACACCAATGGAGTGCCGGTCGCAGGCGCCCGCATCGACGTCTGGCAGGCCAATGACGAAGGTTTCTACGACGTGCAGCAGAAGGGCATTCAGCCCGATTTCAACCTGCGTGGCGTATTCGTCACCGGTGAGGACGGACGCTACTGGTTCCGGGCGGCGAAGCCGAAATATTACCCGATACCGGATGATGGCCCCGTGGGGCAGCTTCTGCGGGCCATGGGGCGCCATCCCTACCGACCAGCGCATCTGCACTACATCGTTTCGGCAGAAGGCTTCACCACGCTCGTCACGCATATTTTCGACCCTGATGATCCCTATATTCGTTCGGATGCGGTTTTCGGTGTGAAGGAAAGCCTGCTGGCCGATTTTCAGCGGGTGGAGGATGCGCAGAGGGCGCAGGAGCTGGGGTTCGCCAACGGCTGGTTCTGGTCGGTGGACCACGATTTTGTGCTCGCCCGATGACCGGCGGTAGCGACCGTCCCCGGCTCTATGTGCGTTTTGCGGAAAGTGATCCCGCTGCCGCTGAGCAAAGGTTGGCGCAGATGAGTGCCCACAAGGCTCATTTACGCAACGAAGATGGCGTTCCGGAAGGATTCAGAATTCTCGCATCCGGCCCGATGCAGGCGGAAAGCGGAGGGTCTGCCGCGGCCCTCATCATTGCTGAAGCCCGCTGCATCGAGGACGTCATGGCTTTTAGCGACGCCGACCCTTTTGTCATTCACGGCGTCTATAACCGCATTCGTATTTTGAACTGGACGCCGACTTTGTCGAGGATTTCGGAGCTGGAAGGCGACTGAAATCCACGCCTGCAATGGCTGTTGACGATTGTTAATATTTCAATTGCAATTTTTGCAAACGCAACATTTAATCGAAGGCGGGTGATGCTGGCGATATGTGTCTTGACAGGAGCGAGACGCACATCAGGGTGGAGCAAGCCGGGCACCCAGGGAGCAATCGCAGGAACGGGAAGACGTCGAT
Source organism: Agrobacterium sp. S7/73 (assembly GCF_019355535.1). Lineage (NCBI taxonomy): Bacteria > Pseudomonadati > Pseudomonadota > Alphaproteobacteria > Hyphomicrobiales > Rhizobiaceae > Agrobacterium > Agrobacterium sp. S7/73. The sequence goes on from NZ_CP072136.1 coordinate 367,283, forward strand.
CCATTCCGGGTGGCGCGTTCATGCGTGAAAGGGAGGAATATGTCCACGAACTATATGAGCGCCGCCTCGGTGCGGACGAAGAACCCGGCTGGCGTCATCGCGACATGCGGCCTGATGATCATGTTCGACGGTTACGATCTTGTCGTTTACGGCGCGGTTGCACCGGCGTTGCTGAAAGAAGGCGCATGGGCGCTCAATCCGGCCATGGTCGGGCGGGCTGCCGCCTTGACGTTGGTGGGCATGCTGCTCGGCGCGCTGTTTGCCGGCACCATGGCGGACCGTATCGGCCGCCGGAAGGTCGTTCTCATCAGCCTTGCCGGATTTTCAGCGATGATGATTGCCTCGGCCATGACGCCGAACTTTCTTGCTTTCGAAATCACGCGCTTCTTCGCCGGTCTCGGCCTTGGCGCGCTCCTGCCGACGGTGACGGCGCTGGTGCTGGAATTCTCGCCGCCCAAGCGCAGGGCGCAGGCAAATTCCCTTTCCTTCCTCGGTTATCTTATCGGCGGCATCATTTCCGGCCTCATGGGTATTTTGCTTCTGGAGAGCTATGGCTGGCGGCCACTGATGCTGATCGGCGGCCTGCCGCTTATTCTTCTGCCGATCTTCATGCGGTTCCTGCCGGAATCGCCGGAATGGCTGGCAAGCAAGGGCCGGCAGGCAGAGGCAGACGGGATTTGCGACACTTACGGCCTGCAACGCATCACGCCACATGCCAAGATCCAAAAGGGCGGCGTGGGCGCCCTCTTCTCGGAAGGCCGGCTGCTTTCGACGCTGAATGCCTGGGGCATTCACTTTTGCTCGCTTCTGCTGACCTTCGGCATGGTCAACTGGCTGCCCACCATCATGAACAAGATGGGCTACGATATCAGTTCGGCGCTCAGTTTTTCCATCATGCTCAATGTCGGAGCCGCAATTGGCATTCTCATCGGCGGGCGTTTCGCCGACAAGGGTAACGTCAAGGTGGTTGTGGCCGTCCTGTTTGCCATTGGCGCGGCCTCGATCTGGGCCTTGACGGTAAACAAGGGGCCGTTGCTCTATCTTTTCGTTGCCCTTGCGGGTGCGGGAACGATTGGAACCCAGATTCTTGCCAACGTTCTGGTCGGGCGGCTTTATCCTGTCCATATTCGCGGTACGGGTCTTGGCTTTTCCCTGGCCGTCGGGCGGCTGGGCGGCATCGCCGGTCCGATGATTGGCGGTCTCGTACTGCAACGGGGCCTGGCTCCGGAGTGGAACTTCTACATTTTCGGCTCGGTCGCGCTGGTCGGGCTGGCTTTGACCGTATTGACCCTGCTCTACCGCACTTCAGGCGACGGGTGGGTTTGACTAAGATGATGTTGGCCGCAGGGCAAAACCTGCGGCCAGCACTAATAGATGGTCTAACCTCTGCGGCGGCTGCGGAGTTGCCCCAACGTCGCGAGTGTATTGCCGCTGATGGACGTGCTGCCGCTGCCGAATAAAGCGAGACGCGGATCCGACGTTGCGTTGTTCGCTTCGAATGTCAGCAAAAAGCGATTAACCAGTTTTTCGACCTTCTTGGGGTCCTGCAGGTCCTTTATCTTCAACTTCTTCTCGATCATCTTTGCCTGCGCATCCACCTTGGAGTTTGCGGTTTCTGCGGGAATTCCAAGGGCGGTGCGGGTGAACTCCGCAAGCGCATTATCGGCGAGTATGTCATAGGGATTGGAAATGCTGGCAGCCATGCGCTTGAAATAGAGCGCAAGGCGAACGCCGGAATTTTCTTCGCCGACCCGCTGTTCCAGCGTCTGCCGAACATATTTGTCGCGTGTTTCCATGAGGCTGCGGGTGTTCTGCACGCTCTGGCCGGCTTTCGCGACGATATTCCCCTTGGCGTCGAAATTGAAGGAGCCGGCAAGTGCGCGGAAGCGGGCATCTTTTTCGGTATTGGCGAAACTTTTGGGGTCCTTGAGGTCGGACTTGAAGATCTTCTTGAGGTAGTCGGTGGTGACCGTTTTGGGGTCGATACGCTGCGCAATCAGCATGAAATCGAGAAGGCGGCGGTCGGAGAGCAATTGATCGACGGTTTCAATCGTTTCCATTTTCTGGCGATAGTAGGTGACCTCCTTTTCGCCTTTCTCCCTGACCTTTTTGTCCTTGTCCCAACGGGTAACTTCCTTCAGATAATTTCGCGATATTCGAGTGATCTCGTTTTCCGACTGGGCGAGCCGGGGTGAGCCGATCTTGCCCTCGGCATCAAAGTTGAAAGCCTTGGCCAGCCGCACGAAACGCTCGTCTTTCAAAGTATAAACGTAACTTTTCGTGTCTGACAGATCGCTGGTAAATACCCGTTTCAGCGTGAAGGACGAGGCTTCTTCAGCGGTAATATCGAAGGCCTTCAGGGCGAAGTTTCGAATGATGACCGCGCCCTGCGCGTTCGACAGAAAATCCTCGAGATTTTTCGTCAGGCCGATGTAGCGCTGGTAGTTCTTGATTGCCTTTTCGTCCGCTGCTTCGTCCTTGTCATCGTAACGGCTGAAGTAGAGGTTCATCATGGTGTTGAGCTGTTCGGCGGTCTGCGCGACCTTGCCGGTCTTGATCTTGCCATCCGCACCGAAATTGAAGGCGCGTGCCAGATCGACAAGACCTTTGTCCTTCTCCTTGTGGATAGGGCTTTGCGGATCATTCGGATCCTGCAAGACGGCCCAGCCGATTTTCTTGTCCGTCTCATCATTGTCGGTCAGATTGAAGCTGACGATGAGCATCGTTCTCAGGCGCGCAAACTGCGTCATCTGGCTGGCCTCGGTGATGGTTTTCATCTTGTCGGCGAAATACTCGCGGTTGAGAACAGCTCCGGCCTGCGTCAGGCGGGGATTTGAAAGAACGTAGGTTTCGTTAATCAGTCGCCTCTGCGCAGTCGTCTGCGCCGGCATGCCGTCATCTACGCGGCCGTCGTCCCGGAAATTAAACGCGGCCGCCATCTCGAACAGTTTGTTGGCATCGTTGATACGCTTGTTATATTGGCTGATCAGGTAGTCGATCTTTGCGAGCGCCGGTTTGTCGGTGGACGCGACGCCTGCACGTTCTATGCGCAGATCGGCCGCCTTTGCCTTCCACTCCGGTATCAATGACTTGTAGGTCTTGTTGATGTAGCTATCGGCATTGCTGATATCGCTCGTCAGAACGTTTTTGACGTGCTTGTAGCTGAAGGTCTCGGGGTCGATGCCGAAGGATTTGAAGATATAATCCCGAAGCCGCGTGTTCTTGAAGATATCGTCGACATGCCCGACCTTCTCGATGGCAATGTTATAAAAACGGGTCTCTTCCTTTAATTCGGTGCCTTCCTGTTCGATCGTAGCGTGATAGGTGGCAATCAACCGGTCCTGCTGGGATTTTGTCTGAACCGATTTTTCCGCTTTGATCGTGCCGAAATCGAAAGAGGCAGCGAAGTCGCGGTATCGCGTATCCTTCAGTTTGTTTGCGAAGCTGTTCGGATCGTTGAGATTGCTTTCCAGCACCTTCTTCATGAAGGCGGTGGCATAGATCATTTCCTCCAGTCCATGTGCCTTCATGGCGTAGGAATAGAGCCGGAAGTCCTTCAGGAACGCGTCGAGGTTTTTGACCTTGCCGATATTATCCGCATAATATTTGGCGTCGCGCGATACGACGGGGTCGTTCGCGACGCGTTTCAGCGACAATTCCATATCACGATTGTAAAGAGCGTAAGTCGTATATGCGGGCAGCACCATGTGTCTCCGAAAAAACTATGGCAAAATCTGTGCGTGAACCAGTTATGAAGCGGATAGTTGCAGTATAGTCTTGCGCGTAGCTGTATAATTAAAAGTAATATTTAGAATAAATATTTTGTATTATTAAATTAGTTGAGATTTATATTGATTCTTTGGTTCGTGGCTGCGTTCAGATCGCGTGCAGGCAGAAGCGGCCCCAAGCGCCAATGCCAACACCACGCCGGCAGACAAAGGGGAAAGACTTGGCAAAAGCTGAGGGCGGCACATTTGTCCGGGCTGTTGGGACAGACATGCGAAAATACCGCTGGCAGCGTGTTCAGCGCTATCCTGAGGCAAGGCCGTATTAGAGGCTTTTTCTAGGGCAGTTCCGGGTACCGCTACGGGTTCTTGCGGGAGACGGGGGCGATGGTCGCCATCTGCAACAATGTGCGCTCATTCGTGCGTTTGGCTCGCGCCAATGCATCGTCGCGGTCTTCCGGCAGCGTGTAGGTCATGTAGGACAGCGAGGTTTCGAGGTCGTTATTATTGTGTCCGAGGATGGCCGCGAAATAGCTGTTCTTGGTGACATGGGGCGGCGCGAAATTGTGATACGCCACCTCCGCATAAAGGTGCCGCAAGCCATAGGGCTTGGGCAGTTCTTCCTTCGGCCAGAAATCCTCGAACAGATTAAAAACCGTGTCCCGAAGCAGCAGGCGGGTTTCCGATGAAAAATCGTCGATCGACATGCCGTGCCACAGTTTTCCCTGCCCGCTTTCGCGCAGGCGCTGGTAGGCGGACAGGATGGTTGCGGAGCGTGCAAGGACCGGGATCTCGTAGGTAATCCCGAATTTCGTTCCTTCGCCCTGCTTCGTCTTGGCCTGGCCGTTAAACAGGATGCTCCATTTGGAAACGCCCTTGCCATAGGGAGCGGGTGAAAACTCGGCCTGCGTAAAGACCTCGTAGGGGCGTCGCCCCGTCATGCCGATCAGGCCGATGCCGATCATCAGCGGATCGTTGGACTGGAGGCAATCGGTGCAAATCTTCAGAACCTGCCGGTAATTTTCGAACGTGATCAGCGCACCATGCTTATTGGCGATCTTCTCCATCTTGACCCGGCGCGCATCGTCGTACATCGCTGCATCGCCGGTGGCGATCTTCAGCATCGGATGGTCGTCACCGAAGGCTTCGCGGATGGCGTTACGATATTTGGTGATGTAGGAAATGATCGTCGTCTGGGCGCGGCCCTTCATGACGGCGATTTCGGCGTCCCACAAGGCCTGCATCTCTTCTTTCGAGCCCAGGCCGTTCATCGCTGCAATAAAATCCGCGATCCGCAAAAGCACTGTCGGCTTGCGGCCGGCGGTGTTGAACTCCGCCCGTTCGATCTTTTCGACAATGGAGGTCGCCACGCCGGTTTTCGGATAGTCGGCCCGCTCTATATAGGTCTTCAGCCGCTCCCGCAGCTTTTTCATGTTGCAGATGGCAAGCGGGGTGCTCTTTGCTCCAAATTCGGCCTTCAGGGCATAGCGATATTTCATGATGTAAAGTTCGAGCGTCTTTTCCGTGCGGCCATTGTCGAAATGGTAGCGGACCTCTGCGTCCCAAAGATCGCGGATTTTTTTGTTTCGCAACGTCTCGCTGCTTTTCATCGCCTCCCTGACCCGACCGACGAACTGGTCGATGCGTTCCACGAGAACTGGAGTTTTGGTCTTTCGTGCGAGCATGCGGCGGCCCCTGAACCGGTCGGGAAATATAAAATCTATGATTGGCAATCAAAAGAAGCATGGTTGCGGAAATGCCATGGATATCCGCCGCCAGCATATTTCTTTTGAATAATAGTTTAATCGATTCCGCAAGTATGGCCGTGATGCGTGGAACCTTCAAGGAAGGTTTGCGAGCCGAGATCGGTAAGTCGGGGAGCCGGCATCCTGCCGGCGGCGCTTCGGGTGATTGAATTCTGATGGAAGTATGGGCTTCGGGAATTCTCCCGAAGCCGCAGAGGTTGCGACAGCCTATTTCGGTAGCCGGGTTTTCAGGGAGGTCACGATGCGCTTGGCAAGCCCCTCATAGTCCTCATCGAAATGGTGGCCACCTTCGATGCCGACCGTCTCCACGCCCTTTGCCTTCAGGCCGGGGCAGGGGTCTTCATCCTCTTCCTCCGTGCCATAGACGCATTGCACCAGCTTCGGATCGATCTTGACGATGTCATCGATGGTCTTGCCGCCCTTGCCTTCGCCGGCAACGCCGAGCCAGCCCTGGACGGAAATCTCGAAATCGACTTCGGTCGAAAGTCCAAGCAGCGTCAGCTGCACGACATGCGATTTCGCGCGTTCGGGCAGGAGATTATAGGTGGCGGGAATGATATCGGCGCCAAAGGAATAGCCGATCAGCACGACGTTCCGAACCTTCCATTCCTTGCGGTAGGTGTCGATGATGCGTGCAAGGTCATTGGCCACTTCCTGCGGTTGTTTTTCTTTCCAGAAGTAACGCAGGGCATCGACGCCGATCACAGGTATCCCCTGCTTTTGCAGCGCGCCGCCGACTTCCTCGTCCAGATCGCGCCAGCCGCCGTCACCGGAATAGATCACCGCCATGGTGTCCATCGCCGGGCTCGTTTCGAGAACCGTGATCGGCAGGCCTAGCGGGCTGCTGGTGTCGCCCGCCGCATCGACCTTGTCGGACAGGGTCTGGGACAAAATCTCATCCGCCTTGCCTGTCACATCAGTCACTTCGATATCGGGATGAAGCTTCACCAGGGCGTTAACGTGGTCGCGGCCCTTCTGATCCGCATCGGGCGTGAACAGCACGCTGACAGGAGCTGGCAGCGGGCCATCGGTCAGGCCATAAACCGTTTCACCGTCCACCTTGTCCTTGGTGGCGGGGGTGCAGAGTATCTTCTCAAGCGGCAGGCCAGTCTTGGGGTCAACCGCGATGGCTTCCTGAACGGTGGAGACCGGGCTTTGCGCGATCATGGCGAGCGCCAGCGTTCCGCCCTTGCCGATGCCGGTGAGGATAGGCTGGCGATAGCTGGCGGTCCCGGCGGTGCGCTGGATCTGCTGCGACAGCGACTCGATGTCCGAGATCATATAGATACACTCGTCATCATCGGCCTCGAGTGCCTTCAGATATTCCTTGAAATCGATGCCGACCACCGCGGCACCCTTTTCCACTAGTGCTTTGGCGCGTTCTTCGTCGGTGCTGGTCCATCCGTCCGCATCGGAAATCAGGAAGACGCTGGCGAGAATTTCACCATCCGGCACCATGATGTGCTCGGCGGGAATCATACCGGTGTCATAGGCTGGCTTGTCCTGCGAAAAGGCGGCGCTGGAAGCAAACAACGGGGAGAGGAACAGGGCGGAAGCGGCAAGGGCTGCCTTCAGCATGCTGTATTTTCTCATTTTCCGATCACTCCTCTGACACCGCCACTGATCAGAACCGTCGCGTCCATCAGCGCCAGAGCGGCGTCTGCGCCATTTTGTACGGCGAGGTAACGCGGTTCCCATTTCGGGTGGAACTTCGTCTTGAACGCACGAAGGCCCTTAAAGTTGTAGAATCGTTCGCCATGTTCGAAAAGCGTGCTGCCAATGCGGTCCCAGACCGGTGCCGCATCGCGCTTCGACATGCCGGACATGGGTGCCATGCCGAGATTGAAGCTCTCATATCCCGTCTCACGCAGGTGCTGCATGATGCTGACGAAGAGGAAATCCATCGAGCCGCGCGGTGCATCCGGTGAAAAGCGCATGAGATCGACGGTGGCTTCCTTTTTGGTGTCCGTCACCATCAGATTGGCGAAGGCGGTGATCTTGCCATCCTTGCGCAGCACGGCGACGGGCTGGGAGAGAATGTAGTTGGGCTCGAACGCACCGAGAGAAAATCGCTTTTCCCTTGTATTGTGGTGGGTGAGCCAGCCATCCGAGACCTGCTTGAGATCATCCAGAATATCGGCAACATGCGATTGCTCGACAACTTCGAAGGTCAGCCCGTCGCGGGCGCCGCGGCTCAGTGACTGGCGAAGGGTTGCGAGCTTGCCGCCCTTCAATTCGAATGCGGTAAGATCGACCAGCGCCAGTTCGCCAAGCTTGAAGGCACGCAGGCCCGCATCGGCGCAATGGGACAGGAGGAAGGGCGAAATCTGGTAGAAGGCGGCGCGCGCACCCGCCGAACGGGCGGATTCCACGAATTGCCAGACCAGATCGGGAAAATCCTCCTCGTTGCCGACGGGGTCGGCGAAGGCTATCCATGATCGGCCCTGAATGCCGTACATGATGAAGGCGCTGCCGCTTTCCGAGAACATCACATGCTTGTCGCCCATGCGCACCAGATTGGCATCGGCCGAATCCTGCTGCATGACGATGTCGGTTGCACGTTCAACGTCTTCCGGCTGGATGGAATCCGGCTTGAAAGTGACCGGCCGCATCAGGCTGAAAATTGCAATGGTGGAGGAAGCGAGCACCAGGCCGAGAAGGGCGCGCAGACCGCGCGGTGCTTCTTCGGAGAACTCGAATTCCCACCACAATGTGTGGCTGTAATCGGTGTCGCGGTAGACGAACAGAAGGATCGTTGCCGCGCCGGCGATGATGACGGCCATAGCGGCGAGCCAGCTCGGTCCCAGCGCCTGTTTGACCAGCGAGGCATGACGGTTGAAGCTGCGCATATTGAGGGCGAGCGCCGCGATGAAGATGCCGAGGAAGATTGCCTCGAAAACGGCGATCGCCTTCACCAGCGACAGGATGAGCGCCAGCGATGCGGCGACAAGGGCAATCCACCACGCCCCATCCAGCCGCTGCCCGAGGCCGCGGGAGGCGACAACGAGGCCAAGGCCGAGAATGCTCGTCAGAAAGTGCGCCGCCTCGATGATCGGCAGTGGCACGAAATTCGACAGGAAATCCAGATTGCTGCCGGGCGTCGGCGTCACGCTCGAAAAGATCAGCATGGTGCCGAGAATGATCGCGAAGGTGGAGAGCAGCGGTGGCGCCAGCCGCACGGCAAGCTGGCTGATATCGGAGACCACCGGCTTGGCCGCGAACTGCTTCATTTCGGAAACGATCATTACCAGAATGGCAACAACCAGCGGCAGGACGTGATAGATGACGCGATAAAGAACGAGGCTTCCGAGCAGCTGATCGACGCTGATCGCGTTGCCGAGCCCGGCTACCATGACCGTTTCGAACACACCGAGACCGGCGGGAACGTGGCTGAGAACGCCAAGGCCAACGGCGGTGGCATAGATCGCGAAGAATGTCGGCCAGCCGAGATGCGTCTCGGGCAGGAGCACGTAAAGCACGGAGGCGGAGGCGGCGATATCAAAGGCGGAGACGAGGAACTGGCGCGAGGAGGTGCGGCTGTCGGGAAGGCGCAGTCGCCATTTGCCGAGCCGGATCGCCTTGCCGTTGCGGCCGATATAGGCGGTGGTAACGAGAACGGCAATGACGGCGAGCGCTCCGCCCCTTAGAACAGTCGGGTCGAGACCGATGATGGCGGCGATGCGTGGTGCGACGATGAAGGTCGAAAGGGCGCTGACAGACAAAAGCCCCAGCCCGAAGGACAGCGTGACGAAGGCGATGACACGGGCGATGTCACCCGGCGAAAGTCCCAGCCTGGAATAGGCGCGAAAGCGTATTGCGCCGCCGCTCAAGGGGCCAAATCCAGCAGTGTTGCCGATGGCGTAAGCGGCAAAAGCGGTGGCCGCCATGGACGGGAAGCGCACCTTTTTGCCGACATATTCGATCGCGTTGGCGTCATAGAAAATCAGCGACAGGAAGCTCAGCGCCGTAAAGACCATTGCAAGAAGAATGGCCGGAAGCGAAGTGTCCAGAAGGGCTGCGATCACATCATCGTACCGCACTTCGGATGTGAGGCGGTAAATCGCAAACGTCATCATCACGAAGATGAGCGTAATGGCGATGGCCGTCAGATAGGGCCGGTTTCTGGCAAAGAAGCTTTCAACCGGGGATTCGGTAATATCGGTCTGTATAATTTCGCTCTTGTCTGCCATTTGCTTTTTCCAGCGCCAGTCCCTTGGTTGGCGAACCACAGGATTGTGTCGCTAATTCGTTTCGGTTGAGGAAATTTGCTTAGCAGAAATGCGTGACGTGTCGATGTGAAGTTTGGCGACAAACCAACGAGATTTTCGCCGTTAAAATGAAAAATGCAACCAAAAAGAGCGATGTTCAAATTTTAGATCAAAAACTCCGTGAATTAAACGTTCCGATTGCTTGGAGGCGATGTTTGATGTGATTAAACGCTTCTTTCAATTGAAGGAAATGCAAAATGAACATGCCTACAAGAATAGTAATTTCGCTGATCGCAGCCCTTTTGGTGGGCGGCGGCTACATGGCTTATGACAAGATGCGTGGCGCCGAATGGGTTGTCTCGCCGCAGCAGATCGCTGATGCGAAGGCCGGCGGGCAGGCCGGATATGAATCGCGTCCGGGAACAGTGACCGTTTTGCCGATCCGTAGCGAGACGGCGGATGTACTGCCGATCAAATGGGCCATTGCTGGTCTGGTCGCAGGCCTGCTGGCGTTTCGGTCCACGGGCAAAAAGAAAGCGGCAAAGGCCTGAGGCCTGCCGCTTCATGTCTCCGGCACGGAAGTCCGGGGAGAATGCCAAAGTCGGGGCGCGTTACGCGCCCCACGTTTTCTCCAGCACGCGTACCCAGTTGCCATGGCAGATCTTGGCGAGTGCGGCGTCGTCATAACCGCCGTTGCGCAGGGCTGTGACCAGCAATTGCAGATCGGCCGCATCCTTCATGGCTGCTGGAATGGTGGTGCCGTCGAAATCCGAGCCGAGTGCGACGTGATCGATGCCGATGCGGTTGACGATATAGTCGACATGGCGGACCAGTTCGCCAAGGTCGGTAGCCGGGTTCTTCACGCCGTCCTGGCGCAGGAACAGAACGCCGAAATTGATGCCGGCAAGACCGCCTGTGTCGCGGATAGCGTCCAGCTGGCGGTCCGTCAGGTTGCGGCTGTGGTTGCACAGCGCATAGGTGTTGGAATGGGACGCCACCAGTGGTGCGTCCGAAATCTTCGCGATGTCCCAGAAACCCTGCTCGTTCATGTGCGACAGGTCGACCATGATCTTCAGTTCGTTGCAGGTCTTTACCAGCCGTTTTCCGGCATCGGTGAGGCCGGGGCCGATATCCGGTGTCGACGGGAAGCGGAAGGGAACGCCGTAGGCGAAGATGTTCGGGCGGCTCCAGACCGGGCCGAGCGTGCGAAGGCCAGCCTCGTGGAGAACATGCAGCGCATCCAGATCGGCGCCGATCGCTTCTGCGCCCTCGATATGGAAGACGGAGGCAAAGGCGCCCTCTGCCATCGCGCTGCGGATATCGGCGGCCGTGCGGCAGACTTTCAGCGTACCGCCTGATTGTTTCTCGGCGCGGAACAGCAGGGCCGCCATGCCAAGCGTCGCCTTCAGCGCGTCCGCTTCAGCCGGTGTCGTAAAGTCGCCGTTCGCGTCCTTCTCCATGCTGGGCGAGGGGACGTAGATGGCGCAGAGGCCACCGGCCAACCCGCCCTTCCGGGCGCGCGGCAGGTCGATGTGGCCGACCGTATCACCCTCGATGAGAAGCGTTTCGGGAGAGGTATTGCCCGATCGCCATAACCGCAGAAGCACGTCGTTGTGGCCGTCGAAGACGGGTACGGTTTTTTCATCGGTCATGGTCATTCACCTTTGGATACGGGCGGGGCGCGGGCGCGCGGTCGTCAGACTTTTGAGAATTGGTAGATGAAAGGTCAAGGTCGGAGCAAATGCAATCCGTGCATAGGCTCTGCCAAATTTGGAATTGGTCGCGCCTCGTTTGCTCGTGGTAATCGCGGGAAAACATAAAAAAAATGACTGGATTGGGGCGAACCCATACCGTTTCCGAAAAATAAGGTCCGAAAGGGGATTTTCGATGATTTCAAGACGCAACCTGCTGATTGCCGGCGCTGCCGTACCGTTCCTGTCCTATGCGCACATTCCGGCATTTGCTGCGACACCCAAGGATATTCTGGTGGTCGCGCAGCAGCTGGACAACATGACGAGCCTTGATCCGCATGAGGGTTTCGAAGCCGTCGGCGGTGAAATCATGTCCAACATGTACCAGAAGCTGGTGCGGGCGAACCGTGAAGATTCCACCAAGGTCGATCCGGTCATCGCGAAGTCCTGGGAAGCCGATGCGGAAAGCAAGGTTTTCACCTTTGTGATCGGTGACGATGCGACCTTCTCGAGCGGTGCGAAAGTGACCGCGGAAGACGTGGCCTTTTCTCTGCAGCGCGCCATCAAGATGAACAAGAGCCCGGCCTTCATCATCGGCCAGTTCGGCTTCACGCCTGACAATGCCGAAACGACCATCGTTGCCGCCGACGAAAAGACAGTGAAGCTGACGACGGCAAAGCCGACCGCAATCTCGTTCCTGCTCTATTGCCTCTCCGCCAATATCGGCGCGATCGTTGAAAAGAAGGCCGTGCTGGCAAATGCCTCGGGCGAAGACCTCGGCAATGGCTGGCTGCAGAAAAACAGCGCCGGTTCCGGCGATTTCATGTTGCAGGCCTGGAAGCCGAGCGAGAGCGTAGCGCTCACCGTCAACCCGAATGGCCCCTACAAGGGTAACATCAAGCGCGTTATCCTGCGCCATGTCACCGATCCGTCTTCCCAGCTTCTGATGTTGCAGAAGGGCGATATCGACATTGCCCGCGACCTGACTTCGGAACAGCTGCGTACCGTCCAGAACGACGCCAACATCGAGTTGCAGCGCAAGAGCATCGCCTCGCTGGTGCTGATCTCGCTCAATCAGGGCAATGAGAACCTTGCCAAGCCACAGGTCTGGCAGGCCATCAAATGGGCGCTGGACTACAAGGGCATGCAGGAAAACATTGTGCCGCTGACGCACAAGGTTCACCAGAGCTTCGAGCCGGAAGGTTTCCCCGGCGCCGTCAACGACACGCCGTACCAGCGCGATGTCGAAAAGGCCAAGGCGCTGATGGCGGAAGCCGGTCTTGCCGACGGTTTCGAAATCACCATGGATCACTATTCCGCCCAGCCTTACCCGGATCTGGCGCAGGCCATCCAGGCAAATCTTGCCGATATCGGCATCAAGGTGCGTCTGCAATCTGCCGAGAACCGTCAGGTTCTGACCAAGATGCGCGGCCGCGAACACCAGATGGCGCTTTCCGCCTGGGGCACGGATTATTTCGATCCGCATTCCAATGCCGATGTCTTCAACATCAACAAGGACAATGGCGACGACGCCAAGTCCAAGCCCTTCCTGTGGCGTTCGCGCTTCAAGAACGACGACTTTGCCGCGAAGGCAGAAGCCGCCCGTGACGAGAAGGACCCGGCAAAGCGCATCGAGCTTTATGAAGCGCTGCAGCGCGAGCACATGGAAAACAGCCCCTTCGTCTTCATGTTCCAGACGACGAAGACGGCCGCGTTCCGTAAGGGCGTTTCCGGCTTTGAACTCGGCGTTCTCTCCGAGGGCAATTCCTACCACGATGCTAAGAAAGCGTAACATTGAACAAGCGCGTCAAAAGCATATCGTCGACACTGAGCAGCGTCATTCTGACGCTGTTCGGGTTGATGGTCATCACCTTCCTGATCGGGCGCGTCATGCCTGTCGATCCCGTCATTGCGGCAGTCGGCGACAACGCGCCTGAAGACGTCATTGTGCGGGTTCGGGCCGAAATGGGCCTGGACCAGCCACTGGTCGTTCAGTTTTTCCACTATGTGTCGCAAGTGCTGCACGGTGATTTCGGCAATTCCATTCTGACCCGCAACCCGGTCTGGATCGATATCAAGCGCGTTTTCCCCGCCACCTTCGAGCTTGCTACGGCAGCACTCATTCTCGCTGCGCTGATCGGCATTCCGCTCGGCGTATGGGCCGCCGTGAAGCAGGGTAAGTTGACGGACCAGATCATCCGCGTCGTCTGCCTTGCCGGCCATTCCGTGCCTGTCTTCATGCTGGCGCTGATTTCGCTGCTGGTATTTTACGCCACGCTTGGCGTCGCACCCGGACCGGGCAGGCAGGACATCATCTATGACGGCATGATCTCGCCGGTCACGGGCCTGATGACGGTCGATACGCTGCTTGCCGGCGACTGGGACGCGTTTTACGACGCCATCGCCCATATGGTGCAGCCCGTCTGCATCCTTGCCTATTTCAGCATGGCCTATATCACCCGCATGACACGCGCCTTCATGATCGATGCGCTGAAGGGCGAATATGTCATTACCGCCCGTGCCAAGGGGCTTTCGGCAATGACCGTCATCTGGGGGCACGCCTTCCCGACGGTTGCCGTACAGCTCGTCACGGTTCTCGCACTCACCTATGCCGGCCTTCTGGAAGGTGCCGTGGTGACGGAAACCGTCTTCAGCTGGCCGGGCCTTGGCCAATATCTCACCGTCTCGCTCATGAACGCGGACATGAACCCTGTCGTCGGAGCGACCCTGTTGATCGGCCTGATCTATGTCGGCCTCAACCTGCTCGCAGACGTACTTTACCGAGTAATGGATCCCCGCGTTCGATGATGTTAGCAACTTTCAGAAACTGGGCTCTGGATGAGACGCCGCATTCCCGCAGGCAGGCTGCCTGGGGAAACCGGTACCGCATCTGGCTGAACCTCAAGTCCAATCCGCTGGCGGTGGTCGGTCTCACGATCATCATCGTCTTCATTGCGCTGTCGCTGCTGGCGCCGTTCATCGCGCCTTACGATCCGGCCGCGCAGAACCTCGGCAACCGCCTTGCCTTCCCGAGTGCCGAGCACTGGTTCGGCACGGATGAGCTGGGTCGCGACATTCTTTCCCGCATTCTTTATGGTGGTCGCGTCACGCTTGGCATGGTCATTGCCGTCGTCGTTCTCGTTGCGCCGATCGGTCTCGCCATCGGCTGCATCGCCGGTTATTTCGGCGGTATCGTCGATACGGTGTTGATGCGGGTGACCGATGTGTTCCTGGCCTTCCCGCGCCTCATCCTGGCGCTTGCCTTCGTCGCGGCGCTGAAGCCTGGCGTCGAAAGCGCCATTCTCGCCATTGCGCTCACCGCCTGGCCGCCCTATGCGCGTCTCGCTCGCGCCGAAACCATGACGGTTCGCGGCAGCGATTTCGTTGCGGCCTACCGGCTGACAGGCGCTTCCGCCTGGCGCATCATCGCCCGTCACATCGCGCCGCTCTGCGTGCCGAGCCTCATCGTGCGCATCACGCTCGACATGAGCTCGATCATCATCACCGCCGCAAGCCTCGGCTTCCTCGGCATGGGCGCGCAGCCGCCTTCGCCGGAATGGGGTGCGATGATTGCGACGGCCAAGCGCTTCATCTTCGAACAATGGTGGGTCGCCACCATTCCGGGCATCGCCATCTTCCTCGTCTCGCTCGCCTTCAACTTCCTTGGCGATGGTCTGCGCGACGTGCTCGACCCGAAGGGACATTGAGCCATGCTGGTCGAAATCGAAAATCTGAAGATCGCGTTCCAGACCCGCACCAGCCGCTTCGAGGCGGTGCGCGGTGTTTCCATGAAGCTCGGAACAGAAAAGCTCGGCATCGTCGGTGAATCCGGTTCGGGCAAGAGCCTCACGGCGCGCGCGCTGATGAAGCTTCTGCCCTCCAATGCTGATATCAGGGCCGACAAGCTCTCCTTCGACGGTATCGACGTGCTTTCCGCCAGTGAAAAGCAGATGCGCCAGATCCGAGGAAAACGGGCAGGTTTCATCCTTCAGGATCCGAAATATTCGCTGAACCCGGTCAAGACCATGGGTGCACAGATCGCGGAAGCCTGGCGCGCCCACAAGGGCGGCAGCAAGCGTGCGGCCATGGAGGCGGCAATCGCTCTGCTCGATCAGGTGAAGATCCGCAATCCGCGCCAGGTCGCTTCGTCCTACGCTCACGAGGTTTCCGGCGGCATGGGCCAGCGTGTCATGATCGCCATGATGCTGGCGCCCGATCCCGAGCTTCTGATCGCCGACGAACCGACGAGTGCTCTCGATGCCACGGTGCAGGCGGAAATCCTGCGGCTGATCGAGGAGCTGGTATCTGAACGCGGCATGGGTCTCATCCTCATCAGCCACGACCTGCCGCTAGTCTCGCATTTCTGCGACCGCGTGGCTGTCATGTATTCCGGCCGGGTGATGGAGGAACTGAAGGCTTCCGAACTCCTGAAAGCACAGCATCCTTACACGCAGGGTCTCTTGAACTGCATTCCCTCGCTGACGCATCCGCGCGAGCGTCTTCCCGTTCTCAACCGTGATGCAGCGTGGTCCAGCCTATGATCGACGTCGAAAATCTCCGTATCAAGTTCGGCCACCGTGAAGTGGTGAAGGGCGTGTCCTTTTCGGTCGAAAAGGGCGGCAGCTTCGGCATAGTTGGCGAAAGCGGCTCGGGCAAGTCCACCATCCTGCGCGCCATGGCCGGCCTTAATGAAAGCTGGGAAGGCCGCATTGCCTTTGCCGGCAAGGATGCGCCGCTGAAGCGCACGCCGGAATTCTTCCGGCAGGTGCAGATGGTGTTTCAGGACCCCTATGGTTCGCTGCATCCGCGCCAGACCATCGACCGCATTCTCAGCGAATTGCCGTTGGTGCACGGCATGGACAATATCGAAAAACGCATCCAGCAGGCGCTATCGGATGTGGCCCTGCCGCAGGCTGTGCGCTTCCGTTATCCGCACCAGCTCTCAGGCGGTCAGCGTCAGCGCGTGGCGATTGCGCGTGCTTTGATTGCCGATCCGCAGGTTCTGCTGCTCGATGAGCCGACTTCGGCGCTCGATGTTTCAGTGCAGGCGGAAATCCTGAACCTGTTGCAGGATCTGCGGGCGGCGCGCAACCTCACCTATATCCTCGTCAGCCACAATCTGGCTGTTATCGCGCATCTGTGCCCACAGGTGGGCGTGATGCTGAATGGTGAAATGGTCGAGCAGCTGAATGCAGGCGATCTACGCGAAGGCCGCACGAAACACCCGCATACCGAAGAGTTGCGCAGCCTGAGTATCCGGTTGGAAGAGCCGGCTTGAGCCCACGTCGCACATAGATCGAGCGGATGCTGCTCGCTTCTTCTTCCCACCGGGGAGAAGGTCGCGGCAGCGGTATGAGGCTTCCCACAAGACCCACGAAGACACGAGACCGAACAATGTCACAGCAATTCGACTGGAACGCCGCTTCAACGCTTGCCGAGAGTTTCGTCTCGCAATGGGCCGGCAACGAGCCAGGCGGAGCAGTGATCGGTTTCGATCTCAATGGCATCCGTTTTGCCCATGCGGGCGGGGTTGAGAGCCTTTCGACGTTTGCGCCGTTCACGCCGAAAAGCGTGGTGCGTTACGCATCCGTCACCAAACATGCCTTCTGCGCCATGGTGCTTGCCCATTCCGATCTGATCGGGCTTGACGATCCGCTCGGAAAGCATCTGCCGGAGCTGCAATCGCCACTCCGCGACGTCACTGTCGGGCAGGCGCTGGATATGAGCGGCGGGTTGCCGGACACGCGCGAATGCCTCTCGCTGCTTGGTCTTTCCGTCTACACCGAAACGAAGGCCGGCCCGCTTCTAGACTATCTGTCGCGGCTGACCCGGCTGAACTTTCCGGCCGGCAGCGAGGTTTCCTATTCGAATACCGGTTATCGTCTGGTCGAGGCGGCGCTGGAGCGCCATGGTTTCCGTTTTGACGATTTCGTGCAGACGCAAATTGCCGGACCGTTCGGTGTTTTCCTGAAGGCGCCGGACGTCTGGAACGATCCGGTGGACGGATTGGTGCCGGGTTACTGGAAGGCTGAGAGCAACTGGCAACTTTCGGCGGCGGGCCTGCATATTTCCGCTTCCGGCAGTCTTGCCGGCAGTGCCGAAGCGCTGACCCGCTGGCTGCAGGGGCTGATGCGGGGAGAGGGCAGCTTTGCCGGCGTTCTGGACGGGCTTTCCACCGAGCGGCGGCTCGCCGATGGACGGATGAGCGAATATGGTCTCGGCCTGCGCTGGTCACATCTCGGCGACAGACGTTTCGTCGGTCATGGCGGTTCGCATCCTGGCTACAAGACGTACTTCCTTCTCGATCCGGAAAACGGCACGGGTTTCGTCGTGGTATCGAACCGCGAGGATACCAACGGCTTCAAGATTGCGCTGGAAAGCATGGCGGCCCTGACCGGTCTGCCTTTACCCAAACCCGCCGACAGCCTGCCGGAAGGCCTCTATGTCACCGAAAGCGGACCGTGGTGGCTGGAGATCAAGGGCAGTACCTCGACCTTCATCGATGGCGACGACACGCTTTATGAAGATGCCGATGGCTGGGTGTCATCGCGCTCCGCATCCTCTCCGATGCTTCTGAGGCTCGAGGGCGACGCGATCGTCGGCGAGGCAGGCCACGCCGCTCGTCGGTTCCTGCCGGTTGGCGACCATGCGGTGCCCGATGAGCTTTCCGGATCTTGGCGCTCTACCGAAGGGGCGGAATTTACGATTTCCGGTTCGTCGCTGACCATGGGCATCGGTCCCACGCGCCGCTCCATGCCTTTGACGGCGCTCGGCAATGGTCGCTTCCTCTTCACGCTCTTGGACGGGCCGTGGACGAAGCGCATCTGTCTCAATCAATTGAGCGACAGCCGAATAGAGCTTGTGGCGAGCCGGGCGCGAATGATCGAATATTCAAGAAGCCTTTAAGAGGGTTTCAATCAGCTGCTATTGCTCCTAATAAAGACCCTTGTTCCAGCTAAAGGCCGGTTCAACATCTTTGTGGGAGAACAGGCCCTTGGAAGTCAAATGGCTCGAGGATTTCCTGGCGCTGGCCGGAACGCTCAATTTTTCGAAGGCGGCGGAAGAGCGGCATGTGACGCAATCCGCTTTCAGCCGGAGGATCAAGCAGCTGGAAGCCTGGGTGGGCGCGACGCTGGTCGATCGAGCTTCCTATCCCTCACGGCTGACCGAGGCCGGGGTGAAGTTCGTTCCGGTGGCGCAGGAAACCCTGAAGCAGCTTTACCACGCCCGTCGCACCCTGTTGCAGGAAGACGGCGAGGATGCCAGAACAGTGCGGCTGACGGCGCTGCACACGCTGTCTTTCACCTTCTTTCCGGACTGGCTGAAACAGGTGAACGAGAAGGCGGGACCGCTGTTTTCGGTTCTGCGGCCTGATTCCGGCAGCATGGAGGAGAACCTCAATTCGCTGGTGGACGGGCAGAGCGATTTCCTTCTGACCTACGCTCACCCCGAAGTGCCGATGCTGCTCGATGCGCAGACCTTCGAATTCCGCGTGCTTGGCGCGGAAAACATCATTCCCGTTTCCGCCCCCGCAGAGGATGGCGCACCGCTGCACAGCCTGACGGAAAGCGCGAAAAAACCCTTTGCCTATCTGGATTACGAAAAAGCATCGTTCTTCGGGCCGCTGTTGCGCGATCTCCTGAGTGCGCGCCTGCCGAAATTCGAGCGGGTGCATGAGGGCAGCATGTCGGTGGGGCTGAAAGCCATGGCGATGGCGGGATGGGGTGTTGCCTGGGTGCCGGAAAGCCTGATGCGGCATGAGCTGGATAGCGGCGCGCTGGTGCGTGCCGCCGATCAAAGCTTCGATATTGCCGTGGATATCCGGCTTTATCGTTCCAAGGAGAACCGCCGTCCCGTTGTCGAGCGCATATGGGCGGTTCTCGAAGATTGATCCTGGTCAGATCGCGGTGCGGTGGGCGTTTTCGAGATAGAGAGCGCGCAGGCGTTTTACCATCGCGCCTGGTTTGCCATCACCCACCGGCTTGCCATCGATCTTCGTCACCGAAACCACGAAGTTGGAGGCGCTGGTCAGGCAGGCTTCGTCTGCGTTCATCGCCTCTTGCAGCGTGAAAGGCCGTTCTTCCAGCGTGAAACCGGCCTCCTTGGCCAGTTGCAGGGCGGCAAGGCGGGTGCAGCCGGGCAGGGTCTTGTTGCTGTTGCCGCGGGTGATGATCTTCCTGTCGCCGGTGATGATATAGGCGGTGGAGGATGCGCCTTCGGTGACGAAACCATCCTCGATCATCCACGCCTCATCGCAGCCTTCAGCCTTGGCGATGCGTTTTGCCATGACCTGCGGCAGCAGGCAGACGGTCTTGATATCACGGCGCGCCCAGCGCTGGTCGGGAACGGATTTGACCGCAATGCCGGCCTCTTCCACGGCGGTGCCGACGAGTTTTTTGGCCTGCGTGAACATCACCAGCGTCGGCTTCAAATCGGCGGAAAACAGGAAGTTGCGGTCTTCCGCGCCGCGCGTCAGTTGCAGGTAGATCATGCCCTCGACGAGGTTGTTGTCGGCAATCAGGCGACGTTCGGCCTCGACGATTTCCTTTGTTGTGACCGGCAGCGGCACGTCGATTTCGCGGGCGCTGCGTTCCAGCCGCGCCATGTGCAGGTCGCTGTCGATCAGCTTGCCTTCGAGAACGGAGGTGACTTCATAAATGCCGTCGCCGAACAGGAAGCCGCGGTCGAAGATGGAAAGGCGGGCTTCCGCCTCGGGCAGGAATTCGCCGTTGAGATAAACGATGCGACCGGATTGGCTAGTCATGAAAACTCCGTCTGGAAAAGTCAGGCTGAAAGAAGGGTTTTAAGGGTATCGATGCAAATGGCCTCAACCGTTGCGGCCTTGCCGGTTCCAGCGTTGAAGCCTGATGTTGTTGTTGCCGCGCAGAGCGAATTGAGGATCGCCTCCTCGGTTGCCTCTATTGCGGCTTCGAAGAGCGGCGAGATCGCATCGTTGGAGAGCTCAGGATAGTCTGTAACTGCCTTACGGCGTGCGGGCGTGCGGCGAAGGCGCTCGTTGGTCGAAAATGCCAGCGCGTAATCGCCGGAACCATTGCTCAGTGCCGCACCGGTGCGCGAGAGGCCGCCGAAGCTCCTAGCGGCCAAGCGCTTCAAATTGCGCGACGACAGCGGCGCATCGGTTGCGATGATGATGACAATCGAGCCGTCCTTGTCCTTGTGCTCCGGGCTCACATAGGGTTTGCCACAGACGAGAAGATGGCCGCCATAATTGGACTGCACGAGAACGCCGAGCGTATACGCCTCCCCCGCGACGGTGACGATGCGGGATGCGGTTCCGATGCCGCCCTTCATGCCGAAAGCCACCGTGCCGGTCCCGGCTCCAACGCCGCCCTCGGCCACCGGGCCTGTGGCAGCGTTTTTCAGCGCGGTGGAGATTTCCTCGATGGTCGGGCGACCGGCGCGGATGTCGTTGAGGCGGGAATCGTTGGTCTCTCCGACGACCGCATTGATCGACACCACTTTTTCGTTACCCGGCTGCGCCAGTGTGTGGCGGTTGATCGTCTCGATTGCCCGGCCGGTTGCAAGCGTATTGGTGAGGATGACAGGCGTTTCGAGTTCGCCAAGTTCCTCGATCTGTGTCGAGCCGGCAAATTTGCCAAAGCCGTTATAGACCGCAAAACCCGCAGGCACCTTGTCCTGAAAAAGATTGCCGCCATGCGGCAGGATCGCGGTTGCGCCGGTGCGGATCGTGTCGCCTTCGATCACAGTGGAGTGGCCGACAAGCACACCTTTGACATCGGTGATGGCATTGAGCGCGCCAGTCTGGAACCGGCCCGGCTTAAAGCCGATATCGCGCAGTCTCGGGCGGGTCGTCTGATGCATCGGGCGATCACTTTTGCGGAATGCAGGCTCAAGGTGAAACAAGCGCGGCGTGCGAAAAGCTTTGCTCTGACTTGACGTTAGCCTAGTTCGCCGGGAAACGGCATCGCAAAAATGGAATAGTTTTATGCGGGCAATGGATGCGCTCAGGAGGCGCGTAGCGCCGGTCCCCGTTCACGCTCCCGCTCCAGCCATTGCCGCATGGCTTCCTCGGTCTCTTCGCGTGTGGGCGCCCCGATGCGACCACCGAAGACGGTGCATTTCAGTGCAGCCGCAACGGAGGAGAGCCGGATGGCGGCGCGGCTTTCCATGCCTTCGGCAACTGCAAGCGCAAAGGTGCCGTGGAAAATGTCGCCTGCCGCCAGCGTATCCACCGCCTTGACCTGCATCGTTTCCTGAAAATGGACAGTGGGATCGCCAGCTTCCGTCCACCAGCAGCCTGCCGGTCCGGCGGTGACGGCGATGAAGGTTTGCGGGTAGCGGGCGTGCAGCACAGGCAGCATGTCCTCTACCGTCTCAAGCCCCGTCAGCCGGGCGGCGGCGGGTTCGGAAAAAACGATGTGGGTTGCGGCGGGTGCGAGCTTTTGGAGGGTTTCGACCGGCGCGACGTCGCCGTCGAGAATGGCGTGTTTGCCGAGTGCGCGTGCCACATCAAGAACATCGCGCGCCAGTTCCGGCCAGCGCACATCCACCAGCACGGCGTCGTAAGCGGCGAGGTCCGCTGGTGTGCAGGAGCGCTTTTTCTCATGCAGCCTGTGATCATAAAAAGGCACGATCAGCCTTTCACCGCGATCATCGATAATGATCGTGGAGAGTGCCGAGCGTGCGCCGGCGGCGACTGTCATGCCTGTGGTGTCGATACCGCTTTCGGCGAGATCGCGCAGGATACGGGTGCCGGTCTCGTCGTCGCCCACCGCACCCCAAAGGCTGGCGCGCCCGCCCATGCGGTGCACCGCATAGGCTGCGCTGGATGCCATGCCCTCGGCGATCTGCAACATTTCGTAAGGCAGGACCTTGCCTTCGCCCTTTGGCATGTCATGGACGCGAAACAGGGTGTCGAGCACGGCTGCACCCACGCACAGCACATGTTTGCGGCTCTCGTGTTGGCTGTCCATGCCCGTCACCCTATGTCTTTGTCTTACGCAATCTTACTCGGCATGCGCCTTAGATGCGCTTGCCGGTTGCCTTGTCGAAAAGGTGAACCATTTCCGGGTCGATGGCGATATGGATCCTATCGCCGAACCGCACGTCCAGCCGCTCACGGAACAGGCAGGCAATCTCGTCGCCCTTGCAGTTCAGCTTGGCATAGATTTCCGAGCCGGTGCCTTCGACCAGTTCGACCCGGCCTTCGATACCGCCGCTTGCTGCACGGATATGTTCCGGGCGCACGCCGTAGACGAGGTCGCGGCCGCCCAGTGCGGCAATGTCGCTGTTGGCTGGCAGGGGAAGGCTTAAGCCCTTCACGGTGCGGAACACGCCTTCTTCGACGCGTCCACGAATGAAATTCATCGCAGGCGAACCGATGAAACCGGCAACGAAGAGGTTGGCCGGGCGGTCGTAAAGCTCGAGCGGCGCGCCGATCTGCTCGATCACGCCGTCATGCAGCACCACGATCTTGTCGGCCATGGTCATGGCTTCCACCTGGTCGTGCGTGACGTAGATGGTGGTGGTGCCGATGCGCTGGTGCATGGCCTTGATCTCGCCGCGCATCTGCACGCGCAGCTTGGCGTCGAGGTTTGACAGCGGTTCGTCAAACAGGAAGACCTGCGGATCGCGCACCAGCGCGCGTCCCATGGCTACACGCTGGCGCTGGCCGCCGGAAAGCTGGCGCGGATAACGGTCGAGCAGCTTGTCCAGCCCCAGAATGGCGGCGGCCTTGTCGACCTTCGCCTTGGTTTCGTCGGCGCTCACTTTCTTCAGTTTCAGCGCGAAGCCCATATTATCCTTCACCGTCATGTGCGGATAAAGGGCGTAGTTCTGGAAGACCATGGCGATATCGCGGTCGCGGGCGGGCAGGTTGCTGACCTCACGCGCGCCGATGTGGATTTCGCCGTCGCTGACTTCTTCCAGGCCCGCAATCATGCGCAGCAGGGTGGATTTGCCGCAGCCGGACGGGCCGACCAGCACGACGAATTCGCCATCCTTGATATCGATATCGATGCCGTGGATGATGTTGACCGCGCCGAAGCGCTTCTGGACGTTTAGAATATTGACCGGTGCCATGTTTTTGGTTCCCGTATTTTTAATTGGTTGATTCAGCCGCCCTTGACGGCGCCGGCGGTCAGGCCCGCCACGATCTGTTTCTGCGCGAACATGGTGAGCAGCAGCACCGGCAGCGTCACGATCAGCGCGGCTGCGGCAAGCGGTCCCCAGCTCACCTGTTCGAAGGACAGCATGTTGTAGACCGCCACCGGCAGGGTGCGCGTTTCACGGCTGGCCAGCACGATGCCGAAGACGAAGTTGTTCCACGAGAAGATGACCGCGAGGATAAAGGAAACGACGATGCCGGGCTTGGCAATCGGCAGGGCCACCAGCCGGAACACCTGCCAGGAGGATGCGCCATCGATGCTTGCCGCTTCTTCCAGTTCCTTCGGTGTGGTTTCGAAATAACCGATCATGATCCAGACCACGATCGGAACCGTCACCACGAGATGGATGATGATCTGCGGCCAGAGTGTGCCGAGCAGGTTCAGCCATTGGAACAGCAGGAATAGCGGAATGAGGAAGGAGAGGCCGGGCGTCATACGGGCGATCATGATGACGACAGCCGACTTTTCCGCCTTTAGCCGGGCGATGCCGTAACCGGCAGGCACGCCGATCACCAGCGCCAGAATGGTGGCCGCACCGGTGACGAGCACCGAATTCCAGAAATAGAGGAAGAAATTATTCTCCTCGAACACCTTCACATAGTTCGACCATGCGAAACGCTCGGGGATGAGGATCGGCGGATAGGCGCCGTTGTCGATTTCATATTTCAGCGATAGCGAAATCATCCAGATGAAGAACAGGATGACAGGCGAAATCATCACCAGCGCCACGAAAAACAGGCCGATGCGGTCGAGGTTTTTACGTTTGAGCAATTGGCGAGCCATCAGCGATCCTCCATCTCGTTCCATTGCGCACGCTGGCGCACCATCAAAAGCACAAAGGACAGCGCCACGATGATGATGAAGAAGACGACGGCCATGGCCGAGCCGTAACCGATGTCGTAGTAGGAAAACGCCGTGTTATAGAGGTAGATGTTGATGGTTTCCGAGGCCGTGCCAGGGCCGCCCTGCGTCATCGCGTAGATGATGTCGAAGCTTTTGACGGCATCGATGGAACGGATGATGACGGCGATCATCAGGAACGGCGCGATCATCGGCATGGTCAGGTAACGAAACTTCTGCCAGGCGTTGGCACCGTCGATTTCGGCGCTCTCATAGGGTTCGCGGGGTACTGCAGCCAGTCCGCCGAGCACGATCAGCATGACGAGCGGCGTCCACTGCCAGGTTTCCACCAGCACCAGCGAGGGGATGACGGTGGACTGGTTGTAGATCCATTCCAGCGGTCCGATATGGATGAAGGACAAGAGATAGTTCAGAACGCCGAGCTGCGGGTGGAACATCATGGTCCAGACGAGCGCGATGGCGACCGGGGTCGCCATCATCGGCATCACGAACACGCCGCGCAGAAAACCGCGCAGCGGAAACTGCGCATCGAAAACCAGCGCCGCCAATGCTCCCAGAAACAGCGGAGCGACGACCGACAGCACGGTATAGATGAGGGTGTGCCAGAGCGATTCCCAGAACCTCACGTCGCTTGCGAGCCTTATATAGTTATCGAAACCGATAAAGCTCTGCTCCTGTCCGAGCGTCCAGCGATGCACGCTCATCCACAGGGTGAAGACCCACGGAAAAACGATCACCGCCGAGATGACGACAAGTGCCGGTATGACGAAAGGCCAGTAGTTGGGAGCAAGCCTTGCGGGCCTGCTCCCTTCTTTCCGGCTGACGCCTGTTTTGGTGTTTTCGATGCTCACGGAGGCCATTATCCCTCGCTACGCGCCAGAACGGGTGCGAACTGTTCCGTCGCTTTTTTCAGCTCAGCTGCCGGGTCGGCGCCGCCGATCATGTTGGTGAGGCCGACGCCGTAGATGTCGCGGAATTCCGTGACCGGAATGATGACCGGCAGGGCAAGCTGCGAGACCTTGCCGGAACCGACGACCGCATCCAGCCAGGCGGCCGGCATCTTCACGCCCTCACGCACCTTCTGGTCTTCGAGGATGGACTGGCGGAACGGAACGCCTGCACCCGCCTGCAGCAGGCGCGCGCCCATGTCGTGCGAAATCGCCCATTGGCAGAAGAGGTAGGCCGCTTCCTTCTTGCTGCTGGCTTCGACGACACCGAGGCCATCGCCGAAGGTGCCGGCCGCCTGTACTGCCGGGCCCTTCGGCATGACACCGTAACCGACCTTGCCGACAACGCGGGATTTTTCCGGGTTTTCGATCGGCGGTGCAAAACCGACGCCATCGAACCACATGCCGATCTTGCCCTGAAGGAAGGCAGACTGCGCTTCGGCCCAGTTGAAGCCGGAAACGCCGGGAGGGGCGGCTTTGGTCATCAAGCGTTGATAGAGTTTCGCGGCCTCGACCGCTTCCTTGGATTCGGTGTCGACCTTTCCGTCCGCCCCGATCGGCTTTGCGCCGTAGCCCAGCATCAACGAAGTCCAGACCGGGGTGTTGGCATTTTTCAGGCCGCGGGCGACGAAACCGTAGGTGTTGGTTGCGGGATCGGTGATCTTTTCCGCTGCCGTCACCAGTTCCTCGAAGGTCTCAGGGTATTTCAGGCCCTTGGCTTCGAAGAGTTCCTTGTTCCAGTAGACGATCCAGTAATCCACCGAGAATGGCAGCGAGCGCAGCACGCCGTCGCTATCCTTGGCAAACAGCATGCCGGCTTCGGCAAAATCCTTTTCGACGAGGGACGGATCGGTCAGCGACGGGTCCTTCAGGAAGCCGCTGATATCGGCCAGCCACTTGCCTTTTTCGAACTGTCTCTTCTGCACGTGGTAGCTCAGATGAACGACGTCGAAGCTCGGCTTGCCGGAGGAAAGCTCGATTACCACCTTCTGGCGCTGCTGCTGTTCAGGCGTTGCTTCGGCATTGACCTTGATGCCGGTCAGTTCCTCGAATTCGCCCAGATATTTGATCAGCGTTTCGCTGCGCGGGCTTTTGACCAGGTTGACTTCAAGCGTGGTGCCGGCGTGTTTTTTCCAGTTCACCGCCGCCGATGCGGGGCGGATGCCGAGCACCGCGCTGCCACCGATCGCTGCCGTGCCTGCCAGAAAGGCGCGACGCGTGGGGTTGAGCAATGAATGCGTCATATCAGTTCTCCTCCAGTTAGCCGGAAATTCTCCTCACCTCCGGCTTGTTGCTTATTTTCATGCAATTCCGGCCAGGACCTTTCTTCTGCCCTACCGGAATTGCCCTATACTGCCAGCGCCCTGTCCCTTGCGTTGCGGATATGGGCGGTCAGCCGCTCCACGGCGTCTTCGACAGATCGCTTCTCAATGGCTTCGAGAATGGCGAGGTGTTCTTTCATCACCGATTTGACATGGCCTGCGATGCGAAAGCGCTCCTGATTGATGAGGCGCATCTTGATGGAATTGACCCTGTAGGCGTTCGAGATGATCGAATTGCCGAGGCTATCGATGAAGGCGTCGTGCATGCCCCAGTCCACCTGCTGCGCGTGCTGGTCCAGCTCCGGCGATTCCCCACCGTTTTCCGTCGCCTCGACGATATCGCGGTGCTGTTTCAACAGCTTGGCGATGGTCTCGTCCGAGGCCGAACGCGTAAAGAGTGCCACGGCCTCCTTCTCGAGAAAGATCCGGAACTGGAACGCCTCGCGGATGAGGTTGATGTCGATATGGGCGACCTGCAATCCCCGCTGCGGCACGGTCTTGATCAGACCTTCCGCCTCCAGCCTCGGAATTGCTTCCCGGATCGCGCCCAGCGGCAGACCCGTCAATTCCACGAGGCGGCGTTGCGAGATGAATTGCCCAGGGCGAACGTCGCGCGAGAGAAGGTGATGCGTAAAGCTTTCATACGCCCGTTCCCGCAATGTCTGTTCGCCGGTATCGTCCATGCTCAACCTTTCAAGGTCTGTTCAGGCGGCCTGTTTGCGAAACAGCGCGTCGAATGCGCCTTCGATCTGCCGCCGGCCCTCCGGTGAAATGGCAACGAGCGGCGCGCGCACATCAGACCAGATATTTTCCCCAGTCGTGTGTGATACCAGCACCTTGACGGCGGGCGTAACCGGAAATTTCAGAAGTTCCACAACAAGATCGACGATGCGCGCATCGTCCTTGCCGTCAACGGCCATGGCGCGGACTTCCTGCGTCAGGAAATTGGCAACGCCGGAGATGGCTCCCTGACCGCCCAGGCGAACGCCCTTGGCCAGATCACGCTCATCGCCGATCAGAATTGCGAGATCGCCGTGTTCTTTCAGCAGGCGCTCTGTGTGGCTCCAGTTGCCTGAGGAGTCCTTCACGCCGGTGACGATGCCCGGAAACGCTTGTCTCAGCCGCCCCACCAGTTCGACCGACAGTGTTACCATGGTCACGGAAGGGATGTTATAGACGAGAATGTCGCGCGCGCCCTTGCCGATCTTTTCGAAAACCGCCGAGAACCAGGCAAACAGGCCGTCATCGCTGACATTCTTGAAATAGGATGGTGGGGCCAGAAGAATATTGCGGGCACCTGCGTTCAGGGCCTCGGCAGATTGGTCGGCCGCATCTTCGATGGAATCCACGAGAACGCCGGTGACCAGACGGGAAGGCGCAATGCCTGCCTCAATGAAGCGGGAGAGAATGAACTGCCGTTCGCGGCTGCCGAC
Source organism: Agrobacterium sp. S7/73 (assembly GCF_019355535.1). Taxonomy (NCBI): domain Bacteria; kingdom Pseudomonadati; phylum Pseudomonadota; class Alphaproteobacteria; order Hyphomicrobiales; family Rhizobiaceae; genus Agrobacterium; species Agrobacterium sp. S7/73. Next base: position 395,385 of record NZ_CP072136.1, read on the forward strand.
GGAGCATCCCTCGCCGGTGGTGCCGAAGAGTGTCACGCTGTCGCAACCATTTGCAAGGCAACGGCGGGCATGCGCGATCATGGCGTCTGTATCGACGGTTCCGTCAGTTTTGAAAGGGGTCGTCAGTGCTGCCGAAAGGCCGAATTTCTGGGTCAATTAAGATGCTCCTCCAAGGTGGCTGCAGATTGATGGCACACTGACATGTTAGTTGTAAAGCGGTAATTACAGAATGATTGTTCGGGAGGCTGGAACGGGGGGAATTGGCTTCTAAAGCTGCCTCAGGATCTGTGTTGCGCCCGGTGGGGGCATGGAATGTTTACACCGGTTTACGCGAATGCCATTTTTTAGCGATGCACAGGAAAAATGCTAAAATAAATTTGACTGTTTAAGTAAAGATTTTTATCAGGCAATCTGAATATGGGATAAAGGGAAGCGTCATGACCATTGTCGAGCCATCAGCGCCTGTGGAAGAGATCGAGCAGAGCCGCGTGAAGCGCCTGAGGGCTGCCACGCGTGGCGCGCATGGTGGTCTCGATACTTTCATCATGGCAGCGAAGCCGTTCGAGAGCCGGGAGAACTTCGGCAAATTCGTGGAAACGCAATATCTTTTCCATCGGGACCTCGATGCGTTTTTCTCCAATGAAACGCTTGATGGCCTGCTGCCTGATCTTAAGGGTCGTCGCCGTCTCTCCATGATAGAGCAGGACCTTGCCGATCTGGGACACGCCATTCCTGAAACAAACGAGCCGCGCTTTACCAGCGAAACGCCGTTCGATCTACCTGAGGCCATGGGCTGGCTTTATGTGGTCGAAGGCTCGAACCTCGGCGCGGCTTTCCTTCTGAAAGATGCAGCCAGGCTTGGCCTCACCGAAGAATTCGGCGCGCGCCATCTGGCCGGCGCTCCGGAAGGGCGCGGCCTGCATTGGCGTACCTTTACGGCCGCGCTCGATGAAATTTCGCTGACCATCGAAGAAGAGGAGCGGGTCGTCGCCGGCGCCGAAGCCGCCTTCAGGGCCGTGCATGCCTACGCGCAGCAACGCCTCGGTTGAAGTTTTGGCATAGCTTGTCGCTGGTTGTCTTCACAGCGCGTGAAATGCCTCGTTGCACATTCGTGCTGACCTCGTCTTAGCATCCTCACGCCGTCACCCCGGGCTTGGTCCGGGGTCTAGTGCGATCAAGTGCTTGATCGCGTGGAGCTCTATTGGCGGCGCGGACGGGCCGCGGCTGGATACAGGATCAAGTACGGCGTGACGGAGGAGTGGTTTTCGGCTGTCGTGCAACGCTTCAGAACCACTGTGAGAGCCGCTCATTTCCCGCACATTGCGTTCGATATTTGCCGAATAAACAGGCATATTAATTTACCAAATGATAAAATTTTTATCTTTTGGTAAAAAGAAATTCGCCTCCAAAAAATTATCCAATTGATAAAATTATTTTTTTTCGTCTGGCACGGAACCTGCTACTCTTTCTTCAAATCAGGAAAACGCCTGATGCCAAAAAAGGGAACAGCAAGATGGAAGTTGGTGTTTTTATACCGATCGGGAATAATGGGTGGCTCCTTTCCGAGAACGCGCCGCAATACAAGCCAAGCTTCGACCTGAACAAGGAAATCACGCTGAAGGCGGAAAAATACGGCTTCGATTTCGCGCTGTCGATGATCAAGCTGCGCGGCTTTGGCGGCAAGACCGAGTTCTGGGACTATAATCTGGAATCCTTCACCCTGATGGCGGGCCTCGCCGCCGTGACCTCCAAGATCAAGCTGTTCGGCACCGCGGCCACGCTGGTCATGCCGCCGGCCATCGTTGCGCGCATGGCGACGACGATCGATTCCATTTCCGGCGGGCGTTTCGGCATCAACCTTATTACCGGCTGGCAGCGTCCTGAATACAGCCAGATGGGCCTTTGGCCGGGCGACGATTATTTCGGTGATCGCTATGAATATCTCGGCGAATATACCTCCGTGCTGAAAGAGTTGCTGACGGAAGGGCAGTCGGACTTCAAGGGCAAGTTCTTTCAGATGGATGATTGCCGCATGAAGCCGGTGCCGCAGGGGGATGTGAAGCTCATCTGCGCCGGTTCCTCCAATTCCGGCATGGCGTTTTCTGCCAAGTTCGCCGATTACAGCTTCTGCTTCGGCGTCGGCGTCAATACGCCAAAGGCTTTTGCACCCACCAATGAGCGACTTCTGGCGGCAACGGAAAAGTCTGGTCGCGAGGTTAAATCCGTCGTGCTGACCATGATTCTCGCGGAAGAAAAATCCGAGGATGCCTGGGCGAAGTGGGAGCATTACAAGGCGGGCGCGGATGAGGACGCGATCAAGTGGCTCGGCCTGCAGAGTTCTGTCGACACCAAGTCCGGCTCTGATACCAATGTCCGGCACATGTCCAATCCGGTCTCGGCGGTCAACATCAACATGGGAACGCTGATTGGCTCCTATGAGGAAGTGGCGGCGATGCTGGATGAAATGAGTGAAGTGCCGGGAACGGGTGGCGTGATGCTGACCTTTGACGATTTTCTCGAAGGCGTCGAAAAATTCGGCAAATATGTACAGCCGCTGATGAAGAGCCGCCAGCATGTGCTGGCCGAACTGGAGGCAGCGGAATGAGTGAAGCCGTCGTGGCGGGTTACAAGGGGCCGGAAAGCCGTTCGGAAAGTGTCACACTTCCCGCAAGGCCGGAGCCGATTACCCTCAAGCCCAGCGAGACCGCCGTTGTCGTGGTCGACATGCAGAACGCCTATTCGACCGAGGGCGGTTACGTCGATCTTGCCGGGTTCGATATTTCCGGCGCCAAGGGCACCATCGCCAACATCAAGAAGACGCTGGATGCAGCGCGGGCGGCGGGTGTTCAGGTCATCTATTTCCAGAATGGCTGGGACAAGGATTATGTCGAGGCCGGTGGGCCGGGTTCGCCCAACTGGCACAAGTCCAACGCGCTGAAGACGATGCGCAAAAGGCCGGAATTGCAGGGCCAGCTGTTGGCCAAGGGCACATGGGACTATGCCATCGTTGACGAGTTGCAGCCCCAGCCCGGCGATATCTTGGTGCCGAAGACGCGTTACAGCGGTTTTTTTAACACCAATATGGACAGCGTCCTGCGCGCCCGCGGCATCCGCAATCTGGTGTTCGTCGGCATCGCCACCAATGTCTGCGTCGAAAGCTCGCTGCGCGACGCTTTCCATCTCGAATATTTTGGGGTGATGCTGGAGGATGCCACGCATCATCTGGGCCCGGACTACATCCAGCAGGCGACGGTCTACAATGTCGAGAAATTTTTCGGCTGGGTGGCAACTGTCAATGATTTCTGCGGCGTCATCTCGCAGGCCGCACCCGTCAGGGATTGATCCCCAAACACAAAGAGGAGAATGAAATGCCGAAGAAGATCGTCGTGCCTGCCGGTACAAGCAAACCCATCGCCCCTTTTTCGCCGGGAACCCTTGCCGATGGCGTGGTTTACGTTTCCGGAACGCTGCCATTCGACAAGGACAATAATGTCGTGCATGTGGGCGATGCCAGCGCCCAGACACGCCATGTTCTGGAAACCATCAAATCCGTTATTGAGACCGCCGGCGGCACGATGGAGGACGTGACGATGAACCACATCTTCATCACCGACTGGGCGAATTACCAGGCCGTGAACACGGTCTATGCCGAATATTTCCCCGGCGACAAGCCCGCGCGTTATTGCATCCAGTGTGGCCTCGTAAAGCCTGATGCACTGGTGGAAATCGCCACCGTCGCACATATCGGCAAGTAAGGCGAAACGGCAAAATGATGCATTTCGAGGTTCATGGCCGGGCCGAGCCTGAGGCGCCCACTATCCTGCTGTCATCGGGGCTGGGTGGATCGGGCGCCTATTGGGCGCCGCAGATCGAGGCCCTTTCCAGCCATTTCCGGATCGTTACCTATGACCATCGCGGAACTGGCCGGACCGGCGGCGAGGTGCCGGCAGATGGCGGCATATCGGCGATGGCCGATGATGTGCTTGAGATCGTCTCGGCGCTGAACCTCGAAAAATTTCACTTCATGGGCCATGCGCTTGGCGGTCTGATCGGACTCGATATCGCGCTTCGCAAGCCAGGCCTCATCGAAAGGCTTGTTCTTATCAATGCCTGGAGCAAGGCCGATCCGCATTCCGGGCGCTGCTTCGATGTGCGGATCGAGCTTCTGGAAAAATCCGGTGTCGAGGCTTTCGTGAAAGCCCAGCCGCTGTTTCTTTATCCGGCGGCCTGGATGTCAGAGCATCAGGAGCGGCTGGCACGTGACGATGCGCATGGCGTCGCGCATTTTCAGGGCAGGGCGAATGTGCTTCGGCGCATCGCGGCGCTCCGGGCCTTTGATATCGACGCGCGCCTCGGCGAGATCGGCAATCCGGTTCTGGTAGTGGCAACCAAGGACGATCTTCTGGTGCCCTATACCCGGTCGCTGCGTCTTGCGGAAGGTTTGCCGCAAAGCGAGCTTTTCCTTCTCGATTTCGGAGCGCATGCGGTCAATATCACCGAGTCTGACCTTTTCAACGCGCGGCTTTTGCAGTTTCTGCTACCGGCAACACAAACATTCTGACGGGATTTGAGAGTAAAATGACGAGAGCATTGGACGACGCTGCATTGGCAACACTTTTCACCGAGGCACGCACCCACAACGGCTGGACGGACAAGCCAATCGGGGATGAGACGCTGACAGCGCTTTATGACCTGACGAAGATGGGGCCGACCTCGGCCAATTGCTCGCCGGCGCGTTTCGTTTTCGTGCGCAGCCCGGAAGCCAAGGAAAAATTGAGGCCGGCGCTTTCTTCGGGCAATCTGGAAAAGACCATGGCAGCACCCGTCACGGTCATCGCTGCCATCGACAGCGAATTTTACGAGAAGCTGCCGGTGCTGTTTCCCCATGCCGATGCGCGTTCCTGGTTCACCTCCAGTGCGGCGATGGCCGAGGAAACGGCATTCCGCAATGCCACGCTGCAAGCCGGTTATCTCATCCTTGCCGCCCGCGCGCTCGGGCTTGATACCGGAGCCATGTCCGGTTTCGACAAGGGAAAGGTGGATGCGGAATTTTTTGCGGGTACGACGTGGAAATCCAATTTCCTCATCAATCTTGGTTACGGCGATCCGTCGAAGCTGTTCGACCGCCTGCCGCGACTTGCGTTCGAAGACGCCTGTGTTCTGGCTTGAGGGCCTGTTAAGGAAGGATGGTTTAGATGCGGATGATGTCTCTTGAAAAGGAAGCGGAAATGGAGACGAAGACTGCACAGGAACGCAGCCTCGATTATAGAAATGCAATGGCGCGGCTCGGTGCGGCAGTCAACATCGTCACCACGGACGGTGCGGCAGGCCGTGCGGGATTTGCAGCGACCGCCGTTTGCAGCGTTTCCGACAATCCGCCCACGCTTCTCGTCTGCCTCAACCGCGGCTCTTCCGCTTATAATGTGGTGAAGGGCAATGGCGTCATCTGCGTCAACACGCTTGCTTCCAAGCACGAGGTGCTGAGCACCCTGTTCGGCGGCAAGACACCGGCGGAAGAACGTTTCGCTGCCGGAAGCTGGGGCGTGCTCGAAACCGGCGCGCCTGTTCTGGAAGACGCACTGGTCTCCTTCGATTGCCGCATTCGCGAGGCACATGATGGCGGCACGCACGATATCCTGATCTGCGATGTCGTCGATATGAAGATCAATGAGGGCGACGAAGCACTGATGTATTTCAACCGGCGTTACCGGGTGCTTTGAGAGCGGTCTCTGCGGCCGGTTGATACCCTTAACTCACGATCAGCTATTTGCGCGCCGTCATCCTCGGGCTTGTCCCGAGGATCTGCAACCGGGACAAGCCCGAGGATGACGGCGGAGCTTTCTTTTAACGTCAGTAAGAAGGGCGTTTCCGGTCTCCCGGAAACGCCCTTTTTCATTACTTGATCAGCGGCAAAAGATCGTTGATCGACTTCTTCGCATCGCCGTAGAACATGCGGGTGTTGTCCTTGTAGAACAGCGGGTTCTCGATGCCGGAATAGCCCGTGCCCTGGCCGCGCTTGGAAACGATGACCAGTTTGGATTTCCATACTTCCAGAACCGGCATGCCGGCGATGGGCGAGTTGGGATCGTCCTGTGCCGCCGGGTTGACGATGTCGTTGGAGCCGATGACGATGACGACGTCGGTATTGGGGAAATCGTCGTTGATCTCGTCCATTTCCAGCACGATGTCGTAGGGCACCTTTGCTTCGGCGAGCAGCACGTTCATGTGGCCGGGAAGACGACCCGCAACCGGGTGGATGGCGAAACGCACGGTCTTGCCGTCGGCGCGCAGCTTGCGGGTCAGTTCGGAAACGGCCTGTTGTGCCTGTGCCACCGCCATGCCGTAACCGGGCACGATGATGACGCTGTCAGCGTCGTTCAGCGCTGATGCCACGCCTTCGGCATCGATTGCCACCTGCTCGCCCTCGATTTCCATCGCCGGACCCGTCGTGCCGCCGAAGCCACCGAGGATGACCGAGATGAAGGAGCGGTTCATGGCCTTGCACATGATGTAGGACAGGATCGCACCCGAGGAGCCGACAAGCGCACCGGTAACGATCAGGAGATCGTTGCCGAGCGTGAAGCCGATGGCGGCCGCCGCCCAGCCGGAATAGCTGTTCAGCATCGAGACGACGACAGGCATGTCTGCACCGCCGATACCCATGATCAGGTGATAGCCGATGAAGAAGGCGGCAAGCGTCATCAGCACCAGCGTCCATGCGCCAGCACCGTTGCAATACATGATGAGCAGGACGAGCGATAGGATCGCGGCACCGGCATTGAGGACGTGTCCGCCCGGAAGCTTCTTCGCCTTGCCGTCCACCTTGCCGGCAAGCTTGCCGAAGGCGACGACGGAACCGGTGAAGGTGACGGCGCCGATGAAGACGCCGAGGAAGACCTCGACCTTCATGATTGCCAGTTCTACCGGCGTCTTGTGGGCGAGGAGGGCGGAAAAGCCTGTCAACAGGGAACGCGCCGTCTCATCGAGCGAGGCGACATGCGCTTCCTCGATATGGGCGTTGAAGCCGATGAAGACGGCGGCCAGACCGACAAAGGAGTGAAGTGCTGCAACAAGCTGCGGCATCTCGGTCATCTGCACGCGGTTTGCGACGAAGTAGCCGAGAACGGCGCCACCCGCCAGCATCAGAAGTACGATGAACCAGTTGCCGACATCAGGTCCGAAGACCGTGGCGACAATGGCAAGACCCATGCCTGTTATGCCGTACCAGACGGCGCGCTTGGCGCTTTCCTGCCCGGAAAGACCACCGAGGGAGAGGATGAATAGAACGGCTGCGGCAACATAGGCCGCGGAAACGATACCAATGGTCATTATGTGTCCCCTACACGGCTCAGGACTTCTGGAACATGGCGAGCATGCGCCGTGTCACAAGGAAACCGCCGACGATGTTGATCGTCGCGATCAGGACGGAAAGTGAGGCAAGGATCACCACCAGCCAGTTGCCGGAACCGATCTGCAGCAGCGCGCCGATAATGACGATGCCGGAAATCGCGTTCGTCACCGCCATCAGCGGCGTGTGCAGCGAGTGGCTGACATTCCAGATGACGGAGAAGCCGATAAAGCAGGCGAGCACGAAGACGATGAAATGGCTCATGAAGCTTGCCGGCGCGTAAAGGCCGACGAGAAGCAAGGCCGCCGTACCGATGACGAGCAGACCGACTTGGCTTTTCGTCTGCGCCCTGAACTCGGCCCGTTCCTTGGCGTGCTTTTCCTCAGGCGTAAGCTCTTTTGCTCGTTCCTTGGGTTTCTGCGCGGCGATGGCCTGGATCTTCGGTGGCGGTGGCGGAAAGGTGATGTCGCCCTGATAGGTGACGGTCGCACCGCGGATGACGTCGTCTTCCATGTTGTGAACGACCTTGCCGTCCTTTGCGGGCGTCAGATCGGTCATCATGTGACGGATGTTGGTGGAATAGAGCGTTGAGGCCTGCGTCGCCATGCGGCTCGGGAAATCCGTATAGCCGATGACGATGACGCCATTGTCCGAGACGACGCGCTGGTCGGGCACCGTGAGATCGCAATTGCCGCCGCGCTCGGCGGCGAGGTCAATGATGACCGAACCCGGCTTCATTGCCGCTACCATGTCCGCCAGCCACAGCTTCGGGGCGTCACGGCCGGGGATCAGCGCCGTGGTGATGACGATATCGATCTGCGGTGCCAGCTCGCGGAATTTCTCAAGCTGCTTTTCGCGGAATTCCGGCGACGAGGGGGCGGCGTAACCGCCGGTCGCTGCGCCATCCTGGCTCTGGTCGGCGAAATCGAGATAGACGAATTCGGCGCCCATGGATTCGATCTGTTCGGCCACTTCCGGGCGCACGTCGAAGGCATAGGTAATGGCGCCAAGCGAGGTTGCCGTGCCGATGGCGGCAAGACCGGCAACGCCGGCACCGATGACCAGCACCTTGGCGGGCGGCACCTTGCCGGCGGCAGTTACCTGACCGGTGAAGAAGCGGCCGAAATTATTGCCGGCCTCAATGACGGCGCGATAACCCGCGATGTTGGCCATGGAGGACAGCGCGTCCATTTTCTGGGCGCGGGAAATGCGCGGCACCATGTCCATGGCGATGACATTTGCGCCCTTTTCCTTCGCCTGCTCCAGAAGGTCCTTGTTCTGTGCGGGATAGAAGAACGAGATCAGCGTCTTGTCCGAAGACAGGCGATCAATCTCCGACGTTTCCGGCGGACGAACCTTGGCGATGATGTCGGCACCGGTATAAAGCGCATCGGCGCTATCGACGATGGTGACACCGGCTGCGCGATAGGCGTCGTCGGAAAATCCCGCCGCCTTGCCCGCGCCTGTTTCGAGGATGCAATCATATCCGAGTTTCTGCAGGCCTTGCGCGCTGTCGGGCGTCATGCCGACGCGCGCCTCGCCATCATATAATTCCTTAGGCGTCCCGATTTTCAAAATGGCTCTCCCTTTTCCGCACGATAGGGCGTCATAGCCTATTTCGAGCGTTTTTGTCTTGTTTTTGGCGGTTTCTACCTGCGGCGGATTGACAGCCTGCGAAAGGCCAGTTCGGGCACTGGCGGTACTGCGGCAATAAAAAACCCGGCGCGTCAGCGCCGGGTCTCTATCGTCGGGAGCGAAACCGCTCACTCCATGGTGTGGATGTCGCGATCCTTGGTTTCCGGCAGGAACAGCAGGCCGATGACCAGCGTGATGCCTGCGAAAACGATCGGGTACCAGAGGCCGTAATAGATATCGCCCTTCGCCGCGCTCATCGCAAAAGCGGTGGCGGGCAGCAGGCCGCCGAACCAGCCGTTGCCGATATGGTAGGGCAGCGACATGCCGGAGTAGCGGATGCGGGTCGGGAACAGTTCGACCAGCAGGGCCGCAATCGGGCCGTAGACCATCGTCACGTAGATCACGAGGACGGTCAGGACCGCGATGATGACGACCCAGTTCACGGCAGCCGGATCGGCGACCATGGCGAAGGTACCACCACCGGCAATGCTGTAGACGGCCATTTCCGCCGCTCCGGCGGTCTCGGCCGGCGTCAGCAACTTGTCGGCCACCAGCTTGTCGGTCGCCACCATCTTCTTGTCGGCTGCGCGAACGGCTTCCGCATTGAGGTTGAGTTCCGGGTTGGCGGCAATAAAGGCATCCAGTTTAGCGTCCGGCACCTGTGCTACGCCGCGCACCAGCGGGTAGCCGCCGTCATGCAGCGCGATGTTGACCTGTTTCTGGAAGGCCCTGTCTTTTGCGGCAGCATCCGCACCGGCTGCGATTGCGTCGTAGCTCGCAATGGTGGCGTCGCCGATCTTGACGCTTGCCGGCGTTCCAGCCGCTCCAGCAACGACGTCATAGGGAACGGAGTTGCGTGTCAGGAACGAGGTGGCGATATCGCAGGATGTGGTGAATTTCGCCGTACCTGTCGGGTTGAACTGGAATTTGCAGTCGCCCGGAGCAGCGGTCACGGTGGCGCGAACGCTGGCCTGCGCTTGCGCCAGTGCCGGGTTGCCCGCCCATGTGAGCGCCTTGAACAGCGGGAAGTAGGTCAGCATCGCGAGAACGAGACCCGCCATGATGATCGGCTTGCGGCCGATCTTGTCGGAAAGCCAGCCGAAGAGCACGAAGAAGCCCGTGCCGAGGATGAGGGCCGCCGCGACCATGATGTTGGCCGACTGGCCGTCCACCTTCAGAATGCTCTGCAGGAAGAACAGTGCATAGAACTGGCCCGTATACCAGACGACGGCCTGACCGATGACGGCGCCGACGAGGGCAAGCAGGGCGATCTTTGCGTTTTTCCACTGGCCGAAGGCTTCGCTGAGCGGTGCCTTGGAGGTCTTGCCTTCTTCCTTCATCTTCTTGAAGGCAGGAGATTCGTTCATTTTCAGACGAATCCAGACCGATACGCCAAGCAGCAGAACCGAAACGAGGAAGGGAATACGCCAGCCCCAGGCGGCGAAGGCTTCCTTGCCGAGTGCGAACTGCACGCCGAGAATGACCATCAGCGACAGGAAGAGGCCGAGCGTCGCCGTCGTCTGGATCCATGAGGTGTAATAGCCTCTGCGACCGTTGGGCGCGTGTTCGGCCACATAAGTTGCAGCACCGCCATATTCGCCGCCAAGCGCCAGACCCTGAAGCATGCGCAGGATGATCAGGATGATCGGGGCTGCGATGCCGATCTGCGATGCACCGGGCAGGACGCCGACGAGGAATGTCGAAACGCCCATGATGAGAATGGTGATCAGGAAGGTGTATTTACGGCCGACAATGTCGCCGAGACGGCCGAACACCAGGGCGCCGAAGGGGCGCACGAGGAAGCCGGCGGCAAATGCCAGAAGCGCGAAGATGTTACGTGTCGTTTCCGGATATTGGCTGAAGAAGTTCGCGCCGATATAGATCGCGAGCGAGCCGTACAGATAAAAATCGTACCATTCGAAGACTGTTCCGAGAGAAGAGGCGAAAATCACCTTCTTCTCCTCACCCGTCATGGGACGGGCGGCGCCGCTCACGGCTGCTACGTTTGCCATTGTCTGTCCTCCACAGATGTCAAATGAGCGCATTGCAGAGCCCTGTCTCTCCTCCGGACTCCCCCGTAAGGGTGCAATGCGCGTAATGTTAGAGTGACAGAAAATTAACCCCAATGAGAGCGATGCTTTCGGATTATGACTTTAGTCTAATGCATAACGTGCAAAAATGTCGCGAGGTGGCATTTGCGCTTGTGCGCCGGGTCGCTCGCAACGTGCCTTTTTTCTTGACACGAACACCAAACCTTCTAATAGCTTCTCGCGAAGAAGGAGCATCACCTTGCGCAGGCATGTTGCAGACATGATTGTCATGGAAGGACCGGCACAATCCGCCGGCGATGATCCGCGTCTTTCTTATTCTATCCGAATTACGGCCAAAACGACGATTAAAACCGTCTGACGTCTCTGGCCACCGCTCTCTCCCCGGTTTGGCTGGGGATCGAGGAAGCCGCAATGCGATGCGGGTTCCCCACCTCACCCAAAAGAGGAGAGACAGAAAGAGAGCTTGATCATGGGTTTCAAAGTTGCAATTGTAGGCGCCACCGGCAATGTCGGTCGCGAAATGCTCAACATCCTGGCCGAACGTGGTTTTCCGGCAGATGAAGTCGTGCCGCTCGCTTCCTCCCGCTCGCAGGGCACGGAAGTCTCCTATGGCGACCGCACGCTGAAGGTTTCCAACCTCGAAAACTACGATTTTTCCGACACGGATATTTGCCTGATGTCGGCCGGCGGCGAGATTTCCAAGAAGTGGTCGCCGAAGATCGGCCAGCAGGGTTGCGTCGTCATCGATAACTCGTCTGCATGGCGCTACGACCAGGACGTTCCGCTGATCGTTCCGGAAGTCAATGCCGACGCGATCTCGGGCTTCACCCGCAAGAACATCATCGCCAATCCGAATTGCTCCACGGCCCAGCTCGTTGTCGCGCTGAAGCCGCTGCATGACTTTGCCAAGATCAAGCGCGTCGTTGTCTCCACCTACCAGTCCGTTTCCGGCGCTGGCAAGGAAGGCATGGACGAGCTGTTCCAGCAGACACGCGCCGTCTTCGTGGCCGATCCGGTCGAAACGAAGAAGTTCACCAAGCGCATCGCCTTCAACGTCATCCCGCATATCGACGTCTTCATGGAAGACGGCTATACCAAGGAAGAATGGAAGGTTCTGGCCGAAACCAAGAAGATGCTCGATCCGAAGATCAAGGTAACCTGCACGGCCGTGCGCGTTCCTGTTTTCATCGGTCATTCGGAATCGGTCAACATCGAGTTCGAAAACGAGATCACCGCCGATCAGGCGCGTGATATCCTGCGCGAAGCGCCGGGTTGCCTCGTGATCGACAAGCATGAAGATGGCGGCTACATCACCCCGGTTGAATCCGCCGGCGAGGATGCGACCTATATTTCGCGTATCCGTGAGGATGCGACGGTTGAAAACGGCCTCAACATCTGGGTTGTTTCGGACAATCTGCGCAAGGGCGCTGCCCTCAATGCCATCCAGATCGCCGAACTTCTGGTCAATCGTGGTCTCATCAAGCCCCGCAAGGCGGCGGCTTGATACGATTTTTTAAGGTTCGTTAAGTATAACCCGTCTGTTCTGTGTGGGGCAGGCGGGTTTTCCAATTGGCTATCATCACGGCCAGTTTATTTGCAGGCCTTGCTGCCAAAAGGCAATTTAGGCGGCCAAAAAGCAATTTGGCACCCGAGCCCATACAGCAGCGACGTTTTGGTTCTCGGGATAAATTCCCCAAAGGATATCGAAGGCAGATTTTGATGCGGGCAATGAAGGCAATTCTGGCTGGTGTGGCCATGGTCTCGGTTTTGGCGGCGACGCCGGTTGTGGCTGCGCAATGCGGCAACACTTCGGCAGGGTTCGACGCCTGGGTCGGTGCCTTCAAGCAGGAAGCGGCGAGCCGCGGTGTCAGCGCCTCGGTGCTTGATCGTGCCTTCTCCGGCGTCTCCTACAATCAGGCGACCATCCGCGCCGATCGCGGCCAGCACAGCTTCAAGCTGTCCTTCGACCAGTTCATGCAGAAGCGTGGCGGCCAGACGATCATCTCGCGCGGCAAGACCATGAAGAAGAACAATGCGGCTCTCTTCGCCTCGATTGAAAAGGCCTATGGTGTGCCGGCCGGCCCGCTGCTCGCCATCTGGGGCATGGAAACCGGATTTGGCGGCTTCATGGGCAACCAGCACACGCTGTCCGCCGTGGCGACGCTTTCTTTCGACTGCCGCCGTTCGGATTATTTTACCGAGCAGCTTTATGCGGCCCTGAAGCTCGTCGGCAGCGGATCGCTGAACGTTAACGCCAAGGGTGCTGCCCATGGCGAAATCGGCCAGACGCAGTTCCTGCCGTTGAACGTTGTGCGCTACGGCGTGGATTTCGACCGCGACGGACGCATTGATCTCGTCGGTTCGCGCGCCGATGCGCTGGCCTCCACGGCCAACTTCCTTGTCGGCCACGGCTGGCAGCGCGGTGCGGGTTATCAGCAGGGGCAGACGAATTACGCGGCCATTCAGGGCTGGAACGCTGCAAGCGTTTATCAGCAGGCGATTGCGTTTATCGGCAAGGCGATTGACGGCCAATAAGGCCGCTTTATCCCAATTGGAACGTCCACTTCCGTGATGCCGGACTAGTTCTGGCATCCAGTCACGGCGCGTCTGCGCCGTGAAAAAACCCTAAGCAATCAAAGACTTGATCGCGCTTGGCCCCGGATCACGTCCGGGGTGACGAAGCTTTGAGAAGGTTTCGACAATCACAGGTCCGGGCGGCGAAAGTCGCCCGTTTTGCCGTCCATCACCCACAATTCGCCGGTCGAGATATCGAACCAGGCGCCATGCAGCTTCACCTTGCCGGCGGTTTCCTGCGCCTTGACGAAGGGGAAGCCGCGCAGGTTGGCGATGGAGTTGCGAATGGAAACGCGCTCCAGCGCCGTCTGGCGCTCGGAAGCGGTCATGACGTCGTTGCTCTGGATCTGCTCGGCGGCGGATTTCACCATGTTCATCCATTTGCCGATGAAGTCGCCGGGTGACAGAGGTTCAAGATTGGGGTCGAGTGCGGCCTGAATGCCGCCGCAGCGGCCATGGCCCATGACGACGATGTCCTTCACCTTCAGAACCTGCACGGCATATTCGATGGCGGCTGATGTGGCGTGGTACTGACCGTCAGGCTCAAAGGGCGGCACCATGTTGGCGACGTTCCGCACGACGAAAAGTTCTCCCGGTCCGCAGTCGAAAATCGTTTCCGGCGCCGAACGGGAGTCACAACAGGCAATGAACAGGGTCTGCGGTTTCTGTCCGGTATCAGCCAGAACGCGGTATCTTTCGCGCTCGTCGGCATAGCGGCCGCTCATGAAGTTCTTGTAGCCGTTGAGAAGGTTTTCCGGAAAATCTTTCATCTATCGCAGTACCGTTGTGCTTGGACCAAGATCAAGAGAAGAACTCGGTGCGTTGAAGACCAATCCTTTAGCCGCTATTTGCGCTTGCTGCGCGAAGGATGCAAGAGATGGCGCATCTGCACCATCGCCATGGGTGTGGAGAGACTTGAAGAATCCGTCTCCAGCGTCAATTCGTTCATGTCGCGTTTTTTGGTTCGCGCCAGAATTTCGAACACGCTGGCGGTGGCCAGTTGCAGCGCCTTCTCGTCGTCCATGCCTTCCAGCAGCCGGGCAAGGAACAGCGCCGCCATCAGGTCTCCGAGACCGTTCGGTGCGTCTTCTATGGCGCGGTGTTCCGCCATCAGCGCGTGCCGGCCGCTCAAATAGAGATTTCCCGTGCCGCCCGCCATCATCGACACGGCTGAGGTGACCAGCATTTTCGGCGGGCCGAGTGCGAGCGCGGCATCCATGATGGCATTGTTGGTCTCAAGCTCGGCGCCGCTCATCCAGGCCAGTTCATAACGGTTTGGCGTGGCGACGGTGGCAAGCGGAATGAGGTGATCGCGGATGGCTTCGGCAGTCTCAAGGGGAATGTATAGTCCGCCCAGATCGCCCATGACCGGGTCACAGGCATAAATCAGCGACGGGTTTTTTTCCTTGAGATTGCGGATCAGCCTTGCGACGGAGCGCACCTGCGCCGCGCTGCCGAAATAACCGGTCAGGACAGCCTTGACCTCGCCGATCCATTTGGCGTTTTCGAGGTCGGTCATGGCCTTGTCGAAGTCGTCGTCCTGAAAGCGCATCCGGGTGGACGGGCCATGGCCGGGGTGCCAGGGCAAAACGATTGTGGGCACCGCCCATACCGGATAGCCAAGGGTCTCCAGCGCGAAGACTGCGGCACGGTTGCCGACCGATCCACGCATGACGTGGCTGGAAATGACGATGACGGCGCCCTGGGTATTTTCCTGCATCACGGCCTTCTTGCTTTCAAACGCCACAGAAGCCCGCAAGTGCCCCTGCTCACAGATCAAGATGCGCTCTCATGACATATCGCATCGTCACTTTCCACCGTTAATCCCGCAAGGGTCTATCCCGTAAAACGATGGGCGTCCGGTCTTCTTGGCCTTTCCGGTGCCGGTCCGTTATTGCGGGATCGGCGAACTGCCCTACCTTTTTGTTTACGCATCGGGTTTTCCCAAAACCGCGGTACACTTTTCGGCACGATGCCCTATAGTTGCATCATGCTCGATCTCGTCATCGCCTATTGGCCTCATATCCTTGCCGCTCTTTCCATTTTGATGGGAACCGTGGCGGCCGTACATGCCACGATGACGAAGGAAGAGGTCCGCTCCGCGCTTGGCTGGGTGGGCGTCATCGTTCTGTCGCCGATCGTCGGTGCAGTCATTTATGCGATTGCCGGCATCAACCGGATTCGCCGGTCCAGTATCAGGCAGCAGCGGTCTTTCATGCAGGACGAGATCATGGATCGCGTGGCGCGCCTGGATGCGAGCGGCGAGGTGATTGCCGCGCGGTTCGGACGCCGTTTCGAGGCGATGAAGACGCTCGGCGACCGGGTGACGCGCCACGCACTGACGACCGGTAACCGCATCGAGCCGCTTGTCACCGGCGACGCGGCCTATGCCGCCATGCTGGAGGCGATAGGCGAGGCGAAGCGGTCGATCATCCTCGAAACATATATTTTCGACAATGACAGGATCGGCGCCCGTTTTGTCGCGGCGCTGGAAAGGGCGAAGTTCCGGGGCGTGGAGGTGCGGGTGCTGGTGGATGCCGTGGGCGCGCGCTATTCCGTGCCGAGCATCCTGCCGACGCTCCGGGAAAAAGGCATCGTTGCCGATGTGTTCAACGGCAATGTCATCATGGGGCTGCGGCTGCCCTATGCCAATCTGCGCACCCACCGCAAGATCCTCGTGGTGGACGGGCGCCTCGCCTTTAGCGGCGGCATGAATATCCGCGAGGGCTTCACCCTTGAATTCGGCGGCGAAAAACAGGCGCACGACACTCATTTCAAGATCAGCGGGCCGGTTGTCTCTGATTTTTTCTCGATTGCGGCGGAGGACTGGAGGTTCACGACGGGGGAGCTTCTGCACACGCCGGTCTGGGATATCGCCATTCCCGATGGTGTGCCGGGTTCACAGCTCGTTGCGCGCGTTTCCTCCTCGGGGCCGGATAAGAGCATAGAGACCAATCACAAGATGCTGATGGGGGCGTTTTCCGTTGCTCGCTCCTCCATTCTCGTCATGTCGCCCTATTTTCTCCCCGATCGGGAGCTTATTTCAGCGCTCATTACCGCAGCGAGGCGGGGAGTCGTGGTGGATATCATCGTGCCGCAAAGCAACAATCTGGTGCTTGTGGACAGGGCGATGACGGCGCAATTCGACCAGATGTTGAAGAATTACTGCCGCATCTGGCGGGCGACAGGGCCCTTCAATCATTCCAAGCTTCTGGTGATCGACGAGCGCTGGAGCTACATCGGTTCTTCCAACCTGGACCCTCGTTCATTGCGGCTGAACTTCGAAGTCGATCTGGAAGTTATGGATGAGGAATTCGCCGCGACCATCGGAAACCGCATCCGGGAAGCACGGGCAACCGCTTTACCCGTGCGACTGAGCGAACTGAATGCGCGGCCATTCGTTGTCCGTTTTGTGGAGCGCGTCCTGTGGCTCGCTTCGCCGTATCTTTAGAGCGCCATGCGTCGGAAACGCTCTAAAACTTTTAATTTGCGCATCGGAGGCGTCGCAGCGTGAAGAAAAACAGTTTGCTGGAGCGTGGAAAAACGGCACTGGCGAAAAACAGCAGCCTGCCCGCCTTCGTCATGCAGTCGCTGCGCGACCGCCACCAACGGAAGAATGCCGGGCAGGTGGAGAGAGATCACTCCTTCCCGGTCATCGCGTCTTACAACGTCCATAAATGCGTCGGCCGCGACCGCAGGTTCGATCCTGATCGTACCAGCCGCGTCATTCAGGAAATCGGCGCGGATATCATCGCGCTACAGGAGGCGGACAGCCGTTTCGGCGAGCGCACGGGCCTGCTCGATCTTGCCCGGCTGGAGCGGGAAAGCGGGCTTGTCCCCGTGCCTGTTCTGGCGGGTGTGAAGGCGCATGGATGGCACGGTAATGTCCTGTTGTTCAAGGAAGGTGCGGTGCGGGATGTTCATACGCTGAAATTGCCGGGGCTGGAGCCGCGCGGCGCGCTGGTGGTGGAACTGGATTTGAAAAGCGGTGGCGCACTGCGAATAATCGCCGCGCATTTCGGTCTTTTGAGGCATTCCCGTGCCCAGCAGGCAAAGGCGCTTATCGGTCTTCTGGAAGCGCGAAACGAATGCGCGACCATCCTCATGGGAGACCTGAACGAATGGCGTCTCGGCAATGGCTCGTCGCTCAATACTCTGAGGGATGCATTCGGCGCCCTGCCGCCAGCAGTGCCCAGTTTTCCATCCAACCTGCCGGTGCTTGCGCTCGACAGGATCATCGCCAACCGCGAAGGGCTGATCGAGCAGGTGGAAGCGCATGACAGTGCGCTGGCGCGCATTGCCTCGGACCACCTGCCGCTGAAAGCCGCGATAAGGACCGATCTGCTTCCAACCTGATCCTGTGGCAGCATCGGATACGGCGACAGACTTCAGAGCCGCTGCGCTACCGTCAGATGGCTGCGCGAACGGGCCTCCAGCAGAGATTTGCGGATGGCTTCCATCAGCCGTTCACGGTTGTTTCTGGTCTTGCCTCTGTCCAGATTCTGCGCGGCAAGCGCTAGATCCAGACCTTCATGCATTACTATCGAATAGGCAATGGTTGTCGCCCAGTTCTCGTATTCCTGCTCCATCATGTCACCCCTGAACTAAATCATTTAGCCCGAATCACCCTGTTCTTGAAATTACCACAAAATGGAAAGCATAAAATAGCATTGTTCCTTTGCGTATCTGCTGCCCTATGCGGATATAGTGTATTCGTTATTTCTTTATTGCGGCGCAACATGTATGTGCTTGCTGCTTAAGTCATTGAAACAGATTCTGTTTCAGGCGATGCACATGGACGTTCCCACCAACAAAAACGCCGCGCATCGTTAGATGCGCGGCGGGCTTTCGTCGAAGTTTGCGGTGGATTGGATCAGGTCTCAGCCGGCCTTTTCGAGCTTGTAGTCCGAATTGGCAGGTTCTTCCTGTTTGTGCTGGATGAGAGGACGGTTACCCGACAGCTTGCGCACCAGCACGTAGAATACCGGTGTCATGAAGATGCCGAAGAACGTCACCCCGATCATGCCGGAGAACACTGCGACACCCATGGCCGCGCGCATTTCCGCACCCGCACCGGTGGAGATGACCAGAGGCACCACGCCCATGATGAAGGCGAGTGAGGTCATCAGGATTGGGCGGAGGCGCAGGCGACTTGCCTCGACTGCGGCCTGAAGCGGCGTTCGTCCTTCGAATTCCAGCTCGCGGGCGAATTCCACGATCAGGATCGCGTTCTTTGCCGATAGTCCGACAAGGACGACAAGGCCGATCTGCGTAAAGATGTTGTTGTCCCCTCCCGTCAGCCAGACGCCTGTCAATGCGGCGAGAACGCCGAGCGGAACGATCAGAATGATCGCGATCGGCAGGGTCAGGCTTTCATATTGCGCAGCCAATACGAGATAGACGAGCAGCAGCGCCAGCGGGAAGACCACGAGGCTGGAATTACCGGCAAGGATCTGCTGGTAAGTCAGGTCCGTCCATTCGTATTCGATCCCGGCTGGCAGGTTTTCGGCAAGGATTTTCTCGATCGCTGCCTGCGCCTGTCCAGAGGAGAAGCCCGGTGCCGGACCGCCGTTGATATCGGCTGCAAGGAAGCCGTTATAACGGTTTGTGCGCTCCGGTCCTGTTGTTGCATCTACCTTCAACAGCGTGGAAAGCGGGATCATCTGACCGGTGGACGAGCGTACCTTCAGGCGGCCGATATCTTCGGCATGGGCGCGGAATTGCGCATCTGCCTGCACACGCACGCTGTATGTCCGCCCGAAGGCGTTGAAGTCGTTGACATAAAGCGAGCCCAGATAGATCTGCAGCGTCTGGAAGACGTCGCTGACCGAAACACCCAGCTGCTCGGCCTTGGCGCGGTCGAGATCGGCGAAGAGCTGCGGCACGTTGATCTGGAAGCTGGAGAAGATGCCTGCCAGTTCCGGTGTCTGGTATGCCTTGGCGATGACCGCCTTGGCCGCTTCGTCAAGCGTCTGGTAGCCGTAACCGGCACGGTCCTCGATCTGCAGCTTGAAGCCGCCCGTCTGGCCGAGACCGTTAACCGGCGGCGGCGGGAACATGGCGATGAAGGCATCCTGAATGCCGGCAAACTTCTGGTTCAGCTGCATGGCGATGGCGCCGCCTGACAGTTCCGGCGTCTTGCGGTTTTCGAAGTCGTCGAGAACTGCAAAGACGATGCCCGAATTGGAGCCGATGGTGAAGCCGTTGATCGACAGGCCGGGGAAGGCGATGGCGTGGCTGACGCCCGGCTGTTGCATGGCGATATCGCTCATCCGCTTGATGACGCTTTCCGTGCGGTCAAGCGTTGCGCCGTCCGGAAGCTGGGCGAAGCCGATGAGATATTGCTTGTCCTGCGCCGGTACGAACCCGCTTGGGACCGCGCTGAACATGCCGTAGGTGGCAGCCACCAGCGCCATATAGACGATCATGACGAGGCTTTTGCGCGTTACCAGCCCGCCTACGGTTTTCCCGTAACCGTTGGAGGCGGCCCCGAAGGCGCGGTTGAATCCACGGAAGAACCAGCCGAAAATCCGGTCCATGAAGCGGGTCAGCCAGTCTTTCGGTGCGTCGTGCTCTTTCAGCAGCAGGGCCGCAAGAGCGGGTGACAGCGTCAGAGAATTGATCGCCGAAATGACGGTGGAAATCGCGATCGTCAGCGCGAACTGCCGGTAGAACTGGCCGGAAAGGCCGGAGATAAAGGCTAGCGGGACGAAGACGGCGACCAGCACAAGCGCGATTGCTATGATCGGCCCGGAGACTTCGCGCATCGCCTTGTAGGTGGCATCACGCGGAGAAAGCCCGTTTTCGATGTTTCGCTCGACGTTTTCCACCACCACGATGGCGTCATCCACCACGATGCCGATGGCCAGCACGAGGCCGAACAGGGTCAACGCGTTAATGGAGAAACCGAAGGCATACATGACGGCGAAGGTGCCGATGATCGACACCGGAACGGCGATCAGCGGAATGATCGAGGCGCGCCAGGTCTGGAGGAACAGGATGACCACAAGTACCACGAGGCCAACGGCCTCGAGGAGCGTATCAACGACCTTTTCGATGGACGAGCGAACGAACTTCGTCGTGTCGTAGACGATTTCATATTTCACGCCATCAGGCATCGCCAGTTGCAGATTGTCCATTGTCGCGCGGACATTGTCGGCGATTTCGATGGAGTTGGAGCCGGGAGCCTGCAATACGGCGATCGCCACGGCGGGTTCGCCGTCGAGCAGCGAGCGCAGCGTATAGTCGGCAGCGCCGAGTTCGATGCGGGCGACATCGCGAAGACGGGTGATCTGGCCGTTCGCGCCGCTCTTGACGATGATGTTGCCGAATTCCTCCGGAGTCGTCAGACGGCCCTGGGCATTGACGTTGAGCTGCAGGTCGACGCCGTTGGGGCTTGGCGATGCGCCGATAACGCCGGCTGCGGCCTGGACGTTCTGCTGACGGATGGCGTCGGATACGTCGCTGGCGGCGAGATCGTGTTCGGCCACCTTTTGCGGATCCAGCCAGACGCGCATGGAATAGTCACCCGCGCCGAAGACCTGCACCTGACCCACGCCTTCGATACGGGCCAAGCGATCCTTGACGTTCAGCGTCGCATAGTTGCGCAGATAGGTGATGTCATAGGCATCGGTCTTCGACACGAGATTGACGACCATGATGAAGTCGGGCGAGCTTTTGACGGTGGTGATGCCGAGTGCGCGCACTTCCGCGGGCAGGCGCGGTTCGGCCTGCGACACGCGGTTCTGCACCAGCTGCTGCGCCTTGTCCGGGTCGGTGCCCAGCTTGAACGTGACGGTCAGCGTCAGCACGCCGTCCGATGTCGCCTGGCTGCCCATATAGAGCATGTCTTCGACGCCGTTGATCTGTTCTTCAAGCGGCGTGGCGACGGTTTCGGCGATAACGGCCGGGTTCGCACCGGGATAGGTGGCGCGGACGACGACGGATGGCGGCACGACTTCCGGATATTCGGAAATCGGCAGGGCGCGCATGCCGAGAAGGCCTGCGACCACGATCAGGATCGACAGCACGCCGGCGAAGACCGGCCTGTCGACAAAAAATCTGGAAATATTCATATCCAGTCCCCTCTCCGGGTAGATTTGGAAATGCAAGGACCGTTCCGGCGGCATCATGGCCGCCGGTGAGGGCCGGTTCTTTGTGAAATGCGTCTCGCCGGAGGCGGGACGGCGTTATTGCGAGGCGGCGACCTTGTCTTCCGCCTGCGGTGCGATGGTTGCACCGGGGCGAATGCGCTGCAGGCCGTTGACGACGATCGTATCGCCGGCGGCAAGGCCGCTGTCGATGATGCGCTGGCCGTCAGCCGGTGCGCCGGGCTTGATCTGGCGATAGCTCACCTTGTTTTCGGCATCGACGACAAAGACGAACCGCTTGTCCTGATCCGTGCCGATGGCGCGGTCGCTGATGACTATCCGGTTTTCCGGCTTCGGTTCACCCATGCGCACCCGCACGAACTGGCCGGGAATGAGCCTGCCATCAGGATTTTCGAAGACCGCACGCACACCAATGGTGCCGCTGGCGGAATCGACCTGGTTGTCGATGAGGTGCAGGGTGCCCTTGATCGGCGTGCCTTCATCCGAAAGCGTGCCGATTTCCACCGGGATCTGTTCGAGCGCGGGCAGGGCGTCGGTTGTCTTCGGCAGCTCGGAAAGCGCTTTCGCTACCGTTCCTTCGCTGGCGTTGAAGCTGGCATAGATCGGGTTGACCGAAACCAGCGTCGTCAGGGCAGGCGATGTCGAGCCGGCGGCAACGAGGTTGCCGGCGGTGATTTCGATGCGGCCGACCCTGCCGGAAACCGGTGCAACGATTTCGGTGTAACCAAGATCGAGCTGAGCCGTTGTCAGCGTCGCGCGGGCGGCGCGAAGCTGGGCTTCGGCATCCGCAAACGAGCTTTGCCGCTGGTCGAGATCGCTCTGGGAGATCGTGCGATTGTCGGAAAGCCTGCGGCCACGGTCGAGTTCCGTCTTGGCAAGGCTGACCTTGGCTTCGGCGGAGGCGACCTGGGCTTCAGCACCTGCAACGGCTGCCTGATAGGGGGCCGGATCGATGGTGAAGAGGGGGTCGCCTTCCTTCACCAGCGCGCCTTCGCGGAAATGCACGGCCTTGATCTGGCCAGCGACGCGGGAGCGGATCTGCACGCGGTCGACGGCTTCGAGACGGCCGGAAAATTCTTCCCAGCGCATCACATCGCGGCTTTCCACCTTGGCGACGGTGACTGGGATAGCCGGCGTTTCAGCCGGGGTGGAAGCTGCCGTCGCATCACGGCTGGTGGGCAGGTCGAAAATGAGTGCTGCGGCTGCAACGGACATAGCAAGCCCGATACCGGCGCCCGTCAGGGCCCGGCGCTTTGTGGTCAGCGTCATGGGTTTCTCCTTGGCTCGGATCAGGAGCCGATCAGTTTCTCTATCTGTGTGTTTTGTCGCATGGTCCGGGCGTAAAACCGCTACGCACTTTTACTGGACATGCTCAAAATGCGATTTCAGTGTTTTATGTGGTCAACGAAGGTCTTGAACTCCGAACAGACGGATGGGACCCATCCGCCGCCCTTTCCTTGATAAAGCCCCGTCCAGCCAATACCGGCGGGGAAAACATGCTGCCGGACGCTGACACCGGAGGCGATGAGCCTGTCGGCATAACCGACCGTTTCGTCGCGCAGAGGGTCGTCCTCGGCGGTAAAGATCAGCGCCGGCGCCACCCGGTTCAGCCGCGTACACTGGCAGGGCGCGGCATAGGGGTGAAAAAACCCGCAGGCCTTGGCAAGGTAATGGCTCCAGCCATCTGCCCAGCGCTGGCGCATGCCGATCCTGTCCGCATCGCGGAAGGATTCCGTCGTCATCATCGGGTCGATCATGGGCGACAGAAGTATTTGACCGGCAAGCTTGCCCGGCATGCGGTCCCGCGCCTTCAGCGCAAGCCCAGCCGCCACATTGCCACCAGCCTCTTCGCCGGCCACAAACAGCAGCGATTTTGCGCCGCCATAATGCTTGCGGTCCCGGCTCAGATGATCCAGCGCTTCGAAGGCACAATCGATCACCATCGGAAACTCGTTGCCGGACGACTTGCTATAGTCGGCCTCGACGACGATCGCGCCGCTTTCAGCGAGCGCGCGTGCCACCGGAAGCTCCGGGCAATTGCCGCCCTTTTCAAGAAACGAGCCGCCGCGCAAATAAAGGACCACGGGCGGGTTGGTGCACAGGCCGGCACTTTCATATCGGCGCACGGAAAGCTGGGACGCCGAGCCCCCACAGCCTTCTATATTTTCCCAGTGCGCTTTCATTTGATCCGGTCCCGTGCGCCGCCATCAGCAGCTCACCATATTTGCAAAATCTGAAATTCATATTATTGTTCGGGAGAAAACGATCAAGTACGTCAAAATGAAAACACTATTCCAAAAAAACGGATAATAGCGACATGGATCAGCTTTCCGCCATGCGGGTATTCACTCGCGTCGTCGAAACCGGCAATTTCAGCCGCGCCGCGACCGCGCTGAACATGCCCAAAACCACCGTCACCAACATGGTCCAGGCGCTGGAGGCGCATTTACATACCACGCTTCTCAACCGCACAACGCGGCGGGTGATGCTGACGACGGACGGCGCTCTCTATTATGAGCGGGCCTCGCAGATTCTGTCGGAAATCGAAGAGCTTGATGGCAGCATGTCCAGCGCGCAGGTGCAGCCGTCTGGCCGGTTGCGGGTGGAAATGGCCGGTGTCTTCGCGGACCTCGTGGTTATTCCACATCTTTGCGAATTTTACCAGCGCTATCCGCAAATCCGGCTCGATCTCGGCGTCGGCGACCGTCTGGTCGATTATATCGCGGAGAATGTCGATTGCGCGCTGCGGGTCGGCACCTTGCGGGATCAATCCCTTATAGCGCGCAAGGTCGGCGAGCTGAAATTCGAAACCTTCGCCTCTCCCCTGTACATCGAGAGTTTCGGCATGCCGCAACAGCCGGAAGATCTCGAAAACGGACATCATTCCGTGGGATATTTCAATGCCACCACGGGCCAGATCATGCCGATCTCATTCGACAACGGGCTTCGCAGCGTCGAGATTACGCCCAACTATGTCGTGTCGGTGAATGACAGCCGCACCTATCTCAACGCCGCGCTGGCGGGCATGGGCATGGTGCAGCTGCCCGTTTTCATGGTCAAGGACGCGCTTGCGCGTGGCGAGCTTGTGCCGGTTCTGCCGGAATGGCGGCGCGAACCGATGCCGATCTATGTGGTCTACCCACAGACGAGGCACGTCACCAACAAGGTCCGTGTTTTCGTGGACTGGCTGGCGAAGATGGTTCACAGCCTCGTCTGAGGCGGCTAGTCACCGCCCGACCTTTGCCGCGACAAAATCGATAAAGGCGCGTACGCGGGCGGCCAGGTGATCATGTCCGGCATAAACGGCGTGGATCACCTCCATGTCGCCCGGATTGTAATCCTCCAGCACCGGCACGAGCAGACCGGCCTCGATATCCGGCTCGACATGAAACTCTCCGACCCTTCCCAGCCCAAGGCCCGTCAGGCACAGCCTACGCATTGCCATGCCGCTGTTGACCGAGGCGTTGCCGGTCACGGGAAGGCGGTAGACTTCAGTCGTGCCGGGATCACGGAAAGGCCATTCGTTGAGGCTGCGACTGAAATTGAAGCTGATGCAATTGTGTTGGGCCAGATCCTGCGGCTTTTCCGGCATGCCATGTTTTTCGATATAGGCAGGGGAGGCGACGATGATCCGTCGGACCTCTTTCAGCTTTCTTGCCTTGAGGGACGAATCCGCCATCCCGCCGGATCGTATCGCTATGTCGGTGCGCTCCTCGATCAGGCTGATGACGCCGTCGGTCAGCGAGATATCCAGCTCGATTTCCGGATAAAGAGATAAAAACTCCGGTGCGAGCGGCAGAAGATACCTTTCGCCGAAGCCCAGCGTGGCGTTGACACGCAATAGCCCCCGCGGCACCACCTTGCCGCCGCCTGCTACGATCTGCTCCGTATCGGCGATGTCGGCCAGAATGCGCCTTGCCCGAGAAAGATAGATTTCCCCCTCCGGCGTCAGCGTCACCACGCGGGTGGAGCGAGCGAGAAGGCGGGTACCGAGGCGGTCTTCAATGCGGGTGACAAGTTTGCTCACCGCCGAGGGTGAAAGCTTGAGCCTGCGCCCGGCTGCGGAAAAACTCCCCAGCTCGGCTGCCGCGACGAAGACTTCCATTTCTCCGGCCCTGTTGTCCATCGCTGCACCACTTGTGAAATTAATTCAAAGGCCTTTATCCAATCTTGCTGATTATCAAGCAAGTCCCCTTCGCCCATATTGCAATCACACAGTTGATCCAACCGGACAGTACCCGCTGTCCATAACGCCCGCGATCCCGCTCCGGGCGAAGAGGTACTCGTCATGCCATTGGCCATATTTGCCTTGACGATCGCGGCTTACGCGATCGGAACCACGGAGTTTGTCATCGTCGGTCTTTTGCCGACGGTCGCCGCAGATCTCCACATTACCCTGCCGCTTGCCGGCCTTATCGTCAGCGTTTACGCGCTGGGTGTCACTTTCGGTGCGCCGATCCTGACTGCGCTGACCGGCAAGATCGAAAGAAAGCCGCTGCTGCTGGGTCTGATGGCGCTGTTCGTCGTCGGTAATGTCGCAGCCGCCGTGTCGCCAAGCTATGAGACGCTTCTGGTCGCGCGGGTGCTTTCCGCCTTCGCCCATGGCGTGTTCTTCTCCGTTGGCGCCACCATCGCCGCCGATCTCGTGCCGGAAAACCGCCGTGGCTCGGCGATTGCCATGATGTTCATGGGTTTGACCGTCGCCATCGTCACCGGCGTGCCGATCGGTACCTATATCGGGCAGATTTTTGGCTGGCGCGCCACCTTCTGGGCGGTTGCAGGTCTTGGTGTCATCGCCTTTGCCGGTATCGCGGCCCTGTTGCCGGGAACGCTGAAGAAAGCGCCGCCCGCCAGCCTTCTCGATCAGGTGCGGGTGCTGGGTTCCGGCCGACTGCTCATCGTTTTCGCCATGACCGCACTTGGTTACGGCGGCACCTTCGTCGCCTTCACCTTTCTGGCGCCGATCCTTCAGGACGTCACGGGCTTCTCCGAAAAGAGCGTCGGCCTGATCCTTGTGCTCTACGGCATCGCCATTGCCGCCGGTAACATCGGTGGCGGCAAAATCGCCAACCACAATCCGGTCAAGGCGTTGATCGGCCTCTTTCTGGCACAAGCCATCGTGCTTCTGGTCTTTTCCTTCACCGCCGTTTCGCCGGTTCTGACCCTGATCACGCTGGTGGCGCTCGGCTTCCTGTCCTTTGCCAACGTTCCCGGCCTGCAGCTTTATGTGGTGCAGCTGGCCAAGGAACACCGCCCCGGCGCTGTCGATGTCGCCTCGGCGCTCAATATCGCCGCCTTCAATCTCGGCATCGCGATTGGTGCGTGGCTTGGCGGTCTGGTGGTGGAATCGCCGATGGGCCTTGCCGCAACCCCATGGGTCGGCGCCATCCTTGTCGCTATTGCCCTCATTCTGACCCTCTGGAGCAGTGCACTCGACCGTCGCGCCTCGCTCTCGCTGAAGACTGCCTGAGTTTTTCATATAAATCCCGGCCACTGCCTAAGGGCTGGCCGGGCGTACCCTAAAAGGAGAAAATATATGTTTGATGTCACCGCCAACGGCGCATCGATCCCGGTGCTTGGCTTCGGTACCTTCCGTATTCCCGGCCCCGATGTTCTTCGGATCGTTCCGCATGCCCTGAAGGCCGGCTTTCGCCATATCGATACCGCACAGATTTACGGTAATGAGGCCGAAGTCGGCGAAGCCATTGCCGGTTCCGGCGTGGCACGCAGCGATATCTTCCTGACCACCAAGGTCTGGGTGGAGAACTACAGGCACGATGCCTTTCTTGCCTCCGTCGATGAGAGCCTGAAAAAACTGAAGACCGATTATGTCGATCTCCTGCTTCTGCACTGGCCGAACGAAGCGGTAACGCTGGCCGAGCAGATCGGCGTGCTGAACGCTGTTCGCGACGCCGGCAAGGTTCGCCATATCGGCGTGTCCAACTTCAGTACGGCGCTGATGGATGAGGCGGTCAGTTTGTCAAAGGCACCGATCGTCACCAATCAGATCGAATACCATCCCTATATCGATCAGGATATGGTGATCGCGGCGGCCAAGGCTGCCGGCATGTCGGTGACGGGTTATTACGGTATGGCCGACGGCAAGGTTTTTGCCGATCCGGTTCTAAAGGACATCGCCGCAAGCCGGGGCAAGTCGGTGGCGCAGGTGGTGCTGCGCTGGCTCGTGCAGCAGCAGGGTGTGATTGCGCTTTCGAAGACGGTGAGCGAAGCCCGTGTTGACGAAAACCTTGCGATCTTCGATTTCACGCTGTCGGTCGCTGAGACGGATGCGATCCGTGCTCTTGCTCGACCGGATGGCCGTATCGTCTCGCCGGACGGGCTTGCACCGGTATGGGACGCGGCTGCCTGACAGTTGCCAACGGGTGTGGGTGGAATTCCTCCTGGTGCCGTCACCCGGGTCTAGCCGGCATGACGGAGGAGCGGTTTTCACTGATATAGATAACCTTAAGACACCCGGATAAGCTATCCGGGTGTCTTCTGAGAGAGTGGATCAGAATTCGCCCCAAGTCTGATCTTTCGAGGCCGTGGATACGCCGAGCGCTGCGGCCACCTGGCCGATCATGCGACGCGCAGGAGATGGTCTCGGCTGTGCGTTGTCCGCAACGCGCACCGGCGCTGAAGGCTTATATGCGGATCGAGCCGTGCTGGTGCTGGCCATTGCGCCATCCAGCTTGAACTGGCCGACGATCTGGCGGAGTTTTTCGGCATCACCGGCAAGCGATGCGCTGGAGGCCGTCGCCCTTTCGACCATCGCGGCATTGTGCTGCGTGACCTGGTCCATCTGGTTTACCGCGCTGTTGACCTCGGCCAACCCGACCGATTGTTCCCTTGCGGATGTCGCGATGGCGTCGAGTTGTGCATTGATGGCGATGACGTGACTTTCAATGATCTTCAGGGCGTCGCCGGTTGCGGTCACGAGTTTCACGCCGTTCTGCACTTCGTCGGCGGAGTTGCGGATAAGCTCCTTGATTTCCTTGGCCGCTTGCGCCGAGCGCTGGGCCAGTTCACGCACTTCCTGTGCCACAACCGCAAAGCCCTTGCCTGCCTCGCCCGCACGGGCCGCCTCGACGCCGGCGTTGAGTGCCAGAAGATTGGTCTGGAAGGCAATCTCGTCGATGACGCCTATGATGTTGGAAATCTGGCTTGAAGAGCTTTCTATGCGCTTCATGGCATCGACCGCAGTTGCCACGACCTGACCGGATGTCTGCGCGGATCTGTTGGCCTCGACCGCCACGATCCGGGCCTCCTCAGTCCGTTTGGTCGAATTGCTGACGTTGCTGGTTATCTGGTCGAGCGCTGCGGCTGTTTCTTCCAGCGATGCGGCTTGGGTTTCCGTGCGTTGCGACAGGTCGCTCGCACTCGAACTCAACTCGCGAGAGCCGTTGTCGATCGTGGCCGTGACATCGGCAACGGACAGTAGTGTTTTGCTAAGCTGGTTTACGGCGATATTGAAGTCCGCACGCAGGCTTTCGAATTCTGCGGAGAAAGGCGTTTTCAGCTGGTAGGACAGGTCGCCATTGGCCATATGCTTCAGACCTTCGGCAAGGCCGCTGGTCGCTTCCGCCATTTCGGCGGCGCGCCTGCGATCAATTTCGGCGGTTCTTTGACGCTCTGCCTCGGACTGGTTACGCACCTGCGCCGCATCCGCTTCCAGCCGGCGGGCCTTCAATTCGTTATCCTTGAAGACCTCAACGGCCTTTGCCATCGTGCCGACCTCGTCGCGCCGGTCCGTTCCCTCGACCTTGACGGACAGGTTACCCTCCGCAAGCGTTTGCATCGTGCCGACAAGACCCCGGATCGGCGTGACAAGCCAGCTGCTGATCGCGAAATATCCGATGACGACGACGGTGATGAAGCCGAGGACGACCGCCGCGACGGTAATCAGTGCAGTCCGTTGGCTTATGTCGCTCAGATCATCGCTCTGCTTGGCGCTACGGTTCGAAATATCAGTGGCTATCTGTGTAAGTTTCGCGCCGATCTTGGCAAAGACTGGCTGGCACTCGGTGCCAAACGCTTTTTGCGACGCAAGTGCCTCATCCACGGTTGATGCGGTTCGGCCCAGGTGCCAGGCGTTCTTGCACGTCACGTTATAGAGCGTCGTCACGTCGTCCTTGAGTACGCGCAGGCGGTTGTCTTCGGGGATATTGGCGATGGCTCCATCCATCGATACCATGAACTTGTCGCGTGTGGCCTTCACCTCAGCTTCGGCAGCGGCATTACCCTGTTCCGTAAAGGCGATCATCATATCGGCCAGAGCCGCACGCCCGTTCAGCAGTTCCTTGTTCGCGAGCGCCAAATTCAAGGCCGCTGCGCTGTCACGAGCAATAAGATCACTATAACTTCCATCGATCGATTTGATCTGTATGGCGGAGTAGGCCGCAATCAGGATTGCACATACGCCGAATAGCGCAAATACCGTCAAAAACTTTCCGACAACGGGAATATTTCTCATCGTTATGGCTCCCACAATAAAATCGAGCCCTTCATGGGTCATATTTCGGCATCATGCGATTTTCCGATGACGATTATACTTATAAATTTAAGAAATAATTATGTATTATTAGTAATTACGTATCTTATAATAAGATACTGTACCATTATATTAAATAATAATAGTATTTAATACTGAATAATTCTAATGGGCATCTCAAATCGGCTGTCATGTCTTGCGCGTCCGCAAACGCCTTCTCGAAGCGAATAAGTTCGGTGTCTAGGGCACGGGACCATGGTTGGGCGTGAGATCGGCCCAGAACATGCGGGTAGGCTTCGGTTGAAGGGGAGCTATCTGGGACCGGCGGCAAAATCAGGGCGGTGCCCGTAAGCGCTTTGACAATCCCGACGTTTTCCAGGGAAAACTGGAGCGGGCGAAGGGATTTGAACCCTCGACCCCAACCTTGGCAAGGTTGTGCTCTACCCCTGAGCTACACCCGCTCAAAAACCGCTGGTCCGGGGTAGTTCGCTGGACCGCGGGCCGCCAAAGCGTGGCGACGGGTGCTATATCGCTCAATCGTTTTTGGAATGCAACAGTTTCTTTTGCGGTTTCGGTGGAAATCCGTCTGGCCTGTGGGTTTATTCAAAACGGCCGGGCCGATGCGTCGTAAAAAAGTGTGTTGGGGGCGAAGGTATTGTTTCGGCTGGCCTTTATTTGGGTTGTAAAAGCACACAACCGGCCGGATGGCCAAAAAATAACCTGTTTACATTTGGTTAAAATCTGATTCGACAAGTGATTCGTTCGGGTGTACAAATTTCATGTCCACAAAAAAAGAAACGATACTTGGCATGTCATCATCGGGAGGATGAGCCTTGTCGTATGCAGCTTTTGAAAGAGTCGGCGCACAATTGTCGCCCCAGCAGATCACCGATCTGCAGAATATTTTCGACGGCGTATGTTTCGAGTGCCTTCAAGATCGCTGTAGCCACGTCGCCAACGAGTGCGCGGCGGTTTTGATCCGTAGCGCCCAGCGCGGCATTCTCGATCATGAGATGTTGCGCGACATCGGTCTTGCGGTTTTACGTCGGCACTGATTGCGCCATTTCATAAAAAAAGCGCCCGGGCATCTCGGGCGCTTTCGTGTGTGTGGTGGCAGTAGCCGCGTTGCGGCTCAGCTCTTTTCCTGAACGTGCGCCTCGAGGAACCACAGCGCCTTGTCGAGATCGCGCGAGGCGGCGGTGAAGATATCCGCTGTCGTCGGGTCGCCGGCCTCGTCGGAATCATCGATAGCCTTGCGGATCATGTTGGCCACGTCGCCATAACGGGCGATCAGTTCGTCCAAATGATCGTGGATCTTGTAGATATCGGTCGGATAGGCCTTGAGCTTGGTCGTCGAAGAGACGGATTGCAGGCTACCGAGCGCCGTGCCGCCAAGCTGCACCACACGTTCGGCAATGGTATCGCCGTGATTGTCGAGCTGGGCGCGGAAGGTGTCGAGAAGTTCGTGCACGGCGATGAATTGAGGGCCTTTCAGGTTCCAGTGCGCCTGCTTGGTCACCAGTGCAAGGTCGATCACCGAAGCGAGCGATTCGTTCAGAATACCCATCACCGTTGATTTGGCGTTGGAAGGCAGGTCGTTCTTCGTCTTGTGCGTCTTCATCGATGTCTCCTGACGTTGCGGACGGAATGCCGTTTGGCAAAATCTCCCCCGATTAACGCCCTGGCCGGTTGCCCTGTTCCGTCGCTCGGACGGCAATGGCAAAAAACCTCTGCAATCGTCGTATCTCACTCATAAAACAGACAGATGCGTCGACCGTCTATGTCGTTGACACTGATGGTCATGTCGTAGATTTCCCGCAGAACCTCCGGACGGATAATCTGTTCCGCCGGTCCCTGGCGGCAGATTCGGCCATCACGCATGGCGATGATGGTGTCGGAGTACCAGGAGGCGAAGTTGATGTCGTGCAGCACCAGAACCACGGTCTTCTTCAGCTCGTCGGCGGCGCGGCGCATGATCTTCATCATGCTTGAGGCGTGTTTCATGTCGAGATTGTTGAGCGGCTCGTCCAGGAGCACATAGTCCGTGTCCTGACACAGAACCATGGCCACGAAGGCGCGCTGACGCTGGCCGCCGGAAAGCTCGTCGAGAAAGCGGCCGGAAAGGCTTTCGAGATGGAGATATTCCAGCGCCCGGTCGATATGGACCTTGTCCTCGATGGTGGGACGGCCCTTGGAATAGGGATAACGTCCAAAACCGACGAGATCGCGCACCGTCAGGCGTGACGAGATGTGGTTGTCTTGCCTGAGGATCGAGAGCCGTTTTGCCAGCGTGTCGGAAGGGGTCTTGGTCACATCCAGCCCGTCCACCGTCACGGTTCCCGCATCCATGGACATCAGCCGTGCCACGATGGAGAGCAGCGTGGATTTTCCCGCCCCGTTCGGCCCGATGATGGAGGTGACGCCGCCTGCCGGAATGGCGATGGAGACGCCATCGACAACAACCGTGTCGCCATAGGATTTGCTGATCTGACTGGCGATGATCATCGCGCACCCCGCTTGAGAATAAGACCGATAAAGACGATGCCGCCCAGAAATTCGATGATGATGGAAAGCGCCGTGTTGAAGGCGAAGATCCGCTCCAGCACCACCTGACCGCCGACCAGGCAGATGATGGCGATGAGGATTGCAGCCGGCAGCACATAGGCATGTTTGCCGTTGCCTGTGAGATAATGGGCCAGCGCCGCAACCAGCAGCCCGAAGAACATGACGGGGCCGACGAGTGCGGTGGAAACGGCAACGAGAACGGAGACCAGCACGAGGATGATCGTCACCGTTCGCTTGTAGTCCACGCCAAGGCTGATGGCCGTTGCGCGGCCGAGCGAAAGGACGTCGAGCGTGTGCAGGAGCCGCAACCCGATAATCGTCACCACGCCGACGATGATGGCTGATACCGCAAGAAGGGTGGGATCGATGGAATTGAAGCTGGCGAACAGCACATCCTGCAGCACCGCATATTCATTGGGGTCCAGTACGCGCTGCATGAAGCCCGAGAGGCTGCGAAAGAACACGCCGAAGACGATGCCGACCAGCACCAGAAGATGCAGGCTGCGTTCCGCGCCGACGAAAAGCCAGCGGTAGAGCAGGGCGGAGAAGGTGACGAGCAGCGAGGTTTCGGCAAGAAACTTCAGCTGCGGATCGATCATCACCACGGTTGCCGAGCCAAACACGAAGATCAGCGCCGTCTGCACCAGCACATAGAGCGAATCGAAACCCATCACCGAAGGGGTGAGAATGCGGTTGTTGGTGACCGTCTGGAACAATACCGTCGAAACGGCGATGGCATAGGCCACCAACAGCAGCGACAGAAGCTTGATGCCGCGAAACGGCAGGATGAAGCTCCAACTGCCCTTTGCACCGAGCGTCATGAAGGCAGCCATGGAGATGAGCGCCAGTGCGAGAAGCATCAGCAGCACGAGTTTCGCGCGCCGGTCGGGATGTCTCTCATGCATGGTGGCGTTTCCGGAGCAGGAGATAGAGGAACAGCGCGCTGCCGATGACGCCGACCACGGTTCCGATCGGTATCTCATAGGGCGCGCGCACCGTTCTGCCGATGATGTCGCAGGCAAGAACGAAGACCGCGCCAAGCGTCGCCACCCAGGGCACGGAACGGCGCATATTGTCGCCGATCATCAGGCTGACCACATTCGGCACAATCAGGCCGAGAAAGGGGATCATACCCACCGTGACGACGACGACGGCACTGACCAGCGAGACGATGGTGAGGCCGAGCGCCATCACCCGGCGATAGTTCAGTCCGAGATTGGTGGTGAAGTCGCGCCCCATGCCTGCCACCGTGAAACGGTCGGCGGCGAGATAGGCGGCGATGGCGAAAACGAAGCCGATCCACAGCAATTCATAGCGGCCACGCAGCACGCCGGAAAAATCCCCGGTCATCCACGCGCCGAGCGATTGCAGCAGATCGAAACGATAGGCGAAGAAAGTGGTGACGGCAGAAATGACGCCGCCCAGCATGATGCCGATCAGCGGCACCAGCAGCACATCGCGCAGTGGCACCTGCC
Source organism: Agrobacterium sp. S7/73 (assembly GCF_019355535.1). Lineage (NCBI taxonomy): Bacteria > Pseudomonadati > Pseudomonadota > Alphaproteobacteria > Hyphomicrobiales > Rhizobiaceae > Agrobacterium > Agrobacterium sp. S7/73. The sequence goes on from NZ_CP072136.1 coordinate 429,635, forward strand.
GTAGAATACGCAGGAAAAGTGCGGTTCCCGCCAGCGCGAAAGCGGCGGCCACCAACATCTTGCCGAAGATCGGCGTTTCCGGGGCAAGCAGGGTGACGGTGAGCAGGCCAAGGCCGGCGGATTCGGTGGTGCCAGCCGTCGAAGGCTCCACGAAGCGGTTGCGCACCAGCATCTGCATGATGAGACCGGCAATCGCCATCGAGCTTCCCGCCAGTATGAGCGCCAGCGTGCGCGGAATGCGGCTGACGAGGAGCACGCGCAGTGCATCCGCGCTCGTATCCGGCGCAAAAAGCGTCGCCAGCGAGACGTTGCTCACACCGACGAACAGGCTGACGATGGCGAGTGTCAGCGCCAGAAGGAGGGCGAGGATGAGGGACAGGGATTTCACGTCAGTGGTTTTTCGAAAATGGTGATGGCTCGCTTCGACCTCGCAGATTGCCCGGAGGACTGAACCTCTCCTTCGTCATCCTCGGGAGAAGCCCGGGGATGACGTCGCGAAGGCAGTTTTTACGACTTCTTCTCGGACACGGCCTCGTAGACCTGATCAAGCAAGGTGGTGAGCGCCGTATAACCGCTGCTGACGATATAGGCCGCCTGCGGGTCGAGATAGACGATCTGCTTTTTCTTCCAGGCGTTGGTCTGGTGGATCAGTTCGTTGTCCAGCACCTGGGCGGCGGCCTTGCCTGGGTCCGTTGCGCGGCCGATGCCGGCATCGCGGTCTATCACGAACAGCCATTCGGGATTGACCTCGGCCAGATATTCGAAGGACACGACATCGCCCCGGTCGAAGCGGTCATCGATATCAGGAGCGACCGGCTTGAAGCCGATTTCCGTGTGCAGCCAGCCGGTGCGCGAGCTTGGGCCGTAAACACCGACCTTGCCGGCATTGGTGACGAGGATCATCGCCGTGCCGGAATTCGGCGCGATGGCCTTCAGCTTTGCGACCTTCTCGTCAATGGAGGCGTCGAGCTTCTTTGCTTCTTCATGCTTGCCGAAGATATCGCCGAGCTTGGTGATATTGGCTTTGACGCTCGCGATGAATTCCTTGGAATCGATCGACATGTCGATGGCGGGCGTGATCTTCGCAACATCGGGATATTTCGCCCGCGAACGGCCGCCGACGATGACGAGATCGGCTTCTGCCGCATTGATCGCCTCGTAATCGGGTTCGAACAGCGTGCCGACCTTCAGATATTTGCCATCGGCATATTTCTGGAGATAGGTCGGCAGGTTGGAACCAAGGACACCAGCTGGCTCGACGCCCATCGCATCGAGATTGTCGAGCGAGGGGATATCCAGAACCAGAACCTTTTTCGGCGCGGCTTTCAGAACGGTCTCGCCCTGCGCGTGCTTGATCGTCATTTCCTCAGCGCCTGCGGTCAACGCGCCAAGGCTGAAGGCCGCTGCTGCCAGCAGCCGAACGGGGAAGGTGAAGTTGATGGCCACGGATATGTCCCTTGCAATATGGTTCTTGACCCTGCGGAAGCGGATCCCGCAGGCGTAACTTGATGTTCGCTGTCAGCTTTATTGGCAAGGTATGCGGAAATCAAAAATATGTTTTAGAATAATTCTGAATTGCCGTGAGCGGGAAATGTGTGTGGCACCGGAAGCAAACCCCGGAGCCACATCAGGGGCCGTATCTTTTTTCAATTCGGCGGCCAGTCGCCGACGATCTCGCGTCTTTCCAGTTTCAGCGACCGGTCAGGCTGGATGCGGTAGGTTTCAATCGCCAGCCGGCCGTCGCCCATGACGAATTCGTGGCTGAGCGTGCTGCCGATGGGTGACTTGGTCAATTTGGTGTGGGGTTGTCCGCCATAGGTGATGCTGCCCGGAATGGGTTGCACGTCGGGTGCCGCGGTGGCGCAGCCGGCAAGGCCCAGAACCAGCATGATCGCGATCTTGCGCATGTTTTTCTCCTGCGTTGGACAGGAATACTATCACGGCCGTGCCTGTGCCACACATCCCGTTGCCGTGAATAAAAAGGGCCCCGCATCCGGAAGGAGACGGGGCCAGTTGCCTTGGGAGGCTTTTGTTATCAGTCCTCGTTGGCGGCAAGCTGCGTCAGCACCTCGCCGCGGCCGCGGATGCGCATGATGAGCGGGACGATGAAGGCGGCGGCTGCGACAAGGAACAGGCCGACGGCAATCGGTGAGGTGAGCAGCACGGTCGGGTCGCCCTGGCCGATGGCGAGTGCACGGCGAAGCTGCTGTTCGGCAAGCGGCCCGAGGATGAGGCCGACCACGGCGGGCGCGATCGGATAACCGAAGATGCGCATGATGTAACCAAGGATACCGAAGGCGAGCAGCATGCCGAGTTCGAACACGGACGGGTTGGCGCCGATGGTGCCGAGCGTCGCAAACAGCAGGATGCCGGCATAGAGCCAGGGTTTCGGGATGGTCAGCAGCTTCACCCACAGGCCGATGAGCGGCAGATTGAGCACCAGCAGCATCAGGTTGGCGATGAACAGGCTGGCGATAAGGCCCCAGACCAGCTGCGGATTGGTGGCAAACAGCAGCGGGCCAGGCTGAAGACCGAACTGCTGGAAACCGGCAAGCATGATGGCAGCGGTTGCCGTCGTCGGCAGGCCGAGCGTCAGGAGGGGCACGAGCGTACCGGCAGCGGAGGCATTGTTGGCGGCTTCCGGACCGGCAACCCCTTCGATGGCGCCATGGCCGAATTCTTCCGGATGTTTGCTGAGCCGCTTTTCGGTGGCATAGGAAAGGAAGGTGCCGATTTCAGCACCACCGGCAGGCATGGCGCCAATGGGGAAACCGATCAATGTGCCGCGCAACCAGGGTTTCCAGGAACGCGCCCAGTCCTGCGCACTCATCCAGACCGAACCCTTGACCGCTTCGACCTTCTCGTCGCCACTCTGGCCCTGCGCAACGATGAACAGCGTCTCGCCGATGGCGAACATGGCCACCGCAAGCGTCGTCACTTCCACGCCGTCGAGAAGGTCGGGAATGCCGAAGCTCATGCGGGTCTGGCCGGTCAACTGGTCGATACCGACGATGGCGAGCGCGAAGCCGATGAACAGCGAGGTAAGGCCGCGCAGTGCCGAGTCTCCGAAAGCCGAGGAGACGGTGACAAAAGCGAGCACCATCAGCGCGAAATATTCGCGCGGGCCGAAAACCAGCGCCAGCTTGACGATATAGGGTGCAACAAAGGCGAGAGCGACTGTGGCGATGAGACCAGCGACGAAGGAGCCGATGGCGGCGGTGGCAAGTGCCGGGCCGCCGCGGCCCGCACGGGCCATCTTGTTGCCTTCGAGCGCAGTCACGATCGATGCGCTTTCGCCAGGCGTGTTGAGCAGGATCGAGGTGGTCGATCCGCCATACATGCCGCCATAATAGATGCCGGCGAACATGATGAGCGAACCGGCGGGATCAAGCCGGTATGTAACGGGCAGAAGCAGAGCGACCGTCAGCGCCGGCCCGATGCCGGGCAGAACGCCGACGGCAGTGCCGAGTGTCACGCCGATCAGCGCATAGAGCAGGTTCATGGGTTGGGCAGCAACCTCAAGACCGTGCAGCAGGAATTCAAACGTACTCATGGACAGATGTCCCCCAAGTCGAGCAGATGGGCGGGCGGAACGGCTGGCGTTTGCGTCATCGCGCGCCGGCGGTTTCCTGTGATCTCGAATTTTGGTCGGAATGGCTGTTAGAACAACAGCCGTTCCAGAGGCCCGGCAGGCAGAGAAAGCTGCAGCAGCCGCGCAAAGATGATCCAGATGACGAAGCTCAGAGCGATGCCGATGGGGATCGAATACCAGAGCTTGCGTTTGCCGAAGGCGCGCGCCGTAAACGCAAACAGGAGACCGGTGGCGATGGAGAAACCGGCGACGTTCAGCAACAGCATCTGCGCGGCAAGGCCGGCGACGACCCATATGACCGGGGCGACTTCCTGTTTGTCCCGTTCAGGAAAATCACCGCGCCAGGCTTCGATGGCCGTCCAGAGCGCAAGGCCGACAAGACAGAAGGCGATGGCGTAGGGGACCGTTGCCGGACCGACCGGCGAGTAGCCGGTGACGCTGGCGAGACGCGCACTGTCCCAGAAGATCACGCAGGCGATAAGGACGAGGGCTACGGCGATCGCCAGCGCCGCCCAGTCAGGGCGGCGCTCTTGATGTTGTGAAGGGTTGGAACCCTGGCTCATTTTACCAGTCCGATTTCTTTGAGGATGGCGGCAGTGGCGTCGGTGTCCTTGGCAAGCTGCGCCTTGAACTCGTCACCGGAAAGATAAGTATCCATCCAGCTCTTGGTCTTCAGCGTTTCCTGCCACTTTGCGGATTTCGCCAGCTTCTCGATATCGGCGCTGACGGCCTTTTCCTGTTCCGGCGTCAGGCCGGGAGGAGCAGCGACCATGCGCCAGTTCTGCACGACGACGTCGAGGCCGCTTTCCTTGAGCGTCGGCGCGTCAACGCCTTCCAGCTTCTCTTCGCTGGAAACGGCCAGCAGGCGCAACGTGCCCGCCTTGACCTGGCTTTCGAATTCGCCGTAGCTCGAAATGCCGGCAGTGACCTGCGAGCCGAGGATCGAGGCAAGCGCTTCGCCGCCGCCGGAATAGGCGATGTAGTTGATCTTGGTCGGATCGACGCCGGCCGCCTTGGCGATCAGGCCAACAGCGATATGATCGGTGCCGCCGGCCGAGCCGCCGCCCCAGGACACGCTGCCCGGATCTTTTTTGAGCTGGTCGACGAGGTCGCCGATGGTTTTCAGCGGCGAGGATGCCGGAACGACGATTGCTTCATATTCACCGGTCAGGCGGGCGATTGGCGTCACTTCCTTGAGGGTGACGGGCGCCTTGTTGGTGAGGATCGCGCCGACCATCACGTAACCGCCGACGATGAGGGCGTTCGGGTTGCCCTTCTGCTGGCTGGCGAACTGTGCAAGACCGATGGTGCCGCCGGCACCTGGCACGTTCTGCACCTGAACGCTCTTGGAAATGCCTTCTTCCTGCAGCACGGTCTGCAGGGAACGAGCGGTCTGGTCCCAGCCGCCGCCGGGATTGGCCGGCGCGATGATGGTGTAGTCCGCTGCGACCGCCGGAAGCGCGATCACGCCTGCCAGAAATGTGCCGATAAGAAAATGTTTCACTTAGAAAACCCTCCTCAGGATGCCCTTTTTGGGCGTCGTTTTTCGTTTATGCGGAAGGGAGTTTCAGGCCGTGCTTATACTGACGCTGCCAGGGCAGCGCGGAGCTCTACGGTCCTCAAGATTTCCTCCCGCATCTTCTTCCGCCTCCACGGAATGAAGAAGGATTGCAGAGCATCATAAAAAGCTGTCATCTAACTGACGCACCGCAAGTCCTTGCGCATTTACTCTCTATTAATTTGTGCTTGCCGTCTACTATTGCGAGCGTAGCGCCTCGTTCCAACGCTCGATCAGGCGGCTGCGCTTGACCTGATCCAGATAGACCATCAGGCCCGGGCTGACGGGCACGGGGCGCAATTGTGCGCCGTGGATCGCCTGCATGGTGTTGGCGGTGTTTTCGCCCGCCACGTCAGGGCTGACGGCGGGGATCTGCAATTGCCGGGCCATGATCGTCTGGCCCTCCTTGGACATGAAGAATTCGAGATAGCGGCGGCCGAGCGCCGGATTGGCGGCGGCTTCCGGCACCAGCCCGATGCGCGACATGACCACGGTATAGTCCTTGGGCAGCACGATACCGACATCGGGATGGCGCGAGGCCCAGTCGGCCGCGTAGGAACCGAGAATATTGTAGCCCAGCACGAAGCGCCCGTCGGAGACACGCTCCAGAATGGCGGATGACGTGGAATAGACCTTCACGCCGGCCGCGCCCATGGCCTTGATGACGCTCCATATGTCGCCGAACTGCTCCTGATCGCGCGACATGAACAGGAAGCCGACGCCGGAGCGCTCAATGTCGTAGGTAGCGATGCGGCCATGCACTTCCTTGGCGTGGCGCTCAAGATAATCGACGAATTCGGCACGGGTCGCGGGCGGCTTTTCGGTGGTAAAGCTCGGCTTGTGATACACGAACACCGCCGGCTCGAAGGTCAGCGCATAGGCGGTGTTGCGCCAGTTGGCCCAGGTGGGCCAGCGCGCGCTCATGGCAAGGTCGGAGCGCTGGGCGTAACCGTCATTGCTCAACTTCACCTGCAAATCCATGGCGGATGAAAAGGCGAAATCGGCGGTCTTTTTGCCCGCATCGGTTTCTTTCACGATGCGATCATAGATTTCGCCGGTCAGCATGTCCTCGTAATGGACGGCGATATCGGGGTTGGCCTTCTGGAAACCCTCGATCATCGGCGTGGCCAGCGGTTCGTCCAGCGAGGAATAAACCACCAGCGTTTCCGCATCCGCCTTGCCTGATGGTGCAGGGAAAACGGCGACTTGTGCAAGTGCCGGTGAGGCCATGCAAAGACAGAGACAGAGAAAAACGGCGATACGCATGGAAAAGATCATGCCGCACGCGCTTGCCATTCACAAGCGCCAAGGGCTTGGATAAGCTCGGCAATGTTGCGGGAGGAAGAATTGCGTATTTTGCTGGTCGAGGACAATCAGGTGCTGTCGGAAGGGCTGTGTGCGCTTCTGCGCGGCAGCGGTTATGCGGTAGATGTCGTTTCAGACGGCGCTTCCGCCGACGCGGCGATTGCGGCGGAAAATTTCGATCTCGTCATTCTCGACCTCAACCTGCCGGAAATGGACGGGATCGAGGTGCTGCGCTCCATGCGCTCGCGCCAGGACAAGGCGGCGGTGCTGATCCTGACGGCGCGTGGCACGCCGGAGGAGAAGGTCAAGGGGCTCGATCTCGGCGCCGACGACTACATGATCAAGCCCTTCGACATCACCGAATTTGAAGCGAGGGTGCGGGTGCTGCTGCGTCGCAATGCCGGCCTGCGCTCTTCTACGCTCGGCTTCGGCAAAGTCCTGTTCGACCTCACATCCCGCACCTTTTCAGCCGATGGGCGCCCGCTCGATATTCCGGCGCGTGAAGTGGCGCTGCTCGAGGTGCTGTTCATGCGGGCGGGCAAGGTGGTTGCCAAGGAGGCGATCGTGCAATCGCTGACCGGTTTCGACGACGAGATATCAGGCAACGCCATCGAGCAATATGTCAGCCGGCTGCGCAAGCGGCTTGCCCCCCACGGGCTGACGGTGAAGACGGCGCGTGGCATCGGCTATTATCTGGAAAAGCTGCCGGAGATGGCTGAATGAGACAGGCCGCCTATTCGCTCAGGCGGCGTCTTTTAGGCTGGCTTCTCATCTCCACCGCCATCATCGGCTGCGTTGCGCTCACTGATACCTGGCGCGAGGCGGTCAATACGGCCAATGTCGTCTCCGACCGGGTGCTGTCAGGTTCCGCGCTTGCGATTGCCGAGCGGGTGGTGGTGGCCGAAGACGGCTCGCTGGAGGTCGATATTCCCTATGTTGCGCTGGAAATGCTGACATCGGCGGCACAGGACCGGGTGTTTTATCGTGTCGACGGGCCAAACGGGCAATTTCTCACCGGTTACCAGAACCTGCCGACGGTGGAGAATCCGGCCGGAGAAACGCCTGCCTATCGCGATGCCGTGTTTCGTGACGAGCCGATCCGCATCGCCGCGATCCGCCGGTTTGCTTCCACCGGCATCAATTCCGTGCCCTTTTCCGTGACGGTGGCTGAAACGACGATCGCTCGCAGCCAGCTTGCGCAAGCCATCATCCTGCGCTCGGCCTTGCGCCTGCTGTTCATGATCGTGGGCGCGGCGATCATCGTCTGGATCGCCGTGACGATTTCGCTCCGGCCGCTTTACCGGCTCAGCGAAGCGATTGCCGAGCGCAGCCCCAACGACCTGCATCCAATCCGGCAATCCGTGCCGGTGGAGGTGGAAAATCTGGTGGAAACGGTCAATTCCTTCATGGTGCGGCTGCAATCGGCGCTCGATGCGCTCAGGCATTTCACCGGTAATGCCAGCCATCAATTGCGCACGCCGCTTGCCATCATCAGCACCCAGCTTGCGCTTTCCGCCCGCGCCGCAAGTCTCGAAGACGCGCAGGCGGCGGCCCGCAAGGGCGGCGCTTCGGTGGCCCATGCCGAACACATCCTCGCCCAGTTGCTGCGCATGGCCAATATCGATGCCGCCGGTTCGAGCGAAAAACACGATTTTTCCGAGATCGACCTCGTGGCGGTGGCGCAAAACGTGACGGCAGATTTCGTGCCACGCGCGGCCGACGCCGGCATCGATCTCGGTTTCGAAGGCGAGGGCGAAGCGACAATTCTCGCCGAGCCGCTCCTTATCGGTGAACTGATCGGCAATCTCGTTTCCAATGCCATCAACTACGCGGGGCGTGGTGCGGAAGTCACCGTGCGCGTCGGCAGGCAAGCGGGTGCCGTCTGGCTGGAAGTGGAAGATAACGGCCCCGGTATACCCACGGAAAAACGCGCCATGGTGCGCCAGCGCTTCGCCCGCGGCGAAGCCAACGCCGCCCCCGGCGCCGGCCTCGGCCTTGCGATCATCGAGGAGATCGCCGGGCTGTTCGGCGGGCGACTGATGCTGGAGGACGGCGCGGGAGGGCGGGGCTTAAGGGCCCGGGTAGAGTTTTCCTGAGGCGGCACTGCTGCGCTGTCCCCTTGGATGAGACTCGCGGTCCTATTCGTTCATCTTGTCGATAATCTGCATCATGATGTCAGCGCAGGCCTTCATCGGCTCGTCATCGGCACATTTGACGTCGATTTTGCGCTCGCCGTCTTCAATCCTGAAATGCGCTGCCTTGGAGGGCGGGGGTGGCATTCTCTTGCCATGCGGGCCGTCCCGCCAGCCTGCTTCCCTCGGACCACCAGGGCCGGGCGGAGGAGGTGGTGGCGGCGCATCCGCCCTTGAACCAGCGTCCGCTGGTCCCGGCGGTGGTGGCGGCTGCTGGGCGAAGCTGGACCCCGCCGCGATGAGAAACGCGGCGCCGGCAATGACGAGTTTTTTCATGTGAGAGACCTCGCTGTTGGGCTACAGTGAAGAAACGGTCACATGGGATGCTCGGTTGCCGGTCGGTAAAAATAATTCCGCGTTGTTTTCGTGGCGTCTTAGCCCATCCGTTCCGAAGCGTAGCTGCCCGGGCTTGGCGGGAAGACTACGGTGCGGTTGCCGTTGATGAAAGTGCGGTGGTGGATGTGGGCATGGATGGCGCGTGCCAGTACCTGGCTTTCCACATCACGGCCAAGAGAGACATAGTCTTCGGCAGATTGGGCATGGGTGACGCGCACCGTGTCCTGCTCGATGATCGGGCCTTCGTCCAGATCGGCGGTGACGTAATGGGCTGTCGCGCCGATCAGCTTTACGCCGCGGTCATAGGCCTGCTTGTAGGGGTTGGCGCCCTTGAAGGATGGCAGGAAGGAGTGGTGGATGTTGATGATCCGGCCCGACATCTTGCGGCACATGTTATCGGACAGCACCTGCATGTAACGCGCCAGCACCACCAGTTCGGTGCCGCTGGTCTCGATCAGGTCCATCAGCTGCGCTTCGGCCTGCGGCTTGTTTTCCTTCGTTACCTTGATGTGGTGGAAGGGAATATCGTGGTTGACCACCACTTTCTGATATTCGAAATGGTTGGAGACGACGCCGACGATATCGATCGGCAGCGCGCCGATCTTCCAGCGGTAGAGCAGATCGTTGAGGCAATGGCCGAAGCGGGACACCATCAGAAGTGTTTTCATGCGCTGGCCGTCGCTATAGATGCGGGCTTCCATACCAAATTTTTCCGCCACCGGCTGAAAGCCCTCGGTGATGGCCTGCATCGACACGCCCTCTTCGGAGATGAAGGAAACGCGCATGAAGAACTTGCCGGTCTCGAGGTCGTCAAACTGCGAACTGTCGACGATGTTGCAGCCCTTTTCCGCCAGATAACCGGAAATCGCGGCGACGATGCCGCGGGTCGATTTGCAGGCTACTGTCAGAACATAGGTTGTCATTCGTTTTCCCTCAAAGACTTTGAACCGGCGCAGTTGGCGCGTTCCATAGCGCAGCTCTGTGGCGGAGCAAAGCGCCAAGACGAGTGCAGCAAAGTCATAAGACGGGAAAAGGGGCCGCGCCGTGCCGGAAGCGACATGGAATGTTCCACGGCCAGCACGGCGGCGGCAGGCGTTGCCGCCTGCCGTTACCGCTCTCAGGCGCGGCGCAGGCGCATGGCCGGGCGGCCGCGGCCGTCGATCAGCTCCAGCGAGCCGCGGCGCGGTTCGAGCCGGAAGGAGCGGGCGCCTTCAAGCGCTTCGATGAACTGCCTTTCCTGGCGCATGATGTCAGGAGCGCAGGCCATCTGGGTGGAAATCATCCGGCCGAAATCGACGCGGTTGCGGCTTATCTTCACCTCGCCGCCGATGCCGTTGCAGCCGGCATTGCCGGAAACGCGGCCCTCGCGGGAAATTTCCAGCGTTGCCTCGCGGCGGCCGCGAACCCTTTCGCCACGGATTTCCTGCACCAGCCAGCGCCCCTCAATGCCAGCCTGCGGCTCCGGCCTGCCTGGAGCCGCCGCCACCCGTTCCAGAACGAGATCGGTGTCGTCACGCCCACCGGCCAGAACCGAGTAACGGCGCGTGGTGGTGAAGAGCAGCCGGTCGCCCTCGCGGATTTCGGCGCTGAGCGCATAGGAGCGGCGGCCACGGATGTCGCGGTCGTCATAACGCAAAACGAAGGGTACCGGCACCTGCCCACGCGGGCGTATGGTGGTTTCGGCGATCGTCTGCGAAGGCGCGTCCGCCAGCGAGACATCGATGAGGCGCACCGTAACAGTCGCGCCCGGCGGCAGGGCGATCCGCTCGCGATAGGAAACGCTGCCGCGCAGGCTTGCGGTTGCGGCAGCCGCACCGCCCGCTGCAAAAAGCGGTGCAAGCGCGAGGAGCCCTGCGAAATTCCGGCGCGAAAGAAGTGGCTGGCGGTCGTTCATGGTGCTTGCTCCGTGCTGCTGATCGAATTTCAGCGGATGATAAAAAACGGCACTGAACGGGCGATGAACCGGTGAATGTTTCCTCACGAGTGGGGCTGAGCCATCGCGGATTGATGAGGAAGGAGGGAGGCCACACCAGCAGCCTCCCATTCACTTAGCCACGGAAACTGTCCCGCAGCGCTTCGAACTTGGCCAGCTGATCGCCACGCAGTTCCTTGTTTTCGTCGCGACGGACGAAAATCTTGAACATGGCGCCGCCGGCGGCATTCATGAACCAGACGGAACAGGAGCGTCGGCCATGAAAGCCGCGATCGACGAAGGTGATGCCAGTGCAATTGTCCTTCTTGATGTGGCCGCCGATGGGGCTGTCACCGTGGATGTTGAACCAGCCGTGGCTTTCGCTGCCCTCTGGCAGGTCGCCCGGCACTTCCAGCACGATATCGCCGGTCTGGACGATCATCAGGACTTCGCCCCAGCCGCGCATCTCGTTCCAGATCGCGTCGAACTGATCGGAACCAGCCGAAACGGCCGCGCCTTGCGGCAGGATCGCCAGAACTTCGGCTGATGTCACCTCTGCCTTGGCGGCAATGGCTTCCACGATGCCATCAGGCTTTTCGGCAAGTGCTGCGACAGCGCGGGCCTGCCGGTCATCGGTCTTTTGTGCTGCAATGCTCATAGGCGAGCCTCAGGCGGCAATCGAACGGCGTTCGCCATTCTTGTCTTCGTGGATGATGACGTCAAAACCTTCGAAATGCGGGCTGGAAAGATATTCGACCTTGCCACGGTTCTCACCGGCCTTGGCATGGGCGGCGCGGAACTGTTCGGATTTGGTCCAGCTCAGGAAATCGTCCTTGGTGGCCCAGACGGTGTGCGATGCATAGAGCGTGTGGTCATCCGCCTTCGGGCCTTTCAGCATGTGAAATTCGATATAGCCCGGCAGCTCGCTCAGGTGCGATTTACGCTCGCGCCAGATGGATTCAAAGGTATCCTCATAGCCCGGTACGACGCGAAAACGGTTCATTGCGATAAACATGGAAGTCTCCCTTTAAGTTTACAGTTGCAGTCAGGATATCCAGCCGAAGCGTGGATGGAAAGAGGCTGACGATAAAGCGAACAATTTTACTCCACTTATCGATTGCGCCTTCTATAAACATGTGCAAATAACTCAAGTTAAATAAGATGGGCAATCCCGTATCCGCCCGTGCCAGCTTGTGTTTCAGGATAGCGTCATGTTGAATTTAAGCCTTCGCTCGTTCGTTTTCGCCGCCCTCGTGCCCGCCGTCATCGCCGTTGCCGCGCCCGGAGCTAGAGCTTCGGACAAGGGCAATCCGGAGGCGAAACGCATCGTTGCAGTCGGCGGTACGGTAACGGAAATCCTTTATGCGCTTGGCGCGAGCGACCGCATCGTTGCGCGTGACAGCACCAGCAGCTATCCGGCGGACGTGCTGTCCAAGCCCGATATCGGCTATATGCGGGCGCTCTCGTCGGAGGGCATTCTGTCGCAGAAGCCCGATCTCATCCTGTCTGAAGACGGGTCCGGCCCGGCGGATGTCGTTGCCATCCTCAAGGCCAGTGCGGTGCCTTTCGTCACCGTCGATACCCCGCCGAGCGGCGACGCCATCCCCAGGAAGATCGAAGATGTCGGTGCGGCAGTTGGTCTTGCCGACAAGGCAAAGGCGTTGGCCGCGGAAACCAAAGCCGGGCTTGATGTGCTCGCCAAGGACGTCTCAGCCGTGCCGGAAAAGAACAGGAAGCGTGTGCTCTTCGTGCTCTCCAGCGCCGGCGGTCGCATCATGGCGGCGGGCAAGGGCACCGAAGCGGCGGCGATCATCGAAATGGCCGGCGGCATCAATGCCGCGCAGGAAATCAGCGGGTACAAGCCGTTGACGGATGAGGCGGTCATCGCCTCCGCGCCCGATGTGGTGCTGACCATGGCGCGCGGCGACCATGCCGGCAAGGCGGATGAGATTTTCGCGCTGCCCGCGTTCCAGTCCACGCCGGCTGCTGCTGAGAAGGCGCTGATCAGCATGGACGGGCTTTACCTCATCGGTTTTGGCCCGCGCACGCCCGCCGCCGGTCGTGAACTGGCGCACAAGCTCTACCCTGATGTGGTGAAGCCGTGAGCCTTGCTGCCTTGAGTTCCACGGAGGGCAGGGTTGCCGGTGACAGATCCCGTCAGGGGGTCGTTACCCTTGCCGTGCTCGTTGGCATCCTGATGTTTGCCTGCGGCGTGTCGCTCGTCAGCGGGCCCACGGGTGTCGGCATTTCCGAACTCTGGGCCTATCTGACTGGCAGCGCGGATCAACTCGATGCGCGTGATAAAGTCATTCTCGAGGCGGTGCGACTGCCGCGCACGGCGCTCGGCATGTTGATCGGTGCTGGGCTTGGCGTCTCGGGCGCCATGATGCAGGGTCTTTTCCGCAATCCGCTGGCCGATCCCGGCATTGTCGGTGTCACCTCGGGTGCAGCACTTTTTGCGGTTGCGGCAATCTCTCTTGGGGAAGGTGCGCTCGCAACGGTCGCCGTATTTTTCGGCCCGCATTTTCTGCCGCTGATGGCGTTTTTCGGCGGGCTTTTGAACACCTGGCTGCTTTACGTCATTGCCACAAGGGATGGCGCCACCTCCACGACGACGCTTATTCTGGCCGGCATTGCGGTTGCGGCGATCAGCGGTGCGCTGACCGGCCTGATGATTTTTGTTGCCGATGACCGGGCGCTTCGCGACATCACCTTCTGGTCTCTCGGTTCGCTTGGTGGGGCCACCCCTGCCAAGGTTCTCGCCACTTTGCCCTTCATCATCGTCGTGCTTGCCATCATTCCATTTGTCGCAAGGGGGCTGGATGCGCTGATCCTTGGCGATGCGGCGGCCTTTCACATGGGCATTCCCGTGCAGCGGCTGAAGCGAGTCGTCATTCTGGCCGTTGCCGCTGCCTGCGGGGCAAGCGTGGCGGCTGCCGGCTCCATCGGTTTTGTCGGTATCGTCGTGCCGCATCTGCTGCGGCTTGCCATTGGCCCATCTCACCGCTTCCTGCTGCCGGCCTCTGCACTTGGCGGGGCCGCACTTCTGCTTCTCGCCGACAGTTTTGCCCGCACGGTTGCGGCACCGGCGGAACTGCCCATCGGCGTGGTCACCGCGCTGATCGGCGCGCCGGTCTTCCTGTTCCTGCTGCTTGGCCGCGGCGGATTTTCCATGCGGAACATGTCATGATCCAGGCCGAAAACCTCACCCTCATCCGCTCCGGCCGCCGTCTGCTCGACGAGGTCTGCGTCGATCTGAAGCCCGGCAAGGTCAATGTCATTATCGGTCCGAACGGTGCCGGCAAATCGACGCTGATGAAGGTTCTGTCCGGCGAGATGCGTGCCGAGGCCGGTTCAGTGACCTATAACGATGTTGCCCTGCCGTTGTTTACGCCGGTTCAGCTTGCGCGCATCCGTGCCGTGCTGCCGCAGAATACCCAGCTTGCCTTTCCTTTCACCGCGCTCGAAATCGTGCGCATGGGCGCTGTCGCGCAAGGGTCGCGCGCGCCGGAAGAGCAGGCCCGCCGGGCGCTCGCCAGGGCCGGGCTTCGCGGGTTCGAGCAGCGCTCCTACAACATGCTGTCTGGCGGCGAGCAGCAGCGCGTGCAATTTGCCCGCGCTCTCGCCCAGGTGCCCTATCCCGTGGAAAACGGCGAGGTGCGGGCTCTCTTTCTCGATGAGCCGACGGCCAGTCTCGATATCGGCCACCAGATCGCGGTGCTGGAAACGGCGCGGGATTTCGCTATTGGCGGCGGTCTCGTGCTTGCCATCCTGCACGATCTCAACCTTGCGGCAGAATTTGCCGATCAACTTATCGTCATGCATGGCGGCCGGGTAACGGCGAGCGGTCCATCGCTGGATACGATCAGCGACGAGACGATTGCAAGGGTCTATGGCATTGGCGGCGTCGTCGGACGGCTGCCGGCGCGGCATATTCCTTATGTGCTGCCGCAGTCGAGGCATCGCTAGAGTATTTCCAGGAAAAGTGGAACCCGGTTTTCCGTCAGGAAATGCGACAAGGCTCTAAAGGTGATGTCGCCTCAGCTTTCCGGCCGGGTGACGATGAAGAGTGCAGAGCCGAGCATGACGGCGGCAACGATTGCCGCGCGCAGAGCCGGCGGGTCGCTCAGGAACCAGAAGGCAGCATAACTCGCACACATGGCCGACAGGGCCGCAATCTTCGCCTTGCGGGCAATTGCGCCGCGTTCGCGCCATTGCCGAAGCGACGGGCCGAATCGGGGGTGGGTCAGAAGCCACGCCTCGAGTTTCGGTGAGGAGCGGGAAAAGCACCAGAGCGCCAGCAGCAGAAATGGCGTGGTGGGCAAAACGGGAAGAAACGCGCCGACGATGCCGGTCGCGACCATAAGCCAGCCAAGACAGAGGTACAGAAGGCGCATGGATATGCCGGTATCATGAGTTCTCTACTCAGGATAGAGCGGCGGGGCGAAATGTGAGGGCCATTTTGACCGGAAAGCCCGCGTGCCCAGGTCATGCGCCAACTGTTTCGCCATCACATTTGCCGTGATCGGGCGGTTTCCCCTGCTCCTTAATCCGTCTTTAGGGTTGAAAGCGCGGCCCTCTGTCTTTATCCCCTTGGTCCGCAATGTCCGGAGCACAACCGGACGACGACGAGATAAGAAGCAGAAGGAAAACACCATGGCCAAGCTGATCCATTCGATGGTCCGGGTGCTGGAAGAAAAGCGTTCGGTGGAGTTTTACAAGCAGGCTTTCGGGCTTGAGATTGCGGAACGTGCCGAGTTCGAAAATTTCACGCTGATCTATCTCAGCAATGCCGAAGGCGATTTCGAGCTGGAGCTGACTGTCAACCGGGGTCGCGAAGTGCCCTATGCGCTGGGTGACGGCTACGGCCATCTCGCGGTCAGCGTTGCCGATGTGGATGCCGAACATCAGCGTTTCATCGAGCTTGGCCTGTCTCCGGGCAAGATCATCGAAGCCGACCATAAAGGTCAGCCTTTCGCGAAATATTTCTTCATTTGCGATCCGGATGGCTACAAGATCGAAGTGCTGCAGCGCGGCAACCGGTTCAAGTAACAAAGAGGCACATCATGGCAGAGGCAGGCGTCAAACTCGAAGACAGCTGGAAACGTGTTCTTTCCACCGAATTCGCCAGCCCCTACATGCAGAAGCTCAAAGATTTCCTGCTTGCCGAAAAAACTGCTGGCAAGCACATCTTTCCCAAGGGTGCCGAATATTTCCGGGCGCTGGATCTGACCCCGCTCGACAGGGTCAAGGTCGTCATTCTGGGGCAGGACCCCTATCATGGGGTTGGCCAGGCACATGGGCTTTGCTTTTCGGTGCAGCCCGGCGTGCGCATTCCGCCCTCGCTCGTCAATATCTACAAGGAATTGCAGAGCGATCTCGGCATCCGCCCCGTCAGTCACGGTTTTCTGGAAAGCTGGGCGAAACAGGGCGTGCTTTTGCTCAACAGCGTGCTGACGGTGGAAGAATCGCGCGCTGCCTCGCATCAGGGGCAGGGCTGGGAAAAGTTCACCGATGCCGTCATCCGCGCCGTCAATGACGAATGCGAGCATGTGGTGTTCCTGCTCTGGGGTTCCTATGCCCAGAAGAAGGCGGCTTTCGTGGACCAGAAAAAACATCTCGTGCTGCGCTCGCCGCACCCTTCGCCGCTTTCGGCCCATAACGGCTTTTTCGGCAATGGCCATTTTTCCAAGGCAAACGCCTTCCTGGTATCCCATGGCCGCGAGCCTATCGACTGGCAATTGCCGGAAACTGCTTAAGCAACCTTCCAGCCTCCTCCGTCATGCCGGCTCAAGACGGGCATGACGGGGAGTGCAGCAAACATCTTTACAGCGCAGTCGGGTCCGGTTTAAGAATACTCGACTACAAAGTGAAGGATTTGTGCCCGTGTCTCTCCTGTCTGCAGAAACCTCTGTCTCGCTGCCCGATCCCGCATCGATCGTCGATGCTTTCGAGGATCATTTTTCGGAGCATATGGAGATGGAGCGGGAAGGGACGACGGTGCGTTTCAAGGCGGAATATGGCCATGGCAGCTTCAGCGCCGAAGGTGGCCGGTTCGCCGCCCGGGTAAGCTGCGTTTCGGAACATATATTGACGTCGGTCAAGGCCATGGTGGCTGAGCATATCGTTGAGTTTTCCGGCAAGACGGGACTCGATTTCCGTTGGAGCGGACACGGCGCCTATCAGCGCGAGCTACCCAATCTCTTCGTCGGCAAGGTTGCCCGCGCCTATAATCTGACGCCGCATATGCGCCGTCTCGTGGTGTCCGTCGAAAGCGGTATTGAAAGGCTTGTCACCGGCGGCATGCATGTTCGTCTGCTGCTCGTTCCCGATCAGGCGCGCGCTGCGGTCTGGCCTTAC
The DNA here is from genome assembly GCF_019355535.1 of Agrobacterium sp. S7/73. Lineage (NCBI taxonomy): Bacteria > Pseudomonadati > Pseudomonadota > Alphaproteobacteria > Hyphomicrobiales > Rhizobiaceae > Agrobacterium > Agrobacterium sp. S7/73. The sequence goes on from NZ_CP072136.1 coordinate 446,890, forward strand.
CTCGCGCCCACCGGCGCGATCGTCTGGCCGGCGGGCGACGATCTTCTGACGCGGCGCGTCTATACCATCCGCTCCGGCGATGTCGGCCGCGGTGAGGTGGATATCGATTTCGTCATGCATGAGGGCGATGACATGCCGGGCGCAAATTTCGGCGCGACGGCAAAGCCGGGCGACGTTCTCGGCATCATCGGTCCGAGCGGCACTTGCCCGGAAGCGGAGCGTTACGTCTTTGCCGGCGACGAGACCGCGCTGCCGGTGATGCTGCGCATGGCGGCGGAAATGCCTGTTGGCAAGACGCTCAGCGTCTATGCCGAGATCGACAACGAGGCGGAACGGCAGGAGATCATCTGCGCCGCCAATGTCGAATGGACATGGCTTTATCGGCGCGGCAAGCCCGCCGGCACATCGGGCCTTATCGAACAGGCGTTGCGCGGCCATGCCTGGACGGGCGAGCATGACGGCCTGCATGTTTTCGTCGCCTGCGAGAAGTCCGAGGCGAGGGCGGCGAAATCCTTCCTCACTGATGAGATCGCCTTCCCCAAGGCATCGCTGCGCGCCGTCGGTTACTGGAGCATGGGCCTCGCCGACGATCATTGAGGCATGCCTCTATCGACTGGGTTGAACAGTCGGTTTTATCGTTCACCAATCGGGAACAATCCGTTCCTGTTGCCGGTCTATGCCCGCAGCACTTCTTACCCCATCTTCACGCCATGAACACGGCTGGCCCGATTGACGGGCCGCCAGGGCGAAAAGGGGTTTATCATGTTGAATCAGATCAAGGGCCTGCACCACGTCACCTCAATGGCCGGTAGTGCACGCCAGAACAACGGCTTTTTCACCGATACGCTCGGCCTGCGCCGGGTGAAGAAGACGGTCAATTTCGATGCGCCGGATGTCTACCATCTCTATTATGGCGATGAGGTCGGCACGCCCGGCTCCGTCATGACCTATTTTCCGTTCCCGCACATTGCCCGTGGTCGTCCCGGCACCGGCGAAGTGGGCACAACGCTGTTTTCCGTCCCGGAAGGCTCGCTCGGCTACTGGCAGGATCGTCTTTCCAAGGCGGGCGTGGACGGTCTGAAGGCTGACGAGGCATTCGGCAACAAGCGCCTGCATTTTGCAGGTCCCGATGGTGATGGTTTCGCGCTGGTCGAGGTCAAGGATGATGCCCGTGCGCAGTGGACCGGCAATGGGGTCAGTGCCGATCAGGCGATCCACGGTTTTCAGGGCGCCTCCTTGCGCCTCCGTGACGAAGGGGCGACCGCCGAGCTTTTGAAGTTCATGGGTTATGAGGAAGTGGACCGCCAGGATGGCGTGCTGCGTCTCGGCATGCCCGGCGGCAACGGTGCTGATGTCATCGACATCGAAACCATGCCGAACATCTCCGGCGCGCGCCTCGGCGCGGGTTCGGTGCACCACATCGCCTTTGCGGTCGAAAACCGCGAAAAGCAGCTCGAAGTCCGCAAGGCGCTGATGGATACGGGCTATCAGGTGACCCCGGTGATCGACCGCGATTATTTCTGGGCGATCTATTTCCGCACGCCCGGCGGCGTGCTGTTCGAAGTGGCCACCAATGAGCCCGGTTTCGACCGCGACGAGGACACGGCGCATCTCGGCGAGGCGTTGAAGCTGCCGACCCAGCACGCGCATCTGCGCGCCCAGCTGGAAAAGCAGCTGGAGCCGCTGGGTGACGAGAAGGCGGTTTAACCCTATCGGACCTGGCCATCCTTTGGCGAAACGTTAGCCACTCTTTTCTTCTCCCCGTCCGGGGAGAAGACGACACGCTGAAACCTCTCGCTCGACATGTGATGCCCAATGCCTTGCGGCAGAGTGAGTTCGGTATCGCTGAATTTCTCCTTTCAGAAAGGATTATCCAATGACCAAAGATGCATATTTCCATAAATCCCGTGCCGGCGTTGCGGGTGCACCGCTTTTCGTCGTGCTGCACGGCACCGGCGGTGATGAAAATCAGTTCTTCGATTTCGGCTCGGGCCTGTTGCCGAATGCCACGATTGTCTCGCCGCTCGGCGATGTCGCCGAACATGGCGCTGCGCGGTTTTTCCGGCGCACGGGTGAGGGCGTTTACGACATGGCCGATCTAGAGCGGGCAACAGCCAAGCTGGCGGATTTCGTCAAGGCCAACCGGGAGCACTATCAGGCTGGTCCGGTTATCGGTCTCGGTTTTTCCAACGGCGCGAATATTCTCGCAAATGTGCTGATCGAACAGCCGGAGCTTTTTGATGCCGCCGTGCTTATGCATCCGCTCATCCCGTTCGAGCCGCAGGCGGCTGCGGCCAAATCCTCGCGCCGGGTGCTGATCACGGCCGGAGAACGCGATCCTATCTGCCCGGTGCCGCTGACGAAGGCGCTGGAAAAGAGCCTTGAAGCGCAGGGCGGCACGGTGAAAACGGTGTGGCATCCGGGCGGGCATGAAATCCGTTCGAACGAGATCGAGGCGGTGCGGGAGTTTCTAGCGCCTTATGGAGGGTAGCTTTCTGCCCGGCCTCCTTCCTCACCGTCATGCCGGATCTAGTCCGGGGTGACGGTGAAGGTAGGTGATCCGCCTTTCCGCATCGCATCCAGGCAGAACGATCCTGCTACCCCCGCCTTAGCGATATCCGCATTGCTGCAACTGCGCCTCGTAACGCAGGGCCATGTTGGCGGAGCGGCGGGCGGCTTTCTGGACGGCGGAATTGTTGCGCCAGCTTCCCTTGGCGTAACCGGCATGGCCGGAATAATAAGCGAGGTAGAGGTTATAGGGATCGTTCAGCGCAATGCCGTTTTCGCGGCGGCTCTTGGCGTGATACCAGCCGACGAAATGGATCGCGTCGGTGAAATCCGTGCGGCTTGCCGACCAGCGGCCGGTTTCGCGCTTGTAGACTTCCCATGTACCGTCCAGCGCCTGGGCATAACCGTAAGCGGTGGACTGGCGCGTCCAGGGAATGAAGCCGAAGAGTTTGGTGCGCGGCGGGCGGGCATAGGGGCGGAAGGCGGATTCGGTGTAGATCGTTGCCATCATCACCGGCACCGGCACGCCGAACTCCCGTTCGGCTGCCCTCGCGTCACGTCGCCAATTGTTGAAGAGGCCGTTCCGCTGCTCGAAAATCGCACAGGCATTGGTGACCTGCGACGGTGCGGTTGCGCAACCAGCCAGAACAGTCATCAGTAAAACAACGGCAAATACGCCACGCATCGCGGAACCCTTTCGTTCCGCTATTCTTAAATTGCTAACCATTAACGTCGGGTTTTAAGACAAGGTTAATTCAAATGCCGCCGATCAAGCGCTTGTTAACCCGCTGAAAATTCCTGTGTCCGGGATGCGGCAAAACCATGGGGTGAGTGGCGTTTTTTTCCGGGCATGGCATTGCCGGCATCCCCGCACATCCCCGGTCTCACAAAGCCGCTTATGCTTATCCCATCCCGTTCATCCAGCGTGCGCGCGGCGCAAGGTGGGCGGGGCAGGCGGCCAAAACCGGGGAGTTTCCCGATGTCACGGTTGAGGCGGCCGGCATGTGCTCATCCTCCAAACAGGAACCGGTTTGGCGGGCGGGTCACATGTTGAAGCCGGGGCCGCATCGTCTGCAAAACCCTACTACACCATTTGATACTCCCGCAGCGATGCGGCCCCTTTATCGCTTCTAAGCGTTGCCTCGGTTTCGGGGCGACGGGCGCGGGCTATGTTTCCGGAGAGCCTGCCCGCTGTACAAAAATGAAAACCGATAAAATTGTAGCAATCGGCTTAAAGCGGCTGAAAACAGTGCTGTGCCATTGTGGGATCACAGACAAGGAGCGGACAACCTGCAAGGACGGGGCCGCTGCGGAAAACAGAAATCGAGACCGGCACAAGCCGGCGGATCGTCAAACGGGGTATGAAAATGCTGAAGAAGATTATTGCTGCCGCCATCTGCGGAATTGCCATTGCTTCCATGTCCACTCATGCCGATGCGGCTGGTGCCGCCGGTTTTGCCCGCAGCTTTGCCGCAGCCGAAAAGAGCGCCGTAACACAGATCGGTATTTCGGCGCCCGGCGGTTTCGATGGCTGCGTTCTGTCCGCCGGCCAGTGCGTTTCGACGATTGCCGCGCCGCTGACCGGCGAACGCCGCGATGAACTGCTGCGCGTCAACCGCGATGTGAACGCCACCATGGGCGCACTCGATGATTATTTCTCCGGCTTTTCAGCCGATGTTCCGGCAACGCCTTCGGTAAGCGCCAATGATTGTGGCGATTGTGCCGCGATCAAGCGCACGGCACTGGCCGGTGCCGGCTGGTCTTCCGCAGCACTGCGCCTTGCCTTTTTGCTTGATGATGACGGATCGCTCGAAAAGGTGCTTATTGTGAGTACCGACAAGGGCGATATCGTGCTCGGCAACGCCGCTTTCTCTCCGGTTGAGCGCGAAACCGCGCTCTAACTCGAACTTTTCATGCCTGCCAGACTGCGCCGGTTTTCCAGACCTTACGGGATCAGGAAGCCGGCGATTTTTTTCGTTCCGCCACGGCAATGCCGGCCAGCGCCATCACCAGCGCCGCGATCTGGTAGGGATGCAGGGTTTCGCTGAGGACGATGACGGAGAGAAGCGTGCCGAAGACGGGGACGAGGTTGATGAAAAGGCCGGCGCGGTTGGCGCCGATCTGCTCCACGCCCTTGATGTACAGGATCTGGGCGATGAGCGACGCGAAGATGGCGGCATAGACCACCAGCGCCCAACCCTTCTGATCGGGCCAGACGACGTTGTCGCGTGAGATTTCCCAAAAGACCAGCGGGACTGAGGTTAGGAGAGCGAAAAAGGCTGGGATCGCCATCAGCGTGCGCCAGTCCACGATTGGTTTCCAGCGCAGGATGACGGTGTAGATGGCGTAGACCAGCACCGCCAGCAGCATGATGGCGTCGCCGGCATTCATCTCCAGTTGCAGCAGCGAGACCGGATCACCATGCGAGGCAAGAAGCGCCACGCCGGCAATCGTGAGACAGAAACCGGCGATCTGGCCGAACAGCACGCGAGTGCGGAACAGGATGAAGTTCAGCACGAATATGACCATGGGAATGCCGGCCTGGATGACGGCGGCATTGATGGCGGAGGTGTGCTGAAGCGCGGTATAAAGAAAGACGTTGAAAGCGGTGTAACCGACACTGCCGAGCGCGAAGAAGTAAGGCAGGCGTTTTTTCACCACCGGCCAGTCCTTGATGAGCTGCGGCACGGAAATGGCGAAGATGATGGCGACGGCCAAAACCCAGCGCAGGAAGGTAAACGCCATGGGGCTGATGTGGCCGACGGCGAGCTTTCCGGCAACGGTATTGCCACCCCAGCAGAGCGTGGCGATGATGAGGGCGAGATAGGCTTTCGAAGGCACGCTGATGTTTCGCTTCTTCAAGGGGCGGGAAAAAGGCTAAGGGGTGAATAGCGGCCTTGCGTCCGCGCTTGTCCCCCCACGGGGCGAGATAATGCGGAATTCGACGTTTTGTCACGGAAAAAGCAAAATTCACCATAAGAAACAGGGTCGCTTTCCGTAAAACAACGCAGTATACATTCGCGGGTTTGGGTTTCCCATCGGGTTATCGGGCGCGCAAGCGCCATGAGCAGGAAAGCAAGAAATGACGAATGTTGTGGTGGTCGGCTCGCAGTGGGGCGACGAAGGCAAAGGCAAGATTGTCGACTGGCTGTCCGAGCGGGCAGATGTCGTCGTGCGGTATCAGGGCGGCCACAATGCCGGCCATACTCTTGTCATCGATGGCATCAGCTACAAGCTTTCGCTTCTTCCTTCCGGCGTCGTGCGTCCGGGCAAGCTCGCCGTCATCGGCAACGGCGTCGTGGTCGATCCGCATGCGCTGATCGCTGAAATCGGCCGTCTGGAAGTGCAGGGCGTAAAGGTTACGCCGGAAAACCTGCGCATTGCAGACAATGCCACGCTCATTCTTTCCCTGCACCGCGAACTTGATGGCATGCGCGAAGACGCTGCCTCCAACAGCGGCACCAAGATCGGCACCACGCGCCGCGGCATCGGCCCGGCCTACGAAGACAAGGTCGGCCGCCGCGCCATCCGCGTCATGGATCTGGCCGACATGGAGGCGCTGTCCGCCAAGGTCGATCGCATCCTGACGCATCACAATGCGCTGCGTCGCGGCTTCGGCGCTGCTGAAGTTTCGCACGAAACCATCATGGAAGAGTTGAGCTCGGTTGCAGAACGCATCCTGCCGTTCAGCGAAACCGTATGGCTGCTGCTCGACAAGAAGCGCCGCGCCGGTGCGCGCATCCTGTTCGAAGGCGCGCAGGGCTCGCTGCTCGATATCGACCACGGCACATACCCCTATGTCACCTCTTCCAACACGGTTGCCGGTCAGGCCGCTGCCGGTTCGGGCATGGGTCCGGGTTCGCTGGGTTATATTCTCGGCATCACCAAGGCCTATACGACCCGCGTTGGCGAAGGTCCTTTCCCGACCGAGCTGCATGACGAAATCGGCCAGTTCCTGGGCGAAAAGGGCCATGAGTTCGGCACCGTCACCGGCCGCAAGCGCCGTTGTGGCTGGTTTGACGCAGCGCTGGTGCGCCAGTCGGTCGCCACCAACGGCATCACCGGCATCGCGCTTACCAAGCTTGACGTTCTCGACGGTCTGGACGAGCTGAAAATCTGCGTCGGCTACAAGCTCGACGGGCAGGAAATCGATCATCTTCCCGCAAGCCAGGGTGCGCAGGCTCGTGTCGAGCCGATCTATGTCACGCTGGAAGGCTGGAAAGAATCTACCGTCGGCGCCCGAAAATGGGCGGATTTGCCTGCTCAGGCAATTAAATATGTCCGTCAGGTGGAAGAACTGATCGGGGCGCCTGTCGCGCTTCTGTCGACAAGTCCGGAGCGTGACGACACCATACTTGTGACTGATCCGTTTGAGGACTAATGTCCTCGGCGATCTAGATTCATAAACCATATCGGGCCGGTACGTCGCCGGTCACGACGAGAAAGTGCTTATGGCGGATTTTGTAGCAGTCATTCGCAAGGCCGTGGATGGCTTGGCGAACAATACTCCCGAAAACCGGGCGAAGGTTTACGACAAGGCGCGCAGTGCGGTTGTGCGCCAGCTCGAGAATATGAAGCCACGTCCGCCGGAAGAATTGTTGCGCCGGCAGATCGCCAAGCTGGACGCCGCCATAGCCGAGGTGGACAGTGAATATGCCGAGGCCTTGCCGGCACTGGAGGAGGATGATGCTTTCTCCCCCGTGGCGGAAGAGGTGGATGCTGTCTATCATCCGCAGGACGTTGCCGAAGAGCCTGCCGTTCATGCCGCCGAGCGGTACGAGCCGGTGGAGGAAGAGCCTGCTCCGGTTGTGCCCGCACATTCGGAGCCGGTTTATCCTGTCCAGCCAGAGCCGGTTTATGAAGAACCCGCCCGCGAAGAGGAGCCTCTCCCCGAAGAACCCGTCGCCGCTTTAATCCCGCATGAGGAGCAGCATTACGGCGCGCGTGAGCCGGAGGAGCTTTACGACGCACCCGAACCGCCCCGTGTCGCGCCGGTTCATGAAGCCGGTCCTCACGAGGAAGCCGGTACCTATTTCACCCGCGCGCATGAAGAGCCGGCCTATCAGCCGGAGGACGAGCGCGTTGACGATATCGCGCCTGAAGCGGCGGCCCCCCATGCCGATGATTCCGTGCCGCCCCATTGGGCGCAGCCGGTTGACGAGGATGACTGGCGCAAGCTCGAAGAAGCGCAGGACGAGGATGTTCGCCCGGCTGCCGAGGCCGAAGTGCACCACGAGAGGGACGACCATTCCGTCGTCGCCGGTTATTCCGCGCAGCACTATCAGGCCCCGGATGTCAGCTTCGAGCCGGAGCGGCGCGACGGGAACGAGCATGCCGGTTACCGCGCTGCTGCCGATCACGATCCGATTTTTGGCGGGCACGACGATTTTTCCGAACCCCGGCAAACCGAAGACATGGCCCCGAAAAAGGCTGCTGTCGTCGAGGACTTCTCGTCCTATTTCGAGGATACGGATCTCGCGATCCCGCCGAAGGCCACGCCTGCGTTGCCGCGCGCCGATAACGATCCCTTCGATGACCGTGCCTCCAAGGACAACAAGGAGCGCACGCCCTGGGACGATCTGGACGAGCTGATCGGTTATGACGGCGCGTCATCTTCCAGCCGGGCAACGACGAACGAAATGCCCGCTCTCGGTGCTGGTACCGCGACGCCCGCTTACATGGTCAAGAAGAAGCCGCGCCGGAATTATGCCTCGCTGGTACTTGCGCTTGTGGGCGCCGGGCTTCTTGCCGGTGGTGGTTATGCGCTCTGGTTGAACCGTGATGCGCTGAACGACATGGTCGGTGGCCTGGTGCAATCGGCACAGAAGGATGGCGGCACCCAGACGCCTCCAGCCAATACGGCGCAGACGCCGACATCCACACCGCCAGCTGCCCAGCAGCCGCCTGCCAGCGGGCAGCAGCCGACGACAAACCCTACCAACCATCAGGCGCAGCCGCATGCCGATGACGGGTCCGTCACCGGCACGAAGTTCACCCAGCGGCTTCTGGCCGACGGGACCGAGCGCGACGAGGGGCCGGCGCCGGGCGCCAATGGCCAGCCCGTCACGGCGGAAGGCCAGTCGGTCTATGAGCAGAATGTCGCGCCGCCGCCTGCAGGCGAGGCTCCGGCCAATACGGCTGCGGGTACTCCGACTGGTACGCCGCCGGCACAGCCGCCTGCTGCGGCCGCTGCCGCCACGGGCGACCGCATGTTCCTCTACGAGGAAGTGCTGGGCCAGACGGTTCCGACCGCCATTCAGGGCAGCGTTTCCTGGTCCTTGCAGCAGGAGAACGACAATGAGGGTCGTCCGTCCGCAACGGTGCAGGGCCAGATCACGGTTCCCGGCCGTGGCCTCAGCGCGCTCATCACCTTCAAGCGCAACACCGATCCTTCGCTTCCGGCAAGCCATCTGATCGAGATCGTCTTCTCGGTTTCGCCCGGCTTCGAAGGCGGCGCGATCGACAGCGTCCAGCGGATCGCGATGAAGAGCACGGAGCAGGATCGTGGTAACGCCCTGATCGCGGTTCCGGCCAAGATCACCGACGATTTCCACATGATCGCGCTTAACGACTTCCCGGATGCGATGAAGACCAATCTGGAGCTGTTGAAGAGCCGCAACTGGATCGACATCCCGGTTTCCTACCGCAACGGCCGCCGTGCGCTTCTGACCTTGCAAAAGGGCAATGACGGCATCGCCGCCTTCGACACGGCGCTACGCGAATGGGCGGCTGCAAAGCCCGCGACCGGTCAGTGATTGGTGTGGGGGATCGGCTAAGGCCGGTCCCCTCATTTCTTCCTTATGTCCTGCAAATAAAAAGCCCGCAGATCTCGCGATCTGCGGGCTGAGAAATTTACTGGCAAAGAACCTCACTCTTTCGTCACGCCGGACACCAAGGGGAGTGAGGGGGGATGGCAGTCGAGCCAATTACTCCGCAGTCATCCTCGGGACAGGCCCGAGGATGACGTAGCCGATAAGTTCAGCCCCACCCTCTTAAAAAGACCGAGCCTTACGCATCCACCACGCGCAGCGCGCGGGCGGCTTCGAGGGCTTCCTTCTGCACCGCTTCCTGAACCTTCTCGAAGGCGCGAACCTCGATCTGGCGCACGCGTTCGCGGCTGATATCGAACTCGGATGAGAGTTCTTCCAGCGTCACCGGATCTTCGGCAAGGCGGCGGGCCTCGAAGATGCGGCGTTCACGATCGTTCAGCACGCCCATGGCCTTGGCCAGCATGCGGCGGCGGGTTTCCAGCTCGTCCTGCTCGATCAGCACGGCTTCCTGGCTTTCATGGTCGTCCACCAGCCAGTCCTGCCATTGGCCGGATTCGCCTTCGGATGCCTTGATGGGCGCATTCAGCGATGCGTCGCCATGCAGGCGGCGGTTCATCGAGATCACTTCTTCCTCGGAAACCTGCAGCTTGGTGGCGATTTCCTTGACGTGTTCCGGCTTCAGATCGCCATCGTCGATCGCCTGGATACGGCCTTTCAGCCGGCGCAGGTTGAAGAACAGCCGTTTCTGGTTGGCAGTCGTACCCATCTTCACCAGCGACCACGAACGCAGGATATATTCCTGGATCGAAGCCTTGATCCACCACATGGCGTAGGTGGCCAGACGGAAACCGCGTTCCGGATCAAACTTCTTCACCGCCTGCATCAGGCCGACATTGCCTTCGGACACGACTTCGCCAATCGGCAGGCCGTAACCGCGGTAACCCATGGCAATCTTTGCAACAAGGCGCAGGTGGCTGGTGACGAGCTTGTGAGCGGCGTCGCGGTCGCCATGCTCGGCGTAACGCTTGCCAAGCATGTACTCTTCCTGCGGCTCCAGCATCGGGAATTTACGGATTTCGTCGAGATATCTGTTGAGACCGGCTTCGCCGGCCGTAATTGTAGGCAAACTATTGCGGGCCATAAAGCACCCCCTTATCTATGGTCTGGAACGGCACCCTCATCGACTGGCGATTACTCGCCCAAGGCACACCGCTAGTGGCGGGTCGTTACCGACCCCGCACGAACCCACGTAACAAATATGTATGCACCCGCCGCGTTTCAAGCGAACACAGCGTTCACACATGCGTTATGTCCCGGCGACACCTTCTTTGACCTGTTTAACTTTCGAACGGTAAATTCGTTCCGAAAAACCACCGAGACCGGAGCGCACCATCAACTCATACATGACGCGCCTGCGGGTGGGGTTGTGCAGGCGAACGACGCGGGAGCCGAGAAACTCCGTTTCGACATGATCGAGTGTCTGCAAGTCGGGGCCAGAGGCAATCGCGTCCGCGTAGACAGCGTGAAATTCCCGGCGGCAGACATAGGTCTTGTATTTCGTCATGGCGAAGCAGGCGAGGCTGTGGCCGTGGGTGCGCAGAAAATCGGCGACGCCAACGGTCACTTCCGGCCATGCGGGGTTGAAGGTATCGTCGAAGACGATGACGCCGTGCGGGGCGATCACCTCCAGCGCCAGTTTCGCGTCCGCCAGCACATGGTGCAGGTGGTGCCCGCCGTCGATGCTGAAGAACCTGACGGGACCAGTCCGCGACGTTATATCGGTGGGTGCGAGCCGGGTGCTGTCGCCCTTGATGATCAAGTCCTCATCCATCGCAAAACCCAACCGCCTGCCGTTTTCCATCAGGCGCTCATATTGGTCGAGGCTTCCGTCCGAGGGTGGGTCGAGTTCGAACAGGTCGACGCCCAGAACCTTTTCCTGCGGCTGCGCGAATTTGCGCAGCAGAAAATAGGAGCGGCCATAATAGACGCCGATCTCCGCCATGCCGCCCTTCAGGCCGTCCCTTGTCTGCGCCTGCAGCAGCGCCTTGAAGACAAGCGCGTCGGGTGGGTCGATATAGCCTTCGACGCTTCGTAATTCCTGAAAGATAAACTGGCGTTCATCGGTGTTCATGCGCGATAGATCCCGTCGTCATGCCGGTTCCGTTCAGCTCTGCGGATAAAACGGCGTTCCTTGCAACGTCTGTCTTTCGGCAAGCCCGAGGTCCGGCCACGGCATTCGCGGTGACGATTTCAAGCTTTCCGGGGTTCGAAGAGGTGCGACGATTGAAGCGGAATTGGGGCGGTCTACAAGAAAGACCATGTGGGGAATATCGCTATCCGCTAATCTCTTTTTATTTTCCGTGGCTTCCGGCAAGATGCACGGCGTGGTTTTTTTGACCTCGCCGTGCGGCATTTTCAGCTCCGCAGGGCGATGAGCAGTTCTTCCATATCATCAGGCATGTCTGTTTCGAATTCCATCACCTCGCCGGTGCGGGGGTGTTCGAAGGCCAGGAGATAGGCATGCAGCGCCTGTCGCGGAAAGCGGTTGACGGTGCTTCTTGCCGGTTCCTCAAGCAGGTTCGCCTTGGTGCGGAAGGCAGCGCCATATTCGGGGTCGCCGATCAGCGGATGGCCGATATGGGCCATGTGCACGCGGATCTGGTGGGTGCGGCCGGTTTCCAGGCGGCACTCCACCATCGAGGCGAGGCAGGACGCGTCCGCCTTTTCATGGAAACGTTCCATAACCTCGTAATGGGTGATCGCCTCGCGGGCATCGTCCGTGTCCTCGCGCTTGACGGCGCGTTTGGTGCGGTCGGCGCCGCGGCCGAGTGCGGCGTCAATGGTGCCGCGCAGCGTGCGCGGTCGGCCCCAGACGACGGCCTTGTAGGCGCGTTCCAGCGGGCCGGTGCGGCCGTGATCGGCAAATTGCGCGGCGAGATGGCGGTGTGCATTGTCGTTTTTCGCCACGACCATGACGCCGGAGGTTTCCTTGTCCAGCCGATGCACGATGCCGGGGCGCTTCACGCCGCCAATGCCGGAGAGGCTGTCGCCGCAATGATAGATGAGGGCGTTGACCAGCGTTCCGGTCCAGTTGCCGGCGCCGGGATGCACGACGAGACCGGCGGGTTTGACGAGCACGATCAGGTCGTCGTCCTCATATTCCACATCGAGCGGGATATCCTCGCCCTTGGGTTCGGGGTCTTCCGGCTCCGGCATGACGATCTCGACGCGGTCGTGCGGGTGCACCTTCTTTTTCGGCTCGGTCACCGGCGTGCCGTTCAATAAAACGGCACCCTGCTCGATCAGGGCTTTCAGGCGGCTGCGCGACAGATCGCCGCCAACTTCGCCCGCCAGCCACACATCGATGCGGCCTTCGGCGTCTTCGCCGGCAATCAGGACTTTCCTTGCGTCTCCGCCTTGTTTAAAGGGGTCGTTCATTCTTATTTTTCCGATCAATCAGCATTCTAGGGAACCCGATGACGCACATCGAGCAAGACGAACAGGAAGACAAGCCGCTTGATCCGGCCATGGATAAAGTTCGCCGCAAGATGATCCGTTTGCAGATCGTGTCGGGCTCCGTGATGTTCATCAGCCTTATGGCTGTGTTCGGCGCGGTTGTCTACAAGGCGGTAGGACCATCGAAAACCGTTGTAACGCAGAGCGTACCGGAAAATCTGGCGGTTCCCACCGGCAACGGACCGCTTGCCGTGACCGCCAGCCTGCCGCAGGGCTTTACAATCGACAATGTCAGCTATTCCGGCGGTGACATGCTGTTTTACGGCAAGCTTGCCAACGGCACCCGCAAGGCGCTGGTCTTCAACGTCGCGGCCGGCCGGTTTCTCGCCGATGTGACGGTCGATGCCCAGTGAGGATATTGATCCGGCGGGCGCGCATGCGCTCCTGGACGGTCGGGCTCTGATCCCGGTCGAAGACCCGGCCGATCCGCGCATTGCCGCCTTTCGCGATATTCGCGAGCGTGATCTCACCGGTCGCCAGGGCCGTTTCATCGCGGAAGGCACGGTTGTGTTGCGCATGCTGGCCGCCGCCCACAAGGCGGGTGGTGCCTTTGCGGCGGAAAGCATTCTCATCCTCAAGAACCGGCTTTCCGGCGTCGCGGATATCCTTGCCGATTTTCCGCCCGATGTGCCGGTCTATGTGGCGGAAGCGCCGGTGCTGGATGGCATTGTCGGTTTTCACCTGCATCGCGGCATTCTGGCGCTCGGCCGCCGGGTGCGTGACATTACGCTGGACGGGTTGACGGACGCGCTTCCCGCCTCGTCGCTGGTGCTGGTGGGCTGCGGCATTTCCAACCACGACAATCTGGGTGCGATGTTCCGCAACGCCGCGGCCTTTTATGCCGATGCGGTGTTTCTGGACGAGACTTCATGCGATCCGCTCTATCGCAAGGCGCTCCGGGTGTCCGTCGGTTCCGTTCTCTCGGTTCCCTATCATCGCGGCGGTGGTGCGGTGCAGATGCTGGAGCGGCTTTCGCAGGCCGGTTTTGCGATCTGGAGCCTTTCGCCGAATGGCGAGACCGAGATTCGCGATATTCCACGTTCGGATCGCATGGCGCTGGTCATCGGCACGGAAGGCGAGGGGTTGCCGCAATCGGTACTGTCTCGGTTCCATACCGCCCGGATTGCGCAGTCGCCGCAGTTGGACAGTTTGAATGCGGGGACGGCTTCGGGGCTGGCGCTTTATCAGATGGCGGGGGCGATAGGGCGGGTTTAGGTTTACCCTTTGCGCGTGGGGCTCACCCCCCTCTGCCCGGCAGGGCAGAGGGGGGTGAAGCCGCATACGCAAAGGCGTAGAGGTATCAACCCTTCCGCTTCTCCATCAACACACTCGCCCGCTTCGCAAGGCTCTCACGGCCGGTCGAGGCGCTGGCCTTCGCAAGCAGCCCCGGGATCGGCGATTTCTCGCCCTCCTGCGCTGCGGTGAGCGCGATCATCTGGGCGGCGATGCGGGCGATTTCGCGACGGATCGGTTCGTCGTTGCCGGTGCCGCGCACATTCAGAAGGCGTTCGGTGAGTGCCGTTCCCTGATTGCGGATATCCTCGATCTCCTGCTCCAGACCTTCCGGCGCCGTCGCTGCCGGTTCCATGGCGGTTGAGACCGGTGGAATGTCTGCCGCGACCACGGGCGCGATTTCGGGCAGGACGGGCGCCTTTTGCGGCTGGCTTGCGGTTTCCCCGTTCAGTACGGCGGGGTTGGGCAGACGGATGATCATGTCGTCGGCGCGGCCGCCGGTTGCGGCAAGCTGTTCCTTCAGGCGGGCAACCTCCTGATTACGCAGGGTCAGCATGGTGTCGAGATCTGCATTTTTTGCCATGACACTGGCGATCTGTTCTTCCAGCCGGGTGACCTTGCGGCTTTCGCGCGCAACCGCTGTCATGGCCTCCTTGTTGCGGGCAGCGACATCCTGCAATTCGCGGGTCGCCGTTTCGCCCTCCTTGCGGAAACGCGAGGCGGTCTGTTTTGCCTGCTCGGCCTCCAGATCGCGGGTGGCGGCGAGGATTTTCGAATCATCCAGCTCGCGGGTCAGATTGGTGAGGCGAGCGGTGATCTCAGACATCTGGCCGGCACGCGCATTTGCGGCCTGTTCCTGCTCCAGAAGGTTTGCCTGTATTGCGCTCGCGCGTTCCTCGCTGGCGTCGAGTGCGCCTCGCAATTCACCGATTTCCAGCGTCAATTCCTCGATTTTCAGCAAAAGGCCGCGGTTCTGCTCGCCGAGGCGATAGGCATCGCTGGATGCTGCCTCGTTGGCGAGGCGGAGCGAGGTGTTCTTTTCCCGTTCGGTGTCCAGTTCCTGACGAACCTTGGCGTTTTCGGCGGCATAGAGCGCGCGTGCCATGTCCTTCTGGGCGCGAACTTCCTGGGGGCTGATGGGCATTGTCGCGCGCAGCCGGTTTTCCGTATAGGCAACGATGCGGCGATGGATCGCGGGCGCGATCAGCAAGGCCAGCAGGGTTGCGGTGAGAAAACCCAATCCGAAAAGAATGGCATATTCAATCACGCGAGACAGTCTCCGAAACTCAGATACGCGCGCATTCGGAAAGAGGAGCGCGAGAGCACGTTACGCTATTATTGCAACCGTTGGGAGGGGTATCGCCAAGGCAATTGCGCGGGGAGCCGCAAGAGTGCCTCCCCATCTCAGCGTCAGAAGGGGTTCCAGGTCGGTTCCTGGGTAAGCTTCAGGTAGCCGACATTGATGCCGAGGCGCGCGCCGATGCCGGTGCGAATGGGTGCCAGCGTGACATCGCTGCTTTTCAGATAAGTCATGCCGACGCCGGCGACGATGAAGGCGGAGCCGCTGACGCCGCCGTAACGGCGATAAAGCGAATCGACCGAAGGCAGGTTGTAGACCAGCATCATGGCGCGGGTGCCTTGGCCGCCGTAATCGAGGCCGAGCGACGGGCCTTGCCAGAAGACGGGATGCTGGCCGGCATTCTTGGTATAAAGCGTGCCTTCGCCATAGGTGAGGCCCGCGACGAAAGCGCCGGAGCCTTCCTGCCCCAGAATATAACCGTTCGGAAGACCGTATTGCTGGAAGGCGCGTTCCACCACCTTGGCGAGGCCGCCGGTGGTTTCACCGAAGAATCCGTGGCCTGCATCCACGACTTCCTGAAAAGAATATTGATCGCTGTTCTGGGCCGAGGCCGGTGCGGCCCACATCAAAAGGCTGGCAAGGAGCGCAAAAATCTTTCCCAGTCCGAGGCGTGCAATGGTGCGGGTTTTCGTAAGGCGCATCGTCATGTCCGTCCGTCTGTTTGTTGGTGCATCAGCCCGAAAATCCGAATCGATTTTCGGCAGGGCCCATGCGAAGATTCAAAGTTCCAGAGCATCCTTTATACATCCGAACGGACGCAGGGCGCTCCAGGGTGGCCTGTTAAGGCATTTGGCATTTTGAAACCATCCTATTAACAATCGGTTTACCAAATATGGTGTCATTATGGCTTAACAATTTCCACACCGTCCGCGCCTCCCTTGCGCAGGAGAGAATTTTATGACGAGCAAACTCAATATCACGCTGTCCGGTCCCGATCTGGCAGCTCTTCTGTGCAGTCGTGTGTGCCATGACGTGATCTCTCCTGTCGGCGCCATCAATAACGGCCTCGAATTGCTGGACGAGGGCGGCACCGATGACGATGCGCTGGATCTCATCCGCACATCCGCTCTTAACGCATCCGTGCGGCTGAAGTTCGCCCGCCTTGCTTTCGGCGCGTCCGGCTCCGCTGGCGCTTCGATCGATACCGGCGAGGCTGAAAAAGCCGCCAAGGATTTCGCTGCCGCCGAAAAGAAGGCCGAAGTGACCTGGAACGGCCCACGCGCCATCGTCGCGAAAAATCGTGTCAAACTTTTGCTCAACCTCTTTCTCGTGTCCTACAGCGCGATCCCGCGCGGGGGTAATGTGGATGTGGTGCTGGAAGATCCGGAGGGTGACGCCAAATTCGAAATCACCGTCAAGGGCAAGATGATGCGCATTCCGGCCAAATTCGCCGAGATCTACGAAGGCAGGCTGGAAGAGGCGGTCGACGCACATTCCGTACAGCCCTATTACACGCTGCTTCTGGCGGAGGAGGCCGATATGGCCGTGGAATACAAGGTGCATGAGGATCGCATCGTATTTACCGCAAAGACGGTTGCCGCGTGATCGTTCAGTTGCAGAGGTAGTTTTGTGAAAGGGCCGGGTAGCGTTTTCCGACGCGCCGGCCTTTTTTGCTTTTGGGGAAGAGGTTCATGACACGTCTGACAACCGCGCGCCTCGTCCTGCGGCCGCACGCCATCACGGATGAAGCGCTTTATTGTGCGTTCTGGAGCGCGGATGTCCGGCCCATCGAAGGGGTCACATCGATTACGCCGCTGGACCCCGAAATCGCCTTTGCCCGTCTTTTACGCTTCATCGGCCATTGGTCGGTCTTCGGCTTCGGTCCCTTTGTCGTGGAGGAGGCAAGCTCCGGGCGTATCGTCGGCGAGGTGGGCTTTGCCCATATGCGCCGTGGAAACGGCACCGATTTCGATGGCGTGCCAGAAGCGATGTGGAAAATCGATGCTGATCTGAACGGCAAGGGCGTCGCGACCGAGGCGGTGGCGGCGGCAACAGGGTGGTTTGATCGCAGCGGAATTTCGCAGCGGACCGTCTGCATGATCGACCCGCTCAACACCCCCTCGCTCGTCATCGCCGCCCGTTTCGGCTTCCGCCTGTTTCGCGATTCGACATTCCGGGGCAATCCCATCCGGCTTTTCGAGCGGGTGGTGGGGGTTTAGTACTGCGCATTCCCACCGTGCCGTCTCAATCGCGTTTCAGGGCGTCCTGAAACCTGTTCGAGGTCTCGGACGGTGGCGGTTTGAACCAAGGGTTGATCCAAGATCAATTTTTGGAGCTTCACATGCGCTATTTTCTTGTGGTCGCCATCGCCATCCTCTCCACCGCTGCGCCCGTGATGGCGGAGAACGCTATTGGTTTCAGACAGCTGGAATTGTCCGATGATTCGGGCACGCGAATGCTGAACCTGTCATTGTGGTATCCGTCCGCACCATCGGGAAAAACTGAGACGGTGGGCGAAAATGCTGCCTTTTATGGTCTCGAGGTTCAAGCTGATGCGTCGTTTCTGGCCGGTTCCCGTCCTTTGGTGTTGCTGTCACACGGATTTGGCGGAAGCTGGCGCAATCTGAACTGGATCGCCGGTGAGCTTGTTCAGCAGGGTTATATCGTGGCCGCGCCGGATCACGCGGGCGAATCATTCACTGAAGAGAATGCGATGGAGATCGTGCCGTTATGGGAACGCCCGCGCGACATCAGCAGAACGTTGACGGCGTTGCTCGATAACGATCAACTCGCTGGAAAAATCGACAGGGCACGCATCGCGGTCATCGGCCATTCTCTCGGAGGCTGGACCGCTATGGAGCTGACTGGCGCCCGCTACAGCGCCGATCTCGCGCTAAAAGACTGCAATGCGGAGAAGGTTCTGCCGCAATGCAAGGCGCCACGGTTGCTGGCCAAGGTCGGGATCGTTAACGGTGGCAAGGCCGATCCACGCCTTTCGATAGATTTGCGCGATGCTCGCATCCGCGCGGTGATTGCGCTGGACGCTGGCCCGGCCGCCGGTTTCCTGCCGGAAACACTGAAACGTGTCGATGTACCGGTTCTGGTTCTGGCCGCCGGTGTGGAAACGCCCGAGATTGCCGCCATCAAGGCTGATTCGGAATATATCGCCCGCAATCTGCCAAAGGCGACCACGGTTTATCGCGAAATACCGGATGCCAGCCATTTCAGCTTCATGCAGACATGCAAGCCAAACGGCGAAAAAATCGTCGAGGAGCTTTCACCGGGGGAAGGTTTCGTCTGCCGTGACGGCGGGGGCAGGGACCGCCTGGCCATCCACCGGCAGATCGCGGAGGCGATTGTCGGCTTCCTGAACGTGGAAATGCATTAAGACAGGTGTTCGGGACGTCTCGATGAACCGTTGCGCGACGTCCCGATCCTTCAGGTCACTTTTTGCGGATGATACCGATAGGCAAGGTCTTCGGGATCAGACCGTGGTGCCGATGGGTCGATAACACCGCCCAGGCGCTGTGCAACTGCTGCAGATTTGCTGTTGCGCGGCGAGACATAGCTGACCAGCGTCTGCAATTTCAGGGTCTCGAATGCCCAGTCGCGCAGTGCAGAGGCCGCTTCCGCAGCGTAACCGTGGCCTTCCTGGCCGCCATAAAGCAGCCAGCCCAGTTCCTTTTCGGGAAATAGCGGGCCGTGATTGATGCCGACCTGGCCGATACATTGCCCGGTTTCGCCAATTTCGATCATCAGCGCCCCGTGGCCGAAAAAATGCCAGTTGGCGAGATCGTGACAAAAAACGCCCCAGGTTGACGGCAGGTCATATGGTCCGCCGACGCCGATGGAGCGGGTTGACGCCATAAAGTCTCTATAGGCGGGGAAATCCGCCATGATCTGCGGGCGCAAAATCAGGCGTTCCGTTCTGAGGGTGGGGATAGAATGGTCCATGGCACTATCCAATCATGAAATCGCAACAAAAAACCCGCTGTCGCCAGCGGGTCTTTTAAAAACTGCCATATCCTGAAGGGGATCAGGCGGTTTCGAGAAATTCCGTGGCTCCATCAGGCTCGCGCAGGACATAACCGCGGCCCCAGACGGTTTCGATGTAGTTTGCGCCGCCGGCGGCATTTGCGAGCTTCTTGCGCAGCTTGCAGATGAAGACGTCGATGATCTTCAGTTCCGGTTCGTCCATGCCGCCATAAAGGTGGTTCAGGAACATTTCCTTGGTCAGCGTCGTGCCCTTGCGCAGCGAAAGCAGCTCAAGCATCTGATATTCCTTGCCGGTCAGGTGAACGCGCTGGCCGCCCACTTCAACCGTCTTGGCATCGAGATTGACGATCAGCTCGCCGGTGGAGATGACCGATTGCGCATGGCCCTTGGAACGGCGGACGATTGCGTGAATACGGGCAACAAGCTCGTCCTTGTGGAACGGCTTTGTCATGTAGTCGTCTGCGCCGAAGCCGAGACCACGAACCTTGTCCTCGATGCCGGCCATGCCGGAGAGGATGAGGATGGGTGTCTTGACCTTGGAAAGGCGCAAGGTTCTCAAGACCTCGTAACCCGACATGTCGGGCAGGTTGAGATCGAGAAGAATAATGTCGTAATCGTAGAGTTTACCGAGGTCCACGCCTTCCTCGCCGAGGTCGGTCGTGTAGACGTTAAAACTTTCCGACTTGAGCATCAGTTCGATGCTCTGCGCTGTTGCGCTGTCGTCTTCAATAAGTAGAACCCGCATAATTATCCCCTTTGCCGCCCGCAGATTGGTAAATCATTGCCTCGCGCGATGCGGATCCAGACGTTGCCTGATTTGCAGGCTGCCACCAAATGGTTAACAAATTCTAATTGCCTTTGGCAAGGTGTATCGAATTTATTAAGCAAAGTTGGCATTTCGCTGTTTTTGCACGTGAATCCACCATCGCCAAAATTGAAGCTTAACGTGAGGATATCTCGCTAAGTGATTCAATCGACTCTTACATCGTCGGGCCCGTTTTTTTGGACCTGGCATTTACCGACCCTTAAATGATCGTGTTTATCATTAACGATGCCCGTAAACGAAAGGTTAACGGCGGCGTTTTTTTATTAACGCCGGGTAACTTTTGGGAATCATTCCGGCACAACGGGTTAACCGGGCCGGTTGAGCGGGCGGGTTAAACGGGCCGATCGAGGGGGCATAGTGCCTTTTTGATCCGGGTCTCGCTATCCATGGAGTATTGCGTATGAAGTCGCGTGACAGCCTGGTTCGCCTGAAAGAATTTCAGGTTAACGAAAAACGCCGGCAACTTAGCCAGTTGCAGCAGATGATGTCCGAGTTTGAGCGGATGGCAAAGGAACTGGTGCATCAGATATCGCTGGAAGAGAGCAAGTCCGGCATTACCGATCCGACCCACTTCGCATATCCGACCTTCGCCAAGGCCGCGCGTCAGCGTGCGGACAATCTTCAGGTCTCTATCCGGGAGCTGAAGACCCAGCAGGAAGCCGCAGAGGCTTCTCTGGAAGAGGTGCAGGCCGAATATGAAAAGGCGGCGGCACTGGAAAACCGCGACGGAGCGATCCGCGCCCGCGCCTAGGTATTGGCGCAAGATCATATAAGGATCGTCCTCATTGACGGCTGCCGGTGGATCAGGAGGCGGCTTTCAATGACGGGATGCCCATGCTTTTTTCTGGAAGGCCGCCCCTCGTTGGCGGCCTTTTGCTTTGGCGCACCGCAGCGCCTTGCCCGGTCGGTTTCTTGCGGGGCAGGGACGCAGGGAATCCCTGCGTTTTCGATTGTCCGGGGCCGGGGAAAGGCGTAATTTGGTGAAGTTCCGACCAAGAGCCGGAGGCTTGTCCCACGCGCGCCCTGCGCGGACGCGGGTGGGCCAGAAGCGGGGAGGAAACAAATGGCCCGCCAATATATCGATTGCCGCGAATTCCCGAGCGACAGCAAATGCTCGATCGCCATCTCAGCCGATACGCCGGAGGAGCTCATGGAAGCGGCGGTTCAACATGCCGTGGCAGTGCATGGCGCCGAGGATACGCCGGAATTTCGGGCCGAAGTTCGAAGGAGCATACATGCAGGAACACCGCCGCTGAAGGTGGCGTGATTGCTGGCAGCCTGAAACCTATCCTTCGACATGCCGGGCCTGATCCGGCATCCAGCCGACGCGCGTCTGCGCGGCGGAAGATTCCCTTAAGCTCAAGGATTTGAGCTGGCTGGACCCCGGCTCTTGGCCGGGGTGACGGAGCGTGTGGGCTCCGCTTTCGCTAAAAAACAAACTTGAGGTTTTGTCCCGAGCCTCAGCCGGTCTGGCTAGTTACCCCTTGATAACATCTGCCCAGTCAGGGTGGCGTAGCGTCTGAGCCTTGAAGAAAGGGCAGAGCGGAATGATTTTCCAGCCGCCCTTGCGCGCTTCATCGATGGCATGGGCGGCGAGCGCCTGGCCGACACCCTTGCCCCGCAGTGCATCGGGCACGCCGGTATGGTCGATGATGATGAGGGAAGGGGAGGTGCGCGAATAGGTCATCTCGGCCTTGTGGCCGTCGATGGTTGCCGAATATTCGCCGCGCGATCCGGTTTCGGTTGTCTTGATATCCATGATCTCTGCCTTCGCATTGCTTTTCGTTTTTTCCACTGTAACTGCCTGCGCCTGAATTGAAACAGCGGGATAGCGAACGCAGTGGACACAAACCGGTGACAGTCACCGGCTGTGTCTGGCAATTTTCAGGGGAAATCCAAAATCAAACCGAAAGCCCCGTCGATGCGACGGGGCGTTTTGGAAGTTCGGTTTGGGCGCGTTGCCGCGCCGGCGCACTGGTTTAGTGGCGATATTGCTGAATGCGCGTGGTGCGCAGGCCTGCAAGGCCGTGATCGGCAATCGACGACTGCCAGGACAGGAATTCTTCGACGGTGAGCGTATAACGCTCGCAGGCTTCCTCAAGGCTCAGCAGTCCTCCGCGCACGGCGGCGACGACCTCTGCCTTTCTGCGAATAACCCATCGACGGGTATTTGACGGCGGAAGATCCGCAATCGTCAGAGGGCTGCCATCGGGGCCGATGACATATTTAACTCGTGGGCGTATCATTTCGGTCATTGGACACTCTATACAAACTCAAGACCATATGACGGGAACTTTAGCCCCGTACCTTTAAAAATTGCCTAAGCAGTTCGTGACAATTTATTAAGAATTTGAACGGTTTCGCCCGATCTGTTCGAGTCGCCTTATTTTGTCGGGAAAAAATTTTTCCAAAAATCGTGTTTTTTATCGTCCATCGGTTGTTTTCCTCACAACGCCGCAAGCGAAAGGCACGTTTTCCCGCTGCCGTGGGCGAATTCCGCGGCTCCCTCATGCAACAGCCGCAGGCGATCGCCGGCATTGAGGGGGAGGATAAGGGTCGTCGACTGCGAGGTGCCGGCATTGGAGGCGTTGCCCGCTACAGTGAGGCCGCCAGCCGCTCCGTTGACGGCAAGCGAAACCCGGTGCCCGGAGGAGGACACCACGGCAAGCGACAGGGTGGCCAGATAGAGACCTTTCACGGGAACGACGAGTTCCCTTCCGCCGCCTGTGCCGACCGCGTCGCCGAGAACGAAACCACCCTCGTCGATGAAGAGCATGGAAAACCCTGAAGCCGAGCCGTTGACCGGCCTCGTCGTGCCCGAAGGCAGGCTGGCCAGAACCACGGGCCGGTTCGGCATCGTGACCCTGCCGTCGCCGCTGCACAAAAGGGCCGTGTGCCAGGAAATGCCGTCGGCGCTGGTCTTGATCGAAAAACCGTCATTGCCTGCAAGGCCCATTTCCGCCCGGCCGCTCCAGCCGGACTGGAACAGCAGCGAGGCGGTATCGGCCTTTGCCGCCTTGTTGATCGCCATGCGGTGGTCGCCGTTCTCTTCTGTGTGGGTGAAGAGGCTGGCGGGGGCGGCAAGCGCCAGACGGTTGGTGGTATCGGCCTGTGTGCCAATGCCAAGCCTTTCGAGGGTCGCCGCGGCAGGCAGCGGCACGTCCCGCCATGCGCTGTCCCGTAGGACGCGATGTTTACCCTCGCTGGCAAACCATGCCGTCCAGCCGGGTTGCGGCGCTATCAGCAGCCATGCACCGTCCTGCCGGAAGGCAAGCTTCCCGCCCTTGCCCGCCCAGTCGCCAGCGGCGTCAAGCGAGAGCAGGAAGCAGTCTCCCTCCGGCGCATTGTCGGGCGGGGCGGCGACCACGTCCTTGACGACCAGCTGGACGATCGCGTCCAGCCGCTGCAGCGCCTCGTTGTGGGTGACGTGTTTCTGTGCCTGCGAGGGCAGGATATAAGGAAGTCTAAGTCTCGCCGTCTGTTCAGTCATGATGTCTCTTCCGCGCTCCGTGGCTGTTCGCCGGCGATTGTGATGCGGCGGGGCGGGGCGGGGATGAGCGGGGATGAAATTATTTTCCGAGATACCGGTTCAACGCCGGTATGATCGATATAGAGGAACTGATTTTGGGGCTCGGCGTATGCGGCTTACCCCCCTCTGCCCTGCCGGGCATCTCCCCCACAAGGGTGGAGATCGGCAAGCGGCTTTACCGTCGCTTCATTCTCAAACATTGAGATCTGCGAGACCTTGCCACGAGTCGATCTCCCCACCTGTGGGAGAGATGCCCGGCAGGGCAAAGGGGGGTAAGCCGCAGACACCGAAGCGAACGCCTAAAAACGCCTGATCACCGAAGGAGGTCTAGCGGTCTCCTCGCAGGCTTATGTCGCAATTTCCACCGTCGCTGCCATTGCGCCCTCGGCAATGAAATCCGGGTTGGCGAGTGCATCCTCACCATCGCCTCTCACCTCATAGGCAAGCAGCCGGCCCTCGCAATCCAGCGTTCTGCCACCGGCGGCGCGCAGTACGGCGTCGCCTGCCGCCGTATCCCACATCATGGTGCGGCTGAAGCGGGGATAGATATCGGCAGCACCTTCCGCCAGCATGCAGAATTTCAGTGAGGAACCGACGGAAATGCAGTCTTTCAGGCCGTGTTCGGCCACGAAGGCTTCCGTTTTCGCGGTACAGTGCGAGCGGCTGATCAGCGCCACGGGGGAGGCGCCGCGCTGGCGTGCCCGGATGGGGTGGCGCGCGAGGATCGCTCCTTCGCCTGATATTGCGAGCTTTTCGGCGCTGTTGTCCTTGCCGGTCCAGGCCTGGCCGCGGCAGGGGGCATAAACCACGCCTGCAACCGGCACGCCGTTTCTGATCAGGGCGATATTGACGGTAAAATCATCCTTGCCGGAAATGAATTCCTTGGTCCCATCCAGCGGATCGACCAGAAAAAATTCCGTGCCTGTCTCCGGCAGAATGCCGTTCGAGACCGCTTCTTCGGCAATGACCGGGATTTGGGGAAAATGCGCAGCCAGTGCCTGCAGAATGATCACCTCCGCCCGCTGGTCTGCCTCGGTCACGGGCGAGCAATCGTCCTTGTACGATACGTGTGGCCCGGCGCGATGGACCGCCATGATTGCCTGCCCGGCGTCCAGCGCCGCTTTCGTCAATATGTCGATCATCTTGTTGCCGTTGCCATTTCGTGCCGGGGATCCTTTACCCCTCTATTTCGCTACTCTTTTGCCCGCCACCCGTCAAACAATGCGTCAGGCAACACTGAAATAAGCATTCGAACGCCAATTTTTTAGCACTTACTGCCGAAATCCTGGCTATTCTGATCGGGAAAACGGCAACGAATGTGGAAATTCCAAATTTTGTGCAGGATCGCCCGTTTTTGACTTCACATTTTTAGCGAACACGATATGCATTTTGCAGGTGGGGGCTAATCGAAAAGGTTCTCCCTATAATTAACATAAACGAGGCGTGGCTCATTAGAGGTCATGCCCAGGGGAAAGACATGGAGTATTTTATCCAGCAGCTCATCAACGGGCTGACTCTTGGATCGATCTACGGCCTCATCGCAATTGGCTATACGATGGTCTACGGCATCATCGGCATGATCAACTTCGCTCATGGCGATATTTTCATGCTTGGCGGTTTCGCCGCGCTGATCGTTTTTCTGATCGCAACATCGTTTTTTGCCGGTATTCCGGTGGCGCTTCTTCTGATTTTGATGATGGTCGTCGCCATGCTGATGACCGGCCTGTGGAACTGGGTGATCGAGCGCGTGGCCTACCGTCCGCTCAGAGGCTCGTTCCGCCTTGCGCCGCTGATCACCGCCATCGGCATGTCGATCGCGCTGTCCAACTTCATCCAGGTGACACAGGGTCCGCGTAACAAGCCGATCCCGTCAATGGTGACGGACAGCTACCATTTCGGCTCCATCACCGTCTCGCTGAAGCAGTTCATCATCATGGCGGTGACGTCGGTGCTGCTGTTCGCCTTCTGGTACATCGTCAACAAGACTCCGCTCGGCCGGGCGCAGCGCGCCACGGAACAGGACCGCAAGATGGCGGCCCTTCTGGGTGTGGATGTCGACAAGACGATCTCGATCACCTTCATCATGGGTGCCGCACTCGCGGCGGTCGCCGGTACGATGTATCTGATGTATTACGGTGTCGCATCGTTCAACGATGGCTTCATTCCGGGTGTCAAGGCGTTTACCGCAGCGGTTCTCGGCGGTATCGGTTCGCTTCCGGGTGCCGTTCTCGGCGGTCTCCTGATCGGCCTCATCGAATCTCTCTGGTCCGCCTATTTCTCCATTGCCTACAAGGACGTCGCGGCATTCGGCATCCTGGCTTTCGTGCTGATCTTCAAGCCGACCGGCATTCTCGGTCGTCCGGAAGTCGAGAAGGTGTGATCCCATGACCAATATCGCTTCCGAAAACGACACTTCCAGCCCGAGCCTGATGGCAACGGCGGTGAAGGAAGGCATCTTTGCGGGCATCGTCTCGCTCGGCATGTTCATTCTATACGTCGGTATCGTCACCTATCAGGACATCAACAACCAGCTTATCTGGGGCACCCGCTGGGGGCTTCTGTCGATCTTCGTCGGCGTCGCCGCCATCGGCCGTTTCCTGATGGTCGGCTTCATCCGGCCGTCGATGGATCGCCGCAAGCTTGCCAAGGCCAAAAGCGGCATTCTGGAAATCTCCGAGGAAAAAGGCTTTTTCCACAAGCACTTCCTGAAGCTCGCGCTTGTCCTGCTGCTGCTTTACCCCGTCGTCGCCGTGCAGCTGTTCGGTTTTCAGGGCTCGCTGAAATTCGTCGACAATTTCGGCATCCAGATCCTGATCTATGTGATGCTGGCCTGGGGCCTCAACATCGTCGTCGGCCTCGCGGGCCTGCTCGATCTCGGTTATGTGGCCTTCTATGCGGTGGGCGCCTATTCCTACGCGCTGCTGTCAAGCCATCTCGGCCTGTCCTTCTGGGTGCTTCTGCCGGTGGCCGGCATTCTCGCAGGCTTCTGGGGCATCATTCTCGGCTTCCCGGTGCTCAGACTTCGTGGCGACTATCTTGCCATCGTCACGCTCGCCTTCGGTGAAATCATCCGTCTCGTGCTGTTGAACTGGACGGATGTGACCAAGGGCACCTTCGGCATTTCCGGCATCGCCAAGGCGTCTATCTTCGGCATCTGGTCCTTCGATGTCGGCGCGCCGAACAATTTCGCCAAGGCCTTCGGCCTGACGATGTCGTCGGCCTATTACAAGATCTTCCTGTTCTACGTGATCCTGCTTCTGTGCATGCTGACGGCTTACGTCACCATCAAGCTGCGCCGCATGCCGATCGGCCGGGCGTGGGAAGCGTTGCGTGAAGACGAAATCGCCTGCCGCTCGCTCGGCATCGATACCGTTATCACCAAGCTTACCGCTTTTGCGACAGGCGCGATGTTTGGCGGTTTCGCCGGTTCGTTCTTCGCCGCCCGTCAGGGTTTCGTATCGCCGGAAAGCTTCGTCTTCCTGGAATCGGCCGTCATCCTCGCCATTGTCGTTCTCGGCGGCATGGGTTCGCTCACGGGCATCGCCATTGCCGCCCTCGTCATGGTCGGCGGCACGGAGCTGCTGCGCGAAATGGAATTCCTGAAGCATGTCTTCGGGCCTGATTTCACGCCGGAACTCTACCGCATGCTGCTGTTCGGTCTCGCCATGGTCATCGTCATGCTGTTCAAGCCGCGCGGCTTTGTCGGCTCACGAGAACCGACGGCCTTCCTCAGGGAACGCAAGGCCGTCTCGGGCAGCTTTACCAAGGAAGGTCACGGTTGATGGCTTCCGGAACGACAAACATGACACCCAATCTAACTGGCGACACGATCCTCAAGGTCGAACATCTCTCGATGCGGTTTGGCGGCCTGATGGCCATCAATGACTTCTCCTTTGAGGCGAAGCGTGGCGAGATCACGGCGCTGATCGGCCCGAACGGTGCTGGAAAGACCACGGTTTTCAACTGCATCACCGGCTTCTACAAGCCGACGATGGGCATGATCACCATGCGTCAGCAAAACGGCGAGGCGCATCTTCTGGAGCGCCTGCCGGATTTCGAGATCACCAAGAAGGCGAAGGTGGCGCGTACCTTCCAGAACATCCGCCTGTTTTCGGGTCTGACGGTTCTGGAAAACCTGCTGGTGGCGCAGCATAATGCGCTTATGAAGGCATCGGGCTACACCATTCTCGGTCTTCTCGGCCTGCCCGCCTACAAGAGGGCGGTCAACAGTTCGATCGATAAGGCCAAATACTGGCTGGACAAGGCCGATCTGACCGACCGCGCCGACGACCCGGCCGGCGATTTGCCCTATGGCGCGCAGCGCCGTCTGGAAATTGCCCGCGCCATGTGCACGGGGCCGGAACTTCTGTGCCTCGATGAACCGGCGGCCGGTCTCAACCCGAAGGAATCGCTGGCGCTCAATGCGCTGCTGCGCGGTATCCGCGACGAAGGCACGTCGCTGCTTCTGATCGAGCACGACATGTCGGTGGTGATGCAGATTTCCGATCACGTCGTGGTTCTCGAATACGGCCAGAAGATTTCCGACGGTTCGCCGGACCATGTGAAGAACGACCCGAAGGTCATCGCCGCCTATCTGGGTGTCGAGGATGATGAAGTGGAAGACGTGATTGCGGAAGAACTCGACGGAGGAGTGGCCTGATGTCCGGTGAACCGCTTCTCAAAGTACAGGGTGTCGAAACCTATTACGGTAACATCCGGGCATTGGCCGGTGTCGATGTCGAGGTCAACAAGGGCGAGATCGTCAGCCTTATCGGCGCCAACGGCGCCGGCAAATCGACACTGATGATGACCATCTGCGGCAGCCCGCAGGCGCGCACTGGCCAGGTGACGTTCGACGGCGAAGACATTACCCGCCTGCCGACGCACCTCATCGCCCGCAAGCGTATTGCCCAGTCACCCGAGGGCCGCCGGATTTTCCCGCGCATGACGGTGCTGGAAAACCTGCAGATGGGCGCCAATCTCGACAACCTCAAATATTTCAAAGAGGACGTCGAGAAGATTTTCGTCATGTTCCCGCGGCTGAAAGAACGTCAGAGCCAGCGTGGCGGTACGCTTTCCGGCGGCGAGCAGCAGATGCTCTCCATCGGCCGCGCGCTGATGGCACGGCCGAAACTGCTGCTTCTGGACGAACCGTCGCTGGGCCTTGCCCCGCTGATCGTCAAGGGCATCTTCGAGGCCATCAAGAAGCTCAACCAGGAAGAGGGCCTGACCGTCTTCCTCGTGGAGCAGAACGCCTTTGCGGCACTGAAGCTTTCCGACCGCGCCTATGTGATGGTCAACGGCAAGGTGACGATGAGCGGTTCGGGCAGGGAATTGCTGGCTGATCCGCAGGTACGCGCGGCCTATCTCGAAGGCGGCCGGCACTGAAAGATTTTACTTGCGCCGGAAATTTTGCGGCGCAAGATAACGAACAGCGCCCGGCCGTTTTCGAAGGGGAAATGGCCGGTGGCAAACAATAAAATGCCTGCCGGAAAAACGGCGGGACGACAAACAAGGCAGGGCCGGACATTTGCATCCCGGCGCTGATGGGGAAAGAAGATGCAGGGCCTTTTATTCGAGACCGATAGCGGCGTGCGTTATATTCTGCGCGCACTGGTTGTTCTTCTTGGTTTCTGGACGGCGTGGCGCACGGGCAGATCCGTCGCCGATGGCTGGGGCGATTTCCCGCGTGTGGTGATCTATACGCTGGCTTTGGGGCTCGTGATGCGGTTTCTGCATTTCGCGCTTTTCAACGGGCCGTTCATCAACGGCTTCTACTACGTGTTTGACGTCGTTCTTCTTCTGGCTTTTTCCAGCATCGGTTTCCGCATGCGCAGGACGAGCCAGATGGTCAATAACTACTATTGGCTCTACGATCGGACGTCGGCATTTTCATATAAAAAGAAAGATTGACAGCCGGATTCCTCCGGCTGCACGATACTCGCGTGAGTGGAACGTTTCCTGTTCGGTTAAGGTGGGTACTGAACAGGTCCTGGTAGTCAACCCATCCAAAGGAACTGGGAGTATAGTAATGAAGAAGTCTCTTCTTTCCGCCGTTGCGCTGACCGCCATGGTCGCCTTCAGCGGTTCGGCCTGGGCCGATATCGTGATCGCTGTCGGCGGCCCGCTGACAGGCCCGAACGCCGCATTTGGCGCTCAGCTTCAGAAGGGTGCTGAACAGGCTGCGAAGGATATCAATGCTGCAGGCGGCATCAACGGCGAGCAGATCAAGATCGTTCTCGGCGATGACGTTTCCGACCCGAAGCAGGGTATCTCGGTTGCCAACAAATTCGTTGCTGATGGCGTGAAGTTCGTCGTCGGTCACTTCAACTCCGGCGTCTCCATTCCGGCTTCCGAAGTTTATGCCGAAAACGGCATTCTCGAAGTAACGCCTGCTGCGACCAACCCCGTTTTCACCGAGCGTGGCCTGTGGAACACCTTCCGCACCTGCGGTCGTGACGACCAGCAGGGTGGCATTGCCGGCAAATATCTGGCCGACCACTACAAGGACGCCAAGATCGCCATCATTCACGACAAGACCCCCTATGGTCAGGGCCTTGCCGACGAAACCAAGAAGGCAGCCAATGCGGCCGGCCTGACGGAAGCCATGTATGAAGGCGTCAATGTCGGCGACAAGGACTTCTCCGCACTGATCTCCAAGATGAAGGAAGCCGGCGTTTCCGTTATCTACTGGGGTGGCCTGCACACCGAAGCCGGTCTGATCATCCGCCAGTCGGCTGACCAGGGTCTGAAGGCGAAGCTCATCTCGGGCGACGGTATCGTCTCGAACGAACTTGCCTCCATCGCCGGCGACGCCGTCGAAGGCACGCTGAACACCTTCGGTCCCGATCCGACGCTGCGTCCTGAAAACAAGGAACTGGTAGAGAAGTTCAAGGCCGCCGGCTTCAACCCGGAAGCCTACACGCTCTACTCCTACGCCGCCCTGCAGGCGATTGCCGGTGCTGCCAAGGCTGCCGGTTCCGTTGAGCCGGAAAAGGTTGCCGAAGCTCTGAAGAAGGGCACCTTCCCGACCGCACTCGGCGATATCTCCTTCGACGAGAAGGGCGACCCGAAGCTTCCCGGTTACGTCATGTACGAGTGGAAGAAGGGCCCGGACGGCAAGTTCACCTACATCCAGCAGGGGACGTAAGTCCTACTGGACTGCAATATGGAGGCCCGGTCGCAAGACCGGGCTTTCTGCTTTCTGGTGCGGGGCATTTCCGGCGTCAGCACCCAGCCAGCCCAAGTCCTTGGGCTACAATACTTTCCGAGCCGCACGTCAGACGGATTCCGTCTCAAAGACGGAGTGACGGTGATGGGAAAGGCTCGAAACACTTGGCTCCGATCGCCCCTTCAGCCAGCTTCAGCCGCCAGCCTCTCCAGCACGATATCGGCACGTTCCGTGACGGGGGCTTTCGGCAACACAATCGTCTCATAATCCAGACGGGCATAGTCGTGCAGCAGGCGTTGATATTCCTCCACTGCCGCCTCGAAACCGTGCTTGCGCTCGCTGTCGCCTCGGTAGATCTCCGGCCAGGGCGGGGTGAGGAAGACCAGCGGGTTATAGCGGTGCGTGCGCCGCAGCGTTTCGATGAAGCCATCGCCGCTAATATGATGAAGTGCTGAGCCGGCGTCGATCAGGCCGCGGTCGAAGAAGACGAAGCCTTCCGTTGGCGCCTTTTGCCGGTCCTCCAGCGCCATGGCGATCGCCCGGCGGGCAAAGGCTTCCAGGTCGATCCAGGGGAGGGCGGTGCCGTTATTTCTCGTTTCCTCAATCACGATGCGCCGCCCCGGTTCCTCGACGGTCGCGAAACCACGGTGAGCAAGCTCGGCAAGCAGGGTTGATTTGCCGCCGCCGGAGCAGCCGGAGAGAATAATGAAATGGTCCATGGGAACCTCCCTGCGCGGGGTTTGGGTTGGATGGAAGGTGATGTTTTTTGGGGGGACTGTATTGCGGCGTTGCCGCTTGTTTCTTTCCTCGAGGGGAGAAGAAATATGCTGCACTCGCTCGGCGAATAAGTCGATGCTCTACGCTTAAGCGGAAAATATATGTTTATCCAACCGTGTCACATCAGATGCAGCCGTCACCCCTGATGCAAAATATGCGCGGCCTTGACGGCGGCGGAGGCGCGGTTTTCGACACCGAGTTTGACGTAGATCTGTTCCAGATGTTTGTTTACGGTTCTGGCGGAAAGGCCGAGAATATCGCCGATATCGCGGTTGGATTTGCCTTTGGCAATCCACAGCAGAACTTCCGATTCCCGCGTTGTCAGGGCAAAGTGGTCCTTTAGCAGGTGGTCGTCGGATTTCTCGTTGGCGGCTGTCAGACGGAAGAGATATTCGTCCGGTCCCATTGCGCCGAGGAAGGAGAGCTGCAAAGCGGGCCGCCCGGCCTCGGTGATCGTCAGCGGTGCATCGCGGGCGGAATCCACTGTTGTCCTGTCGGCCAGCCAGCCGGAAATATGGGTAACGACAATCTCCAGCCCATCATCACGGCCGGTGGCGGCGTTGACCAGCCGGGTTGCCTGTGGTGTGGACCAGTGGATCGCGCCGTTGGCGCGCACGGCAAGCAGGTGGCGTCCGGCGGCATCAAGCGCCACGCGGGCGCTCTGCGCCGAGCGGGCATTGGAGAGATGCACACGGATACGGGCGCGCAGCTCATCGATGTTGATCGGCTTGGTCAGATAGTCGACACCGCCGGATTCGAGCGCCCGCACCACATGTTCGGTTTCCGTCAGCCCGGTCATGAAGATGACAGGCACCTGGGCCACGGCGGCGTTGGCCTTCAGGCGGCGGCAGGTTTCGAAACCGTCCATGGCCGGCATGACCGCATCGAGCAGGATGATATCGGGCGTGATGCGTTCGGCAATGTTGAGCGCGGCCTGACCGGATGTGGCGATCAGCGCCGAAAAGCCTGACTGTTCCAGCGCATCGGTGAGGAACCCCAGCGCTTCCGGGCTGTCATCCACCAGCAATACAATGTCTCTCGGCAGTGCTGCGCCTTGCCCGCTCATGCCTTGCCGTCTCCCCTGTCGTTCTCTTCAAACCGCTTTAGAAAATGGGCGTAACCGGCCAGATCGAAGGCCTGCACATAGGTGCCAAGCTCTTGCGTGAAGGGCAGGTTGTCCGTGTTGCGGGCGAGATCGGCGAGTTTCGCCTCTATGCCGCGTATGTAGCCTATTTCGCCGAGCCTCTGCAAATCCTTGATATGAATTGCGCCGGGATGAACGATCTGCGCCGGCGGCTGGGGGATGGGTGCCGGGGGAAGGTCGGTATCGTAAATCCATTTCAGGCCGAGATGCACCGCAAGCCTGTCGCACAGGTGGCGGATGTCGACCGGCTTGGCGATGGCGTCGTTGTGATTGTCTTCTCCGGCACCCGCTACGGTGCCGTCACCGATATTGGCCGAGAGCATGATGAGCGGAGCCGTCTGGCCTGCTTCACGCAACTTCGTCACAAGCTGCCAGCCGGACATTCCGGGCATGGAGATATCGATGAGAAAGAGGTCGGGCTGCACGCCTTCGATGAGTGTCAGGCATTCCGGTCCGCTCTGGGCGGTCAGCACCACGAAATCGAGCGGCGAAAGCACCTGCCGCATCAGCTCGCGGTGATCCTCGTTATCATCAACCACCACGATGGTGCGGCGTGGGCCGGAATAGGAGCGAATGGTTTTTTCCGGCGCAGGTGCGGTACTTGGCCGGTGCACGGCCGATAGCATGAGACGGACGCGGAAGGTGGAGCCGTTGTCCTTTTCGCTGGAGACGGAAATCTCGCCGCCCAGCGTGTTGGTCAGAAGCCTCGTGATGGTGAGGCCGAGGCCAAGGCCCGGCATGGGGCGCACGCTTTCGGCCTCGCCGCGCTGAAAAGGCTCGTAGATGCGGGCAAGATCTTTTTCGGCAATGCCGCGCCCGGTATCCGACACCGTGAAGCTCGCCACCTGGCTGCGATAGGCGACATCGAAGGTGACGCTGCCCTCGTCGGTGAACTTGATGGCGTTGGAGAGCAGGTTGACGAGGATCTGGCGCAGACGCTTTTCATCCGTGCGGACATATTGCGGCAGGGAATGGGCGCGTTCATGCCGGAATTCCAGACCCTTGGCCTGCGCCTGCGGGCGAAACATATCGACGATCTGGTCGAGGAAATCCTGAATATTGATCTCGTTGGAATAGACCTGCAGGCGGCCAGCCTCGATCTTGGAAATATCCAGAAGCCCGTCGATCAGGCCGGAGAGATGGTCGGCGGAACGGCGAATGACCTTGATGGCCGATTGCCGCGGCGCGGGAATGGTCTCATCGCGTTCGAGGATCTGGGCGTAGCCCAAAACAGCGTTGAGCGGCGTGCGCAATTCGTGGCTGAGGCCGACCACGTAGCGGCTCTTGGCGCGGTTGGCGGCCTCAGCCGTTTCCTTGGCGTCCTGAAGGGCGGCGTCAGTCTTCTTGTGTGCGGCGATTTCCTTCAACAGCAGCGTGTTCTGGCGTGAGGATTCCTCTTCCGCGACCACCCGGCTGTCATGGGCAAGAACCAGAAACCAGCAGACGATGCCGGCAATGACGGCAAAGACGAAAAATACGATGAGGATGGTGCGGTTGACCACGTCAGCCGTTGCCGGCGAGGCGGTGCCGACCTGATGGGCGATGAGCGCCAATATGCCGCCAATGGCGGTGACGGCGATGGCCGCCGCCATGCCATAACGTCCGAGCCGTGTGGCGAGTTTTGCCACCAGTTGGTGGGGCAGGAAAGATTTTGCGACCGTCGCGACCTGATAGTTGAGTTTGGCCTTCGGCTTGCACATGTCATGGCAGCGGCTGTCCAGCGAGCAGCAGAGCGAACAGATCGGCGCCGCATAGGCTGGACACCATGCCATGTCTTCCGGCTCGAACGGGTGTTCGCAGATGGAGCAGGTGATGGCGCTCAGCTCGCGCCATTTCTGGCGCGGCTTGCGGGCCAGATAGAATTTGCCCTTCGTGCCCCAGGCGATCAGCGGCGAGGCGATGAAGGCGACGATGAGGGTGAGATAGGGCGCAAGCGAGGCAGCGAGTGCGCCGAAGGTGCCGAAATGCGCCATCAGCGCAATGGTGGCCGAAAGCGCCATGGAGCCGACGCCGACGGGATTGATATCGTAGAGATGGGCGCGCTTGAACTCGATGCCCGGTGGGGCAAGGCCGAGCGGCTTGTTGATGAACAGATCGGCCGAGATGGTGCAGAGCCAGGCCATGGCAACGATGGAAAAAATGCCGAGCGTTTCTTCCAGCAGGCGATAGATGCCGAGTTCCATCAACAGCAGCGCGATCACTACGTTGAAGACCAGCCAGACCACGCGGCCGGGGTGGCTGTGGGTGAGGCGGGAAAAGAAGTTGGACCAGGCGAGCGAGCCCGCATAGGCGTTCATGACGTTGATCTTCAACTGCGAGACCACCACGAAGGCGACCATCAGCAGCATGGCCGCCGTATGGTTGGGGATCATGTAGCCGAAGGCGGTCAGGTACATCTGGGCCGGATCGGCGGCGCGGTCCACCGAGACGCCGGAACTGAAGGTCAAGACCACGAGGAAGGAACCGGCCAGCAGCTTCGGCACGCCGACGACGACCCAGCCAGCACCGGCCAGAAAGACCGCGATGCGATGGCGCAGGCGGCTCTGTCCCTCGGCGGGCAGGAAGCGCAGGAAATCCACCTGTTCGCCGATCTGCGACATCAGCGCGAGGATGACGGCAGACGCCGCGCCGAATTCCACCAGATTGAAATGGGCCACGGTGCCCGGCGGACCGGAGGCGTGATGAATGCCGGAAAACGCCCGCCACAGGTCGTATTTTTCCCAGTCCATCAAAGCGATGAAGATGAAGGGCAATACGTTCAGCACGATCCAGAAGGGCTGGGTGATGATCTGGAAACGGCTGATGAGGCGCACGCCATGGGTGACGAGCGGAATGACCATGACGGCGGAGATGATGTAGCCGATCCACAGCGGAATGCCGAGCGCCAGCTCCAGCGCGCCGGACATGATCGACGCCTCGATGGCGAAGAGCATGAAGGTGAAGGCGGCGTAGATCAGCGAGGTGATGGTGGAGCCGATGTAACCGAAGCTCGCGCCGCGTGTCAGGAGATCGATATCGACGCCGTGACGGATGGCGTAACGGCTGATCGGCAGGCCGACGGCAAGCATGGCAATGGCCGCGACGATGATGGCGTAAAAGGCGTTGGTGGTGCCGTATGACAGCGTGATCGCGCCGCCGATCGCTTCCAGCGCCAGAAAGGAAATAGCGCCGATGGCGGTGTGGGAGATGCGGTTGGACGAAAATTGCCGGGCGCTTTTGGCGGTGAAGCGCAGCGCATAATCTTCCAGCGTCTGGTTGGCGACCCAGCGGTTATATTCGCGCCTGACGGGGATGATGCGTTGCCGTGCGGCCATGCCTAGGATCCAGCCCCTTTCCG
This sequence comes from Agrobacterium sp. S7/73, assembly GCF_019355535.1. Taxonomy (NCBI): domain Bacteria; kingdom Pseudomonadati; phylum Pseudomonadota; class Alphaproteobacteria; order Hyphomicrobiales; family Rhizobiaceae; genus Agrobacterium; species Agrobacterium sp. S7/73. The sequence goes on from NZ_CP072136.1 coordinate 482,997, forward strand.
CAAAAGGTGTTTTGCCATTCTCACAGCCGCACCGACATGCCGCCATCCACCGTCAGCACATGGCCGTTGACGAAGGAGGAGGCGTCGCTGGCCAGAAACAGGGCTGCACCGGCGATTTCATCCGGTCTGCCCCAGCGTTCCAGCGGCACGCGCAGTTTGGCGAATGCGACCATGTCAGGGTTTTCGGCAAGGGCCGCATTGGTTTCCGTGGCGAACATGCCGGGTGCAATGGCGTTGCTGGTGATGCCGCGCGCGCCATATTCGACAGCGATTGCGCGCATCAGCCCGGTCAGCCCCTGCTTGGCAACGGGATAGATCGCATCGCCCGGCCTGACGATGTGGCCGAGAATGGAGGTGATGGTGATGATGCGGCCGTAACCGTTGGAATTCATGGCTTGCGCGGCATCTCGCGACAGCGAGACAGAGGAGGTGAGGTCGGTGCGGATAAGCTCCAGCACGTCCTCGTCGCTGAATTCGGAAAGCGGGCGGCGGTCGCGTGCGCCGACATTGTTGACGAGGATATCGAGATGGCCGAATTCGTCCATGATGCGGTGGACGAGGGCAGTTCCGGCGGCGGTATCGGCAATGTCGAAAGCGGCATAATCGGCTTTTCCGCCGGCTTGCCGAAGTGTGCCTGCTGCCTGTTTCAGCGCCTCGGCGTTACGGCCGGTCAGCCACACATGGGCGCCAGCCTCGGCAAAGGCCCTGGCGATTTCGAAACCGAGGCCGCGGCCGCTGCCCGTGATGATGGCGATGCGGTTTTCGAGAGAGAATTTTTTGAGAATGCCCATCGCTCACCTTCTTGCTTTAGAGCATCGGACCGAAAACCGTGTCGCGGTTTCGGAAAAGCCGATGCGGTTGGTCAAAGCCACGCAACGTCTTCGAGTTTGCGCATAGGCAAGAATATTCCACGCAGGGCAGAGGGCGAAAAGTCGCCTGTCCGGTCCGGCCGTTCGGTGGACATAAAAATGGCGTCGCCCGGTTGCGGGCGACGCCATTTCTTGGGTTATCAGGCAGCAGCCGACTTTGCGAGCGGCACTTCTGCAATCGTCTTCAGAACGACGGAAGCGATCTGGTAAGGGCAGCCCTGCGAGTTCGGACGACGGTCTTCGAGGTAACCACGGTAACCGTTGTTGACGAAGGAGTGCGGAACGCGGATCGAGGCGCCACGGTCGGCAACGCCGTAGGAGAACTTGTTCCACGGAGCGGTTTCGTGCTTGCCGGTCAGGCGCAGGTGGTTGTCCGGACCGTAAACGTCGATGTGCTCCTGCCAGTTCTTGGCGAAAGCGGCCATGAGGGCTTCGAAATACTCCTTGCCGCCAACTTCACGCATGAACTTGGTGGAGAAGTTGCAATGCATGCCCGAACCGTTCCAGTCGGTATCGCCGAGCGGCTTGCAATGGAATTCGACGTCGATGCCGTACTGTTCGCAAAGACGCAGCAGCAGGTAACGGGCGATCCAGATCTGGTCGGCGGCGCGCTTGGAGCCCTTGCCGAATACCTGGAATTCCCACTGGCCCTTGGCCACTTCGGCATTGATGCCTTCGTGGTTGATGCCGGCTTCGAGGCAGAGGTCGAGATGTTCTTCAACGATTTCGCGGGCAACCGAGCCGACGTTCTTGAAGCCGACGCCGGTGTAATACGGACCCTGCGGAGCCGGGTAACCCTGCTCGGGGAAGCCGAGCGGGCGGCCGTCCTGGTAGAAGAAATATTCCTGTTCGAAGCCGAACCATGCGTCCTCGTCGTCGAGGATGGTCGCGCGGCTGTTCGATGCATGCGGGGTGACGCCGTCAGGCATCATGACTTCGCACATGACCAGTACGCCGTTGGTGCGGGCCGGATCGGGATAGATCGCGACGGGCTTCAGCACGCAATCCGAAGAGTGGCCTTCGGCCTGCTGCGTGGACGAGCCATCAAAACCCCAAAGCGGCAGCTGCTCGAGCGTCGGGAATTCATCGAATTCCTTGACCTGTGTCTTGCCGCGCAGGTTGGGGACCGGCTTATAACCGTCAAGCCAGATGTACTCGAGTTTGAACTTAGTCATTACGAACCTCTCATAGGTAACAATGCGAAGCCTTGAGGCTTGCCGTGGCTTTCGCCACCGGAAGCACATTCGCGTTCAAGGGCTGGCCATATAGATGCATGCCGCGTGCCAGATTGGCGATGTTTTGCGAATTCTTCGAAAAATCTTTCAGGCATGCTCAGGGCCGAGGGGGCTGCTATGGCCATTAACCGCTCATGCTGCACTGCGGCAAATAAATCGAACCCTAATGTTTCGTCAGTGATTCCTAACAGATAGCGGGTGGCATGGCTCAAAATGCCCTGTTGCGGTGCAATGTTTTCGATTGCGAACGACGGATCGGCATTTGCCCCAAAAACCGGCGCTTCCGGAATGGTTTTTCTTGCTGAATGACCATTTAATGCCTATATTTTTCGCAACGTGATTTTTTTTTAATCAGATGGAGCTAAACCAGAGCTAACGGGTTTGCTTCACAATCAAAGTGCTTCGATGCAAACAAAGTGAGATGTTCGATATGGCAACTGGCTTTTATCGTGAAACGGCAACGATCTTTCAATTTCCGGTCGGCGGACGCGCGGGGCTCTCAAAGTTCCGTAACATCGGGCTGAGCGATCTGGAGCGCGAGGCACGTCAGCCGCATGTCGATTTCGGCTCCTGGTATCATGACGATGCGATCCGCGACGAAGAGCGGGACGACAAGCCGCACGCCTGATGTGAAGCGTTGCTGATCGTTTCTTCTCCCCTGCCGGGGAGAAGGTGGCGCGAAGCGCCGGATTAAGGGACGACTTCTCAGTCTGCCTCCGACCTCGCACCCTCGACCCGCTGCTGCTCTCGTCTTGCCTGCCGGAGAAGAAGCAAGTTGAAACGCCAGGTTTCACATCGGTTGCCCCGGCCGGGATTTCCCTCTCCCCAACACCCCCTGCAGCTTTCGCCACCCCGCCTACGTCAATTGACGTATACGGTTTCTTGCCCGCGAGATCGATAGTCCCTTCCAGCAGCGGTCAACGATGCCGCTGAAGCCCCGTGAGGGCTAAACAAGGAGAGGGGTTCTTCCGATGACATTCCGCAAGACGCTTAGCGCCGCGCTGCTCGGCGCAATCATGTCCACCACCGCCTTCCATGGCGCATTTGCCGCCGACGATACGATCAAGGTAGGCGTGCTGCATTCTCTTTCCGGCACCATGGCGATTTCAGAGACGACGCTGAAGGACGCCATGCTGATGCTCATCGACGAGCAGAACAAGAAGGGCGGCGTTCTCGGCAAGAAGCTCGAAGCCGTCGTGGTCGACCCGGCCTCCGACTGGCCGCTGTTTGCCGAAAAGGCCCGCCAGCTGATTTCGCAGGACAAGGTCGCCGCCGTTTTCGGTTGCTGGACATCTTCGTCGCGCAAATCCGTGCTGCCGGTTTTCGAAGAGCTGAATTCCCTGCTGTTCTACCCGGTGCAGTATGAGGGTGAAGAATCCTCCCGCAACATCGTCTACACGGGTGCAGCGCCTAACCAGCAGGCCATTCCGGCCGTCGATTATCTCGCCAAGACCGAAGGCGTCGAGCGCTGGGTTCTGGCCGGTACCGACTATGTCTACCCGCAGACCACAAACAAGATCCTGAAGGCCTACCTGATGTCGAAGGGCGTCAAGGAAGACGACATCATGATCAACTACACCCCGTTCGGCCAGTCCGACTGGCAGACGATCGTGTCCGACATCAAGAAGTTCGGCTCGGCCGGCAAGAAGACCGCCGTTGTCTCCACCATCAATGGTGACGCCAACGTGCCCTTCTACAAGGAGCTGGCGAACCAGGGTATCAAGGCTGAGGACATTCCGGTCGTCGCCTTCTCGGTCGGTGAAGAAGAGCTTGCCGGTCTCGATACCGCGCCGCTGGTCGGCCACCTTGCCGCCTGGAACTACTTCCAGTCTGTCGATACCGAGGTCAACGCCGAATTCATCAAAACCTGGCATGCGTTTACCAAGAACGACAAGCGCGTGACGAACGACCCGATGGAAGCCGCCTATATCGGTTTCAACGCCTGGGTTAAGGCCGTCGAAACCGCAGGCACGACCGATACGGACGCGGTTCTTGACAGCATCATCGGCGTTTCCGTGCCGAACCTTTCTGGCGGTTACTCCACCGTCATGCCGAACCATCACATCACCAAGCCGGTGCTGATCGGTGAAATCCAGGCCGATGGGCAGTTCGAAATCGTGCAGCAGACGCCACAGGTCGTGGGTGACGAATGGTCGGATTATCTCCCTGACTCGAAGGATCTGATTTCGGATTGGCGCAAGCCGATGTCCTGCGGCAACTTCAACGTCGCCACGGGCAAGTGCGGCGGCAAGGGTAGCTGATAGGGGTTAGTGGTTTCCGCCCCCTCGTTGGGGGCGGTTTTATCATTCGAAACTGAACAAGCATGCCCCCCTCTGCCCCGCCGGGCATCTCCCCCACAGGTGGGGAGATCGACTCGCGGCAAGGCTCCGCCCTTTCTCATCTGTAGAGACAGAGCGACGCAGGCGCGTCTTGCCGATCTCCCTCCTTGTGGGGGAGATGCCCGGCAGGGAAGAGGGGGGTAAGCCACTTACTCATCGCCAGATAAAATACACCGCCGCTCCAAGGAACCCGACATGACGATCCGATCTTTTCTCGGAGCCATCTTCCTCTGGCTCACCCTGGGGATCGCCGCCCAGTCCCTCGCGCAGAGCGATCCGAAGGCGCTGATCGACCAGCTCGGCACGGCTGACTTCAAGCAGGCCGAAACATTGATCGGCCAGATTGCTGCCACCGGCGACGCGCGGGTGGTGCCGGCGCTTGAGGCTTTTGCATCAGGCGATCTTTACGTGCGCAAGGCCGACAATCTGGTGTTCATGACCAAGCCGTCGGGTTCCAATTTCACACTCATCGATCCGCTGACCGGCGAAAGTGCTGGCGAAGCGCCGAAGGCGGCGGTTACCAAGATCAGGGTCAACAACAATCTGCGTCGCGTCATCCGCGCCGCGATGGGCGGCCTGACGTTGCTCAGTCCGGAACGCTCGGTGCGGCTTTCCGCCGCCGATGCGGTTCTGAAAGCCCCCAGTGCCGAAAATCTGGAATTGCTGGAAGCGGCCATATCCAAGGAAACCGACAAAGAGGTGCGGACGCGGATGGAGGAGGCGCGGGCTGTCTCGCTGCTTTCCTCCGACCGCCCCCTTGAGGTGAAGAAAGAAGCGATCGCCACCATCAAGGCGCTTGGCGGGCGCGATGCGATCAGCATTCTGATGGCGGCGACGCCCACGGTTGATCCGAGCCTGAAGCCGGATGTGGACGAGGCGATTTCCAGCATCGAGAGTTCCCTTGCCTTCTGGGATTACGCACAGAATGTCTGGTACGGCCTGTCGCTCGGCTCGGTGCTGCTGCTGGCCGCCATCGGTCTTGCCATCACCTTCGGCGTCATGGGCATCATCAATATGGCGCATGGCGAGATGGTGATGATCGGCGCCTATTCCACCTTCATGGTGCAGGAGTTGATCCGCAGCCATTTCCCCGGCCTGTTCGACTGGTCACTGGCGATTGCCCTGCCGGCCGCCTTTCTGGTCACAGCCTGCGTCGGCCTCATCATGGAGCGCGGCGTCATCCGCTATCTCTACGGGCGACCGCTGGAAACGCTGCTCGCCACCTGGGGTATCTCGCTGATCCTGCAACAGGGCGTGCGTTCCATCTTCGGCCCGACCAACCGTGAGGTCGGCAGCCCGAGCTGGATGTCCGGCTCGTTCAGCGTTGGTTACCTCAACTTCACCTGGAACCGCGTGTGGATCGTCTGCTTCTCGCTTTCCGTCTTCTTCGCGCTGCTGGTGCTTTTGAAGCGCTCCGCCTTCGGCTTGCAGATGCGCGCTGTGACCCAGAACCGCCGCATGGCCTCTTCCATGGGCATCCGCACGCCCTGGGTGGATGCCTTCACCTTCGCGCTCGGTTCCGGCGTTGCCGGCCTTGCCGGGGTAGCGCTGTCGCAGATCGACAATGTCTCGCCCAATCTCGGCCAGAGCTACATCATCGACAGTTTCATGGTGGTGGTGTTCGGCGGGGTCGGCAATCTCTGGGGAACGCTCGTGGGTGCGCTGTCGCTCGGCGTGCTCAACAAGTTCCTTGAGCCGACGGTGGGCGCCGTGCTCGGCAAGATCCTCGTGCTCGTTCTCATCATCCTGTTCATCCAGAAGCGGCCGCGTGGTCTCTTCGCACTCAAGGGAAGGGCGATCGAAGCATGATTACCGGCTTCCTCCTGCGCGCGCTCGATCGCCGCATTTCCATCGCCATCGGCATCATCCTGGCCATCGCCGTGCTGGTGCCCGCCTCCAATCTGCTGTTGCCGGCTGACAGCGCGTTCCGCATCCCGACCTACATCATGTCGATGCTCGGCAAATATCTGGCCTATGCGCTGCTGGCGCTGGCGCTTGATCTGGTCTGGGGATATTGCGGCATTCTCTCGCTCGGCCACGCCGCCTTCTTCGCGCTCGGCGGTTATGCCATGGGCATGTATCTGATGCGGCAGATCGGCACGCGCGGTGTTTACGGCCATCCTGTGCTGCCTGACTTCATGGTGTTCCTCAACTGGAAGGAACTGCCGTGGTTCTGGCACGGCTTCGACATGTTCTGGTTTGCAGCACTGATGGTGCTGGTGGTGCCCGGCCTGCTCGCCTTCGTGTTCGGCTGGTTCGCCTTCCGCTCTCGCGTCAACGGCGTCTACCTCTCCATCATCACGCAGGCCATGACCTACGCCCTGCTGCTTGCCTTCTTCCGCAATGACATGGGTTTTGGCGGCAACAATGGTCTCACCGATTTCAAGGATATTCTCGGCTTTTCCGTGCAGGCGGATGGCACCCGTGCCGTGCTGTTTGCGATGACGGCCGTGATGCTGGCGCTTTCGCTGCTGATTGCATCCGGCATCGTCAATTCCAAATTCGGCAAGGTGCTGGTGGGCGTGCGCGATGCCGAAAGCCGGGTGCGCTTCCTCGGTTTCCGGGTGGAAAACATCAAGCTCTTTACCTTCGTCGTCTCGGCCATGATGGCGGGCATTGCCGGTGCGCTGTTCGTGCCGCAGGTGGGCATCATCAATCCCGGCGAATTCTCCCCCGCCAACTCCATCGAGGTGGTGGTTTGGACCGCAGTCGGCGGGCGCGGCACGCTGATCGGGCCGATCATCGGCGCGCTGCTGGTCAATGGCGGCAAGAGCTATTTCACTGGCGCTTTCCCCGAATTCTGGCTGTTTGCGCTGGGTGGGCTGTTCATCGCGGTGACGCTGTTCTTCCCCAAGGGCATCGTTGGCACCGTGCAGCATTATCTGGTCGGCCGGCGCGAAAAGCGTGTTGCGCGGGCGGCAAGTGCGGCCGGACAACCGGGCAATGACAGTGCTGCAACAGCGGCGCAACAGGCGGCGGAGTGAGGCTGATATGAACACGGTTTCCGAAAACAGAACCAAAAGCCTGCTTTATCTCGACGGTGTTTCCGTTTCCTTCGACGGGTTCAGGGCGCTCAATTCCCTGTCCTTCGTGGTGGAGCCGGGCGAGCTGCGGGCCATCATCGGTCCGAATGGCGCCGGCAAGACGACGATGATGGATATCATCACCGGCAAGACCCGGCCGGATACGGGCACGGTGCTGTTCGAAGACAGCATCGACCTCACGAAAAAGGACGAGGCGGACATTGCCCAGCTGGGCATCGGGCGTAAATTCCAGAAGCCAACGGTGTTTGAAAGCCATACCGTCTGGGACAATCTGGAACTGGCGTTGAACCGCAAACGCGGCGTCTTCGCCACGCTGTTCTACAGGCTGACAGCGGAGGACAAGGCGCGTATCGAGGAAATCCTCGCCACCGTGCGTCTCAGCCACCGCCGCGGCGATCTCGCGGCCAACCTCTCGCACGGCCAGAAACAGTGGCTGGAAATCGGCATGCTGCTCGCGCAGGAGCCGAAGCTGCTTCTGGTGGACGAGCCGGTGGCGGGCATGACGGATGCGGAGACGGCGGAAACTGCCGTACTCCTGAAGGAAATCGCCAAGACCCGCTCGGTCGTGGTGGTGGAGCACGACATGGGCTTCATCCGCGAGCTGGGCGTGAAGGTGACGTGTCTTGCCGAGGGCTCGGTGCTGGCCGAAGGGTCGATCGATTTTGTGTCCAGCGATCCGAAGGTGATCGAGAATTATCTGGGGCGGTGATGGAAGCGTCTGCGGCTTCACCCCCCTCTGCCCTGCCGGGCATCTCCCCCACAAGGGGGGAGATCGGCAAGCGGCTAACACCCTGCCCCAAGACCAGTAGGCGATGGGACGAGCGGGAACGGCATCTGATTTCCCTCCGTGTGGGGGAGATGCCCGGCAGGGCAGAGGGGGTAGCGCCGCCCACCAAAGCATCAATGGAGTTGCACCATGCTGAACGTCGAAAACATCAACCTCCACTATGGCGCAGCCCAAGCCCTGCGGGGCGTGTCTCTGAAAGCGGAGATGGGCAAGATCACCTGTGTTCTCGGCCGAAACGGCGTAGGCAAAAGCTCGTTGTTGCGCGCGGTCACCGGCCAGCATGCCATCAGTGGCGGGTCGATCAGCTTTGAAGGGGCAGCACTGGATGGGCTGGCACCTTACCACCGGGCCAAGCGCGGTGTCGGCTACGTGCCACAGGGGCGTGAAATCTTTCCGCTGCTCAGCGTGCAGGAAAACCTTGAAAGCGGTTATGCGCCGCTCCCGCGCAAGGAGCGTTTCATTCCCGACGATATTTTCAGCCTGTTTCCTGTGCTGCAATCCATGCTGGGCAGACGCGGCGGCGACCTGTCCGGTGGCCAGCAGCAGCAGCTCGCCATCGGCCGGGCGCTGGTGGCGAGGCCGAAAATCCTCGTTCTCGATGAGCCGACCGAAGGCATTCAGCCGTCGATCATCAAGGATATTGGCCGCGCAATCAAATATCTCAGGGATTCAACCGGTATGGCGATCCTGCTGGTCGAGCAATATCTGGATTTCTGCCGTGAGCTTGCCGACTATGTCTACATCATGGACCGGGGCGAAATTGTGCATGAGGGGCTTGCCGAAACGCTGGATACGCCCGAGGCGCGTCGCCATCTGACAGTATAAATCGAGACTAGAAGCCACGCACGCCGATCACGGTGTGCAAACGGCCGATTAATATTTTGAAAGTCTATGCGTGTCTGCATGGCTTTTATGCGCAATTTTAGCATTTCATTGAATAAACGCCTGTGATATTGGCAGCGAAAATGCTGCATGCGAGACACAGACGAAGTCTATTCGCACGCCGCGACAGTTGATCCCTTACATTCCACGCGCGTCCGACGTATCGTCGGGGAAACCGTGCCCAATAAAGGCGTGTCAATGCATCAAGACTTTGCCCTTGGCCGGGCTGCCCGGCTGTTCCGCTCCGCCCGTACCCTGTTTCTGGGTCTTGCGATCTGCGCGAGCGCGAGTGTCGCAGCGTCGGCCTCGACCTGCGGTCAGCTTGCTCAACCCGGCGTGGAACCGGGCAGGCATGATTTTTCCATTCTTTCCAGTGGTCAGAAACGCGAAGGCGTTTATTTCGTTCCATCCGCCTATGACGGAAAAAAACCGGTGCCTGTGGTGTTCGATTTCCACGGCTCCAACAGCAATCCGCACGGACAGCTGAACCGCAGCGGCTGGGACAAGCTTGCCGAGCGCGACGGCCTGATGGTGGTGGCGCTGGCGGGCAGCCTCAATGGCGAATTGCCCGGCACCCATGCCTGGAATGTTCCTGGTGTTACCACCCGTCCCGACGGGCTGGATGAGGTGAGCTTCATTCGCGATGCAATTGCCATGGTGAAAGGCAAGTTCTGCGTGGATGAGGAGCGCTTTTACGGTTCCGGGTATTCCGGCGGCGGGCGCATGCTGTCGCAATTCATCTGCAATGGCAGCGCGGATTTCACCGCTGCCGGCTTCGTTGCATCGTTGCGCGCGGGTTATCCGCTGGAGACCGAGGGCAAATGGGGACCGGATGCGGCAAGCTGCAAGCCGGCGCGGCCGATGTCGATCATCGCCTTTGCGGGTCTGAAGGATCCGGCCAATCCCTATCAGGGTGGTGGCAAGTCCTACTGGCAATATGGCGGCGAGACGGCGCTGAAACGCTGGGCGGAAATGGACGGCTGCAAGGGCGGCGCGAAAACCAGACCAGGCGAGAGCTTCACCGTCAATTCCTATGACGTCTGCAAGGGCGGGGCACGTATCCAGTCCTATGTCATCGACAATTGGGACCATGCCTGGCCGCGCGCCACCATGAAGGCGGAAGTGCTGGCAGCGTCGGCGGTCCTTACCCGCAAGCCGGGTGGCGAGCAGACGCCGAAGGCGGAACCCGCCGTGGAGCGCAAGATGCCCACAGGCGAAGTGACGCGCACGGTTGATGCGGCGGAAAGAATGTGGGATTTCTTCCGCAACACGGAAGGACAGATGGTGGTGGATGCCGTCGTCAAAAAAGATTGCGGCGCCAAGGCCGGGTCCGCTTCCGCAACCGTTTCGGAGACCGCGTGCAGCCAGAACAGCAAGCCATCCGCCCTTCCGGTCTCGAAGACGGCGAACCTGCCCGGCAGCAGCGCGCCCGTGGCAGAGGACGCATTGTAACCAAGGCTGTCGAAGGGCGCAGCCGGCTGGACCAATTGTTCCAGGAAGGTTGCGCCAAGATCCGCCTGCCGGATACGTTTTCCAACGAGATCGAGGCCATCCTCATCAACTCCTCCGGCGGATTGACCGGCGGAGATGAAATGGAATGGCAGGCTGTTGCCGGAGCCGGCACCTCGCTGGTGGTGACGACGCAGGCCTGCGAGAAGGTCTACAAGGCATCCTCCGGAACCGCCACCGTCACCGCCCGCGTTTCCGCAGGGCCGGGCGCCCGGTTGCACTGGCTGCCGCAGGAAACCATTCTTTTCGACCGGGCGTCGCTGACCCGCAGGCTGGAAGCCGATCTCGACGCAACCTCCGAATTCATTGCCGTCGAAGCCGTGCTGCTCGGGCGTCAGGCCATGGGCGAAGCGATGCAGCATGGCCTGTTCCGGGATCGTTGGCGCATTCGCCATGGCGGCCGGCTGGTACATGCCGAAGAGCTGCTGCTTGCGGGAGAAGTGGCGGAGCTGACTGCAAAACCTGCGGTGCTTGCCGGGCAGGTGGCCTTTGCCACGCTTCTTTATATCGGGCCTCTGGCCGAGGCGCTTTTGCCTAAAATCCGGGCTATTGCCGGGGAAAGCGGCGGCGCCAGCGAATGGCAGGGCAAGCTTGTCGTGCGCGTGTCCGCCGCGGACGGCTTCTCCCTTAGAAAAATACTTTTTCCGATCATTTCGCTCTTGCGAAACGGCGCGCCAGTGCCGAAAGTCTGGAATCTGTAAAGCTCCGGATCGCCCGCGACAGGCGACCTTCCGGGGTCTGTCAAACAAGTCGGATCGGCCCCCGAAACACTGTGTTTTGCGAGGCAGGTGCGAAAGCTGCGGGACGACGATGAACCTTACTCCGAGAGAAAAAGACAAGCTGCTGATTTCCATGGCCGCCATGGTGGCGCGCCGCCGGCTGGAGCGTGGCGTGAAGCTGAATTACCCGGAAGCGATTGCGCTGATTACCGATTTCGTTGTCGAGGGCGCCCGCGATGGTCGCGCGGTGGCCGACCTGATGGAAGCCGGCGCGCATGTCATTTCCCGCGATCAGGTTATGGAAGGCATCGCCGACATGATCCATGATGTGCAGGTGGAAGCAACATTTCCCGACGGCACCAAGCTTGTGACCGTTCACGAACCGATACGCTGAGGGGGACGATATGGCGCTGGAGCTTCGGCCCAATTGCGAATGCTGCGACCGTGATCTTGCCCCCGACAGTCGGGATGCGATGATCTGCTCGTTCGAATGCACCTTTTGCGCCGATTGCGCGACCGATGTGCTCAAAGGCGCCTGCCCGAATTGCGGCGGCGAGCTGGTTCGCAGGCCCATCCGCCCGGCGGCCAAACTCGTCAACAATCCGGCATCGAAGACACGGGTGCTGAAGGCTGAAGGCTGCGCGGCAGCCACCGCTGCTTGAGAGAGACAAAGGGGAGCACCATGAAACCAGGCGAAATCATTGCCGCAGAGGGCACCATCGAACTCAATGCCGGCCAGCCGACGGTGACGATCGAGGTGGCCAATACCGGTGACCGGCCGGTTCAGGTGGGCAGCCATTACCATTTCTTCGAGACCAATGCGGGTCTTGTCTTCGACCGCGATAAGGTGCGCGGCATGCGTCTCGACATTCCGGCTGGTACTGCGGTTCGTTTTGAACCCGGCCAGAAGCGGGAAGTGACGCTGGTGCCGCTTTCCGGCAAGCGTGAGGTTTACGGGTTTCGTCAACAGATCATGGGGAGGTTATGAGATGGCGACGGCACATTATCACGGAAGTTGCCAATGCGGCGACGTGAGCTTCGAGGTCGATGCCGATCTCGACCACACGGTCGTGTGCAATTGCTCGCGCTGCAAGCGCTTGGGCTCGACGCTTGCCTTTGCGCCGCGCGAAAAATTCACCCTGCTTTCCGGCGAAGACAAGCTGACGGAATATCTCTTCAACAAGCACAAGATCCATCATCTGTTCTGCGCCACCTGCGGCATTGAGAGTTTTGCCTATGCCGATGGGCCGGATGGGACGCCGATGGTGGCGGTGAATACTAATTGCCTTGATGGTGTCGATCCGCGTGCGCTGAAGCCGCAGGCTTTCGATGGCGCGGCTGCCTGAGTGATGGCCATGACTTTGAAAAAATTCTGTTTCGGTGCGGCTGTCCTGCTGTCTCTTGCGGCGTCTTCCGCATTTGCCGATGACGCGCCCGATTGCACCTCGCCGCAAACGCAGGCCGATATGACAATCTGCGCCGGCAAGGATTACGAAAAGGCTGACAAGCAGTTGAACGCCGCCTACCAGAAGGTTCGCAAGCAGCTTGCCGAGCGTGACAAGACGGCAGACGAAAGCGGCAAGGGTGCCGTGGATGCATTGGTTGCCGCCCAGCGTGCGTGGGTGGCGTTTCGCGATGCCAATTGTGATGCCTTCGGGTTTCAGGCGCGTGGCGGCACGATGGAGCCGATGCTGGTTTCCTCATGCCTGGCCGATATGAGCAACAAGCGCGCTGATGAATTGCGCCAGTTGTCCGAAGGTTTCTGAACGGTATGGGGCGGCGGATCATGATTGTCGGAAACGGAGAAATGCCGCAGGGCCTGGCTGATCTCATCGACCTTTCCGACATTGTCATCCGCTTCAACGATTGCCGTTCGCTGGGCGCTGGCGGCACCCGCACGGATGTGGTGGCCGTTTGCAACACCGGCCGGCCCGGCCGCGAGATGAGCGAAGGGGCCGCGTGGCGCGACAATGAGGGGGTGCAGCAGGCTTCCGCCATCTGGTCGGTGCGCGATCCCGCGAAATTTTCGCAGATGGAGCCGGATATCCGCGCTCGCTGGCCCGAACTGACCGATTTTTGTGCCGATTATACCGCCGGTTTCGCAGCATTAGCCGAAGATACCGGCAAGAGCCACCTCGTCATTCCGCGGGGGGTGCATGAGCGGCTTGATCACGCATTGCAGGTCTATGCGCCGGCCCCTTACGTCTGCCCGAGCACCGGGCTTTTGGCCATTGCCCATGTTCTGGAGACCGTGAGCGGCGGCGATGACGAGGTGGCGATTGCGGGCTTTGGTCATCAAGGCTGGAACGGGCATCCGTTTGCCGCCGAAAAACAGCTTGTAGAGGCCCTCACACACGAGGGCCGGCTGACACGAATTTCTCCCATATCGATTTTCTCCGCGTCCGAAGGAGCCTGAAACCATGCCTTACAAGATTTCCCGCGCCGCCTATGCCGGCATGTTCGGCCCGACCGTCGGCGACAAGGTGCGTCTTGCCGATACCGAACTCTTCATCGAGATCGAGAAGGACTACACGACCTATGGCGAGGAAGTGAAATTCGGCGGTGGCAAGGTCATTCGCGACGGCATGGGCCAGAGCCAGGCGACGCGGGCCGAGGGCGCTGTCGATACCGTCATCACCAACGTCGTCATCGTCGACCATAGCGGCATCTACAAAGCGGATGTGGGCCTGAAGAACGGGCGCATCCACGCCATCGGCAAGGCGGGCAACCCCGATACGCAGCCGGGCGTGACGATCATTGTCGGCCCTTCGACAGAGGCGATTGCCGGCGAAGGCAAGATTCTGACTGCCGGCGGCATGGATGCACATATCCATTTCATCTGCCCGCAGCAGATCGAAGAAGCGCTGATGAGCGGAGTTACCTGCATGCTGGGCGGCGGTTCCGGCCCCGCGCATGGCACGCTTGCCACCACTTGCACCGGCGCGTGGCACATCGAGCGGATGATCGAGAGCTTCGATGCTTTCCCGATGAACCTCGCATTGGCGGGCAAGGGCAATGCTTCGTTGCCCGCGCCGCTGGAAGAGATGATCCTTGCCGGTGCCTCATCGCTGAAGTTGCACGAAGACTGGGGCACGACGCCCGCCGCCATCGACAATTGCCTGACGGTGGCTGACGAATATGACGTGCAGGTGATGATCCACACCGATACGCTGAACGAGAGCGGTTTCGTGGAAGACACGGTTGCCGCCATCAAGGGCCGTACCATCCATGCCTTCCACACCGAAGGGGCAGGCGGCGGCCATGCGCCTGATATCATCAAGGTCTGCGGTAATCCGAACGTCATCCCGTCTTCCACCAACCCGACGCGGCCCTACACCATCAATACGCTGGCCGAACATCTGGATATGCTGATGGTGTGCCACCACCTGTCGTCGTCCATCCCTGAGGATATCGCGTTCGCCGAAAGCCGCATCCGCAAGGAAACCATCGCGGCGGAGGATATTCTCCACGATATCGGCGCGTTCTCGATCATTTCCTCCGACAGCCAGGCCATGGGCCGTGTCGGTGAAGTGGCGATCCGCACCTGGCAGACGGCTGACAAGATGAAGCGCCAGCGCGGCCGCCTGAAGGAAGAGACCGGCGAAAACGACAATTTCCGCGTCCGCCGTTACATCGCCAAATATACCATCAACCCGGCCATCGCGCAGGGCGTCAGCCATGAGATCGGCTCCATCGAAGTCGGCAAGCGTGCCGATCTGGTGTTGTGGAACCCGGCATTCTTCGGCGTGAAGCCGGAAATGGTGTTGCTCGGCGGTTCCATCGCCGCGGCACCGATGGGCGATCCGAATGCCTCCATTCCCACGCCGCAGCCGATGCATTACCGCCCGATGTTTGCCGCCTATGGCAAGCTGCGCACCAATTCCTCGGTTACATTTGTCAGTCAGGCGTCGCTGGATGCCGGCCTTGCAGGGCGTCTTGGTGTTGCCAAGAAGCTGATGGCGGTGAAGAACGTGCGCGGCGGTATTTCCAAGGCCTCGATGATCCACAATTCGCTGACCCCGCATATCGAGGTTGACCCGGAAACGTATGAGGTGCGCGCCGATGGCGAGCTTCTGACCTGTGAACCGGCGACGGTGCTGCCGATGGCGCAGCGTTATTTCCTGTTCTGACGGCGTTTCGTGGTGAGATTTATCACAAGGTGGATCGGCGGTGGCCTGCTGCTGATCATCCTGCTTCTTGTGCTCGGCAACGTCGTGCCGCGACCCTTTTTTGCCGATGAAACAAGCGGCGTGAGGGATCGCGAGATATTGCTGTTATCCAATCCGATCCATACCGATATCGCCCTGCCTGTTGATGACGATCTGCGTCGGGTCTTTTCCGAATTGCAGGAGGGCGGTATCGCGGTCAACCATCCGGCTGCTGCCTATCTGGTGTTCGGCTGGGGTGGCCGGTCGTTTTACATACAGACGCCGACATGGGCCGACCTGAAGCCGATGCCAGTCGTGCGCTCTCTGACACTCGACCAGTCTGTGATGCATGTGGATGTGACTGGGGATTTTCCCGCCGACCTTGCCGGGGTGAAGCGCCTTCGCATTTCCGAAGCGGGATATCAGCGACTTGTGGCGGGCATTCGTGCGAGCTTCCTGCGGGACAATGACAAAGTTCAGCTTATACCCGGTGCTTCCTACAGCCTGACGGATGGATTTTTCGAGGCGAATGGCTGGTTCAATGCGCTGGCCGGCTGCAACACGTGGTCTGCCGCCATGCTGCGGCAAGCCGGCATTCGCACCGGCTGGTGGACACCGTTGCCGCCACTGTTGCGCTGGTCGGTAGCGCTGCACAATTGATCTTCCCGCGGTGCGACGTTTCGTTGATTTGACGTCTGGTAATCCGATTTTTATGCTGCACCGCAGCGCATCTTGCGCTAAAGAAACGGCAAAAGAATTCCGTGCGGATCGGTCCCAAGCGATCCGTGCAAAACGCCAGAAAATTGAAGACAGATCAGGAGACAAGACATGCTCGGCAAAAAAGTGCCCGCCGTTATCTTCCGCACGCGTGTTCGCGACGAGGCCGTTGGTGGCCCCAACCCTTTCCGTTGGCAGGACATGACCTCCGACGACTACTTCAAGGGCAAAAAGGTCGTTCTTTTCTCGCTGCCCGGCGCTTTCACGCCGACTTGCTCGACCTACCAGCTTCCCGATTTCGAAAAGCTCGCGGGCGAATTCCGCGCGCTCGGCGTCGATGAAATCTATTGCCTGTCGGTCAACGACGCCTTCGTGATGAATGCCTGGGCAAAGGGCCAGAACCTCGAAAACGTCAAGGTCATTCCTGACGGTTCGGGCGAGTTCACCCGCAAGATGGGCATGCTGGTCGCCAAGGACAATCTCGGTTTCGGCATGCGCTCCTGGCGTTACGCCGCCGTCATCAACGACGGTCTGGTGGAGCAGTGGTTTGAGGAAGAGGGCTATTGCGACAATAGCGATACCGACCCTTACGGCGTTTCCTCGCCGCAGAACATTCTGGAAAACCTGAAGAGCCGCGCTGCGGCCTGATTGCGGTTTGCTTTTTTTGACAAGGCCCGGCAGCGATGCCGGGCTTTTTCGTTTTCCGAGATGCGTTCGACCTGAAAACACGCCTTGAAATCGGCCGGTCTATCCGTCAACAATCGGAACCCCAAGACTGTTTCTGAAATGGATCATCCCATGCTGCGCGTCACGTCCTATCACCCCGCCGGAACTCCAGCCGACGAACCTTCCGGTTATGTCACTCTCGCGCATGACCAGCGACATCTGCGCCGCAAACTTCTGCATTTGCAGAATGACGAGATGGTGATGTTGGATTTGAAGGAAGCTGTACTGTTTGCCCATGGCGACCTGCTGGTGGTGGAGAACGGTGATCTGGTGGAGGTTCGCGCTGCGGACGAAAAGCTGTTCGAAATCAAGGCGAAGGACCGTCTTCACCTGATCGAGCTTGCCTGGCATCTGGGCAACCGGCACCTTTCGGCGCAGATCGAGGAGGAGCGTATTCTCATCCTGCGTGACCACGTGATCCGCGCGATGCTGGAAGGCCTTGGCGCAACAGTGCGTGATGTGGAAGAACCTTTCCAGCCGGCGCGCGGTGCTTACCACGCCCATGGCGGCCATTCCCACGGTCACGGGCACGGGCATGACCATGGTCACCATCACGACCATGGCTGAGGCATGAGCGAAGATCGCGGCGTTGCCGCGCTGCTGCGGCTCATGGCCTGGATGTCGCCGGCCTTTCCTGTCGGCGGCTTTTCCTACTCTGGCGGCCTTGAAAAGGCGGTCGAGGACCGGCGCGTCAGTGATGCCGCCGGTCTTTACGGCTGGGTGGAGGTGCTTCTGCGTTCCGGCAGTCTGTGGAACGATGCGGTATTTCTGGCTGATGCCTGGCGTAATGGAACGGACGCCGTCGCCCTGAGTGAAGCGGCGGATCTGGCTCGCGCGCTCGCCGGTTCTGCGGAGCGCTACCGCGAGACGGTGCTCCTCGGCGATGCCTTCGTTGCCGCCGCCGGCGCCTGGCCGCACGCGGTTCTTGAGCTGTTGCCGAAAGAGGTTCCTTATCCTGTTGCCATAGGTGCGGTGGCGGCAGGGCATGGCGTGCCGCTTCGGGAAACGGTTGCCGCATTCCTGCATGCCGGTGTCTCGCAGATCGTCTCCGCCGGTATCCGCCTCGGCGTCGCGGGGCAGAAGGATGGCGTTGCCATTCTCGCCGAAAGCGAGGCGTCGATCGGCGAAATGGCAGCACGGGCCGTGCAATCCACGCTCGACGATCTCGGCAGTGCCACTGTTATCGCCGACACCGCGACCATGCGGCACGAGATGCAGGGAACGCGGCTTTTCCGCTCCTGAATATCTCGCCGCAATGCAGCATTGCCGCCCTTGAAGCGGTCGTGCGAAGCGTTATGGTGGGACAACATCAAAGCATATTGAAGGGAACATGGTTGTGACATCGGGCATGAAATCGGGCAACGGTCCGCTGCGCGTCGGCATTGGCGGACCGGTCGGTTCCGGCAAGACCGCGCTGACGGAAAAGCTTTGCAAGGCGATGAGCGCCGATTACTCCGTCGCCGTCGTTACCAATGATATCTACACCAAGGAGGATGCGGAAGCGCTGGTGCGCATGCAGGCGCTGCCGTCCGAGCGTATCGTTGGAGTGGAGACGGGCGGATGTCCGCATACCGCCATCCGTGAGGATGCGACGATCAATCTGCAGGCGATTGCCGGTCTCAATGCGCGCTTTCCCGATCTCGATGTTGTCTTCATCGAATCCGGTGGCGACAATCTTGCGGCGACTTTCTCGCCCGATCTTGCCGATATCACCATCTATGTGATCTCCGTCTGTCAGGGCGAGGAAATTCCGCGCAAGGGCGGGCCGGGCATCACCCGCTCGGACCTGCTGGTCATCAACAAGAAAGACCTTGCCCCTTACGTCGGCGCTGATCTGACGGTGATGGACAGTGATGCCACCCGCATGCGCAATGCCATGCCTTTCGTCTTTACCGACATGAAGCGCGGCGAGGGTGTTGACCGCATCGTCGGTTTCCTGAAAGAGCAGGGCGGTCTCTGAGACATGACCACGCCCCTCCGTTTTGGTCCCTATGACGTTTCCCGTTTTGTCGATGGTGTCTACAAGGCGCCTGTCGGCCACCTCATCCACCGGCAGGGCGCGGATGCGCTGGCGGCGGCGCTTGCCGGGCATGAGGGCGAAAAGGTGGATATGGACGTCAACTGTTTTGTGCTGTCAGGGCCTGATGGTATTTCGCTGATAGACACCGGTTGCGGCACGGCCTGGGGGCCGACCTACGGCCATGCCCGTGCGGGGATGATTGCTGCTGGGATCCAGCCTGATGATGTCAGCCGAGTTATCCTCACCCATATTCACGGCGACCATGCGCTGGGACTTATCGAAGGCGACCGGCCTTATTTTCCCAATGCGGACATATGGGTGCCCGAGGCCGATCTTGCCTTTTTCACCAGCGAGGATGCGCGCAAGACATTGCCGCCTGCGCGGCAGGGCGCTTTCGATATTGCCGCCCGGCTGCTCGACATTTGTGGGGCCATGCTGCGGCCAATCCCAACTGGCAGGATTGCCGAGGGTATGGAAGCCATCGCCATGCCCGGCCATACGCCTGGCCATACCGGCTATCTCATCGGTAACGGCGATGACCGGCTGTTATTGTGGGGCGATGTGCTGCATGTGAGCGCGTTGCAGGCGGACGATCCGGGTATCGGTTTCGTCTATGATATCGATTCCGAAACTGCCTATTCGACACGTCTCGATGCGCTGACCCAGGTTGCCGATCACGGCTGGCTGGTTTCCGGCGGCCATCTTGGTGGGTTTTTCCGCGTCGAGCGAGAGGGCGATCGCTTCCGCTTCGTGCCGCAGCCGGTCTGATATCCTGCTCGACAAAAAATTAGAGGACGGGATACCCGTAGGCGTCCCGTCCTCTTCCTCTCCCCGGTACTTCTTCAAATCTGCTTCAGCGCCGCGACATCATTGACCTGCACGATGCGGCCTCGAACGGTGACGCCCGCCTTTTTCAGTGCGGAGAAAGCGCGCGACAGCGCTTCCGGCGCAAGGCCGAGCTTGCCGGCGAGCAGGCTTTTCTGGAACGGCAGACGCAGCGAAAAGGACGTAGCGTCGCGCGGCCCCTGATTGATCAGGTAATGGGCAACGCGTTGAGGCGCGGTTTGCAGCCGGTCGTTGGCAATGCAATCCATGGTGCCGAGCAGGCTGTTAGAGAGGCAGCGCATCACGGCCTTGGCGATTGCCGGTTCCTGATCTACAAGGCTGCGGATTCTTGCCAGTTCGAAACGCGCCACGGTGCAGCTTTCCGCCGCCTGCGCGCTGTAACGATAGCTGTCGCTGCCGAAGATCAGGCATTCGTTGAAGGTATCGCCCGGACCGCTGACACGCACATCCGCCTCGCGCCCGTGCCTGTCCAGCCGGTAAAGGCGGACATAGCCCGACAGCACACAGTAGAAATATTGCGCTGCCTCGCCTTCCTTGAAGAGTACATGGCGGGCATTGAGATTGGTGACGGTTGCCGCCTCCATCAATTTCAACGCCGCCGCTTCATCCGCAATCCCTATCAGGGGCACGCGCAGCAGAATGTTCCTGTCCCTGTTGCTCAGCTTTACGGTCTTGTTCACGTCCATCCGGCTCCCGCTCAAACCTTTTGCCGGGTTGTCCGAAGCGATACGAAACCGGGGATGTTCCTTTTCCCTCACGCCTATCTGAAAAGAGCTCATCGCATTATCCTTCGACCGGCAATTCCCGATGCGAGGGAGATTAGCAGTTCACCTGAAAAGCGAATTGATTTCGATCAAATGGGTTTGGCGTTGTTGTGCGGGGAGCAGGGAAATGTGGAGCGAGTGGGTGCGGCCTATCTCTTCTCCCCGGCGTGGAGAAGAAGCCAGCCGCAACACAGTCGCGACCAAGCAAACTCACCACAAAAGGAAACGCCGGGTACTGGACCCGGCGTTTCAACTTTCACTCGGCAGCGAGCGGCGGCAACCGCAATATATTGCTGCCCTTGTCACCGGATTTTTCACCGGAGCCTTTTTCCATGCCGGCGACGCGCGCTTCCAGCGAGGAGAGCGCCAGGCTGTTTTCGCGGGCGATCTCCGAGAGTTTTTCGTTGGAGAGCGACTCTTCCTCCTCTTCCTTCTTGCCGACGAAGCGGCCGAAGAGGTGGGCGAGCAGGCGCGACAGGTCATCCATGATCAGGAAGAAGGCGGGGACCACGATCAGGGACAGCACCGTGGAGACGATGATGCCACCGATCACTGCAATCGCCATCGGCGCGCGGAAGGAGCCGCCTTCGCCGACGCCAAGTGCCGAGGGCAACATGCCCGCCGACATGGCGATGGAGGTCATGATGATCGGGCGGGCGCGCTTGCGGCCGGCCTCGACCATGGCATGCACGCGTTCCATGCCGTGCCGGCGCATTTCAATGGCGAAGTCCACCAGAAGGATGGCGTTTTTCGTCACGATACCCATCAGCATCAGAATGCCGATGAGAACGGGCATGGAAAGCGCGTTCTGCGTGATGATGAGCGCCACGGCCACGCCGCCAATGGCGAGCGGCAGTGAGAACAGGATGGTGAAGGGCTGGATGATATCCTTGAACAGAAGAATAAGCACCACAAGCACCAGCAGCAGGCCGAGCAGCATGGCGTTGACGAAGCCCTGCTGCATTTCGCCCTGCACCTTGGCATCGCCGCTTTCGGCAAGGCGAACGCTTGCCGGCAGTTCGGTTTCCGAAACGATCCGCTTGAACTCCGCCGTCGATGTATCGAGCGCTGTGCCGAACGGTACATCGGAGCCGATGGAGACGACGCGGTTGCGGTCGTTGCGCTTGATCGAGCTTGGACCTTCCGAATAGTCGATATCGGCAACACTGTAGAGCGGCACCAGCGAACCGGATGCGGTCTTGACCTTCAGCGCGCGGATGGTGGCGAGGTCACGGCGGGTATCGATAGATGCCTGCACGCGGATCGGGATCTGCCGGTCGTCCAGCGAGATTTTCGTCAACTGTGCGTCGATGTCACCGATGGTGGCGACACGCACCGTCTGCGAAATCTGCTGCGGCGTGATTCCGAGGCGGGCGATCTCGTCCTTGCGCGGGCGGATTTGCAGTTCAGGACGGGGAAGCGCTCCCTCCGAGCTGACATTGGCAAGGATGGGCGAGGCGCGCAGGCGGCTTTCGAGAATGCCGACGGCGTCGTTCAGATCCTTCTCGTTGGACGAGAGGAAGTTGAAGCTCAGTTCGCGTTCCGCGCGGTCGTTCAGCTTGATGATGCGCACATCCGGAATGCTGTGGACCTTGGCGAAGATATCCCGCTCCACATCCCACTGCGGACGGACACGGCCCTTTTCCTCGATCTTCGGAAGATATTGGCCGACAAGCGGAAGCGAGCCGAGACCCTTGTTGACAAGGGTTTTCAGCAGCGAATGGTCGATATGCTGGAGAATGACGTTGACGGTGGCGCGGCGAAGCTCCAGATCGCCCTTGGGCGAGGCGCCGCCGAGGATGAAGACGCTTTCCACACCGTTGATATCGCGGATGGCGTGGAAGATTTCGGTCGTCGTCCGGTCTGTCTCGTCCAGCGTCGCATTCGGCGGCAGTTCCACCGAAAGCGTTACGCGCGAGGCGTCGTCCGGCGGCAGGAAGCTGCCCGGCACCTGGCTTAGAAGCATGACGGAAGCAATGAGGAAGCCGATGGCGCCGACCAGCGTCAGGTAACGCGCCCACCATTTGGAGGTGGTGGCGGAAACCATGCGCGTATAGGCTTTCATCAGCCAGCCGTCATTGTCGGCATGGTCATCCATCGCGTCTTCGGCGCGCATGAGATAGGCGGCCATCAAGGGCGTGATGAGACGGGCGACCGCCAGCGAGAAGAACACCGAGAAGGCGACCGTCAGACCGAACTGGATGAAGTACTGGCCGGGAATGCCGGGCATGAACGACACGGGTACGAAGACGGCGATGATGGTGAAGCTGGTGGCGATGACGGCAAGGCCGATTTCGTCTGCGGCTTCCAGCGAGGCGCGATACGGCGTCTTGCCCATCTTGATGTGGCGGGCGATGTTCTCGATTTCCACGATGGCGTCGTCCACGAGAATTCCCGTGGCGAGCGTCAATGCGAGGAAGCTGACGAGGTTGAGCGAGAAGCCCATGATGTCCATGATCCAGAATGTCGGGATCGCGGAGAGCGGCAGGGCCACGGCGGCAATCAGGGTAGCGCGCCAGTTCCTGAGGAACAGCAGAACCACGATGACGGCGAGGACCGCGCCTTCGATCAGCGTATCGAGCGCTGCCGTATAGTTGCCGTAGGTGAAGTAGACGGCGTCATCGACCATCTGGATCGCGACGTCGGGATGGTCCTTGCGGACCTGATCGAGGCTTTCGGCCACGGTTTTGGCGACCGAAACCTCGCTGGCGCCCTTGGAGCGGAACACCGCAAAGGTAACGGCGGGGTTGCCGTTGAAGCGCGAGAAGGACTTCTGCTCCTCATAGGTGTCCGTGACGGTGCCGAGTTCGGCGAGCTTTACGAAACGGCCATTGGAGAGCGCGATGGTGGTGTTGGCAAGCTGGGTGACGTCGCGTGTGTCGCCGAGCGTGCGGATCGTCTGTTCGTTGCCGCCAACCTGGCCGCGGCCGGAGCCGAGGTCGATATTGGTGCCGCGCAGCTGGCCGTTCACTTCGCTTGCGGTGATTCCGTAGGCGTCGAGCTTTTCGGGGCTGAGCGAAACGCGCACTTCGCGGTCGGCGCCGCCGTAACGGTCGACCTTGCCGATGCCGGACTTGCCCTGCAGCGAACGCTTGATGGTGTCATCCACGAACCAGGACAGTTCTTCCAGCGTCATGTTCGGCGAGGAGACGGCAAAGGTCTGGATTGCCTGGCCTTCCACGTCGATCTTGCTGACAACAGGTACTTCGATATCGGACGGCAGATCGCTGCGGATCTTGTCGATAGC
Organism: Agrobacterium sp. S7/73; assembly: GCF_019355535.1. Lineage (NCBI taxonomy): Bacteria > Pseudomonadati > Pseudomonadota > Alphaproteobacteria > Hyphomicrobiales > Rhizobiaceae > Agrobacterium > Agrobacterium sp. S7/73. The sequence goes on from NZ_CP072136.1 coordinate 506,849, forward strand.
GTCCTTGACGTCCTGAACCGCCTCTTCCGTCGGCTTTTCGATGCGGAAGACGACGGTTGTCAGGGATTGTCCGTCGGTGACGGTCGACTGGATTTCGTCGACGCCGCTAATGGCGGCGACAGCGTCTTCGATCTCCTTCGTCACCTGCATTTCCAGCTCGGACGGCGAAGCGCCGCTCTGGGTCACGGTGACGGCAACGACGGGAACGTCGATATTCGGAAAACGGGTGATCGGCAGGGCGTTGAAGGCCTGGATGCCGAGGAACATCAAAAGCGCGAAGCCGAGAAGCGGCGCAATCGGGTTACGGATTGACCATGCGGAGAAGTTCATTTCATTCCCTCAGTCAGTTGGACGCAGCCGTCTGGGCTTCCACCGGTCTTATCCGGTCACCATCACGCACGAATGCTCCAGCTTTCTCGACAACCTTGTCACCAGCGGCAAGTCCGCTGACAATCTCGATGAAACCGCTGTCTTCAATGCCGGTCTCGATCTTCACCTGCTTGACGATGTCGCCTTCCACCTTGCGGGTGGTCGAGCCTTCACGCCCGGAGGTGACGGCCGAAAGCGGCAGGGCAAGCGCGTTCGTCTCTTTTACGATGATCTCCGCGCTGGCATACATGCCCGACCGTGCCGGGCTGTCCGTCGGCAGCACAACATGCACGGAACCAAGGCGCGTGGCCGGATCGACGGTCGGCGAAACGAGACGCACCTTGCCCTCAATTTTTTTGGCTCCGCCGGCAACCGTCAAGAAAGCTTTCTGGCCGGCCTTCACCCGCTGGATGTCAGTCTCGGAAAGATCGGCGACAAGCTCGATCGCGCCGTCCTTGATGATCGTGAAAAGCGGGTTTCCGGCGCCGCTGGCGATGGCGCCGACCTTGGCATTCTTGGCGGAAACGATGCCGGTGACGGGGGTTTTCACACCCGTGCGCGTCAGTTTCAGATTGATGTCGTCAATCTGCGCGTCCACGACCTTGATGTCTGCCTCTCCGGCGGAAACGGTCTGTTTGGCGGCATCAAGGCGTGCCTGCGCAACCTGGGCAGCGGCCTCGGTCTTTTCCGTCTCGGAGACGGAACCGGAACCGCTCTGGCCGAGCTTGGCGGCGCGGTCGCGCTGGCGAAGGGCATCGGCCTTGTTGGCCTCAGCCTCCAGAACCTGCGCCTTGGATTGCGCAACGGCGGCCTGCGCCTTGGCCCTGTTGGCCTCAAGCTGGCTTTTTTGCAGGAGAAGACTGTCCGAGGAAAGCACGGCCAGAACCGCATTCGCCTCGACCCTGTCGCCGATATCGACGTTCAGTTCGTCGATCGACAGTCCGTCGACCAGCGGCTGTACATAAATTTCGTCCACGGGCCTGATGGTGCCGGTGGCGATGATGCGGTCCACGAGATCGCGTGTTGCGGCGTGTGCGACGATGATGGAAGGCAGGTTCTGCTGTTTGACCGGTTCCGGCAATTCTCCCTCGGCCACAGCCGAAAATGGCAGGGCCGTTGCGGAAAGAAAAAGGAAAACAAAGCGGTTAAACGTGACTTTATGCTGCATGTGTCTTGGCTCGCGCAATATTCGATCGCATGTCCTTCAGCCTAAAGGCGTGTTTTAAAAGGTCATGCGGCAACGAATGTGAAACAAGGGATCACAATACTTCCTTCTCGATCCTCCCGATTCAAACGCCCCTCAACGCGAATCTTAAGCACCTTTGCCTCGTGCTTTTTTACAAGATCAAATTCGGCAGTCTTGTTGGCGGGGACTCTAATTGTTGTTGCTATACAAATCAATCCGCATAGCCTCGAGGGTTGATATACATTTTTGTATATGGCCGAGTGTTGTAATTCATCAAACGGGTCACCAACGCGCAAAAAAACGCGCGGCGATGGCCGCGCGTTTCCATGTTTTCGGCTTAGACGTGACTATTTCAGCGCCGCATCGGTGATTTCAGTGGTGTAGGCGCCTGTCGGCTCCTTGGTGATGACGGGATCGGAACCGCCGCCGAGCAGCGTCTTGACGGTGCGCTCGTAATCCGCCTTGTCCAGCGCGCCCTTCGAGCCGGCGGTCAGCTTGGCGACTTCGCCCATCATGCGCTTCTGGTGCTTTTCGGTCTGGGCGCCGGAGGCGTCATTTTCAAGAACGATACCTGCTGCATCGTCAGGGTGTTCTTCCGCCCACTTCCAGCCCTTCATGGAAGCGCGGACGAATTTGACCATGTCTTGCTTGAACTTGGCGTCCTTCAGCTTGTCTTCGAGAACGTAGAGCCCGTCCTCCAGCGTTGCCACGCCTTCGTCCTCATATTTGAAGGTGACGAGTTCCTCCGGCTTGATGCCGGCGTCAATGACCTGCCAGTATTCATTATAGGTCATGGTGGAAATGCAGGCGGCCTGCTTTTGCAGCAGCGGATCGACGTTGAAACCCTGCTTGAGGACGGTGACGCCATCCGCGCCGCCGGTGGTCGGGATTTTCAGGTGCGCCATCCACGACAGGAACGGATATTCATTGCCGAAGAACCAGACGCCGAGCGTCTTGCCCTTGAAATCTTCCGGCTTGGTAATGCCGGTTTCCTTGAGGCAGGTCAGCATCATGCCTGACGTTTTGAACGGCTGGGCGATGTTGACGAGCGGCACGCCCTTTTCGCGGGTGGCGAGTGCCGATGGCATCCAGTCGACGATCACATCCGCGCCACCGCCTGCCAGAACCTGCGCAGGCGCAATATCCGGTCCGCCCGGCTTGATATCGACATCGAGGCCTTCGGCTTCATAAAAGCCCTTGTCCTTGGCGACGTAATAACCGGCGAACTGCGCCTGGGTGACCCATTTCAGCTGCAGGGTGATCTTGTCGGCCGCCTGAGCCTCAAATGCGCTCAGAAGTGACGCGCCGGCAAGAAGCATGGAGGCAAGTTTCATTTTCATCGCTGTTCCCTTTTTCGTTATTTACGTTCGTCCCCCACGGACGGACGGATGCCAGAAGGTGACGGCGCGCTCGATGAGCGCCACCAGACCGTAAAATCCTGAGCCTGCGAGCGCCGCCACGGCGATTTCTGCCCAGACCATATCGACATTGCTGCGGCCCATTTCCGCCGAGATGCGAAAACCCATGCCGACGATGGGCGTGCCGAAGAATTCCGCGACGATGGCGCCGATCAGCGCCAGTGTGGAATTGATCTTCAGGGCATTGAAGATGAAGGGCCAGGCGGCGGGCAGGCGCAGTTTCAGCAATGTCTGCCCCCAGCCTGCGGCATAGGTGCGCATCAGGTCGCGTTCCATGTGGCTGGAGGCGGCAAGCCCTTGAACCGTATTCACCAGCATCGGGAAAAACGTCATGATGACGACGACAGCTACTTTCGACTGCCAGTCGAAACCGAACCACATGACCATGATGGGAGCGATGCCGACGACCGGCAAAGCGGAGACGAAATTGCCGATGGGCAGAAGCCCGCGTTGCAGGAAAGGCGAGCGGTCGATGAGGATGGCGACGATGAAACCGAGGCCGCAGCCGAGCACATAACCTGTCAGCACCGATTTGAGGAAGGTCTGGCGGAAATCCGCCCAGAGGATCGGTAGCGAGCCGAGAAGGCGGGCGAGGATGGCGCTCGGGGCAGGCAGCAGGATGGGCGGGACGGAGAAGCCGCGCACCACACCTTCCCAAAGCGCGAGAATGGCCAGCCCGAAGAGAAGCGGTATGGCCATGCGGCTCATTCGCTTTGCCGACTGTGATGCGAAGGTGTGGCGCACCAGCCATTCGTTGCAGGCCCAGGCGGCAAGCCAGAACAGGATTGCGCCAATAAACCAGACGGGATTTGTCATGGCCGCGCTCCCATTCTCTTGAGGACGGCTGCGTGAGCGATGCCGATGATCGAGACCAGAATGGCGGCCACACCGGCGGCCATGAACAGCGCTGCCCATATCTGCACCGTCTGGCCGTAATAGGAGCCGGAGAGCAGACGCGCGCCGAGGCCTGCGACGGCGCCCGTCGGCAATTCGCCGACGATGGCCCCGACCAGCGCAATCGCGATGGCGATCTTCAGCGAGGTGAAGAGATAGGGCAGGGCAGACGGCCAGCGCAGCTTCCAGAAGATTTGTGCGGGCGAGGCATTATAGGTGTGCATCAGGTCCAGCTGGATGGTTTCGGGGCTTCTGAGGCCCTTCACCATGCCGACGACAATCGGGAAGAACGAGAGATAGGTGGAAATCAGCGCCTTGGGCAACAGCCCGGAAATGCCGATGGAATTCAGGACGACGATGATCATCGGCGCGACAGCAAGGATGGGGATGGTCTGGCTGGCGATGATCCACGGCATGACCGAGCGGTCCATGGCGCGATTGTGGATGATGGCGACGGCAAGCAGGATGCCGAGCACCGCGCCGATGGCGAAACCGAGGAGCGTGGCCGAAAGCGTGACGCCCGCGTGATAAACGAGGCTGCGCTTCGAGGTGATCGCCTTGTTGACGGTGGTGTCCCACAGTTCCGCGATGATCTGGTGCGGGGCGGGGAGAACCGGGCGCTCCTGTGCGAAGGTTTGCGGCAGAAGCTCCATGAAGCTCGGCGTCTGGCCGGCGCGGTTTGCCTGATCGCGGACGAAGGGCATGTTGAGGTAGATGACGCAAAGGTGCCAGACGATGAGGATGGCGAGGAGGACGGTGAGGATGGGGAGGACGCGGTGGCGGAGGAGGGTCATTGCGGCGCCCTCGGTGGGTGGGGGGTATTGCCAATCCGTGGGTGGGGCTTACCCCCCTCTGTCCTGCCGGACATCTCCCCCTCAAGGGGGGAGATCGACTCGTGGTTGGGTATCGCCCATCTCAGAGGTTGAGAATGAAACAATGGTAGCGCCTCCTGCCGATCTCCCCCCTTGAGGGGGAGATGCCCGGCAGGGCAGAGGGGGGTAGAGCCTCCCGCAATGAGTTTGCGCCGAAAATCACCCCTCATAGCTATGCCCCGCCTTCAATCCCTCACGCACGCGATGCGCAATTGCCAGAAATTCCGGCGTCTCCCTGATCTCAAGCGGCCTTTCCCTTGGCAGCGTGGATTCGATGATATCCGTCACGCGGCCGGGCCGTGGTGACATCACGACGATCTTGGTCGAGAGATAAACGGCTTCCGGGATGGAGTGGGTGACGAAGCAGATGGTCTTGCCGGTCGTATCCCACAGTTTCAGCAGCTGTTCGTTCAGATGGTCGCGGACGATCTCGTCCAGCGCGCCGAAGGGTTCGTCCATCAACAGCAGGTCGGCATCGAAGGCCAGCGCGCGGGCGATGGAGGCGCGCTGCTGCATGCCGCCGGAAAGCTGCCATGGGTATTTCTTGCTGAAACCGCTGAGATTGACGAGATCGAGCGTGCGGTCGATGCGCTCCCTCTGTTCGGCCTTCGTATAGCCCATGATTTCGAGCGGCAGTGCAATGTTCTTTTCGATGGTCCGCCACGGATAGAGTGCGGCGGCCTGAAAGACATAGCCGTACGACCGGTCCTTGCGGGCGTTTTCCGGCGTGGTGCCATTGACGGTGATATCGCCGGATGTGTGCTTTTCTAGATCGGCAATCACCCGCAGGAACGTGGTCTTACCGCAGCCGGAAGGGCCGATGAAGGAGACGAACTCGCCCTTGCCCACTTCCAGATCGACATTGGAAAGCGCGTGCACCGGGCCATCGCCGGTTTCGAAGGTGAGGCCGAGATTTCTGGCGGAAACGACGGAATAGGACGAGGCTTGGTTCATCGTGGCTTGTTTCCACTTTCCGTCAGGGCTGCGCGTGCCAGCGGCAGCATACGTGTTTCCGTGAGTTTGGCGATCGGCAGATTGGAGGCCGCATCCAGATCGAGCCAGCGCACCTCCTCTATCTCGGCCTGTGGGGTAACTTCGATATTCAGTTGGGCGACGAAGGCATGGGCCACGACCTCCGCCCCTGTCTCATTGGCGGCCTCCTCCCGAAAGATGCCCTCGTATCGCGCGGCATTTTCAGGAAGCGTGAGGCCGATTTCCTCGGCAAGTTCACGGTGAAGCGCCTGCTCAGGCGTTTCACCCGGATCGATCTTGCCGCCCGGCTGCATGAATTGCGTGGTGCCGCGCTTGCGCACGACAAGCATTTGCCGCCGCGCATTCAGGAGAACGGCGGCAGCGATGACGATTTCGCGTTTCGGATCGGTGCTCAAGGTCATACACCCGATGCCGGAATGCCGCTGCGTTCCACCTTGCGTGGCGCGACGAGCTCTTTCCATGTGGACAGCGCCTTGCTGACGGCGGGATAGGGATCACGGGCGACGAACGTGCCGTGACCTTCCTGCGTCTTGACAGTGCTTTCCTCGATGCTGACGATGCCGCGCGACAGGGTGAAGCGCGGCAGGCCCTTGACCTTCTGTCCTTCGAACACGTTGTAATCTATGGCCGATTGCTGGTTTTCCGCGCGGATGGTCTTTTCCCGCACCGGGTCCCAGACGACGAGATCGGCATCGCTGCCGACGAGGATCGCGCCCTTTTTCGGATAGATGTTGAGGATTTTCGCAATGTTGGTGGAGGTGACGGCGACGAATTCGTTCATCGTCAGCCGGCCGGTCGCCACGCCATGGGTCCAGAGCAGCGGCATGCGATCTTCCAGCCCGCCGGTGCCATTGGGGATCTTGCGGAAATCACCGAGGCCGAAGCGTTTCTGGTCGGTGGTGAAGGCGCAATGGTCGGTCGCCACGCATTGCAGCGAGCCGGAGGCGAGACCCGCCCAGAGGCTATCCTGATGCTGGCGGTTGCGGAAGGGTGGCGACATGACCCGGCGGGCAGCATGGTCCCAGTCGGCATTGGCGTATTCGCTTTCATCGAGGATCAGGTGCTGGATCAGCGGTTCGCCATAAACGCGCATGCCGTTCTGACGCGCACGGCGGATGGCTTCATGTGCCTGCTCGCAGGATGTATGAACGACATAAAGCGGCGCACCGGCCATATCGGCGATGATGATGGCGCGGTTGGTCGCTTCGCCTTCGACGGAGGGCGGCCGGGAATAGGCATGCGCTTCCGGACCGACATTGCCTTCCGCCATCAGCTTTTCCTGCATCTGCGCGACGATATCGCCGTTTTCCGCATGAACGAAGGGAATGGCGCCAAGCTCGGCGCAGCGCGAGAAGGAGGCGAACATCTCGTCGTCATTCACCATCAACGCGCCCTTGTAGGCCATGAAGTGCTTGAACGAATTGATGCCCTTTTCCTGAACCACAGTCTTCATCTCGTTGAAGACCTGCTCGCCCCACCAGGTAACGGCCATGTGGAAGGAATAATCGCAGTTGGCTCGCGTTGCCTTGTTGTCCCATCTTTGCAGGGCATCGAGCAGCGACTGGCCGGGATCGGGCAGACAAAAATCCACCACCATGGTCGTGCCGCCGGCAAGGGCGGCACGCGTGCCACTCTCGAAATCATCGGCGGAATATGTGCCCATGAAGGGCATTTCCAGATGCACATGCGGATCGATGCCGCCGGGCATGACGTAACATCCCGTGGCATCGAGCACTGTGCCGCCGGTCAGATCGGGTCCGATCTCTGTGATCTTGCCGCCTTCGATTTTAACATCGGCCTTGTAGGTCAGGTCGGCGGTGACGATGGTGCCGTTCTTGATAATGGTGGCGGTCATTGCACGATCTCCGCAGTTTCCAGCACTGCATGCAGCAGCACGTCGCAACCCGCGGCGGCCCATTCGGAGGAGATGTCTTCGGCTTCATTGTGGGAAAGACCGTCCACGCAGGGGCAGAAGATCATGGTGGAGGGTGCAACCCTTGCCGTCCAGCAAGCATCATGGCCCGCGCCGGAAATGATGTCCATATGGCTGTAGCCCAGCTTCTCGGCAGCAGCGCGCACGCGGCCCACCAGCACCGGATCGAAGGTGACGGGATCGAAATGGCCGATGGCCTCGATTGAGCAGCCGACGCCGAGTTCTTCGGCGATAACGGGCACCTCGCGTTCGAAAATGGCGCGCATGTTGTCGAGTTTTGCCTGCGAGGGGGTTCTGAGGTCGATGGTGAAAACCACCTTGCCGGGCAGCACATTGCGGGAATTGGGCGTGAAGATCATCTGGCCGACGCCGGCGACGGCGCCCGGCTGGTGGGCCATCGCCACTTCCTGCACCTTTTCGAGGATGCGGGCGGCGGCGAGGCCAGCATTGACGCGCATGGCCATCGGCGTCGAGCCGGTATGCGCTTCCTTGCCTGTCAGCGTCACTTCCAGCCACCACAGGCCCTGACCATGGGTAACGACGCCGATCTGCTTGCCTTCCGCCTCGAGGATCGGTCCCTGTTCGATATGATATTCGAAATAGGCGTGCATCTTGCGGGCGCCCACCTCTTCCTCACCCAGCCAGCCGATGCGCTTCAGCTCGTCGCCATAGGTCTTGCCGTCGGTATCGGTGCGGCTATAGGCGTAATCGAGATCGTGAATGCCAGCGAAGACGCCGGAAGCCAGCATGGCCGGGGCAAAGCGCGCGCCTTCCTCATTGGACCAGTTGGTAACGACAACAGGGTGTTTCGTCTTTATGTTGAGATCGTTCAGGCTTCGCACGACTTCCAGTCCAGCCAGCACACCCAGAACGCCATCGAACTTGCCGCCGGTTGGCTGGGTGTCGAGATGGCTGCCGATATAGACCGGCAGTGCATCCGGGTCCTCGCCGGGGCGGGTGGCGAACATCGTGCCCATCTTGTCGACGCCCATCGTGAGGCCGGCCGCCTCGCACCAGCGCTTGAACAGGCTGCGGCCTTCAGCATCTTCATCCGTCAGCGTGCGGCGATTATTGCCGCCGGCAATGCCGGGGCCGATTTTCGCCATGTCCATCAGACTGTCCCACAGACGGTCGCCATTGACCGTCAAGTTCTTACCCGCTGCCATGAAGTGTCGTCCTCACCTGTTTTGTTTTTATCGAAGCAAAGCTTGTGCCGTTCCCGTTTTTGCCGGTTAAGATAACAGCCATTGCCTTGTGATGGCGATGGTGGATAAATTGACCGGCTGGTAAACATTGCAAATTCGCCATGACGTCAGCAAGGGATTTTCGTGACGAATCGCACTAATTTTGCCTAAACTGTACGCGGCGATTATTTTTTAAGCATACTGTAGCGGCAATTGCACCGAAAAGAAACACAGAGAGCAGAGTATGGCCATACCGCGCGCAGCGAAAACACAGAAGCGGACCCGCATTCAGGAAGAAAAGCAGGAAGCGATTCTTGAGGCCGCGCTGAGTGTGTTTTCCACCAACGGCTTTCGCGGTTCAACCATCGACCAGATTGCCGAGGCGGCCGGCATGTCGAAACCGAACGTACTTTATTATTTCCGCACCAAGGAGGCGATGCATCGCGCGTTGATCGAGCGGGTGCTGGATACCTGGCTGGATCCGCTCAGGGCTTTCGATGCCGAGGGCAATCCTGAAAGCGAAATCCGCTCCTATATTCGCCGCAAACTGGAAATGTCGCGCGATTTTCCGCGCGAGAGCCGCCTGTTTGCCAATGAAATTCTGCAGGGCGCGCCCCATATCGAGGATGAGCTGAAGGGTCCGCTGAAGCAACTGGTGGATGAAAAGGCGGAGGTAATCCGCGTCTGGATCAAGGCCGGAAGGATGGCGAAATGCGATCCCTATCACCTGATTTTCTCGATCTGGTCGACCACGCAGCACTATGCGGATTTCGACGTGCAGGTGCGGGCCGTGCTGGGCGACAAGAACGGTGGCGAAGGCCGGTTTGAGGATGCAGCCCGGCACCTGGAGCAGCTTTTCATGGGCGGATTGAAGATCAACAACTGATCTGGTGAGGTTATCGCGAATATGTGATCGATTCTTTATGTCAAAACATGAGGAAAATCATCACCTTTATACTTTACTCCAAAACTCATCTTTATTATGGTGCCGGCATCCCGAACGTCGGGGCATGAAAAAATCAACCGGCAGGTGAGGGAATGGCACGCAAGGAAAAGAAGAAAGCCGAACGCGGCGGCAAGCAGGGCAAGGGCGCGCCTCAACCTGAAAAGGATGTGGCCGAACAGCAGCTTTCCGGTCCGAAGAGCTTTCTTTATGTTGGCGGCCGTGACTGTCAGGTTGCCCATCTTCGCCAGATCGCCAGCAATTTCGGCGCCGAGCTTATCCATCACGATGGCGGATTGCGTGAGGCGGTCTCGCGTATCGACACTGTTCTTCCCTCCGTCGACTGCGTTTTCTGCCCGATCGACTGTATCAGCCACGATGCGTGTCTGCGGGTGAAGTCCGGTTGCAAGAAATTCGGCAAGACGTTCATTCCGCTGCGCAATGGCAGCAAATCCAGTCTGGAGCGGGCGCTGCAGACGATGAATGAACGGACCTTAAACGATGAGCGACGAGCGCAATAATTTCAAGGATGCAGAGCAGGCGGTGGCTGAGGCCTGCCGCGTGGAGCTGCACAAGATGGCCGATCAGGGCGCCGATCCGGCCCTGACGGAGATGTATGAAGTCGTCGGCGAACGCGAGCGGCGCAACCGCGCCGCAGCTGACGGCGGCAATGTGCTCGCTTTTCCCTATCTGCGCACCCGCCAGCCGGGCGAAAAGCCGTTCTTCGAAATCGGTGACGCGGCTCAACGTGGCGGCAACATCCTGTCGTTTCGCTGGAAACGGCGTTGATGCCGATTTAGCCCCTCGGCTTCAAAAATGCACCGGCGCAGAGCACCAGCCATCCCGCGATCATGCCGAGGCCACCCAAGGGGGCCGCGTAGGGAAACAGGCTGTGACCGGAAAAATGTCTGGTGACGAGATCACCAACAAAAACCGCCGTGCCGAAGCCAAGAATCAGCCCTGCCGGAATGGCGGTTCTGATGCGGTCCGCGCCGATATGCAGTGCCACAAGCACTGGCGCATGGGCGAGCGCCATGGTCGAGGCGTTGCCAAGCATATAGGTTTCGCCGGTATGGGTGGCGGCGGCGGCAAGCATGACGCCGGCAGCACCCAAAAGGCTGCCCAGCAGCAAAATCAAGGCGCGCAATCTTTCCGTCGTCATGGGTTATTCGCTTCCTGATTTTGCATGTGAAAGGCCAGCCGCTCCACGGGTCCCCAGATGATGTCCCGGAGCTTTGTGTTCTCGATGGTCTCATCCATCGCGCGGCGAAAGCAGAGCAGCCATTCGTCCCGCTCGGCGGGTCCGATAGGGGCCACGAAATGACGCCTGCGCAACATCGGGTGGCCGTGTTTTTCGACATAGACCGGCGGTCCGCCAAGATATCCGGTCAGATAATCGTAGAACTTGCTTTCGCTGCCGGAAAGATCGGCTGGATGGATGGCGCGGCAATGCGCCGCCTCCGGCAGGGTGTCCATCAATTCGTAGAAGCGCCGGGTCAGTGCTCTGACTGTGGCATCGCCGCCGATCGCTTCATAAAGGGTAATGGTCTCGCCGCTCACATCCCGCCTCCTTGAACCCTGCGGCCCTTATCGCTTTCCGGAGCGGGAAGAGCAACAGGCAAAGACGGGATGCGACATTTGCGACACTGGGACATCCATGGTGGCCGTCCGCTTCAAGCGTTCGGCGCCATCCACTCATCCAAAGTTGCGGATGAGATCGAGGCCCCTGCTCAGCAGCGTTTCGGCGTCGTCCTGATTGGCGGCCTCGACGTAGCAGCGCATTTCCGGAGCATTGCCGGAAGGGCGGAAATGGATGGTGCTGCCGTCTGTCAGCGCCACGCGCAGGCCGTCAATGTCGCTCAGCGCCTTGACCGTGCCCACGGGGGCGAGGAAGGTTTCGAGATTATTCCGCGAGGCGCGCAGATGCGTCATCAGGGCAGCGCTCTTTTCCTGTGCGAAGTTTTCCAGACGATCCGCAGCCGCGACCGGCAGGTTGTAGGCGGCGGCAATCTGCGATAGCGGCTTTTTCTGCTCGGCGGAGAGAAGCAATACGGCGAGGATGGGCAGGAAGCTGTCCCGCGTCGGCAGGGGCGATAGCGGTTTGCCGTTCAATGTGAAGGTGGAGGCTGTCAGAAGGCCGCCATTGGCCTCGAAACCCATGACGCCGTTGTTTCCTTCGGCAAGGGCCTGCGCCATGCCGGCGATCACGAAAGGCGAACCGACCCTGGTGCGGATGACCTTGAACGAACCGCTCGCCTCAATGCCGGAATTGGAGGTGACGGGGGTGACGACCACGCCGGCATCGAGAAAATTCGCTGTGATCAATCCGATCAGGTCGCCGCGCAGCGGCACGCCGTTTTCATCGGCAAGCAGGGGCCGGTCGCCGTCACCATCGGCGGAAACGATGGCATCGAGGCCGTGTTCCGGTGCCCATTTTTTGAGAAGCTCCAGCGTTTCAGGGGAGACCGCCTCGGTATCGACCGGAATGAAGGTCTCGGAACGGCCGAGCGACACAACTTCGGCGCCATAGTGGGCGAGAACGTCAACGAAGAGATCGCGCGCCACCGTGCTGTGCTGGTAAACGCCGATCTTCAGGCCCGACAGCGCCTTTGCCGGCAGGAGTGCGGCATTGCGCTCATAAAAGAGCTCGGCTGCAATTGCGGAATGGTCGTCCGCCGTTGCGGCCTCGTCGTTAATCCCTTCAGCCTCGACTTCGGCTGCGAGTGCGGCGATCGCCGTTTCGTCCTGTTTGTCGATTTCGCCGTCCGGGCGGTAGAATTTGATGCCGTTGCGGTCGGCCGGAATATGCGAACCCGTTATCATCAGCGCGCCCGCCTTGAGGGAAAGTCCGTAAAGCGCCAGTGCCGGTGTCGGCACGGTGCCGCAATCGAGCGGTGTGAGGCCGGCTTTTTTCAGCGCGGCGATACAGGTTGCGGAAACATCCGGGCTCGAATCGCGGAAATCGCGGGCCACGAGAATGGGGTCGCCCGCCTTTGCCTGACCCGATGTGAGAAGGTGCCTTGCAAATGCCGTTGCGTAGACGGCCGAGGCCTTTCCTTTCAGATCGACAGACAGGCCGCGAAGGCCGCTCGTTCCAAATTTCAGGCTCATGCCAAACTCCGTTTCGATAAAATCTTTGAGGTTCAAATGGATAATACAAAAATATAACGCCAGAAAGAACCTTATCGATCCATTCAAGTCAATCATCTCTTTCATGGACGCGGCGAATAGGTGATGATGGCGGGGATGATGCGGGTAACCTAAAATTCACCCGTTATATCTAGACTTGCCGGTTAATAGTGGTTCTGGCGACGATGAAAACCATCTGTTGCAGGCCTTTTTTGTGGTTCGTTCAAGTTGGATTGGCTGATGTACAGGCTTCAAAAGGCGGGACATAAGCAGGCACGTCCGCTGGATGAAAAAGCGGCGCCCGCCGCCAGACCCCACGGTTCCCTGCTGGACGATCTGGTGGATGAGGATGAGGTTTTCGAGCGCACGGTGCTGAAAGAGCATCTTGAGCCGAAGCCGGCGGCTGCCGTTGCTGAACCCGCTCCGGCTGAAAAGCCCACAAGGCCGACATCGCCAAGCAACAGTTTCGCGGCCACGCTGCCGGGCCTGAAATATATTGACCGGATCGGTGTCGACGAGGTGCTCGGCTGGCTGCGTGCCGGGATCGTCTGGATTGTGCTTGCGATCATTCTCTGCGTCGCCGCTGCACTTTCCTATGCCTATATGACGCCGCCGCGTTACACCGCCTATACGGATATCGTCGTCAATCCCTCCAACCTGAATGTCGTCAATGACGGGGTGTTTTCGCCCAACCAGCAGCGCGACACCCAGATTCTCGAAGTGGAGAGCAAGCTGCGCACCGTTACCTCGCGCAACGTGCTGGCGCGGGTGGTGGACGAGCTGAAACTGGATGAGGACCCGGAATTCATATCCCCACCGCCTCTTGCGCGGCTGAAAGCATTTTTTTCACCCAAGCCGGAAGATGGTGACAACAAGGTCGGCGCGCTTCGTTCGCTGGGCGAACGGGTTGCGGCGGAACGGGATCCGCGTTCCTTCGTGGTGACGCTTGCGGTCTGGACCAATGATCCGGACAAATCCGTGACAGTCTCGAAGGCGATGGTGAAGGCTTTCGAAAGCGAGTTGTTCCAGACGACCTCCGACAGCAGCCTGCGTATCGTCGATGATCTCAAGAAGCGGCTTGAGGAAATGCGCCAGAACGTGACGGTTGCCGAAAAGCGCGTCGCCGATTTCCGCCGCGAAAACGGCCTGCAGGAGAATAACGGCCAGCTGGTCAGCAATCTGGCATCAGGAGAGCTGAATGCGCAGGTTCTTGCCGCGCAGCAGCGCGTCATTCAGGAGGAGTCGCGCCTCAAGCAGATGCAGGCGGCGATTGCCCAGAACCGCACCCAGAGCGACGCGATCTTCGACAGCCAGACCATGAACACCATCCGTGCGCAATACAGCACCTTGCAGCAGCAGATCGGGGCGATGACGCTGACCTATGGCGCCCGCCATCCGCGTCTGGCGACGGCGGGGGCGGAACGCGACATGCTGGAACGCGGCATTGCGGATGAGGCGCAGCGGATTTTGCTGGCGGCCAAGACCAATGTCGCCGAGGCCCGCTCCTCGCTTGATGCCCTGCGGCTGAAGGCGGTTGCGGAACGCGCCAACGTCTTCACCGACAATGAGGCGCAGGTGCGGCTGCGCGATCTGGAGCGAGACGCCAACTCAGCTGCCGCGATCTACGAGACCTATCTCAACCGATCACGCCAGATCGCCCAGCAGCAGACAATCGATTCCACCAATGTGCGGGTGATTTCGCAGCCGGTAGCGCCCAATTCCAGAAGCTGGCCGCCCGGCAAGCTGATCTTCCTGATCGCCGGTGGCGTGGGCGGTCTGTTCCTTGGTCTCGGAATTGCCATCGCACTTGGGCTTTTGGGTTTTCTGCGCCGGACAGATCACGCGGAACGCTACGCCTGAGGGCTGCGACCGCCGATTACTCCTCGGACATCAGGCCGTCATAGACTTCGAGCAGGGCGGCGGCGATGGCGGCACCCAGCGCATTACCCGCATCGCGAATGCCTGTCTCGTCGCCGTCACGGACCGAAACGGCAAGATCGGACGCCTCATTGGCGACGATTTCTTTTGCCCGTTCGATGGCCCAAAGGCCGAAATCGCCGCGGTTGTCGATCGATATGGTTTCCATGGCCGGGACCTTTTCTATGGTGTGGTTTCGTCGTCCCTTAACCCATCAGCCGCAAAACCGGAATAGGGGAGGAGAGGTTGGGGTGGTCACTCAACCCCCGGGCGTATAATTGTTTGATTCAAGCGTCAGATTTATAAGAATATTAATGATAGTTATTCGTAGTGTTTGAAGTCTTATACCTTAATCCTATGCGTGAATATAACAGTGAAACGATGCCTATCTTGGACACCGGACAGAATATGACAGGGAGAGATGTCCCGCATGCGGAAGGGCCTGGCACACACTGGCCGGTTGTTCCGCTTGCGGCTTTGCCCATCACCGATGCGACCATCGAAGAGACGGCGCAGGATTTTATCCTGCGGGCGGAACGTGAACGCGCGGCCGGCGCAAAGCCGTTCTATTCGACATCGGCGAACGGTCAGGTCATCGCACTCTGTCACCAAGACAAGGAATTCGAAGCCCTGCTGCTGCAGGCGGACCAGATTCATGCCGACGGCATGTCGCTGGTAATCTTTTCCCGCCAGTTCTGCGTAAGGGCGCTGCGGGAACGTGTGGCGACGACGGACCTCGTTCATGCGGTGGCCCGGAGGGCTGAGGCGACCGGCACGCGGTTCTATTTCCTCGGCGGTTCCGAAGAGGTGAACCGCGCGGCAGTCGAGGAAATGCAAAAGCTCTATCCACGGCTTGTTTTTGCCGGTCGGCGCAATGGTTATTTCAGACCCGGAGACGAGGAGGCGATCCTTGCCGATATCGTCGCATCGCAGACCGATATTCTCTGGGTGGGCTTCGGCATACCGCTGGAGCAACGTTTCGTCGCGCGCAATCTCGACAGGCTTTCCGACATTGCGGTTATCAAGACCTGCGGCGGTCTGTTCGATTTTCTCGCGGGCAAGAACAGCAGGGCGCCACAATGGATGCAGGATATGGGGCTCGAATGGCTCTACAGGGCCATGCTTGAGCCGAGGCGTCTCGGCAAGCGCTACCTGCTGACCAATCCCATCGCCATATATTCGCTGCTGAAGCACCGCTACGGGTTCGGGGCCGGTAAGGTCTGAAATCTGCGCATTCTCGTTAATTTTTTACCGAATTTCCCCTGACCGTCTGACCGGTTCAGGATCGATATCATGTGAGCGGCATCTGCCGGCGCATGCAATCATCATATGGAGTCGCGCTATATGAGGTCGCTCTAACGTATCGGGGTGGAGGTGTCTTTCCGCGGAAAATCGTTGCAAGTGGGCGTAACGGCGGTACACTGAGCGGATATTACATATTTATTCGAATCAGAAATATATTGGGGACAGCGATGGTAATTACGTCCATTTCTCTTTTCGTATATGGGATTGGCACCGTTACTTCTCTTGCCATGACCTATATAGAAGGCGCCCGCCGCGACAAGGATTGGGACTTTTACCGGGTGACCGGTATCATCCTTTGTTTCTTCTGGCCGGTTCTTGTGCCGCTTCTCATTCTTGCAGCCGTTTTTTCGTCATTCGCTTCCCAGAAACGGCATGTGAATGGGATCTCTTTGCGCAGGGAAAAAACCCTGAGCTGAAAAGCTGATATTAACTGCCGGAACGAGCCCGTGTTCAGGCCTTTTTCGCCGGCGCCTTATAGGGCGTGAGCGTAATACCGAGGCTCGCCATGACGCGGCCGATGGACATAAGCGGTGGATGCGTGGCGGGCAGCAGCGCACCGGTTTTCAGGAATGCGGAAACGGCGCGGACCAGTGACAGGCACAGGCTGACGACGTTTTTGGCGGCAAGCAGCAGCCCGCCCTTCAGGCCGGGGCGTCGGGCGCGGTCGATGCTGTAATTGATGATGCCGGTTCGGAGCGAGCGCTCCATGATCCAGCGCGGCGCCATGCGGTTTTCCGGCACATATTCGATGATGAGGGCTTGAGCGTTCCAGGCGAATTTGAAACCCGCCTTTCGGCAACGGGTGAAGAAATCCATGTCGCCGCCGCCAAGGAAATTGAACCGTACATCGAATTCCGGCTTTTCCAGCGTTTCGAAAACCCGCCTTGAGATCAGGCAATTGCCGGACCCATGGATTTGATCGACTACGCCGGTCGGCGCCTCGATGGAGCCGAACAGCGGGTGTGCCAGAACCGCCTTGGGTGCGGGGGCATCGAATTCGCGATCGACCGGCCCGCCGACAATGTCGACGCCGAAGGATTTTGCGGCAGAGACCATTTCAGCGAGCCAGACGGGCGAGGCCGCTTCGTCGTCATCGATCATCAGAAACCACTGCGCGGATGGATAGCTCTGCCGCGCCGTGCGGAATGCCGTGTTGATGGCGTAACAATTGCCCTGCGTCGGCTCGACCAGCGTCTGG
This sequence comes from Agrobacterium sp. S7/73, assembly GCF_019355535.1. Lineage (NCBI taxonomy): Bacteria > Pseudomonadati > Pseudomonadota > Alphaproteobacteria > Hyphomicrobiales > Rhizobiaceae > Agrobacterium > Agrobacterium sp. S7/73. Next base: position 524,190 of record NZ_CP072136.1, read on the forward strand.
CCCATCATTCCGCTCTCGGAGAAAAACGCACGCGCGACGGCCAGCCCCGCCTGGCCCACCCCGTCATTATCGACGACGACGATGGCGAAGGGGAAATCGACCTTCTGGGCTGCCAGCGAGTTCAGCGTTTTCTGCAAACCTTCCGGCCTGCGGAAACTCGGAATGCACACCACCGCTTCCGGCATGATTTCGGACATGGACACTCCTAAATTCCGGCAAGGGCTGCGGCGGAAAACACGACGGCGCGCAGGCTTTGGCGCGGGCGATTGACAAATGTATCGGCAAGCGCCGAAAAGGCCTCGCGATAGCGCCGGGCGCGAAAGGCCTGCGCCACGGTATAGGCATTCATGTGATTTTCGGATTTTCGGCGAAGCCGGCGCAATTCCTGCGGCGCAATGGCGGCGACGATGGCGGGATCGGAAAACACCGCTTCGATCGCCGGTTCGCAATCCCGGAAGGTCAGAAGGCGGTTCATCATCACGCTTGTCCGGTGCACACGGTAATCCAGCACGTGGCGGCCGGGCAGATAGGCGAAACGGCCGGAGGCAGCCAGCCGGCACCAGCCATACCAGTCTTCCGCATAACGCAATGTCTCGTCGAAACCGCCAAAATCCTGAAAGATGCGGGTTTTAACCAGCATGATGCCGCCATTGACGATGAAGTTTCCGCCCAAAAGCGGCTGGAGGATGAAACCATCAGGTTTTTCCCGCCGTCTGATGAGGTTGCGCCGTCCGATCTTGGCGCCATTCTCGTCAATGCGCTCATAATCGCCGTAGACAGCAACGACATCCGGTCCGGAGATGCCGGCGCATAGGGCGGCGATCGCGCCCGGCTTCACGCGGTCGTCGGCATCGAGAAACATCGTCCATTCACCGCGCGCCTGCGACAGGCCGAAATTGCGCACGGCGGAAACGCCCTGCCGTCCCTGCGGCCGGGCCAGCAGTTTTACGCGGGGATCGGCGAAACTTTGCACCTTTTGCGCCGTTGTGTCGGTGGAGCCGTCATCGACGACGAGCACTTCGCAAACGGTTTTCCCCTGAGACAACACGCTTTCGATCGCTTCCACGATGTAACGCTCGCCGTTGCGAACGGGAATGACAATCGAAACGGAAACCAATATTTTTACTCCATCAGGGGCGGGTCAATAATTCTCACACTGAAGTTACTACCGGATTAAGCCGGCTTGCGCCAATTGTGACGTGGTATAGCGTCAGTTAACCTTGCAAATCTTTAATATCCTTTTGGCATGATCAAGATGTTATGTTTTGAGAATTAGAGCGCCGTGCGGCCATTGGGACGCATCAGCGACGTTCTGACAGTTGTGATATGCGCATCGTCCCTTTCGAAAATCGCTTTCGATTTTCAGGCCGATGCGCCGGGGTTGTGGAGGCGGGCGAATGCAGATCGGGCGGCGGAATTTTCTGGGTGGTGCTGCAAGCGCGGGCCTGTTGCATGCCATGGCCGGGCAAGGCGTTGCCGCGACCAGGAAAACGTCGACAAAGATTGCCCCTTACGGTGCGGCCATCTATCTGCCGGACCTTACCGCCGATAGCCGCATCGGCGAAGCGGTGGTCAAATATTGCTCTCGCATCACACCCGTTACTGAAATGAAATGGGAGGTGATGCGGCCTTCGGCAGAGGTGTTCGATTTTGCCGCTGCCGATGCGCTTGCGAACTTCGCGCGCCAGAACAAACTCACCATGCATGGTCATCCGCTTATCTGGTACGCTTCCAACGCGCCCTGGCTTGCCAGCATCGGCAGCGGCGCGAAGGTCGAGAAGTTGATGGAAACCCACATCGTCAAGGTGATGGAACGGTACAAGGACGTGATACACAGCTGGGATGTGGTCAATGAGCCTATCCCCGACGTGCCCGGCAATGTGCGCTCGCGCCGCGACGCCTGGTATTATGGCGCAGGCCCGGACGCCATCAAAAAGGCCTTTGACATCGCCCATTCCGTCGATCCGAAGGCCCAGCTCGTCCTCAACGAATATGATGTGGAATTTGCGGTCGAGAAATCGCCGGCCAAGCGCGCGGCCTTCCGCAATCTCATTCTCGAGCTGCTAGAGAAAGGCGCTCCGATCAACGCTATCGGCCTGCAGGGGCATCTGCGCGGTGGCTGGCCCATTGCGAAAGACGAGCTTGCCGCCTTTACCAAGGAAATGCGCAGTTATGGTCTTGCCGTTCTGGTGACGGAACTGGATGCGATGGACCAGACGCTTCCCGCGCCGGAAGCCGAGCGCGACATGCTGATAAACGGTCAGGTCCGCGATTTTCTCGAAGCGGCGTGCGAAGGCGGCCCGCTTTCCTCCATCACCACATGGGGCATTTCGGACCAATATACCTGGATTCGCTGGGCCTATCCCCGCCGGGATGGCACCGCGAACCGGCCGCTGCCGCTCGACTGGAGCTTCAACGAAAAACCCATGATGGCCGTCATCAATGAATTCCGGAACCGTGGTGCGTAATTATGACTGCTGAAATGCCGCTTCCTCCCGTACATAAGGCGCTGCAAATCAATCTGCATCCCTTCGACGCACCGCATGCGGCCCTGACCGTTCCGCATCAGCTGCGGGTCTGGGGCGGGCAGGTGGACCGCATTCTCCTGACGGTGGATACCGGCCAGGTTGGAGCCGGCCGCTACAAGGGCAACGGTTTCGAGGCCGCCAGCAAACGCCTGTTTGACATGCTGGAGGAAATGCAGGCCAACTATCCGCATCTGCATGTGGATATTGCCGACTATAGCGATGCGGCGCGCAGTGCGGTGGCGGAGACGTTCTTTTCGCGCTCGCCGGTTCCTTATCCCGCCAAGGCTTTCGACGGCGGGCCTTTCCATGTTTATTTCCACGGGTTGAAACGTGCCAACGCCCGTTATGTGCTGCATATGGACAGCGACATGATGTTTGGCGGCGGCAGCCAGAGCTGGTTCAACGAAGCCATTGCGCTGCAGAAGGCCAACCCGGACGCGCTCTGCATCACGCCGTTTTCCGGGCCGCCCACCGTGCGCGGCGATCTCGATATCTCCCGCCATGTCGGCATGCCGGGGGTGAAAAACATTCCCGAACCGCGCAAGCTGCCGAGCCGCGTTCCCACATGGCGGTTCGCGACCGTTTCCACCCGCCTGTTCATGATCGACATGGACCGTTTCGCCAAGCGTATCGGCTCGCTCGAACTGCTGAGACCCGACGTCAAACGGCGCATCCGCTCCTATGCCTATAATCAGCAACCGGTCTCAATGCCTGCCGAAGAGGTGCTGAGCGACAATATGATGCGCATCGGCGTATACCGGCTTGATTTTCTCGGCACGGGCAAGGGCATGTATTCGCTGCATCCGCCCTATCGCTCGCCCGAGTTTTACGCGGCGCTGGGCTCCATCGTCGAGCGCATCGAAAAGGGTGACGTTCCCGAGGGCCAGCTCGGAGATTTCGATATCAACGGATCGATGGTGGACTGGTCGAGCGCCCTTGCGGCCAAGACGCGCTCCAAACGTTACGCGAAGGCGCTGCGTCACCTGATTTCAGCGAATGTCCAGCGCTTCACTGGGGCATAGAAGGCTCGGCATTTTCTTCACAACCGGCGCAAGTGCCTTAGAAATCTGTGATGAGCTTGCTCCAGCTTTCCGAGCTTAGCCCGCCAATATAGATGTCGCCGGCAAGCGCCCGATCCCGGAGGGCTTCATCCCGGGTGGCCATGCAGAAATAACCGCGATGATGGAAGGTCACGTGGTTCTGACGGTAGAGCGCGTTCATGAGAAACGGTTGCGACATGCCGGTGACATGGGCATAGTTCTCATCATCGAAATGGCGGAACAGCGCACCGAGCACGTCGTTTTCGCGACCGGCATCGCAGACGAGGTTCAGCACATAGGCGGTCCGTCCCGCCTGTCCGAAATACAAGGCAGCGCCGATGATGCGGCCTTCGACATTTTCGATCGCCAGGCTGCTCAATTCACCAAGGGTGCCGTTGGTTTTACTCATTTCGATCAGCCAGTGGAATTCCTCGTGGGACCATTCCGGGCGGACGGAAAAACGCTCGATCATTTTCAGCGCGTTGCGTCGGAACGTCTCGAAATCCACCGGTCTGACCGTGGTGCCGGCAACTTCATTAGGCCTTATGCCCTTTTTCCACGATCGCAGGATACGGTCCACAAATCCAAGCGCCATAAGTCCGGGCCTGGATTTGACTACTTGCGAACGGCGCGGCATGCGCAGGGCAATCGCGCTGAAAGGCTTGAGCGCCTTGTGCCATTGCAGGCTTTCCATCGGCAACATGCTGCCGCCGATCGCAAGCCAATGATCGGCGCTGACGGGGGAGGCCGTGTCGGAAAACAGCATATCGTGTTTCGTCGCGCGCATGCCGCGGGACAGGCGCGCGGCGCCGAGTGCGCCGAGTTTTCCTTTCGACGCGAAAGCACATAACAACCTTGCGGTAATGGGTTTTCCGTTCGCGACAAACCGCATGGGGACGGCAAGGATAACGCTTGTAACGCCGCTCTCTCCAGCATCGTAGACAACGCTGCCATATTCGGGATCAAACACAGGACTGCTGAAAAACAATGTTTCGACGTAAGCGCCGAAGTCGAAGTTTCTATCAAGCCCGGTCTTTTTGAACGCGCTGTTGAGCACAACCTCGACAGCCGGAAGATCGTCCCTGCGCATGGGTCGAACGCCGGGCGCAGCTGGCTGAACCGGGCGTTGTGTCGCCCCTTCGTTGTTGCTATCGTCCATATTGGTGTGTATCGGAACGTCCACCGTCGGTTTCCAGCTATTTACGCGTTTATGAAATCAACAAGCCAAAGATATATCCAGAGTTGTTAATATACGTTAAACAGAATTTCGGATCATCACCCCAGTATATTCTTAACGTAGCGAAATATCTCTGTCTTAAAATAGATATAAGGAACCTTAACAAGGGCGTATGTCTAGCCAATAATAGGGAAATCAGCAACTTAAATTTGACAGATGAAGTTTGATATGGTCAAGATTCTACCCTTATCCATATGTTGACTTCGAAAATCAGGTTCCGTTTCATTTTTCCGGGTTTCATTCCTATATGATGGAATTACTATTCCTCCGTGTATTATGGATAACTAAAAAATAGGGTTTTGACGGGATATTCATGTTACCGAGACGAAGCATCGGGTACGATGTGAGAACGTATGGAAAAAGGTAGAGAAAATTACCTGATGGATGCAGCGCATGATGAGCAGGCGAGTGTTGCCTGGCGGAATGCACTGTTTTATGTGACATTCTTTTATTTCACGGTCGGCTTCTCGCCCTATATCTCGCTTTCCTCGACCTATCTGGGGTCCGCCATGGCGGCCGGGTCCAACCTCCTCAACCAGCTCACCGCGATCATCCTGCTCATCAGTTTCGTGGCGTTCATGGCAAAGGAGCGGTCGTCTTCCATTGTCTTTACGCCGCGTTTGCTGATGCTCGCGATCTTCGGCTGGTATATTTTTACCTCGGTGGTGGGCGGCGCGCCGGTGTTTTCGCTGCGGCGGCTTGCCATGTGCGCCATCATCTGCGTGCTTGCCAGCTGCTTCCTGCAATTGCCGCGCACCGAGCGGCATTTCACCACGCTGCTTGCCACATGCGTGCTGATCATCCTGTTCCTCTGTTATTTCGGCGTTGCTGTCCTGCCGTCGCGGTCGATCCATCAGGCAAGCGATGCGCTGGAGCCGCTCCTTGCAGGCAACTGGCGCGGGGTCTTCCGCCACAAGAACGAGGCAGCCTCGATCATGGCGGTGCTGATGATCGTCGGGATTTATTTGTGCAAGCGCTGGTCCCTTATCGGCGGCCTGGCGGTTCTGTTGCTGTCGTTGATCTTTCTCGTCAAGTCGGGTGGCAAGACCGCGCTCGGCCTGATGCCGATCATCATCGCCACGGGCTGGTTCATCGTGGGCTGGCCCAGATGGCGTTACGCTGTTGTGACCGTGCTTCTGGGAACCTTCGCCGTGGTGATCGTCGGCACGACCGTTGATCCGGTCTTTTCACAGATGCTGACGAAACTGGGGATCGACGCCAGTTTCACCGGCAGAACCGATATCTGGACCGTCTCGATAGATTATATCCGCCAAAGCCCGATCGTCGGATACGGCTACCAGGCCTTCTGGCGCAGCGACACCCTGATGACGAGCTTCACCGAGAACAATACCTGGGCAACGACGGCGCCGGATTCCCACAATGGCTATTTCGACCTTGTGCTTGGCGGCGGCGTGCCAGGTCTTATTCTGGTGCTGACGTGGATTTGTCTGATGCCGCTTCGCGATCTCGGCAAGATGGATGAGGCCACGCGCAAAAGCCCGCTGACGAAGTTGTATGTCGGCGTCTGGCTTTATGTCCTGCTCTACGGCTTTCTGGAAACGATGTTCTTCCTCAGTACCGGTTTCGTCTGGTTTTTCCTCGTCGTTGCCGTGATGGGCCTGCGTTTGCAGGCGAATGCCAGCCTTGTCGAGGATGAGGCGCAGGCGGAACCGCAATTGGCCCTGACTGGCAGTAACGCGGCCAGCGTGGCGAGGCGCATCAGGGGCAAATCGCGCAGATCGTTGCTTGCGGATGATATTTTGAAATGATTTTTCGTTTCAAATGTGTAAAAGAGCCTGATATTGCGCGCGTTTGCAGCGGGTTTCGCTAAACATGCGTGGCTTAAGTCTTTGTTGTTATGCATGTCCTGTCGCAAAACCGCTCCGCATTTTGCTCGACACGCAATGAACCGGATCGGCAAGGTCAATAAATGGCAGATACAGGCGCCTGTGCGCTCGAAGCGGATGACATCCACAAGAGCTTCGGTACACACGAAGTTTTGAAGGGCGTTTCGCTGAAGGCCCACAAAGGCGATGTGATATCGATCATCGGCTCGTCCGGTTCCGGCAAGAGTACCTTCCTGCGCTGCATCAACTTTCTCGAAACGCCGGATCGCGGCCGGGTCATCGTCAATGGCGAGGAGATCGCCATGAAGATTGGCAGGGACGGCAAGGCTGTGCCGAAAAGCTGGCGGCAAGTGGAAAAGCTGCGTACAGGGCTTGGCATGGTGTTCCAGAATTTCAATCTCTGGACCCACCGCACCGTTCTGGAAAATGTCATCGAAGCGCCTGTTCACGTTCTCGGCGTCAAGCGGCAGGAGGCGGTGGAAAAGGCCGAAGCCCTGCTGAACAAGGTTGGCCTTTACGACAAGAAAAATGCCTATCCGGCGTTCCTCTCCGGCGGGCAGCAGCAGCGCGCCGCGATTGCGCGCGCGCTCTGCGTGGAGCCGGCGGTGATGCTGTTCGACGAACCCACCTCGGCGCTCGATCCGGAACTTGTGGGCGAGGTGCTGAAGGTCATCCGCGATCTGGCCGAGGAAGGCCGCACCATGCTGCTCGTTACTCACGAGATGCGCTTTGCGCGCGATGTTTCCACCGAGGTGATGTTTCTGCATCAGGGCCGGGTGGAGGAAGCGGGGCCACCGGCGCAGGTGTTCGGCAATCCCGCAAGCGCCCGTTGCAGGGAATTTACGGGCGCGCTGGCGTGATGGCCGTTTCGCTTCGCCGTTTGTTTTAACAGGAGAGACTTTAAATGAAATTCTTCGCCACGCTGCTTGCCGGAACGGCATTTGCGGTTTCCGCCTTCACCGCCAGCGCCGATGTCCGCTTCGGCATCATGAACGAATCCTACCCACCCTTCTTCGCCAAGGATGCCAGCGGAAAGTGGCAGGGCTGGGAAATCGATCTCATGGACGCCGTCTGCGCGGAAATGAAGGAAAAATGCTCGATCGTCGAGCTTTCCTGGGATGGCCTCATCCCGGCTCTGCAGACGAAGAAGTTCGATGTTATCTGGTCGTCCATGTCCAACACGGAAGAACGCGAGAAGGTCATCGATTTCACCAACAAATATTACAACACGCCGAGCAAGCTGATCGGCGCCAAGGATGGCAAGCCGGGTGCGGCGCCGGAAGACGTCAAGGGCAAGACCATCGGTATTCAGGTCGCGACCATCCAGTCCGAATATTACAAGAAATATTTCGCTGCTGTCGCAGACGAAAAGACCTATCAGACGCTGGACGAGGCGTTTCAGGATCTCGCAGCCGGCCGTATCGACTATGTGTTCGGCGACTCGCTCGTTCTCGATGCCTTCGTGAAGAGCGATGCCGGCAAGGATTGCTGCGCCGACATGGGCAACGTTGCGGATGACAAGGAAATCCTCGGCCTTGGCGTTTCCGGCGGCCTGCGCAAGGACGACACCGAACTCAAGAACAAGCTGAACGCTGCTCTCGCTGCCGTTCGCGCCAGCGGGAAGTATGACGAGATCACCAAGAAATACTTCAGCTTCGATATCTACGGTAAGTAATTTCTCCTGACCGGTCAGATAAATGGCAAGCCTTGAAACCACGCTGCAACTGCTGTCACCCTATCCTCCGGGATGGGGCGGCACCCTTTTGAAGGGTGCGGCGTCGACGCTTGCCATTTCCGCCGGTGCCTATCTGATCGGCATCGTCATCGGGCTTGCCGGTGCACTTGGCAAGCTCTCCGGCAACAGGCCGCTTGGCCTTCTGCTCAATATCTACACGACGGCAATCCGCGCCGTTCCCGAACTGATCCTCATCGTCGGGCTTTATTACGCCGGCACTGATGGCCTGAACCGGCTGCTACAACTGGCAGGCCTGCCGCCTTTGGAAGTGAACGGTTTCGTTGCCGCTGTTGCGGTTCTGGGTTTCGTGCAGGGTGCCTATATGACCGAGGTGCTGCGCGGTGCGATCCTTGCCATTCCGAACGGGCAGATCGAGGCGGCGCGCGCCTTCGGCATGTCGCCGGCCTTGCGTTTCCGCCGTGTGGTCTTGCCGGCACTGTTGCCGAACGCCCTGCCGGGCCTTGCCAATCTCTGGCTTGCGGTAACGAAGGATAGCGCGCTGGTGGCGGTTGTCGGTTATCAGGAGCTGGCGCTTGCGACACGGCTGGCGGGCGCCAGCACCAAGCAATATTTCCTGTTCTTTCTTGCCGCAGCCCTGCTTTACCTTGCCATTACGCTGGTTTCCAACCTCGTCTTTTCGCTCCTGGAGCGCCGTGTGCGGCGCGGCCAGCCGGCGTTGGCATAAAGGGGAAGCGGCATGGATTTTTCATGGATCGCCAAATATTGGCCGCTGCTTCTGTCCGGTGCCTGGCAAACGCTGGCGCTGCTCGTGATCTCCGTCAGCATTGGTTTTCTTCTCGCTATCGGGCTTGCCTTCGCGCAGGTCAGCGGCGGGCGGGTGACAAAAATTCTGGCGCGCGCCTATTGCACCTTCTTTCGCGGCACACCGCTTCTGATCCAGCTCTGGCTGCTCTATTATGGCGTCGGCTCGTTTCTGCCGATGATCCCCGGCTTACGTCAGAGTTTCATGTGGCCGGTGCTGCGCGAGGGCTTCTTTTTCGCCGCCGTCAGCTTCACACTGAATTACGCGGCCTATGAGGCCGAGGTTCTGCGCGGCGCGTTGCTGGCTGTGCCAAAGGGTGAGCTGGAGGCGGGCCGGGCTTTCGGCATGGGCCGTTTCACCCTTATTCGCCGCATCTGGCTGCCGCGCGCCATCCGCATCGCGCTGCCGACAATTGCGGGCGAGGTGGTGATGCAGCTCAAAGCCACGCCGCTTGCCTTTACCGTGACGGTGATGGACCTCTATGCCGTGGCCTACAAGGTGAGGCAGGACACGCTGCTCGTTTATGAGCCGCTGATCGTCGTCACCGTCTTCTATCTCATTCTCACCGCCATCATCGCCCGCTGTTTCGGTCTCATCGAACAGCAGGTGCCGGTCCGGCGGTAAACCGTTCAAGGAGCATGAACATGGGCACTATCCGTATTCTCGACGGCGGCATGAGCCGCGAATTGCAGCGGCTCGGCGCCGAGCTGAAACAGCCGGAATGGTCGGCGCTGGCGCTCATCAATTCACCTGATATCGTGCGGCAGGTGCATCAGGAATTCATCGAGGCCGGTGCCGATGTCGTCACCACCAATTCCTATGCGCTGGTGCCGTTCCATATCGGCGAGGAGCGTTTCCAGAAGGATGGCGCATCGCTGATCGCCCTTTCCGGCAGGCTGGCACGTGAGGCTGCGGATGCCTCCGGCCGCGACGTGCTGGTGGCCGGTTCGCTGCCGCCGATCTTCGGCTCCTATGAGCCGCAGAATTTCGATGAAACCCGGGTGCAGGACTATCTGAAGGTACTGGTCGACAATCTCGGGCCCTTCGTCGATGTCTGGCTGGGTGAGACGCTGAGCCTGATCTCCGAAGGCGAAGCGGTGCGGGAAGCCGTGGCCGCAACCGGCAAACCGTTCTGGATTTCCTTCACGTTGAACGACGATGCGGCTGCGACAGGCGGCGGCGAGCCTGCGCTGCGCTCTGGTGAAACGGTAAAGGCGGCGGCCGAATGGGCGGCGCAATCTGGTGCTGCCGCCCTTCTGTTCAATTGCAGCAAGCCGGAAATCATGAAAGCCGCCGTGGAAACGGCATCCGCTGTCTTTGCGGAAAAGGGCGTTTCGCTTGAGATCGGCGTTTATGCCAATGCCTTCGAAGGTGAACAGGGCGATTCCGCCGCCAATGAAGGTCTGCACGGCACGCGCACCGACCTGACCGACGATGTCTATTCGCGGTTCGCCTGCTCCTGGGCGGATGCCGGCGCAACCATGATCGGCGGCTGCTGCGGCATTGGCGCTGCCCATATCCACACGGTTGCAACGGCATTGCGGCGCGCGGCCGCCTGACGCTACCGCGAGCGCTCCCAACGCCACTATCGGGAATGCATGCGGCAGGCTGAAAGGCCTGCCGTTTTTTTGTCCCGTGCAAATTCGAAGCAGATCATGCGGCATAAAGGAATTTTAAAGTTTTAAAGTATAATTGTTGTATTTGTAAGTAAATAAAAGAATATTATAAAGTACTGTCCCTTGATCTTCTTCCTGTTGCGGCCAGTCTTTTCCGTCTGTCGCGTAGCCGCCGGATTCCCGGAACAGGTGCTTGCATAAATTTCAGGGCAGGCATCCCCCTGCGGGCCAGATGCATGATGCAGTTTGCGACAAGGGCCGATGATCCGGCTGATGGGGCCTTGATGATCAAGGCTTTAGACGTGCAATGTCATTTTTGCCGAACACCTCCGGCACGGGAAAGGAGCGGCATCCATTTCAGGAGCTTCCCGTGTCCTTTCTTCAAAATGCCCGTATCCGCACCAAAATCCTGTCACTCATTTTGCCACTCTGCATCGTCGGTCTCGGGGCCACCGCGTTCATGGCAACGCGTTACAAGGAAGCCGACACGCTTTATTCCGAATTCATCGCCAGCGATAATGCTGCGCTGGTGGAGCTTGCGCGGGCAAACCGTAATCTCGTCGCCCTGGCATATGGCGCCTATCAGGTCATGGCTTACGATGCGAATGCTGCGGAAATCAACGTTGCCAAGCAGGCTTATATTGACAGCAAACGCGAGCTTCTGGAGCGGCTGGGCAATGTCAAGACAGTGTTTCCGGAAGAGAGCGCTGCTGTCGATACCTTGATCGCGCAATCCCAGTCCATCGCGCAAATTACCGACAAGGCTGTCGAGTTTGGAATGGCGAACAGAAATGCGGAATCCGCCGTGCAACTCGCCCACGCAGACGTCTCCATCCAACGAACGTCAGCCATCATAACGGCATTGCTGGACAAGCTTGCCAAGGGTGTTGCGACAGGCAGCGACGATCTGACGGATCAGACGAATTCCACGATCCTGACCTCGCTTGTTGTGGTTGGCATCAGCTTTGCAGCCGGCATCATTCTCGCGCTGTTCGTGGCCTCGCGTGGCATCACAACGCCGATCGCCCGCCTGCGGGAGCGTATGGTGTCGCTGGCAGGCGGCGATACGGCAGCCGAGATCGATGGCATGGACCGCAAGGACGAAGTCGGCCAGATGGCGATTGCCGTTCAGGTGTTCCGCGAAAGTGCGATAGAGCGCATTCGTCTCGAACAGGAAACCGAAGCCAATCGCAGCCTTTCGGAAAAGGAACGCATCGCGCGCGAGCAGCAGAAGGCCAAGGAAGCTGCCGACGTCAAATTTGCCGTCGACAATCTTGCAACCGGTCTTTCGAAGCTTTCGGATGGCGATGTGTCCTACCGCATCGGCCAGCCGTTCACGGCGACACTCGACGGCGTTCGTAACGACTTCAACATGTCCGCCGAAAAGCTGCAATCGGCATTGACCCGGGTTGCGCAGAATGCCGGTGGCATCGGCGCGGGCGCAAACGAGATCAAATCGGCCGCCGACGATCTGGCCAAGCGTACCGAACAGCAGGCAGCAGCCGTGGAAGAAACCGCTGCCGCTCTGGAAGAGATCACCACGACAGTGAAGGATTCCACCAAGCGAGCGCAGGAGGCCGGCCTGATCGTCAGCCGCGCCAAGGCAGGTGCCGAACAATCCGGCGAGGTGGTACGTCGCGCCGTGGTCGCCATGGAGCAGATCTCCAAATCCGCCAACGAGATCAGCAACATCATCGGCGTGATCGACGAAATCGCCTTCCAGACCAACCTTCTGGCGCTCAATGCCGGCGTGGAAGCTGCGCGTGCGGGCGAGGCGGGCAAGGGCTTTGCCGTTGTCGCGCAGGAAGTGCGCGAACTGGCGCAACGCTCCGCCAATGCGGCCAAGGAAATCAAGGCGCTGATCACCACCTCGAACGATCAGGTGCAGCAGGGCGTTCAGCTGGTGGGCGACACCGGCAAGGCGCTGGCGACGATCGTATCGGAAGTGCAGGAAATCAACCGGCACGTCGTCTCCATCGTGGAATCCGCGCAGGAGCAATCCTCCGGCCTCCAGCAGATCAATACCGCGGTCAACCAGATGGACCAGGACACGCAGAAAAATGCTGCCATGGTGGAAGAGACCAACGCTGCCAGCCACAATCTGGCCAAGGAGGTCGCTTCGCTCAACCAGCTTCTCGCGCAGTTCAAGCTCGCCGGTACCGCCTATCAGCAGAAGAGCCAGCCCGCTCCGGTTCGCAATGCCGGCGGCAACGACAGATACGTGGCATCCCCCGTACGCGCGCTTGGCCGCAAGATTGCATCCGCATTCTCTGGTAACGCTGCTGTCGATACGTCAAAGGACGACTGGCAGGAGTTTTGATCGCCATACGATTGGCATCATGCCGATCCACGCCCGGAGATGACGCAAGGCTTGCGGGCCTGACATCCGGGCCGTGATTTAAAAACATGCCGCGCAGGGTCCGATTGCTTGCGCGGCATGGCTGAAGGAGGCGCGTGCCGCCGCGTCGGTAAATCAGTCTGGCATCAAATCGGAAATCTGCCCATGTGAGACCAGCAGGCGCGGGTTTGTCATGCTGCCGCTTTCCTCGTCGACGGTAACAGCATAAGCCGCAACGCCGATGTGGCGCGATGCCATGGCGCTCGCTATCTTTTCGGCGGACGCCGCATTGGAAGCCTGCCGCATTTCGCCCGGCACAATGCCCCCGCGTCCCTTTTTGAACTGCACTACAATAATCTTTTCAGCGTCTGACATATCTCGTGCACTCTCGTTTGTTCTTTAAATGTTCTAGTTATATAAGAGATTCAACATGGTGTTACGCCCCGTTTTTGGGGCCGCCAAAGTTCTACAGTACTATTGGAAGCATTGGGTGAATTTCGACGCGAACGGGAGAGTTTTACACGTAACAGGTTGAAGTCGTTACGATGGGCCGAGCTTCCCAATTACATGCTTACGAACTCAACATTTTCTAACGCTGAGCGTCCGTTATATTCGGCTCAGTGTTTTCGAGGTCGTTCTTTATTCCGTACTCTGCAATAAAATGGCGCACCCGACAGGATTCGAACCTGTGACCTTTGGAATCGGAATCCAACACTCTATCCAGCTGAGCTACGGGTGCAGCGGTCACGCTTGAATCGCGTGCAGCGGTTGGTTCATACCCCAGCTTTCTTTCCGCATCAATGTCTAAAAATCAAAGATTTACGAAATGGGGCCTGTTTTCCGGTGTGGGGGAGAGCGTGGGTTGCTGCGAGGGCTGCTGTCTGCATGTTTGCGATAGCAGGGCGGTGTGTTGTTAGCGGTATTGCGTTTCTTCCTGATAAGACGTTTCCCTTTTAAGTAGTATTTTACGTCTGCATCCAGCGGCTGTCCTGGCACTTTTGTACACAGGCGGGTTGATTGTCGTATTGCCTTTCAAACTAGGCGGGGGAGGCGGTTTCTGACCCTAAAAATCGGTGGGTAAATAATCATACTTTTCTTTTGCGCCCGATGGTGATTACGAGACAGGGGTTGTCGCAATGGGTATTAACTGTCAAATTATTATACAATATTAGTATCATCTACATTTATTTGGGATACAGTTTAGTCCTGTTGTCGGTTATCATTCCGGCAGGGTTAAGGAACGAATCAGGCGGGGGATCGGATGGCTTTGCAATTGGCACATAGCAACGGGCCACGGGCGGAAAAGGCCGAAAGCGGCGGCACGCAGGCGGAACATTTAAACGCTATCGACTATGGATTGTTGACGACCGCGATCGGTTATCATTTGAGGCACTCGCAACTTGCCGTGGCAAACGGCTTTTCCGACGTGCTGGCGGAGATGGGATTGCGGCCGGCCGATTTTTCCGTTCTCGTCATAGTCGGCGGCAATCCGGGCCTCAAGCAGAGCGATGTGGCCGAGGCACTTGGCATACAGCGTGCCAATTTCGTCGCGATCGTCGATAGCATGGAAAGCAAGGGATTGCTTGTCCGCCGCAGGTCGGAAGAGGACAGGCGCGTTCATTTCCTCGACATGACGGATGAGGGCAGCAGCCTTCTTGAGCGCCTTTCCGATGCATGGCGTGACCGCGAGGAAAAGCTGATCGACCGGATCGGCGGCAAAAAAGCCCGTGACCAGCTGCTGGCCCTGCTTGGACGCCTGCGGGACTGAGCGGTATCGGTCAAGCCGGTCGGCAATCCCCCTGCCTCTCCCTTTCACAAGGGTCTGATTGTTAGCGGGTCGATTTGCGTTGCAATTTTCCTGCGAAACGGCCAAGACGCCTTGGACGTGCCAACGCCTTTCGCGCGCGTCATGCCGCAACTGCGCAATGTTCTGGAGAGGCCCGAAACGGGAACGCCATGCTGATTATCGACACGAGCCATCCGCTTTATCGCCGCTTGTGGGTCAGATTGCTCATCGTCGGCTTTTGCGCCGCCTGGTCCGTCATCGAATTCGTCAATCGCGAATTTTTCTGGGGAACGGTTGTCGGCGGCGTGGCGGTCTATGCGGCCTATGAGTTGTTGCTGAAGTTCAAGCCCGCCAGCGAGGAGAACGCTGGAGGCAAGGCTGACGCGGCCAGGGACGATTCAGACGAGCCAGTGGAAAGCGCACCCACGGATAGAAACGACGCCGGCTGAGGCGAGCTTTCCTGGTGTAAAACCGCTACCTGCCTCTATTGGAAATGTTCACGAGTTCGCAGCATCCGTATCGCCTGGTCAATCAGGAGATTTGCCGCTGTCATGCGCAGCGTCGCATTGTGCCGGAATTCCGGTCTCACTCCGTCGGGATGATTGAGCCTTGCGAAGGCGCGGCGCTTTTCCGCAAGAGTTGCGGCGGTGTCGGTTTCATGGATGGCCAGTTCTGCTGAAACATCCGCGAGCGAGGTCTTTTCGAGATGGGCCGGCATAGGTTCGGGTTGGGGTTCCGGCTGGGGCTCGGCAAGCGCAACGGGCTCCGGCAGAAAGGCCAGATAGGCGTCGAGACTGGCGTTTCCCGGTTGCGGTGCATCCGGATAGGTATCCATGACGAAGCCAGAGCTGAAACCCACAATACGATGACCGGCGGGCGGCGTCGGCTCCGCGCTTTCGTCTTCTTTTTCCTGTCTCAGTCTTTCAACGACCGACTCGAAGACGGATTGTCCGAAAAGCATGCGGCTACTCCCTGGGCAAGTCCCGATAAATCCGGCCTCTATATACAATGAAGTTGGCGTCTGGCTTGCCTTCCTCAAACGCCCGTCAGTTTGCGGCTTTCATCCAGAACCAGATCGTAGAGAAGCCGGGCGCTGGGCGGCAAAACGCGGCCTTTGGTGGTGATGATGCTGTAGGGCTTGACGACCAGCTCGAAATCCGTCGGCAGGATGCGGGTGCGGCCGATATCGGCCTGCTGGCCGGCCACGAACTCGGCCATGTCCTGCGCGATTGGCGCAATTGCATCCGTGTTGCAGATAAGGGCAAGCGTCAGCACCACGGATGGCGTGTTGATGACGTTGCGCGGCATGGCGACGCCGTGAGTAAGGAATACGTCTTCCATCGTTCTACGCAAAAGCGCGCCGGGCGGCTGGAAGACCCAGTCGTAACCGGACAGATCCTGCAATGTCACGGGCTCGCCGTGGAGCAGGGGGTGGCCCTCGCGAACCACCAGGCAGGCGCGCTCGATGCCAATTTCATGGATGGAGAACAGGCCGGGGTCGAAATCATCGGGGATGCGGCCGATGATGAAATCGTGACGTGCGGCCAGAAGTTCCCGCGCCAGCACGTTGCTACTTTCCACCTGCACGTTGATCTCGATACCGGGATAGGTGTCCATCGCCCGTCTTATGGCGGGCACGACCAGGCTGATTGCCGGCGCGGTGACGGCGCCGATATAAACCGATCCGCCGCTGCCGGATTTCATCTGGTTGAGTTCGCGGCTCGCCTCACGCAGCTCCAGCAATATGGTGCGGGCGCGCCGCGCCAGCGCCTCGCCGAACTTGGTCAGCACCACACCACGCGACGCTCTCTGACAGAGCGGGCTTTTGACGATTGCTTCCATTTCCGAGAGCATGCGCGATGCCGCCGGCTGCGTCATGTTCATGGCGGCGGCGGCAGCGCTGACCTGCCCGTGCTCCTCGATCATGACCAGCATGCGCAGGTGGCTCATCTTCAAGCCGGCGCGCAGCAAAGGGTTGTCTTCGAAGACGAAGAGCGCATCCGCTGTTTGCGTCTGCTCATACACTTTTTGGTTGCTCATTCGCCGGTTTATACCCCTCAATGGTTATTGTATCGATTTAATATATCATAATTGATATACGTAAACTGATTTATTCTATTTGACAGTTATATGGATTCAGAACAATTTGCGGAATGCCGGGGAGGAGCGGCATCTGTTCCATTTCGCAGTTGCGAGATCGGAACGGGCGCAATGCGGCTTCTTCCTCTGATGGCATGAATTTTATGGTGCAACGCAACAAGCGGGTACCAAAGAGGGTTCAAGGGAGAGAGTTAATGAAGTCCATTATTTCGCTGATGGCGGCTTGTGCCATCGGTGCTGCTTCCTTTGCAGCGCCGGCTTTTGCGCAGGACAAGGGTTCTGTCGGTATCGCCATGCCGACAAAGTCTTCCGCGCGCTGGATCGATGACGGCAACAATATCGTCAAGCAGCTGCAGGAAGCCGGTTACACGACCGATCTGCAATACGCCGACGACGATATTCCGAATCAGCTTTCCCAGATCGAAAACATGGTCACCAAGGGCGTTAAGGTCCTCGTGATTGCTTCGATCGACGGCACGACCCTGTCGGACGTTCTGAAGCAGGCTGGTCAGCAGGGCATCAAGGTCATCGCTTATGACCGTCTCATCCGCAATAGCGGCGACGTCAGCTACTACGCCACTTTCGACAACTTCCAGGTTGGCGTTCTGCAGGCAACTTCGATCGTCGACAAGCTTGGCCTGAAGGACGGCAAGGGTCCGTTCAACATCGAGCTGTTCGGCGGTTCTCCTGACGACAACAACGCCTTCTTCTTCTACGATGGCGCGATGTCGGTTCTGAAGCCTTACATCGACAGCGGCAAGCTGGTCGTAAAGTCGGGCCAGATGGGCATGGACAAGGTCGGTACGCTGCGTTGGGATCCGGCAACGGCCCAGGCTCGCATGGATAACCTCCTGTCGGCTTATTACACGGACGCGAAGGTTGACGCTGTTCTGTCGCCCTATGACGGTCTGTCCATCGGCATCATCTCCTCGCTGAAGGGCGTTGGTTATGGCACGAAGGACCAGCCGCTGCCGGTCGTTTCCGGTCAGGACGCTGAAGTTCCGTCGGTCAAGTCGATCATTGCTGGCGAACAGTATTCGACCATCTTCAAGGACACTCGCGAACTCGCGAAGGTTACTGTTGGCATGGTCAACGCCGTTCTGCAGGGCAAAGAGCCTGAGGTGAACGACACCAAGACCTATGAAAATGGCGTCAAGGTTGTTCCGTCCTACCTGCTCAAGCCGGTTGCCGTGACCAAAGACAACTACAAGCAGGTTCTCGTCGACGGTGGTTACTATACCGCAGATCAGCTGAAATAAGCCTGCAACACATGCGGGGATGGCTTGGCGCCGTCCCCGTTTTTCCATAAAAATAAAAACGCCTGAATTAATCGGGCGCTGGATTGCGATATGGCCAATACCATTCTCGAAATGCGGAACATCACCAAGACGTTTCCGGGCGTAAAAGCGCTTGAGAACGTCAACCTTAAGGTAAAGGAAGGTGAGATCCACGCGCTCGTTGGCGAGAACGGCGCTGGAAAGTCGACCTTGATGAAGGTCCTTTCCGGTGTTTATCCCGCTGGTACCTATGAGGGCGAGATCCACTATGAAGGTGCTGTGCGAAATTTTCGCGCCATCAACGACAGCGAAGATATTGGTATCATCATCATTCACCAGGAGCTTGCGCTTGTGCCGCTCCTGTCGATTGCCGAAAATATTTTCCTTGGCAACGAGGTCGCTTCGGGCGGCGTGATCAACTGGCAGCAGACCTTCAACCGTACCCGCGAACTTCTGAAGAAGGTGGGCCTGAAGGAATCGCCGGAGACGCTGATTACGGATATCGGCGTCGGCAAGCAGCAGCTGGTCGAAATCGCCAAGGCGTTGTCGAAGAGCGTGAAGCTTCTCATCCTTGATGAGCCGACCGCCTCGCTCAACGAGAGCGATTCCGAGGCTCTGCTCAACCTTTTGATCGAGTTCCGCAAGCAGGGCATGACGTCGATCATCATCACCCACAAGCTCAACGAAGTGCGGAAGGTGGCCGACCAGATCACCGTGCTGCGCGACGGCATGACGGTGAAGACGCTCGACTGTCATCAGGAAGAAATCAGCGAGGACGTCATCATCCGCAACATGGTGGGACGCGATCTAGAAGATCGTTATCCGCCGCGCGACGTGCCGATCGGCGAGACCATTCTCGAAGTGAAGAACTGGAACGCCTATCACCAGCAGCACCGCGACCGGAAGGTCCTGCACGACATCAACGTCACTGTGCGCAAGGGCGAAGTCGTCGGCATTGCCGGGCTGATGGGGGCAGGGCGCACGGAATTCGCCATGAGCGTGTTCGGCAAGTCCTACGGTCACAAGATCACCGGCGACGTTCTGATCGACGGCAAGCCCGTGGATGTCAGCACCGTTCGCAAGGCAATCGATGCCGGTCTTGCCTATGTGACCGAAGACCGCAAACATCTCGGTCTGGTGCTCAACGACAACATTCTGCACAACACCACGCTTGCCAATCTGGCCGGCGTGTCGAAGGCCAGCGTCATCGACGACATCAAGGAAATGAAGGTGGCGAGCGATTTCCGCACACGCCTTCGCATCCGCTCTTCAGGCATCTTTCAGGAAACGGTCAATCTTTCGGGCGGCAACCAGCAGAAGGTCGTGCTTTCCAAGTGGCTCTTCTCCAATCCTGATGTCCTGATCCTCGACGAGCCGACACGCGGTATCGACGTTGGCGCGAAATACGAAATCTACACCATCATCAACCAGCTCGCTGCCGACGGCAAAGGCGTTCTGATGATCTCATCGGAAATGCCTGAATTGCTCGGCAATTGCGACCGCATCTACGTCATGAACGAAGGCCGCATCGTCGCTGAATTGCCGAAGGGAGAGGCGAGCCAGGAAAGCATCATGCGCGCTATCATGCGCTCAGGGGAGAAGAACTCATGAGTTCGGCAAACACCACAAACGAAGAAAGCAACGTCATCTCGGTCGGGTCGTATATTCGCTCCAATATCCGCGAATACGGCATGCTGATCGCGCTCGTCGCTATCATGGTTTTCTTCCAGTTCTATACCGGCGGCATTCTGTTCCGGCCCGTGAACCTGACCAACCTCATCCTGCAGAACTCGTTCATCGTCATCATGGCGCTGGGCATGCTGCTGGTCATCGTGGCCGGACATATCGACCTTTCGGTCGGTTCCATCGTCGCCTTCGTCGGCGCGATTGCGGCCATATTGACCGTGCAGTGGGGCATGAACCCGTTTCTCGCGGCGCTGATTTGTCTTGTCATCGGCGGCATCATCGGTGCTGCCCAGGGTTACTGGATCGCCTATCATCGCATCCCGTCGTTCATCGTGACGCTGGCGGGCATGCTTGTGTTCCGCGGCCTCACGCTTTTTGTGCTCGGCGGCAAGAACATCGGCCCGTTCCCGACGGATTTCCAGATCATCAGCACCGGCTTCCTGCCTGATATCGGTGGCATCGAAGGTCTGAACACGACGTCGATGATCCTGACATTGGTGATTACGGTCGTGCTGTTCTATCTGGCGTGGCGCCGTCGCGTGGTGAACGTGAAGCACGGCATCGACGTGGAGCCGTTCGGTTTCTTCATTGTGCAGAACCTGCTCATCTCAGGCGCTATTCTGTTCCTTGGCTACCAGCTGTCCACCTATCGTGGCCTGCCGAACGTCCTGATCGTGATGCTGGTTCTGATTGCGCTTTACAGCTTCGTGACGCGCCGCACGACCATCGGCCGCCGCGTTTACGCCATGGGCGGCAACGAGAAGGCGACCAAGCTTTCCGGTATCAACACCGAACGCCTGAGCTTCCTAACCTTCGTCAACATGGGTGTACTGGCCGGTCTGGCCGGCATGATCATCGCGACACGCCTCAACTCGGCAACGCCGAAGGCAGGCGTTGGCTTCGAGCTTGATGTGATCGCGGCCTGCTTCATTGGCGGTGCTTCGGCCTCCGGCGGCGTTGGCAAGATCACCGGTGCTGTTATCGGTGCCTTCATCATGGGCGTCATGAACAACGGCATGTCGATCGTCGGCCTCGGCATCGACTTCCAGCAGATGGTCAAGGGCCTCGTGCTGCTCGCTGCCGTATTCTTCGACGTCTACAACAAGAACAAGGGCTGATTGCCCAGCCAATATAGCAAGTCAAAAAAGTGGCCGGTTTCCGGCCACTTTCATAAGGTGAAGGCGCAGCGCGCCGAAGAAGATAAGGCGCGTTGCGCCGCAGGAAGGAAATCCCGTGCTCATTTCACAGATCAAGGATGCCAGTGGCAAAATCACCGTCGCCGTTCGCGAAGAAGGCGGACAGGCGCACGCCGTCAACGGCGCTCAATCGGTTTACGCGCTGGCCATGGAAGCTGCCAATGGTGGCAAGAGCCTTGCCGATGTTGTGTCCGCCCATGGTCTCGGCGATGCCGTCGATCTTGAAAAGGCTTACGCTGAAGGTCGCTTTCTGCCACCGATCACCCATCCCGATCCGGCGCATCTGCATCTGACAGGCACGGGCCTGACCCATCTCGGCTCTGCTGCTACCCGCGACAGCATGCACAAGAAGACCACGGAAGCCGCCGAGGAAAGCCTGACGGATTCCATGAAGATGTTCCGCATGGGTCTGGAAAATGGCAAGCCGAAGGCTGGCGAAAAGGGCGTTCAACCCGAGTGGTTCTACAAGGGCAACGGCTATGTCGCAGCGGCACCCGGTGCTGCTCTCACCTCTCCGTCCTTCGCGCTTGATGGCGGCGAAGAGCCGGAAATGGCCGGCATCTACGTGATCTCCGACAAGGGCGAACCCGTGCGCATCGGCTTTGCCGTGTCGAACGAATTTTCCGATCACGTCACCGAGCGGATCAACTATCTCTACCTCGCCCATTCCAAGTTGCGCCCGGCAAGCTTCGGCCCGGAAATCCGCGTCGGCGTTGCGCCGTCGGATATTCGCGGCACCTCGCGCATCCGTCGTGGCGACAAGGTCATTTTCGAAAAGCCGTTTGTTTCGGGTGAGGACAACATGTCCCACACCTTCGCGAACCTCGAATATCACCACTTCAAATACGGCCTGTTCCGCGCACCTGGTGACGTCCATGTGCACATGTTCGGTACCGCGACGCTCTCTTTTGCGGAGGGCATCAAGCCGGAAGCGGGTGACGTGTTCGAGATCGAGGCCGCTGGTTTCGGCCTGCCGCTGAGGAACCCGCTTGCGGTTAATGCGGAAGAAGAAATCACGGTTCGGCAGATCTGATCTACCGGGGCTGCACGTTAAACGGTTGAGGGAGGGGGTCGCTCAGCGTCCCCCTCTCGACGTCATCCCCGGCTTGTCTTCAGGTGGGACACATCCGCCAAAGCGATAACGCCGCGGTTTTGCCAGTAATCGTCTTGTCTTAGGTGCGTAATGCTTCCGGAAGGCGCCGGAAAGCTGACATAACCGACGCTATCGATCGGCATTTTGATCCATGCCGCGATGACGAAGGTAAGAGCGAAGCCATGGGTAACGATGATCTGCGTGGGGCAAGGACGCGATATAATCGTGTCCACGGCGCGGTACACTCTTTCGGCCAACTCTCGTCTCGTTTCGCCATCAGCAATTCCGCCACGATGATCCATCCGGTCGTGATGGGGGGCCGGTATCTGACGAGCGTCGAGCCATTCCTGCGGCATACCACCCGCCGAACCGTAGCTGATTTCCCGCAGGCCATCCGTGGTTTCAAAAGGGGACTTGAGGTGTTCAGCAATGATTGCCGCAGTCTGGGAGGCCCGCAGAAGATCGGAACTGAAGATTTCGACTGATGCGTTGCCGATCAAGGCCACAAGTTTCTCGGCCGTCGCCTGCGCATCGGCTTTTCCCTTGGGTGTCAGTTCGGTATCATACCAGCCACCAACCTTGTTCTCGACATGATGGACGGACTGGGTGTGCGTGACGACAAAAATGTTCTTCATAGTTTTCTTCCGGGTATCTGGGGCTCACTCGAACCCCCACAGCCTGCCTTCGCCCACCTCCACGGAATTGCCGGCCGGGTCGCGGATGTAGACGGAATAGCTGTCATTCGGCCAGCGGTGATAGTGTTCGATGAGAATTCCAAGCTCCTCGAAGCGGGCTTTCCAGTCGTCCACTTCCGACTTGTCTTTCGCATAAAAACAGAAATGGCCTTGTCCGGTGGCGCCGTGGCGCGGGATCGGATTGTCGGGGGTGGCCGTGCGCGATTGTTGCGGATCGAAGACCAGCAGCATCTGCCGGCCACATTTGAAGAACACGAACTGGCCCGGCAGCCTGCGCACCACCTCCAGCCCGAAGACATCGCGATAAAAGGCCTCGGCGGCGTCGAGATCGTCGGCGTAGATCGCCGTTTCCATAAGGGCGGCTGGCGGTTTCATGGTTCCTCCCCGATGTCCGGCAACGGATATAGCGGACAGTCTATGTTTTCGTGCTGTAGGTCAGCACCGTCAGGTCGTGCTTGCCAACACCACGTTCCAGAACGGTCCAGCCGCAGTTCGTATAATAGGTTTCGAGACGGCGCTGGCAGCACAGGTAGCTGATGTCGTGACCAAGTTCGGCGGCCCGTTGTGTTGCGGCCTGCATCAGCGCCCGGGCGACACCTGAGCGTCTGCTGTTTTCCTCCACCCAGAGTGCGGCAACCCATGGCAGATATTGTGGCCGCTCCTCCAGATCGCAATGGATAAGAAAGGCGGAGCCGACGTAACCCTTGTCGTCATGGGCGACGAAGCCGGTCGGCAGGGCATGGGGGTTCACCATATCCTTCAGATGTTCAGCCACATCGCCGACCTGGAGGCCACTATCCTGCCACCATGCCGTCCAGACCCGTTCCGCAATGATGGGTCCATGGGACTGGCAGTCGCGATAGTCGGAAATACTGTACAAAAAGCCCTCTCCCTGATCGGTTGCTGCGGCGATTTAACCGGTCACGGCGGGCTTTCGCAACCCACAGGTTGTTGAAAGCGGATCAGGGTTTCGTTGCCATCACATGCAGCCAGTCGGTTGGCAGCTTGTCGTAACCGCTGCCGTGCCGTGCTTCTATTTCCACCCCTGCCCAGGCGAAATGCCCGTACAGGTCCTCAAGCCAGGTTTTCGAAGGATAGTTGTAATAGCGGCCGAACGTGTCGCGGCCTTCCGCTTCCCCGGCCTTGAAGCTGGCGTAAAAAACACCGGCATGTTTCAGCGCCGTATGGATGCGGCGGATGATGCCGGAAAGGGCAGGGCGCGGCACATGCAACAGGCAGGCATTGGCCCACACGCCGCCATAGGTCTCCACGTCGCCGATATCTTCGAACAGCAATGTTGCGACGGGAATGCCGAGCCGAGTTTCGGCCGCCTTGGCGATTTCGGGTGTGCCGTCCGTCGGGCGCACGTCGAAGCCTGCAGCGAGCATGAATTCACTGTCCTGCCCGCCACCGCACCCCAGTTCGAGGATGGTCGCGCCTTTGGGCAGGCGCGTCAGGAATTTTTCCAGATGGGGAAGGTCCGCCGTTTGCCCTCTCGACGTATAGGCTCCGGCATTATCCGTATAAAAGCCGATCGTTTCGTCGTCTCTGCCGGCCATTGTCTCAGCTTTGCGATTGGCTCTGCGATTGCTGCACGGTCACCGAAACGTTCAGCGTTTCGCCGGCCGGGCCGATCCGCATGCCCGATATCGGCGCGCAGTCGCGGTAGCAGAGGCCAAGGGCAATGCGCACGTAGCGATCGTCAGGGCAGATATTGTTGGCGGCGTCGAAGCCAACCCAGCCGAGGCCCTGCAGATGCACCTCTGCCCAGGCATGGGTTGCCGTCTGCTCCGCCACGTCTTCCATCATCAGATAACCGGAAACATAGCGGGCGGGCAGGCCCATCAGCCGGGCGGCGGAAATGAGGATATGGGCATGGTCCTGGCAGACGCCCTTGCCGGCTTCGAGTGCGAGTTCGGCGGTGGTTTCGGTGTCGGTCGAACCCGGCACATATTCCACCTTGCTGTTGATCTTCTCCATCAGGTCGTGCAGGCGCTCTAGCTCGCTGTTGCCGGTGCTGGCCTTCGCCAGTTCGCGCACGAGTTTGCCGGGCTTCGTCAGCGGCGTCTCGCGCAGGAAGAGCCATAGCGGCGCACTGCCGGTGTGGGGGCCGACCACGCCGGCCCTGTCTTCGGTTATGACGAGGCCACCAGCCACGACCTTGACCCTGCGTTGCGGGCCTTCGGTCTCGACCAGTGCGACACGGTTGCCGAAATGGTCGTCATAGCTCACTTCGACGGTGGCGCCGTCGACCGATACATCCCAGTCCTCCACCGTCTGGCACGGGCCGGTCTGTGGCGTCAGGCGCAGCCGCTGCAATGCATAGGGCATCGGCTCGTCATAGACATATTCGGTCGTATGGGTGATTTTCAGACGCATAAGCTGTCCCCGTCCACGCGCTTACAAATAAAAGCGGTAGCCTTCCATGATTTCCTGCCCCAGCTGCCCGTTCCGGTTGACAAATCTCTCCAGAAACTCGTGCAGGCCTTCATCCATGACGCGATCGATCGTCGTCTTGCGCAGACTGTCGCGAATGCTTTCCGCCGTTTCATGCGCCTTGTGCTTTTCACCGTAATCCTCAGCTATGTAATTGAGGTTGCTGGTGATCTTCTCATAGCAATAGGCGAGCGAGCGCGGCATGCGGCCGTTGAGAATGAGGAAGTCGGCGATGTTGGCGGGCTTGTATTCCGCATCGTAGACCCAGCCATAGGAGCGGTGCGCCGAGACCGAGCGCAGGATGGATTCCCATTGGGCATTGTCGAGCGAGGAGCCGACATGCGCCACGGCCGGCAGCAGCACGTAATATTTTACGTCGAGAATGCGGGCGGTGTTGTCGGCGCGCTCGATGAAGGTGCCGATGCGGGAGAAATTATAGAGATCGTTGCGCAGCATCGAGCCGTGGAAGGCGCCGCGCACCAGACCGGCGCGATGCTTGATGACATCGATGGTCTGCGGCAGTTCGGCATGGCTGAGCTTGCGGCCGAGGATGTTCTTCAGCTCGATCCAGAATTCGTTGGTGGCTTCCCATGTCTCGCGCGTCAGCGCGGTGCGCACCATGCGGGCATTGTTGCGGCCTGCCTCGATGCAGGACATGACGCTGGAAGGGTTTGCCTTGTCCCGCAGGAGATAATCGATCGCATTGGCCGCCGTCACCTTCTCGCGCGTTTCGAGAAAGGCTTCGTGCACGCCGGCACTCTGCAACACGCCGTCCCAGTCCTCATCGCCGCTGCCGCTGCGCGTCAGGGAAACGCGCAGGCCAGCATCGATAAGCCGGGCGATGTTTTCAGCGCGCTCAATATACCGGAACATCCAGTAGAGCCCGTTTGCCGTTCTGCCCAGCATGGCTTAGTCCTCCAGTACCCATGTATCCTTGGTGCCGCCGCCCTGGCTGGAATTCACCACCAGCGAGCCCTGCTTGAGGGCAACACGGGTCAGTCCGCCGGGAATGATCTTCACCTTGTCTGAAACCAGTACATAAGGACGCAGATCGACATGGCGCGGCGCTATGCCGTTTTTCACCATGATCGGCACGGTGGAAAGCGACAGCGTGGGCTGCGCGATGTAATTGGAGGGGCGGGCTTTCAGCTTTTCGGCAAAAAGCGCCCGTTCCTTTTTCGACGCGGTGGGACCGACCAGCATGCCGTAACCGCCCGAACCGTGAACTTCCTTGACGACCAGTTCGGCAAGGTTGTCGAGAACGTATTTCAGGCTGTCCGGCTCCGAACAGCGCCATGTCGGCACGTTTTCAAGAAGCGGCTTGCGGCCGGTGTAGAACTCGACGATCTCGGGCATGTAGGAATAGATTGCCTTGTCGTCGGAAATGCCGGTGCCCGGCGCATTGGCGATGGTGATGTTGCCGGCGCGGTAGACATCCATGATGCCGGGTACGCCGAGCGCCGAATCCGGCCGGAAGGTGAGCGGATCAAGGAAGTCGTCGTCGACGCGGCGGTAAAGCACGTCGATGGCCTCGTAGCCACGGGTAGTGCGCATCTTGACCTTGCCGTCCATGACGCGCAGGTCGGACCCTTCCACCAGCTCCACGCCCATCATGTCGGCCAGGAAGGAATGTTCGTAATAGGCGGAATTGTAGATGCCAGGGGTCAGCACCGCGACGCGCGGCTTGCCGGTGCAGCCGGGGGGTGCAAGCGAGGCGAGCGATTGGCGCAGCTGATAGGGGTAGTCCTCCACCCGCTGTACCCGGTTTTCATGGAAGAGTTCCGGGAACATCTGCATCATCGTTTCACGGTTTTCCAGCATGTAGCTGACACCTGAAGGCGTGCGGGCGTTGTCTTCCAGAACATAGAACTGGTCTTCGCCGGTGCGGACGATATCCGTGCCGACAATGTGGGTATAAACGCCGCCGGGTGGCGTGAAACCGATCATTTCCGGGAGGAATGCGACGTTCTTCTCAATGATTTCGCGTGGAATTCGCCCGGCGCGAATGATTTCCTGCTTGTGGTAGATATCGTCGAGGAAAGCGTTGAGAGCGAGAACGCGCTGTTCGATACCCTGGGCCAGTTTGCGCCACTCGCGCCCGGAAATGATGCGCGGAATGATATCGAAGGGGATCAGTTTTTCTGAACTGTCGGCGTGGCCGTAGACTGCGAAAGTAATGCCGGTTTTTCGAAAGATGTTTTCCGCGTCTTTAGACTTCTGGATCAGGTGTGCCCTGTCCTGCCGGCTGTACCACTCGTTATAGTTTTCATATGGGCTTCGCGGCGCGTTGTCCGCATTTATCATTTCGTCAAATGCCAACTTCGATGTCCCCTTTTTTGCCATATGAATACAACGACAAATGCAATGCAAGAACTATGCGGAGGCCTCCGTGAAGATTTTTTACCGCCCTAGAGTTTTAAAAAAGAAGCGTTTTTTTGCTTTCAGCCTATAAATGCGGCATTGGCAAATTGGTTGCAGGGCAAGGTGGGGCTGAACGGGGTGGCGGCACTGTGTGCGCCGTGGGCGAATGCACAAATTTTGTTCGTTCGCTTTCGGTTGATGGGTTTTGGGCGTGGCATCAGAAAATCTGAAAGATGCGATCACCAAAACACTTTTGACCTTTTGCGGGGATGGGGATACCGGCTAGCTTGGACGGCTGTGTTTCGCCAAGGGGTGCGCGCCGAGATCCGGCCGGGTCATTGACCGGTTGCTTCAAGTCGTAAAAATGTCAATTCGCCGCATGCCTTATGTCCCGGGCCCATGTCCGGTTACGGGGCATCACGCGGCACAGGGGAAGTTCCCATGTCGCTCGACCGTCTGGCTCCGGCCATCTTCGTCTTTCTCTGGTCGACCGGCTGGGTCACCGCGAAATATGCCGTTTATTATACTGGTCCGCTGACCTTCCTCTGTCTGCGTTACCTGTTGGCGGGTGCGATATTGTGGGCGATCTGCCGGTTTTCCTCCATTCAATGGCCTGAACGGCGCATCGTTGTTTTCCGGGCAATCTTGTCCGGCGTGTTCCTGCACGGCCTTTACCTTGGCATGATCTGGTGGGCGATAGGGCAGGGCGTGCCGGCGGCGATCGGCGGCATTATTGCCGGTTTGCAGCCGTTGATGACGGCGGTTGCCGCCCGTTACATGATCGGCGAAAAGATCTCTCCGGTGCAGCGTGCCGGCTTGCTTCTCGGCTTTGTCGGCATTGCCATCGCCGTGCTGCCGAAGGTCATGGCGTCAGGCGCGCTCGGCCTTTCTGTGCCGCTTTATGCCGTGGCGGTGAATGTGCTGGGCATGACGTCGGTGACCTATGGCACCCTTTACCAGAAGAAATACGTCCATGGCGGAAACATCATGGCGGTCGCCACGCTGCAATATGTCGGCGCCCTCATCGTCACCGTTCCCTTCGCGCTGTTGCTGGAGGATGGTCATGTGGACTGGAGCCTCGGGCTTGCCGCCACGCTCGTCTGGTCGGTGGGCGCGATCTCCATCGGTGCGGTGGCCCTGCTGCTCTATCTTATCCGGCGCGGGCAGGTCTCGCGCGCTGCCTCGCTGATCTATCTCGTGCCGCCGCTTGCCGCCGTGGAAGCGGCCCTGCTTTTCGGGGAAACGCTGACGCCGGCCATGATTGCCGGCACGGTCCTGGCGGTAACGGGTGTGTATCTGGCCAACCGCCGGCCCGCAGCGACGGTTGAGGCACGTTAATTCCTACAACCTCATATTAGAGATTTGTTAACCATAAAATTATACCTCTCGTTAATCTAGAGATTTGGCGGGGGTTACATGTCTATTTCACGTCGTGGTGTTCTGTTCGGATTGCCGCTGTTGCTGGCCGGCTGCGCAAGTTCCGGCATCGGGCAGCAAAGGCTTAATTATGCGGCGAAGCCGGACGAGAAGTTTCCGCTTCCGGAAATGCATCTCGACAAGGTGAAGCCCGAGCTGCGCCGGCAGGAAGTGGCATACGATACCGCGCATCCGGCTGGAACGGTGATTGTGGATACGCCCGCGCGGCGTCTTTACTACGTACTGGGCGATGGACGGGCAATGCGTTACGGCGTCGGCGTCGGTCGCCAGGGGCTTGCGCTGAAGGGCGACGCCTATATCGGCCGGAAGTCGGAATGGCCTTCCTGGACGCCGACCGCAAACATGATGCGCCGTGATCCGCGCAATCTGAAATACGCCGGCGGCATGGAGGGGGGCCCGAACAACCCGCTCGGCGCACGGGCGCTCTACCTCTATCGCGGCGGCAACGACACCATGTTCCGTCTGCACGGCACCAACCAGCCGCAATCCATCGGCCACGCCATGTCAAGCGGCTGTATCCGGATGCTGAACCACGACATCATCGATCTTTACAGCCGCGTGCCGGTTGGCTCCAGGGTCGTGGTGCTACAGGCCTGACGTAGAGGCGGATTTTTCCGCCTTTGCCACTCGAAAAAATGCCTGTATCCTTGGGTTGATTTTTTCCACATGAGCGCAGTTTTATGGTGGAAAATCAACCATGTGTAGAATGACTCCCTTTATGTATTTAAGGGAGTTCTGCTATATCGGAAATGTGATTTTCGGTGTTCGAGACGTGTATCCATAAAGGCATGATTGCGCTGTATCGAGCGTCGCACCACTTCAACGGGGACACATGAACATGGCAATTTTAGACAATCTCTCCCGCTATCGCCCGCAGGCACTCGGGGCGCTGCGCATCATGACGGCGCTGCTTTTCATTTCGCATGGAACGCAGAAGCTGTTCGGTTTCCCGGCATCGCAGATGGACGGCTCCCTGCCGACGATGCTGCTGGTGGCGGCGCTTCTGGAAGCCGTTGGCGGCATTCTCGTGCTGGTCGGCCTTTTCACGCGTCCGGTTGCCTTCATCCTGTCCGGCCAGATGGCTGTTGCCTATTTCATTGCGCACGGGCCTAAGAGCTTCTTCCCCGCTCTCAATGGGGGCGACGCCGCGATCCTGTTCTGCTTCATCTTCCTTTATCTCGTGTTTGCCGGTCCGGGCGCTTTCTCGGTGGATGAACGCCGGGCCTGATCGGCCGCTGCAATCACCGGTCTGTCATTGAAGCCCCGCATGGCTGGTACCGTGCGGGGCTTCATGCTTTGGAAGCGGTGGAAACTTCGGCCGTCACCGAAGCATAGATGCTTGTTTTCGGGTTAGGAACGGTTCATCCTGAACGCAGTTGGAAAATTGATCCGTGACCAGTCAAAACCCTATCGCCCGCGAATTGCTGCTGCTTGCCCTGTTGTCCACTCTGTGGGCCGCATCCTACACTTTCATCAAGATCGGGGTGGAAACCATACCACCGCTGACCTTCATTGCCGCAAGAACCCTGATTGCCGGTCTGTTGCTGCTGGCGGTCATTCGCCTGCGCGGGCTGCGGTTACCGCGGGATTTCGCGACATGGCGGCTCTTCTTCGTTCAGGCCTGCATCAACAGCGTATTGCCTTTCACGCTGATCGCGTGGGCGGAGCAGAGCATCGATGCCGGTCTCGCCGTCATCCTCAATGCGACGACGCCGATCTTCACCTTTCTTCTCACCGCGCTGATCATCCGGCATGAGCAGGTCAGCGGGCGCAAGCTGTTCGGCACTGTTGCGGGCATGACAGGTGTCTGTCTCATCATCGGTCTGGATGCGTTGAACGGGGCGGGTGAGGCGCTGTGGAGCCAGATTGCCGTGCTGACTGCGGCCTTTTCCTACGCCTGTGCCGCCATCTTCAGCAAAAACTTCAGGGGTCTCGATCCCGTTATGCCTGCCGCCGGCTCGCTGATCTGCGGCGCCGTGCTTCTGCTGCCGGTGAGCGTGATCGTTGACCGGCCCTGGACATTGTCGCCATCTTCGGCGTCGCTCACCGCACTTGTGTGCCTCAGCGTCTTTTCAACCGCGCTCGCCTTCATGGTCTATTTCCGGCTGATGCAGACGCTCGGTTCGGTCGGTACCACGTCGCAGGCGTATCTGCGGGTTCCGATCGGTGTCGCCATTGGCATGGTGTTTCTTGGAGAAGTGCCGACGCCTGCCATGTGGGTGGGGCTTGTCTGCGTGATTGCCGGGGTGCTGGCCATGACCCTGCCGTCGCGGCGCCGGTCTTTGGCGTAGGGCGGTTGAGAGCAAAAAGAAAACCCCGCAAGCCTGCGCTTGCGGGGTTTGAAGGTAGACACGCGATACCGAGTAATCGGCTCGCGCAGAGTTACTTAGCGGTTACGGCCGCGATTGCCGTTTCCGTTGCCGGAAGCGCGCTTTTCCTGGCCGTTGCCGCCAGCAGGTGCGTGACGGTTGCCACCGCTGCCGCCGGGCTTGCGGGCAGGGCGGCGCTGCTTGCGAGGGCCGGCCGGGCGACCTGCGTCACCTTCCGCCGTCTTCACGCGCTTGAAGTCTGACGTGACTTCCAGATCGTTGTCCGCATCCCGCGGGGCGTGGTGACGCGAGGGACGGGGCTCGCCATTGTGGCGTCCGCCTTCGCGGGGTCCACGCGGCTGGCCGCCATTGTTGTTGCGACCACGGTTGTTGTTGTTCGGGCGCGTCGGGCTGGCAAGACCGGCCGGACGTTCACCGGATGCAACCGGGATATCGATCTTCATCAGCTTTTCGATATCGTGCAGCAAACGCGTTTCGTCCGGTGCGCAGAACGCGATGGCAATGCCGTCGCGGCCGGCACGGGCGGTACGGCCGATGCGGTGGACATAGGCGTCGGGCACTTCCGGCAGGTCGTAGTTGAAGACGTGCGTCACGGCCGGAATATCGATGCCGCGGGCAGCGACGTCGGTTGCGACCAGAACCTTGATCTCACCGTCTTTGAAGCCCTTCAGTGCCCGCTCGCGCTGGCCCTGGCTCTTGTTGCCGTGGATGGAAGCGACCTTGAAGCCGATATGTTCCAGATGCTTGTAGAGTTTTTCCGCGCCGTGCTTGGTGCGCAGGAAAACGATCGAGCGGCCATCCGGGTTTTCGTTGAGCGACTTCTTCAGAAGGTCGGTCTTGTCGTTCTTGCCGGCGACGAAATGCACGTATTGCTCGACCTTGTCGGCGGCCTTGCCCGGAGGTGTTACCTCGACCTTGATCGGGTCCGTCAGGAAGTTGCTGGCAAGCTCGGAAATCGCCTTCGGCATCGTTGCCGAAAACAGCAGGGTCTGGCGCTTGGCCGGAACCATCTTGGAAATCTTGCGCAGATCGTGAATGAAGCCCAGATCGAGCATCTGGTCGGCTTCATCAAGCACCAGATAGGTGACCTTGGAAAGCGAGATCGCGTTGCGGGCGATGAGGTCCAGCAGGCGGCCGGGTGTCGCCACCAGGACGTCCGTGCCTTTTTCGAGCTGAAGCTGCTGCTTGTTGATCGACGCGCCGCCGACAACCTGGTTGATGCGCAGCGGCGTCTTCTTCACGAAGGAGCGCAGGTTTTCGCCGATCTGGTTCACCAGTTCGCGGGTCGGTGCAAGGATAAGGGTGCGGGTGGTGCGGTTTGCCGGGCGGTCGGCTTGCTTCATCAGCATTTCGATGATGGGCAGGCCGAATGCTGCCGTCTTGCCCGTGCCGGTCTGTGCGAGGCCGATGAGATCACGGCCTTCAAGCAGCAGCGGAATGGCCTTTGCCTGAATGGGGGTGGGGGTTGTGTAGCCGAGCTGGGTAACGCTGGCCACAATCTTTTCAGAGAGGCCGAGTTCGCTAAAACTGGTCAATAGTAATGCCTTTCGGGGCGCCAAAAACCAATCGTCCGGAGCAGTTGCTGCTGTCCGGCGGTTTCGGCGTCAAGAACCCCGCGTGAATTGGGAACTTGTGGGTTGGAATAACTTTCTGCGCATCAGTGCGGCAAAACGCCGTCTTCTGTATTCGTTGCGCTTTTCCTTCATGCGGGCCAAGTCATCTTGGTCATGTGCTGCAGCTCACGCGGCTGCCGAAGGTGAAAGCTTGACCGGCATGTGGGCGTTTTATGGCGTAAAGTCAAGCAATAGTTTTGTAACGCTGCCGTCCCGCGGCGCATGGCTGCCATGCAGAAGGCAGGCTGGCGATTGCCGGCGAGGCGCGGAAGCTTGCGAATAATTATGGTTAAAAAAGGGTAAAGCGACCATTCCGCACATAGCAAATAGCGGTTTTCTCACATAACGTTTTTGCAACGACGTCTGGAAATATTTGATTCGACAAGGATGGAACTGCACGGTGTGGAGTATCGCTTGACCCAAGGATGCGGGTTGCTGGAAAAAGCTTACGGGGCAATCGCCGCCCTGGATTTGCCCGCGTGCATCAAGGACAGCGAGCTTCGCTACCTCATGGTCAATGCAGCCTATGGCCGGGTCATGGGGCGTCCGCCCGCCGCGTTCACGGGCTACACGAGCCTTGCTCTTTCCGCCGATATTCGCGATGCCGAGCGCGAGGACAAGGAGCGCCGCTCGCTGGTCTTTGCCACGGACGAAGTGATTTCATGCCATGGTGCAGCATCTTCAGGGCCTTACAAGCTGCGTTGCGAACGTTTCACCGGCGATGACGGCAGTCTGTTCCTGTTTGAGGTGTTCGAAGAAATGCCCTCTGTCGTGAAGGGTGTTTCGGACGGCGGCAGCGCCGACCTGCTGTTCGACAGCGGCGTTATCGACCTCATCGATGCCGGCATCGTAATTTATGACCGTGAAAACCGGCTCGTCTATTGCAATGCGCGTTTCGTGGAATTCTACAGTGATTTCAACCTCCAGCTAAAGCCCGGCACCCGGCTTGAGACGCTGATGGAGGCGGTCTATTTCTCGAGCGGCTACCGCAGCGTGAAATCGGACGATCCGGATTATCAGGCATGGCTGCAGAAGCAGTTGCGGGATTTTTCCCTGCCCTATCTCGAAAGGGTGGAGCAGTTTGCCGATGGCCGCTGGGTGCGTATGGTCAACAAGCGGCTGGAAAACGGCATGCTGGTGGGGCTTCGCGTCGATGTGACGGAGTTCAAGGCGCATGAGACCCTGCTTAGCAAGCAAATCCGCGAGACCTGGCTGCTGCGCGCCGCGCTTGAGCAATTGCCCGTGGGCGTGTTCCTGCGGGACCAGGACAGGCGGCTGACCTTTGCCAATGCGGCCTTTGAGAAATTCCGGGGCGGCAGCCTCGCCGACTATTTGGGCAAGACCGAATGCGAGATGTTTCCGGAGGAGGGCGCAGAGTTCCAGCGGGAAAACGAGCATATCCTGCAAACCGGAGAGGCGATTGAAAAGACGGGAACCATTCCGCTTTCGGATGGCGGCGCCGTTCCGGTCATAACCCGGCTCGGCCGGGTCACGACGCCCGATGACGAATATTATCTGGTGGGTTCAGTCACCGATGTCAGCCTGCTGAAGGAGCGGGAAAATGCGCTGATCGCGGCGCAGGCGCAGGCCGAAGCGCTGCATCGCCAGTTCGAAACGGTTCTTCATGCCCTGCCGGTTGGCGTACTACTCCTCAACGCGGATCTCGTCATCGAATATGTCAATCCGTGCTTCGACACGTTATGGGGCGAAATCGGCGGCGAGAAGTCGCTTGTCGGTAAAAGCTATCGCGAATTCATGGAGGCGAATTTCGAAAGCGGCCTTTATGACTATGGCGATATACCCTTCGAGGAGCTCTACAACCAGCGCGCAGAACGGCTGCTCAACGACAAGGTCTTCACGCCGCGCGAGGTGCGCAGCAAAAGCGGCAAGGTCACCGTCATTTCCAAGACCCGCCTCGACGGCGGAAAAATCCTCAGCACCTATGCCGATGTGACCGACGTGCGCATGCGCGACGCCGAGATCAGTGAGGCAAAGGCCGAACTTGAGCGTGTCGGCGAATATATGCAGGGCGCCACGCGCGCCATGGCGCAGGGGCTGGTGCTGGTCGAGCAGGGAACCATCATCATGTCCAACGAGGCTGTGGCGCGAATGTTCGATGTGCCGCCGCAGCTGCTGGAAAAGGGCTGCAACTGGTCGGGGTTCTTTGCCCATTGCGCCGGGCGCGGAGATTTTGGCACCAAAGAGGAGGCGGCCGCGACGCTGACCGCCTGGAGAGAGCACATAGCCGCCAACAGGCCGTTCTCCTGGCTGATCCATATTGCCGGAAAGACGTGGCTCAATCTGGAAGCGACCAACAGTTCCGGCAATTACTGGCTCATCATCGTCACCGACGTCACCGAGATGAAGATGCGCGAGGAGGAGTTGCAGCGGCTGCTTTCCCGCGCGGAAGCGGCAGATCGCGCCAAATCTGAATTCCTTGCCAATATGAGCCATGAAATCCGCACGCCGATGAATGGCGTGCTCGGCATGGCGGAACTTCTGGCCAAATCCAATCTGGATACGCGGCAGAAAACCTTCACCGATATCATCGTCAAATCCGGCAATGCGCTCCTGACGATCATCAACGACATTCTCGACTTCTCCAAGATCGAGGCCGGGCAGATGAAGCTGCGCAGCGTGCCTTTCGATCCGGCGGAAGCGGTGGAGGATGTGGTTTCCCTCCTGTCCTCAGCGGCGCTGGAAAAGAACATAGAACTGGTCGTCCGGATCGATCCGTCGGTTTTCGGCAACGTCATGGGGGACGCCGGGCGGTTCCGCCAGGTCGTCACCAATCTTGTTGGAAACGCCGTCAAGTTCACGGAAATGGGGCATGTGCTGATCGAACTTTCGGCGCAGTCGGCGGAAGCTTCGGAGACCATTCTGTCGCTGCGCGTCGAAGATAGCGGCATCGGCATTCCCGCAGACAAGCTCGAAACCATCTTCGACAAATTCAGCCAGGTCGACGGCTCAGCGACGCGGCGGCACGAGGGAACGGGATTGGGACTGGCGATCACGGTCGGTCTTGTCGGTCTTTTCGACGGTACGATCAATGTGGTGAGCGAAGTCGGCAAGGGATCGACCTTCGAGGTCAATATTCCGTTTCACGTTACGGAAAAACGGCGCGACGCTCCGCTTCTTGCCATGGCGATCGAGGATATACGCGTACTCGTCATCGACGATAACGACGTCAATCGCCGCATATTGACGGAGCAACTGAAGACTTGGGGTATCGACGGCCATGCTGTGCAGGACGGGCCATCAGGCATTGCCGTGCTGCAGGAGGCTGCGTCCCTCGGTTTTGCCATCGACGCCATCATTCTCGATTATCACATGCCTGTTATGAACGGGCTGGATGTGGTCGAGCGGATCAGGGCGGATAGCCGTTTCGACGATATCGCCATCGTGTTCCTGACGTCTATGGATGTCGTGGGTGACGAGAGCCTTTTCACCGATCTCAGCGTGCAGGCGCATCTGATGAAGCCGGCGCGGGCGCGTCTGTTGCGTTCCACCCTGTTCGATGTGGTGCGGGATGTGCGGCAGAAACGCGCCCGGCAGGATCCGCAGGGGCTGGGCTCAGGCGGCAGCGATGCGCCGGTGCGGCCAGACAATGGCCCCACGGACAAGAAGCGGCGGGTTGTGTCACCTCCGACGACGGTTCCAGACCGGCGCCGACCCTGCCTTGTGGATGTGCTGGTGGCCGAGGACAACGACGTCAACCAGATCGTCTTCACCCAGATATTGCAGCAAGCGGGTTTGCGGTTCCTGATCGTCGGCAATGGCAAGAAGGCCGTTCAGGCGTGGGAGGAGCACAATCCCGCCGTCATCCTTATGGATGTGTCGATGCCGGTGATGAACGGGCATCAGGCGACACTGGCCATCCGCGCTGCCGAACAGGCGGCTGCCGACGGCCGGCATGTTCCGATCATCGGCGTTACCGCGCATACACAGGACGCGGACCGCGAGCTTTGCATCGCAGCAGGCATGGATGATTATCTGTCGAAGCCCATCAGCCCCGAAATTCTCGAGGACAAGATCGCGCAATGGCTGGGAGACGCGATGCCACGCCGCGACGTGCCGACCGCCTGACAGTGAAGGCCGGTTGCTGCTGTGGGAGCCGTCTCAGTGGGATGGCTTGGTGCCGCACAGCATCTCACGCTTTCCGGCAAACCCTTTGCGGCGCTCCAGTTCAAAACCGGCGGCGATGAGGTTGCGGCGGACGAAGCCAGCGGCGGCATAGGTGGCGAATGTGCCCCCTGGTACCGTTTTGCCGAACAGCGTCTGCATGATTTCCAGCGACCACATTTCGGGATTGCGGGCAGGGGCGAAACCGTCCAGAAACCAGGCGTCGAAGCCTTCGCTTCTGCCGGAAATGCCGGTGAGCGCTTCGCCGCACACCACTGTCAGGCGCGTCTGGTCGTCCAGTTCGATATCGACCTCGCCTTTCGGGTCCGCCGGCCAGCGGGCGACCAGTGCCTTGCGTTCGGTATCAACTTCCGGCCAGCGGGAAAGCGCCCGGTCAATCTCGTCCGCCTTCATGGGGTAGAGTTCGAAGGACATGAAATGCAGCTTGGAGTGACCGTTGCGCACCTCTTTCCATTGACGCCAGGTCTCGCAGAGATTGAGACCGGTGCCGAAGCCAAGTTCGCCGATGCGGAAGATGTTCTCTCGCTCAAGCCAACGCTGCGGCAGGCCGTTTCCGGACAGAAAGACATGGCCGCATTCCAGCCTGCCATCCGTCTGGCAATAAAAATGATCGTCAAAGGCTAGCGAATAGGGCATATCCCCCTCACGCCAGTCGAGCGCGGCGGGCGGATTGTCGGCCGCCGAACCGATATCTGCGGTGTTTTCCTTGGAATGTGTCATGACTAATGCCGATAGTCCCGCTTTCGAATCTGGTCAATCACCAAGATTGCGGGCACCAAGATTGCCTGGCTCGGTGCCGCTCCTCATCGTCGGTGGCGGCATTATGGGGCTGTGGGCTGCCGTCAAGGCAGAGAGGATGGGCATAAACGCCCTGCTGCTGGAAGCGGGCCGTCTTGGAGATGGTGCAAGCGGCGGGCTGTTGGGCGCACTGATGCCGCATATGCCGGACCGCTGGTCGGACAAGAAGCAATTCCAGTTCGACGCTCTCGTAGCGCTGGAAAAACAGATCGCCGAGTTGGAAGCCGAGACCGGGCTTTCCGCCGGTTACCGGCGCTGCGGCCGGATCATTCCCCTGCCGAAACCACATTTGCGCAGCATTGCCGAACGGCACGAGCGGGATGCCGGGGAAAACTGGGTTTCAGACGGGCGCCGGTTCCACTGGCATGTCGGTGACAGCCCTTCGGTTGCCGGATGGGTGGACGATGCGGCGGGACAAGCGGGCTTCGTGCTGGATACGCTGGCTGCAAGGGTTTCTCCCCGGGCGATGCTAACCCTTCTGTCGGCTTTCCTCCGCAACGCCCGGCATGTGCGGGTGGCGGAACAGTGCCGCGTCGTCTCGCTCGATCCGGATAAAGGGCGGGCGGTGCTGTCGTCGGGCGACGAGGTCGCCTTCGATCATGTCATCGTCGCGAACGGCCATGGTTCCTTCGCGCTGATCCGCGATGCCATCGGTCTGGAACCCGGCATTGTGCTTGGACAGGCGGTGAAGGGGCAGGCCGCCCTTCTTGATGCTGCGGCCGATCCGGCCATGCCGGTCGTGTTTCTGAACGGCCTCTACATCGTGCCGCATGAGGATGGCACCGTCGCCATCGGCAGTACCAGCGAAGATTGTTTTTCCGATCCATTCAGCACCGACGAAAAGCTGGAAAAATTGCTCGCGGATGCATGCGCCGTGGTGCCGTCGCTTGGCCGTGCGCCGGTGATCGAACGCTGGGCCGGGTTGCGGCCGAAGGCGGTTGGACGGGACCCGATGGTGGGTACACTTTCCGAATATCCGCGGCTCGTGGCGTTATCGGGCGGCTTCAAGGTCAGCTTCGGCCTTGCCCACTATCTTGCCGATGCTGCGTTGCAGGCCGTATGTGGCCACACGCCGGACGTGCCTTCCGGTTTTCGCCTTCAAGAACACGTGAGTATTGCCGTCCGGACTTTAGAAACTTCTGATTAGTTTGGTCCACGTCGTTAATCTGTCACGCAAATCGCTTACTTGCTGGCCTGCAAAGAGCCCCGTTTGGCCGCATTTGCGGCGAGGTGATAGCGCATGCGATACGCCATCCATTTCACGCCTTCCCCCAACGACCCGCTGACGCAGGCGGCTGCCGCGTGGCTGGGACGCGATGCCTATTCAGGCCATGCGGTGGAGCCGCCGGGCATGATCGATCTCGGCATGCAGGAGATTTCCTACCATACCGCCCTGCCGCGCCGTTATGGTTTCCACGGCACCATAAAGGCCCCGTTCCGTCTTGCCGAAGGTCATTCCGAGGCCGCCTTGTTGCGCGACCTGATGTATTTTTCCGGCAGGCAGGATCCCTTCACGCTGCCACAACTTATAGTGGCGCGGCATGACAATGTCTTCAGCCTCGTTCCCGAGCGCCCCTGCGAAGTGCTGAATTTTTTCGCAGCCCGTGTGGTGCAGGAATTCGACCGCTACCGCGCGCCGCTCTCCGAGGCGGAAATCGAGCGGGCGGATCCTGACCGGCTTTCGGCTTCGCAGCTGACCAATCTGCACCGCTGGGGCAGTCCGCATGTGATGGACGAGTTCCGTTTTCAGATGTCGCTGACGGGCGGTGTCGAGCCTTCCAGCAGCCAGAGGATCGAGCGTGCCGTGCGCAAGGTTTTCGAGCCGCTGCTCACCCGGCCTCTGTCATTTTCCAGCCTTGCGCTATTCATCGAGGATGAACCCGGCGCGCCTTTCCGGGTGCACTCGCTGCATCCCATGGGTCGTGTTTCCGCCCGAAAGATCGCCTGAGAAACGCCCCGCAGAAATCGTACACAAAAAAGCATCGGAATGTCGGCAAAATTGCTCTCGACATTCCGAATGCGGATGCTACCGTCCGTGCATCGCATGTCTGAAGCGTGTCGTGTTTACCCGTTCCGGGCAGACACCTTCGGATGGTTGTTTTGCTCATGTCTTCCAGAAGCGGGTTCCGCGTCGGGAGAGGTGTTTTGGGTGGCTGAATGATTTCCGAGAATTACTCCCGCAATCTGGTGGGCTACGGCCGCAACAGTCCCGATCCGAAATGGCCGGGCGGCGCACGCATCGCCGTGCAATTCGTCATCAATTACGAAGAGGGCGGCGAAAGCTGCATTCTCGACAACGACAAGGCGTCGGAATCGCTGCTGTCGGAAATCGTCGGCGCGCAGCCGTGGCCGGGCCAGCGCAACCTGAACATGGAATCGATCTACGAATATGGTTCACGCGCCGGTTTCTGGCGGCTGTGGCGCATGTTCACCGATCTCGGCGTCACCACAACTGTTTATGGCGTGACCGCTGCCATGGCGCGCAACCCGCAAGCCGTTGCGGCAATGAAGGAAGCGGGTTGGGAAATCGCCAGCCACGGTTATCGCTGGCTGGAATACAAGGATTTTTCCGAGGAGGAAGAGCGAAAGCATATTGCCGAAGCCGTGCGCCTGCATACGGAGCTGACGGGCGAGCGCCCCTTTGGCATGTATCAGGGCAAGCCTTCCGACAATACGTTGCGTCTCGTCATGGAAGAGGGTGGTTTTCTCTATTCGTCCGATTCCTATGCCGACGATCTGCCCTATTGGGTGAAGGGATTGCAGGATGAACCGTTCCTGATCATTCCCTACACGCTCGACACCAATGATATGCGTTTCGCCACGCCGCAGGGTTTCAATTCCGGCGACCAGTTCTTCGCCTATCTGAAAGACGCTTTCGACGTTCTTTATCAGGAAGGGCTTGAAGGCGCGCCGAAGATGATGAGCGTCGGCCTGCATTGCCGTCTCGTCGGCCGTCCCGGCCGCGCCGCAGCCCTTCGCCGTTTCATCGAATATGTGCTGGGCCATGAAAAGGTGTGGATCCCGCAGCGTATCGAGATCGCTCGTCACTGGCATGAAAACCACAAGCCGGGAACGCTCTGATGCTGACGCGGGATGAATTTGTCAGCCGTTTCGGCGGTGTGTTCGAACATTCGCCTTTTATCGCCGAACGGGCCTATGATGTCGGAGGCGCAGGTCTGGAGTTAACGGCGAAGGCGGTTCATGGCGCATTATGCGCGCAGTTTCGTGCCGCCTCCGAAGCGGAACGGCTGGGTGTTTTGCGCGCGCATCCTGATCTTGCCGGCAAGCTCGCAATAGCAGGTGAGTTGACCGCCGATAGCCGCAATGAACAGGCGGGCGCAGGGCTTGACCGGCTTTCGCCCGAGGAGCATGCGCGCTTCACCGAGCTGAACTCCGCCTATACGCAAAAATTCGGCTTTCCGTTCATCATTGCGGTCAAGGGGCTGAACAGGCACGATATTCTCTCCGCCTTCGAGACGCGTATCGGCAATGATGCGGCGACAGAATTTGCGACGGCGACGGCGCAGGTGGAAAAGATCGCCTGGCTGCGCCTTTCCTCGATGCTGCCCGAGGGCTGAATTGGCGAGCGGCGGTCGTTCCGCTATACTCGTGCTATCTGGAGATTGAGGCCATGAGACCCTCCGAGGTGCTGGAAAAGAACAGGGAAGCGATCCGCGAAGCGACGAAGCGCTTCAACGCGGCAAACCCGCGCGTGTTCGGTTCCGTCGCCCGTGGCGAAGACAGGCCGGACAGCGATCTGGATATTCTGGTGGATGCGTTGCCGGGGACCACTCTGTTCGATCTTGGCGGATTGCTGGAGGAACTGAAGACTATCCTCGGTGTCGAGGTTGACGTCGTCACCTCAGGCGGCCTGCACTCGGATATCCGGGCGCGTGTTCTGATGGAAGCCAAGGCAGTATGAGTACGGATCGACTTCTGCTCTACCTGAAGGAGATGGATGTTGCCGCCTCCCGAATACGGGATTTCATTCAGGATATGGATGAGGCCACTTTTTCTTCCGATACGCGAACCCAGATGGCGGTGATGATGTGCCTTGCCCTGATTGGCGAGGCGGTCGCAAAACTGGACAAGTATTACCCCGCGTTTTTACAGCAGCACCCGGAAATCCCCTGGATAAAGATGAAGGGTATGCGCAATCTGATCGTGCATGATTATTTCCGGGCGGAACTCTCGGTGGTCTGGAAAACGATAACGCAGAGCATTCCGGATTTGCAGGCGCGTCTCTCACTCCTCCGAAACTGGCATGCCCAAGGTGAATGACATTTGACTGATTTTCTCGAGATTAAGCCTCTCACCAAAGAGGCGTTCGCATCCTTCGGTGATGTGATCGAAATTACACCCTCTTCCATGCGCCACATCAATGGCGGCCAGACCGAGCGGCATCATGCGCTTGCTGCACCCGAGGCAGCGGGCGAGGGTGCGCGCATCATCCTCAATATTTTCCGCGGACAGCCGCGTACCTTTCCCCATACAATCGAGATGATGGAGCGGCATCCGCTCGGCAGCCAGAGTTTCTCGCCGCTGTCCGGCAGGCCTTTCCTTGTCGTCGTTGCCGAGGACGAGGGCGGCAAGCCTGGTCGGCCGCAGGTTTTTCTGGCGTGCGGGGATCAGGGCGTGAACTACCGCCGCAACGTATGGCATTACCCGTTGATGCCGTTGCAGGCGATTTCGGATTTTCTGGTTGCCGATCGCGATGGGCCGGGCAACAATCTGGAAGAGCATTTTTTCGATGCGCCCTATATGATCGCGGAGCCCAGCCTATGACCGGTTTGACCACTCACGTCCTCGATGCCGCCCATGGCACGCCCGCCGAGGGGCTGACGATCGAGCTTTACCGGCTCTCGGGTGATCGTCGCGAGAAGATTAAGACGGTTAAGACCAATAGCGATGGCCGCGTTGATGGCGGGCCGCTACTTGTGGGCGACAGTTTCAAGGCCGGGGAATACGAGCTGGTTTTCCATGCGGGCGATTATCTGCGTGGCAAGGGCGTCACCCTGGCGGAACCCGCCTTTCTCGACATCATCCCCATCCGTTTCGGCATTGCCGACGAGAGCGGCCATTACCATGTGCCGCTTCTGCTTTCGCCCTATAGTTACTCCACCTATCGAGGAAGCTGACCGCCATGATCTTTGCCGCCATTGCCGATATTCATGGAAACTGCGCCGCACTGGAGGCCGTGCTTGAGGATATCGCGAGGCTTGGCATCAAGGACATCGTCAATCTCGGTGATTGCTTCAGTGGTCCGCTGGAAGCGGGTTTTACGGGCGATGTGCTGGTTGGCAACTGGATACCCAGCGTTCTTGGCAATCATGATCGCGAATTGATCGAGCGCGCGCCGGAAGAGATGGGCAGCTGGGAGAGGCCGGCGCATGCGCAGCTGACCGCCGCGCATCTGGACTGGCTGCACACCCTGCCGTTCAGCATGGTTTTCAAGGACGTCGCCTATTGCTGCCACGGCTCGCCGCGCGGTGATCTGGAATACTGGCTGGAAACGCTTTCGACGGAAGGGGTGCTGAAATTGCGACCGCTTTCCGAAATCGAGGCCATGGCTGATGGCATCACCCAACCGCTGATGTTGTGCGGCCACACACATATCGCCCGCACCGTGCAGCTCTCCGATGGCCGCCTGATCGTCAATCCCGGCAGCGTCGGCTGCCCCGGCTGGAAGGATGGCACGCCGTTCGACCATCATGTCGAAGTCGGTCATCCGCTTGCCAGTTATGCCGTGCTCGAAGAAACCGCACGCGGCTGGCAGGTCTATTTCCGGCAGATACGCTACGATAATCTTGCCATGGCCGAGATGGCGAAGGTCAACGGCATTCCGTATCTGGCCGATGCGTTGGAAAACGGTTGGCTCAAGCGGTAGAACTCACCCTTCGCTGTTCATGACAACGCAGGCATAAGACTGCGCCTTCAACTCCTTACAGGCGGAAACCGCCGAGGACTGGTCTTCAAAGCCGGTAAAGCGGGCGCGGTAGAGCGTTGCCGATCCGCTTTGCACCGCTTCGGTATAGGGCGCGATGCCGGAGTAGCTGCCGGCGATGTTGGAGCGCGCATTGGCGAGCAGCGAGCGGGCGGCAGC
The DNA here is from genome assembly GCF_019355535.1 of Agrobacterium sp. S7/73. Classification (NCBI taxonomy): domain Bacteria; kingdom Pseudomonadati; phylum Pseudomonadota; class Alphaproteobacteria; order Hyphomicrobiales; family Rhizobiaceae; genus Agrobacterium; species Agrobacterium sp. S7/73. The sequence goes on from NZ_CP072136.1 coordinate 568,348, forward strand.
TTCGCTGTCGGTGGCGGCGATCTGCACTTCCCAGCGGCTGCGTTGGCCGGTCATTTGTGCAGCGGGTGCGGGTTTCGGAATGGCAGAGACCTGGATCATATCCGCCATCTGGCTGTTCGCCGTGGCGATCTGCATGGCGATCGGATCGGCGCGACGCTCGGCAAACATAGGCAATGGTACGGTTGCCGGAGGGACGGCTGCGGGCGGCACATCGAAAGTGCGGCTGACATTGGCGCTTGCCACCAGCTGTTCGGTATTACGGTTTCTCGAGGCCTGCGGCATCGCCTTGTCCAGCAGAGCAGCCATCTGCGCATCGCGGCTGCGCGCGGTCTTGCCGCCCAGCACGACGCCAACGACACGGCGGCCATTGTGATTGATGGCGCTGACGAGGTTAAAGCCCGACGCATTGGTGTAACCGGTCTTGATGCCGTCCATGCCCTGATAGCGATACATCAGATTATTGTGGCCACGGATGCGCTTGCCCCGGAAGCTGAAGGATTCCATGGCAAAGAGGCCGTATTCTTTCGGAAAGTCGCGCTGCAACGCAAGGCCGAGTTTCGCCATGTCGCGCGCCGTCGTCACCTGCGATTTGCTGGGCAGGCCGGAGGCGTTGCGGAAAACCGTCTTGGTCATGCCAAGCTGGCGGGCCTTACGGGTCATCATCTGCGCAAATTGTGCCTCGGACCCACCGAGATGGTCACCCATGCCTTCCGCCATGTCATTGGCGGACTTGACGATCATGCCGTAGACGGCTTCGCGCACCGTAAACGTCTGGCCCTCACGCACATAAAGCTTCGAGGGGATGACGGCTGCGCCGTTCCTGGACATCCTTATCTTCTGGTCCCAGCGAATTCGGCCGGCGTGCAACGCCTCGAAGGTCATATAGAGCGTCATCATCTTGGTCAGCGATGCCGGGTGGTTCAGCACATCGGCGTTCTGCGCGGCGAGGACCTTGCCGGTATTGGCATCCATGATGAAATGGGCATAACCGGCCTGCGCAGGCGATGCCTGCAATGAGAGGATCGCGCAAAAGAAGGCGAGTGCGAATACCCATGCGCCCGCCATTCCCCGTTTGATCGTTCCCGACATGGTCCACCCCTTTATGTTCGATCGCCGCGATGGGCGAAGTTTTACTGACACTTTCCGGCAACAAAACCGCTAAAACTTTAGAGATCGCTTTCATGCTTAATTAAGTATGAAATTCAAGTCGGCCGTCGCCCTCACAATTTCCTTGCAAAGAAACCAACCATCCGGTATGTTTTCGACCATGACAAATGCACATGAACGCAAAAAGCAGCCTGAGATCGTGCGCCGCAATCTTCTCGATTGCGCGGCGAAACTCGCTGCCGAGCAGGGGGTTGCGGCGCTTTCCGTGCAGGCAGTGGCCGATGCCGCCGGGGTGACGAAGGGTGGGTTGTTTCATCATTTTCCCTCCAAGCAGGTGCTGCTGGAAGCGGTGATGACTGACCTTCTGGCGGCTCTGGACACTGAGATCGACGACCTCATCTCACAGGATTGTGAAGCTTTTGGGAGCTTCACAAGGGCCTATGTGAACGCGGTTTTCTCGGATCGGGGCAGGGATTCGGGCAGGCAATGGGCAGCGATCTCGGTTTCCATGGTCGGTGAACCGTCGCTTCGGCGCATGTGGAACAGCTGGATTGAGGGGCGCCTTGCCCGGCATAAAGAAACGGATGACGGGGTGGTCCTGGAGATGGTGCGGCTTGCGGCTGACGGCATCTGGTTTGCCGATCTACTGGCCGACGACGGTAAAGCGGGTGGCGACAGGGCGGCTCTGAGGGCCCGGATGATCGCCCAGACGAAAAAGGAAGTGGAACGATGAACGCGGCTGTTTTGACTTATGGGGCGCTTGTCGCGGCTATCGTCTGCGAGGTCATCGCAACTTCCTTTCTGCAGCAATCGCAGCAATTCACCAAGCTGTTGCCGACGGTGCTGATGGCTCTGTTTTACGGTGCGGCCTTTTATCTCCTGTCGTTCACGCTCCGGGCGCTGCCGGTCGGCGTTGCCTATGCGATCTGGAGCGGGCTTGGCATCGTGCTCATTTCCGGCATTGGCTATTTCGTGTTCCGCCAGACGCTCGATATTGCTGCGGTGGTTGGTCTTGGGTTCATCGTGACCGGGGTGGTGATCGTCAATGTGTTTTCGAAGACGATTGGGCATTGAGCGGACTTCTCCACCTCATTCCTGTTCTTGTCACAGGAATCCAGCCGGCGCGCGTCTGCGCGACGAGAATAGTCCTTTCAGCCCAAGGGCTTGGGCTCGCTGGATCCCTGTGACAAGCACAGAAATGAGGGAGGCGACGTAAAGGCGATATTCTTACCGAAGCATCGGCTTCGATCTTTACGTTGTATGCCGTGTCGTCACCATCACGCCAGAATGCTGCGGTCGACGTCCGTAATCAGCCGCTTCCCGCAAAGCGCCATGCTGATATCCATTTCCTTGCGGATGATCTCGAGCGCCGTCGTCACGCCCTGCTTGCCATCCGCGCCGAGGCCGTAGAGGAACGGGCGGCCGATGTAGGTGCCCTTGGCGCCAAGTGCTACCGCCTTCAGCACGTCCTGGCCGGAGCGAATGCCGCCGTCCATATGTACCTCCACCCTGTCGCCAACGGCATCGACGATCCTCGGCAGCATGGCGATCGAGGAATGCGCGCCGTCGAGCTGGCGACCGCCGTGGTTGGAGACGATGATGGCGTCCGCGCCGGTATCGAGCGAGGCGCGCGCATCTTCCTCGTCAAGGATACCCTTGAGTATGAGCTTGCCGCCCCAACGCTCCTTGATCCATTCGACATCCTTCCACGACAGGCGCGGATCGAATTGCTCGGCCGTCCAGGAGGAGAGCGACGAGAGGTCGGAGACGTTCTTGGCGTGGCCGACGATATTGCCGAAGCTGCGGCGCTGGGTGCGCAGCATGTCGAGGCACCATTTCGGCCGTGTGGCCATCTGCCAGATGTGTTTCGGGGTGAATTTCGGCGGGGCGGAGAGGCCGTTGCGCAGGTCCTTGTGGCGCTGGCCGAGAATTTGCAGGTCGAGCGTCAGCACCAGCGCCGAGCATCCGGCGGCTTTGGCGCGATCGATGAGATTATTGACGAAGTCGCGGTCCTTCATCACGTAAAGCTGGAACCAGAAAGGTTTGGAGGTGACGGAGGCGACATCCTCGATGGAGCATATGCTCATGGTGGAAAGCGTGAAAGGCACGCCGAATTCTTCCGCCGCTTTTGCCGCCAGCATCTCGCCATCGGCATGCTGCATGCCGGTTAGTCCAGTGGGGGAGAGCGCCACCGGCATCGAAACCTTCTGTCCGATCATTTCGGTGGCGAGCGACCGGTCGGTCATATCCACCAGCACACGCTGGCGCAGCTTTATCTTCGAAAAATCCTCCTCATTGGCCCGGTAGGTGCCTTCCGTCCAGGCGCCGCTATCGGCATAGTCGAAAAACATCTTCGGCACACGGCGCTGAGCCTGTTTCTTCAGGTCCGCTATGGTGAGGATTTTGCCCATGGATAAAGCCTTCACATTTGAATGATGGCTTCACATAACATGGTAATCGCGTTTACGCGATGGCAATCGTCTTTGCAGCAGTGCTTTTTGCACTCGCAAATGGCTAGGAATTATGCTTGAAATATACTGTATTTCGATAATAATTCAGATGGTTTCTCAAATAATAGCGTATTTTAATATGTTAAATTATTTGCTCAGATTACTTATCGCAGTTCTTATTTCGCCCGCGATTGTTTTCGCCGCCGAGTGCCCCTCCGGTAAAAATGATGGATGAGTTTGTTCTTGCCCACGGTCAGGTGCGCAGCGAATTCAGGCGATCCGGACCGATCGTCTTGGTGGAGAATGATTTTCAAGGCGCAGGCAAACAGAGGCTTTTTCTCTTTCGGGGGTTAATCGAGCTGGCGCGTTCGGGCGATGACGGCAATTACAGCCAGCACTTTACGTCAAATCTGGAAGCATTCTGGCCTCTGAAAGTTGGCGCTCGACGCACTTTTGAATTTCTGCCGCTCGAAACTACCAAAATCGAGGATAAGTGGTCACTGACCCTTGCAGTTACGAAGCGGCGCGCCTTTCCGATTAAATTCTGCAATTACGAGGTGTTTTATGTGACCTACGACATTCGTAAAAACGGCAAAGAGGAAGAACGATGGACAGCGGTTTATTCGCCGGATCTGCGCGCCACGGTGGCGAAGATTTACGATGAGGGGACGGAAGACGAAGAAATTGTCGCCTATAATTTGATTGCGCCTCTGAAGCGGTGACGGTTCGACTGCGCTTGAATCAGCTCCAGAATGCTCGCAAAAACAGCTCAGCCCCAAGCAATAGCAGGCAGATTAGGAACCAGCGCCTGAATGTCGCGGGAGTGACGATGCGGCGGATATTCTGACCAAGCCACATGCCGAGAAGCGCTGGCAGGACGGCGAGTGCGGAAAGCGACATGTGCTCGACGCGGAAGGCGTCCTGAGAGGCAAGGCCGGCGGCAAGCGCAACGGTGGAAACGGTGAAGGACAGGCCAAGCGCCTGCACGAGATCGTCGCGGCTGAAGCCAAGCGACTGTATATAGGGCACGGCGGGGACCACGAAAATTCCGGTGCCGCCGGTCAGAAGGCCGGTCGCCAGCCCGACGGCCGGGGAGAGTTTCGGTTCCAGCCTTGCGGGAACGGCGAAGGGTTTTGCAAGAAGGCTGTAGGCTGCGTAGGCCGCGAGGCACAATCCGAGCGCCGAGGTGGTCCAGACGCCGGTGCCTGATGTCATCAGCCGGATGCCGAGAAGCGTGCCGACGGCAATGGCGATCATCATCGGCCATAGTCGCGAGACAATCGCCTTGAAATCGGGTCCGGCCAGCAATTGCCAGATATTGGTGATGAAGGAGGGTAGAATGAGCAGGCCAGCTGCAACGACCGGCGGCATGAAAAGGCCGAGAACGCCCATGGCAACGGTCGGCAGGCCCATGCCGGTGACGCCCTTGACGACGCCCGCGACGATGAATGTCGCGACAATCATGAGCGTTGTGGTTGTCTCAAAATCCGGCACGGCGCACTCCAGAGGTCATTCGCATTTCGGCTGACTTGGGCTGTCAGGCAATCATATGAAACGGGCGAGTGCGGCCTGTTTCTTCTCCCCGGCGTGGAGAGAAAAACAGGCGACGCCCGCTCGTTTCAATATGTACTGATATAGATGAGGCCACGACCTGATGTTTCGGCCTAAACCGAACTATGCAAGCGCGCTTTTCATCGCCTTGCCGGCCACGTAGGTTTCGACGACGGTGCGGTCGTCGCCCATGGTCAGCATCAGGAACAGTTCTTCGGTCAGGCTTTTCACCACTTCCATCTTCAGCGCCATGGCGGGCGTGGAAGAGGCGTTGAGAACCGTGATGTCGGCATCCGTGCCGGCGTCCAGCGTGCCGATGCGGTCGACCATGGAAAGCGCTTCGGCGTTGCCGCGCGTCATCAGATACCAGCTTTCCAGCGGGTTCAGTCGTTCGCCCAGCAATTGCTGGATCTTGTACGCCTCGTCCATGGTGCGCAGCATGGAATAGCTCGATCCGCCGCCGATATCGGTCGCGACTGCGATGCGCACCGGCTTTTCGCGCCGTTGCAGCTTTTTCATCGGGAAGAGGCCGGAACCGATGAAGAGGTTCGATGTGGGGCAATGCACGGCGACTGCACCGGTTTCCGACAGCACGTCCGCCTCACGTTCCGAGAGGTGGATGGCGTGGCCGAGCAGGGTCTTGTTGCCCATCAGGCCGTAACGCACATAGATGTCGGTGTAATCGGTCGCTTCCGGGTAGAGCTCGCAGGTATATTTGATCTCGTCCAGATTTTCGGAAAGATGCGTCTGGATGAAGAGATCGGGAAATTCCTGCGCCAGCGCCTGGGCTGCTTCCATCTGTTTCGGCGTAGAGGTGATGGCGAAGCGAGGCGTGATGGCGACGTGGTTGCGGCCCTTGCCGTGCCAGTCGGCGATCACGGCCCGGGTCTCGTCATAGGAGGTTTCCGGCGTGTCCAGCAAGCCCTGCGGGGCGTTGCGGTCCATCATCACCTTGCCGCCCACCATCAGCATGCCGCGCTTCAGGGCCTCAGTGAAAAACGCATCGGCTGAGGTCTTGTGCACGGAGCAATAGACGACAGCCGTGGTGGTGCCGTGGCGCAGAAGCTCATCGTAAAAATGTGTGGCGATGCGCTGGGCATGCGCGCTTTCGACGAAACGGCATTCTTCCGGGAAAGTATAGGTATTCAGCCATTCCAGAAGGTTGGCGGCATAGGAGCCGATGACCTGCATCTGCGGGAAATGCAGGTGCATGTCGATCAAGCCCGGCACGATGAGATGAGGGCGGTGGTCCTTCTCCTCAATGTCATCAGGTGCCTGCTTGCGAATATCGGCATAGTCGCCAATGGCGGCGATCTTGCCGTTTTCGATAAGCAGGCCGCCATCCTCGATGTAGAGATAGCTTTGCGTATCGTCGATTGCGAGCGGCGCGCGGCGGAAGCTTAACAGGCGGCCACGCAGCAGAACCATGCTCATTCGGTTTTTTCCTTGGCGTCTTTGCCCGCGGAAACGGCGCTTTCATACCATGCGGTCAGCACTTTGCGCTCCTGCGGGGTGATGGCGGTGATGTTGCCGGGAGGCATGGCATGGCTGCGGCCGGCTTGCAAATAGATTTCGCGGGCGTGTGCGGCGATCTGCGCGTCGGTTTCGAGCTTCACAGATTTCGGCGTGAAGGGCACGCCTTCCCACACCGGCTCGGCGGCGTGGCACATGGAACAGCGACCCTGAACGACATCGCGGGCGCTCGCGAAATGGGCGTCGCTGACGAATTGCTGCTGCATCGGCGAAAGCGTTGCCGCCTTCTGTTCTTCTTCGCCGGTCAGCACCTTCGGCACGGTGGAAAGCCACATGATGACGATGAAGATGAGCGCGGTCAGCAGCCAGGTCCATGTCGGCTTGCCCTTGCGGGCATGGGTGGTGTTGAACCAGTGGCGGATGGTGACGCCCATCAGGAAGACAAGTGCTGCGATGATCCAGTTGAACTCGGTCGCAAAGGCCAGCGGATAGTGGTTCGACAGCATGAAGAAGATGACGGGCAGCGTCAGGTAGTTGTTGTGCAACGAGCGCTGTTTGGCGATGCGGCCATATTTCGGGTTCGGCGTGCGCCCGGCGATCAGGTCGGCAACGACGATCTTCTGATTGGGAATGATGATGAAGAACACATTCGCCGACATGATGGTGGCGGTAAAAGCGCCGAGATGCAGGAAGGCGGCGCGGCCGGTGAAGACCTGCGTATAGCCCCACGCCATCGCCACCAGCGCGACGTAAAGCACCACCATCAGGCCCCAGGTGTTGTTGCCAAGCGGCGATTTGCAGAGGAAATCGTAAAACAGCCAGCCGACGGCAAGCGATGCCAGCGACAGACAGATGGCCTGGAACTGAGTGAGCGCCAGCACCGAATGGTCGATGAGGAAAAGGTCGGCGCCGCCGTAATAAACGATGCACAGCATGGCGAAGCCGGACAGCCAGGTGACGTAGCTTTCCCATTTGAACCATGTCAGGTGTTCGGGCATCTGGGCCGGGGCGACCAGATATTTCTGGATGTGGTAAAAGCCGCCGCCATGCACCTGCCACTCCTCGCCATAGGCCCCCGGCGGCAGATGCGGCCGTTTGACCAGCCCAAGATCGAGCGCGATGAAATAGAAGGACGAGCCGATCCAGGCGATGGCGGTGATGACGTGGAGCCAGCGGACGGCAAAGGCCATCCATTCCCACGCAATGGCATATTCGTACATTCGGTTCCCCTGATCCTTGTGCAGCGCACCTTGCGAGAAATTTGACCGTTAGGAAAGGGAAAAGCAAACACCGCACGATGATTGTTCACAATCCCGTACGCTCGTGTCCACAACTTTGGCGCAGGCGCGGCGACGCCCCGCTTCCGGCCCCGCCCAATCGTAAAGGAGCCGTCCTGCCGCTGAGTTTGTGCTTAGCTGGCTAACGCGACTCAGCTATTATCCGTTGAGCAGTCTGCTGATGTGCAAAACTATTGGGCTGCGGGGCCTTGGAGCGACCTGCGTCCGAAAGGACGCTTCGAAGGGCACTCTGACACATTCATGTTGCGCATGTTCTTTCCGGTTTTCGGTCAGAGGCGCAAGGCTTCAATGACATGTTTTCGCTGGCGGTTCATTCCGAAAGCGGGTGCTGCGAACCCTGGGGGCGGGGCAGATCAGGGGCAGGTGTTGCAGTTCCCGGTGCCGTTGCGTCCGGGTATGCGTTGATGCTTGGATTTTGAATGAAGTGACGCAATGACCTTCCGGCAGCCGCCGTTGTTTTCAACGGAGACCGTGCCGATGCGCCTTGTTCTGACAGTTCTTTTCCTGCTGATGGCGTTCAACGCCACGGCGCTTGCGCATGAATCCCACAAGGGGTTCAAATATGAAAGCTACTGCTGCAATGGCGACGCCGAAACCGGCGATTGCCAGATGATCCCTACGCGAAGTGTTCGTGTCACGCAGGATGGTTACGAGGTCTCGCTTGCGCCCGGCGATCATCGTCTGGTGACGCGGCGCCATGTCTTCAGCTGGTCGCAGCGTGAGGCAAGACGATCCGAGGATGGAGAATATCATCTCTGTCTGTTCCCGGACGAGGACACGCCGCGCTGCTTTTATGCGCCTGATATGGGGTATTGAGATGTTTGCGGCCGGTTTTCATCGATCCGCTTCAGTATCCAGTCGCGAAACAGCCTTATCTTGCGAATGTTCCTGCGGTTTTCAGGGTAGACGAGCCAATAGTTCTTACCTTCGTTGCTGAGGTGCTCGAAGGGCTGATAAAGGCGGCCGAGGGCAATTTCGTCCGCATAAAGTTCAGGGGTGAGCATGGCTACCCCCTGGCTGGCAATTGCCGCTGCGGCTTCGAAAGCCTGCACGCTGAGGCGGCTGCGCGGATAACGGTCGAGGCCCGGATTTTCGATGCCGACTTCCCGGAACCATTGGCTCCACCAGATGTCACCCGGATCGATGATACGCAGGCGCAGAAGATCCTCCGGCTTTTTCAATCCGCCGATGCTTTCGGCAAGGTTCGGATGCAGCATCGGCGTGTAAACGCCCCGCAGCAACTGATGATAGATCAGTCCTTTGCCATCGTCGCTGCTCCAGCGGATGGCGACATCGCAATCGGACTGCGTAAAATCGATCAATGCGCTTGATGTGTCGAGCCGCACGGCGATCGAGGGATGTTCAAGCTGGAAAGCTCCCAGATGCCGCGAAAGCCAGCGCGATGCGAAAGTCGCGGTGGAGTGAATGGTCAGGGTGGTGTCAGAGGTGTCACGGACATTGTCGACGGCCTCCCGTAAAGTGTTGAAGGCTTCCGCAACTTTCGGCGCCAGTTTCTGCCCGGCCTCGGTCAGCACAACCTGCCGCGCCTTTCTGATGAAGAGCGGCTCGCCAACATTCTCTTCCAGCAGTTTCACCTGATAGCTGACCGCCGTCTGCGTCATGCCCAGTTCCTCACCGGCCTTGGTGAAGCTGAGATGCCGGGCGGCGGCTTCGAACACGCGCAGGGCATTCAGGGGGAACTGGCGGGACATTTTCATGGATAAGTTCTCTTTATGCCAACTGCCAAAGGTTTCATTGGTTTTTATCCGGAAAACAGAGCATTTTTAGCTCAATTCATCAACTGAGCTTCTGACATTTTTTAAATGGAGACGAACATGCGCACAGCACTCTTGCGCGCGTGGTCCCGCCTGCGCGCGGGTCTGCGGACCGCGGAACGGTTTTCCCTTGAGAGCCTTCGACCGGATAATCTGGTAGATGAAAGCCTGCCCGACGGGATCAGGCGTGACCTTGGTCTTGAGGATGGCCGCGCTGATTTTCGGTGCGACGGGTTTCGGCAGCGGAAAATGCTTGCAGCAACTCGGCTGCCACAAGGGCCGCTATGACGGCGGGGCGCTTGTCCTTGACGCTACTTCCACCGATCGGCAGAATGAGTTTTTGAAGGCGGGAAGGGGGTTCTCCCTCTCGCTCCAGCCAATGGGCGAAGGTGGCGCGTTTGGTTTTCGAGCCGATCATGCCGACATAAGCGAGATCGTCGCGGGCAAGCGCTTCCTTTGCAATCAGGAAATCGAGTGCGTGATCGTGGGTGACGATGATCGCAGCGCCGTTTGCGGGAATTTTCGCGATCAGCGCTTCCGGCATGGGGGTCAGCACGGATACGACACCGGCTGAAAGATCGCGCAACTCGTTTTCACGGGTTTCCACCACGGTCAGTGTCAAAGGCAGAAGCGACAGAGCATCTGTCAGCGCCTTGCCGACATGGCCCGCCCCGAAAATGAAAACGGCCTGCTGCTGCTCGGTTTCAGCCTTAAGCCTTGCCTCGAGTGCTGCCGCGATGTCCGGCGTTACCAGCCGGAAGCGGAGCAGGGTGCGGCCGCCGCAGCATTGGCCGATTTCGGGGCCGAGCGGAATATCCATGCCGTCTTCGGTCGTACCGTTCTTCAACATGGCACGGGCATGGTCTATCGCCATATATTCGAACTGCCCGCCGCCGATGGTCTCCCACAGCGCCTTCCGGCTTACCAGCATGAAGGTTCCCGCCTCGCGCGGCGATGACCCTTTCACGGCCTCGATTTCCACGAGGATTGCAGGTCCGGAGCTGGCGAGGAAGCGGGAGAGGGACGTCATCATGTCTCCCCTCACACCTTCTTCAACCGTTCCACCGCCATCAGCACCCGCTCGGGCGTTGCCGGCGCATCGAGGCGTGGGCAGACCTTGTAGTCGGCGATGGACGCGACGGCCATGGAGAGTGCTTCGAGAACCGAGATCGCCAGCATGAAAGGCGGTTCGCCCACGGCCTTGGAGCGGCCGATGGTGGGCTCGGCGTTTTCCGACCATTCCGCCAGTTGAACGTTGAAAATCTTCGGCCGGTCGGAGGCAAGCGGGATCTTGTAGGTGGAGGGAGCGTGGGTGCGCAGCCGCCCCTTGCCGTCCCACCATAATTCCTCCGTCGTCAGCCAGCCCATGCCCTGCACGAAGGCGCCTTCCACCTGGCCGATATCGATGGCCGGGTTTAGCGACTTGCCGACATCGTGGAGAATATCGGTGCGCTCCATCATGTATTCGCCGGTCAGTGTATCGATCGACACTTCCGAACAGGCCGCGCCATAGGCGAAATAATAAAACGGCGTGCCGCGGCCGGCGGCGCGATCCCAATGGATTTTCGGCGTCTTGTAAAAACCGGCGGCGGAAAGCTGGACGCGGGCGAAATAGGCTCGTTTGATGAAATCGTTGAAGGCGACTTCCTCAAGCCCGATGCGCACCCGGTTTGGCAGGAAGACAACCTCTTCTTCCGGCACGTTCCAGTTCTCGGCGGCGAATTTGATGAGCCTTTCACGGATCTGGCGGGCAGCGTCATAGGCCGCCATGCCGTTGAGGTCCGTACCGGACGAGGCGGCCGTGGCCGACGTATTGGGCACCTTGCCCGTGGTCGTGGCGGTGATTTTCACCCGGCCAATATCCACCTGGAAGGCATCGGCCACCACCTGCGCCACCTTGGTGTAGAGGCCCTGGCCCATTTCGGTGCCGCCATGGTTCAGGTGGATCGAACCGTCATTATAGATATGCACCAGCGCGCCCGCCTGATTGAAGGCGGTCATGGTGAAGGAGATGCCGAATTTTACCGGGGTGAGCGCAATGCCCTTGCGGATGATCGGGCTGGTCTTGTTGAACTCGACAATTGCCTGCCTGCGCGCGCGGTATTCACTGGATGCTTCCAGTTCCTCAACGATGCGGGCAATGATGTTGTCCTCGACTTCCTGATGGTAGGGGGTTGTGGTGCGGCCCGAACCGGTTTCGCCGTAGAAATTGAGCTTGCGGACATCGAGCGGGTCCTTGCCGACGGCATAGGCGATTTCCTCGATGAAACGCTCAGCCCCGAGCATGCCCTGCGGGCCGCCGAAACCGCGAAAAGCGGTGTTGGAGACGGTGTGGGTTTTCAACGGCCGCGAGGTGAGGTGCACATGCGGGTAGAAATAGCTGGAATCCGCATGGAAGAGCGCGCGGTCGGTGACCGGGCCAGAAAGGTCAGAGGAAAAACCGCAGCGGGCCGCATAGGTGGCGTCGACGGCGTGGATGCGGCCTTCCTCATCGAAGCCTAGCTCGTAATCGACGCGGAAATCGTGGCGTTTGCCGGTGGCGGTCATGTCTTCGTCGCGGTCGGGGCGGATTTTCACGGCCCGGTTCAGCTTCTTGGCGGCAATGGCGCAAAGGGCTGCGAACTGGTTTCCCTGGGTTTCCTTGCCGCCGAAACCGCCGCCCATGCGCCGCACCTGCACCGTGACGGCATTGGATGGCACCTGAAGGATGTGGCTGACAATGTGCTGGATTTCGCTCGGATGCTGGGTGGAGCTCCACAGCGTCACCTCATCGTCCTCGCCCGGCACGGCCATGGCGATGTGGCTTTCAAGATAAAAATGCTCCTGCCCGCCGATCCGCATCGTGCCGGTCAGGCGGCGGGGTGCCACGTCCATTTCGAGCTTCGCATCGCCACGCTTCAGCGTCATCGGATCGATGACGAGCGCACCGCCATTTTCAATCGCCGTGTCGATATCGGTGAAATGCGGCAGGTCCTTGTAGACGATTTTCGCCCTGCGGGCGGCCTTGCGGGCAATATCGCGGCTTTCAGCGAAGACCGCGAAGATCGGCTGGCCGTGAAATTCAACCTTCGTTTCGGCCAGCAGCGGCTCGTCATGACGCCCGCCGGAGGAAACGTCGTTTTCGCCGGGCACGTCTTTGCCTGTCATCACCCATAACACGCCCGGCGCAGCTTCCACTTCCGAAAGGTCCATCGAGACGATTTCGGCATGGGCCCGGTCGGAAAGGCCAAGCGCGCCGTGAACGAGGCCGGCGGGTTCGGGAATATCGTCGATATATTCGGCGCTGCCCGTCACATGTTTATGGGCAGAATCGTGCCTGAGCGAGGCGTGTACAGGGCCGTCGATTTCGGTCTTGGTCTTATCGAAGCTTGTCGTGTCCATGGTTCAAGCCTCCTCCAGCGAGAAGCGGGCAAGTTCCTGCTTTTCCCCTGATGTCTCGAGGAAAAACCGTGTCAGCAAATTCTTGGCTGTGAGTTGCCGATATTCGGCGGTCGCGCGCCAGTCGGTCAGCGGTGTGAAATCCTCGTCCAGCACATCGCGCGCCGCGTCGATGGTCTCCTGCGACCACGCCTTACCGAGAAGCGCTGCCTCCAGATGTGCAGCGCGTTTCGGCGTGCCGGCCATGCCGCCGAAGGCGACGCGGATGTCTTCGACCGTGCCATCGGCCTCGAGCGTCAGATGGAAGGCGGCGCAGAGAGCGGAGATATCCTCGTCGCGCCGCTTTGAAATCTTGTAGACGGCATAGTGGCTTTCGGGTTTCTGGAACGGAATGAAGAGCTTTTCGACGAATTCGCCGCTCAGCCGGTCCTGCTTGCCATAATCGATGAAGTAGCTTTCCAGCGGCAAGGTGCGGCTGCCGGAAGACGAGCGCAAGGTGAGCGTAGCGCCGAGCGCGATCAGGGCCGGGGGCGTGTCGCCGATTGGCGAACCGTTGGCGATGTTGCCGCCGATGGTTCCCATATTGCGCACCTGTTCGCCGCCAAGACGATCGAACAGCCGGGCAAGCGGCGGGAAATGTTCTGCAATGGTCTTGAAGGCCTGGCTGTAGGTGACACCGGCACCGAGCGTCACGCCGTTCTCATCCACGGCAATACCCTGCAGATCGCCGAGGTTGTTGATGAAGATGACAGGGTTAAGCGCCCGCATCTGCTTTGTCACCCACAGGCCGACATCGGTGGAACCGGCAACGATGGTAGCCTTCGGCTCGGCGGCATAGATATCGGTCAATTCAGCAAGCGTTGCCGGGATGATGGTCCGATCCTCGCCGCGGGTGACCGTAATGGTCTCATTGGCGCGGATCGCCCAGAGCCTTGCCATGATATCGGTGCGGTCGCGTTGCAGCGGGTCGAACAGCGCACTCGGGCGGGCGGCTGCAATCTTTTCGGCAGCCCGCACAATCGGCTCGTAACCCGTGCATCGACAGAGATTGCCTTGCAGTGCCTTTTCAATATCGGCGCGGGACGGGTTTTCGCTGGCAAGCCACAGGCCGTAAAGCGACATGATGAAGCCCGGCGTGCAGAAACCGCATTGGGAACCGTGGAAATCCACCATTGCCTGCTGCACGGGGTGAAGCGTGCCATCGCGGCCGGCCAGATGCTCCACCGTCACGATATGGGTTGCATGCAGCGAGCCCAAAAAGCGGATGCAGGCATTGACGCCTTCATAACGCAGCGAGCCATCAACAAGCCGCCCGACCAACACCGTGCAGGCGCCGCAGTCACCTTCAGCACAGCCTTCTTTCGTCCCGGTCAGCCGTCTTTGAAGGCGGAGATAATCGAGAAGCGTGTCTGTTGGTCCGAAACCCTTAAGCGAAATGGTTTCGCTGTTGAGGATGAAGCTGATCGCGTCGTTCATGCACTGCCTTGCTTTTTGTCCGGTTGAGCCGGTTCCCAATCTGCTATCTATGCACGCCCGCGCGCGCATATCGATTTCCGTTTTGGCAATTCATTGTTTCCAAAACGGAAAGAGATGTCGTCGATTATTGCGCTGTCCAGCCGCCATCGACGGAAATATGCGTGCCGGTAATGTTGCTGGCGGCATCGCTTGCCAGAAAGACCGCCGCTGCCGCCACGTCATCGATGGTGACGAATTGCTTTGTCGCCTGCAATTCCAGCATCACGTCGTTCTTCACCGCCTCTTCGCTGATGCCGCGCACCTTGGCCATTTCCGGTATCTGCTTTTCGACGAGCGGCGTCAGCACATAACCGGGACAGATGGCGTTGACGGTGACGCCCGTCTGCGCAAGCTCGAGCGCCGCCGTCTTCGTCAGGCCCATGATGCCGTGCTTGGCTGCCACATAGGCCGATTTGAACGGCGAGGCGACGAGACCGTGGGCAGAGGCAATGTTGATGATACGGCCTTTGCCGGCCTTCTTCATCAGGGGTATCGCAACGCGCATCG
This sequence comes from Agrobacterium sp. S7/73, assembly GCF_019355535.1. NCBI lineage: Bacteria > Pseudomonadati > Pseudomonadota > Alphaproteobacteria > Hyphomicrobiales > Rhizobiaceae > Agrobacterium > Agrobacterium sp. S7/73. The sequence goes on from NZ_CP072136.1 coordinate 583,402, forward strand.
TATGGAAGGAACTGGTCAGATTGATGGCGATGATCCAATCCCACTTTTCCGTCGGAAACTCCTCGATCGGAGCGATGTGCTGAATGCCGGCATTGTTGACGAGCACATCGACCGAACCAAGCTTTTCATGCGCGGAATTGATGAGATCGGCAATCTCGTCCGGTTTCGTCATATCTGCCGGGTGGTAGAGCACACGCCCGCCACTTTCGGCTTCCAGCAAGAGGCGGAGTTTTTCAATTTCGTCTTCGTCGCCGAAGCCATTCAGCACGATATTCGCGCCCTCCCTCGCAAATCTCTGTGCGATGCCAAGGCCGATGCCACTTGTGGAGCCTGTTACGATAACTGTCCGATGCATGCTTTCCCCTTTTTGCATTACTTCGCACATATTTAAGCAGGTTATGCCCAAAGGGGGCGGGCTGGCAATCGCGATTTCGGGCGCGATTTCAGGGGAGGCCGGCATGGGGCATAATGCGCCGGCGTCCATCCACTTTTTCGAAGCTAAGCATCCAGATTTTACGCCAGATTTTGCATTTGTCTGAAGGGCCGTCCGTGCCTATCTCTCAGACAATCAAACAGAGGTATCGTCTATGGAACTCGGTCTTTACACTTTTGCGGATGTCAATCCCAACCCCGCCGATGGCCGTGGGCCGGAAGGTGCGCGCCGGCTGCGCGAACTGCTTGAGGAAATCGAACTCGCCGATCAGGTTGGACTGGATGTGTTTGGGCTGGGTGAACATCACCGCCCGGACTATGTCGCGTCCTCACCCTCCACCGTGCTTGCGGCGGCGGCGGTGAAGACGAAGAATATCCGCCTGACGAGCGCTGTCTCGGTTCTGAGTTCGGATGATCCGGTCCGGGTCTTCCAGCAATTCTCCACCGTCGATCTCCTGTCGAACGGCCGTGCCGAAATCATGGCCGGGCGCGGTTCCTTCATCGAATCTTACCCCCTGTTCGGTTACGACCTCGAAGACTATGACGTGCTGTTTGCGGAAAAGCTCGACCTGCTCTTGGCGCTGCGCGAGAACGAAATCGTCACCTGGTCCGGCACCAAACATCCGGCCATCAATGGGCGCGGGGTCTATCCGCGTCCTCTTCAGGAGCGTCTGCCGGTCTGGATCGCGGTTGGCGGCACGCCGCAATCGGTGGCGCGGGCCGGCGCCATGGGGCTGCCGGTGGCGCTCGCCATCATCGGCGGCGAATATCGCCGCTTCGCGCCGCTGTTCGATCTCTATCACGAAGCTGCACGCCGGGCGGGGCAGGAAAAGACCAGGCTGCGCACCAGCATCAACGTGCACGGCTTCATTGCCGACACCACCGACAAGGCAGCGGACCAGTTTTACGGACCGCAGGCGGAGGTGATGAACCGCATCGGCCGCGAGCGCGGCTGGGGTCCGACAAACCGCGCGCATTTCGATGCGGCGCGTGGGCCGGAGGGCAACCTCTTCCTTGGAGAACCTGAGCTGGTGGCGGAAAAGATCATCAAGGCGCATGGCGTTTTCAAGAACGACCGTTTCCTGTTGCAGATGGCAATCGGCCTGATGCCGCATGACCAGATCATGCGCGGCATCGAGCTTTATGGTACGAAAGTCGCGCCTGTTGTCAGAAAAGAATTGACGGGGAGTGCCGATCCGGTGAAAGCCACGGCCTGATTATTACCAAGGCGGGCGTCTTCAGACCCGCCATTTAGAACGACGGACAAAAACATGGTCATCTCCACCGACGAAGAACTGGTTTTGCTAAAGGATATCGGTCGCATCTGCGCCGTGGCCATGCAGACCATGGCGGATGCGCTGGAACCCGGTATCACCACGGCCGAACTGGATGCGATCGGCCGAAAGGTACTGGAGGATAACGACGCGCAATCGGCGCCGGAGTTCTGCTACCAGTTTCCCGGCGCGACCTGCATCAGCGTCAACGAAGAGGTTGCGCATGGCATTCCCGGCCCGCGCATCATCAAGGCGGGCGATCTCGTCAATATCGATGTCTCGGCGGTGAAGAGCGGTTTCTTCGGCGATACGGGTTCGTCTTTCGCCGTGCCGCCGGTGAAAAAGGAGATCGAGCGGCTGTGCCGCGATGGCAAGCGCGCCATGTGGACGGGCTTGCAGCAGGTGAAAACCGGTCGGCCCTTTGCCGATATCGGCAATGCCATCGGCTCCTTTGCAAAAAAGAACCGCTACACGCTGATCACCAATCTGGCGAGCCACGGCATCGGCCGCTCCCTGCATGAGGAGCCGAAGGAACTGGCGACCTGGCCGGACAAGGGTGAGCGGCGCATCATGCAGGAGGGCATGGTCTTCACCGTTGAACCCTTCCTGTCGACGGGTGCCTATTGGGCCGAAGATGGCGACGACGATCCGTGGACGCTCTATAGCGATCCGAGCGCGCCGACCGTGCAGTATGAACATACCGTGGTTGCTACGAAGAACGGCCCGCTGGTGCTGACGCTGGTTGAGTGAGTGGTGAAGACCGCCACTTTACGAGACACCAAGTTTCGTAGCTGAGTGCGCCAATTACGACGTTTGCCGCATTCGTTGACCTTTCTCCTCCCTCATCCCTGTGCCTGTCACAGGGATCCAGCCAGCCCAAGTCCTTGGGCTGAAAGGACTTCTCTCGCCGCGCGGACGCGCGTCGGTTGGATTCCTGTGACAAGCACAGGAATGAGGGTGGATAAGGATGCGCAGACAACAAGGTCCTTGCATCTCGTACCAACAAAGACGGCTTATGCTGCCGATCAAAATAACTCGCTTGTTCCGTGGCAGTGCGGTTGCGATAAGCCGTACATGAGCATCGACAAGCCACTTTCCCCCAAACATCTGACTGCACTCGGTTTCGCCGGCGCCTTGATGATGGCGTCCGCCATGGGCTTCGGCCGTTTTTCCTTCACCCCCATTCTTCCCGGCATGATGGCTGATGTTCCGCTATCGGCGGGGGATGCGGGTATCGTCGCGGCTGGAAATTTCGCCGGTTATCTCGCGGGGGCGGTTCTCGCCGCCTATTCATGGGGCTCGGGACGGGAACGGCTGGTCGCCCTTTGCGGCTTGTTTTCCACGGGCGCGTTGCTGCTCGCCATGGCCGCATTCAACTCCGTTGCGGCCTTCACCCTGATCCGGTTTTTCGCCGGCGTTGCCAGTGCGATGACCATGATCTTCACGTCGCAGATCGTCATCGGCCACGCCATGAAAGCCGGCAAGGACCATATTCAGGCGCTGCATTATGGCGGCGTCGGTGCCGGCATCGCGATTTCCTCGCTTGTGGTCTATCTCATCGGCGTCGTTTTTGATGGCGGCGGTGCCTCCTGGCGGGAGGAGTGGATTGCCGGTGCCGTCTTTTCCTTCGCTACGTTTCTTCTCGTCTGGCGGGTGCTGCCCGCCGGGCCACCCCGGCATGCCTCTGCGCTGTCGGAGCCGCCGCTCAAATGGACGAAGCCGCTTTTTCTGACGACGCTCGCCTATGGGCTGTTCGGCTTCGGTTACGTCATCACCGCCACCTTCATTGTTGCGATTGCCCGCATGGCTGCTGCCGGCGCTTTCGTGGAGTTTCTGGCCTGGTTCGTGACGGGATGTGCCGCCGCCATTTCGCTTTTCCTCTGGAAGCCGGTCTTGAAATCGCAAGGGCTGAAGCGCGCTTTCGTGATCGTGCTTGCCGTGGAAGCCGTCGGCGTCTTCGCTTCCGTCATGCTGCCACCCGTTCCGGGCGTGCTTGCCGGCGGTCTGCTTCTGGGGCTGACCTTCATGGTCATCACCGCCTATGGCCTTCAGCTCGGCCGGGAATTCGCAGGCCCAAGCCCACGCCGCGCCTTTGCCCTGATGACGGCAGCCTTCGGTACTGGACAGATCGTCGGACCACTCGCCGCCGGCTGGATTGCCGAGGTGACGGGAAGTTTTACTGCACCAAGTATTCTCGCCTCTGGCGTGCTTGTCGCCAGCATTCTCTTGATGCTACCGGTTCTCGCCACGGAGCGGCGGCGCTAAATTCGCCCGGGCATATTGCGCCTCCAAGGGGCGATTTCAGGGGTTCCTTGCGGGATCGATCCGCCTTTTGCGCCTTACATCTTGTTAAGGTCGTCGCTTCTTCGTTGCTGTGCACAAATTTCTGCCCTAGGTTCGGGCCATCTAGTGCTTCGCCAATAATGGCTGACTTCAAACGCGCGTGAGTTCTAAACGTGTTTCATTCTTTCTTTCCCAAACCGAAATTGTTCTTCACCTCCGCCATCGTCTGGGCCTTTGTCGCCATTCTTGGATGGTACTTCATCGTTGAAGGGCTAGGCAGGTCTTGGGGCTACGTGATGCCCGAGCAAGAACCTTACGATCTCAGCTATTTTCTGGTTCCCGCCAATCTGTTCTTCTACGCCTATCTGGCATTGTGCCTGGTGTTGTTCGGGGCTGTCTGGACCGTTCTCGCCAAGGATCACCCCTGGAAGTTCTGGTCCATATGGGGATCGCTGCTGATTATCGCGGTGACCTATTTCGGCGTTCAGATTTCCGTCGTCATCAACAATTTCCGGCGGCCTTTCGGCGATCTCCTGCAAAATGCGCTGTCAAAACAGCCGGGTATCGAAGTCTGGGATTTTTACAGTCTTCAGATTGTCTTCGCCAAGATCGCCTTTCTCAGCATGGCTGTGTCGATCCTCACGGATTTCTTCACCAGCCATTATATCTTCCGCTGGCGCACCGCGATGAACGACTTCTACATGTCAAAATGGGAAAAGCTGCGCCACATCGAAGGTGCCTCGCAGCGCGTTCAGGAAGATACGATGCGGTTCTCCTCCACGCTGGAGGGATTGGGTATTACCCTGATCAATTCGGTCATGACGCTTGTTGTGTTTCTGCCGATCCTGTTTGCGCTGTCGTCGTACGTCTCCGAATTGCCGATCCTTGGCGAAGTGCCGCACGCGCTGTTCTGGCTGGCGATTGTCTGGTCCGTGTTCGGCACCGTGCTTCTGGCGACGGTCGGCATCAAGCTGCCCGGCCTGAATTTCCGCAACCAGCGTGTGGAAGCGGCCTATCGCAAGGAACTGGTCTACGGTGAGGATCACGCCGACCGCGCCCAGCCGCCGACTGTCAAGGAGCTTTACTCCAATGTGCGGAAAAACTATTTCCGCATGTATTGGCACTACCTCTACTTCAACGTCGCGCGGTATTTCTACATTCAGGCCGATGCCGTGTTCTTGCTCCTGATGCTTGTTCCCACCATCGTGGCGGGCAAGATCACCTATGGTATCTACCAGCAGATCGCCACGGCCTTCGGTCAGGTCAGTAATTCGTTCCAGTATCTGGTCAATTCCTGGACCACGATCATCGAGCTGCTGTCCATCCACAAACGTCTTGTGGCTTTCGAGGCCGCGATCGATGACAAGCCACTGCCTGAAATCGACGAGCGTTATCTTCAGCGGGAAGCGGAAGCCGGAGAGCTGGCGGCCAACAAGCCCTGACGGAAAACAAAAAGGGCGGCCGACTGGCCGCCCTTTTGCATTGTATCCGGGGACCTTAGCCCTCGGTCTTCTGCTTCCTGCGCGCCTTGATGATCGGCATGGCCTCGGCGTAACTCACGCAGGCGACATCGTCCCTGCGGCAGACTTCGCGCAGCAGCCGCTCGTAGGCGTTCCAATAGGCGCCGCCATTCATCTTCACGAAATGGAAGCCCATCTGCATAGGGATGCGTTCGCCATTATACTGCTTGTCGAACGCGGTGCGGAACGCCGCATAGGCGCGGTCCTCGAATTCCTGCGCGCGGTCCGGCGTCTCGATGCCGATGGAGTGGCGGATGAAGAGATTGTAGTCCATGGCGATGATCGGGCGATTGCCGGGGCCTTCCGGAACCAGCGGCAGGCCGAAATGTTCGATGCCGTCGCGCTCCACCGGCCATTCCGGTCCCTTGGTGATGCTGGTGGCGTCATAAACGAAGCCGTGTTTCTTCTGGGCTGCGGTCAGCGCCGGCCCCTGCGAAAGATAGGGCGCGCGGAAACCGTTGATGTTTTTCACCATGTCGCGCCAGCCTTCGGGTTCCTCACCCTTCTTGCCAATCATCTGCCAGGCATTTTCCAGCGTGCTGGTGAAGGTGGTGAACTCGCCGTCCCATTGCTCGGCGGTCCATTGGCCGCCATCGAAATGCCCGCAGGTGTGATTGCCGATTTCGTGACCTTCGCGATAGGCCGACCAGATGTTGCGCAGCCGCGTCTCCACCTCTTCCGGCGACTGGCCAAAGCCGACATTGGACCGACCGGCCTTCTGGCCGGGGCCCTGATAGGTCTTGGCGCTGGTCTTTCGGTCCATCACCAGTGTGCAGGCAAGGAAATAGGTGAAATGCGCGCCGACCTCCTTCGCCGTCGCGCGACTTCTTTCCCACAGCGAATTGTCGCCCGCACCGTCGAAAGAAACGATGACGAGCTGCTTCGGCTTCTCCGCATTTTCGGCAAAAGCGGGAAGGATAAGGCAGAGCGACAGGGAAAAAGCAGTCAATGGGCGAAACATCAGGCATCCGTCATGTGAAACACCGCTGCCTTTTGCGTGTGGAATAAGGCGAAGCTTTGAATAAACTGGCTTTTTTACGTCTTTCAGCCTAATTCCTTTTCTGCGTCGCGGTAATGAGGCCGCATTCCGTTCCACCGGGGGACCGTGTTCCATGCTTTTTCTCGTACTCTGTCTTGCCTTGTTTTTCCTGACGCATCTTTTGAAGGTGTTTGCGCCGCAATTTCGCGCGCAGATGATCGCGAAGATGGGAGAAGGACCGTTCAAGGGCGTCTATTCTCTCGCAAGCCTCGTAACGCTCGGTCTCGTCATCTATGCGTTTGGCGAGGCGCGCCAGGAAACCGGCGTTCTGTGGAACCCGCCGGTCTGGACGAGCCACCTCGCCGTGACCCTGATGCTGCCCGCGATGATCTGTCTTATCGCCAGCCTCATCCCGGCTGGCCACATCGCAACCAGAACCAAACATCCGCTCATTCTGGCGGTCAAGATCTGGGCGCTCGCCCATCTTCTGGCGAATGGAGAGACCTCTTCGATTCTTCTCTTTGCATCGTTCCTCGCCTGGGGTGTGGTGATGCGGATTTCGCTGAAGCGCCGGGAAAGAGCGGGTGAAAAAGTGGTCCGTCCCTTCGTCTCGGGCCGTTACGATCTGGTGGCCATCGTCGGCGGCATCGTTCTCTGGGGCGCTTTCATCCTGAAACTGCACGAATGGTTGATCGGCGTTCAGCCCATCGCCATGTAGGAAATCAACGTTTCCCCCTTACATATCAGGCAAAATAGGCTAGAAGGCCGACCATGACCCGTCGGCCGGACTTTTGCTGACCCGGGTAAGCGGCTTGGTATGTCTGCGAACGGATGGATCGGCGACGATCTCCGCGCGGGTAACGGAGAATTTGATGGCAAACGAAAATGATACCTTTATCCGCGAAGTGAACGAGCAGATCCGTTCCGAGCAGCTTTCCCGTTTCTGGGGCCGCTACGGTATCGTGGTCGTTGGCGCCGCCGTTCTCGTGGTTGTGGGCGCCGCCGGTGCCGGCATCTACGAATACTGGAACACCAGCCGCGCTTCCAATTCCGGCGACCAGTTCATTGCGGCGCTGAAGCTTGCTTCCGACAACAAGACGGACGAAGCGCTGAAGGCCTTTGCCGATCTTGAAACCTCCGGTCATGGCAATTATCCGGTGCTGGCGAAGTTCCGTTCTGCGACGCTGCTTTCGCAGAAGGGCGATGCGGCCGGCGCCATCGCTGCCTTCACCGCGATCGGCAACGACACGTCTGCCCCGCAGGTCTTCCGCGATACGGCGAAGGTGCGCGCGGCTTGGCTGCTGGTTGACAACGGTACGTATGATCAGGTCGTTGCACTTGCGGAGCCGTTGAGCGGCGAAGGCCAGACCATGCGTGCATCGGCTCGCGAAGCCCTTGGTCTTGCCGCATACAAGGCTGGCGATTTCGCCAAGGCCAAACAATGGTTCGAGCAGATCGTCAGCGACGCGCAGGCGCCACGCAATGTGACGAACCGCGCGCAGATCATGCTCGACAATATCACTGCTTCGGGCAAAGCTGTCTAACACGGCTTTCCCACCTCCAAGGATTAACGATCAATGAGCTTCACCGTCGCCATAGTCGGGCGCCCCAATGTCGGCAAGTCCACGCTTTTCAACCGTCTGGTCGGAAAGAAGCTGGCGCTTGTCGACGATACGCCGGGCGTGACCCGTGACCGCCGCCCGGGCGACGCGAAGCTTGTCGACCTTCGTTTCACCATCATCGATACCGCCGGTCTGGAGCAATCCGGGCCGGAGACGCTTCAGGGCCGCATGTGGGCGCAGACCGAAGCGGCGATCGACGAAGCCGATGTGACGCTTTTTGTCGTTGACGCCAAGGCAGGCCTGACGCCCGCCGATGAAACGCTGGCCGAAATGCTGCGCCGTCGTGGCAAGCCGGTGGTTCTGGTGGCCAACAAGTCCGAGGCGCGCGGTTCCGATGCGGGCTTCTACGATGCCTTTACGCTTGGTCTTGGCGACCCGTGCGCCATCTCGGCCGAACATGGCCAGGGCATGATCGATCTGCGCGACGCCATCGTCGAGGCGATCGGCGAAGACGTCGCCTTCCCGCCTGAAGTGGATGAGGCGGAGACCGATATCGTTCTTCCGCGCACTGAGCCCGGTAGCGAGGAAGAGGAAGAAGAAGAGCCTGTTTATGACGAGACCAAGCCGCTGCGCGTCGCCATCATCGGCCGACCGAATGCGGGCAAGTCCACCCTCATCAACCGTTTCCTTGGTGAAGACCGCCTGCTAACCGGCCCGGAAGCGGGCATTACCCGCGACAGTATTTCCGTCGAGTGGGATTGGCGCGGCCGCACCATCAAGATGTTCGACACGGCCGGCATGCGCCGCAAGGCCAGGGTGACGGAAAAGCTGGAGAAGCTCTCGGTCGCGGATTCCCTGCGCTCCATTCGTTTCGCCGAAACGGTGGTGATCGTGTTCGACAGCACCATTCCGTTCGAAAAGCAGGACCTGCAGCTGGTCGATCTCGTTATCCGCGAAGGCCGCGCCGCCGTGCTTGCCTTCAACAAATGGGATCTGGTTGAAGATCCGCAGGCGTTTCTGGCCGATCTGCGTGAAAAGACCGAGCGGCTTCTGCCGCAGGCCCGCGGCATTCGCGCCGTGCCTATGTCCGGCCAGACGGGCTATGGCCTTGACCGGTTGATGCAGAACATCATCGATACCGACAAGATCTGGAACCGCCGCATCTCGACCGCCAAGCTCAACCGCTGGCTCGATGCGCAGACCACGCAGCATCCGCCGCCGGCCGTTTCCGGCCGCCGCCTCAAGCTGAAATACATGACGCAGGTAAAGGCGCGCCCTCCGGCCTTCATGATTTCCTGCACCCGACCGGAAGCCATTCCGGAGAGCTACACGCGCTACCTCGTGAACGGTCTGCGCAAGGATTTCGACATGCCGGGCGTGCCGATCCGTGTGCATTATCGTGGCTCCGATAATCCGTTCGACAGCAAGGCGAAGAAGAGGCGGTAATCGGCTGCTGAAAACCTCTCCTCCGTTATTCTCGCGCTAGTCCCGAGAATCTGCAAACTTTCGATTTTGCGACTCGGGAGGTAGATCCTCGGGACAAGCCCGAGGATGACGTCGCGTGGGGCCGAGGTCTCACCAATATCGAGATCGACGGTGAACCGGTCTCTCCCGTTGCCTTCCGATAATCATAAAACCGGCGAGTAAAAAACCATGTTGATCAAGCAGACCGACTATCACCGGATTTACCGCGTCATCAACAGCCTGCTCGTCAACGACAATGCCGACCCGGCTACGGCCTGCATGTATTTCAGCACCTTCGGCGCCTTCATCCTTCAGCAGCATTACAAGGTGAAAGCTGTGCCGAAGGGCGGGCTTGCCGCTTATAATCTTGGTGGAACGGTCATGCTTTTTGCGGACCATCGTGACGATGGTTACGTAACGGGCGCTGGCGATAATTTCCATTGCTGGGTCGAAGCGGAGGGATGGGCGATCGATTTCATGGCGCCCGCTTTTTCGCAGAGCGCACGCGAACTTTCCGTGCCCCCGAAGATGTTTCAGCGTCCGCTATCGGCCATGGCGGCTTCTATCAACGATCTCGATCATTCCGGCGATTTCTTCTACCGCTCCGAGCCGGAAGCCACCGCGCGGCGTTTTGCCGACTGGCATAAGCAGGCGATGATTGGCGATCTGGCGAGCGTCGCCGCGAACTGGTTCCGCAAGTCGCCGAAACAGATGTCCCCGTCGCTTTCGGTCACGGAGCGGAACGGCAAGGCGCGGACGGTGCCGCTTTCCGGCCAGGCGCTCGTCGGCGCGTGGTGATCTGAGACGGGATAAGTCTTTGTGAAATTAGGACGGCCAGCGTGATCTCGCGGCAGCCGCCTGACGTCAATCAGCAGCCCGACCCCGTTCTAAAGATAACGGCGGTCGCGTCCAGATCGTCTTGTGACACTCCTGCTTTGTTTCGTCCACCGTTCCCCGATAAAATGTCGGGGATCAATGTGTCTCCACGTCAGGCAAGTCGTGAGCGGGACAAAAGCGGCAGGGATTTTCCGGCGGCGTGAATGACGTTGTCGAGGAATTGCCGCGATGCCTTTTCCCAGCTGTAGCTTTTGGAAAGCGCCAGGGCCTCCTGCGATGAACAATGGAGCGCTGCAAGACACGCGTCGCGAAGATTGTCATTCAGCGCGCCTGCCCCGGGATTGCCGCCGAGAATATCGATCGGCCCGGTAACGGGGAAGGCGGCCACCGGCACACCGCTCGCCAGCGCTTCCAGAATGGTGTTGCCGAATGTGTCGGTCTTGGACGGGAAAACGAAGACATCGGCCTGCGCATAGGCAGCCGCGAGTTCTTCCCCGGTCTTGATGCCGGTAAACAGCACGTCCGGATATTTTTCCTGCAATTCATGGCGGGCCGGGCCGTCGCCGATCACGACCTTCGATCCGGGCAGCTCGAGGTCGAGGAATTCAGGCAGGTTCTTTTCCACCGCCACACGACCGACCGTCATGAAGATCGGTCTTGGCAGATCGAAAGGCAGCGACGTTTTCGGACGTGGATGGAACAGTTCGGCATCGATGCCGCGGCTCCAGCGCTTCAAGTTGCGAACCCCGCGGGCCTCAAGCTCGGTCTCGAGGCTTGGCGTCGCCACCATGCAGGTGTTGCCACCGTTGTGAAACCAGCGCACGAAAGCGTAAAGCCAGCTTTCTGGGATCGGGAAGCGCGCCGCGACATATTCGGGAAAGCGGGTGTGATAGCTGGTGGAAAAACGCATCCTGTTCTTCACGCACCAGCGCCGCGCCATGAAACCCAGCGGACCCTCGGTGGCGATGTGGACGAAGGAGGGCTGGCTTTTTTCAATCTCCGCCGCGACACGGCGATAGCCGGCGACTGACAGGCGGATTTCCGGATAGGTCGGGCAGGGGATGCTGTAGAAACTCTGCGGTGTCACCATGTGCACATCCACGCCCAGCCGCGCGAGTTCCGTATTGGTATTTTCGATGGAACGAACCACGCCGTTGACCTGCGGGTGCCAGGCATCTGTGACAATCGTGATTCTCGTCATGAAACACCGATCCTGCTCGACTGCGCGCGGGCGATTCCCCACCACCCGGCTTCCGCCCGTATATGCGGCGTGCGTGTTACAGGATCATGTCAGGGCGGATGAGGGTAGAGAAGTGTCCTTTGCACACACAAGCTTGCTCTTGTCCGTAATGCGCGCTCCTGGTCATCCCTGTGACAAGCACAGGTATCAGGAAGCCGGTTCCGTCTTGCATCATCCGACCAACGGAAGAAGCTCGGGGCTGATCAGCGCGCCGTGATGGCCGATGACGGTTGCCGCTGCCCGTGCGGCAAAGACGGCGGCGTCATGCGGCGAACTGCCGGTTACATATCGGGCGAGAAACGCGCCGTTGAAACTGTCGCCTGCACTTGTCGTATCCACCACATCCACGGCTTCTACCGCCGGAGCGTGGCTGCGTGCGCCGCTGAAATCGAGTGTCGCACCCTTTGCGCCATCCTTGACGACGATGTTGGCGACGCCGAGCGCACGGTAACGCTCGATTGTGGCCTCGACAGATGTGTCACCGAAATGGCTGGCTTCGTCATCGAAGCTAGGCATTACCAGCGTTGCGGCGCGTGCCCCGTTGGTAATCGTCTCCAGCATCGTGTCCTTGTCGGACCAGAGGCGCGGGCGGATGTTCGGGTCGAAGACCACGGGCTTGCCCGCTGCCTTGGCGCGGCGCAGTTCCGCAAGGAAAGTATCGACATCGTGCGGCGAGGCGAGAATGGCGAGCGTGATGCCAGAAAAATAGATGACGTCGGCGCTTTCCACCGTCTTGCGCAGGTGGTCCGCATCTGCTGCGAGTTGCCTTGCTGCGGCGGCGTTGCGCCAATAGCTGAAGGTGCGCTCACCATCCTTGAGGTTGATGAGGTAAAGGCCGGGTGTGCCGCCCTTGATGCGGCGGATTTTTTCCGTGCCGATACCGGCATCTGCAATGAAGGCCAACATGTCCTGCGAAAGAGGATCGTCGCCGAGTGCCGTGAAATAATCGACGGACCAGTCTTCTGGCAGGCAGGCACGTGCATACCATGCCGTATTGAAGGTATCACCGGCAAAACCCTTGCGCAGCAGCCCGTTTCCGGCCTGCGACAGTTCCACCATACATTCGCCAATCGACAGAAACCGTCCGCCCACGCCGTCATCCTCCACTTGCTTTACCTTCGGGATTACGACGACAGGAGGTGCCTGACAAGCCCGCTTCGAGGTGATTTTGGGCATTTGCGAAGTTCCGGTTTACGCAGGGACAGCTGCTTTATATTCTCGGACCAACCCTCATCAGGAGATCGCTCATGCCGACAACCCATGCCCCGGTCCACAAATCCCAAGCGCAATCGGACTGGTGGAAGGGGGCGGTGATCTATCAGGTATATCCGCGATCCTTTCAGGACACGACCGGTGACGGTTACGGCGATCTTGCCGGGGTGACGAAGCGGCTGTCCTACATCGCCTCGCTCGGCGTCGATGCCATCTGGCTCTCGCCTTTCTTCACCTCCCCCATGGCCGATATGGGCTATGACGTTTCCGATTATTGCAATGTCGATCCGATGTTCGGCACGCTTGCCGATTTCGATGCATTGATGGCCGAGGCGCACCGGCTGGGGCTGAAAGTCATCATCGACCAGGTGATTTCGCATACATCCGATAAGCACCCCTGGTTCGTGGACAGCCGTGCAAGCCGCATCAACAGCAAGGCGGACTGGTATGTCTGGGCCAATCCCAAACCGGATGGCACGGCGCCCACCAACTGGCTTTCCGTGTTCGGCGGGCCGGCATGGGAATGGGATGGCGTGCGCAAGCAATATTACATGCACAGCTTTCTCGCCTCGCAGCCGGATCTCAATTTTCACAATCCGGATGTTCAGGATGCGCTTCTGGAAACCGTACGGTTCTGGCTCGATCGCGGCGTGGACGGTTTTCGTCTCGATACCGTCAATCACTATTTCCACGACAAGCTGTTGCGCGACAACCCGCCGCTTTTGGACGACGAAAGCTTTGGTCTCGATGCGTCCGACGTCAATCCTTACGGCATGCAGGATCATCTCTACGACAAGACGCGGCCGGAAAACGTGGCCTTCCTCCAGCGCTTCCGCGCGCTTCTCGATGAATATGAGGGCCGCGCCACCGTGGGCGAGGTGGGGGACGGCGCACGCTCGCTGAAGACGGTCGCGGCCTACACATCCGGCAACGACAAACTCAACATGTGCTATACCTTCGATCTGCTCGGCCCGGATTTCAGCGCAAAACACCTGCGGGGCTCGGTCGAGACCTTTGGCAAGGTGGTGACGGATGGTTGGGTGTGCTGGGCCTTTTCCAACCACGATGTGGTGCGCCATCTGAGCCGGTTTTCCGAAGGCTCCGAGGAGCAGACGCGGGTTGCGAAGCTCGCCATCTGCGTTCTCGCCAGCCTACGGGGCTCGATATGTCTGTATCAGGGTGAGGAGCTGGGCCTGACCGAGGCCGAACTGGCCTTCGAGGATTTGCGTGACCCCTACGGCATTCGCTTCTGGCCCGCCTTCAAGGGGCGTGACGGGTGCCGCACGCCGATGGTGTGGGAAACCGGCAAGCCGAATGCGGGTTTTTCAAGCGCGGAAAAGCCGTGGCTGCCGGTGCCCTATGCCCACGCCATGCAGGCGGCGGATGCGCAGGAGCGCAAGCCGGACTCGGTTCTTAACCACTACCGCGCGGTATTGTCCTTCCGCAAAACCCATGGAGCATTGCGCGACGGCGATATGGACTTCATCAAGACCAATCTCGATCTGCTGGCCTTCACGCGCCACAAGGGTGACGAAAAACTGCTGTTCGTTTTCAACCTGACCCGTGAGGCGGTGGAATTTCCTGTCCCGAAGGGTATGGAGGTCACGGATATCCTGCCGATGCCGGGTTTTGAGCCGCTGTTTGACGCCGGGATCGTGAAGCTTGAGGGGTTGGACGTGTTTTGCGGGGTCGTCGCTTGAGCCTCCAATTTTCCATCAGGGACGCCGCAGCATCTCTGGACGACTGGTCCCTTTTGCGCCACCGTTTATGGCCCGATGCCTCTGTTGCCGAACATAGGGCTGAATTGCAGAACCTCTCCGACAACGACGCCGGTTTCATTGCCTATGATCTGGTCGGAATGGCCATCGGTTTCGCCGACGTCAGCCTCCGGCGGGATTATGTCAACGGATGCGATACCTCGCCTGTTGCGTTTCTCGAAGGCGTTTATGTGGAAGAAGAATTCCGCGGTCAGGGCGTTGCCGCGGCATTGATCGCCGAGGTCACCCGCTGGGCGATCAGCAGGGGCGTGAGCGAGCTTGCCTCCGATGCCGATATTGCCAATGTCGATTCACACCGCATGCATGCGGCGCTGGGGTTTGAGGAGACCGAACGGGTGGTTTATTTCCGCAAGCTGCTGCCATCGCATTCATGACTTGCCGATGCTGTAAGTCAGCCGATTTAGCAATCCGTCCGTTTCGCCTTGTCTGAACCGGCATTTTCATGTGGACGTCGCTCGGCTCTTTTCTGCTTATTCCGGGAACTTGCGCCACGCCTATTTTGGCAGGGTCGCGGGCAAATATTACTACGTGACCTGGCCTGCAGAAACGAAAACCTGAGACGGCTCGCGCCGTCTCAGAAACGCGGCATAAGCAGATTACGCTGTTTCCGGCCGATAAACTCCATCGTCAGATCAGTGCAAACCGATCCACATCCACCATGCCCATGTCGGAAATCTTCAGGTGCGGGATGACGGGTAGCGGCAGGAAAGCCACCTGCAGGAAGGGCTCCTCGAGCGTCGTGCCGAGCGCATAGGCTGCCTTTCGCAGGGTGTGGAGCGTGTCTCGCACCGTTTCGTAAGGTTCGAGGCTCATCAACCCGGCAACCGGGAGCGCAATCTCGCCCGTCACCTTGCCGTCTTCGACTACCACGAAACCGCCCTTGATTTCGCCGAGCCGGTTGGCGGCCAGCGCCATGTCGTCCTCGTTAACGCCGACAACGCAGATGTTGTGGCTGTCATGACCGACAGTGGAGGCGATGGCGCCCTTCTTCAGCCCGAAGCCCTGCACGAAGCCGTTTGCGTGGTTGCCGTTCTTGCCATGGCGCTCGATGACGGCGACCTTGATGATGTCGTTTGCGAGATCGACAGTCGTCTGGTTGCCGTCCGTCGGCAGCGTGTAGCGGCGATGTTCGGTGATGATCTTGCCGGGGAGCACGCCCATCACCGGGGTCTCGCCTTGCGCGACCGGCACGCCGAAATGGGCGGCGAGCACGGGTCTTGCCTTGACGCTGTCAAGACCGACGGGCGCGACCGGCTTGCGGGTGGCAAACAGCGCGTCATCGACGATACGGCCGCCGGAGAAGACCATGCCGGCCTTGCAGTTCTGCAAGGTGTCGATCACCACGAGGTCGGCACGCCAGCCCGGTGCGATAAGACCGCGATCGCGCAGGCCGAAGGCCTTTGCGGCGGAAATCGAGGCGGCGCGGTAGATGGCGAGCGGTTCCACGCCGTTGGCGATTGCAGTGCGGATCATATAATCGAGATGACCCTGTTCGGCGATGTCGAGTGGGTTGCGGTCATCGGTGCAAAGCGCAAGATAAGGCGACAGACGCTCGGTGATAACAGGCATCAGGGCGTGCAGGTCTTTTGAGACCGAGCCTTCGCGCACGAGAATATGCATGCCCTTGCGGATCTTTTCCAAAGCCTCGGCAGCACTGGTGCACTCATGTTCGGTGCGGATGCCGGCTGCCAGATATCCGTTCAGCGCCGTTCCCGACAGAAGCGGCGCGTGTCCGTCGATATGCTGTCCCTGAAAGGCTTCGAGTTTTGCCATGCATACCGGGTCTTTGTGGATGACACCCGGAAAATTCATGAATTCGGCAAGGCCGATAACCTTCGGATGATCACGGAACGGCAGCAGTTTTTCGATCGGCAGATCGGCGCCCGAGGTTTCCAGATGGGTTGCGGGCACGCAGGACGAGAGCTGCACGCGGATGTCCATGATGGTTTCCATGGAACTGTCCAGGAAGAACCGAAGCCCCTCCGCGCCCAGAACATTGGCGATCTCATGCGGGTCGCAGATGGCGGTGGTAACGCCGTAGGGCAGAACGCAGCGGTCGAATTCGTGCGGCGTCACCAGCGATGATTCGATGTGGAGATGGGTATCGATGAAACCTGGAACGACGATTTTCCCCGAAATGTCGATTTCCCGGCGACCCTTGTAGCTTTCGCAAGTTCCAACGATGGTATCGCCGCATATGGCGATGTCGGAGGCAACAAGTTCTCCAGTTACGAGGTCGAAGAATCGTCCGCCCTTGAGAACTATATCTGCCGGTTCACGGCCCGTACCCTGATCGATGCGCGTTTCAAGTTTCGAATTCATGCGGCTTTTCTTCGGCTCCTGGTTTACGTCGTTCGCGAGAATTTTCAGTATTTACATTCTTAGGTTGTTTCTTGGCTTAATCGAATTGATTCTTTGCGTTTTAAATATATCCAGAGTAAAAAATTTTCATATTCGTGCTATCTTATGTTTAAGTTCCAAAATTGAACAATGTTAGGAATGCGTAACTTACGCTTGGAGGGATACCGGTTGGTTCCGGTCTTTTCAGCAATTGCCAGTGCAGGTTACCATTCCCGGGAAGGAAAATAAAAGCGTCTGATGCTCAAACGAATTTCTACCCAGCAATTGACGGTTGGCATGTTTATCGAAGCGGTCGAGGGAGCGCTTTCGAACAGCGGATTTTTGCAGCGATATCGATTTCTTCTGCGCCATGAAGAGTTGATGCGTCAATTGAAATTGAGCGGCGCTGAAAGCATCATCATCAATACGGCCAAGGGAAACGATATCGAGGGTAGGCCGTACTCTGGAACCGTCCCGCCGCGATTAAACAATGGCCCCGAAACCATGGCTGCCATTACCCATGCCGTGCGCTCTGCCGCCGATGCCATTGCCGAGACATTTGCCGTTGCCGAAGCCGGTGGCTGCGTGTCCCTCAAGGGCATGACAGCGGCGGCCGGCAAGATTTCCGATGCGGTCCAGTCGAACCCGGCGATTTTCATCGGGGTTACCCGGTTGAAGTCGAAGGACGAGACGACCTTCGTGCATTCGGTTTCCGTCAGCGGGTTGATGATCCATTTTGGCAATTATCTCGGGCTGGACAAGGAAACGGTCGATCTGCTCGGCATCAGCGGCCTGCTGCACGATATCGGCAAGGTGGAAATTCCTTCATCGATCCTCAACAAGGCGGAAGGTTTAAGCGCCACCGAGCGGGAAATCATCAATCTTCATCCAACGTTTGGCCGGGATATCTTGTCTCGCAACGAGCAGATGCCGGCCATGGTTCTGGATGTCTGCTTCAATCATCACGAGCGCATTGATGGCGGCGGTTATCCCAGCGGCTGCGCCGGAAACGAGATCAGTCTTCACGCGCGCATTGCGGCGATCTGCGATGTCTATGACGCCGTAACCTCGGTTCGGCCCTACAAGAAGCCGTGGACGGCAAACGAAGCGCTGACGTGGATGTTGCGCCGGGAAGGCCACTTCGACATGCAACTTTTGAAGAAATTCGCGCTGTGCATTTCCACATCGCTGCCGCGTAGCTAGGCAGCAGGCGATCTCGAAGTCGCGCTGTTTGAGGCTTGCCCGGCGGCGCCGAAGTGACGCCGCCGATGCAGGATGTTTACGCTGCCTTGGTTTTCGCCTTGCGGGTCAGATGCACCACGACGTTCTCGATCATGCGCATGCCGGCATCCTGGCCGAGAGTCATGATCGATTCCGGGTGGAACTGAACGGCGGCTACCGGTTCCTTGGCGTGTTCTATGCCCATGATCGTGCCGTCTTCACTTTCCGCGGTGATGATGAAATCACGCGGAAGGGTGGAAGGGTCGGCGAAGATCGAGTGGTAGCGACCCACGGTCACTTCCTTGCCGAGACCGGAGAAGACCAGGCCTGGCTCCAGCACGCGGATGCGTGAGGGCTTGCCGTGCATTGGTACCGCAAGTTGGCGAAGTTCGCCGCCATAGGCTTCCGCCAGCGCCTGAAGACCGAGGCACACGCCGAAGATCGGCAGCTCGCGGGCGCGGGCGGCCTTGATCGTCGCCTTGCAGTCGAAATCCGTCGGGCTGCCCGGTCCGGGCGAAAGCACGACGAGATCGGGCTGGAAGCGGTCGAAGACCTCCGCTGCGACCGGCGTTCTGACGGTGGAAACCGTGGCACCCGTTTGACGGAAATAATTCGCCAGCGTGTGCACGAAACTGTCTTCGTGATCGACCAGCAGGATCTTGACGCCGGTGCCTACCTTGGCGGCATCGCGCTTGGTGGCGGCCGAGTTTGTGGCTTTTGCATCGCGAATGGCCGCGATCATGGCGGATGCCTTCAGTTCGGTTTCGGCTTCTTCTTCCTGCGGATTGGAATCATTGAGAAGCGTCGCACCGGCGCGGACTTCCGCGATGCCATCCTTGATACGGATGGTGCGCAGCGTAAGCCCGGTATTCATGTCGCCGTTGAAACCGACCATGCCGATTGCACCGCCATACCAGGCGCGCGGGCTCTTTTCATGGCTTTCAATGAAGCGCATGGCCCAGAGCTTCGGTGCGCCGGTGACGGTGACGGCCCAGGCGTGGCTGAGGAAGCCATCGAAGGCATCCATGTCGTCGCGCAGACGGCCCTCGATGTGGTCGACCGTGTGGATGAGGCGCGAATACATCTCGATCTGGCGGCGGCCGATGACCTTCACCGAACCCGGCTCGCAGACGCGGCTCTTGTCGTTGCGGTCCACATCCGAGCACATGGTCAGTTCGGACTCGTCCTTCTTCGAATTCAGCAGCTTCAGGATCTGCTCGCTGTCGGCAATCGGGTCGTCGCCACGCTTGATGGTGCCTGAAATCGGGCAGGTCTCAATGCGACGGCCGGAGACGCGCACGAACATTTCCGGCGAAGCACCGACCAGATATTCCTGATGACCGAGATTGATGAAGAAGGAATAGGGCGAAGGATTGATCGCCTTCAGGCGGCGGGAGATCGCCGATGGATTGCTTTCGCAGCGCTCCATGAACTTCTGGCCGGGAACGACCTCGAACAGATCGCCGCGTCGGAAGCTTTCCTTGGCCTTCACCACCAGCTCGGAATATTCGCCGGGACGGTGATCGCCCTTGGGCGGGATCGTGTCGGTGGTCTTGAAGGGATCGGGCGCGATCTCTGAGGACTTGCCGTCCGTCGTTACACCGTCCTTCTCGAAATCGTAACGGTCGATCCAGGCCTTGGCGGAATAATGGTCCACGACGAGAATTTCGTCGGGCAGATACAGCACCATGTCGCGCTGGTCTTCCGGGCGCGCGAGCGAAAGCTTGATCGCGTCGAACTGGAAAGCGAGATCGTAACCGAAGGCGCCGAACAGGCCGATGGCCGAATCCGCATTCGAATAGAACAGGTCGACGATGGCGCGCAGCGCCGTGAAGACGGTCGGGATTTTCGAGCGTTCTTCTTCTGTAAAGACGCGGTCCGGCTCGTTGACCGTGAGGTCGAGACGGCGGACGGAGGATGCGCCCAGCGTCAGATCGGGTGTCGCCTTCAGCTTTTCGGTGATGAAGTCGAGCAGCACTTCGCCGCGACCGTTATAGGCTTCGATCCACATCTGGCGACCGAAGCAAGAAATGCCGAGCGGCGGATCGATGATGGCCGTATCCCAGCGCGTGTAGCGGCCCGGATATTCGTAGTTGGACGAGAAAACCGCGCCGCGATGGGCATCGAGCTTTTCGATGTAGTTGTCGATGGCGCTGGCATATTCGGCGGCGCGACGCTTTCGGCTGACCTTTATGCCGCCTTTCGTCTCATAGGTTTCCGCTCCGTCATCCTGAATGATCGTTACCATTTCTTTCGCACTTCCCGTTTTTCAGGCCCGATGACAGGCGGCAGAATAACAAAAAAGCCGCCTGAAAATTCGGGCGGCTTGGACTTTGTCTGAAGACATGACTGGTCAAGGCCGCGTAAAGCTGCTCCACCACCAGTTAGCAATGTTCATAGACACGATGTTCATGGGAAAATTGTTAGCCTGCACAATTCGCCTTGGCAAGCGGATTCCGGCGACGGAATGAACCTTACCGGCGCGAGTTGCGTTCCTGTCCTGCCGAAACAGTCAGGAGTGCCCCGGAAAATGCTTCATCGCCTGTGTCTTCTGATGACGAGTCTCGCCCTTATTTCCGCTTCCGAACCGCCGCCACAGGTGCCGGTGCCACAGCCGAAGCCTGGCGAACAGCAAGCACCTGCCACAACGGAAAAGCCGGCCGATAAGGGCGCGCAAACGCCCGAAGACACACCGAAACCGACCCCCAAGCCGCAAACGCCTGAAGAAGGAAAATCCGGCGCGGAAGTGAAGGGTGCCGAGGACAAGAAGAAAGACGACAAGGGGCAAAACGGCGGTGAGACGGTAGCTCCGGCTGTCGAAGCAACGAAACCCGAGGAAAAACCGCCGGAGCCTGTGAAGCCGGAAGACCCGGCAGAGCTTCAGGCCTGCCTTGGCGCGTTGAAGGAAATCGGCGCGGAATTCAAAGAGCTCGAGCCGATCCGCGACGAAGAGCAGGGGTGCGGTATCGAAGCGCCGATCGAGCTTTCCGTGGTGCTGCCGGGCATCAAGCTTGAACCATCTGGCACCATGCGCTGCGAAACCGCCCTTGCGCTATCGCGCTGGACAAAGGAGATGATGCTGCCGGCTGCGGCTCTCGCCCTGCCGGACAAAAAGGTAACGGCGATTGCCAATGCCTCGACCTATATTTGCCGCAACCGCAACAGTGCCGAAACCGGCAAGATTTCCGAACATGCCAAGGGCAATGCTGTCGATATTTCCACCATCGCCTTTGACAAGGGCGATCCGCTGGTGATGAAGCCGCGCGGCGAGGATGGAACGGTGGAAGGTGCCTTCCAGCGGACGATTACAGCCGCCGCCTGCCTGTTCTTCCGAACCGTTCTTTCCCCCGGCAGCGACGCGACCCATCAGGATCACCTGCATCTCGACGTGCTGGAGCGAAAGGGAGGTTATCTCTACTGCCGCTGATAAAAAAGGGGCGACCCGAAGGCCGCCCCGACTGGAGATGATGTTCCGACCGGGTTTAGAATTTCTGGGTCAGAGAGATTTTGAAGGTGCGTCCCGCTTCCGTATAGAAGTCGACAGGCTGGTTGACGGTGCTGACGGCATTGGGGTTGACGTCACGAACGCCGACGGCGTTCCAGTATTGCTTGTCGAACAGGTTGTAGACGCCGGCCTGAATACGCAGGCCCTTGGTCTGTTCCGGTTCCCACCAGCCGGTCAGGTTGAAGATGCCGTAACCGGGTGCGTCGTGGGTTGTGGCCACCTTGTCGTCACGCATATGCGAGGAGAAGATGCCGGTGAATTCCGTGCCCCATGTCTCCTGTGCGTAGCCGACGCCGAGGACGGACTTGAACGGCGCCACCGTGCGGATGAATTCGTTGCTGTCTGTGTCTTTGCCATAAGCATAAGCAAGCGACGCATGGGCGAAGAAGCCGTTTGCGAGTTCCTTGCGGACCTTGGCTTCCACGCCGGAGATTTCAACATTGTTGCGGTTGCGATAGGTAAAGAGCGATCCGTTGCCCCTGCCGCCGAAGCCGGGGAACAGCGTCGTCGAGGTCGTGTATTGCTCGATGAAGTTCTTGTACTTGTTGTGGAACAGCGTCAGGCTCCCCGTCAGATCGCCGGATGCGTAATTGGCGCCGATTTCAAAGCCGTTGCTGGTTTCGGGGTTGAGTGCGGAGTTGCCGACCACGGCATAACCGGAGCTGATATTCGAGAAGTTCAGATAAAGCTCGTTGATGGTCGGAGCGCGATAGGCCATCGACCATTGTGCGAAGAGCTGCAATTCCGGTGTCACGTCGTATGTCGCGAGCAGCTTCGGCGAGAAGCGCGAACCGCTATTGCCGCTTGGCAGGCCGAAGGTGTTGTAACCGCTGTTGCTGGATACCGAGCCATCCGGATCGTAATCGTAGGAATCGAAGCGCAGGCCGGGGGTGAGCCGGAAACCGTTTCCAAACGCGATTTCGTCATCGAGATAGAGGCCAAGGCTCTTGCCGCTCACGTCAGGCATGTCCGACTGTGACGATGAGGTCACTCCGCCTGTGTTGGCATAAAGTGCCTGGCTGAAATCGGTTGTCATGGCGTTGCCGCCGAAGCGCACGGTGTGCTGCACGCCGCCGAGTTCGAAACCGGATTCAAGGCCGCCGACGATGCCGAAAGCGCTGTTGCGCATGCTGTCTTCGCGGATATAGAGCGAGTTGTTGGTCAGCCGGTTGCCAGCGCCGGATTCCTTGGAGAGGCGCGTCCAGTAGAGCGAGAGATTGGCTGCATCGATCAGGCTGTCTGTCGACGGCGCTTCATATTCGTAATCAAGCGATACGCGGTCGCGCTCCGTATCCTCGTAGCCGCTGTAGTCGCCAATACGGTAAGTCGATCCCGATACGCTGACGCCTTGCAGGGTTCGCATGTCGCTGCGATCTCTCAATGAATAACGCTCGGCCGTAAGTCCGATGCGGTGGCCGCCTTCCAGATCCTGGCGGATCTTGAACATCAGGTTGCTTTCGTAGGTATCTGCCGGGTTGGGCTTGGTGCGGCGGGTTCCGTAGATATCGGCGAAGCCCTTATTGTCCGTTTCGTTGCCGCGCTTGTAGGAGCCCTGGAACAGAACCGAGGTATTTTCGATCTTCTTTGCAACGGCGAGCGATCCGCCGACGCTTCTGTCCTCGCTGTCATAGGTGGTCTTGGCAACACCGCCCCAGTCCTTGCCTTCACCGATCAGGTCTTCCGGCTCAAGCGTGCGCAGAACGAGTGCGCCGCCAAGGGCGCCGGAACCGATGCGGCTGGAATCGGCGCCGCGTACAACGTCAACCGTGGAAAGCGATGAAAAATCAAAGCTCGAACTGGTATCACTCAGGGTCGTCGTGGCCTGTCCCTGACGGGCGAAATTGTTGAAGAAGGGAACGGGAATATTGTCGATCAGGGTCACGACACGCGCTCCGCCCAGACCACGAATGAACAGGCCGCCGGGCCTGCCGGGCTTGGCATCCACATAATCGACACCCGGCTCGGTGGAGTTTCCGAGGTCCTTGATGCTGCCGATGTCTTTCTTCCTGATGTCTTCCGCCGTCGTCTGGCTTGCAAGCGGTGTGTCGGCGGCTGCATTCGCGCTTTTGACGCGCTTGCCCTTGACCACGATCTTCTCCAGCGTGGTGGTGTCGTTCGTCTGCGACGCGGCATCCTGCGATTGCGCAGGTCCGGCAAAGGGCAGAAGAGACATGGCAGTGCACAAAAACAGCGCCGAATGTGTGCGCGAGATGGACATTAAATACCCCCGGATAAGGCGCGCGCAGAAGCTATGGCGCGCAAAAACGCGCCGCGCTTGCTGTCGCGGCTGAAACTGTTTTGATTTGTTACGGGCAAGCCGATTGCTGAGGACTAAAAAACATGATCATAACTGTCAACATATTATATATGACTTTTATCATCATGTTTTAAAGCATAACGGTGCGTGGCAAAAATGTGACGCCCCGTGAGACTGCATCCGGACCGGTGGAGAGGCGCGAAAATGCCGGGTTCCGGCCAAAGTCCCGACATTGACGCTTGCTAGGATATTCGCAGCCAGTTTAGATGGCGGAAGAATGCATGCTCCAACAATATACAAAAAAGTAATCGGATACGGAAATGAAGTCACTTGAACTGCTCGTCGAGCGGATCATTCTCTCCAGCCGCTGGCTGCTTGTCGTGTTTTATCTCGGGCTCGTTGCGGCGCTGGCGGTTTATGCATTTTCCTTCGTGCTGAAGTTCCTGAAGGTCGCCAAAAACGTTTTCACTTACGACGAATCGGACATGATCCTCGCCATGCTCGGGCTGATCGATGCGGCACTGGTCGCGAGCCTTATCGTCATGGTGATGATCTCCGGCTATGAGAATTTCGTCAGCCGTTTCGATGAGGCGGATGACGAGGTTTCGTTTCTGGGCAAGCTTGATGCCGGCAGCCTGAAAATCAAGGTCGCATCGTCGATTGTGGCGATTTCGTCGATCCACCTGCTACAGATATTCCTCAACGCCAGTCAGTATACGGATAGCCAGTTGATGTGGTTCACCATCATCCATCTGGCCTTTGTCGTCTCGGCGGTCATGCTCGGTTTCCTGGAGAAACTGATGGCCAAGCCGAAGGATAAACCCGAAAAACCGGCACTTTAGTCAAGGTGGTCCGTCCGATATGAAGGTTGCAACACTGTTTGCCCATGCCGCCTGGTCGTCGCTTCTGGGTGTCCTGCGCCCACCGCCGGGTGGCGCTTGAATGCCAAAGACGGAACGCCAGGCCAGACTTTGCCGCGACCTTTCGGCTGCCATTGACAGACCCCAATGGCTGGCGGCGCTACAGCAGGTGATGCAGGCGTTCAGTTATTCCTACGTGACCTTGCTGAAGCTGCCGAGCATTCGCAATGCCTATGCCCTGCCGATAGTGGTGGAAAGCAGCCTGCCGGTGTGGGTGGTGAATGCGATGACCCGGGACGGTGAACTTGCAGATTGTCCCGTCATAAAGCGCGGCGCTTCATCGATGATGCCGCAATACTGGTCTCTTGACGATAAGGACATCAACTGCGGCTCGCTGCTGGAAGTCTCAACCCTGCTGCGAGGCATGGGAATCACTTCCGGTCTTCTGGTGCCGGTGAACGGCATGGACGGAAACCGGCATCTGATGAATTTCGCGGGCGATTGCGATGTCCTGTCGCAGGGTTCGCTGAACGAGCTGTGCATGATCGCCCTTCACGCCCTGGAGGCCTATGACCGGCTTTGTCGTGCAGGCTCAAAACTCCCCTCACCACTGACGAAGCGGGAACTCGACGTGGTTCGCTGGACTGCGCAGGGCAAGACCTCCGTGGAGATTGCCGAGCTTCTGTCCATCTCGGAGCACACCGTCAATACCTATATGAACAACGCCATTCGCAAGCTGGATTGCGTCAACCGCGCGCAGCTGGTGGCCAAGACAATACGCCTTGGCCTGATAAGCTGATTTTCATGCCGGTCCAAGCCGTTGACTTACCTGTCGAGAACGGAGCGGAGCTCGACGAGGTTGGAGCGAACGCGCAGAACGTAAAATCCCATGGTGGCAAGGTGCGAGGGCATGATCCAACCGCTTTCGTCGCCGTTGGAAATGATTGCCGGCTGGATGCGTAGCGCCGCACGGGTCTGCCCCAGGGTGTCATTCCACAGATTGGTCAGATTGCGTTCGCGAATAACCTGCGCGAAGTCCGATCCGGCTGCCGACAGCACGCCGTAATAACCATAGAGCTGGCCATAGGCGAACCAGAAACGGTCGTCGGCGCGAGTGTCGAACCAGCCGCCATTATAGTTTTCCGAACGCTCGCGCAGAATGGCCGATGTCGAGCCGATATCGCCGGCAATGCGGTCGATGAACTGGATGAGGTTATCGGCGCGGGTATCGAAGACGGCCTTGCAGGCGGTGAGTTCACCGTTAAATGCCTGGAAGCTGCGGATGGCGGCGCGATAGTAGCTCGGTGTCGGTGTTTTGGGGCCAAACGGATCGAGGCCGAAATACCAGGAATATTCGCTGAACTGCATGTTCCCGCGCGCTTCCTGGAGATTGTTGTTGATACCGGAGGTTCCGCGAACGCGACCGAGCGTATCCACCAGTTCCACCGCGGTGCGGCGCACCGCCTGGTTCACGCCGCGCTGGAAGGACGCCTTGTTGTCCAGAAATGGCGTGCTGTCCCAGTCCATGCCGAAAAGGCCGAGACGATAGAGCAGCATGGAGGAAATCCATGCATTCTGATTGACGTTGAAATCGGTGAGATCGGCGGCAGCATCGACGATAGCCGAGCGCTGGCATACCGGTGCGGAGGTGTTTGCCGCAGCACCGGTGGCGCCGGCGGCGGCCGTGGGTGTTGCGGCCGGCAATTCCTGCCCGGGCGGCACCGTGCGTTCGGCAAGCTTGTAACGGGAAATATAATCCGGGTCGAAATTCGTCCAGACCTGCGTTTGCCAGAAGAAGTATCCGTAAAAGCCGGCCAGAAGGATGAGCACCAGAGCGATCGGACCCTTGATGATCCAGTTGCGGTCGCGATACCAGCCGTGGGCGGCCATGAAAGGCCACAGAAGCCAGGCGACGACGAGACCGGCGGCCTTGCCGATGGCGTTGAAGGCTGCCTGAATCAAAGCGGTTATCCGGTCGATCATGTCGTCATAGTCTCCTCTGCCCGTGGGGCTGAACGCCGGAAGGAACAACCGCGGTTCGGCCATGCGCCTTTTGGCGCTTCGCAACAACCGCGGTCGTTTACTGTCTTCCAGATATGTCCCTACCCACGGGGATACAACATGATTGCGAAACTTTTCTCAACCTGCGGTCCGCGCGGGTCGTTCCCGTGTTCCGGAACTACGCGTGGAGCATGTATCGCCTGGACAAGGTGACAGGCGGTTACAGACCGAGTTTGGCAATTTCGGCGTCCAGCCGCTCCCGCGCCTTTTTCGGCAGCTTGCCGGTCTTTATGGCATCGAGATTGGCCGGTGCGGCATCGCCGACCACAACGAGGGCGACCATGCCCATGCCGAGATGC
The DNA here is from genome assembly GCF_019355535.1 of Agrobacterium sp. S7/73. Taxonomy (NCBI): domain Bacteria; kingdom Pseudomonadati; phylum Pseudomonadota; class Alphaproteobacteria; order Hyphomicrobiales; family Rhizobiaceae; genus Agrobacterium; species Agrobacterium sp. S7/73. The sequence goes on from NZ_CP072136.1 coordinate 610,526, forward strand.
GGCGTGCATTTGACGACGTATGCACCGTCCTTCTCGACGGTCAGTTTCACCGTCTCGTTCATCTTGCCCTTGAAGTCCGCAACGCCCTCGGGAAGCATTTCCTTGACGGCAGCCGCATCATGACCCTTGTCGACGGGCACGAAGGAAATGACGTCGCCGACAGCTGCCTTGACGGTTGCCGGTTCAAAGACCATCGCCTGGCCATCGCTGCCCTTGTTGAGCATCTTCACCTCGATTTCGGCCGACAGGGCGGGAAAGGCAAGGAGGGCAGCAGCGATGGCAAGGCTGGCGACGGTGGCAGTTTTGTTGTGCATATCTTTTGCTCCTGAGAGAAAGCACATCCACGCGAATGTGTCCGCATGGTCTTAGCGCAGGAGCAGGGGAGCCATCCTTGCGAAAAATCAAATGCGGCAACCGGCCGCAGACGGTCAGTCGCCCTTGACCGTTTCGACCCAGTGGCGGCGGCAGAAGGAGACGTATTTTTCGTTGCCGCCGACATCGATCTGCGCGCCTTCCTTGACCACATTTCCTTCATTGTCGAAACGGGCGACCATCGTCGCCTTGCGGCCGCAATGGCAGATGGTGCGGATTTCGCGAAGCTCGTCGGCAATGGCGAGCAGTTCCCTGGAGGCCGGGAAAAGCTTGCCCTGAAAATCCGTGCGCAGGCCGTAGGCCATCACCGGAATGTTCAACCGGTCGGCAATACCGGCAAGCTGCCAGACATGGTGTTCGGACAGGAAGTTGGCTTCATCGATGAAAACGCAGGCAACGGGCGCTTCGGCATGCAGGGCCTCCACTTCGGAGAAGATATCGGTGTTTGCGTCGAAGGTCCGTGCGTCGGACGACAGGCCGATGCGCGACGCGACCCGGCCGAAGCCGGCCCGGTTGTCAAAGGCGGCCGTGAAAATCAACGTGCGCATGCCGCGCTCGTGATAATTATAGGATGCCTGTAACAACATGGTCGACTTGCCGGCGTTCATCGCCGCATAATTGAAATAGAGTTTTGCCATCGTCCACTCCCTGTACACCTTCGCGTCTTTTGACGGCGAAGGGTCGGGTTGAAAAGTGCCGCAACGGGAAAAACACAGATTTCCGCATGCCGCAGCTGTCCGTATCGCGGACTAAAAGGCCGGAGATTTTCATCGTCGTGTCGCAAACGGCGGGCCAAAGCACGCAAATGCACGCGAGTTGATTGTATCCGGCAGATATTGATAATGGCAAGGGAACGAAAAAAAGGGAGCAAGCGATGTTTGCAAATAGAAGTCGCTGTCTGGCTTTGGCCGCAGCAATCTCCGTCATGACGTTCAATGCAGCCGGCGCTGCGGAGCCGGCAAGTTGTGGCAAGGTTCGTTTTTCCGATGTGGGCTGGACCGACATCACTGCCACCACAGCGACTGCCACGGTGCTGCTGAAGAGCCTCGGTTATGAAACCGACGTCAAGCTTCTCTCGGTGCCCGTTACCTATACATCCCTGAAAAACAAGGACATCGACGTCTTCCTCGGCAACTGGATGCCGACCATGGAAGGCGATATCGCGCCTTACCGCGATGACAAGTCGGTTGAAACGCTGCGTGAAAACCTGACCGGTGCCAAATACACGCTGGCGACCAATGCCAAGGGTGCTGAACTCGGCATCAAGGATTTCAAGGATATCGCGGCCCATAGCGGCGATCTCGGCGGCAAGATCTACGGCATCGAGCCCGGCAATGACGGCAACCGCCTGATCCTCGACATGGTCGCCAAGGACACCTTCGGGCTGAAGAGTTTCGAGGTGGTAGAATCCTCCGAACAGGGCATGCTGTCGCAGGTTGCCCGCGCGGGGAAATCCGGCGAACCGATCGTGTTCCTCGGCTGGGAACCGCATCCCATGAATACGAATTTCAAGCTGACCTATCTGACCGGCGGTGACGAGGTTTTCGGCCCCAATCTCGGCGGTGCGACGATCTACACCAATGTCCGCAAGGGTTACACCGAGGAATGCCCGAATGTTGGCGTCTTTCTCAAGAACCTGGAATTCTCCCTGCCCATGGAAAACGAGATCATGGGCAAGATCCTGAATGATGGCCTCGAGGGCGAAGCGGCGGCGACTGCCTGGCTGAAGGCCAACCCGGCCGCGATCGAACCCTGGCTTGCCAACGTCAAGACCAAGGATGGCAGCGCTGACGCCTTGCCCGCCGTCAAGAAGGCCTTGGGCCTCTAGGTTGCAGACAACGCATGTATCCGGCCTAACCTTTTAAACAGGCCGGATACTGCAGGAAATTACGATGTCCTTTGCATGATCTCGGTCCGCGAATTTTTCTCGCATCCGGGGTCACGCGCGATCCCGGTGTCCGGCAATGCTGTTGCCGGCCGTCGTTTCTGCATTAGCGGCATTTCCGGTGAAACGGGATCACCTTCAATGCCTGTTCTTCTTATTTTTTTGCAATTCCGGGCCCAAAACCGTTACGCATTTTTACTGGAATTGCTCTGGTTCACGAAAGGTCTTGTCTTACCGTGGAATGGCTCAGCGCTCCTGAAAACCGCCTGCCCGTCGGCCGATATGCCAAGGAGGCCATTGACTGGCTGACCGGCAATCTCGCTTTTTTCTTCGATTGGCTTTCTTTCATTTTCCAAAGCGTCATTAACGCCCTGCTTTACGTTTTGCAGGCGCCGCATCCGCTGGTCATCGTCGCGATTGTGACGGCTCTTTCAGCCTGGACAAGGCGGTCGGTCGGCATGCCGGTCTTTACGGCGCTTGGTCTGCTGTTCATCATCAATCTGGGGTACTGGAAGGCGACGACGGAAACGCTGGCGCTCGTTCTCGCCTCCAGCGCGGTCTGCATGATCATCGGCATACCGCTTGGAATACTGGCGGCGCGGCGCAAATGGATCTATGCCGGCATGCGCCCGGTGCTGGATTTGATGCAGACCATTCCGACCTTCGTCTATCTCATTCCGGCGCTAGTGCTGTTCGGCCTCGGCATGGTTCCCGGGCTTATCGCCACCGTCATCTTCGCAATTCCCGCGCCCGTGCGCCTGACCCGTCTCGGCATCGTTTCGACGCCGCCGGCGCTGGTAGAAGCGGCCATCGCCTTCGGTGCCACGCCGTCGCAGGTTCTGCGCAAGGTGGAGCTTCCCTTCGCTGCGCCGCAGATCATGGCAGGTCTTACCCAGACGATCATGCTTTCGCTTTCGATGGTGGTCATCTCCGCCCTCGTCGGCGCCAACGGCCTAGGGGTGCCGGTGGTACGCGCATTGAACACCGTCAACATCGCCATGGGCTTCGAAGCTGGGTTGTGCATCGTCATATTGGCGATCGTTCTCGACCGACTTTTCCGCCTTCCCGGCACGGAGCATGATCTATGAGTGATGCAATCATCTTCGGAAATGTCGATATCGTCTTCGGCGACCGGCCCGAGGCGGCGCTGGCGCTGATCGACAAGGGCAGCACGCGTGACGAGATCAACGAGCAGACCGGACTGGTCCTCGGCGTTGCGAATGCCTCGCTTTCGGTAAATGAGGGCGAGATACTCGTGCTCATGGGGCTTTCGGGCTCCGGTAAATCGACGCTGCTCAGGGCCGTTAACGGCCTTGCGCCTGTGGTGCGCGGCAATGTCAGCGTGAAGACGGCGTCCGGTTTTGTCGATCCCTATCGGGCGACGGCGAAGGCGCTGCGCGATCTGCGCATGCATACGGTTTCGATGGTCTTCCAGCAATTCGGCCTGCTGCCCTGGCGAAACGTTGCCGACAATGTCGGTTTCGGGCTGGAGCTTTCCGGGACGCCGGAAGCCGAGCGCAAGCGCATGGTGGCCGAGCAGCTTGAGCTGGTGAACCTGTCCGCCTGGGCTGACCGCAAGGTGGGGGAGCTTTCCGGCGGCATGCAGCAGCGCGTGGGGCTGGCGCGCGCCTTCGCAACCGGAGCGCCCATTCTCTTGATGGACGAGCCGTTCTCGGCGCTCGACCCGCTCATAAGAAGCCGCCTTCAGGACGAACTTCTGGAGTTCCAGAGCCGGTTGAAGAAAACCATCCTCTTCGTCAGTCACGATCTGGACGAGGCATTCCGCATCGGCAACCGCATCGCCATGATGGAGGGCGGGCGTATCATCCAGTGCGGCACGCCGCAGCAGATCGTCAAGCAACCGGCTACGCAATATGTCGCGGATTTCGTGCAGAACATGAACCCGATTTCCATGTTGACCGCCGCGGACGTGATGAAGCCAGGCGTGGACGAACAAAACGGCCGGTTGAATGTGGCCGCCACCGCCCGTCCGACATCGCCGCTTATCGATATCCTCGATGCGCTCTCGAAACATTCCGGCGCGATCGGTGTTGTCGATAATGGCGCAATTATAGGCACGATTTCCGCAGACGAAATTGTGACAGGCCTCACTCGCCACCGCAAGAAATGAGAAACACTCGCATTGGTCGAGAAAACGAAAGGCCTTCCTCCCCGGAAGGCCTTTTTGTATTACCTAATGCTGGTATAAAGAAAAAGAATACCCAAGACATTATAAGTTATGCATTAAAATAATTACGAATAAAAAGCATATTGCAAACTTTGAGAAAATTGCGCAAAGTAAAACTAGATTCTGTACCTCCTTGCTAAATTTAAGGTGGTGTAAGGTAGTGGTCACGAAGCCAGACATTGGAAGACAAGATTTGTGTGCTCAATTTTTGATTGTTTTTTGCTCCAAATACTACTGAGAATGTAGCAGTTTGTTGCTAAAATGACGAAAAACAGGCGAAAGTCTGAAAATTTGATCAAGATGTCCAGGTAAATGATCAATGAAGAATAGTCTTGGAGGGGGACACGATATAAGCAAGATTTAGGTATATACAACGTATCGACTGAATTATAAAAAACACCTTTTGGACCACCTATAATAGCCACCATGACGGTCTTTCCGACTGTCATCAGGAGACTTGAGCGTATGGATAACCAATCTCTGTCGGAACATAGCATCGCCGCTGCAGACTTGCTCTCAGCGATGGCAAATCCCAAGCGCCTGATGATCTTGTGCACGCTGGTGGATACGGAAGTGCCGGTCGGTGTTCTCGCCTCCCAAGTTGGTCTCAGCCAGTCCGCGCTCTCGCAACATCTTTCGAAATTGCGCGCCCAGCGGCTGGTGAAAACAAGACGGGATGCTCAGACCATCTATTATTCCAGCAATTCCGAATCCGTCAAAAAAATCCTCGCTTCCCTCGAGGAGATTTATTGCCAGGTGCAGAAGAGCAGCAAGACTGCTGCCGCTTGATCTAACGGCCATCCCACGGCCCGGCGGTGCCATTCCGTTGAAACCGGCGCATGACGCCGGTTTTTTCTTTTTTTGGCGTGTGGCTCGCATGTAATGCGGTGAAAAGTCGCCCGCGCCACTCAGGGCGAAGACGCAGCCTGTATCTGTTGCTTTAGGCGGCTTGCCGCAGCCGCATATCCACCGTCGGCACCATCGACGAAATGCATATGGTCCTTCGAAAGCGGGGAGGGCACGATACAGGTCATCAATGCGGCGTCCTGCTCGTGCAGGCCGAAATAGCAGGTGCCGGAAAGGCGCCCCAGCTCCAGCCGCGCACGGATCTTTTCGAGCCTCTCGGCGTCGATATCAACCGTCATTTTCAGGCCATCGTCGAATTTCCGGAAATCGGTGTTGCTGGCAACCGAGCGACGATAGCGATCCGCATTAAACCGTCCGAGCGACAATCCCGTCATGCCGAGGAAATTCACGAGGAAGCTCTCGCCGAGAATGCGCAGCGAACGGCGCACCTTGCCCCAGCTATCGTGATAGGCCGCACCTGCCCTGGCTTCCAGACCGAGGCCTTCCCGCACGAAGCCCAGTTTCGGCCCATCCTCCGGTACGGGGTGGCCTTGTCTTGCGTCCTGCGTGGCCAGATCGACGAGATCGATGACCAGCTGGCGGAATGCCGGCATATCCAGTGAGGGTCCCGGCATGGCGATGATCGACACTACCTTGCCATGGGTCGCCGGAATGGGGTTCCAGCGGCATGAAAGGCCGGTCAGGTCCGGCCGACCGCCTGTCGCAACCGTAGGCAGGGCATATTGCCCCTCCTTCATCCGCGCCTCGGCCCAGCTGTTGCCGCCGCCCGAAAACATGGCGTAGGAAACATCCTCGCTTGCCTGAAAGCGCGCGACGCGCACATCGAAGCCGTTGTTGCGTATGTCCTCCACCGGAACAAGCGCCACACGCATCGAAAGATCGAGATCGTCCTTCACCCAGCGCTGCACGTTCGAAAGGGCGGTGCGCGCAAGGGATATCCCGTTCGGTGGCACCGCAACGGCGGCTCCATCGCCACCGAACACGAAGGGCAGGTCGTGACGCCCGAGGCTGTTCGATATGCCTGAGATGACCGCAGCGCCCGCCATGTTGACGGACTTATATCTGCCGGTGCCGATCGCCCCTGTCGAATCGATGATATCGGCAATGGCCAGCGCCCATCCCGGCGGCAGGGCGCGATAAAGCGCCGGGTCGGCCACGTCCTCGAAATGTCGGAAGACGGGCAGACCCGTCAGAAATTCGTCATCTGCTGTTATCATGCCGCCATTATCCTCCTGCGGCGACCAAACGCCAAGCGTTTACGCCGTTGCGCTCGCCCGTTTCGATGACACGATCGAGGCTGGCCTGACGATAGATTTACCGCGAATAGACCTTATCCAGCAAAGGTGACTTGCATAAGCCATCAAACCTTCCGTATGAGTTGAAATGAAGGCTCGGAATTCAAAAATGGAACGGGTTTTCGCCGGGAGGCGTCCGCGAAGTTTCATTCGGTCGGCGCCCAAGGCGCTCATCGGGGCTGAGACCCCATTTCCAAGGAGACACCAGGATGAAACTGAAGACATTGACCAGCGTGACGCTTGCAGCGTCCTTCGCATTCGCACCGCTTGCCCATGCCGAAATCGTCATCGGCCTGATTGCGCCGCTTACCGGTCCCGTCGCCGCCTATGGCGACCAGGTCAAGAACGGCGCCCAGACGGCAGTCAATGAAATCAACAAGAAGGGCGGCATTCTCGGAGAGCAGGTCGTTCTGAAGCTTGCAGACGATGGCGGCGAGCCGAAGCAGGGTGTGTCGGCCGCAAACCAGCTGGTTGCCGAAGGCATCCATTTCGTCGTCGGTCCGGTCACGTCAGGCGTTGCCATTCCGGCATCGGACGTGTTTGCTGAAAACGGTGTCCTGATGATCACCCCCACGGCGACCTCGCCGGGCCTGACGAACCGTGGCCTTACCAATGTTTTCCGCACTTGCGGTCGGGACGACCAGCAGGCAGAAGTTGCGGCGAAATACGTTCTTGCCAAGCTTAAGGACAAGAAGGTCGCCATCATTCACGACAAGGGCGCTTACGGTAAGGGTCTGGCGGATGCCTTCAAGACCACGCTGAATGCCGGTGGCGTTACCGAAGTTCTCTATGACGCGCTGACACCAGGCGAAAAGGATCTCGGCGCGCTGACGGCCCGCCTGAAGTCTGAAAATGTCGATATCGTCTATTTCGGCGGTTACCATCCTGAAGCCGGTCTTCTGGTGCGCCAGTTGAACGATATCGGCGCCAAGGCTGCCGTTATCGGCGGTGACGGCCTGTCGAACAGCGAGTTCTGGAACATCGGTGCCAAGGCTGGTGAAGGCACGATCTTCACCAACGCCTCCGACGCCCTGAAGAACGAAGATTCCAAGGCTGCTGCCGAAGCTCTAAAGGCCGCCAACATTCCTGCGGAAGCCTTCACCCTTAACGCTTACGCTGCCGTCGAAGTGCTGAAGGCCGGCATCGAGAAGGCTGGAAGCGCAAAGGATTCCGAAGCGGTCATCACGGCTCTGAAGAGCGGTGACGCTTTTGCCACGGCGATCGGCAAGGTCACCTATGGCGAGAGTGGCGACCTGTCGTCGCAGGCTTTCTCGCTCTACAAGTGGCAGGACGGCAAGATCGTCGCAGCCGAATAAGGATAAGGCGTACCGGCCGCATCCGTTGCGGCCGGTACCATCTCCGTCGCCTGACAAGGGGCAAGCAGAATGGGCAGTGACGTGGACGCCCGGGATGCAAGCGCGGCGGGTGGGGAAAACCTTCCTCACATTGGCTTTGCGCGGATATTCCCGATTCTCAGAATTTTCGATGAGGCCAAGGCGCGGGAATTCTATGTTGATTTTCTCGGTTTCAAGGTCGACTGGGAACACCGCTTCGGCGAAAACTTCCCGCTCTACATGCAGGTTTCGCGGGCCGGAATGGGGCTTCACCTCAGCGGCCATCATGGCGACGCGACGCCGGGCTCCAATATCTTCGCCACCATGCACGGCGTGCATGCCTTCCAAAAAGAGCTGGTCGGCAAAGACTACCGCTTCCTGAAGCCTGGTGTCGAAGAATTGCCCTGGGGCGATGTCATGGAAGTCATCGATCCATTCGGCAACCGTATCCGTTTCTGTGAGCAGAAAAGCGAGGGGTGACGTCTTCGACGTGACCTCATGGGTCTTGACCTCGGCTGCGGTTTGAACGATAGGAAGCGCAAATAGCGAGCCGCGTGCACGGAGACCCCGTGCGCGCGGTTCGTGCGTTTTGGCGGTCAGTTCTGCAATTCGTTCGCATCCGCACGGGGGCAAAAAATGAACACTGAAGGCAATGCACTGGTAAGGAAGCTCGCATTCTGGGGCATTCCACTTTCTTTCGGCGTGCTTGGCCTCAAGCTCGTGGCGTGGTGGGTCACAGGGTCGGTAGCGCTGCTGTCGGACGGTCTGGAATCGACCGTCAACGTTGTTGCGGCCTTCATTGCCTATTTCGTCATCCGTTATGCGCAGAAGCCCGCAGATGACGATCACCAGTTCGGCCATCACAAGGCGGAATATATCTCGGCTGTCGTCGAGGGCGTGCTGATCGTCGTCGCCGCACTTCTGATCGTGCAGGAAGCCTGGGGTGGTCTCTTCAACCCGAAGCTGCCGGAAGCGCCGGTTCTCGGTCTTGCCATCAACGCGTCAGCGGGCGTCATCAACGCCGTCTGGGCGACAATCCTCATCCGCGTCGGCCGGAAATACGCTTCACCAGCCCTCAAGGCGGATGGTCATCATATCATGTCGGATGTCATAACGTCCGCAGGGGTTCTGGTCGGTCTGGTTCTGGCGCTTCTGACGGGTTACGCCATTCTCGATCCGCTGCTCGCCATTCTGGTGGCCATCAACATCCTGTTCCAGGGATCGAAGGTCATTTTGCATTCGCTCGGCGGGTTGATGGACCGGGCGGTGGAACCGGAAGAAGACGAGGCGATCAAGAAGGCGATCGCCGAAAATTCCGTCGGCATCATCGGCGTGCATGATCTTAGAACCCGCCGCGCCGGTTCGGCCGCCTTCATCGATTTCCACGTCGTTGTTCCCGCCCCGATGACGGTGCGGGAGGCGCATGATATTTGCGACCGCCTTGAAGATGCCATAAGGGAAGTCATACCGGGTGCCAGCCTTGCCATTCACGTCGAGCCGGAAGGCGAAAAGGCGCATGGCGTCAAAGTGATTGTTTGAATAAGCAGGAGTTTTCCATGTCCGTGACGGATGTTTCCAGCCTGTCGCAGCTGGGCGCGAAGGTCGATACGCCCGAGAGCCCGGAAAAGGCAATTCTCGAAAAGGTGCCGAACGGCAATGCCGGTACCGATTATGTGGTGCGGTTCACAGCACCCGAATTCACCTCGCTTTGCCCTATGACCGGACAGCCAGATTTCGCCCATATCGTCATCGACTATATTGCCGGTGATTTTCTGGTGGAATCGAAGTCGCTGAAGCTGTTCCTGCAATCCTTCCGCAACCACGGCGCATTTCACGAGGATTGCTCGGTCTATATCGCCAGGCGGCTGGTGGAGCTGTTGCAGCCGAAATGGCTGCGCATCGGCGCTTACTGGTATCCGCGCGGCGGTATTCCGATTGACGTTTTCTGGCAGACCGGACCGGTGCCTGAGGGCGTGTGGTTGCCGGATCAGGGTGTGCCGACCTATCGCGGCCGCGGCTGATCCGGCTTTTCACTGTTGAAAACGTTCAGGCGAACGACCCGTCGTCGCCTTGATCGAAATCGTCATCGGCGCTGTCGTCGTAGTCGGCCTGCTGGACATCGTTACTATTGTCCGGCTGGGAGGAACTGTCGCCGTAGTAGTTGTTGATGACGGTTTCTTCGACCGGTGCATTGTTGCCCAGCGGATTGCCGCCGCCGAATGGCGAGCCAATGCCGAGCGACGATGCGTGGTTGCCGAAAATACCGCTCAGCGAATTGGCGAGCAGCATGCCGCCGGCAACACCTGCAGCAGCGCCGAGCGCGCCTTGCAGGAAACCGCCGCCGGAGCGTCCGGCTGCTGCGGGTTGCTGGCTCCAGAGACCACCGGGCTGCTGATCAGGTGCGCGGCCGGCTGGTGAGCCCCAGGGACCGGCTGTCTGGCCTGCGGTATCGTTGCGCCATGATGTCTGGGGCGGTGGCGAGACGGGCGCCGGAGCAGTTGATTGCTGTTGGCCGGTGCCGAAGATCGAACTCAGAAAACCACCCTGTGCGGCTGCTTGCGGGGCCGCATTACCGCTTTCCAGCGCATGGATGCGGTCTTCGAGCTGTTGGATGTGTGCTGCTGCCGCTTCCAGACCCTTTTCCTGAACGATCACAGCCTGGGCGAGATAATAGGGGGCTGCGGGCTGATCGCGCACGGCATCTGCGATCAATATTTCCGCCTCGCGGTCGCGCGGGGTGGCGGATGCGGCTTTTGTCCTGTCGAACAGGGCCTTGAGAAGTTGGCTTTCTTCCGGTGACATATGATGCCTCCTTACCGTGAAGCGGAAATCAACGATAAGGAGGTAGGTCCAAATTCAGGCTTTTCAAAGCGGCCGAAACTTTAAATTTCGGTAATGATCGTCACCCGCCGAAGGCAAGCGAAAGGCCCGCTATTGCCGTCAGCGCGCCGGCGGTACGGCTTGCGGCCGAGCCGAAACGGGCAATGCGCAGGCCAAGCACGATGCCTGCGAGATGCAGGATCGCGGTTGCTATCATGAAACCGATGCCGAATTGCAGGGCGCCGGCGCTGCCGAGTTCACCGCCATGGGCATGGCCGTGGAAAAGGGCAAAAGCGCCGACCACGGCCGCAGCGGCTGCCGTCGGCAGCTTTGCCGCAATCGTGACCAGCAGGCCGAGGCCGATGACGGAGGCCAGGATGGCCGGTTCGACAAACGGAAGGCCGATGCCATAAACGGCCATCAGGAAACCAATGGCCATGGTGCCGACGAAGGCGGCAGGCACGATCCACAGGGCCTTGCGGTCATTCTGCGCCATGGCGATCTGCGATGCCCAGAGACCGACGGCAACCATTGCCAGAATATGATCCGCACCGAAGAAGGGGTGGGAGACGCCAGCCATGAAGGAGCCGTGTTCTTCCGGGTTCAAATGGGCGAAAGCGGGCAGGGCGGTGGCGCCGAGCGCTGCGGCAGCAAGGCTTAGTCTTTTCAGCATGATTCCCTCTTTTGATTATCGCCGCCAGCAAGGGGATCTTGGGGTTCCCGCAATCGGCGGCACTGCAATGAGGACCTGACGATACCGCGAACCCTGAGAGGCTGTCCATGCGTCATCTGCCGGGGGCGATGTTTATTGTTGGGGCGCAAACCTTGCCTTTTTTGCTCATTGCCTTACGTAACAAGTCGCACTATGTCCGAAGGGCATGCATGAATTACGCTGGAGAGCCGCTGATGAACGAAGACGAAGACGACAAGAGCAAGGAACTGCCGATCGGCAAGGAAACGGAAGCGAATCTTTTCAAGTCGCGTTCGATCTTCATCTATGGTGGCATCACGCAGGAACTGGCGCAGAAGGTCTGCACGCAGCTCGTGGCACTTGCCGCCGCCAGCGACGACGACATTCGCGTTTACGTCAATTCGCCGGGCGGCCATGTCGAATCGGGTGATTCGATCCATGACATGATCAAGTTCATCAAGCCGAAGGTTTATATCATCGGTACGGGCTGGGTCGCTTCCGCTGGCGCGCTGATCTATGTTTCGGTGCCGAAGGAACGTCGTCTTTGCCTGCCGAACACCCGCTTCCTGCTGCACCAGCCCTCCGGCGGCACGCGCGGCATGGCATCCGACATCGAAATCCAGGCCCGCGAAATCATCAAGATGAACCAGCGCCTGATCAAGATCTTCGCCAAGGCCACCGGCCAGAGCGAAGAAAAGATCGCCAAGGACATCGATCGCGATTACTGGCTCGGCGCTGAAGAAGCCAAGGGCTACGGCCTCGTCGGCAAGATCGTCGAGAGCCAGTCGGAAGTTTAAGGTTTTGATTTTTAGTTGAGAGAGCCCGTGCCGGTGGAAACCGGCACGGGCTTTTTTCATTCAGGCCGGATGATACGTGCCGCTCCCGGTCATGTGCATTGAATGTTCGGCCAGCATCACTTCATCGTGTTGCAGGCCTTCATCATGTCGGCTTTTTTCATCTTGTTCATTTCCATGTCAGCCTTGTGCATGCAGTCCTTTTTGGATGCCATGGACATGTCGCCTTTTTTCATCGTCTGCGTCTTCATGGTGTCGTTGTGCATTTTCGTCATATCGGTCTTCATGCCGTCGGCATGGGCGATGCCTGCGAAAGAAAGAACAGACAGCATGGAAGCGGTGGCGATGGCGGTGAAAATGCGGGTCATGAAAGATCTCCTCTGGACGTCATTAAATGTCCGCCGGCGTTGCACCGGGGCTCACGATTGTCCATTCGGTGGGGATCCGTGTGTCGTTACACGCTCACGCGTTTGTGACATCATATTCGGGCGAGATTCTTTTCACGCCATTATGTAACAATATCCCGCCGATTGCGAATAACCCGATAGTGACGATGACAGGCAGCCTTTCGGAAGAGACATTAAAAATGCTGATGCTGCGTTCCCTCGATGGGGACGAGGGCGCTTACAGGCATTTGCTCCATGCCCTACGCAGGCTGCTGACAGCCTATTTCGACCGGCGCATGAGGGCCGCTTCACGGGGGGATGTGGAAGATCTCGTTCAGGAAACCCTGTTGTCGCTTCACGCCAAACGCGAGACCTATGATCGAGCAAGGCCGTTTACCGCCTGGTTCTTCTCGATAGCGCGCTACAAACTCATCGATCACTACAGGGGCAGGGGTGCGCGCCAGCTTTCGGAAGTGGAACTTGATGAGACACTGGAAGCGGGATCGTCCGTCGATCAGGTCACGGCACGTATGGATGTGGAACGGTTGCTCGACGAGTTGCCGCAGCGGCAACGCGACCTCATTCGCAGGGTAAAACTCGAGGGTCAGTCAATCGCCGAAGCGGCCCAAAAATCCGGCCAGACCGAGCTTGCGGCGAGGGTCGGCATTCACAGGACGCTTAAAATGCTGGCGGCAAAGTTGCGAGGCGAAACGTGAGGAAGACGGAAGACATCATTGAACAACTGGCACGCGGTCTCAAGCCCGTGCCTGCCTTGTCACTGGAGCGCCGGCTGGCGCTGGCCGTCCTGCCCGGGCTTGGCGTTTCGCTGTTGCTGATGCTTGCAATTCTCGGGCCGCGGGTCGACATGCACGACGCCTTGACCGAGCTGGGTTTCTGGATCAAGTCCGCCTATAACGCCCTGCTGGCCCTGACTGCGTTTTTCGCGGTCGGCCGCGTTACCCGCCCCGAGGGGAACAGCGGCTGCCTTTTCGTTTGGCTTGCGCTAATTTTCGTTGTGATGGCGGCGATAGCGCTCGTACAGCTGGGGTTTGCCTTTCCGGACAATTACAGGACGCTTGTTCTGGGGTCGTCCGCGCTGCATTGCCCGTTTTTGATCGTCGCTTTCGCGCTTCCGGTATTCGTGGCGAATTTTTCAGTTCTCAAACGCTCAGCCCCGGCTGATCCAGCCTTGGCAGGTTTTGTGGCGGGCATTGCGGCGGGTGCAGCCGGAGCCTGGGTTTATTCCTGGTTCTGCACCGAAAACGGCATGGCTTTCGTGCTGATCTGGTATTCACTTGGCATTTTCATCACCGGCCTGATCGGCGCTTTTGCCGGTTCGCGTTTTCTGCGCTGGTAAAAGGCGTACCTGTTCAGCCTGCGGGCATCTTGCCAGCGGTTGGGTTTTTTGATCTTCAAGGGAAACAGAAGATCCGGGAACCGCCATGTTGATGAAAGATTTTTCCGTACAGAGCCTGTTCATGGGGTGCCTGACCGCCTTTGTCGGCTTTGCCAGTTCTTTCGCCGTGGTGTTGCAGGGCCTGAAGGCTGTCGGTGCTACGGATTTCGAGGCGGCGTCTGGGCTGATGGCGCTTTCGGTTGCGATGGGGGTTTGCGCGATAGCGCTTTCAGTCGCGACGCGGATGCCCGTCAGCATCGCATGGTCGACACCCGGTGCAGCCTTGCTGGCGACCACGGGCGTGATCGAGGGCGGTTTTCCGGCCGCCGTGGGCGGGTTCATCATCTGCGCCATATTGATCATCATTGCCGGCCTGTTCCGGCCGCTCGGAAAAGCGGTGGCCTCCATTCCAGCGCCACTTGCCAACGCCATGCTTTCCGGGGTCATCATCGGCCTGTGTTTTGCGCCGATCAAGGCGATCGGCTTTAACCCGGCGCTCGGATTGCCGATCATTCTTGCCTGGATCGTGGTGGGAGCCTTTAAACGACTTTTCGCCGTGCCTGCGGCACTTGCCGCTTTCGTGCTGGTGATGATCTTCGGTGTCGATATTCCGTCGGGGGCGCTTGACCGTGTGGCGCAATCTCTGACGCCTCCGATGGAGTGGGTGACGCCCGTCTTTAGCCTGCACGCCGTCATTTCCATCGCGCTGCCGCTTTTCATAGTCACCATGGCGTCGCAGAATATTCCCGGTATCGCAGTGCTGAAGGTCAATCACTACGATCCGCAGCCCGGACCGCTTTTCGCGGCGACCGGGTTCTTCTCACTGCTTTCCGCACCCTTCGGCGGCCATGCGGTCAATCTTGCCGCGATTACGGCGGCGATGTGCGCTGGCGAGGACGCCCATCCTGATCCGAAACGGCGCTATTGGGCGGCGATCATCGGCGGTGTCGGCTACATCGTCTTCGGCCTGCTGGCGGGCGCGGTCACGGCTTTCGTGGCACTGGCGCCGCCTGTCCTCATTCAGGCGGTGGCGGGGCTTGCACTGGTGGGCGCCTTTTCCGGCTCTGCCGTTGCGGCTTTCAAGGATCCGGAAACACGCGAGGCAGCGGCGATCACCTTCCTCATCACCGCCTCCGGCCTTTCCTTCGCCGGTGTCTCCGGTGCCTTCTGGGGGCTGATCGGTGGCGGGTTGATGATGGCTTTGACTGGTTTCGTAAAAGGATTGAAGAGACAATAGCCCTTGCATCCAAATATTTCGCCGATTATAAGCTTGCCCATGAGCAACAGCATCGCAACCATTTCCGGCATGAGCGCGCAGATTTCTGCGATTGCCTCTCCGTGCGGTGCACTCTCGCTTCTTAGCCTCGACCTTACACGCGGTTGCCGGGTCCAGTGAGGAGCGCCCGGCGGCCGAAAGCCCGCTGGCGCAAACGCTCCTCATCTCGAAATCTCATTTTATACTGGATTTAGGCCCTTGAGGGCCGCGCATCCGCCGATGGCTCGAGAAGCCCGCGGAATGCGCAAGGAGGAAGCGAAATGGACGGAAAGATCACCAATATTTCCAAAGGCATGTCGGACGCGAACGTCAAGTATCGCCCTTACCCGACCATCAATATTCCTGACCGCACGTGGCCGGGCAAGACCATCACCAAGGCGCCGATCTGGTGTTCGGTGGACCTGCGTGACGGCAACCAGTCGCTGGTCAACCCCATGGGCCACGACCGCAAGGCCCGCATGTTCAAGCTGCTGCTCGAAATGGGCTTCAAGGAAATCGAGATCGGTTTCCCCTCCGCTTCGCAGACGGACTTCGATTTTGCCCGCTGGTGCGTGGAGCAGGGCAATGTGCCTGAGGATGTTTCCCTGCAGGTGCTGGTGCAGTGCCGTCCGGAACTGATCACCCGTACCTTCGAAGCGCTGGAAGGCGCCAACAAGCCGATCATCCACTTCTACAACTCCACCTCGGAATTGCAGCGCCGCGTGGTATTCGGCAAGGACGTGCACGGGATCAAGCAGATTGCCGTCGATGCCGCCAAGATGATCACCGACATGGCGGCCAAGGCCGGGGGCGGTTTCCGCTTCGAATATTCTCCGGAAAGCTTTACCGGCACCGAGCTGGAAGTGGCGCTGGAAATCTGCAATGCCGTGGTCGATGTGGTGAAGCCGACGGCGGATAACAAGCTGATCCTGAACCTGCCTTCCACTGTCGAAATGGCGACACCGAACATCTATGCCGACCAGATCGAATGGATGTGCCGCAATATCGACAATCGCGAAAACGTCATCATTTCGCTGCATCCGCACAACGACCGCGGCACTGGCATCGCTGCGACGGAGCTCGCTCTGATGGCCGGTGCGGACCGCGTCGAGGGCACGCTGTTCGGTAATGGCGAGCGCACCGGCAATGTCGACGTCGTGACGCTGGCGCTGAACATGTATACGCAGGGCGTCGATCCTGAGCTGGATTGCCGCGATATTGAGCGCATCAAGGCGGTCTACGAATATTCGAACGAGATGACGATCCCCGAGCGCCACCCTTATGTCGGCGAACTGGTCTATACGGCGTTTTCCGGCTCGCATCAGGATGCGATCAACAAGGGTATGAAGGCGATCAAGGTTGCCAATCACCCGGTATGGGAAGTGCCCTATCTGCCGATCGATCCGAAGGACGTCGGCCGCTCCTACGAAGCGATCATCCGCATCAATTCGCAGTCCGGCAAGGGCGGAATCGCCTATATTCTCCAGCAGGATTACGGCATCAACCTGCCGCGCAACCTGCAGGTGGAGTTCCGCGAAGACATCCAGCGCATCACCGATGAAGAGGGCGTGGAACTGCCGGCCAAGCGCATCTACGAGCGCTTCATGGAGCGTTACGTGACGCAGCCGAATGCGCGCATCAAGTTCGTCGATCACCACACCTATCCGGCGGGCGATTTCAAGGGCGTGCGCATTGTCGCCGCCGAAATCACCGATAACGGTGAGGTGAAGCGCATCGAGGGCAAGGGCACCGGTCCTATCGACGGGTTCATCAATGCGCTGTCGGTCTATCTCGGCATCGATCTGTCGGTGAATGACTATTCCGAGCATTCGCTGCAACATGGGTCCAATGCTTCCGCCATTGCCTATGTCGAGATGGAGCATCCGGGCGGAAAATTGTTCGGCGCCGGGGTGAATACGAATATTGTTGGCGCTTCGCTGGAGGCGATTGTTTCGGCGGCCAATCGGGTGCTGGAAGAGCGAGCTAGGTAAGTGGGGGTTTGAGGGTGGGTTTACCCCCCTCTGTCCTGCCGGACATCTCCCCCACAATGGGGGAGATCGACCTGAGGCACGGTCTCGCCCATCTCAACGTTCAGAATGAATTGACGAAAGAGCGTCTTGCCGATCTCCCCCTTGTGGGGGAGATGCCCGGCAGGGCGGAGGGGGGTGAGCCAAAGACTCTAACCTCAACACTCCGGAGTTTATCCCCCCAGCCGCGAAAACCCCAACGGCCTACCATTCTCATAAAATACCCTGATATCTTCAAGCCCGATACCCGTTCCGGTGTCGTTGAGACTGTGGCGTTCGCAGGCGACGTTCCAGGTGCCGGGGCCACCGGAAATATGGAAGAGATTATAGGCCGCGCGCGGTTTTTCGCCGCCCGGTCCCTGGCTGGCGGAGGCGATGCCGACGACCGGGATGTGCTCTTGCCCGTGGTGAGTGTTCAGCCAGTATACGGTGTTCAAATGGGTGTGGCCATGCAGCACGAGCTCGGCGCCGCCAACGCCAAGCGCTGCCGCGAAACGGCGAATGCCGAACATGCGCTTGTGCGCAGCCGCCGCACCGCGGATCGGTGGGTGATGGATCATCACCACGCGGAACAGCCCCTGTTCACCGGCTTTTTTTAAGAGTTCCGCGGTTGCGCGTGCTTGACGGTTGCCGAAATAGCCGGTGGCCGAGAAGGGTGGCGTTGCAATCGAGGTGGAGCAGCCGATCAGTGCGACGGGACCGCGCACGCGCATGTAGGGGAAAATCTTGCGGTCATCGTCCCATTCCGCCGGGTCGCCATCGCCCCGCACATAAGGATACCAGGCGCGCATGGCCTTGTCGTGCGCGCCGGAAACATAGGCGTCATGATTGCCGGGAACGACCGAAATCTTTTCAGGGTCGCCGACTTCTTCCAGCCAGTCGGCGGCGGCGCGAATTTCAATGCCTGTCGCAAGATTGACGAGATCGCCGGTAATAGCCAAATGATCCGGCGATTTGGCTTCGAGATCATCGAGCAGCTTTTCCAGCGTGTCGGTGAAAAGGTGCTTGCGGCGGTTGCGGTGCCAGTTGACGAAACCGGTGATACGCTTGGATGCAAGTTCCCGGAAAGTAAGTTTTGGCAATGGCCCGAGATGGACGTCTGAAATATGCGCAAGTTTGAACATGGCGGCAGAGATAACCTATGATATGCGGCACGTCCAATAAAAGCCTGCCGGCAAGGAGAAACCAGGGTGAATGACGAGAGAACCGAGCGGCAGGCCCGTCCGTTCCACACGCGTATCCTTATCCGCCTGCTTCATTTCGTTTTTCTGTTCACACGTGGTGCCACCCTCGGTGTGCGTGCGCTCTGCTTCGATGATGCGGGACGGATTTTTCTGGTGCGGCATACCTATCTGCCCGGCTGGTATCTGCCCGGCGGCGGGGTGGAACGCGGCGAAACGCTGCTGATGGCGCTCAACAAGGAAATCCGCGAGGAAGGCAATCTCGAGGCTGCGTCGACACCCGAGCTTGTCCATGTCTACCTCAATCTGGAGGGCAGCAACCGCGATCATGTGGCGCTCTACCGGCTTCAGGTCACCCAGACCACGCCGAAAAAACCGGATCATGAAATCACCGAAAGCGGTTTTTTCGATCTCTCGGACCTGCCGGAAAATGTGACGCCCGCCACCCGCCGCCGCCTTGCCGAACTTTCCGGCAAAGCGGCGATTGCCGACTACTGGTAGCGGCGGCGTCTCTGCCGTCAGGCAAGCGTCTCACGGCCATGGGCCATGGTAAGGTCCAGTTCAGGGCCAACGGGCACGATACCTGTCGGGTTGATGGTGAGGTGGCTGCGGTAATAATGTTCCTTGATGTGGCGGATGTCGACTGTGTCCGGCACGCCTGGTGTCTGGTAGAGGTCGCGGAGGTAACCCGTGAGATGCGGGTAATCGTGAATGCGGCGGATGTTGCACTTGAAGTGGCCGACATAAACAGGGTCGAATCGCACCAGCGTGGTGAAGAGACGCCAGTCTGCTTCCGTCTGTTCTGCACCGAACAGGAAACGGCTGTCCTCCAGCCGGTCTTCCAGCATATCAAGCGTTTCAAACACCTTCACGGCATTTTGCTGATAAGCATCCTGGGTGGTGGCGAAACCGGCCTTGTAGACGCCGTTGTTGACGGTGTCGTAGATGACGTCGTTCAGCGCATCGATGTCGGCGCGCAGTGCTTCGGGATAATAATCCGCCGCCGATCCGGTGAGGTCGTTGAAGGCCACGTTGAACATGCGGATGATTTCGGCCGATTCATTGGAGACGATGGTGCTGCGTTCTTTGTCCCACAGTACCGGCACGGTCACCCGTCCCGAATAGTTGGCATCCGCTTTGGTATAGACCTGCCACAGTGTGGAGAAGCCGAAGAGGTGGTCCTCGGTCGCACCCGGAGTGCGTTCGCCTTGCGGTCTGAACTCCCAGCCGTTTTCCAGCATCAGCGGATCGACGACGGAAACGGAAATCAGGTCTTCCAGCTTTTTCAGTTTACGGAAAATCAGGGTGCGATGCGCCCAGGGGCAGGCGAGCGACACATAGAGGTGGTAGCGATCCTTCTCGGCCTTGAAGCCACCTTCGCCGGAAGGCCCGGGCGCGCCATCCACCGTTACCCAGTTGCGAAATTGCGAGGCGCTGCGCTTGAAGTGCCCCTTGGTTTCCTTGGTGTCGTACCAGACGTCTTTCCATACGCCTTCCACCAGCATGCCCATGACGATCTCCTTGATTGTTTCCTTGACCGCAATCCTAACCGTTTAGCGCGGTGCCGCGAACCCGTGACGCATTGAACAATGCGTTTCCGGTCTCGCATGGGCTGAATGGGATAGTGCCGAGATTTGTTCTGGACGGGTGGGAATTTTCCTGATAATTGCGATTTTCACAAATCTGAGGAAATCGTAGATTATGATCGAAACACGGATGCTCCGACGACGCTGACGCTCCTGAACGCCTTTACCGGCGCAGCCGTCATCTATTGTCGCATCCGCATTTTGGAAGTTTCGGTCTCTTCATGTCCAAGCACGATCTTGTCTACCTTACCGAGGACGCGTCGCACGACGCCATCATCGAAATAATCAACGAAGAAGCATTCGGCCCCGGTCGGCACACCCGTGCCGCCGCGCGCATTCGCGAGCAGGGTCCGCATGACCGGTCGCTGTCCTTCGTCTGCGCCGATGATGGCGAGACGATCGCTTCGGTGCGCATGACGCCGGTTCTGGCCGGTGGGGTGAAAGGCCATATGCTCGGCCCGCTTGCCGTGCGGCCTTCGCACAAGAACATGGGCATCGGTCGTGAACTCGTCCGGATTGCCATCGCTGCCGCCCGGCGGAAGGGTTCGGAGGCCGTCATTCTGATCGGCGATCCGCCCTATTACATGCCGCTTGGTTTCGAAAAGGTCGCCTACGCCGCGCTTGATTTTCCAGGCCCGGTGGATCCGAACCGGGTGCTGGTCGTGCCTGTTGGTGAGGACGTGCACCAGCGGCTGAAGGGCAAGATCGGCTGGCGCAAATGCGAGGCCGCCATGCCTGCAGCCCAGGCGGAAGACGACGGCTTCGAAGAGCCTCTTCGGGTTTACGGCTGACGGATTTCTTTACGTCGGATTTCCCGCCCTTCACCAGTGCGCACTTTTCCCTCATTCCTGTGACAGGCACAGAAATGAGGGACGGAGCGTTGAGTCGCCCATATACTGGCCGGTTATTTCGCTAAAGATGACGTGATGGTGTTCTGCCTTGAAACCATGCATCGTACTTCGCAAAATTCAATTCCGTTTCGTTCCCCTATGCGATAGCACTCGATAGTCGATTTCGGCACGGGGGCGAGCATATGACGGCAATCACCATGAACGATGCGCTGGAACGCGCAGGTGCGGGCGCCTATCAGCGGCGGTTGATGGGTATTTTCGGCCTCGTATGGGCAGCGGATGCCATGCAGGTGCTGGCGGTCGGCTTCACCGCCGCCTCGATTGCCCTAACGTTTGGCCTGACTGTTCCGCAGGCCCTTCAAACCGGAACGGCCTTCTTCTTTGGCATGCTTTTAGGTGCTGCCGGTTTCGGGCGTCTGGCGGACCGGTACGGTCGCCGCCGTGTGTTGATCGTCACCGTGGCCTGCGATGCCGTGTTCGGTGTGCTTTCCGTCTTTGCGCCGAACTTTGCCATTCTTCTTGTCCTACGCTTTCTGACGGGTGCGGCTGTCGGCGGCACCTTGCCGGTGGATTATGCGATGATGGCGGAATTCCTGCCCGCAAAGAACCGGGGCCGCTGGCTGGTCATGCTGGAAGGCTTCTGGGCCATCGGAACCCTGATCGTGGCGCTTGCAGCGTGGGGCGCCAGCCTTGCCGGTGTTGCCGATGCCTGGCGTTATATTTTCGCGGTTACGGCTTTCCCAGCCGTTGTGGGTCTGGGTTTACGGTTCATGGTGCCCGAATCGCCGCTTTACCTCGTGCGGAGAGGCCGATCGAACGAAGCCAAGGTCATCGTCAACCGTATGCTGGTGGTAAACGGCCGCGCGCCACTTGATGCCGGGACAGGGCTTTTTCAGCCGGAGGTTTCAAAAGGGCAGGGGATATTTTCGCCGGCGCTCAGACAGCGCAGCATCATGATCCTTGCCATCTGGTTCCTTGTCTCCGTTTCCTATTATGGCGTCTTCACCTGGATGCCGGCAAAACTGGCGGGAGACGGTTTCGGCTTCGTGCGCGGTTATGGTTTCCTCGTGCTGGTGGCACTGGCGCAAATCCCCGGTTATGCGCTTGCCGCCTATGGCGTTGAAAAATGGGGCCGCAAGCCGACGCTGATCGGTTTCTGCCTGCTGTCCGCCCTCGGTTGCCTGCTCTTCACGCTCGCTACAGGCGGCGCGATGATCGCCACGTCGCTTCTGATCATGAGCTTTGCGCTGCTTGGCACCTGGGGTGCGCTTTACGCCTTCACGCCCGAATTGTACCCGACGGAATCGCGTGCGACCGGCATGGGGGCTGCGGGCGCCATGGCAAGGCTGGGCGGCCTTCTGGCGCCGTCGTTGCTGGGTTATGCCATCGCGCAGGGCTTCGGTTTCGCCATCGGCATTTTCGCCGGGCTGCTGGTGCTGGCTGCGATTGCCGCAACGATGATCAACGCGGAAACGCGGCGGGTGGCGCTCTCCTGACACTGCTGCGCCAACCGCTTTCTTTCGAACGGATTAGAAACGCTTTTCAAGCCATGTGATCGCCTGGCCACTGGAGAGGGGGGCAAGCGAGCCGATCTTGGTGAAACCGCAGCGCTCATAAAGCCTCAGCGCATCCGGGTTCATCGTGTCGATATAAGCGCCCATGCAGCCGCGCTTTTTCGCTTCCTCTTCCGCCATGCCGAGAAGCTTCGCGCCCGTGCCTTGACCGCGTAAGGTCTCGGGGATGAAGAGAAGCTGCACATAAAGCCAGCCGCGGCCGGTATAGCTGACAAGACCGCCGGTGACGGTGTTCTCATCGTCGCGGATGGTGATGATGAGTTCGCGTTTGTCGCTTTCGCCAAAACGGGCGAGATTATAGGCCACCAGGGGATCGCGGATGGCCTTCTCAGCTTCTGCATCCGCGATGTCGCTCAAAACGAAATTCATGATTATCTTTCCCAGGTCGCCGAGCGGCGGCCGTTTCTCGTTTCCACTGCGAGACGTGAAAGCGCCTGAGCTTCCACCGGAAAGTTCCTACCGGCCCTCACGCCACCAGAGCGCGGAGAAAGCAAGGAGCAGGGCGGCAAGCCCGGCAAAACCGGCAAACAGCGGTAGGGTGTTGACACCTTTCAGCACCGTCTCGTCGGTCATGCGTATCAGCATGCGATCCTCATCGGCAACCCTGATATCGCCTCTGACAGGCAGGATATCGGGCAGTGCCACGCGGCCCGAATTGTCGGCGACACGGTGCACGCTGCCCTTGGCGGCGTCGGCAAGCGGCTTCAGCGTTTCGGTTGTCGAAATCATTGCCTTGAATTCCGGCGCATCCACCGCGCCGACATGGACGAGCGTAGTGAAATCGCCGTTCTTGATTTCGAACAGACCGGTCTCGTCCATGCGACGCTCGATCTTGTAAAGACCGGGCTCGGTATTGTTGAAGGCCATGTTTTCGGTTTTGCCAGAGGGGAAATGCACGCTTGCCTGACCGGGGTCGTCGCCGATGGTCTGGCGGGTAATTTGCAATGTGCGGCCGTTGGCGCGCGCCGTCAGCGCCTCTTCCTCAAGCTCCGGTTCCTTCATCAGCCAGTGGGCGATGCGCCGGTAAAGTGCCACATGCGGGCCGCCGCCTTCGTAGCCACGCGCCCAAAGCCAGCCCTGATCGGAAAGCAGCATGGCGACACGGCCTTCACCCTGGCGGTTCAGCACCAGCAGCGGGTCCTGCCCGTCACCCAGCATCACGGTCTGGCCCTGCGGCGGCTCGACGCTGACGGTGCGGAACCAGCGGCCCCAATGCGGCGGCTCATCGCCCGACCCTTCCAGCCCACGGGTAACGGGGTGTTTCTTGCCCGCTTCCGAGAGGCGGGGATAAAAGGCGGACTGATGCACCTGGCCTGTCGGCTGGGCCGGCAGCACGGATGCAAGCGGCGTCATGGCGATCGAATCCTGACCGGCGTGTTCCGGACCGGCTGCGATCAAGAGCGCGCCGCCCTTTTCGACATATTGCGCGATGTAATCGTAATAGAGGATCGGCAGCACGCCGCGATGCTGGTAGCGGTCGAAGATGATGAGGTCGAAATCCTCGATCTTCTCGACGAACAATTCGCGTGTGGGGAAGGCGATCAGCGACAGCTCGTTGATCGGCGTACCGTCCTGTTTTTCCGGCGGGCGCAGAATGGTGAAATGTACCAGATCAACCGAGGCGTCGGATTTCAGGAGGTTGCGCCAGGCGCGCTCGCCCGCATGCGGCTCGCCGGAGACCAGCAGCACGCGAAGGTTCTGGCGGATGCCTTCTATCAGGTGAACCGCACGGTTGTTCGCGGCCGTCACTTCGCCGGGAAGCTCGGCGACGGAAAATTCCATGACATTGTTGCCGCCGCGCGGAACCTTGAAAGTAAAGGGGGTCGGCTGGCCGGGTGTGGCCTGCAAGGTGGCGATTTCTTCGCCGTTCATCTTCACGGTTACTTCCGCCGAACCACCGCCTGCGGCTGCACGGCCATCATCGAAGACGCGCAGCGTCAGTTGCTGTTCCTCGTTGACGATGCCAAAGCGCGGCGCGCGGACGATCTCGATACGACGGTCGAATTCATCGGCCTTGCCGGTGATCAGCCCGTGGAGGGGAGCGCGGAAACCAAGCGCCTGTTCGGCATTGGGCAGAGCATTCGGAATATCATGGATCTGGCCATCGCTCAGGAAAATCGCACCGCCGACGCGGGAGGGCGAAACATCCGAGACGGCGGAGGAGAGGGCCGAGAAAAGCTGCGTCGAAGGTGAATCGCTCTCACCATCATCACGCACTTCCACGATGCGCGGTTCGATGCGCGGGAAGCGCGACAGCCGGTCTTTCAGCGCGACAAGCGCCGTATCCGTCATCTGCGGTCGGTCCTGCACGTCCTGGCTCTGCGATCGATCGACGATAACGGGGACGATTGTGGAGAGAGGCTCGCGTTCCTCCTGCGTCAAAAGCGGATTGGCGATGGCGGCAAGCAGGGTGACAAGCGCCAGCCCGCGCAGCCATGCGCCGCGCACGCCGCGCCACAGGCCGATGAAGGAGAGAAGAAGGGCGGCGACGGCCAGAACGGCAATCACGATCCACGGCAGGAAGGGGGCGAATGTCAATGTCATGTCACTGCCCCAACCGTTCGAGAAGTGCGGGAACGTGTACCTGATCGGCCTTGTAGTTGCCGGTCAGCATATACATCATGATGTTGACGCCAGAGCGAAACGCATGTTCGCGCTGCAACTCGTCCGGCGGCACAGTGGGCAGCACCGGTGCGCCCTGCGCATCGACGGCCCATGCGCCGGCAAAATCATTGCCTGTTATCATGATCGGCGTCACGCCATCGCCGGAGGAAGAGAGGCCGGATGTCGTCTTTGCCGCCCCCTGGCGCGATTCCACCCAGAGCGGCGAGCCGTTGTAACGGCCGGGGAAATTGGTGAGAAGGTAGAAAGACCGCGTCAGGACGTGGTCTTCCGGCACGGGCTCCAGCGGCGGAATATCGATATTGGCGAGGATCGCCTGCAAACGTTCGCCATTGGGGCTGGTCGCGCCAGTGTCGAGCGACGAAAACTGATCGCGCGTGTCGAACAGAACGGTGCCACCGGCGCGCATATAGGCATCGATACGCGATATGGCAGCGCTCGACGGCATGGGGGCGGAGGCCGACACCGGCCAGTAGATGATCGGGTAAAAGGATAATTCATCCTTGGATATATCGAGGCCGACCGGCTGGCCGGGCTCCAGCGTCGTGCGCCAGGTCAGGAATTCGCTCAATCCCTGCAAACCCTGTTCGGAAATGCGGTCGACATCGTCCTCGCCGGTGCGGACATAGGCGAGATGCGTCGTGTCCAGCCGCTCGAAAATCTGCTCGTCACCGGGTTTAGGGTCGTCGGCGCGCGCATCGCTCGGGGACATCGCGGCGAAGGCGCCAATGGCCAGCAGCACGGTGGCAGCTGTGGCGCTGCGGGCTTTCGGCAAGCGTGCGAAGGCGCCGTTCATAAAGAGCACGATGAGACTGTCGGCAATCAACATCAGGAAGGCGGCGATGAACAAGGCCGGGCGCAGCGATTTCGCCGTTTCGCCGATCAGTGCTTCGCTGGTGGTGTTGACACCGGCGAGCGAGGTATCGAGCGGGCGAAGCGTGGCGCCAGCCGGTAGAAGATTGAGAGCCACGAAACCATCCTCTGTGCCGTAAAGGCCGGGGGGATTGTCGAAACCGGTGCGGGGAGCCTGACCGGGGCGCATTTCCAACGGCCGGGCGGAGCCGACATCGGCTGACAAAGCACCTTCGGCCGTCAGTAGCCGGAAGGGCGGTAATGCTGCGGCCGGGGCATTCGCGGAGGTGGAAGCACCGCCTGCCTTGGACAATTGCACGATACGGCGCAACATATCGACGAAGTGGCCTGATATCGGCAGATCGGACCAGCTTGCCTCGGCGCTGACATGGAACAGCACGATGCGGCCCGCCTCGACATTGCGGGTGGTGACGAGTGGCGTGCCGTCGGCAAGGCTCGCCCAGGTGCGCTCGGCGAGGTCCGGTGTCGGTTCGGCCAGAACCTGCCGTTTTACGAGCACGCCATCGGCCTTCGGCATTCCGGCAAAGGCGCCGAAATTCGGGAAATCGGCAAGCGGCTGTGGCTCGGCCCATGAGAGCGCGCCGCCAAGTGCGCGTTCACCCTGCCGCAAGGTCACCGGCACCAGCGGATCGTCGGCGGGGGCTGCGGCAAGGCGCGGTCCAGCAAAACGGATCAGCGTGCCGCCGGCGGCAAGCCAGCGCTGCATCGGCTCATAGGTCTCCTGCGGCAGACGTCCGATATCGGCCATGACGATGACGGAAGGATTGGATTGCAGGATTTCCGGGATCGCCTGCGCAAGATCTGCCTGTCGTTGCGGGATGAGATCGACAAAAGGCTGAAGGGCGCGGCTGATGTAATAAAGCGGCTGCAGAAGCGGCTGGAAATCATTGCCGGTTTCACCGGCCAGCAGCGCCACGCGGCGGCGGCGGAAACCGTCATCCAGAAGATGCACCGCGCCCGCCGTCGAAACTGCCTCAATGGAGAGGCGGGCGAAGTCGTTGCGCAATTCGAAAGGCGCTTCCACCGTCGCCGTCGTTTCCGCTTCGCCGGGGGCGAAACTGGCGGTGCCAGTGGCAAGGATGCGGCCCTGGCTGTCCTGCGCATTGACGGTCAACCGGCTGGGGGAGGCCGTGTCGAGCCGCGATAGCGTGACGCTCATCGCATCGGCATTGTTGGCGGCGCCGGTAATGGCGGCGATGGATTTCCCATCACCCGTGACGATGCGGAACTCGTCAGCTGAGAGGCTGGCCAGCGTTTTGAGTGCGCTTTCATCCTGCGCGGTGGCAACGCCGTCGGCAATATAGGCGGGCGTGCCGGGGGAGGTGCCGTTGAGCGCCTCGGTAATGGCTTCCGCCGTGCGCACGCGGTCCGGCGCAAGAGGCTTCGGCTTGGCGGCGGCGAGCTTGTCCAGCGCCACCGCCGTGGTGGCTGGCACGGCGTCGTGTTCGGCATCTGCGGTGAAGCTGATGGAAACGGGGCGATCAGCCCTTTCCGCGTCGCCGATCAGGGCCTGAGCGGTTTCGACGCGTCTCTGCCAATCAGTTGCGGAGGCCCAGCTATTATCGACCACAAGCACCAGGGGACCAGTGCCGGCAATGCTGTTGTTGCGGGGGTTCACCACCGGATCGGCCAGCGCGAAAATCACGGCGGCGGCGAGCGCCATGCGCAGCAATGTCAGCCACCACGGGCTTTTCGAGGGCGTTTCCTCGCGCTTCAGCACGGTGGCAAGAATTTTCAGCGGCGGAAAAACCTCTGCCTTGGGGCGCGGCGGGGTGAGCCGCAGCAGCCACCAGATGGCTGGAAGCGCCAGAAGGCCGAAGAGAATATAGGGGCTGGTGAAGACGAAGGGCAATGCGCTCATCGGTTGCCACCGCCTTGCGCGGGCGCACCGGACAAATACATGTGAACAGCCACAAGCGCCTCGGAGGCGAGATGGTCGGTGCGGTGAAACACGAAATTCCAGCCTAGACGGCGCAGCGAAGAAGACAGCGCTTCGCGGCGGGCGAGATAGGCGCGGGTATAATCCTCGCGAATGGTTTCCGCGCGGCCGGAGACGAGTTTTTCACCGGTTTCCGGGTCGGTAAATTCGGTGCGGCCCGAATAGGGGAAGGTTTCTTCGGCCGGATCGGCGATTTCCACCACATGGCCGCGCAAGCCGCGCCGCGCGAGTGGCGAAATCCGCTCCATCACATTTTTCGCATCGTCGAGAAAATCGCCTATGAGGACGATGTCGCTTGCACCGCGGATCATACCCGTTTCCGGCATGCCTGTGGTGAGCGGCGCGTGCATGATGGCGGCAGCCAGACGTTCGGCGGCGTTTCTGGCTGAGATGGGCTCCATGATACCGGGACAACCTATGCGCTCGCCCGAGCGCGCAAGGATTTCCGCCAGCGCCAGCATCAGCACCAATGCGCGGCTTTCCTTGGAAACGGAGCCGAGGGTGGATTTGAACATCATCGACGGCGACATGTCGGCCCACAGCCAGATAGTGTGGGCAGCTTCCCATTCCCGATCGCGCACATAGGTGTGGTCGTCGCGGGCCGAGCGTCGCCAGTCGATGCGCGACAGGCTCTCGCCTTCGGCATAGGGGCGGAACTGCCAGAAATTCTCGCCGATGCCGCGCTTGCGGCGGCCGTGCCAGCCGGCGGTGACGGTGTTGGCGATGCGCTTGGCTTCGACCATGCAGTCCGGCACCAGTGCGGCACGCTGGCGCGCGCGCGCCAGGACTTCGCTACCCGGTGTCTTATCTACGATCTGGCCGATGGATGCCACAGGCACTCCTTTCGAGAAAGCTTAGGCAGATGTCAGAGCGGCGGGCCGCTCCGAGTTTTTTGTCGAGGATCGGATTTTCCGAAAACAGCGTCACACTTTTCGGTCCGATGCCTTAGTTCTTCGCCTGCTCCACAAGGGCTGCGATGACATCGCGCACTGACATGCCTTCGGCGCGGGCGGCGAATGTCAGCGCCATGCGGTGCTCCAGCACCGGTTCGGCCAACGCATAGACATCGTCCAGCGACGGCGCGAGCCTGCCTTCGTAAAGCGCACGGGCGCGTGCCGTCAGCATCAGGGACTGGCCGGCGCGGGGACCCGGGCCCCAGACAACGTGTTTGTCGGTCAATTTGTTGCCGTGGCCGGGGCGGGCGGAGCGGACAAGCGAAAGAATCGCGTCCACCACCTTGTCGCTGACCGGCATCTGGCGGATGAGCGCCTGGATTTCCATCATGCGTTCGGCGTCGATTACCTTGCGTGCCTCGCCCGATGCGGTGCCTGTCGTGTCGAGCAATATCTGGCGTTCGGCGGCAAGCTCGGGATAGCCGACATCCACCTGCAGCAGGAAGCGGTCGAGCTGCGCTTCAGGCAGTGGATAGGTGCCTTCCTGTTCCAGCGGGTTCTGGGTTGCGAGAACGTGGAACGGTTTCGGCAGGTCGTAACGCTGGCCGGCCATGGTGATGTGATATTCCTGCATGGCCTGCAGCAGTGCGGACTGCGTGCGCGGGCTGGCGCGGTTGATTTCATCCGCCATCAGCAATTGCGCAAACACCGGACCTTTAATGAAGCGGAAGGAGCGCCGCCCGTTTTCATCCTGATCCATGACTTCGGAGCCGAGAATATCCGATGGCATGAGGTCCGGTGTGAACTGGATGCGGTTGGCATCGAGCCCGAGAACCGTTCCGAGCGTGGTGACGAGCTTGGTCTTGGCAAGCCCGGGAACGCCGACGAGCAACGCGTGGCCGCCCGAGAGTATGGCGAGAAGCGTGTTCTGCACCACTTTTTCCTGGCCGAAGATGACCTTGGATACCTCCGCGCGGATCGCGGCAATATCCGAAAGCGCCTTTTCGGCCGAGGCGACGATGGCTTTTTCGTCGAGGGTTTCGCCGGTATTCATCACGCCCATGTCGCTCTCCTCATACCTTTGCCGCCGACCCATTCCTGCCCCGATCTTGATGGCCAATGGCCGGAGCGGATTTCGCGCTGCAACTAGCTTATTGCTCTCTTGGCCGCTGACAAGCGCCATTCGAATGACTATGTCGTGACTTAGTATTTCCTTATCGGCAAAGCGAGACTCGAATATGGCAGCGGAGACGATAAATTCGGCAAGCGATGCAGCAGGGCTGGCGGCGATGATTTCCCGCGCCGCCGAGCAGACCGGCGACGCCAAACGTGGACCTGCCCCGGTGGAGCGCTGGAATCCCCCCTTTTGCGGCGATCTCGACATGGAAATCCGCGCAGACGGCACCTGGTTCTATATGGGTACGCCCATTGGCCGGGCGCCGCTGGTGCGGCTGTTTTCCACGGTCCTGCGCAAGGATGACGACGGCAAGACCTATCTTGTAACTCCTGTGGAAAAAGTCGGCATCCGCGTGGTGGATGCTCCTTTCGTGGCCGTCGAGATGAAGGTGACGGCGGGCGAGAAGGATGGCGGGCCGCTGCTGACCTTCCGCACCAATGTCGGCGATGTGGTGGAGGCCGGGCCGGAGCATCCGCTACGCTTTATGATTTTCGGAGAAAACCGCGAATTGAAACCCTATATTCTGGTGCGCGGCAGGCTGGAGGCGCTCGTCTCGCGGGCGGTGATGTATGATCTCGTGGCACTCGGCGAGGTGATCGATGTGGACGGTGTCGAGATGTTTGCCGTGCGCTCGGGCGGGGTTGTCTTTCCCGTGATGCCCGCCAATGAACTGGAACGGCTTTCGCAATGACAATGACGACAACCCGCCTTGAAACTTTTACCGCCGCCGATTTCCGCCGCCGGGTGCTGGAGGAAGGCGAGGGCGTGGCGGAACGCGAGAATGGCGATCATCTGCTCAATCCGGGCGTGGTGCTTTCGGGAAACGGCATAAGGCTGAAGGACGCCGCCGTGCTGGTGCCTGTCATCGACGACGGCAACGAAGCGCGGGTGATCTTCACCCAGCGCACCGCAACCCTGCGCAAACATTCCGGCCAGATTTCCTTTCCGGGCGGTGGCATCGATGCTGGAGACCGCACACCGGAAGAGGCGGCCCTGCGCGAGACGGAAGAGGAGATCGGCCTCTCGCGATCTTTCGTGGAAACAGTCGGGCGTCTGCCGGATTATATTTCCGGTACCGGTTTTCGCATCAAGCCGGTGCTGTCGGTCGTTCGTCCCGGCTTTGACCTGACGCTCAATCCCACGGAAGTGGATGAGGTTTTCGAGGTGCCGCTGTCTTTCCTGATGGACCCAGCCAATCACGGGCGCGGCAGCCGCATCTTTCAGGGGAAGGAGCGGTTTTTCTACGAAATGCCCTATGGCGAGCGCTACATTTGGGGCATTACGGCGGGCATCGTACGGACGATTTACGAGAGGTTTTATTCATGAGCAGCCTTGCCGGGCGGGACTGGTTTGAAAAGCCGGCGCTGAAGCGCATCTTCGCGCTGTTGAACGCCGATGGCGGCGAGGTGCGGATCGTCGGCGGCGCCGTGCGCAATGCGCTGATGGAACAACCGGTCGTCGATGTGGATATGGCGACGACGCTTACCCCCGATGTGGTGGTTGAGCGCGCCAAGGCGGTGGGCATCAAGGCGGTACCGACCGGCATAGAACACGGTACGGTGACGCTGGTGATCGACGGCGAAGGTTTCGAGGTGACGACGCTGCGCCGCGATGTCGAGACCAATGGCCGCCATGCGCAGGTCGCTTTTGGCACAGACTGGCAGATCGATGCCGAGCGGCGCGATCTCACCATCAACGCACTTTACGCTGACGAGAAGGGCGAGATCATCGACCTCATCGATGGCCTTCTCGACATTGAAACCGGCACGGTGCGTTTCATCGGCGATGCGGCAATGCGGATTTCGGAAGATTATCTGCGGATTCTTAGGTTCTTCCGCTTTTTTGCCCATTATGGTTCCGGTCGTCCTGATGCCGATGGCTTGCGCGCCAGTGCGCGGGCCAAGGACAAGCTTGGGACGCTCTCGGCCGAGCGGGTGTGGAGCGAGCTGAAAAAGCTGCTTTCCGCGCGCGATCCCTCCCGCGCCTTGCTGTGGATGCGGCAATCCGGCGTGTTGGCGGAAATTCTTCCCGAAACGGAAAAATGGGGTATCGACGCCATTCACGGGCTGGTGGCAACCGAACAGGCGCTTGGCTGGACAGTTGACCCGATGCTGCGGCTTGCTGCCATAGTGCCGCCCGACAGGGAGAGGCTAACGGCGCTTGCTGCGCGGCTGCGGCTGTCGAAGGCTGAAGCTGCATATCTCGCCCACTGGGCTTCCGCGCCGGTGATCGATCCGGAGATGAAGGAGACGGCGCTAGACCGGCTGCTTTACCGGCAGGGCGTTGACGGTGTGAAGACGCGCCTGAAACTGGCGCTTGCCTCGGCCCGCGCCGACCTTTCGGGCGGTGAGGCGGCGATGCAGAAAGTCGCGCGACTTTCGACGCTGCTGACGAGAGCGAACAAGTTCCACAAGCCCGGCTTTCCGCTGAGCGGCGCTGATGTGATGGCCGCGGGCGTGGAGTCCGGTCCGAAGGTAGGCGAGGTGCTGAAAAGCCTCGAAGAAAAGTGGATCGACGTCAATTTCTCGCTAGACCGGGCAGCGCTGACCGCCCGGCTGAAGGATATGCTGGAGAATTGAGATCGCAGTGCCGGAGGCGTTGCGGCTCAGGCCGCATTTGCCTCGTCGCGGATGCGGGATTTGATGTTTTCGATCATGTTTTCGCGGATGATGGTTTCGCCGTGGGCCGATCGCATATGTTCCACGGTGCGGCGCACGACTTCCGCGTCGTCATCCGCGCGGGTGTGCCAGGCACAGCCGGGCACGAGCGTTCCACATTCAAACAGTCTCATGGTCTTGCCTCCCTGTTTTAGACAGAGGGACAGCCTGCAAATGCCTGCTGTCCCTCTGACAAGAAACGAACGGTCGCCGCTAATGTTCCAGAGCGGCGTTCCGCTGACCCTGTTCAGGCCCTATTCGGGCATCGCCCAGCACTGGAAAACAGAGGATGTGCCGGCTGCCGGGATTTTTGTACGAGGCATTTCGTCATTGTCGGCCCGCGTCACCGCTTTTCCGGCAAGCGTGCGTTTTACCTGTTCGACATAAAAGGAATGCGGCAGTTCGCGATCGCCGGTGGCACGCATTTCCGCTGCCATGCGGTCGATCAAATCAGGGGTATCGATGGAATGCGAGGCTCCCTCAGCGGAAGCAGATATAGGCATGCTGTTCGAAGTAATCATGACGATAGCTCCTCCAGTACGTCTGCACGCAGGAGATTATCATTGCCTTTATTTTTCCATAAGTCCTAATTTGCGCGATTTGCGCCCAAATTCCTGACGGGCGTCAAATTTACGTGAGTATTTCAGGGCCAGCGGACCACGGGCGGCAGGGAAGACAGAATCGATTCGACATTGCCGCCGGTCTTGAGGCCGAAGATCGTGCCGCGGTCGTAAAGCAGGTTGAATTCCACATAGCGGCCACGGCGAATGAGCTGCTCGTCGCGGTCCTCTTCCGTCCAGGGCTGGTTGAAATTGGATCGCACGATTTTTGGGTAGACCAGGTTGAAGGCGCGGCCGACATCCTGCACGAAGGCGAAATTGGCGTCCCAGCCGCCCTTTTCCTCTTCCGGGTGCAGCCAGTCGAAAAAGATGCCGCCGGTGCCGCGCGGCTCGTTGCGGTGCTTGAGGAAGAAGTACTCGTCGCACCACGACTTGTAGCGCGGATAGTCGGCCACGGGATGGCGGTTACAGGTGATCTCGAAGCCGCGGTGGAAAAGCTGGGTGTCCGGGTCCTGTTCCGTCCGCCGGCGTCCAAGCACGGGCGTCAGGTCCGCGCCGCCGCCGAACCAGTGGCTGGTGGTGACGACCATGCGGGTATTCATATGAACAGCCGGCACATTGGGATTGACCGGATGGGCGATCAGCGAAATGCCCGAGGCCCAGAAGCTGGGGTCTTCTTCCGCACCCGGTATCTGCTGGCGGAATTCCGGCGAAAACTCACCATAGACGGTGGAGGTGTGGACGCCGACCTTTTCGAAGACGCGGCCCTCCATCATCGACATCTTGCCGCCGCCGCCCGCGCCATTGTCGCGCAGCCAGTCCTTCTGCACGAAGCGTCCCGGTTCCTGATCGGCGAGCGGGCCGCTCAGCTCGTCTTCAAGGGTTTCGAAGGAGGCAACGATGGTGTCGCGCAGATGCTGGAACCAGGCCTGGGCGGCGGCCTTCTTGTCT
This sequence comes from Agrobacterium sp. S7/73, assembly GCF_019355535.1. Classification (NCBI taxonomy): domain Bacteria; kingdom Pseudomonadati; phylum Pseudomonadota; class Alphaproteobacteria; order Hyphomicrobiales; family Rhizobiaceae; genus Agrobacterium; species Agrobacterium sp. S7/73. The sequence continues at coordinate 644,700 of NZ_CP072136.1, forward strand.
TCTATGTCCTCGGGCAAGCCCTTCGGCAAAGATGGCCGTTCCATGCATGTTCTCCTTTGGTGAAGTCGATTCCCTGTCGCATCTAGCAGGTGCTGGCCTTGCGCACAAATTCGACTCGCCAAGTTCACATGCGGGCACTATCTTTAGCGATGTAGGTGCCAGAGGTGAATATCATGACGAAATTTGCCGGACCGCCGCCCCTGGACGGGCTGAAGCGCAGGATCGCCAATCACCGCAAGGCGCGTGAAAGTGACGGCGGCGATCCGATGCGCAACGGCATGTTCGTGCGGCAGACCTTTTGTCTCGACCGTGAAGAAGCCCGTGCCAAGGCGCGCGAGTGGTTCGACAGTTTTCCGAAGGCCGCCTATTGGACCGAAGTGGAAAGCTGGCGGCAGCTGGAAGGCGACCGCATCGAATTCACCATGCGGCGGCTTCCTTCGGCAGACTAAGCTTTAAGCACGCGGTTCGGCGTAACGCAGGCGGCTTTCGATCAAAACGCCGCTTTCATCCAGAATGGGATGGGCAACAGAGACGATATGGGCGTTTATGCGCTTCAGATCGCGCAGCATGTCGAGATGCAGTGAACTCGTCTGCATGCTTTCCGTCAGCCCATCGCGCAGCCGCTCCAGATGGCGGTTGGACGACTGTTTTTCGAGGCGGCGTATATCCACCTTGCTTTCCATCAGCCGGCGGGCGAGATCGAAATCGCCGGTCACCAGAATGCTCTGGGCGGCCCGCAGATTTTCGATTGTCATGTCGAACAGCGTCTTCAGCTCCTCATAACCGTCGTCGGAAAATTTGAAGCTGTTCAGCACCTTCTTGCGGATCTGCTCGCAAATGCCTTTTTCGATGATGTCGCCGATATGTTCGAGATTGATCGCGTAATCGATGATGGCGATCGAACGGCGCGCTTCGTCGTCTGCAAGCCCTTTGCGCCCCAGTTGGGAAAGATAGACCTTCACCTCCTGCTGACGGCGATCGACCTTCTTTTCGAGCAGGGACACTTCCTGAAGGGGTGCCAGATCATTATGCTTGAAGGCGTTTTCGGCGCGGATCAGCATGCGCTCGATAGCATCGCCGACGCTCAAGACCTCACGCGTGGCATTGGCGAGCGCCACAACAGGCGTATCCAGCGCCTGCTGATCGAGGAAATTCGGGCCATCTTCGGCTTTCGGATCGCCCGGCACCAGCTTTGCCATCAGGTCGGATATGAGGGCTGAGAACGGCCAGGCAACCGCTGCCAGAATGACATTGAAGATGAGATGCGCATCAACAGGCAATTTGGCGGGCGAAAGCGGCAATTGCTGCAAAAGCGTTGCGCCATAGGATGCGAGTGGCATGGCGATGAGGCAGCCGATGGTGCGCACCACAAGGTTGCCGATAGTGATGCGCCGCGCCGAGGCCGGGCCGGAGAGCGTGGCGATGACCGGCGGAATGGCGCCGCCGAGATTGGCGCCGAGAATGAGAACGATGATGAGACCGGCGGACAGCGTGCCAGTAGCAGCAAGCGACAGGATAAGCACCACGACAGCGAGGCTGGAGGAGGAGACGAAGGCCAGCACGGCGGAGAAGATCAGCGCGACGGGCCATGCGCCATCAAGCAGACCGATGAAGACGCCAAGGGCTGGCGAGGCACGCATCGGTTCGGTCGCGCCGCTCAACAGATGCAATGACAGAAGCATCAGGCCGATGCCGATGACCGCGGTTCCGCCACCTTGTCGGGCGTTTGAGCTACCCTTTTTGAGAACGATACCGGAGAGGATCAGCAGCGGCGACAGCCACTCCACACCGGCCGCGACAATCCAGGCGGTGACGGCGGTGCCGACATTGGCGCCGAGCAGCACGACCTGCGCCATGCGCGGCTTGATGAGATCGCGTTCTGCGAAGGAGGCGACGGTAAGCGCGGTTGCCGTCGAGCTTTGCAGCGCGACAGTGGCGAAAAAGCCGGAAAAGAAGGAACGCGGGCCGCTCTGGGTGCCCGTCGCCAATACACTTCGCAGTTTCATGCCGAAGGCACGGGTAACCCCATCCTTGACCTGGGCAAGACCAAAGAGCAGCAGCGCGACTGCGCCGAGAAGGTTGACGATGACAATGGTGGATTGCATGCGACGTCTCCTCACACCCGCCGGCGGATGGCTGCGGCGAGGGCGATTTTTGTTGTCCGGCTAATAAGTATAGGAGCCTGAACGCCTTCGGTACAGGCCGGGTTGCGACAGTTTTGAAGCAAAAACGGTCAATTTTTGTATTTGCACGAAAAAATGGCGCTAAAAAAGGCGCTTAAGACCATGCAGTCTGGCGCAAAGCCTCGCCGGTGATCATCGCGGCGGACATTGCGACGTTGATGGAGCGCTGCCCCTCGACCATCGGGATGATGATTCGCTCCTGCGCCTTCTCATGCACGTGGTCCGGCACACCAGCACTTTCACGGCCGAAAAGCAGGATATCGTCGTGGCGATAGGCGATTTTCGTATAGGGCAGGGCGGCCTTGGTGGAGGCGAGAACGAGGCGGCGGCCGGTGGTTGCGCGCCACTCCTCAAACCGGTCCCAGCTGACGTGGCGCGTCAGCGCCGCCGCTGCGATATAATCCATGCCTGCCCTTTTCAGGTTGCGGTCGGAAATATCGAAACCGGCCGGCTCGATGATATCGACGCCGAGGCCGAGACAGGCCGCCAGCCGCAGGATCGTGCCGGTATTGCCGGGAATATCCGGCTGGTAGAGGGCAATCCTGATTTCGGGTCTGATATCGCTCATGGTCTTCTCACCGCGTTTGGAATGCCGGAGCGCTTATCACGGGCGGCGGGTTTGTGACAGATGCAGCCCGAGAGGACCGTTTCGAAGAGTGCCGTATTCATTCGCGTGACACACAGTCGGGCTACCCATTAACCATCGTGCCGTCAGGCCGATCCGGCATATCCGGTTGCGTCGGATCGGCGTTGTTTCGATCCGGGTTCCGCGCAGCAAAAACAGGAAGATATCATGTCCGAACGGGCGAATTTCGTCCATTTGACCGACCTGCATGTCGGCAATCTGCAGGTGCAGGACGATGATCTTTATTCCGACACCTCGGCCACGCTTGCCGATACTCTGGCGCAGATCAAGGCGCTCGGGCAGGCGCAGGACGCCGCCGAGTAAGCTGCGTATCCAGGCCTTACAACGGGCGGAGACCTTTGCCGGGTCTTCTCCGCCCGTTCGGCAGAATCGGTCGCAATCGAGAGCTTTTCTGACGCGTTCGGCATCTTTGCGGCTGGTCAACGATTAATTTTTGCGCTACAAGGCGACATCTTCAACACCAGCTAGGGAGGTTCTGATGCAAAATGACATTCGTATTCGCCTCCCGGCCCCAGTAGTGCTGCTGCTGGCCTAGGTGTTACCCCCGCGGTTCGACCGCGTTTCCCATAGTTTGATTCGTCATGTGGCTGTTGCGGCCATATCCAATACTTTTCTGTTCCGTCGTGAGCCATATTTGCGCTTGCTCACGTTTCACGATGGGGCGATTGCTTGCCGGAGCTTGGCCTATGTTTGGCTGGTTTGAAAAACGCCTTGATCCTTTTCCCTCTTCGGCGCCGTCTGTGCCGCCGAAGAAGCTTTTGCCGTTCGTGTGGCATTATGTGCAGCCCGCATGGCCGTGGCTCCTGCTGCTCGGCCTGATGTCCATGGGCATCGCCGTTGCGGAGGCCATGCTCTACAAATTCCTCGGCAGTATCGTTGACTGGCTTTCCACGGCCAATCGCGAGACGTTTTTTGCCGATGAGGGCTGGCATCTGATGGTCATGGCTGGGCTGGTGCTCTTCCTGCTGCCACTGATGGGCGCTATCCACACCATGACGATGCACCAGACGCTTGCCGGCAATTTCGGCATGATCGCGCGCTGGAAGATGCATCGTTTCCTGCTGCGCCACTCCATGAACTTTTTCGCCAACGAATTTGCAGGCCGGGTTTCGACCAAGGTGATGCAGACGGCGCTGGCGATCCGCGAAGTGGCGCTGAAGGTGATCGACGTGTTCGTCTACGCTATCAGCTTCGTCGTCTCGATGCTGTTCATGGTTGCGGCCGCAGACTGGCGGCTGGTCATTCCGCTGCTGGTGTGGCTCGGCATCTACATGGGTATCCTCACCTATTTCGTGCCGAAGCTCGGCCGGCTCGCACAGGAGCAGGCCGATGCGCGCTCGATGATGACGGGGCGTATCGTCGACAGCTATACAAATATCTCGACGATCAAGCTGTTTTCGCATGCGGGCCGCGAGGAAAGATATGCGCGTGAGGGCATGAACGTGTTTCTCGGAACCGTTCACCGCCAGATGCGCAAGATTTCCGGCTTCAACATCCTGATCGACCTCAACAATGCGGTTGTGCTGTTTTCCACGGCCTCGCTCGGTCTTTATTTCTGGATGCAGGGTTCGGTCACGGCCGGCTCGGTTGCCATTGCCATAAGCCTTGCCATGCGCGTCAACGGCATGTCGCAATGGATCATGTGGGAAGTCACCTCGCTGTTCGAAAACATCGGCACCGTCTATGACGGCATGTCGATGATGACGAAGCCGCACGATATCGTCGATGCTCCGAAGGCGCCGCAGCTTGCGGCACCGCAGGGCGCGATCCGTTATGATAACGTCCGCTTCCACTACGGCAAGAACAAGGGCGTGATCGACGGGCTGACGCTGGATATCAAGTCGGGCGAGAAGGTCGGTTTGGTCGGGCGTTCCGGTGCGGGCAAGACGACCCTGATGAACCTGCTTCTGCGTTTCTACGATCTGGAAGCGGGCAAGATCACCATCGACGGGCAGGACATCTCCAAGGTGTCGCAGGACAGCCTGCGCGAGTTGATTGGTGTGGTGACGCAGGATACTTCGCTGCTGCACCGTTCGATCCGCGACAACATCGCCTATGGCCATCCCGAGGCCACCGACGAGCAGGTGATCGCGGCGGCAAAGCGGGCGAATGCCTGGGACTTTGTGGAAACGCTTGTCGATATGCATGGCCGCCAGGGCCTTGATGCCCAGGTGGGCGAACGCGGTGTAAAGCTGTCCGGTGGCCAGCGTCAGCGTATCGCCATTGCCCGCGTGTTCCTCAAGAACGCGCCGATCCTGGTACTTGATGAGGCGACCTCGGCGCTCGACTCGGAAGTCGAGGCGGCGATTCAGGAAAATCTGTTCTCGCTGATGGAAGGCAAGACGGTTATCGCGATCGCCCACCGTCTGTCGACGCTGACCGAAATGGACCGGCTCATCATCCTCGACAAGGGCCAGATCGTGGAATCGGGCAGCCATGCTGAACTGGCGGCGATGGGCGGTATCTATGCCGATCTATGGCGGCGCCAGTCCGGCGGCTTCATCGCCGACCACGAGGCGGAAGTGGCTGCCGAGTAAGGAGAGCTCGACGGGCGGGAAGCATGGTTTCCCGCCCTTTCGTTTGCGGTTCGCGTTTATCTATGTAGGCGAGTTAAACCTCTCATCCGTCATGCCGGCCTTGAGCCGGTTTCCATTCACGGCGCGTCTGCGCCGTGAATGGAGTCTCCCGCGATCAAAGACTGGAATCGCGCTTGACCCCGGATCTAGTCCTTGGTGACGGAGTGAGGATGCTGCGAGTGCGCAAAATCCAGGTGGATCTATCCAGAGCCCGGTGGAACATTCTTCGCCCTTTTTCATTTCCCGAACGTTACCTAAATATAATCTCTTCCCGAACGCTCTGCGGCTGTTCCCGCTCCGGGAATCCGCCTATATCCGGATCATGGTCATTACCCGCATCTTCGAGTTTTTCGAGAACTGGATAAAGCCCTTCGCCCGCAAGGACGATTTGCGGCCGCCGGAAAAGACGTCCGGTTTCATCTGGTTCTATATCTCGCAGGCCAAGGCGCCGTTTCTTGCCATGCTGGTGCTGGGCGGGTTGACGGCTGCCATTGAGGCTGCGCTTTTCTGGTTCGTCGGGCGGCTGGTCGACATTCTCTCAACCGTCAAGCCGGAAGAGGGCTGGGCTGGACTGCTGGCAGCCCATGGCGGCGAACTCGTCGGCATGCTGGTGTTGATCGGCATCGTGCGTTTTATCGTCACCATGGTAACCGCGCTGGTGGACCAACAGATCATCACGCCCGGCTTTTACAATTTGGTGCGCTGGCAATCCTATATGCATGTGGCGCGGCAATCGCTGACTTTTTTCCAGAACGATTTTTCCGGCCGCATCGTTACCAAGGTCTGGTCGGGCGGGCAGGCGGCAGGCGATCTTGTCACCTCGCTGATGGAAAGCGTCTGGTTCGTCGGCATCTACTCCGTCTCGATGCTGCTGCTGATCGGCGGACTGGACTGGCGGCTTGCCGTCGTCGTCCTCGTCTGGGTGCTGATCTTCTCGCTGCTGGCGCGTTATTTCGTGCCGCGCATCCGCTCCCATTCGAAAGAAACGGCGGAGGCAGCCTCCATGCTTTCCGGCCGGATGGTGGATGCATACAGCAATATCCAGACGCTCAGGCTGTTCGGGCGCGACGATGCCAATGACCGCTACATGCGGCAGGGCTTCGATATCTTCCAGAACGCAACGATGACGTTCACGCGGTTCATCACCGGTGTGCGCGCCTCGATGGCGCTGCTGTCTGGTGTGATGATCACGTCGATGGCGGCGCTGTGTATCGACCTTTGGCTGTCCGGCAAGATCAGTTCCGGCGCTGTCGCCTTCACGCTGGCACTGGTTCTGCGCCTCAACTTCCTGCTCGGGCGATTGATGACGCAGTTCAACGGCATCATGCGCAATTTCGGCACGGTGCAGAATGCGGCGGAACTGATTTCGCAGCCGATCGGCCTTGTGGACGCGCCGGATGCGACAGTGCTGGACGTGAAAAGTCCAAGTATCCGCTTCGAAAACGTCAGCTTCCATTATGGGCGGGCGAACGGGGTCATCGACAATCTTAATCTCGATATCAAGGCGGGGGAGAAGGTCGGCATCGTCGGACGCTCCGGCGCGGGCAAATCCACCCTCGTCAATCTGCTGCTGCGGTTTTACGGTGTCGAGAAAGGCCGCATCCTCATTGATGGGCAGGATATAGCCAAGGTCACCCAGGAATCACTGCGCGCCCATATCGGCATGGTCACGCAGGATACGTCGCTGCTGCACCGTTCTATCAGAGACAACATCATGTTCGGGCGCACGGATGCCACCGAAGCGCAATTGCTGGAGGCGACGCGCCGGGCCAAGGCGGATGAGTTCATTGCACGGCTGGAAGACCAGCGCGGCCGAACGGGTTTCGACGCGCATGTCGGCGAACGTGGCGTGAAATTGTCCGGAGGCCAGCGCCAGCGCATCGCCATTGCCCGCGTGATGCTGAAGGATGCGCCGATCCTCGTCCTCGACGAGGCGACGTCTGCGCTTGATTCGGAAGTAGAAGCGGCGATCCAGAGCAATCTGGATGAGTTGATGCAGGGCAAGACAGTGCTGGCCATCGCCCACCGTCTTTCAACAATTGCTGCTCTCGACCGGCTGATCGTCATGGATCAGGGCCGCATCGTCGAGCAGGGCAGCCATTCAGATCTCGTCTCGCAGGGCAGACTTTATTCGGAACTCTGGGCGCGACAGTCGGGCGGCTTCCTTGCTGTGGACGAGGCGGCCCAATAGGGCCTGTCGCCAGCTATTTCCCGATCATGAAATCCGCCATCAGGCCGAAATGATTGGAACCGAGGCTGTCGGGCAGACGGGTGGTTTTCAAGAGCGTGGCCGGTTCGCGGGCGAAGATATGGTCGATGGCGATGCCGAAGCGACCTGCCTTCGTCGGCCATGTGGCGGGTTCCCATGGCGCTTTCTTCAGGTCGTTGGCGGCGAGGAAGTCGCGCATGTCGGGAGCGATGCTGGCCGAATTGAAATCTCCGGCCAGAATGAGCGGCCCGGTGACACGAAAGAGAATTTCGCTGACTTCGTCCAGCTCGTCCCGGTGATAGTCGTCGAAATAGGGTTTGGTGATGTGACCTGCAGCGAGCGTCAGCTTCGTGCCGTCGAACTCGATGCTGGCGATGGCGAAACGGTCGCGGCGCAGATCGCTGAGGCTATGGAAACGGCCCTCCAGCAGCGGCCGCTTCGACAGGATCAAAAGATCACAGGTCGGTGTTCCGGCATAACAACCGAGCCTGTGGGGGTAGGTTTGCTGCAGACGCGGCAGAACCGATTCCAGCGCAGCCGCCTCGAACAGATAGACAGCATCCGCGTCTGATTCGAGAATCCTGTCGGCAATCGCATCCGCATTGGCGGCGTTATCCATCAATACGTTGAAGGACAATAGCCGGAAGGGTCTGGCGCCAGGTGCCGCATTGGCGCTTGTCGAGAATTCCACGAGCATGGCGACGGCGTGGATGGCGAGTGCAAGCGACCAGATGATGAGGAAAGCGGAAATCGCGTCACGCGTCAGCCAAAATACCAGGCATGACACCAGGATACAGACGAAGGCGATGTTAAGCTGGAAACTTGTGACGAAGGCTAAAAGCCAGAAATCCGTCACATAACGCAGGCTGGCGATGAAAAGTACGGCAGCCACGACCGTGGAGACCATGCACGAGAGCTTCGCCGTCATCCGAATCCCTGCTTTCCAAGCTCTCCCTTGATGTCTCGTAACATGCCGCAAGGGTGGGCACAATGTTGCCCGCTTGCCGGGGCTTAGGAAAAAATGAGAAACAAATCCGCCCCTTCTGGCAGAATTACGGCAGCTTTGTGTGCTTTGCTCTTGCCAAGTCAGTCAATATTTTGCGATCAAACAGAATGACGCGGTTTCTCAAACGCCGCGAGGATGACCGAGACGGTGGGACGGAGATTGTCTTGGATCAAATCATAGCGGGAGGACTCATGCGATTTACGGCAAAAACAGCGCAGAGGATGGTGTAGCGGTGAGCGAGCACGTAACCAATCACGACGCCTCGGGTGAACCGACCCGTCGCGATTTTCTTTATCTAGTAACCGGAATGACGGGCGCCGTTGGTGCCGCCGCAGTGGCATGGCCTTTTATCGACCAGATGCGTCCAGACGCATCGACGCTGGCGCTTGCCTCCATCGAGGTGAACGTCGCGGCGGTCGAGCCGGGCATGTCGCTGACCGTGAAGTGGCGCGGCAAGCCGATTTTCATCCGTAACCGCACGGAAAAGGAAATCGGCGAAGCCAATGCGGTCGCTCTTGCCGATCTCAAGGATCCGGTGGCGCGCAACGCCAACATTGCCCCCGACGCGCAGGCGACGGACATTGACCGTTCCGCCGGTCAGGGCAAAGAAAACTGGATCGTCATGATCGGTTCCTGCACCCATCTCGGTTGCGTTCCGCTCGGCCAGGCCGGCGATTTCGGCGGTTGGTTCTGTCCCTGCCATGGCTCGCATTACGATACGGCGGGCCGCATACGTAAGGGTCCGGCGCCGCAGAACCTCGCCATCCCGACATTTGCATTCACATCCGATACCGTGATCAAGATCGGATAAGGGGACAGATATTTATGAGTGGTCATTCCAGTTATCAGCCGTCCACCGGCATCGAGAGGTGGATCGATTCGCGGCTTCCCTTGCCGCGCATGATCTATGACAGCTTCGTTGCCTATCCTGTCCCGCGTAATCTGAACTACGCCTACACATTCGGCGCGATGCTGGCTGTCATGCTGATCGTGCAGATCCTCACCGGCGTCGTGCTTGCCATGCATTACGCCGCTGAAACGACGGTTGCCTTCAATTCCGTCGAAAAGATCATGCGCGACGTCAACCACGGCTGGCTGTTGCGCTACATGCACGCCAACGGTGCGTCGTTCTTCTTCATCGCGGTTTACCTGCACATCGCCCGTGGACTTTATTACGGCTCCTATAAGGCGCCACGCGAAATCCTCTGGATTCTCGGCTGCGTGATCTACCTCCTGATGATGGCGACGGGCTTCATGGGCTACGTGCTGCCGTGGGGCCAGATGTCCTTCTGGGGTGCAACTGTTATCACCGGCTTCTTCTCGGCTTTCCCGGGCATAGGTGAGTGGATTCAGCAGTTCCTGCTCGGCGGCTTTGCGGTGGACAATCCGACGCTCAACCGCTTCTTCGCGCTCCACTACCTGCTGCCGTTCATGATAGCGGGTGTCGTCATCCTGCATATCTGGGCGCTGCATGTGACCGGCCAGACCAATCCGACCGGTGTGGAAGTGAAGAGCAAGACCGATACGGTACCCTTCACGCCATATGCGACGTTGAAGGATGCACTCGGCGTTTCGGTGTTCCTCATCGCTTATGCGTGGTTCGTCTTCTACATGCCGAACTTCCTCGGACACCCTGATAACTACATCATGGCGGATCCGTTGAAGACACCGGCGCATATCGTGCCCGAATGGTACTATCTGCCGTTCTACGCGATGCTGCGCGCCATCACCTTCAATATCGGGCCGATCGATTCCAAGCTCGGTGGCGTTCTCGTCATGTTCGGCGCAATCATCGTGCTGTTCTTCCTGCCCTGGCTCGATACGTCGAAGGTTCGCTCCGCCGTCTATCGTCCCTGGTACAAGCTGTTCTTCTGGCTGTTCGTGGTCAACGCCATCCTGCTCGGCTGGCTGGGTTCGCGTCCGGCGGAAGGCCTTTATGTCATCATGTCGCAGATCGGCACGCTTTATTACTTCGGTTTCTTCCTCGTCATCATGCCGATCCTCGGTCTGGTCGAAACGCCGCGGCGTATTCCGAATTCGATTACCGAGGCCGTTCTGGAAAAGAACGCCGCCAAGAAGACTGCCGCGCCAGCGGCCGCCCAAGTCTGAGCGCGAAGGAAGGATGACGACAATGAAGAAGCTTGTAACGAGCATCGCGCTTATCGCTGCCATCGGCTGTTCCGCCGCCGCTTTTGCGGCGGAGGAGAGCCACGATCTCGCCACCAAGACCGAGCATGCGATCGCCGGCGGTCACTTCCCGGTCATCAAGCCCGAGGAGCAGAGCTGGTCTTTTGCTGGACCCTTCGGCAAATACGACAAGGGCCAGCTGCAGCGCGGCCTGAAGGTCTACAAGGAAGTCTGCTCTGCCTGCCATTCGATGAGCCTCGTTTCCTTCCGCACGCTGGGCGATCTCGGTTATTCGGAAGAGCAGGTGAAGGCCTTTGCTGCGGAATATGAAGTGCAGGACGGGCCGAACGCCGACGGCGAAATGTATAATCGCAAGGCTGTGCCTTCCGACCATTTCCCCTCGCCATTCCCGAACCACGAAGCGGCTGCTGCTGCCAATGGTGGAGCTGCACCACCGGACATGTCGCTGCTTGCCAAGGCGCGCGGCGTGGAGCGTGGCTTCCCGCAATTCGTCATCGACATGATTCCGATCATCGGCGGTTATCAGGAAGGCGGCCCGGACTACATCCATGCGCTGCTGACCGGATACCAGGACGCGCCCGCCGGCGTTGAAGTGTCGGAAGGCACGCATTTCAACCCGTATTTCGCCAGCGCCGTGGCGCTGAAGATGGCGCCGCCGATCAGCGCCGATCAGGTGACTTACGACGACGGTGCGCCGCAGACGGTGGATCAATATTCCAAGGACGTGTCCGCTTTCCTGATGTGGGCCGCAGAACCGCATCTGGAAGCACGCAAGCGCACCGGCTTCATGGTCATGGTGTTCCTGTTCATCTTCACGGCGCTGATCTATCTCACCAAGAAATCGGTCTACGCCAACAAGGAACATTGACCGGCTCCAAATGCCCGCAATCATTGGCCCCCATGGTCTTGCCCTGGGGGCCTTTTCATGTGTCGAAGGAGGATGAGAAATGGCGAAAGTCCGGAGCGGTGGCTGCCTGTGCGGTTCCGTCCGTTTCGAGGCCACGGGTGAACCCGACAATCCGCACAGCTGCTCCTGCGATATCTGCCAGCGGCATTCCGGCGCTTCCAGCCTTGCCTGGGTGGAGTTTGCGAGCGATGCAGTGGTCTGGACGGGAGAGGGCGGTGCGCCCATGGTTTTCCGGTCTTCCGATTATTCCAGCCGCGCGTTTTGCGCGGTCTGCGGCAGCACGCTCGGCGCCATCGACGATGTACCGACTGTCGCCCTCGTTTCCGGCTCTTTTGACGACAGAAATGACGAGGCGCTACGGCCTCTGTCGCATTCCTTCGCGGATGTATGCCCGGTCTGGGCGCGGATCGAGGGAATGTCGGGGCAGGAATGAGCGGCGGTCCTTTTTAGTTGGTCCGCAGCCACCAAGTTGATAGGGTGGCCCGAACCTTCTGATCCATTTCCCAATCTAACTGGAAATACCATGACCGTTATCGCTTCGGAGCTTTCCGCTGCCATCCGTTCCATTCCCGACTATCCGAAGCCGGGCATCATCTTCAGGGACATTACGACTCTGCTTGGCAATCCGCGCGCTTTCCGCCGTGCCGTGGACGAGCTTGTGCAGCCCTATGCGGGAACGAAGATCGACAAGATCGCCGGCATGGAAGCGCGTGGCTTCATTCTGGGCGGAGCGGTGGCGCACCAGCTTTCCGCCGGTTTCGTGCCTATCCGCAAGAAAGGCAAGCTGCCGCACACCACCGTGCGCGTGGCCTACAGCCTTGAATATGGTGTCGACGAAATGGAAATGCATGTGGATGCCGTGCAGCCGGGCGAAAAAGTCATTCTGGTCGACGACCTGATCGCGACTGGCGGCACCGCCGAAGGTGCGGTGAAACTCTTGCGGCAGATGGGCGCGGAAATCGTTTCGGCCTGCTTCGTCATCGATCTGCCCGATCTCGGCGGCCGCAGGAAGCTGGAAGACCTCGGTGTGGAAGTGCGGACACTGGTGGAGTTTTCAGGCCATTGAGGCCGGTTTCCGGCTAGGATTGTTGCGACAGGCCGGTGTTTTGTCCGGTCTTTCGTAGTGCGATCCATGTCCAGTGGACGCCCATGGCGCGATTACCCGCCTGAATGGAAGCAACTTCTACCTGTCGTATCAACGTGAACCCCAGACGGGCTGCATTACCCGTCGTTTCCGCTGGTGAAATGGGAAAAGCACGGCGGCCTTCGGGTGCGGGGCCGTGACGCAGGGACATGATCAGCAATCCGCCCTCTGCCGTCATCTCCGAGAGGCTTTCCATGGCGGTCTGCCGTGCCTCGTCATCGATATGGTGCCAGACGCCGCACAGCGTAACCAGATCGAACGGGCCGTGACGGCGCGCTTTCATCAGATCGGGCAAACAGTCGTCAAGCCAGGTTATCTTGTGCGAGAGGTGCAATCTCTTTCCGGGTTCACGCAGTTCCTTGACCGGCTCTATCGCCAGAACATCATGGCCGCATTCGGCAAACCAAGCGGCATCGCGACCGGTGCCGCTGCCAATATCCGCGACGCGGGCCGGTGTGACCGGCAACAGATCGATGACCGGTGCGTAGATTTCCCGGCAATCCAGTCCGTCGAACCTGGCAATCAGGTCCGGCGTTGCCGCTTCAGCATAACCCTGTAGGATATCGTTCATTCTTGCCTTCCCGCCGCGACGCCGATTCCGAGGGTATCGCGCGCGGGCTGTCTCGGCCAGCCGCTATTCGAACTCCAGAACCCCGCTCTGGAAGGTCATCACGGTTTCTCCGGACTGGTTCACGCCCTCGTTGAAGGTGGTGTTCAGCCAAACCCCGGCTCTTGATTCCAGCGGTCGGGCATCGAGCAAGGTGACGAAATAGGTCACGTCGTCTCCGGCGAAAACCGGCTTTTTCCATTTGAGTTCACGAAAGCCGGGGGAGGGGCCAAGTTTCGGCGGTTCAAGGCCAAGTTGTTTCAGCCTCTTCACTTCCTTGCCCCAATGGGAAAGGAAACATTTCATCCAGCCAGCGCCGGTGTGCCAACCGGAAGCGCAGAGCGCTCCGAAGACGCTGTTTTTCGCCGCTTCGGCATCGAGATGAAAGGGCTGCGGATCGAAATCGCGGGCGAAACGAACAATGTCTTCGGCGGAAAAATGCAATGTGTCGAGGGTGACGCGTTCGCCGATCGGGGAAAGTTCTGCCAGTCTCATGCCGCAAGGCCTCCGTCCGCACGCATCAGGAACATCACGGTGTTTTCGCCGTGCGATACCAGAACGCCGCGCTGGTTATAAAGCTCATGGCGAAACTTCACGAGGCCGATGCCGGGGCGTGAGCTGGAGGTGCGCTGTTCCAGAACAATGGATTTTCCCGAAAGCGTATCGCCAGCCAGAACCGGCTTTTTCCAGTCGACATAATCGATGCCGGGGCTGCCTTGCGATGTCGAATTGCTGATATAGCTCTCCGCCATCATTCGCATCAGCAGGGCGCAGGTGTGCCAGCCGGATGCCGCCAGCCCGCCGAGAATGCTCTGGCGGCCAGCCTCTTCGGACAGATGCATGGGCTGAGGATCGAACTCGCTGGCGAATTCGATGATTTGTGCTGCAGAAATCGATTGCGGTCCCAGGGGAAATTCCCGTCCAACGGAAAAATCCTCATAGGCATATGTCGCGACCGGCGCCATGGCTTCCTCCCTTGCCTAGTCGATGTCACCGGCATCTAAAATGATTTTTCCCTTTACGTAAAGGTCAAATCGAGAGTGCGTTTGCGGCATAGGGAGATGCTGTTGAGAGAGCGAGTGCGTCATGCTGCCTTCTCCCAGTGGAGGAGAAGGCCGCGATAGCGGAATGAGGGGCAAGGGTCGTGAGATTCGCCAGCGTTGCCTCCTCATCCGATCCTCCGGGCTATCTTCCCCCGCCGGGAGAAGAAACAAGCCACAGGTCTGTGTCACTTCGGTCAGCGCGTCAAAAGACGCGATGTGACCGCCGCCGCGCTTAAGACCAGATCAGGTATTAAAGCGGAAGTGGATGACGTCGCCGTCCTGGACGACATATTCCTTGCCTTCGTCGCGTCCCTTGCCGGCTTCCTTGGCACCAACTTCGCCCTTGTAGGCGATGTAGTCGTCATAGGCGATGGTAAAGGCGCGGATGAAGCCGCGTTCGAAATCGGTATGGATGACGCCGGCGGCAGCGGGCGCTTTGGTGCCGCGCACGATCGTCCAGGCGCGCGTTTCCTTCGGGCCGACGGTGAAATAGGTGATGAGGTCGAGCAGGTGATAGCCGGCGCGGATCAACCGGTCGAGACCGGCTTCGGTGAGCCCGAGGGCCGAGAGGAATTCTTCGGCTTCATCGGCCGGAAGCTGCGCGACTTCGGCCTCGATCGCCGCCGAGATGATCACGCATTCGGCGCCCTGTTGCTTTGCCATCTCCGCGACAGCCGCGGTGTGCTCGTTGCCGGTGGATGCGTCGGCTTCAGAGACGTTGCAGACATAAAGCACCGGGTGCGACGTCAGGAGATTGAGGCCCTTGAGGATTTCGATTTCCTCGTCCGCCAGTGTCTTCAAAAGCAGACGTGCCGGTTTTCCGTCGTTTAGCAGAGCAATTACGGCTTCCATCACCGGCAGTTGGGCCAAGGATTCCTTGTCCTTGCTGGTGGCGCGCTTGCGCGTCTGCTCGACACGGCGTTCCAGGCTTTCGAGGTCGGCGAGCATCAATTCCGTCTCGATCGTGTCGGCATCGCCAACCGGATTGATGCGGCCTTCCACATGGGTGATGTCGTCGTCCTCGAAGCAGCGAAGCACATGCACGACGGCATCGACTTCGCGGATATTAGCGAGGAACTTGTTGCCGAGACCTTCACCCTTCGATGCGCCGCGCACCAGGCCGGCAATGTCCACGAAGGAAATGCGGGTCGGAATGATTTCCTTCGATCCGGCAATGGCCGCGAGCTGCTGCATGCGGGGGTCCGGCACGGCAACTTCGCCGGTGTTGGGCTCGATGGTGCAGAAGGGATAGTTGGCGGCCTGCGCGGCCGCCGTTTTCGTCAGCGCGTTGAAGAGGGTGGACTTGCCGACATTCGGCAGCCCGACGATACCGCATTTGAAGCCCATGGCTTGAAACCTGTCCGTTTGAAAGAATTCGTTGAGGAGCCTTTTGCGGAAAGGGCAGGGCAAGGTCAAGCCCGGGGGCCGATTTGGGCGGGCAAAGCCCCGCGAATGGAGCGGAATTTTGCGCGAGTGCGGGGCCGGGGTTGTCGATGCTGCGGTTGCGGCGCAATATGCGCCGGTCGAGCAACCGATCTTTCGTCATCAACGGGGATTTTCCCCATGGGCTACAATTGAGTGACAATCACGGGCGACAATGATGAGTGACAGTCCTGTTGATCTCAAACCGAAACCGAAAGTCAAACCGAAGCTGGAGCGGCCTAAGCTCTACAAGGTCATTCTGCTGAATGACGACTATACGCCGCGCGACTTCGTCACCCTGGTATTGAAGGTCGTCTTCCACATGGGCGAGGACACCGGCCACCGGGTGATGATGACGGCGCATCGCTTCGGGAGCGCGGTCGTCGTTGTCTGCGAGCGCGACATTGCCGAGACCAAGGCCAAGGAGGCGAACGATCTTGGCAAGGAGGCCGGGTTTCCGCTGATGTTCACCACCGAGCCGGAGGAGTGACGGTTTTATGCTCAATCCCGCCGGATCTGAAAACCCGTCTTGTTCTGAATGAAACCGCAGTTTTCGTAGAAGGCATGCACCTCAGGACGCTGCCGGCCGGTCAGCAGCATCACCTTGTAGCAATTTGCGGCAAAGGCGGTCTCGATGGCTTGGCGCACGACTGCGCGGCCATATCCCCGGCCGCGACGGCTTTCCAGCGTCACCACATTTTCGATGAAGGCATAGGGACGGGCAGCGCGCGTCAGGTTCGGGATGACGAGAAGCGTGGCGGTTGCAACGGGTTCCTGGTCTTCCATGGCAAAGAACACGGTGAGGCCGGGTTGGCCGAGCATGGCGGCGAAAACCGTGCTTGCCTCTTGCGTCGTCAGTTGCGGGTCCGAAGGGTTCAGCGCCTGGTAAAGTTCGAGCAGTTTCGGCAGATCGTCCGGGCCAGCTTTGCGAAGGCTCATGGTCTCTGAAGACATCTGCGCTCAATCCTTCTTGCCGAACATCCGCTTCAGCATCTCCGCCATCGGCCCGGTTTCCGGCAGTTTTTTCGGTTGGGCGTTGTTGCGCGCCTGATGGATGTGGGATTGCGCGGCGGGCTTGGCCGCCTTGGCCGGTTTTTCCGTTTCCGGCTTGCTGCCGGTGGCAAGCGCCAGCTTGTTCATCAGCTGCGAATCCTCTGATTTCACCAGCATCGCGGCATTGTCGGCAATGGCGTCCAGCAGCGGATCGAGCCAGACCCGGTCGGTCTTGGCGAAATCACCGAGAACGTGGCCATGCACCCGCTCCTTGTCGCCGGGATGGCCGATGCCGAGACGCAGGCGGCGGTATTCCTTGCCGCAATGGGCGTCGATCGATTTCAGGCCATTATGGCCGCCATGGCCGCCGCCGGTCTTGATGCGCGCGCGGCCTGCAAGCAAATCGAGTTCATCATGGATGACGATAATGTCTGCCGGTGCAAGCTTGAAGAAACGCATGGCCTCGCCGACGGATTCACCCGACAGGTTCATGTAGGTGAGGGGCTTCATCAGCAGAACCTTCTCACCGCCTATTTCGCCTTCGGAAATCTCCGCCTTGAATTTCCGCGCCCAGGGCGAGAAGGAAGGCAGGCGCTGCAGCGCATCCACGGCCATGAAGCCGATGTTGTGACGGTTTCCCGCATATTGGGCGCCGGGGTTACCAAGGCCTGCGATGATCTTCATGGGGCATGTCCGCTTTTTTGCCTGACGATGCTGTTGTCACCACCCCGAAATGTTCCGGCTGTCAATCTTTTTATGGATTTTTTGATGTCGCGAGCGGGCGCTCAAGGGCTGACGAGTTTGTAGCGGTCGAATATGCTCTGTTGCGTTCCATCGGCGATCAGTCTGTCCAGGCGCGCCTGCAATTTTGCAATGACCTCGTCTGGAACGCTTTTGTTGCAGGCAAGACCCAGCTGTTGCCGCGCCAGCGTTATCACTTCCCTGAACTTGCCTGGGGGTTGGCTTTTGAAAGTGCTTTCCGACATGGGCATCAGGTCGATGCGGCCTGCGTTCAGCTTGTGAAGCGTGATCTGGAAATCAGCACCGACATCCACATGCTCGAAACCGAGGTTGCCAAGAAGGACCTCGGTGTAGTCGCCACGCTGGGTGCCGACCCGGTATTTTCTCGCGTCTTCCAGACTGGAGACGTTGATATCCGCATTCTGGCGCGCCACGAGGATGTTGCGGTCGCTATGGATCGGTGAGACCCATTTGAAAAGCTTTTCGCGTTCGGGCGTTCTCGCCGTGGCAAAGACGCAATGCATGGCCTTCGTTGTGGCCAATGCGATCGCCCGCGCCCAGGGCATGACGGCAACCTCGTAATCGGTGCCGGTATCCTCAAGTACGATCCTGAGCTGGTCGATATAAACGCCCGCCACGCTGCCGTCGTCGTTTTGCAGATTATAAGGTGGGTAAACCTCGGTGGTCAGGAAAAGCTTGGCTGCGCTGGCCGGGCCGGCAAGAGCAAGAAAGATCAGACAAAAGCGGATCAATCCCATGGTTGCTCCCACCCGTTTACGCCTGTCGCGCCGCGGCGCGGTCTGCGCCGTTATCCGCATTCAATGCAGCGATCAGCCGTTCGATGGGCTGCGGTCGCGCAAAATAATAGCCCTGTCCGTAATCCGCGCCTATCACTGTCAGAAGCTCCTTCTGCTCTTCCGTCTCGACGCCTTCGGCGATGACGGAGCAATTCATCTTGTGTGAGATTGCGGCGATACCCTCGACCAGCATGCGGCTGCGCTGCCTTATCTCCACCGTGTCGTCGCAGATCGAGCGCGTGAAGGACTGATCGATCTTGACGATGTCGACCGGAAAGCGGCTGAGATAGCTTAGCGACGAATAACCCGTGCCAAAATCGTCCAGCGCGATGCGGCAGCCCAGCTGGTGAATGGCATTGAGGATCGCCCGGATTTGCGGATCGTCCTTCATGATGACCGCCTCGGTTATCTCGATAATCAGCCGTTTGGGGAGAATGCCGTAGCGGTGAAGGACGCCGGCGATACGGGTCGGCAATCCCGGTTCGAACTGCAGCGGCGAAAAATTCACCGCCACATAGGATTGCTCCATGCCGGGCAGGTGCGACAGTCTGGCCAGATTGGCGATTGACTGGTCGAGGATGACATTGCCGATGCGATGGATGGTGCCGTTTTCTTCCGCAAGGCTGATGATCGTGGCGGGAGAAAGCAATCCCTTGTCCGGATGGTTGAGACGCAACAGTGCCTCGAAACCCGCCGTCTGGCCCGTTGCAAGATCTTGAATCGGCTGGAAATAAGCCTCGAACCAATTGTCCGAAAGCGCCTGCGCGATATCCCGTTCCAGTTCCGCATGTTCGCGCGCCCGGTCCATGATCGAGCTGTCGAAGATCTGCGAGCCATTCTTGCCCGTTCTCTTGCGGGTATACATGGCCATGTCGGCATTCTGCAAAAGTTCGGATGCGCTTACGGCATGCAGCGGGTAGATCGCCATGCCGATGCTGGCGCTGAGACGGATGCTGTTGCCTTCGATCTCGAAGGGCGTGTCCAGCATGGTGCAAATCCGCTCGCAGAACAGCTGGGCGCGCTCCTCCACCTTGTCGCCGGCAAGCAGAATGGCGAATTCGTCGCCGCCCAGACGCGACGCGCTGTCCAGCGGTGTCAGCAGTGGTTCGATTTTCAGCGTGAATTCCCGCAGAACCGCATCGCCCGCCGCATGGCCGAGATTGTCGTTGATGGCCTTGAACCGGTCGAGGTCTATGAAAAGGCATGCCAGTTCGCTGCCGTTCCTGTCGGCGTCACGGATCTGCACGTCGAGAATAGCCTCGAAACCCTGGCGATTGAAGAGGCCGGTCAAATGGTCGGAAATAGCCTGCTGGCGGTTGCGCTTTTCCGACTGGCGCAACTCTGTCACGTCAGTCATGACGCAGAGATATGTGCCCTGATGTGCGTTGCCGGAATCAAGGGCTTTTTCAAGGATGAGGGCGTCCATAACGCTGCCATCCATGCAATGAAAACGCACCGTGATACCCGCCTGTGCGGCGTCGTGCGAATGTTGCGCCGCCTTGCGCTGCAGGAAAAGGGACCGGTCATCCGGGTGGATGAGGTCGGCGAAATTCAGGCCGAGTATTCTGGCCCGATCATAACCGGTCGCCTGCACCCAATAGTCGCTGACCGCGGCAATCCGGTCGTATCTGTCAAGCGAGAACAACATGGCGGGTGTGCGATTGTAGATTTCCGTCTTCCGCTCATGGGCATGCTTGATTTCCAGCTCTTCCTTTTCAAGCTGGGTCTGCATTTCGTTGAAGCTTTTTGCCAGCCTGCCGATCTCGTCCTTCGAGCGCCAGTCGACATGGTGGCGGGAGCCGACGCGGCGTGTCGCTTCTATCGCTGCCGCCAGCCGCATCAGCGGACGGATGACCATGAAGCGGTTGCCGGCGATGGCCGCAAGAACGGTGGTGAGAATGGCGAGAATGAAAATTGTGATGAACGCCAGTTCGGTGCGGCTGAGAGAGGTCAGAAGACCGATATCGTCGTAATAGACTGTCAGTTGCCCGACGGTGACAACACCGTTTGTGGTTTTGTAGGTCACTTCGCGGGTCGTGGAGGCTGCATCCTGAATGATGTCGCTGCCGGCCGTCTGGATGATGTTCAGCTGGCCAGAGGTATCCTTGACCTCGACCATGCGGATCACGGGGTCGGAGACGAGGGTGCCGGTAATCTGATTTATGGTGTCGTCGTCGAGATCCCATAGCGGGCGGGCAAGCGCCTGCGCATTGGTTGACAGCAGAATCTCAAGGTGATTGCGCTGGCTACGGATAGCCTCGTGATAGGAGAGGGTCAGCAAAAGGGTGAAAAGCGGGGCGACCACTGTGAGAAGTGCACCGGAAACAATCGCGATAAAGCGACTTTCGACGGAATGAGCCATGTTCTATTGCAGTACCCTCTACCCCAGATAACTGCGCCCCGTTTCCGCCCCGCCCGGAGAGACATCCTTGAGGTTTTCGGCAACGGCCTTGTATCCTCACTGTATTTCTTCAACCCGTCCGGTGTTTTCACGATAACGCAATGGGCATCGTTTCATGGAATTGTTAATTCACGCTGAAACGGGACCGGCATCCTGCACGCGGCGAGAGGTTTTTGCTTTTAAAGTTCATAAAAACTAAAAGGCCCGTTCCGAAAAACGGAACGGGCCTTTTAGCTCAAATCTATCTGGCCTTACGGCCGCAGATTATTATTCAGAAGCTTCGCCGGCTTCTTCTTCTTCTTCAGCAACGCCGCCAGCCGGAGCAACGATCGTTGCGATCGTGAAGTCACGGTCGGCGATTACAGGCGTGATGTTCTTCGGCAGCTTCACATTCGAAATGTGAACGCTGTCGCCGATCTTCAGGCCGGAGAGATCAACCGTGATGAATTCCGGAATGTCGTTGGCCGGGCAGTGGAATTCCACCGTGTGGCGAACGATGTTCAGAACGCCGCCGATCTTGATTTCCGACTTTTCTTCGTTTTCGAAGTGAACCGGAACTTCAACGTTGACGAGCGTGTTGCCCGAAACGCGCAGGAAGTCGACGTGCATGGTGAAGTCGCGGACCGGATCAAGCTGGTAGTCCTTCGGCAGGACCTTGATCTTCTTGCCGTCGACGTCGATTACCGCCACAGTCGTCATGAAGCCGCCAGCGTGGATACGCTTGGTTACTTCGTTGGTCGACAGAGCGATGGAAATGGGGGCCTGCTTGTCACCATAGATGACAGCGGGAATCAAACCGTTGCGGCGAAGTTCACGAGAGGACCCCTTACCAACTCGTTCGCGCGCCTCGGCCTTGAGCTCATACGATTCTTTGCTCATGGCAATTCCTTTCGAGGTTATATGGAGAGTTCATGCCCGCGGGCGCTGAACTGGAGAGGCTAAAAGCCATCTCGCCCGCGTTGCCTCCAAGGGTGTCTACACGGGTGCGGGCGCTATAATACAAACGGAAGACAAAGACAAGAGCGGCCGTTTTCCACGGATGCTAAGCTGTGATTTTATTAGACTTGTCTAATTCACTCGTGCATTGCAACTTTTAATATATGCTTATCCATTCATATAAACCGGCTGCAAACTTGGCAAGTGATAAGGCTGCCTGGAATTCCAATTGCGTAGATGACAATGCTTAAAGTTCTCCAGTGCCTTACCGTCGATCATGACTTCCGATACACCACAGCAGCGGTCCTCGTCTGCATGCTGGGGAGCTTCGTCACGATGCGTCTTTTCTCGAGGGCGCGTCAGGCGAGGGGTTGGCAAAAGGTCAACTGGCTGTTTCTGGCTGGTGTCAATGGTGGGTCGGCGATATGGACCACCCATTTCGTGGCGATGCTGGGTTATGTCGCTGCCGGGGAGGTGGGTTACGATCCCTATCTGACCGGGCTTTCGCTTCTTATCGCCATTGCCACAACGACAAGCGGCTTTGCCATTTCCGCCTATGGCGGACGCACAGCGCTGGTGGAAGCGGGTGGTGCGACAGTCGGTCTCGGTATTGCGGCCATGCATTATACCGGCATGGCTGCCTATCAGATCCAGGGCATGATTTTCTGGAAGCAGACCTACGTCATCGCTTCGCTGGTGCTCGGGGCTGTATTCGGCGCGCTCGCGGTCAATCGCATCGCGCGCCCAGTCAACCGGTTTTGCCAATATAGCTCGGTTGCGTTTCTCATCCTGGCCATCGCCTCCATGCATTACACCGGCATGGCCTCGATGTTGTTCGAGTTCGATCCGCGCATCGTCATTTCGGAAAGTCTGCTGCCGCCAGCCATCATGGGTGGGGGCGCCATCGCCGTGACGCTTCTTCTGCTGGCGCTCGGGCTTTCCACCTATGTCATCGACGCCCAGTCCACCCAGCAGGCGGTCGCCCGCTATCGTCATCTTTCGCTGCACGATCCGCTGACGGGCATTCCGAACCGCGCGGCATTTATCGAACATCTCAACCGCCGCACGCGCCATCTCTCCATGGGCGCGCACACGGCGCTTTTGTCCATCGATCTCAACCGCTTCAAGGAAATCAACGACGTTCACGGCCATGCGGCGGGCGATGCTGTGCTGCGCGCCATTGCCGACCGCGCAAGTTCCGTTCTGAAAGCCGGGGAGTTTCTGGCGCGTATGGGCGGGGATGAATTCGTGGCGATGACCCATTCCTATTATACCCGCGCCGATGGTGCGGAATTCGCCCAGCGGCTGATCGAGCAGATCAGCAGGCCGGTCGAATGGAACGGGCAGACGTTTTCGGTCGGCGCGAGTGTGGGCATATCGGTGCGCAATACCGGCGCCATTGACGCGGACACGCTGATGGCGCAGGCCGATGTCGCCATGTATCGGGCAAAAGGCGGGACTTCCGACACGATCTGCTTTTACGACAAGTCCATGGATGAAGCCGCACGCGAACGCAACGCGCTTGCCGTGGCCATGCGCAGCGGTCTCGCCAACAGCGAGTTCGAGCTTTATTACCAGCAGCAGAATGATACCAAGAGCGGCAGCATCGTCGGTTTCGAGGCGCTGTTGCGCTGGAAACATCCGGAACGCGGTATGATCTCGCCCGTCGAATTCATTCCGATCGCGGAGCAGACCGGCTTTATCGTCGAATTGGGCGAATGGGTTCTGCGCGAAGCCTGCGCGCAGGCGGCTCTCTGGAAAAAATCGCTTTCCATCGCCGTCAATGTCGCCCCGCAGCAGCTTGCGGACAATGATTTCCCCGAGAAGGTCGAGAAGATTCTTCGGGAGACGGCGCTTGCGCCTGAGAGGCTTGAGCTTGAAATCACCGAAGGCAGCATCATCGCCGACCACCGCCACGCGCTGATCACGATCCGCAAACTCAAGGCGCTCGGCGTCAAGATCGCCATGGACGATTACGGCACGGGCTATTCCTCCCTGTCGACCCTGCAGAGCTTTCCCTTCGACAAGATCAAGATCGACCGGGCCTTTATCGATGGCCTGTCGACCAATGTGCAGTCGGAGGCGATCGTTCGCTCCACGCTCATTCTGGCGCATAGCCTCAATATTCCGGTGCTTGCGGAAGGTGTCGAGACGAAGGCCCATATCGAGTTCCTTCGCCGCGAAGGCTGCCTGCAGGTGCAGGGCTTCTTCTTCGGCAGGCCCGGTCCCTTGACCTCCATCGCCAATCTCGTCGACGACACGTTCCTCTCGACGGAGGACGAGCCGGAGGTCACCACCACCGGCCAACGCTATTTCAAGGCGGTATGATATCAGGCGCAGCCCGCGGTTGCGCTGACGGATGCAGGTCGCAAAGTTTTTAGTTGAAACGTGAACGCTTCCAGCGCACCATTGCCGAAAAGCTTTGGGAGGAGCGAATGCCGACAGACATCGCCCATGCGGACCGCGTGTATGAAACAGCGCGCCAACGTTCCGCAGCCGCAAGTTCTCCGATTATCGCCTCATGGCGCCGTTGCATGGTCACGCACCGTCTTGCGCCGGAGGAAAACCGCAAGCCGATCTTTCTTACCGACGTCGAATTCCGCCGCGCACGCGAAAGTGCGGCGGGCCTGATTGCCGAAAGCACCGATGAACTCGACCGCATTTTTCACAGTGTCGGCAAATCCGGCTGCTGCCTGCTTTTGACCGACGCCCAGGGCGTCGCGCTGGAGCGCCGGGGTGCTGCCGGCGACGATCGTGATTTCCGGGCGCTCGGTCTCTGGTCCGGCGCTGTCTGGAGCGAAGCGAGCGTCGGAACCAACGGTATTGGAACGGCACTTGCCGACGAACGTTCGGTGGTGGTCTATCGCGATCAGCATTTCTTCACATCGAACACGGAACTGTGCTGCACCACGGCCCCGATCCGCGACCATACCGGCCGGGTGACGGGCGCTCTCGATATTTCCACGTGCCGCGACGACATCAACGAAATGACGTTTTCTTTCGTCACGCAGGCGGTGCGGGATGCGGCGCAGCGTATCGAGGGCAATCTCTTCCGCCGGGCCTTTCCCGGCGCGCGCATCGTTGTGGTGCCTACGGGTTTCAGTCCGGCACTTTCCTTGCTTGCCGTCGATCAGGACGATCTCGTGCTTGGGGCGACGCGCGCGGCGCGGCTTGCGCTGAAGCTCGATGACCATCGCATTGCGCAGGGGCTGCCCGCCGCCGATGTCTTGCAGGAACAGCGTCACGACGGCGGTTCCGATCTTGAGGAGGCGGAACGTTCGGCTTTGCGCCGGGTTCTGTCGCGCACCAATGGCAATGTCACGCAGGCCGCGTCCCTGCTCGGCATCAGCCGCGCCACGCTTCATCGCAAGATGAAGAAATTCGACGTGCATTGAGGCTACCCGAGACGATACCCGCTCAATTCAGCGGGATCGGAGCGGGTTTGTCGCAGATGTGAGACAATGTGCGCTGCGGAACCGCGCGGTGCCACTACCCGCCACGATCATCTAGGCCCACCTTCCTGTCATGCGGTCCGTCGCGGATCGTTTTCATCAGGGAGGATGAAATCATGAATATTCAGGTTCAGCACAAAGCTGGCGAAGCGCCCTTCAAGCTGAAATACGGAAATTTCATCGGCGGCAAATGGGTGGAGCCGAAATCCGGCCGCTACATGGACAATCTGTCGCCGGTAACGGGTCACAAGATTTGTGAGGTTCCGCGCTCCGATGCGGCCGATATCGAACTCGCACTGGATGCCGCCCACCAGGCGCGGGAGAAGTGGGGCAAGACGAGCGTTACCGAACGTTCCAACATCCTGCTCAAGATTGCCCAGCGCATCGAGGACAATCTGGATATCATCGCACGGGCCGAAACCTGGGATAACGGCAAGCCGCTACGCGAGACCACCAATGCGGATATTCCGCTGACGATCGACCATTTCCGCTATTTCGCGGGCTGCATCCGCGCGCAGGAAGGCACGATCGGTGAAATCGACAATGACACGGTCGCTTATCATTTCCATGAGCCTCTCGGTGTCGTCGGCCAGATTATTCCGTGGAACTTCCCGATCCTTATGGCCGCATGGAAACTTGCACCGGCACTCGCCGCGGGCAACTGCGTGGTACTGAAGCCGGCGGAACAGACGCCTGCTTCTATTCTGGTGGTGATGGAGCTTATCGAAGACCTGCTGCCGCCGGGCGTGCTCAACATCGTCAACGGCACTGGTGTTGAAGCGGGCAAGCCGCTGGCGCAGAGCAAGCGCATCGCCAAGATCGCCTTCACCGGCTCCACCCCGGTTGGCAAGGAAATCATGCGTTATGCGGCCGACAATGTCACAAACATCACGCTGGAGCTGGGCGGCAAGTCGCCGAACATCTTCTTTGCCGATGTGATGAATGAAGACGACGCCTTCCTTGACAAGGCGCTTGAAGGCTTCGCCTTCTTCGCTCTCAACCAGGGCGAAGTCTGCACATGCCCGTCGCGTGCGCTGGTGCATGAATCGATCTACGACCGCTTTATGGAAAAGGCGATCAAGCGCGTTCAGGCCATCAGCCAGGACGACCCGCTCAATCCGTCGACCATGCTGGGTGCGCAGGCCTCGCAGGAACAGTTCGACAAGATCATGCGCTATCTGGATATCGGCAAGAAGGAAGGCGCAAAGGTTCTGACCGGCGGTGACCGCAAGACGCTCACGGGCGATCTTAAGGACGGTTATTACATTCAGCCGACGGTCTTCGAAGGCAACAACAAGATGCGGGTTTTCCAGGAGGAAATCTTCGGTCCTGTTGTTTCGGTCACCACCTTCAAGACGGTGGAAGAAGCGCTCGAAATCGCCAATGACACGGTTTACGGTCTTGGCGCTGGCGTCTGGAGCCGCGATACCAATATCGCCTATCGCGCTGGCCGTGGCATCGAAGCGGGCCGCGTGTGGACCAATTGCTACCACGTCTATCCGGCCGGTGCCGCCTTTGGCGGTTACAAGCAGTCGGGCATTGGTCGCGAGACCCACAAGATGATGCTCGATCACTATCAGCAGACCAAGAACCTGCTCGTATCCTACAGCCCGAACAAGGTTGGCTTCTTCTGAGTTCCTCCCCGGAAGCCGGCGACGGATCGTCCTGATTTCCGGCCGCCGGCGAGTTCCCAGGGGCTTCGGTCCCTGGGAACCCGGATGAAGTTCAGCAAAATAAAAGGCCGGAGGTTTTGCCTCCGGCCTTTTTTTACTGCGGACTATGCCGCGTAACGCTGGTCGCGGTTTCGGGTGGCGCCTACGGAGAACTGGCCCACCTGTTCGGTCAGGCCATCAGCTTCGCTTGCGAGCGAGAAGGCCGCAGCTGTCGTTTCCTCCACCATCGCCGCGTTCTGCTGCGTCACATGGTCGAGTTCGTTGACGGAGGCGTTGATTTCGCCGAGGCGACCGGATTGTTCGCGCGATGCTGTGGCGATTTCACCGATCTGATCGTTGACCGACTGGATGCGTTTCTGGATCTGCTCGAGGCTTTCTCCGGTTTTCAGCACCAGTGCCACGCCGCTTTCCACATCGCCCGCAGAGGTGGCGATGAGCGTCGTGATATCCCGTGCGGCAGCCGCCGATTTCTGCGCGAGTTCCCGCACTTCCTGTGCCACGACCGCAAAGCCCTTTCCGGCCTCACCGGCGCGGGCGGCCTCAACCCCGGCGTTCAGCGCCAGAAGATTGGTCTGGAAGGCAATCTGGTCGATGACGTCGATGATCTGGCGGATCTTGGACGACGACGTCTCGATACGCTCCATGGCGACGATTGCTTCTTTGACGACAGCGGTTGATTTATGGGCATCCTGCATGGTTTCCGCCGTCGTTCCGACTGCGACGTCGCAGCGGGAGAGGGAAACGTTGACGGCCTGCGTCATGTCTCCAAGTGCGGCGGCTGCTTCTTCGAGGGCGGCCGCCTGGCGTTCCGTGCGCCGCGACAGATCTTCCGATGCGCTTTTCAGCTCGCCGGAGCCGGAGCGGATGGCATTGGCGCTTTCGCCGATGCTTGAGATCGTCGCATCCAGCCCCGCTATGGAGTTGTTGAAATCGACGCGCAGATGGTCGAGGGACGGCACGAAAGGTTTTTCAATGCGAAGATCGAGCCTGCCCGCAGCAAGATTGGCAAGGCCGGTCGCAAGCGCATCGACTGCTTCTTCCAGTTCCTTTGCACTTCTTGCCTTTTCCATCTCACGCTGGGCACGTTCCTCGTCCAGTTCCTCGCTTTTGCGATGGGACTCGGTTTCCATGCGCTGCTTGTCGAGAATGCCCTGGCGGAAGGATTCCAGTGCGCGCGCCATGGTGCCGATTTCGTCGCCACGGGAAACGGCCTTGATCTCAATATTATGGTCACCACCATTCAGACGTTCCATCAACCCGGCAAGGCCGGTCAGTGGCTTGGTCAAGCTGGCGGAAACGAAAATGCCGATGAGTGTCATGACGGCAAGCACCGCAAGTGTCGCAAGCGTTGCCCAGAAGGCGAGATCATTGGCCGCCGCCAGCACCTTGCTCTCCTGCTGGCCGATGGCCAGAAGATGCTTCTGTCCGAAAACGGAGACCGGACGATAGGCGTAGAAGATGCTGCCCGCAGGGGTCTTCGCCATGACCGTTCCGGCTTCGCTGGCACCTGTAAGTGCTGCGAGACTTTCGGAAACGGCGACTCCAGCCCCACCGGAGAGCACGCCCGCGCGAAGTTTGCCTTCAGCGCTCAGAAGAACGGCGTCGTCGATGGACTTGCCGGTTTCCTCAGGTGTTACCACCGCACCGATACGGTCTGCGGAAATGCGCATGATGACGGCGCCCTTGCGCTGCAACTGGCCCCAGTTCGAGACCGCAAGCGGCATGCCGATCAGGGCCGAGTCATTGGTGCTGTCATCGTTGAAACCAGTTGTGCTGATGACACCGTCCTTGCCGGCCTCGATGCGGTCGAACAATTCCTTGATCGTGCTGTTTTGCGGTTCCGTCACATTGGTCAGGAAGTTCTTGCCCTTGGTCACGGAATAGATAATGAGGCCTGCCTTGTCGATGACGTAGATGTCGCTGACCCGGGTGTTGCGCCAGACGCTGGCAATGGCCGCGTTGATCGTGGCGTGGCGAATGGCATAGAGCAGCCGCAAGCCTTCACCGTTGAAGGAGGCGCGCTCCTCCTCGGATACGCCCTCGCGGCGGAATGCCTGAATGATCGCATCCTTTTCCGTCGGTACGACCGTGGTCATGGTTTCCAGCGCCTGAGCGATCGCAGCGTTCTGCGACAGCTCGGAAATGCTTTGTTCGACGCGCAGCGTATAGGCATCAAGCTGTTTGGACTGGTTTCCCGCAACCGTCTCGAGCCTGATCTTGCTGGCGTCGATCAGGCCGGACTTGCCCATTTCGTATGACAGCAGCCCAACGGCCAGGCACGAAACCAGCGTCGCGCCCGTGACGAGCGCTGCGAATTTGGCCTTGATTGACAATGATTTAGCTTTGACAGCAGTCGGATTTGCACCCGGCATCCTGTTTCCTCCCCCCAAAAGAACGTTGCGGTACCGTCGCAACAATTGTTTACGGTCGCGTTAAGCTTGGCGGGGAATTGTATGATTATTTCCCGCATACCGTGAAAAAATCCAAGGCCCTGGCCGGCCATTCTCCGTAATAAAACTGCAATGGAACGGGCGCATACCGTGCGAAGTTCAACGGCTGTTCATATTCATGCAAGCTTTTCGCGCTCCTGCTCTTGCCACTATCGACGATGTTTGCGGAACACCCGCGGCTGGATATGACGGAGCCCCTTTGAGATCGATCCCGGATTTCGCGGTTATCGTACCCATGCACAATGAGGAAGCGAGCGTTGAAACGCTTGTCGCTGAGATCGTTGCTGCCTGCCAGCCGGTCGGTCCGTTCGAGATTATCGTGGTGGACGACGCATCTTCCGATCGCACGGCGGATTTGGCGCTTTCGCTTGCCGGGCGTTATCCGATGCTGCGGCTGGTGCGGCATGACCGGCAGGGCGGGCAATCGGCTGCGATCCACAGCGGTGTGCAGGCAGCGCGCGCGCCGGTTGTCTGTATGCTTGACGGAGACGGGCAGAACCCGCCGGACAATCTGCCGGCGCTTCTTGCGCCGCTTCTTGCCACGAACGCGCCGAGCCGGCTTGCGCTTGTGGCCGGCCAGCGCGTCGGCCGGCGCGATACGCTTGCAAAACGTCTTTCCTCCCGCTTCGCCAATGGCTTGCGGGCGCGGATATTGAAGGACGGCACGCGGGATACCGGCTGCGGCCTCAAGGCTTTCCGTCGCGACGCCTATCTCGCCTTGCCCTATTTCGATCACCACCACCGCTATTTTCCGGCGCTCTTCAATCGCGACGGCTGGCAGGTTGCCCATGTAGACGTCACGCACCGGGCGCGCCTGCATGGCAATTCCCATTATACCAATATCGGCCGCGCGCTTGTCGGCATCCACGACCTGATCGGCGTTGCCTGGCTGTTGCGGCGGCGCAAGCGGGCAAGTTGGGCCGAAACCTTCAAAACGGAGACATCGCCGTGAACGCACCGGCCTTATGGTCCATGCTGCATGTGAACAGCTGGAAGGAATTTCTCTGGGTCTGCACCGGCTTTATGGGCCAGATGCTGTTTACCATGCGTTTTCTGGTTCAATGGATTTCGTCGGAACGGGCGAACCGCTCGGTCATTCCGGTAGCCTTCTGGTATTTCTCCATCGTCGGCGGCCTTGTGCTGCTATTATACGCGATCTGGCGTCGCGATCCGGTTTTCATTCTGGGACAGGCCTCCGGCCTGTTCATTTATGCCCGAAATCTCTGGTTGATCCATGCAGAACGCCGCCAGCATGCATGAGGCCGCAGCTCTGCCTTACGCGCAGGCGAATGAGCAGCGCCAATGGATGACGTTTGCGCTTGCGGCAATCGTGCTCGTCACCGTGCTGCGCGTCGTCGGGCTTGCTTTCAACCGCACCGATCTTTTCGTTGATGAGGCGCAATATTGGCTGTGGGGCCGGGAGATGGCGTTCGGCGCCTATTCCAAGCCACCGCTGATCGGCTGGATCATTCGCGCCGCCACCACTCTGAGCGGCGGCGAGAGCACCTTCGACGTGCGGCTCGCCGCGCCGGTCATCCATGGCATAGCGGCCGCGGCGATCCTTGTGCTCGGGCGCATGATCTATGATGCGAAGCTCGCCTCGCTGGCTGCCGTCATCTATCTGACGCTGCCCGCCGTGACGCTCGGCAGTCTTCTGATCTCGACCGATACGCCGATGATGCTGTTCATCGTGCTGTCGATGATCTGCGTGCGCAAGCTTGCGGAAGCACGCGCTGCCGGTGTGTCCGCGATGCTCTGGAGCATTGCGCTCGGTCTAAGCTTCGGCCTCGGGCTGATGTCTAAATATGCGATGATCTATTTTCTGCCCTGCTTCATCGCTGCCGGCTGGCTGTGCGTGGGCTGGCGCATCCGTTGGCGTGACGCCGGTATTGCTGTAGTTGTCTGCGCCGCCGTCATCGCTCCCAATCTTTGGTGGAATGCTGCGCATGATTTCATGACCGCGCGCCACACGGCGGACAATGCCAACTGGCATGGCGTTAAGCTGAAAATTGGTCCGGCGCTCGAGTTCTTCTTCTCGCAGGCGGGTGTTGTCGGGCCGTTCGTCTTCATCGGCATGATCGTCGCGACGTTCAGGGCGAAAACCGCTGAAACCCGGGCGCTTGTTGCCCTTTCGATACCGATCGTGCTTCTGATCACGGCACAGGGGCTGATGTCGCGGGCGCTCGCCAACTGGGCGGTGGGGGCTTATGCCGCGGGCGTGCTTCTGGCGGTGCCTGTCCTGGCATCCCGGCGTTGGCTAACCGTTTCCAGCCTTCTGCTCGGCGGCATCGTTGCCATCGCACTGCCGCTGATGACGATTGCCGGAACGGAATTGCGCTTGCCGAAGGGCGACCTGGCGATGAAGCGTTATCTCGGCAGCTCGGAGCTTGTGTCGACCGGCCTTTCAAGGGCGCGAGAGGCGGGGGCGGATGCAATCGTCGCTGCAGATCGCTCCATTCTGGCCGAGCTCTTTTATCAGCTGCGGGACGAAAAGCTGCTCATGCCGCGCGCTCTGCCTGAAACCGGCGTTCCTTCCAGCCACTACGCGCTTCTTTACCCGCTGAAAGCCGGAGAGGCGACAAATCCCGTCTATCTTGCGAGGGCGGACAGCCTGCCGGGCTGTCTCAATGGCGAGGCGCCGCTGTCGACATGGGTTGCCGGGCCGGGCTCGTTCGAGGGTAAGGAAATCGGTCTCTGGCGTCTGCCGCCACAATGCATCCCGAGGGTTGCCGATGGACAATGATCTTTCGCATATGCGGATCACGATCTGGGTTACGTTCGCCACATTGGCGCTCGTCATCCTGTTCGCGACCTTCCCGTCCATCGACCTCGAGTTTTCTTCCCTGTTTTTCTTGCCCGAAGCGCGCCTGTGGGCTGGAAGCCTGCCGGTTCCGGAATGGTTTCGCGATACGTTGCGGGAGTTAACGGAACTGGCCGCACTTCTGGCCTTCATCGTTCTGGTCGGCAACATCAGGCTGGGCGCGCTGCAGCGCACCGGCTGGCGCGTCTGGGCCTTTCTCTGCGGGCCTGTGGTGCTCTGCGCCGGGCTTCTGGTAAACGGGGTGCTGAAGGCCAATATCGGCCGCGCCCGCCCGTTCAGCGTCAGCGATTTCGGTGGACATCAGCTTTTTACGCCGCCTTTCCAGTTCAGCACGCAATGTTATTCAAACTGTTCGTTTTCCTCCGGGGAAACGGCGCTCATAGCGAGCTTTTTCCTGCCGCTCTGCGCGCTTGTCTGGAACCGCCTGCAATGGGGCGGGCGTCTTTTCATGGGCAGCACTGCCGCCGGCGCCATCATCCTCATGTCCGGTCTGCGTATTGCAGCTGGCGGGCATTTTCTCAGCGATGTGGTGATGTCCGTGCTGTTTTCCGCACTGACGACGCTGTTCCTTTACCGGGCGCTGGCAATTGCCCGTCATCGTCATCTATTTACCGGCGATGCCGTTACGGCCGATGCCATCAGCCTTTGGCGCAATGGCAGCCATGCTGTTCGCACCCGCGCTCGGCGCTGGTGGCCGAAAATCAAGGCCACCGCCACACGGCTGCAACGACCGCCGGATGCGGGCACGGCATCTTCCTGAGTGGTGCAGATGGAGTGCTGCGATCTCTGCGGATGCTGAGATAGCTGGCAAAATTGATAAGCTTTCTTCTCATCATGCCAATCTTTAACCAGCATCCAGCAACCGCGCGGACGCGCCGTAAGAAAGGATCTTACGCGATCAAATACTTGATCGCACTGGACCCCGGACTAAATCCGGGGTGACGGTATGCGGATGCAGTGATTTTGCAGATGTGCGAGAGAAAAGACTGCTTCAGTCGAACAGGCCGGAAACCGACTGTTCCTGCGCGGTGCGGTTGATCGCTTCGCCCAGAAGGCCTGCAGTGCTGATCACGCGGATATTGTGCGCGGACTGGACGCTGGTGGTCGGCTGGATGCTGTCGGTGATGACGAGTTCGCGCAGCTTCGATGAGGCCACGCGGGCAACGGCGCCGCCGGAAAGCACGCCGTGCGTGATATAGGCGGTGACGCTGGTTGCGCCCTTTTTCAACAGCGCTTCGGCAGCATTGCAGAGCGTGCCGCCGGAATCGATGATATCGTCGATCAGGATGCAGTCCTTGCCGGATACGTCGCCGATGACGTTCATGACTTCGGATTCACCCGGACGGTCACGGCGTTTGTCGACGATGGCCAGCAGACAGTCCAGACGCTTCGAAAGGGCACGGGCACGCACCACACCGCCAACGTCAGGCGAAACGACCATGACGTTGTTGGTGTCGTAGTGGTCCTTGATATCGCGGGCCAGAATGGGCGCTGCGAAGAGGTTGTCGGTCGGAATATCGAAAAAGCCCTGGATCTGGCCGGCGTGAAGATCGAGCGTCAGAACGCGGTCGGCGCCGGCTTCGGTGATCAGGTTGGCGACGAGCTTGGCGGAAATCGGTGTGCGGGGGCCGGCTTTGCGATCCTGGCGGGCGTAACCGAAATAGGGAAGTACTGCCGTGATGCGTTTTGCCGAGGAGCGGCGCATGGCATCGATCATGATGAGCAGTTCCATCAGATGATCGTTTGCCGGAAACGAAGTGGACTGGACGAGAAAAACGTCCTCCCCGCGTACGTTTTCACTGATTTCTACGAAAATTTCCTGGTCAGCAAACCGCTTTACGGTGGCATTTCCCAAGGGAACGTTGAGATACTTGCAGATCGCTTCGGCAAGGTGCCGGTTCGAATTGCCTGCGAAAACCTTCATTGCGCCCGCCTGTTTCCATGCAATCGCCTTGCGCCACGGGAAAGTGTCTGCCGTAACCAAGCGTCGTTCAAGGGGAGGAACATCCGGCTGAAAAGCCTTTGCCGGATACGCCTTGTTGCCATGCGCGCCTTAATAGCGTTGTTGCTTCCGATTGCAAGAGGACTCCGTGCTTTCGCAATGATTTTCATGAAATCTCTGTGACTTCTCCCGCCGTTTCATCTCATCCCCTTTGAGACTGCTTCCATGACGAATACTCGTTGAGCGTTTTTGCGGCGATATCCTGCATGACCCTGTCGGTCGCGGCGGCCCAGGGATCGCTGCCCTTGGCTGCCACCGTTTCCTGCCCCTGCAGGCGATGGAGCCTGACACCATTGGCATCCAGAACGTCCCAGACGTAGATGATGTTGACCTTGCTGCCATCGGCGAAGGCGGAGAAATATCCCTTGAGGATGTTCTCTGCCGAATTGTCGTTGGAGGCGCGGATTGTCAGCCCCTTTGCCCGCGCCTCGGCGCCCAGTTGCCGCGAAAGCGGCGTGACGGCCTGAACGGGCGCGCCGATGATCGGCAGGAAGCGGATGGTGTTGCCGGAAGCAGCGGGGGCAAGTGCGGCCGTCTGCTGTGGAGGCGGCGGCTGGGTGCTGGCGGGTGACTGGCCTGCAGATTGTCCGGTAGACTGGGTCTGACCAAGAGGTTCGCCGTACTCATTGCCGTTGGAAAGCGCCTGTGTCTGCGCCTGCAGGGAGTTCTGCGGTGCGTAAGCGGGCACGGAAGAGGCGGTTGCCGGTGCGCCTTCGGGCGCGCGGTCGGCAGCGGCAGCCATCTGGTCGAGATCGCCCTGCGTCACCGGTGTCGATTGCGAGCTATTGTGGCCGACATTCACCTGCGGCGTCAGCGCCTCCGTGGTGTTGCAGGCCGACAGGGTCAACGCCAGCGCCGGAATGACGAGGACCGAAACGACAAACGTCTGGAAAGGGCGGGTAAACCCCGTCCGGCTCATGCGACGTTTCCTCTCATGTTCCGCTCCTTCTTGCCCAAGGTGGCGGCAATGTAGGGCCGGTTTTCCCGCTCTGTCAAACCCGGTGCAGATTTAAGCTGTGAGAAGATCGAGGCTATGGCGCGAGAGCGGTTCCGGCGCGCCTTCCGTGGTGAGGTAGGTCTGGCCGAGGGTCATGGCGGTGCCGGAATCGGAATCCATCACGATCATGTGCACGAACAGGGTCATATCGCTGGCGATTTCCTGCGAGTTGCCGGCATGGAACATCTGATGCTCCATCCATGACGGTGAGAAACGCGCGCCCAGCGAATAACCGCAGGAGTTCAAACGATGGCGGGTCAGTCCACGCTCGTCCATGACGCGGGCGTGCACGTCGAAGACATCGCCGAAGGTCTTGCCGGGCCGCAGCACCTCTTCGATGTCGGTGAGGTTTTGCAGGCAGGCGCTGTAAAGCTCCTTCTGGCGGAAGTCCTGTTCGCCGATCACCACCGTGCGCATCATGGCGGCGTGGTAGTGGGCGCTGACACCCGCCCATTCCAACGTCAGCTGATCCTTGTCATCGAGCCTGCGTCGGCCGGCCTTGTAACGGCACAGCAGCGCGTCCGCGCCGGAGCCGATGATGAATTCATTGGCGGGATAGTCACCGCCGCCGGCCAGAACCGCTCCCTGCATTGCCGAGAGGATCGCGGCTTCGTCCGCACCGGGCTTGATGAGTTCCAGTGCAGCGTCCAGAGCCTCGTCCGCAAGTCTGCCGGCCTTCCTCGCATAGGCGATCTCGGCTGGGCTCTTGATGAGCCGCAAGCTGCTGACCAGATAGGAGGCGTCGATCATCTGGCAGAAGCTGGCAAGCTGGTTGTCCAGCAGGCGGGCGACGCGCCCGGTCATGCCGTGGGTGTCGTATTCCACGCCGATCTTGGCGCCAAGGAGATCGAGATCGCTGAGGAGGTTCTTAAGATCGAGCGTCGGGTCGGCATTGGGCCGGTCGACCCAGACGAGAATATTTTCGATCGTCGAAGTATTCCGGGCCTGCCGCATATCCGCCGAACGGGTCAGAAGCATCATGGAGCCGTCCGACTTGACCACCAGCGTCTGGAAGAAGCAGTAGCCGAAGGTGTCATAGCCGGTAAGCCAGTACATGCTTTCCTGGGCGAAAAGCAGAATGGCGTCTAGCTTCTCTTCCGCCATCTTCGCAATCAGCCGTTCGCGGCGGGCATCGAATTCCGAGAGCTCGAAGTGCAGGGCCATTTAGTCCTCCAGAATTGCGATTGCGGAAATCTGCCGCCCGTAGTCGGGCTCGGCACGGTGGGTCGTGCGTCGGTAGGAATAGAAGCGTTCTTCATCAGGATAGGTGCATAGGCCGAGGTTTTCCGCTCTCACGCCCGCATTGACCAGCCGGTCTACTGTAAATTGCTTGAGGTCGAATAGCGCATGGCCGCCTTTGTCCGAAGCGGTGAAATAGGCCGCATAGGCGGGATCGAAATCGGTGAAGCGCGCCACATATTCAGGCCCGACCTCATAATTGGCCTGGCTGATGGAGGGGCCGAGAGAGGCAGAGATGCGCTCGCGGCTGGCGCCCAGCTTCCTCATGGTCTCGATCGTGTTTTCGAGCACGCCGAACAATGCACCCTTCCAGCCGGCATGGGCGGCACCCACAACGCCCGCTTCAGCGTCCGCAAAAAGGATCGGGCCGCAATCGGCGCTCAGAACGCCGAGCACGAAACCCGGTGTCGCCGTTACCATCGCATCGGCCTGCGGGCGGCTGCCGTCATAGCTTTCATCGACCACAAGGACATCAGGAGAATGGACCTGATGCACGGTAGCGAGACGTTCCGGAGACAAGCCGAACCATTGCGTGACGCGCCGGCGGTTTTCCTGCACCAGTTCCGGCTCGTCATTCGAACCGAGGCCGACATTGAGGCCCTGATAAAGCCCCTCGGAGACGCCGCCTTGCCGGGTGAAGAAACCGTGACGGACACGGTTTTCACTCAAGGCGGCAAGCAGGGGGCTCTGGATGGGGAGCGGCAGCGTTTCGTTCTGCATGGTGCGGGAGTTCCTTGGAGAATGTCGCTGTTGGCCAGTGGGATGCGTTAAGCGAGATGTTTCCTGTTGCCACGGCGTTGCGCGGCGTTTGTCTGGTGCAGTGTGTCTGCGTTCGCTTGCTTCGTTCTGAGCCGATGTTGGCCCAGAGGTGATTGCACTGTCAATCCACCGCGCGAAACGGCATGAGATGGAGCGCGGGACTTGAAACGGCGATGACCTTGAAAAGTTCCCCCATCCTTCCAGCCCCTTCGCCAGCGAGACGGTTGACCGCTTCGGCGATTTCAAGCGTCTGGTCGGGTGTAGCTTTCGCGGCAAGGGCGGTTGCCCGTTCCTTCAGGCCAAGACCATAAAGAAAGTCGCCCTGCCTGATGCCGCCGTTGACATGAACGCCGTTTGCTTCAGCCGTCCTGATAAGGCTTTCGAAATCGACATGGCTGGTCAGATCGGCTTGCCCGGGATGAGAAAGCGGCGGGTCGAAGGCATGGTTGCGCATGGCCTGCAATGTGTCGCCATACCCGGCGACCAGATGGCCGTAGTCTATCGCGAGTGCGGTGCCGCCATATGCGGACAGGCGCTGGCAGATTGCGGTCATTACGGCTTCGCGGGCGGGTGAGATCTCGAATATGCTGCCAATCGGCTGCCGTTCCGGGCCGGGCGGCAGCAGCGCCGGGTCGATGCCGGCAAGCCCAGTCGAGAAGACCAGTTCACCATCGGTACCAAGACTGACCACCCGTTCGCGGAAACCCTGCGGCGTCTTCACGAATTGCCGGATTGGGATGGCGTCGAAAAGCTCGTTGGCGACGAGGAGCAGGAAACCTTCCGGCACCGCATCGAAACTGTCATGCCATGTCAGCCGTTCGGCATGCGCAGCGAGCGTCTCTTTCTGGATGGCGCAAAGGCGAGGGCTGGTCTCCACCAGATGCACCCGCATCGTCTCGTAAAGCGGTGGGGCGATGCGGCGGATGACGCGCAGCATGTCAGACATCATGGTGCCGCGGCCGGGGCCGATTTCCACCAGACGAATATCTGCGGGTGCGCCATGGCGCTGCCAGGCGTGAACCACGAAAACGCCGAGCATTTCGCCGAAAAGCTGACTGACTTCCGGAGCGGTGATGAAATCGCCCGATCGGCCAAAAGGTTCGCGGCTCCGGTAATAACCGTGTTCAGGATCGGCAAGGCAAAGCGAGAAGAAATCGGTGACGCTGAGCGGGCCGTTCAGGCGGATGAGGGATTTGATGCGTTGCGCAAGCGGTGTCGTCATGGCAGGCCATTCCGCTTAAGCGCGTATTTTAGCGCGTCGCGCACGCAAGACGGCCCAGAGGCCAAGAAGGAACATCGGCGTGGAGAGTACCATGCCCATGGTCAGCCAGTTGCCCGCGAGATAACCGATCTGGGCGTCCGGCTCGCGGAAGAATTCCACGAAGATGCGCGACAGCGCGTAACCGCAAACGAAGATGCCGGTTACGATGCCAGGTGTCTTGAGCGCCCTGAAAACGTAGATGGTGACCGCCAGAATGACGAGGAGAACGAGGCCTTCAAGTCCCGCTTCGTAAAGCTGGCTGGGGTGACGCGCAAACGGCCCGCCGCTGGGGAACACGACGGCCCAGGGAACGTCGGCGATACGTCCCCACAATTCGCCATTGATGAAATTGGCGATGCGTCCGAACAGTAGGCCGACAGGTGCGACGGCTGCGATGATATCGAACATGCTCCAGACAGGGATGCCGTTCTTGCGGGCGAAGAGGATCATGGCGATGGTCGTGCCGATCAGGCCGCCATGGAACGACATGCCGCCGTTCCATATCTCAAGTGCTCTTATAGGGTTTGCGGCGACGGCGCCAAGATCGTAAAACAGGATGTAGCCGATGCGCCCGCCAAGCACGATGCCGCCGGCTGCCCACAGGATGAAGTCGTCAAGATGCTGCGCCGAGATTGGCGATGTATCGTTTGGCCACAGGCGAGGCGTAAGCGCAAGGCGGCGGGCATAAAACCAGCCGAGCATGATGC
Organism: Agrobacterium sp. S7/73; assembly: GCF_019355535.1. Classification (NCBI taxonomy): domain Bacteria; kingdom Pseudomonadati; phylum Pseudomonadota; class Alphaproteobacteria; order Hyphomicrobiales; family Rhizobiaceae; genus Agrobacterium; species Agrobacterium sp. S7/73. The sequence goes on from NZ_CP072136.1 coordinate 683,820, forward strand.
CGGCGACATAGGCAATGCCGTACCAATGGATCGCCAGAGGCCCGAGAGACAGGGCAACCGGATCGATATTCGGAAATGGCATGATGGCAAGTTGGGTGGGAGCGGCTAACAATCCGTATATTCCGTCATCGTTGCTGGGCGGACAACAGAATAACCCATTGCCTCAAGGAGCCGGGCGATGATGCTCTCCGGTCTCTTTACGCGAGGAAAATGGCGATTGCCGCAGCGCCGGTCAAGATTATTCTTCAAGGGACGCTTTGCGATGCCGAAGGCCATTGCAAGCCATGCGGATTTTTCGATTTTGCTTGCAAGGCGGCTGTCGAGTGCCTACCTGAAAGGCATCAACAGCAGGGAACGGAACGCTCCCTGAACCGACGAAGGAACAGGGCCATGACCACGACAGGCACCAATCGTTTTCTGGATGAAGTCGCCAAGCTGATGACCGATGCGGCGGGCGCTGCGCAGGGAATGCGCAAGGAGGCCGAGGCTGCCTTGCACGCACAGGCGGATCGCTGGCTGAACAGCCTCGACGTGGTCAAGCGCGAGGAATTCGACGCGGTGCGCGAGATGGCGATCAAGGCGCGCGATGAAAACGATGCGTTGCGCGCTCGCATCGAGGCTCTGGAAGCAAAGCTTTCTGCTGCCAAGGATTGATTCTTTTCGCGCTTTTTCATCAATAGGTCCCGGATCGCCTGCGATTCCGGGACTTTTTGTTTGCGGGCCATGCAACCCGAAATTATTCCCTGTCGATCCGGACCTGCCTCCATCGTTAATTTTTTGAGGCCTGTGGACACTTCCAAAAAACGCAATTGCCAGAGTCGCTTATGTATCTCGCCTGAGGTGATGGGGGAGAAGATATCCACTGTTCAAAAAGTAAAAATGCTGCCCGAGGGGTGGCAGCAGGACTCGGCCATTATACACTGATTTTAAATGATGATTCGAAACGAACCTGGTAAGCTCCACACAGGGTGAATGTGTAACTCTGTTGGTGTCGGGCAATCGTCTCAAGTGTTGAATCCGGTTTGTGTGTGCGTTTTGTGCCCGGCGTTCAAAACAGAACATCCATACCGGATGAGAAGGTGCCGCATGAGCCTGATAGAATTTGAAATTGAGCGCCAGTCCAATCCCGTGGACATGATCGAGATTGTCGCCGCCTCGAACGACTGGTCGTTCGAACGTTCCGGCGAAGATGAGATCGCCATGACGGTGGCGGGCCACTGGGCCGATTATCACGTTTCCTTTTCCTGGATGGAAGATTTCGAGGCACTGCATCTGGCCTGCGCCTTCGACATCAAGGTGCCCGATCAGCGCGTCAACGAAGTCATTCGCCTGTTGTCTCAGGTCAACGGCCAGGTACTGATGGGTCATTTCGATCTGTGGCGGCAGGAAGATGTTGTGATCTTCCGCCAGTCGCTGCTTCTGGCTGGCGGTGCGGAGCCTAACAACCAGCAGGTGGAAGTGCTGCTTTCCAGCGCGCTTGAGGCATGCGAACAATATTATCAGGCATTCCAGTTCGTCGTATGGTCGGGGCTGGATGCGAAAAGTGCAATTGAAGCGGTCATGTTCGAGACCGTCGGAGAAGCTTGAAAATGGTCTACAGGGCTTCCGGTCCTCTCGTCCTCGTTGGGGCGGGCAATATGGGCGGCGCTTTGCTTTCGGGCTGGCTGAAAAAGGGCGTGCCGGGTTCGCAGGTTATCGTCATCGATCCGCGCCCCTCCGACGCCATGCGCACGACAATTGCGGAAGCGGGCGCCACGCATAGCGAAAGCGTGCCTGACGGCGTGAAGGCGGGCATTCTGTTTGTCGCGGTAAAACCGCAGATGATGGAAGCAGTGCTACCCTCCCTCAAGCCCTTGCTCGGACCCGAGACCGTGGTGGTTTCGATTGCGGCCGGCACCACCGTCGGCACTTTCGTTTCGCATTTCGGCTCGGTCGCCGCCGTGCGGGCCATGCCGAACACGCCGGCCATGGTTGGCCGTGGCGTGACGGGCGCCTATGCCAACGAATTGGTGACGCCGGCACTTAAAGCCGTGGTGGATGGATTGCTGAAGGTCAGCGGTCCGGTCGAATGGGTGGAAACCGAAAGCGATATCGACGCGGTTACCGCGGTTTCGGGAAGCGGTCCGGCCTATGTCTTCTATCTGGTTGAATGCATGGCGGAAGCCGGTCGCAAGGCCGGTCTGCCGGCGGATATAGCCATGCGGCTGGCGCGTGAAACCGTGGCCGGTGCTGGCGAACTCCTGCATCAGTCTTCTGACGAGGCGGCGCGCCTGCGCCAGAACGTTACCTCGCCGGGCGGTACAACGGCCGCCGCACTTTCGGTGCTGATGGCCGAAGACGGCATGCAGCCCCTGTTTGACAAGGCGATCGCTGCGGCGAAAAATCGCGCCGAAGAACTGGCTGGTTGAAGACGAGCAGGCTGGCGGGAGCATGGCATGAGCAGTGAAATTTCCTATGCCGATTTCGAGAAGGTCGATATCCGTGTCGGCACGATCGTTGAGGCAGAGCCTTTTCCGGAAGCACGCAAGCCGGCGATCAAGGTGAAGATCGATTTCGGCCCCGAGATCGGCATCAAGAAATCCTCGGCGCAAATCACGGTGCATTATACCCCGGAAAGTCTGATCGGCCGGCAGGTGCTGGGTGTGGTGAATTTTCCACCGCGCCAGATTGGCCCGTTCCGCTCCGAAGTTCTGACATTGGGGTTTGCCGATGGAAACGGCGACATCGTGCTTGCCGGGGTGGAGCGGCCGGTGCCGAACGGCGAGAAAATGTGCTGAGAACGCACAACAACACGCAACCCAAAGATTGCGCAGGCTGAACATTCTTTCTCCGTCATTCCGGTTCAAGGCTGGAATGACGGAAGCGGGCGAGCCGCATCACATTTTTCTCTCCGCTGCTCTACGCCGGAATTTTGACGATCACCCGCAATCCGCCCATCGGGCTGTCGTCCAGCGATACGTCACCGCCATGGCTGCGGGCGATGTCGCGGACGATGGAGAGGCCGAGCCCGGTGCCAGAGGCGTTGAGGTTGCGTGCCTCGTCCAGCCGGAAGAACGGCTTGAAGACATCCTCCCTTGACGCTTCCGGAATACCCGGCCCGTCATCATCAAACGTCATGATGATGGAGCGTGGCGCCTTGCGGATGTCGATATGGAGCTTGCTGGCATAGCGCCGGGCATTCTCCGCGAGATTGGCGACGAGGCGGGAGAGGGCATTCGGGCGCGCGATGATCTGGTCGATATTATAAAGCTCGTAGCTGAATTTCTTGCCGTGCAGCTCGAAATCATAGTCGATTTTTTCCAGAAGTGCCGGAAGCTCCAGCGTGCCGACATCCTCCTCGACATCGGTGCGGGCAAAGGTGAGGTAGGCCTCCAGCATCGACTGCATATCCTCGACATCCTTGTCCAACCCTTCCAGATCAGGATTGTCGCCGGCAAGCGCGAGTTGCAGCTTGAAACGGGTGAGGATGGTGCGCAGGTCGTGGCTGACACCGTTCAGCATGGCAGTGCGCTGTTCCATCTGCCGCTCGATGCGTTCGCGCATCAATATGAAGGCAAGTCCCGCCCGCCGCACCTCGTCTGCGCCGCGTGGGGAATAGGCGCTGATCTTCTGGCCCCTGCCGAAATTTTCGGCCGCCTTGGCAAGCGCTTCGATAGGCTTGATCTGCCCGCGCAGGAACAGGATGGAAATGGCGATCAGAACCAGCGATGCACCGACCATCCAGACAAGGAAGATATGCGTGTTGGAGGCATAGGCGGCGCTGCGACTGGTAAAGACGCGGAGCGTCTTGTCTTCGAGCTGGACACGTATTTCAACCAGGGAACCGTTGCCATAAGTATCGATCCAGAATGGCCGGCCGATTTGCTGGGTCAGCTGATTGGCGAGGATCGTATCCAGAATGGAAAACAACGGTTCTGGTCTCGGGGCCGGCAAATCGGCCTTCGGCTCGATGTAGATGCTGAGACCCAGCTTCTCGCGAGCGATGCGGATGACGCGCTGATAGTCGTCTTCTTCCTCATCAGTTTGCAGAAGCTCGATGATCGCTGCGATATCGCGCGTTACGGCTGAGGAAAGGCGCTCGGTAACCAGCTGCCAGTGACGCTCCATGAAAACGGCCGCGACAACGCCCTGAAGCAGGATCATCGGCAGGATGATGATCAGCAGCGAGCGCGTATAAAGCCCGGTGGGCAGCCAGTGGCGAAGCCATCTGGTAAATGCGCGCCAGGTCTTCGCTACGCCGCTATTCCTGACAGTGATTAGAAAATCGAGGCTCGCCATGGCTGTGCGCCCGCCTTTCGTTTGTCCTTGTCAATCCACGCTCAGGCGGTAGCCGATGCCACGCACCGTTTGCAGGTAGACCGGGTTGGCAGGGTCGTCCTCGATCTTGCGGCGAAGGCGGTTGATCTGCACGTCGATAGTTCTTTCGCCCACTTCGGATTCCGCCTCGACCAGCTCGTGCCGTGGAATGGTATCGCCGGCGCGAAGCGCAAAGAGCAGCATGATCTCCTGTTCGCGATCCGTCAGGCGGATCGTTTCAGCGCCGCGCCGCAATTCCTTCCTGGGGATAGAGAAGCTGTAGGGGCCGAACATGATCTGTTCGATCTTGGGCGTATCCGGCGAAGTGTTGCGCCGCAGGATGTTGTTGATACGAAGGACAAGTTCGCGCGGATCGAAAGGCTTCGCGAGATAATCATCCGCGCCGGCTTCCAGCCCAGCGATTCGGGAATCCGCCTCCGAGCGGGCGGTCAGGAGAATGACCGGCACGGATTTGTTCTCATTCAGCGACCGGGTGAGCGAAAGCCCGTTTTCCCCCGGCATCATCACGTCGAGAATGAGAAGGTCGAAACGGATACCGACCATCTTGCGCCGGGCTTCTGCCGCATCTGCTGCGACGGAGATGCGGTATCCCTTGTCGCCGAGGAAACGTTGCAGAAGATTGCGAATGCGGGCGTCGTCATCGACGATCAGAAGGTGGGCCGCATCGTCATCAGCGGGAGGGAGTTTTGTCGTTGCCGTGGCCATCGTCAGTCGCCTTCCCCCGGTGTCGGGCTGCGCATCTGCGCCAGAAACTTGCGAACGCAGGCGCGGGCGTCGGGTCCAAGCCCTTCCAGCGCACGGTCGATCCGCCGCGACTGCGGCTCGCTCAGCGCCAGCGCCAGTTCGCGCCCTGTCAGCGTTGGATAGAGCCTGCGCTGGCGGCGGTCTTCCGGGCCAGCCATCTGGCGGATATAACCGTCGTCGATCAATTGCTTGAGCACGCGGGCAAGGCTCTGCTTGGTGATCTGCAGGGTGTCGAGCAGATCCGCCACCGTCATGCCGGGCTGCCGGCTGACGAAATAGACCACCCGGTGATGCGCGCGCCCATATTCCAGTTTCGAAAGAATGACATCTGGATCGGAGACGAAATCGCGATACGCGAAGAACAGGGCCTCTATCGTATCGAAGTCGATCTTGCCGTCGTCAACCTTCGGGAGTGCCGGTGTCTGCCTGGCGGCTGCGGTTTTGAGCGATTGCGGTGGCACTGCGGTTCCTTCATATTCTGCGGCTGACATGCGTCGATGCGCCAATATTCTGTAAACATAGCCGAAAATGCGTCCGCTCGGGAGGATGCCGCGATCATTTTCTGTTGCGGTGGATAATATGCTGCGGGTGCCGGTGCAACTGGAATCCTGACTGGCCTTTACCGGAAATAGAAAAGAGCGCGGAAAGCCCGCGCTCTTCATTGGTTTCATGCTGCCGGTATCGAGTTCGCGTCTACTGGTAGACGTAGACAATCCGGCGCGTCGATGGCTCCACCAGAACAGGCACGTCGTTCACCTGAACGTAGCGATACTGGTAATCAGGGATTTCCACGAGCCGGGTATCGGAGGGCAGGGTGCTGCCGACCGCTACCTCGCCATCAAAGGTGACAGTGTCCGCAGGGTGCTCGTCAATATAGGAGATGACTGTTTCGGGCGGATTGACTTCACCGACGCGGCCAAGGTTCGGATCGCCGGGGTTGGGTTCTGCCTGTACGCTCGAGGTCTTCTCGTAAGTCACGACCGGCACGCTGATATCGGAGCGGCGCTGTTCGAGAATGACGGGAGAGCCCTCATACATAACATTCAGATAATCCGCATGTGCCCAGCCGCGCAGGCCGTTGACTTCGATGCGGCACCAGCTGCTGCCGTCCATGCAGCCATCCAGAACCGCGTTGCTGCCACGGGTGGCAAGGCCAAGCTCGGGATAATCCTCGCCTGGGCCCGAACGAACGGAAACGTCCGATGCTGTTGTGGCGACCATGGCGGCGTTTGCGTAACCGGCCATGAGGGCGAAAGCGCCGCCAGCCATGAGCATTTTAAGCGTCTTGTCCATGTGTCTCACTCCTTTTAAGACTGGACCTACAACGTCGCAGCCTTCAGGGCGTTCCACATTTTTCACAGATACCTCCCGTCTCGAGCGGGAAAATATCCGATATCTGATTGAATTAACTCATGGTTTTGAAAGTGGCAAGGTCACCGGAAACCGTTGCTTTTTCCTCCGCCATTGTGCCGGAACCGGCCGCAGGCTATAGGAGGCGGGATTTGTCAGACAGGGAGACACGGGATATGGGAAAGTTGCAGGCGGGCATTATTCCGGTCACGCCGTTCGAGCAGAACTGCACCATTCTCTTCGATGAGGATACGAAGGAAGGCGTTGTCGTCGATCCCGGTGGGGATGTGGATGTCATTCTTCAGGTGGTTTCCGAAAACGGCATCGCGCTCAAGGAAATCTGGCTGACGCACGGCCATCTCGACCATGCCGGCGGCGCCAAGGAACTGCGCGAGAAGCTTTCCCTGCCGGTGATCGGCCCGCATGAGGACGATCGACCGCTGCTCGAGAGGATCGAGACCCAGGCTGAGAAATACGGCATCAGCGGTCTTCAGAACGTTTTGCCGGACAGGTGGCTGAATGAGGGCGACACGGTATCGTTCGGGGGTCATGTCTTTGAAGTCTACCATTGCCCGGGTCACGCTCCAGGTCACGTCATCTATTATAATCGCGACCAGCAATTCGCCCATGTCGGCGACGTGCTGTTTGCGGGGTCGGTGGGGCGTACCGACCTGCCGGGCGGGAACCACGAGCAACTGATGGCGTCCATTCGCGACAAGCTGCTGCCGCTGGGTGATGATGTCGGATTTATCTGCGGCCATGGCCCCGGCGGGCGGCTTGGCGAGGAGCGGCGCACCAACCCCTATCTCAAGGGGATCTGAGTTTCCGGGCGCGTATTGGCGCCTCCGGATTGGGCATAAAAAAACCCGGCATTCCTGCCGGGCTTCAACTAGAAATGAAAGCCGTTTTAGGGTTAGCCAGCAATCTGCAGATTGACTGCCTTCGGGCCCTTGCCGCGACGATCCGGTTCCGTGTCGAAGCTCACTTTCTGATTTTCTGAAAGTCCGGACAGGCCGGAAGCCTGTACGGCAGAGATATGAACAAAGATATCAGCGCCACCATTGTCTGGCTTGATGAAGCCGAAGCCTTTGTCTGTGTTGAAGAATTTTACGGTGCCAGTTTCGGCCATGCATCAGGTCCTTTTCGCTCTGCCCGCGTTCAGCTACAGGCAGCATTACAGTTTTGCCCCGCGAGGGCGTTGGCAGGCAGCTCTTGACTATTGAGAAAAAGGACCTTCACAGCGGGAAGTAATGGCGTTCTCATCCAACGTTTTTCGTCCCACCGCCCGAGGTTTATAGCGTCCCCAGTGCGCAAATTTATAGGCCTTCCCATGCTCGCAAATTGCCCGAACCGCAGTAGATTGCTGCGTTTATGGAAAATTGGCAAGCAAAAGTTTTCACGGGCTTTTTGTCGGATAAAAACCTGCGGTAGAATTCCTGCGCGTAGTCGCACATTTTTTCCGCATATTTGATAATTGATGAAATAATTGCCGGTTGCCTTCGGTTTCCGGGCAAAATTTTGAATGCGGCGGTACGATTTTTCCTCGAAACAGAAAAATCAGTTCTTTCTGCGTCAGGCCGTTCCAACAGCGGTTTTTTGCCGTTTACGCGTCAGTTCCGGCACCAGTTCGACGATCAATATAGCGGCGAAAATGATCACGCAGCCGATATAACCGGCGTTGGAAATGGTTTCCTTCAGGAAAATCGACGCAAGCAAGGCACCGAAAAGCGCCTCTGAAGACAGAAATATCGCAGCCTGCGGCGCGGTCGTATACCGCTGGGCGACGACCTGCAAAACGAAGGCGAGGCCGGAGGATACGAGGCCGACGTATAGAATTTCCGCCAGCGACCCCTGTATGGACGCCATGCTGATGGGTTCTACCGCAAGGCCGATCATGCAACTCAAGAGAGAGCAAATCGCAAACTGAGTGCATGAGAGCGCAAGCGGCCGTCCGCTTTCGGAAACGAAACGACCTGCGAGCGTAATCTGGATTGCCCAGAAGAAGGCGCAGATGATGCTGAGAATATCGCCCTGCGTCAGCGCCTCGAATGCGCCGCCCGAGAGCAGGAATATTCCGCCCAGCATCATCAGGGCGCCGGGCCAGACGATCCAGTGGGGATGGCGCCGGTAAAGAACGACGGCGATCACGGGCACGAAGATGACGTAAAGTCCCGTCAGGAAGCTGGAATTGGTGACGGTTGTAGTCAAAAGCCCGACCTGCTGCGTCGTCGCGCCGCCGAACAGGGCGAGGCCCACAAGGATGAAGCCGCCGATTTCCCTGCGACGTGGCGACGATTTTTTCGAGCGGTTTTCCATCAGGGCGAATGGCATCACGGCGATGGCGGCAATGGCGAAGCGTAAACCGACGAACCAAAATGGCCCGATCGAGGTCATGGCGGATGATTGTGCGACGAAACCGCCTCCCCAGATCGCCGCGGCGAGCAGAAGCAGCATGTTGGCCTGAATACGCGTCATTGATGGCACCAGCACAGCAGGGGCCCGAAGATCATTCCGTCGCGGCCTTGGCATTTCGGGGATTTTTGAAACGTCGTTCTGACGACTTCCCCTGTGCTTTAGCAGCAACACGCCGATGCCGCAAGTCGAGGAGAGGGCGGCTTACTTGTGGCGGCGGGCCTCGTCCTTCAGGCTTCGCCGGGTGAGCGCGAGGCCGCCTATGCCGAGGCTTATGAAGGCTGCGGCGGAGAAGATAACCAGCAACAGGTGGCCGCCCGCCCGCGCGGTTGCCGTCACCTGCGGAATAGAGGATGTCTGCAGGGTGTCGATTGCCTGAGAGGCTGCATTGGCCGAGGTTGCGATCCCGGCGGCCATGGTGACGACGACAAGAAAGGCGGCAATGGCCATCCAGAGGGAAAACAGCGTTCTCTGCGCCCTTAACCGTTCAACTGATGTCCTGTCGTTGGTAAACATGGCGATCGCCTCTTGTCCCTGTTCTCAAAGGATAAAAGAGGCTTCGAAATGGACGGCTTGGAGACCGAATTCAGGCGTTCCGCAGTATTTATTGTGGCAATATCGTGGCAAAGCCGATTTCGAGACAATTTCGCTGTCAACGGCCTCAAAGGCCGCGTTTTCCGAAGGTTCGGGTCTGGCGCAGGGTATGCGGCTCGGCGAGGCGGTCTTCACGCGGGAATGCCGGTGTCGCAGTACTTCTGTCCGACCTTGGCGAGGGTGAAAAATATCCGCTGCCGAGTTCGGGAAAGCGAGCGTCGAAACTCGTCGGCGCTAGTTCGGGTTTTGCCAACACGTATCCCTGCATCAGCAGGACGCCGAGGTCCTCGCAGATATCCACCTGCCTGCCGGTTTCCAGTCCTTCGAACACCGGCTCTATCCCATCGTCGCGAAACTGGCTGACGATGACGCGCAGAAGGGCGGCGCCTGCCGAATTCTGCATGAAATCACGCACCCAGCCTGCCTCGAATTTCACATAGTCCGGCTTGATGAGTTTCACCCGGTCAATGTCGGAATCGCCCGCGCCATAATCGTCCAGCGCCACGCGAAAACCGATGTCATGCATATGATAGGCGAAGTCGGCGACCATCTGCGTATCGGAGACTTTTTTCTCGGAGATTTCGCAGACGATGCGGTCTGCCGTCATGCCGGCCTCGTGGGCGGTAAGGCGCATGCGCTCCACTTCCTGACGCATCTTGGCCGGGGTCTGGAACAGGCCCGGATGGAAGTTGACGAAGACGCGGGCGCGCGAACGATTGAGCCTGCCGGTATTGAGAATGTGGATCGTGCGCAGAATACTGTCGATATTCTCTATATCTTCAGGCGCCACCAGCGAGAAGAATTCACCCGGTGTCACAGGTTCGCCGTTGCGATGGGGGCGCACCAGACCCTCGAAGGAATCGATGTCGAGAGCGCCGTTCATCGTTCGGCGAAAGATGGGCTGCAGGGCGGATTTCAAGTTGAAGGTGCCATAGGCCGTGGACCATGTGCCATCGACCTCGCGGACAAGACTGGAAAAGATGCTTTTGGGCGCCATTTTTCAACCAGCTACAGAGACACGACCTCTAGCCGGAGAATGTAGCGCATCAAGCGTTACTTCCGGGTTAAGGAAGGTTTAAATTCTTCCCCGTGTCACATATGCTGCTTTTGACCTTGAAAGAGCGCCTGTCTTTCGACATAGAAAATGCCGCAGAAGACAGGATTTTCCGCCTCTGCCGATGTCAACCACAACAGGACCGATTAAAAATGGCCTTCCTTGCCGACATTCTCTCCCGCGTAAAGCCATCCGCCACCATCGCTGTTACCCAGAAAGCCCGTGAGCTTAAAGCGAAGGGCCGCGATGTGATCAGCCTTGGCGCCGGCGAGCCGGATTTCGATACGCCCGAAAACATCAAGGAAGCCGCCATTGACGCCATCAAGCGCGGCGAAACGAAATACACGCCCGTTTCAGGTATTCCTGAACTGCGCAAGGCGATCGCCGACAAGTTCAAGCGCGAAAACGGTCTGGACTACAAGCCGGAGCAGACCATCGTCGGCACCGGTGGCAAGCAGATCCTTTTCAACGCCTTCATGGCCACCCTCAACCCGGGTGACGAAGTCGTCATTCCTGCACCTTACTGGGTCAGCTATCCGGAAATGGTGGCGATCTGCGGCGGTACGCCTGTCTTCGTCGACACGACGCTCGAAGACAATTTCAAGCTGAAGCCGGAAGCGCTGGAAAAGGCGATCACGCCGAAGACCAAGTGGTTCGTTTTCAACTCGCCGTCCAACCCTTCGGGCGCTGCCTATTCGCATGACGAGCTGAAGGCATTGACGGACGTGCTGGTCAAGCATCCGCACGTCTGGGTGCTGACTGATGACATGTACGAACACCTGACCTATGGCGACTTCAAATTCGTCACGCCGGTTGAGGTGGAGCCTTCGCTCTATGACCGCACGCTTACGATGAACGGCGTCTCCAAGGCCTACGCCATGACCGGCTGGCGTATCGGCTATGCAGCCGGCCCGCTTCCGCTCATCAAGGCCATGGATATGATCCAGGGCCAGCAGACCTCGGGCGCCAGCTCGATTGCTCAGTGGGCGGCTGTCGAAGCGCTGAACGGCACGCAGGATTTCATTCCGGCCAACAAGAAGATTTTTGAAGGCCGCCGTGATCTCGTCGTCTCCATGCTCAACCAGGCGAAAGGCATCAATTGCCCGGCTCCGGAAGGCGCATTCTACGTCTATCCGTCCTGCGCCGGCATGATCGGCAAGACCGCGCCGTCCGGCAAGGTCATCGAATCGGATGTGGATTTCGTCTCCGAGCTTCTGGAAGCCGAAGGTGTTGCCGTCGTGCAGGGATCGGCGTTCGGCCTCGGCCCGAACTTCCGCATTTCCTACGCCACGTCGGAAGCACTGCTGGAAGAGGCCTGCAAGCGCATCCAGCGCTTCTGCGCCGATTGCCGCTGATCGGTTTGCGATCTTGAACGAAGAAGCCCGGCAGCGATGCCGGGCTTTTTTTGTTGCGGCTAAAGCCCGAGAAACAGCAGCATGATGAAGGTGGCGAAGAGGATGAAATGCGTCATTCCCTCGATCGCGTTGGTTTCACCGTCATTGAGGTTGATGGCGGCGGCGATGAGGGTGATGAAGACCATGACCGTCTGGACCGGCGTCATCGCCATGATGAACGGCTGACCGGTGTAGAGTGCGATGCCCTCCATCACAGGGACGGTGAGGATGACCGTCGAAAGCGATGCGCCCATGGCGATATTGACCACGGCCTGCATGCGGTTGCGCAATGCGGACCTGAGCGCGGTCAGGATTTCCGGTGATGCGGAGATCGTCGCGACCACGACTGCCATCAGTGCCGGTGGCGCGCTTGCGCCCTCGAGGCTCTGGCTTAGGAAGGCCGCCATGAATTCCGCCAGCACGCCGATCAGCACGACGCCCGCGATGATGAGACCGATGGAGAGGGACACGCTGCCCTCATCCTCGTCCTCCGTGTGATCGCCGGATGGATGACCGCTGGGATGAGCCTTGCGGGGATAGGCGTAGCTGAAGAAATAGCTGTGCGGACCAACCTGCATTTTCAGGAACAGCGCATAAAGCGCGATCATTGCAACGATGGTGAAGGCGGAATAGACGTGCCAGCTTTCCTTTGGGATGAATTCCGGCACGATCATCGAGATGCCCATGGCAGTCAGGATCATGACGCCGTAGGTCTTGCCGGAATCGTCATTGTAAGGCTGCTCGCCGTGGCGAAGGCCTCCCAGCAGGGCGGCCAGTCCCAGAATGCCGTTGATGTCGATCATCACGGCGGAATAGATCGTGTCACGCACGAGCGTCGGCGAGTTGGATTCGCTCATGATGATGGCAAGGATCAACACTTCCACCGCCACGGCAGACAGCGTCAGTATCATCGTGCCATAGGGGTCGCCGACCTTGGCGGCGAGGATTTCGGCGTGGTGGGCAACCCGCATCGACACCAGAACGATCATCCCGATCAGGGCGATCGCGGCAATCAGCGACGCCGTTTTGCCGGCCTCGAATATCGCATGTTCGGCCATATAGGCGACGGCTGCCACCGGTATTGCCAGCAGCAACATGCGCTCCTGCTTTAAAATAGAACCCGCCATCGATTTCCCTTCCCCTGAGAGTGTGAGGCTGTGACGTATCGTCGTTAAGATCAAGCAGGATTTGCGCTTGAGTGCTTTTGGTAGGATAGTAGTACGGTCAAGGACATGCTGCTCATGCCGTGTTGTCCCCCGTTGGGTGCAATGCTTGAAGCGCGGTTGTGGTTGCGATGTCGCCTACTGAAACAGGAGGAACATGCATGACAAAAGTGGTATATGAAGTCGTGGAACATGACGGTGGCTTCGCCTACCGCATGAACGGCGCTTATTCCGAAACATTTCCTACCTATGCCGATGCGGTCGAGGCCGCGCGCATCGTTGCTGCCGAACAGCAGGTGGGCGGCGATGATGAGGAAATCAGCTATCAGGACGAACGCGGCCAGTGGCATGAGGAATATAGCCAGGGCGGCGACCGGCCGGAGGCGGAAGTGGTCGACAAGATTTCACCGCCGGCCAGACCGTTTTGATGGAGTGCGTCAACATTTCCGGTGAGAACAGCATCACGCTCCATGCTTCGCCGGTATGTCTTGCGGATTTGCGGGCGCAAGGCCGCGCGTCATCGATGCTGTAATGGCGCTAGCGTCGTTGCGGCGGGGCGCCCGGATCGGTTTCCTTCAGGTGGGCCTTCAGGCCGTCGACAAGGGCGCTGAACACGGCACGGCATCGCGGCGAGGTCTTGAGATTTTCATGCATCGCGACCCATGCGTGCAGCGGGATGTCGGTTTTCGGAAGGACCTGGACAAGCCGCGGATCCTTGCGCGCCAGGCCGATCTGACAGACGCCGATGCCTGCGCTGGCGCGGATCATGGCAAGCTGGGCGAGGTTGCTGTCGGCGCGAATTTCGAAGGAAATTTCTTCGATATCGGGTATTTCCGGATCGAGCGAGCGCATGCGCTGGATCGCCGCCCTGATGAAAGGCGTCTTGCGGTCGAAACCGATCATACGGTGGTTGTTCAGTTCTTCCATGTTTTTCGGGGTGCCGGCTCTTGCCAGATAGTCGCGTGTGGCATGAAATCCCAGACGGAAATTGCCGATATAGCGCATGACGATGGCATCCTGCTGCGGTTCGGTCATGCGGATGGCGATATCAGCCTCGCGCCGCAAAAGGTCTTCCAACGTGTCGGAGAGTGAAAGTTCTATTTCAAGCCGGGGATGAATCTCCTGCATGGCAGCGATGATCGGCGGCAGCATTTCAACGCCGATGATATCCGATGCGCTGATACGAACGGTTCCTTCGATCTTGCCGACCTCGCCGGAGGCCGCCCGCATAAGGGCTGCGGCCGTCGCCGCCAGATTTTCCGCATAGGGCCGGAGCGCCAGCGCCGCTTCCGTCGGCATCAGCCCGTGCGGCGAGCGGATGAACAGCGGAAAGCCGATGGCCTCTTCCAGCGCTCCGATATGGCGCCCAGCTGTCGGTTGGGTAATGCCGAGTTCGCGGGCGGCGGCGGAAAGCGAGCCGTCGCGCAGCACGCTGAGGAAGGTGCGGTAAAAATCCCAGCTGACATCGCGGCTTCTGATTATAAGATTTTGTATAGCGGCTCCACTCATTTGGACAATTTCGTATATCGCCTGATAGCCCGATACTCCAGCCCAGAAGAAGGAGTAATGGCAATGATATATGAAATCCACGCAAATACAGCAGAGAATAACCGGCCTCTGGCGCTGATTGTTGGGGCGAATGGTGGCGTCGGCAGCCATGTCTCAAAGATGTTATTGCAGCGCGGCTGGCGGGTGCGGGCGATGACTCGCCGATCGGCACCAGTTGATGCCGTCGATGGCGTCGAGCGCGTGACTGGCGATGCCATGAACCGGGAGGATGTGGTGAAGGCGGCAAAAGGCGCCGGGCTCATCGTCCATGCAGTCAATCCTCCGGGATATCGCAACTGGAACAGCCAAGTGCTGCCGATGCTCGAAAATACCATAGCCGCTGCCGAGGCCTGCGGGGCAAGGATCGTGTTTCCAGGCAGCATCTATAATTTTGGCCCGGATGCCTTTCCGCTTCTGACGGAGGACAGTCCGCAAAAGCCTTTCACCCGCAAGGGCGGCTTGCGCGTTGAAATGGAGCGGCGTTTGAAAATGGCGTCGATGCGCGGCGTGCCGGTCCTGATCGTCCGCACCGGTGATTTCTTTGGTCCTGACGCGAAGAACAACTGGTTTTCGCAGATGCTGGTGCGACCGGGCAAGCCGGTTCGCAGTGTTCAGAATCCAGCAGTACCGAATGCCGGGCATCAATGGGCCTATCTGCCGGATGTTGCGGAGATAATCGGGCGGCTGCTCGATCGCTCGGACGAGCTTCAGACGTTTGCCGTCTACCACATGGAGGGTGTCTGGGATTTCGACGGGCTGCAACTGGTTGGGGCAATCGAGCGGGCCGTCGGCCATCCGGTCAAGATGCGGCGGCTTTCGTGGTTAGCCGTCGGGCTGGCTGCACCGTTCGTTCCCCTGTTCCGCGAAGTCATGGAAATGAAATATCTCTGGCAGATGCCGATCCGGATGAGCAACCGCAAGCTTGTCGAATTCCTCGGGGCGGAACCGCGAACGCCGATCGATGCGGCGGTATCGGCAACATTGGCGAGCCTTGGGTGTCTCGCCGAGGTGCAGCAACCGGCGGGCCTTCATCATGCGACCGATGCCGGGGGTAGGGTGTGATGGTCACAGTGGCTAATGGATTTTCCCGGCGGCGCCGTATGTTCGCCGTGATTTCGGCAGGCGTGCCGGTGTTGATTTTCGCGCAGGTGCTGCTGGCCGGGCTGTCGATCTATTATGACGGATCGCTGCTTGTGGTTCACAAAGGGCTTGGCATGCTGATCGCCGTTCCCATTGTATCTCTAGTCGTGCTCGCCCTTCGTCATGATGACCTCCGGCCAAACCTTGGGCGCGCGCTCGTGCTCCTCGCTCTCTACTGCCTTCAGGTGGCGTTGATGAGCATCGGTCGGGAAACGGGCAGTGGCTTTCTGCAGGCGCTGCATGTGGCCAACGCCTTCGTAATGGGCGCATTTTCAGACTTTGCTGCGCGGCAGGCGCGAGGCCTGTCCTGAAACGGCAAAACGCCGCACCGCTGTGGAGCGGTGCGGCGTTTCAAGTTTAGCACTGATCAGCCAAGAGCCGGGTAGTCGGTATAGCCTTCAGCCCCGCCACCATAGAAGGTCGGCTGGTTCGGCTCGTTCAGCGGCGCGTTGTCCTTGAGACGGCGCACCAGATCCGGGTTGGCGATGAAGGCCTTGCCGAAGGCCACGGCATCAACCCTGCCGCTTTCCACCGCCTCGATGGCGCTCTCACGGTCGTAGCCATTGTTGGCGATCCACAGGCCCTTGCCGCCCGCATTGCGATAGGCGGCCTTGAAGGCTGCGTAATCGAAGGGCTTGTCGCCCTGCTTGAAGTCGCGCGGACCACCGGTCGCACCTTCAACAACATGGATGAAGGCCAGATTGCGTTTGCCGAGTTCTTCCGCAACGTAATTATAGAGTGGCTGCGGGTCGGCCTCGAAAATGTCGTTGGCGGGTGTGACGGGTGACAGGCGAATGCCGGTGCGGCCTGCGCCAATCTCTTCCGCAACCGCATCGACGACTTCGAGAAGGAAGCGGGCGCGGTTTTCGATCGAGCCGCCATATTCGTCGGTGCGCTGGTTGGTGCTGGATTTCAGGAACTGCTCGATCAGATAACCGTTGGCGGCATGGATTTCGACACCGTCGAAACCGGCCTCAAGTGCGGCGCGCGCGCCGGTCCGGTAATCTTCAAGGATAAGACCGATATCGTCGATGGTCAGTGCGCGGGGCTCGGAGGTTTCCGCAAACGCGCCGGTGCCGTCATCATTGATGATATAGGTCTTGGACTTGGCGATAATCGCGGAAGGGGCGACCGGCTGTCCGCCATGCGGCTGGAGCGAGGTGTGGGAAATGCGTCCCACGTGCCAAATCTGCGCGACGATCTTGCCGCCGGCGACATGCACGCCATCCGTGATCTTTTTCCAGCCCTCAACCGCTTCCTTCTTGTAGAGGCCCGGAACATCCGCGTAACCCTGGCCTTGCTGGGAAATCGGCGTGCCTTCGGTCACGATCAGCCCGGCTGTTGCGCGCTGCTCGTAATAGGTGGCGTTGAGATTATTGGGAATTGCCCCCGGCGAGCGGTTGCGGGTGAGGGGAGCCATGACGATACGGTTGGCGAGAGCGATATCGCCGGCCTGTGCCGGTTCGAAAAGACTTGTCATGCGACTTCACTTTCTGGTCGGTTGGCGAAATTGCGCGGCTGGCGCGCTTTCCTAATGTATGGGCATAGGAGAGAAAACCGCCTTGCAGTTTCCGGTCCGACGCCCCGGTCTTATAAGCTTGGGAGGCTCAAAGATTGGCTTGCAGATAATTGCGGAAGGCGTCGATGGTTTCCTCGTTGCGTTCGAAAAACACCCATTGCCCAACTTTCTTTGACCTTATCAGGCCAGCTGCCTGCAAAACCGCCAGATGTGAGGAGACCGTCGATTGCGACAGGCCGCTGATCTGGAACTGATTGGCGCATACGCCCATGCTGAGCGGATGGTCCTGACAGAAGTGACTTTCAGGGCTCTTCAGCCACTCGAGGAACTTCAGCCTTGCGGGGTGTGAAAGGGCTTTGAGGATTTCCTCCGGGTTCATCTGCGTTTCTCTAATATCTGACATGTTCGATATTTATATCGATATTTTCCGATATACAATTCACGTCTCTGTGAGGTAGTCACCCGGGCCGAGAACGGCGCGCAAAAAAATGGCCGCCGGATTTCTCCGCGGCCAATGAGTTTGAAGGTTAAAACCTCCAGAGGGGAACAGCTGTCGCGTGCATAGGCAGGCGTGACAGCTGATTGAAATATGGGAGTGGCAAGAATGCAAAACAAGGTTGCATCATGCGATATTTCGCCAAATTGGAGAAAATTCTTGCGGGTAAAAAAAGAGGGCCGCCGGATAAATCCAGGGCCCTTTAAGTGTGAAGGTCAAAAACCTCCAGAGGGGAACAGCTGATGCGGTGGAACTGGGAGGAAAAGCCACCGTGTGCATCAACTGAGAGCGATATGGTGCTTTTTTGTGCACGAAACAACTCTTTTTTGTGCAGGTCAGGCATGCGTGCGATGCAGGTCTGGATATTTCCGGTATAATTTATGTGCAAAGCTGAAGCGCGGCGCGTCTGGCGCGCCGCCATCTTGGGAAGGCCAACTCCATGAATTAGTATGATATTTTGTGGCGCTGGCCTATTTAAACGTCAGAAGTTCCAGTTCCGTGCCTTGGCAACGACGAAGTCGCGGAAGGCTTTCAGTTTTGCAGCGTTTTTCATCTCGTCCGGGTAACAGAAGTAGGTGTCGAACGAGGGAATATCGGCGGCAAGCGACAACTGAATCAATCCCGGATCGCGCCCGACGATGTAATCCGGCAAACAGGCGATACCTATTCCCAGCAGGCAGGCGCGCTTGATCGAGGTCTGGCTGTTGATCTGAAGATGCGGAATGCGGGTGTTGTCCGACGAGCGTCCCGCATTTTCCAGCCAGTTGACATCAAGCAGATAGTTGGGTGCCGGTTCGCCGAAGGAGATGATGCGGTGGTTGTCTAGATCCTCGATCGACTGCGGCTCGCCGTGGCGGTTGATGTAGGACGGCGCCGCATAGACGTGCATGTGCACCGTGAACAGCTTGCGCTGGATAAGGTCGGACTGTTGCGGCTGGCGCAGGCGGATGGCACAATCGGCGTGGCGCATGTTCACATCCAGCTCCTCATTGTCGAGGATGAGCTGGATCGACATTTCCGGATAGAGCTGCAGGAATTCCTGCACCTTGTCCGTCAGCCAGCCCTGGCCGAGACCAACAGTCGTCGTCACGCGCAGCTTGCCGCTCGGCTTCTCCGTCGTTTCGGTAAGTTGCATCTTGACGGTTTCGAGCTTCAGCAACACGTCGTGGGCGGTGCGATACAGCAGTTCGCCCTGCTCGGTGAGGATAAGACCTCTGGCGTGGCGGTGAAACAGCTTCACGCCAACATCCTGTTCCAGCGCGCTGACCTGGCGGCTGATGGCCGACTGGGACAAATGCAGCTTGTCGGCAGCGTGGGTGAAAGACCCCGCTTCGGCTGCGGCATGAAAAATGCGCAGTTTATCCCAGTCCAATGGCATTGCCATGCCTATCCTGCCTTTCGGTTATTCGGCTGCTACCGCAAGCGGCTGCTGCGCGGCGAGGTACCGTTCTGCTTCAAGGGCGGCCATACAGCCCATACCGGCGGCGGTGATGGCCTGACGGTATATGTCGTCGGTAACGTCGCCGGCGGCGAAAATACCTTCCACGTCGGTAGCGGTGGAATCGGGCGCGGTCCACATGTAGCCATTGTCCTTGAGCTTCACCTTGCCCTTGAACAGTTCGACGGCCGGCGCGTGGCCGATGGCGACGAAGACGCCGTCGATGGGCGTATCGCTGATCACACCGGTCTTGGTGTCACGCAGTCGCACACCCGAAACAGAGGGTGGCATTGGTGGCTTGGCGGGAGCGCCGGTGATTTCGGCGATTTCCGTGTTCCACAGGATCTTGACGTTTTCCTTGGCGAAGAGCCGTTCCTGAAGGATTTTCTCCGAGCGGAAACTGTCGCGGCGGTGCACGACGGTTACGGACTTGGCGATATGGGCGAGATAGAGCGCTTCCTCCACGGCAGAGTTGCCGCCGCCGACCACGATCACATCCTTGTTGCGATAGAAGAAACCGTCGCAGGTGGCGCAGGCGGAAACGCCGAAGCCCTGAAAGTGCTGCTCACTCTCGATGCCGAGCCACTTGGCCTTTGCGCCTGTTGCGATGATCAGCGTGTCGGCGGTCCAGACCTGACCGGAATCGGTCTTGACCACGAAGGGGCGCGTGTTGGTTTCGACTTCGGTCACGAGGTCGCTGACGATTTCCGCACCCACATGCGTCGCCTGCTTCAGCATCTGGTCCATCAGCCAGGGGCCCTGGATCGGATCGGCAAAGCCCGGATAGTTTTCGACATCGGTGGTGATCATCAGCTGGCCACCCTGTTCCATGCCGGCAATCAGCACGGGTTTCAGCATTGCGCGGGCCGCGTAGATCGCCGCGGTATAACCGGCGGGACCAGAGCCAATGATCAATACCTTGGTATGGCGGGCAGACATGGAAACAATCCTTTTTAAAGTAGCGGGGCCTTTCGGCAGCAGAACATTCCAGCCGAAGCACGGTGGACAGGCCGCAACCCCTTCGTTGCCCGGTATTTAAGGTTGTCTAGTGCCTTTATTCAAGGGCAGCCTTGCGTTACCAACAAGGCAGTTGTGGATGCGCGCGCAATTTTGTGACCGGCCGGCGGCATATTGTTGCGAATCCTGCGCCTGGTAGTACAAGGAAGTTCTCCGGCTTAACGAGGAACCTCTCCGTGACCAGCGTCGAACTCGATGCCATCGATCTGAAAATCCTGCGCGAATTGCAGCGCGACGGGCGCATGACCAACGTGGAACTGGCCGAACGGGTCGGTATTTCCGCGCCGCCGTGCCTCAGGCGCGTCCGCAAGCTGGAAGAAGCCGACGTGATCGAGGGTTATCACGCCATGTTGAACGCGCCGAAGCTCGGTTTCGATCTCGTTGCCTTCTGCATGGTCGGCCTCAAGCGCCAGTCGGACAGCAATCTGAAAGCCTTTGCAGCGGCGACGGCCGGATGGTCGCTGGTGCGCCAGGCCTGGATGGTATCCGGCGAAAGCGATTTCCTTCTGCATTGCATCGCCAGAAACCTGACCGAGTTTCAGGATTTCGTCATCGAGGTTCTGACAGCGGACGAAAACGTCGACACCGTGCGCACCATGCTCACCATCCGTCAGGTCAAGCGCGTCGGTCTGGTGGAAATCTGATCGGCGGACCTTTGAGTGATTGCGCCGGCGCTTACCCGCGCCGCAACGCGTCGTAGATCGTGCCGAGGCTCGTCGCCTCTTTTTCCAGCGGAAATGCAGTGCGCACATGCGAAAGTCCGGCACGGGCATGGTCCCTGGCGAGTGCGGGATCGGCAAGATAGGTTTTAATGGCATCCCGCAGGGACGCGTAGTCGCCGGCCTCAACGACCATGCCGGTCTCGCCCTTGACGATCATTTCCTCATAGGCGCCGGCATTGCTGGCAACGACAGCCGTCTCGGACGCCATGGCTTCCAGTGGCGTCAGGCCAAAGCCCTCGTTGCGTGACGGTGCGACATAGAGGGTTAGCCGCCGATACCAGGGCTTGATGTCGTCCACCTCGCCCTGAAACGCGATGCGGTCCGCAAGACCGGCTGCTGCGACATCGGCCACGAGCTTGTCGGCGAAGGCCTTGTGCTCTGCGGTCACGCGGCCGGAGATGACGGCCGTCCATTCGGGATAGTCGGGCAGAAGTTCGATCATGGCGCGCACGAAAAGGTCTGTTCCCTTCTGGTGGCGCACCCGTCCGAAACATCCGATGAGAAATTGTCCCGGCAGGCCGGTCGAAGCGATCGTATCCTCCGGGCCGGTTGCGGGATGAAACAGCTCGGTATCGACGCCATGCATGACGACGCTGTGTGGTACTTCCAGAAACGAGCCTGAGCGGCCGCTTGTCGCGACGACCGCATCCATTTTTGAAATCAGAAAGCGGGTATAGGCGGAATGTCGCCTTTGCGCCGCCGAGGTGAACATCAGCCTTACCTTCATGCGCAGCACGTCACGCATGAGAATGCCAGGCAACATTTCGAGATTGCGGCGGGCGTGCCAGATGCGCGGACCGCTGAGCGGGCCGTTTTGCCAGAGCCGCCACAGATCACGGAAGCGCACATGTGGCAGATGCTGCGGCAGGCCCGGGCCGATGACGGCCACTTTCTGACCCAGCCGGTTTTGTACCGGAATAAGCTGAACGATGGTGGAGGTAACGCCGGAGAGCCTGCGCTTGAAGTTCGGCGCAAGCACCTGCACATCTTTCAGACTGGCGTGGGACAAGATGGGCTTCCGTCTTTGCGGCTAAGGCAGGATTTTCAGTTCAGGATATCAATGCAATGCGCCCGAAGGGCGCATTGCATGAAAGGGCAGATCAGCCCCACTGTACGGCGAGAATCTCGTAACCCTTGGCGCCGCCCGGTGCGTTGACTTCGATGCTGTCACCGACTTCCTTGCCGATGAGGGCGCGGGCGATGGGCGAGGAAATGGAAATGCGTCCAGCCTTCACATCGGCTTCCTGGTCGCCAACGATCTGATAGATTCTTTCCTCGTCGCTATCCTCGTCGATCAGCTTGACGGTGGCGCCGAACTTGATCTTGGAACCGGACATCTTGGAAAGGTCGATGACTTCCGCGCGTGCGGTCAAGTCTTCGAGTTCAGTGATGCGGCCTTCGTTATGGCTCTGGGCTTCCTTGGCAGCGTGGTATTCGGCATTTTCCGAAAGGTCGCCATGGGCGCGCGCCTCCGCAATTGCCTCGATGATACGGGGACGCTCCTCCTGCTGGCGAAAGCGCAGCTCCTCCTGCAGTTTGATGAATCCACCGTGCGTCATCGGTACTTTTTCTACCATTTTTTTATCCTTCGCAGTCCTGTCGCTTTACTTGCAGACACAAAAAGAAACAGGTTCCGGAGGGGAACTCCGGAACCATGCCAAAATCATAACTAAGCCGACTATATCAGAAGACGACAACGAAATGCCAGCAAATTTGAGACGGGCATTTTCTTGCATTCGTTCAGGGCTTTAACAGATGAGATTGACATTTTTCAATAGAACATATAGTGAACATAACCATGAAGAAGTCAATCAGGCAACGGCTGGCCATTCTTTCCGATGCGGCCAAATACGATGCGTCCTGTGCCTCCAGCGGCACGACGAAACGCAGCTCTGCTGCATCCGGCGGACTTGGCTCCACGGAGGGGTCGGGCATATGCCATGCCTATGCGCCGGACGGGCGCTGCATTTCGCTCCTGAAGATACTGCTCACCAATTTCTGTATCTATGATTGCGCCTATTGCATCAATCGTTCTTCGAGCAATGTCGAGCGGGCGCGGTTTACTGCCGAGGAGGTGGTGTGGCTGACGCTGGAGTTCTATCGGCGCAACTATATCGAGGGGCTGTTTCTCTCTTCCGGCATTATCCGCTCTTCCGATCATACGATGGAAGAGATGGTGCGGGTGGCGCGGGAACTGCGCGTCACGCATGGCTTTCGCGGCTACATCCATCTGAAATCCATTCCCGAAGCATCGCCAAAGCTTATTGAGGAAGCGGGGCTTTACGCCGACCGGCTGTCGATCAACATCGAATTGCCGACTGATAGCGGCGTCAGCCGTTTTGCGCCGGAAAAGCAGCCCGCCAATATTCGCCGCTCGATGGCTGATATCCGCCTGAAGATCGAGGAGGCGGGGGAGCCGACTGTCAGGACGCGAAAGACCAAACGTTTTGCGCCTGCCGGACAGAGCACGCAGATGATTGTTGGGGCGGATGGGGCTGATGACAGCACCATTCTGTCCACCAGCGCCCGGCTTTATGGCAGCTATGGTTTGCGGCGCGTCTATTATTCGGCTTTCAGCCCCATTCCGGATTCGTCGAAGAACCTGCCGCTCATCAAGCCGCCTTTGATGCGGGAACACAGGCTTTATCAGGCCGACTGGCTTTATCGCTTTTATGGGTTCGACATTGGTGAAATAACCGCGATCGGTGGTAATGGCATGCTCGATCTCGATATAGATCCGAAGCTTGCCTGGGCGCTGAAAAATCGCGACCGTTTTCCAGTGGACGTGAACGTGGCGGATCGCGAAATACTGCTGCGCGTGCCCGGCTTCGGTACCAAGACTGTCGCCTCGATCCTGTCTTCACGCCGGTTTCGCCGGTTGCGGCTGGAGGATATTGCCCGCTTCGGCGTTTCCCTGAAAAAGGTGAAGGCCTTCATCGTTGCCGACGGCTGGACGCCGGGCAAGCTGACTGAACGGCCGGATTTGCGAGCGATGTTTGCTCCGCAGCCCGAACAATTATCGCTGCTGTGATGTACGGCCCGGTTCTGGAAGGGCGGGGCGATTTCGGCGAGTGGCGTGATGCGGCGCGCGCGGCTCTCGCCGCCAATGTGCCGCCGGAGGCGATTGACTGGCGGTTGCGGGATGAGCAAGGCGGGCTTCTTGATTTTGCCGGAGAGCCTTTGCCGGCGGCCCGTGCGGATGACGTGCAGGTGTCCGTTCCAGCCTCCTTCGTGACGTTGGCGCAAGCGATTATCTGTCATAGCGATCCGGGTCGTTTCGCACTGCTTTACCGGTTGCTGTGGCGGCTGAAGCGGGATCGCGCCCTGTTGCAGTTCAAGTCCGATGCGGATGTTTCCGAAGCCCGGCAGCTTGAAAAATCGGTCCGCCGCGATTGTCACAAGATGACGGCCTTTGTTCGCTTCAAGGAATTATCCTTGCCGCAGGGGCAGGGCGGGCGGCGGCGCTTCGTCGCATGGTTCGAGCCGGATCACTTCATCGTCGAGCGCACGGCCCCGTTTTTCCAGCGGCGGTTCACGGATATGGACTGGCTGATCGCGACACCGAACGGCTCCGCGCGTTGGGACGGAAACGTGCTGGAGACATCGCGGCAGGCCGCGTCCAAGCCTGAGCTGACGGATGAAACGGACGAGCTGTGGCGAACCTATTATGCCAACATATTCAATCCGGCGCGTCTGAAGATAAAAGCGATGACGGCAGAGATGCCAAAGAAATACTGGAAAAATTTGCCGGAAGCCGAGCTTATTCCAGGTCTCGTTCTCGGCGCCGAGGCGCGGGTGCTGGAGATGGCGGCAAAGGCTGCTAGCCAGCCGCAACCATTCCATCACCGCCTGCAGGCCGCGGCCTCGGCGCGTGAAGAGCCGCCACCGGCGCCGGACGGTACGCTCGCTTCATTGGCGCGGGAGGCTGGCCAATGCACGCGCTGCGCCCTGCATTGCAAGGCAACGCAGACGGTGTTCGGCATGGGACCTGAAGATGCGAAAGTAATGATCGTCGGCGAACAGCCGGGAGATCACGAGGATCTTGCCGGAAAACCTTTCGTCGGTCCCGCTGGTCAGCTGTTCGACCGTACGTTGGTTGAAGCCGGTATTGACCGCAAAAAGCTTTATGTCACCAACGCCGTCAAACACTTCAAATACGAGGCCCGCGGCAAGCGGCGCATTCACCAGCGGCCGGATGCGGGCGAGGTGCAGCAATGCCGCTGGTGGCTTAACAAGGAAATCGAGCTGGTACGGCCGAAGCTTATCGTCGCCATGGGTGCAACTGCGCTTTATGCGCTGACAGGCGGAAAGGAAAAGGTCTCCGAGGTTCGGGGTCGCCCGATACCGATGCAAGAGGAGCGGACGCTTTTTGTCACGGTGCACCCTTCCTATCTTCTTCGCCTTCCCGACTCGCAGCAGAAGGAGGCGGAAATGCAGAATTTCAGGAATGAAATTGATTTTATAAGATTATTCTAATAGACTGTTTTGTGTGTTGCTATGCTATATTGGATAAACATCGATGTCTTCATCGATATGATTAAATTTTTGTTTATTGGTTATTTTTATTGAAATTTTATACTTGATACCATAATTCAGATATTTATATTTATTCATTGCGTGGATGTATGATGCTCGGCGAACTAGATCTTGCAACAGTGATACTGATGCAAAAGTGTTCTTACATTGTTGGAATGCTGAGTTTTATATATCTGAAGCTCACAAATCGTGGTTTGCACGGCCCGACAGCTCTTGCAGCAGGCTTCGCAGCCATGGCTGCCGGCTCCACGCTCGCTGGGTACGGCGAATGGGGAATAATGTCTCCGGCCTTGTGGCAATTCGGCAGCATCGTGTTCGGTATCGTGGGTTATGCGCTGATCTGGCTTGGCCTGAAAATCGTGAGCGATGGACGTGCTGCCAGCAGGGGGACAGTATCAGCTGTCTGTTTGATTGCCTTGCTGGCAATTGTCCTTGCACAGCAGGTGGCTGACAATAACGCTTATCGTGCGGCCCTGTTCAACGGTTGTGCGGCTGTGGCCTATCTTGCGGGAGCGGGCGGGCTTTTCGCGCGATGGCGCAAGGAGCCACTCCTGTCCCGCTTCGCGTTGGGCGCGATTGCGGGTATTTCCGGCCTGATTTCGTTGTCGGTGGCAAAGAGCGTGCTTTTGCCCCAATACGCCGCCATCGATCTGGTCAATGCGTTTTTCTTGATCATCATGTTGAACTTCGCCATTGCGCTGTTCGTGATGATGCTGGTAGCCGAGCGGTCAGAGCGCAAATTGCTGGTTCTCGCCAACACCGATCCTTTGACGGGCGTCAAGAACCGTCGTTTTTTCTTCCAGGCCATGCCGGCGGTGCCGGGTCCCAACGATGCGGCGATGCTGCTCGATATCGACCACTTCAAATCAATCAACGACCGCTTCGGCCACGCCGTCGGCGACAGCGTTCTTCAGGAAGTCGCGAAGCGTATCGGCGGCAGCATACGCGGTGGTGACGTGCTGGCGCGTTACGGTGGCGAGGAGTTTATCATCTTCCTGCCGGGTGCCGGTGTTCAAAAGGCTTGCATGATCGGAGAACGCATTCGCGATGCGATTGCGATAACCGAAGTCGATTGCGGCGGTTTGCGTGTCGGTGTGACGATCAGCATCGGCGTCGCAACCAGCGGAGATGCACGCTGCGATCTTCAGACCCTGGCGGAAATGGCGGACCGCGCCCTTTACCGCGCCAAGACGGATGGGCGCAATTGCGTGCGCGAAGCCCTGGCGGCGTGAGGCTTTTGAGCTTTTTGTGAGACAATGCAAAACGCCGCAGGCATGACCCGCGGCGTTTCCATGATCTTCGTTGGCGGCTGATTTTACAGGAAGTAGCTCTGCAAGGGCTTCACTTCCAGATTGCCGGCCTTAAGCGCCTTGATGGCAAGGGCTGCTGCTTCCGCACCGGCCATCGTCGTGTAGTAGGGCACCTTCTGCATCAGCGTTGCGCGGCGCAGCGACTTCGAGTCGGAAATCGCCTTGTTGCTGTCGGTGGTGTTGATGACCAGCTGGACCTGCCGGTTGCGGATGGCGTCTTCGATATGCGGACGACCTTCCTGCACCTTGTTGATCTTCTCGGCGTTGATGCCCTGTTCAGCAAGGAAACGCTGGGTGCCGCCGGTTGCCAGTACCCTGAAGCCGCTCTCGACCAGAATACGGATTGCGGGCAACACGCGGTCCTTGTCGTCGTCGCGCACCGAGACGAAGACGGTGCCGGAGCGCGGCAGGTCGACGCCGGCGCCGAGCTGGCTCTTGGCGAAGGCGAGTGCGAAATCGGTGTCGAGGCCGATAACTTCGCCGGTCGAGCGCATTTCCGGTCCGAGCAGAATGTCGACGCCGGGGAAGCGGGCGAACGGGAAAACGGCTTCCTTGACGGCGATGTGCTTCAGGTTGCGCGGGTCGGGTTTCTTGCCGTAAGCGGCAATCGCCGCATCAAGCTTTTCGCCGGCCATGACGCGGGCAGCGATCTTGGCGATCGGCGCACCGATGGTTTTTGCAACGAAGGGCACCGTGCGCGAGGCGCGCGGGTTGACTTCGAGAACGTAGATCGTGCCGTCCTTGATCGCGTACTGAACGTTCATCAGGCCACCGACGTTGAGCGCCTTTGCAAGCGCCGTCGTCTGGCGTTCCAGCTCGTCGAGGGTTTCCTTGCTCAGCGAACGGGACGGCAGCGAGCAGGCCGAGTCGCCCGAGTGGATACCGGCTTCTTCGATGTGCTCCATGATGCCCGACACGAAGACGTTTTCGCCGTCGCACAGTGCATCGACGTCGACTTCGACGGCGTTGGTCAGGTAGCTGTCGAACAGAAGCGGGTTCTTGCCGAGCAGGGTGTTGATCTGGCCGGTCTTGTCGTTCGGGTAACGCTGCTTGATGTCCTCTGGCACGAGGCCCGGAACCGTGTCGAGCAGATAGGTCTGGAGCTGGCCTTCCGAATGGATGATCTGCATGGCGCGGCCACCCAGAACATAGGAAGGACGGACGACCAGCGGGAAGCCGATTTCCGAAGCGACGAGGCGCGCCTGTTCAACCGAATAGGCGATGCCGTTGTTCGGCTGGGCGAGGTCGAGCTTCATCAGCAGCTTCTGGAAACGGTCGCGGTCTTCGGCAAGGTCGATCATGTCAGGCGCGGTGCCGAGGATCGGGATACCGTTCTTTTCCAGCGCTTCGGCCAGCTTCAGCGGCGTCTGGCCGCCGAACTGCACGATGACGCCGACCAGTTCGCCCTTTTCCTGTTCGGCGCGCATGATCTCGATCACGTCTTCGGCCGTCAGCGGTTCGAAATAGAGGCGGTCGGAGGTGTCGTAGTCGGTCGAAACCGTTTCCGGGTTGCAGTTGATCATGATCGCTTCGAAGCCTGCATCCTTCAGCGCGAAGGCAGCATGGCAGCAGCAATAGTCGAACTCGATGCCCTGGCCGATACGGTTCGGACCGCCGCCGAGGATGACGACCTTCTTGCGGTCGGAAACCTGCGCTTCAGAGCGGGCGGCGCCGACGAAGGGGATTTCATAGGTCGAATACATGTAGGCGGTGGGCGAGGCGAATTCTGCCGCGCAGGTATCGATGCGCTTGAAGACCGGGCGAACATTGAGGCTGTTGCGCAGTTCGGCCACTTCCTTCGGGCGCTTGCCCGTCAGAATTGCCAGGCGGGCGTCGGAAAAGCCCATGGCTTTGAGCATGCGCAGGTTCTCTGCGTCCTGCGGCAGGCCTTGCTCACGGACACGGGCTTCCATGTCCACAATTGCCTTGAACTGGGCGATGAACCAGGGGTCGATCTTCGAGTTTTCGTGGACTTCCTCTTCCGTCATTCCCATACGCAGCGCCTGGGCGACCATGCGCAGGCGATCCGGCGTCGGCGTGCCGATGGCGGCGCGGATGGCGTTCTTGGAGCCTTCGCCCTCTTCAAAGCCGGGGATTTCGATTTCATCGAGACCGGTGAGGCCGGTTTCCATGCCGCGCAGCGCCTTCTGCAGCGATTCTGCGAAGGTGCGGCCGATGGCCATGACTTCACCGACGGACTTCATGGCCGTTGTGAGGATCGGCGAGGCGCCCGGGAACTTCTCGAAGGCGAAACGCGGGATCTTGGTGACGACGTAGTCGATCGACGGTTCGAACGAGGCAGGCGTCGCGCCGCCGGTGATATCGTTTTCCAGCTCGTCGAGCGTATAGCCGATGGCGAGCTTGGCGGCGATCTTGGCGATCGGGAAGCCGGTCGCCTTGGAGGCGAGAGCAGACGAGCGCGAAACGCGCGGGTTCATTTCGATGACGACGAGGCGGCCGTCTTTCGGGTTGACGGCGAACTGCACGTTCGAGCCGCCGGTTTCCACGCCGATCTCACGCAGCACCGCAATCGAGGCGTTGCGCATGATCTGGTATTCCTTGTCGGTCAGCGTCAGCGCTGGCGCAACGGTGATGGAATCGCCGGTGTGGACGCCCATCGGATCGATGTTTTCGATGGAGCAGATGATGATGCAATTGTCCGCGGTGTCGCGGACCACTTCCATCTCATATTCCTTCCAGCCGAGAACCGATTCTTCGACCAGCACCTCGGTGGTCGGCGAAGCGTCGAGGCCGCCCGAGACGATGTCGAAGAATTCGGAGCGATTATAGGCAATGCCGCCGCCGGTGCCGCCGAGCGTGAAGGACGGGCGGATGATGGCTGGCAGGCCGACATGGTCGATCGCCTGGGCGGCGATTGCAATCGCATGCGCCATGTAACGCTGCTTGCGGTCGGTCTCGCCAAGGTTCCACTGGTTTTCCAGATCGTCCAGCGCCTTGTCCAGTTCCGCACCGGAAAGCTTCGCCTTGAGTTCGGCGCGGGCAGCTTCGTGCTTCTTGCGGTCGGCGTCCTTGATTTCAGTGGCGTTGGCCAGCATGGACTTCGGCGTTTCGAGGCCGATGCGAGCCATGGCCTCGCGGAAGAGGGCGCGGTCTTCGGCCATGTCGATGGCTTCGGGCTTGGCGCCGATCATTTCCACATTGTAGCGGTCGAGAACGCCCATGCGCTTCAGGGACAGCGCGGTGTTGAGCGCGGTCTGGCCGCCCATGGTGGGAAGCAGCGCGTCCGGACGTTCCTTGGCGATGATCTTGGCGACGACTTCCGGGGTGATCGGCTCGACATAGGTTGCGTCGGCGAGGCCCGGATCGGTCATGATGGTGGCCGGGTTGGAGTTGACCAGAATGACCCGGTAACCCTCTTCCTTCAGCGCCTTGCAGGCCTGGGTGCCGGAATAGTCGAATTCACATGCTTGGCCGATGACGATCGGTCCTGCGCCAATGATGAGGATGGACTTGATATCTTGGCGCTTCGGCATGGCTCTCTCGTTCCGCGTTTTGGTTGCGCAAAACACCAGCCAGGGTGAAAGATCACCGGCCGGGGCGCGCAATTCAAAGTTTTCAGGCTAGAAGCGGCTTATAGGCAAATGTTTTTGAGAACGGAACCCCATAAATTCCGGAATCGACAGAAACTCTTAACCCGCCGGTGTATGCGCGGCGAAACGGGCCTGCACGGCCGCGCTATGGGAGCGGCTGACGGGTATTTCCGAGCCGTCTCTTGTAATGACGTGCAGACGGCCAGCCTGTTTACGCAACGAGACGACGTCGGAAATGGCAATCCAGTGGGAACGGTGCACCTGCAAGCCTTCCGTGAGGCCTATTTCTTTCAGCGCATCGGCAAAACGCAGCAGAACGAGCTGATGGCCGCGCGTGGTGACGATTTCGGTATAGTGGTCCTGCACCGACAGCCGCAGCAATTCTCCGCGCTTTTGCGGCGGCAGCCGCTCCAGCAGCGGCGCGATGCTTTTCACCTCACCTTTGGCATCTCCATTCGGGTCCGCAACGGCATCCGTTGCCGTTGCGCGTGACTGGCAGGCCGTGAGGTAGCTCAGCAGGCAAAAGATGGCGCAGAGCGGCAGGGCCGACAGGCTGCTTTTCAGAAAGGCAGCGAAACCCATTTCCCTGCCGGAAAAGATTTGGTTCATGATGGAAAGCAGCAGCCCGATGGGCAGGGCTGCCGTCAGCGAGCCGATCATCATGCGTGTCAGCATATTTTCAATGCTGCTGGCAAGGATGGTGTTGGCGAGGATGGAAAAGGATATTGCGAACGTCCATGCGCCAGCCTGAACGATTGTCCAGTAAAGCAGCCGGTCGGCGAAACTCATGGTCTCACTTGTCCCGAAAGGGCCGGTCAGAATGAAGATCGCCAATATGGCAAGGAAGGTCAGCCACAGTCTGCGCGATTGCAGGATGGCGTGCATTTCACGAAGCGTGGACTGCAAAGAGAGGTGATCCACGAAGTTTTCCTGCGGTTGACGCCAATGCGTTTTTCTTTCGCGCATGTTTTGCCGAAGTTAGCGATAATTTCAACCGGGTCAAAACGCTTCACCATGTCACTCCAGCCTTTGCTAGACGCACCGCTTGCCGTGCAATTCCATGTCGCCACCGTTGTTCCGGCCGCGATTCTCGGTGCCTTCATTTTCCTTCGCCCCAAAGGAACCGCCATCCACCGGCTACTCGGCAGGATCTGGGTGACGCTGATGGTCATGACGTCCGTTTCGACCTTCTTCATTCATGAATTGAGGGTGTTTTACGGTTTCAGCCCGATCCATCTTTTATCGGTTCTCACCATATATGGCTGTCTGCAATCGGTCCTTTTCGCACGCAGGGGCGAAATCAGGCGCCATATGAGGATCATGCAGAGTGTTTATCTCGGTGGTATCGTCATCGCAGGCGGTTTCACCTTTGTTCCGGGGCGGATCATTCACGAGGTTGCTTTCGGTGACGGTCAGCCGGGTCTTGTGGTGCTTTTCGCGGGCGTGTTCGTGTTTGCCCTGCTGTCTCTGACCGTCTTCACGCAAAGGCGGCGAGCCTCCTGAACGAATGCACCCACCTCCGCTTTCTTCCGGAACAAGATGTATTATAGTGCCGTTATAAGGTTGCCTGTTGAGGCGACGTTTGCGGAGAGAAAAGCATGGAATGGAGAGGGCGCCGCCAGTCGGACAATATCGAGGATCGGCGCGGCATGTCGGCGGGATCGGGGCCATCCGGCAACGATCCTTTTTCGCGTGGCGGAATGCGCGTGCCGATCGGGCGCCGCGGCGGCGGCATCGGCATTGGCGGTCTTCTGCTGATCCTGCTGATCAGCTGGGTGCTTGGCATCAATCCGCTGACGCTGCTTTCGGGCGGAGACATTTCACTGGATGGGGGCGGTACCACGCAGCAATCCGGCCAGCAGGCGGGCACTCGGCCGCAGGGCCAATCGTCCGACGAGACGACGGCTTTCGTGCGCACCGTGCTGGCTGAGACGGAAGATACCTGGAGCGGCATTTTCCAGTCCGCCGGCGAGACCTATCAGAAACCGACCCTTGTGCTGTTTTCCGGGCAGGTTGCGTCTGCCTGCGGTTCTGCCTCTGCGGCCAGCGGCCCGTTCTATTGCCCTGGTGACCGAAAGGTCTATCTCGACACCAGTTTTTTCAGTGAACTGGATAAGCGTTTCGGCGCGTCTGGCGATTTCGCGCAGGCTTACGTTATTGCGCATGAGGTGGGCCACCACGTCCAGAACCTGACCGGTGTCCTGCCGGAGTTCAACCGCCGCCGCCAGTCCATGAGCCAGGTGGACGCCAACAAGATGTCGGTGCGTGTGGAGCTTCAGGCCGATTGTTATGCCGGGATCTGGGGCAAGTTCACCGAACAGAAGGGCATTCTGGAAACTGGTGACCTTGAGGAAGCACTCAACGCTGCCCACCAGATCGGCGACGACACCCTGCAGAAGCAGACGCAAGGATATGTGGTGCCTGACAGTTTCAACCACGGTACGTCGGCGCAGCGCATGGAATGGTTCAAGCGCGGCTTCCAGAACGGACGCGTCGAGGACTGCGACACCTTCTCGGCGAATATCTGAGAACCAAATGAGCGAGGGGGCTTTTCAGCCCCCTTTTTATTCAGCGCATCAACAGCGCCACGGCATACATGCCAAGCGCGAAGATCGTATGGGCAACGAGGTTGAGAAAGCGAACCTTGTTCGGGTTCGGCGTCTTCGATGCCGCCCAGCCGATGCCGAGGCCAGGTTGTAGCAGGAACCAGCCCGCGCCGACCGTGACGATGCCCACGATCCAAGGCTGAATGAAGGACGGCTCTGAAAACCACGAGGTCGGCACTATCAGGGCGAGAATGATGCCGTAGAGAATGCCGACGGCATAATGCGAGACCCAGCCAAGCGCCAGTTCATGCTCGTAAGGTGCGGCCGTCGCGATAGTATCGTGGAATATCCTGCCTTTCGGCACATGCCAGAACCAGCGGCCGACCGGTGCCCAGTTCGGGGCGGACTGGCCGAAAAACCGGTGCAGCACAATCGCCCATATATCCATAAACACGGTGCCACCCACCCCCATGGCAATACCGCGCCAAATCAAATCCAGCATAGATCCCTCCGCAAATCATGATCGACCAAGCTCTAGCTGATCGTGTGAGTGGCGGGAACAGGGTTTTTCGCGTGCTGAGGGCGGACAAGAAAAATGGCCGGATCGCTCCGGCCATAATGAAGACTGAAACGTCTCCTCCGTCATGCCGGACTGGATCCGGGGTAACGGTGCGATTGTCTCACCAGTGAGCTATTTTCGCTCTACGCGGCACGCCCATATTCAGCCTGCCGCCGTGTTGCCGTGGCGAGCTGGAACTGCGCAAGCAATTCGTTGAGCGCCGCCGCTTCCGAGGCGAGGCCGTGGCTTGCCGCAGTCTGTTCTTCGACCATGGCGGCATTCTGCTGGGTGCCCTGATCGATGGTGTTGATGGCGGTGTTGATTTCCTGAAGTCCGGTGGACTGTTCGCGCGACGACGTTACGATGGCGTCGATGTGGCGGTTGATCTCCTGGACTTCGCGCACGATGGTTTCCAGCGCCTTGCCGGCATTGCCGACGAGATCGACACCGGATTGCACCTGCGATGTTGAGGCGTTGATCAGCGTCTTGATCTCCTTCGCGGCATTTGCAGAGCGCTGGGCAAGCTCGCGCACTTCCTGTGCGACGACGGCAAAACCCTTGCCTGCCTCACCGGCGCGGGCGGCTTCCACGCCGGCATTCAGCGCAAGCAGGTTCGTCTGGAAGGCGATTTCGTCGATCACGCCAATGATGTTGCTGATCTCCGACGACGATTTTTCGATGCCTTCCATGGCACGAACAGCGTCCTCGACGATGATGCCGGACTGCTCGGCGTTGTTGCGCGTGCGGTCGACCAGACGGCCTACCTCTTCGGCACGGCGGGCGGAATCCTTGACCGTCGTGGTTATTTCCTCAAGCGCGGCCGCAGTCTCCTCGACAGAGGCGGCCTGCTGCTCGGTGCGCTTGGCCAGGTCGTCGGCAGACTGGCGGATTTCTCCAGCACCGGCATCGATTGCGCGTGCATTCTGGCCGACTGTGCTCAAGGCAACGTTCAGCTTGGCGACGGAGTTGTTGAAGTCGTCGCGCAAGCGGTCGATGCGGGTCACGAAAGGTGTCTCGATCCGGTAGTTGAGGTCGCCGTTCGAAAGGTGCGTCAGTCCCTTTGCCAGCGAATCGACTGCGAACTGGATGTCGGCCGCGTCTTTCGCCGCCAGTCGTTCGCGGTCGTTGCGCTCCTGTTCGGAAAGCGTGCGGTTCTGTTCGGCGTCGCCTTCAAGACGCAGACGTTCCGTGGCGTTCGATTTGAATACGGCAACCGCCGCAGCCATCGAGCCGATCTGGTCACTGCGCTCCTGGCCGGGAATGGCGACATCGAGATTGCCGGCGGCAAGCCTTTCCATGGCAGCAGTCATCTGCGTGACGGGGCGAACAATGAAACGGCTGAGAACGGTTGCCAGCAGGGCGATCATGATCGCGGCGGCAAGGATCGTGGCGATGGTTGCCGCGAGGCGAAATTGGCCGATCGCGCTGTAGGCGACGTCGGAATCGACAACGAAACCGAGATACCAATCGACCGAGGGCAGACCGGCGACGGGAATGAAGCTGGTGATCTTGCCCTTGCCGTCGATCTCGGTTTGCGAAATCGCGGAAGAAATTGCCGGTGTATCAACCTTGAAGAGATCGGTCAGCGGCTTGTCGACGAATTTCGCATCGGGATGCATGAGGATCTTGCCGTCCTTGCTGACGAGGAAGGCGTATCCATCCTTGCCGGCATCCACCGACTTGATCATCGATACAAGCGAATCCAGCGAGAAGTCGCTACCCGTCACGCCGGCCAGCTTGCCGTCGATGGACACGGGAATGGCGGCAGTGATGATAAGGCCGCCGGTCGACGCATCGCTATAGGGCTCGGTCAGTACTGGCTTGCCGGCCTTGACGGCGTCCAGATACCAGGGACGCTTGCGCGGGTCGTAGCCTTCCGGCAATGGCAATTTCGGGAAAGTCGTGAAACTGCCGCTTTCAGCATTGCCGAAATAGGTGGACATGAACTGAGCCGTCAGCACGTCGTTCTGGAGGAACTGCAGCTTGGCGTCGTCATCTGGGAGCTTGGCGAGCGTCTTCGCAACCGTTTCGGTCAGCATGATGCGGCCGTTCAGCCAGTTGGCGATGCTTTGCGCTGCCTGCTTGCCGGACGAATCGATATTTTCCGCCACGGCTTGCGTTGTCACCTGGTGTTGAAGACTGTCTATATAGAAGGAAAAGCCGGCAAAAGCGGCGACGACAAGCGATGACGCCGCAAACAGAATGCGCGTCATGAGATTGGTTTTTTTGGGCAAGCTACACGTCCTTGGAACCAGATGTGCCCATTCGGCTCATCTCGGAAAATAATGGAAAGACATGCCTCAATGGCGGGAATATTCTGCGTCATGCAGCTTATGGTTTGAAAGAACTTCGCGATATTCTAATGCGTAAAGCGAAATGGTAAAATTCGGCTAAATTTGTTATATGTCAGGCCGTTTCGGCCCAAGTGGACGTAAAATTGCCGTTCTGCGTAAATTTTGATCATTGATCCGCAAAGGTTGCGTGCAGGAAGGGAATATTTTATTCATCACCTGCTGCCATTGCGCAATTCGCGGGCAATGGCCAAAATTCAGGTGAATTACAATGTCTTCGTCGGTTGTTGCAGAAACCGTTCCCTCTGGATCGGGGTCGTGGCTTTCGCATTTCAAGGCTACGCTTGCGCTTGGAATCCCGCTTGTCGGTGCGCAGCTCGCGCAGCTTGGCATCCACACTACAGATATGGTCATCGTCGGTCAGCTCGGAGCTGAGAAGCTGGCGGCCATGGTGCTGGCCGGGCAGTTCTTCTTCGTTGTCTTCATTTTCGGCTCGGGATTTTCCGTGGCCGTGGTGCCAATGGTAGCGCAGGCTTACGGGCAGGGCGATGCGACGGCTGCCCGCCGCTCGCTGCGCATGGGCATGTGGGTGGCAATCGCCTACTGGATTCTGGCCTTGCCGATATTCTTCAACGCCGAGCGCATTCTGGTCTATCTCGGGCAAAACCCCGAAGTTGCGGCGTTGACCGGCCATTATCTCGCCATCGCCAAGTTCGGCCTTTTGCCGGCGCTGCTTTTTTACGTGCTGCGCGGGCTTGTCAGTGCCATCGGCCGTGCTGGTATCATTCTGTATGTCACCATCATCATGTTGGTGATGAACGGTTTGATGGCCTATGCGCTGGTCTTCGGCCATTTCGGATTGCCGGTGATGGGCATGAACGGCGCGGCTGTCGTTGCCGTCATCGTCAATGCCTTCAGCTTCATCTTCATCGTCGCTTATGTGCAGACGCGTGAGGAAACCAGGAAATACGAGCTGTTCGTGCGCTTCTGGCGGCCGGACTGGCATGCGCTGTTCGAAGTGCTGCGCCTTGGCCTGCCGATCAGCATCACCATCCTTGCCGAAGTGACGCTGTTTGCGGCGGCTTCGATCCTGATGGGACAGATTGGCACCGTGCAGCTTGCGGCGCATGGCATCGCTCTGCAGCTTGCCTCCATCGCTTTCATGATCCCGCTCGGCCTGTCGCAGGCGGCGACCGTGAGGGTCGGTGTCGCGTTCGGTCAGGGTGATTTCAGGAACCTCGTGCGCGCCGCCATCATGGTCTACGCGATTGCCTGCGGCATTGCCGTTTGCGGCGGCATCCTGTTTGCGGCTGTTCCGGAATTTCTGGCGAAGTGGTTTCTTGACGCGAAGTTGCCGGAAGCGGCGGAAGTGCTTGCCTACGCAAGCAGCCTCGTGGTGATCGCCGGCATCTTCCAGCTGGTCGATGGTATCCAGGCCGTGACAGCAGGTTTGCTGCGCGGATTGAAGGATGCGCGCATTCCGGCGATGCTGGCGCTGATTTCCTATTGGCCGATCGGGCTGGCGCTGGCCTGGACCATGGCCTTTCCGCTCGGCTTTGGCGGACGCGGCGTCTGGTTCGGTTTCGTGATCGGCCTTTCGACGGCGGCCGTTCTCCTGACTATACGTTTCGTCATTCTGGTGAAGCGTGAAATGAAAACGGCCCGCTGAAAGCGGGCCGTATATTTTTCCTGATTTTCCGAAGATGTCTCAGCGCTCGGCGAGCGCTGCCTCACCTTGTCTCTCGCGCAGCAGGTTGACGAAGCGGCGGAAGAGATAGTGGCTGTCCTGCGGGCCGGGCGATGCTTCCGGATGGTGCTGGACGGAGAAGACCGGCTTGCCGACGATGCGCAGGCCGCAATTGGTGCCGTCGAACAGCGACGTGTGGGTTTCTTCGACGCCATCAGGCAGCGACTTGGCGTCAACCGCAAAACCATGGTTCATGGAAACGATTTCCACCTTGCCGGTGGTGAAGTCCTTGACCGGATGGTTGGCGCCGTGGTGGCCCTGGTGCATCTTTTCAGTCTTGGCGCCGACGGCCAGGCCAAGCATCTGGTGGCCGAGGCAGATGCCGAAGATCGGCAGGTCGCTGTTGATGAGGTTCTGAATGACCGGTACGGCATATTCGCCTGTCGCGGCCGGATCTCCCGGACCGTTGGAAAGGAAAACGCCATCCGGCTTCAATGCCAGAATGTCTTCGGCGGATGTCTGGGCCGGAACCACCGTGACCTTGCAATCGAGACCGGCGAAGAGGCGCAGGATGTTGCGCTTGACGCCGAAATCCACGCAGACGACATGGTACTTCGCATCGGCTTCACTCAGCGTGCCGTAACCCTCGTTCCAAACCCAAGGCGTTTCCGTCCAGGTGGAGGATTGGCCGGATGTGGCTTCGATGGCGAGGTCGAGGCCGACGAGACCGCTCCATGCCTTGGCTTCCGCCTTCAGCGCCTCGATGTCGAACACGCCGTTGGGATCATGGGCGATCACCGCGTTCGGTGCACCGTTTTCGCGTATCCATGCCGTCAGCGCGCGCGTGTCGATGCCGCAAAGGCCGATGACGCCGCGGGCTTTCAGCCAGGCATCCAGATGCTTGGCGGCGCGGAAGTTCGAAGGGTCGGTGATGTCGGCCTTGAAGATGACGCCGACTGCGCCCCGGCGGGCGGCTGGCGTCAGGTCTTCGATGTCTTCCTCATTGGTGCCGACATTGCCGATGTGCGGGAAGGTGAAGGTGACGATCTGGCCGAGATAGGACGGATCGGTCAGGATTTCTTCGTAACCGGTCAGTGCGGTGTTGAAGCAGACTTCGGCCTGTACTTTGCCGGTTGCGCCGATCCCCGTTCCTTCGATCACTGTGCCATCGGCAAGAACAAGCATTGCGGTCGGTTTGCGGGTAGTCCAGGGCGCTGTCTCGGTCATCTCGTTCCGTTTCTGCCGCTTCGCACCCCGCCTCTTGAAAGGCAGGGGGAGAGGGGCCATTTTTTGTCGCAGGCTTCGTGACATAAAGGGGCGCGCGAAAAACTCGCGTTTTGACCCTTCGTTAAAATCTCGTGCAGGTGCCGGAAAATAACGAAAGCTGCTTAAACGGTCAACCGCAGGCTCGAGATTTACGCGGAATTAAACCTTCGCACATTCAAAGGCTTATGCATTTGATTTGCTTGAGCGGGTTTGCTCGGTTATGTCGTTTCGAAAAATAAGGTGGAAAGTTTCCGTGTCGAGAAGCTGCGGAATGCACTTTCCCAAGGAGAAGAAGAAATGATGCGCGACACGTTCGCTAATACTCTGAAAGACGCGCTGAAGGCTCGTGACGCCCGGCGTACATCGACCGTGCGTCTCATCCAGGCGGCCATCAAGGATCGCGATATTGCCAATCGCGGCGTGGGCAAGGACCCCGTCACCGACGACGAGATCATGCAGATCCTGACCAAGATGGTAAAGCAGCGGGAAGAGTCCGCCAGCATCTATGATGGTGCCGGTCGCGCCGAGCTTGCCGCTCAGGAGCGCGAGGAAATCGTCATCATCAAGGAATTCATGCCGGAAGAAATTCCGGCCGAAAAGGTGCGCGAATTGTGCCAGGCCGTCATCAGCGAAACCGGCGCCTCCGGCCTGCGTGACATGGGCAAGTGCATGAATGCGCTCAAGGAGCGCTATCCCGGCCAGATCGACTTCGCGAAAGCCTCCGGCGTCGTCAAGGATTTGCTGAAGTAGTTTTCGCCCGTTCGGAAAAAGTAAAGGCAGGGCAGCCATGGCTGCCCTGCCTTTTTGCTGCCGACGAAGGCGCATTTCGGCGGATCAAAATGCGGTCACGCGCAGGCGTTTTTCGGGGGACGTGCCTGCGGGCGTCAGCAGCTTTATAAGAATGTCCGGGCGCTGCCTTTGAATATGTTTTATACCTCGGCGACGGTTGGCTCAAATTACAAAAACATAATTTTTTGTGATGATGCGCTGCCATAAATTTGCCCGAAGCGGGCGACAGCGGCGATGCGGTTTTAGTGCGATGGCCTGTGAATATCGGGTATTCCGGTTCTTTGGGTTTGGTACTGACCCCTTTCTGCGCTTATATGAAAGACTGGCCTCGAACAGGTAAACCATGCGATTTTCCAATTCTTTTCTCGATGAGATACGCGACCGCGTGAACATCTCCGATGTGATCGGCAGACGTGTGTCCTGGGATAAGAAGAAGACCAATACGCCGCGGGGCGATTATTGGGCCTGCTGCCCGTTCCATGGCGAAAAAAGCCCGAGTTTTCACTGCGAGGATCGCAAGGGGCGATACCATTGTTTCGGTTGCGGTGTTTCCGGCGATCATTTCCGGTTTCTCACCGATCTCGAGGGGTTGAGTTTCCCCGAAGCCGTTCAGCAGATCGCCGACATGGCCGGCATCTCCATGCCGCAGCCCGATCCGCAGGCTGAGAAGCGCGAGCGCGAGCGCACCTCGTTGCAGGACGTCATGGAAATGGCGACGCTGTTCTTTCAGGATCAGTTGCAGACCGCGCTTGGTGCGCGGGCGCGGGCTTATCTGCGCGATCGCGGACTGACTGGGCGCACCATCGAGACATTCAGGCTCGGTTTTGCACCAGATAGCCGCAATGCGCTAAAGGAGCATCTGGCGAGCAAGGGTGTGGCGCGCGAACAGATGGAAGCCTGCGGGCTGGTGGTGCATGAAAACGTGCCGGTTTCCTATGACCGCTTCCGCGACCGCATCATGTTCCCGATCCTGTCGTCGCGCGAAAAGGTGATCGCTTTCGGCGGCCGCGCCATGGCGGCGGATGCAGTGGCCAAATATCTGAACTCCAACGAGACCGAGCTTTTTCACAAGGGCAATGTTCTCTACAATTTCGCCCGTGCGCGGCGCGCCTCGCAGGCTTCCGGTGGCACCGTCATTGCCGTCGAAGGTTATATGGATGTCATTGCGCTTTATCAGGCGGGTGTGGAAAATGCTGTCGCCCCGCTCGGCACGGCGCTGACGGAAAGCCAGCTTGAGCTCCTGTGGAAAATGTCGCCGCAGCCGATCCTCTGCTTTGATGGCGACGGCGCCGGCATTCGTGCCGCCAACCGCGCAGCCGATCTCGCCTTACCGCATATCAAGCCTGATCGTTCGGTCAGCTTTGCGCTTTTGCCCGACGGAAAAGACCCTGATGATCTCGTGCGGCTGGAGGGGCGTGCGCCTTTTGACCGTGTGCTTTCCGAGGCAAAACCGCTCGCGGCGATGATCTGGAGCCGCGAGACCTCTTCGGTGACTTTCGATACGCCTGAAAAGCGTGCCCAGCTTGAAAGCCGGCTGCGGCAGATCGTTGCCGTCATCGGCGACGAGGCGGTGCGGCGTTTTTACCAGCAGGATATGCGCGACAGGCTGAATGCCTTCTTCCAGCCGCGTTTTCAGCAGGGCGGTTCGCAGGGTGGAAATTTCCGCCGCGATGGCCAGCAGGGTAATGGGCGCGGGTTCCAGAGGAACGCTTCCGGACGGGGTGGAGCCATGGCTGCGCCGGCCAGCAACATTTCCGACCGGCTTACCCAGTCGGGTCTGGTCAGGGGGCACCAGACCAAGCCTTCACTTCGCGAAAGCGTTCTCGCCATCACCATCGTCAACCATCCCGAACTGCTGCTTGAGGAATATGACGAGATCGCCGCGATCGATTACGAGAACCGCGATCTGCAACGCCTGTGGTCGACTGTGCTGACCTTTGCAGCGGAAAGTGCGGCCGAGATTTCGCGGGCAGGGCTGATCGAGCGCCTGTCGCAGCAGGGTTTCGAGGTGCTTTTGAAAACCATGGACCAGCAGGTGCGCAATGCGCGCCTGTGGACGGCCACGGAACAGGCGGCGCTAGAAGATGCGCGTGAGGGATATGTGCAGGCGCTTTCCCTGCACAAGAGGACGAAATCCCTGCTCTGGCAGAAGCGCGAGCTGGAACGGGAAATAGGCGAGGCGACGGACGACGAACGCGGCACGCTTCTGGTGCGGGCGCTGGCCGAAGTTCAGCTGGAAATCGGCCGAATGGAAAATCAGGAAGCGATCATCGATGGTTTCGGCGTCATGTCCGGCCGGGTAAAGGGTCCGGCTGTCGGCCATGGCTGAGAACTGCGGCCAAGAATAGAAAGACGTGTGGGGTTGCCTTTTGCTGCAAGCGCCCTAAATAGGGGGTAGTCTGGTGATAACTCGCAAAATGCGGCCCTTTTTATGAATTTCCGTGGCTGTCTCGCCCTCAAAGGCTTGACGGGGCGGGAAATAGCGGGAATCACCAATTCAGGAATAGTAAGGTGGAATGAGCCTTGGCGGATAGAAATTGCATGAGCAAGCATTTTCGGGTGCACTGTCTTTGCATTCTGCCTGAGGCTGCCGTGGTTAATCGGCAATTAAAGATCACTCCGTTAGGTGTCTGACAGTGATTCGCTGTTATCAGCCGGATGCTCTCAAGGCGAACGGCTATGCGGCGGAACAGGTGTTAGCGTCAGGGAAAGCGACGAGATAGATGGCAACCAAAGTCAAAGAAAACGAAGAAGCAGAAAACGAACGCGACGGTGCGACGGACGGTCCGCTTCTCGATCTTTCGGATGACGCGGTCAAAAAGATGATCAAGGCCGCCAAGAAGCGCGGCTATGTGACGATGGACGAGCTGAATTCCGTCCTGCCGTCCGAAGAAGTGACGTCCGAGCAGATCGAAGACACGATGGCGATGCTGTCCGATATGGGCATCAACGTTATCGAGGACGAGGATGCCGAGGAAGCACCGGGCGAAGCCGAAAGCGACGATTCCGATAACGAAGAGTCCGAAGGCGGCGAACTGGCACCTTCCGGCGGTACCGCGCTTGCGACCGCGAAGAAAAAAGAACCGACCGACCGTACCGACGATCCTGTGCGCATGTATCTGCGCGAAATGGGTTCCGTAGAGCTTCTGT
Source organism: Agrobacterium sp. S7/73 (assembly GCF_019355535.1). NCBI lineage: Bacteria > Pseudomonadati > Pseudomonadota > Alphaproteobacteria > Hyphomicrobiales > Rhizobiaceae > Agrobacterium > Agrobacterium sp. S7/73. The sequence continues at coordinate 726,413 of NZ_CP072136.1, forward strand.
CGCGCGAAGGCGAAATCGCCATCGCCAAGCGCATCGAGGCCGGCCGCGAAACGATGATCTCCGGCCTTTGCGAAAGCCCGTTGACGTTCCAGGCGCTGATCATCTGGCGCGACGAACTCAACGAAGGCACGACGCTTCTGCGCGAGATCATCGATCTCGAAACCACCTATTCCGGCCCGGAAGCCAAGGCTGCCCCGCAGTTCCAGAGCCCGGAAAAGATCGAGGCGGACCGCAAGGCCGCCGAAGAGAAGGAAAAGACCCGCAGACTGCGTGCGCCCTCCGGTGACGAGGATGTGACTGATGTGGGTGGCGATGGCCTGCCGCCGGAAGAGGAAGAAGAGGACGACGACGAGTCCAACCTTTCGCTTGCCGCGATGGAAGCCGAGCTGCGTCCGCAGGTCATGGAAACGCTCGACACCATTGCCGACACCTACAAGAAGCTGCGCAAGCTTCAGGACCAGCAGGTCGAAGCTCGCCTTGCCTGCACGGGGACCCTGTCCTCCGGTCAGGAGCGCCGCTACAAGGATCTCAAGGACCAGTTGATCACGGCTGTGAAGTCGCTGTCGCTGAACCAGAACCGTGTCGACAGCCTTGTCGAGCAGCTTTACGATATTTCCAAGCGTCTGATGCAGAACGAGGGCCGGCTGCTGCGCCTTGCGGAATCCTATGGCGTCAAGCGCGACAGCTTCCTCGAGCAGTATCACGGTGCGGAACTCGATCCGAACTGGATGAAGTCGATTGCCAATCTGGCCGCCCGCGGCTGGAAGGAATTCGCCCGCGAGGAAAGCAACACGATCCGCGAGATCCGTCAGGAAATCCAGAATCTGTCGACGGAAACCGGTATTTCCATCGCCGAATTTCGCCGTATCGTTTCCATGGTACAGAAGGGTGAGCGCGAAGCGCGTATCGCCAAGAAGGAGATGGTCGAGGCCAACCTGCGTCTCGTGATCTCCATCGCCAAGAAATACACCAACCGCGGCCTGCAGTTCCTCGATCTCATTCAGGAAGGCAATATTGGCCTGATGAAGGCGGTGGACAAGTTCGAATATCGCCGTGGTTACAAGTTCTCGACCTATGCGACATGGTGGATCAGACAGGCGATCACCCGTTCGATCGCCGACCAGGCGCGCACGATCCGTATTCCGGTTCACATGATCGAGACGATCAACAAGATCGTTCGCACCTCGCGCCAGATGCTGCACGAGATCGGCCGCGAGCCGACCCCGGAAGAGCTGGCGGAAAAGCTGGCCATGCCGCTTGAAAAGGTGCGCAAGGTTCTGAAAATCGCCAAGGAGCCGATTTCGCTCGAAACCCCTGTGGGTGACGAAGAGGATTCGCATCTTGGCGACTTCATCGAAGACAAGAACGCGCTGCTGCCTATCGACGCCGCCATTCAGGCCAACTTGCGCGAGACGACGACCCGCGTTCTCGCCTCGCTGACGCCGCGTGAAGAACGTGTTCTGCGCATGCGTTTCGGCATCGGCATGAACACCGACCATACGCTGGAAGAAGTCGGCCAGCAGTTCTCGGTCACACGCGAACGTATTCGTCAGATCGAGGCGAAGGCACTGCGCAAGCTGAAGCATCCGAGCCGCTCCAGAAAGCTCAGAAGCTTCCTCGACAGCTAAGCCTTTGCCTGCTTTAAAATTGAACCCGGTCAGTCACCTCTGGCCGGGTTTTTTGTTTCCCGCACTGGCGATCTCTGCGACAAGCCTTATGTGTGAAAACAAAGCGTTCCGCGTTTTCGGAAATGCTCAGGTTCGATTTGGCTCGATAACATGCAACAGGTTTCGGCAAGCAGATGGCGAGGGAAGGGATGGGCGGTGCCCGTCTCCGTGTTGCTGCATCTGGCTGTGGTCGCGATCTTTCTTTTTGAACTGCCCGAACGCATAGCCGAACCGCAGGAGCCGGAAAGCATCAGCGTCGATCTGGTGCCGCCGCCTGAGGAAAAGAAGCCGGAAGAAGCCAAGCCTCCCGCCGCCGAGCAGGCAAAGCAAGAAAAGCCGCAGCCTCCACCACCGCCGCCCGCTCCGCCGGCAGAGGAGCCGAAACCTTCGCCGCCCTTGCAGGCGACGCTGCCGGCGATCGCCATGCGGCCGGAGGAGACGCAGGCGGACCCAGAGGACAAGCCAGGTAAGGCGGAGGAAGCGGACAAGACCGAGCCTTCCAAGGAGCCTGAAAGCCAGCCTGAAAAGACGGCTGAGGATAAGCCCGCGCCATCTGCCGCCAACGGCGATCTCAAGGCGTCCGCCGAGCAGGGAGAAATTGCGGTTTCACCCGTCAAGCAAGAGGCCGAGCCGGAAAAGGCGCCTGTGCCGCAGGAGAAACCGGCTGACGAAAAACCTGCCGAGGTGGCAAAGGAGAAGCCCGCGAAACTTCCCGCCGCCAAACAATTATTGTCTTCGTCGCTGCTTTCTCCGGCCCAAAGACGCCAGATGTTTGGTGATCTGCCGCCCCGCCGCCGCATTGTTCAGCTTTGCAGCACGGAGGCTCTGGCGCAAATTCAGGGCGCGGGTTTTGCCGCCCGTGGCATGATACCCTATTCGGATACGGGCGGGAGGATATCGGGGAATTCGATTGATGCTTCCGGCGGCGCATTCAACACCGGCAATAGCTGGCACGATGTGTCTTTTCAGTGCGAGGTCGATCTGGATAACTACGCCGTTACGGCCTTCCGGTTTAAAATTGGGAACGCCTTAACACCGGATGAGGCGAAAAAGCGGGGCTTCACCCGATTTCAATGAAGGCTAGTTTTTTAAACTTTCGGTTTGCTGACGAAGGTTTCCGTCCGCCACTCCGTCGTCCTCGGGCTTGTCCCGAGGATATGCAACCGACTGATCTCGTAGACGTGTTTAAATCCTTGGGACAAGCCCAAGGATGACTTCCAGTCTGGAAATGTGTCGGTCAGCAGGGCTAGGAGCTTACACCCTCTCCGTATCACCGACCAACAGCCCGATACCCGCCATCAGCGCATCTTCGTCGTAAGGCTTCCTGATAACAGGCACGTTGCCGAAGTCGTCAGGCACCATGCTGGCATCGGCATAGCCGGTGGCGAACAGGAAGGGGATGCCGCGGCGGTGAAGCTCGCGTGCGACGGCGATGGAGGTGTCGGAGCCGAGATTGATGTCGAGGATAGCCACATCCGGCACGTAGCTCTTCAGCTTCTCGATGGCCATTGCCGAGGAGGTCGCGGTTTCGATTGTCTTGATGCCGTTGTCTTCCAGCATGTTCTCCACATCCATGGCGATCAGCATCTGGTCTTCTACGAGCAATATTTTCAACGTTTCCTCCCGGTTGGACCGTCTGGGTTGTGGTACGGTGTCATCCTCCGTCTTCATCTCGGAAGCTGTCATGACTGCTGAGATATGGCGGGAGGGCAGGAGAATTTCCGCCTCAAGCCCATCAGGCAAATACCGAATGGTGCTGCGTCCGCCCAGATCGTAGGGGATGCTGCGGCTGATGAGCGCCGTGCCGAACCCGGAGCGTGATGGTGTGGGCAGCTTGGTAGGCAGAGTTTCGCGCCAATGTATCAGGCAATCGCGGTTTTCGTCGACTTCCCAGCGCAGATCCAGTTTTCCGCCGGTCTGCGCAAGCGCGCCGTATTTGGCAGCATTCGTCGCCAGTTCATGCAGTACGAGGGCCATGACGGAAAATGCGCGCGAATCGAGCGTGACCTGTGGTCCGGCAAGATCAACAATAGCCTCGGCTGAACGGTGCGGCGACAATTCGGCGTCCAGCAGGTCGCGCAACGACCCGCCGCCTTCACCGCGAATGATCTGGTCATGGGCAAAGGACAATGCCTGGATACGACCCTTCAGCGCACCGACATATTCCTGCAGGGTTTTACCCTCCTGCGAGGGATTGCCGACCAGCGATTTGATAATGGCGAGAACGTTCTTGACGCGGTGGTTGAGCTCTTCGTTCAGCATGCGCTGGCGCACTTCCGCGCGCTCCCTTTCGCCCGCCATCAGCTCGCTGTGATGGAATGCGACCTCGACCAACGCTATTCTTGCGGCTTCGGCAATTTCCCGGTCCGCATCGGACCATGGCTGCGCCTGCAGGCGCACGGTCTCCTTCCAGATCGCGAAGCTCTTGCGCGGGGTGAGACGATCGCCGAGCGGACCGGTCTCATAGGATTTTTCCGGGTTGCCGGCCCAGTTCAGGTTCTGCACGATCTCCCTGCGGAAAAACAGCAGATAGTCGTTTTTGACCTGTGACAGCGGAATGGCGAGCATTCCGGCTGCGATATCTGCATAAATCTCCGCTTCCGGTATGGCTTGCGAGATGGCGTGGGTTGCCCAGACCCTTCCCTCACTGACAGAGGTTACGAAGCGCGCCAGCCTTGGAATGGCATCCGCGGGCGGCGTTGCGCCGTGGCCGTGCCAGTTGTTGTCTACCCAAAGCCCGACGCCGTCGCATGGCATCAGATCGGCAAAATCCTGGAAACTGTCGATCAGCAGTTCCTCGATGTGCGCGTGATGGGCGGCGAGCCGCAGGAAGCGGTCTAGAGCGGCATGGGCGTGGTTGACGGTATCGAGTTTGCGCTTCTGCTTAAGGACCTGCAAATGCATGGAGAAAAACTCTCCAAACATTTCTGCGGCGATCCTGACTGACATCGTCAGAACGCGTGGCGAATAATGGTGGCAGGCGATAAGGCCCCACAGGGCGCCATCGACGATCACCGAAATCGACATGGAGGCAGCAACGCCCATATTGCGAAGATATTCACAATGGATGGGAGAAACGCTGCGCAAATGCGCGAATGACAGATCGAGCGGTTCACCAGACACATCGATGGCGGGCAATACGGGAACTCGTATTCCGCTGGCGTCGGAGATGATGCGCAGTGTGTTTTTAAGATAGAGCGTGCGGGCCTGCTGCGGTATGTCGCTTGCCGGAAAATATTGTCCGAGAAAGCTTTCCAGTTCCGGCTGCTTTGCCTCCGACACGACCTTGCCTGCACCGTCATCCTCGAAACGGTAGATCATCACCCGGTCGTAACCCAAGGTCGCCTTTACCAGCCGGGTTGTTCTCGAAATCAGGCTTTCGACCGTGTCCGCCTCGCGAATGCGGTCCACCATCTTGCGTGCGGTACCAAGCGGCTGGGTCTCGCTCCCTGACGGTTCGAATTCGATGATCGTCGTGGATTTATAGCGGTGGAGCGCAATATCGAAGCTGCGACCATCGCGCAGTTCCATATTGGGCAGCATGGCAGGGCGGGTGGTCCTGCCGGTTACCGTGAGTGCATTGCGAAGGTCATGGACAAGATTTTTACCAAGCACTTCTTCGGCGGTTCTGCCGTTGATATCGCCATCGACGCGCAAAATCTCGCGACAGTTTTCCGAATGCCGCAGGACCATGCGCATGGCGTTGTCGCAAGCGATCAGGCAGCCGTGCGATTGAATATAACCTGGAATGTGGATGGGTTCGCGGTCGCAATTTGTCAGGTCGACATTATAATCAGTGGATGCCATGAATCTATCTCTCGCACCCTTTGCCTGTCTTGCACTGAAAATAGTTTAGTCGTCCGCAGACGGGAAAGCCTGAATGGTTCATTCTGATAGTGCCAATCCTTCCCCGTTTTTTGCAACCGTGACGCCGGTATTCCGTTCTATTAAAGGCAGCCGCCATGTCATGGAAGCACGCCTTTTCGCCATCAGTTACAATTCGACATGGTCCAACGTTTGCAGTGCCTAATTTGTTCCGAATTTTCTAAAGGAAATAACGTGCCGCAGAAGAAAATGACCATTACCACCACCCACGGGCAGGGGCTCTACGAATTTACGTCCGAGGCCGAGCGCTTTGTGAAGGAGGCAGGCGTGGACGAAGGCCTTTTGACCGTCTTCGTCAGGCACACATCCTGCTCCCTGCTTATCCAGGAAAATGCCGATCCGGATGTCCGGCGTGATCTGGCGGTATTTTTTTCCCGCCTCGTGCCACCTTCCGACGATGTCTCCATGCGCTGGGTCGTCCACACGCTCGAAGGCCCTGATGACATGCCTGCTCACATCAAATCGGCCCTGACCGCGGTTTCCATCGGAGTACCGATCAGCGATGGCAGGCTTACCCTTGGCACATGGCAGGGCCTTTATCTTTTCGAACATCGCGACCGGCCGCACCGCCGTGAAATCGTTCTGCATATCTCCCCATGATTCCCGTCAAAAGCCCCGACTTTTCCTTTCGTTTTCCCGTTAATGTCTCTGAACGTCTGCTGAACATGCGGTTCTGTCGGCGTTCAGGCGGGCGGGTCTAGGGTCTCGTCAATCGCCGGGGGACGTCCCTGCCGGCGCAGAAACAAACGGAGTGAGTTCATGTTCAGCACCTTCGCAAAAGCCGGCCTGGCTGCCCTCATCGCCCTCGGCGGAATTTCCGTCACCGCTCCAGCTGCCTCGGCTGGCCCGGATGTTCAGCTCAGAGTTCAGGTTCAGGATGGATACGGTCATGACAGAGGCCGCGGCCCGGGCTGGGGTCGTCCCGATCGTCCTGGTCCGGGTTGGGGCCGTCCTGACCGCCCGCGTTACGGTTGCTCGCCGCGGCTTGCGGAGGAAAAGGCTAGCCGCATGGGTCTTCGCCGCGCGCGCGTTGTCGATGTATCGCCGCGCCGTGTCGTGGTTGCAGGCTTCGACCGTCGCGGTCCTGACCGCATCTTCTTCGCCAATGAGCGTGGTTGCCCGGTGATCCGTCGCTAAACGGCTGATATTGATCCGCGGAAATCCCCCGCCCTTCGCGCGGATCAAAAAAAATGCCCCTCGCTTGTCATGACAGGCGGGGGGCGTTTCTTTTTGTGGCCTCTCGGGTGGCGGTTACGCGCAGCCGTTCGGCAAATGCGGGCGGCGGGCAATGCCGCCGCTCCGACTGTTTTATTCGCCCAGGGCGAAGGTGACGTTGACCACCACGCTGTAGCTGTTCTCACCCGAAGCGATCGGCACGCTGTCGGCCTCCTTCGCCATCGAAGCGCGCATCATGGCCTGCGGCACCGGCATGGGGCGCTGCATGTTCTCGCTTATCTGGATCACGCGTCCAAGCTTCACGCCCGCCGCTTCCGTCAGCGTTTTCGCTTTGGCCAGCGCATCGGCAACGGCCTGCTTGCGGGCCTCGGTTACGGTTGCTTCCGGCTTGTCATTGGTGAAGGTAATATCGCCGCCCTGGTTGATACCGAGCTTGACGGAGGTATCGAGTATCTCGCCCAGCTTCTTCAGGTCGCGTACGCGCACGGTCAGTCCGTTGGAAACTTGATAGCCGGTAATTTCCGGTGCAACGTAAACGCCGTCTTTCGGCTCATAATGCTTGTAAAGCGGCTGCACGGAGAAATTGCTCGTCTGCAGGTCGCGGTCTTCGATGGCGGACGCCTTCAGCGATTTCAGAACCTCGGCGAGCGCCTTGGAATTCTCTGTCAGAGCCGCAGCCGCCGTTTCCGCCTGCTTGACGACACTGAATGACAGGATCGCCATATCGGGCGCGATTGCCGACTGGCCTTCGCCGGAAACACTGATGGTTGCTTCGCGCGGAGTGGCATCCTGCGCAAGGGCATTACCGGCAAGCGGCATCATTGCTGCTGCGGTCAATGCACTAAGTGCGAAAAGGCGGGCCTTTGTCGTCGTCATGGTGTTTCCTCGTTGATTGTGTCCCTTTGCAGGGTATTGCCTTAGATTGTGAAGCTAATACGGCAACGGCAGCTTGCGATAGCATCAATGGCTTGTCGGGCCGTAAAAATTACGTTAGAGCGTGACCCACCGGATTCGAACCATTGCGAAGCCGGTGTTTCGGATAATTTTTCCGAAAGGGCCTGTAGCTCAATGGTTAGAGCCGGCGGCTCATAACCGCTTGGTTGGGAGTTCGAGTCTCTCCGGGCCCACCATTTTCCTTATATTTTGAACGAGTTGGTGCGATTCCGTATAGCAAGTCGATACATCATCGATCATTGCGCATTCCTTGGATTTTGCTCATCCAACAAAAAATCCGACCAGCCATTCAGACTGATCGGATTGTTCATTACGGATTTTCAGCTATGGGGTCAGTCGCAGACCCGCATGCTTTCGGTGTGCCAGCCGCCATCATAGGAATTGGGAACGCGGCGGTCTTCGAACCAGCAGCGTGGGCGGGGCGGCGGTGGTGGCTCGTAGTAGCGGGGACCGCTGTTGCCGCCGTTGGCGATTGCGCCGCCGATCAGGCCGCCGATAACGCCTGCAGCCAGTCCGCCGGCAATCGCAGCACCATCATTGTGGCGGCGGTGTTCGCGATAGGGCGGTGGGGGCGGGCCGCCACGATCGTAGCGCGGACGATAGGGATAGTCCTGCGCGGCAGCGGTGCCGTAGGACGCGAAGACGCTGCCGGTGGCAACCAGCGCGGCAAGGGTTGTAAGAATGATCTTTTTCATCGAGGGCTACTCCATAAGCCTGCTTCGGGAGATAGAGGCTCATTATGCCCGCATGATGGCACGGGCCGGCTGAACGGTCCGTGAATATCTCATTTTTGCGATGTTCACATTTTCCACGTTTTTACAGTCTCAGGGCGAAGCTGGTGCGGCGTTCCGACAAAGAAAAAGCCCGGCACTTGGCCGGGCTCTTTTGCTGACGTTTGTCGACTCTATCAGAACTTCACACCAAGGCCGACCTTGACGGTGCTCTGGTCGAAATCGGTGTTGACGCCGAAGATGTCCTTGTCGCCATAGTCATTGTAGCGATATTCAATCCTGCCGAACACATTGTCGGTGAAGGCATAGTCCAGGCCAGCGCCGACGGTGTAACCGTTGAACGTCGTGCTATCCTTTCCGGCGCCAGGCGTTTCGATGAAGCCGCGCGTCGCTGTCCAGCCGGCGGTACCATAGATCAAGGCACGGTCGAAAGCGTAACCGACACGGCCACGAACGGAGCCCTGCCAGTCGGTGCCGATGTTCACGCCGGCATAGTCATTGTCGTTCCAGTTGTAATCGACATCGCCTTCGATACCGAGGACGAAATTATTATCGAACTGGTAATTGTAACCGGCAAAAGCGCCCAGAATGCCGCCATCGAAACTATCCGACGCGACGGGGCCGCCAGCCGAAAAATCGCCGTTCGCCCAGCCTGCGCCGCCTTGAATACCAAGATACGGACCAGACCAGGTAAATACCGGCAGGGTTTCCTGCGCGACCGGAGGCGCCGGGGTTTCGTAGACGGCATCCGCAGCCATCGCGGTGCTGGCGGACAGGGCCAAGAGTGACGTTACGATCAGCGTTTTCATCGTTTTTCTCCCTGAGCTGATTGACTTCTATAACATATATTAGGTGCATTTAATATGGGTTGGAGATCGGCGGTTCTAAGGGGCAGATTGTTCCCTCGAGTTGCCGGCCTTCCTTGCCCAAATCGCGACGTTTTTTACCGCCCCGTCATGCTGTTCTGATGCGGCGAACGCCTTCAACGGCGTTTGGTTCCTTTCGCCGCCTTGTCAAAGCGACGGGAGAGGGGTCACGCTTGGTTGTCTTGACAGCGGGGGGCACGACCATAGAGTTGTGGCTGTCTGCGGCAACGCCGGTGCTTCGGCACCTGGATAGGGCTGATGTTGCGGGCAGGAATGGGCAAGGGAGGACAGGATCGCATGCGGGTTAGTTTTCATGGGGGAGGGGCGACGTGATTGTCGGAGCCGTTCTCAGTGCCATTCTTCTTCTCACCCTCATCGCGTTTCCGCGGCACCTCAAACCGGTCGTCATCTGCCTGCTGTTGATCTGGGGAACCACTGCCGCCTTTGTCATTTACGACTGGCAGCGCGGTAGCCAGCGGCTCGACCATGTGATTGCGACGGCTAGCTTCGATGCGGCGTGCACGGATGCGGCATTGCCGATCCGCGTCAGCTTCCGCAACGACAATAATGTTGCCGTGCAGCGCCTGACCTATACGCTTGAAGGGTTCGAGCCTGCCTTCCGCGCCTCCGTCGCCTTCGATCCCTATCAGGTGAGTGAAAGGCGGATCGAGGCCGGGGAGACCTTTGCCGCGTGCCGCTCTTTCCGACTGCGCAACAATGAAACGGTAGATCCGCAACGGCTGGAATGGCGCGTCACCATCGTTTCTGCGGAATTCGATTGAACGGCTGTCGCTGCTTCCGACCCTCACGGTTTCTTGAACATTTTCGTGCTGTCGCCTGAACCCCTTGTTTCGCAAGGGGTTCGTAAAGGTGCCCGCGTCGTTGCCGGCCACGCCGAGGCCGCTTTCGCCGCTGCGGGACTTGTTTTCGCCGATTTGCAATGCCACCTGCCCACCCGTCCGATGAATGTTGCGGGTTTAGGTTTTGCGTATAGTTCTGAAGTTTCTGAAAATTGCCGCCATTGGCCTGGTGGCTCTGCCGGTTCTGGCCGGCGCGCATATGGGCATTGGCCAGCTGACCGGAAATTTTCACGAGGTCATCCCCGGCGAACTTTATCGTTCGGCCCAGCCGAGCGGTAAGGACATCACGGCCTATGCCAAGGCCTACGGCATCAAGACGATCATCAATCTGCGCGATGAAAAGCGTGAAGGCTGGTATGACGCCGAAAGCCAGGCAGCGAAAAACAACGGTGTCCGGCTTGTCGATTATCCGCTGAGTTCAAGCGAGAAGGTCTCGGTGGAGGAAGCGGAAACGCTCGTCGCCGTGCTGCGCAACGCTGAAAAACCGATCCTCATCCATTGCGAACACGGCGCCAACCGAACCGGGCTCGCCTCCGCGATCTATGTGAGCGCCGTTGCCGGCAAAAGCGAGGCTGCCGCCGAGTTCCAGCTTTCACCCTATTACGGACATGTGCCGATCCCGGGTATCGGCCGTTATGAAATGTACCAGTCCTGGGATGATTTCGAGGAAACTATCGGATTTTGAGGCGCCTCTATATGCCGACACCCCGGATTTGATCCGGGGTGTCGGCATGATCACGTCCGGTATGACGGAGCGTGTCAGATGCTTCATTCTTGCAGCGGCCTCAATAGGAGCCGCCGCCTTCCTTGATCACTTTCGTCAAACTTCCCGTTGCCGGAAATAGCGGGATCAGGCAGGCCTGAAGCGCGTGGTAGATGTCGCCCTTGCCGGGGAAAAGCGTGTTGGCTGGAATCAGATTTTCCGTCAGCTCCTCGTGCCAGCCGCCATTGTCGTGGTCGATGAAATTGTTGGCGATCGTGCTCCAGATGCGGCGGTAGCTGTCTTCGTAAAATTCGTCCGCCGGCAGATTTTCGTTGAGGAAGTGGGCTGCACCCGCCGCCTCGCACATGGGCCACCAGAGCTTTGCCGTCTTGTCGGGATTGTCGTGCCAGTCGAGCGTATAAAAGAAGCCGCCTTTTTCGCGGTCCCAGCCAAGCGCCATGGATTGCACGAAGAGCGATTTTGCCGCCACCGGCATCCAGTCATGGCGGCGTTCGCCCAGCACCCACAATTGCAGGATGAGGCGCGCCCATTCCAGCCAGTGGCCGGGAGTGGAGCCGGAGGGGCGGAACATTTCGTTGCCACGATACTCCTTGTCGAGTGTCCAGTTCTCGTCAAAATGTTCCGGCACGCGGAAATCCAGCTCACCGGCGCGGCGGCGGATGACGAGATCGGCGATGCGTTCGGCCTTTGTCAGGTAATGGCTGTCGCCGGTCGCCTCGTAGGCGGCCATCAGCGCTTCGGTCAGATGCATGTTGGAATTCTGGCCGCGATAATTGTCGATGGGTGACCAGTCGCGGTTGAATTCCTCGGCGATAGCGCCGTGTTTTTCTTCCCAGAAACGCGTTTCCAGAACCTCGGTGATGTCGGCCAACATCTTGTCAGCAAGCGGGTGGCCGACAGTTTTGGCGGAGGAAGCGGCCAGAAGCACGAAGGCGTGGCCATAACCCTGTTTGGTGGCGTCCACCGGGCCGCCATCGTTGACCTGCCAGAAATAACCGCCGTGCTCGCTGTCACGATGATTGTTCCAGAGGTAGGTCATGCCGTGGTCGACAATATCGCCGCAGCCCGGCCGTCCGAGCAGGTGGCCGATGGAGAAGCAATGCACCATGCGTGCGGAGGCATGGATGCCGCGCACGGGGTCGTTTTTCTGCAGCGGCGCACCCTTGGCGTCGAGATCGAAGAAGCCACCGGCCGGATTGACGGCGCGGTACTGGAAGAAGTCGAAAAGCCCATCGGCCTGTTTGACCAGCCACTGGCGATGCCATGGCAAGGTGTTCCAGTTCCGGTTGTTGTGGTCGTCCTCGGGCATTTCGTCCTCCATGCGGTTTGCTGCTTCGGCTTATATCCTTGCTGCATAAACCTGTCATCTGTCAGTGAAATTTCGTAGTCTGCCGCAACGACGCAAAGCCATACCTATACCTTGAAGATATATTGACATAAACATATCTTTATGTGACTTGACGGCTTGCGATCTTGCAAATCGAAATGAGGAGTGCGCCGGTGTTTGACGATCTGTTCGGCCCTGAAGGGGCAAAGCGCGACGGCGCGGAAATTTTGCGCGCGCTGCGCCAGGCCGCCAGCGAACGTATCCTCATTCTCGATGGCGCAATGGGCACGCAGATTCAAGGGCTGGGGTTTGATGAAGATCATTTTCGCGGTGATCGTTTTATCGGCTGCGCCTGTCACCAGCAGGGCAATAACGACCTTCTGATCCTGACCCAGCCGGATGCCATCGAAGAAATCCATTATCGCTATGCGATGGCGGGCGCGGATATTCTCGAAACCAACACGTTTTCGTCGACGCGCATCGCGCAGGCGGACTACGAGATGGAAAACGCCGTCTACGATCTCAACCGCGAAGGGGCGCAGATCGTCCGCCGTGCTGCCCAGCGAGCTGAACGCGAAGATGGCCGCCGCCGCTTCGTTGCGGGCGCTATCGGTCCGACCAACCGCACCGCCTCGATTTCGCCTGATGTCAACAATCCTGGTTACCGTGCCGTCAGTTTCGACGATCTGCGCATCGCTTATGGCGAGCAGATCGACGGGCTGATCGATGGCGGCGCGGATATCATCCTCATCGAGACGATCTTCGATACGCTGAACGCCAAGGCCGCAATCTTCGCCTGTGAGGAGCGCTTCGAGGCCAAGGGCATCCGTCTGCCGGTGATGATATCAGGCACGATCACGGACCTTTCCGGCCGCACGCTGTCCGGCCAGACGCCGTCTGCTTTCTGGAACTCGGTGCGACACGCCAACCCCTTCACCATCGGCCTCAACTGCGCTCTTGGTGCAGATGCCATGCGTCCGCATCTGCAGGAGCTTTCGGATGTGGCCGACACCTTCGTCTGCGCCTATCCGAATGCCGGCCTGCCGAACGAATTCGGGCAATATGACGAAACACCCGAGATGATGGCGCGCCAGGTACAGGGTTTTGCCCGCGACGGTCTTGTCAACATCGTCGGCGGTTGCTGCGGCTCGACGCCCGAGCATATCCGGGCGATTGCCGAAGCCGTCAAGGATTACAAGCCGCGCCCCATTCCCGAGCACAAGCCCTTCATGTCGCTTTCGGGTCTCGAACCCTTCGTGCTGACCAAGGACATTCCCTTCGTCAACGTGGGCGAACGTACCAACGTCACCGGCTCGGCCCGCTTCCGCAAGCTGATCACCGCCGGCGATTACACGGCGGCGCTGGCTGTCGCCCGCGATCAGGTGGAAAACGGTGCGCAGATCATCGACATCAACATGGATGAGGGCCTGATCGACTCGCAAAAGGCGATGGTGGAGTTCCTGAACCTCATTGCCGCCGAGCCTGATATTGCCCGCGTGCCTGTGATGATCGACTCATCCAAGTTCGAAATCATCGAAGCCGGTCTGAAATGCGTGCAGGGCAAATCGATCGTCAATTCGATTTCGCTGAAGGAAGGCGAGGAGAAGTTTCTCCAGCAGGCGCGGCTCGTCCACAATTACGGTGCTGCGGTCGTGGTCATGGCATTTGACGAGGTCGGGCAGGCGGATACCTATCAGCGCAAGGTGGAAATCTGCACGCGCGCCTACAAGCTTTTGACCGAAAAGGCGGGCCTGTCGCCGGAAGACATCATCTTCGATCCAAACGTGTTTGCGGTGGCCACGGGTATCGAGGAGCACAATAATTACGGCGTGGACTTCATTGAAGCCACCAAGACTATCCGCGAAACCATGCCGCTGACGCATATTTCCGGTGGCGTTTCCAACCTCTCCTTCTCCTTCCGCGGCAATGAGCCGGTGCGTGAGGCGATGCATGCCGTGTTCCTCTACCACGCCATCCAGGTCGGCATGGATATGGGCATCGTCAATGCCGGACAGCTTGCGGTTTACGACAACATCGATGCGGAATTGCGCGAGGCCTGCGAAGATGTGGTGCTGAACCGCCGCGACGACGCAACGGAGCGGCTGCTTGACGTGGCGGAGCGTTTCCGCGGCACGGGTGAAAAACAGGCGAAGGTGCAGGATCTTTCCTGGCGCGAGCTTTCCGTCGAAAAGCGGCTGCAACACGCGCTGGTCAACGGCATTACCGAATTCATCGAAGCCGATACGGAAGAGGCGCGCCAGCAGGCCGCCCGCCCGCTGCACGTTATCGAAGGGCCGCTGATGGCGGGCATGAACGTGGTCGGTGACCTGTTTGGCTCTGGCAAGATGTTTCTGCCGCAGGTGGTTAAATCCGCCCGTGTGATGAAGCAGGCCGTCGCCGTGCTGCTTCCTTACATGGAAGAGGAAAAGCGCCTGAATGGCGGCGAGCAGAACAAGGCCGCCGGCAAGGTGCTTATGGCGACCGTGAAGGGTGATGTGCACGATATCGGCAAGAACATCGTCGGCGTCGTTCTTGCCTGCAACAATTACGAGATCATCGATCTCGGCGTGATGGTGCCGACGACGAAAATCCTTGAAACGGCGATTGCCGAAAAGGTCGATGTGATCGGTCTTTCCGGTCTCATCACGCCGTCGCTTGATGAAATGGTGCATGTGGCGGCGGAAATGGAGCGGCAGGGTTTCAACATCCCGCTGCTGATCGGCGGCGCAACAACGAGCCGCGTGCATACGGCGGTGAAAATCCATCCGCGTTACGAACAGGGCCAGGCGATCTATGTCACCGATGCCTCGCGTGCGGTGGGCGTCGTCTCCGCACTTCTCTCCGCCGAGCAGAAGCCAGCCTATATCGACGGCATCCGGGCTGAATATGCCAAGGTGGCGGAGGCGCATGCCCGCAATGAGCGCGAAAAGCAGCGTCTACCGCTTTCCCGCGCCCGCGAGAATGCGCACAAGATCGACTGGTCGACCTATAGTGTCGTGAAGCCGCAATTCTTCGGCACCAAGGTGTTCGAGACCTATGACCTTGAGGAGCTGTCCCGTTACATCGACTGGACGCCGTTCTTCCAGACCTGGGAGCTAAAGGGCCGATATCCCGCTATCCTTGAAGACGAGAAACAGGGCGAGGCCGCGCGGCAGCTTTATGCCGATGCGCAGGCGATGCTGAAGAAGATCATCGAGGAAAAATGGTTCCGGCCGCGGGCTGTTATCGGCTTCTGGCCCGCCAATGCGGTGGGAGACGACATCAGGCTGTTCACGGATGAAAACCGTTCCGAAGAACTGGCGACCTTCTTCACGCTGCGCCAGCAGCTTTCCAAGCGTGACGGACGCCCCAATGTGGCGCTTTCCGATTTCGTCGCGCCCGTCGATAGCGGCGTTGCCGATTATGTCGGCGGCTTCGTCGTCACGGCGGGTATCGAGGAGGTGGCGATTGCTGAACGCTTCGAGCGGGCTAATGACGATTATTCGTCGATTCTCGTCAAGGCGCTGGCCGACCGTTTTGCGGAAGCCTTTGCCGAACGTATGCATGAGCGGGTGCGCAAGGAATTCTGGGGTTATGCGCCCGAAGAAGCTCTTGCCGGCGATGAGCTGATCGGCGAGGCCTATGCCGGTATCCGCCCTGCGCCCGGTTATCCGGCCCAGCCTGATCATACCGAAAAGAAAACCCTGTTCTCCCTGCTCGACGCCACCAACGCGGCGGGCGTGGAGCTGACGGAGAGTTATGCCATGTGGCCCGGATCCTCCGTCTCCGGCCTCTATATCGGCCATCCCGAGAGCTATTATTTCGGTGTTGCCAAGGTGGAACGCGATCAGGTGCTGGACTATGCGCGTCGCAAGGACATGCCGTTGGTAGAGGTAGAGCGCTGGCTCGGACCGGTGCTCAACTACGTACCGGTAAACGGTGCCGAGGAGATCGACAGCGCGGCCTGACGTTTCGGCCACCGTTGTTGCAATAAAAAGCGCGGGTCCTGCCCGCGCTTTTTTTGTGTCGTCGTTGGGCTTACGACCTTAAGGCCGCCAGTTCCTCTATGCCGACATGGCTTTCGATTTCGCTGCCGCGCAGATAGAGGTAAACGCCGATGCAGAAGGCGAGGGCGGCGATGAACACCAGATACCATGCATGCGCCATTGGATTGACGGCTAGCGCCATCGTTACGCCAATCGGTGTCAGCCCGCCGAAGATGGCATAGGAGACGTTGTAGGCGAAGGAGAGGCCCGAGAAGCGGACCGATGCCGGGAATGCGCGCACCATGACATAGGGCACCGCACCCGCCATGCCGACCGACAGGCCCATGACGCCGTAAAGCACGAACATGGTTTCTAGCGATGTGCCGGCATAGCTGTAGAAAGTGAAGGTGGCGATGCCGAAGAAGATGCTGGCGGCCATGAAGAAAATGCCGGAGCCGACACGATCGATCAATGCGCCGGCGATGATGACGCCGAAGATGAGGAACAGCGTGCCGAAGCTGGTGCCTGCCAGCGCCTGCGTCGGTGTGTAGCCATAGAGCTTCTGCAGGAAGGTTGCCGTCATCAGCGTGGTAACGACGATGGCTGCGGACAGAACCCAGGTCAGCAGCGCGGAAATGATCACGCCGCGCATATGGTGCTTCAGCACAAGGCCAAGCGGAAGCTTGTCCGTCAGCGACTTCGACTTTTTCATCTCCATGAAGATCGGTGTCTCTTCCAACCAGCGGCGCAGATAGACGGCAATCAGGCCGAATATGCCGCCGAGCAGGAAGGGAATGCGCCATGCATAGGCCGCCACATCTTCTGCCGAGAAGAGGGAATTGATGGCAAAGGCAATCAGCGAACCGAGCATGATGCCGAAAGAGAGGCCGGACGTCAGAAAACCGCAGGCGAGCCCGACGCGGCGAAAGGGCACGTGCTCCGCAACGAAGGTCCAGGCACCCGGCACTTCGCCGCCAATGGCCGCACCCTGCAGCATGCGCAGGACGATGAGAAGGATGGGGGCCGCAACGCCGATGGTGGCATAGGTCGGCATCAGCGCCATGCCGAGCGTCGAAAGCGCCATAAGCAGGATGGAGAAGGCGAAGACGCGTTTGCGGCCATAACGATCGCCATAATGCGCGAGAACGATGCCGCCCAGCGGCCGCACCAGATAACCGGCGGCGAAGATGCCGAAGGTCTGGATCATCACCAGCCAATCGGGCATTTCCGGCGGGAAGAACAGATGGCCGATGACGGTGGCGAAAAACACGAAAATGATGAAATCGTAGAACTCCAGCGCGCCGCCGAGGGCCGAGAGGCCGAGAGTTCTGTAGTCCTGCCTGTTCAGGGGCCGGGCAGCTGCCGGTGTGGTGGTGGGAGACATAAGCCTGCTTCTTTTTCTAATTCACATGTTGCTAATGGGCATGCGGCAAGCGATGCGCGATTTCAAGCCTTATCAGCTCCTAATCGCTCAGGAATTTTGATGGACGATCAAGAAAGCGCCGCAGGAAACTGATGTTTTCCAGCTCGTCATAAAGACGCTCGGTGATGCCGCTCTCGTCGAAGTAATAAATCGTCGCTTCGGGAATGGCCAAGAGCGCCGGCGAATGGGTTGCGATGATCAACTGCCCACCACTATCTGCCGTGTGACGGACGATAGCCGCAAGCTCCAGCTGCTTTTGCGGTGAAAGAGGACTTTCCGGTTCATCGAGAAAATAAAGGCCGGCGCCGTGCAGGCGCTGCTGCATGATATCGAGAAATCCCTCGCCATGCGAACGCCGGTCTATGACGTTGCTTCTGACGATATGCCTGAAAGTGTCCGGTGTTTCCTCGGGAAAATCTTCGCCTCTTTTCAGGGCTTTTTCCCGCTCCCAGCGAAAGTCATCCAGGGTCTCTTCATTCTGCTTGCGGATGTAGCCAAGCACGTCTTCGGCGCGCATGAACATGCGGATTTTCGGGTATTTCTTGCGGGCGAAATAGAATGCCTTCGCCACGGTTTCCGCATGCTGAAGATAGAGGTCGCCGGCAACCTGTCCATGATTGCCGATGGCATAGGCCGTCATTCCGGCCGCCAGCCCTTCCAGCAGCGTGGATTTGCCGGAGCCGTTATTGCCCGCGAAAAAGGTGATCGGCGTCTTGAATTCGAGGCGTTCCAGCTGGCGCAGCGCCGGAACGGTAAAGGGGTATTCGTCCCTTCGGTCCGAATTTTCCTTCATGGTCACGCTGTCGAGAAACAGCATTTTCAATCCTCTTTATCGATGCTTCTTTTTCTGTGTGTCCGTTTCCCGCGGAAGAGGAGTATATTATATTGGTGTATATTATAAGTATCAAAATTGCATCTGTGTATTTTCAAAGTAATTAAATGAATAATCATCGATTAAATTTTATATTAAGGCGATTGTAGAAATATATCCCGATATTTTTGTATTGCGGGGAAGATATGAATCAGATTGCGCTGATTTACGTCGCCATGATATTTTTGTTCGCGTCTGCTGTGGATGCCGATGCCAAGCGTTTTCGGTTTTTTGCGGCGCCTGGCTTCAGTCGCGGTGAGACGATCGACAGGATCTACGACTTGCCCAATCAAACGACTTTCGTGGTGGAAGGGAAGTTCTTTGACCTCGGCTATCTGAACAGCAGTAGTGGCGACGCTTATGTTCTTTATAATGGCGACCAATACGTGAAGTTGGACGAGGTGGGCCTTAAGGGCATTTCCAGTATGCTTGGATTTGACCCTACCGTCGAGGACCGCAAAAAGCGTGCGGCGGCTTCGGAGGCGGCTGAGCCTATAGGGAGACTGATAGGTGGGTTTGTGCTGCTCGTGGGCCTGTTCGTGCTCCTGCGCAGGGGTATTCCCTGGTACTATCGGTCGGGTAGCAGAAACGCTCGTCTCGAGCGGGAAGATATCGAGGCGGTCGTCGAATTACCGGAACCCCTTCCGCCGACCATACGTCAGCAACGTGCGCCAGTTACCCAGGATTATACGCCCGCTCTCAATGAGGTTGCACCGCCGACCAGAAGACCAGAGGCCGCGCCAAATCGCGCGGGGATGGCAGTCCGGCCGTTCGGACGCAGGAATGCCTGATGCCGTCTAGACAAACGGCATTTTCCGGGACGTTCCGGCTGTGACTGTTATTCGAACCGGTCGATGATGCTGATGCCACTTTCCTGGAAACGGTCCATGGCCGGGAGGGCGGTGATGGCATCGGAAAGGGTGATGTGGCGGCCGATCAGTTTTTCGGGCGCCAGCTTGCCGCTCTCGATCATCGCCAGCATGTCTTCGTAGCGCCATGCCTGCATGCCGTGGCTACCGTAAATCTCCAGCTCGTGGGCAATCACCCGGGCCATGGGGATGGCTGGCATGGCGTGATCGGCCAGCATCAGCCCTACCTGAACGTGGCGCCCGCGCCGGCGCAGGTTGTTGATGGAATTGCAGCAGGTCTGCGGGTGGCCAAGCGCGTCGATAGAGACATGCGCGCCGCCGCCGGTCACTTCGCGCACCGCCTCCGTGACGTCGGCAACCGAGCGACTGTTGATGGTGGCGGTTGCGCCGAGTTGGCGGGCAAGTTCGAGCTTGTCTTCCGCAATGTCGATGGCGACGACCTGAGCGCCGAGGCCTGCGCCAATCATGATGGCGGAGAGGCCGACGCCGCCGCAGCCATGTACCGCCAGCCACTCGCCGCCTTTCAGGCGACCCTGGTCCGTCACAGCCCGGAAGGACGTGGCGAAACGGCAGCCGAGACCGGCGGCAGTGGCGTAGCTCATCGTATCAGGCAGATGAACAAGGTTCTGGTCCGCGTAATCGATGGCGACATATTCGGCGAAAGAACCCCAATGGGTGAAGCCGGGCTGGAACTGCGTCTCGCATACCTGTTGATTGCCGGAGCGGCATTCATGGCAACGGCCGCAGCCGGAAACGAAGGGAACGGTGACACGGTCGCCTGTCTTGAACCTGGTAACGTTCTTTCCGACGGCAGCGATAACGCCGGCGAATTCGTGGCCGGGGACATGCGGCAGTCGAATATCCGTATCGTGGCCCATCCAGCCATGCCAGTCGCTGCGGCAGAGGCCCGTCGCCTTCACCTCGATGACCACGCCGTCGTCGGTCGGCTCCGGATCAGGCAGGGATGCCACAATCGGGGTCTCGCCGAACAGTTCGTAAAAAAGCGCGCGCATCCTGGCCTCACATTGTCGGTAAGCAGATTTGAATTATACCTGCTCTATCTGCTTCCGACGCTGGAGAAAAGCCATTTAATCTTTGATCACCATAAGATCACCAGCCGCGAATTTAAGCGTTACTTGTTCGCCCAGGGCGGGCGGTGCGGTTCCGGGATCGTTGAACATGTCGAAAGACAAGGTCGAACCGCCGAGGTCAAGACGGGTTCGTATTACTGAGCCCAGGAACTGGCTTGAGGTCACGATACCGGAAATAGCCACGTCTCCCTTCGCGTCAGCGCCGAGAGCTCCTGCTTCCGGGCGCAAGGCGAGGGTGATTTTTTCACCGTTTGCAACATCGACCGGCTTGTGGAGCGTCACGTTCTGCTCCCCGACACGGATTGTGCTGGTAGAGGAATCGACGACGGTTGCGTCGATCAGGTTCAGCGTGCCGACGAAGGAGGCGACAAACCGGGTCGCGGGCTTGTTGTAGATATCGAAGGGCGAACCGATCTGGTCGGCGCGGCCGGAATTCATGACAACGATACGGTCGGAGATCGACAGGGCCTCTTCCTGATCGTGGGTCACGAAAATCGTGGTGATGCCGAGCTTTCTCTGGATCTGGCGGATTTCTTCGCGCAGCGATACGCGGATCTTGGCATCGAGCGCGGAAAGCGGCTCGTCCAGCAGAAGCACTTCCGGCTTCGGGGCCAATGCGCGGGCAAGCGCCACGCGCTGCTGCTGGCCGCCTGACATCTGGTAGGGGTAACGATCCGCCAGATGTTCCAGATGGATGAGCTGGAGCATTTCCTTCACGCGTGCATCGATCTCGGCTTTCGGCTTGCCGGCGACTTTGAGGCCAAAGGCGACATTTTCGTAGACGTTCATGTTGGGGAACAGCGCATAGGCCTGAAACACCATGCCGATATTGCGCTGGTTCGGTCTGAGCGTCGTCTGGTCCTTGCCGTTGATGACGATCGATCCGCCGGTCGGGATTTCGAAACCGGCGATCATGCGCAGCACGGTGGTCTTGCCGCAGCCCGATGGTCCGAGAAAGGAGACGAACTCGCCCTTTTCGATGGCCATGTTGAAATCATGGACGACCTGTACGGAGCCGAAGGATTTTTTGATATTGCTAAGTGTCAAAAAGCTCATGAAAATCTTGTCCTCAGGCCTTGGGAGGCGCGCCCTTCTGGTAGCGTGAAACGAGTTGGATCAACCCAAGGCAACCCCAGGTGATGCCGAAGGAGATCACGGCAAGTGCAGCCGGTTCATAGGCGCGGTTGGCGCCAAGCAGCTGCATATAGGGGCCAAAGGCCGGGCGGTTCAAAAGGGCGGCCATGGTGAATTCACCGATGACGATGGCGAAGGTCAAAAACGCACCTGATAGCACGGCGACCAGAACATTGGGCAGGATGATGCGCGACAGAATGGTCGTCCACCCCGCGCCAAGGCTCTGCGCCGCTTCCGTCAGCGTCGAGACGTCGATGGTCCTCAGACCAGTATCGACGGCGCGGTACATGTAGGGCAAGGCGAGCGTGGCATAACCGAACATCAAAAGCAGGTTGGTGCCGAAGGTCGTGCCGGTCAGCGGAAGCCAGCTGGAGGTGTTGTAAAGCCTGATATAACCGAACACGATGACGATGGCCGGGATGACCAGCGGCAGGAGCGTGATGAATTCGATATAGGGGCGCAGGCCCGGCAGTTTGAGGCGGACCCAATAGGCCGTGGGCACCACCAGCAGCACACCGAAAACGATGGTGAAGAGAGCCATCACCACCGAATAGCTGAAGGTTTCCTGAAAACGCGGGTCGGTGAGCACCTTGCCATAGGCGTCGAAGGAATATTCACCGCGGCGCATTTTCAGCGAGAAGTTGGTCATGCCGATCAGCGGCAGGGCGAAATAGAGCAGGCCAAAGATCAGCGCGCCCCAGGCGAAGAATTTCTTCATTTGAGCCACCTTTCGCTACGGGCGCGCAGCCAGATGTAAAGCGCATTGGCAATGCCGGTGACGACGATCATGCCGAAGGCGAGAGCGTAACCCAGATGCGGATTGCCGAGAACGTCGCCGCGGATCTGCGCGAAAAGCAGGATGGGCACGATGTTGAGCGACGAGCCGGTAAGCGCGATCGCGGTGGCCACCGCACCGAAGGCATTGGCAAACAGCAGCGACATGGTGCCAAGCAACGATGGCAGGAGGATGGGGAAGGCCACCATGCGCCAATATTGCACGCCGGTCGCGCCAAGGATTTCCGCAGCTTCGCGCCACTCGCGCTTCAATCCGTCAAGCGCCGGCGTGATGATGAGGATCATCAGCGGAATCTGGAAGAACAGATAGGTGACTGTCAGGCCCCAGAAGGACAGGATGTTGAAGCCGAGGAGTCTAAGATCAATGCCGATCTGCGTCTTCAAAAACACGGTGAGTAGGCCGACCGGGCCGAGTGTGGCGATGAAGGCGAAGGCGAGCGGCACGCCGGCAAATTGCGATGCGACGCCCGAAAATGTCAGGAGTGGTCCGCGAATGCGCTGCGGCAGACCGCCCAGAACCACGGCGGCGGCGACGGCAAAACCAATCAGGCAGCCAAGAGCCGCCGAGGCGAGGCTGATCTTGATCGAAATCCAGTAGGCCGCGAGGATGGACGAGGTGAAAAGCCCGGCGACGTTTTCCAGCGTCAGGCTGCCATCGGGACGCTGGAACGCACCGACCACGATTTTCATCGTCGGAAAAATCAGAAACAGCAGAACAAAAACAGCAAAAGGTACGACGCCTAACCAATGAAGCGGCAACTTTCTGCCCGCATCGGATGGTCCGCCGGAGTTGGTTGATGGCATGCCTGGTCCCCAAACGCCGTTTTCAAACGGTCTGTCTATAAAGTTCTTTATTATCGCACGTCCGGTAAAAACGGAATCGTCAGACGCACTTTCGATCTTTGTTTTGTGCAATTTCCGGGGGTAAAACCTAGGGAGTTTTACCTGAAATGCTTTCAAAGAAGCACCCCGGCTTTTTGAAAAGCCGGGGTGTATTTTTCAAAGGTTACTTCACGTTCGCGCCGACGACGCTGTCCCAGCCGCCGGTAACGGCGGCCTTGTTGGCGTCGACATCTTCGAGCGTCGGGAAGATTGCCTTTTCATAGGCTGCTGCCGGCGGCAGGCTGTCGATCAGTTCCTGCGGAACCTTGCCGGCCTTGACCATCGCGTTGAAGCGGATCGGGTGGCAATAACCCTTCAGCCAGCCGAGCTGACCGTCGTCGGAGTAGAGGTGTTCCATCCAGAGCTTGGCAGCGTTCGGATGCGGGGCGTAAGCGGAAATGCCCTGAACGTAAACGCCAGCCAGAACGCCTTTTTCCGGAACCACGACTTCCGTGGGCGGGTTGTCGTTCAGTGTCTTCTTCCAGGAGAGCGCGTTATAGTCCCAGGCGACGATGATCGGGGTAGCACCCTGTGCCAGCGTGCCAGCCTTGCCGATGACTGGCAGGAAGTTGCCAGCCTTGTTGAGCTCGGCGAAATATTTCAGGCCAGCCTCACCGGCTTCCTTGCCGGACTTCGCACCGCTGGCAAGACCGGCGGCGAGAACGCCGAGGATAGCCTGGTTGGAAGCGCGCGGATCGCCGGCAAGTGCTACCTGACCGGAATATTCCGGCTTCTGCAGGTCGGCCCAATCCTTCGGCACGTTCTTGACGAGGTCCTTGTTCACGAAGAAGGACATCACGCCGTAATAGTCGCCGTACCAGTAACCTTCCGGATCCTTGACGTTGTCAGGGATTTCGTCCCAGGTGGAGACCTTGTAAGGCTGCAGCAGGCCTTCGGCCTTCATCTGCGGGCCGAAAGCGAGACCGACGTCGACAACGTCAGGAGCCTGCGGGCCCTTGTTGTCCTTGTTCGCCTTTACCGCTTCAACTTCATCGGCAGAGCCGGCGTCGGGGTTGAGTTCGTTGACGGTGATTTCCGGATATTTCGCCTTGAAAGCGGCGATGACGTCGCCGTAACCACACCAGTCGTGCGGCAGCGCGACGGTGGTCAGCATGCCTTCCTTCTTGGCGGCAGCGATCAGTTCGGCGCTTGGCGCAGCGGCAGCGATCGCGGTGGAGGCCATTACCAGAGCGGTGGTGGCAGCAAGCAGTCGACGGCAATGAGAGATCACTTTTTTCTCCTCTTCGTGTTCTCGTATTACGGACGCTGATACGGATTCTGGATGAAGCTAATGTGACGGCTGGATTGCAATTTATTTATCCGGATTCCGTCACTTTACGCCCATTTTCCGCCATCACCCGGCTTTGTGCCTGCAATCGCGGGGTAATCCCATCATCATTCGTGTTGGACAGATATGTTCCCCAGCTTGTTTTTATCCCGCTTTATCGCGCTGGTAGCGATTTCGGGTATCCAATCAGCCGGCGGTTTCCGCGTCAAGCACTGTGCCGGCTACTAATGTTCATGTCCGGTCCGGCCTGCGGAACAGACGCGTCTGCTCGAACAGGCCTTCCAGCGCGTTCATGCGCTCCTTGGTTTCATCCCAGGTACTGCTCTGCACTGCTTCGATCAGCGCTTCGACGACAAACAATGTAACGACCGATGAATCCCATGCCGAGGGGGCTTCGATCTTCACACGGAAGGTGTGCAGCGCGTGGCGCGCCACCGGCGATGTCCATTGATCCGTGAAAAGAATGATCTGTACGCCGTTTGCCTTCGCCACCTCGGCAAGCGTCGTCATGTCGTGCTCATAACGGCGGATGTCGAAGATCACCAGCACATCGCCGGCGCTCATATTCAACATATATTGAGGCCAGGCGCTGGAGTTGGACGACATCAGCGTCGTCTTTGGCCGGATCACCTGCATATGCGTGAAAAAATATTCGGCAATCGCGCCGGTGATGCGCCCGCCGACGAAATAGATGCTGCGTTTGCGGTCCGAGAGCAGCCTTGCGGCATTGTCGAAGACCGCGGTGTCGAGATCGCTCAAAGTGTCGCGCAGATTGCCCGTTATGGCGTCGGCGAAACGGTTGAGAATATGCAGACCCGGCGCATTGGTTGCCCAGCGGTCATGTTTGGCAACCGGGCCGGAGATCGTCGCTTCCAGTTCCTGGTGCAGATGGGCCTGAAACTCCGGGTAACCTTTATATCCGAGCTTCTGCACCATTCGCGCCACCGTCGGCGTCGAAACACCGGCGTTTTCGGCAATCGTGGTGATGCTGCCGAGACCCGAGACGGGGTAGTTGCCGAGAAGGCTCTCCGCCAGCCGTTTTTCCGAACGGGTCAGCGCGTCATAGTGGGCATGGATGACATCCGACACGGTGGCCGTCGTACTGCGCAAATCTTTCCCCTTCCGGTCTTTTTGCCGGTGTATTGGCGAATATAAGCATCTGTGCCAGCTATCGAGTCAATGGGGAAAATGAAGAGAAAATTTCAAAATTCCATTTGACACTCGCGATAATGTGAAGAATTCTTTTCGTCATCGGCGGGATGGCAGGTTTCGGGGCGGGATGCGTGCATGACGGTGCGTTCACGGTTTTTCACGGAAGCGGAAGGACAGGCTGTCGGCGTCGAGAACGCCGCAGCAAAGGGCGACGTCGTTCTGGTCTGCGAACATGCTTCAGCCACCATACCGGAAAAACTCGGTACGCTCGGTCTTTCGCCGGACGTGCTTTCGAGCCATGCGGCCTGGGATCCGGGCGCCTTGGCGGTTGCAAGGCTGCTTTCGCAGAAGCTTGATGCCACGCTCATTCATCAGCGGTTTTCGCGTCTGGTCTATGATTGCAACCGGCCGCCGGAATCGCCTTCTGCCATGCCGGTCAAAAGCGAGATTTACAATATTTCCGGCAATCTCGATCTGAGCGATGCGGAACGGTTTGCCCGAACCTCGGCGCTTTACGTGCCGTTTCACGACCGTGTCAGTGAGATTATTGCCGAGCGGCAGGACCGCGGCCGCAAGGTGGTGGTGGTGACCATTCACAGTTTCACGCCGATCTATCACGGTCAGTTCCGTGAAGTGCAGATCGGCATCCTGCACGATACTGACAGCCGGCTGGCCGATGCGATGCTGGTGGGCGCCGAGGGTTCTGCGCTCACGGTAAAGCGCAACGATCCCTACGGTCCGGAAGACGGTGTAACGCATACATTGCGGCTGCATGCGCTGCCGGACGGACTTTTGAACGTCATGATCGAGATCCGCAACGATCTGATCGCCAATGAAGGAGACCAATCGGTAATTGCCGATTTTCTCCACGAGCTTATGGGGAAGGCGCTCTCATCAATCGATGAGTGAGGGAGCAATGGGGCGGCTTATGGTGAAAACACCGCGGCCGACCGTCAATGAGACTGCCGCAATCGACAAAAGCCGGAACGGCATGAAGCGGCAAGGGAACAGCAGATGCGTGCGGCGCAGTGCGGGAAACCTCCCGGGCGATGCCGGAAACTGGGGGCACAATCGGCCAATAACGGCTGGCTGGCTTTTTTTTCTATTAAGGAGAGAAGGGCATGGACGGTTCATCATCAGGCGTCAGCTACAAGAAGGCTGATGCATCCTATTTCGAAAAACGCGGACTATCCCGATACGCGGGCGTGTGGTCGCTGTGGTCGCTTGGCGTCGGCGCGGTTATATCAGGGCATTTTTCCGGATGGAATTTCGGCTTTTCCACCGGCGGCTGGGGCGGCATGCTGGTGGCGGGCATCATCATCGCCATCATGTATCTCGGGCTGACATTCTCGATTGCGGAAATGAGCCCGGCGCTGCCGCACACGGGTGCTGCCTATTCCTTTGCCCGCACGGCCATGGGCCCGTGGGGCGGTTTCGTCACCGGACTTTGCGAGAATGTCGAATATGTGCTGACGCCGGCGGTCGTCGTTACCTTCATCACCGCCTATGTGAACTCCATTCTCGGCCTCGATCCGGCCTATTCACCCTTCGTGTGGATAGCCTTCTACGCGATCTTCCTTGCTCTCAACGTCTTCGGACTTGAGCTTTCCTTCAAGGTCACCCTGGTCATCACGCTGATTTCACTCGGCGTTCTGGTGTTCTTCTGGGTCAGCGCCATTCCGAACATGGATTTTTCGCGTTACGCGCTTAATATCGGTGTCGGACCCGATGGCAAGGCTGTGGAGCTGCCGGAAGGCAACGGTTCCTTTTTCCCATTCGGTTTTTCGGGCGTTCTTGCCACGCTGCCTTTTGCGGTCTGGCTGTTCCTCGCCATCGAGCAGCTGCCGCTGGCGGCTGAAGAATCCGTTGATCCGAAACGCGATATGCCCAAGGGTATCATTCTCGGTGTCATCACGCTGATGGTTTCGGCCTTCATGATCGTGCTGCTGAACCCGTCACTACCGGGCGTCGGCGCCTTTCATCTCAGCTCGTCGCTTGAACCGCTGCTGGATGGCTTCAAGGCGATCTACGGCGATGGCGGCGTGGTGCTGCTCGGTCTCGTGGCGCTGACAGGCCTGATCGCCAGCTTCCATACGATCCTCTATGCGCAGGGCCGCCAGATCTATTCGCTGTCGCGTGCGGGTTACTTCCCGACCGTGCTGTCGATCACTCATTCGAAATACCGGACGCCATACGTTGCCAATATTGCCGGCGCGCTCGTCGGCCTTGCGGTCATGCTCGTCATCTGGTTCTCGCTGGGTGCGGAACAGGGCGGCAGCATCATCGGCAGCGTGCTTTTGAACATGGCCGTGTTCGGTGCGATGTTCTCCTACATCCTGCAGGCGATTTCCTTCATTCTGCTCAGGAAAAATCTGCCGCATATCGAGCGGCCGTTCCGCTCGCCCTTCGGCATTCCGGGCGCGGTGTTGACAATCATCATCGCCATCGTGACGCTGCTCTATCAGATCCAGGATCCGAACTTCACCAAGGGTGTGCTGTGGGTAGCCGTATGGTTTGCGGTTGCCATTGCCTACTTCGCCTTTGTCGGACGCCATCGCCTCATCCTGTCGCCGGAAGAGGAGTTCGCGCTGGAGCACAAGCAGGCTGCCATGGCAGCGGCGGCTGCAAAGGCCTGATGCTCGAACTGACGGGCGGCCGCATACCGGCCGCCTGCTCGCCACATGAAAAGGGATGGACAAAATGACGAGCTATACATTCGACGCGCTGAAGATGGATGTGGCCGAAGGGCGCATCGACACGGTTCTGGCCTGCCTTGTCGACATGCAGGGGCGTCTGATGGGCAAACGGTTCCAGGCGGAGTTTTTCGTTGAAAGCGCCTTTGAGGAAACCCATAGCTGCAACTATGTGCTTGCCACCGACATGGAGATGGAAACCGTTCCCGGTTACAAATCCTCAAGCTGGGAAAAGGGCTATGGCGACTATACGCTGAAGCCCGACCTTTCGACGCTGCGGAAGGTGCCGTGGCTGGAAGGCACGGCGTTGGTTCTGTGCGATGTGCTCGATCATCACACCCATGAAGAAGTGCCGCATTCGCCGCGCGCGCTGCTGAAAAAGCAGGTGGCGCGGCTGGAGGCGATGGGGCTGAAGGCCTATATGGCCACCGAGCTCGAATTTTTCCTGTTCGACCAGACCTTCGATGCGGCACGCGCCAGCGGCTACAGGGACCTGAACCTCGCCAGCGGCTACAACGAAGACTATCATATCTTCCAGACGACCAAGGAAGAGGACGTCATGCGGGCGCTGCGCAAGGGCCTGCAGGGTGCGGGAATTCCGGTCGAGAATTCCAAGGGCGAGGCGTCTCCCGGTCAGGCGGAAATCAATGTGCGTTATGCCGAGGCGCTGACCATGGCCGACCGGCACGCCATCATCAAGAACGCCACCAAGGAGATCGCCTGGTCGAAGGGTAAGGCGGTGACGTTCCTTGCCAAGTGGAACTACAATGCCGCTGGCAGTTCCTCGCATATCC
The DNA here is from genome assembly GCF_019355535.1 of Agrobacterium sp. S7/73. Taxonomy (NCBI): domain Bacteria; kingdom Pseudomonadati; phylum Pseudomonadota; class Alphaproteobacteria; order Hyphomicrobiales; family Rhizobiaceae; genus Agrobacterium; species Agrobacterium sp. S7/73. Next base: position 755,560 of record NZ_CP072136.1, read on the forward strand.
ACCAGTCGCTGTGGAGCCTGGATGGCAAGCCGGCTTTCCTCGACAAGGACGGCGAACACGGCATGTCGGATGTGATGCGGCATTATGTTGCCGGGCTTCTGGCGCATGCCAGCGACATCACCTATTTCCTGGCGCCCTACATCAATTCCTACAAGCGGTTCATGGCTGGCACCTTCGCGCCGACCAAGGCGATATGGAGCCTCGACAACCGCACGGCAGGATACCGCCTTTGCGGCGCGGAAACCAAGGGCATCCGTATCGAGTGTCGTGTCGGCGGGTCGGATCTCAATCCCTATCTCGCCATGGCCGCCCTTCTTGCGGCGGGCATTGACGGCATTGAAAATAAACTCGAACTTGAGCCCGCTTTTGTCGGTGACGCCTATGGCGGGAAGGACGTGCGCGAGATACCCAAGACATTGCGCGACGCGACCGCCTTCCTGGACGGATCGAAAATGCTGCGTGAGGCCTTTGGCGACGACGTGGTCGATCACTATGTGCATGCCGCAAGGTGGGAGCAGGAAGAATACGACCGCCGCGTGACCGACTGGGAAGTGGCGCGCGGTTTCGAGAGAGCCTAATCATTACGGGAAAACATCATGACCATGATCCAGAATATCTCGCCCATCGACGGCTCGGTTTATGCCGAGCGGGAGGCGATGTCGCTGGAAGCGGCGCGCGCCGCCGTTTCGAAAGCGCGCAAGGCGCAGAAGGACTGGGCGCGACGTCCGCTTGAGGACCGCGTTCAGCTGGTTCTCAAAGGTGTGGCGCGCCTTAATGAAATGGTGGCCGAGGTGGTGCCGGAACTGGCGCATATGATGGGCCGCCCGGTTCGTTATGGCGGCGAGTTCAAGGGCTTCAACGAGCGCTCCAATTATGTCGCCTCCATTGCGGCGGATGCGCTGGCGCCGCTCGTCATCGAGGAAAGCGGCAATTTCGAACGCCGCATCGAGCGCGAAGCACATGGCGTGGTCTTCGTCATCGCGCCGTGGAACTATCCCTACATGACGGCGATCAATACCGTTGCCCCGGCTCTGATGGCCGGCAACACAGTCGTCATCAAACATGCGGCGCAAACGCTTCTCGTCGGCGAGCGGATGGTGCGGGCTTTCGTCGAGGCGGGCGTGCCTGACGATGTCTTCATCAATGTCTTCCTCGATCACGGCACGACCTCGGCGCTGATTTCCGAAGGCCTGTTCAATTTCGTCAACTTCACCGGTTCGGTGGAAGGCGGCCGAGCCATTGAGCGTGCTGCTGCCGGCACCTTCACCGGTCTCGGGCTTGAACTCGGCGGCAAGGACCCCGGCTATGTGATGGAGGATGCTGATCTCGACGCTGCCGTCGATACGCTGATGGATGGCGCGACCTATAATTCCGGGCAATGCTGCTGCGGCATCGAGCGTATCTACGTCAACGAAAACCTCTATGACGCATTCGTCGAGAAGTCCGTGGCGTGGGTGTCCAACTACAAGCTCGGCAATCCGCTGGAACAGGAAACGACACTCGGGCCGATGGCCAACAAGCGTTTCGCCAAGGTGGTGCGCGCACAGATCGCTGATGCCGTCTCAAAGGGCGCCAAGGCTTTGGTCGATCCCAAGCTTTTCCCTGCCGATGACGGCGAGAGCGCTTACGTCGCTCCGCAAGTGCTCGTCAATGTCGATCATTCAATGGAGTTCATGACCGAAGAAACCTTCGGCCCCGCTCTTGGCATCATGAAGGTGAAAAACGACGACGAGGCCATCGCCCTGATGAATGACAGCAAATATGGCCTCACTGCCTCGCTCTGGACGCAGGATGCAGCGCGTGCCGGGCGTATCGGCCGTGAGATCGAAACCGGCACCGTGTTCATGAACCGTGCGGATTATCTCGATCCCGCGCTCTGCTGGACAGGTGTGAAGGAAACGGGCCGTGGCGGCTCGCTTTCCGTTCTCGGTTTCCAGAACCTGACCCGACCGAAATCCTACCATCTGAAGAAAGTCACGAAATGAATATCGTCGCCAACTGGAGCTATCCCACCGCCGTCAAGCTTGGCCGTGGCCGGATCAAGGAACTGGCGGAAGCCTGCAAGACGCTCGGCATCAAGAAGCCGCTTCTCGTCACGGATCGCGGCCTTGCCAATATGGCGATTACCGCGCATGCGCTCGATGTACTGGAAGAGGCTGGGCTCGGCCGGGCGATCTTCGCCGACGTCGATCCGAACCCCAACGAAATCAACATGGAAGCCGGCGTAAAAGCCTATCGCGATGGCGGCCATGACGGCGTCGTCGCCTTCGGCGGTGGTTCCGGCCTCGATCTTGGCAAGACCATCGCATTCATGGCCGGGCAGACGCGCCCGGTCTGGGATTTCGAGGATATCGGTGACTGGTGGACGCGGGCGGACGCCTCGAAGATTGCGCCCATCGTCGCGGTTCCGACGACGGCGGGCACCGGTTCGGAAGTTGGCCGCGCCAGCGTCATCACCAATTCGCAGACCCATGTGAAGAAGATCATCTTCCATCCAAAGCTTTTGCCCGGCGTCGTCATCTGCGATCCGGAACTGACGGTCGGCATGCCGAAGGTCATCACGGCAGGCACGGGCATGGACGCCTTTGCCCATTGCCTCGAAGCCTATTCGTCGCCGTTCTTCCATCCGATGAGCGCCGGCGTTGCGCTTGAAGGCCTGCGTCTGGTCAAGGAATTCCTGCCACGCGCCTATAAGGACGGCACGGATATCGAAGCGCGCACCAATATGATGGCGGCGGCTGCGATGGGGGCGGTTGCCTTCCAGAAGGGTCTCGGCGCCATTCACTCGCTCTCGCATCCGATCGGCGCTGTCTATAACACCCATCACGGCATGACCAATGCCGTGGTCATGCCTGCCGTCCTGCGTTTCAACCGCCCGGCCATCGAAGACAAGATTGCCCGCGCTGCCGCATATCTCGGCATTTCGGGCGGTTTCGATGGTTTCTATGATTATGTGCTGGAGCTTCGCAAGGAACTCGGCGTGCCTGATAACCTGACCGCCATGGGCATTAAGCCTGACCGCATCGACGAACTGGCGGCAGAAGCGATCAAGGATCCGAGCTGCGGCGGCAATCCGGTGCCGATGACGCTGGAGAATACCAGGAAATTGTTTGAGGACTGCTTTTAAAGGGTAGTTATGGCAGCCATGAGATTTTCAGTTTTTTCGCCATTGCTCGCAGTGGCGTTTCTAAGCCTGCCCCTTGTGGCGCAGGCCGCTTCTTTCAGGGAACTTTCCGGTCAAGGTTACAAAGTCGGAGCTCTGTCGAGCAATAAGGCGGGAATCCGGGGATGGAATTTGTCCAGGGGTTCAGACCGCTATTTCTGTGAAATGCGCGCGACTATGGCGTATTCTGGAAAGAACGGCATGGTGTCCTTCACCAGCGCCGGACGCATGATTACGCTTGATCGTGCAACTGTTGAGAAAAGGCTGGGCAGTTCCCTGAACTTGCCGAAGTACGAGGATCTAAAAGCCGGTCGCCTGCGTGCGGACGATGTGGGTTCCTGCCGAAAGCTGGCGTGATCAATCAGATGGCAAAAGCCCGCGGTTTATCGCGGGCTTTTTGTTGTCCACACAAACGATCTTAGTATTTTCTTAACCATGTTCGTTAAGGTTATGGAAAGCACCATGATTGGTTCGGTGCATGAATGAGCATGAAACGGCTCTGATCATCAGGGGATATCATGCCTGTCATTACTTTTGCCAACACCAAGGGCGGCGCGGGAAAAACAACTGCCGTATTGCTTCTGGCAACCGAACTTGCCCGCAGCGGCCACCGCGTGACGGTTCTGGATGCCGATCCGCAATTGTGGATTTCCCGCTGGCACGAATTATCAGGCGAGATCGAAAATCTCTCGGTAATTTCGCATGTCACGATGGCGTCCCTCGAGGGGCATATCCGCGAAAACAATGCCAATACCGACTGTTTCATCATCGATCTGCCGGGAGCGAAAAACCCGCTTCTGACCATGGCGCTTGGTATTTCCGACCATGTGCTGATACCGGTGCAGGGCTGCGCCATGGATGCGCGCGGGGCTGCGGAGGTTCTTGACCATATCGAGTTCCTTAACCGCAAGATGGGCAAGGCGATCGCCCACTCCATCGTGCTGACGCGGGTCAATGCCATGGTGGCGACCCGCTCGCTGCTGCTCGTCAAAATGCTGCTGGCCGAAAAAAACGTTTCGGTTCTGAATACGCCCATTGTCGAAAGAGCGGCCTATCGCGATATCTTCGATTATGGCGGAACGCTTCTCTGTCTCGACAAGGACAAGGTCAGCAATATCGACAAGGCGGTGGAGAATGCGAAAGCATTCGCGAGCGAGGTGCTAGGCCTTTTGCCGAAACGCCTGTCGCGGTTAGGCACCCAACCCGCGCGCTTTTTCACCCGCAAGGCGGCTTGAAAACACTGCCAATGCCCGGACTGCTGGAGGTGCGGGCATTATTTTTGCTTGATTTGGAAATGATCATTTCCTATATTGCGATCATGACCGATACCAGCCACACCAATTCCCCGGAACAACGCCATCGCGGCAGGCCACGCGAGTTCGATATTGACCGCGCGCTTGATGGAGCAATCCGTGTTTTTTCTAGGCGCGGGTATCACGCCACCTCTGTCGGTGATCTTACCGATGCGATGGAACTGGCGCAGGGCAGTCTCTACAAGGCTTTCAAGGACAAGAAATCCATCTTCATCGCGACGATGGAGCGCTACAGGACCTTGCAGACGGAGCGGTTTGAAGCCGCCGTTGCCGGTTATGATACCGGTTACGAGCGTTTGCGAGCCGGCCTGATGTTTTATGCGGAACGGTCGCACGGTGCCACCGGTTCGGATGGATGCCTCGTGGTTGGCGCTGCCGCCGATCTCGCCGCACTGGACGACGATATCGCTGTCGTGGTCGAGCGGGCGGTGAAGGCGAGGGAGCGGATCGTTGCCCGGCTGGTGGCTGAGGGGCAGAGGGATGGTTCCGTGCAGTCGAAGACTGATCCCGATGATCTCGCCAGAGCGATGTTGTGCATGATGTACGGGATGCGGGTGGTGGGAAAGACCGGGCGCAGTTTGGAAGAGATGACGGCCGTGGTGGATATCGCCCTGAAACTTGCCGAATGATTTTGCGGCTATTTAGGAAACATTCGTTTCCATATTGGAGAAAATGATGACGACGCGTGTAGTTGAAGGGGAGGATGTTTACGAAACATCCATTTCCCCGGCCCTGACTTTTCTGCTGGCTACCGCCTGCGGACTGATTGCCGCTAATCTTTATTATGGCCAGCCCCTTGCCGGCATCATCGGGGAGGAGCTTGGCCTGTCTGCCGGCGCAACCGGTCTGATCGTGACCCTGACGCAGATCGGTTACGGCGTCGGGCTGCTGTTCGTGGTGCCGCTAGGCGATCTGGTCGAGAATCGCAGGCTGGTCGTCAGCACCGTTTCGATGGCGGTGCTTGCGCTCCTCGCGGCGGCTTTCGCTCCGCATGCGGCGCCTTTTCTGATTGCCGCCTTTTTGGTGGGTATCAGTTCGGTCGCGGTGCAGGTTATCGTTCCCTATGCGGCGCACATGGCGCCGCACGCTGTTCGAGGGCGGGTGGTCGGCAATGTCATGAGCGGATTGATGGCCGGTATCATGCTGGCGCGCCCGGTTTCCAGCCTCCTGTCGGAAGTGGTCTCCTGGCGCGGTGTGTTCCTGACGTCGGCTGGCGTCATGGCAATTCTCGCCGTTGTGCTCTATCGCCTTTTGCCCGTTCGTGTGCCTGAGGCAAGGCTGGGTTATGGGGCGTTGATGGCCTCCATGGGCAGGCTTGCCGCCCATACGCCTATCCTGCGGCGGCGGGCGATCTATCACGCCTTCCTGTTTGCTGCCTTCAGCCTGTTCTGGACGACGACGCCGCTTTATCTGAGCGGGCCGCATTTCAATCTCAGCCAGGGCCAGATTGCGCTGTTTGCCCTTGCCGGTGCAGCAGGCACCGTCGCCGCGCCGATTGCGGGGCGCATGGCTGACCGGGGCTGGACCTATGCCGCTACTTTTGCCGCGATGGTGGCAGCGGCGCTGTCATTCGCCGTCACGCATCTTGCGCCGGAAGGATCGCATCTGGCACTCGGCATTCTCGTGGTCGCCGCCATCGTTCTCGATTTCGGCGTCACCACCAATCTGGTGCTGGGTCAGCGCGCCATCTTCACGCTCGGGGCGGAATTCCGCAGCCGTCTGAACGGCGTCTACATGGCGACATTTTTCATGGGCGGTGCGATTGGCTCTGCCGTCGGCGGCTGGGCCTATTCCGTCGGGGAATGGGGTGCTGCGTCCTGGGTCGGCTTTGCTCTACCAGCGGCGGCGCTGCTTTACTTCCTGACCGAAAAGCGCGGATAACATCCATCAACGAAAAAGCCCGGCGGAATGACATCCGCCGGGCTTTTGCAATTCGTCTTCGCGGTCAAACCTATTCCGCGAATTCCACCACGACGCCGGGGCGGACCATTTTTGCCAACTCCGTCGCATCCCAGTTGGTGAGGCGGATACAGCCGTGGCTGTTGGTCTTGCCGATCTTCGAGGGTTCCGGCGTGCCGTGGATGCCGTAGGTCGGTTTGGACAGGGCAATCCAGACCGTGCCAACAGGGCCATTTGGACCGGGCGGGATTTGCAGGATCTTGTCGTTCTGGCCCTGCCTGAAGTTGATCTTCGGATTGTAGGTGTAACCCGGATTAAGCGCGACGCGCTCGACGGTGTGCGTGCCGCTTGGCGAGGGCGTGTCGGTAGAACCGATGGTAGCGGGATAAGCGGCGATCAGAGCGCCATCCTCTCCATAAGCGAAGACCTGCTTGATGCCCTTATGCGCGACGATGCGGGCCACCTGTCCCTTTTTGGGTTCCCCCGGATTGACCACCTTGATGATGGTGCCGGGCACGGAAAAATCGATGCCGGGGTTCAGTTCTTTCAGATAGGTCTCGTCCATGTGGAAGCGCTCGGCCAACGCCTCCGACGTGGAGGTGAAGGAGAGGGCGGGCAACTGCGACTTCTCCGCATAGTCATCCGGAATGGAGGCGACATAGGGGCCGGCTGCATCGGCTGCGGTGATCGTATAATCAACGATCGGCATGCCGCCGGAGGCGCGCAGACGCTCGAGAATGTCCTCGGAATTGTTCGGGTCGAGCTTTTCGCCGGTCATGTCCTGCCAGGCGGCAATCGCCTTGTTGACGTTGTCGCCCATCTTGCCATCGATCACGCCGGGCGAGATGCCTTCGCGGTCGAGGAAGGTCTGAAGTGCCACGATCTCCTGGCGAGACCTGTTGACCGGTGTGGTGACGGGCGTGTGGCGCTCGATCAGGTGCTGCGGCTGCGGAACGGCAGCCGTGGTGCTTTCTTCGGGCATCGGCTGGTTGAGCGGCGCGCTTTCGACAGCGCCCGGGCCGGGAACCGAGCCGGTATAGACATCGTCGCCGGAACCATTGCCGCGATATTCGCGGTAATCGCGCACGCTTCCATTATCCTGATAACCGTAATCGCGCTGCGGCTCACGGTATTCACCGCCGGGGGCCGGGGGATAATAGGTGGTGTCTCGCTGTTGTACCTGTTGCCGCTGCTGATAGCCTGACGGCATTTCAGTGGCCAGCAGGTTGCCGTACCGGTCATAAAATACCGTGCGGCCCATATTGTCGCGACTGATGACGATGTCGCCACGTTGGGGCACGAAGTCGAGAACACGGCCATCCGGCGTCACCAGAACCGGCTGTTCCTGATAGCCATAACGCTGCTGCGCGCCAGCCTGTAGAGGCGCGCAAATCGCCGCCAAGGCAATCGCCAGACCCAGAGCTGCGTTAACAAACTGTTTCACGATTCTGCTATCCCTTACTTCGTTCACCGATAAACACACCGTAATCTTGACCCTATTGTGAAAAAGGTGAATTCACGGTTAAAGCAATCTTAATTTACGTCACGGTTAGTAGCGTTTCCGTGATTATTGCGCTTTTACTGCCACAGGGAGGTTGTCTTGCGTTCGTTTCAGGCCGGCAAATCGCCACGCATTTTCCTCGATGAAACCTCCGTTTTCGATATTGGCGCCTGTGTTGTCGATGGTATCGACATCGCGCCCGGCCGTGCCATTCCAGATGATGGCGATCCGCGCATTGACCATTCGCTGGAAGGCTTTCTGTTCACCTGCGGTCCCGATCATATCCGCCATCCCGAACCGATCGGCGGTGAGGGCGAGGGGCGTCGATATCCTTTGCATGGGTCCTTCTCCGCGCATCCCGCCAAAATAGTTGCCTTCGACGTTCATGAGTCCAATGCATTGGCGCGTGCCGAGGTTCCCGTGAACCTTGCCGATGGCGACACGGCCCTTCTCGAGCGGACATGGCGCATCGATGGCGAAAGCGGAGAAGTGAGCCTCGATGACCGGATCGTCAATACGAGTTCGCGGCCGATCCCGGTCTTTCTGATGTACCACATGAATGTCGGCGCGCGGCTGTTTGACGAGGCCGTTCGGCTGGAAGGTGCCATGTTCGATGGCGGTGGTCATGGCTGGCGCTTTGGCGAGGAGCCGGGCACGGTGTTCTGTGTACCCGCCGGTCAGGACGAATGGGCGGAACTTGCGCTCGGTCCGATTGCCGCAATTGGCGGCAAGACGCTGAAAGTACGTTTCGGCACGGAGACGTTGCCCTATCTGCAGATGTGGCGGAACCAGAAGGATCCGGCCAATGTGCTTGGCATCGAACCGGTTTCGCACCGCTGGGTGGGGCGCGGCGAGCTTGAGGCCGCCGGCGAGTTCAATATGCTGCAGCCGGGCGAAAGCCGCTCCTATGGTCTTCGCTTTTCCATCCTCTGAATAGGGGACTGAATGGTGTACCGAATGAAGGCGCCGCATCATTGACGCAAGAGTTTTGAGCCCTTACATCGGATGCGGATTTCAGACAGTGGCGACAGCGTGCCAGCGGCGCCAAGGCGCCGGTTTAAGCGGAGGCATTAATATGGATATCAGGCGCATAGACGACGAATATTCGGTCACGGGACAGATCAGCGTTGCCGATCTCGACGAGGTCAAGGCACTCGGCTTCAAGTCGATCGTCTGCCACCGCCCGGATGGCGAAGAAGAAGGCCAGCCGCTTTTCGCCGATATTGCCGAGCGTGCCGAACAGCTTGGCCTGACTATCGTGCATGTACCGGTTGGCCGCTACGGCGTCGATGCGGATGCGGTTACCGGCATGGTGGATGCGCTTGACGAATTGCAGCGCCCGATGCTCGGCTATTGCCGTTCCGGCGCGCGCTCGACCGCGATCTACGAAAAGACCCACCACCTGCGCGGCTGATTTTCCGCGGATAATTCGATTTTCTAAAGCCAATCAACAGGAGTTTTCCATGACCATCAAGCGTATCGAACCGGGCAAGCGCATGAGCGGCGCCGTTATCCACGGCAACACTGTTTATCTGGCCGGCCAGGTCGGTGAGGGCGTGTCCGTGACCGATCAGAGCAAGTCGGCGCTGGCTGAAGTCGATCGTCTGCTGGCCGCTGCCGGTTCCGACAAGTCGAAGATCCTGCAGACCATCATCTACCTCTCCGACATGTCCACCTTCGGCGAAATGAACGCCGTCTGGGAAGGCTGGATCGACCCGGCAAACCCGCCGGCCCGCGCCACCAGCGAAGCGGCGCTTGCTACTCCGGACTACAAGGTTGAGTTCATCGTTACCGCTGCTCTCTGAGTAACGGTTTGATTTTGAGAAAGGCCGGGTTGCGGAATGCAGCCCGGCCTTTTTTGTTGGGAAAATTCGAAACGCTCGTTTTGTCATCCTCGGGCTTGTTCCTAGGATCCAATCACTTATCGCAAATTGATAGGTAGCAGATGCTAGGGACAGGCCCGAGCATGACGGAGGAGAGGCGATTGTCCCAGGTTTGTGAATCGCTTGCGCCCATCACTTCACTGGCTGGGCGAGCGCCTTCTCAAGCTGCTTCAACGTCTTCACCCGTTCTGCAAACCACAGCCGTGCCAGGTCGTTGGCTGAGGCGAGGTCGATACCATCAGGGTCTATGGAAGTGATTTTCCAGCGTGCGGTTTTCGCACCCGCAAGAGCGGCCAGCCGTGATGCCTCACCCTTGATGGCGTTGAGGCGCGCGGCCTCGTCCGCTGCCGCAGCCATCAGCTGTTCCGCGCCGGAAAGTTCACTGCGCAGATCGGCAGGTGTGATGTTGCTGGCGTTACGGGCAGGGCCACCATTGATCTGCACGCCCTCTGTCCGCAGCCGGTAGAGCCTTGTATCGGGAAGAGAGAGGTAGAGTTTTGCCTTGGGATAGCGGTCGATGTAGCGCTGTCTGGCTAGCGGCACTTCTTCCGGATCGATCAGTTCCGCCTTGCCTACCATTGTCAGCCGGGCCAGCGTAAGCGCGTCACCCTTGCCGAAGGGGGCAAGTGTCAACGAGATGCGCGGGTCGGCCTCCATGTTTCGGGCATGCAGCGTCAGGCCCGCCGCGAAGAAGAACGGTGTACCATCCGGCTCTATGCCGATATTGGTGGCGGTCGTATAGGGATAACCGCTGACCGGATCGAGGGTCGCGAGCGCCGCCGTGCGGGATGTGTGCAGGACATCGCGTGCCACGCGCACTGCCTCGAATGGCGCACCGGCCGAAGGTTCGATCTTTGCGCCACGTGGGGTGATGACGGGAGGGGCTGAATCCGGCATGTCGTTTCCTAACCTGTATGTTCTAGTCAGGATTTACACCATGCCGGAGCCATGTCCATGCGCAATATCAGGTCCGGCTTCTGATCTGGGTCAGCGTGCGGGTTGGCGTGATCGCTTCGGCATCCAGCTTCACCTCGATGATGGCGGCCTTGCCGCTTGCCCGGGCGCGTTCGAAGGCGGCGGCGAAGTCTTGCGTCTTTTCGACCGTTTCGCCGTGGCCACCATAGGCCTTGGCGAAGGCCGCGAAATCCGGGTTGACGAGATCGGTGCCGCTGACGCGGCCGGGATATTCCCGCTCCTGATGCATGCGGATCGTGCCATAGGTGCCGTTGTTGACCAGCACGGTGATGATATGCAGTCCATACCGCACGGCGGTGATGAATTCCTGCCCATGCATCATGAAGCAGCCATCACCGGCAAAGCAGATCACCTCGCGCTCGGGAAACAGGTGCTTGGCGGCCACAGCCGCCGGCAGGCCGTACCCCATCGAGCCGGAGGTCGGCGCCGATTGAGTGTTGAAGCGGCGGAAGCGGTGGAAGCGGTGTACCCAGGTGGCATAGTTGCCCGCGCCATTGGTGAAGATGGCATCATCCGGCACGTTGGCCTCGATCCAGTCCATGATCGGACCCATCTGCACCGCGCCTGGACCGGTCTGCGGCGGTGTCGACCAGGTGAGGTAAGCCGAATGCATGGTGGCCGTGCGGTCCGCCCAGGCGGCGTTATCGGGGAGCGTTACGGAAGAAAGGGCGGCGACGAAATCATCCGGTGAGGCGCAGATTGCGAGATCGGGGCGATAGACGCGGCCAAGCTCTTCGGCTTCCGGGTAGATGTGGACAAGTTTCTGCGACGGGTAGGGAATGTCGATCAGCGTGTAGCCGGAGGAAGGCATTTCCGAGAGGCGACCGCCGAGCAGCACCACGAGGTCGGCTTCCTTGATTTCCTTCGCCAAGGCCGGGTTGATGCCGATGCCGACATCGCCCGCGTAAGACGGGCTCAAGTGATCGAACAGCATCTGGCGACGGAAGGAGCAGCCGACGGGCAGTTTGTTCCTTTCGGCAAAAGCCGTGAAGCTTGCGACGCTTTCTTCGGACCAGCGTGTGCCGCCGATGATGAAGATTGGCCGCTTGGCCTCGCCCAGCATTTTTGAGAAAGCGGCGATCTGCGACGGGCCGGGATGCGCTTCGACCGGGGTATAGGGCTTTGCCTCGGGGGCTTCAACCTCTTCAACCAGCATGTCTTCGGGTAATGTCAGCACCACGGGGCCGGGGCGGCCGGAGGTGGCGACGGCAAAGGCGCGGGTGACGAATTCCGGAATGCGGCGCGCATCGTCGATCTCGCCCACCCATTTGGCGAATTCGGTAAAGGCGCGGCGATATTCCACTTCCTGAAACGCCTCACGCTCGCGGGCTTCGCGCTGTACCTGGCCGATGAACAGGATCATCGGAATGGAATCCTGCCTTGCGATATGCAGGCCGGCCGAGGCGTTGGTGGCGCCGGGACCGCGCGTTACCATGCAGATGCCGGGTTCGCCGGTCAGCCTGCCCCAGGTGTCGGCCATCATGGCAGCGCCGCCTTCCTGGCGGCAGACCACGGTTTCAATCCCGCTTTCATAAAGCGCGTCCAGCACCGCCAGATAGCTTTCACCGGGAACGCAGGAAACGCGGGAGACGCCATTGGCTTTCAGCGCTTCGACGATCAGTTGTCCGCCTGTTCTTTTCATTCCGGTTGCTTTCATGGCGTCGTGGTCCTTTCGATGTTTTCCAGTTCGGCCAGCACTTGCGCCTGATGCTCGCCAAGCTTCGGGCTCGGGCGTTCGTAACGCAGCGGCGTCTGTGACATGATAATCGGTGTCCGCACACCGGGGATGACGGTGCCATCCTGCGCCTCGAGATCAACACGCAGGCCGCGTGCCTGAACCTGTGGATCGGCGAACATTTCCTCGATGGAGTTGATTGGCCCGGCCGGCACGGCATTCTGTTCGCAAGCGGTCAGAAGATCGCGCTTCTGCCATTTCAGCGTTTCGGTCGAAATGATCTGCCGGACCTCGACCTTGTGCGCCACGCGGGCCTTGTTTGTCGCGTAACGCTCGTCATCGGCAATCGCGCCAATGCCGAGAATATTACAGAGGCGGCGGAACTGGCCGTCATTGCCGACCGCGAGGATCAGGAAACCATCAGCCGTCGGCACCACCTCATAGGGGGAAATATTCGGATGGGCGTTGCCGAGCCTGACGGGGGCATTGCCGGAAATCAGGTAATTCATATTCTGGTTGGCGAGCACGGCCGACTGCACGTCCAGAAGCGCCATGTCGATATGCTGGCCTTCACCTGACCGCATGGCGTGGATCAGCGCGGCCTGAATGGCTGACACGGAATAGATGCCGGTGAAGATATCGGCAACGGCAACGCCCGCCTTCATAGGCTGACCGTCGGGTTCGCCGGTGATCGACATGAAACCGGACATGCCCTGCACGATATAATCATAACCGGCGAAATCGGCATAGGGTCCGGTCTGGCCGAAGCCGGTGATGGAGCAATAGATCAGCTTCGGATTGAGAACCCTGAGACTCTCATAGTCGAGGCCATATTTGGCAAGCCCGCCGCGTTTGAAATTCTCGATGACAACATCGGCGGTTCGCACGAGCCGCCGCACCAGCGCACAGCCTTCCGCCGTCTTGAGATCGGCGACGATGGAGCGTTTGCCGCGATTGGTGGCATGGTAATAGGCGGCGGAGAGGTTTTCGCCATCGGCGCTTTCGACAAAGGGCGGACCCCATGCGCGGGTATCGTCTCCACCTTCAGGATTCTCGACCTTGATGACATCCGCACCCATATCGGCCAGCATCTGCCCCGCCCAGGGACCGGCCAGAACACGCGCCAGTTCGATGACGCGAATGCCTGATAGTGGCGGTTTCCTGTTCGGCGTTTCGGTCATTTGTCCCCCGGTGTTTTCTGCTTGCCGGTTTATAGACGTCTCCCCGCATTGCCGCATGTGATTTTATCTCATGGACTTATTCCGTTTCGGCAAAGGCTCGTCAGTTGCCAACGACGCGGCTGCACCAGGCGGCGAAATCCGCAGCTACGGCTTGCCAGCCGATCTCGTTCAGGGTTTCGTGGCGCATGCCCCGATAGATCGTGTGTTCGACATGGCCGAAACCCGCTTCGCGGAAGCGTTCGGCAAGCCAGACGATCTCCTTGCCGTCATTGGTCGCGGCATCCTGATCGCCGCTGACAAGCAAAATCGGCAGCGTCTTCGGCAGGCGTTCGATGAGCCTCGGCGCACGATAGGACAATTCAAAGACATCCTGCCACAGGGAGACGCTGGCCTCGAACTGGCAAAGCGGATCCTCCACATAAGCGTCCACCGCTACCCTGTCATGGCTCAGCCAGTCCGCATGAGTGCGTTTTTCCGGCATTCTGGCATTCCAGGCACGGAAGGTTGCTTTGGGCAGGATGGCGCTCGGCACATCAGAGCCTTTCAGCATCTTTTCAAGGCGCAGCACGATCTGTGCAAGACGGCCCATGACACCGGGATTGAGGTTAGAATTCCAGATGGACAGAGCATCAAAGGCATCCGGATGGCTGACGGCGGTGTTGAGCGCCACGAGGCCGCCCATGGAATGGCCGAACAGGATGACCGGCAGGCCGGGATGTCTTTCGCCGACCATCCGGCGCATCGCCATGACATCGGCAACGACCTTCTCGGCGCCGTCCTTCCAGGCGAAGCGACCGAGAGGCGCATCGGCAGCCTTTGTGCGGCCATGGCCACGATGATCGTGGGCATAGACCTCGAAACCCTGCTTTGCCATGACATCGGCAAAACGGCGGTAACGGCCGGCGTGCTCCACCAGGCCGTGGCAGATCATCAGCACGCCGCGCGCCGGAGAAAGGGCAGAGGGCTGGTGGCGAAAGGCGATGGATGCGCCTGATGGAGCGTCGAGCCTCTCAATCCGGCTGAACGTCAAGTCATCCGTCGTCTCATTCATGCTTTCGCCCGTGCCTGCCATGGTATCCCTTGTCATAATCATGGGGTCATAATCGTGCCAGAGGTTGCCCCAAGGTCCTATTTACCCTACATAGCGGCAAATTTCCCGATACGTACTCTTTAAAATCCGATGTGGAGCATTCGCTACAATGGCACGTCAATTCATCTATCACATGGCCGGGCTGAACAAGTCCTATGGCGCGAAGAAGGTTCTTGAGAACGTCCATCTCTCCTTCTATCCCGATGCCAAGATCGGTATCCTCGGTCCGAACGGTGCCGGTAAGTCGACCGTTTTGAAGATCATGGCCGGTCTCGACAAGGAATATACCGGTGAGGCCTGGCTCGCTGAGGGTGCGACGCTCGGTTATCTCGAGCAGGAGCCGAAGCTCGACGAAAACAAGACCGTGATGGAAAACGTCATGGAAGGTGTGGCGAGCAAGACGGCAATCGTCGACCGCTACAACGAGCTGATGATGAACTATTCCGACGAAACGGCGGATGAGGGCGCAAAGCTTCAGGACATCATTGACAGCCAGAACCTTTGGGATCTGGAAAATCAGGTCGAAATGGCCATGGATGCGCTGCGTTGCCCGCCTGGCGACTCGGCAGTAACCGGCCTTTCGGGTGGTGAGCGTCGTCGCGTGGCGCTCTGCAAGCTGCTGCTTTCGCAGCCTGACCTGCTGCTGCTCGACGAACCGACCAACCATCTTGACGCTGAAACCATCGCCTGGCTCGAAAAGCACCTGCGCGACTATCCCGGCGCCGTGATGATGATCACCCACGATCGCTACTTCCTCGACAACGTCACCGGCTGGATTCTCGAACTCGACCGTGGCCGTGGTATTCCCTACGAAGGCAACTATTCCGCCTATCTGCAGGCAAAAGCCAAGCGCATGCAGCAGGAATCCCGCGAAGACGCCTCGCGCCAGAAGGCCATCAGCCGCGAACAGGAGTGGATCGCTTCCAGCCCCAAGGCTCGCCAGACGAAGTCCAAGGCGCGTATCCGCGCTTATGACGAACTGGTGGAAGCCGCTGAAAATCGCCGTCCCGGCGACGCGCAGATCGTCATTCCGGTCGCCGAGCGTCTGGGCCGCGTCGTTATCGAGGCGGAAAACCTCACAAAGTCCTATGGTGACCGGGTTCTGATCGAAAACCTCACCTTCAAGCTGCCTCCGGGCGGCATCGTCGGCGTCATCGGCCCGAACGGTGCGGGTAAAACCACGCTGTTTCGCATGATCACCGGTCAGGAAAAGCCCGATAGCGGTTCGGTGACCATTGGTGAGACCGTGCACCTTGGTTACGTCGACCAGAGCCGCGATACGCTGGCGGGTGACAAAACCGTCTGGGAGGAAATCTCCGGCGGCAACGACATCATCAAGCTCGGCAAGTTCGAAACGAACTCCCGCGCTTATTGCGGCGCCTTCAACTTCAAGGGCGGCGATCAGCAGCAGAAGGTCGGCAACCTCTCCGGTGGTCAGCGTAACCGCGTTCACCTTGCCAAGATGCTGAAGGCAGGCGGCAACGTGCTGCTGCTCGACGAACCGACCAACGACCTTGATACGGAAACGCTGGCAGCGCTCGAAGAAGCGCTGGAAGCCTTCGCCGGTTGCGCCGTTATCATCAGCCACGATCGCATGTTCCTCGACCGTCTGGCCACTCACATCCTCGCCTTCGAGGGTGACAGCCACGTGGAATGGTTCGAAGGCAACTTCGAAGACTATGAAAAGGACAAGGTCCGTCGTCTCGGCCCGGAAAGCATCAAGCCCGGCCGCGTCAGCTACAAGCGCCTGACGCGCTAGTCCTGTTCTCGGATCACTTCAGAAAGGCCCGCCCAAAAGCGGGCCTTTTTTGATGCAATAAATGGGGCTTGAGGGGAGAGCGTGGCAAATTGCGCTTGCATCTCGCGTGACGCCGACATAAAGATATCTTTATATGTTGATTAGATTGCAAGGTGCGGCAGACGTGGCGTTCGGTTTGGATAAATTGGTGGATCTCTTGAAGGCGGCCGGCGAGCCGACGCGCTTTCGCTTGCTGGCGCTTCTGGCGGCCGGCGATCTGACCGTCACCGATCTCACCGAAATTCTCGGCCAGTCGCAGCCCCGTATTTCCCGTCATCTCAAGCTTTTGACGGAAGAAGGGTTGATCGAGCGCTATCAGGAAGGCGCCTGGGCCTATTTCCGCCTGCGGCAGGATGGCGAGCCCGCCGTTGTTATCAGGCAGCTGCTGGGCGCCGCATCGCCCTCTGACGCCGTTCTCCAGCGCGACAGCGAACGCCTTGCCACCGTCAAGCGGGTAAGGGCGGAGCGGGCGCAGGATTATTTCAGCCGCAATGCCTCCGCCTGGGACGAGCTGCGCCGCCTGCATGTGAGCGACGAGGCCGTGGAAGGGGCGTTGCTGAAGCTGGTCGGAACCACCCCGATCGACTCGCTGCTCGATCTCGGTACCGGCACGGGCCGCATTCTGCAGCTTCTGAGCGGCATCTATCGCCGGGCAATCGGGGTCGATGCCAGCCGCGACATGTTGTCGGTGGCGCGCTCCAATCTGGACAAGGCGGGCGTGGTCAATGCATCCGTTCGCCATGGCGATATTCTCAACCTGCCGCTGGAAGGCCAGGATTTCGATCTGATCGTCATCCATCAGGTTCTGCATTTTCTCGACCAGCCGGAGATCGCGCTTTCCGAAGCCGCCCGCATGTTGCGTCCCGGTGGCCGGCTGATCGTCATCGATCTTGCACCCCATTCCTTCGAGCATCTTCGCGACGAGCATGCGCATGTGCGGCTCGGCTTTTCGCATCCGCTTATGGATGAATGGCTGAAAAAGGCCGGGCTCGTGCTCGACCGTGCCGTCGATCTTCATTCTGAACGGGCGTCCGATGAATCCTTGGACGTCACGATATGGGTTGCCCGCAACCAGCGGCTGCTGATGGCAGACGATGTGGTGCAAGAGGCCGTTTTACTTGCTGCCGGGAGGGCATGATATGTTGAGGTCGGAAACCGCGCGCCACAATGGCGAAATCCGGGGGGATATCCGGTTATCTTTCGAGTTTTTCCCGCCCAAGAACCCCGAGATGGAGAACCAGCTCTGGGAAACGGTTGCCGAGCTGAAGAAATGGGATCCGGATTTCGTCTCCGTCACCTATGGCGCGGGCGGTTCCACCAAGGCGCCGACGCTGGATGCGGTGCGCCGGATGATCGGTGACAGTCATCTGCCGACCGCCGCGCACCTGACCTGCGTGGATGCCAGCCGTGACGACGTGCATCAGGTCGTTGAAGAGTTTCGCAATGCTGGCGTTCGCCATTTCGTGGCGCTGCGCGGCGATCCGTCGACCGGTATCGGCACGGATTACAGGCCGCATCCGCAAGGTTACGAGAATGCTGCCGCCCTGGTGAAGGGGCTACGCGATATCAGCGATTTCGAGGTTTCCGTTTCTGCCTATCCCGAAAAGCACCCGGAGAGCGCCAGCGATGCGGTCGATATCGATATGCTGAAGCGCAAGGCGGACAACGGCGCAACGCGGGCGCTGACGCAGTTCTTCTTCGATAATGACGTGTTCGAGCGCTACATGGAGCGGGTTACGGCTGCGGGCATCACCATTCCGGTCGTTCCGGGTATCATGCCGATCCAGAACCTGACCCAGCTCAAGCGTTTCGCCGGCCGCTGCGGTACCAGTGTGCCCAGTTTTCTGGATGAGCGTTTTGCAGGTTATGATGACGATCTCGAGGGACGCGCCCGCGTTGCGGCGGAAGTTGCTGCCGAGCAGATCGCCGATCTTCAACGGCGCGGTGTCAACGAGTTCCATCTCTACACCATGAACCGTGCGCCGCTGGTTGATGCGGTGCTTGAGAACCTCGGTCTTGAGCGTTTGCGCCGCAGCGCCGCCTGATTTCAGATATCCCATTTACGACAGGAAAAAAGCGCAGGCCCGACAGGACCTGCGCTTTTCAAACTCGTGTCATCTACGGTTCTTTTCTGCGTTTGGTCTTCACGTCTCGTCAGATGAAAAGCATCATCGCTACGAACAAAAACGCCAAACCGACTGCCAAGGCATTGAGAGATTTTGTAAGTCCCATGGGTGCCTCCTGTTGTTGACAGGTTCGATAATATGACCGTTTTGTGGCACTTGAAAAGCGGTTTCTGTGATGCGGTGCAGCATGCTTTGTGGCCGCTTAAAAAAGTAAATTCTGTAATTCGTTGAAAATAAAAGATTATTTTCTCATCACGCAGTGCTTCATATCTTTAAAAAAAGTAAATGACCGGGGTGTTATCCCCAGTCATCCGGTCGAGATTAACAGTTTAAGCCTTGATTCCGGCCGATAGATTAAAGGCCCGAAGGTGCGATTAACACAGGTTAAAGCGCCTGGAGAAGTGCCTGGGTCGGCCATCCATCCGCAGGGATTCCGAGACGCTGCTGTTCCTTCTGGATGGCGACGCGGGTGCCGGAACCGAGAATTCCGTCCACCTTGCCAACATCGTGGCCGCGCGCTTCAAGCTTGGTCTGCAACTCTTTCATCGTCGCGTCATCGAAGCCCGGATCGGGATTGCCCTTGTTATAGACAGGGGCGCCCATCAGACGGTTGGCGAAATAGGCAGCCGAGGTCGTGTAGATGAACGACTGGTTCCATTCCAGATAGATGTTGAAGTTGGGATAGGTGAGGAAGGTCGGTCCCTTGCGGCCCTGCGGCATGATGAGGGCTGCGGGCAGGGAGGCGAAATTTTTGTTACCGTCGCGCGGGGTCACGCCAAGGGTAAACCAGTCACCGGCGGTAAGCGAACCGCCGAGGCCGGATTTTTCCCAGGGCAGGTTTTCCGGTACGGAAACTTCCTGCATCCAGGGTTCGCCCTTCTTGAAGCCGAGGTGCTGGATGAATTTCGCCGCCGTGAGGATCGCATCCGGTGCGCTGCTCTTGACGTTGACATGGCCATCGCCATCACCATCGATGCCGAAGGCGATGATGTCCTTGGGCAGCATCTGTACCTGGCCGATTTCACCGGCCCATGCACCCGTGTTGGACGTGGGGTCGAGATCGCCGTGCTGGACCATTTCGATGAGGGCCAGCAATTGCGGACGGAAGAGTTCCGGGCGGCGGCAATCGTGCGAGAGGGTCACCAGCGCGTTACGGGTGTTGAAATCGCCCTGGACGGCACCGAAATCGGTCTCCATGGCCCAGAAGGCGGCAATGACGCCAGCCGGTATGCCGAATTCGTTCTCGGCACGGGCAAAGGTTGATGACAGCTCCTGCAGCTTCTTGCGGCCGATATCGAGACGGGCCTGGCTGACGGTGCGCTGGGAAAATTCGAGGAAGGTCTGGCGGAAGACGCCCTGTGCGCGGTCACGCGAAAGCACTTTGGGGTCTATCTGCGCGCCGGCCAGCGCCCTCTCGATGGCAGCCGCCGGAACACCCTTGGCAGCGGCCTCAGCCTTCACGCCCTCGAGAAATACGCCCAGATCACCGCCGCAGGCAACCTGCTTTGGATCGTCAGGCGAGGCCACAGGCGGTGTGGCAAGGGCGGAGCCGGTGGAGAGAAGCGACAGAGCGGCGGCAAAAATGATGCTGCGCGACCGAAAAGTGGGCATGAGAATTTCCTCGATAGGTTGTTAGCCCGCTTTACCCACATGTTTGCGACAAAAAAACGGGTCCAGCGATCTGCCGGTGCAGAAGAACGCCGATTTTTCGAATGTGTTGCTTCTTGGCCGTATTATTTGGCCGAAGCGATCCATTTCCGCCAGTTTTTCTCACTTCCGGCGAAGACATTGATGTCGGTTGGGCCGTTGACGCCGGGCACGACGCCGGTGGCCGTATATTGCCAGAAGGCCCACTGCCGGTCTTCGTAAATCTTGGCGGGATGCGCGGCGACGGAGCGCACCCAGAAATGGTAATTCTTGAACTGGCCAACGAGGTTGTCGCGGTGGAAGTCGACCGATGTGTAGATGATCGGGCGCTTGCCGTAGTGGGCCTCGAGGCGGTCGAGGAAACGCTGCATCTCGGCACGGACGATGCCAGGAGCCGGGCGCGTCTTGCAGGTGGGGGAGGAGGGGTTCCATTCCACATCGAGAACCGGCGGCAGGGTGACGGCTTCCTTTGGCACGTTGCTGATGAACCAGTCGGCCTGAGCGTCCGCTGTCGAGCAGAAGTAGTAGAAATGGTATGGCGCGTGCAGGATATCTGCCGCCGCCGCACTGCGCCAATGGTCGCCGAATTTCGGATCGATGCGGTCTGAGCCTTCGGTGGCCTTGATGAAGACGAAGGAAACGCCGGATTTGCGAACGGTCCGCCAGTCGACGTCGCCATTCCATTTGGACACATCGATACCATGCACCTCGTGGCGATGCGGGTTGTTCGTGCCAAAATCCTGCGGGTCGGTATCGGAGAATTTCGGCTTGGAAACAGAAGCCGTTTCAAGCAAGTCATAGCTCGTGGACGTACAGCCGCCGATCAACAACATAGCCGACAAAAGTGCCGATAGACGCAGCCGCATTGGAACCCTGATGAATTATTGTTGCCCATCCACGGCCGCAAAATGGCGCGCCGCATCTCCCGATTTACCCATAACATGGTAAACAAGCCGTTATGGCAAGGGGCAGTGGCGTTTTTTCGGCTCGCAAGTCGCTGGATTCCAAGAGATTTGCGGTCTTTCAGTCCCAGTGGCGTATACTTGTAGGACCGCTGGCTGGCAGCATCTTGCCCGCATTTGCAGAGGCGAGGCGCCTTAACCCTTGAGGATCAGGCGTCTGCCAGAATACGGCTGACTTTTGTCTGCACTTCGGCGACCGGAAGCGTGATGATGGCCCGCCAGGCGTAACCCCGGGCAATCTCCTCGAATTCGAGATTACCGTCAAAACGGCCTGCCATGTTGGCCAGAACGTAACGGAGATTGGCGCGGGGCGTGACGTGGAAGCGGGTGAGCCATGCCTGCAAAAGTGCGCGGAACCACTTGGGCAACTGTTCCTGCTGGCCGAAATCGACGATGTGCAGCGAGCCGCCGGGCTTGAGAGCTGTCAGCGCCTGTTCGATGGCCTTTTCCCAGTCCGGTATCATCGAAAGCGCATAGGGGATCATGACTCGGTCGAAACCGTCCGGCTGACCGAATTCTGCGGCGCGGAAAGCGGTGGCGTCGGCCACGCGCAGAACGGGGCGTTCCGTCTTTCCGGTAAAATTCTCGGATGCGGTCAGCAGCATTTCGGCGGAGATATCGAGACCGAACAGTCTTGCTTCCGGAAACTTGCGGCTGGCCAGCAGCAGGTTGCGGCCGGTACCGCAGCCGACTTCAAGCAGCGTGCCACCCTTGGGCACATCGAGGCCGGAAATGGTCCTGTCGCGGCCCAGAAGGTAATATTTGCGGGTAATATCGTAGATATGCCGCTGGTGGCGATACATGCGGTCCATCAGGCTCGCATGCGCCTCATCCGCAAGGCCGACGTTCTCGCCGATGGTTTTCATGCCAGAGCCCTCTGATAGATATGGAAGCCGCCATAGATGGCCGAACGGTCCATGGCGTTGAGCTCATTGGAGCGTTCCTCTAGATAGATCCACTGGTTGCGTATATCGGCCGAGAGACGGCCTTCAATCACGCTCTTTTCGGCGGCGGTGCGGAAGATGACGCGGGCGCCGGGAGCGGCGGTGCGGCTGATCTGCGACCACAATTCGTTGAGCTGCACATCCGTCATCCAGTCCTGCGCATCGAGCAGAATGTAGCGATCGACGCCGTTTGCCGGCTTTTTGGAAAGCAGCTCGGTATAGGTGGCGTGGTGCACGGC
This sequence comes from Agrobacterium sp. S7/73, assembly GCF_019355535.1. NCBI lineage: Bacteria > Pseudomonadati > Pseudomonadota > Alphaproteobacteria > Hyphomicrobiales > Rhizobiaceae > Agrobacterium > Agrobacterium sp. S7/73. The sequence continues at coordinate 777,956 of NZ_CP072136.1, forward strand.
AACGCGGGCGGTGTTGTCGCGGATCGTCTCGTAATATTCCCGCTTGAGATAAGCGGGTAGGGCACCCTCATGCGGCTCGGGATAACGGCGCGCGAAGGCCTGCCAGGCGAAATAATTGTCGCTGAGCGGAAAGTTGCAGGCAAGCTTTTCCAGCCGCTCCTTGAGGACGGAGGCGACCGTGCCGTCGTTGGAAAGGCTTGCCAGCTCGTCATATTGGCGGGGTGGAATGCCAAGGCCGAACAGCGAACTTTTTCGCTTCGTCAGCCAGCGCACCACCGGCTTGTCGAACAGCGGTGCGACCTTGCTGTCGAAGAATCGACGCTGTTCATCCAGCGTGCGGCTATTGGCCATTTCGGTCAGCTTGACGCCGTGCAGGCGCGCCATAAGGTGGCCGGCGCCGATGAAACGGCCGAGCAGACCGGTGCGGTATATGTTCCTGTCGAATACCGAGATGCGGCGACGGCCGGACAGGGTGCGCTTCGACCAGTAGGCCTTGGTCGTGTCGTCGAGATGGTCGGCGATGAATCGGTCGTAGCCGTGACTATTGCTGCGCGTATTGGCGCGGCCGAACTGGCGAACCACATCCTGATGGGCCGGGAGATGGCGGAAGGCGGCAAGCTTCAGCTTGTTGAGAGCGATGTGATGCGGGTTGAGATCCACCACATCGATGCTGGCAGGGTTGCGGGAGAGGTAGGCCAGCATGTTGCAGCCACCCGAGCCGATGGTGACGATGCGGTGGCCTTCAGCAAGCTCCATCGCTTCCATATCGATTTCCGGGTCTTCCCAGATTTGCGGATAAACCAGACCGGAAAAGAGAACCCCGAAGAACCGTTCGGAAAAACCGCTTTTCGAGAGCGCCTTGTGCTGGAGCAATGCGGACTTCAGTTTCGTATTCTTGCTGAAGCCGGTCTTGGGTGCCGCACTCGTCATATGTTCACCTCTCAATAGATTGAGAGGCGTCTACAGTCACGACGCTACAGTTTGATGACAGGGGTTGTGGGCCGACGTAACGAATCGAAAAGGCGGTGTGAAACCAACTCAGGTCTCAAGCTTAGATTTGGATGCGACGTCATCCTCGGGCTTGTACAGAGGATCCAACCACATATCGTAAAATCAAAAGCTTGCAGATCCCAGGGACAAGCCAGAGGAGACGAAAGTGACGTGCTCGACGTTTTTAAGAAAAGCTGCTTTCCTGCATTGCAGTCCCGGTGCTGCTCAAAGGCTTACTTGCGCAGAACGTGCAGCATGCCCTTGCGCTTGGCGTCGTAATAATAACCGCGTGCATAAAGCCTGACAGCATTGTCCCGGTTGTTGTCAGCAACAAGCCAGGCGCCGCTCAGATATTTGACGGCATATTTGAGGTTGGTTTCGGCATCGAACAGGCCAGAGGCGGGACCATCAAAGCCCATGGAGCGGGCCGTGGCGTGCTTGATCTGCATCAGGCCGAAGTGGCCGCCATTATAGGCGCCGGGATTGTATCTGCTTTCACGCTGCACCACGCGATGCACCAGATCTTCCGGCACATTATACATGACAGCGTATTTCGAAATAAGCCCGCTCAGCTTTTCACGTCCGGCCGGTGCGGATTTGTACGGCGCCGTCATCGTTTCGTTCTGCCGGATAGCGGCAAGGGCGGCGTTGGTCGGACCGGCCGCATAGGCCAGAACCGTGCTGTCCGGCTTCGGCAGTGGAATGACTTTGCGTTCCGCGGTCAGTTCGGTACCGATCGACGGCGTTCCGGGCGGCGGCGGTGCGGGCGGGAAGCTGCCCTTGACGGCAACCACCTGCGGCAGGTCGGCGGCAGCCGGTTTCCCGGCGGCACTTGCGGTTTCGATCGCTGCGGCTGCCGGCGTTGCGGCGTGCGGTGCAAGAGCCGCAGCCGTCGTCGGCGCGGCTGTCGTTACCGTTGCCTGCGCGACCTCTGTCTGTTGTTGCTGCGGCTGCATCTGGATTGGGCTCGCCACTGCCGCTGCAATTTCCGCTGCCGGCGGCAGCGCCACGCGGCCACCCTTGACGGCGGCGACGGTTGGAAGCGATTCGGGCTGGGAAGAGGCTGCCACGTCAGTGGCATGTGCTGCCGGTGCGGCGGTATCAGCCGGGGTACCAGCCGTTTCCGACTGTGCGGAGGCTTGTGCCGGTGCGGTTTGGTTGACGGCAGCTATTTTCGGGCCGTTCGGCCCTTCCTTTGCGGCATATTCGACGCTGGTGCATCCGGCCAAAGCCAGGGCAAGGCCCACCGTGGAAGACAGAAGAATTGCACTTCTTCCGCGGAATTTTGCCGAATTTCGCATGTTGCCGCCTTCGTTATGCCTGTCTGTCGATACCCCCGCGTCGAGCGAAGCAGGCAGTGTCCCATCGAGCCTTCATTAACCTATTGTAAGGATAGCGGCAAGCCGGGACGTGGCGTCGCGGTTTTTCAGGCGGCGATGCGGCGGTATCCGGCGCTGACGGCACGGCCAGAAATGAAGTGAGTGCGGTATTTCGGCCGGATTTTTTTGTTGCCGGACATGCGGCGCACCAGTGCCAGCGTGGAGCCGGCAAAGAGTGCCTGCGCTGCCAGAATGCCAAGTGCCAGCAACAGGATTGCGGCCTGCGCTACGGCCAGCGTTTCGACCGCATTGCCGGAGGTGGAAACGAATTGCGGCAACAGTGCCAGGAAGAACATGAAATAGCGCGGACGCAACGCTGCAATGGCGTAGCAATCACGGAAAATGCCGCTGGATGATTTGCCGGGCAGATTGTCATTGTCTGCATTGGCTGCCTGGGCGGCGGGGGTGGCAAAGGTCCATAACAGGAAAAGAATCAGCCAGCCGATACCCGTCCACTGAACGATTTCCACAAAGGCATGCGGCAGATAGGCAAGGCCAGCCGCTGGAATCGCAGATATCGTCATAGCTGTGACGATGCCAAGCGCGCCGCCAGTGACAGAGGCAAACACCGTTTTTCTGCCGCGGATAGCGGCATAGGAGGCGACAGAGAATACAAGGGGAGAGGGAAGTGCGAACACAACGGCACATGCTGCACAAAAAACCAGCCACGCCTGTCCAGACATTCTCTTCCTCCTTGCCCTCCCTGTCGCCGCTTTATCCAGCCTATCGTAAAATTAGGCCGCTGTGAACGGTTGACCGACGTGTTCCATCACTTCGGTAAACCATTTTGCAGACAGGTCGAAATGCTTTCCGCCCTTGATACGCGGAAACTCGATGGTCCGCAATTTACCCTTTTGGTCTTCGTCGTGGCCGGTGACGCCCGAGACCTTGTTCAGCGCGCTTTCGACGGCAAGATCGACCATGCCCTGGATGAGGCGCAGATCGTCGCCATTGGCGGGAGCGGAGCGGGCGAAGTAACCGGATTTCTGGACCATGGAGCGTTCGGCGCCGATGAGGCCGGCGAATTGCTTCTGGAACCAGCCGCCGACATTGATGGTGTCGATCTTCACATGGCCGAAGGCATCGCGCTTGACGGCCTCACCGGCGGCTTCGCGTTCGGCAACGATGGAATCGAGCCCCGCACCTTCGGAAACGAACAACGTGACGTAGCCGTGTTTGTCCATGATCGCCTTCAGCCGTTCGGCTTCCGCTTCGATGTCGAACGCCATTTCCGGCAGGTAGATGCCGTCTATGTTCTTCATCTGCGTGTTCATCATCAGTCCTTCGACATATTCATTGCCGTTGGTCTTCTGGATGTAGGCGCGGGCGGTCGCAGCCGTCAGCCAGCCGCAATGGCGGCCCATGACTTCGTGGATGACAAAGGTCTTCGGCGCAGCACTCTGCTCGTTGCTGACATTGTCGAAGAAGGAAGCGCCCACTTCGGCCGCGGTCCATGCGCCGAGCGACTGCCTGATCGGAACCACGTCGTTATCCACGGTCTTCGGCAGCCCGACGACGGTCAGATCGTAACCGTTGGCGCCGAGATAGGCGGCAAGGTCGGCGGCCGTCGTGTTGGTGTCGTCGCCGCCGATGGTGTGGAGAATGGTGATGCCGTCGGCAGCCAGCCGTTCGGCGGCAACGCGCAGCGGATTTTCACCCTCTTTCACCAGCCCGCGCTTGGCGCAATCGGCAGCGTTGGTGAGCTTTACGCGGCTGTTGCCGATCGGCGATCCGCCATAACGGTGCAGCAGATGCGCCTTTTCGCGCATGTCCTTGTTGATCTCGATCCGGTCGCCCAGAAGCACGCCCTGATAGCCGGAACGATAGGCCACAATGTCAATATCAGGCGCGACGTCGCTATAACGCTCGATCAGGCCGCCAACGGCTGAAGAGAGACAGGGAGCAAGGCCACCCGCGGTCAGCATTGCGACTTTCTGTTTGGCCATCGTGGCTCTCCTTTGCTTGGATAGAAAGATATGTCTGGCAAATGGATGCGACAGCCACGTGTAGGTGTAAAGTGAATTTATCACGAAAAATGCCGATTTCTCGCGGTTTTTCAGCAGCTTGGGCAAAGAAGCCGAATATAATCGTTTCAATCGCCTCCAACCTTGCACCAGGCTTCGCCGTCTGTGGAAAACCGTTGCTCTCCCGTTTGCCGCCCCCTTGCTCCTGAAGAAAAACTGTCGCAAAAATGAATAAAAGTTAATGCCGCAGCGGCGCCGCGCATATTGCATTCACGGCGATATGCCGTCATGCTTGGCGTCATGATGTTCGATTTCGCCTGTTTGCATATTTCATCCCTGTGGGAACGGCTGCTCGGCGCGATCGGTGACGCGGCAGGCAGCACGCTCGGTCGCGTGGTAGAGGCGATCCGCACCCTTTTCGAGGGAGATCCGGAGACCCGCCGCAAGGTTTCTTTTTCCGTGGCCATTATCGCGCTGTCGGCAAAGATGGCAAAGGCCGATGGTGTCGTGAACGATGCCGAAGTGCGCGCCTTCCGGCAGATTTTCGATTTTCCTGAAGAAGAGGCCAGAAACGTTGCCCGCCTTTATAATCTCGCACGCCAGGACGTTGCGGGATACGAGGCCTATGCCGAGCGTCTTGCCGGTCTTTGCGGCTCCGGCCATGACAATTGCGAGATGCTGGAAAGCGTCATCGATGGCCTGTTCCACATCGCCAAGGCAGACGGCTTGATCCACGAGCGGGAACTGGCGTTCCTCGGCCGTATCGCGGAAATCTTCCATATTACCGAAGATCATTTCGAAACGATCATGGCACGGCACGTCCATATGGATGGGCGCGATCCCTATCGTGTGCTTGGCGTTTCGCCCTCGGACGACTTTCTGGATATCCGCAAGCGTTACCGTTCACTGGTTGCCGAGCACCACCCGGACAAGCTCATCGCGCGCGGTGTGCCGATGGAATTGCACGCTGCCGCGAATGAGCGTATGGCGGCTCTCAATGCCGCCTATGAGGCCATCGAGAAAGAACGCCGCGTCGCATGAGTGAATTTCTGCCGGATTTCAACCCGGATTTCGGGGGCGCAACCATTGCGCCTTCTCCCAACCATGGCGAAAGACAGGGCGTGGCAGGCCCGGATATCATCCTCCTGCACTATACCGGCATGACGACCGCCGATGGCGCCCTTTCGTGGCTCTGCAATCCCGAAAGCCAGGTCTCCAGCCACTATTTCGTTTTTGAAGACGGGCGTGTCATGCAGCTTGTTGCGGAAACACGCCGCGCCTGGCATGCGGGCAAAAGCAGCTGGGCGGGGGAGGCGGACATCAATTCCCGCTCCATCGGGATTGAAATCGCCAATCAAGGCCACCCGGGCGGCCTGCCGGAATTTCCGGAAAAACAGGTAGCTGCCGTCATCGAATTGTGTCGCGATTGCGGCCAGCGGTGGTCTATCGCCCCTGAAAGGGTGCTTGCGCATTCCGATGTGGCGCCGATCCGCAAGGTTGATCCGGGTGAAAAATTCCCATGGGACATCCTGTCGCGGCACGGTGTCGGTCATTGGGTGGAGCCTGCGCCGATCCGCGGCGGACGTTTTTTTCAGCGCGGCGATCACGGCCAGCCGGTGGAAGCGCTCCAGTCCATGCTATCCATTTACGGATATGGCGTTGAAATAACAGGCGCATATTGCGAAAAAACAGAAGGTGCCGTGGCCGCCTTTCAGCGGCATTTCCGCCCGGCGCTGGTGGATGGTATCGCGGATTTTTCCACGATCGACACGCTGCATCGGCTGATTGCCAGCCTTCCGAAATTTTCGGCCGTTTGAACGCCGTTTCTGGAAAAGCCTTCCCCGTTTCCCGGTCGCGCAAGTCGATTTTTTTGTTGTGCCACAGTTAATCCGCATTGAGGAAGTCTAAGAGCCGCAGTGGACGCGGTGCTGTTCTTCAGGGGAGCTTGCCGTCAATATCAATCAAGGAGACTGGACGGTAGAAGGTCGTAATCGACTTTCCGCGCGCTGGACGTTTTTATCGTTTCATTGTTCCGGTTATCCGATCTGGAGACTATTTCAACAGATGAACAGAGTTTTTGTTGCTGTCGCAGCGGGCGTTGCTATGCTCGTTTCGCAGGCGGGGATTGCTTTTGCCAAAGACGAGGACGTCAAGACCAAAACCGTGACGCTGGGGACCTTCTTCCGTACGCCCGGTTATCCCGTTCCCGAAAAGAGCCTGCCTTCGTCGCTCAAGAACGACTATTCCGATCTGATCGTCAAATATGCCAAGCGTTACGGCGTCCCCACCAATCTGGCCCATGCCGTCGTTTCTGTAGAAAGCAAGTTCAACCCTAGGGCTCGCGGCAGCGCAGGCGAGGTCGGGCTGATGCAGATCAAGCCGGCAACGGCGCGCATGATGGGCTTTCGCGGCACGACCAAAGCCCTCTTCGACCCCGAGACCAATATTCGCTGGGGCATGCAATATCTGGCAACCGCACACCAGCTTGGCGGCGGTGAGGTTTGCAGCACGATCCTGCGTTACAATGCCGGCCACGGCGCCACCCGCATGAACCCGGTGTCCAAGCGTTATTGCGGCAAGGTCCAGGCGCTTCTGGCCAGCTGAGGTCTTTTGCTCAAGCGTGTCGTGATGTTTCAGATTGGCCATAAGCTTTAGGTCCTTGTTTTAACGCATCTCGTTATTGCAAAACCGCTGCACGCTCTTGCGCGGCATGTTTCGGACGTCACGAAAATCGATTCCGGTTTATGCGTTCATGCTGTAGTCAGGAGCAAACCTGATGCGGAGCATGACATGCCGGATTTCAAATATATCGTGGTCGGTGCCGGAATGATGGGTGCGGCGGCAGCGAGACACCTTTCGGCGCAAACGGATGGCGTGGCGCTGATCGGGCCGGATGAACCCGCCGATCGCAAGACCCATAACGGTGTGTTTTCAAGTCACTATGACGAGGCGCGCATCACCCGTGGTTTCGATGGCGATCCCGTATGGGCGGAGCTGGCGCAACGCTCCATCCGGCGCTATGCCGAGATCGAAGCAAAAAGCGGCATCCGTTTCTTCACCGAAGCGGGCTGCCTGTTTACGGGAAACGGTAAGGGGCTTGCCGGAGACTACGTTTCGCGAGCCTTGGTCTCGACCGACCGTCTCGGTCTAGGCGTGGAAACGATTGGCAGCGATGCGCTGGCTGGCCGGTTCCCGATGTTTTCCCTGCCGTCGGATCACGACGGTTACTTCGAGGCGCACAATGCCGGCCACGTCAATCCGCGTGCGCTTGTGAGGGCGCAATGCAAGATTGCTGCTGCGCAGGGCGCGCGACTGATCCGCGAGACGGCGGCGCATGTTCGCGATACCTCCCAAGGTGTGGAAGTTTCCACCAGGGAAGGGGCCGTACACACGGCCGAAAAGGTCATAGTGGCGGCTGGCGGTTTCACCAACATGGCTGATCTTCTGCCTTCCCCGGTCGATATGGCGGCAACGGGCCGCACCATCGTGTTTTTCGAACTGGACGAAGCAAGGCAGGCCCTCTTCGGCTCCATGCCCTCGACCATCGTGCTGGCGGAGACCGAGGACGATATCGTCTATATTCTGCCCCCTGTGCGTTACCCCGACGGCAAGGTCTATCTGAAGATCGGCGGTGAGAGCGAAAAGGGCAGGCTGGAAACGCTGGCCGAAGCAGTCGGCTGGTTTCATTCCGACGGCACGCCGGGCGAAGTGGAATTCCTGACGAAACGGGCGCTATCGCTCATGCCGGAACTTGCGGGCTGCCCCGTGACCTCTGGTTCCTGCGTCGCATCCATTACTCGTAGCGGTTATCCATATATCGGCTATACGCAATCTTCCAATATCGCGGTTCTGACCGGTGGCAATTTCGTTTCCGCCAAGTCTTCCGACGAAATCGGGCGGCTAGGCGCGGTGCTGCTTCTGCATGGCCAGCTGACCGAGAGTGATTTTGCCGCCGAAATGTCGCCGGTTTTTATCTGACATTCAGCAGCGAAGCGGCTACAAAATCGCAGCTGTACTAGAGCGGGTTGAGGCGAAGACGGCGGCATGTCGGGACATTTCAAATATATCGTTGTCGGTCGTGGCATGATGGGTGCTGCCGCCGCCCGCCATCTGGCGGAAACCACCGAAGGTGTGGCCCTGATCGGCCCCGGTGAACCTGCCGACATCAAGTCACATCCGGGTGTTTTCGCCAGCCATTATGATGAGGCGCGCATTACCCGCACCATTGATGGCGATGCGGACTGGGCGCTACTCGCCAACCGCTCGATCGCGCGCTACACCGACATCGCGGCAAGGAGCGGCGTGGAATTTTACGCTCCCGTCGGCTGTCTGATGGTTGGGCCTGAACGCGGTGGCGACAATCCCTTTGTCGACAACGTCTGTGAGGCAGCGGCGCGTCTGCGGGTTTCCACGGAAATGCTTGACGACGCAGGTCTGAAAAGCGCCTTTCCCTATTTCTCCTTCGAGCCGGGCTGCGAGGGCGTGTTCGAAAAGGACAATGCCGGTTACGTCAATCCGCGCGCGCTGGTGAAGGCGCAGAGCGTTCTGGCAGACAAAGCCGGCGTTACGCTCATCGACGATATAGTTGTCTCGACGCGGGAAGAGGCTGGCCGTGCACGCGTCGAGACGGCCTCGGGCGCGGTTTATACGGCAGACCGGGTGCTGGTCGCTGCGGGTGGCTTCTCGATCACGAAGGATTTGTTGCCGCAGCCCGTCGCTCTCAATGTCTATGCGCGCACCGTCGCCTTCTTCGAGGTAGACGAGGCGGAGCTGGGACAATATGCGGGCATGCCGTCGCTGATTTACGAGCCGCGCGACACGACGAAACATATCTATCTCCTGCCGCCCGTCCGTTATCCCGATGGCAGGTTCTATCTGAAAATCGGCGGCGATCCCGATGATAAGAAGCTCGATAGCGATCCCGAAATCCGCGCATGGTTCCGTTCCGGCGGGCGCGAAAGCGTTCGCGACCATCTCTCCGCCATCGTCGGGACCTTGGTGCCATCCATCGACCGGTCGCGCATTTCCATGGCCGCCTGCGTGGTGTCCAAAACGCCGGGCGGTTATCCGGCCATCGGCTTTACGACGTCACCGCGCATTGCGGTTCTGACTGGCGGCAACGGTACGGCGGCCAAGAGTTCCGACGAGATCGGGCGGTTAGGCGCCCTGTTGCTGCGGGATGGAAAAATTGGCAACGACGCCTATGCAACGGATTTCAAGCCTGCATTTCTTTGATCTTCCGTTACGCTTTTCGGTGGCTTTCGCCAAAGAACATGGGTATTGACGCCATGCCAGTTGGCTGGGCAGCCGCGCTTTACCAATGTCGAAAGACGGTAAGGTGAGGAAAGTCCGGGCTCCACGGAAATACGGTGCCGGATAACGTCCGGCGGGGGCGACCCCAGGGAAAGTGCCACAGAGAGCAAACCGCCATGCCTGGCATGGTAAGGGTGAAAGGGTGGGGTAAGAGCCCACCGCGCCGCTGGTGACAGTGGTGGCAAGGTAAACCCCACCGGGAGCAAGACCGAATAGGGATGACACGGGGCGCGGGCGAAAGCCTTCGTCTACAGCCGGTTTCCGGGCACGTCATCCGGGTGGGTTGCGAGAGGCGGCATGCAAATGCCGTCCCAGATGAATGGCTGCCACGTTCCGGGTCAAACCGGAGCCATACAGAACCCGGCTTACAGGCCAACTGGCGAATTTCTTTTCCATTCCGCAGGCGAGCGCCGCGGCAGGAAATATCTATTTCATTGTTTTAAAACAGAAAAAAGGTGGTCTTACCGAGCCTTCGTGTGCCGTGAAAAAGCATCATGGGGTGTGAAGTAAACCATTCGTTAAACTTAACGGCTTATGAATTTCCGATGCGGAGTCGGTATCGTGCCGGCTTCTCCCATTGACGCCCATAGTGTCCCATGGTATCCCAAATGCACACCACACTGGGTCGTGTTTTTGACCCGCAATCGCTGAAACGAGTGAGGAGCCTGCAACGGGCTGCTGCAGGGCATGTCGCCCTGACGCTTGGCGATGTGTCGTGCGTACCGGTGTTGTCTGTGGGGCGGATGATTCGCTTTGCGGAATGCGGTTTTGGCGAGTTGAGTAATGGACCGCTTTTTATCGAACGTAACGAACAGGATCGACGCCAAGGGGCGCGTTTCGGTTCCGTCTCCGTTTCGTTCGGTGCTGGCACAGCGTGGGATTCAGGAGCTTTATTGTCTTCAGGATTTCGCGTTTCCGGCAATCAGTGTCGGCGGTCCGGATTTGCTGGAGCGCTACGAGCGGCAGATCGCGTCCATGGATGCCTTCTCGCCGGAGGCAAACGCAATGTCGCTGCTGGTACACGGCGGCGGCGTTTTCATGAAGCTCGATCAGGAAGGTCGGTTGATGGTGACGGATTTCGTCCGGGAATTTACCGGCATATCCACGGATGTCACCTTCGTTGGACGAGCGGATCATTTTCAGCTTTGGCAACCGCAGGCGTTTTTGGCGGCGCAGGCGGCAGCAAGAGCGGGGCGCGGTTTTTCGGCTGCACGCCCCGCATAGGACGGGGACACGGAATGGCGGCGAATTCTGGCGGGCGATCTTCTGATGCCGGTGAGGGACCTCAGCGTCACATCCCGGTCCTGCTTCGCGAAGTGATCGCTGCGCTCGAACCCGCATCTGGCAAGGTCATCCTCGACGGCACTTTCGGCGCCGGTGGCTACACCCAGGCAATTCTCGATCAAGGTGCCAATGTCATCGCGCTTGACCGCGATCCGAACGCGATCGCCGGCGGCCAGGCCATGGTTGCTGCAAATGGCGGCAGGCTTACCCTCATTCAATCGCAATTTTCCGATCTGGCAAGGCACGCGCCGGAAGGCGGTCTTGACGGCGTGGTTCTCGATATCGGCGTTTCCTCCATGCAGATAGACGAGGCCGAGCGCGGTTTTTCCTTCCAAAAGAACGGTCCTCTCGACATGCGCATGTCTAGCTCCGGCGTTTCGGCGGCGGATGTCGTCAATCGCGCCAAGGTCGGCGATCTCATCCGCATCTTCGGTTTTCTCGGCGAGGAAAAGCAGCCGGGCCGCATCGCCCGCGCCATTGAAAAGAAGAGGGCGGAAGAGCCCTTCCGCACCACGCGCGATCTGGCGGGCCTCATTGAAATCGTTACGCCGCGCAAGGCTAAAGACAAGATCCATCCCGCAACACGGGTGTTTCAGGCGCTGCGCGTTTTCGTCAATGACGAACTCGGCGAATTGGCGCAGGCCCTGTTTGCTGCCGAGCGGGCTTTGAAGCCCGGCGGCCGGCTGGTTGTCGTCACGTTCCATTCGCTCGAAGACCGCATCGTCAAGAAATTCTTCTCCGAACGTTCCGGAAAGGCGGCGGGTTCCCGCCATCTGCCGATGGTGGAGGACAAGCCCGCCATTTTCGAAAATATCGGCAAGCCGATGATCGCTGCAAGCGACGAGGAGGCGGAGATCAATCCGCGGGCCCGTTCGGCCAAGCTGCGCGCGGGCCTGCGCACGGCGGCACCTGCCCGGGCGGCAGATTTTTCGATTTTCGAACTTCCCGATCTCGCCAGCCTTGAAAAGATGGGAGGCTGATATGCTGCGCACATTCGATGTCGTGTTGATGGGGGTCATGGTCGCTGCGGCGGTGGTGACCTATTCGATCAAGCACAAGACCGATCTCAAGTTGGAACAGGTCCGCAAGCTTGAGACCGAAATCAAGCTCGAAAAAGACACGATCGATCTTTTGCGGGCCGACTGGGCACTGCTGACGCAGCCGAACCGCCTTCATCGTCTCGTGAATGCCTATCAGGACGAGCTTGGCCTTTCGCCGACGCTGCCGACACAATTGGCGCAGCCGCGGGAATTGCCGATGCTGCGCTCGCAATTGCCGCAGCCGCCCGAGCCGGAAGGCATGAGCGTTGCGGATGTCATCGCCGCCGCCGTCAACGGCTCCAAGCCGGGCGCTACGCTTGGCGGAGCTGCCAAGAAGAAATCACCGCCCGCCGGCCAGATTGCCGCCAATGGCGCTCCTGTTCCAACACCGCGGGCGCGTGTTTCCCGTCCCACGGCGGCTCCGGCTCCTGCCGTCGCCGCTGTCGCAGGCGATGAAGATGGCGAAATGGATGAAACCATAACTGGATCGGTGGACCGCTGATGTCTTTTCTCTCCCGCGTCATGGTTCTGAAGAGCAAGGCTCACTTTTCCGCCAGCACCACCGGCATTCATACTGACCATGCAGCTTTCGAGGGCGCTCGCAAGAAGAGGGCGGCCCAGGCGAAAAGCCGCGTCGGTCTCATCATTTTCGGCTTCATCGCCTTTTACGGCGTCGTGGGCGGCCGTCTGGTGCAATATGGCCTTGCCGAGCAGGAGACGGTTTCGAGCATTGCCCCTGCCGACCGGCTGATGGCGTCGCGTCCCGATCTTCTTGATCGTAACGGCGAGGTTCTGGCGACTGATATCCGCACTGTCTCGCTGTTTGCAGAGCCGCATCGCATCGTCGATATCGACGAAGCCATCGAGAAGCTGCGCACTGTATTGCCAGATCTCGACCAGCGCGGCACCTATCAGAAGCTTTCCTCCAATTCGCGCTTTCAGTGGCTGCGCCGTCAGTTGACGCCGAAGCAGCAGAGCCAGATCCTGGCGCTCGGCATTCCCGGTGTCGGTTTCCGCCCGGAAAAGCGCCGCTTCTACCCTGGCGGGCCAACAGCTGCCCATGTTGTCGGTCACGTCAATATCGACAATCGCGGTGTTGCCGGAATGGAACGTTACGTCGACAGCCAGGGACTGGCCGATCTGACGGCGCTCGGCATGACCAGCGATCAGCCGCTGGAGCCGGTGAAGCTATCCATCGATCTACGCGTCCAGTCCATCGTGCGTGAAGTCGTGACCTCGGCCATTACCAAGTTCCAGGCGATCGGCGCGGGGGCTGTGGTTCTGGATGTGCATACCGGCGAAGTGCTCGCTATGGCCTCCGTGCCGGATTATGATCCGAACAACCCGGCAGAAGGTGCCAAGGAAGGATGGCTCAACCGCATGTCGAACGGCACGTTCGAAATGGGCTCCACCTTTAAATCCTTTACCATTGCCATGGGTCTCGATTCGGGTCGCGTCCGCCTTGGCGATATGTTCGACGCGCGTTATCCGATCCGCATCGGTGGCTTCACTATCAAGGACTTCCACGGCAAGGGCCGCATGCTCTCGGTGCCGGAAATCTTCCAGTATTCGTCGAACATCGGTACGGCAAAAATCGCCGACACCGTGGGGACCGAAGGACACAAGGAATTCCTGACGCGGCTTGGCCTTCTGACGCGCATGCAGACCGAACTGCCTGAAGTGGCGCTGCCTTCGCAGCCCCGCGAATGGAAGAAGATCAACTCGATCACCATTTCATTCGGCCACGGCGTTTCAACAACGCCGTTGCAGACAGCAGTTGCCGGTGCCGCGCTCGTCAATGGTGGAAAGTTGATCGAGCCGACATTCCTGCCGCGCACGCGCGAACAGGCGGATCAGGTCGCAAAACAGGTGCTGAAGCCCGGCGCCAGCAAGGATATGCGCTTCCTGTTCGAATGGAACGGTGTCAACGGTTCTGGCCGTAATGCGCGCGTCGACGGTTTCAATGTCGGCGGCAAGACCGGTACGGCTGACAAGGTCGTCAATGGCCGTTATGTGCATGACAAGAACTTCAATGCCTTCCTTTCGGCATTCCCGATGGACGACCCGCAATATGTGGTGCTCTCTTTCATCGACGAACCGAAAACGGACAAGGGCAATGGCGCGGCACTTGCAGGCACCTCGGCTGCGCCGATGGTGCACGATATCATCAGCCGCACGGCGGCAGTGCTGGGCGTGAAGCCGAAGTTCGGCAAGGATGGCTCGGCCTTGCTCGTGTCTTATTGATTGTTAGAGCTTATGGTGTTCCGGCGAATCGCGCCGGGGGGACAAGACGGACACAGTCGATGAATTTGCGAGATATATCCGGGACGGCGTTTCCGGAATTGAATGAATTGCTCCTGTCTGAGATAGGGGCAATCGAAATCGGGGGAATTACCGCAGACAGCCGCAAGGCTGCGCCCGGCAGCCTGTTCGTGGCGGTTGCGGGAACCAAGGCGGATGGCGCGGCCTATGTGAAGGACGCGGTCGCCAAGGGTGCGGTTGCCGTCGTTTCCGGGCATGCGGTGGATGCCGATGTGCCGGTCCTCGCTGTCACCGACCCGCGCCTCTACCTTTCGCTCGCCGCTTCCCGTTTTTACGGAAAACAGCCGGAAACCATGGTCGCCGTTACCGGCACTGCGGGAAAGACCTCCGTTGCCTCCTTCGTGCGGCAAATCTGGGCTTTCGCTGGCCATGCCGCCGCCCAGATCGGTACGACGGGTGTCATCGCTCCCGGCCGCGAAGATTATGGCGCGCTTACCACACCGGATCCGGTGACGCTGCATGCGCTTCTCGCCGAGCTTGCTGCCGAAGGCGTGACCCATGCGGCCATGGAAGCTTCGAGCCACGGCCTCGACCAGCGTCGCCTTGATGGCGTGAAGCTCGCTGCGGCCGGTTTCACCAATCTCGGCCGAGATCACATGGATTATCACCCGACCATCGAGGACTACATGGCCGCGAAGATGCGGCTGTTTGACACGCTGATGGAAAAGGGCGCGCCAGCCGTCATTTTTGCCGACGACCCTTGGTCGGATAAGGCCATTCGCGTCGCCGCGGATGCAGGCCTCAATGTGCGCACCGTTGGCCGGAAGGGCGATTATCTGACGCTGAAGCGTGTAGAGCATTTCCGTCACAAGCAGCTGATCGAAGTGCACCATGACGGCGTAATCCACGAAGTCGACATTCCGCTGGCCGGCGATTTTCAGGTAGCCAATGCTCTCGTCGCCGCTGGTCTTGCCATGTCCACCGGCGTTTCCGCCGCAACGGCCATGAAGGCGCTTGAAAAGCTGATCGGTGCTGCCGGTCGCCTGGAACTTGTGGGCCAGACGAAGAACGGCGCGCTTGCCTATGTGGATTATGCCCACAAGCCGGATGCGCTTGAAAATGTTCTGACCTCGGTCAGGCCCTTCACCTCCGGCCGCATCATCACCGTCTTCGGCTGCGGCGGCGACCGTGACAAGGGCAAGCGCCCGATCATGGGCGAAGTGGCGACACGTCTTTCCGACATCGTCATCGTTACCGACGACAATCCGCGCTCGGAAGACGCTGCAACGATCCGTTCCGAAGTCATGGCGGCTGCGCCGGGTGCGTTGGAAATTGGCGACAGGGCAGAGGCGATCCGTCATGCGGTGTCGCTGCTTTCGAACGGCGATACGCTGATCGTCGCGGGCAAGGGGCATGAAGAGGGGCAGATCGTCGGTTCCGTGACGCTGCCGTTTTCCGATCATGAACAGGTGCGTACCGCGCTGGAAGGATTGAAGATTTGAATTGGTTATGGACAGTCGCCGACATGATCGCCATCACGGCAGGGCGTCCCGTCGGGAACCTGCCGACCGGTATCACCGGCATTTCCATCGACAGCCGGACTGTGAAGGCTGGTGAAGCATTTTTCGCCATCAAGGGCGATAGGGTCGACGGCCATGACTATACGAGTTTTGCTGTCGCCAATGGTGCGGGCCTGCTGGTCGTCGCCGAAGGCAAGCTGCCGGCCCTCGGCCGCCTGACCGTGCCCATGATCGTCGTGGAGGATGTCCTCGCGGCGCTTGGCAAGCTCGCCATTGCGGCGCGTGAAAGGACCACGGCGCGGATCATCGCGGTGACCGGTTCTGTCGGCAAGACGACGACGAAGGAAATGTTGCGGCAGGCTCTGGCGCCTTCGGGCCGGGTTCATGCGGCGGTGGCGTCCTTCAACAATCACTGGGGTGTGCCGCTGACGCTGGCGCGCATGCCCGCCGATACTGAATTCGGCGTTTTCGAAATCGGTATGAACCACTCCGGCGAAATCCGTCCGCTGGTCAAGATGGTACGTCCGCATGTCGCGATCATTACCACCATCGCGCCAGCTCATTTGGGCAATTTCAAGAACATAGAAGAGATCGCGAGCGCCAAGGCGGAGATATTCGAAGGGTTGGAGGACGGCGGCTTCGTCATCCTCAACCGTGACAACGCCCAGTTCGAGCAACTTGAAGAAGCGGCGCAGGACCAGGGTATCGAGCATATCCTGACCTTCGGGCAGCATGCCAAGGCCGATTTCCGGCTGGCCGATTTCGAAAGCACGTCCACGGGCTCGACCATCTGGGCGATCCTGAACGGCGAAACGAGCGAATTGCACCTGAACATTCCCGGCAGGCATATTGCCGACAACGCCATGGCGGTGCTTGGCGCTGTTGCCGTTACCGGCGCCAATCTCGACCGCGCCTTCGAGGTGCTCGGAACGCTCGAGGCAGTCAAGGGGCGCGGACAGCGCCATCGCCTGACGATTGAAAGCGGTTCCTTCCTGCTGATCGATGAGAGCTACAACGCCAACCCCGCCTCCATGCGGGCGGCGATTGCCGTGCTTGCGGAAACAGAAACGCAGGGTTATGGCCGTCGCGTTGCCGTTCTCGGCGACATGCTGGAGATGGGCGAATTCTCAGCCCAGCTACACGAGGAACTGGCCGGACCGCTGCTAGCCGGTGGTATCGAACATGTCTGGCTGGCTGGGGAGGCGATGGCCGCCCTTCGCGATGCGCTTCCGGACAGTGTAACTGTCATCTGGTTCCCGACGACAGCTGAACTTGCCGATTTTGCCCTGCAATGGGTGCAACCGGGCGATGCGCTGATGGTAAAATCGTCACTTGGGCTGGGTTTCGGCAAGATTGTCGCGGCACTGCTTGACAAGTATCCGGCATTCCCCGAGACGGAACGCCAAGTCTGAAATAGCCTTTTGAAAGGGCAATTATGCTGATCTGGCTCGTCGAACTGTCGGATAAAATTCAAGTCTTCAACCTCTTCCGGTACATCACCTTCCGGGCGGGTGCGGCGATGTTCACCTCTGCGTTGATCGTCTTCCTTTTCGGACCGGCGATCATCAATTCGCTGCGCGTGCGCCAGGGCAAGGGCCAGCCAATCCGTGCCGACGGGCCGCAGACGCATTTCAAGAAGGCTGGCACGCCGACCATGGGCGGGCTGATGATCCTTGCCGGTATTCTCGGCGGTTCGCTGCTCTGGGGTGACCTGTCGAACGTCTACGTCGTCGCCGTTCTGATGGTGACGCTCGGCTTCGGGGCTATCGGCTTTTATGACGACTATCTCAAGGTGACGAAGCAGAGCGACAAGGGCTTTTCCGGCAAAGCCCGTCTCGGCATCGAATTCCTGATTGCGGCGATTGCCGTGTTCTTCATGATGAAGGTGGCGCTTGCTTCCGCACCGCATGGCGGCACGCTCGGAAGCTCCATCGCCTTTCCGTTCTTCAAGGAACTTGTGATCAATCTCGGCTATTTCTTCGTGCTGTTCGGTGCTTTCGTGATTGTCGGCGCCGGCAATGCGGTTAACCTGACCGACGGTCTCGATGGTCTCGCCATCGTGCCTGTCATGATTGCAGCCGCCACCTTCGGCGTGATTGCTTATCTCGCCGGTAACGCGGTTTTCGCCAATTACCTGCAGATCAACTTCGTGCCCGGAACGGGTGAGCTCGCTGTCATCGTCGGCGCGGTGGTCGGGGCTGGTCTCGGCTTCCTGTGGTTCAACGCGCCGCCCGCCGCCATCTTCATGGGTGATACGGGTTCGCTGGCGCTCGGCGGCCTCATCGGCTCCATCGCTGTCGCCACCAAGCACGAGATCGTCATGGTCATCGTCGGCGGCCTGTTCGTGATGGAAACGCTCTCGGTCATCATCCAGGTTTTCTGGTTCAAGCGCACCGGCAGGCGCGTTTTCCTGATGGCGCCCATCCACCATCATTTCGAGAAAAAAGGCTGGACGGAAAGCCAGGTGGTCATCCGTTTCTGGATCATTTCCGTCGGTCTGGCGCTGCTCGGCCTCGCTACGCTGAAGCTGAGGTGAGCGATGATCCCGGTCTCGTCGTTCAGAGGTAAGAAGGTCGCGCTTTTCGGGCTTGGCGGTTCGGGCCTCGTCACGGCCCGGGCACTGGTTGCCGGCGGGGCGGATGTCGTTGCTTTCGACGATAATCCCGACAGCGTCGCCAAGGCTGAGGCCGAAGGCATAACGACGGCTGATCTTCGAACGATAGACTGGCATTCCTTTTCGTCTTTCGTGCTCGCACCCGGCGTGCCGCTGACGCATCCGAAGCCGCACTGGTCGGTCGATCTTGCCCGGGCGGCGGGTGTCGAGATTATCGGCGATATCGAGCTTTTCATTCGCGAGCGCCGGGCGCATGCGCCGGATTGCCCCTTCATCGCCATCACCGGCACGAACGGCAAATCCACGACGACCGCACTGATTGCCCATATCCTCAAGGCTTCGGGCCGCGATACACAACTCGGCGGCAATATCGGCACTGCCGTGCTGAGCCTCGATCCGCCGAAAGCGCAACGTTTCTATGTCGTTGAATGCTCGTCCTACCAGATCGATCTGGCGCCGACGATCAATCCGACGGCCGGTATTCTGCTCAATCTGACGCCCGACCATCTCGACCGGCACGGCACCATGCAGCATTATGCCGATGTCAAGGAACGGCTTGTGGCCGGCAGTGGCACGGCAATTGTCGGCGTTGATGACAGCTATTCCACGCTGATCGCCGACCGCATCGAGCGTGCCGGCGTGAAGGTGGAGCGCATTTCCAAGCGCAATGTCGTTTCCGAAGGTCTTTATGCCGAAGGCAGCCGCATCCTGCGGGCGCATGGGGGCAAGTCCTCGCCGCTGGTCGATCTCGACGGCATCCAGACGCTTCGCGGCAGCCACAATGCCCAGAATGCAGCGGCTGCAATTGCCGCATGCCTTGCCGTCGGCGTTTCCGAAGAGGACGTTCGCGCAGGTCTCAAGTCCTTCCCCGGCCTAAAACATCGCATGCAGCCTGTCGGTCGGCGCGGCAATGTCACTTTCGTCAATGACAGCAAGGCCACCAATGCCGATGCAGCAGCACCGGCCTTGTCGAGCTATGAGCGCATCTATTGGATCGCGGGCGGTCTGCCAAAGGCCGGCGGCATTGCCAGCCTTGCGCCCCTGTTTCCGCGCATCGCCAAGGCCTATCTGATCGGCGAGGCGGCGGCGGAATTTGCAGCGACGCTAGGCGAAGCCGTGCCTTATGAAATATCCGGCACGCTGGACAAGGCGGTGCAGCATGCGGCGGCGGATGCGGAAAAAGATGCGACGGCCGGCAATATCGTGATGTTATCCCCGGCTTGCGCAAGCTTCGACCAATATAAGAACTTTGAAATCAGAGGTGATTCGTTCGTCGCGCAGGTTGCGGCGCTCGATGGCGTGACGATGCTCGTTCACTCTGGAAAAGGGGGCTGAGGCCATGGTAAGCCGAGTTGATCGCGGTCCGGTCGCGGAATGGTTCTGGACCATCGACCGTTTCTTTCTGGCGGCGTTCATCGCGCTGATGGGCATCGGCCTGATGCTGTCATTTGCGGCGTCGCCGGCGGTTGCCGAACGCATCGGTCTCAACAGCTTCTTCTTCGTGGAACGTCAGGCGATGTTCATGGTGCCTTCGCTGGCGATCATGATCGGTCTTTCCTTCCTGTCGCCGCGTCAGGTCCGGCGCGTGGCGGTGATGATGCTGATCGCGTCGCTGCTGATGATGATTTTCGCGCTGTTCTTCGGTATCGAGGTCAAGGGTGCACGACGCTGGATTTCCATCGGCAGCTTCTCGATCCAGCCATCGGAATTCATGAAGCCCGCCTTCGTCATTGTCTGCGCCTGGCTGTTTGCCGAACGCGCGCGCCACCCCGAAATTCCCGGCAACCTCTTCGCTATCATCACCTTCGGTATCGTGGCTGCACTTCTGATCGCCCAGCCCGACTTTGGCCAGACCATCCTGACATCGGTGGTGTGGGGCGGCATGTTCTTCATGGCCGGTGTTCCCTGGTTCTGGATCATCGTGCTCGGCGGCCTCGGCGTTCTCGGCATCGTCTCCGCCTATCTGCTCCTGCCGCACGTTGCCGGCCGTATCGACCGTTTCTGGACCGGTGAGGGGGATACCTTCCAGGTGGATACGGCGCGCGAGGCGATCATTCGTGGCGACTGGTTCGGTCGCGGCCCGGGTGAGGGCATCGTCAAGCGTATTATTCCCGACAGCCATACCGACTTCATCTTCTCGGTGGCGGCGGAAGAATTCGGCATTGTTTTCTGCATGTTCCTTGTGGCGATCTTCGCCTTCATCGTGTTGCGCGGCCTCTCGCACGCCTTCAGGGAAAAAGACGATTTCTGCCGCTTTGCCGTGGCCGGTCTGGTCCTGCAGATCGGCATGCAGTCGATGATCAATATCGGCGTTAATCTGGAGCTGATGCCCGCCAAGGGCATGACGCTGCCGCTGATTTCCTATGGTGGTTCGTCGATGATGGCGATCTGCGTCACGGCAGGCTTCCTTCTGGCGCTGACACGCCACAGGCCGGAAAAGAGGGCGCAGGAGCGCAGCTTCTTCCGCGTCGGTTCCGGCGTTCCTGCGGAGTAAATGATCATGAGCAAGGGTATTGTTCTGCTCGCCGCCGGGGGTACCGGCGGCCATGTCTTTCCAGCCGAGGCCTTGGCGCACACGCTGAAAGCGCGCGGCTATCAGGTGCATCTGGTCACCGACAGCCGCGCCGAGCGTTATGCGGGGAAGTTTCCGGCGGAAGAAATTCACGTCGTTCCATCCGCCACCATCGGTTCGAAAAACCCGATTTCCGTGGCGCGTTCGCTGTGGAGGCTGTGGACAGGGCTGCGTTCAGCGCGCCGGCTGATCTCGAAGCTGAAGCCGGTTGCGGTCGTCGGCTTTGGCGGTTATCCCACCGTGCCGCCGCTGCTTGCCTCGACCGGGCTTGGCGTGCCATCGATCATTCACGAGCAGAATGCGGTGATGGGTCGAGCCAACAAGGCGCTGGCGGCCCGTGTGAAGGCGATTGCCGGTGGTTTTCTGCCGCCCGCCAACGGCCAATATTCCGACAAGACGGTTGCGACCGGCAATCCCGTGCGCCCGGCGGTGCTGGCGGCGTCAGAGATACCCTATACGCCTTCGCAGACCGGCGAGACGTTCCAGCTCGTGGTTTTTGGCGGCAGCCAGGGAGCGCAGTTCTTTTCCAGCGCGGTTCCGGCGGCGATCTGCCTGTTGAAGGACGAACAGCGCAAGCGCATTGTCGTGACCCAGCAGGCGCGCCCCGAAGACAAGGACAGTGTGATCTCCTCGTATCAGAAGCTGGGCGTGAAGGCGGATGTCTCGCCTTTCTTCGGCGACATGGCCTCCCGCATCGGTGAGGCCGATCTGGTCATCAGCCGTTCGGGTGCATCGACGGTATCGGAGCTTTCGGTCATCGGCCGACCCTCGATCCTCGTGCCTTATCCGCATGCGCTGGATCACGATCAGGCGGCCAATGCGGCAGCGCTTTCGGCAGCCGGCGGTGCAAGCGTTATCAAGCAGTCGGAACTGTCGCCGCAGAAGCTCTCCGGCCTTCTGTCCTCGGCGCTGTCCGAGCCGGATCGGTTGTCCGCAACGGCGGCGGCGGCCAAGGCGACAGGAAAACCGCATGCGGCGGATGTACTGGCCGATCTGGTCGAGGCGATTGCGAGCGGAAAGTCCGTACAGGAATTCAAGAAGAACATTGAAGGAGTTGAGGCATGAAGATGCCGAAAGCCATAGGCCTTGTCCATTTCATCGGCATAGGCGGGATCGGCATGAGCGGCATTGCCGAAGTGCTTCACAATCTCGGTCATCGCGTACAGGGCTCCGACCAGGCCGACAGCGCCAATGTGCAGCGCCTGCGCGACAAGGGCATCGAGGTCTTCGTCGGCCACACGGCGGATAATCTCGGTGATGCCGAGGTCGTGGTCGTTTCCACCGCGATCAAGAAGAACAATCCGGAGCTGATCGCCGCGCGGGAAAAACATCTGCCGATCGTTCGCCGTGCCGAAATGCTGGCCGAGTTGATGCGTTTCCGCAACGCCATTGCCATCGGTGGCACGCACGGCAAGACCACGACAACTTCGATGGTCGCGACCCTGCTGGAAGCCGGCAATCTCGACCCGACCGTGATCAACGGCGGCATCATCAACGCCTATGGCACCAACGCCCGCATGGGCGAGGGCGAGTGGATGGTGGTGGAGGCCGATGAATCCGATGGCACATTCCTGAAGCTTCCGGCCGATGTGGCCGTGATCACCAATATCGACCCGGAACATCTTGACCACTACGGCAATTTCGACGCCGTGCGCGCTGCTTTCCGGCAATTCGTGGAGAATGTTCCGTTCTACGGCTTCGGCGTCATGTGTCTCGACCATCCCGAGGTGCAGGCTCTGGTTGGGCGTATCGAAGACCGTAAGGTCATCACCTATGGTGAGAACCCACAGGCCGACGTGCGGTTTTCGAATGTGCGCATCGATGGCACGCGGTCTATCTTCGATGTGGAAATTCGCCGGCGCCGCACCGGCAAGATATTCTCCTTTACGGACCTCGTCCTGCCGATGCCCGGTCGCCACAATGTTTCGAACGCAACGGCTGCGATTGCCGTCGCCAATCGTCTCGGTATTTCGGAAGCGGACATCAAGAAGGGCCTCGCCTCCTTTGCCGGCGTCAAGCGTCGTTTCACGCTGACGGGCGAAGCCAATGGCGTGCAGGTCTTCGACGATTACGGCCACCATCCGGTTGAGATCAAGGCTGTGCTCGCGGCTGCGCGCGAAGCCTGCAAGGGCCGCATCATCGCCGTGCACCAGCCGCACCGCTACAGCCGCCTTTCCAGCCTGTTCGATGATTTCGCGCATTGTTTTAACGATGCCGATACGATTATTCTTGCTCCGGTCTATGCAGCGGGCGAAGATCCGATCGAGGGCGCAAGCTCGGAAGCGCTGGTCTCCGCAATCAAGGCTGCCGGCCATCGCGATGCCCGTTTTCTCGAAAAACGGGAAGATCTCGCGTCAGTGGTTGCAGGCATTGCGAATCCGGGCGATTTCGTGGTTCTCTTGGGGGCCGGAAATATCACGCAATGGGCGGCAGCGCTGCCTTCGGAATTGAAGAGCATATCAGGAAAGTCTGAATGAGACAGGTCGATGGGGTTAAATTGCTGGGGAGGCTCGGCGACGGGGTAAAGGAATTGCGGGGACGTCTGACACCGGATGCGCCCATGGACCGCGTGACGTGGTTCAGAGCCGGCGGTCTTGCGGAAGTCATGTTCCAGCCGCACGATACCGACGATCTGGTTACATTCCTGAAAATCCTTCCGGAGGACGTGCCGTTGACCGTGGTCGGTGTCGGCTCGAACCTTCTGGTGCGCGATGGCGGCATTCCAGGTGTCGTCGTCCGTCTTTCCGCCAAGGGTTTCGGCTCGGTGGAGCTTTCGGGTGAAAACCGCATCAAGGCAGGCGCGATCTGCCCGGACAAGCATATTGCCGCGATGGCCATGGATAATGGCATTGGCGGTTTCCATTTCTATTACGGTATTCCCGGCTCCATCGGCGGCGCGCTGCGCATGAATGCGGGCGCCAACGGCGGTGAAACGCGTGAGCGTGTCGTGGAGGTTTATGCGGTGGACCGTCAGGGCAACCAGCATGTGCTCTCCAATGCGGATATGGATTACAGCTATCGCCACTCCGGCGCCGATGCTGGTCTGATCTTCACCGGCGCCCTGTTTGAGGGTTATCCGGAAGACCGCGCGAAGATCCGCGCCGATATGGACGCCGTGCGTCACCACCGCGAAACCGTGCAGCCGATCCGTGAACAGACCGGTGGATCGACCTTCAAGAACCCCGAAGGTCATTCCGCCTGGGAACTGATCGACGAAGCGGGCGGTCGCGGTCTGGTCATCGGCGGTGCGCAGATGTCATCGCTGCATTGCAATTTCATGATCAATACCGGCCATGCGACCGGTTACGATCTGGAATATCTGGGCGAGACCATTCGCAAGCGCGTGTTCGAGAAGTCGGGCATTCGGCTGGAATGGGAAATCAAACGGCTTGGGCTTTTCATGCCGGGTCGTGAAGTGGAGCCCTTCCTCGGCGCCTGAAAATTGTGATACCTCGCGATTGCCATGAGCAACTGCGTTAGCCGTTTCATATCTCTCCTGGCAGCACCAAGCGGCCAGGAGTTTTTGTTTCATATCATCCTTGGCGAAGGGTAACGGTCGATCAATAGTTTTTATCTATAAGCAGTATTTAGATTACGGGAGAGGCAGCGTTGCGCCACTCTACTGCTTGGGTGATATTTATGAGCATTTACATTGCCGATCGCGTAAGCGGACAGCTGTCACGTTTTTTAAGCGAACTCGTCGCGATAACGACATTCACCGTGGCGACACCGGATGGATGGCGTCGGCTTGACCCGGTACAGTCATCATTTCGATTGGCTTGCCTGATCGCTTCCATAGCCGCCGTTATCTGTGTCGTTGCGATCCTGACGATGGCGCAGTTGGACCTGGTCTCGGACTTGAGCAATGGGCTCACAATCGGCCTGGTCCTTAGTTCGACAATCTCCTTCACCGTCGGTTTTTTAATTTGCTGGCTCAATGCTAGGCAGATGCAGTTACTGATCCAGTCACACGAGCGTTTTGCGCAGCTCAGCCAGACTGATGCTCTGACAGGTCTTCACAACCGGCTAGGTCTTTATTCGAATTGCGTTCATCTGAGTACGCCATATTGCGTCGCATTTATCGACATTGATCATTTTAAGTCCGTGAATGACAGCTACGGCCATTTGGCTGGTGACATGGTTATCTCCAGTGTCGCCAAGACAATTCGGGAAGGTTTCGATGAAGCCGCTCATGTGGCGCGGATGGGCGGTGAAGAGTTTGTCGTCGTCCACACCCTTGCCCCGGACCGGTTCCTGGAACAGTGCGAAGGCGTCCGTGAGAAGATCGCGACGACAACGGTTCATTTTCAGGATTTGCAGATCAGGACCACCATCTCGATAGGTGTGGCCTTGCGCGGGAACAGGGAGATTTTCGAGAAGGTCATGCACAATGCGGATATGGCGCTCTACGAGGCGAAACGTAGCGGGCGTAATCGCATCTGTTCGTCGGGCGCGAAAGGTGGCCGTCAAATTATCGCTTGATGATCATCACAGACGAAAAAAGGCCGCGAAAGGTGATTTCGCGGCCTCGATCTTTTAGTGGCCTGTCGCTCAGACTTCATCCTTGCGGGACAAAAGAATGCAGGCGAGCGTGATGAGGGCGGATACGCAGAGGTAATATCCGACATATCCCATGCCGTAATTCACCTGCAGCCATGTGGCGATGTAGGGTGCCAGCGATGCGCCGAAGATGCCTGCCATGTTGAAGGTGATGGACGAGCCGGTGTAGCGCACCCTTGTCGGGAAGGGGGCGGCAAGCGCCGTTCCAATCAGGCCGTAGGTCATGCCCATCAGCGTCATCGCAAGGGCCGCGAAGATGAAGATCGAGCCTTCGCCGCCTGTCATCAGGGTAGGCAGCAGGAACGAGAACAGGCCGATCAGCACCGTCGTCAGGATCAGGATTTCGCGACGGCCGAAGCGCTCAGCGAGCTTGCCGGCGATCGGGATGAAGATGCCGAAAACGATGGAGCCCATGATCTGCACTTCGAGTGCGTCGAGGAACGGGATTTTCAGAACCTTGACGTTGTAGGACAGCAGGTAGGCGGTACCGATATAGAACAGCACGAAGGTAGCCAGCGCCACGAAAGTGCCGAGCGCGAGGCTGCGCTTGTGGTTGCGGAACAGTTCCACGACCGGCACGGCAACACGTTCTTCCTTTTCGATTGCCTTCTGGAAGGCAGGCGTTTCGGTGATCGACAGACGAACCCACATGCCAACCGCGATCAGGATGATCGAAGCGACGAAGGGAATGCGCCAGCCCCAGCTCAGAAGCGCTTCCTGCGACATGAAGTGCAGCAGGATCCAGAAGACGCCGGAGGAGAGGAACAGACCGACGGGCGCGCCGAGCTGCGGAAACATCCCGTACCAGCTGCGCTTGCCGGGAGGAGCGTTTTCCGTGGCCAGCAGGACCGCGCCGCCCCATTCTCCGCCAAGACCGAAGCCTTGACCGAAGCGGCAAAGCGCCAGCAACAGAGGTGCCAGAACACCGGCTGTCTCATAGGACGGCAGAAGGCCGATCACGACCGTCGATACGCCCATGGTCAGCAGAGCGGCGACAAGCGTAGCTTTACGGCCGACGCGGTCACCATAATGGCCGAAAACGACGGCGCCGAGCGGGCGGGCGAAAAAGGCGATGGAGAAGGTGGCGAAGGATGCCAGAAGTGCCGTCATCGGATCATTGTTCGGGAAGAACAATGTCGGAAACACGAGCACTGCGGCCGTGGCGTAAACGTAAAAATCGAAAAACTCGATGGTCGTGCCGACCAGGCTGGCAGTGAGAACTCGTGCAGGCGAATTTGTCTTTACAACGTTCGAATTGCCAGCTGTCGGCGATACCTGAGATATCGCGTCAGTCATGGTTTTGGTCCCATTTTTGGATGATTGCATGTCATGCCTTGGGAGGCATTGACTGCGTTAACGCAATTTTTGTTCTTTTGGAATGCTAAAAAAGAAATAATGCGGACAATGTGATCGGCTGGTGCGACAGGGACCGCAGCGTGTGCGAGGACGTAGCCTCAAGATTGAGAGACTGATTCAGGCGACGGATTTAAAACGCTGAAACGTCAGATAATTTTCGCTGGGGAAAAGCGTCGTCCGTTAACGTTTTCGCCTTGTCTTTATCAGGGATAGAAGTGTGCGGCACCCTCGTTCTATTTCCGATCATTGAAAACCTGCATGTTGCAATCCGTCCAACTCTCTGATTCCAAGGAGGTAATTCGGATCGATGCTGATTCTTTAATGGAACTGGCATGTTGGGCGCGGCGGTTAACGAAAGTAAACGATTCATTAACCTTAATGGCGTTTAACTGATCTCAAGGATCATGTGCCAGAATCACCGTTCGTCAAATTCGGTTGGTTCCGGTGCGGATCGTAGCGGAGATTTGGTGTCAGAGGTATCGATGGGCGGCAAGCACGTAGCTGTTCTTTTGGGTGGGTTTTCGTCGGAGCGGCCGGTCAGCCTCTCGTCCGGGAACGCTTGCGCGCTCGCCCTTGAGGGCGAGGGGTACAAGGTCACCCGGGTCGATGTGGGGCGCGATATCGCCGCCGTACTCGGCGAACTGCGCCCGGATGTCGCCTTCAATGCGCTGCATGGCCCCTTCGGTGAAGACGGCACCATTCAGGGCATTCTCGAATATCTCGCCATTCCCTATACACATTCCGGCGTGCTTGCTTCTGCACTTGCCATGGACAAGACGCAGGCCAAGAAAGTGGCTGCGGCTGCTGGCATTCCGGTGGCTGACGAACGCGTCATGAACCGGTTCGAATTCACCAGCGAACATCCGCTTGCGCCGCCCTACGTCGTGAAGCCGGTGCGCGAAGGCTCGAGCTTCGGTGTGGTGATCGTCAAGGAAGACCAGTCGCATCCGCCGCAAATCCTTACCTCGTCCGAATGGCGTTACGGCGATCACGTCATGGTCGAGCGTTACATCCATGGTCGCGAACTGACCTGCGGCGTGCTCGACGGCGAGGCGCTAGGTGTTACGGAAGTGGTGCCGCTGGGTCACAATTTCTATGATTATGACGCTAAATACGCAGCCGGTGGCTCAAAGCATGTCATTCCGGCAGAAATTTCACCAAAAATTTACCAAAAAATTCAAACACTGGCGGTTATGGCGCATCGGGCGATCGGGTGCCGTGGCGTAAGCCGTTCAGACTTTCGTTACGACGACCGCTTCTCAGAAGATGGCGAAGTTATCTGGCTTGAAGTGAATACGCAGCCGGGCATGACGCCGACCTCCCTGGTGCCGGAAATGGCGGCCCATGCTGGCCGCTCCTTTGGTAACCTTGTCAGCTGGATGGTGGAGGACGCTTCGTGTTTGCGGTGACCGGCAAAAAGTCGACGGCAAAAAAGCGCGAGCAATTCGTGGCGACGGCAAATGCCGACGATCGCAGGGTGCTGCCGCGTCCGCTGCGTCGTTTCGTGCGTTTCGGTGTCAGCCTTGCGACCGGACGCATCCACATTCCCGCCCATACCGGCACGATTTCGGCTGTTGCCTTTTACGCGGTGATCGGGCTTTACGGCATGTCGCTTGGCGGACATACGAATATCGTCACCCAGACCACGACCTCGGCCGCCGGTTTTGCGGTTGAGGACGTCAAGGTATCCGGCAATTTGCAGACATCGGAAATCGAAGTCTTCCAGCTTCTCGGCCTTGACGGCAGCACCTCCCTGATTGCGCTTGATATCGATGCGGCACGCCGCAAGCTCGTCCAGCTTCCCTGGGTCGAAGATGTTGATATCCGCAAGGTCTACCCGAAGACGGTTGAGGTTCGCCTGAAGGAGCGTGAAGCTTTCGGCATCTGGCAGCATGGCACGGAACTGTCGCTGATCGAAAAAAGCGGCAGCGTGATCGCGCCGCTGCGTGACAATAAATTTGCCGCCCTGCCGCTGTTCGTCGGACGTGACGCGGAAACGGGCGCTGCCGGTTTCGTCGCGCAACTGGCCGATTGGCCGGAAATTCGCAACCGCGTTCGCGCCTATGTTCGCATTGCCGGCCGCCGCTGGGATCTGCATCTCGACAACGGCATTGTCGTCAAGCTGCCGGAAGAGAACCTGCCGCAGGCACTGCAATTGCTGGCACGGCTCGATCTCGAGGAAAAGGTTCTGTCGCGTGATGTCGCTGCCGTCGATCTGCGTCTGACGGACCGCACCACGATCCAGTTGACCGAAGGTGCAGCAGAGCGCCGCCAGACGGCGGTAGATGCACGCACGAAGGCACTCAAGAAAGCGGAGAAGAACACATGAGCTTTTTTGGTTCTTCCCATTTCGGTCTGCCTCGCCTGAAGCCGCTGTCTTCCAAGCGCAGCCACATCGTCTCGGTGCTCGACATCGGCTCGACCAAGGTCGTTTGCATGATCGGACGGCTGACGCCGCGCCAGGAAAGCGAAATCCTGCCGGGTCGCACCCACAAGGTGGAAATCATCGGCATTGGTCACCAGCGCTCGCGCGGTGTGAAATCCGGCGTGATCGCCGATCTTGACGCGCTCGAAGGCGTGATCCGTCTTTCGGTGGATGCGGCCGAGCGCATGGCAGGCCTGACCGTCGACAGCCTGATCGTCAATGTTTCCGCCGGCAGGCTGGCAAGCGACATCTATACCGCGAGCATCGATCTCGGCGGACAGGAAGTCGAAGCAAGCGACCTGCGC
The DNA here is from genome assembly GCF_019355535.1 of Agrobacterium sp. S7/73. Classification (NCBI taxonomy): domain Bacteria; kingdom Pseudomonadati; phylum Pseudomonadota; class Alphaproteobacteria; order Hyphomicrobiales; family Rhizobiaceae; genus Agrobacterium; species Agrobacterium sp. S7/73. Next base: position 807,540 of record NZ_CP072136.1, read on the forward strand.
AAGGTTCTGGTGGCGGCGAGCCAGCAGTCCATGCGTCAGGACCGGGCGATCCTGCATTCGCTACCAACAGGCTATTCGCTGGATGGCGAGCGCGGCATTCGTGATCCGCTGTCGATGTATGGCGATCTTCTCGGTGTCGACATGCACGTGGTGACTGTCGAACGCACGGCGCTGAAGAACCTCGAGCTTTGCGTCAATCGCGCGCATCTCTCGGTCGAGGGCATGGTGGCGACGCCCTATGCCAGCGGTCTTGCGGCACTGGTCGATGACGAGGTCGAGCTTGGCTGTGCCGCCATCGACATGGGCGGCGGCACCACGACGATCTCGGTTTTCGCCGAAGGCCGTCTCATTCATACCGACGCGATCGGCCTTGGCGGCCATCACGTTACGACAGATCTTGCACGAGGCCTCTCGACACGAATCGAAGATGCGGAGAGACTGAAGGTGGTGCATGGTTCGGCTTTGCTGAATGGCGCGGATGAGCGCGACATGATTTCGATCCCGCCGATTGGCGAAGATGATCGCGATCAACCATCGCAAGTTTCAAGGGCACTTGTTACCCGCATCGTGCGGGCGCGTATCGAAGAGACGCTGGAATTGATCCGTGATCGTATCCAGAAGTCCGGCTTCAGCCCCATCGTCGGCAAACGTGTTGTCCTGACGGGCGGCGCGAGCCAGCTGACGGGGCTGCCGGAAACGGCACGGCGCATTCTTGCCCGCAACGTTCGTATCGGCCGCCCGATGGGGGTTGCGGGTCTTCCGGTTGCGGCAAAGGGACCGGCATTTTCAACCGCATGCGGACTGATGATCTATCCGCAGGTGGCGGACATCGAAATTCATGCGGCGCAAGGCGGAATGTTCTCGCCGTTTGGTACGGGTAGCGGCCGGATAGCCCGGGTAGGGCAATGGCTGAAAGAGAGTTTCTGAGTAGCCTCGTGGCGTGAGCCTGAGGTTTCCAAGTTGAGTTTTCAAGAATCGGCCAGCGGGGCGATGCGGCCAGAGAAAGAAGGAATGGTAAAATGACGATACAGCTGCAAAAGCCTGATATCACCGAGCTGAAGCCACGCATCACTGTTTTCGGTGTGGGCGGCGGTGGCGGTAACGCTGTCAACAACATGATCACGGCTGGCCTCCAGGGTGTCGATTTCGTCGTCGCCAACACGGATGCACAGGCTCTGACCATGACGAAGGCAGACCGGGTCATCCAGCTCGGCGTCAACGTCACCGAGGGTCTCGGTGCCGGTTCCCAGCCGGAAGTCGGACGCGCCGCCGCTGAAGAATGCATCGATGAGATCATCGATCACCTGAACGGCACCCACATGTGCTTCGTCACTGCCGGCATGGGTGGTGGTACCGGCACGGGTGCTGCACCTGTCGTCGCACAGGCTGCCCGCAACAAGGGTATCCTGACGGTCGGCGTCGTTACCAAGCCTTTCCATTTCGAAGGCGGTCGCCGCATGCGTCTTGCCGAACAGGGCATCGAGGAACTGCAGAAGTCCGTCGATACGCTGATCGTCATTCCGAACCAGAACCTCTTCCGCATTGCCAACGACAAGACGACCTTTGCCGATGCCTTCGCTATGGCTGACCAGGTTCTCTATTCCGGCGTTGCCTGCATTACCGATCTGATGGTGAAGGAAGGTCTCATCAACCTCGACTTCGCTGACGTTCGCTCGGTCATGCGTGAAATGGGCCGCGCAATGATGGGTACTGGCGAAGCTTCCGGTCCGGGCCGTGCGATGCAGGCTGCGGAAGCGGCAATCGCCAACCCGCTGCTCGACGAAACCTCGATGAAGGGCGCACAGGGCCTCCTGATCTCCATCACCGGCGGTCGCGATCTTACCCTGTTCGAAGTCGACGAAGCGGCTACCCGTATTCGCGAAGAAGTCGATCCGGATGCGAACATCATCCTCGGCGCAACCTTCGACGAGGCACTTGAAGGTCTCATCCGCGTCTCCGTCGTCGCGACCGGCATCGACCGCGTTGCGGGCGTTGGCGAACAGAACGTTGCCGATATGCGCGCCGCAGCCGCCAAGCCGCTTATCCGTCCTTCCGCGGCCGTTGCTCCCGCTCCGGCCGCAGTTCAGCCTGCACAAGCAGTATCGCAGGCACCAAAGACCGTAGACCAGATCGCCCAGACCATCCGTTCGGCGGAAGCCGAAATGGAACGTGAACTTGGTTTCGCAGCACACCAGCAGCCCTCTCAGGATTTCCGTCCGCAGAGCAAGCTTTTTGCATCTGCTCCGGCTGAAGCACCGGCGGCTCTCCGTCCGGCCCAGCCGGTTCAGCAGGCTGCTCCGGCACCGGTTGCCCCGGCACCGGTCTATCACGCGCCGGAACAGGTTGCCGCTCCGCGTCTGCAGCAGCCGCAGGCTCCGGTCTATCAGGAGCAGGCTCCTGTTGCCCGCCAGCCCGAGCCTGTCCGCATGCCGAAGGTCGAGGACTTTCCGCCGGTCGTGAAGGCCGAGATGGATCACCGTGCCCACGCAGCTCCTGCAGCCCAGGAAGAGCGTGGCCCGATGGGTCTTCTGAAGCGCATCACCAACTCGCTTGGCCGACGCGAAGAGGAAGAAGTTCCTTCCGAAATGATGGATGCGCCGAGCATGGCGCCGCAGCAGCGCCGCGCACTTTCGCCGGAAGCCAGCCTCTACGCTCCGCGTCGTGGCCAGCTTGACGATCACGGTCGTGCGACGCCTTCTTCGGCAAGCCACCATGACGACGACCAGCTGGAAATTCCGGCGTTCCTGCGTCGCCAGTCCAACTAACAGCGATTCCGTTCGCCTCTCCAAACGCCCGGGTCACACGACCCGGGCGTTTTGTTTTATTGTGCGTTATTAACAGTAAATTAATTCATCTTTTCAATGGCTTGTGCGTGTAACAATCCGAAACGAACAGTGATTTGTCCTGGCACTTTCATGTGCGTATGTATGAGGCTGGGTAAGGGAAAACATTGACCTCGCCGGTTGTTGAAACCGGCTTGAAAAACTTGAACGGCGCTGAATATACGGCGCGGTTTTCAAAACAAGGCATATACGCATGACTATCGGACTGCTCGGATTTCAGACGACTATCGCAAATGCTGTTCAGCTCAAGGGCATTGGCGTGCATTCCGGCAATCCGGCTTCGATGACGTTCCAGCCCGCAGAAGCAGGAACGGGCATCGTGTTTCAGCGCCTTCATGAAAATGGCAGCGTAACCGAGTTGAAGGCGGTGTCTTCCAATGTCGGCAATACCGATCTGTGCACCGTGCTCGGCCGCTCGCTATCCCAGTCAGTGGCAACGGTCGAGCACGTCATGGCTGCCATCTACGCCATGGGCCTCGATAACCTCGTCGTTGAGGTCGACGGTCCGGAAGTGCCGATCATGGACGGCAGCTCTGCGCCATTTATCGATGCGATCGAATCGGCTGGCATCAAGAACCTTGGTGTGAAGCGCCGCTATATCCGCGTCATCAAGCCGGTGCGCATCGATTCGGGTGCGTCCTGGGCGGAGTTCCGCCCTTACGACGGCACACGGTTCGAGGTCGATATCGATTTCGACACGCCACTGATCGGCAAGCAGTCCTGGAAGGGCGACCTGACGGCGGATACGTTCAAGAACGAGCTTTCGCGCGCCCGCACCTTCGGCTTCATGCGTGACGTGGAGCGCCTGTGGGCTGCCGGTTACGCACTCGGCTCCTCGCTTGAAAACTCTGTTGTCATCTCCGACGACAACAGCGTCATCAACATGGAAGGCCTGCGTTATGCCAAGGACGAATTCGTTCGCCATAAGACGCTGGACGCCGTGGGCGACCTGGCACTTGCCGGTGCGCAGTTCATCGGTTGCTATCGCTCCTATCGCGGCGGCCACAAGGTCAATGCCAACGCGCTGAAGGCTTTGCTGAGCGACCGCTCGGCCTATGAGATCGTGGAGGCTCCGGCCGCCCGCAACCAGGTACGTGCCCGCGAATTCGTCCCGGTCAACATGCCGGAATTTGCACCCTGGTCCGCTTGAGTTTGTTTGCAGGCTATTGATTGACAGGAAAAGCCGCTCCGTTTCGGGGCGGCTTTTTCACGATGAGGGGCGGGATGTTTTGTCATACCGCCTGATATTCATGCGATTGCATGGGCCGATGCCATAAAAATGCGTTAATGCATCATCATTGCGTTGCCCTGCAGATGCTTTTATGGCTAGAAACGCCAGTGCAAAGCCGATGCTTATGTATTTGCGCGGGAAGTGGGAACTGTCGAATGAAGCATGTAGGGTCTGGTGCAATGAAGGGTACGATGCGGGGGATCGCCGTTTCGTTGATGTTGGTCGGTGCGAGTGTTGCCGTCACGGCCTGCCAGTCCGATCCGGATATCGACATTACCAAGCTCGGCGTCGAGACCGATCCGCCAGACGTTCTGTACAAGCAGGGGCTTGCCAACATGAACGCCGGCAACATGACGGAAGCCTCACGCAAGTTCGAGGCGATCGACAAGCAATATCCCTTCACTGAATGGGGCCAGAAGGCGCTTGTGATGCAGACCTTCATCGCCACGCGCACCAACAAGAACGACGTGGCCATCGCGTCGGGCAGCCGATTCCTGCGCCAATATCCGCGCTCCAAGGATGCCGCTTACGTTCAGTACATGATCGGTCTTGCCTATTCTAAGCAGATTTCCGACGTGACTCAGGACCAGCGCGCCGCGCAGCGCACGGTCGAGGCGATGAGCAAGGTGGTCAACGACTACCCTGATTCGGAATATGTCGCTGACGCGCAGGCCAAGATCCGTTTCGCCCGCGACCAGCTCGCCGGCCGCGAAATGCAGGTCGGCCGTTATTACCTTGAGCGCAAGGAATATCTCGCCGCCGTTTCGCGTTTCCGTATCGTCGTCGAGCAATACCAGAACACCAACCAGATCGAGGAAGCGCTGGCCCGTCTGACGGAATCCTATTATGCTATGGGTCTTTCCGACGAGGCGCAGACTGCTGCCGCCGTTCTCGGCAACAACTATCCCGACAGCCAATGGTATGCGGATTCCTACAAGCTGCTGAAGGGCGGTGGGTTGGAGCCGCGTGAAAACAAGGGGTCCTGGATTTCGCGCGCCGGCAAGAAGCTTATCGGCGCCTGAGACAGGGCATAGGCCATGCTGGTCCAGCTCTCGATTCGTGACATCGTTCTGATTGAAAGGCTCGACCTCGGCTTTGAGGCGGGCCTTTCCGTGTTGACGGGTGAGACGGGCGCGGGCAAATCCATTCTGCTTGACAGCCTGTCGCTGGCCCTCGGCGGCCGCGGCGATGGCGGTCTGGTGCGCCACGGGGAAGAGAAGGGACAGGTCACTGCCACTTTCGAAGTTCCGAACAGCCACCCCACACGGCATCTCCTGCGCGAAAACGGTCTGGATGACGATGGCGACCTGATTTTCCGCCGCGTGCAATCCGCAGACGGACGCACAAAGGCCTATATCAACGATCAGGCCATCAGCGTGCAGATGATGCGTCAGCTGGGGCAGCTACTGGTCGAAATTCACGGCCAGCACGACGACCGCGCTCTTGTTGATACCGATGCCCACCGCACGCTGCTGGATGCTTTTGCCGGGCTGAGCGACGATGCCCGTGCCGTTCAGGGTTTCTACCGCACATGGAAGGACGCCGAGCGGGCGTTGAAAACCCATCGTGCCAAGGTTGAGGCTGCTGCCCGAGAGGCGGACTATCTGCGTTCCTCCGTCGAGGAGCTTGAGGTGCTCTCGCCGCGCGACGGCGAGGAGGAGGAGCTTGCCGAACGTCGGGCGGTGATGCAGAAATCCGAACGTATTGCCGGTGATATCGCCGAAGCGAGCGAGTTCCTGAACGGCAACGCCTCGCCAGTGCCCATGATCGCATCCATGATGCGGCGCCTGGAACGCAAGAGCCACGAGGCGCCGGGATTGCTGGAAGACACCGTGCAATTGCTGGATGCCGCGCTCGACAGCCTTTCCAACGCGCAGATGGAAGTGGAGGCCGCACTTCGCCGCACCGAGTTCGATCCACGCGAGCTGGAGCGGGTGGAGGAACGGCTGTTTGCGCTACGCGCCGCCGGACGCAAATATAATGTCGCGGTGCCTGATCTACCGGCGCTTGCGGAAAAAATGGTCGCGGATCTCGCCGACCTCGATGCGGGCGAAGAAAAGCTCGGCAAACTTGAAGCCAATCTCGGCGTTGTGAAAGCCGATTTCGACCACGCGGCCAAATCGCTTTCCGAAAAACGCCACAATGCGGCGAATGCGCTTTCCGAAGCTGTCATGGCTGAGCTTCCGGCGCTCAAGCTGGAGCGGGCACGTTTTACCGTCGAAGTCAGCTCCGACCCGGAGCAAGCGACGGCTGACGGTATCGACATCGTGGAATTCCACGTTCAGACCAATCCTGGAACGCGGCCCGGCCCGATCATGAAAGTCGCTTCTGGCGGCGAATTGTCCCGTTTCCTGCTGGCGCTTAAAGTCGCGCTGGCTGATCGTGGATCGGCACCGACACTGGTGTTCGACGAAATCGACACGGGCGTTGGCGGCGCTGTGGCAGATGCCATTGGCCAGAGGCTGCGTCGTCTGTCGAAAACCGTCCAGGTTCTGTCCGTCACCCACGCGCCCCAGGTGGCCGCGCGGGCGGCCACACATCTTCTCATTTCCAAAGGCCCCTCCGGCGACGGAACCGAGCGCATCGCCACGCGTGTCGCTACCATGGAGCCGAAACATCGCACCGAAGAAATCGCCCGCATGCTTGCCGGTGCCTCGGTGACCGATGAGGCGAGGGCTGCCGCCGCCCGCCTGCTTGCCGCCAAGGATTAACGGCTGACGGCAACCGCCACGCCGGAGCCGATCATGACGCCGCCCGCAGCCCGGTTCACCCTGCGGACAATTCTTGGCTCACGCAGCAGCTTTCTTGCCCGCACAGCCAGAACCACATGAGCGCCGATCACAACCGCCTCCACCACGACGATGACGGATGTCAGCGCCAGAAGGTGATCGACCGTCAGCGAGGCGCCGACAACGTTCGGTAGCAATGCCACGTAAAAGAGTGGCATTTTCGGATTTCCGAGATTGAGCGCGGTTCCCGTGGCGAATATCGAAAGAAGGCTATGGCGGCCATTCATGGGTTGCAGATCGGGAACCACAGGTTCCGCTGTCCAGAGTTTGAAGCCCATCCAGATGAGATAGGCCGCGCCGCCATAGCGCAGCACCGCCATCACCGTTCCCATTTCGGCGGCGAGGATCGACAGGCCGAAGGCTGCAAGCGTGAGGAATATCAATATTCCTGCAACGGTTCCGGCCCCATAGGCGAGGCCGGAGGCGGCACCATGGGTGATGGTGCGGGCGACGATCGTCATATTGTCCGGGCCGGGGCTGGCCGCGAACACGAAGAAGGCTGCTGCAAAGGCAATGAGGGTGGCGAGTTCCATGGGGGCTCCGGCTTCCGTTTCATCCGGATGCTCAGAATAGCGGATTCCCGCCTGTTGAAAAGCGAGGATGGTTTTGCGTTTGCCAATAATTCGCTAAAAGCATTGCAGATTCATCCGTGAGGCTTCTTCCATGTCGAAAGACCAGATTCCCGTCGAAAACCTGACCGAGCTTGAGGCCTCTTCCGAGCTGGCATTTCTGGCAGCCGAGCTTTCCCGCCACGATGCGCTTTATCATGGCAAGGACGCGCCGGAAATTTCGGACGCGGACTACGATGCGCTGAAGCGGCGCAACGATGCCATAGAGGCGGCTTTCCCGGCGCTGGTGCGGGCCGACAGCCCTTCGAAGAAAGTCGGCTTCACGCCGCTTCCCACCTTCGCGCCCATCGTGCATGCGCGGCCGATGCTGTCACTCGACAATACGTTTTCTGAAGGTGATCTGCGCGATTTCGTCAGTTCGGTCTATCGCTTCCTCGGGCACCTGCCGGATGATTCGATTGCTTTTACCGCCGAACCGAAGATCGACGGACTTTCCATGTCCATCCGCTACGAGAACGGCAAGCTGAAGACGGCGGCAACACGTGGCGACGGCACGACGGGCGAGAACGTCACCGCCAATATCAAGACCATCAAGGAAATTCCGAACCAGCTGCCTGCCGATGTACCCGATGTGGTGGAGGTGCGCGGCGAGGTCTATATGGCCAAGAGCGACTTCATGGCGCTCAATGCCCAGATGGAGGCCGATGGCAAGCAGACCTACGTGAACCCGCGCAACACGGCCTCCGGTTCGCTGCGCCAGCTTGACGCCAAGGTGACGGCGAAACGCAAGCTGCGGTTCTTTGCCTATGCTCTTGGCGAGGTCTCCAATGGCGGCCAGCCGACGCGGATTGCCGACACGCAATATGGTATCGTCGAGAAATTCCGGGAATGGGGTTTCCCGGTCAATCCGCTGATGAAGCGATTCACGTCTGCCGAACAATTGCTTGAACATTATAATGAAATCGGCGTCGCGCGACCCGATCTCGATTACGATATCGACGGCGTGGTCTACAAGGTCGACCGGCTGGACCTTCAGGAACGGCTGGGTTTCCGTTCGCGCAGCCCGCGCTGGGCCACCGCACACAAGTTCCCGGCCGAACAGGCCTTCACCACGGTCGAGAACATTGAAATCCAGGTAGGGCGCACCGGCGCGCTGACACCGGTTGCGCGTCTCACCCCGATTACCGTCGGCGGCGTCGTCGTCACCAATGCGACGCTACACAATGCCGATTACATCGAGGGTATCGGCAATAGCGGCGAGCGCATTCGGCCCGAGGATCATGATATCCGCATTGGCGATACTGTCATCGTGCAGCGTGCAGGCGATGTCATTCCGCAGGTGCTGGATGTGCTTCTGGAGAAGCGCCCGGCTGAGGCGGTGAAATATGCGTTTCCGGAGAAATGTCCTGTGTGCGGCAGCCATGCGGTGCGGGAGCGCAATGAAAAGACCGGCAAGCTTGATTCGGTCACGCGTTGCACCGGCGGTTTCGTCTGCCGGGCGCAGGCGGTCGAGCATCTAAAACATTTCGTCTCACGCAATGCTTTCGATATCGAGGGGTTGGGTACCAAGCAGATCGATTTCTTCTTCGAAAGCGAGGATCCGGCCCTCTCCATCAAGACCGCGCCTGATATTTTCACGCTGAAGGCGCGGCAGGAGGCATCGCATCTTACCAAGCTCGAAAACATAGATGGTTTCGGCAAGGTCAGCGTCAAGAAACTGTTCGATGCCATCGATGCCCGCCGCGAGATCGATCTGCATCGGTTGATCTTCGCTCTCGGCATTCGTCACGTCGGTGAAACCACGGCGAAGCTTCTGGCGCGTTCCTATGGCACCTATGAGCATTTCGAGGAAGCCATGAAGGCGGCAGCCGACCCGGCGAGCGATGCCTGGGCCGAACTCAACAGTATCGATGGCATCGGCGAGGTCGTGGCGCGCGCCATCATCGAATTCTACAAGGAACCGCGCAATCTCGATGTCATCGACCGGCTGATACGGGAGCTGCGGCCAAAGGAGGCCGAGAAGCCCTCGACCGAAGGCAGCCCGGTGGCGGGCAAGACGGTGGTCTTTACCGGGTCTCTGGAAAAATTCACGCGCGACGAGGCCAAGGCCCGTGCGGAAAGTCTGGGCGCCAAGGTGGCCGGTTCCGTATCGAAGAAGACGGATATTCTGGTGGCCGGGCCGGGGGCAGGTTCCAAGCTTGCCAAGGCGGCGGAGCTGGGCGTTCAGACCATGGACGAGGACGAGTGGCTGGCGCTGATCGGTGGCTGAAGCACCGTCATCGCCTCGTTGTTTCGCGCCGCTATGGGTCTCATCCTGAAACGGGGGACGGGACATGGATGACCGCATCGTCATCTCTAGGCAGCAGGTGCGAGCGCTGATGGCAAGCCAGTTTCCGCAATGGGCGGAGCTTGATGTCAGGCCAGTGGAACTGAGCGGCTGGGATAATCGCAGCTTCCGCCTTGGTGATAATATGCTCGTTCGCCTGCCGAGCGCTGGCCGCTATGTGGCACAGGTGGAGAAGGAGCATCGCTGGCTGCCGAAGCTTGCGCCTCTTTTGCCTCTTCCGATCCCAAAGCCATTGGCGATTGGGGAGCCGGGACAAGATTATCCGTTTCCATGGTCCGTTTATGGCTGGCTTGATGGCGAGCCTCTCGCCCGGCATCTTGGGCATATAAATCTCGCAACAATAGCCGTCGACGTAGCAGCGTTTTTGAAATCCCTGCAGGGCATCGATGCGACGGATGGTCCGCTTGCGGGCGAGCAAAATTTCCACCGCGGTGGGTCGCTTGCGGTCTATGACGGCGAGGCGAGGGCGGCGACGTTGCGCCTCGCCGATGAGGTCGATCAGAGGCTGGCCATGGAAATATGGCAGCTTGCTCTTTCGAGCAGCTGGCAGGGCCAGGGCGTTTGGGTGCATGGCGATATTGCCGAAGGCAATCTGCTGGTGAGAGATGGCCGCCTCTCAGCCGTCATAGACTTCGGCAGTTCCGGCGTCGGAGACCCATCTTCCGATCTCATTCTGGCATGGAACGTGCTCGACGCCGAAAGCCGGAACGTCTTTCGCCAGGCGATGGATCTCGACAATGCCACATGGCAGCGCGGGCGCGGCTGGGCGCTGTGGAAGGCGTTGATCACGCTTGAGGCTCAACGTGGACGTGATGAGAAACTGGCCGAATGGTCACGTCGGACCATTCGGGAAGTGATTGCCGATCATTTGTCCGCCTGAAACATCAGCGCAGACGCGCCATGACGTAGGCATCCACATATTTGCCGTCGCGATAGGCATCGTTGCGCAAGGTGCCCTCGCGTTCGAAACCGAGTTTCTCATAGAGCCGGAGGGCGGCGAGATTGTCGGTGAAGACATTCAGTTCGATGCGGCGGATATCATGCCAGTTGTCGGCCGCGTCGATGAGTGCCGTCAGAAGCCTTGAACCGACGCCCTTTCCGGCGAAATCGTCGTGAACGGACATCGCAAGATCGGCGACATGGTACTGTCTGCCCGTTCTGCGGTATAATCCGGCGTTACCAACGAGTTTTCCGTGCCACTCCGCGACGATGACGATGTCGGTAGGGGCTCGGTTTTCTATCGATTTTCTCGTCTTTTCAATTGTCTGGAAAGGCTGCCGAAGCGTGCCGTGCCGGACGCCGGGAAGGTTGAGCATTTCCGTCAAAGCTTCGACGTCTTCAAGCCGGGTGGCGCGCAGGACAACGTCCTTCAGATCGAATGGCTTGTTTGTAATATCCGCTGGTTTCATGTTCATGCCTGTCTCCTTGTGCCGCGTTCGGAGCAGGCGTGACACCCCTGCTCTTATCGGCAGGGGTGGATGTTGATCGCTCAGTGCGCGGACATGCCTTTCCCTGCCGGTTGACCGGTCATCGTCATATGGCGGGTGGTCGTCGTTTTGATAGCGATCATGATGGCGAGAATGCTTTTACGAACTGTCACTGTCAAGCGGGTGCCTTGCGCAGGAAATCTCTTAGTTTTGCCGGCAGCCTGCCGTCAATCGCGGCAAGGCCGGCGGCAATCATCGCCATTCCAGCGAAGTGCTTGATTTCCAGCTGTTCTCCGAGAATGAGCGAACCGAGAAGGATGGCGCTGACGGGAATGAGGAAGGTGACGAGCGCGAGATTGGTGGCGCCGGCAGTTGCAAGGATGCGAAAGAAGATGAGGTAGGCCAGGGCCGTGGACAAGAGCGCGATACCAATGAGTGCGCCCCAGGTGCCGAGGCTCGGCATGGCAAGCGTCCAAGGCTTGTCAATGAGGAGCGCGGCGGGGATCAGCATCAGTGTCGAAGACGATATCTGGCCGGTGGCGGTCATCAGTGGCGGCACGCCCATGGCCTTGAAGCGGCGGCCGAATATGCCCGCGAAAGAATAGGAGATAGCTGCGCCGAGAATGGCAATCTGGCCCCAGAGGCCGGAGATCGCACCGCCAAAGGCTGCCGGGCCGATCATCGTCGCCACGCCGGCAAAACCGATGAGAACACCCGCCAGCTTGTTGCCGGTCATCTTCTCGTCGGCGGTGAGGAAATGGGCGACGATGACGGTAAAGAGCGGCGTCGTCGCATTGAGGATCGAGGCCAACCCGCTGGCAATATGGGTCTGGCCCCAGACGATCAGGCAGAAGGGAATGATGTTGTTGAGGAGGCCCATGCCGAAAAAGGCGCGCCATACGGCCCATTGCCGTGGCAGATGAAGGCCCATGATGCGGCAGACGATCAGCAGTGCCGTGGCAGCGAGGCTGACACGCAGCGTGACGATGGTGACCGGCGGCAGTTCCTTGACGGCAATGCCGATGAAAAAGAACGATCCGCCCCACAGCAGCGAGAGCGCCACAAGCATCCCCCATTCGCTGGCATCCATCTGTTTTTGTATTGCCACCTTCGTCTCTCCCACCGCTGGAAAATTGAAATAGTCACAGAGAACGCCACGTTCAGCCACCCGATATCGGTTGAGTTTACCTCAATCAGTCGTCTGGCAATCTTGGTTACGTCCGTGCCCGTTGCATCTATTTACTCCTCATATTATGCTGTTTTCAAACGATAGTTTCTCGTCGGATAATTGAGCTCAGCTAAACCATGGTTGCAGAACTCCCTTCCTTGAAAGGATTGCAGGCCTTTGAGGCTGCGGCGCGCTACCGCAGTGTCACGCTTGCCTCCAACGAGTTGAACGTCACCCCCGGCGCGGTCAGCCTGCAAATCCGGGAGCTGGAAGCCCGCCTTGGCGTGCAGCTGTTTGTCCGCAAGCCGCGCAGCATCCAGCTGACGAGGGAAGGGGAGCGGTATTACGGTTCCCTTCGCACCGCATTCCGGATGATGCGCGAGGCGACGGCGGAACTGACGGCGCGATCAGAGATTACGGTCTTAACGTTAAGCTGCACGCCAACTTTTGCGGTGCAATGGCTGATGCCGAGATTGCCCGGCTTTCAGCAACAACATCCGCAAGTGGATGTTCGTATCAGCGTGACGAACCGGCTGGTGGATTTCTCAAGGGACGATGTCGATCTGGCCGTGCGTCACGGTTTTGGTCGCTATGAAGGGTTGGAAAGCATCCGATTCATAGACGACAGCACCTTGCCGGTCTGCTCACCACAACTCTTTGAAAAATATGGCCCGCTTCGGGTGGCCGGTGATCTGAAATGCGTGCCGCTTCTGCACGATGAAAACCGCAACGAGTGGCGGCGCTGGCTGGAAACGGCGGGCGCTACAGAGGTCGATGCCTCCGGGGGCACCGTGTTCATCGACAGCAACGGCGCGCTGGATGCGGCCAAGGCCGGGCATGGTGTTGCGCTGACGCGGCGATCGCTTGTTTCCCGCGAACTTGCCGAGGGAGCGCTGATAGCTCCCTTCGGCACGGACATTGCCAGCACGCTTGCCTATTTCCTGGTTTATCCACGGCGCATGCTTGATAATCCCGATCTTGTGAGGCTGCTTGACTGGATGCTTGCGGAAGCGGGATCTACCGAAGCCGGTTCTCTTTGACGCCAATCCGGTCTATGCCGGAATGAAACAACGGGAATCACTCTTGAAAACCATCGCCATCGATTTCGAGACCGCCAATGAGGAACGGGGTAGCGCCTGCTCCATCGGGCTTGCGTGGATAGAAGACGGTGAGATCGTTCGCGTCGAGGAACGGCTCATCCGGCCGAAGGACATGCGGTTCTCGCCCTTCAATATTGCCGTGCACGGTATTCGCCCTGCCGATGTAGAGGATGCGCCGGAATTCCCTGATGTGATGGAGGAATTCATCGACGATTTCCACGGCGCCACGATGATTGCCCACAATGCCGCCTTCGATTTCAGCGTCATGCGGGCTTCCTTCGATAAATACCGGCAGTCCTATCCTGATCTTTCCTATCTGTGCAGCGTCAAGATTGCCCGCCATGTCTGGCCGCAGCTGGCGTCGCACAAGCTGAATGTGATTGCCCATCACCTTCAGTTGCGTTTCGTGCACCATAACGCCGCCGAAGATGCTGTCGTCTGCGCTGCGGCATCGATTGCGGCGGCCAGGGCGTTGCGCGTTGACCATATCCGCGACCTGCCGGAAAAGATCGGCATGGTCGCCGGCCGTCTCACTTCCACGGGCTATCAGCCTTGCAGCATGAAAAAACGTGTTGTCTCGCGGGTTGCGTAACCGTTCCCCACACCTATGTCTGAAGTAGCATAACGGAGAACATGCGATGACGATGAAAACGCTCTCGGGTTTGTTTGCAGGCTTTCTGGTGTTGTTTCCGGTGACGGTTGCGCATTCGGAGGTCGTCGGTAAGGTCGGTGTCGATTGGATCGGCAACGATATCGTCATCGAGGCGATTGCCGATCCCAAGATCAAGGGCGTGACCTGCCATGTCACTTATTTCGATCGTGGCGTCATCGACCGGCTGAAAAATGGCAATTGGTTTGAGGACCCTTCCAACAACGCCATTTCGTGCAGCCAGACGGGACCGGTCGAAATCGGTGATATCGATCTGTCGAAGGGCGGTGAAGAGGTTTTCCGGCAGGGCATGTCGCTGGTGTGGAAGAAGCTGGTCGTCAGTCGCGTTTACGACAAGGCGAATGACACGCTGATCTATCTGGTCCATGCGCGCGAGCTGAAGGATGGCTCGGCCAAGATGGCGATTTCGACAGTGCCTCTCTATAACCAGCAGGTGACGTGGGAAAAGGGCAAGCCTTGAGGCTTTGCCCTTGGTACTGCTGACACCATAATTCACCCGCGACGTCATCCTCGGGCCTGTCCCGAGGATACAATCACGTATCGTAAAATCGATAGGTTTTAGATGCTCGGAACAGGCCCGAGCATGACGGAGGAGAGGTTTCCGACCCTGCCGTACCCCTCAGGGCAAGCTGTGGAACCTGCGCGTTATGTTATCAAAACCTCACCGGCTCTATTAAGCCGCTTCGCGCGCCAGCTCGTCGGCAATCACGGTGTCGAGGTTGAGGAAGCACACCATGCTCTTTTCCAGCGCCACGATGCCGCGGCAGAAGTTGCGCTGTTCTTCGGGAATGATGTCGGGCGCGGGCTGCAGGTCTTCGGAGCGGATGGTCATCATGTCGGAGACCTGTTCCACGAGAAGTCCCACCAGCTTGCCGCCGATATCGGTGACGATGATGGCGGAGCGCTCGGAGGGTTCGGTCATTTTCATGCCGAGGCGGCCTGCCATGTCGATGACGGGGATGACGGCGCCGCGCAGGTTGATGAGGCCGAGAACATAAGGCGGCGTGTGCGGCATCGGGGTAACCGGCGCCCAGCCGCGGATTTCGCGGATCGCCATGATGTCGATGCAGAATTCCTGACCGCCGAGATGGAAGGAAACGATTTCGAGATATGCGCCGGATTGCTTGATGGCGTTGGACATGACGGCAGGTTTCCTCTGGCGGCTCTTAGGCAGGCCCATGCATGATTGAGCTTTATGCGGTGGCCGGAATGGACCGGGAGACATCATGTCGGAACTTAAAAACCGCTATGGCCATATTGCACAGCAAGATTTTAAACTTTCCCTAACAATTGGCGGTGCCGCGCTCGCAAAACCCAGTATTTTGGCGGTTTTCGCGCCGGTGCAAACAGGTTATAACAGACGCATGAACGCACTCGTTGCCAATCCGCTGAAGTTTATTCTTGCAAGCCTTGCGGTAGCGGCCTCGCTTGCCGTCGTGCTTCTTGCCTTTGATGGCTGGGTGCGACACGGCACGGATATTTTCCTCTCCGCCGTGCAAAGCGGCATCGCCTGGTGTCTGTAATCTGCCGTCCCGTCCCGGCTTTGTGACAAATCAGCGCGGTTTACGCAAATACGCCCAGTTGATTTGCCGTCGCCACCGCTGTTCGTTATCAGACGATGGAGGCCCACGTCATGCGGCCGGGCTTCGGGGGTAGGATTAGGACAATGAGAAATATTCGCATCGTATTGTGGGCCGTGGTTGTCGTTCTTGTCGGTGTCGTCAGCTGGTTGACGCTCGAAATGACCAAGACCCGTGAGGAAATGGTGGAAACGGCCTATGGCGTGCCGTTCGAACTCACGGCGCAGAACGGTCAGCCGATCACCGAAAAGGCGTTTCAGGGCAAGCCCACGGCGCTCTTTTTCGGTTTCACCCATTGCCCGGAAGTCTGCCCAACGACGTTGTTCGAGCTGAACGGCTGGATGGAGAAGGTAGACCCGGCCGGCGACAAGCTGCAGGCCTATTTCGTATCCGTAGACCCCGAGCGCGATACGCCTGAGCTCATGCAGCAATATGTCTCCAACGTCTCGAAGCGGATCACCGGCATCACCGGTCCGGCCGACAAGATTGCCGAAACGCTGAAAGGCTATCGCATCTATGCCAAGAAGGTGCCGGTCGATGACAAGGATCCGAATGGTGACTACACCATGGATCACACGGCTTCCGTCATCCTGCTTGACGCCAATGGTCGTTTTTCCGGCACCATCGCCTATGGCGAAAACCCCGATGTTGCCGAGCAGAAGCTCCAGAATCTGCTGAAGGGCTGAACGAGACGGCATAATTGTGCCTGGCTTATTGGACTGGCGGAGGTTTTGTGGCAAATGCAAGCCTTAAGAACCTTAGCTAGAGAAAGCAGCCTGCCGTGAGCGAAATCCGACTTTACGTCACCACGACCGAAATCAAGGCCGGTGAAATCCTCGATCTCATGTCGGACTATTTCGGCGAGGAGGATGTCGCGATCGCCACCACCGAGGTGGATGAGAAACGCGACATCTGGGAAGCTTCGGTTTACCTGATGGCCGAGCAGGAAGACGAATTCCGCGAGCGCATCGACACCTTGCTGGCACCGGCCTTTCCCGGCCTCGCCATCGAAAAGGAGATCGTTCCCGACATCGACTGGATCGCCAAGTCGCTCGAGGGGCTGAAACCGGTACGGGCAGGGCGCTTCATCGTTCACGGCGCGCATGATCGCGATAAGATCAAGCCCAACGATCTGGCCATCGAGATCGAGGCCGGTCAGGCTTTCGGCACCGGCCATCATGGCACGACAGCGGGCTGCCTTGAGATGATCGAGGATGTTCTGCGGGCGCGGACCGTGCGCAATGCGCTCGATCTCGGCACCGGCAGCGGTGTATTGGCAATTGCCGTGCGCAAGATGCGCTATATTCCGGTACTCGCAACGGACATTGATCCCATCGCGGTGCGCGTGGCCAGGGAGAATGTGCGGCTGAACGGCATCGTCTCCGGGCTGGCGCTTGAAACCGCTCCGGGTTTCCACTCCGACGCTTTCCGCAAATACGGCCCGTTCGATCTCATCATCGCCAATATTCTGGCGCGGCCGCTCATCAAGATGGCGCCGCAGCTTGTCACGCATCTGGCGCCCGGCGGCACCGTCATCCTGTCGGGAATTCTCGCATCGCAGCGCTGGAAGGTGCTTGCGGCCTATAATGGCGCGCGGCTCTCCCACGTCCGCACCATCTGGCGCAATGGCTGGGTCACGCTGCATCTGCGCAAGGACTGACGCTTTAGCAGCATTCGTTTCCGGACAAAGAAAAGGCGGCGCTTTCGCGCCGCCTGAAAACCCGCGAGCATATTGGAGGAGAATCGCTCAAGCGGGTCGACGTATTCCTGTTCCTGCGCGGTGGAGGGAGGATCGCCGCGCCCGAAGTGATCAGAATACGTAGCTGGACTTTGCGGTGCGGCGAAGTTCGGCGCGGTTCATGCCGAGCGCTTCGAGCGACTTGTCGTCGAGGTTAAGCAGGGCTGCGTTGACATGACGGCTGACCTGACGCTCGCGTGCTTCAATGACGCGATCGAAAGCGGTGCGGAGGAAAGATTTTGCCATTGCTTCAAATCCTTGTTTGCCAGGAGAGTGTGTCTCTCGCTGTGTTGGCTTGAAGATAAGCGATGTGTTTTTGTTTGGTTAGGGGTCTTGCTTCAAGGTAGGTATGCGTTTTTCGCATGTCTGCGGCTTTTCAATATTACTTATTTAGGGAAAATTGCTCAATTTAGCGGCGTCTTTTCTCGGCCTTTGGGGTAAATGGCAGCGCGCGTGCCTGTCGTAATGGTTGATGGCACATATGGCTTGAAACCGGGTTTGCCGGCATGGCATTGTCGTTGCGCGCCAATGATTTGACGGCGTTACCGACCGCTTTCCTCATGACAGTTCCCGAAAGATGCCCATGTTCCAGACCTTC
This sequence comes from Agrobacterium sp. S7/73, assembly GCF_019355535.1. NCBI lineage: Bacteria > Pseudomonadati > Pseudomonadota > Alphaproteobacteria > Hyphomicrobiales > Rhizobiaceae > Agrobacterium > Agrobacterium sp. S7/73. The sequence goes on from NZ_CP072136.1 coordinate 825,600, forward strand.
GAAAACAAATCCGCGCCGCAATTCGGCAAGGCCCGCGTCGAGGCGCTGCGTGCCAGTTTCGACGCCCTTGGTATCGATGGTTTCCTGGTGCCGCGTGCCGATGAATATCAGGGCGAATATGTACCTGAATCATCTGAGCGTCTGTCATGGCTGACCGGATTTACCGGCTCTGCCGGCATTGCGCTGGTAACGCGCGCAGAGGCGGTGGTGTTTGTCGATGGTCGCTATACCACGCAGTTGAAGTCGCAGGTCGATCAATCGGTGTTCAGCGGTGGTGATTTGGTCGGTGCCCCGCCTTCCGTCTGGTTGTCGGAGCACGGGGCTGCGGGCTTTCGGCTCGGGATCGATCCGTGGCTGCATACCGGCGCTGAATTGAAGCGGTTGGAAAAGGCGCTTGCGGGGAAGGGCGGTTCCGTCGTCCTGCTCGAAAACAACCCACTCGATGCGCTGTGGCACGACCGCCCGTCAGAACCGCTGGAGCCTGTCGTCATTCAGCCGGAAGCCTTCACCGGCAAGCTGGCGAAGGAAAAGATCGCCTCGCTGGCAGAGACGGTGTCGGCCAAGGGAGCCGATGCCCTGCTGGTGACAGATCCGTCTTCCATTGCCTGGATTTTCAATATTCGCGGCAACGATGTGCCGCACACGCCGCATCCGCTTGCCCGCGCCATCATCTATGCGGATGGCAAGGCTGATATTTTTCTCGACAAACGCAAGACCGGTATCGAGGCCGAGGCCTATCTGGCACAGCTGGCGACGCAATTGCCGCCATCGACTATCGCCGATCGTCTGCACGCCATTGCCAGCGCCAAGGGCCGCGTCATGGTGGACGCCGATCTGACGCCTGTGGCGCTGACAGGGGCGATTACAGCGGCGGGTGGCACCTTGATTGAGGAGGCCGATCCCGTCCGCTTGCCGCGCGCGTGCAAGAACGCGGCGGAGCTTGCCGGCTCGGCAGCGGCACATGTGCAGGACGGCGCGGCTATGGTTGAATATCTGTGCTGGCTGGATCGTCAGCAACCGGGCAGCGTTACCGAAATCGCGGCCGTGAAGGCGCTGGAGGCTGCGCGCGCCAAAGTGGGGCAGTCTCTCCAGAATCCTCTAAAGGACGTGTCTTTCGATACGATTTCGGGCGCGGGCGAACATGCCGCCATCATCCATTATCGCGTCACCACCGATACGGACCGGACACTTGGCGATGGTGAGATGTTCCTCGTCGATTCCGGCGCGCAATATGTCAACGGCACCACTGACATCACCCGCACCGTGGCAATCGGCAATGTCCCGGAAGATCAGCGGCGTTTCTTCACGCTGGTGCTGAAGGGCGTGATCGCCATCAGCGACGCACGGTTTCCCAAGGGAACGCGCGGTTGCGATCTCGATCCCCTGGCGCGTATCGCGCTGTGGAAGGCCGGTGCGGATTATGCTCATGGCACCGGCCACGGCGTCGGCTCCTATCTTTCGGTGCATGAGGGGCCGCAGCGTATTTCTCGGCTTTCGACGCAGGAACTTCTGCCGGGCATGATTCTGTCGAATGAGCCCGGTTATTACCGCCCCGGCGCTTTTGGCATCCGCATCGAAAACCTGATCTATGTGCGCGAGGCGGCGGAAGTCGCGGGCGGCGATCAGCCGATGTTGTCCTTCGAGACCCTGACCTGGTGCCCTATCGATCGCAGGCTGGTCGTCACGGCACTTTTGACCGACGACGAACTGGACTGGCTGAATGCCTATCACGCCGGCGTTCTGGAAAAGCTCTCGCCTTTGATCGCGGATGAAGAGGTGAAAGCGTGGCTTGTTGCGGCCACGCAGCCTCTGGCGCGGAACGCTTAAAGGATAGAAAAGTGCCTGATGGCGATAACGATCGCCCAGCCAATGGTCAGCATCGTCAGGCCGGGGAAACGCAGGCAGACCAGAAGAGCGGCCACCATTGCGATCTTCACCTCGTATCCGCCTTCAAAAAAGGCGGGTGCGACAAGGGTCGTCAAAACCGCCACGGGAACGGCGTTCAATCCCGCTTCCATGCGCGGCGGGATGGATTTCATCCGCGTCATCAGAACATAACCGCCGATGCGGGTAAGATAGGTGGCGACGGTGGCGAGCGCGATCAGGATCAGCGTGTCGGCGTGCAGCAGATCGCTCATGGCGTTTCCACCTTGCTTTCAGAATTGGCCTCGCCGGTTGGTTTCGGCGGATAGACGACTGCGACGAGAATACCGGCAAGCGCGCCGAGGCTGACATGCCAGGGCGAGCCGACGATGTGATAGGCAACGGTTGCGCCAAGAGCGCTTGCCAGCATCACCGGGTAAAAATTCTCCCGCTGGCGGAAGCTCAAAACCATGCCCATGAAATAGATCGGCAACAGCACATCAAGGCCGATGGCTTTCGGGTCGCCGACGAGATTGCCGAGCGATGCGCCGACAATGGTCATCACCAGCCACAGAATATAGATCGGCGTGGCGAAGCCCATGTACCAGGCAAAACCGACCACGCCAGTGTTTTCGTATTTCCTGACCGACTCGGCGAATTGTGGATCCACCAGCACGAAGAACCCGATGGCCTTTTGCAGGAAAGTCCAGTTGGTAATCATTCTGGCAATGGCGGCCGAATAGAGAATATGGCGAAAATTGACGGCAAACACCGATAGCACGATCAGCCAGGGGGCAACCTTCTGGCCGAATAATTCGATGCCGACCAGCTGGCTGGCACCGGCATAGACGGTGCCGCTCATGATCGTCGCTTCGGCGACGCTCAGCCCGTTATCGACCGCGACCGCGCCGAACAGCGCGCCAAAGGGAGCGGCGGAAAGGGCGATCGGAAAGCCGCTTTTGAGGCCTTCGCGGAAATCTGCATTGGACATTGTTCAGGAACTCCTTGCCCGCCGCTCTATCGCCGTCCCGGCCGGCTGGCAAACAAATTGCATGAATGGATCGATTGATTCCCTTGAAGCTTCCGTTACGGTAACGCCGATACGCGACGTCGGACGGAAGGCCTCACCCGGTTTTTGCTCCCCGCCCAAACGATTGAATAATGGAGGATCAATGCTGGAGAAGCAGGACAGGGCAGTGCTGGCTGCGCGTGTTCGGGAGTATCTGGCCCGGGAGACCGAAACCGAGATCGGCTTGCTGCAGGCGGAAATCTTCGTCGACTTTCTGGCCGAAGAAGTCGGATATGTCTTTTACAATCAGGGGCTCAAGGATGCGCATGCCGCGATCCTGCGGCGCCTGGAGGATGCGGCAGGCGATATCGACGTGCTGGAGAAGCCGAGGCTGCGATGACCGGCCCTCAGTCGTCCAAAATGTCGCGGCTTTTGAGGATGGTCGCGCCTTTTTCCCGCATGGCCGCAATCGACGCCTGTATACCTTGGGGATCGATCCCGCGGCTGGCATCCTCGATGAAACGCACCTTGACGCCAGGCAGCATGTCGAGGGCATCGAGCACCGAGAAACTGACGCAATAATCGGTGGCGAGCCCGCATATGTCGAGCTGGGTTACGCCTTGGCGCGTCAGATAATCGGCAAGACCTGTCGTTGCCCCCTGATCATTGTCGCGAAAGGCGGAATAGCTGTCGACGGCGGGATTTTCGCCTTTCTGCTGGATATAGTCGAAAGCCTCCGTCTTGAGGTCGGGATGGAATTCCGCATCCGGCGTGCCCTGCACGCAATGGTCCGGCCACATCATCTGCGGTTTGCCGGAGAGTTCACCCATATCGAACGGCTTCTTGCCGACATGCTGCGAGGCAAAGCTGCCGTGATTTTCCGGGTGCCAATCCTGCGAGGCGACGATCAGATCGTAACCGCCATTGTCGATCAGGGCGTTGGCGACGGGCACGATCCGGTCGCCATCGGCGACAGCCAGATTACCGCCCGGACAAAAGCCGTTCTGGATATCGATGAGCAGCAGCGCCTTCATGATTTGCCTCCCTTATTTCCGGCAGGATGCCAAGCCGGCAGCAACGGATCAAGTGCCCTTACCAGCTTTGTGTGTGCTTGACGGCTGATGGCATAGATTTGCTCCGTCGCAGTCCTGCCGCATTTACAGCAAATTTCCGGCAAAGTCGGAATTTACCTGACGATGCGGCGACGTAAACTTTAAAGGCCGATGACGCCCTGCGGGGCATTTTCCGCGAAAAGGCGATGCAGATGCATGCCCAGCCCGCGCAAGTCATTGTTTTGCCTTCGCCCGATAATGCGCAGACCTTAACGAATTATTTTTGCAGGGACTCGTAAACACTTTGGTTACCATAATTCGTCATGCTTCGAACCAGTCAGTTCCGAAATCGGCCGGGTGTCCACCCGCTGTTCGGATGCCCCAAAATCCCTCCGGCTTTGCCCGGGTGTGCGTGAACGGTTCGAGTAACGAGTATCATGGCGTATTCTGCTGCGGCTTATAATGGCGCCGGTCTTGCCGGTTCGTCTTGCCTCAAGAGAGGCAAATCCTTTTCTCTTGGCCGAATGTCCGCTCTGCTTGGCGGTGGTGCCTTTGCCGGTCTGTTCGCCTTCGCTGCCTTCGCCTCGCTTCACACGATGGCGGCCGCATCGCATGGTGTCGGGCAGTTTGAGAAGACGCTGGTGGCGAGGCTGGAGTCTGGCGAGGCTGCGATTTCCGGCGCAGCCGCACGGGATATTCACGTCCGCAAATTTTCCCGTCTGAGCGACCACAGCCATGGCCCGCAGAAGGCGGTTCGCCTTGCCGGCATCATGCCCGAAATCGGCGAGAAGGAGTTCCGCGAGCGTTTTGGCGCGGCTGCGAACGCGAAGGGGCAGGCGACAGTCAAGGAACTTGCAGCGCTGCGGCCCTCCGCCATCGTCGATTCGGCGCTTGGACGCACCACAGAGGTCGCATATCAGAGCGCCGCATCGCAACATCCGGCATTTGAAGTGGCATTAGGGCGCCCGCAGATCGAGGAAGAGGCGAGCAGCCTGCTTCCGGACGACGTCCCTTTGCCAAGCTTCCGGGCCGAGGTTGCGGCTGCCGAAACGGTGGAGCCATCACCCCGCCCCGCCGTTCTAGCGAAGACCGATGAACACCCGGCAGCCGTTGCTTCCGCACCTGCTTTCGATGCGCCGGTGCCTGCGCGTGCACCCCAGCAGCCGCGGCAGGGCACGGCCGGCATGCTCGCCTTTGCAAAACCTGATAATCCGGTGCGCGAGCCGAGCAAGATGGATGCGGTTCCGTGGCCGGATCGCGGCAACGGCACGGCGATCTACGATATTTCCTCCGGCCTGGTTCATATGCCGAACGGCGAAAAGCTCGAGGCACATTCGGGCATCGGCAAGATGCGCGACAACCCCGACTATGTTCATGTGAGAATGCGCGGCTCGACGCCGCCCTCCAGCTATCGTCTGACGATGCGCGAGGCGCGGTTCCATGGCGTCGAAGCAATCCGTCTGACACCGGAAAATGGCGTCAATCCGCATGGCCGCGACGGTCTTCTCGCCCACACCTATATGCTGGCGAAACGCGGTGAATCGAATGGCTGCGTTGTGTTCCGGGATTACTCCCGGTTCCTTGCGGCCTTCAAACGTGGCGAAGTCAAACGCATGGTCGTGGTGCCGAAGCTGAATGGTGGTCGCCCGACGCTCGCAAGCAGCGGTGGCAAGAGTGGCGGCAAGACCCTGCTCAGCATGTTCTCACGCGACAGCGATACCTGATTTACGCTTTCCCGGACGTAAAACCGCTGCACATTTTTACCGGAGAAATGCCCTAGCGGCCGCGTCGCTGGGTCAGCACCATGCCGGCGAGAATCAGCAGAATGCCGAGTGCGCTCGCCCAGAGTTTCGGCGGCTGATCGCTGAAAAAGTCGAGCACGACGCTTGAGACCATCTGGCCGCTGATGACGAGAAGTGCGGTATTGACCGCGCCGATGCGGGGGATGAGCCAGCTTCCCGAAGCGATGAAGACAACACCGATGGGGCCACCGATAAAGGCAAGCCACGGCGCGTCGGCCGCGCCTGGCGGAATGAGGCCGCCGACGATGAGGCCGATGACGGTCAATACCCCGAAACCGACGATATGGTTCCAGAACGAGGCGATCAGCGGTGAGTTCGACAGGCTGAGGCGGCCGTTGACCTGACGGCTTAGTGCCACAAAGACGCCGCCGGTAAACGCCATGGCTATCCAGACGATCATGCCGTTCTCCCGACAAGGATAATAAGTGCGCTGCCACAGAGAATCAGTGCCACCGCCGCCATGTCACGCAAATCCGGCCGCCGTTTGGGCAGGCCAAACAGGCCGAAGAAATCGGCCAGAAGGCTGAAGATCACCTGTCCGCCCAACCCGAGCGCGATGGTGCCGGAGAGGGCAAGCGGCGAATTGACGGCGGTGGAGGTGAGGATGACGATGGCCGCACCAATCACCCCACCGCAATAGGCCCAGAGCGGCGCCTTCGGTTTGGCCAGCGCACCCGCCTCCGTCTTCGGGCGCATGATCGCGAGATAGATCAGCGCCGCCACCGTGCCGGTGCCGTGTGCAGTCCAGGAGGAGAAAAGTGCGTTACCGTAATGCGCAAGCTGGCCGTTGAAATGCACCATCAATGTCAGAAGACAGCCGCTTGCGAAGGCGGCGGCAAGGTGCAACGGGTTCAGGCGGGGATGGGTCGTTTCTGTCATGGCCAGCCAAAATATGATTATTCAGCGAAGCGTTACAACATCGGCACCTGAATCGAAATCGATTTGTCAGTTGTTTCCAGAAACTTGTTCAACCGGCGCACTCCACCCTCTTACTTAGCGCAGTCGGTCATCACATCCGCGAAAAAATCGGCGATCAGCGTGGATACGCCCTTCGGGTTTTCCCAATGCGGATTGTGGCCATGCCCATCGAGCGTAACGGTTTGAGCCTCGGGAAAGGCGGCGGCCAATTTTCGACGATGCGACGCGCCGAAAAGGGGGTCTTCGAAACCGGCGAGGCACAGTACCGGTTTTTTTATTCTGGACGCGCTGTGATGCAGGTTTGTATCCGCAAAGCGCTCAACGACGCCATGCCAGATGGCAGCCGGCATGTTGGCGGCATCCTGTTTCATTTTCGACAAAAAATCTTCGTCGACTGGCTGACTGCACGAATACCAGCCGCGCAGAAAGCCGCTATTGGGTCCGATCGGGTCCCGAAGTGCGAGAATATCTCTGGTCAACTGGCTTTCAGCGCCAAAATCCGGCTCAAGCGTTGCCGAGATGAGGGCAAGAGCCCGGATCGTGTCGCCTCGCCGGGCGGCAAGTTCGATAGTGGTCATCGCACCCATGGAGTGGCCGAGCAGAAACAGCCGTGAAATACCCAGGAGCGTTAGAAACCGATCGACCGTTTCGGCGAAATCAGCGACATGCAGGCTCTGTCCCGCCGAGGAAACACCGTGTCCGGGCAGGTCAGGGACGATGAGCCTGTATTCGCTGAAAAAAGGCTCCAGCATGGAGAAGCTGCGGCTGGTGTCCGAAAAACCATGCAGCATCAGCAGGACTGGGCCCGGACCGCCGGTGTCGATGAAAGCCAGCTGGCGACCGCGGGGCAATTCTACATATTGCTTCCGCTTCTCCCAATCATCCTGCAATATTGCCGTCACAGGCCGATCCCCGCCTTTACGGCAGTGAGACCATCCTGCCCGTCGAACGTCGATACGCCCTTCAGCCAGGCGTCCATTCGTTGCGGCTCATCCTTGATCGCCTGCCTTGCCGCGTCTTCCGGGGACATTCCACCGTTCATGATATAATCCATGCCCTTGTTCTCGTACTCCACGTCGAATGCGAGATTGTCGAGCAGCTTCGCCACATTCGGGCATTCCTGTAGGTAGCCTTTGCGTACCTGCGTATCGACTGTTGCAGCGCCGAAGTCGGGCCCGTAAAATTTATCGCCGCCCGTCAGATACTTGATGTCGAATTTGCTGTTCATCGGGTGCGGCGCCCAACCCTGGAAAACAATGAAGGACTTGTTGCGGGCGAAACGGGTTACCTGCGAAAGCATGCCCTGTTCGCTGGACTCGACCACTTCCCAATTGTGCAGTCCCAGTGCCGGATCGTTGACGGCATCCAGCATCAATTGGTTGGAGCCCGGTTCGATGCCGTAGAGCTTGCTGTCGAACTTGTCCGCGAATTTTTGCAGGTCGGAGAAATCCCTGACGCCGGCATCCCAAACATAGGTCGGAACCGCGAAAGTGTATTTGGCGCCTACAAGATTGGTTCGGACTTTTTCGACCGATCCGTCTTCCTTGTAAGGCTTGTAGTAGTTCACCATTGCCGGGTTCCAATAGCCCAGAAAGACGTCGAGATCCTTGCTCTTCAGGCTCGTGTAGATGACGTCGATCCCGAGAAGCTGGCTTTGCGGCTCATATCCCAGTGACTTCAACAGCGACATGGCGATGCCGGTGGTGAAAGCGAGATCGTTCCAGCCCGGCTCGGCCAGTCGCACAACCTTGCAAGTTTCAGCATCCGATGCGAGCGCGGAAGTGCCGACGGTCGTCAAAACCATCGCGGCCGAAAAAACACCTGCCCATTTTTTCATTGTTCCACCTTTTTTTGTCTATTGGGTCATTAGATTGACCGGTGGGACAATAATTGATCTTTACGGAAAATTTGTCAATATTGCTCACGCAAGGAGACAAAGATGCGACTGACCAAGATAAGCGATATTCGCCGGGCGGAGCTGAGGCGGGCTGCATTCGAAGTTCTTCAGCGTGAGGGAATGGCGGGTGCCACGCTTGAAAGGGTGGCGGCGCAGGCAGGCGCCTCGAAAGGCATCGTGCTGCATTATTTCGCCAACAAGCAGGAACTGTTCGAGCACGCGATGCGTGAAGCCAATGTGAAGCTGAAGGAGGCCGTGGTGGCGCGCCTCAATCGGGCGGTCAGTCCGCGTGAACGGCTCGATGCGATTATCGAGGCGAATTTCGACGAGAGCTTCTTTCAGCCCTCGATCTGCCACGCCTGGCTGTCGCTTTGCGCCGAGGTTCCGCGCGAGCCGCAGCTCGCCAGGATTCAGAAGGTGATCCATGCGCGGATGCGCTCCAATCTTTTGTCGGCTTTGGTGCATCTCGTGCCGAGGCAAGACTGCGCAACTGTCGCGCTTGGCATCACTTCGCTTATCGACGGCCTCTGGTTGCGCTCAGGATTGCAGTCCGGTGGTTTGACGCGCGACGAGGCAATGGAGCAGATGCGGGATTACCTGTCTCACAGGTTACCGCAGGCAAAAGCTGACAATCCGTAGGGAACCAGAACGCGCGCTTCGCATTATTCCACCATGAAGAAAACGACGCGCAAACCCTTGAACCGGATGACGATTTTCGTCATTTCGATTTTCACTCTCGCAGCTGTGATCGCGGCGGTCTATCTGGTTGGGTTCACGCCCGGCGAAGTGTAGGCCGGCGTAGTCAATTGCCGGTGGGAACGGCCTTGCCCTTGGCGCGCTCCAGCGCAACGGTCAGCTTGGCAACGGCAAAGCGGAGGCTGCGCATGAGGAAACGGCTGGTTTCCAGAAAAGTGCGGTAGGGCAGCACGGTGAAGTAGCGCCAGCGGGGCAGACGGTATATCCGCAGATTGTTCTGGATCTGGCTTTCCCCGTCCGCATCCTGCGTGGCGCAGAGTGGGTAAATGAAGGCTGCCTTCAGGCCAGCGAGGTATTCCAGGTCGAAGGCAATATCGTAGGCAAGCCGCATGGGGATCAGCTTCGAGATCCATTTGCCGGCGCGGCGGTTGACGAGATATGCGCCCGAACCCTTTTCCCGCGTCAACGCAATTGCGAGTGAGCGTCCGCCAACGAGCTTGCGGAACGGAAACTTGCGACCGTTGCTGACCGTGGTCAGCCGAAGCAGATCCCAGTCGCTCCCGTTCACTATCGCCTCGTCGATTGCTTCCAGGAAATCCTTTTCGAAGACGACATCGTCTTCAAGAATGAGCGCGATGTCGGCATCGCTGCCCATGAACCTGTTGGCACAGGCAACATGGCTGAGATAGCAGCCGATTTCCGGCGGCGAGGTGCGGCGGCCATGCATGAGCATGTAGGAAAGCTCGCTGAATTCCGGGATCGGATAATTCAGTTCGCGGCCATTAACGCCCGGGACCCGCTCTGCCTTCAGCCCGATGGCGTCGAGGCGTGCGTTCATGTCCTCGAGGCGCTTGGTGGCGCTGTCCATATTGATCAGGAAAACGGCAAGCTTGCGCCCGCTTTTCGGTAAAATATGCAAAGCAGTCCTCGCCCGGTTTCTGCACCCTGTTGCAACTCCTTTATTGCAACGGCGTGACGGGGGCTATGGAAAAAACTGCATTCGCACACTCATAGTTGTCGAATCAAACCTTTTCCACAAATCCATCCAGCACACGCTTTTGTCCGGCGCGGTCAAAATCGATGGTCAATTTGTTACCCTCGATAGCGGAGATGTTGCCATTGCCGAATTTGATATGGAAAACGCGGTCTCCGACCACGAATTTCGACGGTGTGTCGGCAACCGATTTTGCCACCAGTTCGCCGTCGATCGTGCGGGCGCGGGGCCCGCTTTCACCATAACCAATCCGCTCGACCGCATGGCCGGAGCGTGTGCCCCAGTTATCGCGGGTCGCGTCGGACTTGTTGGCCTGGGCACGTTTCCAGCCGGGGGTGGAGTAGTTGTTGGCGAAGGGCTCCGCCTTGTCGAAACGGGACTGGCCATAACCGCCGCGTCCGCCGTAACCACCGTAATTGCTGTCGGATGCCGCCACATCCACGTGCGCTGGCGGCAGTTCATCGAGAAAACGCGAGGGCAGGGTGGATTGCCACAGACCATGGATACGCCGGTTCGATACGAACCAGATATGGCATAGCTTCTTGGCGCGGGTGATGCCGACATAGGCGAGACGACGTTCTTCCTCCAGACCGGAGCGGCCGCCTTCGTCCAGCGCCCGCTGGTGCGGGAACAGACCTTCTTCCCAACCGGGAAGGAAGACGGTGTCGAATTCCAGCCCCTTGGCGGAATGCAGCGTCATGATTGAGACGGCATCGAGATTTTCGTTCTGCTCGGCATCCATGACGAGCGCGACATGCTCGAGGAAACCGCGCAGGCTCTCGAAGGCCTCCATCGAGCGGATGAGTTCCTTCAGGTTTTCCAGCCGACCGGGTGCTTCCGCCGTCTTGTCGGCCTGCCACATGGCAGTATAGCCGCTTTCGTCCAGGATCTGCTCGGCAAGCGTGGTGTGTTCGGTGTTTTCCAGAAGCCCCTGCCAGCGGCGGAAATCCTGCACCACGTCGAACAGCGCCTTGCGCGCTTTCGGTTTCAGCTCGTCGGTCTCGATGATGTCGGTCGCTGCCGCCAGCATCGGAATGTCGCGGGCGCGGGCGTAATCATGCAGATTGCGGATGGTCGTGTCGCCCAGGCCGCGCTTGGGGGTGTTGACGATGCGCTCGAAGGCCAGATCGTCGGCCGGCTGGCAGACAAGGCGAAAATAGGCCATGGCATCGCGGATTTCGAGACGCTCGTAGAAGCGCGGACCGCCGATGACGCGGTAATTGAGGCCTAGCGTGACGAAACGGTCTTCGAACTCGCGCATCTGGAAGGAGGCGCGAACGAGAATGGCCATGTCGTTCAGCTTGTGGTTCTTGCGCTGAAGCTGCTCGATTTCTTCACCGACGGCGCGGGCTTCCTCTTCGGAATCCCAGGCCGCATGCACCACGACCTTCTCATCGTCGGGGCTGCTGCGCTCGGTGAACAGGGTCTTGCCGAGACGCCCTTCATTATGGGCGATCAGATGGCCGGCGGTGCCCAGAATATGCTCGGTGGAGCGGTAGTTACGCTCCAGCTTGATGACCTTGGCACCGGGAAAATCCTTGTCGAAGCGCAGGATGTTGTCCACTTCGGCGCCGCGCCAGCCATAGATCGACTGGTCGTCGTCGCCGACGCAGCAGACGTTTTGCGGCTCGCCTTTGGGGCGCTGGGCAAGAAGCCTGAGCCACATATATTGCGCCGTATTGGTGTCCTGATATTCGTCCACCAGAATGTAGCGGAATTTCTGATGGTACTCCTTCAGAATATCGGGATTGCGGCGGAAGATGCTGATGGGGTGCAGCAGAAGATCGCCGAAATCGCAGGCGTTCAGCGTTTTCAGCCGGTTCTGATATGCCGTGTAAAGTTCGCGGCCCTTGCCATTGGCAAAGGCGCGGGAATCGCCCTCGGGAATATCCGGCGGCGTCAGCCCCTTGTTCTTCCAGCCGTCAATCATGCCGGCGAATTGTTTGGCCGGCCAGCGCTTGTCATCAAGACCTTCGGCCTGGATAAGCTGTTTGATCAGCCGCACCACATCGTCGGTGTCGAGAATGGTGAAATCAGACTTCAGGCCGATGAGTTCGGCATGGCGACGCAAGAGCTTGACACCGATGGAGTGGAAAGTGCCGAGCCAGGGCATGCCCTCAACCGCGCCGCCGACCAGAACGCCAATACGTTCCTTCATCTCGCGGGCGGCCTTGTTGGTGAAGGTCACGGCCAGAATCTGGCTGGGATAGGCGCGTCCGGTCGCCAGAATATGGGCGATGCGGGTGGTCAGAACGCGGGTCTTGCCGGTGCCGGCGCCCGCAAGCACCAGAACCGCGCCGTCCAGTGTCTCCACGGCTTCGCGCTGTTCCGGGTTGAGGCCGGAAAGATAGTCGGGCGTGGGCCGGGCCTGATCGCGTGCCGCCATGGCGCGCGCGGCAATGCCAAGCCCGCCAGCGTTGCCTGCATCGGCATTGTTCGTCGCCTTGCGCGGCGCCTCAGGTTCTTCGTCGAAGAACGGCATATCGTCAAAACTGTTGCTCATGCGGCCCAATGTAGTGATTCGGGATATAAAGGCTAGAACCGTGTTCTGCTTTTATTCCGGTATCATCCGTCAAAACGCCTATTCCAAGACGTTTTTTTCGTCTCAGGCCCGCCTGTCGGCATCAAAAGCCGCGTCCACCGGCAATTGCAGCGCCACGGCCAGTTGGTTGGTCTTGGCGGCAAGGGCGATGACGCGCATGAGATCGGCATGCTGTTCGCCCGTCATGCCCTTGGCTTTTGCAGCCGCGGTATGGGAGTGGGCGCAGTAGGAGCAGCCATTGGTGACGGAAACGGCGATATAAAGCATTTCTTTCACCAGCGGATCGAGCGCTGAAGGTGTGGCCATCACCGCCTTGACCTCGGCCCAGGTCTTTTCCAGAAGATCTTGGTCGAAGGCGAGGTAGAGCCACATATTGTTTATGAAATCCGATTTCCGCGTTGTGCGGATATCGTCGAACACAGCCTTGACGCGCGGGTTGGCTTCAGGATTTTCGGCTTTCGTTACGGTGCTCATGCATTCCTCCGGTCATGGCTATCTCAGCTGCAGATTACCGGATTGGCGAATGTTTGCGACAGAAATGGCCGTCAGTGCGCTTTCGACGACAATTCATCACAAATTACAATTATGTAAGGAACGGATTTGTGCGTTGCCTTCGTTAAGGCATGCGGGAATACTTCTATCGTTCCGAAAAGCTCTTTTCGGGGCAGGTTTATGCTGTGCGGATAATCGGAGAATTGTATGCGGGTGTGGAAACAGGTGGGTGTCTGTCTTGCTGTGGCGGGAGCAGGACTCTGTCTTTGGGGGTTTTATTCACCCGAAGCGCGGAATCTGCTCGCGGGTATCGGCATCGGCAAAACACCTGTTGGCGCGGTCGAGGTTGCCGCATCCGGTGCCAGAACACCCGGTTCGTCATCCGGACAGAATGCCGGCGCCGCACGCCGCGATGGCAATGCGACCCTGGTGGCGATGGCCCCGGTCAAGCAGGGCACGGTCAATGACAGGCTGAACGCCATCGGCAGTGGCGAGGCCATCCAGTCGGTTGTCGTCATGCCGCAGACATCAGGCACGCTTTCGGAAATCCGCATTTCATCCGGCGCCCGCGTCGTAAAGGGGCAGGTGCTCGCGCGGCTCGATGACGAGGAGCAGGTGATCGAGCGGGACAAGGCGCAGGTTGCGCTACGCAGCGCCGTCGAAAAATCGAGTTCCTACAGTAACCTGAAATCCGTATCCCGCCTTGATGTGCTGGACGCGCAGATTGCCGAGGAAGCCGCCAAGCTTGCACTGAGCACCGCCGAGCTGAACCTCAGGCGCCGCGACATCGTCGCACCGATTGAGGGTGTTGTCGGGATCGTGGCCGCCAATATCGGTGACAATGTCACCACGCAATCAACGATCGTCGGCATTGATGACCGTTCTCAAATTCTGGTCAATTTCTGGGCGCCGGAACGGTTCGTAACTGCAATTACCGTCGGAATGCCTGTAGAGGCCACCTCGATTTCACGCCCCGGCGAGACGTTCAAAGGTGAGGTCGAGGCCGTCGACAACCGTGTCGACGCCGCAAGCCGTACCATCCGCATCCGGGCACGGTTTGCTAACGACAAGGATGAGCTTCGGGCCGGTATGTCCTTCGGCGTTACCATGCGTTTTGCCGGAGAGACCTATGCATCCGTCGATCCGCTGGCCGTGCAGTGGGATGCCGAAGGTTCCTATGTCTGGCGCGTGACCGATAATAAATCGGCCAAGGTGCGGGTGCAGATCGTGCAGCGTAACCCCGATGCCGTTCTCGTGAAAGCGGAACTGGCGGAAGGCGATCAGGTCGTGACCGAAGGATTGCAGCGGGTGCGGGAGGGTGGTGCCGTCCGTGTCGCAAGCCAGCCGAAGCCCGAGGAGGTTGCCAGCCAATGACGACTCAGTCGCCTTCGGGTCAGGATTCCAAGCTCGCCTTCACCGCACTGTTCGTTCGCCGGCCCATTCTGGCAGCGGTTCTCAATACGTTGCTTGTGGTTGCCGGCCTTGCCGCGCTGGTTGGCGTTGAGGTGCGCGAGTTGCCTGATGTGGACCGGCCGTCCATCAGCGTCAGGACGACTTATGAAGGTGCGGCGCCCGAAACCATCGATCAGGAAGTGACGCAGACCATCGAGGGAGCTGTTGCGCGCGTCAGCGGCGTCAAAACCATCTCCTCCAATTCGCAATTCGGCACCAGCCGCGTAACGATGGAATTCGGCGACAATGTCGATATGGCCGTTGCCGCAAACGATGTGCGCGATGCCATTGGCCGCGTAACCAACCAGTTGCCTGACGATGCTGACGAGCCGCAGATCATCAAGGCGGATTCCGACAGCCAGCCGATCATGCGTCTTGCCGTCACTTCGTCCACGCTCAGCATGGAAGATCTGACCAAGCTGGTGGATGACGAAGTCATCGACCGCCTTGCCGCCGTCGATGGCGTGGCGGATGTGGAGCTTTACGGCGATCAGGAAAAAGTCTTCCGCGTCGATCTCAATCAGGCCGCACTTGCCAGCCGTGGTCTGACGGTGACGGATATTTCGACCGCGCTGGCCAGTGCCGCGCTTGATGTGCCGGCGGGATCGCTGAAAAGTTCGACGCAGGACATCGTCGTGCGCGCGACCGCGAGCCTCACGAAGCCTGAGGATTTTTCCAACCTTCTGATCAAGGACAATATCCGCCTGCGCGATGTGGCAACCGTGATGCTGGGTGCGGATGACGAATCCACCTCGCTGCGGTCCAATGGTGTGCAGGGCGTGGGTCTCGGCGTCATCCGGCAGGCGCAGTCCAATACGCTCAATATCTCCACCGGCGTGAAGGCTGCCGTCGAGGCCATGTCGGCCAACCTGCCGCAGGGTACGCGCATCGTGGTGACCAGTGACGACGCCGTCTTCATTGAAGGCGCGTTGCACGAGGTGGAACTGGCGCTTGGTCTTTCCGCGCTGATCGTGGTTGTGGTGCTCTACCTGTTCCTGCGTGACTGGCGGGCAACCCTCATTCCGGCGATCACCATGCCGGTGGCTTTGATCGGCACGATCATCGCCATCTACATGGTCGGATTCTCGATTAACATCCTTACGCTGCTCGCCATCGTTCTGGCGACGGGTCTGGTGGTCGATGATGCGATCGTGGTGCTGGAAAATATCGTGCGCCGCCGTGCGGAGGGCATGGGGCCGCGCGCTGCCGCTGTTCTCGGCACGCAGGAAGTGTTCTTCGCGGTGATTGCGACGACGGCGACGCTTGCCGCAGTGTTCATTCCGCTCTCCTTCCTGCCGGGCCAGCTGGGTGGCCTCTTCCGTGAATTCGGTTTCGTTCTCGCCTTCGCTGTCGGTCTTTCCTCCATCGTGGCCCTGACGCTGTGTCCGATGCTCGCTTCGCGGATGCTGAAAGACGGATTGAAGGAACCCACGGGACCGCTGGCGTGGTTCGGCAATGTCTTTGCCTCCACCTACAAGAAGACGCTTTCCGCCTGCCTCAACAACCCGCTCATCGTCATCATCGTTGCGCTCGTCTTTTCGGGCCTGTCTTGGATTGCCTTCGGCATGATCCAGAACGAACTGACGCCGCGCGAGGACCGCGCCTCGGTGATGATGCGTGTGACGGCGCCGCAGGGTGTCAGCCTCGACTATACGCGCGACCAGTTGCAGCGGATCGAGGAAAATCTCCAGCCGCTGCGCGATAGCGGTGAAATCCGCAATATTTACTCCATCACCGGTATGAACGGTTCCTCGAACACCGGTTTTCTGGTGCTGACGCTGGCGCCGTGGGCTGATCGCGACCGCACGCAGAACCAGATTGCCGCCGATGTTACCGCTGCCGCCAACAAGGTGCCGGCGCTGCGCGGCAACGCCATGCAGCCGAACAGCCTGCGCATTCGCGGTGCGGGCAACGGCCTGCAGATGGCAATGGTCGGCAGCAACTATCAGGCACTGACGGCTGCGACGCAGAAACTACTGCTTTCCATGGAGGAAAGCGGCCTGTTCGAAACGCCGCGTTTCGACAACGAGCCCAACCAGGCGCAGCTATCCGTCTCCATCGACCGTGAGCGCGCCTCCGATCTCGGCATTGATATCACCGGCCTGTCACGCGCCATGCAATCGCTGCTGGAAGGACGTTCGGTTGTCGACGTCTTCGTGGATGGGGATGCAATCCCGGTCCGGCTGCTGTCCTCCACCCGGCCGATCAACGACCCGACCGATCTCGAAAACGTCTTCCTGAAAACGGGTGACGGCAAGATCGTGCCGATGTCGGTCATTGCCACCCTGAAGGAAAATGCGGTGGCGCCGCAGCTGAACCGCGAGCAGCAGCTTCCCTCCGTCGGCTTTACCGCCAATCTCAAGGACGGCGTTTCGCTCGGTCAGGCTTTGGAAAAGGTGAACGAGCTCTCACAATCCCTCCTGCCGCCCGGCGCCCGCCTTCTGCCGCTCGGCGAGGCGGCGACGCTTGAGGAGAATTCGAGCGGCATGCTGCTGACCTTCGGTTTCGCCATCGCCATCATCTTCCTTGTCCTGGCCGCGCAGTTCGAAAGTGTCCTGAGTTCGATCATCATCATGTCGACGGTGCCGCTCGGTCTTGCCTGCGCCGTCATCGCGCTGCTCGTCACCGGATCGAGCCTCAACGTTTATAGCCAGATCGGGCTTGTGCTTCTGGTGGGCGTGATGGCGAAGAACGGCATTCTCATCGTGGAATTCGCCAACCATCTGCGTGACCAGGGCGCCACCGTGCGCGAAGCCATCGAAAAAGCCACCAGCATCCGCCTGCGCCCGGTGATGATGACAATGATCGCGACCATTTTGGGCGGCGTGCCGCTGGTGCTGGCGCAGGGAGCAGGGGCGGAAGCACGCATCGCGCTGGGCTGGGTTATCGTTGGCGGTCTGGGTTTTGCGACGCTGGTGACGCTTTACATCACCCCGGTTTCCTACCTGCTGATTGCCCGTTTCGCCAAACCGCAAGCCGATGAGGAAATCCGCCTCCACCGCGAACTGGAACTTGCCGCGCGTCGGAAGGCGCTTGAGGAGGACAAGCAGCTGCTTGCGGCGGAATAAACGGTCCTCGCCAAATGTGTCCCGCGCAATCGCGATGCTGGACAAAGCCTTAACCTTATCCCATACCACCCAACGGAATTTCGTAACGGATCGAGTCCGTTACGGCGGTATCTTGCGGTGGAGATGGACGATGGCGCTGAAAGATGTAGTCGCGGGAAAACGCAACGAGGAAGGCATCGCGTCGGTGCTTGCAGCGCTGAAGCAGCAGCTGGGTGACAAGCTCCAGACTGGGCAGGCGTTTCGCGAGCAGCATGGCCATACCACCACCTATCTGACCTTGCAGGCGCCTGATGGTGTCGTCTTTGCCGAAAACGCAGATGATGTGAAAGCTGTGGTGAAAGCCTGCGCGCTCTATAAGGTGCCGGTCATTCCTTTCGGTACGGGGTCGTCGCTTGAAGGGCAGGTCAATGCGCCTGATGGCGGAATCTGCATCGATTTCAGCCGGATGAATCGCATCATTGAGGTAAACGCCGAAGATCTTGACGTGACGGTGGAGCCGGGTGTGACGCGCGAGGACCTTAACGTCTATCTGCGTGATACCGGCCTGTTCTTTCCGATCGATCCGGGTGCCAATGCCTCTATCGGCGGCATGGCCTCGACGCGGGCGTCGGGCACCAATGCCGTGCGTTACGGCACGATGAAGGACAATGTGCTGGCCGTTACCGCCGTTGTTGCCAATGGTGAGGAAATCCGCACTGCTCGCCGTGCCCGCAAGTCGTCGGCCGGTTACGATCTGACGCGGCTTTTCGTCGGCGCCGAGGGCACGCTTGGGGTTCTGACCTCGGTTACGCTGCGGTTGCAGGGCATCCCGGAAAAGATCGCCGGTGGCGTCTGCACCTTCGACAGTATTCAGGCGGCCTGTGACGCTGTTATCATGACGATCCAGATGGGTGTTCCGGTTGCGCGCATCGAACTGCTTGATGAAGTGCAGGTGCGGGCCTGCAATGCCTATTCCGGCCTGAACTACGCGGAAAAACCGACGCTGTTCGTGGAGTTCCACGGCACCGAAGAGACGGCGGCCCTGCAATCGCAGCAATTTGCAGAGATCGCGGCGGAATGCGGCAGCGTCGATTTCCGCTGGACCAGCGATGCGGCCGAGCGTAACAAGCTGTGGAAGGCCCGACATGATGCTTATTGGGCCTCGCGGGCGCTCGCGCCGCATCTCGACGGTTTGTCCACCGATGTCTGCGTGCCGATTTCGCGGCTAGCGGACTGCGTGGTGGAAACGCAACGGGATATAAAGGAAAACGGCTTTCTGGCGCCGATCGTCGGCCATGCCGGCGACGGCAATTTCCATGTACTCATCCTGTTCGATGGAAAGGATGCCGAAAGTGTCGCCAAAACCGAAGCTTTCGTTGCGCGTCTCAATCGCCGGGCCATCGCCATGGACGGCACCTGCACCGGAGAACACGGCATCGGCCAGGGCAAGATGAGTTTTCTGGCCGAAGAAGCGGGAAATGCGCTGGATGTGATGCGCGCCATCAAAACGTCGCTCGACCCCGATAACATCTTCAATCCAGGCAAACTGTTCCGTCTTGTCTGATCATTCTCACAATTGATTGGTACAAAAGGCTGCTTGCCGTTAAGGCAAATAAGAATAGGTTTGCAGCGTTCGCGAAGGGAGAAGCAGTTCAGTGCTCGGGCGTATTCTGGTTTTTCTGGGCGGACTGCTGGCCGTGGTGCTGTTTTCAGCGCTGCTCATTCCCTATTTCGTTGACTGGACGGATTTCCGCCGCGATTTCGAAGATCAGGCAAGCCGCATTCTGGGCAAGAAGGTGGTGGTGCACGGTCGCGTCGAAGCCCGGCTTCTCCCTTTCCCTTCGGTGACGCTGCATGACGTGCGCGCAGGAACGGATGCGGACGGATCGCCGCTCATTCAGGTGGCGCGTTTTTCCATGGATGCCGAGTTGGCGCCTTTCCTTTCCGGTGAAGCGCGTATCTTCGACATGCGCATCGAGGAACCTAAGGCCAAGATCCGGCTTCTGAAAGACGGCACTCTGGACTGGATGCGCGGCAGCCGGGCGGAAATTCCAGCCCGCACCGTGGTTCTGGAAAGTGTGCAGATCGAAGGCGGGCAGATCGAATTCATCGACGAGCAATCCGGCCGCAATCGTGTTGTGACGCGTCTTAACGCCGACATGTCCGCCAATTCGCTGGCCGGACCATGGAAGGCGGAAGGGCGCGCTGCCGTTGACGGGCATCCAGGCTCGTTCTCGCTGTCCAGCAGTGAGCCGGATTATACCAATGGGCGCATGGGCCTGCGGATTCGCGTGGTGCCGGATGAACATCCGGTTGAGGTCGATCTGGACGGTGCGATTGCCGCGACTGCGGGAAAACCCGCCTATAGCGGTTCCTTCGCCTTCAGTTTCCGTGAAGACCAAAAACAGAAGCAGCAGGCCGGGCAATCGCTGTTCTCGTCGCCACGTACCCGCGGCAGCTTCGAACTGACGAATGAAAGCGTGCGCATACCGAGCTACCGCATGGAGCTCGGTGGCAACGAAAATCCTTACGTCGTGACCGGCGAGGCAACGCTGGATACCGGGGCCAAGCCGGAATTTCTGCTCACGGCGGATGGCCAGCAGATCGACGTCAATCGTTTCGCACCGCCCGTCGTGCAGACCGGCAAGACCTCGCGCCAGCCCACCGCTTCCGTGCGCCAGCGCATCGAGGCATTTGCCGCCATGGTCGCCCGCATTCCGGTTCCGCCGGTGCCGGGCAAGGCCAGCATCAGCCTACCGGCGCTGGTTTCCGACGACACGACCATTCGTGACATCCGGCTGGACGTGCGCCCTGATGGCAGCGGCTGGCAGGTGGTTAACGCCGTGGCAACGCTGCCCGGCAGGACGCAGCTGGAAGCCAAAGGTTCCCTGACGCTGCTGGATGGTCCCGCTTTCAACGGCAATCTGCTCGTTGCCTCCAACCAGCCATCCGGGCTGGCAAACTGGCTTTCCGGTTCTGTCGATCCGGCGATCCGCCAGCTCAATGCCGCCGGTTTTTCCGCCGACGTCTCGCTGACGACGCTGAACCAGCGTTTCGACAATCTCGAGCTTGCCATTGGCGACGCCTCTCTGAAGGGGAAGCTGGAACGGCGCTCTGACGGCAAGGCCTCCAATCTTTCGATCGATCTTGCCGGTAACGAGATCGATCTCGACGCCCTGAAGGCGCTTGGCAGCCTGGCGCTCGGCGATCAGGTCGGAAGTTCTGTTCTCGACCATCGCATCGACGCCAAGTTCAAGGCCGACCGGTTCAACATGGCCGGTGTGACTGCAAATCATGTGGAAACCGCCTTCACCATGGCGGGCGGCGTTCTCTCGCTTGAAAAGATGACGGCTGGCGATATCGCCGGTGCCGAAGTCAAGGCGAAAGGGCAGTTGCAGGGGTCGTTGCTGAAATATGCGGGCAAGGGCACGGTGAACCTGCATGCGACAGATATGCAGCCGTTCTTCGCCATGCTGCAGCAGAAATTGCCTGGTCATCCGTTCCTCAGCCGTCTGGCGGCGAGTTCTCCGTGGTACGCCAATTCCGACCTTGCCATGGATGTTTCGGTCAATAGCGAAAATGGCGGCGCCAATGTCGCCGTTTCCGGCACAGTCAACGGCAGCCGTCTTTCGGCCGTGGCCAAGATGCCGGATTTCCTGTCCATCACCGACGATACGGCGATGTCGCTGGAAGGGGTTTTGAAAAACCAGTCGACGGCGATCCTGTTCGGGCAGGCAGGGCTTGATCCTCTGCCGTTCGATGCCGACGGGGAAGGGCTGCTTTCCGTCAAGCTCAACGGCACGCTCGGTTCTCCCGTCCAGACCGATATCCGTTTCTCGACGGAGCGCACGCATTTCTCGATGATTGGATCCTTTGCCGTTGCCGCCGCCAATTTCGGCGAGGGTAGTGCGGATCTGGCGCTCGAAAGCGCTGATATAGAGCCCTATCTCATCATGAATGCGGTTGGCCTGCCGCAGCTTGGTGGTGGCATGGCGCTGAAGGCGAACGGAAAAATGGCGGTGGATGCGCAGAAGATTGCGTTTTCCGCCCTCGGCGGGCAGGCGGGCGGCAACCCTTTCTCGGGCAGTCTGGCGTTCCAGCGCGCGGCCCCCCATTCCGTCACCGGTGATCTTGCCCTTCGGACGGTCGATCTTGCCTGGCTCGGAGATGCGATATACGGACCGGTGATCGACCCGGAGACGGGCACGCTCAACGCCAAGCCGCTGGCCATGCCGGCTTTCCCGCAACTCAAGGCCTCGCTGTCGCTGAAAGCGGAAAGTTTCGAGGCCGGTCCCTTCGGCACGGTCACGGGTCTGTCGACCAAGATCACGCATGATGATGGCAATCTCGCGCTTGATGATATCGCCGGCACCTTCATGGGCGGAAAGCTGACCGGGCGGCTTGCCATGTCCACAGGCGAGGGAGCGGGCATTTTCCGCACCAAGATCGCGGTGAACGACGCCAATCCCGAGTCGATATTGTGGGCGAATGCCAACGGCCCGGTCGCGACGGGCCGGGTGGCGATCGATCTGACCGCCGAATCGACGGGCAAAAGCGTTGGTGAAATTTTGAAATCGGCAGGTGGCTCCGGGGAAGTGCGCGCCAGCGGGCTTGTGCTCAAAGGGCTTAATCCCGGTGCCTTTCCGCCGATCCTGCAGGCGGCGGAAGGCTTACAGCAGCCGATCGACGCGCCAAAGGTTCGGCCGCTGGTGGATCAGAGCCTGTGGCAGGGCGAAATACCGCTCGGCAACGTAGCCCTGCCATTCACCCTGAATGGCGGCGCGCTGCACTTCCAGAATTTGCGCGCCGGGATCGATCCAGTGACGCTTACCGGAGATGCGACGGTCGATATTGCAGCATCGACCGTTAATGGCGATCTCGATCTTATCTTCAATCCCGGCACCGAAGTGGTTGCTGGCGCCGAACCGTCGCTGCGTCTCAACTATAACGGTCCGCTCGCCGCACCGGCTTTGACGACCGATGTTTCGGCGCTCGGCAATTATCTGTCACTCCGGGCTTTCGAAAAGGAACGCCGTCGCGTCGAGGCCATGCAGGCCAGCGTTCTTGAAAAGCAGCGCCTGCGTCGTGAAACGGCGCTTTATCGTTCTCAGGCGGCTGAACGTCAGGCTGAAAAGGAACGGGTGGAGGCGGAAGCCAAGGCCAAGGCCGAAGAGGAGGCGCGCCTTAAGGCGGCGGCAGAGGAGCGTCTGCGGCAGGAAAAGGAACAGCAGGAGCGGTTGCAGCAACAGCAGCAGCAGCAACAGCAGCAGCAGCAGCAACCTGTTCCCGAGCGGCAATCAACGCCGGCCCTGACGGTGCCTCCAACGGAAGATGCGATCAGGCAACTGGCGCCCGAAAACGCTCCGGCCAATCCGTAAGTTTGCTGCGACGACGGCGCATTTTGGAGAGAGGTTAGAGACCGTGTCTCAGGGCGAATTTTGACGCGGTCCGGGCAGCTGCCGCCTCGACCACTTTGCGAAAATTATCCGTTAGCCTGTTAAATCCAGGCTTCACGCTCGCCGAAGGGCGTGTCGGCATCAAAATTCTTGGTGCCGATCCTGCTGCTTTCCCCCGACAGGCTGGGCTTGTCCGCGCTGTTGCTTGAGGAAGCCGATTTGTCGGAGCTGTTTTCGAGTGCCTCGAGCTGCGCTTGCAGCGATGCAATAGTACTCTTCAGTTCTTCCTGTGCTTTCGCTTCGGAGGTCTGGGCGAGTTCTGACTGCTTTTCGGCAATCTGCGATTTCAGTTCGGCAACGCTTGAAGACGAGGTGGATGAAGAGGAGAGGACGGAAACAGCGATGCTCGTTCCCGAAGCGGCGGAAACCATGGGTCGCATCGTGGCGTGCGGATGGAAAGGAAAAGCTTGAAATACAAATCTGGAAGCAAGGCTACGCAGTACTGAAGCGCCTTGCAGTACAAATTAGCGCGCTAATGTTTAATGAATGCTTTCACGACATTATGAGTTTTCGGCAAGAATGTTTGTAGTCGGAGAATGGCTGGATATGAGCCGGCGCATATGCGCGCCGCTGGAGTATCATCTTTCGATGCCACCTTGCAGCAAGCTCACCTGCTCTTCAGCCAATTCAGAACATGGACCCGAAGGGATGAGGACAGATTGCTGTCGGCTGGCCGGTTGTCGTCTATTTCCGCAAGCAGGGCGGCGAAACTGATCTTGCGCTTTTCGGCGATGATTTTCAGCTCGTCCCAGAAGGCATCCTCGAGTGAAATGCTGGTACGGTGGCCGTGCAATGTCGTGGAGTGCTTGCGGATCATCAGATCAATCTCTCCGGCTGGTCCGGTTGGGAATCTGAATCATGCCGTGCCTGCAAGCCTCTGTTTAGCGGTGTTTTTTCCGGTCTTCCGAAAGTTTGCCCGGGCAGGCCGGCTCTTCAATCCCTGTCGGTCCTGTCATCGTCCTTTTCAAGCCGCCCCTGATCGAGCGCCTTTTCGGCTTTTTCGTTTAGGGCCGATGTGAGGTTTTTTTCCGCTTTGGTGCGACCGAAATACAGGCGGTTCTGATCCGCCTGTTTTTCTTTTTCGCTACGGGCTTTCTGCTTCCGGAACTGACGCAGATTGACGATATCGGCGGCCATGCGGATATGTCTCCTTGAGCTTCGCGCGGTCGGGCAAAAAGCCGTTATTGCTTCTTGCGGAAGGCATCCAGAGAAACGACGGAGCCTTCCTTCTTTTCCTCGCCGGACTTGGGCGTCTCCGACGTTGTAGCCGGCTTTGCCTCATGGGAAACGGGATAGGCGGTGATTTCGGCCTCTTCCAGCTCTTCCTCGTCTGCCAGGGGCACATCGAACTCAAGCTCGAAATTGACGGAAGGATCGTAGAAACCTCTGATGGCGTTATAGGGAACAACCAGCTTTTCCGGCGTATCCGAGAAGGACAGGCCGATTTCAAAGCCGATCTCCGTCACCTTCAGGTCCCAGAACTGATGCTGGATGACGATGGTCATCTGCTCGGCATATTTGGACTTGAGGTGCTGCGAAATCCGCACACCGGGCGCGCCGGTCAGAAATGTTATGAAGAAATGGTGGTCGCCGGGCAGGCGGCCGGTTGCGGCCACTTCACCCAAAACTTTGCGAATAACGCCGCGAAGGGCATCCTGTGCGAGAATGTCGTAACGGATATGATCCTGCCCCATGCGGTCCTGTCTTTCCCTTATTCGAACGTCTTTTAAAGCGCTGCGCACCAAGTGCGCCAAGGACGCTGTAACACTTTGAATCTTTGCGTAATCCGCAAGCCGGGATCAATTTCGATCCTGGCGGCTACGCATTACCCAAGTATACGCAATGTCCTGAACGGCAGCAACGGAAAAGCCGATGCTGTGTGCAAGTCAGCTATCATATAACCAATTCAGGCAAAATGGAGAAGGTGGAGGTTTCTGTTGCCAGGTACCTCCGAACCCCGCCTCACGGGGCTAACCGTGAGGACTTTAGAGCGGAATTCCCGCACCGCCATTAGGCAGCGAGAGCGTATTCCTTAGCGTTGTTGTCATTTGCAACTACACTTGTGACCCGATAACGGCGGTATCATGCCGAGCAAAAGTTCGATCTTTACGCCCTTGTCGATCCTATTTCGCCCCCATCAAAAGCCGGCCTTCATCTTGAAAAGCCGCCGGTTTTTGGTGGAGGCGCCGGGTACCGCCCCCGGGTCCAATAGGTTTATTACACCGACCGTTTATCGCCATAGCCGGGTTGCCCCGGCAAGGTTCATATAGGCGTTTCCCTTGGCCGAGAAAAGGGGCCGATGACAATTCCATGAAAAGATTTCGTGTTTGCCGCCCACAATTTAGACAATTCTTGACGACGAGGGATTGCTGACACATTCTCCCTACAACCGGTCACCACAAGCAACACCGGGCCGGGGACACACGAAGGAGTGGACATGACTGACTATCTCGCAGATGTGAAGAAATACGACGCAGCAGCCGACGAAGCGATTGTCGGCAAAATCGTCAAACATCTCGGCATTGCCCTGCGCAACCGGGATTCATCGCTGGTGTCCGCTTCCGATCCGGAAGAGCTTGCGCGTGTGAAGGCGAACTGGTGCGGCAAGAAGCTTGGCGTGACCGATGACAGCGCCGATAAGGCGATCGATGCAACCGCCAAGGCCATGGCCGCAGACCGCTCCAAGTCGCGTGTGACGTTTTATTATCTGGTGGCCAAGGAACTGGGCAAACTCCAGTCGCTCTGATTTTTTCGCGGGGATAAGCGACCCGCTGGTGATTGGTTCTGTCGCCCTGTGTTATTATATTCCCTTGATATCAGGGAATCGGCGGCAGAACACATGAAACAATATCTCGATCTTCTCCGGCATGTGATGGATACCGGCTCCGACCGCGGAGATCGCACCGGCACGGGTACGCGTTCGGTCTTCGGTTACCAGATGCGTTTCGATCTTGCGGAAGGTTTTCCGGTTCTCACCACCAAGAAGCTGCATCTGCGCTCGATCATCCATGAACTACTGTGGTTCCTGAAGGGCGATACCAATATCGCCTATCTCAAGGAAAACGGCGTTTCCATATGGGACGAATGGGCCGATGAAAATGGTGATCTGGGTCCGGTTTACGGAGCACAGTGGCGTTCCTGGCCGGCGCCCGACGGCCGCCACATCGACCAGATCGCGCTTTTGATCGAGGCCCTCAAAACCAATCCCAATTCTCGCCGCCACATCGTTTCGGCCTGGAACCCGGCGCTGGTGGACGAGATGGCGCTGCCGCCCTGCCATTGCCTGTTCCAGTTCTATGTTTCGGATGGAAAGCTGTCCTGCCAGCTTTACCAGCGCTCGGCCGATATTTTCCTCGGCGTGCCTTTCAATATTGCTTCCTACGCACTTCTGACGCTGATGGTGGCGCAGGTCACGGGGCTGAAGCCCGGCGATTTCGTCCATACGCTTGGTGACGCGCATATCTACGCCAACCATTTCGAGCAGGCGAAATTGCAGATGACGCGGACCCCCAAGGCCCTGCCGACGATGCGCCTCAACCCGGATGTGCGAGACCTCTTCTCCTTTAAGTTCGAAGACTTTAAGCTTGAGAACTACGAAGCGGATTCAACCATCAAGGCACCGATCGCGGTATGAGCGAGCCGCGCATCACCATCATCGTCGCGGTGTCGGAAAACGGCGTTATCGGCCGCGACCTCGATATGCCTTGGAAGCTTTCCACTGACCTCAAGCGCTTCAAGGCGATGACGATGGGCAAACCGCTCATCATGGGCAGGAAGACATTTCTCTCGGTGGGCGAGCGTCCTTTGCCGGGCCGGCCGCACATCATCGTCAGCCGCAATGCCGATTACAGGCCCGATGGCGTGGATGTCGTGTCGTCGCTTGAAGATGCCCTGGCGCTTGGGAAAAGCAAGGCTGCGGAACTGGGCGTGGACGAGGTTTTCGTGGCCGGTGGCGGGGAAATCTACCGTCAGGCCATGCCGTTTGCCGATCAACTTTCCGTCACCCATGTGGCCGTAAAGCTTGATGGCGACACTTTTTTTCCGGAAATCGATCCCGCCGTCTTTGAAAAAATCGAGGAAAATGCCGTTCCCGCCGGGGAAAAGGACAATTATCCGGTTCTGTTCACCACTTATTTGCGCAGAGCCGCGTCAAAGTGAACTATTTACCCTGATTGGGTATTTAGTTACCACCTCTGCGTTGAAACGCACGCTTCTCCTTCTTATAACGGGTCCATATTCCCGCCGCACGCGAGCAATCGCTTTCGAACGGGATCGGGAGAGGCTTTTATAAAGAGGTATTGATGCCCTGGAGCAATCAGAATGGCGGCGGCGGCCCTTGGGGCGGCGGCGGTGGTGGCGGAAACAACCAGGGCGGCGGTGGCGGCCCATGGGGGCAGGGACCTAACCGGCCTCGCGGCGGTGGCGGCGGCAATGGCGGCCCGCCCGATCTGGAAGAGATCATCCGGCGCAGCCAGGACCGCTTCAAGAATGTCCTGCCGGGCGGGTTCAATGGCGGCGCGATTGCGATCGTCGCTCTCGTCGTTCTGGTTTTCCTCGGCATTCAGTCCATCTACACCGTCCAGCCGGACGAGCGCGGCGTGGAGCTGCGTTTCGGGCGTCCGAAGGATGAGATTTCGATGCCCGGCCTGCATTTCCATCTGTGGCCGATCGAGACGGTTGAAATCGTCAAGGTGACCGAACAGCAGCAGAATATCGGTTCGCGCGCTTCGTCTTCCTCCGCGAACGGCGTGATGCTGACCGGTGACCAGAATATCGTCAACGTGCAGTTCTCGGTGCTCTATACGGTTTCCGATCCGAAATCCTACCTCTTCAACGTCGACAGCCCGGCTGAGACCTTGCAGCAGGTTTCCGAAAGCGCGATGCGCGAAATCGTCGGCCGTCGTCCCGCACAGGACATTTTCCGTGACAACCGTCAGGCGATCGCGGCGGATGTGCGCACCATCATCCAGTCCACCATGGACGGATACGGGGCCGGCATCTCCATCAATGCTGTCGCCATCGAAGACGCGGCGCCGCCGCGCGAAGTGGCCGACGCCTTCGACGAAGTGCAGCGTGCCGAGCAGGACGAGGACCGCTTCGTGCAGGAAGCCAACCAGTACGCCAACCAGAAGCTGGGTGCCGCACGTGGTCAGGCAGCACAGATCATCGAAGAGGCGAACGCCTACAAATCTCGTGTCGTCAACGAGGCAGAGGGTGAGGCGCAGCGCTTCATTTCCATCTACGATCAATATCGCACGGCACCTGACGTGACCCGCCAGCGCATGTTCCTGGAAACGATGGAACAGGTCCTGAAGGGTTCCAACAAGGTCATCATCGACGAAAAACAGGGTGTGGTGCCTTATCTGCCTCTGAACGAGATCATGCGCGGCAATCCGGGCGCGGCACAGCAGGGAGGCAACTGATATGAGCAACCGTCTTACGGCCGTTCTCGTCGGTCTCGCCGCCGTGCTTTTCCTGGCCTATTCGTCGATCTTCGTAGTCACCGAGCGTCAGCAGGCCATCGTTGTGCGCTTCGGTCAGATCCAGGACGTGAAAACGGCGCCGGGCCTCTACTTCAAGCTGCCCTTCGCCTTCATGGATGCCGATCGGGTGCAATATATCGAGAACCGGGCGCTGCGCTTCGATCACGACAACATCCGTGTTCAGGTTTCCGGCGGCAAGTTCTACGAGGTTGATGCCTTCGTGGTCTATCGCATCACGGATGCCCGCCGCTTCAGGCAGACGGTCTCCGGTGACCAGATGTCGGCGGAATCGCGTCTACGCACTCGTCTCGACGCGTCGTTGCGCCGGGTCTACGGTCTTCGCGGCTTCGAATCGGCGCTTTCGGATGCGCGTGCATCGATGATGCAGGAAGTACGTGACGATCTGCGTCCCGACGCGGAATCGCTTGGCGTCAGCATCGTGGATGTCCGTATCCGCCGCACCGATCTCACGCAGGAAGTCTCGCAGCAGACCTTCGAGCGTATGAAGTCGGAACGTCTGGCCGAAGCCGAACTGATCCGCGCCCGCGGTAACGAGGCGGCACAGCGTCGTCGCGCTATTGCCGACCGTCAGGTCGTGGAATTCGAATCCGATGCCCAGCGTCAGTCCGAAGTCCTGCGCGGTGAAGGCGATGCGGAGCGTAACCGGGTCTTCGGCGAAGCCTTCCAGCGCGACCCGAGCTTCTTCGAGTTCTATCGTTCCATGGCGGCCTATTCCAGCGCGCTGTCTGGAACCGGCACGACGCTGGTCCTGTCTCCCGACTCGACCTTCTTCCGTTATTTCAACGACATCAACGGTGCTCCATCCACGGCTCCGGCCGCACCTGCCGCACCGCCGGCAAATTGATAACGGATCGAATGATTTTGGAGGGGCCGGTTTTAACCGGCCCTTTCTTTTGAGCGAATGGCTGGGTGGCAGCAAAACGGAAAGGGGACAAAATCCTGTTGTCTCGCGCCCGGAAAGGGATATCCGTTTTCGCGCCGATGCTGTAGGCAGTGAGCAAGGCAGCCGGTGCTGTTCACGAAAAGGTATTTTTACACTTCATCATTCCGCCTTATGCTCTGACGATATATGCAGGGAATGACGATTTGAAACGCGAGGACGCTTATGGCCGTGACCCTTCTTTCGCCTTTTCGCAGCAGCATTGCCGCAGTCGCGGGCTTCGCACTTGTGGCGGGTAGCCTTTCGGCACCGGTTGCGGCATGGGCGCAGAGCCATGGGCCGGCATCGGTCGCCGATCTTGCCGCACCGCTTCTTGATGCGGTGGTGAATATTTCGACGTCGCAGAACGTCAAGACCGAGGGCAAGGGGCCTGTGCCGCCGAAACTGCCGGAAGGTTCGCCTTTCCAGGAGTTCTTCAAGGATTATTTCGACAACCAGAAACCGGAAGGCGGCGACAAGGTCAGTTCGCTGGGATCCGGCTTCGTTATCGATCCGGCTGGCTACATCGTCACCAACAATCACGTCATCGAGGGCGCAGACGCCATCGAGGTGATTTTCCCGAATGGTTCGAAGCTGAAGGCAACGCTGGTCGGCACTGATACCAAGACCGATCTTTCCGTTTTGAAGGTAGAGCCGAAGGCTCCGCTGAAGGCAGTCAAGTTCGGCGATTCGCGCAGCATGCGCATCGGTGACTGGGTCATGGCCGTTGGCAATCCCTTCGGCCTTGGTGGATCGCTGACCGTCGGCGTCGTTTCCGCGCGCGGGCGTAACATCAATGCCGGTCCCTATGACAACTTCATCCAGACGGATGCTGCAATCAACAAGGGCAATTCCGGCGGTCCGCTCTTCAACATGAAGGGTGAGGTGATCGGCATCAATACGGCGATCATTTCGCCGAGCGGCGGTTCGATCGGCATCGGTTTCGCGGTTCCGACGGAACTCGCCCAGAATATCGTCGAGCAGCTCATCCAATTCGGCGAAACCCGCCGTGGCTGGCTCGGCGTGCGCGTCCAGCCGGTTACCGACGACGTGGCCGCAAGCCTTGGCATGGAAGCGGCAAAGGGTGCCTTGATTTCCGGCGTGGCCAAAGGTGGCCCGGTGGAAAACGGCCCGATCCAGGCCGGCGATATCGTACTGAAATTCGACGGCAAGGATATTCACGAGATGCGTGACCTCTTGAGGATCGTGGCGGAAAGCCCGGTCGGCAAGGAAGTCGATGTCGTGGTCTTCCGTGACGGAAAGGAAGAGACCGTCAAGGTAAAGCTTGGCCAGTTGCAGGATGCGCCCGATGAAAAGGCCGCAACCGACGATCCGCAGGCCGAGGACGGTGATGGCGGCATGGTCGTGCCTGATGACAAGGGCGGTTCCGACGATCAGGCGCAGGACCAGACGCCGGAGGTGCGCGAAGCGCCGCAGCGCGTGCTCGGCATGAACCTCGTAGTGCTGAGCAACGAGTTGCGGACGGAGAAGGGCATTGCCGAAAGCGTCGAAGGCGTGCTTGTTGCTAGCGTCGATCAGGGTTCGCCTGCCGAACAGAAGGGCATGAAGGCGGGTGATGTCATCGTCGAGGTCGGACAGGACTTCATGGAGGTTCCGGGCGACGTGCTTGTGCGTGTCAACGGCCTGAAATCCGAGGGTCGCAAGAATGCGCATATGATGGTTGCCGATGCACAGGGCAATCTGCGCGTCGTGGCGCTGCCGCTGGAGTAAAGCTTCTTTCGCCCGGTTCGGCAGGAATCGGGTGGCTGTGGTTCGGCTTGCTCTCTATTCCTCGGTCTCCGGCAAAGGAGGCCAAGGATATGAAATTATTGGAAAACAAGGTTGCGATCATCACTGGCGCGTCATCCGGCATCGGCCGGGCGACGGCAAGCCTGTTTGCCGAACAGGGCGCGGCCGTCATTATCAACGCGCGTGGTGCCGAGGCACTCGAGGATGTGGCTTCCGCCATTCGCCAGGCCGGCGGTCGCGTTCACCCTGTCGTGGGTGACGTCACAGTTGCGGAAACCCATGCCCGTCTGACGGATGCGGCCATGACCGTCTTTGGCGGTCTCGATATCGCCGTCAACAATGCCGGCGCCGTTGGAGCAACAAAACCGCTTGCGGAGATTTCGGTAGAGGAATGGGATCACGTGATCACCGCCAACCTCACTTCCGCATTTCTCGGCGTGCGCAGCCAGATCCCTGCGATGTTGAAGCGGGGAGGCGGTTCGGTCGTCTTCATCTCCAGCTTCGTCGGCACCAGCGCCGGCATACCCGGCATGGCAGCCTATGGCACCGCCAAGGCGGCGCTGATGGGGCTGGTGAAGGGCATTACTGCCGACTACGCCTTCAAGGGAATTCGCGCCAATGCGCTGCTTCCCGGCGGAGTCGATACGCCGATGGCGGGAGATGCCGCCCAGAAGGAGTGGGCTGCAGGGCTGCATGCGATGAAGCGCATTGCGGAACCGGAAGAACTGGCGCAGGCCGCCCTTTTCCTCTCCAGCCCGATGTCGAGCTTCGTTGCCGGATCGGCCCTGTTTGCCGACGGCGGAAATGCGGCTGTGAAATAATTGCCGAACTGGCGGGCGAGGGCGCTACTGCGCCTGTCGTTCCCGCCACTCCGCGAGCGTCAGCGCATAGGTCACATGCGGGCGCAGATGCGGATGGGTGTCTTCCGGGACGCGCGGGTGGTCGAAGTCTCGTGACGGGTCACGCTTGAGGCCGATACGTTCCATCACCCGCGTCGAACGCTGGTTGTCATGGACGGCAAAGGAGACGATTTCCGGCGTTTCCTTTTCGTCAAAAGCCATGACGAGCAGCGATTGCGCGGCCTCGGTGACATAGCCGTGACCCCAGAAGCGGGTGGCAAGCCGCCAGCCGATTTCCATGGTTCCGAGCGGGAAGGGCGGATCGAGGTTCATGACCGGCGATATGCCGCAAAATCCCATAACCTCGCCGGTTTCGCGCAGTTCCATGGCGTAGAAGCCGTAACCGCTGCCGCGGATCATGCCGTTGATGGTTTCGAGAACCGCATCCGCTTCCGCATGGCTGCGGCGGAAGGGAAAAAATTCCATGACCTTTTCGTCGGCGTTGATTTCGCGGAACAGATTGCGGTCGCTCTCCTTCCACTCGCGCAGAATGAGCCTTGATGTTTCGCGGATGATCATGGAACGACAAAATCCGTCTTGCGGTAACCCTGAATGTAAAGGAGTGCGGTCAGGTCGCCATGGTCGATGCGCATCTGCGCCTCGGCGGCGACGGCGGGCTTGGCGTGCAGGGCAACGCCCGCGCCGGCCAGATGCAGCATGCCGAGATCGTTGGCGCCATCGCCGACCGCCATTGCCTCGTCCGGCGAGATGCCGAGCTTTGCGGCGATATCGTTCAGCGCATCCACCTTGGCCTGTTTGCCAAGGATCGGTTCGGCAACGGTGCCATCCAACTGGCCATCGGCCTCGCCGAGAAGATTGGCGCGGTTCTCGTCAAACCCCAGCATCGCCGCCACCCGGCCGGTGAAGACCGTGAAACCGCCAGAAACGAGGGCGGTATAGTAGCCTTTCGCCTTCATGGTGGCGATCAGCTCCTTGCCGCCTGATGTCAGCGTGATGCGCTTTTCGATAACGTCATCGATGACGGAGACTGGCAGGCCCTTCAGCAGCGCCACGCGCTCGCGGAGCGCCGGCTCAAAAGCGATTTCGCCATTCATGGCGCGAGCGGTAATCGTGGAAACCTTGTCCTTCAATCCCACTTCGGCGGCCAGCTCGTCGATGCATTCCTGACCGATCATGGTCGAATCCATATCGGCGATCAGAAGCTTCTTGCGGCGCTTGTCCTGTTCCTGAACGACGATATCGATCGGCTGGCCCGAAAGCACATCGGCAATCGCGTCACGTGCCTGTTCGGCATCGGTGCCAGAGGGCAGGGCAATATCGCAGGCGATGCCATCGGCCAGCCAGTAGAGACCGGATGCGTTTACGGCATTGGCGGCCGCTTCGCCGAGGGCCGGTGTCAGAACAGGATTTGACGGATTGGCGATAAGCGTGGCAACGAAAGCCATGATGAAAAACCTTGATGAGAATTTTGATGCGATCCTGATAACCGGCCCGACGGCAAGCGGCAAGTCCGCGCTTGCGCTTCGTATGGCGCGGGAGCGGAACAGTGTCGTGATCAATGCCGACAGCATGCAGGTTTATGACACGCTGCGGGTGCTGACCGCCCGGCCATCCGAGGAAGAAATGGCAGGCGTGCCACATCTGCTATACGGCCATGTGCCGGCAAGCAGTTCCTACTCAACGGGTGAATGGCTGCGGGACATTTCCGCCCTGCTTGGGGATTTGCGCAGGCAGCAGCGTTTTCCGGTCATCGTTGGCGGTACGGGGCTTTATTTCAAGGCACTGACGGGCGGCTTGTCCGATATGCCCGACATTCCTGACGACATACGCGAGAGGCTGCGCGCCCGGCTGATCGAAGAGGGGTCAACGGTCCTGCACGCGGAGCTGTCGCGGTGCGATCCCTTGATGGCGCGGGGGCTTCAGCCGGGGGACGGCCAGCGGATCGTCCGGGCGCTGGAAGTCATGGAAGCGACGGGAAAGTCGATCATGGAGTTCCAAAAAGCCAGTGGTCCGATGATAGTTGATCCGGACCGAGCGCAGAAATTTGTGGTCCTGCCGGAACGGCCCGTGCTGCACGACCGCATCAATCGGCGGTTCGAAACCATGATGGAGAGTGGTGCTGTGGAAGAGGTGAAAGCTCTTCTCGCCATGAACCTTGCGCCTGACGCCACAGCGATGAAGGCGATCGGCGTTTCCCAGATCGCCGATATGCTGGCTGGCGGTATGAGTGAGGCAGAGGTCATCGAAAAATCGGCGGCCGCGACCCGCCAATATGCCAAGCGGCAGATGACCTGGTTCCGCAACCAGATGGGGCCGGACTGGGCACGTATCCAGCCGTAAGGGCCGCGCTCAGTCCTTGCGGTAAAGGCTGCCTAGCGGCTTTTTCATCAGGCTCTCCCGCAGCGAAGGACGTGTCTCTGATGGAGGCGGGCCACTCTGTGCCTGCATCTGGAAGCCGACTTTGCGCAATTCGTTGACAGCGCTGGTATCCGTTGCCGTTGCGGGCGACTGTGGCGCGAGGGTTGTGCGTCCGGGCAGCATGTCGGGGCGGTAGGGTTCGTATCCTTCCGTCGCCGCCGTCCCCAGTTCGCGTTTCCAGCGATCGACGTCGTCCGCTTCCCTGGGAGCTGACATCGGTTCCTGCATATCGGAGAAGGCCGCTTCGACGCTTTGCTGGAAGCCGGTGATGACGGGCTTGGCTACCGCGCGCATGCGGCTGACGATGGTGTTTAGATCCACCGTATCGGGCGTTTCCTGGGGCGTATGGCTGACTGCGCCGTTCGCCTTCGGCAATTTTGCCGTGGAGACGCGGTCGAAGCGCATGCGCATCGGTACGCCCACTGCCTCGCCAAAGGCGATTGCCTCGCCATTGCCGATGGACGAGAGGAAACTGGTGGTCGAGGTTGAGGCGTTCGGTACGGCGGACAGAATGATCTTCTGGTCGATCTCGTTCGTCAGCCGCATGGCAAAAACGGTCGAGCACTGCGACAGGATGGTCTGGTCCAGCTCACTCGGACGCTGGCTGATGACGCCAAGCGAAATACCGTATTTGCGGCCTTCCTTGGCGATCTGCGCGATCGCCTGCCGGGTCGGGAAAAATCCGCGCTCAGGGTCGGCGGGAACGTAACGGTGCGCTTCTTCGCAGACGACAAGCATATGCAGCGAGCCGCGCGCCAGCACCGCGAGTTCGAAGGACATGCGGCAAAGGACGGAGACGACCGAGTTCACCACTTCCGAGGGGAT
Source organism: Agrobacterium sp. S7/73 (assembly GCF_019355535.1). Lineage (NCBI taxonomy): Bacteria > Pseudomonadati > Pseudomonadota > Alphaproteobacteria > Hyphomicrobiales > Rhizobiaceae > Agrobacterium > Agrobacterium sp. S7/73. The sequence goes on from NZ_CP072136.1 coordinate 861,095, forward strand.
ACCGGACAGCTGGAAAACCGAAATCGGCTTGCCTTCTCCTGGAATACGGAAGATATGCGCCACCGTTTCCAGAATGGTGTCGCTGATCGTATTGCTGGAGAACATGAAGTTATAGCGCGTATCATTGATGGCCGAGAGGATGCGACCCTTGAGGGAGCGCAGGGTCGGCTTTTCGCCGCGCCCTTCCAGCCGCCCGATGCGCTCGTCGATGAGGGCGAGAATATCGGCCATGCGGTAAGGCACCGGCGTGTCGGGCGTGATCGCGCTCTTGTCGGACGTGCGGCGAACGGCGGAGCCATCTGTGCCGCGAAATGCCTTTTTCGCTTCCGGAATGATGTCGCGAAGGACGTCCATCTCTTCCGGTACGGGCTTGCGTCCGCGGAAAATCACTTCCGCGAATTCTTCAAGGCGCATCAGCCAGAAGGGAAGGTCGAGCGTGTCGGTGTCGATGACGACAGAATGATCGGGAAAGGCGGCCGCAAATTCATTGTGCGGATCGAGAATGAGGACACGCAGCTTCGGGTCCGTCTCGATCGCCTTGTTCAGAAGAAGGGAGACGGCGGTGGTTTTGCCCACGCCCGTCGAGCCGACGACGGCGAAATGTTTCGCCAGCATCTGCTGGATGTTGATGGCCGCGCCAATCGTGTCGTCCTGCGTCAGCTTACCAATGACGCATGTGTCTCGCTTGCCGCTGTCATAGATCTTGGAAAGGTCTCCCGTGCGGATGCGATGCGCGACCGCGCCCAGGTAGGGGTAACGGGAAATGCCGGTGGAAAAACGTTCGCTGCCATCTTCGGTGCGGTAGACTTCGCCAACGAGTTCCACGTCGATCAGCAGCCGGTTCGGCTTGTCCGACGACCAGTGTTCTTCGCCCGTGCGCATGGCGTATACCAGTGCGGCGACGCGGCTCGTTCCCATTTCGATCGAGATCAGGCGTCCGACGGACCAGAGCTGCGCGACATCGGTTGAGCCGATTTCCGTTTCTGCGGCGATTGTCGCATGGGCGCCATCACAGGCGATGACGCGGCCGAGCATGCGGTTAGCCGGCTGCTGGCCGGATCGCCGTTCGTTTTCGTCCATGCGGGACGCTCTATGAAACTCGTCACTATTCACGTCTTATCCCGGTACATGCGGATGATCGCGGTGGTTCGGGCATTATCTGCATCTTTGATTGTAAAAGATTATATTTAACAACCTGTGTATCTGTTGCGTTCGAAAATTTCGTCCATGGTGCCTTACGGGTAATAAAAGAAGCCGACGCCGATTTTTTCCGCAATATGCGTTGACGACTGGCGCTTTTCTGGCTAACACTCCGGCCCATGAAAAATCTTAACGTACTTATCGTGGTGGGACGGCGCATGGGCAGGATGGTGTAACCATCCGGCGAAAGCACCCATGCGCTGAACGAGGCTCCTCTAGGGGCCTTTTTTTATGTCTTCAAACAGGCCCTCGGGCTCCTCGATATCCAAAGCCAAAGCGGGATGGAAACAGGCAATGACGGATAAGGATAATACGGAAAACAGCAATAGCATGACAGGTGCGGAGATTGTTCTGAAGGCGCTGAAGGACAACGGCGTCGAGCACATCTTCGGTTATCCTGGTGGTGCCGTGCTTCCGATCTACGACGAGATTTTCCAGCAGGAAGACATTCAGCATATTCTCGTACGTCACGAGCAGGGTGCCGGCCATGCTGCCGAAGGTTATGCCCGCTCCACCGGCAAGGTCGGTGTCATGCTCGTTACCTCCGGTCCCGGCGCCACCAATGCGGTCACCCCGCTGCAGGATGCGCTGATGGATTCCATTCCGCTCGTCTGCCTCTCCGGCCAGGTTCCGACATCGCTGATCGGCTCCGACGCATTTCAGGAATGCGATACCGTCGGCATTACGCGCCCCTGCACCAAGCACAACTGGCTGGTAAAGGACGTCAACGAACTGGCGGGCATCATCCATGAGGCCTTCCGCATCGCACAGACTGGTCGTCCCGGCCCCGTCGTTGTCGATATTCCGAAGGACATCCAGTTCGCCACCGGCACCTATACGCCGCCTTCCGCCGCCATTCAGCAGAAGAGCTACAAGCCGAAGGTTCAGGGCGATCTCAACGCCATTCACGCGGCCATCGAATTGATGTCTAAGGCAAAGAAGCCGGTTTTCTACACCGGTGGTGGCGTCATCAACTCCGGCCCGGAAGCGACACGGCTGCTGCGCGAACTGGTAGAGCTGACCGGTTTCCCGATCACCTCGACGCTGATGGGTCTCGGCGCCTATCCGGCTTCCGGCAAGAACTGGCTCGGCATGCTGGGCATGCACGGTTCGTACGAAGCCAATATGACAATGCATGATTGCGACGTGCTGGTCTGCATCGGCGCACGTTTCGACGACCGTATTACCGGGCGCCTGAATGCGTTTTCGCCGAATTCCAAGAAGATTCACGTCGATATCGATCCGTCTTCGATCAACAAGACCGTGCGCGTCGACGTTCCGATCATTGGCGACGTCAGCCATGTTCTGGAAGATATCGTTCGCCTGTGGCGCGCTTTGCCGAAGAAGCCGGAAAAAGCGCAGACCGCGGACTGGTGGCTGCAGATCGAGCGCTGGCGCGCCCGCAACTCCTTCGCCTACAAGAATTCCAACGATGTCATCATGCCGCAATATGCATTGCAGCGTCTTTACGAGGCATCGAAGGGGCGCGAGACTTTCATCACCACCGAAGTTGGCCAGCACCAGATGTGGGCGGCGCAGTTCTTCGGCTTCGAGGAGCCGAACCACTGGATGACCTCGGGCGGTCTCGGTACCATGGGATACGGCCTGCCGGCAGCTATCGGCGTGCAGGTCGCGCATCCGGAAGCGCTGGTTATCGACATTGCCGGTGATGCCTCGATCCAGATGTGCATTCAGGAAATGTCCTGCGCCATCCAGTACGGTCTGCCGGTGAAGATTTTCATCCTCAACAACCAGTATATGGGCATGGTGCGGCAGTGGCAGCAGTTGCTGCACGGCAACCGCCTGTCCAACTCCTATACCGAAGCCATGCCTGACTTCGTCAAACTGGCGGAAGCCTATGGCGCGGTTGGCATGTATTGCGACGATCCGAAGGAACTGGACGACAAGATCGCCGAGATGATTGCGGTCAACAGGCCGGTCATCTTCGATTGCCGCGTTGCCAATCTCGCCAATTGCTTCCCGATGATCCCATCTGGTAAAGCCCATAACGAGATGCTGTTGCCGGATGAGGCGACGGATGAAGCTGTTGCCAACGCCATCGATGCCAAGGGCCGTCAGCTAGTCTGAGCCGGGAGAGGAAAAGGACATGAACGCACACCTACAACCCACCGGCTCCGCCTATTTCATCCAGAAGGAAACGGCTGCCGTCGAAAATCATACGCTGTCGGTTCTCGTCAGCAACGAGCCGGGCGTTCTCGCCCGGGTCATCGGCCTGTTTTCCGGCCGGGGTTACAACATCGAAAGCCTGACGGTTTCGGAAACCGAGCATGAGGCGCATCTGTCGCGCATCACGATCGTAACGCGCGGCACACCTATCGTGCTGGAGCAGATCAAGGCGCAGCTGGAACGCATCGTTCCTGTGCACCGGGTGCTCGATCTCACCGTTCGCGCTCGCGAACTCGGGCAGGAACGGCCGATCGAGCGTGAAGTAGCGCTGATCAAGGTCGCCGGTTCGGGTGAAGCCCGCGCCGAGACGCTGCGTCTTGCGGATGCGTTTCAGGCCAAGGTGGTGGACGCGACAGTCGAGCATTTCATCTTCGAAATCACCGGCAAGTCGTCCAAGATCGACCAGTTCGTGGCCATCATCAAACCGCTCGGCCTGATCGAGATCTGCCGCACGGGTGTTGCAGCGATGAACCGCGGTTCGCAGGGGATGTGATCCTCCGCCTTTCGAATATCCTTGTAATACCAAGCCCGCGGTTCGCCGCGGGTTTTTTATGGGCTGCGCTCCGGTGAATTGATATTCAACCATATGGTTGACTTTTTAGTCTGGCGACCTATATTCAACAACATGGTTGAATTATCTGTTCCACATCTCGACACTGTCTTTCATGCCCTTGGCGATGCGACGCGGCGCACGATGCTGCGCGATCTATCCCGTGGCGAGCGAACGGTGAGCCAGCTGGCCGAGCCGTTCGACATATCGCTGGCTGCGGCATCCAAGCACATCAAGGCGCTGGAAAACGCCGGGCTTATCCGCCGTGAGGTAAGGGGGCGTACCCATGTCTGCCGCCTTGCGCCGGAACGGTTGGCAGAGGCGCATGAATGGCTGGATTTCTACCGGCAGTTCTGGAACAGCCGCCTCGATATTCTTGAGCATATGCTCAGGGAGGATGATCAGGGAAAATCCCCTGCAGATGGAGGAAATGACAATGGCTGATATTGCAATGCCTGACGCCTATGGCCGGCTCGTCGAGCCGACAACCCTGAAGATAGAACGGCTCCTGCCGGGACCAATCGAGCGGGTCTGGGCCTATCTGACACAGAGCGACCTTCGCCGCCGGTGGCTGGCGTCCGGCGAGATGCGGCTTGCGCCCGACGCACCATTTGAACTCGTCTGGCGCAACGACGAGCTTTCCGACCCGCCGGGCAGCCGCCCGGAAGGTTTTTCCGAAGAGAACAGGATGACCTCACGCATCATCACCGTCGTTGCGCCGCACCGCCTTGTCTTCACCTGGGGTGAGAGCGCAGAGGTGTCGATCGAGCTTCAGGCTCTGGGGAAGGATGTGCTTCTGACACTCGTTCACCGCCGGCTTGCGGATCGCACGACCAAGCTCAATGTCAGCGCCGGCTGGCATGCGCATCTCGACATTCTCGCCGCCCGTCTTCAGGAAAAGGAACCGGGGCCTTTCTGGGATAGCTGGCTGGGGCTGAAAGAGGAATATGAGCGCCGCATACCGTAACTGGGTGCAGCATGTCTGGGAGACTGACGGCGCGGTTCGCTGCGCCGTTATTGAATTGAAATGGTGCAGCCCAAAGCATCAGTTCGCAGGGCTCACACTTCGATTCAATTGCTTGAGTGCCTGATTCCGAAAAACATTTTAATGCTTTGTTAAATCACAGCATTTCCAGCGCCGTCTTGCGTGTCGGTGGTGGGAAGGCGGCATCCAGTGCGGCCCAGTCCTCATCGGTGATTTCGAGATCGGTGGCACCTCGGTTCTCCTCCACCCGTGTGGCGCTGGCGGATTTTGGAATGGCGATGACGCCTTCTCTTTCCAGAAGAAAGGCCAGTGCCAGTTGCGCAGGCGTAGCCTGATAGGCCTTGGCGATGCGGATGAGTTCGTGGTTGTTGAGGATGCGCCCCTGTTCGATTGGCGAATAGGCCATCAGCGGCACGCTGTGCCACTGACACCAGGGCAGAAGCGAAAATTCCGGTCCACGCCGGGAGAGATTGTAGAGCACCTGATTGACGGCGCAATTCTTACCGTCGGGAACAGCGAAAAGCTCCTCCATGTCGTCGGTGTCGAAATTCGAGACGCCCCAGTCGCCGATCTTGCCGGCTTTTTTCAGCTTTTCGAAAGCGGCCACCGTTTCTTCCAGCGGGTGATCACCACGCCAATGCAGCAGATAGAGATCGAGCCGGTCGGTGCCGAGCCTTGCGAGGCTGCGCTCGCAGGCCTCAATCGTGCCTCGGGCGCTGGCGTTCCAGGGATAGACCTTGCTGACCAGAAACACCTCGTCGCGCCGGCCGGCAATCGCCGTGCCCACCACCTCTTCGGATCGGCCGTCTGCATACATTTCGGCCGTGTCGATCAGCGTCATGCCGAGATCGATCGCCTTGCGAATGCTCTCGACTTCCTGCGGAGCCGATGATCTCATCTCGCCCATGTTCCAGGTGCCGAGGCCAAGGGCTGGTATCTCTTTTCCGGATGGCAGGGTGACGGAAGGAATGTCGTCATACATCGGTTCGCTCCAGCGGTTGTTGACGGAGAATAGCCCTTTGTTCCGACTTCTCAAACCCGGCATGGAAAGGATCGATCCATCAAAAAATTTGACTACGCCTATCGGTTGATCGGACTGGTTTGATGGTGGTTCGGCGGATAGTGTCTTTTCACAGGAGAGATCATGACTGTCGAAACCCTCGTTGCGCTGGTGCTGTTTGCCTTCACAACCTCCATTACGCCCGGCCCGAACAATATGATGCTTTTTGCCTCCGGCGTGAATTTCGGTTTCCGCCGCACGATCCCGCATATGCTGGGCATCGGGGCGGGGTTCCTGTCATTGCTGATCGGCGTCGGATTTGGGCTTGGCGCGCTGCTACACTCCGTGCCCTTGCTCTATACCGCGCTGAAATTCGCGGGCGGACTTTATCTCGTCTGGATCGCGTGGAAGATCGGCACGTCCCGCAGCCTGAACGAGGGTGCTGCCGCATCGGTGCCGATGAGCTTTCTTGCCGCCGCAGCCTTTCAGTGGGTCAATCCCAAGGCTTGGGTAATGGCCGTGACCGCGATGGCGACCTATACGGATGAGGGGCAATATCTCGTCACCGTTTTGATCGTCGGCGTGGTTTTCGCCGCCGTCAATCTTCCCAGCGTTTCGACCTGGGCGGGCTTCGGTTCGGCCCTGCGTGACTGGCTTTCCGTTCCTGTGCGGCTCAAATGGTTCAACATCACCATGGCCGTCCTTCTCGTCGTCAGCCTCTGGCCGATGTTGAAATAGGTGTTCTCCCTTCGTCATCCCTGTGCCTGTCGCATGGATGTGGGGTGGGGGTATGGGTTATTCTACGCAGGGAACTGGCGGTAACATTCCTCCGCGATCTTCTGCACCTCGGCGCGCGTCAGCTCGGCAGAAACCGCATAGCCCAGTTCGTTGTCGATCCAGTAAAAGGTCTCGACGCCATCGGCGCTCGCCATGCGGAAGCTGGTGGTGCGGTTTTCCTCGTTGTGGCCGACCAGCACCGTTACCCGGCGGCCGGTCTTGTCCTGATACATCAGCATCGCCCCTGGCTTGCCGCTGACGGGGATCAGGCGCCCGCCGACGAGATCATATCCGATCTTGGAAAGATCGGGGATGGCGAAGGGATAACCGAGCCTTTTGCCGAGCCATGTTGCAAGGTGCTGCTGCTGTTCGGCTCCAACTTCAACGGGGTGGCGCACCTCGCTTGCATAGATGAGATAGGCCGATTTCGCCTGCGCGGGAATGTCAGTCGTCAACGACGCCAGAACCACGTCCTGCGGCGTGGCGAGCGGCGGCGGCACAAGCCTTCCGGCTGCCGCACCCGCCGCGAAGATCAGCAACACAGCTGCCGTTCGCAGAAGAACCGGTTTCAGCCGCCACGCGGGCGCGTGTTTTCTTTCGGCAAGCATCGCGGTGTCGTGCGGATGTTCGGCGGCATAGGCGGCGAATGCGGCTCGCAGGGTTTCAGCCTGTTTTTTCCAGTCTTCCACACGCTCCCGCTCCTGCGGCCTTTCGGTCAGCCAAGCCTCGACAGCCGCGCGGTCGTCGTCGGACAAAAGCCCGTCGACATAAGCGTGCAGATCGTCTTCGGTAATGGCATCGGGCCTTTTCATCGTGGTCTCCGCAGGGGAATGATATTGTCCGCCGCCAGGTGCTGGCGCAGGGTTTCGCGGGCGCGGGAAAGTCTGGACATGACGGTACCCACCGGGATCGACAATGTCTCGGCTGCCTCCTGATAGCTATAGCCTTCCACCGTCACCAGCATCAGCACCGCCCGCATCTCTGGCGAAAGCAGCCCGAGCGCGACGTGCAGCCTATCGTTTTCCAGCGTGTCGCCGAGTGTGTCGGCAACGGCCAGGCTCTCATGGCCGTCGAGACTTTCGGACGGGTGACGTTTCGCGGCGCGGTGGCGGTTGCGATAAAGATTCGTCATTATCGCATAAGCCCATGATTTCAAAGCCGTTCCGTGCCATTGCCTCTTGTTGGTCAGCGCCTTTTCCACGCAGTCCTGCAAAAGGTCCTCGCCATCGGCGTCGGAGCGGGAAAGGCTGCGGGAATAACGCCGCAGCATGGGTATCAGCGCCAGCATCTCCGCCTCGAAGGAGCCGGCTGCGGGGGAGAGGCTCCCCCGCGTCTTGCCATTCATGCCATCATGGTTTTGCGGCATCCCATACACCGTTCATACCGTCGCCGGTTGCATCGCCTTTTTTCATGTCCTTGGCCCAGTAGTAGAGCGGCATGCCGTCCTTTGCCCACTGCATCTTGCCGTCCTTGCGCGTCACAAGAGAATAGGCGCCTTCGGCCTTGTCGCCAGTGGCCGCGAAGAACGGCGGCCAGTTGGTGGCGCACTTGTCATAACAATTGGATACGCCCTTCTTGTCGTTCTTGAAAGTGTAGAGCGTCATGCCTTTTTCGCCCGCGAGCACATTGCCTTTGGCGGTCTTGACCGTTTCGACCGCGGGTGCCGCATAGGCCGTTCCGGCAAAAGCCAGAACGAGGGCGGGAACGATAAAGCGGATTTTCATGGACATATCCTCCTTGGTTCGGGCGGCTTCTGCCGCCAGCACATCAAAAGACACCGCAGGTCACTGCTTTATTCCCTCCGCCGGTGCGATTTTTAAACTTATCCGTTGAGCTAAGTTTTTCGCTGTGATAGTTAGTCTTATGGATAACTATTCAGTGCCACTTGACGATATCTTCCAGTCCCTTGCCGATCCGACACGACGGGCCGTGCTTTTGCGGTTGGGCAGCGGGGATGCGAGCGTCGGCACGCTTGCCGAACCTTTCGCCATGGCCCTGCCGTCGTTCATGAAACATATCCGCCAGCTGGAAGGAGCGGGGTTGATCGTGACGCGCAAGCAGGGCCGGGTGCGGTTCTGCTCGCTGGAGAAACAACGGTTTTCAATGATCGAGGGCTGGCTTTCGCAACAGCATGCCATCTGGGAAGGCCGGACGGACCGGCTTGAACAGTTCGTCATGGCGCAACAGGACAGAACCTCCGATAAAGGGGAGAATGACAAATGACCGACACTTTCAATCCCGATCTCGATCTGAAGATTTCAAGGATCATCAGGGCGCCGCGCCATCTGGTCTGGAACGCCTGGGTCGACAAAAACAGCCTCGAACAGTGGTGGGTGCCGCATCCCGGCAAATGCCGTGTCGAGAAAATGGAGCTTTTCCCCGGCGGCGCTTTCGAGACCCGCTACAGCGAAGACGGGAAGGCATTTGGCGATCACATAAGCGGTTGTTTCCTGGCGGTGGATCATGAGGAGCGTCTGGTCTTCACCGACGCGTTGACGGCAGGCTTTCGCCCGTCCGCGCGCCCATTCCTCACCGCGGTGATGAGTTTTCGCGATCATCCTGAAGGCATGGAGTATGTGGCCTATGCCATGCATAGAAACCCTGGGGATCGCGACAAGCACGCGGAGATGGGATTTTTCGACGGCTGGAACACGGTTGCCGAGCAACTGGCGCAGCTTGTCGAAAGACAGGCGGTCAATTGAGGCGCATCAACCGAACAGGGCAATATCCGGCTTGGTCAACATCAGCCAGATGATGCCGAGCACTGCGAAGAAAGCCGGAAAACCGCAGGCAAACCAGATGCGGTAGAGACGGAACCATTGCTGCGGCAGGGCCTCTCCGGTTGCGGCGCAATCGCGGGCGATATCGCGTAGCTTGATCTGGATCCACACCACCGGCAGCCAGAAAATGCCGGTGAAGACATAAAGGCAGAGCGAAAGGGCGATCCAGCCTTCGCTCAGCGGCCAGCCGATGATGCGCGCCAGAAAATAACCGGTGACCGGCTGGATGATCGCCGCCGTGGCGGTAAAGATGGTGTCGGCGATGACGACCGTGCCCGAAACATGGGCGATCAGCGCCGGGTTTGCCGTCCGCCGCGCCATCACCATAAAAAACGCTATGCCAGCCCCGGTGCCGAACAACACGGTTGCGCCGATGACATGGGCGAGCCGCAGAAGGTCTTCAGGTGTCATCAGCGTTCATCCAGTGTGGCAAGGGTGACAAGTGTCAGGGCGATGGAGGGCAGGACCTTGACGAGGGGGCCGAGCGGATCGAGCCACAGACCCGGCTCCAGCAGACTGCCACCAGTCAGATAGGCGGCGGTGACCAGGAGCATGGCGACGAGTGCTTTTCTGGCAAGTGGTCTTATCAAGACGGTGACGCCCAGGGCGATATCGATGAGGCAGGTGGCGAGTGTGAGGGCGACGGCCGGCACTTGCGGCATGAAGGGCAGGAAATGCGCCGCCGAGCTGTCGATATCAAGCAGCGGTACGAGGCCGGACAACAACCAGAACAGCGACAGGCAGAGAATGAGGACGGGTTTGAGCAGATATGATCTGGCAAACCACAGGTCCTGCACGCCGGAAGGGTGAGCTGCCAGCGTGTCCCTCAAGCTCTTGAGCGATGTCGTCGCTTTTGGCGCGCTGTTCTCCGTCACGATACCTTCCGACATCACCCTCATGGCGGTTGAGCGCAACGGCGACCGCCAGCCGAGCTTTCCCGCAATATCCGCCGTGAGGGCGACGGGGCGCATGAAGGCAGCCGGAAGATTTAGCGCGGGAGCAGGGGTGAGGCCGAGCCATTGCCGGTGCGCAGCGACCACGCCTTGCAATGTCAGCGTTTCGTTCGCTGCCAGCTCGATATCGCTACCTGACGGGATTTCGCCATCTATTGCCGCGCTGACTGCCAACGCGACATCTTCGACTGCGACGGTCTGTACAGGCATCTTGCCGTTTACGAGCGGCACTGCGAAGGGGAAGCTTGCAAGCGCGCGCACGAGTGCTGTGCCGCCATGGGCGTTGCGCCCGACAACCAGTGCGGGGCGGAGAATGACAAAGCGCTGGCCGCTTGTGGCAAGTGCCACATCAGCGCGGCGTTTGGTGGCGAGGAAGGGCAGTTGGGAAGCGGCTCCGGAAGTGCGGGCCGATATCTGGATCACCAGCTTGCCGCCCGCATTTACCGCTGCCTGGTAGAGCGCCAGCATCGCTTTTTCCTGCGTCGCAGCAAGATCATCCGACAGGCCGTCCTGAAGCGCACCTGCGCAATTGACGATGGCGTCATGGTCGCTAACGAGTGCCGCCCAGTCGGCAGCGCTGGTCATACGCGAGAGATCGGCCGGAACCCAGCTGGCGAAAGGCAATTTATCTTTAGCTCGCGCAATGGTGCGAGCCAGCCCAGTAACGGTGTGACCTTTGCCGTGAAGGCTGCGGATCACTTCGGAACCGATGAAACCCGTTGCGCCCAGAATCAATATCTTCATGCGCGGCATGATACCCGCCATGGTTTAAAAACCAGCCGTGTTTTATTGCCGCATTCTGATGGTGTGATTCATCTTTCGTTCTTTTTCTGTTGCGCACGGTGCTCGAATCCTGCGATGAGGGCGCATGTTATTTTCACCGCAACAGGACGAAGCGCTCAAGGCTGTTTCCCGCTGGCTGAAGGAAGGCCGGACGCCGGTTTTTCGGTTGTTCGGTTATGCCGGAACCGGAAAGACGACGCTTGCCAAACATTTCGCGGAAAATGTCGATGGCGAAGTGCTGTTTGCGGCCTTCACCGGCAAGGCGGCGCAGGTGCTGCGCTCGCGCGGGGCGACCAATGCCCGCACCATCCATTCGCTGATCTACCGCCCGCGCGGCGAAGAGACCGTGGAAGACGAGGAAACCGGCAAGACCTCGGTCGCACCGATGTTTTCCATCAACCGCCAGAGCCCGCTCGCCAAGGCGGCACTCATCATCATCGATGAATGTTCGATGGTGGATGAGCAGCTCGGCAAGGATCTGATGAGCTTCGGCACGCCTATCCTGGTGCTCGGCGATCCCGGGCAGTTGCCGCCGGTTTCAGGCGGTGGCTTCTTCACGGAGCAGGAGCCTGATTACCTGCTCTCCGAAATTCATCGGCAGGCCAAGGACAATCCCATCATCCACCTTGCCATGGATGTGCGGGAAGGCCGCGAGATCATGCGTGGCGATTACGGTGCCGCGCAGGTGATTTCCAAGTCCGAGGTGACACAGTCGCTCGTGCTCGATGCCGATCAGGTGCTCGTCGGCACAAATCGCACGCGCCGCCGTTATAACCAGCGGCTTCGCGAGCTGAAGGGATTTACGGCCGATTATCCGCAATCCGGCGACAAGCTGGTTTGCTTGAGGAACGATCCGGCCAAGGGCCTGCTGAACGGCTCTCTCTGGCAGGTCATGAGTTCGTCGCGCGAGACGGTGAAACCCGGCATCAACCTGATGATCCGGCCTGAAGACGACGATATGGATCGCGGCGCTGCCAAGATCAAATTGCTGAAGGCGGCTTTCGAGGATGTGGAAACGGAAATACCGTGGACCACCCGCAAGCGTTATGACGAGTTCGATTTCGGCTATGCGCTGACCGTGCACAAGGCGCAGGGTTCGCAGTGGAACAATGTGGTTCTCTTTGACGAGAGCTATGCCTTCCGCGATTCGCGCGAGCGGTGGCTTTACACCGCCATCACCCGCGCCGCAGAAACACTCACAATCGTTCGCTGAGATAGAGCATTTCCGGTGAATAGCGGGACACCTTCAATGCTCCATTTCTTTTGTCTGTGCATTGTCCGGACGGAAAACCGCTGTGAAGTTTTCGTGGAAATGCCTTGTCAGGCGCGGATGACGCCCAGCAGAACCGCTTTGGCAACTGCCTGAAAGCGGTTGCTGGCACTGAACTTGCCGATAATCTTCGCCTCCAGTTCGTTGAGGTCGTTACCTGAAAGGCCGAGAGCGCGCGCGAGCCTTACCGGGGCGTACCCCTCCGCCATCAGTTCCAGGCATTTTCGCTCGTTGTCTGTCAGCGCGATATCCTTGCCCGGTCCCCGCTCAGCCGCATCGAGGCCATCAGCATCGTTATCGGTGGCGAGCAGTTCCTCGATCTGCTGGGCCTGGCGCTGAAGCGTGGAGCGTTCCGCGGTCAGTTCTCTTTTTCGCTGCCGCAGCGCGGAGTGGAATATCTCGTCCGCTTCTTCCTGCGAGAGAGAGCGGGCAAGTTTTTCCATGATGTCTGTAATGGCTGCGACGGAAATGCCGACTTCGCGACAGACATTTATCACCGCCATGCGTTGCACGTTGCGGTGGGAATAAACCCGCATCTGGCCGATGCGTTTCGAGGTCAGCAGCGCCTTTTCTTCGTAAAAATGCAGGGTCCGGTGCGTTACGCCGAAAATGTTGGCCATGTCGGCGATGGGAACCGGTTCGGCGGGCAGGGAGGAGGGCAGGCTTATATCCGGTAAAAAGCTGCTGATCCTTAGATTGGGTTTGTCCTCGTCGCCGTGTTCAAACGGCATCCTGCCATTCTGCATCGTTTCCCCCTTCGCGCGTTTTGACAGTGTGCCTGCTTTTTATGGCATTCGTTACTTGTTCCCCACCGCAGACCTGTCTTCTGATCAAGACATTTTGCCGATGCTGCATGAGAACCGTAACCTGTATTGCCTGCTTTCGTTCCCGTATCCTTAAAAAATTTTATCGGCCTCCTTGCGGTCGGCGTCAACCTGCGTGAAACAGGATGTCAATTCCGAACCGGAGCCTCGACTGTCATGCCCGCAAAACTTTCCGTCAATCTGAACGCAATTGCCATGCTGCGCAACCGTCGCGATCTCCCATGGCCGGATGTCGCGCATTTCGGGCATATTGCACTCGCTGCGGGTGCTAGCGGGCTGACTGTACACCCTCGACCGGACCAGCGCCATATCCGCTTTTCGGACCTGCCGGTGCTGCGTGCGCTCATCGATGACAGTTTCCCAAGTGCGGAATTCAACATCGAAGGTTATCCGACGGAGGATTTTCTAGTTCTGTGCGAACAGACCCAGCCTGAGCAGGTGACGCTGGTGCCCGACGATCCGTCGCAGGCGACATCAGACCATGGCTGGGATTTCCGCAAGCACGCGGTTTTCCTGAGAGAAGCCGTTGGGCGCCTGAAGGCTGGCGGTATGCGGGTTTCGCTTTTTGCCGATGGTGACGGCGAGCGCGAAGCGGTGGAGCTGGCGGCTGAGACGGGTGCTACCCGCATCGAGCTCTATACCGGTCCCTATGGCGGCTGTTTTGACGATCCGCAAAAGGGTGACGCGCTTCTGGAAAAACTCGGACAGACGGCGGACTACGCCGCAGCGCTCGGGCTTGCCGTCAATGCCGGGCACGACCTGACTGTAGCAAACCTGCCCAAGCTTATGAAACGTATACCTTATCTTGCAGAGGTCTCCATCGGTCACGGGTTGACGGCGGATGCGCTGGAATATGGCATGGCTGAAACAGTCCGGCGTTTTTGTCGCGCCTGCGGTCAGGCTATTTCATAACCAAAGTCAATTTTTTTGCCTATAATCTGCTTGCGCATGCTCCGTGCGCGAGCTTTTAAAGGCAGAGACACATGCAAGAACATCACGTTGTCGTCGTGGGTGGAGGCTTCGGCGGCTTACAAATGGTACACGGGCTGGAGGGGGCCCCTGTCCGCATCACATTGATTGACCGCCGCAACCATCATCTATTTCAGCCATTGCTTTATCAGGTTGCGACGACGGCTCTTGCGACATCCGAAATCGCCTGGCCGATCCGCCATCTTTACCGCGACCGCAAGGAAGTGACGACGCTGCTTGCGGAAGTGAACGGCGTAGACCGTGACGCCCGCACCGTGCATCTGAGTTCCGGTCAGGTCATCGGCTTCGATACGCTGGTGCTGGCCACCGGCGCCCGTCATGCCTATTTCGGCCGTGACGAATGGGAGCGTGCCGCTCCCGGCCTCAAGACGCTCGAGGATGCAACGACGATCCGCCGCCGCCTGCTTCTGGCTTTCGAGCGTGCGGAACTTGCCAGCAGCGAAGACGAACGGCAGGCGCAACTGACCTTCGTCATCATCGGGGCAGGCCCGACGGGCGTGGAAATGGCGGGCATGATCGCCGAGCTTGCCCACAAGGCGCTGCCGCCGGAATTCCGCAATGTGGATACCAGAAAGAGCCGCGTGCTGCTTGTCGAGGCAGGTCCGCGCGTTCTGCCGGTTTTCACGGACGATCTTTCGGCCTATGCCAAGCAGGCGCTTGAAAAGCTCGGCGTCGAGGTTCTGCTCGGCACACCGGTGACGGCCTGCACCGATGAGGGCGTGACGGTGGGTGAGACCTTTTATCCGTGCCGCACGGTGGTCTGGGCTGCTGGCGTGCAGGCGTCTCCCGCTGCAAAGTGGCTGAATGCTGCTGCCGACAGGGCGGGACGCGCTATCGTCGGGCCGCATCTGAATCTGGAAGACGACCCCAATATCTTCGTCATCGGCGATACGGCCGCCGTCAATCAGGAAAACGGCAAACCGGTGCCGGGCATTGCGCCTGCAGCCAAGCAGCAGGGCGCCCATGTGGCAAAGGTCATCAATGCGCGGCTATCCGGAGAGCCGGAGCCCGCGCCGTTCCGCTACAGCCATCAGGGTAATCTGGCGACAATCGGCAAACGCGCGGCGGTGATCGATTTCGGCAGGTTCAAGCTCAAGGGCGTGCTTGCATGGTGGATCTGGGGGCTTGCCCATATCTATTTCCTGATCGGAACGCGCTCGCGGCTGGCCGTGGCGTGGAGCTGGCTGTGGATTTACCTCAGCGGCCAGCACAGCGCGCGGCTGATCACCCAGAAAGAGACGTTGAAGGACGAGGCCTGAGGGCAGGGCGGGTAAAGGAAAGCGCGGGAAGCATTGGCTTCCCGCGCTTGCTTATGGTCAGTGCGCCAAACCATTCCTCCGTCACGCCGTATTAAGTGCGGGGTTACGGAGTGCGGATGTGGCGAGCTTGTGCCAATCCAAGGCTCAAGCGTCGAGCGATGCCATGTCGATGACGAAGCGGTAGCGAACGTCGCTCTTCAGCACCCGCTCATAGGCTTCGTTGACATCCTGGATGTTGATCGTTTCGATCTCCGAGACGATGTCATGCTCACCGCAGAAATCCAGCATTTCCTGGGTTTCCTTGATCGAGCCGATCATTGAGCCGGAGAGGCTCTTCGCACCGATGATGAGCGAGAAGGCGTGGACCGGGATCGCATGTTCCGGTGCACCGACCACGACCATGCTGCCCTTGGGCTTCAGGAGGCCGAGATAGGCGTTCCAGTCGATTGCGACACCTGCCGTGCAGATGATCAGGTCGAAGGTGCCGGCCAGCTTTTCGAAGGTCGAGGCGTCGCTGGTGGCGTAATATTCCTTCGCGCCGAGCTTCAGTCCGTCTTCCTTCTTAGACAGGGTCTGGGAAAGAACTGTGACATCCGCGCCCATGGCAGCGCCGAGCTTGACGCCCATGTGGCCAAGACCACCCATGCCGACGATTGCGACCTTCTGACCGGGACCGGCGTTCCAGCGGCGCAGCGGCGAGTAGAGCGTGATGCCTGCGCATAGAAGCGGCGCGGAAGCGTCGAGCGGCAGGTTGTCCGGGATCGACAGGACATAACCTTCCTTGACGACGATCGAGTCGGAATAACCGCCATGGGTGGCTGTCTTCGTATTCGGATCGACATCGTTATAGGTCTGGACGAGGCCGGGCATGTAGTGTTCGTTGTCGAGGTCGCGGGTGGCGCAACCGACGCAGGAATCGACGAAGCAGCCAACGCCGACATGATCGCCGACCTTGAATTTCGTGACCTTGGAGCCGACGGCCTTCACGACACCGGCAATCTCATGGCCGGGAACGATCGGGAAGACGGCATTCTTCCATTCGTTGCGGACGGTGTGGATGTCCGAGTGGCAGATGCCGGCATATTTGATATCGATGACAACGTCGTCATCGTTAGGCTCGCGGCGTTCGAAGGTGAACGGGGTAAGCGGCTTCGACGCATCGGTCGCAGCATAACCTCTTGCAATGGCCATCTGAATATCCTTTCGGGAGTTGGGGACGGCGGAATATGCAATGGAAGGGTGCCGCGGCGTTAGAGCGATCCTCCGAGCTTTTTGCACGATCCTGCAAAAAATTGCGGTGGGCTATTTGCGGAAACTGGCCCGGCTTTCTAGATAATGCAAACAGATACGCTGCTTCCTTCCCTAAAGGGTTTCCCAGATGACCATGCCGTTCAATCTCTATCAGGAGATCGCCTCCATCGCCGCACGGCATGCCACCCGCGATGGCGAGGTCCAGACGGCAATCGAAACCCTCGGCATCAGCCGCCGGTCCACACCCAGCGCGCCGTGCCACGGCAGCTATCGTCCCTGTTTGGCAATGGTGATCCAGGGGTCGAAAAGCGTTCAGCTGGGAACGGACACCATCAATTACGGGGCCGGCGACTATCTTTTGACCTCGCTCGACCTGCCGGTTGCCTGGCGTGTAGTGGAAGCGAGCGAGGAAGTACCGCATTTTTGCATCGGGCTTGCGATCGACAGCGAAAAGCTGCTCGACCTTATGAGCCGCATGCCGATCGAGCGGTCTCAGGAGCCGGTGAGCGGCCAGCGCGGCATCGTGGTGAACGCCGCCACACCGGAGCTGCTTGATGCGGCCATCCGGCTGATGCGCCTGCTTGACCGCCCGGCGGATATTGCGGCCATGGCGCCGCTGATCGAGCAGGAAATCCTCTATCGAATCCTGACGGGACCAGCGGGTGGGCAGCTGATGAACATCGTCGCTGCCGGAAGCCATGGCAATCGGATCGCCCGCGCCATCTCCTGGCTGCGCGAGAATTTCGCGCGCCAGCTGCGTATCGAGGAACTTGCGGAGCATATCGGCATGAGCGTGTCGTCTTTCCATCACCATTTCAAGACGATCACGGCCATGACCCCCATTCAGTACCAGAAGCAGTTGCGGCTGCATGAGGCGCGCCGGCTGATGCTGCTGGAGCGCCTGGATGCAGGCACGGCCGGCCATCGTGTCGGTTACCAGAGCCCTTCGCAGTTCAGCCGGGAATACAGCCGCTTTTACGGGATGTCGCCCTCACGCGACGTCGACGCCTCGCGTGAGATAAGCGCGGCCGGATAAAGCGGCATTATGGTGCGGCGCATTCTGCTTCCGCATCGCGTCAATTCGTACATCACTGCGAAGAAAGCGCTTGACGGGCAAGCTGCCTCCGCTTAAATGGCGCTCGAACCGTACCGTACGGTACATTAATCGAGCCTCTGGAGTGGAAATAAGTGGCCTCCGACCCGATCACAGCGCAGGAATTTTCGCCGCGCCAGAACGCCGTTCTGGATCAGGCATTGCGTCTTCTGGTCGAGGGTGGCGAGAAAGCGCTGACGACCTCTGGTCTTGCGCGTGCGGCCAACTGTTCCAAGGAAAGCCTTTACAAATGGTTTGGCGACCGGGACGGCCTGCTGGCTGCGATGATCACCTTCCAGCAGAGCAAGGTTCGCACCTTCGAGAAGGCGGGCGACCGCGTGTCTGCGCCGCAGCTTGCCGATCATCTCGAGGTTTTCGCACATGATCTGCTTGATGTGCTGGCGGGCGATGTGTCGCTGGCGCTCAACCGTCTGGCGATAGGGCAGGCGAGCCGTGATGGTTCCAAGCTTGGAGATCTTCTTCTGGAACGTGGCCGTCGCCAGATCGACCGCCGCGCCCGCGGGTTGATCGAGGCGGGTCGCCGTTCGGGTTACCTGCGTTTCGATGACGCCGAAGAGGCGTATCGCAGTTTTTACGGCCTCATCGTTTCGGATCTGCATGTGCGCATGCTGCTGGGCGAGGCGCCTGACAAGGATTTTTCCGCCCGGGCAAAGAAGGCGGTGGTCGCCTTTCTAACACTCTACGGCACGGAAAAGGTACATTCGGAACTGGGCGGCAAGGTCGCCTGAGGTTCCGGTTCACACAGAGACAAGCATTAGGGAAGGACCATAAAATGCGCGTTTATTATGATCGTGATGCGGATCTCAATCTCATCAAGTCCAAGAATGTCGTCATCGTCGGCTACGGTTCCCAGGGCCGCGCCCATGCGCTGAACCTCAAGGATTCCGGCGCCAAGAACGTCGTCATTGCTCTGAAGGCCGGTTCGCCGACCGTCAAGAAGGCGGAAGCCGACGGCTTCAAGGTCATGACCGTTGCCGAAGCCGCCAAGTGGGGCGACCTTTTGATGATGGCGACGCCTGACGAATTGCAGGCCGACATCTACAAGGCCGACATTGCCGGCAACATCCGTGACGGTGCGGCGATTGCTTTCGCACACGGCCTCAACGTTCACTTCGGCCTCATCGAGCCGAAGGCTTCGCTCGACGTCGTCATGATCGCACCGAAGGGCCCCGGCCACACGGTTCGCGGCGAATACCAGAAGGGCGGCGGCGTGCCCTGCCTCGTTGCGGTTCACCAGAACGCTTCCGGCAACGCACTTGAACTCGCTCTCTCCTACGCCTGCGGCGTTGGCGGCGGCCGTTCGGGCATCATCGAAACCAACTTCAAGGAAGAGTGCGAAACCGACCTCTTCGGCGAACAGGTCGTTCTGTGCGGCGGTCTCGTAGAACTCATCCGCGCCGGTTTCGAAACCCTGGTCGAAGCCGGTTACGCACCGGAAATGGCCTATTTCGAATGCCTGCACGAAGTGAAGCTGATCGTTGACCTGATCTATGAAGGCGGCATCGCCAACATGAACTACTCGATCTCCAACACGGCCGAGTGGGGCGAATACGTCACCGGTCCTCGCATCATCACCGCTGACACCAAGGCTGAAATGAAGCGCGTTCTTCACGACATCCAGACCGGCAAGTTCACGACCGAGTGGATGCAGGAATGGAAGGCAGGCGGCGCACGCTTCAAGGGCATCCGTCGCAACAACGACGCCCACCAGATCGAAGAAGTCGGCGCAAAGCTGCGCGGCATGATGCCCTGGATCGGCAAGAACAAGCTGGTCGACAAGGCCGTCAACTAAGCTTCATTGCTTGACAGAATATTGGAAGGCCGGGGCGAGAGCTCCGGCCTTTCTGCATTGGGCCTGGCTAGGATCACACGATGGCGTCGGCTTCCTCGATAATGACCGATACGGGAAAGTGATCGGAGAAACCACCGAGATTGACGTTTTTGACTGCATCGCCTTTCGACAGGCCGAAGCGGATCGGCCCCTCATTCTTGCTGTGGCTGACCATGGCGGCAATGGCTTCAATTTTCGCGGTTTCCTCGCGCACCGCGAAGCCGCTGCTCCCGGTCAGAAGCGATCTTGAGACGAGGATCTGGTCGAAGATATTGGCGTCGCCGTTGAAATAGAGCGTGCCATAGATCGTTCTTGCCGTACCGACTGAATCCACTACCTGCTGGCGCAGGTAGTTCCAGGTGAGATTGTAGAACATTGCCGATTGCGA
Source organism: Agrobacterium sp. S7/73 (assembly GCF_019355535.1). Lineage (NCBI taxonomy): Bacteria > Pseudomonadati > Pseudomonadota > Alphaproteobacteria > Hyphomicrobiales > Rhizobiaceae > Agrobacterium > Agrobacterium sp. S7/73. The sequence goes on from NZ_CP072136.1 coordinate 881,237, forward strand.
GCTTTCCACATCGTAGCGCTCGCGGGTGGAATTGGCGTGATAGCGCAGCGATGCATCGGAAGGGTCGTCGTTGAAATCGCCGAAGGCGACGACGGCGATGTCGTTACCTTTCTCTTCCCTGATCCGCTGGTGCCAGTAACCCAGCGTCTCACCGGCGGTCATGCGAAAACCGGCGCTTTCCACCGCACCGCCGGAGCGCGACGGCCAGTGATTGGAAAGCGCGATGAGCTGGCGTCCGCCCTTGGTGATGAAGGTGCATTGGGTAATGTCGCGCGTGCCGGTGCGGCGCATCACGAAATGGCTGAAAATCTCGGTTTCGTTGATCAGTAGCTTCTTGCTGTCATAGATGAAGGCCGTATCGATGCCGCGCTGGTCCTTGTTGGAATCTGCATGCACCACACGGTAGGCGCGCTCAGGCATGAGGTCGTTCAGATGTTCCGCAAGCGTCTCCAGAACGAAACGGTTCTCGACTTCGCACACGCCGAGCAGATCCGGCCCGGCGCCGCCGATCTGCCTTATGATCAAACCGAGTTGCCTGAGCTTGGTCTTGAACAGATCTTCGGTCCAGCCTTTGAGATCGTTCTTCAGCCGCTCGGCAATCCAAGGTTCGCGCGCTGGATAACCCTCCGGCGCAAACAGGTTTTCGACATTCCAGAACGCCAGGACATATTGGGTCATGATACCTCACACCTCCGGTTGGTTTTACAAAACCTAGTGGAAGTTTTTGCCACAACAACTTGAAATTGTCATGACGGGTTTAGCACACGACCCAGTCTGCCGTTCGATCTTATTTGCCCGGCGGGATGACGCCCTTCGTCAGCAGGAAGCAGCCGTAAAAACGGGTCTCGCCTGTTGTGATGACGCAATATGCTTTTTTAGCCTGTTCATAGAAGGCGAAGCGTTCGATACCATACATGGGGGCGGATTTTCCCTCCGCCGCGTCTATTTCCTTCTGCACTTCGACCTGTACGGGTTCCAGCTGGTCCGGCGCGCCCATCACTTCCATGCGTCCGACCGAAGGCTGCAGCGGCGTGTCGAGTGGCAACACCGAGAGGATCGCCTGCATGGCGCGGGCGGCGGAGATGTTGTCCATGCGCAGCACCTTGCCGACCGTTGTCTGGCGAGCCACCGAATCGGAAGGGAAGTTGGTGTCGGAAATCACCAGCGTATCGCCGTGACCCATGGCGCGTAGCGCGTGAAGGACATCGGCATTCAGCGCCGGGTCGATATTTTTCAGCATGTCGTCAAACTCCCATGATGCTTTCGCCGTGTCGCGGCGCGTGGCCGCAATCCAGCCGGAAAACCTTGCCGCGTCAATCGCAAACGGAAGATTGTGAAGCTTTGCGCAAGGGTGTATTTGGCTTTGTCCGCCAAAGGCGGGCCCAAATGCGGGTAACGTGCAGGGAGGCAGAAATAATTCGAAAAACTGATAAGTCAGTATTGCTGACGTATCGACATTTCTGTAAAGATGCACGCATAAAAACGACACAAGAGGAAACGTACCCATGCTTGATTGGGAACAAATTTTCGCCACGCGCTCGTCGCGCATGAAAGCGTCTGAAATCCGCGAGCTGCTGAAGCTGCTCGAGCAGCCCGATATCATCTCCTTTGCCGGCGGTATTCCGGACCCGGCTCTTTTCCCCGCAGAGGAGTTCCAGCAGGCTTATGCGGAAATTTTTTCGGGTTCGCAGGTCAACTCGGCGCTGCAATATTCGGTGAGCGAAGGTTACAAGCCGCTGCGCGAATGGCTGGCGGGCGAAATGGCCGAGATCGGCATTGAATGCACTGCCGACAACGTCTTCATCGTTTCCGGTTCGCAGCAGGGTCTCGACTACCTCGGCAAGCTGTTCCTGTCGCCGAAGGATACCGCGCTGGTAACCTGGCCGACCTATCTCGGCGCACTTTCCGCCTTCAACGCCTATGAGCCGAATTACGACCAGCTCAATCCCGGCGGTAACCGCACGCCCGAAGCTTACCGCGAAACCGCGGCAAAGCTCGGCGGCGCGGTGAAGTTCGCTTATCTCTCTGCCGATTTCTCCAATCCGACCGGGGAAACCGTTGATCTTGCCGGCCGTGAAAAGGTTCTGGCGCTGGCTGACGAGCTGGATATCGCCGTCATCGAAGACGCCGCCTATCAGTCGCTGCGTTACGACGGCGAGGCGGTTCCGCCGATCATGGCGCTGGACATTGCCCGCTCGGGCGGCATCGAGAACACCCGCACCATCTATTGCGGCAGCTTCTCCAAGACGCTCGCACCCGGCCTTCGCGTCGGTTACATCGTTGCGTCCGCGCCAGTTATCCGCAAGCTGGTGCTGATGAAGCAGGCCGCAGACCTGCATTCCTCGACGATCAACCAGATCGCCATTGAACGTGTCGCTTCGCGCGGCTTCGACAAACAGGTCGCCAAGATCAAGGCTGCCTACAGCGCCCGCCGCGATGCGATGCTGGCTGCGCTCGACAGATACATGCCGAAGGGCACGCGCTGGACCAAGCCGGAAGGCGGCATGTTCATCTGGGTCACCCTGCCGGAAGGCATGGATGGTGCCGCACTGCTGGCAAAATCCATCGCAACGGAGAAGGTCGCCTTCGTTCCGGGTCGCGCCTTCTTTGCGGATGGCTCGGGCACGAACACGCTGCGCATCAGCTTCTCCTGCGCCAACGAGGCGATGATCGAGGAAGGCATGAAGCGGCTTGGCCGGTTGATCGCGACGGCGCAGGCGGAGACGACCGAAGTGGTTCCGGCGATTTGAGGGTTGCGAGGTTTTCGGCAGCGACAGGGGGTGCGGCTTACCCCCCCCCCTCTGTCCTGCCGGACATCTCCCCCACAGGTGGGGAGATCGACCCGTGGTGAGGTTTCGCCCATCTCAACGTTCGAAAATTAAGTGACGAAAGAGCGTCTTGCCGATCCCCCTCCTTGTGGGGGAGATGCCCGGCAGGGCAGAGGGGGGGTAAGCCCCGGTCTCCACCTTGGCTACCGAGATCACACCCCTAAAATCCTGCCTGTCACATACATGTTATGCAATCATGTTTTAGCGGTCCCACGAAACAACAGGGACTGGACCTATGAAAACGCTGCTTTCCGCTTTTACCGCCATCGTATCGCTCGGCTTCATCGCCACCGCTGCCAATGCTGCCGACCTGGTGCTTTATACCAGCCAGCCGAACGAGGACGCGCAGGCGACCGTTGATGGTTTCAAGGCCGCCAATCCCGGTATCGAAGTCGAATGGGTGCGTGACGGAACGCCGAAGATCATGGCCAAGCTGATGGCTGAGATCAGCGCCGGCAATCCGGTTGCCGACGTGCTCTTGATCGCCGACACCGTCACACTCGAGCGTATGAAGCAGGCTGGCCAGCTTATGGCCCACAAGTCGCCGGAAGCGAAGAACATCGACGCCTCGCTCTACGATGCGGACGGCTATTATTATTCCACCAAGCTCATCACCACCGGCATCATGTATAACACTGCCGCTGCGATGAAGCCGACGAGCTGGAAGGATCTTGCCAAGGCGGAAGCCAAGGGTCTGGTGACCATGCCGAGCCCGCTGACCTCTGGTGCAGCGCTGATCCACGCGCAGACGCTGGCCGCTGCCAACGGCCTCGGCTGGGACTATTACAAGCAGCTGAAGGCCAATGAAGCCATTTCCGGTGGCGGTAACGGCGCGGTGCTGAAGTCGGTTGCATCAGGTGAGAAGGCTTACGGCGTTGTCGTCGACTACATGCCTATCCGCGAAAAGGCCAAGGGCGCCCCGGTGGAGTTCGTTTTCCCGGAAGAGGGCGTTTCGGCCGTGACCGAACCGGTCGCGATCCTCAAGGGTACCAAGCATGAGGAAGCCGCTAAGAAGTTCGTCGACTACGTGCTTTCGGAAAAAGGCCAGCAGGGCTTCGTCAAGCTCGGCTACATCCCCGCGCGCGCTGACGCTGGCATGCCGGAAGGTTTCCCCGCCCGCGACAAGCTCAAGGTCCTGCCGCTCAACGCCGCGGACGCGCTGAAGAACTCAGAGCAGGATCTGAAGACCTTCTCCGATATTTTCGGCTCCAAGGGCTGATATAGCGGCATGTCCCGATCAAGTGCCTATGGAAACAGCCAGCCGCGCTGGCTGTTTCCTTTTGTGGTGAGCGTCGTTTTTGCGCTCAGCGCCCTGCCGCTCGGGCGGCTCGCCTATACCGGCATTGTTTCGTCACTTAACGGTGACATATGGCGATTGCTGGCTGATCCCGCCCTTTGGGATGCGGCGCTGAACACGCTGTCCACCTCTTTTTTCGGCATGCTGATTTCACTCATGATCGGCGGGGGCTTCGCGCTGGCGCTGACGCTTTGCGACATACGCGGCAAGTCGATCTTAAGCTTCCTCTTCATGCTGCCTATGATGATCCCGCCGCAGGTGACGGCGCTGTCGTGGATCGGCATGACCGGCCCGTCGAGCACGCTGTTAAAGGCCATCGGCCTTGCGCCGCCCATGGGCTCGCCGCAACCGCTCTATTCCATTGCCGGTATCGCGCTTTTGCTCGGCGTGCAGCATGCGCCGCTCGTCTATCTGTCGCTGCGCGCCGGCCTGCTCGCTTTGCCGCAGGATGGCATCGAGGCGGCCAAGCTTTCCGGTGCTTCGCCTCGCCGCGTGCTGTTCGATATCATCCTGCCGCTTTCGACGCCGGGATTGATCGCCGGGGCGGCGATCTCGTTTGTGTCCAATGTCGGCAATTTCGGTATTCCGGCGATCCTCGGTATTCCGGCCTCGATCTTCACCCTGCCGACGCTGATCTACAGCCGCTTCGCCAGTTTTGGTGCGAGCACCTTCGGCGATATCGCCATTCTCTCGACCATGATCGCCATCATCTCCGTGGCCGGTCTTGCGCTGCAAGAGCGGGCAATGAAGGGCAGGGACTATCGCATCATCGGTCTTTCCGGCAAGGCCGCGACTTTCAAGCTGTCGCGCTGGCGTGTAGTGGCTGAGCTTGTCCTTTGGCTCGTGCTGTTCTTCATGCTGGTTGCACCACTTGCTGCGCTGGTGGCAAGCTCGCTTGCCCCCGCCTATGGCGTGCCGCTCAGTCTCAAGACCGCTACGATGCACGCCTATGAGGAGCTGCTCTACCGGCAGAGCGTGACCCGCACAGCCTTCCGCAACTCGCTGTTTCTGGCGACGGTCACATCCCTTTGCCTGCTTGCGGTGACGGTGTTGACCGCCTATTTCCTGGTGCGCGGCAAAAGCCGCTTCATGTTCCTGCTGTCGGCGCTGGTGGATATTCCCTATGCGCTGCCAGGTGTGGTGATTTCCGTATCCTTCGTCCTGTTGTTCGCGGCCCCCATTCCGCTGCTCGGCATCACGCTTTACGGCACGATCTGGATCATTCTGCTCGCCTATTTTTCCTCCTTTTTCGCCGTCAGCCTCAAACCGATGGTCAGCGCCTTCCTGCAATTCGATCCGTCGCTGGAAGAGGCGGCAAGGCTTTCGGGCGCCGGTTTCTGGCGGCGGTTGAAGGACATCATCCTGCCGCTGGTCGGGCCTGCGGCTGGCGCTTCCGTCATCCTCGTTTTCCTGATCGCCTGCAATGAGCTGACGGTTTCGGCGCTCCTTTGGTCCGCCGGCACGCAGACGCTCGGTGTGCTCATCTATAACCTCGATGACAGCGGCAGCTTCGATCTTGCCTCCGCACTTTCGGTGCTTGTCGTCATCATGGTGATTTTCCTCATGCTGCTGCTCGAAATTCTGGGGCGCTATCTGCCGAAAGGAGTGGTCCCTTGGCGAAACTGATCCTCAATCGTCTGACGAAAAGCTTTGGTGCCGGGTCGAAACCCGCCGTTGACGACGTCTCGCTCACGGTGCGTGAGGGAGGTTTCCTCGCGTTGCTCGGGCCTTCCGGCTGCGGCAAGACTACGGTGCTGCGCATGATCGCCGGTTTCGAGCAACCGACTGATGGCTCCATCCTGCTCGGCGAGCGGGTGCTGGCCGATGCAGGCAGCATGGTGCCGCCGGAGCGGCGCAACATGGCGATGGTGTTCCAGTCCTATGCGCTCTGGCCGCACATGTCGGTTGCCGACAATGCCGGCTATCCCCTGAAAGTGCGCGGCATTTCCGGCGAGAAATATCGCGAAAAGGTGGCCCAAGCGCTGGCAGCCGTACGCCTTGAAGGCTTTGCGGACCGCCGTCCCGCCGAGCTTTCCGGTGGCCAGCGGCAGCGCGTCGCTTTGGCCCGCTGCCTCGTCACCGAACCCGATGTGGTGCTGCTCGACGAGCCACTCGCCAATCTCGACCGGCATTTGCGGCAAGAGATGGAGGAGACCTTTCGCGAGTTCCACATCCGCTCCGGCGCGACGATGATCTATGTCACCCACGATCAGGCGGAAGCCATGGCGCTGGCAACCGATGTCGCCGTGATGTCTCAGGGCAAGCTGCTTCAGGTCGCGCCGCCCGCCGAGCTTTATGCACGACCCGAGGGGCGTCTTGTCGGCTCGCTGGTGGGGCAGGGCGCCATTCTCTCCGTGCCGATGCCGGAAGGTTCTTCGCGGGATATTGACTGGGACGCGCTCCGCACAGCGATGGATAACGGTGGGCAATTACCACGGGCGGATATTCTCGTGCGGCCGCAGGACGTGGTGCGGGATGCGGATGGAATCACCTGCACCGTGACCTCGGTTCTCTACGAGGGCGAGCGTTATGCCTTGCGTCTCGACCTGCCGGACGGGCAGGCGCTTCGGGCTTATTCTCGAGAATCGGTTGCGGTCGGTGACCGGTTGCCGGTTGCGATTCGTGCAGCGTGGCGTCTTTAGCATTTGCTTGCTCCCTCATCGCTGGGCTCGTCACAGGAATGAGGGTGGGGAATATCCCCGCACATAAAATCCGACATCGTGAATAGGGAAATCTGATCGACGCGACTGGCCACTGGCGAGACCGAACGGGAGCGGCTAAGCTCCCATTCCAGCAACAGGAATGAAACATGTCGCTTCGGCTCGCCACCTTCAATATCGAAAATCTTCTCACCCGTTTCGACTTTACCGGTTTTCGCAACCAGACGCGGCGCGACAGGGCGATCCAGCTTTTCGATATCAGGGACGAGGCGACCTATCAGGCGCTGGAAAGTGCGCGGGCAGTCTCTTCCACAGACGATACGCGGCAACTTTCGGCGCTGGCCATTGCGGATGCGGATGCCGACATTCTCTGCCTGCAGGAAGTCGACAACATGGCGGCCCTGCAGGCTTTCGAATATGGCTATCTCTACCGCATGGTCGGCAACGGCTATCTGCAGAAATATCTGGTGGAGGGCAATGACAGCCGCGGCATCGATGTCGCCGTCGTCATGCGCGAGCAGACCCGAGACGGCGACAAGATCGAGGTCATCGACATCAAGAGCCACGCCGCGCTAACCTACCGCAATCTCGACCTCTTCAATCCCGCACTTGCCGCGACCAACCAGATAGACGACAAGATTTTCAAACGCGATTGTCTGGAAATCGATCTGAGGATCGGCGGCAAACCGCTGACGCTTTACGTCACGCATTTCAAATCCATGACCAATGCCCGTGACGCCATAGATGCCCGGCTCGCCACCATGCCGATTCGCGAGGCGGAAGCCATGGCCGTTCGCCGCATCATCGAGAACCGCTGGGGCGCAAACAATACCCGCAACAAGAATTTTGCCATCTGCGGCGACATGAATGATTATCAGGAACGCATTTCGATTTCCGGCGACCGGCGCAGCGGCTACAGCTTTACGCCGGTCGAAGAGGAGCGGAGCGCGCTAGATATCTTCACGGCGGATGATTTTGTGACCAATCCGATGTCGCGCCGTGACGTCATGGATCGCTGGACGCTCTATCATTCGCGCGGGCCACAGGAACAGCATCTCTGCCAGCTCGATTATATCTGGCTTTCCCCGCATCTTGCGCAGATCAATGCGACAAGGGTTCCCGAAATCATCCGCGCTGGCCAGCCTTACCGGACGGTCTTTCCGCCGGGGCAGGAGGTGGATCGTTATCCGCGCACCGGCTGGGACCGCCCCAAGGCTTCCGACCATTGCCCTGTCGTTATGACGCTCGATCTGATCTGATCTGCTGCTCCGGGCCGCCTAGCCGTTGGCTACCTTGGGGAAATAGGTCGCCCACACCCGGTTGCGGCCCGCACGCTTCGCCTCATAAAGCCGGTCGTCGGCAATTGCGATCAGCTCGTCCCAACTGTTGATCGCCCGTGCCTCCTGCCAGACCACGCCGAAACTTGCCGTCAGTGACAGCCCGCTTTGTTCATCAATGACCTGGGCTTCAATCAGCCGGCGCAGGCGGTCGGCGGTGGCGGTCGCCGTCGCGTGGCTGACATCCTGCAACACGACCACGAATTCCTCGCCGCCATAGCGCGCCAGAATATCGTTTTTACGGAGGGCGCCTCTTAAAAGAGTCGCTGTCTTCTGTAGCGCGAGGTCGCCCATGGCATGGCCATAACGGTCGTTGATGGATTTGAAGTGGTCGATGTCGACAATCATCACGCCAAGCGCCTGCAACTGCTCCTCGCCGCTCAATATGGCACGAACGGTCTTTTCCAGCGCACGGCGATTGGACACACCGGTCAAGGCATCTGTTTCTGAAAGCGTGCGTAATTGTTCGGCCAGCGCAGACTGCTGCTTTTCCATTTCTTCCTTCTGGCGAAGCTGCTCGCGCAGGAAATCCAGTTCCTCGAACATTTTCTTCACTTCCGGAGCAGCCTTGTCCTGATACAGGGCTCCTGAAAGATCACCAGCAGCGATTGCGGCGATCTGCGTCTGGACGGATTGCATGGGGCGGAACAGTGCCGTTCTGTAAACCGATGCAAGCCGCAGCAATACCAGAACCGCGATGAGAGCGAGGAGGAGAGACGTTCCACCATAGATCAACGCCTGTTCCTTGTTCCTTTCTATCCTTGCCCGTGTTTCGGCGAGAATAAGGTCGCGCAACGTGCTCGAGGAACGCATGCCCTTGATGTAGTTTTCGGAGAATTCGCGAACGCTTGGCTGCGCGGACGGCACCACCATCGCAATCGTATTCTGCGCATAGGGAAGTGCCTGGCCGAAATAGAAGATTTCAATATCGCGAAACGCTGCATCGACGCGTGGTGTGGACAGGTAAGCGGCGGTGTAGTTCGTCAGCGACGATTTCAGCAGTGTGAGGCTCTGTATTTCCGTGTCGAATTTGGCGCGGAGGCTCAGCTTGTCCTGCCTGTTCGCCCGCAGGCTCATGACCACGTAGGAACCGAGGCGACCGATCCGGTCCCGCATCACTCCGGCCGTGCCGGTCATAGCGATGTCGATCGCTACATTGGGCGTTACCTTGATGATCGCGCGAGCGGTCTTGCCGCGCAGCATGTTGACGCTGTCCGCCGCCTTGAACATCGCAAAAATTGCGTTGGACATTGCCGTGTAGCTGCGCGCGGATTCGGGAAGTGCAGCAACCTGATCGACCGCTTCTCGGGATTGCGCCAGTTTTCGGCGTGTATCGACCAGCGATTTTGCCAATTCTGGCTGCGCCCTGATTTCCGCGGCAAAAGAGTTTTCGAGTTCCACCAGCTTGTCGTCCGTCGCCTTGCGCGCTGCGGCCAGCTCCTGGACCAGTTTTGCATCGGGGGAAGACGCGCCCATCAAATTATTGGCAGGACCACGCTCGGCCGATACCAGCCATGCGGACTGGAGGGCCGTTTCGAAGCGGCTGAGTTGCTGCGCATTGGTCCGGTAGCGTAAGTAACTGGAAACGCTCGGCAGGGCGGCAAGGGTTGCCAACAAGATGGAACTTACCGCTATGACGATCGTACCGGTTAGTTGGATTTTCTGTATGCTTGCGCGCATGCGATGCGTTATTCCCGGTGGGATGGTTATGAATTATCGCCATTTTAGCTACATCGCGTAAATACTTCGCTTATTTTGCAGGCCTTTTCCCGCGACCTGGTGATTGAAACCCACAGGTACGGTGTGGAAAAGAGGTCTCCCAACGGCGCGCAATCAATTTTTGCTTTACACGAAGTGAGAATCTGATAGTTGGCAAGGCACTGGATTGCCCTTGTAGCTCAGTTGGTAGAGCACCTGATTTGTAATCAGGGGGTCACGAGTTCGAACCTTGTCGGGGGCACCAGTATTTTCAATGGCTTGGCCATTTCCACCCATATTATTCCTGCATTCGCACAACGCCTATGGCTTGATGTGATATAGCTTGTGCACGATTGCCCAGTTGCCGTCGCGCTCCAGCAAGGACAGGTATTCGCTAAAATCCATGCCGTCGAAACGGGTCGTCAGCTTCACGGACGCGCTGTCGCCTTCCTTGTCGATGCCGAGGATTTCGAAGACGGGGTCGTGATCGGGCAGGCCGCGTTCGCTTTTCCGTATCTGCTCGGCAAAGTCCTCCAGTGAGAGCCATTCCGTTTCACCCTGAAACGTCCCGACGATGCTGGCGCGCGGATCGAAAACATCACGCATCAGGCCCTCATCCGCATAGGCCATGGCGTGCACATAATCCGTCACTGTCTGGGTAATGGTTTGCGGCATAGGATCGTCCCTCCCTTCAGATCCAAAAGCCAAGCTTACACCCGTTGGAGCCGTTCCACCATAAGCACCGTAAAACCTGCGGGTTGCACGGTTTTCCGCATGGGTAGGCAGCTTGGCCCGGCGTGTTTTGCCATGACTTTCCACAATTTTGTCCCGCCCGTGATTATAGTCGCCATGGGTCCGACAAATTTGAGGATCAAGGGCTTTTGCGCCGGCGCGGGGGTGCCGCGCGGGCGGAATTCGCTTATGATCTGTGCGCGAGCCGCACGGGGGTGGCGTATGGCATGCGGTAACAGTTTGCGTTTGAAGGTGTTTTAGTGATCGATCCCTATGTTTTGCTTGGCGTGGAGCGTGATGCCGACGAGGCGGCGATCAAGTCCGCTTACCGTAAGGTGGCGAAAGCCGCCCATCCCGACAGCGGGGGCGATACCGACCAATTCGCACGCCTGCAAACCGCTTACGAGCTTTTGAAGGATCCGGTGCGCCGCAAGGTGTTCGACGATACCGGTTACGATCCGCAGCTTGCCGATGCCAAGGACCTAAAAGGCCTGCTGATGCTGGAAACTCTGGTCAACGAATTCATTCTGGACGAGCGTGAGCCAGGCAGCTTCGACCCAGTGGCCGCCATGCGCCGCAAGCTGACCGACGATATCCTGAAAAGCCGCTTTCACATTCTGGAACTGGAGCGTCACCGCACGCGGGTGCGCAAACACATGGACCGGCTGGGCAGAAAGCCGGAGACCGATGTTTTGAGTTCCATGTTGCGTGCGCGCAGCCAGTCCATCGCCGAAGCCATCCGCAATGCGGAAGCGCAGATAGAGGCGATCGAGCAGGCCTATACGATGCTGGAAGGCTATTCCTACGAGCTGGAAAGCATATCGCTCTCCGAACCGCTGCTGAAAGGCGAGGCGGCGGAATAGCCGTTTCCCCCTGGAGTTCTCAGGGACCGTTGACGAGCGCCAGGATGAGCTGATGCACGCGGCCACCGGGCGAAAGCTCGTCCCGGTCGAAATCGCGTCCGCGTTGGCGCTGCTCGTTGGATAGCTCACCAAGCCGCTGTTGAAGGACAACGCGCACTTTCTGGCATTTCGGATCGTTTTCCGCTCTCAGACCGGTGCTGAATGCCTCGATCTTCTGCACCATGTCGAGAATGTGCTCGCCATGAACGCGCTCATGGGTTTCCACACCGGAAATAAAGGTTTTCCAGCTGGCGGCGACCGCGGGCGGCAATCTGGCCGGCGCTTTCGGCCAGGTATAGATGATTGTGAGATTGGGCTTGGCGGTGGCCAGTACGCAGGCACCGTCCGGTTGTGGACGATAATCGCGCCGCCATGTCAGCTTGAAGGTGGTGTGGGCGATGGCCTGCACACCGGCGGTCGGGCCGCGTTCGCCTATGGACTGGTAGAGCGCTCCGCCCGTATCACCGCTGATCGCATAGGTTTTTATCTGCTCGGCTGGTTTCCAGCCGGCTGACTGTGCTGATAGCGGAAGGGTGCTCAGCAATATCGTCATAGCGCTGATGGTGAGGGAAGAGAGAGTTTTGGCGGGCACGCATCGATCCTTGGTGTCTTGCGCGCCGAAGATAGGCGAGAGCTGGGCTGCTAGGCAAGCGCCGTGAGAGAGGGATTGTCGGATACTGCGCCGAAATTCCACACACGAAAAACCCCCGCGACGGATCGCGGGGGTCAAGCTTGCGACTGCAGGGGAATCAGTCGTCCAGCTTGTCGTAGTCGAGCTTCGGTGCGTTCTGCAGCGCTTCCTTGGTGGTATCGACATAGGCCTTCCAGGTGCCGTTGTCGTTGTGGACTGCAACCGAGGCCGGGTCGAGCACCACATAGCTCTTGTCGATGCCGAGGAAACCGCCGACGCTGGCAACGAGGCCGATCACCGATTTGCCATCGCCGATGACGACATCCTCGATTTCGCCGATGTTTTCGTTCTGGGCGTTATAGATATCCAGACCGTCGAGCTGGGAGGCGGTGAGGTCGGTTTTCTGGACATTGACGAACTTCAGCGGGCCGTTAGCCTTGGTGCCCATGGTGATGCCGGGACCGGACAAAGTCGCATCGGCGCCAACAGCAGGCGCAGTCGCAGCCGTCTGGGCAAAAGCCACGGAAGAGGAGAGGGCTGCTGCGGCAGCGAGAGCGATGACGTTGATTTTCATGATGTTTCTTCCCTTTGTATGCTGAACGTTTCGTTCGGGGAAGAAACGGTGAAGGCCGGATTTGGTTCCGCGTGGGAGCGCAGGAAATTTTGGTTTATGCTGGTAGCGGGAGCACTGGCACGCCAAATCCGGAGGACGTTATGGCAAAAAACACTGACAGCAAGGAAGCGGAGGAGAATGCACCGTCGGTTCTCATCGATCGAAAGATCGCGGAGCTTGGCGACTGGCGTGGCGAGACGCTTGCGCGCATCCGGGCGCTGATAAGGAAGGCCGATCCGGATGTGACGGAGGAGGTGAAATGGCGCGGCGTGCCCGTCTGGGAACATGCCGGTATCATCTGCACGGGCGAAACCTACAAGACAGCCGTAAAGATGACGTTTGCGAAGGGCGCATCGCTTGAAGACCCGGCCGGCCTGTTCAATTCGAGCCTTGAGGGCAATACGCGACGCGCCATCGACTTTCACGAGCGAGATGAGATCGACGTGGAGGCACTGGTGGCGCTGATCCGCGCGGCGGTGGCGTTAAATGTCGCGGGGAAGGCTGGAAAGAAACGCACGGGGAATAAGGCTGGGTAATCGAGTAGGCAGTCAATCTTTCCCAACGTCCGTTGCCTTGTCCCATTCCCCATCGATGAACTTCAGCGCGTCGATAATTGACACTTTCCACACTGACCAGACGTGATCGCCATCGGTGATCCGCAATTGGGATTTGCGATTGTCGGCCTGAAGCGTTTCGTGCAGGGCGATGGCGCCGCGCCAGAGGAAGAAGCCGTCGTCGTCGCCAACTGTCAGATAGGTGGCGGGCAAGTCTTGGCTTTCGGCGACGTGCTGTGCAACAAGGGTGAAGACGTTCTTCTCATTGAAGAGACTCGCATCGAAGGGCGTGCCGAAGGCGCCGGAGAAGTGATCGCCGGTGGAGGGCAGCACGATGCCGCTGGTGACGGTAGTGCGGTCGACGCGGTGGAAGAAGGCGCTGTCCTGAATGAGCTTGAGTTCCGCGGGCGTTTTGTCGAGATCGGAGGCGGGCACGTTCTGCCAGATCGCGCCGGACAGACTGGCGACTGCGCCATAGAGGTCTTCGTGGCCATAAGCCAGATGCAATGCGCCGAAACCGCCCATGGACAGCCCGGCGATGGCACGCCCTTCGCGATCTTTTCGCACCGGCAGCGTTTTTTCCACTTGATGGCGCAGATCGCCCGTCAGGGCCGTCTCGTAATCGCCGGGACCACCGACAGCGGCCGAATCCACATACCAACTGTTTTTAACGCCTGGCATGACGACAACCAGCGGGCGGATGGCGCCAGCCGCAATCAGCGTGTCCAGCGTCTTTTCGATATTGCCGAGATCCCGCCAGCTGTTCTGGTCACCATCATGGCCGTGCAGGAGATAAAGCACCGGCCAGCCGTTTTCCGGCGGCGTGCCATCCGGTCGGTAGATGTTGACGGGCAGCGGTGCGTTCAGGGCGGCGCTGTGGAAGGTGGCGTCCTCAATCTGCCCGGCAAGGACTGGGCTTGAGAAAAAGACGAGGCATAAGGCCGCCAGATTTTTTCGATGCATGCGGTGTCTATCCAGATTGCGCCGTTGCGCGTCAGCGACCGGGACGCCCCGTCTTCCCCTTCGTCCGGCTTTTGCGCTTCTGTTCGCCGGCATCCTCATAGGAACCCGCTCCGATCTTGCCGCGCACGAGGGGGCGGGGATCGTCCTTGGTTCGCTCAGGTTGGCCTTCCATGAGCGGTGAGAAACGTTTGCCGGTTTCCGTCTCGGGTTTGCCGGGAACTTCGCCACGCACCGGCTTCTCGGTGCGGCCAACGGTCATCTCGTCCAGCGTGTTCCTGCGGAACAGCGGCTTGCCCGTGTCCGAGCCGGGACCCATTTCGTCCAGCGAAGGTTTGGCGAAGAGAGATTTTCCACTTTCGTTTGCGGAAGCGGCACCGTCCTCTGTCCCGCCGGATATATCTCCCGCAAGAGGCGAGATCGACCCGTTGCGGGCGCTCGTTTCTTTTTTCTTGCTTCTGCCGCCACCCTCAAGCGATTTCGCCTCTTCCTTCGCCATCGGGTCGTCCATGACGGCGAGTTCGGTGGCCTTGAGGCGCTTGATTTCGTCGCGCAGGCGGGCGGCTTTTTCGAAGTCCAGATCGGCTGCGGCATCGCGCATGGATTTTTCCAGCGCGTTGAGATGGGACTGCAGATTGTTGCCGACCAGATGGCCGCCATCGGCGAAGCCTTTGCCGGAAACGCCTGAAATATCGGCCCTTACGTGATCACGCTCATAAACTGAATCAAGAATATCGGAGATCTTCGCCTTGACCGATTCCGGCGTGATGCCGTGTTCGGCGTTATAGGCCATCTGCTTTTCGCGGCGGCGGGAGGTTTCCTCCATCGCCCGCTTCATCGAGCCGGTGATATTGTCGGCATAAAGGATGACCTTGCCGTCGACGTTACGGGCGGCGCGGCCGATGGTCTGGATCAGCGAAGTTTCCGAACGCAGGAAGCCTTCCTTGTCGGCATCGAGGATCGCGACGAAACCGCATTCTGGAATATCGAGGCCTTCGCGCAGAAGGTTGATACCGACAAGCACGTCGAAGGCACCAAGGCGCAGGTCGCGGATGATCTCGATGCGTTCCAGCGTGTCGATATCCGAGTGCATGTAACGCACGCGAACGCCCTGTTCGTGCAGATATTCGGTCAGGTCTTCAGCCATGCGCTTGGTCAGCACGGTGCAGAGCGTGCGGTAACCCTTAGCGGCGGTCTCGCGAATTTCGCCGAGAACATCGTCCACCTGGCTGCGGGCGGAGCGCACCTCGACCGGCGGATCGATGAGTCCTGTCGGGCGGATGACCTGTTCGGCGAAGACGCCGCCGGCCTGTTCCATTTCCCACGAGCCGGGGGTGGCCGAAACCGCGACCGTCAGCGGCCGCATCGCATCCCATTCCTCAAAGCGCAACGGGCGGTTATCCATGCAGGAGGGAAGGCGGAAGCCATATTCGGCCAGCGTCGCCTTGCGCCTGAAGTCGCCGCGATACATGCCACCGATCTGGCTAACCGATACGTGGCTTTCGTCAATAAAAAGCAGCGCATTATCAGGGATATATTCGAACAGCGTCGGCGGCGGCTCACCGGGATTGCGGCCGGTGAGATAACGCGAATAGTTTTCGATACCGGCGCAGGAGCCGGTCGCCTCCAGCATTTCGATGTCGTAACGCGTGCGCTGTTCCAGCCGCTGGGCTTCCAGCAAGCGTCCCGCCTTTTCCAGCTCGGCGAGGCGGACCCTCAGCTCTTCCTTGATCGACTTGATCGCGCCGTTCAGCGTCGGGCGCGGGGTGACATAGTGCGAATTGGCGTAGATCTTGACGGATTGCAGATCGCCGGTTTTCTGGCCGGTCAGCGGGTCGAATTCGGTAATGGAATCGATTTCGTCGCCGAACATCGAGATGCGCCAGGCGGCATCCTCAAGGTGGGCAGGGAAGATTTCGATGGTATCGCCGCGCACGCGGAAGGAGCCGCGCTGGAAATCCATGTCGCGGCGCTTGTATTGCTGGGCCACAAGGTCGGCCAGAAGCTGGCGCTGGTCCAGCCGGTCGCCCACCTGCATCTGGAAGGTCATGGCTGTATAGGTTTCCACCGAGCCAATACCATAGATGCAGGAAACCGAAGCGACGATGATGCAGTCGTCGCGTTCCAGCAGCGAGCGGGTGGCGGAGTGACGCATCCGGTCGATCTGTTCGTTGATCGAGGATTCCTTCTCGATGAAGGTGTCGGAGCGCGGCACATAGGCTTCCGGCTGATAATAATCGTAATATGAGACGAAGTACTCTACCGCATTGTCGGGGAAGAAGTTCTTGAACTCGGAATAGAGCTGTGCCGCCAGCGTCTTGTTGGGCGCAAGGATGACGGCCGGGCGCTGGGTTGCCTCGATCACCTTGGCCATGGTGAAGGTTTTGCCGGAGCCGGTGACGCCGAGCAGGACTTGGCTGCGCTCGCCGGAATTGATGCCTTCCACGAGATCGGCAATCGCCGTCGGCTGGTCGCCTGCCGGTTGATACTCCGAGTCCATGCGGATTGTAACGCCGCCTTCGGATTTCGGCGGACGCGCCGGCCGGTGCGGCGTCCACATCTTGCCGTCCTTGAACAGCGGATTGCCGCTCTCGATAAGCGCCGATAGTGCCTCAACGGTGGCGGTGACGGCACCCGGTGCAAGATTGGCCGCCTCCTCCAGGGAAACGTCCATGCCAGCCACGGGATTGAGACCGGCGGCGGCGCGGGTTTTTGGATCGCTCGACGCGCCGATGGAAACGCCGCGCGCTGTCTTGGAAGCCGTGGTGTTTTTAGCCGTTTTGTTGGCCGCTTTTTCCGCTTCCTTGCGCGCTTCGATCTCGATCTTCTTGCGGTGCTTGCCAGCTTTCGAGGCGACTTCGCGCTGGGTCTCCACCGAGCCGGCTTCGGCTTCCGCCTCGAGCTGCTTTACCCAATCGGCAACGCTGCCGCTGAGCGGCGCGCCTTCGAACGACGATTGCGGAGCTTCCTCGAAGCCGGAATTCGAGGGTTTGGAATTTTTGGGTGATCTGGCCATGCGCGAAATATGGAGGGAGTCACGCGCAAAGGGAAGGGGAGGCCAAGAAAAAATGAGTACAAAAAGGAAACGAAGCGCGGGGAACAAAATTTGGCCGGATACGTTGCATAGCGGCCGAATACGCTTTGATAGAAACCGGTTCCGTTTCATACGGCGGTAAGTTAAAGCAAAGACAAAAATGACGGTTGCGTTTTCAAACTGCCTTTCGTGACATCCCTCCCTTCTTCATTCAGGAACAATCATGCCGTTCTCGATCAGCCCTGCCCACATCTGGCCTGTCCTGATGCTCATCGTCTCCAATGTTTTCATGACTTTCGCCTGGTATGGGCATCTCAAGCATAAGGGCAGCGCACTATTCCTTGCGATTGTCGCAAGCTGGGGCATCGCTTTCTTCGAATACATGCTCGCAGTCCCCGCGAACCGCATGGGATCGGAGGTCTATTCGACCGCGCAGCTCAAGACCATTCAGGAAGTTATCACGCTTGCGGTCTTTGCGCTGTTCTCGGTCTTCTGGCTGAAGGAAAGCATCACGATCAACCACGTGATCGGTTTTGCGCTCATCGCTTTCGGCGCTTCCTTCATCTTCCGCTCCTGATCGCCACAGGGCCTTTCTATTGCCGTGGCGGACAGGTTTCGCACGGCACGAGGAACGGTATTACGATCCCGTTCCTCCATTGGCATAGTCCAACCGCGCCGTACAAATGCGGACGTGGTTCTCGTCCGCCCACTGCACCAGCAATTGCATCGGCACCAGAAACGAACGGCCGAGATTGGTCAGTTCGTATTCCACGCGCGGCGGCACCTGCGCATAGAGCGTGCGGCGAATGAAACCGTCTTCCTCCAGCCGTTTCAGCGTGCGTGACAACATCTGCTTGGAAATATCGTCGATCTTGCGATTCAGTTCGTTGAAACGCAGAACCCCGCCCTGAAGCGCTTCCAGAACCAGCAGGCTCCATTGATCGCCGATGCGATCCAGCACGTCGCGGATGGGGCAGGGCTGGTCGAAGGCGAAGGTTTCCTTGGTTTGCGTATCCGGCATTTTCCCTGCTCTTTCCATTTTCGTGCCCTTTCAGGTCATCGCCGTGTGACCTGATCAGCGTCGGCTGACTTCTTGCAGCCGGGGCTGCGATACCATAGCTTCCCCTAGCGGTCTATTATCTAGACCTACAACGATGCCTATAAAGGAAAAAGCCATGGCTAAAATCGCGCTCATCGGAGCCTCCGGCAATGCCGGATCCCGTATTCTGAAGGAACTTTCCGACCGGGGGCACCAGGTGACGGCGATCGCCCGCAACCCTGAAAAGATCGCCAGCCTGCCGAACGTAGTGGCAAAAAAGGGCGATGTCTTCGATCAGGCAGGGCTTTCGGAACTGCTTAAGGATCACGATGCCGTGATCAGCGCCGTGCACTTCACTGCGAGCGATCCGGTGACGCTGATCGAGGCCGTCCGTGCCTCGGGCGTTTCCCGTTATCTCGTCGTGGGTGGCGCCGGCAGCCTTGAAATTGCGCCGGGCCAGCGCGTGGTTGACCTGCCGGACTTCCCGGCCGCCTACAAGGCAGAGGCGACCAAGGGAGCGGAGTTTCTGGACCGTCTGAAAGGGGAAAAGCAGCTCGACTGGACCTTCCTGTCGCCATCGGCCGAATTTGTGCCGGGGGAAAGAACGGGCAAATTCCGTATCGGCAAGGACAGCCTTTTGAGCAACGAAGCTGGCAGCCGCATTTCCTTTGAAGACTACGCCATCGCGCTTGTCGATGAAATCGAAAAGCCGCAGCATTCTCGCCAGCGTTTCACCGTCGGTTACTGAGAGGTCTCATCCATGAATTTCATGACACGTCGTCTTGCCATCGCTGCTCTTGCCCTCGCGCCCGCGCTGATGGCCGCGCCCGTTCTGGCGGAAACCGCAAAGCGCGATCTGGTTCAGGAAGAAGCCAACCGCAAGCTGGTGATCGATTTTTACGACACCGTCTTCAACAAGCACGAGGTGGCGAAGGGCGCTGCCGTCATCGTCGACAGCTACAAACAGCACAATCCGATGGTGCCTGATGGCAAGAAGCCATTCGTCGACTATTTCACCGGCTTCTTCAAGGAAAACCCGCAGGCGAAATCCCGGATCGTGCGTAGCGCCACGGATGGAGATCTGGTTTATCTGCACATCCATTCCACGGATAAAGAGGGTGCTCGCGGAGCCGCCATCGTCGATATTTTCAGGGTCACCGACGGCAAGATCACCGAACATTGGGACGTGATCCAGCCGGTTCCGGAAAAGGCTGCAAACAAGAATACGATGTTCTAGAGCATTTCCAGTAAAAGTGCGTAGCGGTTTTACGTCTGGAAAATTCGTAGAAACAAACAGTTAGAGCACGTCAAGCAATTCTGTTTCAACAGGACGTGCTCTAAGGCCAAGCTTCTGCCAACCGCCCGGAATTCAGAAGGACACGGCCGGGGGATATCTCCCGGCCGTGTTTTTTGTCAGGCAGCGCGTTGTTTTTCGCGGGACTGCACGATCAGATCCAGAACAAGCATCACCAGCAGGCTTGCGCCAACCAGCGGGAACATGATGCCGCCGATGGCCAGCAGCGCCAGCAGGCCGCGCAAGACGCGTTTATCCTGCGGCAATGGTGGCACGCCGAGCGAACCTCTGGGGCGTCGTTTCCACCACATGATGCCGGCGGAAACGGCAAGCAGGACGATGCCGACACAGGCTGCCAGCAACACGATCTGGTTGGCGAGGCCGAATTGCTGGCCCATATGCACGTTGATCCCCCATTCCAGCACCTTTCCAAGCGGACCGTAG
Source organism: Agrobacterium sp. S7/73 (assembly GCF_019355535.1). Taxonomy (NCBI): domain Bacteria; kingdom Pseudomonadati; phylum Pseudomonadota; class Alphaproteobacteria; order Hyphomicrobiales; family Rhizobiaceae; genus Agrobacterium; species Agrobacterium sp. S7/73. Next base: position 901,260 of record NZ_CP072136.1, read on the forward strand.
TCGGAATAGCTCATGTCGATCAGCGGTTTGCCGCTATATTGATCGAGATGGACGACGCGCTGCTTTGAAAGGTCATCGGGATAGACGGAGCCGCTATAGACGCCTGTCGGTTTGGTCGGCAGCACGACGGTATAACCAAGGGTAAGACCGAGCCCGTCGAAACGCGCGATGGCTGCATCTATGCCGATTGGTTGCCCGGTGGCGGATGCGGTGGATTCCGGTACTTTCGCCTGCTCCAGCGACCAGCTGGTCTTGGCCATGTGATCGAGATGCTCGCCGGACATTGGAACATCGGTCCGCACGCCTGCCGGATATCCGAAATTGCTGCCGTTTGCCCATTCGTTGACCTTGGCGCCCCACACGCCCGACCAGGGCATTCCGGTGACTGCGAGAAATACGGTGAAAAAGCCAACGAAAATGCCGGTGACGGCATGGGTATCGCGCCAGAAGACGCGGTTTTTCGGCGTGCCGCGCACGGTCAAGACACCGCCGCTCTGCTTCCTAGGCCACCACAGATAGATGCCGGTGGCGACGAGCAGGATGGACCAGCCGGCGGCAATCTCGATCAGATAGCGGGTATAGGTGCCGAAATATTTCAGGCTGTGGATGTATCGGATCGTCCACATGATGGTGCCACGATCCGGCAGTGAACCGGCAACCTGCCCGGTATAGGTGTTGACGTAGACGGCGCGTTTCCCTTCGCTCGTACTGACGGTAATTTCCGTCGAGGCACCCGGATCGCCTGGCGTGGTGTATTTCACCGCAGTGCCGGGAACGGCCGCAACGGCTGCGGCGAGAATATCGGAGGGGAGTGCTTTCGGCACGTTCTGCGCCACTTCGATGCGCTTCAGGTCCGAATGAATGAGATTGTCGAATTCGTCCCGGAACAGATAGAGCGCACCGGTGACGGCCAGCGATATCAGAAAGGGCAGTACAAAAAGGCCAGCGTAGAAGTGCCAGCGCCATACGGCGCGGTACAGGTTGACGGACGAGGATTGCGCAGGCGCGCGCTCGCCCTCGAAAGAGGTCGTAACGGACATGGATGTCTCCGCAGAAAAGTTGATTATCCGGCAGGGCCGGATCGCTCTTTACATTTGCAGAGAGGGAGGCGGTGCGCGTGGGCGCGATTCCAGATTGGGTGGTGGCGGCGGCAATGCCGTGTCGCGGTCGAGAAAGTCGACTTCGACGACCCGGACGATGCCGTCCGCACGCTCCACGGGAGTAACGGGAAGAGCGGCGATGGTAACGGAGGCCAGACGGCAGAGCGTGCCGCAGCAATTGTCGGCGAGCTTGCCCGCAGGGTTGGAGGCCGGGTTCGGTTTGCCCGAACCGCCTTCGGGCATGTGGCTGGAACAGATGATCTCACCGGTCGCCAGCGCGGCTGAGGCCATATTGCCGCTGGTCAGGCCATTCACGAGCCCTTGCAGGAGAAAAAGCAGGACCGCCAGCGTGGCGATGGCGCCAGCCGAACTTCTGTCCTGCATTATCCTGCGAATGAATCCCATTGCAGCGAAATGCCATATTTATCGGGCCGTGTCACCGCGACACGATGGCGAAAGACGAGGCCTGTTTTCAATTATCACCCGGCGTAGGGATGGGAATGTTCAGGCCAGCAGGTCGTAGGTCCTGAATATCCAGACTACCTGATAAATCAGGGCGAAAATGACGAGAAACCTGTGAAAGCGTCGGTTGCCGATGAAAGCTGCCAGTGTGAACAGAACGACGTAAATAGCGGTGCGGATGAGATATTCAGCGCCCAGCGAGGAGAGGTAGTCCTGTCCCTTCAGCAGCGTATCGCCTATATCCGTGACGAAAAGTGCGGCGAGAAACGCGAAGAACCAGCTTTTACGGGAAAAGAAATAGTCCTCGTATCCCTTGTATTCCTTCATGTCTGAGGGGAACAGCAACACGCACAGGAAATAGAACAGCGAGCAGAACAGGATCAGGAACAGGAACGCGCCGAAGCCGAGGACGTGGCTGGTGGCGGAAAGCCGGTGTTCCCACCACCAGAAATGCACGAGCATCAGAAACAGGAACGCCACCCAGCCGATATGCAGGGGATAGATGCGCTCCTTCTTGGGATGCTGCACGAAACCGGCAAGGCCGGTCAGCAAGCGGGCGAGGCTGAGGCCGACCACCATGCCCATGACGGCGCGGATATGCGCATAGGCTTCCGCGGCGTTGACGGCGGCCTCCATCGCACCCTACTCCGTCGGAGGGATGGGCGTCGGCTGCCCGTTTTCGTCCATCGCCACCATGATAAAGGTTCCGGCGGTGACTTTTTCCAGCTTGTCGTAACGGGAGCGCTGCGCCCAGGCCTCGACCGTCAGCGTGATGGAGGTGCGGCCGAGCCGGGCGATATCGGTGTAGATGGACAGCGTGTCGCCGATCTTCACCGGCAACTCGAAAGCCATTTCCTTGACCGCCGCAGTGACCACGCGACAGCGAGACCGCTCCGCGGCGCGGATGCCGCTGGCCAAGTCCATCTGGGACATGACCCAGCCGCCGAAAATATCACCGGCCGGATTGGCGTCGGCCGGCATTGCGAGCGTCCGCAGCGTCAGCTCGCCGGTCGGTTTGATGGGCAGGTCGGTCATGTCGAGATTTGCTCCTTGCGAATGTCAAAGGCGCAGCATGCGTTGCGCTTTGTGATTTCGCAAGGAAGGGTAAGCGTCAGGACGACGCTTTGCCCAGAAATTGCTGCGTTGCATAAAGGGCGATGGCTGCCGCATTCGATACGTTGAGCGATTTGATCTCGCCCGGCATATCGAGACGGGCGAGCGCCGAAACGGTTTCGCGGGTCTTCTGGCGCAGCCCCTTGCCTTCGGCTCCCAGCACCAGGGCGATCTTTGCGCCGGTGAAGGTTTGCTCGATGGGGGCGGGGCCTTCCGAATCCAGACCGACCGAGAAGAAGCCAAGCTTGTGCAGCTCGCCCAATGTATCGGCAAGGTTGGTGATCTGGATATAGGGAATGAGTTCCAGTGCGCCGGACGCAGACTTCGCAAGCACGCCAGACTCCGTCGGGCTATGGCGAATGGTAGTGATGACGGCGCCGGCGTTGAAGGCGACCGCCGAGCGCATGATGGCGCCGACATTGTGCGGGTCGGTAACCTGATCGAGCACGAGGATCAACGGGCTTTTCTTCAGCGCATCGAGTTTCTTGACCGGAAGCGGCCTGGTTTCCAGCATCACGCCCTGATGGATCGCCTCGGGGCCGAGCACCTTGTCGATATCCTGCGGTGAGACAATCTCTACCGGGAAGGGCTGCGCATCCGCTTCGCCGATATCCAGACGCGCAAAGGCATTCAGGGTAACCGACAGCTTGATGAGTTGCCGTTCGGGATTGGAAAGCGCCGCACGCACGGTATGCAGGCCGTAAAGGTGGACCTGATCCGGCGCAAGCTGCGGCGGCTTCCAGTCTTCCGCGCCACGATTCCGGCGCTTCGGCTGCTGCGGGGTCGGAATTTCGCCCCTCTCGCGTTTGGCATCGCGCACAGCACGGCGCAGGGTGGCGTAGTGCGTGTCGCGGGTGGATTTGTCGTTTGGATCGTCTTTGCTCATGGCGCCTTATATCTCCGGGATGCGACGCACACCAGCCCCCGCGATAATCCACAGGCCTGCAAAGAGGTTTGAATTTTTTCCCGAAAATTCGTGAAACGGCGTGTTGACAGAAGCGAACGAGGCCGTCATATACGCGCCACAGACGACGCAACGGCGCTTCGCCGGAGAGAAATCTGAAGAGCTTGGTTGCTCGATCCTAGCAGATAGCTGGAGGGATGCCCGAGTGGTTAAAGGGGACGGACTGTAAATCCGTTGGCTACGCCTACGTTGGTTCAAATCCAACTCCCTCCACCATTCTGCGCAGGATCAAAATCACCACCGCGGGTATAGCTCAATGGTAGAGCAGCAGCCTTCCAAGCTGAATACGCGGGTTCGATTCCCGCTACCCGCTCCAAAACTTCTCAAAAAGATCGATAATTTTGCCTCGCGCCGATGTGCAGACTCCAATCAGCGTTGGCTGTTTTCAGCTCGCCTCCAAGGCCGACTGAATCCGCATTTTCTCTGCGTCGAGCTCGCTTAACCTCACCATATGCGCCGTAATTTTCTCAAAGATCGAGGTGCGATCTGCGGTCGACAGGCGTTCAGTGTGGCGCAGGGCAGTAATGACCTCGATCAGATCAAGTCGCTCTTGCTCAAGTTTTTCAAGATTCCACATCATCGCGTTTCCTCGCTGGCACGCGCTTCAAACGGCCAACCCGGACAAAGGTTCAGGTCAATAGAATTTAAAGTAAATTTTATCTTATTGGCTGGGACGCGGTGCGCTGGGGCACGGCTGAATCAATCCGGTGAACGACATTGCGTCCGTATGCCGGCGGCTGCCATATAGCTGTTGTCGGTTGGATGGTATGATGCGTAACGCGCTGCACACCATTTTACGTGGTTTATTTCCGATTCTGAGAGGGCGTAACCGTTGGATGACGCCTCTTCACCCTTGCCCGCGGCAAAGGCGGATGCGGGATAGCCGCGACCGTCGGAATTCTGCGCCTGCTCCTGTTGTTCGTAGGCCGGCTGTATGAGGCTCAGCGCACTGGCGGGCAAGGTTGAAGCGGTAGATATTGCGACGCCAAGAGCGAGCGCGGAGATAGTCTTCGGCATCCTCAACATCGATAAATCCTCGTTATTCGTTCGAGATGCTAACGAAAATTAAGGAATTTCGTTCCGACGCAGGGTTGACGTCACACGAATACGTGATTCGTTGTGCGGTGCTTGCCGTCGTTCGCGTTGCAAGGCGGAGATGCCCCCGGCGGCGGGCTGATTGTGGATATCCATGGTCACTGTGTGATGCCGTCCTCACCGCGAAAACGCCACGCCCGATGAGCACATTTTGCTCCCCGCCAATTCGACTTTCAGTGCTTGTTGCACTGCTCGTTGACAAGCGGAAAGTCCGGTCGGATAGTCTGCCGGCAATCATGCACACGGGAGTCTTCGATGATCAACAGGGTTGTAATTCTCTCATCCTTAGCGCTGCTCGCATCGGCGGCGTTTGTCTCCCCCGCAGCGGCGCTCACCATGAAAGAGTGCAGCGTGAAATACCAGGCGGCGAAAGCCGACGGGTCCGCGAAGGACGTCAAGTGGAACGACTATCGCGCCAAGTTCTGCGGTAGCGATGCTGCTGCCGAAAGCGCGGCCGACGACAAGCAAGTTGCGGCTACCACCGACAAAGAACCCGAAAAGGCGACGATAAAGGCTCCGAAGAGCGTCGTATTTCCGAGTGCTGTCGATAAGAAATATTCAAGCGAGACTCCTGGCAAGGCCCGCCTGAAGACCTGCGTCGATTCTTATCGTAAGAACAAGGATGACGGCACGCTCGGCGATCTCAAGTGGATTCAGAAGGGTGGCGGTTACTGGAGCCTGTGCAATACGGCTTTGAAGAGCTGACGCGCTTTTTTGGGGCGGCGGCTGATCGCCGTTGCCCCAGCAATGACGCGTCATCAGACATCATACCGAAGGACTTAATTTGTCGATTCGGTTGACCGGAGCGTGTCTGAGCCACGTCCAGAACGACGTGCGGTTTTTCCTGTGCCCTGCAAATCCTGCGGCAAGCGTGGCCCAGCGTTTTCACGCTTACCGGCGGGTTGATATTCACATGGTCAGGCAACCCCGGTTTCGGGCGGGTAAAATCTGCGAATGGTTTGCGATTCAGCATCTTGATAGAAAGAGTTGATCTTGCGGCTTGATCCGCATCCAGCAATCAAACGGTTACGGCTGTCCCGTGGCGGCTGGCCGGCAATGTGGGCGGATGACCAGACGATTTCGAAACTACCTCGCCGTACTCGCCATATCACTACTGATGTGGACGTTGGTGCTTGGCGTCATTTATTGGCTGTTTCGATAGGTCTTGCCGCAGCTTCAGAGCCGAAATGAACCCGCTTCAATGCATATGTTTGGCGGCATAACCACGACATCCCTTCGCGGCTGATATTCGGCAAATCTTGCCAACAAAGAATGGACGTTGCCCCCGAAGGAGCGGCGGCAGGGCGGTTTTGGGAAACCTTGCCATGCCGCCGGTCAGCGTTGAATTGCGCGCAGCGCGTTCAGCCTAGAACGAGCGCTGTTAAGAGCGCCAGCAGGATTAGTGAGCTTGCAACAGCGCCCAGCTTCATCCTGCGAAGGCGGCGGGTGCGACCGCCGGTCCAGTCATAAGCCATTGGCAGCTTTACCTTTCTTTTTATTTTTATGACTTATTAACTAGCTCACTAGGCTTGCCCGTGGCTGACCTCAATTGCCAAAATCCATAGGCAAAAAATCACGATTTCCCTGTCTTATCCGAATGTTGCAGCGGACGCGGAGACCGATTCCCCTGTGCGCCGATTTCACCTGCGCGTGCGCTTGCAATGCTGTGCAGGCAAGGGTGCATTTGTGTGGGTATGAAAAGAAAAGGCCCGGAAACTCTCGTTTCCAGGCCTTTCGGGACGAATATGTGACTGCCAGTCTCAGCCGAAATAAGGCTTGATGTAGGGCAGGACTTCGATCACGCCGTGATACAGCATGTTGAGCGCCACATAGATGATGACCATCAGGCCAAGATACGAAATCCAGCGGTAGCGGTGCAGCAACTTGGCGACGAAATTGGCGGCAAGTCCCATGAGGGCGATCGAGACGACGAGACCGATGATCAGCACCGTGACATGGTCCTGCGCGGCACCGGCGACGGCAAGCACGTTGTCCAGCGACATGGACACATCGGCGATGACGATCTGGGTTGCGGCCTGAAAGAAGGTCTTGTGACCTTTGGTCAGGTCAGCCTCTTCGTCCGTCACCTCGTCTTCGATGGAGCCTGCGGCTTCGCGCAGTTCGGACCACATCTTCCAGCAAACCCAGGCAAGCAGAAGCCCGCCGAAGAGTTGAAGCCCGACAATGGAGAGAAGCTGCACGGTGACGGCGGCAAAGCCGATGCGCAATACGGTGGCGGCGATGATGCCGACCAGGATCGCCTTGCGGCGAAGGTGGGCGGGAAGACCGGCAGCGGCAAGGCCGATGACGATGGCATTGTCGCCTGCGAGAACGAGATCGATCGCGATGACTTGCATGAATGCCGTGAAGCCGGCGGCTGTGAAGATTTCCATTGAGCGGTCCTGAAACGGATGTAATTTCGCGCCGGAGAGCGCGGCTGATCAATATGTGGCATAGAGGTTTTGCGCCTGGGCGCATCGTCCCGCTCGCCCGTCTCCCCCCGGAGATGAAATTTCCTTAAGCCATGATGAGGGTCCAGGTAAAGAAGTTGTGATAAAGAAAAAGCTTATTTAACGATCCGATTGTGCGAAGAGGGGTGCAGGCAGGGTCCCGTCCGTGCGTCCCGTCTTGCCGTCGCGTGGGAAGGCTGAGCCAGCTTTGAATATCGCGCGGAACGCACCATATATGCACCTTGAGGCGCGCCTTAGGCGTGCGCGACCGTGCTTTGACAATTAAGTCTTGCGCATTCGCTTACAAAGCCTTAAACGGCGACACCAAACCGGTTCGCCGGGAAAACTACTTCACGTTCACAGGAAGCAATTCACATGGCAAAGAGCAAGTTTGAGCGCAATAAGCCGCACGTCAACATTGGCACGATCGGTCACGTCGACCACGGCAAGACGTCGTTGACTGCTGCGATCACGAAGTATTTCGGCGAGTTCAAGGCGTACGACCAGATCGACGCTGCTCCTGAAGAAAAGGCTCGCGGCATCACGATCTCGACGGCGCACGTCGAATACGAAACGCCGAACCGTCACTACGCACACGTCGACTGCCCCGGCCACGCCGACTACGTGAAGAACATGATCACCGGTGCTGCCCAGATGGACGGCGCGATCCTGGTTTGCTCTGCAGCTGACGGCCCGATGCCGCAGACGCGCGAGCACATCCTGCTTGCTCGCCAGGTTGGCGTTCCGGCGATCGTCGTGTTCCTCAACAAGGTCGACCAGGTTGACGACGCCGAGCTTCTCGAGCTCGTCGAACTGGAAGTTCGCGAACTTCTGTCGTCCTACGACTTCCCGGGCGACGATATCCCGATCGTCAAGGGTTCGGCACTTGCTGCTCTTGAAGATTCCGACAAGAAGATCGGTGAAGACGCAATCCGCGAGCTGATGGCTGCTGTTGACGCCTACATCCCGACGCCTGAGCGTCCGATCGACCAGCCGTTCCTGATGCCGATCGAAGACGTGTTCTCGATCTCTGGCCGTGGTACGGTTGTGACGGGTCGCGTTGAGCGCGGTATCGTCAAGGTTGGTGAAGAAGTCGAAATCGTCGGCATTCGTCCGACGTCGAAGACGACGGTTACCGGCGTTGAAATGTTCCGCAAGCTGCTCGACCAGGGCCAGGCTGGCGACAACATCGGTGCTCTCGTTCGCGGCGTTACCCGTGACGGCGTTGAGCGTGGCCAGATCCTGTGCAAGCCGGGTTCGGTCAAGCCGCACAAGAAGTTCATGGCAGAAGCCTACATCCTGACGAAGGAAGAAGGCGGCCGTCATACGCCGTTCTTCACGAACTACCGTCCGCAGTTCTACTTCCGTACGACTGACGTTACCGGTATCGTTTCGCTTCCAGAAGGCACGGAAATGGTTATGCCTGGCGACAACGTGACTGTTGAAGTCGAGCTGATCGTTCCGATCGCGATGGAAGAAAAGCTGCGCTTCGCTATCCGCGAAGGCGGCCGTACCGTCGGCGCCGGCATCGTCGCTTCTATTGTCGAGTAATTTTCGACAGACGGCGGTTTCGCCGGATTTAAAAATCTAGTTCTAAAACGGCGGTGTCTCCGGCACCGCCGTTTTTTTTATGTAAAAATCGAATTCTGTAAATTTATATAGTTGAAAGATTCATATATTTTTATTATGTGAGTATAAATTCTGATATTTTACTTATTTTATGCGTATATTATGCGTATATTATGCGTATATTATGCGTTATATTTAAGATAATTGTAATTTATGATTTATTATTATGTAATTTTATTTGTATTTAGCGACGTAATTCGCCTGTAACTCGTTTGACGTAGATGAAACTATATTAATTAGCGCTTGGCTGGCTTGTTTTCATCGGCCAGTTTTCTTCCGAGACGACTTCATGTCCGATTTAACTGTTGTGCTCACCAGCTGCCGCCGTCCTGATCTTCTCATCGGAACTCTCGATAGCTTCTTCTCTACTAATGATTACCCGCTACGGGAATTTATCATTATCGAGGACTCTGACGACGAATCGGTGTGGGCGATTCCGGCGCGGTATCCAGAGCAACCGATCCGCGTCATTTTGAACGGCGTCAACATTGGGCAGCACCGCTCTATCGACCGGGCATATTCGGAAGTGCAAACCCCTTACATCCTGCATCTCGAAGACGACTGGGCATTTCCTGTTTCTAAGGTTGTGGGCAGGGGCATCGAAATACTGAAGCGGGACCCGCAGGTGGCGCTCGTTCAACTCAGAACCGATGACGACATGCCCCGTGACATTCGACGCAAGGCGCAGTCAGTTGAAGATTTAGGGTATTGGCGAATACCGCCGACCGCGCATCGTGTCTGGCATAGCTTCACCTTCAATCCGACCGTCAAGCGGTTGTCCTGCTATAAAAAACTACCGCAAGGTTATGCCGGCTTCCGGACAGAGGCGGAAATTAGTATCTTTTATAAGGATCAGGGCGCGATCATGGCGTGGTTGGCCGAAACCGGCGTTAGCCATTCGGGATTTGGCCGCAGCAATTATGGTCTTAAGAAACGCCGTGGTTGGCGCGGTGTGGCGCAAGAGCTCGACAGATTCTTTTCGCTGGCGACAGTCCGTAAATGGCGGCGTTCGGTGACGCGCAACGTCGCACACTTCAAGCGCAAGTATCGGGAGCGTCAGTTGATCAGGTCCGATCGCAGTGCGCTTGAGCCGTAAAAGATTAAAGGTCGGTTGCGAAAGTATCAAACCAGCGCATTTGGATGCCGCAAAGGGGTTCGTTGAGGTGACGGGCTTGGGGGTAACCGGTTAAGCGGCCGAGGAAAAAACGTGGCGGGGAGGGCGTCAACAGTTTCTTCCGAAAGCGAATAAAAAGCGCTTGCCATTCTTTTCCGTGCGCCTTAAAGGGAACGCATACCGAAGCGGCCAAGTGATTTTCGTGGTCGGCTAAGGTGTTAAAGGGGTATAGCTCAGTTGGTAGAGCGGCGGTCTCCAAAACCGCAGGTCGTAAGTTCGAGCCTTACTGCCCCTGCCACTTTCCATCCGCAAGCGCGGTCTTCGCTGCATGGCAGATGGGTGCCGGTTTTCCGGCGAATTTCGCCGAATGTCGATTTCCTCTTGTTAAAACTGGAATCGGTGTTTATGTAAGGTCAAAACAGACACGCGGTGCGTGGGGCTGATTAGTTCGGCTTTACGCGCCGTAATTGCGTGGGCAGTCAATGGCATCCAAAACCAATCCGTTTACGTTTCTGCAGCAGGTTCGCGCCGAAGCGTCTAAAATCACTTGGCCGTCGCGCCGCGAGACCATGATTTCGACGGCTATGGTGCTTGTGATGGTCATTTTTGCGGCTCTGTTCTTTTTTGCTGCTGACCAGCTCATCGGCTGGGTGCTTAGCCTCGTGCTGAACGTCGGCCGGTAACGGATTGAACGGAGAATAAAAATGGCAGCGCGCTGGTATATCGTTCACGCATATTCGAATTTCGAAAAGAAGGTCGCTGAGTCGATCGAAGAGAAGGCTCGTCAGAAGGGTCTTGATCATCTTTTTGAGAAAATCCTCGTGCCGACCGAAAAGGTTGTCGAGGTGCGTCGTGGCCGCAAGGTCGACAGCGAGCGCAAGTTCTTTCCAGGTTACGTGCTTGTGCGCGCCAACCTGACGGATGAGGCCTATCACCTCATCAAGAACACGCCGAAGGTGACCGGTTTCCTCGGTTCGGACAATAAGCCTGTTCCGATTCCGGATTATGAAGCCGATCGTATCCTCGGTCAGGTTCAGGAAGGCGTCGAGCGTCCGAAGTCTTCGGTTTCGTTCGAGGTCGGCGAGCAGGTTCGCGTTTCCGATGGTCCGTTCGCGTCGTTCAACGGCGTTGTTCAGGATGTCGACGAAGAGCGTTCGCGCCTGAAAGTGGAAGTTTCGATTTTCGGCCGCGCTACGCCGGTCGAACTGGAATACAGTCAGGTCGAGAAGGTCTGACTGGAGGGGTGAAACCCCAATCGCGTGGAAGGCAAACGGGCTCCCATAGCCGGGGCAGGGCGCCGCACCACGCAACCGCAGCCGCCGGAGCGATCCGGCTAGAGAGAAGCCGGGAAACCGGTTTGAATTGAAAGGCAGAGAGATATGGCTAAGAAAGTTATGGGCCAGCTCAAGCTGCAGGTGAAGGCAGGGTCGGCCAATCCGTCCCCGCCGATCGGTCCTGCACTTGGTCAGCGCGGCATCAACATCATGGAATTCTGCAAGGCGTTCAATGCCGCCACGCAGGAAATGGAAAAGGGTATGCCGATTCCGGTCGTCATCACCTATTACCAGGACAAGTCCTTCACCTTCGTCATGAAGCAGCCGCCGATGACTTATTGGCTGAAGAAGGAAGCGAAGATCACCTCCGGCTCCAAGACGCCTGGCAAGGGCGCCAAGGTTGGCTCCATCACCAAGGCTCAGGTCAAGACGATCGCTGAAGCCAAGATGAAGGATCTGAATGCTGCCGATATCGAAGGCGCAATGGCAATGGTTGAGGGCTCTGCCCGCGCCATGGGCCTGGAAGTAGTAGGTTGATCATGGCCAAGGTAGCAAAGCGTATTCAGAAGATCCGCGAAGGTGTGGATCCTAACAAGCTCTACGTTCTCACCGACGCCATTTCGATGGTCAAGGAACGTGCAGTCGCCAAGTTCGACGAAACCGTTGAAGTTTCGATGAACCTCGGCGTTGACCCGCGCCATGCGGACCAGATGGTTCGCGGCGTTGTCAACCTGCCGAACGGCACGGGCCGTGACGTTCGCGTTGCCGTTTTTGCACGTGGCGCCAAGGCTGATGAAGCCACGGCTGCTGGTGCTGACGTTGTTGGCGCAGAAGAGCTGGTTGAAATCGTTCAGAGCGGCAAGATCGACTTCGATCGTTGCATCGCGACCCCGGACATGATGCCGCTCGTCGGCCGTCTCGGCAAGGTACTCGGCCCGCGTGGCATGATGCCGAACCCGAAGGTCGGTACGGTGACGATGGATGTTGCCGGCGCCGTCAAGGCGTCCAAGGGTGGCGCTGTCGAGTTCCGCGTCGAAAAGGCCGGTATCGTACACGCTGGTATTGGCAAGGCTTCGTTCGACGCCAAGGCTCTTGAAGAAAACATCAAGGCTTTTGCCGATGCGGTCATCAAGGCAAAGCCGACGGGTGCCAAGGGCAACTACGTCAAGCGCGTTGCCATCTCCTCGACCATGGGTCCGGGCGTCAAGATCGAACCTTCGTCGGTTACGGCTTAATCAATTCTCGTGCTTCCCTGTCGGGGAGCGTGATTAAAAGAATTTCCGGCTCTCAGGGAGCCGGAGATTTCCGGGGAAACCCGGAACTCCTGTCCGAGATTGCGGGTGGCCATGTCCTTCGGGGTTTGGCCTTAATCATTCAACCTGCATGAGACGGGTGAGGCTGGATTTGAGGCATCGCAGATGCCTGACTGTCCGGTTCGAACCTGGTGTGCCTGTGCCTGAAGCCGTTTGCGGCGACAGAGCGGGGGACAGGATCCTCGAGCGTCGCTCGGGATCTTTGTAAAAAGGTCCCTTGGGGCAAAGGCAAACCCGACGGGTTCACACTTATGTGGCCCCGTCTACTGGAGACAGACAGTGGAAAGAGCGGAAAAACGCGAATTCGTCACGGAGCTGAACGAAGTCTTCAAGGCTTCCGGTTCGGTTGTCGTGGCCCACTATGCTGGTGTCACCGTTGCGCAAATGAACGACTTCCGTTCGAAAATGCGCGCTGCCGGAGGCACCGTCAAGGTCGCGAAGAACCGCCTGGCCAAGATCGCTCTTCAGGGCACGGAGTCGGAAGGGATGACAGATCTCTTCAAGGGCCAGACGCTGATTGCATACAGCGTCGACCCTATGATTGCTCCGAAAGTCGTCATGGATTTCGCAAAGACCAACGATAAAGTCGTTGTTCTCGGCGGTTCCATGGGCGCAACCACGCTCAACGCCGAAGCAGTCAAGTCGCTTGCGACCCTGCCTTCGCTGGACGAGCTGCGCGCAAAGCTGCTGGGCCTACTCAACGCCCCGGCAACTCGCGTCGCCACGGTTGTCGCAGCACCTGCAAGCCAGCTTGCACGGGTGTTCTCGGCTTACGCCAAGAAGGACGAAGCCGCTTAAGGCGGTTTTTCGCTGTAATTATTCAAACTGGTTCGAACTGAACAAAAGGAACTATCAAAATGGCTGATCTCGCAAAGATCGTTGAAGACCTCTCCACCCTGACCGTTCTGGAAGCTGCAGAACTGTCGAAGCTTCTCGAAGAAAAGTGGGGCGTTTCCGCCGCTGCTCCGGTAGCTGTTGCTGCTGCTGGCGGTGCTGGCGCTGCTGCTGTCGTTGAAGAAGAAAAGACCGAATTCGACGTGATCCTGGTTGACGCTGGCGCCAACAAGATCAACGTCATCAAGGAAGTCCGCGCTATCACGGGTCTCGGCCTGAAGGAAGCTAAGGACCTCGTTGAAGGCGCTCCGAAGGCTGTCAAGGAAGCTGTTTCCAAGGCTGAAGCTGCTGACCTCAAGAAGAAGCTTGAAGACGCTGGCGCCAAGGTCGACGTTAAGTAATCTTGCGATTGCTGGCGGGAAGGGGCTTCATGCCCCTTTCCGTCGTCATCGTTTTAAAACTTATTACCCAAAAGCCGCGTGAAAATGGCTTTTGGGTAATGGGTTCTTCAAGAGAATGGTTCCGAACCGGCTCATCTAGGCAATCCGGCCTGATCGATCCGGGATGTGGAACGAGATTGATGACACCCATTGCTTGACGGGATCGACTGGCCATCGGTTCCCGTCCGTTGCAGGCCCGGATGCAATTTTAAAGGAGCGACGATGGCTCAGACCCTTTCGTTTAACGGTCGCAGGCGCGTACGCAAGTTTTTCGGCAAAATTCCAGAAGTAGCGGAAATGCCGAACCTCATCGAGGTTCAGAAGGCTTCGTATGACCAGTTTCTCATGGTTGACGAGCCCAAGGGTGGCCGTCCCGACGAGGGATTGAATGCCGTATTCAAATCCGTATTCCCGATCACCGATTTTTCCGGCGCATCCATGCTCGAATTCGTGTCTTACGAATTCGAAGCGCCGAAGTTTGACGTCGAGGAATGCCGTCAGCGCGATCTGACCTACGCAGCGCCGCTGAAAGTGACGCTGCGCCTCATCGTGTTCGATATCGACGAGGATACAGGCGCGAAGTCCATCAAGGACATCAAGGAACAGTCCGTATACATGGGCGACATGCCGCTCATGACCAATAACGGTACGTTCATCGTCAACGGTACAGAGCGCGTCATCGTTTCGCAGATGCACCGTTCGCCGGGCGTATTCTTTGACCACGACAAGGGCAAGAGCCATTCTTCCGGCAAGCTTCTGTTCGCTGCCCGCGTCATCCCGTATCGCGGTTCCTGGCTCGACATCGAGTTCGACGCCAAGGACATCGTTTATGCGCGTATCGACCGTCGCCGCAAGCTGCCCGTGACCTCGCTCCTGATGGCGCTTGGCATGGATGGTGAAGAAATCCTGTCGACGTTCTACAGCAAGGCTTCCTACGAGCGCTCCGGCGATGGCTGGCGCATTCCGTTCCAGCCTGAAACGCTGAAGAATGCCAAGGTCATCACCGACATGATCGACGCCGACACTGGTGAAGTCGTTGTCGAAGGTGGCAAGAAGCTGACTCCGCGTCTTATCCGCCAGCTCGTCGACAAGGGCCTGAAGGCACTTAAGGCGACTGACGAAGACCTCTACGGCAACTTCCTTGCCGAAGACATCGTCAACTACTCGACGGGTGAGATCTATCTCGAAGCCGGCGACGAAATCGACGAAAAGACGCTTGGCCTCATTCTTCAGTCCGGCTTTGACGAGATTCCGGTCCTCAACATCGACCACGTCAATGTTGGCGCCTATATCCGCAACACGCTGCATGCGGACAAGAACCAGAACCGCCAGGAAGCGCTGTTCGACATCTACCGCGTCATGCGTCCGGGTGAGCCGCCGACCATGGATTCGGCAGAAGCGATGTTCAACTCGCTGTTCTTCGATGCAGAACGTTATGATCTCTCGGCTGTTGGCCGCGTGAAGATGAACATGCGTCTCGACCTCGACGCGGAAGACACCGTGCGCACGCTGCGCAAGGAAGACATCCTCGCTGTCGTCAAGATGCTGGTCGAACTGCGCGACGGCAAGGGCGAAATCGACGACATCGACAACCTCGGCAACCGCCGTGTTCGTTCGGTCGGCGAGCTGATGGAAAACCAGTACCGCCTCGGCCTTCTGCGCATGGAACGTGCGATCAAGGAACGTATGTCCTCGATCGAAATCGACACCGTGATGCCGCAGGACCTGATCAATGCGAAGCCGGCAGCTGCCGCCGTTCGCGAATTCTTCGGTTCCTCGCAGCTGTCGCAGTTCATGGACCAGGTGAACCCGCTTTCGGAAATCACCCACAAGCGCCGTCTTTCGGCTCTTGGACCGGGTGGTCTGACCCGTGAGCGCGCCGGCTTCGAAGTCCGCGACGTTCATCCGACCCACTACGGCCGTATTTGCCCGATCGAAACGCCGGAAGGCCCGAACATCGGTCTGATCAACTCGCTTGCCACCTTTGCCCGCGTCAACAAGTACGGCTTCATCGAAAGCCCGTACCGCAAGATCATCGACGGCAAGGTGACGACCGACGTTATCTACCTCTCCGCCATGGAAGAGGCCAAGTACTACGTCGCACAGGCCAATGCCGAGCTCGATGGCGAAGGCGCCTTCACTGAAGAGTTCGTTGTTTGCCGTCACTCGGGCGAAGTTATGCTCGCACCGCGCGACAACATTAACCTGATGGACGTTTCGCCGAAGCAGCTCGTTTCGGTCGCAGCGGCTCTCATCCCGTTCCTGGAAAACGACGACGCCAACCGCGCTCTCATGGGCTCGAACATGCAGCGTCAGGCCGTTCCGCTTCTGCGGGCGGAAGCGCCGTTCGTCGGCACAGGCATGGAACCGATCGTCGCCCGTGACTCCGGCGCTGCCATCGCGGCTCGCCGCGGCGGTGTCGTCGACCAGGTGGATGCGACCCGTATCGTTATCCGCGCTACGGAAGAACTCGATGCCGGCAAGTCGGGCGTCGATATCTACCGTCTGCAGAAGTTCCAGCGTTCGAACCAGAACACCTGCGTCAACCAGCGTCCGCTGGTCGCTGTCGGTGACATCATCTCCAAGGGTGACATCATCGCTGATGGTCCGTCGACCGACCTCGGCGATCTGGCGCTCGGCCGTAACGCGCTCGTCGCGTTCATGCCCTGGAACGGCTACAACTACGAAGACTCGATCCTGATGTCGGAACGTATCGTTTCCGACGACGTGTTCACCTCCATCCACATCGAAGAATTCGAAGTGATGGCGCGTGACACGAAGCTTGGTCCGGAAGAAATCACGCGTGACATTCCGAACGTTTCGGAAGAAGCGCTGAAGAACCTCGACGAAGCCGGTATCGTTTACATCGGTGCGGAAGTTCAGCCGGGCGATATCCTCGTCGGCAAGATCACGCCGAAGGGCGAAAGCCCGATGACGCCGGAAGAAAAGCTTCTGCGCGCCATCTTCGGTGAAAAGGCTTCCGACGTTCGCGACACCTCCATGCGCATGCCTCCGGGCACGTTTGGTACCGTTGTGGAAGTCCGCGTCTTCAACCGTCACGGTGTGGAGAAGGATGAGCGCGCGATGGCAATCGAGCGCGAAGAGATCGAACGTCTGGCAAAGGACCGCGACGACGAACAGGCAATTCTCGACCGTAACGTCTACGGCCGCCTGATCGACATGCTGCGTGGTCACGTTTCCATCGCCGGTCCGAAGGGCTTCAAGAAGGGCGTCGAGCTTTCCAACGCCGTCGTCTCCGAATATCCCCGCTCGCAGTGGTGGATGTTTGCAGTCGAAGACGAGAAGGCCCAGTCCGAACTGGAAGCACTTCGCGGCCAGTACGACGAATCCAAGTCGCGCCTTGAACAGCGCTTCATGGACAAGGTCGAGAAGGTCCAGCGCGGCGATGAAATGCCTCCTGGCGTCATGAAGATGGTCAAGGTCTTCGTCGCTGTGAAGCGCAAGATCCAGCCGGGCGACAAGATGGCCGGCCGTCACGGTAACAAGGGCGTCGTCTCGCGTATCGTTCCTGTCGAGGACATGCCGTTCCTCGAAGACGGCACGCATGTCGACATCTGCTTGAACCCGCTCGGCGTGCCTTCGCGCATGAACGTCGGCCAGATCCTCGAAACCCACCTCGCATGGGCATGCGCAGGTATGGGCAAGAAGATCGGCGAGATGCTCGAAGAGTATCGCAAGACGATGGACATCAGCGAGCTTCGCACGGAGCTTACCGAAATCTATGCGAGTGAATCGCATGACGAGGTAAAGCGCTTCGACGACGAATCGCTGGTCAAGCTTGCCGAAGAAGCCAAGCGCGGTGTTTCCATCGCGACCCCGGTCTTCGACGGTGCGCATGAACCCGACGTTGCCGCGATGCTGAAGAAGGCAGGTCTGCATGAATCCGGTCAGTCCGTTCTTTATGACGGTCGTACCGGCGAGCCGTTCGACCGCAAGGTCACCGTCGGCTACATGTACATGATCAAGCTGAACCACCTTGTTGACGACAAGATCCACGCTCGCTCGATCGGTCCTTACTCGCTCGTTACCCAGCAGCCGCTGGGCGGCAAGGCGCAGTTCGGCGGACAGCGCTTCGGGGAAATGGAAGTCTGGGCTCTGGAAGCATACGGCGCGGCTTACACGCTGCAGGAAATGCTCACCGTCAAGTCGGACGACGTGGCGGGCCGCACCAAGGTCTACGAGGCGATCGTCCGTGGCGACGATACCTTTGAGGCCGGTATCCCCGAGAGCTTCAACGTTCTCGTCAAGGAAATGCGGTCGCTCGGTCTTTCGGTCGAACTGGAGAACTCGAAGGTCGAGACCCAGCCCGAGGATCAGCTGCCCGACGCAGCGGAATAAAGATGAGAGAGGCGGGCGCCGTGTTGGCGCCTGCCGTTTCCCCGGCGACCAATGGTTGCCGCGGGACACTTTCGCCGCATTGTGCGGTTAATCCGTATTTAAAGCTCTGGACGGTGACCCGGGAAGAAGCCGGTCCAGATGCAAACAGGGGCAGCAGCTAGCCTCTCAAGGAGACAAGGCATGAACCAAGAGGTCATGAATCTTTTCAATCCTCAGGTGCCTGCGCAGCATTTCGATTCCATCCGGATTTCGATCGCTTCGCCGGAAAAAATCCTGTCGTGGTCCTACGGCGAGATCAAGAAGCCGGAAACCATCAACTATCGTACGTTCAAGCCGGAACGCGATGGTCTCTTCTGCGCGCGCATTTTCGGACCTATCAAGGACTACGAATGCCTGTGCGGCAAGTACAAGCGCATGAAGTACAAGGGCATCATCTGCGAAAAGTGCGGCGTTGAAGTTACGCTGTCGCGCGTTCGCCGTGAGCGCATGGGCCATATCGAGCTCGCAGCGCCCGTTGCCCATATCTGGTTCCTGAAGTCGCTTCCCTCGCGTATCTCGACCTTGCTCGACATGACGCTGAAGGATGTTGAACGCGTTCTCTATTTCGAGAACTACATCGTCACCGAACCCGGCCTCACCTCGATGAAGCAGAACCAGCTTCTGTCCGAGGAAGAGTACATGATCGCCGTTGACGAGTTCGGCGAAGACCAGTTCACCGCCATGATCGGCGCTGAAGCCATCTACGAGATGCTGGCTTCGATGAACCTCGAAAAGATCGCCGGTGACCTGCGTGCCGAGCTTGCCGAGACCACCTCGGATCTCAAGCAGAAGAAGTTCATGAAGCGTCTCAAGATCGTTGAGAACTTCATGGAATCCGGCAATCGTCCGGAATGGATGATCATGAAGGTCGTTCCGGTTATTCCGCCGGACCTTCGTCCGCTGGTTCCGCTGGATGGTGGCCGTTTCGCGACGTCCGACCTCAACGATCTCTATCGCCGCGTCATCAACCGTAACAACCGTCTGAAGCGCCTGATCGAGCTTCGCGCGCCTGGTATCATCATCCGCAACGAAAAGCGTATGTTGCAGGAATCCGTCGATGCGCTGTTTGATAACGGCCGTCGCGGTCGCGTCATCACGGGTGCGAACAAGCGTCCGCTGAAGTCGCTGTCCGACATGCTCAAGGGCAAGCAGGGCCGCTTCCGCCAGAACCTTCTCGGCAAGCGCGTCGACTATTCAGGCCGTTCGGTCATCGTGACCGGTCCGGAGCTGAAGCTGCACCAGTGCGGCCTGCCGAAGAAGATGGCGCTCGAGCTGTTCAAGCCGTTCATCTATGCCCGCCTCGACGCCAAGGGTTACTCCTCGACCGTCAAGCAGGCCAAGAAGCTGGTTGAAAAGGAAAAGCCTGAAGTTTGGGATATCCTCGATGAGGTCATCCGCGAGCATCCGGTCCTTCTGAACCGCGCACCGACGCTTCACCGTCTGGGTATCCAGGCCTTCGAACCCATGCTGGTTGAAGGCAAGGCCATTCAGCTGCATCCGCTCGTCTGCACGGCTTTCAACGCCGACTTCGACGGCGACCAGATGGCCGTTCACGTGCCGCTGTCGCTTGAAGCCCAGCTTGAAGCCCGCGTGCTGATGATGTCGACCAACAACATCCTGCATCCGGCAAACGGCCATCCGATCATCGTTCCTTCGCAGGACATGGTTCTCGGCCTGTATTACCTGTCGATCATGAACCAGAACGAGCCCGGCGAAGGCATGGCCTTCTCGGACATCGGCGAATTGCATCACGCGCTTGAAAACAAGGTCGTGACACTGCATGCCAAGATCCGTGGTCGCTTCAAGACCGTGGATGCTGACGGCAAGCCGGTTTCCAAGATCCATGAAACGACGCCTGGCCGTATGCTGATCGGCGAACTTCTGCCGAAGAACGTCAACGTGCCGTTCGACGTCTGCAACCAGGAAATGACCAAGAAGAACATCTCCAAGATGATCGACACGGTCTACCGTCATTGCGGCCAGAAAGACACGGTCATCTTCTGCGACCGGATCATGCAGCTCGGCTTTGCTCACGCTTGCCGCGCCGGTATTTCGTTCGGCAAGGACGACATGGTCATTCCGGATAGCAAGGTTAAGATCGTCGGTGACACCGAAGCTTTGGTGAAGGAATACGAACAGCAGTATAACGACGGTCTCATCACCCAGGGCGAAAAGTACAACAAGGTTGTCGACGCCTGGGGTAAGGCAACCGAAAAGGTCGCCGAAGAAATGATGGCGCGCATCAAGGCTGTGGAATTCGACCCGGAAACGGGCCGCCAGAAGCCGATGAACTCCATCTACATGATGAGCCATTCGGGCGCCCGCGGTTCACCGAACCAGATGCGTCAGCTGGGCGGCATGCGCGGCCTGATGGCCAAGCCCTCGGGCGAAATCATCGAGACGCCGATCATCTCGAACTTCAAGGAAGGCCTGACCGTTAACGAGTACTTCAACTCGACCCACGGTGCCCGTAAGGGTCTTGCAGACACCGCCTTGAAGACGGCGAACTCGGGTTACCTTACCCGCCGTCTCGTCGACGTGGCACAGGATTGCATCGTCAACTCCGTGGATTGCGGCACCGACAAGGGCCTCACCATGACCGCCATCGTTGATGCCGGTCAGGTCGTTGCCTCGCTCGGCGCACGTATCCTCGGCCGTACGGCTCTTGATGACATCGACAATCCGGTAACTGGCGAGAACATCGTCAAGGCCAGAACGTTGATCGACGAAGCCGACGTTGCAATCATCGAGAAGGCTGGCATCCAGTCCGTGCGTATCCGCTCGGCACTGACCTGCGAAGTGCAGGTCGGCGTTTGCGGCGTCTGCTACGGTCGTGACCTTGCTCGCGGTACTCCGGTCAACATGGGCGAAGCCGTTGGCGTCATCGCCGCACAGTCGATCGGTGAACCGGGCACGCAGCTCACCATGCGTACCTTCCACCTTGGCGGTACGGCAAACGTGGTCGACCAGTCGTTCCTGGAAGCTTCGTATGAAGGCACGATCCAGATCAAGAACCGCAACATCCTGCGGAACTCCGATGGCGTTCTCATCGCAATGGGCCGTAACATGTCGGTCACCATTCTCGATGAGCGCGGCGTGGAACGTTCCTCGCAGCGCGTCGCTTATGGTTCGAAGATCTTCGTTGATGACGGCGACAAGGTAAAACGCGGCCAGCGTCTTGCAGAGTGGGACCCCTACACCCGTCCGATGATGACGGAAGTGGAAGGTACCGTTCACTTCGAGGACCTCGTCGACGGTCTTTCCGTTCTGGAAGCCACCGACGAATCAACCGGCATCACCAAGCGTCAGGTCATTGACTGGCGTTCGACGCCGCGCGGTTCGGACCTCAAGCCCGCGATCATCATCAAGGATGCTTCCGGCGCTGTCGCAAAGCTTAGCCGCGGTGGCGAAGCCCGCTTCCACCTCTCCGTGGACGCGATCCTGTCGGTTGAGCCTGGTTCGAAGGTCTTCCAGGGTGACGTGCTTGCACGTTCGCCGCTGGAAAGCGCCAAGACCAAGGACATCACCGGTGGTCTGCCGCGCGTTGCCGAACTGTTCGAAGCACGTCGTCCGAAGGATCATGCTGTCATCGCTGAGATCGATGGTACGATCCGCCTCGGTCGCGACTACAAGAACAAGCGTCGCGTGATGATCGAGCCTGCGGAAGACGGCGTCGAGCCGGTCGAATACCTGATCCCGAAGGGCAAGCCCTTCCATCTTCAGGAAGGCGACTACATCGAGAAGGGCGAATACATTCTCGACGGCAATCCGGCACCGCACGACATTCTGGCAATCAAGGGCGTAGAGGCTTTGGCTTCCTACCTCGTGAACGAAATCCAGGAAGTCTACCGACTGCAGGGCGTTGTGATCAACGACAAGCACATCGAGGTGATCGTTCGCCAGATGCTGCAGAAGGTCGAGATCACCGATGCGGGCGATAGCCACTACATCGTTGGCGACAATGTCGATCGTATCGAGCTTGACGACAACAACGATCGCCTGATCGAAGAAGGCAAGAAGCCCGCTTATGGCGATCCGGTTCTTCTCGGTATCACCAAGGCATCGCTGCAGACGCCGTCCTTCATCTCGGCCGCATCGTTCCAGGAAACCACCAAGGTTCTCACGGAAGCTGCGATCGCCGGCAAGACGGACACGCTGCAGGGCCTCAAGGAAAACGTCATCGTCGGCCGCCTCATCCCGGCCGGTACCGGCGGCACCATGACGCAGATCCGCCGCATCGCCACCTCGCGCGACGACCTCATTCTCGAGGAACGCCGCAAGGGTACGGGTGCAGGCTCTGCAACACAGATGCTGCAGGACATGACGGATCCGGCTCCGGCCGAATAAGGTCTGGCCAAGGGCAGGGGCTTTACGAAGCCCCGCCAAAGTTCAGTAAAAAAACGCCCGGAGCAATCCGGGCGTTTTTTGTTTTGGTCGGGTTCGAAGGTCAGATCTGGTCCTTCACATGGCCAGTCCCATCTCGGGGTTTTTCCTGCTCACCGATGGTGTAGCGCGTCACAACGGAAAGCCGGCGAACGAGATCGGTCTGGCCCGTACTGCCGGTCTTTGCATAGATAGACTTGGCGTTGCTGCGAACCGTTTCGTGCGAGATTTGAAGTTGCTTTGCCACGGAGGGAAGTGAAAGGCCCTTCAGGATTTCCAGCGCGACACGGGCCTCGCCCTTGGTGAGATCGTATAACCCCTTCAGAAGCGGCGTGACGTCGGCAACGGTGTCCGATGGTTGCGATATCAGCACGATGGCGCTGCCGTTAGGGGATAAATCCAGCGCGTCCTTGCGCAGCGGTATGACGTGAAGGATGCACACCCCGTCTCCGCTTGTCGGCAGGGGTAAGGAACTGACACT
Organism: Agrobacterium sp. S7/73; assembly: GCF_019355535.1. NCBI lineage: Bacteria > Pseudomonadati > Pseudomonadota > Alphaproteobacteria > Hyphomicrobiales > Rhizobiaceae > Agrobacterium > Agrobacterium sp. S7/73. The sequence continues at coordinate 924,310 of NZ_CP072136.1, forward strand.
GCCGCCGGCGAGCGCCTTGTAAAGCAGCCGGTTTATTCTCTCGTCCAAGATCAAGATCTTGTCGCGGGCGCGGGTGGAAATACACTTTTTGGTCGCCTCGAACAGGATGTTTGCGGAAAGAACGCGTCCGCTTGCCTGGAGCACCGCCGCCGGCGCACCGATGGCGTTGAGGCCGAGCGTGATGGCATCTGCTTTCTGGCGTTGCAGCCCTGTTGCGAGGGTGAGGCTGCGGGCGATATGCGGCCTCAGTCGGCCAAGTGCCGCCATGGTTTCCGGACCAATGATTCCTCTGTCGAGCTTGCGTTCGAACAGGAGAGTCATTTCGGGATGATCCGGCGGCGCAACCTGCGTTGCCACCCCATATCCCAGTCCACGCGGCATCAGGAAATCGCGCACGATTGGCAGCCCCGCCCATTCGTCAGGGGTAAAGATATCGAAATCATGCACGAAGGAAAATTGGCCCTCGCGGACAGCGCGTGTGAGGCGATCGTTGCGGTGGTTCCAGCCGCCCTTCATGAAGGCTTGCATGAGCTCCTGGAAATTGGGCGGATAGAGCCAAGCTTCATCCTCGCCTTTGCCCCAGGTGAGCGCGCCGCCCCAGAAATCGAGCCGTTGGCCGATTGCGGCTATCACGTTCGCCCAGCGATCGGGAAAAAGTGCTGCCTCGTAAATGTCATCTATAATGTCTGCCGAAGATATATTATCCAACCCGCCACCGAAATCATGTGTCGGGATCAATTTAATCTTATATCGTCGTATATTTCAACGGAAATACAAATAATAATATTATATTTAAAGTAATATAATCTATCAGTGACTTAATATATTGGAATTTACCAAGGTCTTTTGCAGCAAAGGGTGGCTGGCACGCAAGATTTCGGCCTTGGCATCAAGTCCTGGAAGACAACCGCCCTGGTGTGGGCGGGTGCCGTTTTTATCGGTGGCGGCGCATTTGTCGCGGTGAGGGCGGTCCCTCAGGCGAAACGGATGATGGCGACTTCGCCCTCCAGGGCGCCCTGATAGGCGGAAGCGTGCGGCTCTTCGTCCGGAACTTCAGTCAGCATGCCGATCTGGTCGAGGTCGGCTTCGATGAAACCTTCCTCCGAAAGCGCGTTCAGCGTTTCGCGTACGGCGGTGTCGTCGTCCGGCGCCCGCAGAATGACGTGGATGTCGATGCCTTCGGAATTGTCGTGTTCGTAAGCCTTGCCGATGACGATGAAGACCATCGGCTCGTCGCGTCCGTTGTCGTTGTCGGGGAGGTTGGTCATGACGCGGTTCCTTGATATGTCGTTGTGGAGTATGCGGGCCGGACGGAATCGGTCTTGCGCGCGGCGGTGCCAGCTCCGGCCCGCTTGAGGGAATCAATAGACGGATTTTGTGAAAAGCCAAAGGCCGGAGGTCAAAATCGCTGTTGCCGGCTGCGACTTATGTTAGAAGGAGAGGGCAAAGGGCCTGTGCGCAGGCTTTGTGGCCGCGGGTGCCAGCGCAAAATGCGGATTCGCCCTTGACGAAAGCTGGCTAAAACAGTAGTACGCCCGCCATCGGAGCCTCTATCTGTGCTGGCCGTTCGGAAACGTTTTTCCCGGACATCATCTCAAATGAAGCTTCATTGCACGTAGAAGACACGAATGTTGCACGCAAGACGCCTCATCCGGCGTCCTCTGCTCTTGGTGGTCCATCCGTGAAAACGGATCGGGCCACGTTTTGCGCATGAGGATATATGCGTGCTTCGTCGCCGGAAACGGCATAGCCGCCACCCGTGAGGGTGGCTAAAGTAGTTTTTGCAAGGGATGGTTATATGCCTACCGTAAACCAGCTGATCCGTAAGCCCCGCCAGGCACAGGTAAAGCGCAACAAGGTTCCTGCACTTCAGGAAAACCCGCAGAAGCGTGGTGTTTGCACCCGCGTTTACACGACGACCCCGAAGAAGCCGAACTCGGCTCTGCGTAAGGTTGCCAAGATCCGTCTCACCAACGGCTTCGAAGTCATTGGCTACATTCCCGGCGAAGGTCACAACCTTCAGGAACACTCCGTGGTCATGATCCGCGGCGGCCGCGTGAAGGACTTGCCGGGTGTGCGTTACCACATCATCCGCGGTGTTCTCGATACCCAGGGCGTCAAGAACCGCAAGCAGCGCCGTTCGAAGTACGGTGCGAAGCGTCCGAAGTAATTTTCGGCAACAACAATCAGGCGCTGCGCGAGGTTCTCCGCGTGGTTTAGCGTCAATAACATTGAGAGACAAAGAATATGTCCCGTCGCCATAGTGCAGAAAAGCGTGAGATCAACCCGGACCCGAAGTTCGGCGATCTGGTCGTCACCAAGTTCATGAATGCCATCATGCTTCACGGCAAGAAGTCCGTCGCGGAAAGCATCGTTTACGGCGCGTTCGACGTCGTTCAGGGCAAGACGAAGCAGGAGCCGCTAGGCGTGTTCCACTCCGCCCTCGACAACGTTGCTCCGCACGTTGAAGTGCGTTCGCGTCGCGTTGGCGGTGCTACGTATCAGGTCCCGGTCGACGTTCGTCCGGAGCGCCGTCAGGCTCTCGCCATCCGCTGGCTGATCACTGCTGCTCGCAAGCGTAACGAAACGACCATGGTCGATCGCCTCTCCGGCGAACTCATGGACGCTGCGAACAACCGCGGTTCCGCCGTCAAGAAGCGTGAAGACACGCACAAGATGGCCGACGCAAACCGCGCATTCTCGCATTACCGCTGGTAATCTTAAACGGTCGCATATCGAAAGGCAGTCCATTATGGCTCGCGAATATAAAATCGAAGACTACCGCAATTTCGGTATCATGGCGCATATCGACGCCGGTAAGACGACGACCACCGAGCGTATTCTTTATTACACCGGTAAGTCGCACAAGATCGGCGAAGTTCATGATGGCGCTGCCACGATGGACTGGATGGAACAGGAGCAGGAACGTGGTATCACCATCACGTCCGCTGCGACCACGACCTTCTGGAAGGGTCGCGACGGCAAGATGCGCCGTTTCAACATCATCGACACCCCCGGCCACGTTGACTTCACCATTGAAGTCGAGCGTTCGCTGCGCGTTCTCGACGGTGCCATCGCTCTTCTCGACGCCAACGCCGGTGTAGAGCCGCAGACGGAAACCGTCTGGCGTCAGGCTGAGAAGTACAACGTTCCGCGTATGATCTTCTGCAACAAGATGGACAAGACCGGTGCTGACTTCTACCGCTCGGTAGAAATGATCAAGACCCGTCTCGGCGCTACCGCCGTTGTCATGCAGCTGCCGATCGGCGCTGAGACCGAGTTCAAGGGCGTTATCGACCTGATCGAGATGAACGCACTCATCTGGCGCGACGAATCGCTCGGCGCTCAGTGGGACGTCGTCGAAATTCCTGAAGACATGAAGGCCAAGGCTGAAGAATATCGCGAAAAGCTGATCGAGACCGTTGTCGAGATCGACGAAGAAGCGATGGAAGACTACCTGAACGGCATCATGCCCGACAACGAGAAGATCCGTTCGCTCGTTCGCCGCGGCACCATCGACGTGAAGTTCCACCCGATGTTCTGCGGTACCGCGTTCAAGAACAAGGGCGTTCAGCCGCTTCTCGACGCCGTCGTCGACTACCTGCCTTCGCCGCTGGACATTCCCGCGATCAAGGGCATCGACTTCAAGACCGAAGCCGAAATCGAGCGTCATGCCGATGACAGCGAGCCGCTTTCCATGCTCGCGTTCAAGATCATGAACGACCCCTTCGTCGGTTCGCTGACCTTCGCCCGCATCTACTCCGGCAAGCTTGAAAAGGGCACGTCGGTCATCAACACGGTCAAGGACAAGCGCGAGCGCGTCGGCCGTATGCTGCAGATGCATTCCAACAGCCGTGAAGACATCGAAGAAGCCTTTGCCGGCGACATCGTTGCTCTGGCTGGCCTCAAGGAAACCACCACTGGCGATACGCTCTGCGATCCGCTGAAGCCGGTTATCCTCGAGCGCATGGAATTCCCCGAGCCGGTCATCCAGATCGCCATCGAGCCGAAGACCAAGGGCGACCAGGAAAAGATGGGCCTCGCGCTCAACCGCCTGGCTGCTGAAGATCCTTCGTTCCGCGTCAAGACGGATGAAGAATCCGGTCAGACGATCATCGCAGGCATGGGTGAACTTCACCTCGACATCCTCGTTGACCGTATGCGTCGCGAGTTCAAGGTTGAAGCAACCGTTGGTGCTCCGCAGGTTGCCTACCGCGAAACCATCACGCGTCAGCACGAAGAAGACTATACGCACAAGAAGCAGTCCGGTGGTACCGGTCAGTTTGCTCGCGTGAAGATCATCTTCGAACCGAACCCTGAAGGCGAAGAATTCAAGTTCGAATCCAAGATCGTCGGCGGTGCTGTTCCGAAGGAATACATCCCGGGCGTTCAGAAGGGTATCGAAAGCGTTCTGTCTTCCGGTCCGCTTGCTGGCTTCCCGATGCTGGGCGTCAAGGCGACCCTGATCGACGGCGCATACCACGATGTCGACTCCTCGGTTCTGGCGTTCGAAATCGCATCGCGTGCCTGCTTCCGTGAAGCAGCAAAGAAGGCTGGTGCACAGCTTCTCGAGCCGATGATGAAGGTCGAAGTCGTCACCCCTGAAGATTACGTCGGTGACGTGATTGGCGATCTGAACTCGCGTCGCGGTCAGATCCAGGGTCAGGAATCGCGTGGCATCACCATCGTGATCAGCGCACACGTTCCGCTCGCGAACATGTTCAAGTACGTCGACAACCTGCGCTCCATGTCGCAGGGCCGCGCGCAGTACTCGATGACGTTCGATCACTATTCGCCGGTTCCGTCGAACGTGGCGCAGGAAATCCAGGCAAAGTACTCCGGTCAGAAGTGATCGGGGTACGCCCCATCAGAGATTTGAAGATTATTCCCCTCAAGGGACAAGAATGGAGAGCCACTAATGGCAAAGAGCAAGTTTGAGCGCAATAAGCCGCACGTCAACATTGGCACGATCGGTCACGTCGACCACGGCAAGACGTCGTTGACTGCTGCGATCACGAAGTATTTCGGCGAGTTCAAGGCGTACGACCAGATCGACGCTGCTCCTGAAGAAAAGGCTCGCGGCATCACGATCTCGACGGCGCACGTCGAATACGAAACGCCGAACCGTCACTACGCACACGTCGACTGCCCCGGCCACGCCGACTACGTGAAGAACATGATCACCGGTGCTGCCCAGATGGACGGCGCGATCCTGGTTTGCTCTGCAGCTGACGGCCCGATGCCGCAGACGCGCGAGCACATCCTGCTTGCTCGCCAGGTTGGCGTTCCGGCGATCGTCGTGTTCCTCAACAAGGTCGACCAGGTTGACGACGCCGAGCTTCTCGAGCTCGTCGAACTGGAAGTTCGCGAACTTCTGTCGTCCTACGACTTCCCGGGCGACGATATCCCGATCGTCAAGGGTTCGGCACTTGCTGCTCTTGAAGATTCCGACAAGAAGATCGGTGAAGACGCAATCCGCGAGCTGATGGCTGCTGTTGACGCCTACATCCCGACGCCTGAGCGTCCGATCGACCAGCCGTTCCTGATGCCGATCGAAGACGTGTTCTCGATCTCTGGCCGTGGTACGGTTGTGACGGGTCGCGTTGAGCGCGGTATCGTCAAGGTTGGTGAAGAAGTCGAAATCGTCGGCATTCGTCCGACGTCGAAGACGACGGTTACCGGCGTTGAAATGTTCCGCAAGCTGCTCGACCAGGGCCAGGCTGGCGACAACATCGGTGCTCTCGTTCGCGGCGTTACCCGTGACGGCGTTGAGCGTGGCCAGATCCTGTGCAAGCCGGGTTCGGTCAAGCCGCACAAGAAGTTCATGGCAGAAGCCTACATCCTGACGAAGGAAGAAGGCGGCCGTCATACGCCGTTCTTCACGAACTACCGTCCGCAGTTCTACTTCCGTACGACTGACGTTACCGGTATCGTTTCGCTTCCAGAAGGCACGGAAATGGTTATGCCTGGCGACAACGTGACTGTTGAAGTCGAGCTGATCGTTCCGATCGCGATGGAAGAAAAGCTGCGCTTCGCTATCCGCGAAGGCGGCCGTACCGTCGGCGCCGGCATCGTCGCTTCTATCGTCGAGTAATTTCACGACGTTGAAATTCAGACCGGCGGCGGTGTTACCCACACCGCCGCCGGGCTTTTAGTAAAAAAGCCTGGCGGCGTTGCATTTTTAGTGCTTGAAAAATTCGGTGAAAGCGCGTAAACGCGCATTCACACTCACCCGCTGGATTCGCAAGCAATTGCGGAGCGCGGTGTTTTAGCAATACAGACTACTGAAATGATTGGGGTGCGACGCGCATCCCTCTCGATTTTTGAAAATCTGCGGCGCCACGATCAATAGAAGTTCATGTGTTTCCGCGTGCGGAAATGAATAACAAAGAACAAGGACAAGACGAATGAACGGCCAGAATATCCGTATCCGCCTCAAGGCGTTCGATCACCGGATCCTCGATGCCTCTACCCGTGAAATCGTGTCGACCGCAAAGCGCACCGGCGCCAGCGTTCGCGGCCCGGTTCCGCTCCCCACCCGCATCGAAAAGTTTACCGTCAACCGCTCTCCTCACGTTGATAAGAAGAGCCGTGAACAGTTCGAAATGCGGACGCACAAGCGTCTTCTCGATATCGTTGACCCCACCCCGCAGACCGTCGATGCTCTGATGAAGCTCGACCTGGCTGCCGGCGTTGACGTGGAAATCAAGCTCTAAGACTGGCCTGACCTCATCCAAGTGAGGGCCATATAACAAGGAAGGTACGTGGAGAAATCCAACGGCTTCCAATCCGGAGACCGGAAACATCGTGAGATGTCGAAGGGCACTCCTTAACAAAGGCCAAAAAGGGTTTTCCCTTCAAGGCTCGCAAGAGGATGAACCAATGCGTTCAGGTGTGATTGCACAGAAAGTGGGTATGACCCGCGTCTACAACGACGCTGGTGAACATATTCCAGTAACAGTATTGCGGATGGATAACGTACAAGTCGTTTCCCAGCGCACGGAAGACAAGAATGGCTACACCGCAGTTCAGCTCGGTGCCGGCCAGTCCAAGGTCAAAAACACGACGAAGGCGCTTCGCGGTCATTTTGCCGCTGCCAATGTCGAACCGAAAGCAAAGCTCGTCGAGTTCCGGGTTTCCCCCGAGAACCTGATCGATATCGGTGCAACACTGACCGCAACTCATTTTCAGGCCGGCCAGCTGGTCGACGTAACGGGAACCACGATCGGTAAGGGTTTTGCCGGTGCTATGAAGCGTCACAACTTCGGTGGTGGTCGCGCTTCGCACGGTAACTCCGTATCGCACCGTGCGCACGGTTCGACTGGTAACAACCAGGATCCGGGCCGCGTGTGGAAGGGCAAGCGCATGGCTGGTCATATGGGCCAGACGCGCGTTACGACCCAGAACCTCGAAGTCGTTTCGACCGATGAAGACCGTGGCCTGATCCTCGTTAAGGGTGCAGTTCCCGGTTCCAAGGGCGCCTGGATCATCGTCCGCGACGCCGTCAAGTCGGCCGCGAAGTAAGGGAGCCTTATCATGGAATTGAACGTCAAGACCCTCGAGGGAAAAGACGCCGGCAAGGTTTCTCTGTCGGACGAGATTTTCGGCCTCGATCCCCGTCAGGATATCCTGGCCCGTATGGTTCGCTGGCAGCTTGCAAAGAAGCAGCAGGGAACGCACAAGACCAAGACCCGTGCGGAAGTTTCCCGTACTGGTGCGAAGATGTACAAGCAGAAGGGTACGGGCCGCGCTCGTCACCATTCGGCTCGCGCACCGCAGTTCCGCGGCGGCGGCAAGGCCCACGGCCCGGTCGTTCGCAGCCACGCACACGACCTTCCCAAGAAGGTTCGCGCGCTTGCTCTGCGTCACGCCCTGTCTGCAAAGCTGAAGGCTGAAGATCTGATCATCGTCGATCAGCTCGTCGCGTCCGAAGCAAAGACCAAGGCTCTGCTGGGCAGCTTCGCTTCGCTTGGCCTGACCAACGCTCTCGTTATCGGTGGCGCAGAACTTGATGGCAACTTCAAGCTCGCAGCTCAGAACATCCCGAATGTGGACGTTCTGCCGGTTCAGGGCATCAATGTTTACGACATCCTGCGTCGTGGTAAGCTCGTGCTTTCCAAGGCTGCTGTAGAGGCTCTGGAGGAGCGGTTCAAATGACGGATCTTCGCCACTACGATGTGATCGTATCTCCTTCGATCACGGAAAAGTCGACGCTGGTATCCGAACAGAACCAGGTCGTATTCAACGTCGCCAAAAGCGCTTCCAAGCCTGAAATCAAGGCTGCCGTGGAAGCTCTCTTCGGCGTCAAAGTCACGGCTGTGAACACGCTTATCCGCAAGGGTAAGACCCGTCGTTTCCGTGGGTTCGCCGGTAAGCTGAAAGACGTCAAGAAAGCCGTCGTTACGCTCGCCGAAGGTCAATCCATCGACGTGTCCACCGGACTCTAAAGGTTAGGCCCAAGCGGGCAAAGACCCAAAAGGGAACAAGAATATGGCATTGAAAAGTTTCAATCCGACCACGCCAAGCCAGCGTCAGCTGGTTATCGTGGACCGCGCTTCGCTCTACAAGGGCAAGCCGGTAAAGGCTCTCACCCAGGGCCTCAGCTCCAAGGGTGGCCGCAACAACCAGGGCCGGATCACCGTCCGGTTCCAGGGTGGTGGTCACAAGCGGACCTACCGTCTGGTGGACTTCAAGCGTCGCAAGTTCGACGTTGAAGGCACCGTTGAACGTTTGGAATACGACCCCAACCGCACCGCGTTCATCGCGCTGGTTACGTATACCGACGGCGAACAGGCTTACATTCTCGCGCCACAGCGTCTCGCTGCCGGTGACAAGGTGATCGCCTCCGACAAGGCAGTGGACGTGAAGCCCGGCAACACCATGCCGCTTCAGTACATTCCGGTCGGTTCGATCATCCACAACGTCGAGATGAAGCCAGGTAAAGGCGGTCAGATTGCCCGCTCCGCCGGTACGTACGTCCAGCTCGTCGGCCGCGATGCCGGTATGGCTATCCTGCGTCTCAACTCGGGCGAACAGCGTCTGGTGCACGGCTCCTGCCTCGCATCGATCGGCGCAGTTTCGAACTCCGATCACGGCAACACCAACGACGGCAAGGCCGGTCGTTCGCGTTGGCGTGGCAAGCGTCCGCACGTTCGCGGCGTCGTCATGAACCCGGTCGACCACCCGCACGGTGGTGGTGAAGGTCGCACGTCGGGTGGTCGTCACCCGGTTACTCCGTGGGGTAAACCCACGAAGGGCAAGCGCACCCGTTCGAACAAGTCGACCGACAAGTTCATCATGCGTTCGCGCCATCAGCGCAAGAAGTAAGAGGAGAAGTCTCAAGTGGCTCGTTCAGTTTGGAAAGGTCCGTTTGTTGACGGCTATCTTCTCACTAAGGCTGAGAAGGTGCGCGAAAGCGGACGCAATGAAGTAATCAAGATCTGGAGCCGTCGCTCCACGATCCTGCCGCAGTTCGTCGGATTGACGTTTGGCGTCTACAACGGCAGCAAGCATGTGCCCGTCTCTGTCAATGAAGACATGGTCGGACACAAGTTCGGTGAATTCTCTCCGACCCGTACCTATTACGGTCACGGCGCGGACAAGAAGGCAAAGAGGAAGTAATCATGGCGAAGGCTAAGACCGAACGCCGGCTGAAGGACAATGAGGCTCAGGCCATTGCCCGTACGCTCCGCGTCAGCCCCCAGAAACTGAACCTGGTTGCCGCTCTTATCCGTGGCAAGAAGGTTGATCGCGCTCTCGCCGAGCTCGAATTCTCCCGCAAGCGCATCGCAGGGACCGTCAAGAAGACGCTCGAATCTGCGATTGCCAATGCGGAAAACAACCATGACCTCGACGTCGACGCTCTCGTCGTCGCCGAGGCCTATGTTGGCAAGTCCATCACCATGAAGCGTTTCCACGCTCGTGGCCGTGGTCGTGCATCCCGCATTGAAAAGCCGTTCTCTCACCTCACGATCGTTGTTCGTGAAGTTGAGGAAAAAGGGGAGGCCGCATAATGGGTCAGAAAATCAATCCGATCGGCTTCCGCCTCGGCATCAACCGTACCTGGGATAGCCGCTGGTACGCTGACACCGCTGAATACGGCAAGCTGCTGCATGAAGACCTGAAGATCCGGGCTTACCTGATCAAGGAACTCAAGCAGGCCGGTATCGCCAAGGTGGTCATCGAGCGTCCGCACAAGAAGTGCCGCGTTACGATCCATTCGGCTCGTCCGGGTCTCATCATCGGCAAGAAGGGCGCGGACATCGAGAAGCTTCGTAAGAAGCTTTCCGAGATGACCAACTCCGAAACGCACCTCAACATCGTTGAAGTGCGCAAGCCGGAAATCGACGCGACTCTCGTCGCTCAGTCGATCGCCCAGCAGCTCGAGCGCCGCGTGGCTTTCCGCCGTGCGATGAAGCGTTCGGTTCAGTCCGCAATGCGTCTTGGCGCCGAAGGCATCAAGATCACCTGCGGTGGCCGTCTCGGTGGCGCCGAAATCGCTCGTACCGAATGGTACCGCGAAGGACGCGTTCCGTTGCACACGCTGCGTGCGGACATCGACTACGGCACAGCTGAAGCGGAAACCGCGTTCGGCATCTGCGGCATCAAGGTCTGGATCTTCAAGGGCGAAATCCTTGAGCACGATCCGATGGCTTCTGAACGTCGTGGTCTCGAAGGCGATGCTCAGGGCCCTGCAAGCCGTGAGCGTGGCGATCGTCCCGATCGTCGTCGCGAAAACGCTTGATTGACGCTGGCGAAAGATAAGCTCGGAGAAGTAAGAAAATGTTGCAGCCAAAGCGTACTAAGTACCGCAAGCAGTTCAAGGGACGCATCAAGGGCGTCGCCAAGGGCGGCTTTGACCTGGCATTCGGTGAATTCGGCTTGAAGTCGCAGGAACCGAACCGCGTGAACGCACGCGAGATCGAAGCGGCCCGCCGCGCGATCACGCGTTACATGAAGCGCGCAGGTCGTGTGTGGATCCGCGTATTCCCTGACGTTCCGGTAACGGCAAAGCCGACCGAAGTTCGTATGGGTAAGGGCAAGGGTTCGGTCGAATACTGGGCATGCAAGGTCAAGCCCGGTCGTATGATGTTCGAGATCGACGGTGTGTCCGAGGAGATCGCCCGCGAGGCGCTTCGTCTCGGCGCTGCCAAGCTCTCGGTCAAGACGCGCTTCGTACAGCGCATCGCAGAGTAAGGAGCAAGGCACATGAAAGCCGATGAAGTTCGCGGCCTCAGCGCCGACCAGCTCAAGGACAAGCTCGCCGATCTGAAGAAGGAGCAGTTCAACCTGCGCTTCCAGAAGGCGACTGGCCAGCTGGAGAAGTCCTCGCGCATCAACGAAGTCCGCAAGGACATCGCCCGCGTTAAAACCATTGCCCGCCAGAAGGCGGCAGAAGCCAAGGCCTAAGGAAAAATAATATGCCGAAACGCATTCTGCAGGGCGTCGTAGTGTCCGACAAGAACGAGAAGACTGTTGTAGTCCGGGTTGAGCGCCGATTCGCTCACCCGCTGCTCCAGAAGACCGTTCGCCGTTCGAAGAAGTACAAGGCACACGACGAAAACAATCAGTATAAGGTCGGCGATGTCGTTTCCATCGAGGAATGCGCACCGATCTCCAAGGACAAGCGCTGGACGGTCGTTTCCGCCCAGGCTTAATTTCATCAGAATCGCGCCAGGTCTCTTGTACTTGGCGCGAAATACTGTATGAAGCACCGCAAGGACGCTCGTGAATCGAGCGTCTTTTGCTTTGATGCGCACGGAAGGTCCTTCGGGAAACCACCCTGTCACGACATTTCCGCGCAAAAAAAGAGACATTCATAAGCTGGGGCAGGGGGCTCACTCGGGAGAGTTTGCCCAACCGTTCCGGTAACAACAAGAAGGCGACCTGACATGATTCAGATGCAAACAAACCTCGACGTGGCGGATAATTCCGGCGCACGTCGTGTCATGTGCATCAAGGTGCTGGGCGGCTCGAAGCGCAAATATGCTTCTGTTGGCGACATTATTGTCGTTTCCATCAAGGAAGCTATTCCGCGCGGCCGCGTCAAGAAGGGCGATGTGATGAAGGCGGTTGTCGTTCGCACCGCCAAGGACATCCGTCGCGCTGACGGCAGCGTCATCCGTTTCGATAACAACGCAGCCGTTCTTATCGACAACAAGAAAGAGCCCATCGGCACCCGTATCTTCGGACCGGTTCCGCGCGAACTTCGCGCCAAGAACCACATGAAGATCATCTCGCTGGCTCCGGAAGTACTGTAAGGAGCGTATGCGATGCAGAAAATTCGTAAAGGCGACAACGTTGTCGTATTGACCGGTAAGGACAAGGGCCGTACCGGCGAAGTAATCCAGGTTTTGCCGAAGGAAGATCGGGCCGTTGTGCGTGGCGTTAACATGGTGAAGCGTCACCAGCGCCAGACCCAGGCTCAGGAAGCTGGCATCATCAACAAGGAAGCGTCCTTGCACATCTCCAACATTGCCATCGTCGATAAGGATGGCAAGCCGACCCGCGTTGGCTTCACTGTTGTAGACGGCAAGAAGGTCCGCGTGGCCAAGCGTTCGGGAGAAGTGATCGATGGCTGATAAGTACGAGCCGCGTCTCAAGACGGAGTACGTTTCCCGTATCCGTGGCGCCATGCAGGAGAAGTTCTCCTACGCCAACGTGATGATGATCCCGAAGCTTGAAAAGATCGTGATCAACATGGGTGTTGGCGAGGCAACTGCCGACTCCAAGAAGCCAACCATTGCTGCCGGTGACCTGGCTGCGATTGCCGGCCAGAAGCCGGTTGTTACCCGCGCTCGCAACTCGATCGCTGGTTTCAAGGTTCGCGAAGGCATGCCGATCGGCGCGAAGGTTACCCTTCGTGGCGCCCGCATGTATGAATTCCTTGATCGCCTGGTCAACATCGCGCTGCCGCGCGTTCGCGACTTCCGGGGTCTGAACCCGAAGAGCTTTGACGGCCGTGGCAACTTCGCCATGGGCATCAAGGAACACATTGTGTTCCCTGAGATCAACTACGATAAGGTTGATCAGATGTGGGGCATGGACATCATCGTTTGCACGACGGCGACGTCGGACGACGAAGCACGGGCTCTGCTTACAGAGTTCAACTTCCCGTTCCGTCACTAACCGTAACGACGAGCGTAGAAAAGGAACTCCGATATGGCGAAAACAAGCGCAGTTGAAAAGAACAAGCGCCGCCGCAAGTCGGTCGCCCAGCAGGCCACCAAGCGGGCTGCACTGAAGGCGATCGTGATGAACCAGTCCCTTCCGATCGAAGACCGGTTCAAGGCCACTCTGAAGCTCGCTTCGCTGCCGCGTGACGGCTCGAAGACGCGTATCCGCAACCGCTGCGAAGTAACGGGCCGTCCGCGCGCGTTCTATCGCAAACTCAAGATGTCGCGTATCGCGCTTCGTGAGCTGGGCAATTCCGGCAAGGTGCCGGGCATTGTCAAGTCGAGCTGGTAAGGAGACGGGCACATGACCATGACTGATCCTTTGGGTGATATGCTCACCCGCATCCGCAATGGTGCTGCTCGCCGTAAGTCTTCGGTAAGCACGCCTGCTTCCAGCCTCCGCGCACGCGTTCTCGACGTGCTGCAGGCTGAAGGCTACATTCGCGGTTATTCCAAGGTCGATTTCGAAAACGGCAAGGCCGAATTCACGATCGAACTGAAGTACTACGAAGGCGCGTCCGTGATCCGTGAGATCGGCCGCGTTTCCAAGCCGGGCCGCCGAGTTTATGTCTCGGTTAAGTCCATTCCGCAGGTCGCGAACGGCCTCGGCATCACCATCCTTTCGACCCCGAAGGGCGTGATGGCCGATCACCAAGCTCGCGAACAGAACGTTGGTGGCGAGGTTCTTTGCTCGGTCTTCTAAGACCCGAGCACGGATCTCCATAACGAACAGACAGGATTGAACAATGTCTCGTATCGGTAAAAAGCCCGTTCAGGTTCCAGCAGGTGTTACGGCCAATGTCGACGGCCAGAAGGTCACTGCTAAGGGCCCGAAGGGTGAACTGTTTTTCGTCGCTAATGACGACATCCAGCTGAAACTCGAAGATAATGGCGTTTCCGTAACGCCGGCCAACAACACCAAGGAAGCTCGTTCGAAGTGGGGCATGTCCCGCACGATGATCGAGAACATCTTCAAGGGTGTTAAGGACGGCTACGAACGCAAGCTCGAAATCAACGGCGTCGGTTACCGTGCCGCCCTGCAGGGCAAGAACCTGCAGCTGGCTCTCGGTTTCAGCCACGATGTAGTTTACGAGCCTCCGGTCGGCATCACCATTGCCGTTCCGAAGCCGACGGAAATCATCGTTTCCGGCATCAACAAGCAGCAGGTTGGCCAGGTTGCCGCGGAAATCCGCGAATACCGTGGTCCCGAGCCCTACAAGGGCAAGGGCGTGAAGTACGCTGAAGAGCGTATCGTCCGCAAAGAAGGCAAGAAGAAGTAAGGATCACGCGAAATGGCTAGCAGGAAAGAAGCACTTGCACGTCGCGCGAGCCGTGTGCGCCGCCAGATCAAGGCGGTTGCCAATGGCCGCCCGCGCCTGTCGGTTCATCGCTCGTCGAAGAACATCTACGCTCAGATCATCGATGACGTTGCTGGCAAGACGCTTGCGTCTGCCTCCACGCTCGAAGCCGATCTGCGCGGCTCGCTCAAGACCGGCGCCGACGTTGCAGCAGCAGCTGTCGTAGGCAAGCTGGTTGCAGAGCGTGGCGTCAAGGCTGGCGTCAAGGATGTCGTATTCGACCGTGGCGCATTCATCTATCACGGCCGTATCAAGGCTGTGGCAGAAGCTGCCCGCGAAGGCGGTCTGAACTTCTGAGTGCTTGACCCTTTCGATTGTTCGCAATCGGGAGAAAGGGTCACGCACCACTCAAGATCCTGCAGCGTCCTTTGCGTGTCGGTTTCGACACGCGGCGCTGCAGTTTCCGCCCTGAGAACGATCCGGGCGGAATTTCACCGGGCCATGCGGGTCTCTTCATCGAGGCCGGTGGTCTTTTCGTTTGCCGTTCCACCCGTAAAAGAAAAAGGACAAGGACAATGGCACAGGAAAAAAGAGGTTCTCGCGACGACCGCCAGAACCGTGAAGAACGCGATAGCGAATTCGTCGACAAGCTGGTCGCGATCAACCGCGTTGCAAAGGTTGTTAAGGGTGGCCGTCGCTTTGGCTTCGCCGCTCTCGTCGTTGTCGGCGACCAGAAGGGCCGCGTTGGCTTTGGTCACGGCAAGGCTCGCGAAGTTCCGGAAGCCATCCGTAAGGCAACCGAGAGCGCAAAGCGCGATCTGATCTTCGTTCCGCTGCGCGATGGCCGCACGCTGCATCACGACGTCAATGGCCGTCACGGCGCAGGCAAGGTTCTGCTGCGTTCGGCCAAGGCCGGTACCGGTATCATCGCCGGTGGTCCGATGCGCGCTGTTTTCGAAACGCTGGGCGTTCATGACGTTGTTGCCAAGTCGACCGGTTCTTCGAACCCGTACAACATGGTTCGCGCAACGTTCGACGCTCTGAAGCATCAGGTTCATCCGAAGGACATCGCTGCACAGCGTGGTCTCAAGTATGCGACCCTTCAGTCTCGTCGTGCCGCTTCCGGCAACGCTTCTGAAGAATAAGGAGCTGGATCATGGCCAAGAAGACTACTGAAGCCAAAAAGACTGTTACGGTCGAACAGATCGGCAGCCCTATCCGCCGCCCGGCAATCCAGCGTCAGACGCTGGTCGGTCTGGGTCTCAACAAGATGCACCGTCAGCGCACCCTGGAAGATACTCCTGCGGTTCGCGGCATGATCCGTGCGGTCCAGCATCTCGTTCGCGTCGTTGACGAGAAGTGAGACGGAGTAACCTATCATGAAACTCAATGAAATCAGAGACAACGAAGGCTCCACCAAGGACCGCATCCGCGTAGGTCGCGGTATCGGTTCCGGCAAGGGCAAGACCGGTGGTCGCGGTGTGAAGGGTCAGAAGGCTCGTTCGGGCGTCGCCATCAACGGTTTTGAAGGCGGTCAGATGCCAATCTACCGTCGTCTTCCGAAGCGCGGTTTCAACAACATTTTCGCTTCCGAATTTGCTGTTGTATCGCTCGGCCGCATTCAGACCGCCATCGACGCCAAGAAGCTCGACGCTTCCGCAACGATCGATGCTGCTGCTCTCAAGGCTGCTGGCGTTATCCGTCGTACCAAGGACGGCGTTCGCATTCTCGCTGACGGCGAACTGACGAGCAAGGTTGCTTTTGAAGTTGCCGGCGCTTCCAAGCCTGCACTCGAAAAGATTGAGAAGGCTGGCAGCTCTATCAAGCTTCTCGCAGTTGCAGCTGAAGCCTCCGAGTAATATATAGACTTCAGACGCCCGGGGCATAGTCGCTCCGGGCGTTTGCGCTCCCTGGCTTATGGTGCTCTCGATTTAAATCGATTTATTGTGGCATCATGGCAAACTCTTCGCGGTGCAGCTGTTATGCGCGCCACATGCGGCATAAAGTGCCGCAGGGAGAGCCTCACAGTTCTTGAACTTCCTTGAGTGAGGGGATAGGACATAAAAAAACAGGGTGAGGCATGATGGCGGCGCAACGCCGTGTTCGTCCGAAGCCCGTTTTTGAACCGGTATTTTTAGACCTTTCCGCATTGGCCGGTTTCGCTGGCCGGCAAGGGTCATTCGGAGAAATTTATGGCTTCAGCAGCGGAACAACTGGCTTCGAACCTGAATTTTTCGACCTTCGCTAAGGCGGAGGATCTGAAAAAGCGTCTCTGGTTTACTCTTGCCGCACTTCTCGTCTACCGTCTTGGTACCCACATTCCGCTTCCGGGTCTGAACCCCGAAGCCTATGCGCAGGCCTTCCGTGGCCAGGCCAACGGTATTCTCGGTCTTTTCAACATGTTTGCGGGTGGCGCAGTCGAGCGTATGGCGATCTTCGCCCTCGGCATCATGCCTTACATCTCCGCTTCGATCATCGTGCAGCTCATGACCTCGGTCGTGCCTTCGCTCGAAGCGTTGAAGAAGGAAGGCGAAGCCGGACGCAAGATCATCAACCAGTACACGCGCTACGGTACGGTACTGCTTGGCACCCTGCAGGCCTACGGCATCGCTGTCGGCCTTGAGAGCGGCAACGGCCTCGTGGTCGATCCTGGCCTGTTCTTCCGTATTTCCACCGTCATCACGCTGCTCGGCGGCACGATGTTCCTGATGTGGCTTGGCGAACAGATTACCTCGCGCGGCATCGGCAACGGTATTTCGCTCATCATCTTTGCCGGTATTGCCGCAGGTCTGCCCAAGGCGCTTGCCGGCACGCTGGAACTCGGCCGCACTGGTGCGCTGTCGACGACGCTCATCCTCATGGTCGTTATCGTGGCAATCGGCGTCATCGCGCTGATCGTTTTCGTGGAGCGCGCCCAGCGCCGTCTGCTGATACAATATCCGAAACGCCAGGTCGGCAACCGGATGTTCCAGGGCGATACCTCGCATCTGCCGCTGAAGCTCAACACAGCTGGCGTTATTCCCGCGATCTTCGCATCCTCGCTGCTGCTTCTGCCTGCGACGGCTGCCGGTTTTGCCGGAAACACCAACATGCCGGGCTGGGCAACCTCGATCATCGCGTCGCTGCAGCATGGACAGCCGCTGTTCATGGCGCTCTATGGCCTGCTTATCGCGTTCTTTGCATTTTTCTACACGGCTATCGTCTTCAATCCGAAGGACACGGCCGATAACCTCAAGAAGCATGGCGGCTTTATTCCGGGCATTCGTCCGGGCGAGCGCACCGCGGAGTACATCGATTACGTTCTGACCCGTATCACGGTTGTCGGCGCTGTTTATCTTGTCTTCGTGTGTATCCTTCCTGAGACACTTATCGCACGTACGGGCATTCCATTAGCCCTTGGTGGTACTTCGCTTTTGATCGTTGTCAGTGTAACTCTGGACACGGTTGCGCAAATTCAGGGACACCTGATCGCGCAGCAGTATGAAGGACTGATCAAGAAGTCGAAGTTGCGTGGAGGAAAGAGGGGACGATGAGACTGATATTTTTAGGTCCGCCGGGTGCGGGCAAGGGAACCCAGGCCAAACGCCTGACTGACAAGTACGGGATCCCGCAGCTTTCCACCGGTGACATGCTTCGCGCTGCGGTTAGCGCGGGCACGGAAATAGGCAAGCGCGCCAAGGCCGTCATGGACGCCGGCGGGCTGGTTTCCGACGATATCGTCAATCAGATCGTTTCCGAACGCATCGAAGCTCCGGACTGTGCCAAGGGTTTCATTCTCGATGGCTATCCGCGCACCGTTCCGCAGGCCAAGGCGCTTGCCGAGAACATGCACAAGAAGAACGTTGCCCTCGATGCCGTCATCGAACTGAAGGTGGACGAGGAGGCGCTGATTCGCCGAATCGAAAATCGCGTTGCAGAGACCATCGCTGCCGGTGGCACGGTTCGTTCCGACGACAATCCGGAAGCCTTCCGCAAGCGGTTGACGGAGTATCGCGAGAAGACTGCGCCGCTGTCGCAATATTACAGCGAGCAGGGTGAACTTGTGACACTGGATGGCATGGCTGATGTCGATGCCGTCACCGCGGCCATCGAACGGGTTCTGGAAAAGGCCTCGGCCTGATGGTTGGAGCGGGATGGTGAAAACCGCAGGCGGTTTTCCCGGCAAATCCTGTGCTCCTGATACGGCGTATCCTTTGGATCGCAAAAGAATCTTGGCGGAGCCGGTTGCTTTTTAGCGCTGATTCCGTTAAACACCGCGCCAACTCGCGACATCCCAAGCGACTGGCGCGGATTTCCCTTAAGGGAGGGAAATCCGGGTTCGGTCGTTTTGACTTGTCACGGACATCAATTTTGAACTGGCGGTCGTGTCGGCCGCTCGAATGGAATCACCACTTGCCGGATGGCAACTGGAACCAAGGAGAAAAGACGTGGCACGTATCGCTGGCGTCAACATCCCGACTGCAAAGCGCGTTGTTATTGCGCTGACGTATATTCACGGGATTGGTCCGAAATTCGCGCAGGAAATCATGGACAAGGTCGGTCTTCCGGCTGACAAGCGCGTTCATCAGCTTACGGATGCTGAAGTTCTTCAGATCCGCGAAGCAATCGACCGCGACTATCAGGTCGAAGGCGATCTTCGTCGCGAGACCTCGATGAACATCAAGCGTCTGATGGACCTCGGCTGCTACCGCGGCCTGCGTCACCGTCGTGGCCTTCCGGTCCGCGGTCAGCGCACGCACACCAACGCCCGCACCCGTAAGGGTCCGGCGAAGGCTATCGCTGGTAAGAAGAAGTAATTTTCCGGTTCTCCGGAAAGGAGAGGCTGGTGCGGTCTGCGCCAGCCTTTCTGAGTTTGGCGTGAAGCTCGTAAACGGGTCGATCGCCGGTGTAGCCGCTGGTGTTACGGCGGTGAAGAGATCAATGAAAGGTATAAAATGGCCAAGGAAGCCGCACGCGTTCGCCGTCGCGAACGTAAAAATATCACGTCGGGCGTCGCGCATGTCAACTCGACCTTCAACAACACGATGATCACCATCACCGACGCACAGGGCAATGCTATTGCTTGGTCGTCTGCTGGTGCCAAGGGCTTCAAGGGTTCGCGCAAGTCGACCCCGTTTGCTGCCCAGATCGCTGCTGAAGATTGCGCGAAGAAGGCTCAGGAACACGGCATGAAGTCGCTTGAAGTTGAAGTTTGCGGTCCGGGTTCCGGCCGTGAATCGGCACTTCGCGCTCTGCAGGCTGCCGGTTTCATGATCACTTCCATTCGCGACGTGACGCCGATCCCGCACAACGGTTGCCGTCCGCGCAAGAAGCGCCGCGTCTGACGCGACCGTGGTTCGGAAATTCCGCCTTTCCTTCGGTCTGGCGGAATTTTCGTGTATCTGGCGTGTGCGCGTCGATTTCGATCGACGGACTTGCGCTCAAGAACCCACTGATGAACCGCGGAATTAGGTTCCTCTCAGTGTTTTCATGCTCGGTCCGTCACGATTGGATGGTGGCGGCGAACGGAAGGTTTAAAGATGATTCAGAAGAACTGGCAGGAACTTATCAAGCCGAACAAGGTCGAGTTCACCTCGTCCAGCCGCACCAAGGCAACGCTCGTTGCCGAGCCGCTGGAGCGTGGTTTCGGTCTTACCCTCGGCAACGCGCTGCGTCGCGTTCTGTTGTCTTCTCTGCGTGGTGCCGCTGTTACGGCCGTGCAGATCGACGGTGTCCTGCACGAATTCTCCTCCATCCCCGGCGTTCGGGAAGATGTGACGGATATCGTGCTCAACATCAAGGAAATCGCCATCAAGATGGATGGTGACGATTCCAAGCGCATGGTCGTGCGCAAGCAGGGTCCGGGTTCGGTAACCGCTGGTGACATCCAGACGGTTGGCGACATCGAGATCCTGAACCCCGACCACGTGATCTGCACGCTGGACGAAGGCGCTGAAATCCGCATGGAATTCACCGTCAACAACGGCAAGGGTTACGTACCGGCTGAGCGCAACCGCGCGGAAGATGCCCCGATTGGCCTCATTCCGGTGGACAGCCTGTATTCTCCGGTCAAGAAAGTGTCCTACAAGGTGGAAAACACCCGTGAAGGTCAGGTTCTCGACTATGACAAGCTGATCATGACGATCGAGACCAACGGTTCGGTTTCCGGCGAAGACGCCGTTGCCTTCGCCGCTCGCATTCTTCAGGACCAGCTCGGCGTCTTCGTCAACTTCGACGAGCCGCAGAAGGAAGCAGAAGAAGAATCGGTTACCGAACTCGCGTTCAACCCGGCGCTTCTCAAGAAGGTCGACGAGCTGGAACTGTCCGTTCGTTCGGCAAACTGCCTGAAGAACGACAACATCGTCTATATCGGCGACCTGATCCAGAAGACCGAAGCCGAAATGCTTCGCACGCCGAACTTTGGTCGCAAGTCGCTGAACGAAATCAAGGAAGTTCTCGCTTCCATGGGTCTGCACCTCGGTATGGAAGTACCGGCATGGCCGCCTGAGAACATCGAAGATCTCGCCAAGCGTTACGAAGACCAATACTAACAAACAAGAAGGCAGACCTTAAAGACTGCCTTTCCCCGTCAAACAGCAGATAAGTCATCTGCATGTGCCAGGAAACGGCAGGCCTTAGAGAAGGCACCTGCGTAGAAGGAGAATAGCAATGCGCCACGGTAATTCAGGCCGCAAGCTCAATAGAACCGCCAGCCACCGCAAGGCAATGTTTGCCAACATGGCTGCTTCGCTCATCACCCATGAGCAGATCGTCACCACCCTTCCTAAGGCGAAGGAAATCCGTCCGATCGTCGAGCGTCTCGTGACGCTTGGCAAGCGCGGCGACCTGCACGCTCGTCGTCAGGCGATCTCGCAGATCAAGGATCAGGACGCTGTTCGCAAGCTGTTCGACGCAATCGCTTCGCGTTACGCAACCCGCAACGGCGGCTACCTGCGCATCATGAAGGCTGGCTTCCGCCAGGGCGACAACGCGGCTCTGGCCGTTGTTGAATTCGTCGAGCGTGACGTTGACGCCAAGGGCGCAGCCGACAAGGCTCGCGTTGCTGCGGAAGCTGCTGCTGCCGAAGCTGCGTAAGGTCTGACGCCGTTCAGGCGTCGTGAATTAAAAAGCCGGGTGAGAAATCACCCGGCTTTTTTATTTTCCAAAAGAATAGTCATGAACGACGCAGATAGTAACCGTCAGTGCCGTCGTCACCTTCGATCAACTCGACTGTCCGATTGAGAAGCCATCTAGTTCCCTTACCTTCGGCACCAAATTCAGCATTGGATGTGTTCCAAAGATCTCCAATCAAGCTATCTGAAACATCAGAGCGCAACAGGGATGCAAGGAATGTATTGAGCTCGTTTCGCTCCTTTTTGGTTAAGTGATACAAACCTAAAAGTAAGACGCCATCCAAGCTTTCGAACATTTCGAAGTCTTGGATCATATAGCCTGTAAATTTCGGGAATACGGGCGCGGGTGTAATGGTCTTTTTCACAATATCGGCGTTCCGATGGTAAGCTGTATCAACATAGAAGCCATTAGGGCGGCTGGCGTCGTGAACGATAAATACGCCAACTTCGGTATTTTCGCTTGTCTTGTATATCGCCCGGTAGATTTTTTGGCAGGATTTACAAGTTATTGCTCTCTATCGGCTCGATGTCCTGCAATCGTATTTTTTAACGATGCTTGGAAAGCGCTCGCTTCACTCTGGAACGTGGATGCGGGCCTTGATGTGCTTGAGTTGCGCGACAATCGT
Source organism: Agrobacterium sp. S7/73 (assembly GCF_019355535.1). Classification (NCBI taxonomy): domain Bacteria; kingdom Pseudomonadati; phylum Pseudomonadota; class Alphaproteobacteria; order Hyphomicrobiales; family Rhizobiaceae; genus Agrobacterium; species Agrobacterium sp. S7/73. The sequence continues at coordinate 946,521 of NZ_CP072136.1, forward strand.
AAACGTCATGATGACCAGCAGCGACCACGAACTCCACTTGCCGATATGGACGACGGACCAGGCGCCGATCTGATCGGGATATTTCCAGATACCGAAGAATGTGGAGATGTTTTCCGCCAGCCAGACGAAAAACCCTATCAGGACGAAGGAGAGAAGCAGCGGCATCTTTCGATCCCGATCATAGGGACGGTAGACCACTGTTGCGCGGGAATAGAGGCCGATGGCGCAGGCGGCGATGTACCAGCGGTAGTCACCGATAAAGTGGTGGGTGAAGAAGTTGGCGTAGATGGCGATGCCGATCAGCGTTGCCATCCAATAGGTGGGATAATTGCGAATGCGCACATCCAGCAGGCGCCACGCCTGGATGATGTAGCTGCCGACGGCGGCGTACATGAAGCCGGAAAAGAGCGGCACGCCGAGGACCTTGCTATAGGCGAAGTCGGGGTAGGACCAGGACTGGATAGCGCTTGACGTCTTGAACACCTCAAGCGCGAAGCCGACGATATGGAACAGCAGGATGGCCTTGGCCTCGTCAAGCGTTTCCAGCCTGCTCCAGATCATGAAGAACTGGATGCCGAGCGCGACGATCAGCAGCACGTCATAACGCGGAATGCCAAATACCCCACCATGCGGCACCACGAAGATGGAAATGAAGAACAATCCCGCAAACAGGCAGGCACGGGCTTCCTTGATGCCGAAATAGAGAAATTCGATGACAAAGCGCCTGATGCCCTTGAGTTCGCCCCAAGGATAGGTATCGCACAGAAGATTGTCCAAAACCGAGAGGCGGGTTGCGGCTGGGCCTGTTGCTGTGCTCATGTTCGCGCCTCGATTTGTATCTGTTAAATTTTCATACGAAAACCGGAAGGAACTCGCATGGGTCTGTCACGCCTTTCCCCGCCTTATTTTGCCCGCATCCGGCTTTTGGCGGCGGCCATGATTGTGATCATTGGCGGCCTTTGCTTGCGGGCGTTCGGCTACGAGGTGGGATTGCCGTTCGTGGCGGTAAAATATGGCGGATCCGTGCTCTGGGGGGCGATGGTCTATCTGCTGCTGGCGGCCATCCTTCCGTCCCGCTGTTACGGTTACGAGGTTCACATCGCCGTCATCGCCGTCGTCGTCGTGGAATTGATCCGGCTCGTTCATTTCCCGGCGCTGGACGCGTTTCGCGCAACGGCGGCCGGAGCTTTGCTGCTCGGCCGCGTTTTCTCGGTGTGGAATATCGTTTGCTATATCGGCGGGATCGCGGTGGCGTCCTTTACGTCCGGACGGGGCTTGCGCGCCTTGCCCTCTTCGCCGCCATGATCGAGGGCCGCACCAGCCGATACCCGAGCAACACCACCATCGTACTGATATAAAACACCGGCTCGAGCGTGATCGATTTTCGCGCCAGCACGAAATGCAGTACGCCGACGATGAGCACGAGATAGACGAGCTTGTGCAGCGTGTTCCAGCGGCTGCCGAGCTTGCGGATCGACCAGCGGTTGGAGGTGAGCGCGAGCGGCAGCAGCATGACGAGCCCCGCCATGCCGAACATGATATAGGGCCGCTTGAGAATATCAGCGGCGATGGAGCTGAAGACCAGGCCGCGGTCCAGAACCAGATAGACGCTGAAATGTGCCAGCACGTAATAGAAGGCGATCAGTCCCAACGCCCGGCGATAGGCGATGAGGTTTATGTTGAAGAGATCGCGCAGCGGCGTCACCAGCAAGCCGAGGCATAGAAAGCGCAGCGCCCAGATGCCGAGCAGGTGCTCGAAATCCTTGACTGGGTTGAAGCCGAGGCCGCCGGTTGCGGCGAGGTAAAAATACCAGAGGCCGGGACAGAGGCCGATGACATAAAGCGACCAGATGGCTGCCGGCTGGTAACGCTTCGGCAGTGAGGGAAGCGAAAAGGCGAGGGCCATGATCAGTAATTCGCCTTTAGATCGAGGCCGGTATAGAGGCTTGCCACCTCGTCATAGCCGTTGAACATCAGGGTAGGGCGGTTCTGGGTGCCGAAAAAGCCGCCTTCGCCGATGCGCTGTTCCGTTGCCTGGCTCCAGCGCGGATGGTCCACATGCGGATTGACGTTGGAATAGAAACCGTATTCGCGGGCGTTGGAGTTTTTCCACGTCGTTTCCGGCTGTTTCTCGACAAGCGAAATACGGACGATGGATTTGATGCCCTTGAAGCCGTATTTCCAGGGAACGACGAGGCGAATGGGCGCGCCATTCTGGTTCGGCAGGGTTTCGCCGTATAGTCCGACGGCAAGAATGGTCAGAGGATGGCGGGCCTCATCTAGGCGCAGACCCTCGACATAGGGCCAGGACAGAGGCTGGAACAGGCCGCTCTGGCCCGGCATTTCCTCCGGCCGCACCACGGTTTCGAAGGACACGTATTTCGCGCTGCCGAGTGGCTCCACCTTGTCGAGAAGTGCGGCGAGAGGGAAACCGATCCACGGAATGACCATCGACCAGCCCTCGACGCAGCGCATGCGATAGGTGCGCTCCTCTAGCTGATATTTCATCAGCTCTTCGATGCCGAATTCCTGCGGTTTGGAGACAAGGCCATCCACTTTTACCGTCCAGGGGGTGGGCTTGAACTTGCCGGAATTTTCCTTCGGGTCGGATTTGCCCACTCCGAACTCATAGAAATTATTGTAGCTGGTGACGGCATCGAGCGGGGTGAGCTTCTCATCCAGCTTGTAGGCGCCTGCTTTGGCAGCAAGCGGAGTGGCGACAGCCTCGCGGCCGGAAAGCCCGATTGCCGCAAGCCCCGCCGCGGTGCCCAGGAAGCCGCGTCTCGAGAGGTAGATATTCTTCGGCGTGATTTCTCGTGCCGGGATGAGGGGCGGACGATAGGCGGGCATTTCAACCTCCACAAAAGCCGGGTGCATCGGCGATAAATCGATTATGATAGGCTATACGGCCGCTGCACAGATATGTTTCAGCACTCTGCGCAAAAACAGCGGCCGGGCGGCAAAAATCGCGCATTTGTGATGACAGGCCGCGCGAATTGCAACATTCAAACCGGGCGTACCGTACCGAACCGTACTGTTTTGCCCGAAGGTGACAGTGACAGGGCTTACGGTTTGCGCTAGAAAAACCGCAAAATAGGGCGAGGGCATTTTGACCGCGGTGTGGTAATGCGCTCTTCTGCCCAAGAGATCGAGGAAAATACCATGCCAGTCTATCGCTCCAGAACGACAACCCACGGCCGCAACATGGCGGGCGCGCGCGGCCTATGGCGCGCCACCGGCATGAAGGACAGCGATTTCGGCAAGCCCATCATCGCGGTGGTCAATTCCTTCACGCAGTTTGTGCCGGGCCATGTGCATCTGAAGGATCTCGGCCAGCTCGTTGCGCGTGAAATCGAAGCGGCCGGTGGCGTTGCCAAGGAATTCAACACCATCGCTGTCGATGACGGCATCGCCATGGGACATGACGGCATGCTTTATTCGCTGCCGTCGCGCGAAATCATCGCTGACTCGGTCGAATACATGGTCAATGCCCATTGCGCCGACGCGATGGTTTGCATCTCCAACTGCGACAAGATCACCCCCGGCATGCTGAATGCGGCGATGCGCCTCAACATTCCCGCCGTATTCGTTTCCGGTGGTCCGATGGAAGCGGGCAAGGTCGTTCTGCATGGCAAGACGGTCGCGCTCGATCTGGTTGACGCCATGGTCGCAGCTGCCGATGACAAGATTTCCGATGAGGACGTCAAGATCATCGAGCGTTCCGCTTGCCCGACCTGCGGTTCCTGTTCCGGCATGTTCACTGCCAATTCCATGAACTGTCTGACCGAGGCGCTCGGCCTGTCATTGCCCGGCAACGGTTCGACGCTTGCCACCCATTCGGACCGCAAACGCCTGTTCGTCGAGGCCGGTCACCTGATCGTCGATCTGGCGCGCCGTTATTACGAGCAGGACGACGAGACCGTTCTGCCGCGCACCATTGCCAACAAGGCTGCGTTTGAAAACGCCATGTCGCTGGATATCGCCATGGGCGGTTCCACCAACACGGTGCTGCATATTCTGGCGGCAGCGCATGAGGGCGGTGTCGATTTCGGCATGGAAGACATCGACCGTCTTTCCCGCAAGGTTCCCTGCCTTTCCAAGGTCGCGCCTGCCAAGCAGGACGTGCACATGGAAGACGTTCACCGCGCCGGCGGCATCATGCGCATTCTCGGCGAGCTGGATCGCGGCGGTCTCCTCAATCGCGATACCTACACGGTGCACGAGGCGACGCTGGGCGACGCCATCGACCGTTGGGACATCACCCGCACCAACAGCGAAACCGTGCGGCAGTTCTTCAAGGCTGCCCCCGGCGGCGTGCCGACGCAGGTGGCCTTCAGCCAGTCGTCGCGCTGGGACGATCTGGATACGGACGGTGAGAACGGCGTTATCCGCTCGGTTGAAAAGCCTTTCTCCAAGGATGGCGGTCTGGCCGTGCTTTATGGCAACATCGCTCTTGATGGCTGCATCGTGAAGACGGCGGGTGTCGACGAATCCATCCTGAAATTCAGCGGTCCGGCGGTTGTTTACGAAAGCCAGGACGCTGCGGTGAAGGGCATTCTTTCCAACGAGGTCAAGGCAGGTGATGTCGTCGTCATTCGTTACGAAGGACCGAAGGGCGGCCCCGGAATGCAGGAAATGCTCTATCCGACCAGCTACCTCAAGTCCAAGGGCCTTGGCAAAGCCTGCGCGCTTATCACCGACGGACGTTTTTCGGGCGGCACATCCGGCCTGTCCATCGGCCATGCCTCGCCGGAAGCGGCGCAGGGCGGCGCTATCGGCCTCGTGCGTCAGGGCGACTTGATCGAGATCGATATTCCCAACCGCACGATCAACCTCAAAGTTACGGATGCGGATCTGGCAGCCCGCCGCGCCGAGCAGGATCAGCTCGGCTGGAAGCCTGCGGAGTTCCGCAAGCGCAACGTCACGACAGCGCTGAAGGCCTATGCGGCTTTTGCGTCCAGTGCCGACAAGGGTGCTGTTCGGATTTTGCCGGAGTAATCTGGTGGGCAGGGTCCTACATTGCAGGCAGCCTGAGCCGCTCTTCTGAGCGGCTTTTTCTTGTTCTGACCCAGATTACGCGCGCCGTTAAGAAACAGATTCAATTGCCTCAGAGCTTGATTCTCCAAGCTCGCGCAACACGTTGTTTCTGCACCGCAAATTCTAAACCATCCGGCCGTCCACCCTCCATGCCATCAGTCACATTGGAGTGATGTTCCGTCACTTGCCCTTTTCCAACGCGCCGCGATGCCTAACTTCAGCACCATGAAAAGACGAACCGCACTCGGCCTTATCGCATCCCTGCCTTTCGCCCGCCTTGCCCACGGGCAAACACCCGGCAATGGCGCCCGCTTCAGTCCATTGCTCAACGAGGCGGATGGGCTTTCGAGCCTGAAAGCCGTCATCGTCAGTATTGACGGCGAGGAGGTGGCCAGCCGTGCCTATCACGGCGCCAGCCTTATGGGTTCCACCAACATCAAGTCGGCCTCGAAATCTGTGATTTCCGCGCTGGTCGGCATGGCGATCGACCGCAAGATATTGGCCGGGGCGGATCAGCCGATTGCCACGATCCTGCGCAGCGATTTTCCGCCGAACCCCGATGCGCGTCTGGAAAGGGTAACCATCGGCAACCTGCTTTCCATGCAATCCGGTCTGGAACGAATGTCCGGCCCGAACTACGGCCGCTGGGTCGCCAGCCGCAACTGGGTGCGAATGGCGCTGGGGTCGGGTTTTGCCGGAGAGCCGGGCGGTGGCATGCTTTACTCCACCGGTTCCACGCATCTGCTTTCGGCGATTTTGACCAAGGCATCCGGCCGTTCGACGCTGTCGCTGGCGCGCGACTGGTTCCGGCCGCTGGAGGGCTTCTCAATCGGCGGCTGGGAGCGCGACCCGCAGGGCATCTATCTCGGCGGCAACCAGATGGCGATGACGGCGCGGTCGCTGCTGGCTTTCGGCGAGCTTTACCGGCTGGGCGGGGTAACGCCAGGCGGCGAGCGTTTGATTTCGCAGAGCTGGATCGATCAATCCTGGCAACAACGCACCAATTCCGTCTTCAACGGCGATGGTTACGGCTATTGCTGGTTCATCAAGGAGATGGCGGGCGAGACGGTTTATTATGCCTGGGGCTATGGCGGGCAGATGCTCTATATCGTCCCCGCTAAACGGCTTTCGGTGGTTATGACGTCCCGCGAGGATGCGCCTTCGGCGAGAACCGGTTATCGCGACCAATTGCATGGGCTGATGGAGAATATCATTCGCGTTGCGTGAAAATCAGAGCGGTCTGTTTATGCTCTGAAAAGCTTCCCCGAGCCGCTTCATGCGCTCCTCATAGGCACTTGTAATGCAGGCGACATCCGCATTGCATTCCTGGCGCTTTTTCAACCATTGGCTCTGTTCTTCGCGCAAGGTGTCGCGTGCGCCCATCGCCATCAGTTGTGTCAGGATGTCGAAGGTGGTGACCATCTTCACGTCCTGATCGTTGAGGGCTCGGTTGTCGCAGATCGCCTTTTCATCCGCGGCCAGATCCGGCTTCGTGCAATCGAAGCTGGCGGCGTTGGCGGGCGAACCCAATGAAGCGCAGGCGAGGAGGATGCCGGAGGCAAGGATTGTCTGTTTCATGTGCATGGGTCGTCTCATTTTGAGGACAGGCTCGTGTGGGTGAAACCGAAATGGGGTGCTGTTGGTTCCACCTGCACAAGCCGGTCATCGCATGAAAAAGATCGGCCATCATCTTGCCGCGCTTTGCTTTATAGGCTTTCACGTTATAACTCCATCATACTGATGAGGATGAGGAATCACATGCAGAGCGTGCTGAAGTATCTGTCCACCGGCTTTCTTGCGGCGCTGCTTCTCGTTCCGGTCGGAGCGCAGGCGCAGGACAACAAGACCGTGCCCGCAAGCCACATGGAAATGCAGCTTTCCTTCGCGCCGCTGGTCAAGCGTACCGCGGGCGCTGTGGTGAATGTCTATGCCGAACGCATCGTGCAGCGGCGCTCGTCGCCCTTTGCCGGCGACCCGTTCTTCGAACAGTTCTTCGGCCAGCAGATGCCGAACCGCACGGAGAAACAGTCCTCGCTTGGATCGGGTGTGATCGTGACGGCCGGCGGCCTCGTGGTGACCAATAATCACGTCATCGATGGCGCCGACGACATCAAGGTGGCTCTGGCGGATGGGCGTGAATTCTCCTCCAAGGTGCTGCTGAAGGACGACCGGGTCGATCTTGCCATTCTGCAGATCGACGCGAAGGAACAGTTTCCGGTGCTTTCGCTTGGCAATTCGGATGCCATTGAAGTCGGCGATCTCGTGCTTGCCATCGGCAACCCCTTCGGTGTCGGCCAGACGGTAACAAGCGGCATCGTCTCGGGGCTGGCGCGCAACCAGGTGACGCAGGGCGATTTCGGCTTCTTCATCCAGACCGACGCCTCCATCAACCCCGGCAATTCCGGCGGCGCGCTGATGAACATGGCGGGTGAGTTGATCGGCATCAATACTGCCATCTTCTCCAAGGGCGGCGGGTCGAACGGCATCGGTTTTGCCATTCCCGCCAATCTGGTCCGCGTTTTCGTTGCCGCCGCCGAGCGTGGCGACGCGAACTTCCAGCGGCCCTATATCGGCGCGACCTTCGATCCTGTCACCTCCGATGTCGCCGAGGCGCTTGGCCTGCACCGCGCGCGCGGTGCGCTCGTTGTCAGCGTCGTCAAGGACGGCCCGGCGGAGAAAGCTGGCATCGAGCCGGGGCAGGTCGTAACGGCGGTCAACGGTTTGGAGGTGGAGCATCCCGATGCACTCGGTTATCGCCTCACGACGGCTGGCATCGGCAAGTCCGCCGAATTGACGCTGGTGGAGAAGGGCAAAGAGAAGAAGGTGACCATTGCGCTCGACACGGCGCCGGAAACCGCGCCGCGTGATGAACGCCTGCTGGAGGGACGCAATCCCCTGGCGGGCGCGACTGTCGCCAATCTCTCGCCGAAGCTTGCGGATGAACTGCGCATGCCTTCGCAGGTGACCGGCGTCGTCGTCACCGATGTGAAGCGCGGTTCGCCGGCCTATCGGGTCGGTTTCCAGCCGAAGGACGTCATCCTATCGCTGAATGGCTCGGATATCGGCTCCACCGCTGCGGTCGAAAAGGCGCTGGACGACAATCCCGGCTTCTGGCGGGTGGAAATCCTGCGTGACGGTCAACGTATCCGGCAGTTCCTGCGATGAGCGATGACCTCTTTGCTCCACAGGTGCCTGTCGAGGTCGCCAACCGGCGGCCTCTTGCCGACCGCCTGCGTCCGAAGACGCTGGCGGAGGTGACCGGGCAGCCGCATCTGACGGGTGAAGAGGGCGTGCTGCGCCGTATGATCGATAGCGGCTCACTCGGATCGATGATCTTCTGGGGACCGCCCGGTACCGGCAAGACGACGGTCGCCCGTCTGCTTTCGGGCGAGGCCGGGCTGGCTTTCGAGCAGATTTCGGCGATTTTTTCCGGTGTTGCCGATCTCAAGAAGGTTTTCGAGGCAGCACGCACACGCCGGATGAACGGCCGGCAGACGCTGCTTTTTGTTGACGAGATCCATCGTTTCAACCGTGCCCAGCAGGACAGCTTCCTGCCGGTCATGGAAGACGGCACCATCATTCTTGTGGGGGCAACCACCGAAAACCCGTCCTTTGAACTGAATGCCGCTCTTTTGTCGCGGGCGCGTGTCCTCACGTTCGGTTCGCATGACGAGGAGAGCCTGGGCGAGCTTTTGAAGCGCGCCGAAGAGGCGGAGGGCAAGCCTCTGCCGCTGAACGAGGAGGCGCGTGCCAGCCTGATCCGGATGGCCGATGGCGATGGCCGCGCCGTGCTGACGCTTGCCGAAGAGGTCTGGCGCGCGGCGCGCAAGGACGAGACTTTCGATACCGAAGGGCTGACGCGCATCGTGCAGCGGCGCGCGCCGGTTTATGACAAGGGACAGGATGGCCACTACAATCTGATTTCCGCGCTGCATAAATCGGTGCGCGGTTCGGACCCGGATGCGGCGCTTTATTATCTCTGCCGCATGTTCGATGCCGGCGAAGACCCGCTCTTTATCGGGAGGCGGCTGGTGCGCATGGCGGTGGAGGATATCGGCCTTGCCGATCCGCAGGCGCTTGCCGTCTGCAATGACGCCAAGGACGCCTATGATTATCTGGGGTCACCGGAAGGCGAACTGGCGCTGGCGCAGGCCTGCGTCTATCTCGCCACCGCGCCGAAATCGAATGCCGTTTATACAGCCTTCAAATCGGCGATGCGGGCGGCCAAGGAAAACGGCTCGCTGGTGCCGCCAAAACATATTCTGAACGCGCCCACAAAGCTGATGAAGGGCGAGGGTTACGGTGACGGTTACCGTTACGACCATGACGAGCCGGATGCCTTTTCGGGACAGGACTATTTTCCGGAAAAAATGGGGCGCAAGACGTTTTACGATCCGCCCGACAGGGGTTTCGAGCGGGACATCCGCAAGCGTCTCGACTGGTGGGCGAAGCTGCGCCGCGAGCGCGGTTCGCGATAAAAAGCTTTCTTCACAAAAAGAATCAGGCGCTTGCCAAAGTGAGTCGTAAAACCGCGCCATCCAACTGTTTCCAAAGGGAAATCAGGATGCCTTTCGGTGTTGCATGACCTGCGACGGCGCAGGCAGCATCTTGACCGAGGATTCCGCCAGACCGCTATGCCCTTCCGCATCGATCACCAGATGCCAGTGCAAGGTCTCGGGAATGCTGATGCGGATCGGCGATTTTTTCGCGACGCCGCCGAGATATTTGAAATCGAGCAATTCTGTGAAACGCTGGAAGTTTGCGCCTGTCATCAGCCGTACATTGTTGACGGCCGAAAGGGACACCTCAATGGTCGTCCCAGCCCGCAATTCCTTCAGGTCATAGTGTGTAAAGCGGAAATTCGGCCGTGACATTGCGCGTCTCCCTGTACCTGTATTTTGGCAAAAGAGGATAGGACGTCAGGGTTAACGAGCTCTTTAAAACGGCAGCACCGTGTAGAATTTCGGGTCGCTGCGCCGGCTTTGAAGGGCCGTGGAGAGTATTGGCGGGTTGGGAGGAGGAGGTCTGGAATAATACTAACGTATAATAAGCGTATTCAGTTATAATAAATTTTTTAACTCTAACGTACGCCGGTCGAAGTGCCGTCAGCGGCGTTGGGGGGAATATGAAAAACGTCACGATATCTATGCGCCTTTATGCGCTCGTTGCATTGTTTCTGGCAATATTGACTGCGGCACTTACATTCAGCCTGTTCGAGACTTTTCATGAGATGGAACGCGAGCGTAAAGCGGGACTCGCATCCATGAACGAAACGGCTGTCGCCATTCTTGAGCAATATTACCGGCTGGAGCAGGGTGGCACCCTGACGCGTGAGGCTGCGCAGCAACAAGCCAAGACCACGATTGCGGCGATGCGCTATGGCAACGGCAGCGGCTATTTTTGGATCAACGACATGCATCCCAAGATGGTGATGCATCCGATCAAGCCCGAGATGAACGGCAGCGATCTCACTGCCAACAAGGATCCGAACGGCAAGGCGCTGTTCGTCGAATTCGTCAATACGGTGAAGGCGGGCGGCCAGGGCTTTGTCGATTATTATTGGCCCAAGCCCGGCGCGCCGGACCCAGTCGAGAAATTTTCCCATGTCGCCGGTTTCGCGCCCTGGGGATGGATTGTCGGCACTGGCGTTTATGTCGACGATCTTGAGGCGGTTTTCTGGAGCAATGCCTATTTCAACATCGCAGTGTGTGTTCTGTCCGGCCTTCTGGTGATCGGCGTGGCTGCAGCCGTCGTGCGCAGCGTGACACGGCCTATCGATCGCATCCGGCAGAGTATGAAGCGGATCGCTGATGGTGACGGCGAGGCGGAAATCGAATTCGCCGACCGTCGCAACGAAATCGGCGCCATTGCCAAGACGTTGCTGGTGCTGCGTGACAGCGTCAATGAGCGCAGCGCCTTGCAGGCCCGCGAGGCGGGGCAGCAGCGGGCGCTGGAGGAGGCGCGGCATGGCAACGAGATGGCGTTGCGCTCCGCATCCGAGCGTCAGGCTCATGCCATGAACGAGCTCGGCAGTTCGCTGGAAGCACTCGCCAATGGCGATCTGACCGTCGAGCTTGCCGATATCGGCGGCGAATATGAAAAGCTGCGCATGGATTTCAACCGCGCCGTCGGCGCGCTGCATGGGGCGATCGAGGCGATCGCCAGAACCGGCCATGTCGTCAACGATAGCGCATCTGACATCAGCGGTGCGACCGGCAATCTTTCGCGCCGGACAGAGCAGCAGGCAGCGGCGCTGGAGGAGACGGCGGCGGCTCTTGACGAAATCACCGCGACGGTGCGCACCGCTTCCGAACGGGCGAACGAGGCCCGACAAATGGTGCAGGATACAAAAACGAGCGCAGGCCGCTCGGGCGAGATCGTGCGTAATGCCGTCGATGCGATGGGCCGTATTGAGGAATCTTCGCGGCGCATCGGGCAGATCATTTCCGTCATCGACGAAATCGCGTTCCAGACCAACCTTCTGGCGCTGAATGCCGGTGTCGAGGCCGCAAGGGCAGGCGAAGCGGGACGCGGTTTTGCCGTGGTGGCGCAGGAGGTTCGCGAACTCGCGCAACGCTCTGCCAATGCCGCCAAGGAGATCAAGACCCTTATCAATCGTTCCGCGGAAGAGGTCGGCGGCGGTGTCGCACTCGTTCGCTCCACGGGCGATGCGCTGGATGAGATCGTGACGCTGGTCAACCGGGTCGACGGCCATGTCAATTCCATCGCCACGGCGGCGCGGGAACAGGCCACCGGCCTGCAGGAGATCAACACCTCCGTCAACCACATGGACCAGATGACCCAACAGAACGCCGCCATGGTGGAAGAGACGACGGCGGCCAGCCAGACGCTGGCCGAAGAAAGCCGGCAGCTCCGCGCGCTGCTGTCCCGTTTCGAACTCGGGCATGGGGCAGGGCGCGAGGTTTCGCGGGCGGCTTGATTTTTATCCGCTTGAGATAGTTTACAGGGCGCGGCTTTGGCTGCGCCCTTTCTGTTTCGAGGAAGTGAGACAACCTCTCCTCCGTCGTGCCGGACCCGTGGTGTGTCTGCATCGTGAGAGGCGTTGGTTTGCGGAGCTTTGCTGACACCTTTGGTATGATTTCGCTCGAGGCTTCCGCATTTCTCGCTTCACGGAACAGCCCGGTTCGTTATTTCTCCCAACCAATAAGGATTCGTTTACCCCGTTTCTTTAAAATTTACCTGTATTGCCGCGGGTAGCGGCCGCTGAAGGTACAGGTTCTCGTATGGCGTATGTTTCCCTTCCGCGTCGTCTTGTGACGTTGTTGATGATTTCCACGGTCATGGTGTCGTGTTCGGCGGAGGGCCTTGTGCCGCCGGCCGAGGTTGACGGCACGACACGTGTCGGCGCCATCCGGTCGTCGCGGCAGCAAGGCTACAGCGCGCCGCCGGGTGCGGTCTATCAGGCCGAGCGGACCGGGCAGGCCACCAATTATCCCGCAGCCGTGTCGCAGCCGATGCCGGAGCCTTATGCCTCGCAGGATCCCCTGCTGCAATCGCCACAGCGCGGCCAGGGCTATTCCACGCTGGATGGCCAGCATCAGGCGCGGATGGCCGCGAACGGCCAAAGTATGGCCTCCCCAGCCATGCCCAACCAGCAGGGCGCCGCAAATCAGATCGCCGAAGGCGAGGGCGGGGTGAACATGGATTCCATGCTGGGCGTGGAGCCGGTTCGCGGACTTGCGGAAGAGCAGGATGCCGATATTGCCGAAGGCGCTTCCGCCCAGCCGGTGGTGGACGGCATCGGCACCGACAATCCGGTTGCCGTTTCTCCGGCTCGCCGGCAACAAAGTGCGGGTCAGTCGCGGTTGATACCGCCACCGCCGCCGGGGTCTTCTTCCCGCCGCCAGCCGGTGGAGGAGGTCGCCATGCTGATGCCCAATGATCCGATGGCCCGCGACGGATTGCAAAGCAACCGCTCGGCTATGCCGCCCGGCGTCATGCCATCCTCGGAAGTGGCCTGTCGCTCCGAGCTGCGCCGTCTCGGCGTCGCCTTCCGCGATGTTGCGCGCATTGCAGATGGTCCGACCTGCGGTATCGACTATCCGATCGAACTCAGCGGGCTTGCCAGCGGCGTTGCCATCCGCCCGGCAGTGAAGCTCAATTGCCAGGTCACGCTTGCCTTCGCCAAATGGGTAAAGTTCGAACTCGTGCCGTCCTCCCGCTTCCGTTACCTCTCAGGCGTCGGGCGCATCACGCCCATGGGCGGTTATTCCTGCCGCAAGATGAATTCGCGCTCCAGCAATCCATGGTCCGAACATGCGCGCGGCAACGCCATCGATATCGGCACCATAACGCTGAACAACGGCAAGGAGATCGACGTCCGCAGCAAGAACTTCTTCGCCTTCCGGGAAAAGGCGCTGCTGAAGGCAGTGAGGTCCGATAGCTGCAAATATTTCTCCACGGTTCTCGGGCCGGGCAGCGATCCCAACCACTGGAACCATTTCCACTTCGACCTGCGCACCCGCAAGTCCGGTTACAGGCATTGCGACTAGGGGGCGACGAGACGACACGGTGGTGCATGACGATAGGCGTGAGGCATTAGTTGTGGTGCGTCACGTCGACCCGTAACTTCCCGTCCGTCCCGGCGCTACCCGGAATGACGGAGTGGGGGATGTGGCCACATTACAATTTGGGCCTGTTGGGTTTGGTGCTAGCCGCCCAAAAAAAGACCGGCCCTAAGGCCGGTTGAAGAAGACTGCCTAAATCGGGGGATATCGGCGTCTTTGCAAGGGCATGCAATGGGAAGAAATCCCATAAAACGGTCTATCCGGTGCGGATATCCGGCAAAAAACATCGCGCCGTACTGACCTGCGGCCAACATGGCTTGCCGCCCTTTTCTGATACGCTATGAGCGTCACATGTTTGTGACAACGGCCCCCGGGAGCCTGCTTTCATGCCCCCAGTTTCAGAGATACTGATCTTTGCTTCGGCGCTTGCGGCCGCGGGCGTGGTCGCTGGACTTCTGGCGGGGCTGTTCGGCATTGGCGGCGGTGCTGTGCTGGTGCCGGTGTTCTACCATGTGTTCGGGCTTCTGGATGTGCCGGAGGCGGTGCGCATGCATCTGTCGCTTGGCACTTCGCTTGCCATCATCGTGCCGACCTCCATTCGTTCCTTCCTGACGCATCAACAGAAAGGTGCCGTTGATATCGATCTCCTGAAGGGCTGGATCGTCGCCGTGCCGCTCGGCACCATCCTCGCATCTGTGGTGGCTGCGCATGCCTCGAGCGTCGCCCTGCGGCTGATCTTCGCTTTCATTGCGCTTGCGCTCGCTTTCCGGATGATCTTCAACCGGGCGAGCTGGCATCTCGGTTCAGACCTGCCGAAAAACCCGGTCCGCTTTCTGGTCGGCACCGGCATCGGCCTTCTGTCTGGCCTGATGGGTGTGGGCGGCGGGGTGATGAACAATACTTTCATGACGCTTTACGGACGCACCATCCATCAGGCGGTTGCCACATCCTCCGGTGTCGGAGTGCTTATTTCGCTGCCGGGTCTCCTCGGCTATATCTGGGCCGGCTGGGGTGATGCAGGTCTGCCGCCTTTTTCCACCGGCTTCATCAACTGGATCGCCGTCGCGCTGCTGATCCCCATCACGCTTGTCGTCGCGCCCTATGGCGCGCGGCTGGCGCATGCACTCAGCAAGAAGCAGCTGGAGCGGGCCTTCGGGGTGTTTCTGGTCTTCGTCGCGGCCCAGTTTTTCTACAGCGTCTACAGCTGATTTTCCCTCCCCGCCGAATGCAGTGTTCAGGCCGTTGGGCTGGCAATTGCGGGTTGTACGGCCTATATGGCGTGCATCTTACTCGTTTTTTCGAAAGATTCGCGATGAATGCCATTGTTTCGATACGGAATCTGACCAAATCCTACTCAAATGGCTTTCAGGCGCTCAAAGGTGTCAGCCTCGATATCAGAGAGGGGGAAATCCTTGCTCTTCTCGGGCCCAACGGAGCCGGCAAGACGACGCTGATCTCTATCATCTGCGGGCTTGTCAATCCGGGTGAAGGCTCGGTTCTCGTTGGCGGATATGATGTGGTGAAGGATTTTCGCCAGACGCGTGCCCTGATCGGCCTTGTGCCACAGGAACTGACGACAGACCAGTTCGAGACCGTGTGGAACACCGTCAGCTTCTCGCGTGGTCTGCATGGGCAGAAGAAGAACCCGGAACTGATCGAGCGCGTCCTGAAATCGCTGTCGCTCTGGGACAAGAAGGACAATATGCTGCGGGAGCTTTCCGGCGGCATGAAGCGACGCGTGCTGATCGCCAAGGCGCTTGCGCACGAACCGAAGGTCCTCTTCCTCGACGAGCCGACGGCGGGTGTGGATGTTACCTTGCGCCGCGACATGTGGAATGTCGTTTCCGAGCTGCGCTCCAAGGGCGTCACAATCATTTTGACCACGCATTACATCGAGGAGGCGGAAGAGATCGCCGATCGAGTGGGCGTTATCAATGGCGGCCAATTGTTGCTGGTGGAAGAAAAGACCGCGCTGATGAAGAAGCTCGGCCGCAAGCAGCTTTTCCTTGAACTTTCGCAGCCGGTGGAGGCGTTGCCGGACAGTCTCTCATCCTTCGGCCTTTCGCTCTCGGATGACCGCAACACCATCACCTACGAGATCGAGGACAACGGCGAGCAGGGGCGCATTGCCGATCTGCTGACTGCGCTTTCCGGTGCCAACATCCATTTCAAGGATATTTCGACACGTCAAAGCTCTCTTGAGGATATTTTCGTCTCGCTGGTAGGAGACCAGAAATGAATTTCGAAGCTGTCAAGTCCATCTACCTGTTCGAAATGGCGCGCACCCGCCGCACCCTGTTGCAGAGTGTCGTGTCGCCGGTCATTTCCACCTCTCTCTATTTCATCGTTTTCGGAACGGCGATCGGTTCAAGGATTCAGGAGGTTGGCGGGGTTTCCTATGGCGCGTTCATAACGCCCGGCCTGATCATGCTGACGCTTTTGACGCAATGCATCAGCAACGGCTCTTTCGGCATCTATTTTCCGAAATTCACCGGCACGGTCTACGAGATATTGTCTGCGCCAGTGGCGATGACGGAAATTGTTGCCGGTTATGTCGGGGCGGCGGCGACCAAGGGGCTGATGATCGGCACGATCATCCTGATAACGGCCTCCTTCTTCGTGGATATCACCATCGCCCATCCGTTCATGATGATCCTGTTCTTTGTGCTGACGGCGGTGAGCTTCAGCCTGTTCGGCTTCATCATCGGCATCTGGGCCACGAATTTCGAGCAGTTGAACCTCATCCCGATGCTGGTGGTGCCGCCTCTGACATTCCTTGGCGGCAGCTTCTACTCCATCGACATGCTGCCGCCCTTCTGGCAGACGGTCAGTCATTTCAACCCGGTGCTCTACCTCATCAGCGGTTTCCGCTGGAGCTTCTACGAGATCGCCGACGTTAATCCCGTCATCAGCCTGGCGATGATCACGCTGTTCCTTGCGCTCTGCCTCGGCGTCGTCGGCTGGATGTTCAAGACCGGTTACCGGCTGCGCAACTGACCGGAAAGAGGTTTGCCGTGAATATGATACGCCCGGTTTGCACCGGGCGTTTTCGTATTCGGATAGCGAGACGTTATTTTTTGATCTCGAGCAGGAACTGTCTGCCCGGCAGGTTTCACCTGTCTCGCAATCTCAACTCATCGGTCTGCATCTGCATCGAACCAAGCGTCGACAGGAAGCTCATGCCGAGCAGGCTCTGGCCCAGTTGGCCATCCTGCGCGACGAGGGCGGGGATGTTGCTCCGCGCGATCGGGCCGATGCCGATCTCGGACAGGGTGACGGGCGCTGCCGCCGTGCGGCCGTTCGCGGTCATCACCGGCACGGTGTAGCGCAGTTTCGTGGTGTCGATGCCGATGGCGGCGGCATCGGCATTGGCCAGCACCACGGAGCTCGCGCCGGTATCGACCAGCATGTGGATGGTTTTGCCTTCAATGCTGACATTCGCCTCGAAATGGCCGCTCATCGATTTGTGCAGTATGATCTCCTGTTCGCCGCCAGCGGTCGTCACCACCACCGCGCGGCCGGGCATCAGGCCACCCAGCAGCCGGTCGGCGAAGGATTGCAGGTCGTAGCGATAGAGATAGACGGATACGAGGCCGAGGATAATCACGAGCCAGATGGCGAGTTGCCGGACAACGCTTGCGAAGCTGCCGCGGCTTCCCGCCAGAATGCCGACTGATAGCAAGCCCGCAATCGGCAGGAGATAGACGATCTGCCCGAATTTCTCGTTGTCGATGCCGAAGGTGCGGCCGCTGTCGTGATTGACGAGAAGCAGGCCGAGACCCACGGCCAGCAAAAGGAGAACGAAAGTCAGCCTGTTCATGCGGTGTGCGTCTCCCTGGAGGTGTCCTTGCCTGTTTTTGCCAGTCTTTCGGGAAGCGCCTGCATGATCATGCGGCGCTTTTCGTCGCTATAGGTTGCCCAGCCGCCGATCTCGTCCAGCGTGCGTCCGCAACCGATACAGAGGGTGTTTGTGGCGTCGAGGGAGCAGATATGAATGCAGGGTGTTTCCATGGGGATCTATATCAGTCTGTCACGTCGCAAGGGCAAGAGCGACGAGAGTAAAGATCTCCGTGATCTGCTGGCTGGCGCCGATGGTGTCGCCGGTATGGCCGCCGATCTTGCTGACACAGAGCCTGCCGAACAGCATCGTCGCGAGGCAGGCAGCCGCCAGAACGACTACGATAGACACAAAGGGCAGGGCATGCAGCGTGAAAAGCACGAGCAGCAGCAACCCTGTTGCGAGCGAGATGTTGCGCTCGCTTTCCCCGGGTTGGCCGGCGCCGGCGGCGATGCCGGAGGTTTTGGCGGCGGGCAGTGACTGCCAGTGCCATACCATCAGGGCGCGGCTCACCACCAGCGCGGCAATCAGGCAGGCGGCGGCGGTCTTGGCAGGCAGGGTTTCTATAAGCGATGCGAGTGCCGTGGCGCGCAGTGCAAAGGACAGGACCATGGCGATCGTGCCATAGCTGCCGATGCGACTGTCCTTCATGATCTCAAGCGTTTTCGGCTTGTCCTTGCCGCTGCCGAAGCCATCGGCCATATCCGCCAAGCCGTCTTCGTGCAACGCACCTGTTATGAGCGCGGTGACGGCGATGGCAAGCCAGCCGGTGAGCTGCGGTGAGGCGTCGAACTTCGCTAATGCCACCACGAGGACAGCAGCGGGCAGGGCGATCAGGAGGCCTGCTGCGGGAAAAGCGCGTGCTGTCCGGCGCATCGATGGACCGTCACCTTCACCGAAGAAGCGCGATGGGACCGGCAGGCGGCTGAGAAAGGCAACGGAATGCATGACATCTGTTATAAAATCCCCGGCCTTCATGCTCTCTCCGCTGCTGTACTTGCATTTCCGGTTGTTCCGCGGCGCGTCCGCGATTATGAGAGGCGCAACAAAGACCGATTTGCCGGAAAACACAAGTTTCCGCCAACCCGACGACGAGAAAGACAGATACCATGAGCATGAGCGGATTGCCCTTCGACGATTTCCGCGCGCTGCTGCGCGAGCTTCCCGGCCCGGATACGCATGCGCTGGTCGCGGCCAAGGAGCGCAATGCGCAACTGACGAAACCGGCCGGTTCGCTCGGTCGGCTGGAAGAAATCGCCATGTGGCTTGCCGCATGGTCGGGCCGCTCGCCCGCCGTCACCCGTCCGCTGGTGGCGATTTTCGCCGGTAATCATGGCGTCACCCGGCACGGCATCACGCCCTATCCGACATCCGTGACGCAGCAGATGGTGGAGAATTTTGCGGCAGGCGGTGCGGCGATCAACCAGATTTGCGTCACCAACGATCTCGGTCTGAAGATTTTCGATCTGGCACTTGACTACCCGACCGGCGACATCACCTGCGAGCCTGCCCTTTCCGAGCGCGATTGCGCCGCCACCATGGCCTTCGGCATGGAGGCGATTGCTGGCGGTACCGACCTTCTCTGCGTTGGCGAAATGGGCATCGGCAACACCACCATCGCAGCCGCGATCAACCTAGCGCTCTATGGCGGCACGGCGGAAGAGTGGACCGGTCCCGGTACCGGCTCTGAAGGCGAGGTCATGGCCCGCAAGATCGCGGCGGTGAAGGCTGCCGTCGAGTTCCACAAGGACCATCTGTCCGATCCGCTCGAAATCATGCGCCGTCTCGGTGGCCGTGAGATTGCGGCGATTGCCGGCGCGATCCTTGCCGCGCGCGTGCAGCGCATTCCTGTGCTGATCGACGGTTATGTGGCGACTGCCGCTGCCGCGCTGTTGAAGGCTGCCAATCCTTCGGCGCTCGACCATTGCCTGATCGGCCATGTCTCCGGTGAACCGGGCCACCTGGCTGCCGTCGAGAAACTTGGCAAGACGCCGCTTCTGGCGCTGGGCATGCGGCTTGGCGAGGGCACGGGTGCCGCTTTGGCCGCCGGCATCGTCAAGGCTGCCGCCGCCTGCCATTCCGGCATGGCGACTTTCGAAGCTGCCGGTGTCGATACTGGTACCCATTCCCACACTGAGCATTGAGGCCGAAGATGGACGCAACGCCGCAGAAGAAGCAACCGGAACCTGCCTTTCGCAAGGAAAAGGGATGGCGGCATCTTTTTGCTGCTGCCCGCTATTCCTTGCAGGGGCTTGGACGGCTGTGGCAGGAAGCGGCGTTCCGGCACGAGGTTCTCGCCTTCGGCGTCGGCCTTGCCCTGCTTCTGGTCGCTGGCGCGCCGTTTGCGCATCTTCTCGTCTTTACGGTGCTGATGCTGCTTTTGTTCGCCGTCGAGGCGCTCAATACCGCGATTGAGGAGTTGGTGGATCGCATCTCGCCGGAAATTTCTTCCGTCGGGCGGCACGCCAAGGATCTCGGTTCCTTCGCCGTCTTCTGCCTTTTGACGGCAAACGGATTTTTCGTGCTTTATTCGCTGGTGACGACGCTGTTCTTCTGAACGGCAGATTTGACGCTTAGGCGAAGGACCGGCGGCGTGGCTGGATGGCGTGGGTTTCCTCCACGGCTGGCAGGCTTTGCAGCACGCGTTTTGCCGGCAGGATGGCGATGCCTTCGGTGCCTTCACGCAATTTCGATTTCAGGATGAACTGGCCGTCATGCTTGGCAAGGATGGCCTGAACGATGGGCAGGCCGAGCCCGGTTCCCTGTTCGGCGCTCTTGATCGCGATCGATCCCTGACCGAAGGCCGACAGCACCACGGGGATCTCTTCCTCTGGAATGCCGGGGCCGTTGTCCTTGATCGACACATATTGCCCGCCACCCGCCGTCCAGCCTGCCTTCACGAGGATTTCACCGCCCTGCGGGGTGAATTTGACGGCGTTGGAGAGCAGGTTGAGGATGACCTGGCGGATCGATTTTTCATCCGCCCAGACCTGCGGCAGGCTGCTTTCAAACTGCTGCGAAATCCTGATGGTCTTGGCGCGGGCGCGAAGCTGGATCATGCCGATGCAATCTTCGGCGATCTCAAGCATCGAGACCGCTTCTTCATTGAGGTCGTAGCGGCCGGCCTCGATACGCGACAGGTCGAGGATTTCGTTGATGAGGTCGAGCAGATGCTGGCCGGAACGGTGGATGTCGCCGGAATATTCCTTGTAGAGCGGATTGTTGAGCGGACCGAGCACCTCTGCTGACATGACTTCGGAGAAGCCGAGAATGGCGTTGAGCGGGGTTCGCAGCTCGTGCGACATGGAGGCGAGAAAGCGCGATTTAGCCAGATTGGCCTCTTCCGCACGCCGCCGCGCCTCATCCGACATTGAGTTGGCGACTTCGAGTTCGGCGATCAGATCATCTTTTTCAGTCTGCGACGACAGCAGCTTGATGCTGGTCTGGTAAAGCCTGCTGGTGATGCGATGACAGAAAAGAATCGCCATGCCGAACATCAGGGCGAGGCCAACATCGAAGGGATCGCGGGAGACGACGGAGGTGACGCACAGCGCCGCCAGCACCGGCAGGAAGGTCATGAAGGTGGCCCGCCGCAGCATGAAATTGGCCATGGCGGTAAGCGAAAGCGCGATCAGCAGCGTCGCGCCCTTGAAGAAAAGAACGAGTGTCGGGTTGTTGCGCACCGGTTCGGCCAAGGCGAACATTGCCCAGGCGCAACCGATGAGGATCTGCATGGCAAGGAAGAGATTGCGCCACTTCGGCAGATTTTCGGCCGTGATCCCCTGTTTGGCGGCTCTTTTGGCCAGCACCAGAGACATGGCATGGAAACTCAGCGCAATGAGCGACCAGATGATCAGCCCTATGTCACCCGTGATATACAAACCGATGATAGAGGCGAATACGATGAAAAGCGGCATGACCATCGCGCCCTGAAGGGCTTCTGCGATGTGCATCGTCAGCATTTCACGTTCATAGGCTTCGCTGCCGCCAGCGCCTTGCTGCAAGCGTTCACGCGTCGTCTTCACCGTGTCGAAAACAGCCTTGTTACGGTGCTTTCGTGAACGGTCGACGATGATCTTATCGGTGGACGTGCTGACGCTTTTACTCATTGTTACAACGCAGGTGACATGAACCCTTTGCAGGCTACGCACAAAATCTTAAGAAGATGCTGCCGTGAAAGGATTTGTTTGCCATTTCTGACAAGGGTTTGTTGTGACATGAGACGAAATGGAGGCAGGCGCGGCTTTTTCTCGATTTTTCGCGACGGCGGGCTTTTCCTTGCCACCGTTTTTCTCGGCATTCTGATTGCCGCCAAGCTCGATCAGATCAATAGCGAGACCCATACCGGCCGTTTCTTTGTGATCGATGGCGATACGCTTTCAAAGGGCGAGGACCGGTTCCGGCTGCTCGGCATCGATGCGCCGGAGCTTTCGCAGACGTGCCGGCGCGGCAGCGAAACCTGGCCATGCGGCGCGGAGGCGCGCCGCGTTCTGCAACAGATGATCGAAGGCACGACCTTTTCCTGTTCCGGCAGTTCCAAGGACCGTTACGGACGGCTGCTGGTCTATTGCTCGGCGGGAGACCGGGATGTGTCCTCGGAAATGGTGGCGTCGGGTTTTGCCATCGCTTCAGGTTATTTCCAGTTCTCCGGCGAACAGGCGCTGGCGCGCAAGGAAGCTCGCGGCATATGGGCCGGAGAATTCGAAAAACCGGCGGAGTGGCGGCGCGAACATCGCGCAGCGGATTTGCAAACGCCCGCAGCGGGTTTCCTCACCATCATCCGTCATCTTCTGGGATGGAATCATGGCTGAGGCGGATCGAGCGCTGCCGATGAATGACGACGGGTTGGACGGGCTGAGGGGCGCGATTGCCCTCTGTCGCATCTGTCGCGACACCCCAACCTACGGACGCCTGCCGCACGAACCCCGACCGGTCGTGGTGATGTCGACCAGGGCGCGTATCCTGATTGCAGGGCAGGCGCCCGGGCTTCGCGTGCATGAAACGGGTGTGCCTTTCAACGATGCCTCCGGCGACAGGCTGCGCCAGTGGCTGAATGTTGATCGTGAGACATTCTACGATCCGGACCGCTTCGCTATTGTGCCCATGGGGTTCTGTTTCCCCGGCTATGACGACAAGGGCAGTGACCTGCCGCCTCGACGCGAATGTGCGCTGCAGTGGCGGGAGAAGGTGCTGGCGGCGATGCCGCAGGTAGAGTTGGTCCTTGCCATCGGTCAATATGCCCAGGCCTTTCATCTCGGCGAAAGACGGCGGAAAACCATGACCGAGACTGTGTACGACTGGCGCAGCTACTTTCATTCAAATTCGGGACCGGCCATTTTGCCGCTGCCGCATCCAAGCTGGCGCAACACCGGCTGGCTGAAGAAGAATCCGTGGTTTACCGAGGAGCTGCTTCCCGTTCTGCGAGAACATGTGGAAATGCGACTTTAGTGAAACAATTTTCTGTTTTTCTCTAAAAAATAGTGTATTGAAAGGAAATTAATTCAGGAGGGTAGACGAATTGGATCGCCTAGACCGTAAGATTTTGCGCATTCTGCAAGAGGATTCCACGCTGGCTGTCGCTGATCTGGCGAAAAAGGTCGGCCTTTCCACGACGCCCTGTTGGCGGCGTATCCAGAAGATGGAAGAGGACGGTGTCATCCGCCGGCGCGTGGCGCTGCTGGATCCGGTCAAGGTTAACACCAAGGTCACCGTTTTCGTCTCCATCCGCACTGCCTCCCATTCCATTGAATGGCTGAAGCGGTTTTCCGAGGTGGTCTCCGAGTTCCCCGAAGTCGTCGAGTTTTACCGCATGAGCGGCGATGTCGATTATCTGCTGCGCGTTGTCGTGCCTGACATCGCGGCCTATGACGCCTTCTACAAGCGGATGATCGCCAAGATCGAAATTCGTGACGTGTCGTCTGCCTTTGCGATGGAACAGATCAAATATACGACGGAACTGCCGCTCGATTACATGCTGCTGGATAATCCCAAATCCGGCGAGGAGTGATCCCGGCTGATCAGGCTTTTTGAACAATGCCCTTTCCGGCTGCCGGGGAGGGCATTTTTCGTTGGGCAGTTTGCTTTTCCGCAAGCACTCAAGTCGGCCATCTGGCGGTTGTCCGGGGAATGCACACTCCTGGCGTACCGAGGCGGCCAGGCAATCTTATTCCGCCTGCGACGGCAAATTAGCACATTCAATTCTCTTTGCACTGGTGCCGCGCAAAGTGGGATTTTGATAAAATCACTCGAATATCTACGCTTTGTATATCTGATGATGGCAACAGCGAAGGATATCCACATGCTCACACGACGCGGAACATTGGGACTGATTGCGGGTGCAACGGGGGCGGCGTTCCTGCCGCATATCCGGCGGGCTGGAGCCGCGACCACCACGTTACGGATCGGCTGGCAGAAGAATGGCGTGATCGCGTTGGCAAAGAGCCAGGGCGCGCTTGAAGCGCTGTTGAAGGATCGCGGCATTGAGGTCAAATGGTCGGAGTTCTCCTCCGGGCCGCCGCTTCTTGAAGCGCTGGGCGCAGGTGCGCTGGATATCGGACCGACGGGCGATGTGCCGCCACTTTTCGCGCAGGCTGCCGGTGGCAATCTGCGCTATGTGGGAACTTACAAGGGCGCCGCCGGTGGATCGGCAATCCTTGTGCAGAAGGATTCGCCGCTGAAGACGCTGGCCGACCTCAAGGGCAAGAAGGTGGCTTTCAAGCGCGGCTCCAGCGCCCATAACGTTACTGTCAAAGCATTGCGAACGGCCGGTCTGACGCTGAACGACATAACATCCATCGACCTTGCCCCGCCGGATGCGGCGGCCGCTTTCCGCAGCGGCAGCATCGATGCCTGGTCGATCTGGGATCCTTATTTTGCCGTGGCGGAAAAGGAGCCGACGACACGGGTTCTCACGACTGCCGAAGGTATTGTCGATCCCTGGAGCTATTTCCTCGCCAATGGCGACTTCGTGGAAAGCAATCCCGACCTCGTGCCGCTGCTCCTCAGGGAACTCGCAAGCGTCGGCGCAAAGGCTCAGGCCAATATCGATGAGACTGCAAACTTGCTGGCGGCGATAACCGGCGTCCCGCAGGATGTCACCAAGGTGTCGCTGACGCGTCCGGGAGCGGATCTGGGGCGTGTCTCGCTGGTTTCGGATGAGGCCATCAGCTATCAGCAGGCGCTGGCCGACGAGTTCTATGATCTGAAAATCGTGCCGAAGAAACTCAACGTTACCGATATCGTCTGGCGTCCCAAAGCGAGTTGAGCCGGGCGAAAGCTGAGTCTCTTCAATCGTCTGGCTGTTGTTGCTGAGAGATTGATTCAGGCAAGCGTTCCATGTCAGGAGCGCTTGCCTCTGCCTCTGCCTCAGCCCTTGAGCCTGGCAATCACCAGATGGCCGGGTGTGGGGTTGCCGTCCTGCATGCGCACGTTGATATCGGTGACTTCGACTATGTCGAAACCGGTCGCTGCCAGTCTTTCCCGAACATAGGTTTCGGCGTGGGCGAAACGCTGGTGCGGGCCGACCATATAGGGACGTCCGGCCATGGTTGCTTCGGGCAGCGTTTCCGACGAGAAGATCAGCAGGCCACCAGGGACGAGGTTTTCAGCGGCGCCGAAAAACAGCGGTTCCAGCGCGCCGAGATAGGGCAGCACATCGGTTGCGGTGATGATGTCGAAGGGCTCGTCGTCATTGTCTTCGAGAAAGTCCTCGGCTTCGGCGACATAGAGCGTCTCG
The DNA here is from genome assembly GCF_019355535.1 of Agrobacterium sp. S7/73. NCBI lineage: Bacteria > Pseudomonadati > Pseudomonadota > Alphaproteobacteria > Hyphomicrobiales > Rhizobiaceae > Agrobacterium > Agrobacterium sp. S7/73. Next base: position 971,659 of record NZ_CP072136.1, read on the forward strand.
TAGAGGTCCTTCTCGTGGGCGATCTCGACCATGTTTTCGGAAATGTCGATGCCGGTGATGTCATCAGCCATGTCGCGCAGCGCTTCGCCGGTGAGGCCGGTGCCGCAGCCGAGATCGAGCAGGCGCTTGAAGGGGCCGAGATCAAGCGTTTGCAGGCGCTGGCGCACCATCATCGGCACTGCATAACCGAGCTGTTCGACAAGAATATCCTCGAAGGCTTCGGCGTGCTGGTCGAACAGGGTTTCGACATAGGCGTCGGGCGCTTTGGAAGGCGGTTCGCCGCGGCCCATGGCGGCGATGCGAACGGCTGCGCCGCCGTGATCGTCCGGGTCGATGGCCAGAACCTCTTCATAGGCCTTCACCGCCGCGTCAACATCGCCGGCTTTTTCAAGCGCGAGCGCGCGGTTATAGGCTTCGGCAAGCGCCTCTTCGTCAATTTTCTGGTTCTTCGTCATCGTGCGGTATCCGTCAGCATCTTCAGTTGAAGTCTGCTGTAAGCCGCAAGACGGACGGGCGCAATGCTTATGTGGCGATGGGCCTCAGTGGAGAATGAACTCTCCTTTCAGTGCGCGCCATTCCTGCGCCGAGATCACCTGCCGGTGTACGTAGCGGACCGAGTGCAACGGACCGTCTAGCTTTTCCTGCCAGAATTTGAGGAAACCGTGCATTTCGGGGAAATCCGGGGCGAGATCATAGTCCTGCCAGACATAGGTCTGGAGAACCAGTGGATGGTCCGGCATGCGATAAAAAATCTGGGCGGTGGTGAGGCCGTAGCCCCTCAGCATCATTTCCATTTCCTTGTTCATGTCGGCTGTTCCCGTTCTCATGATTGCCGATCACAGCGTTGTCGCTGTATCTGATATGGGAACACGACAGGGTTAACCCAACCTTGCCAAAGGTCTGGGTTGTCACAAAATAGTTATATTTTTCAAAATGTTGGCAGTCTTCTCTGTTGAGTGCTGCCAACCGTGCCCCTAGCGCTTGAGATGGCGTGTCAGGCGGGCTTCGAGCCATGCCCAGACATGCCGGAGCGTCTCGACGATCGTCAGGTAGAAGATCGCCGCCCAGAGATAGGCCTGATAATCGAATGTGCGGGAGAAGGCGTAGCGCGTCTGTCCCATCAGGTCGAAGACCGTGACAATGGAGACCACTGCCGAACCCTTGATCATCAGGATGATCTCGTTGCCGTAGGGGCGCAGAGCCACGATGAGGGCCTGCGGCAGAATGACCTTGCGGAAGGTGATGAATTTCGACAGGCCGAGCGAGGCGGCACCTTCAATCTGGCCGCGTGGCACGCTTCGGATCGCGCCCCTCAGAATTTCGGCCTGATAGGCGGCGGTGTTGAGGGTGAGCGACAAGAGGCCGCAATACCAGGCCTCGCGGAAGAACCACCACAGGCCAACGGTTTCCAGCCCCTGACGGAAACTGCCGAGGCCGTAATAGATCAGGAAAAGCTGCGCCAGCAGCGGCGTGCTGCGAAAAACGTAGACATAGGCATAGGCCAGCGCGCTGATGACGCGATTTTCCGACATGCGGGCGAAGGCGATCGGCACCGAGAGAAGTGCGCCGAGGATGATCGAACTGCCAACTAGCGTAATGGTGGTGATGAGGCCATCGATATAACGCGGCCCGTAACGTTCGAATTTCGCCCAGTCCCAGCCTTCGATCATCGCAAAGATCAGCCCGGCGGCCATCAGCAGCCAGAGCGTTATAACGGCGATGCCGACGACGCGCGATATGTTGAGGGGCTTGTCTGTGGCAACCGGCGCGGGGCGCGGCGGAATGAGTTCCTGAACATGGCTCATCGGCTTGCCTCCGACTTGCGCGACCAGCGATCGATGAAGCCGATGCCGATGGAGGAGAGCAGAGCGAGGATGAGGTAGAGCAGGCAGGCGATGCCGTAGAAGAAGAAGGCTTCCTTGCTGACGCGGGCAGCGATGCCGGTCTGGCGCACGATATCGGCAAGGCCGATGATCGAGACGTAAGAGGTATCCTTGAGCAGGATGACCCAAAGGTTGGTCATGCCGGGCAGGGCGATCCTGACCAGCTGCGGGATGATGACAAGCACCATGGTGTGGCCGCGCGAGAGGCCGAGTGCATGGCCCGCCTCATATTGGCCCTTTGGGATGGCCTTGAAGGCAGATAGCAACACTTCCGAGGAATAGGACGAAAACACCACTGACAGCGCGACCATGCCCGCCACGAAGGCGTTGATCTCTACCGGGCCTGTTATCCCGACATAACCGGCGGCCGATTGCAGCAGCATCTGTATGCCGTAATAGACGATGAACAGCGTCAGGAGTTCCGGCAGGCCACGGAAGATGGTGGTATAGACACCGGCCGCCAGCCGCAGCGATTTTTCCTCCGATTGCGCGGCGAGCGCAATGAGGAAACCGATCACAAGCCCGACGGGCAGGGTGGCGAGCGCCAGCGAGATCGTGACCTTGACGCCGAAGGCGATTTCGTCGCCCCAGCCGGCATCGCCACAGGTGACGAGGGTGCCGTTTCCGAAAAGCGTGAAGAGACCGACCGGCCCACAGAAAGGGTCGAGAAGTGTCGAGACATAGGTCCAGAACGCACCTATGGCGGAAAATGCTCCGCTCATGCCAGTTTTCCCCCGCGGTCTTAAGCCGCCGTGATTGTTATGGTTACGTTTTCAAACAAAAATGGCGGAAGGGCAAGCCTTCCGCCACCAGATTTCAACAGGCGACGCGCCGCTTACTGGCCGTAAACGTCGAAATCAAAGTATTTCTTGTTGATTTCCTGGTACTTGCCGTTGGCGCGGATGCCGGCGATGGCAGCCGTGAACTTGTCGGCGAGCGCGGTATCGCCCTTGCGAACGGCTACGCCTGCACCATTGCCGTTGATCTCGACATCCACCGGAAGCGGCGTCAGGATCTTGCAGCACTTGCCTGCATCCGATTTCAGCCACTCCGACAGGACGACGATATCGTCGATGACGGCGTCGATGCGGCCGTTGGAGATGTCGAGCTTATATTCGTCGGCGGTCGGGTACATTTTCAGGTCGGAACCCGGGAAGTGCTTTTCCGCATAGTTGGAGTGGGTCGTGGAACCCTGCGCGCCGAGCGACTTGCCCTTCAGGTCGTCGACGGACTTGATCGGCGAATCCTTCGGTACGGCGATTGCCGGCGGGGTGTTGTAATATTTCTTGGAGAAATCGACCTTCTGGAGACGCTCCGGCGTAATCGACATGGACGCGATGATGGCGTCGAACTTCTTTGCCTGCAGGGCGGGGATGATGCCGTCCCAGTCATTGGTGACGAAGGTGCATTCAGCCTTCATTTCGACGCACAGCGCCTTGGCGATGTCGATGTCGAAGCCGGTCAACGTACCGTCGGCTTCCAGATTGTTGAAGGGCGGGTAGGCGCCTTCCGTGCCGATGACGATCTTGTCCTGCGCGAGGGCCGCGCCGGAAAACAGGGAGATGGCGGCAATCGATACGGCTGCGAGCAGACGGGTGGAAATAGGCATTTCGATCCTCTCTTTTGGTCGTTCATCCGCAGTCTGTTGTTGTTTTCAGTGCGGACGTCGTGAGCGCAGGCGCAACAGAACGGGTTGCCATTCGCGGCCTTCAGCGCGCGGCAATTATTCGTCCGGTTGGTCAAAAAATGCAACTGCAATATTAGCGCCCTCTTTTTCGTCGCGGAGCTTTCACGAAATGGCCTTGATCTGTTCATTTCCGGTACAGAACGCTTTGGTCATCATGGGAACCGAAGCGTATGCAAGGCGTTGACCAGCGCCTGCACGCGCGGCCGGATTCACAATGTCGCGGCATAAGCGGCGTACAACGATTGGCAGATGAGGAAGCACCGATGCTGAAGAAGAACACATTGCTGACGGGGGTGGTTTTCCCCCTCATGTCGCTGGCGATCGCGGTGGAGCCGGCCGCCGCCGGTTATGCCGGCGCCGCACGGACGCAAACGCAAATGCCCCAGGCACAGGCCCCGGTGATATTGGCGCAGGCGCAGCCGCAAGCGGAGGAGCAGAACCCGGAAGAGCTGCTGCGCAAGCAACGCCAGCAAGCCGAAGAGGCGCAGCCGAAGCCAGAGCCAGAGCCGAAAAAGCAGGAGCAGGCTCCGGAACCGCAGCGCGAACAGCCGAAGGCTGAAGCCGCACCGGCCGAACCGCGTCCTGAACCCAAGCGTGAAGCTCAGCCCGAGCCGCAACGCGAGCCTCAGCCAGAACCGAAACGGCAGCAGCAGCAGCGCGAAGCCCAACCGGAACCGGCGCCAGCTGAACAGCCACCCGCCCGCAAGCAGCGCCCGCAGCCTGAGCCCGAAGCCGCACCTGCACCCGCGGAGCAGCAGCCGCAGGAACGGCCGCGCAAACCGGCTAGAGCCGAGCAGCCGGCAGGTGAGGGCGAGCAACGCCCCGCACGTCCGCGCAAGCCGGAGCCGGCGGCCGAACAGCCAGCCGCACGCCCTGAAAATACCGAGCAGCCGGCGAAACAGCGCGAGCCCGCCGCCGAGAAAAAGCCGGTAGAGGAAAAGGCGCCCGCTCCAGCACCGGAACCGAAATCGGAACCCGCCGAAAAGGCCGTTCCGGAGAAAAAGCCAGCGGCTCCTGAGCCAGCTGTAAAGGAGGCTCCTGTTCCAACGGAAGCGCCGACACCGGCACGGCCACCGGCTCCGGAAGCTCAGCCCAATCCTGCGCCCGGCCAGCAGCCTTCTGAGAAGCAGCCGGTAGAAGGCCAGGGCAAGACGGAGCCTGCAGCGCCGCTGCCGGGTACTCCGACACCTCCGCCGCCAAGCGGTGCCACGACAGGACAGGCGCCTGCCGGCGAAGCGGTTCCCAATCAGGTCGCCATTCCGCAGACGGAAGCGCCTCCGACGACGAAGCAGGAACTGGACAAGGCCAAGGCTATCGCCAAGGACCCGTCCAAGACTGCCGACACCGTCATTCTGCCCGTCGACAAGGGTGCCGCCGTTCTCGACAGCGACAAGGAAGTGGAGCGCTCCGGTAACAACCAGGCACGCGAGCAACGCCGCCGCGAGCGTGAGCAGGCCGGTGACGTGAAGGTGCCGACTTCCGACGCCGAAGCGCAGCGCGCCGGTGCTGCCGGAGGCAAGGCTCCGCCGCCCGTGAAGATGGAGGCGATTACCTCTCAGCAGGGCGAGCGTGTCGACCGCCGTCCGCAATATGACCGGCCGGAAGGTGCGCGGGAATGGCAGCCGCGCGAAGGCGGCCGGCGCGATCAGGATCGCGATGCGCCGATCATCCTGCAGTTTGGCGACCGCGTGGTTGTGCGCGGCGACGACAATCAGCGCTTCATCCGCGATGGCGGCGAGCCCTATTACGAGCGCCTGCCCGGCGGACGTGTCCGCGAGACCGTCGAGCGTCGCGACGGCACGCAGGTGGTGACGATCCGCAACCGCTATGGCGACGTCATCCAGCGTTCGCGCATCGATGACCGTGGCCGGGAATATGTGCTGTTCTATGCACCGGAGCTGATGGACGAACCGGACCGTGAATATGTCTATCGCGATCCCGGCCTCGACCTGCCGCCGATGCGTCTGCGCATTCCGGTTCGTGACTACATCATCGACACGTCGAGCGATCCGGACCGCGATTATTACCGCTTCCTGGAGCAGCCGCCGGTCGAGCCGGTGGAGCGTGTCTACTCGCTGGATGAAGTGCGTTATTCGGCCCGTATCCGCGACAAGGTGCGCCGTATCGACCTCGATACGATCACATTTGCCACTGGAAGCGCTGACATTCCGATGGCGCAGGCCCGTTCGCTGCGGAAAGTAGCGGATGCGATCAACAAGGCGCTGGCAAAGAACCCGGCGGAAACCTTCCTGATCGAAGGCCACACAGATGCCGTTGGTTCGGATGAAAGCAACCTCGTTCTTTCCGACGAGCGTGCCGCTTCCGTCGCCAATGTCCTGACCGATGTTTACGGCATTCCGCCGGAAAACCTGGCGACTCAAGGCTACGGCGAGCGTTACCTGAAGGTTCAGACACTCGGCCCGGAACAGCAGAACCGCCGCGTCACCATCCGCCGCGTGACACCGCTGGTAAGACCGGTCGCCCAGAACTGATAAGGTTCAGGAACTGAAAAATGAAAGCCCGGAAAGCGCAAAGCTTTCCGGGCTTTTTTATTGGTAGCAAAGTTCCTAGGCCGACACATTATCCGTAACTCCGGACCAGATCCGGGGTCCGGCGTGATCAAATCCGGCATGACCGGGATGCTTCTCACCCTGCCATCATCCTCAAATTTGAGGATAATCCAGCCTCTAACGCTTAGTTAAGCGCCACAGCAATCTCTGCTGCGAGCTGGGCATTGTTGCGTACCAGCGCGATATTGGTCGCGAGGCTGCGGCCGTCGGTCAGGCGGAAGATATCGCCGAGCAGGAAGGGCGTGACGGCCTTGCCGGTGATCTCCTCGCGCTCGGCGTGGGAAATGGCGCGATTGATATAGATTTCCATCTCCTCGCGCGGAATTTCGTCCTCTTCCGGCACGGGATTGGCAATCAGCATACCGCCATCGATGCCGAGCTGTTCGCGGGTCGTCTGGAAATTGGCGATGGCTGCAGGGCTGTTGAGCGACAGCGGGCTGGGAAGGCCCGAAGAACGCGACCAGAAAGCCGGGAACTCTTCCGAACCGAAAGTCACGACAGGCACGCCGTTGGTTTCGAGAACTTCCAGCGTCTTCGGGATGTCAAGAATGGCCTTGGCGCCGGCGCAGACGACGATCACGCCGGTTTTGGCAAGCTCGGTCAGATCGGCGGAAATATCGAAGGTCTCCTCCGCGCCCTTGTGCACACCGCCGATGCCGCCGGTGGCGAAAACGCGGATGCCGGCGCGGGCAGCGGCAATCATGGTGGCTGCCACTGTCGTGGCACCGGTGCGGCGCTCGGCAATCGCAAAGGCAATATCTGCGCGCGAGACCTTCATGGCGTCGGTGGTCTGGGCAAGCGCTTCGAGCTGCTCCTTCTCGAGGCCGATATGCAGCGTGCCGTGAATGACGGCGATGGTTGCCGGAACGGCTCCCTGATCGCGGATGATCTGTTCGACGCCTTCGGCCATCTCGATATTGCCGGGATAGGGCATGCCGTGGGTGATGATGGTCGATTCCAGCGCGACGATCGGCGCGCCGCGCTGTTTGGCAGCGGCAACCTCTTGCGAATAGACGATGGGCAGGAGCGGGGAGATGGGGCGGGTCATTCTGTTTGTTCCAGACTATAAAAAAACGGGTTCATGCCAGCATTTCGGCCTTGGGGACAAGCCCCAACATGGTCTCGACACTGTCTTTTGACAGGTCTTGGGCGGTGGCGAAAGGCGATTGCACGGTGATGGCGGCCGCCGCGGCACCCAGTCGCAGGGCCTCAGTGATGGCTTTGCCCTCCGTAATCGCCGCGAGATAACCGGACGCCATGGCGTCTCCGGCGCCGGTTACGTCTTTCACCTCGCGGATGATGGGTGGGTGGAGGCTTGCGGTTTGCGTCGCGTTGAAGGCTACCACTTCGCTTGCGCCACGGGTGATGACGCCGCCGGCAAGGCCTGCCCTGCGGAGAATGTCCGGCCAGTCGCGAACATTGTCTGCCGTCTGTCCCGTCAGCGCGCGCGCCTCTGCCTCGTTCATGAAGAGAATGTCGATATCGGCGAGCATGTCCTTCAGCTTCACCGCCTTGGCGGGCGAAATGGCGATGGCCGCGAGCGGCTTTTGGCAGGCGCGGGCAATGAGACCGAGCGCCTTCAACGTATCCTCCGGCAGATTGGCATCGCAAAGCAGAAGGTCGCTCGCGGTAATCGCTTCACGCACCGCGCGAACTTTGAGTCGGCGCGGCGAAAACAGCTTGTAGAGGTCCATATCCGCGAGTGCGATGACAAGATTGCCGTCGCGCTCCAGAATGGCGGTGTAGCTTGGCGTGCGGCGATCGAGGAAAACGAAGGGCGTATCTTCCACGCCCGCCTGCCTTGCTGCCTCGGCCACCGCTTCGCCGGTCACGTCACCGCCGCGCGGTGCGATGATACGGACGGCAAAACCGAGCCGGGAAAGATTGCGCGCCGCGTTGAAACCGCCGCCGCCAGCCTCTTCCATCCATGAGCCAGGATTGCTGGCGCCGGGCGCCGTTTCAGTCTCGATCATGCCGCGCCTGTCTATATGCGCGCCGCCCAGAACGAGTATTTTCTTCACGCTTGTGTTTCCCTCTTTCGCGGATGGAAAAGGTGGACGATTCGTCCCAATCTTCTGTTTGTTCCCCTTCACATCCGGTTCGCAGCGATAGGCCGGACACGGAAAAACGAAAGCAGAACAAACCACTTATCGCTATTTGTTTTCAATATGCTGGCTGCGCCTTGCGATATGAGAACAAATAGAGTACATCCTATTTCCATACTGCTTCATTGCCTGTGCGGCTTCAATAACCTAAAGGTGGATCGGATGGCACAAAATTCTTTGCGTCTCGTAGAGGATAAATCGGTGGATAAAAGCAAGGCACTGGAAGCGGCGCTCTCCCAGATCGAACGGTCGTTCGGCAAGGGATCGATCATGAAGCTCGGTTCCAATGAAAACGTGGTTGAAGTAGAGACCATTTCGACGGGTTCTCTCAGCCTGGATATAGCGCTCGGTATCGGCGGTTTGCCGAAGGGGCGTATCGTTGAGATTTACGGCCCGGAAAGCTCCGGTAAGACGACGCTTGCGTTGCAGACGATCGCGGAAGCCCAGAAGAAGGGCGGCATCTGCGCCTTCGTGGATGCCGAGCACGCGCTCGATCCGGTCTATGCCCGCAAGCTCGGTGTGGATTTGCAGAACCTTCTGATCTCGCAGCCGGATACGGGCGAGCAGGCGCTTGAAATCACCGATACGCTGGTGCGCTCCGGTGCCGTCGACATTCTGGTGGTGGACTCGGTTGCGGCGCTGACGCCGCGTGCCGAAATCGAAGGTGAGATGGGCGACAGCCTGCCGGGCCTTCAGGCACGTCTGATGAGCCAGGCGCTGCGCAAGCTGACCGCCTCGATCTCCAAGTCGAAGTGCATGGTGATCTTCATCAACCAGATCCGCATGAAGATCGGTGTCATGTTCGGTTCGCCGGAAACGACGACGGGCGGTAATGCGCTTAAATTCTACGCCTCGGTGCGTCTCGACATTCGCCGTATCGGCGCCGTCAAGGAGCGTGAAGAGGTTGTCGGCAACCAGACCCGCGTCAAGGTCGTCAAGAACAAGATGGCACCGCCTTTCAAGCAGGTGGAATTCGACATCATGTATGGCGAAGGCGTTTCCAAGACCGGCGAGCTTGTCGATCTCGGCGTGAAAGCCGGTATCGTCGAGAAATCCGGTGCATGGTTCTCCTATAATAGCCAGCGTTTGGGGCAGGGGCGTGAAAATGCCAAGACCTTCCTGCGCGACAATCCGGAAATGGCAAGCGAGATCGAACTGGCGCTGCGCCAGAACGCTGGTCTGATCGCCGATCGGTTCCTGCAGAATGGCGGCCCGGAAGCCGGCGAAAGCGACGACGGTCCCGACGAGGGCTGATGCATTCGAAGGTCCGGGCGTTCGCGTCCGGTGGCTTTGCCGGCATGAGCTGGTATGGATCAAAAGGGTCGCGCGATTTTCCTCGCGTGGCCCTTTTTCTTTGCCTAGACGCCTTGGTGCGCCTCCATGGCTGGACAGGGCAGGATGCGGACGATAAAAGCCTTTGATTTTGCAAGATAGCCATCATTCGGGATGGCGGTGATGGACTCCAGCTGTGAGCGGTGTGTGGGCATGAGCGGTGTGAATGAAATTCGGTCGACCTTTCTCGACTACTTCAAGAAGAACGGACACGAGATTGTGCCCTCCAGCCCGCTGGTGCCGCGCAACGATCCGACGCTGATGTTCACCAATGCTGGCATGGTGCAGTTCAAGAACGTCTTCACCGGTCTCGAAAGCCGTCCTTATTCCACCGCTGCCTCGGCGCAGAAATGCGTGCGCGCCGGTGGCAAGCATAACGACCTGGACAATGTCGGTTATACGGCCCGTCACCATACGTTCTTCGAAATGCTCGGCAATTTCTCCTTTGGCGACTATTTCAAGGAAGAGGCGATTACCCATGCCTGGAACCTGATTACCAAGGAATTCGGCATCGATCGCAACCGTCTGCTGGTCACGGTCTATCACACCGACGACGAGGCTTTTAATCTCTGGAAGAAGATCGCCGGTTTCTCCGACGATCGCATCATCCGTATTCCGACCAGCGATAATTTCTGGGCCATGGGCGATACCGGTCCGTGCGGTCCCTGCTCGGAAATCTTCTATGACCACGGCGATCATATCTGGGGCGGACCGCCCGGTTCACCGGAAGAGGATGGCGACCGTTTCATCGAAATCTGGAACCTCGTCTTCATGCAATATGAGCAGCTGACGAAGGAAGAGCGCATCGATCTGCCGCGCCCTTCTATCGACACCGGCATGGGTCTCGAGCGCATTTCGGCGTTGTTGCAGGGCAAACACGACAATTACGACACCGATCTGTTCCGGGCGCTGATTTCGGCCTCCGTCGAAGCGACCGGCGTTCCGGCAGAGGGCGAGAAGCGCGCCAGCCACCGCGTCATTGCCGATCATCTGCGCTCCTCCGCTTTCCTGATCGCCGATGGCGTCCTGCCGTCGAATGAGGGCCGTGGTTACGTTCTGCGCCGCATCATGCGCCGCGCCATGCGCCATGCCGAGCTTCTCGGTTCGCGCGAGCCGCTGATCTACAAGCTGCTGCCGGCGCTGATACAGCAGATGGGCCGCGCCTATCCGGAACTGGTTCGCGCCGAGGCGCTGATCTCCGAGACGCTGAAGCTTGAGGAAACCCGTTTCCGCAAGACGCTGGAACGCGGCCTGTCGCTGCTGTCCGACGCCACCTCGACCCTGCACAAGGGCGATATGCTGGACGGCGAAACCGCCTTCAAGCTTTACGATACCTATGGCTTCCCGCTCGATCTGACGCAGGACGCATTGCGCGCCCGCGAAATCGGCGTCGATATTTCCGGCTTCACCGATGCCATGCAGCGCCAGAAGGCGGAAGCACGCTCGCACTGGGCTGGTTCCGGCGATAAGGCGACCGAAACGGTGTGGTTCGAACTGAAGGAAAAGCTCGGCGCGACCGAATTCCTTGGTTACGACACTGAAACCGCCGAGGGCGTTATTCAGGCGATCGTCAAGGACGGCAAGTCGGTGGATAGTGCTGCCGAGGGCGAGACGGTGCAGATCGTCGTCAACCAGACGCCATTTTATGGCGAGTCCGGCGGTCAGATGGGCGATACCGGCGTAATCTCTGGCGATAACGGCACCTTTACCGTTTCAGAAACCCAGAAAAAGGGCGAGGGCCTTTTCGTGCATTCCGGCACGGTTTCCAAGGGAGGATTGAAGCTCGATGACGCCGTGCAGCTGACGGTCGATCACGACCGCCGCTCGCGTCTGCGCGCCAACCACTCCGCCACCCACCTGCTGCATGAGGCGCTGCGCGAGGTGCTTGGTACGCACGTTGCTCAGAAGGGTTCGCTGGTCGCACCCGAGCGTCTGCGCTTTGACGTTTCGCATCCGAAGCCGATGTCGGCCGAGGAGCTGAAGGTCGTCGAAGAAATGGCAAACGAGATCGTCTTGCAGAACTCGCCTGTCGTGACGCGTCTGATGAGCGTTGACGACGCCATCGCCGAGGGTGCTATGGCACTGTTTGGCGAAAAATACGGCGATGAAGTCCGCGTTGTCTCCATGGGCACCGGTGTTCACGGTGCGAAGGCCAACCGTCCGTACTCGGTCGAGCTTTGCGGCGGCACCCATGTTGCCGCAACCGGCCAGATCGGCCTTATCCGCATTCTCGGCGAAAGTGCCGTCGGTGCGGGCGTGCGCCGTCTTGAGGCCGTAACGGGTCAAGGCGCGCTTGCTTATCTCTCCGAGCAGGATGAGCGCGTAAAGGCACTGGCGTCGTCTCTGAAGGTTCAGCCGGGCGATGTGCTGTCGCGTGTCGAGGGACTTCTCGACGAGCGCAAGAAGCTGGAGCGCGAGCTTGCGGATGCCCGCAAGAAACTCGCAATGGGCGGCGGCTCGTCGGATGCCGGCGCAAACGACGTACAGCAGGTTGCGGGCGTCAATTTCCTCGCAAAATCCCTGTCCGGCATCGATGCCAAGGACCTCAAGGGTCTTGCAGATGAAGCCAAGGCAAATATCGGCTCCGGCGTCGTGCTGCTGATCGCCGTGTCCGAAGACGGCAAGGCAAGTGCTGTTGCTGCCGTGACCGAGGATCTGACTGGCCGGTTCAGCGCCGTCGATATCGTCCGCACGGCCTCTGCGGCCCTCGGCGGCAAGGGCGGCGGTGGACGCCCGGATATGGCGCAGGCCGGCGGCCCCGATGGCGCCAAGGCACAGGACGCCATCAACGCGGTGGCGGCAGCGCTCGCGGCCTGATCTGGATGAATTGAAAAAAAGGCGGGGTTCTACCCCGCCTTTTTGATTCTGGATGTTGAAATCCGAAAGGAACGTGATGCGCTTTGTAAATCCCATCCCTTTCGTGTGCGATATCAACCGCTCCAAGGAGTTTTATCGTGACAGGCTCGGCCTGAAGGTTTTGGACGATTTCGGAAATTTCGTCCTCTTTGAAAGCGGCTTTGCAATCCATGAGGGGCGTTCGCTCGAACAGACGGTCTGGCGGACATCGCCGGACACGGACAAACCTTACGGCAGACGGAACCTGCTGCTCTATTTCGAACACGAGGATGTCGATGCGGCATTTCGGAATATTGCGCCGCATGTGGAGTTGATCCATCCCGTTGAGCGGCAGGCATGGGGACAGAGAGTGTTCCGTTTTTATGATCCGGACGGGCATGCAATCGAGATCGGCGAACCACTCGCCCAGCCCAACGAATAAGCCCGCTTCCAAAATCCGTTTTGTGACCCTTGTAAGCGCTCGTGCTCCGCTTTCAGGCGAAATGCCTGTCAGTTTCCTCAACCCGCTGCCTGCATATCCTTCGCTGCCGCTTCGTCAAGCTGGGTGGCCCGCTTGAAGGCGGGGCGGTCGGTCAGATGCGCCATATAGTCCGTGAAGGCCGGACGTTTTTCGATTGTGCCGAACTGCAGGCCCCAGCCGACATGGGCACCTACATAGACATCCGCCGCAGTGAAGTGATCGCCGGCGATGAAGCGGTTTTCGCTGACGGCACGTTCGAGCGTGTTGATCGCATCCGCATAGCTGCCGCAGCCAGCCATACGCAGCTTTTCCTGCGGCACCTCGAACCCCATCGCCTTCATGCTGGTTGTCATTTCCAACGGACCGGCAGCAAAAAACATCCAGCGGTAATAAAGTCCGCGCGCTTTGGGCGTCGGCGCAAGGTTGGCACCCGGAAAGGCATCCGCCAGATAGGCGCAGATCGCTGCCGCTTCGGTGACAATGGTGTCGCCGTGTTTGATGGCGGGCACCTTGGCCATCGGGTTGATCAGCCGATAGGCCGGCGATTTCATCGACGTCGAGAAGCCCAGTATCTCTGTCTTGTAGGGAACGCCCACTTCCTCGAGCATCCATCGCGCAATGCGTCCGCGCGACATGGGATTGGTGTAGAAGATCAATTCACTCATTGCTTTGCCTCCCCAAGCAAAATTGCAAAAGCATCATTGAAAACCTGCGCGCAGTTCGCGCTGACACGGTGCGTTTTTATAGTCCACAGCATTATCTGTTTTCCCGAAGGATCGCGCTGGTAACCACATGAATTTTTGACTGTGCCGGACAAGTTATGTGTCGTTTTATGCTGTTTCAGCTATACATTTTTATTTTTCTGACTGCGGCACGCTGCGGAATCGAAGTCTGCGCCTAGTGCAACATCTAAGCAAGATACTGTGAACAAAAAAAGAAACCCGGCGTTGCGGCCGGGTTTCCTTTTGTCGATATTTCAAACGGGCAGCGCCCCGTTCTTTTAAGCCGCCATCGCCGTCTTGAGGTTTTCATCGATCTTGTCGAGGAAGGCGGTGGTGGAGAGCCAGGGCTGGTCCGGACCGATGAGGAGCGCGAGGTCCTTGGTCATGAAGCCGCTTTCGACGGTGTCGACGCAGACGGTTTCGAGCGTTGCTGCGAACTTTGCGAGTTCTGCATTGTCGTCCAGCTTGGCGCGGTGGGCGAGGCCACGGGTCCAGGCGAAGATCGAAGCGATCGAGTTGGTCGAAGTTTCCTGACCCTTCTGGTGCTGGCGGTAGTGGCGCGTGACCGTGCCGTGTGCCGCTTCAGCTTCAACCGTGCGGCCGTCCGGCGACAGGAGAACGGAGGTCATCAGGCCGAGCGAACCGAAGCCCTGGGCAACCGTATCAGACTGAACGTCGCCATCGTAGTTCTTGCAGGCCCAGACGTAACCGCCGGACCACTTCAGAGCGGAGGCGACCATGTCGTCGATCAGGCGGTGTTCATAGATGATGCCGATTTCATCGAACTTCGCCTTGAACTCGGTCTGGTAGACTTCTTCGAAGATGTCCTTGAAGCGGCCGTCATAGGCCTTCAGGATGGTGTTCTTGGTGGACAGGTAAACCGGCCACTTGCGCATCAGGCCGTACATCATGGATGCGCGGGCGAATTCGCGGATGGATTCGTCAAGGTTGTACATTGCGAGTGCAACGCCAGCGCTCGGAGCGTCGAAGACGTCCTTTTCAATGACCTGACCGTCTTCGCCGACGAACTTGATCGTCAGCTTGCCCTTGCCGGGGAACTTGAAATCGGTTGCCTTGTACTGGTCGCCGAAGGCGTGGCGGCCGACGACGATCGGCTTCGTCCAGCCGGGAACGAGGCGGGGAACGTTCTTGCAGATGATCGGCTCGCGGAAGATGACGCCGCCCAGAATGTTGCGGATCGTGCCGTTCGGGCTCTTCCACATCTGCTTCAGGCCGAATTCCTCGACGCGCTGCTCGTCCGGTGTGATCGTCGCGCACTTGATGCCGACGCCGTGCTTCTTGATGGCGTGTGCCGCATCGACTGTTACCTGGTCGTTGGTAGCATCGCGGTTTTCGACCGAGAGGTCATAATATTCGATGTCGAGATCGAGGTATGGCAGGATCAGCTTGTCCTTGATGAGCTGCCAGATGATACGGGTCATTTCGTCGCCGTCGAGATCGACGACTGGATTGGCTACCTTGATCTTTGCCATGAATTCCTCACCTTCGAAGCTGTGGCGCCTGGTGACGCCGGTATTCGGAAAAATATCCGGTGCGGCTATAGCATCGCGCGCGCCTGAGGCAAAGCCATGGGGGGCGCTTTTTTGGCGCGGTGCAATAACGCTTTGCGCATTGCCAAACCATATTGCCGGAATACAGTCAGGCGAATCGCTTCGCCCGCGCGTCGGGCCTACCTCCGGGATCACATCATGCGGAATATTCTGCTTCTGACTGCCGCCGTCCTCTTTTCCCACAGCGCCCTTGCGGCCGGCCCTGCCGATCCCGTCCAGAAGGTGATGGACATTACCGTCAAGAACTGGTCCGGCGATGCGGAAAACTGGAAATACATCTTCGACGAGGACATGCTGACCAGCCTGTTCAGCAAGGACTTCATTGCCCAATACCGCGAAGCTTCCAAGAAGCCGGCTTACGAGGCGGAAAGCGGCGAGACCGGCGATCCCTTCGGCTACGATGTGGTGACCAACTCGCAGGATGGCTGTCCGCTGGTGGATGTTTCGGTAACGCCCGGTGAGGTGAAGGACGGCGTGACTGACGTGACGGCGAAGTTCAAGCTCTGGGCCTGCATGGATGAGGCAGAGATGAAGGCAACGGTCGACGAGGTGCATTTCGATGTCATCGAGGAAAACGGCCAGCCTGTCATCAGCGACATTCACCGGGTTGGAGACGAGGGCAGGGATTCGCTACGCGCAGAGATGGCGGCGATCATCAAGGGCGAATAACAGGGCGTTCTGCCTGCCCCGGCTTTGATTTTGGCGCCGATCTGTGCCAGTGAAGCGCGCTTTAGAGCATTTTCAGGAAAAGCGGCGACCGGTTTTCAGTCTGGAAATGCGCGAAAACCATAAAACGCATCGGCCTGAAAATCGATGCGGCGCTTCAGAAACTGGAAAACGACGATGGCAGGCACAAACAGCGAGCTTGAACTTGTGGCGGAAGGCCCGGCGATCATTCTGGTCGAACCGCAGCTCGGCGAAAATATCGGCATGGTGGCACGGGCAATGGCCAATTTCGGTCTTGCCGAACTTCGCCTCGTCAAGCCGCGTGACGGCTGGCCGAACGAGAAGGCGCGCGCCGCCGCTTCCAAGGCCGATCATGTCATCGACGGGACTAAGGTGTTCGAGACGCTGGAAGAGGCGATCAAGGATCTCAATTTCGTCTATGCCACGACCGCGCGGGAGCGTTACGGTTTCAAACCGGTTCGTGCCCCCGTTACCGCAGCCGGCACGCTGCGCGCGAAGTTCAAGGCGGGTGAAAGAACCGGCATCCTGTTCGGGCGTGAGCGCTGGGGCCTTACCAATGAAGAAGTGGCGCTGGCCGATGAGATCGTGACATTTCCGGTCAACCCCGCCTTCGCCTCGCTCAATATCGCGCAGGCCGTGCTTTTGATGTCCTATGAGTGGATGAAATCCGGCATGGACGATCTGGACGAGACGCTTTTCCAGCCCATCGAGCAGCGGCCCTCGACCAAGGAACAGGTCTTCGGCCTGTTCGAACACATCGAGGAGGCGCTCGATGCGCGCGGATATTTTCATCCGCCCGAAAAAAAGCCGAAAATGGTGGACAATCTGCGTGCGGTGCTGTCGAGACGCGGCTTTTCCGAGCAGGAAATCAGTGTTTTCCGTGGCGTGATCAGGTCACTCGATCGTTTTCCCCGGCAGTGGCCTAAGCAGGCAGGCCGGGCCGGAACGGCGGAGGGACCATTGTCGGAGAGGGCTGGGGAGAATGCTGAAGACGACTGAGGCTCTGGCCGATGTTCTCAAACCGGTGCTGGTATTCGATTCCGGCATTGGCGGGCTGACGGTACTGCGCGAGGCGCGCGTGCTGATGCCCGAGCGCGGTTTCATCTATGTGGCCGACGACGCCGGTTTCCCCTATGGCGGCTGGGAAGAGGAGGCGCTGAAAGCGCGCATTCTTTCGCTCTTCGAAAAGCTGCTTGAAGACTATAGCCCCGAAGTCTGCATCATTGCCTGCAACACCGCCTTCACACTGGCAGGTGCCGATCTTCGGGCGCGCTTTCCTGATATGACCTTCGTCGGCACTGTTCCAGCTATCAAGCCTGCGGCCGAACGCACCCGTTCCGGTCTCGTTTCCGTGCTGGCAACACCCGGCACCGTCAAGCGCGCCTATACGCGCGATCTCATCCAGTCATTCGCCACGCAATGCCATGTTCGCCTCGTGGGATCGGAAAATCTGGCGCGTATGGCCGAAAGCTGGATCAGGGGCGAACCGATCTCCGATGAAGCGGTGCTGGCGGAAATCGAACCCTGCTTCATCGATAGCGACGGCAAGCGCACCGATATCGTTGTTCTCGCCTGCACTCATTATCCCTTCATGGCCAATGTGTTTCGCCGGCTGGCGCCATGGCCGGTGGACTGGCTCGATCCGGCGGAAGCGATTGCCCGTCGCGCGCGCCACCTGGTGCCGCTGCCGCAGGATGCGGAGCATCCAGATGGTTTCGATTTCGCCGTCTTCACTTCCGGCAAGCCGGATTTCGCCACACGGCGGCTGATGCAGGGTTTTGGCCTCAGCGTCTCGCTGAGCTGAACGGCTTGTTGCATTTTTGCATCTATTCTGCCGGACTTTTGCAATTCGAGATTGCGACCTCTTGTCGCGTCCGGCATCTCGTGTAAGATGCATCTTGTCTGTAACCGCTATAAAAAGGAGGCGTGGAATGACTGACTATATGAATATGCGCCTTACCGGCATGTCTGGCTTTTCCGGCATGGTCATCGGCGGTTACATGTCCCGAGGCATCGACCTCCGATAAGGCTTCCTGCCTGATTTCCCTGCCGTTTGGCATCTTCACTTCGTCTGACAGCTGAATTGTGCGTCCGCGCTACCGCGTGTTGCGCCCGCCGTTCCTGCATGTCGTTTTATCATCGATAAAGGACCTGGCTGCTTCGCCGCGCCGGGACGGATTCCCCATGCAGAAAAATCAACCATTGGTAGCATATGCGCTGCCGGATGCGGTCGACCGCCTGTTCGTCACATTCGGCGTCTGGAAAACCCTGAAAGCGGTTCTCGTAGCGGCAATGGTGCCGCGCCCGCCGCCGACCGATCTTTCCGATCTGCCGGAGCGTCTTCTGGATGATATCGGCCTGGAGCCGTCCGACCGCAAAATGCGGCGGGAGTGGGCCCCTCCTTACTGGGCGCCGCGGTTTTGATGGCGACAGTCTCTCCGGCGAGAAAATGCCGGGGAGGCTCCGTTGTCCGTTTCACACTTCTAATGAAGTTCGAAATGCGCGCCACCGTCATGCCGGACTTGATCCTGCATCCACCCACGGTGCGTCTGCGAGGGGTTCATTGCCGCACTTCAGTTTTCCATAACGGAAGCTGCGGAAAGGCCTGGCATATAGCGCGTTGCACTATCCTCCTGAACGTCCGGGCGGGCGTTACCCCTGATCTTGCCCTGCGGCTGGAGCGGGCAGGGGTCAGCGCGGCGCGGCATGGCTTGCCATGCAGTCAAATTACGATCTTGCACAGGTGATGAAGCGGCAGCAGCAGCCCCTTCGTCCGCTGGATGACAAAGCGGCACAGCCTCCGAAAATTTGGCTTGATACCGGGCGCTTTTGGTGGCTTGCTCCAAAGACCGAACGGGGGAGATTGCATCATGCCACTGGAGAACTGGCTGGCCTTCGTGGCCGCATCCGCCATCATGCTTGCCATTCCGGGGCCGACGATCCTGCTGGTGATTTCTTATGCTCTGGGGCATGGCCGCAAGGCGAGCACCGCGACGGTGACGGGTGTGGCGCTTGGTGATTTCACTGCGATGACGGCCTCCATGCTGGGGCTCGGCGCGCTGCTTGCCACATCGGCGGCCCTTTTTACCGGTCTGAAATGGATCGGTGCGGCTTACCTCATCTATCTCGGCATCAAGCTGTGGCGTTCGCCGGTCGGCGGAGAAGGTGCCGAAGGGACGGGCGTGACCGGCCGTGAAAGGCCGCTCAAAATCTTCCTGCATGCCTATGTCGTCACGGCGCTGAACCCCAAGAGCATTGTCTTCTTCGTCGCCTTCCTGCCGCAGTTTCTGGTGCCGACTCTGCCTTTCTGGCCGCAGGTGCTGATTTTCGAAGCGACATTCCTTGTGCTTGCCAGCTGCAATGCGGCGCTTTATGGACTTCTGGCAAGTGCCGCCCGCAATACGATCCGCAAACCCAAGGTTCAGCGCATCGTCAACCGCACGGGCGGCGGTCTCCTGATCGGCGCCGGTCTCATTACATTTGGCTGGAAGAGGGCGGTTTCGGCGTAAAACGCCCGTCGATCGCCTGAAATTCGGACATAACAAAATGGCGTTGCCGCATATTCTTCTTGCCCTGATCACCGTGTTTTTGTGGGGCTTCAACTTCGTTGCCATCAAGATCGGCGTCGCCGACATGCCGCCTCTGTTTCTGACGGGGGTGCGCTATCTGTTTGCAGCCGTGCCGTTGGTGTTCTTCCTTCCCAAACCCAATGTGCCGTGGCGGCATATGATCGTTTACGGCATGGCGATGGGTTTCGTGCAATTCGGCCTGCTTTACCCGGCCATCAAGCTCGGCCTGCCGGCAGGGCTTGCTTCGCTCGTCATGCAGTCGCAGGCCTTCTTCACGCTGGCGCTGGCCGTGGTGTTTCTCGGCGAGCGGCCGTTGCCGTCACAGATCGTCGGCGCAATCGTTGCCTTTGGCGGGCTGGCGGTCATCGGCGTGGAGCGCATGACGGCTGCAGCGTTGATACCGCTGCTGATGGGCGTCGGCTCGGCCATTGCCTGGGCCTGCGGCAACATCGTCAATCGCCGCATCGGCCAGGTGAATGCGGTCTCCTTTGTCGCATGGACGAGCCTTGTTCCCGTTCTGCCGTTGGTGCTGCTTTCGCTGGTGGTGGAGGGACCTGATGCGATTGCGGAAGGGCTGCGCAATGCGACGCCTACGATGGCTCTCGTGGTGATCTACATGGCCTATGGTGCGACCATCGTCGGCGCGGGTATCTGGAGTTACCTGCTTCTACGTTATCCGGCCGGAACGGTGGCGCCGTTTTCGCTGCTGGTGCCGATTGTCGGTTTCGTCAGCGCCTATCTCGCTTTTGCGGAGCATATTACCGTCTTCGAAGTGGTCGGTGCCGCATTGGTCATCATCGGGCTGATGCTGAATGTGTTTGGCAGGCGGCTATCATTTTCGCGCGTCTCGTCCGGGGCCGCATAGATGTGGCGCAATTGCCTGTGCATTATCGGCACGGGGCAGACGCAATCGGTGATTTTTTGGTAAAGAGCATGTTCGGCCGCCGTTACGGGAATCGGTCGGATGACATGCAGCACGAGGAACGGAACATTGCAGGTCGGCATCGACATGGGAACCCTATCGGGCGGGCAGCAGGCCAAGCTCGATATTGAGGAATTGCTTGCAACGCGTTTGCTGGTGCAG
This sequence comes from Agrobacterium sp. S7/73, assembly GCF_019355535.1. Taxonomy (NCBI): domain Bacteria; kingdom Pseudomonadati; phylum Pseudomonadota; class Alphaproteobacteria; order Hyphomicrobiales; family Rhizobiaceae; genus Agrobacterium; species Agrobacterium sp. S7/73. The sequence continues at coordinate 992,185 of NZ_CP072136.1, forward strand.
GGCAATTCCGGGTCCGGCAAGTCACACCTTCTGCGCCGGCTCCTGGAGCAATCGGCGCAATGGGTGCAGCAGGTCATTATCGATCCCGAGGGTGATTTCGTCACGCTGTCCGACAAGTTCGGCCATGTGGTGGTGGATGGAGAGCGCACGGAAGCCGAGCTTGCGGGCATTGCCAACCGCATCCGCCAGCACCGCGTTTCCTGCGTGCTAACGCTTGAAGGTCTTGATATCGAGCAGCAGATGCGGGCCGCTGCCGCTTTCCTCAACGGCCTGTTCGATGCGGATCGCGAATTCTGGTATCCCGTGCTTGTCGTTGTTGATGAGGCGCAGATGTTTGCGCCCTCCGTCGGCGGCGAGGTGACCGAGGATGCGCGCAAGGCGTCGCTGGGCGCCATGACCAATCTGATGTGCCGTGGGCGTAAACGCGGGCTTGCGGGCGTCATCGCCACGCAGCGCCTTGCCAAGCTTGCCAAGAACGTAGCGGCGGAAGCCTCGAACTTTCTGATGGGCCGCACCTTTCTCGATATCGATATGGCGCGCGCTGCCGATCTGCTCGGCATGGACCGGCGGCAGGCGGAAATGTTCCGGGATCTGCAGCGCGGCAATTTCGTGGCGCTTGGACCGGCGCTGTCGCGCCGCCCGTTGCCCATCGTCATCGGTGCGGTGGAAACCTCGGCGCGGTCTTCCTCGCCGAAGCTCATGCCGCTGCCGGATGCACCGCAGGATGTGGAGGATCTGATCTTCACGCCGGACCCGGAAGAGTTCACGCGACCCGCCACGCGCCGCACGCCGCCAGCGCCGCGCCCTACAACCGATATTCTCGCTGAACTCTCTCGCTCCACCCCCGCCGCCGCCGGTCCTTCACCGGAGCAGTCGGCACGTGCAGGTCAGCCGGAGCTGACGCCGGAGGAGCGCGAAGAGAAGATCGCGGCGGTGCTGGTCGAAATTCTCGACGATCCGCAATCGGCCTATCGCACGGACGCCGTGCTGTACCAAGATTTTCTGGTGCGCGCCCGCATGCGCCGTATTCCCGGCACGCCGATGACGCTGGCGGATTTCCGCCGGCAGGTGGCGATTGCCCGCTCCGGCGTGGATGCGGCAATGGCGGCCAGCGAAGGCTGGGAGAAGGCGCTGGAATTGTCGATGTCGGTCTCCGACGATCTGCAGGGGGTTTTCCTGCTGTTGGTCAAGGCGGCGCTCAATGAGGAGCCTTGCCCATCCGACGCCCGTATTGCCCGCGCTTACGGTACCCATTCCGCCCGCCGTGCGCGCCGTCTTCTCGGTTATTTCGAGGAGAAGGAGCTTGTGGTGGTACACGCCGATTTCTCCGGCAAGCGCATCGTGGCGTTCCCCGATCTCGACGCGAAGACCGCACCCGGCGATGCGGATGCGGCTGAGGATGATGCGAGGCTGGCGGCCGAATAATCGCTATTCAGTCAAAGTCCGCACCGCGAAACTGATCATCGTGTAGAGACCACTGAGGCTCAGAGCCAGTACGCAAAAAATAACGGCTATAAACAGTGCCGAGGTCAATCGATGCGGCCGTTGATAGCGGCGGATGCTGACATGTGTTTGCAAGGGAGCGAGCCGGGAGAGCTGGGTCGCTGTCCATCCGTCACGTTCGAATTCCGGCGAAGCGATAAAATCAGCAAGATGCCGTTGTCGTCTAATAGAAGAAGGCAATTGCGCCAGAAAGCGTTGCGGTTCACGCCTGTTGCTTCTTGACAGGAATATAGTGATCGCTTCCCTGAAACGCTCGTCGCGTGCGCCTGAGCAGAACAACATCCGTCCCGCTTCAATGAGATCGTTCATCTCAAGCAGCACTTCACCGTATTTTTGAAAGAGTGCCAGATCGACTTCAGGATGGCTGAGCCTGCCCTGAAGGATTTCCTTCGCTCGCCAAAGTTTCTTTTCTGAGATTGCCTGATCAACGGTTTCAAAAGTCATTTTTGCGATGAATTGGACGTTTGTTTTAATATTGAGAAAATATATTTCGGTCTAGCTAACAATAATACAGATCATATATTTCATTATCTAAAAAGAAAGAGGAGGCGTAATCGCCTCCTCCTTGCTCATCATTACTCGATAGCCTTTGTTTCCTTGCGCGTCGCAATCAGCGAACCGATGATGCCTGTTGCGAGGATGGCGACGGTGACGCCGAGCGAGACGGCGGGCGGGATCTTGGCGATGCCGAGCATATCCGCGACGAAAATCTTCGAGCCGACGAAGACCAGAACCGCAGCCAGCGCGTATTTCAGATAGGCGAAGCGGTGGATCAGGGCGGCAAGTGCGAAATAGAGGGCGCGCAAGCCGAGGATCGCGAAGATGTTAGAGGTATAGACGATAAACGGATCGGTGGTGATAGCGAAGATCGCCGGGATCGAATCGACCGCGAAGATGAGGTCGGCGATTTCGACCATGATGAGCGCCAGAAACAGCGGCGTCACAAAGGTCTTCAGCTTGCCTGTGGCAGCATCGGTCTCCTTGACGAAGAATTTCTCGCCATGCAGCTTCTCCGTTACCGGAAGGCGGCTACGCAGGAATTTCAGGATGCGGTTATTGCCGATGTCGTTCTCGTCATGGTCGGATGAAAACAGCATCTTGAGGCCCGTGAAGACGAGGAAGGCCGCAAAGAGATAAAGCACCCAGTGGAAGTTTTCGACAATTGCGGCGCCGCCGGCAATCATGATGCCGCGCAGAACGATCACGCCGAGGATGCCCCATAGCAGCACGCGGTGCTGATATTGGCGGGGAATGGCGAAATAGGAGAAGATCATCGCGATGATGAAGATATTGTCCATGGCGAGGCTTTTTTCGACCACGAAGCCGGTGACATATTCCATCGCTGACTGTTCACCGGACTGGTACCAGATCCATCCGCCGAAGGCCAAGCCGATGGCGATATAAAAGCCGGACATCAGCAAGCTTTCACGGATGCCGATTTCCTTGGAATTCTTGTGCAGCACGCCGAGATCGAGCGCCAAGAGGCCAAGGACGAGAGAAATGAAGACCGCCCACATCCATGTGGGGGTACCGAGAAAATCGTTGAGGAGGAACTCCATCAGTCAACCTTTAGCCGGACGAGGTTGGCTTTGCGGATGGGGACGCGTATCAGGAATAAACGTGGGCCCCAACCTTCAAGAGACTCGACATCGCGTGTTGTCCGGTAACACGCCAGAGGGGCCCGAGTCCTGATTACGGCTTAGAAGTGGGTGGGCCTTCCAGCTTTTCAAGGGCTAGTTCGAGAAAAAAGCGGCGGGCTTTGTTTGACAAATTTGTAAAACGTGTTTAGAAGCCGCCCCAACGCCGGGCAGTCATGTCCGGTGTGTTTCGTTGACTGCCTTGCAGTTTATAAGCTGACGTTCGGCGGTCAACATCACCGACATGTCCCGTGGTCTCTCCATTCGCATGTGAGAAACCTGTCAGAGGTCCTGAAACGGGCTTCAGAGGAGGGCGTGTTTCCTCAAACCGGTTTGGCAACAAACCGGCATAACCTATTGAGAAGGAAATACGATGAGCAAGCGCGAATCGGCTAAGTATAAAATTGACCGCCGTATGGGCGAAAACATCTGGGGCCGTCCGAAGTCCCCGGTAAACCGCCGCGAATACGGCCCGGGCCAGCACGGTCAGCGCCGCAAGGGCAAGATGAGCGACTTCGGCACGCAGCTGCGCGCCAAGCAGAAGCTCAAGGGCTACTACGGCGAACTGCGCGAAAAGCAGTTCCGCGCCACCTACGACGAAGCAAACCGTCGCAAGGGCGATACCTCCGAGAACCTGATCGGCCTGCTCGAGTCGCGTCTGGACGCCATCGTCTACCGCGCCAAGTTCGTTCCGACCGTTTTCGCATCGCGTCAGTTCATCAACCATGGCCACGTCACGGTTAACGGCGTTCGCGTCAACATCGGTTCTTACCGTTGCAAGCCGGGCGACGTTATCGAAGTTCGCCAGAAGTCCAAGCAGCTGGTGACCGTTCTCGAAGCTGTTCAGCTCGCAGAACGCGACGTTCCTGATTACATCGAAGTCGATCACAACAAGATGGTTGCGACCTATGCTCGCATCCCGGCTCTGTCTGACGTTCCGTACCCGGTCGTCATGGAACCGCATCTGGTCGTCGAATTCTACTCGCGTTAATCGGCGCGTTTCAGTATTGAGAAAGCCGCCCCTCGGGGCGGCTTTTTTGTTTGCTGGGGAAGGCTTTGCATGCAGGACATTCAGGCGATCGTCGATTCCATTTACGACAGCATGGTGCCGCGCCTGGGCGAGGGCAAGGTTGCGGATTACATTCCGGAACTCGCCAAGGTCGATCCGAACCAGTTCGGTATCGCCATCACCACTGTCGACGGAACCACCTATACGGCTGGCAATGCGCTCACGCCGTTTTCGATCCAGAGCATCTCCAAGGTCTTCATGCTGACGCTGGCGCTCGGCAAGGCGGGCGAGACGGTATGGAACCGGGTGGGGCGTGAGCCGTCGGGGTCGTCCTTCAACTCCATCGTCCAGCTGGAGCATGAGCACGGCATTCCGCGCAATCCCTTCGTCAATGCCGGTGCCATCGTGGTGACGGATATCGTTCTTTCCGGCCACCAGCCGCGCGAGGCGATTGGCGAGCTTCTGCGTTTCGTCCGTTATCTCGCTGATGATGACACGATCAGCATTGATGACACCGTGGCGAAATCCGAGCAGGCGACGGGTTTCCGCAATTTCGCGCTTGCCAATTTCATGCGGTCCTTCGGCAATCTGCATCACCCTGTTGAATATACGCTGGGCGTCTATTTTCATCAGTGCGCGCTGTCCATGACCTGCGCGCAGCTTTCACGGGCCGGTCTTTTCCTTGCGAATCGCGGCCGCAATCCGCTGAGTGGTCATACGGTTGTGTCAGACCGACGCGCGCGGCGCATCAATGCGCTGATGTTGACCTGCGGCCATTATGACGGATCGGGCGATTTCGCCTATCATGTCGGCCTGCCGGGCAAGAGCGGCGTGGGCGGCGGCATCATGGCAGTGGCGCCGGGCAAGGCGTCGATTGCGGTCTGGTCGCCGGGTCTGAACAAGGTTGGCAATTCGGCGCTTGGGTCGCATGCACTGGAAATGCTGGCGACGAAAACCGGCTGGTCGGTATTCGGGGCTTGATATTGCGGGCGGATGCGGGCATTTCCTGCATTGAAAATGGCTGAATGCCAGAGCGGGCTAATCATGAACATTGTCACCAGCATCGCAGATGAGGTCGAGGCCGATCAGGACCTGGCCGGAGAAAATGGCGCTTCGCATCCGCTGTTCGACGCGGCACCCCGTTCTGTCTCCTTCAACAAGCTGCGCAAGCGGCTGTTGCGCAATGTACGTCAGGCCTTCGGGGATTTTGGCATGCTGAACGGCCAGAAGCGCTGGCTGGTAGGCCTTTCCGGCGGCAAGGACAGCTACGGCCTTCTGGCGCTGCTGCTTGATCTGAAGTGGCGCGGCCTTTTGCCCGTGGAACTCATTGCCTGCAATCTGGATCAGGGCCAGCCGAATTTCCCCAAGCATGTCCTGCCGGAATATCTGGCGAAGATCGGCGTCGCACATCGCATCGAATATCGCGACACTTATTCCGTTGTGAAGGAAAAGGTGCCGGCGGGTGGCACCTATTGTTCGCTCTGTTCGCGGCTGCGGCGCGGCAATCTCTACCGTATTGCGCGGGAAGAGGGCTGCGACGCGCTCGTGCTCGGCCATCACCGGGAGGATATTCTCGAGACCTTCTTCATGAACTTCTTCCATGGCGGCCGTCTGGCTGGCATGCCGGCAAAGCTGATGAACGACGAGGGCGACCTGATGGTGCTGCGCCCGCTTGCCTATTGCGCCGAAGAGGATATGGCGAAATTCGCGGCGGCGATGGAATTCCCGATCATTCCCTGTGACCTCTGCGGCTCGCAGGACGGGCTTCAGCGCAATGCCATGAAGGAGATGCTGGCTGACATCGAAAGGCGTATGCCGGGCCGCAAGGACGTGATGCTGCGGGCGCTTGCCCATGTCAATCCATCGCATCTGCTCGACCCGAAGCTTTTTGATTTCTCGGCGCTCTCTGTCACCGGCGCGTCACCTGAAGAGCGTACGGAGGCCAGCCCTCCCTTATGAAGAAGTGCCCTTAGCGATGACCCTTTCCGATAAAGATATCGACTTTCTGATTTCCACCGTTGCCGCTGCCGGCCGCCAGGAAATCATGCCCCGCTTCCGCAATCTCGACGCAGGCGCGATTTCCGAAAAGACCTCTGCGGTCGATCTCGTCACCGAGGCGGATATTCTGACGGAAAAGGCGATAACCGCCGCTCTTCTGCAACGGTTTCCGAAGGCCCATATTGTCGGCGAAGAGGCCTATGACGCGGATCAATCCGTTATTCCTGCCCTTGCCGATGCACCATTTGCCTTCGTGATCGATCCAATCGACGGCACTTTCAACTATGCTTCCGGTTTTCCAGCTTTCGGCACGCTGCTCGCCGTCACCGTCAAGGGTGAGACGGTCGCAGGCATCATCCACGATCCTGTCATGGGTGATACCATCCTTGCTCTCAAAGGCGAGGGCGCTTATCTCCACCGCAAGGACGGCTCACAGGCAAGGCTCAAGGTTGCCGATCCCCTGCCATTGTCCGAAATGGTCGGCATATTTTCCTGGGGTCACAGCCATGAAGATCGCCGCCCGGTGATCGCCGCCAATATGGCAAAGATCAAGATGGCGCTTTCAATCAATTGCTCGGCTCATGAATATTGGCTTGCCTCGACTGGCAAGCTGCACTTCATCGGCCACGAAAAGCTGATGCCCTGGGATCATCTCGCCGGCGTTCTCATTCATCAGGAAGCGGGCGGCTACACGGCCCGTTTCGACAATACGCCCTACCGGCCAGGACAGACGACAGGCGGCATCCTGTCGGCGCCCGACAAGGAAAGCTGGAAGATGCTGCGCCGGGAAATCGTGGCCTTATAATATTGACGCTTAAATAGAAGGATATCGCCCATGGCTATCGAACTCGACATCGCCTCTCTCGCCAATGCGCTTCAGGAGGCGGCGGCAGTGGAAATCCTGCCGAGGTTCCGTAATCTGGGTGAGGGCGACGTCAGGATAAAGAGCGAGGCGATAGACCTCGTAACCGAGGCTGACGAGGCTGCTGAGCGGCTGATCCGCGCCCGCGTGCAGGAAATCATGCCGCAGGCGCTGTTCATCGGTGAAGAGGCCGTTGCGGCGGATGCCTCGCTGCTTGGCAAGCTTGCGGATGCGGATCTTGCCGTGGTGGTCGATCCGATCGACGGCACCTACAACTTCGCGTCGGGCCTGCCGCTGTTTGGCGTGATGATGAGCGTCATCTCCAAGGGCGAGACCGTTGCCGGTCTCATTTTCGATCCGATGGGCAATGACTGGGCGATTGCTGAAAAGGGTTCCGGCGCATGGCTTTGTGCCGCCGATGGTTCGCAGACGCAGATGTCCGTCGTGCCCGCACCGGCACTGTCGCAGATGGTCGGCATCGCCAACACCGGTTATTTTGACGTGGAGACCCGCCGCAAGATTCTCATGAACCTCGCGGATGTGCGGCTCTTCACCAGCTACCGTTGTGCTGCGCATGAATACCGCGTGTTCTGCGGCGGCCACATGCATTTCCTGATGTACAACAAGCTTATGCCCTGGGATCATCTCGCTGGCACCCTGCTTTCGCAGGAAGCGGGCGCCTACGCCGCCCGTTTCGACGGCTCGCCTTACCTGCCGCGCCACCTTGAGGGTGGCCTGCTGCTTGCTCCTGATCAGGAGACATGGGAATTGCTGCGCGAGAAGATTTTCACGGTTTGAGTGAAGTTCGGCTTTTATCAACAAAAAGGGCGTGGAACCGAGTTCCGCGCCCTTTTTATTTGTCTATCCGCCCTTAGTGCGTCGGCTTGTTGTGGGCCTGAAACAGCACGCCCTTTTCTCCGATCAGCACGAAGACGAGGCCGATAATGGAGACGGCGAAGAAGCCGGCTACCATTGGCAGCGCTGTGCCATCGAAAGCCTGACCGATAACGGCACCGATCAGCGAACCGCCGACGGTTCCCATGAAGCCAATAACGGACGAGGCCGTGCCGGCGACATGGCCGAGCGGCTCCATGGCGAGCGAGTTGAAGTTCGAGCCGATCCAGCCGAACTGGAACATGGCAAGCGCGAAGAACACGATGAAGATCGCAAAGGGCATCGGTTCCGGCCCAACCATCTGTACCACCAGCCACACGAAGGTGATGGCGATGAAGCCGAGCAGCGATCCGTGCGACAGCTTGCGCATGCCAAACCTGCCGACAAGCCTTGCATTGATGAAGGACGAGAAGGCCATGAACAGGGCGACGCCCGCAAAAGCGGCCGCAAACCATGCGCCCAGCCCGTAGATGCCCTTATAGACCTGTTCGGCGGAATTGATGAAGCCGAACAGCGCACCGAAGATAAATGTGCTGGAGAGCGTGTAGCAGAGCGCGATACGGTTGGTGAGCACGATCTTGAAGCCACCGAGGATCGAACGAATCGTGAAAGGCCTGACGTCATCGGCATGCAGGGTTTCAGGCAGGCGGAAATACATCCAGGCGGTCACGACGGCGGCAATTCCGGCCATGAAGGCGAAGATAAGGTGCCAGTCACCGAAAAACAGCACGATCTGGCCAGTGCCGGGTGCGATGACCGGAACGACCATGAAGACCATCATGATCAGCGACATGACTTCCGCCATCTGACGGCCGCCATAGATGTCGCGCACGATCGAAATGGTGATGACGCGCGTCGCCGCAGAGCCGATGCCCTGAATAAAGCGCAGAACCAGCAGACCAGTGAATGACGGTACGAAGACGACTGCAATGGCCGAGACGATGTAGATTGCCAGCCCGACGAGCATCGGCTTGCGGCGCCCGAAACGGTCCGAGATCGGTCCGTACAGAAGCTGGGCAATGCCGAAGCCTAGAAGATAGCTGGAAATGACGTATTGACGGTGGTTTTCATTCACGACGCCAAGTGACGCGCCGATTTCCTGAAGGCCGGGAAGCATGATGTCGATGGCAAGCGCATTCAGCGCCATCAGCATCGCGGCAAGCGCGATGAATTCCGTGCGCCCCATCGAAACGGCGCGCGAAGTGGTGGATTGTGAAAGTTCTGTCACAGGATTGCCCCAAAAAGAACGGCAAAGGCGTTGCATGAAGCAACGCCTGGCATAAGTTTTCTGACAATCAGGGTGGGCCGGATGAACCGGCCGAAATCAGGCCGCGCCGCGGACGCTGATACCCTGTTCTTGGAAGTGATTTTGAAGTTCACCGGACTGGAACATCTCTCTTACGATGTCACAGCCGCCGACGAATTCGCCCTTGACGTAGAGCTGCGGGATGGTCGGCCAGTTGGAATAATCCTTGATGCCCTGACGGATGTCGGCATCGGCGAGCACGTTGACGCCCTTGTAGTCGACGCCGAGATAATCGAGGATCTGTACGACCTGACCGGAAAAACCGCACTGCGGGAATTGCGGGGTGCCCTTCATGAAAAGAACGATGTCGTTGCTCTTCACTTCGCTGTCGATCATATCGTGAATGCCGCTCATTGGCCTATTCCTTTCACATGCGGTTCAAGGCCGCTGCTTTGACTTTGTCCCTAAATAACATGTCGCGGCGCGATTTCCACCCGGGAAGCGTAAAAAATACGCTGGTGTGTAGTCGCAAAGTGACGGCCGAAACCTTGGCTACCAGGTGGGAAGCACGCTGAGGTGATGCATCATCGAAGCCGCTGTCTGCTGCGGGCGGCGGCGGTGCGTCTTTTGCTCACCTGTTTTTTGGCCGGCTTGGGTTTGACGGCTGCTTTGATTGCCGCTTCCAGCACGGAGCCGACGATGCCGCCTGCGAGGGACGTGTTGCTTTTGGTCCGGCGGCGGATGCGGCGGGTTTTGCGAAGGCCTGTCTTGGCGAGGACTTCGGACAGAGCGCCTTTGACGACGCCGTTTAGCAATTGATCGACGATCCCAGACAAAATTCCCTCGCAACAAATAAATCATATTTCCGTCGCGTTTTTTACTATACGTGCATCGCCCACTGTATCAAGCGATCCTTTCGGGTGTCTCCAGCCCGAGGGTTTATGCATGCCGACCGTCAAGTCACGACTTGTTCTTTATTTCCCGGGCTTCGATCCGCTCGATGCGGCTGCGCATCATCTGCGCTATCAGCGGGCGGCAGCGCTTGCTGGCAAGACGTGGGATGTCAATTATGCCGTGGGTGCGCTGGAGAACTCGCCGGCTGGCGAAACATTTTCGGTGGAGGCCTCGGCGGGCGACTGGCGGACGCGTTCCACCATCTTCGTCTACGACCACAATGCTGTGATATCGCGCCTGCGGGATGCGCCACTCTGGCGGCAGATCGCACTAGGCTTTGCGGCTGCGGCCGGTATCGTCGCGGAAGGTGGGGCAGGGCGTTACCTCCGTCACGCCTGGCGTTTCGGCCTGTTCTTCATTTTCCCGTTTCTGCTGATGCTGGTGGGTGGTGCGCTTGCGGCGGGGATCGCGCTCTCGCCATGGCTGTTCGGTTTGCCGCTCTGGTTGCTTGCGATCAGTCTTCCCGCTGCGGCCTTGTTCTTCGTGAAGGCATTTCTGCCTTTCGCCGAGCGGTTTCATACGTTGCATCTTTATGCCGACTGGCGCTTTGCGCTGGCCGTCGGGCGCGATGAGCCGATTGCCCGCAACTGGATTGAAGAGAAGGCAGCCCTCGTTCTCAAGGCGCTGGAGCAGCCGTCTGAGGAGGTTCTGGTCGTGTCGCATAGCATGGGCGCCAGCCTGGCGCTCGCCGTGATAGGCCGTGTGCTGGAACTGCGGCCAGATGCGCTGGATGGCCGGAAGCTGTCCTTTGCGACGCTCGGTGGCGCTGCGCTGCAATGCGCGCTGCTGTCGAGTGCGGACAGGCTTCGCCAGAGCGTCGGCGTGATTGCGCGTCACTCTGAAGTGACATGGTTCGATATCCAGTGCCTGACGGATCCGATCCACCTCTACCGCTGCAACACCGTGGCGCTGACCGGGCACAAGGATGCGCCGCAGCCGAAGATCGTGCCGATCCGTTTCAAGCACTCGCTTTCACCCGATCGCTACAAAAAGAACAAGCGCAACTTCCTGCGCATGCACCGGCAATATGTTCTGGGGCCGGACCGCAAGTCCGGTTACGATTTTACCCTGCTGACGGCTGGGCCGTTGCCGGCTGCCTCCTTTGCCGATCTGGAATCGCAGCAGCCACCTGTTTTGTAAGCGGCACGCGCCATTTGCCGGAAAAGAAAAGGCCCGCGTGACAGTCTCACGCGGGCCTTTTTCAATCCATGGCTTCAAGCGTTGCCGCGGCAAGGACAGTGAAACCGTCCTGCCGGAGACGCTTTTCGGAGCTCAGTCATTCGGGAGCCGAGGTCTGCAGGGCAAGGGCGTGCAGAACACCGCCCATATTGCCCTTCAGCGCGTCATAGACCATCTGATGCTGCTGCACGCGCGTCTTGCCCTTGAAAGCATCCGCGACGACTTCCGCCGCGTAATGATCGCCATCACCGGCCAGATCGCGGATCGTGACCTTTGCCCCGGGAATTCCCGCCTTAATCATGTCTTCAATGTCGCCGGGTTTCATGGGCATGGTGTATCTCCTTAATTCATTCTGCGGCGATTAGAGTTTCGCCATCCATGAATTGAGGGAACCACGATTCATAGGCCAAGTGCAATTCTTTAATCTCGATAGCGCGTGCCGTGCCCAGCTTTACGCTTGAGCCGCCGGTGACGCCGATCGCCGGGCAGGAAACGCCCGCTGCCTTCGCTGCCGCGCGCACTTCATCCAGATCGCTCTTCTTGACGGTCAGCACATAACGGCCCTGATCTTCGCCATAGAAGGTGAGGACGGGATTATGGCCCTCGACCGCGTCGATCGTCGCGCCGATGCCGGAGGAAATTGCCATTTCGGCAACCGCGAGAGCCAGGCCGCCCGAGGAGCAATCGTGAACCGCTGTGGCAAGACCGTCTGCGATAAGGGCGCGGACGAAATCGCCATTTCTCTTTTCAGCTTCCAGATCGACATGCGGTGCCGGGCCATCGATGCGGCCATGCACGTCGCGCATGTAGACGGACTGGGCAATATGGGTGCCAAGACCGGCAGGCGCGCCCGCCAGCAGCACGACTTCGTCCGAGGCGGCAAAGCGGATGCGCGCCATACGGCCCCAGTCCTTCAGCAGGCCAACGCCGCCGATGGTGGGGGTGGGCAGGATCGCCTGACCGTTGGTCTCGTTGTAGAGCGAGACGTTGCCGGAAACGATCGGGAATTCCAGTACGCGGCAGGCTTCGCCGATGCCCTTGATGGCATGGACGAGCTGGCTCATGATCTCGGGCTTTTCCGGATTGCCGAAATTGAGGTTGTCGGTGGCCGCGAGCGGCAAAGCGCCGGTTGCGGTGATGTTGCGCCAGCATTCGGCCACGGCCTGCTTGCCGCCTTCAAAGGCGTCTGCCTCGACATAACGCGGTGTCACGTCGGAGGAGAAGGCGAGCGCCTTCTTGTCATGGCCTTCAACGCGGACAACGCCGGCATCGCCACCCGGCAGCTGCAGGGAATTGCCCTGGATCAGCGTGTCATACTGCTCGTAGACCCAGCGGCGCGAGGAGTTGTTGGCCGAACCGACCAGCGACACCAATGCGTCGGCAATGTCTGCATCAGGAACGTCGTTCTCCGCAAGCGGAGCCTGAACCTTGCCGGGCGTCCACGGGCGGTCGTATTCCGGAGCCTGATCACCGAGATCCTTGATCGGAAGGTTGGCGACTTCCTCGCCATTGTGCAGCACGCGGAAACGCAGGTCGTCGGTGGTCTTGCCGACGATGGCGAAGTCCAGGCCCCATTTGACGAAGATCGCCTTGGCGACTTCTTCCTTGGAGGGCTCGAGAACCATGAGCATGCGCTCCTGGCTTTCCGATAGCATCATTTCGTAGGCCGTCATGCGCTCTTCGCGCACCGGTACGGCGTTGAGATCAAGTTCGATGCCGAGATCGCCCTTGGCGCCCATTTCGACGGCCGAGCAGGTAAGGCCTGCGGCACCCATGTCCTGAATGGCGATGACCGCACCTGTTTTCATCAGCTCGAGGCAGGCTTCCAGCAGGCACTTTTCGGTGAAGGGGTCGCCGACCTGAACGGTTGGGCGCTTTTCTTCGATCGACTCATCAAATTCGGCAGAGGCCATGGTCGCGCCGCCGACGCCGTCGCGGCCGGTCTTCGCACCGAGATACACCACCGGCAGGCCGACGCCCTTGGCTTCCGAAAGGAAGATCGCATCGGACTTGGCAAGTCCGGCGGCAAAGGCGTTGACGAGGATGTTGCCGTTATAGCGGGGATCGAATTCCACTTCGCCGCCGACGGTCGGCACGCCGAAGGAGTTGCCGTAACCGCCGACACCGGCGACGACGCCAGCCACGAGGTGGCGGGTCTTCGGATGGTCGGGTGCGCCGAAACGTAGCGCATTCATGGCTGCGATCGGGCGTGCGCCCATGGTGAAGACATCGCGCAGGATGCCGCCGACGCCGGTTGCCGCACCCTGATAGGGCTCGATGTAGGACGGATGGTTGTGGCTTTCCATCTTGAAGACGACGCAGTCGCCATCATCGATATCCACCACGCCGGCATTTTCGCCGGGGCCTTGAATGACACGCGGGCCCGTGGTGGGCAGGGTCTTCAGCCATTTCTTGGAGGACTTGTAGGAGCAGTGCTCGTTCCACATGGCCGAGAAAATGCCAAGCTCGGTAAAGCTCGGCTCCCGTCCGATCAGGTCGAGGATACGCTGGTATTCGTCGGGCTTCAGCCCGTGGGATGCAACGAGTTCCGGGGTGATCTTGATGGAGTTTGGAATCGACATAGGTCTCACGCGGTTCGAGCCGAGGAAAGTTTCCGGTTCTTTAGCGCAAGAGGCCTCTCCGTGCGACAGGAAAATGCGCAGTTTTGCCAGCAAAACGCTGCTTTGTTGGGTTATTCAGAACTTGTAGCCGACCATAAGTCCGACACGCGTCAGCCCGTCATTGGGGCCGTCGCACAGATTGGCATGGGAGGCATGTTCGATCTGGGTCGAAATATTCCAGTTGCTGTTGAAGCGATATCCGATGGCGGCATATTCATGAAAAAGCACGCGGCAACCGAATTCCGCGCCAGTTTCGCCCGGACCATTTCTCAGCCTGCCGTCATGCCACAGGCCGCCAAAGCCGAGGTCGACGAAAATCTTCGGATTGAGATCGAAGGTCCAGTTGATACCGCCGTAAATGGTATTTGCTTCGCCCTCGGTGCCGATTTCCGCACCCAGATGCAGACGCGGTCGGGCAAGTTTTTCGCCAAAGGTGACCGCCGAGGCGCTCGCGAAAGGATCGAAATAGGCAGTGAAAGCCGGGAAGACACCATCTTCGCCGCCACCATTGCGATCGGCGAGCGAGGTTGTGACCCCGAAACGCAATTCATCGAACACCGTGCCGTCTGCGGCGGCGGCCGGCGTCATGTCACTCAACACACATGCTGCGAAAACCATCGCGAGAGCAACAAATGCCCTGGCGGATATGGAACTGAATGCTGCCATCGAATCATTCCCCGCTCCGAAGTAGGGAAAGGATGGCAGATTCGTCGGCGTGGTAAATAATGAGTTACTGAATTAGGGGGCGTGTTGCAGGAAAGACTCGTTCCCGCTCACGCCTCGCTTTCGTAGCCGGCTGAACCATTGTCGAGCAAATGCCGCAGGATACCAAGGGCATGCTTCAGTTCTTCCTGGTTTGACGGCCCGGAAAGGCTGATGCGGACACGGTGGTAAACCTTCTCCGTGCGCCCTGCCTTAAACTCGTCCTCGTCGTCTATCAACACACCTTCCTTCATGGCAGCGCTGCGGAAGGTTCCAGACAGCCACGGTTCAGGCAGCCTCAGCCACAGAAAGGCGATGTCTGGCAGGGAGTTGAATTCCAGCCCCGCAAAGATGCGTCTGGCGAGGGCCTCGCGCTGGTTGATCTCGGCGATACAGTCCTTGCGGATGTCGTCTGCGTCGCCGCTGTTGACGAGGCGTGCATTCAGTTCGGCCAGCATAAACGGCAGTCCGCCGGTTATCATCGAATGCGAAATTCGAATTCTCGAGGCGAATTGCGCCGGGCAGGCGACCCAGCCACCCCTGACGCCGGCGGAAACGGATTTCGACAGGCCGCCGACAACGAAGGTAAGATCGGGCGCGAATTCCGCAATGAGTGGGATCGCATCCCGCGTCATGGCGCCATAGAGATTGTCCTCCACGATCCATACGCCGTATCTGCGGGCGATATCGGCGATCGCCCGCCGCCGCTCCTCGGGCAGGGTGGCGCAGGTCGGGTTCTGGCCCGCCGACATCAGGAAGATCATCTTTGGATGCTGTTGGGCGCAAACGCGCTCGAAATCATCGGGGATAATGCCTTTCTCATCCACTTCCACCAGTGTCACCCGCCGTCCGGCAAGGGCGGCGCTGCGGCTGATATGGGAATAGGTGAGGGGTTCGAAAACGATACGGTCGCCCGGCGCGGTCATTGCCGTTACCACACTCATCACCGCAGCATGGGCGCCAAGCGTCGAAACGATGTTTTCCGGTTTCGGCGACCAGCCGTTCTGGGAAAGCCAGCGAACGCCCGCCATGCACCAGTTGTCGGGAAAGGAGCGGGTGTAGTTGGAAATTTCGAACGGATGCTCTCTCGTCACGGCCTCGACGTGTTTGCTGACCAGCGCGCTCTGCCCGACATCGGGAGCAGCCGTGGTGTTCAGGCGGAATTCGGCGCTGGTGTCCACCGCGTAGCGCGTGCCGCCGAAAGCCGATGCCGTCGGTTCCACGCGTGATAACGGGGCGGCAGCCTTACGCTCGTTGACATAGGTGCCACGGCCGACTTCGCCGCTGACGAGGCCGCGTTCGTGGATGAGAGCATATGCCCGGCTGATTGTACCGATTGTAACGCCCAGATCGAAAGCGAGATTGCGTTGCGGCGGCAATTTCGACCCGGCCTGCAAGATGCCATCCGAAATTGCGCCTTCGATCTTGTCCGCGAGGCGAAGGTAGATGGGGCCGTTGCCCTCGGTGATATCGGGAAGCCAATTTGTCATGGTGACAATTTATGCATTGTATCTATCCGCAAGTCAATTGTATTTATCGGATGCAGTCAATGAGATCAAACGCACGGAGACAATAGGTGCAATATGCGCAAGATGGATCAATACCTTTCGACAGCGGATACGCTTTATCCTGACGGCTACGAACGGGAACGCGTGTTCCGCGATACCGGCGACATGGTCGCACCGTCGCCCTTTCCGGCCCGGATCGCTCACACGCTTATTGGCCGCCTGATTGCGGGATTGTCCAACTGGCATGGCAAACGTCAGGGACGGCTTGCCTTGCGGGAATTGTCCGACGATCTTCTGGACGATATCGGCGTTACGCGGGACGAGGCCTTGAAGGAGGCCGCGAGATCGCAGCTGTTTTCATGGCCGTCGCGGCCGCTTTGATTTTCTGCCGGAGAGCGGCGCCATCTTTCCCCGGTGCCTGAACAGCCATTCGGCAGGCCCGCCACGCCAGTCCCAACCGGCGTCGGCGGGTCTTTTTTGTATTTGGCCGGCTTTTAGCGCAGTTTTGCCCGATCAGCAGCCCTTGCCGCCATTCGCCCAGCGTTTGACGTCGGTTGCGATGCGCCCGGAGATGGCTTCGTTCATAGCGGGGCCGAAAGCGTCGAGCTTTGCCGGGTTGCCTTCTGCCTGAATAACCAGCATCGGGCGCGATTCCGGGCTGTTGCGCGGTACGAGCAGAATGCGCGGACGGCCCGAGAAGGAGTTGAGTTCGGGCGCCAGGCGATAGGCCTTGAACGCCGGATCGCCCGATTTGAACCAGCAAGCATTGGCGCCAAGCGCGATTCGCTCCATCGTCGGTAATGCCGCACGGGATGCGGAGGACGATGCCGGTTGCGGCTTGGGCTGGCACGCAGCAAGCGCTGCTGCGGCGAGAAGCAATCCAGCGGCCTTCGGGGCGTGGGAACGGAGCAGGCGGTTCATCGCGTCATCCAAGGTAAGGGCCAAAAACTGGAGCCATAAAGAGCATCATCGGGAAGAGGGCAGGCGGATGGCCCGCCCGCTTGTCAGGCTGCGATAACGCCAAGCGCCGAGGCGAAGAGGCCACGGCCGTCATTGCCGCCATGGGCAGCTTCGATCAGGTTTTCCGGGTGCGGCATCATGCCGAGAACGTTGCCCTTGGCGTTGATGACGCCAGCAATGTCGTTCAGCGAGCCGTTCGGATTGGTGCCATCTGCATAACGGAAAACGACCTGACCGTTGTCTTCGACGGACTTAAGCTCATCCGTATCGAGGAAATAGTTGCCGTCGTGGTGGGCGACGGGGCAGCGCAGAACCTGGCCCTTGTCATAGGCGCGGGTGAATTCGGTGTCGTTGTTGACGACTTCGAGTTTCACTTCGCGGCACACGAATTTCAGCGAGGCATTGCGCATCAGCGCGCCCGGCAGCATGCCCGCTTCGACCAAAATCTGGAAGCCGTTGCAGACGCCGAGAACCTTGACGCCCTGCTCAGCCTTTTCGCGAATGGCCTGCATGACCGGCATGCGTGCAGCAATTGCGCCGCAACGCAGATAGTCGCCATAGGAAAAGCCGCCCGGAATGACGATCAGGTCGACATCCGGGATAGTCGTCTCCGTCTGCCAGATGGTGACGGGCGCCTTGCCGGAGATTTTCGTGAGTGCCGCGATCATGTCGCGATCGCGGTTGAGGCCGGGAAGTTGGACGACAGCGGATTTCATGGTCGGCGGCTCCTGCGGCTTTAGAGAATGGCGATAGAGTAGTTTTCGATAACCGTATTGGCCAAGAGCTTTTCGCACATCGCCTTCAGGTCGGTCTCGGCCTTGGCCTTGTCTGCACCTTCCAGTTCCAGATCGAAGACCTTGCCCTGACGGACATGGCCGACGCCACCGAAACCGAGGCTGCCGAGTGCGCCTTCGATTGCCTTGCCCTGCGGATCGAGAACGCCGTTCTTCAGCGTAACAGTCACCCGTGCCTTGATCACCTGATCTTCTCCTGATTTTACCTTGCTGGCCGATATTATTTCACGAGGCCGAAATTACTTTACCAGGACAGGGCCGGTGCCGCGGATCGGTTCGTTTTCATTGATGATGCCGAGACGGCGTGCCACTTCGGAATAGGCTTCCACGAGGCCGCCCATGTCGCGGCGGAACAGGTCCTTGTCCATTTTTTTCTGGGTCTCGATGTCCCACAGGCGGCAGCTGTCGGGCGAAATCTCGTCGGCGAGGATGATGCGCATCATGTCGCCTTCAAACAGGCGGCCGCATTCGATCTTGAAGTCGACCAGCTGGATGCCGACGCCCAAGAACAGGCCGGACAGGAAGTCGTTGACACGGATCGCCAGTGCCATGATGTCGTCAAGCTCGGCAGGGTTGGCCCAGCCGAAGGCCGTGATGTGCTCTTCGGAGACCATCGGGTCTTCCAGCTCGTCGGACTTGTAGTAGAACTCGATGATGGAGCGCGGCAGAACCACGCCTTCATCGATGCCGAGTCGCTTCGACAGCGAGCCGGCGGCGACATTGCGCACGACGATCTCGAGCGGGATCATCTCGACTTCCTTGATCAACTGCTCGCGCATGTTGAGGCGGCGAATGAAGTGTGTGGGAATGCCGATCTTGTTCAGATGCGTGAAGACATATTCACAAATCCGATTGTTCAACACACCTTTGCCGTCGATGACTTCGTGTTTTTTCTTGTTGAAGGCAGTCGCATCGTCCTTGAAGAACTGGATAAGCGTGCCTGGCTCCGGACCTTCGTAGAGGATCTTGGCCTTGCCTTCGTAAATACGGCGGCGACGGTTCATAATGGCAGGTCTCTTGGTTCACGCCGATTCTGGTGGCGTTGCGTTTCTGTCTTTGAGCGGTCCCATAAAGGAAAAGAGTGCATTCTACAATGCGGCTCGCATATCTTCCCTTCAATTCTTGTGTCGGGCGGAAGAATGTTGCCCGGCCGAAAATCGACCGGCTTCAGCGGTTGGCCGCGATGGTCAGGGCTCGTTCACCTTGAGGCGGCTCAGGAACTGGGCAAATACCATGCCACCCTCGGGCCAGGGGCCATGGCCAGACTCGGCGTTGATATGGCCTGACATGCCTGCATCCACCAACATCGCACCCCAGGCGGCGGCAATATCGTCGGCATGTTCGTAGGATCCAAAGGGATCGTTGCGGCTGGCAATTGTGATTGCCGGAAACGGCAATGGATCACGCGGATAGGGACCGAAGGTCATCAGATGTTTCGGCCTGATATCGGGATTGGCGACATCCGGTGGCGCCACCAGAAGCGCGCCTGCAACCTTCTTGCCGATTTCCGGAAGGGCGTGGATGACGGTCGGCACACCCAGCGAATGGGCGACGATGACAACGGGCTTGGTCGAGGCGTTAACCTCTTCCACCAGCCGCGCGATCCAGTCTTCCTTCACCGGTTTTGACCATTCAGCCTGCTCGACGCGGCGCGCTGTCGAAAGCTTGCGCTCCCAGCGTGTCTGCCAGTGGTCAGGACCGGAATTGGTGTAACCCGGTACGATGAGAATATCTGCTTCTGAAACTTTCATGGGCCCATATCTGTGGTTTCATGCCGTCGCGATCAAGGTCGCGACGGCATTAACTTCGGGAGCCTCGCCTCAGGCGTTGCCGAAGACGCGGGCGAAGATCGTGTCGACATGCTTGGTGTGGTAACCGAGGTCGAATTTTTCGCGGATGACGCTTTCGGGAAGGGCGGCGCGCACTTCCTCGTCGCCCAGCAGTTCCTCAAGGAAATCCGCACCCTGTTCCCAGACCCTCATGGCGTTGCGCTGCACCAGACGGTAGGCGTCCTCGCGGGAAACGCCGGCCTGCGTCAGCGCCAGAAGAACGCGCTGCGAGTGCACGAGGCCGCGGAACTTGTTCATGTTCTTCAGCATGTTGTCGGGATAGATCACCAGCTTTTCGATGACGCCGGCAAGGCGGTTCAGCGCAAAATCGAGGGTGACTGTGGTGTCGGGGCCGATGGCGCGCTCCACGGAAGAGTGGCTGATGTCACGCTCATGCCAGAGCGCCACGTTTTCAAGCGCTGGAACGACCGACATGCGCACCAGGCGGGCAAGGCCCGTGAGGTTTTCGGTGAGAACCGGGTTACGCTTGTGCGGCATCGCCGACGAACCCTTCTGGCCGGGAGAGAAGAACTCTTCCGCTTCCAGAACCTCGGTGCGCTGCATGTGGCGGATTTCGATGGCGACGTTTTCGATCGACGAGGCGATGACGCCGAGGATGGCGAAGAACATGGCGTGGCGGTCACGCGGGATGACCTGCGTGGAGACCGGCTCGGGCACGAGGCCGAGCTTTGCGCAGACATGTTCCTCGACGCGCGGATCGATATTGGCGAAGGTGCCGACAGCACCGGAGATCGCGCCCGTGGCGATTTCCGCGCGCGCATTGACGAGACGCTCGCGGTTGCGATGCATCTCGGCGTAGAAGCGGGCGAAGGTCAGGCCCATCGTGGTCGGCTCGGCGTGGATGCCGTGGCTGCGGCCGATGCGTACCGTGTTCTTGTGTTCGAAAGCGCGGGTCTTGAGCGCCGCCAGCACGCGGTCCATATCGGCCAGCAGCAGATCGGCAGCGCGGACGAGCTGGATGTTGAGGGTTGTGTCAAGCACGTCGGACGAGGTCATGCCCTGGTGGATGAAGCGGCTGTCGGGACCGACGAATTCCGCAAGGTGGGTGAGGAAGGCGATGACGTCGTGTTTGGTGACGGCCTCGATCTCGTCGATACGGGCGACGTCGAAAGTCGCGCTGCCGCCTTTTTCCCAGATGGTCTGTGCGGCCGATTTCGGAATGACGCCGAGCTCGGCCAGCGCGTCACAGGCATGCGCCTCGATCTCGAACCAGATGCGGAATTTTGTTTCCGGCGACCAGATGGCGACCATTTCCGGCCGGGAGTAACGAGGGATCATGGCAATGACTTTCTTTGTGGAGGAATTTTGCTGCCCGTTTAGCAAAGTGTTCCGCGAATCTCAATCTATCAAGCCTGCGCATCGGCTCGATGCGTACATTCAAAATGCTAGAGCGTCCGGTGTACGTCCGAACGGACGCGTGGCGCTCTGTGCGCACGGCGGCAAAGGATGGCGCCTGCCAGCGCAAGCGGAATGGCGGCAAACGGAAAATAGAGGCCGAGGCCGAGAATGCAGAACTGGTAGATCGCGCCAAGCGAGGTGAAAAATTGCTGGAAAAACCAGATGCGGGAAAATGCCGGCGCGTGCCATTGCGCATAAAAGATGCGGTACTGGAGCGCGAAAAATGCCGCCGCCACCGCGATCGTGAAAAAAGCGATGGCAAGGCAGCTTGCCGCAAAACGCAGCGGCAGGCTGGTGGGTGCGGGCAGGAAGCGCAAGGCAACCATGGCCAGCGGCCAGCCCAGGAGACCGCCGAAGAAGAACAGCACGGCGATATCGGCGGCATGGTCGGTTTCCAGCCGGTTGCGGAGATAGAGGCCGAGGGTAGCGGTGGCTGCCGAGATGGCGGCCCAGACAAGCGGAGCGAGGAGCGAAAACAGCGCTGCCGGGATGACGTCGTGGAAATTCCGCCTGTCGCTGTTCATCAAAGCCCCCACCCAAACGCCCTGCCGTCCCGTCTCCGGTGTATCCGGCTGCTGTGGCGGGTCAGGACCGGGCGGCTTCCGACACCGAGCGCAACAACGAAACCGTCTTGCGATAGTCTGCGACGCCATCACCCTTGAAGACGGCCGAACCGGCCACCAGCGCATTGGCACCGGCTGCGACGATGGCGCCGGCTGTCTCCGCCGTCACGCCGCCGTCCACTTCAAGTTCGATCGGCCGGTCGCCGATCATGGCCTTTGCCGCACGGATCTTATCGAGCATGGCCGGAATGAATTTCTGTCCACCGAAACCGGGATTGACGCTCATGATCAGCACGAGATCGACATCGTCAAGCACGTTTTCGATGACCGAAAGCGGCGTGGCGGGGTTGAGCGTCACGCCGGCCTTCCTGCCGAGCGTGCGGATGGTCTGGAGTGAGCGATGGAGATGCGGGCCTGCCTCCGCATGGACGGTAATGCCGTCGCAGCCGGCCTTGGCGAAGGCTTCGAGGTAGGGATCGACGGGGGCAATCATCAGGTGGCAGTCGAAAAAGGCATTGCTGTGCGGGCGGAGCGCCTTGATGACGTCAGGACCGAACGAGATGTTTGGCACGAAATGGCCGTCCATGACATCGAGGTGGATCCAGTCTGCGCCCGCTTCCGTCACATCGGCGACTTCCTGTCCCAGCTTGGCGAAATTGGACGCCAGAATGGACGGTGCGATCCGGATGGGCAGGGACATGGGGCAAACTCCTCTCGACGCGTTGCGTAAGCTGCCTTTAGCATCAAGTATCAGGGTTTGAAACGGCTTGTCGCGCGGTTGCCGCCGGTTTTCAGCCGCGGCTTACTGAATTTCCAGCGATACCGGCTTCACCTATTGTCTTTCGGCCTTGTCCGCCTGTTCGAAACGCTGGCTGTTCCAGCGCTGCAGGCGATAGGGATTGTCTGCAAGTTCATGCGAAGGGTTGAAAGCGATATCGCCGAGCACGGTTTTGAAGATGGTACCGTTCGCCAGTATCTCCGGTGCGGGTTTCCCTTGGGATTGGGCTGCTTCGGCAAGCGCCGCAGTCAGTTCCGCAGCCGCATAGGAGGGCAGGACGTAACCTTCCGGCTCGATATTGGCGGCACGCAATTCGCCGGCGACGGCCTGTGCCGAAGGTAATGTGTCATAGGCCGGGCGCGTGACCGCTAGCACATTTGCTGCAAGTGGCACGGGGTTGTTTGCCGCATTCATGGCGTCGCCGCTCATGATGGTGAGCGGAATGTTTTCGGAGCCGGCGTCTCTGGCGACAATCGCGACGTCGTTGCGTTCCGCGCCGATGAACACATGGGTGATGCCGGTGCGCCCCAGCCGGCGCACAAGCGCCACCTGTTGCTCCTGTGCCGGGCGCAGCGTATCGGTGAGTGTCGGTTTCAGCCCGTTCTCCTCCAGCGCCGAACGGATGCGATCTACCAGATCGCGACTGAAGATCGTGCCATCATCCACGAGTCCAATGGAATGTCCCTTCCAGTCGCGCAGGATGATTTCTGAGGCCCGGTCCGATTCGGCTTTGTCCGATGGCGCTAGGCGGAAAAGCGGCCAGCTGTATTTCAGAGCGTCTTCCATCAGGATCGGGGCACGGCTGGAAAGCGTGATTGCTGGAATGGCGGCTGACTTCAGAGGCGGCAGAACGCCCTGAAGCGTTTCCGTGCACAAAAAACCGATTGCCGCGCTGACCTTGGCGGCCACGAGACCATCGGCAATCGCGCCGCCGCTGCCGTCTTCGCAGCTTTCATGGATTTCGACGACATCTAGCCCGAGCTTGGCGGCCGCGGCCTTCGCGCCCTGCCTGACCTGTTGCCCCAGCAGTTCGTATGGGCCGTTCTGTGGGGCAACGATGCCGATCGACGCCGCGCATGCTGAGCCCGCAAAGGCAAAACCGGCGATGATCGTTAGCAGGCGAAGTGAAAGCATGACGTGCGCGAAATCCTGTTGTCCCGGTTTGATGTTTATCGGCAACAACTGGTTTTCCAAAGGAAAAATCGCTGATACCCATCATAATCGCACATCATCGTTCACTGCACGGCCGTTTTGATCGCAACTCATCCAATTTGAAACAACAGTCTGCAATAACGCGTTATGGTTGTATATATTCAATGTGATCGCGCGCGATTGTTTTTTGCCGAGATTCATCTTTTTTAAGGTCGGCAATTCACTCTGTAATTTCATAAAAGCGGAAGTACTGCTCGTCATGGTTTAGAGCATTTTTACTTTATAAAACTGTAACATGCAGTGCGTATAAGCACAGTTTTATAAGGGCGGGTTTGCGATTTTGCCTTTTATAGTGCACCCCAATAAAATGCACATTTTATTTCCACTTATCTAATTTATTGATTTAAAAAGAGAATATACATATTTCTCTGCGCGTTATTTGTGCTTTGCCATGTTTTTTTCGCATTTGCGAGAAGATCTGCTTGACGAAAAGTAAATGGTTAGATTAGATATAGGTGTTTCAGGGGACGACTGAAATTGGCTGTAAAAAGCCTCGGAAGTGTTCCGAACTTAAGCACTGCCAAACTATATTACATTCTATATTCTATTATTTTCATTACGTATAAGCCGCTTCGGGCAACCGGGGCGGTTTTTTATGTGATGCTAATTTAAGCAATTTTAAATTGCATTCGAAAAGCTTCGCGAAAAGATATTCTTCCAGCATTGGGTTTTCCGAAAGCAAATCGCGCAGGAGCGTCGCGTCTGTCGCAGGCGAGGCCTGTTTTTAGTAGAGCTCAAGACGCCGTTGAGTGCCGCGAAAAGCCCACGCCGGTCAGCGCTGATGCCGCTTCCGTCCGCTAGCGACTCTATTTCGTCAGAGCAGCCAGCGCGTCTTTTGCAAAGGCAGAGATGGGTTCGGGAAGGTTATCGGGGTCGAACCAGCCGATATCGGAAAGCTTGTCCGGTTCTGTCAGTACCGGCTCACCCTGCGTGTCGCGGGTGACGAAGATCAGCGAGACCCAATGGTGCCGGTCTGCGACATTGATATATTCGCTATGACAGAGAAATTCGACCTTGCCGATTGTCAGCCCGGTCTCTTCTTCAGCTTCTCGCCGTGCTGCGGCGAGGGATGATTCAAGGTGATCGACTTTGCCGCCCGGAATATTCCAGTATCCGGCTTCCGGCGCTTTCAAGCGCCGGCATAAAAGCAGGCGGCCATCACGCAATATGGCAAGCCCAACGCCGACGCCTGGAAAATCTTGTCCTGGCTTGATCGTCGGCGTCATGCGTATTGTTTCCTGCGTCAGGCCGTCGGGGCTCAGCCCTTGGCGTTGGCCACGATCAGCATGAAAGCGGGAATGTCATCGCCGAAACCAACAGGCGTCGGGCCATCGTCATGGTCACGGTAATGGCGGCGACGGTCGCGGTTGTCGTCATTGGCGTGCAGCGGGTTCAGGTTGCGGCTGTTGCGCTCGGAATTGCGCGGGGTCTTTTCCGGTCTGCGTTCTGCCTTCACCTTGTCTTCTCCGTGAGCCGCGATGTCCGTATCCACAGTGGTGGATTGTGCACCCTGATTGATGTTTTCTACCGGCGATGCAGGTGCATCGCGACGGTTTCTGTCGCGGCCTCTGCCGCCACGTTCCTTGGTGCCCCGGCGGCCGGTATTGCTTTCAAAGCTTTCCATGGGCGCGGGGAGGGAGGACAGGTCACCGTTCAGCCATTCGACCTTCTCGGTGATCAGCTTTTCGATCGCGTCGAGATATTTCGCATCGCTCTTGGTGACGAGTGTGAAGGCCTTGCCCGAACGGCCAGCACGACCGGTACGGCCAATGCGGTGGACATAGTCTTCGGCATGAATGGGAACGTCGAAGTTGAAGACGTGGCTGACATCGGGAATATCAAGACCGCGGGCTGCAACGTCGGAAGCGACCAGCAGCGTCAGCTGACCGTCCCGGAAGTTCTGCAGCATGGTCGTGCGCGAACGCTGGTCCATGTCGCCATGCAGCGCGCCGACGGAAAAGCCGTGACGATCCAGCGAACGGAAGAGGTCGGCAACGTCCTTTTTGCGATTGCAGAAAATGATCGCGTTCTTGAGTTCGGCTTCTTCGGCACGGACGAGATCGCGCAGGACAGCGCGCTTCTCATAGTCCTTGTTGTGCGAAGCGACGATGCGCTGGGTAACGGTCTTTGCCGTGGAGGAGGGCTTGGCAACCTCGATACGGGTCGGGTTCTGCAGGAACCTGTCGGCAAGCTTCTGAATTTCCGGCGGCATGGTGGCCGAGAAGAACAGGGTTTGCCGGGTAAAGGGAATCATCTTGGCGATGCGTTCGATATCGGGAATGAAGCCCATATCCAGCATGCGATCGGCTTCATCGATCACGAGGATTTCAACGCCGGTCATCAGGAGCTTGCCGCGCTCGCAATGGTCGAGAAGGCGGCCGGGCGTGCAGATGAGAACATCGGCGCCGCGCTCAAGCTTGCGGTCCTGATCTTCAAAAGAAACGCCACCAATCAGAAGGGCGACGTTCAGCTTGTGATTCTTGCCGTATTTCTCGAAGTTTTCGGCTACCTGTGCCGCCAGTTCGCGGGTCGGCTCGAGGATCAGCGTGCGCGGCATTCGTGCGCGTGCGCGGCCTTTTTCCAGCAGTGTGAGCATCGGCAGAACGAAGGATGCGGTTTTCCCCGTGCCGGTCTGTGCGATACCGCAGATATCACGCTTTTCGAGAGCAGGCGGAATTGCGCCAGCCTGAATGGGTGTCGGCGTCGTGTAGCCGGCATCTGCAATAGCGGAAAGAACTTTTTGGCTCAGGCCAAGATCAGAGAATGTTGTCAAAGGAAGAACTTTTTCCGTTCTGGTTCGGTAAGAATACCTGCGTGCCGCTGCGACACTTGCAAAGACTTGGCGCGGGGATATGCCCAAATTGCCAGAAAGTCAAGGAAACAACCGGAAATGCGCGTGAAACGGCGAGACGTTGGCGAGGCTTTTGGGCCTTCAGCGCGGTTTCTGGCGATTTATCGCAAAAAGGGCGAAAAAAGCGTTAAAATCGTACTGCTATTTGAGATAGGTTTTAAGCTCGGCCCCGGCGACCAGAAACCGCATCGGATCAACAGGCGTGTCGTTGCGGCGGACCTCGTAATGTACGTGCGGACCGGTGGAGCGGCCGGTGCTGCCAGCACGGCCAACGATGTCGCCGGCCTCCACCTTGTCGCCGGCTTTGACCAGAATGGTGGAGAGATGGCCGAATCGCGTCGATACGCCCTGGCCGTGATCGATCTCGACCATATTGCCGTAGCCGCCGGAGTTTTCCGCAACCGTTACCTTTCCAGCGCCCGTCGCCTTGACGTCGGCGCCTGTTTCGGCGCGAAAATCGATGCCGGTATGTAAAGCAGGCCGTCCGAGGAAAGGGTCGAGCCGGTTTCCGAATCGGCTGGTGATCGCCCTGCCGGGGGCCGGATTGCCGAAGGGCAGGGCGGTTGCGGTTTCCTTGACGATATCCAGCCGGTTGAGCGCATTGTCTAGATTGGTCAGAGACATATTGAAGGGATCGGTTTCATTCCCCTGCGGATCCGCATAGGGGCCGCCGACACCGTCCGTGCCACTTTCGTCGATTTTCAGACCCGCCTGCCGGATGATATCCTGCATCGCGCTTGCCTTGTCCTCGGCGTCGCTGGTCAGTCTGGCGATCCGTGATATCTGCTGGCGTTCGATATCCTTCAACGACAGCGTGACCTTGGAAAACACGCGGTCGGCGCGGTCGGAAGGCGTTTCGCCGTTTTCGGGCACATAGGATGCCCGCTTGTCGGTTCCGGCTGGCTTTTCCGGCTGCGATGGGCGGGGCGCCATCAGATTTTCTATGGCGGAGAGGCCACCTGTCAGATCGGCGCGTTTTTCCGGTGCCATCGCGTTCGAGAGCGAGGAGGGCGCGGTTTGAATGGGGGGCATGGCCGTGGAGGCGGCGATGCCGGAATTTTCCGCGCGCTCCAGCAATTCGCTCATCCGCCCGTGTCTGGACGTGAGTGCCGCCTGCTGTTGCAGCAGTTTTTCCACTTTCTTTTCAACCACCTGCTGGTCGAGCAACTGTCTTGAGGTAACGCGGTCCACCTGCGCCCTCAGCGCGGCGATACGGTCTTCGTAATCGTGCTGCATGCGGGTCTGGCGCGCCATGGTCGCGCCGATCAGGTCGTCACGCAGGATGAGATAGCCGGTGGCGCCCAGATAACCGAGCGAGAAAAGGCCGATCGTGCAGCCGGCAAGCGCCGTCATCCAAGGCCGGATCGTCATGTGCCGGACCTTGTCACCGCTTGCCAGCACCAGAACGTGCTGCTGCCGCTTTTTGCCGAATACCCGGTTTTCCGCTGTATCAGTCAAAATCTCTCTCCGGACTGGCCGATTTCTCACAGGAAATCATACTTCGTTAAGGTTAACGAAGTTTTGCACCATGCGCCGGGCTGCGGGCGTCAGCTGCTGTTGCTGACAGCAGTGAGGGAGCGGTAAAAGGATGGCGTCAACCCGGCTTCGGCGCGGGCTAGGTCGTTGAAGGGCGGTTTCAGCGGTCCCCGGAAATTAGCACGCACCAGTTGCCTGAAGGTTGCTGCCGGGTCCTTCTTTTCACGGGCGCACAGGAAGCGAAACCATTTGGCGCCGATGGCGACATGGCCCTTTTCGTCATTGTAGATGACATCGAGAACGGCGGCGCTTTCAAGGTCTCCGGTTTCGCGCATCTTCGCCTGCAGGGAGGGCGTCACGTCCAGTCCGCGCGCCTCGAGGATGAGCGGCACGACTGCGAGCCGCGCGGTGAGGTCGTTGCGGGTTGAATGCGCCGCCTGCCAGAGCCCGTCATGGGCGGGCAGATCGCCGTAATCCGCGCCGAGGTTTCGCAGCCTTTCCCGCACCAGCCGGAAATGTTTCGCCTCCTCGAAGGCAACCTGCATCCAGCCGTTGAAAAAGGAATGCGGCACCGGCTCGCTGGCATAACGGGCCACAATGTCGAGCGCGAGGTCAACGGCGTTCAGCTCGATATGGGCGATGGCGTGCAGCAGCGCTATGCGACCCTTGACGCTGTGTAGGGAGCGGCGCTCCACGGCGGTCGGCGGAACGAGTTCCGGTTTATCCGGCCTGCCCGGACGTTCGGGCAGGGGTGGATCTAGGGGGGAGCGCAGCGACAGGCGGCGCTCGAACCATCGTGTCGCCGTTTCCTGCGCCAGTGCGGTTTTTCTGTCGAGATCGGCGCAGGCAATCGCCTCGGTGGCGCCGCCGCGCAGCGAGATGATCCTGAAGGTGGGCGTCACGACAGGGGCGTTTCTCAGAGCTTCCGTGCGGCGTCGAGAACGGCCTGTGCGTGGCCCGGAACCTTCACCTTGTTCCAGATTTCCGCGACCGTACCGTCAGGTGCTACGAGGACGGTGGTGCGTTCGACACCCATGTATTTTTTGCCATACATGCTTTTTTCCTTCCAGACGCCGTAGGCCTCAAGAGCCTTCCGTTCCTCGTCGGCGGCCAGCATCACCGAAAGCTTGTGTTTTGCAGCAAACTTGTCGTGGCTTTTGACGCTATCAGGGGAAATGCCGATGACGACAGTATTGGCGGCCTCGAATTCCGCGCCAAGGGCACTGAAATCTATCGCTTCGGCGGTGCAGCCGGATGTGTCGTCCTTCGGGTAGAAATAGAGAACGACCGCCTTGCCTCGCAGGCCGGACAATGTCACCGTTCCTTCACCGTTGCGGGGCAAAGTAAAATCCGGGGCAGGGCTGCCAATCGTCAGTTCTGTCATAATCATCTTTCTTTCGCCGGGATGTTGAGTGAAAGTCGCCACATTCGATATATAGCGAAACCGGGCGTCGTCCAGTGTTGAGGCGAAACAAAAGCTATTCAGGGGCAAACACGGGCGTATGGCTGAAGTAAGGGGTGAAAAGGTCAAGTTCAGCAAGCGCGATATCGTTGCGCTGCATGATCTTCCTTCGGCGCAGGCCGAAGATCCTCTCATCGTGCATTGCCCGGCGCCGCGCTCCATGGCGCGTGCTCTCATCAAGATTTTCGCTGCTCTTTTCGTACTGGCCTTCTTGTCCATCGGCGGCATCATTGTCTCCGTCGAAACCGGATCGATCGACAATGCCCTTTCCAGCCAGGCGCAGCAGGCGCTCGAACGGGCGCTCGGACCCCACTACAGCGCGCGAATCGGTTCTTCGGCCATCAGGTTCTCGACCGGGCTGCGGCTTGCGCTGGTGGCCGAGGATGTGGATATCGTCGAGAAGGAATCCGGCCAGCATTTGAGCCGGGCAAGGGCTATCGGCATGGCGCTCGATCCGCTCGCGCTTTTGACCGGACGCGTCTCCGTGCAAAGTCTCGAGGCCGACGGGATGGAACTCGATACGGCCCTTTTGCCGAAGGGTAACGGTTTCGATCTCGCCAGCATCCGGCTGGACGCTGTTCCGCAGCAGTTGCAGGCGGCGTTTTCCCAGCTGGACAAATTGGCGCAGGCGTTTTTAAGCAGCGGAACAGAGGAAATCGATATTTCCAGCGTCTCGATCCACTTGCCACCGAGCGAAGCCGGCAAGCCACGCGTCGTTGAAGTGCGCGAGCTTTCATTGACCCCTGACCAGCAGGGCGGATATTCGCTTGAGGGTGAAACGCTGTTTAACGGCGAAATCGCCAGCCTGTCGCTAAAGACATCGGGATCAGGCGGTGTGATAGACGGTTTCGACGCGCGCATCGACGGTTTCGACATCGGTCCTTTTCTGGAAAAATTCGATCCTGAAGGCAATCTTCATGAGGGGCTGAACGTCAAGACCGGTGTCAGCATCCTCGCCCGGCGTTCCATGCCCGGACATGAGCCGCGGCTGGAAATCTCGCTCGGCATGGGCAATGGAATGCTTCTTATCGGCGGCGAGGCTCAGCCCTTCACTGCCGGCACCGTCAACGCGCGCTACGATTTTCAGAAAAACAGTCTTGTCATTGGGAATTCGCGGATCGACCTTGGGCGAACGGCTATTCCGGTCACTGGGGAAATCACGGATACCCAAGAGGGCTTCGATCTTTCGCTGCGGATCGACAATGCGGTTGCCTCGGCCGAAGCCTCTGGCGAAGACCCCGTTCCTTTCAGCTTGAAGGCGGACGGGCAATTCAATGTCGCGACCAGGCAGCTCGAGGTTCCCTCGCTATACGTTACCGGCCCGCTTGGAGACATGGCAGGCTCGCTGAAAATCCGCTTCGGCCAGGGCTCGCCTGAAATCAGTTTTGCCGGGCAGATTCCCAAGATGGAGGCCACGGCGGTCAAGCAGCTCTGGCCGTTCTGGATGGCGCACAAGCCGCGCGAGTGGGTGGTGTCCAATCTTTATGGCGGCACGGTCACGAACGGCTCGATTGCGATCTTCATTCCGCAGGGACGGATGTGCGGTCCCGGTTGCCCGCTGGTGCTGGGCGAGAGCGAAATGCAGATCCGCTTCGATATCGACGGTACGCGTCTCAATACTACCGGCGACATTCCGCCGCTGCGCGACGTTGATGCGCATTTCAATCTCGTCGGCGGCCGGATGAATGTCGATCTCAAGAACGCGACATCCTATTTCGCCTCCAATCGGTCACTTGCGCTGGAGGACAGCCGGTTCTCCATGTCCGACGTCTATGCAAAGCCCCTGCTTGGGAATCTCGAGTTGAACGTTTCGGGCTCGGCAGATGCCGTGGCTGAGCTTGCGACGCTGAAGCCTATCAATGCGCTCAAGGATACGCAGTTCAAACCGGATGACTTCACCGGCGACGTGACGGCGAATGCAAAGCTGACCGTCGGCATGCTTTCCAGCCAAAATCCACCGCCGCCGGTGTGGACTGCCGATCTCGATCTGAAGAACCTGTCGCTGACAAAGCCGTTTGCCGGCCGCAAGGTGACCGCGCTTGACGGTTTCATGTCCATCAACGACCGGCAGCTCAAGCTTGAAGGCAAGGGCCGGGTGGACGATGTTCCGATGTCTATCGAGATGACGGAGCCGGTGCGCAAGAACAGCGACGTTGCTCCAACGCTGTCGCTGAAAGCAACCCTGAACGAGACGCAGGTCGCCAAGCTTGCACCGGAGCTTTCCACGGTTCTTGGCGGCACGACCGTTGTGGAAATCGATGGCGCGGATACGAAAAGTCAGGAGATACAGCTCGATCTGGCGAAGGCGTCTATCATTCTGCCGGGGCTTGGATGGAGCAAGGGCGTCGGTATTCCGGCAAAAGCGACCTTTAACCTGGAAACCAGCGATGGCCGCACGACGATCAGTGATTTCTCCCTAACCGGGGACGGCTTCGGCGCTGCCGGAGATGTCACCTTCACCAAGAACGGGCTGATTTCGGCCGATCTCAGCCGCGTGCAATTGTCACCTTCCGACAATTACGCCGTCGCCATCACTGCCTCCAAAAACGGATACAGCATCAACGCTTCGGGAAAATCGGCCGATCTCCGGCCTTTCCTCTCAAAGCTTCGCAGTTCCTCAGGGGCAGGTGACGGCACATCGCGTTCGCAGCCGTCCCTTGCCATCAAGGCGCAACTCGACAAGGTCTACGGCTTCAACGACGAGATCCTTTCCAATGTCAGTGCCGATGTCAGTGTGCGTGACGGCAAGGTCCGTTCGGTTGATTTTCGCGGCGTCACCGGCAGGGGCCAGGCGGTTGTGGCGCAGACGACCAATCGCGGCGCGACGGGAACCGTGACGCTTACCAGCAGCGATGCCGGTTCTCTTGCCCGTTTCACCAATATCTACACCCGCATTCGCGGTGGTCTTCTCAATCTCGCACTCTCGACCGTCAACGGCAGCGACTGGAGCGGTTCGCTCGATCTGCGCAATTTCGCCGTTGTCAACGAAGCGAAGCTTCAGGATATCGTCGCCACGCCGACGGGCGATGACGGCCGGAGCCTCAACACGGCGGTCCGCCGCAATATCGATGTCAGCTCGGAGAAATTCCAGCGCGGTTTTGCCCGGCTCGTTTACGTCAACGGCTCTGTTGCGGTGGAAAACGGCGTGGTGCGCGGCGAACAGATCGGTGCGACGTTTCAGGGCCTGCTGAAAGACCAGAACGGTCGTATGGACATGACCGGCACCTTCATGCCCGCCTATGGCCTGAACCGGCTGTTCGGCGAATTGCCTTTCATCGGCATCTTCCTCGGCAACGGCCGCGACCGCGGGCTGCTCGGCATCACCTTCAAGCTTTCCGGCCAGACGGACCAGCCGAAGCTGACAATCAACCCGCTGTCGCTGATAGCGCCGGGCGTCTTCAGGCAGATTTTCGAGTTTCAATAAAAAGGGCCGCTTCCGCGGCCCTTCATCTGATGATTTGCGCGGGTGTTACGCCGGGCGAACGAGAACGTGCTTCTTCTTGCCAACCGAAAGCTTGATGATGCCATCGCCGGTGATCTCGGCGGAACCGATCATCTGGCGATCGTCGGATACGCCCTTGTCGTTGATCTTTACCGCGCCGCCCTGAACGTGACGGCGGGCTTCGCCATTCGAGCCGGCAAGGCCAGCGCGGACGATGAGCGACAGGACGCCGACGCCGGCATCGAGTTCGGATGCCGGAACCTCGATGGAGGGCAGGTTTTCAGCAAGCGCGCCTTCCTCAAAAGTCTTGCGCGCCGTTTCGGCAGCTTCTTCGGCAGCGGCACGGCCATGCAGAATGGCCGTCACTTCCGTTGCGAGGATTTTCTTCGCCTCGTTGATCTCAGATCCGCCAAGGGCGGCGATGCGTGCGATCTCATCCATCGGCAGCGTGGTGAAGAGCTTGGCGAAGCGAACCACGTCCGCGTCTTCCGTGTTGCGCCAGTATTGCCAGAAATCATAGACCGGCAGCAGGTCCTTGTTGAGCCAGACGGCACCGGACGCGGACTTGCCCATCTTCGCACCCGAAGACGTGGTCAAAAGCGGGGAGGTCAGCGCATAGAGCTGCGGTGTCCCCATGCGGTGACCGAGGTCGATACCGTTGATGATGTTGCCCCACTGGTCAGAGCCGCCCATCTGTAGGCGGCAGCCGGTACGCTGGTTCAGTTCCACGAAATCGTAGGCCTGGAGGATCATGTAATTGAATTCGAGGAAGGACAGCGACTGCTCGCGGTCGAGGCGCGTCTTCACGCTGTCGAAGGACAGCATGCGGTTGACCGAGAAGTGGCGGCCGACGTCGCGCAGGAATTCGAGGTAGTTGAGCCCACGCAGCCAGTCGGCATTATTGATCATCAGCGCCGGATTTTCCGCGCGATCGTAATCGAGGTAGTTGGCGAAAACGTGCTTGAGCGAGGTGATGTTGTCCTCGATCATGTCGATCGTCATCAGCTTGCGGGCCTCCTCCTTGAAGGAGGGATCGCCAACCATGCCGGTGCCGCCGCCCATCAGCGAAATCGGCTGGTGACCGGTCTTCTGCATCCAGTGCAGCATCATGATCTGGGTGAGGTGGCCGACATGCAGGCTGGAGGCCGTCGGGTCATAGCCGATATAGGCGGTCACGGTTTCCTTGGCGAACAGTTCGTCGAGACCCGACTCGTCGGAGATCTGGTGAATGAAGCCGCGCTCATCGAGCGTGCGGAGGAAATCGGACTTGAACCTGGACATAACCTTTTTCTTTCTGGTTGGACCTTTGCCGTCATTGTCTGTCAATGAACGCGGGGGGCTTTACCATTGTTTTTTGAAAAGTGCACCCGTTTCGGCCATGAATAACGGCGATTCATCTCCGCATGATTCGATATTGAAAGGGAGCAGCGCGTGGGCGAGGTCAAAACGGCAATCGGGCTGATGAGCGGGACGTCGATGGACGGCATCGATATCGGCCTGTTGCGCACGGATGGCGAAAACGTGGTCCGGCATGGGCCGAGCGGTTATTTCCCCTATGATCCGGGCCTGCGCGCCACGTGGCAGAAGGCGCTGGTTACGGCCAAAGCCATTCGCGAACGGCGCGAGCGTCCGGGTGACCTCGCGGATGCGGAACGCAAGCTGACGCTTGCCCATGCGGCGGCAGTCAAATCCTTCCTCCACCGCCACCGGCTTGAAGCCAGCGATATAGACGTGATCGGTTTTCATGGCCAGACGGTGCTGCATCGGCCGGATGAGGCGTTGACCGTGCAGATCGGCGACGGCGCCCTTCTGGCCGAGGAAACCGGTATCGATGTGGTTTACGACATGCGCGCCAACGACATGGTGCATGGCGGGCAGGGCGCACCGCTCATTCCTGCGTACCACATGGCGCTCTCCGCCAATCTGCCTGATGGCTTCGAAACGCCCGCCGTCTTCGTCAATATCGGCGGCATATCCAATCTCACCTATATCGGCGAGGGAGGGCGGCTTGCGGCTTTCGACAGCGGTCCCGGCAATATGCTGATCGACCAGTGGATCGAGGCGCATACGGGCAAAGCCTTCGACAAGGGCGGCAGGACGGCGGCGGGCGGCAGCGTCGTTGCCTCGCTCGTCACGCGCTACATGGAAAGCCCGTTCTTCTCGGCCAATATCCGCCGCTCGCTTGACCGCAGCGATTTCGTGCCGCCGCAAAAGGGCGAGGTTTCGCTGGCGGACGGCGCACGCACGCTGTCGCATCTGACGGGTGCCGCGATCCTCAAATCGGCGAGCTATTTGCCGGAAGCGGCTAAGACCTATGTGATCTGCGGCGGCGGGCGGCTCAATCCTGTTATCATGGAAGAGTTTGCGAGCCTTGCTGCAAAGCAGGGTGCGCGGGTAATCGCGGCGGAAGAGGCGGGGTTCGACGGCGGGGCGATGGAGGCGGAGGCCTGGGCCTATCTGGCGGTGCGATCGCTGAAGGGGCTGCCGCTGACCTATCCGGGTACGACGGGGGTGAATGAGCCGGTTACGGGTGGGGTTTTGGTCAGGGCGTAATAGACGATGGCGGGCTTGGCTCGCCCCCTCTGCCCTGCCGGTCAGAGGGGGCCGAGCCAAGCCCGCCGTCGATCATTGTAGGTAGATCAACAATGACCTAAGCTGCGCTCCTAAATCACCGAATGCGCTTCGCCGCCGGTTCCGGAACCAGTTCACCATTCAGGCGGCGGTCGAGGTAGTCCTCGCATTCGCTCATCAGCTCATCAACCTTGCCGTTGAAGAAGTGGTTGGCGCCGGGAAGGGTGCGGTGGGTAATGAGGATGCCCTTCTGGGTCTTCAGCTTTTCGACCAGACCGTTGACGTCCTTTTCAGGCGCGACCTTGTCGGCGTCGCCATTGATGATGAGGCCGGAAGACGGGCAGGGGGCGAGGAAAGAGAAGTCGTAGGTGTTGGGCTGCGGCGCAATCGACATGAAACCTTCGATTTCCGGGCGACGCATCAGAAGCTGCATGCCGATCCAGGCGCCGAAGGAATAACCGGCGACCCAGCAGCTTTTCGAATCGGGATGCAGGCTCTGCACCCAGTCGAGAGCGGACGCGGCATCGGAAAGCTCGCCGGCGCCATGGTCAAACTCGCCCTGGCTGCGGCCGATGGAGCGGAAGTTGAACCGGAGCGTCGTGAAACCGCGCTTCTGGAAAAGATAGAAGAGCTGATAAACGATCTGGTTGTTCATCGTGCCGCCGAACTGCGGGTGCGGATGAAGGATGATCGCTATCGGCGCGCTCTTTTCCTTGGAGGGTTGATAACGGCCTTCGAGGCGACCCGCAGGGCCGTTAAAAATGACTTCGGGCATTGGTACTCCGGTCGTGTTTTTTCATTCTCCAACCGCATTCTTCCGACGAGAAGACTTGACGAACTGTGTCATCTTTTCTAGAACGCAGTTTAGAATAATTCGAAACTTTGCGTGTGCTTAAGCACTCGGACCGTGTCATAAGGCAAGCGCAACTGTAATTTCAAGAAAAATGCGTTTTGGCGCATGGAAGATTGAGCGAAGCTTTTCCGCGATGACGGTTTTGACGCGCACATATATGGACTGGAACGCCACGGCGCCGCTTTTGCCTGCCGTGCGGGATGCTCTTGTCCGCGCTCTCGATATCACGGGTAATCCGTCCTCCGTACATCGGGAAGGGCGCGCAGCCCGTGCGGCCGTCGAGGCCGCGCGTCGTGACGTTGCTGTGGTCTGCGGCGCCCAGGCGTCGCATGTGACCTTTACGAGCGGTGCGACCGAAGCGGCCAATCTGGTGCTTTCGCCTGAATTCAAGATGGGGCGCGCTCCCGTACGCTATGGTCGTCTTTACGTTTCGGCGATCGAACACCCGGCTTTTCGCGAAGGGGGCCGGTTCGACAAGGCTGACGTTACGGAAATTCCCGTTACGTCAGCGGGTGTTATCGATCTTGCGGCCCTTGAGGTGCTGCTGTCATCGCACGACAAGTCCACTGGTCTGCCGATGGTCGCCTGCATGCTGGTCAATAATGAGACCGGCATTCTTCAGCCGGTGGCTGAAGCGGCGCGGCTTTCACATGCAGCTGGGGGATTGATGGTCGTCGATGCCGTGCAGGCTGCCGGCCGCATCCCGCTCGATATCAATGCATTGGATGCCGATTTCCTTGTGATCTCGTCCCACAAGCTTGGTGGCCCGAAGGGTGCTGGGGCGCTGGTGTCCCGCGGCGAGGTGATGATGCCGAAGCCGCTGATCCATGGTGGCGGCCAGGAAAAGGGACATCGTTCCGGTACTGAAAATACCCTGTCGGTCATCGGTTTCGGTGCCGCCGCCGCTATTGCTGCGCAAAACCTCGAGACCGAAGCGACGCGTCTTGCAGCGCTGCGCGCAAGGCTGGAAGACGGCATGCGGGCAGTTGCGCCTGACGTGATCATCTACGGTGAGGATGTCGGCCGTGTCGGCAATACCACGTTTTTCACCTTGCCCGGTTTGAAGGCGGAAACGGGCCAGATTGCATTCGATATCGAAGGCATTGCGCTCTCGGCCGGTTCGGCCTGCTCGTCCGGCAAGGTGGGTGAAAGCCATGTGCTGACGGCGATGGGACGCGATCCCAAGCTTGGCGCACTCAGGATTTCCCTTGGTCATGCGACTGATGAGGCGGATATCGAGCACGCGCTCGCAGCCTTTACGAAAATTGCCGGGCGGCGCAGGCTGACCGGTCAGGCCGCTTAAAATGCGGCAAAGAATTGCGGAATAGCAATTTTCCGCTTGCCGGGATGTGTGAAAAGCGCCATCCCGCACTTACATGGGTATAAGCTCCGCCCCGTTTATACGGGCCCGGATTATTTGCCCGAAGATGGATGAAGGCGGCTATCCGCCTTGATACGTTGACAAGCCACCGGACCTTGGCTCCGGCGAGATTGGAGAACGACATGGCAGCGGTTCAGGAAACGATCGATCAGGTTCGCCAGATCGATGTGGACCAGTATAAATACGGCTTCGAAACCGAAATTGAAGTCGACAAGGCCCCGAAGGGCCTTTCGGAAGAGGTGATCCGCTTCATCTCGGCCAAGAAGCAGGAGCCGGAATGGATGCTGGAATGGCGTCTTGAGGCTTACAAGCGCTGGCTGACGATGGACGAGCCGACATGGGCGCGCGTCAGCTACCCCAAGATCGACTTCAACGATCTCTATTATTATGCCGCACCGAAAAGCACGCCCGGCCCCAAGTCGCTGGACGAAGTCGATCCGGAGCTGCTGAAGGTTTACGAGAAGCTGGGCATTCCGCTGAAGGAACAGGAAATCCTGGCCGGCGTGGAAAACCGTCGTGTGGCCGTGGATGCCGTGTTCGACAGCGTCTCCGTTGTCACCACCTTCAAGGCGGAACTGGCAAAGGCCGGCGTGATCTTCATGTCGATCTCCGAAGCCGTGCGCGAATATCCTGATCTGGTGAAGAAATATCTCGGTTCGGTCGTGCCGCAGACGGACAATTTTTACGCAACGCTGAACTCGGCCGTCTTTACCGATGGTTCATTCGTGTTCGTGCCGAAGGGCGTGCGGTGCCCGATGGAGCTTTCCACCTATTTCCGCATCAATGAAAAGAACACCGGACAGTTCGAGCGCACGCTGATCATCGCTGAAGAGGGCGCCTACGTCTCCTATCTGGAAGGCTGCACCGCGCCGCAGCGCGACGAGAACCAGCTTCACGCCGCCGTGGTCGAACTCGTGGCACTCGACGATGCCGAAATCAAATATTCCACAGTCCAGAACTGGTATCCGGGCGACAAGGACGGCAAGGGCGGCATC
The DNA here is from genome assembly GCF_019355535.1 of Agrobacterium sp. S7/73. Classification (NCBI taxonomy): domain Bacteria; kingdom Pseudomonadati; phylum Pseudomonadota; class Alphaproteobacteria; order Hyphomicrobiales; family Rhizobiaceae; genus Agrobacterium; species Agrobacterium sp. S7/73. Next base: position 1,030,884 of record NZ_CP072136.1, read on the forward strand.
TACAACTTCGTGACCAAGCGCGGCGATTGCCGTGGCGACCGTTCGAAGATTTCGTGGACGCAGGTTGAAACCGGTTCTGCCATCACCTGGAAATACCCGTCCTGCATTTTGCGCGGCGACGACAGCCGTGGCGAATTCTATTCGATTGCGGTTTCCAACGGCCATCAGCAGATCGACAGTGGCACCAAGATGATCCATCTCGGCAAGAACACGTCGAGCCGCATCATCGCCAAGGGCATTGCCGCCGGTTTCTCGGAAAACGTCTATCGCGGGCAGGTCTCGGCTCACCGCAAGGCGACCAACACGCGCAACTTCACGCAGTGCGACTCGCTTCTGATCGGCGACAAGTGCGGCGCGCATACCGTGCCCTATATCGAGGCGAAGAACTCGTCTGCTCATTTCGAGCATGAGGCGACGACGTCGAAGATTTCCGAAGACCAGCTGTTCTATTGCCTGCAACGCGGCATTCCCGAGGAGTCGGCCATCGCACTGATCGTCAACGGCTTCGTGAAGGATGTCATCCAGCAGCTGCCGATGGAATTTGCGGTTGAAGCGCAGAAGCTGATCGGCATTTCGCTGGAAGGTTCGGTCGGCTGATCGTCAACGAATACGCACTTTGAGTGCGCGGTTTCGCGCACCTTCGCTCACACTATTCTTAGGATAAAACCATGCTTGAAATCATCGACCTGCACGCAAAGATCGCCGATACCGAAACCGAGATCATCAAGGGCCTCAACCTGAAGGTTGCTGCCGGTGAAGTTGCGGCCATCATGGGCCCGAACGGTTCCGGCAAGTCGACGCTGTCCTACATCCTGTCGGGCCGCGAAGACTATGAAGTCACCTCCGGTGACATCCTCTATAACGGCGAAAGCATTCTGGAACTGGATGCCGCCGAGCGCGCTGCCAAGGGTATTTTCCTGGCCTTCCAGTATCCGGTCGAAATTCCGGGTGTTGCCACCATGCAGTTCCTCAAGGTTGCTATGAACGAGCAGCGCAAGGCGCGCGGCGAGGCCGAGCTGACGACACCGGACTTCATCCGTCGCGTCAAGGAAGCTGCCGGCGATCTGAAGATCGACATGGACATGCTGAAGCGTCCGCTTAACGTTGGTTTCTCCGGCGGTGAAAAGAAGCGCGCCGAAATCCTGCAGATGGCGCTGCTGGAGCCGAAGCTCTGCGTTCTCGACGAAACCGATAGCGGCCTCGACATCGACGCGCTGAAGATCGTGGCTGATGGCGTCAACGCGCTGAAGTCGCCGGATCGCGCCACTGTCGTCATCACCCACTACCAGCGCCTGCTCGATTACATCGTGCCTGATAGCGTTCACGTTCTTTACAAGGGCAAGATCATCCGTTCGGGCGACAAGGCCCTGGCGCTGGAGCTGGAAAACAATGGTTACGCCGACATCATCGGTGAAGCGGCCTAAGCCAGAGGCCAGGAGGTGATGTCCATGAACATTCAAACGACCAATCGGCTGACGCCAGCGGAAACCGCGCTGATCGACGCCTATACCGCCAAGTTCAGCGAATTGCCGGGCAATGGTGCGGTTGTCGCCGCCCGTGACGTGCTGTTCGACGATCTGAAGACCGGCGGTCTTCCGACCCGCCGCATCGAGGCGTGGCACTATACCGATCTCAAGAGCCTGTTGCGTGCCATTCCCGAGGACCAGCCCGCACCTGTTATCGAAAAGCAGGCGTCTGTTGTCGCCGGCTCGTCCGTCGCCTACGTGCTGCATGGCACGGCCAATGTCGGCAAGATCGAAGATATAAGCGTTTCCAGCTTTGCCGAGAGCCTGCTTGACGGCTCGGCCGCCACAGGCCTTGCAGAAGCCAGCAAGGACGACGTGATCGGCCGTATCAACGGCAGCTTCGTGCGCGACGGCCTGATGCTCGACATTCCCGCTGATGCCGAGATCGAAAAGCCGATCGAATTGCAGGCGATTCATGGCGCAGGTCAGGTTCACAGCCGCTTCCCGGTGCGCTTCGGCAAAGGTTCCAAGGCGACCGTCATCGAGCGTCACCTTTCGGTGACTTCGGGTGCCGCCCTGGTTTCCTCCGTCACCGACATCGTTGTCGAAGACGGTGCGGAAGTGACCTGGATCATCCTGCAGCAACAGGGCGCGGCCGATATTCATCTTGGCCAGCTGCGCATGAAAATCGGTGCGGACGCCAAGATTCGTCTGTTCGTCATCAATGCCGGCGGCAAGCTGGTGCGGCAGGAACTGCGCATTGACGTGGACGGCGAGGGTACTGACCTCATCGTTCGCGGCGTCAACCTGTTGGGCGGCGAAACCCATACCGACGTGACGATGGTTCTTGGCCACAACGTGCCGAACACGACCTCGACGGAAGTGTTCCGCAACGTGGTCTTCGACCGTGCAAAGGGCATTTTCCAGGGCATGATCCGGGTTGCCCCCGATGCCCAGAAGACCGATGCGAAGATGGCGTGTAATACGCTGCTGATGTCTGACGATGGCGAGTTCTCGGCAAAGCCGGAGCTTGAAATCTTCGCCGACGACGTTCAGTGCGGTCACGGTGCGACGGTTGCCGATATTGACGACAACCATCTCTATTATCTGATGGCGCGCGGCGTGCCGCGGGCAAAGGCGCGGGCGATGCTCGTCAACGCCTTCGTCGCTGAGATCGCCGAGGAACTGGAAGAAGAAAATCTGGTAGAGGCGCTGGAGACTATCATCTCCGGCTGGCTGGAACATCATGCCTGAGAGCGAACGCGCCGCATTGGCGGCCCCTTATGACGTTGAAGCCGTGCGGAAGGATTTCCCGATCCTGTCGCGCGAGGTCTATGGCAAGCCGCTGGTCTATCTCGACAACGGCGCGTCCGCTCAAAAACCGCAGGTGGTCATCGACGCCGTTTCGCATGCTTATTCCAATGAATACGCGAATGTGCATCGTGGCCTGCATTTCCTCTCCAATGCCGCAACCGACGCCTATGAGGCGGCGCGCGAAAAGGTGCGCCGTTTCCTGAATGCCGGTTCGGTGGACGAGATCGTCTTCACCAAATCCTCCACCGAGGCGATCAATACGGTTGCCTACGGTTACGGCATGCCAAAGATCGGCGAGGGCGACGAGATCGTCATCTCGATCATGGAACATCACTCCAACATCGTGCCGTGGCATTTCATTCGCGAGCGGCAGGGCGCCAAGCTTGTCTGGGTGCCTGTCGATGATGACGGCGCGTTCCATATCGAGGCTTTCGAAAAAAGCCTGACGGAGCGCACCAAGCTCGTTGCCATCACCCATATGTCGAATGCGCTGGGCACCATCGTGCCGGTCAAGGAAATCTGCCGCATCGCCCATGAGCGCGGCATTCCGGTGCTTGTCGATGGCTCTCAGGGCGCAGTTCACATGCCGGTCGACGTGCGCGATATCGATTGCGACTGGTACGTCATGACCGGCCACAAGCTTTACGGTCCCTCGGGCATCGGCGTGCTCTACGGCAAGGCTGACCGCCTGAGCGAGATGCGGCCGTTCCAGGGCGGCGGCGAGATGATCCTCGACGTGTCCGAAGACAATGTGACCTATAACGAGCCGCCGCATCGTTTCGAAGCGGGAACGCCGCCCATCGTGCAGGCTATCGGTCTTGGCTATGCGCTTGATTATATGGACAATCTCGGCCGTGCCGCGATTGCAGCCCACGAGGCTGATCTTGCGGCCTATGCTGCCGAGCGGCTGCGCGAGGTCAACTCACTGCGAATCATCGGCAATGCGCCTGATAAGGGCGGTATCTTCTCCTTCGAACTCGAGGGCATCCATGCCCATGACGTGTCGATGGTGATAGACCGGCGCGGCGTTGCCGTGCGTGCCGGCACCCATTGTGCCATGCCGCTCTTGAAACGGTTCGGCGTCACCTCCACATGCCGAGCATCGTTCGGCCTTTACAATACCCGCGCCGAAGTAGATCGTCTTGTCGAGGCGCTTGATTATGCGCGCAAATTTTTCGCCTGATATCAGGATTGAGGTTCAGGACCATGACTGCCGAAGCCACTGCAAAGACCCATGATGTGACCGAAGACGCTGCAAAGCCGTCTTCCATTGCGCCCGACGAACTGGCGCGTCTTAGCGACGACGTGATCGCGGCGCTGAAAACCGTGTACGATCCGGAAATTCCGGCCGATATTTTCGAACTCGGTCTCGTTTACAAGATCGATATCGAGGACGACCGGATGGTCAAGATCGTCATGACGCTGACAGCACCGGGCTGCCCGGTTGCCGGCGAAATGCCGGGCTGGGTGGAAAATGCCGTCGGCGCGGTCGAAGGTGTTTCCGGTGTCGAAGTGTCGATGACCTTCGATCCGCCGTGGACGCCGGACCGCATGTCGGAAGAGGCTCAGGTCGCCGTCGGCTGGTATTGAGACTGACGTGATTTTGACAGGCGTCATCCCTTGATGGCGCCTTCAAGCACTATTAAATTGAAATCCATAAACATCGAGCCTTGAACTCGATTGTCGAAGGAGAATTAAGCCCATGGGCTTTGCGATCATGACCATGACCGGGGCTGCTGCCTCGCGCGTTAAAGCAATCGTCGAGAATTCCGGCCCTGACGCCAAGGGTGTGCGCGTCGGCATCAAGAAGGGCGGCTGCGCGGGCATGGAATATACCATCGACCTCGTGACGGAAGCGGATGCGAAGGACGATCTGGTCGAATTCGATGGAGCCAAGGTGTGGGTTCAGCCCTCCGCCGTGCTCTATCTGCTCGGCACCCAGATGGATTTTGAAGTGACCAAGATGCGCTCCGGCTTCACCTTCAACAACCCGAACCAGACGTCCGCTTGCGGCTGCGGTGAGTCGGTGGAACTGAAGCCTGCCGATCTGGCGGCGCTTGCGAAGCAGCGCGAGGCTGAAGCCAGCGTTTGATTGGCTGCGCCATTTTTCCGATCAGCGGGATGATTGCTGTTTCAACGTATCGATAAAATCTGCCAGCGGATGAATCGATGGCGTCGTTGTCAAAAGCGGCTCGAGAGCTGCTGCAATCTTCCCGCAATCCTCCTCGGCAAGTGGTCGAAGGCTGGAGCTGACTTTGTTGTAGTCGGGCGTTCCGCGTGACGCGAGGGAGCGATTGATCACAAACAGTTCCGTTTGCCCGTCAATTCGTTCCACGAAGAGCGCAAGCGAACCACCGTCTGCAGCAGCGGCGCTATCCGATACCGATTTGAACATCGAAACTCTCCGTAAATCATGAACCTTTTCCGTTGAGGTCGTTGCAGCCTCGACGGCTCGTTTCACTCGTGCCGCAGCGCCTCGATCGGGCTCAAACTCGCTGCCCGCCGCGCCGGGAAATAGCCGAAAATCACGCCGATGGCAGCCGAGAAGGCGAAGGCGAGGAAGATGATCGACGGGCTGGTGACGAAGGGCACGTTGAGGAAGCTGACGACGCCATAGGCAAGGCCAAGGCCCGTTAATATGCCGACCGTGCCGCCCAGGGCAGAGAGCATGACGGCTTCCACCAGAAACTGCGTCAGTACCTGTTTTTCCAGTGCGCCGATGGCGAGGCGAATGCCGATCTCGCGGGTGCGCTCGGTTACCGAAACCAGCATGATGTTCATGATGCCGATGCCGCCAACCAGCAGGCTGACGGCTGCAACCGCACCCAGAAGCCCGGTGAGCAGCGTCGTCGTGCCGGTCATGGCAGAGGCGATCTGCGTCATGTCGTTGACGGTGAAATCATCCTCGCGGCCAATGTTGATGCGCCGCCGCTCGCGCAGCAGGTTCTGCAGGTCGCTTTGCACCTTGGCGGTGGAAACGCCGTCCTGCGCGGAGACCATGATCGAGGAAATGGTGGTGGTGCCGCCAATGCGCCGCTGATGGATTTTGAGCGGCATGATGATCGTGTCATCCTGATCGTCGCCGAGGCCGGATTGGCCTTTTCGGGCGAGAACACCGATGACGGGGCAGGAGATGTTGCTGACGCGGATCGTCTGGCCGACAGGGTTTTCCGCACCGAACAGTTCCTGCCGCACCGTTTCGCCGATGATGCAGCCTATCTGCCCTCCGCGATCTTCGGCCGGCTGGAAGTCACGGCCCAGCGCAAGCGTCCAGTCCTGTGCCAGAAGATAATCATTGGTGGTGCCGATGACACTTGTCTGGTGGTTCTTGCCGCCGAAAATGACCGTTGCGGCGGAGCTGCGGTTTTGCGGAGCAACGGCGCGCAGGCCGCTGATCTGGTTGCGGATCGCCTCGACATCGCGATCATCGAAACGTTTGGCTTCCGTGCTGGCGCGGCCGGGCCCGAACTGGCCGGGGCGCACGAACAGCATGTTGGTGCCGAGCCGCGACAATTCCGATTTCACCTGTTCGGTCGTGCCGTTGCCGATGGTTACCATGGCGATGACGGCGGCAACACCGATGACGACGCCGAGCACGGTGAGGAAGGAGCGGAGCAGGTTGCGGCTGATGGCACGCAGCGCAAGACGCGACGTTTCAAAGAACATCGGAAGTCTCCTTGTTTTCCGCTGCGCTGTCGGAGGCGAGATGGCCGTCCACGAAACGCAGGAGGCGTCCCGCATGGGCAGCGATATCCTCTTCATGCGTGACCATGACGACCGTAATGCCCCTGTCGCGGTTGAGCGTGGTGATCAGCTCCATGATCTCGGCGCTGGTTTTGGTGTCGAGGTTGCCTGTGGGTTCGTCGGCGAGAAGCAGAGCGGGGCGGGTGACAATGGCCCGTGCAATGGCCACACGCTGCTGCTGACCGCCGGAAAGCTCCTGCGTCGTGTGGTGCTCGCGGCCATTCAAACCCACCTGTGCAAGCGCCTCCATGGCGCGCGCGCGCCGTTCCGAGGCTTTCATGCCCCGGTACACGAGCGGCAGCTCGACATTTTCCACCGCCGAGGTCCGCGACAGGAGGTTGAAGCCCTGAAACACGAAACCCAGCATGTGGCGGCGCAGCAGCGTCAGATGTTCATTGTCGAAACCGCTGGTCGGCACGCCCTGAAACAGATATTCGCCCGATGTCGGCACATCCAGGCAGCCGATGATGTTCATTGAGGTGGATTTGCCGGAGCCGGATGGCCCCATGATAGCGACGAATTCCTTCTCGTGGATCGACAGGCTGACGCCGTCAAGCGCGCGGATCGTCGCTTCGCCCCGGCCATATTGCTTGACGACATCGCGGAATTCTATGAGCGGCGGCTGTTGCATGCGGTTTTCCTCCGTCAGCCGGCGTTGCGGGCTGAGGCATCGGTAATCACCAGATCGTCGGCCTTCAACTCGCCCGATTTTACCACGGTATGCTGGCCATCGGTGGAGCCGGTTTCGATCGAAACCGAGACGGGCGTGTTGTTGCGCAGCACCCACACCGTTCTTTTGCCTGTCGCGGCCGGCCCGGCATCGCGGTTCTGCGACCGGCCCATGCGGGGAGGGCGGAACAGGCTCATCAAGCCACCGCCACGGGAGGCGGATTCGCGCGGCGGCGTATATCGGAGCGCGGAATTAGGCACAAGCAGCGTATCCTTGATCTCCTCAACGACAATATTGGCGGTTGCCGTCATGCCGGGGCGCAGCAGCAATTCCTCATTGTCCACCGTCAATATGCCCTTGTAAGTCACTACGTTAGACACGGTCTCGGAGGCGAAACGCACGGTCTCTATTTCAGCCGGGAAGCTACGGTCGGGATAGGCATCGACGTTGAAGGTGGCCTTCTGCCCGGTTTCAACCTTGCCGACATCCGCCTCATCCACCGACACCTGCAATTCCATATGGCGCAGATCGCCAGCAATGGTGAACAGCACGGGAGCGTTGAGCGAGGAGGCGACGGTGGCGCCGGGATCGACACTGCGGGTGAGGATGACACCATCGATGGGCGAGACGATCTTCGCCTTGCCGAGATTGACCTCGGCCAGTCGCAAATCCGCTTCCGCCGAAAGCACGGTCGCCTCGTTGACCTGTAGCGTGGCGCCGGCGGCATCGTGGTTGAACTGCGCGGCATCCAGATCCTGCTGGCTGGAGACCCGGCTCTGAACGAGGGACCGCAGACGCTCCATCGATGTTTTTGCCGAGCCGAGATCGGCGCGCGCCTTCAGCACATTGGCCTTGGCGGAGGCAAGCTTGGCGCGGGCGCTCTGCACGTCGGCTTCCAGCTTGTTGGTGTCCAGTTCCGCCAGAATATCGCCTGATTTGACCGGGCTGTTATAGGTAACGTTGACCTTGCGAATGGTGCCGGACAATTCGCTCGATATGTCGACCTGATCGGTCGGCTGGACTGAGCCGGTGGAGGTTACGATGACGGAAAGGTCGCCCTGTCTCGCCGCTTCCGTGGTGTAGGTATAGGCGACGCCTGCGGCACGCGACTGGTAATAATAACCAAGGCCCCCGCCGATCAGCACCACGGCTGCTGCGGCATAGAGATAGCGGCGCGACTTCTTCTTTCTACCTGACCTGCTGGTACCCAGAATGTCCCGCAGATCGGGCTGGCTGTTTTCCGTGTCGCGGCCATTGGTGTTGGCGTCATTCATTTTCGTCACCCGCAAAATTCAAAATACCACAGAGGATTGTTTCCAGCCCCTGTTTCCGGTCCGTCTGTCGCTGTTTGTATTCCTCTGATTGTGGGAAGTGACATAGCTTGCCCAAAGGGGGAAGTGAAAACTTGGTAATATTTATGATAGCTCTGGTCTGCTAGAGATAAATCCGAAAAGGCCGATGCCATTGATGTGGCGCCGGTTTCAGCAGCGACATGCAGGACGATGATATAATGAACGACAATGTGGTGAAGTTCCGCAAACCGGCGCCCCCGAAAAAGCCGCGCCAGCCGCTTGGACCAAAATCGAAAAAAGCCCTGACGATCGCCGCCATCATCGCTTTTTTCGCCGCCGCCTGGGGGTATTTTACGCTGTTCGGGCAGGGGTGACGCTCTGAAAGCCGTATTGGGTATAGACGCCGCATGGACTGTTACCCAGCCAAGCGGGGTCGCCTTGGTCATCAACGATGGAACAGGCTGGACGCTGCGTGCCGCCGCATCTTCCTACGTTGGCTTCCTCGCCTGTGGAACCGATATCCCGGTTCTCGCTGATCGCCCCAGGGGATCAGTTGCCGAAGCATCGGCGCTTCTGGCGGCCGCAGAAGCCCTTACGGGATGCAAGATCGATCTCGTTACGATTGATATGCCGCTCTCGCATCAACCGATTACTGCCCGCCGTGCTTCTGACAATCTGGTGTCTTCCGCCTATGGTTCCCGGCAATGCGGCACCCACACCCCAAATGCAATCAGGCCCGGCAAGGTCAGTGATGACCTCAAAATGGGGTTTGAACTTGCGGGATATCCGTTATTAACCAGGGAAATCAGCAGTCCCGGTCTGCTCGAAGTCTACCCGCATCCTGCGCTCGTTGAACTGACCAACGCCGCGAAACGGCTTCCGTATAAGCAGGGAAAAGTCGGCAGCTACTGGCGGTCGGATACGTCCGCAGACCGTCGCGCCAAACTCCTCGAGGTCTGGTCTTTCATCATCGCACATCTGGATCGACGGATAGGTGGGGTTGCCGATGCACTCATCATTCCCGCGACGAACGCAAAGGGATGGGAGATGAAGGCTTTTGAGGACAAGATGGATGCCGTCGTGTGCGCCTGGGTCGGGATTTGTGCTTTGGAGAGTGAAGCAGTGCCGTATGGCGACGACATTTCCGCGATCTGGATCCCGAAAGCGGCAGGTTAGGTGGAGATGGCGACCCCTGCAGGATTCGAACCTGCGACATTCGACTTAGAAGGTCGACGCTCTATCCAGCTGAGCTAAGGGGCCGTCGTGCCGGACTATTATTGCTCCGGCTGAAAATCGTTCAGTGCGTCTTCTTCAATGCGTCCAGGGCTGGGTGCGGTTGAAGCGGAAATTATCCGTGTAGGATACAACTTTGCGGGTTGCTTCCTTTGGTTGGATGACGCGGTATTCGATGCCCTTGCGCTGCGCATAGGCTTCGGCCTGTTCCTGCGTCTCGAATGTCAGCTTGACCTGCTGCTTCATGTCGGATGTCGAGGTGTATCCCATGATCGGATCGATCTTGCGCGGGACCTCAGCGTCGAATTCCAGAACCCAGACATTGGTTTTCGCCTTGCCGGATTGCATGGCGGTCTTTGCAGGGCGGTAAATCTTCGCAGACATGTCGAAACTGCTCCGGTTGTGCGGTGGGGCATACGCCCCGGATTACTATTCACGTACCTGAATAGAATAACCAAATCGTGTCAGGAACGCTGAATTTGAAATGGACCGACTCCATGTGAGAGTCAAGACGATTATCCCTTGCGGCCTCTTCACGGTCCCATCGCGTTGCATGAGTTTTCAACAATCGAGACAATGGGCTCAACAAAGATGAATTTCCCTGTTGCGGACTGCGGGTGAACCGTGTATTCCCCAGCCATCGCCTCGGCGGAGTGTAGCGCAGTCTGGTAGCGCATCTGGTTTGGGACCAGAGGGTCGGGAGTTCGAATCTCTCCACTCCGACCATTTAAAGCGAAACATTCGCTTGTCGGTGTAACCCCTTCAAATAATAGCTTCCGTTCAGTCCGCTGAAGGTCCGGCCAATGTGCTTTCGGCCGTGCCGATCGTCATGACATTGCCGCGCCATGCAACCGCGCTGCCGATCCAGCTGCGTACCCAGACGAATGGCATGATGACATCCCGCGCGACCATTGCCGGAAGGCTATAGAGTGATACCGGCCACCGGTTGAGAGCTGTGAGCGCCAGTTCCGGGCCGTACATGATGGCGAGTACGGCAATCGCGGTGACGGCAAGGTTCGCGTCCGCGGCAACGGCGGCAGCGAGTGCGAAGAGGAGCGGGGGAAGCGCGCCGGTGAGGATTTCCGGGGCGAAATATTGCGGGAAGGTGACGCGCCGCAGCCGCGCCCAGCGGGTCTGCCGCGACCAGATCTCACCGGCATGGCGCTGTCCGAGCGGCTGCTCGAACGGGGCCGACACCAGATGTACCTTGCGACCGGCATTTCTGACCAGCTTCGTGGAAGCGGCATCTTCGGCGATTTCGGCGGCGAGCGCGCGGATGCCGCCGCGCTCTTCCAGGAACGGCTTGTTCCACAACATCGATTTGCCCTGCGCGAAGCCCATGCCGATGGCTTCCGCCGCATATTGCCAGCGGCCTTGCGAGCCGTTGAGGAAGGCGCATTCCACATGCGCCCAAAAGCCATCCGGCCGGGAGCCGAGCGGTGGCGAGCAGACCAGTCCGCTATCCGGCCGCCAGGCCGACATCATGGTTTCGATATAGGATTGCGGCATCAAAACATTGGAATCGGCCAGAATGACCCATTCGTGTCGGGCAGCACGCCAGCCCTTGACGCAATTGTTCAGTTTGGGATTGGCGCTGATGCGATCATCGCCGATGAGCAATTGCGCTGAAACTGCGGGGAAGGCCGCGCTTGCCTTGCGCACTTCCTCGATCACGGGATCGAACTCGTCGGCGACACAGAACAGCAGCTCATAGTCCGGCCAGTTGAGCTGGAAGGCGCGCGACAGCGTCAGCGGCGTGAAAGTTTCGATGCCGCGCAACGGCACCACCAGCGATACCGGCGGTTTCTGCCGGACAAGTGCGTTGTCCGTATCGCGTCTTTTCAGCCGCCAGCCTGCCAGAACGACGCCGAGAAGATTGAAGGCGAGGAGCAGAATTGCGCAAAGGGCAAAAACAGTTTCCATGTTGGCCAGTTCCACTCCCAAGCTTTCAGCGGTTCACCCGCCAACCGATTCCATGGAATTCGTCATTGCGGATTATAACGTTTGCATGACAGTTACATGTCATGTTCCGCAGGCAGGATCCGACTTCGGTCGTTCATGCGCCTCTGGCGCACGGGTCGATGCCGCGTTTGTTACCGAGAAAGCGTGAACGGTTTTTGCAGACTACCTGTTCGCTAGGGGAGACGGTTGTTTGCCTGGTTGAATGCGATAACGACGAAGCGGGCGTGTCGCGCTATCAGGAATAGTCACGTCGAAACACCGATTGTAAGACAGAAATCTATCCGAGTATTGACTGCCGGTGCATGGGGAAAATTAAGACGGTGTATCTCACAGCAACCTCCCGATCCCTGTGCGCCCGGCCATTTGAATAGGACGAAGCTCAGGCTTCAATCAATCGGGCGATCCACGCAGGTGGATTGCCCGTTGTTTTGACCTCTGGAGCTATGTTGATGACGGCAGATCGACTTGCCGCTCATCCGGTTGTCTTAACCGTAAGTTATTGATATTTAATCGATAAAATTCACAAAGCCTTCCGCGTGACGAGCTAGTGGATGTTCAGAATATGCGCGTGGCTGCTTGCGACCAGAAACGATTCCCGCGCTTTTTCGATGTCGCATTTTCCGGCGATAGCATCGAGACAGTTCCTGCGTGCGTCCTCATATTCCGGTCCGTGTTCGTCCGGCCAGCGGTACATCAGCATGTCCAGCGCCACCAGAGGGCTGTAGATTTCCACCGCTGCGGATAGCGGCAGGTGGATCGCCACCGGCTTCATCCACGAGGCGTGGTGACACGGCTCCGTTTTGTTAATCAGCATGTCATTCTCCTCCCTGTTTCATGCGCCTTGACGGCAGATTTCACTCCCATGCGCGAAATGCTCACCTCACGAAATGGTTCCCGATCACCTAAAATGTGATCGGGCAGGGGGTTCCAATTTGCCAAGATGAATGGAAGATGAACGAATTGATGAACCGGAGATGAACAAAACCGTGATTCGGGCGTTGTAATAGCCAAGAAGGAGAACGCACATGTTCAATTTGTCAGGCATTCAGGAAAGCTTCTTTGGAGACCGCATGGCGGGTGTATGCGAGGCCATCACCTCTGCATTGGCTTTCGAAAACGGTCTCGAGAAGTCGCGGATTTCCGCAACCGTCGAAAATGACGTGATCTATCTTGAAGGGACGGCGGATTCGGTAGAGGCAATCGACATTGCCATCAATCTTGCCGCATCCATTTCCAATTGCCGGATTTTGAGCCATATCGAGCCGGTCTACTGAGATCTTGCCGGCCGGGCGAAACGTCGTCCGGCCTTTTCAGACGCAGTAACGCGGCAATGTCATTTCCGGTTGCCGATTTGTGCACTGCGAACCACATCGCCCGGTTTGATGCCGTAGCGTTTGGCAGTGCCGCCATTCAGTTCAAGCACGAATTTGACCGACCCACGGGAGCTGATGATCGCTTCTGAATGTGGCACGGCGTTTTCGTGGATATGGGTTATGCGCCCGTCCCGGGCGATAAACAGCATGTCGAGCGGAATGAGCGTATTCCTCATCCACATGGCTACATCCCGCTCCTTGCCGAAATCGAACAGCATACCGCTTCCAAGCGGCATGGACTTGCGAAACATAAGGCCCTGTTCGCGCTGGGCGTTGTCCAGCGCCAGTTCCGCAACAAATTCGTGGGTTTCTCCGGAGGCGGTCTCTATCGTCAGCGGTTCGGATTGAAACGTCTGCTGCTGTTGAGCCTGCGCTGCGCTTGAGAGCGTGAAAAAAAGAAGCGCCAGAACGGCGCTCTTCATCAAGTTGCGAAACACAGCGGCCATCAGTGCGACATCCCGATCGGGGCCGGGTTGTCGGGGTGGATTTCCGCCGCCATCAAACCCTTGTCGCCATCGCCAAAGCGCACCAGCACCACCTGGCCCGGACGCAGTTCCGTGAGGCCGAAACGGCGCAGCGTCTCCATATGCACGAAAATATCTTCAGTGCCTTCGCCGCGCGTCAAGAAGCCGAAACCCTTGGTGCGGTTGAACCACTTGACGATTGCACGCTCAAGCCCGCTTGACGGCGTGACCTGCACATGGGTGCGAACCGGCGGCAGCTGCGACGGGTGAACGGCGGTGGACTGATCCATCGACAGGATGCGGAAGGCCTGAAAGCCGCGGTCACGCCGCTGGATGAGGGCAACGATGCGCGTACCCTCGAGAATGGTCTGATACCCATCGCGGCGCAGGCAGGAGACATGCAGCAGCACGTCCTGCATTCCGTTGTCAGGCACGATAAAGCCGAAACCCTTGGCAACGTCGAACCATTTCACCGCGCCGGTGATTTCGGTCAGGTCCACGGCATCGGCCGAAAGGTCCTCGACATCGACTATCGTTTTCGATGACATCCTATCAGCCATATCCTGCCAACCCCTCGATTACGCGCCACACACCGGTCAACTGATTCCTGTGTACCAGATTAACATCTTGGTAACGGTTCCACGCAAGCCCTAGTTTTTGATTTGCGTAGCTGCTTTTATGTCGCCGTCCTTGTCCGGGGCTTGCGATCATGCGTTTATGGCCCGGAAAAGCGTATTGGAGAGGAAGAAAATGCGGTATCTGCACACGATGGTTCGCGTCAAAGACCTTGGCGAATCAATGAAATTCTATTGCGACCTGATGGGTCTCGAGGAAATACGCCGGATCGAAAACGAAAAAGGCCGTTTCACTCTGGTTTTTCTTGCAGCGCGCGACGATATCTCTGCGGCGCGGGAAAAAAAGGCGCCTTCCCTTGAACTCACCTACAATTGGGACACTGAAGATTACACCGGCGGCCGCAATTTCGGGCACCTGGCCTATGAGGTCGACAATATTTACGACTTCTGTGCCCACCTTCAGCAAAATGGCGTCGTGATCAACCGGCCGCCGCGTGACGGTCACATGGCCTTCGTTCGTTCGCCCGACGGTATTTCCTTCGAAATCTTGCAGAAGGGCGAAAGCCTCGCGCCAGCCGAACCGTGGATATCTATGCAGAATACGGGTTCGTGGTAGGGGTTTTCCCGACCAGAAGCGACGATTTCGGTCACTCTTGCCTTGTCCGGATGGGTTGAGGCATAGTCCGCGAATCGAAACGGCATGTCCTGTTTTGAAAAAGCAGACGATTCCGTTCCCGTGCTGCTGTTGTAAATGCAAGATACGGAGGCCACCCATGAAAGCTGTCGATAGCGCGAAAGGACGCGTTGCCTGTCAGCGTCTTGTTGTCGCGGTTTCGTTGCTCGGGCTTGCCGGATGCGTTTCAGCGGTGACGGATGACGACATGGCTGCCAACAGCAAAAAGCCGGCGATTTCCGCCGAGCAGAATGCGCAGGCGGCATCGGCGGTTCATAATCCGGCCGCCAAACAGCAGCAGGGGCATTACGTGGATCCCGCCGTGGCCTCCGCAACCGGCGGGGCCGTTGCGGCCCAGCCGCAGGCGCCCGGTGGCCCCGCACAGGGTTACGGTGCCGCCGCCGATATTGGCGGCCTGACGACGCAGCCGACGGCGATTTCCGCGGGTACATCAAGCATATATTCAAGCAGACCTGCCGTTGCGGCGGGGGCTACAGCCGCAGCGGGTGCACCTTCCCAGGGTATCGCGCCCGCCGTCAGCAGCGTCTATTCGGCACCAGTGCAGGCGACACAGCCGCAACCGGTATCCGCAACGGGACAAGTGCCGACTGCCGTGCCGGTACCGGCAGAACAGCACAGCGAAAACCGTCAGGCGGTTCCCGTACCAGCGCCGCAAAATGCGTCGGAACAGCTCGCAGCTGCTTCAGCACAGTCTTCTGGAGCCGCAAAACGGGCAGGCGAGGGGCAGGAAAGTGAGGGCACAGTAGTGCCGCTGGCAGCTTTCTTCGCCGGTGCGGCCAAGAAGCGCCTTCCGAAAATGATCGAAAACGGTACGGCGGAGAATACGCAGGTTGCGGCGCTCTCCGGCGGATCGGACAGGACGATGGGTATAGCGCTTTCCGGCCGTTCGATGATGTCTGACGAATTCGACGATGCGCATCTCGAAGACGAGGATGACCAGCCGGCCGGCCTGATGAAGCTTGCCTCGCTCTCCGGCCTCACCCGAGTTTCTCCGAACGGGCTTTTCCTGCAGACCGATCATGTCGAAGTCGGTTGTTTCAAGCCGGAACTGGTGCGCATGATCAAGGATGTCGAGCGCCACTACAACAGCCCGGCCATCGTCACCTCGGGTTATCGCCCGCCAAAGGGCATAAGGCAGGGTTCCAAGCACTACACCTGCGATGCAGCCGACATCCAGATCAAGGGCGTTTCCAAATGGGAGCTTGCGTCCTATCTGCGCTCGATGCCGCAGCGTGGTGGTGTAGGCACCTATTGCCACACCGAATCGGTTCACATGGATACCGGCGAAGCCAGAGACTGGAACTGGCGCTGCCGCCGCACCGCCCCACGTAAATAACTCGCGCCGCATTCCCGAACCGTCAAAGCTTGCGCGTTGCTCGCCCGAAATTCTGCCGGCGTGGAAATCACGGCATGCAGACAGGGTGCGCCACATGCTGTAGGAGACGGTTTCCCGACCCTATGCGCATGGTGCTTTCCGAATGCTGCCGATATCCGCTTTTCCCGTTTACATCATCTCCATCGCCAGAGCGCGCGCCCGTCTTGAAAAGATGCTGAACGGAGCATCAGGTCTTGGGCTGGATTTGCGCCCGGTGGAAGGTGTTGACGGTAAGACCATTCCCGCTGCCGAATGGACGGATTTTAACAGGCGCGGCTTTGAGCTTCGCAACGGCCGTCATGCCTTGCCTGGGGAGTATGGCTGTTATGCCAGCCATATCAAGGCACTGGAGATTTTCCTCGCCACGGATGCGCCGGTGGCCGTGATCGTTGAGGATGATGTTGCCTTCACGCCTGACTTCTCCGATCGGGTCAAGGCAATGGTCGCGATCATGCCTGAGAATTCCATCGTAAAGCTGACCAATCACCGCCACAGAGGTTTCAGAGCCAGGAAGACCAGCGCTCTCGGAGACAAGCTGGGGCGCTGCATATACGGGCCACAGGGATCGTCGGCCTGCTATATCATCTCACGCGGTGGAGCGGAGGAGTTTCTGAAAGCGGCAAGGGTGATGACGCTGCCTTTCGACCGGGCGCTGGAATGCGGCTGGGGTTACGGCACGCATGTCTACGTCACCGAAAAGGATTTTCTGCCTTTCGGCGATCCGGACACGCTGGTCGGAACGCGCGCGGAATATCGCGGCAGCAAATTTGCCCGGTTGAACCGGTTGCCAGCCTATCTCTCCAGTTTTTATGACAATATCGCGCGGTATGTGTACGCCTATCTATAGAGGGAGGCCGCTTAACGCACGAAATCTTCCCTCTGGACCGCTTTGCGGCCCGTGAGGCTTTCTTTTTGGATGCTGAAGAAAATCGGCTTGGTGGAGTCCGTTCCATTTTCGTGCTGATGGATCGTTGAGCCTCCCGGCTCCCACCAGTTCGGGTGTTTCTGGATCAGAGACCAGGCGTAGATCCGCTCGCTTTGCCATTGCTCGTTATCTTCAAGCTCCTGATAGAGGCCATGGAGAATTACGCTTGTCCATGTGCTGGTGTTTTTGACCTCATCGACCTGAAGGCAAACATGAGGGTTCAGGCGCATATTCTCTATCTTGGCTCCCATCATCGAGAAGCTGTAGACTCCACCCTCGTGAAACACGAAATGGATCGGCACCACATAGGGCCTGTCATGATCGATACAGGCAAGATGCCCGAAGCTCATCCGGGAAAGGAATGCGATGCATTCCGCCGATGTCATTTCTTCCAGATGGACACTTGACGCCATGATGATCACTCCGTTCTGGGCAGGCGACAACGATCATCTGATCGCGCCGCCTTCATTTTCCCATCTCTCGACAGCCGGGCTTCCGGATTTTTGGGTAGACTGCGATATGTCCCGGTTCTTATGGTGAGGAGCCGACGCAGCCGGGATTGGTTTACGCCTGCCGGAAGCACGTCGAATGGCGGCGATCAGAACTCGCCTGCACGCGTCGAGTTTCGACGAACCGCGTAACGTTGCAGCACCTTTTTCAAGCGTGTCGATCGCCTTGACGAGCAGGGGCCCACGATCTGGATCGACATTTCGTTTTCGATTGGTGGAAGACATTTCGTCCTCCTTTGGTTGGGGCCAAGGCAGATGCACCTTTACACAACAGCGCCCACTTCAAATGCTGCCATTGATTTATTCTGCGCTCTATATGAGGGATGCGCAAGCACATAGCTTGTCTGGAAACCATCCATGAAGTGCTGCAGCTGCTACTGTACGACCGGCACACAAAGCGCGTTCCGTTGCACATGGAATCGGCGCGCGGGCGCGATTTTCCGTATTCTGACGTAAATTTTCTAGCCTGTTTGTTTCAGCACGAGTTTTGTCAAAAGGTCGATCTGCTGCTGCTGTTTATCGACGAGGGCTTTCAGCTCGATAGAGCGCATCCGATCGAACTTATCGTGCAGCGCCATGATTTCGATCTCTGCCTTCAGATTGACCTCGTAGTCATGTGCGGCGTCGATTCGATCCTTGGCCGCATGGCGGTTCTGGCTCATCATGATCACCGGCGCCTGAACCGCTGCGAGCATGGATAAGATGAGATTGAGGAAAATGAACGGGTAGGGATCGAAGGCGTTCGAAGCCGCGATAATGTTTGCGCTCAGCCATATCGCAAGCAAAGCCGCAAATATAAGGATAAAGGTCCAGGAACCACCGAATTTGGCAACCGCATCCGCAAGCCGCTGGCCGGGCGTCAGTCTCTCGTCGAAAACCGCATTCGCGTCCGCCGAGATGGTGCGCCTTGCTGCAAGACGACGAAATATTGCTTTTTCCCTGTCCGGCAGCAGCTCAAGCGGTTTCCCCAGATAACGGCTCGCTCCCTCCGCCAGATCCTGAGGTATGAGCATGTCACTGTCGTCTTCGATATGGGTTGCCATTGTTCTTTCTCCCTTGGCTCGCGCCAATCCGACGACCGACTCCGGACCGAAGGTCGCCCCTACGCGGATCAGGTATTAGCACACGCCATCGTACCATGCTTTGCATTGAGCGGCCTTATCGGCCGGCTCGCGATCCAGGGGACGGTGTGTCGGGGAGGGCGGCGATTTGCGTTCTTCTGGGAGGCAGTTTCAGGGACGAGATTTGTCGTAACGCAACTTCATGTCACGCGGCGCAAGCGCATATCGTTACCGCCAGCGAACATATCGATGGGCATTATGCGTCTTAACTTACTGATATCTTTGATGAAGGTGGTGAGAGCGCAGGGATTCGAACCCTGGACCTACTGATTAAAAGTCAGGCTTTTATGTAATGTTTTTAAACCGCTTAATTTCAAACTGCATCTTGTAACGTACATCGAGTTTCAAAGACTTACAGTAAGTCTGCAAACTGAAAAAGCGACTGAATTTTTCAGTCGCCTTACAGTAGTTTTACATTCAGGGTTGCGCAAGCTACTTCTTTTGGCCCTGATAATCCTCCAGCTTGGCAATGGCTTGTTCAGCGAGTTCAGCTCGTCCGCCCAGATAGTGAGCGTCAAGGATAGCGTCGACGTCGCGCAGGCTGTGGCCGGTGATGGACGCGATTTGGCTGTTGTTGCAGCCCGCCATGGCCAGACGCGTGACCGCGGTTCCGCGTAGATCGTGGAACGTTAGATCATCGATGCCAGCCTTTGCTTTTGTTTTCTGGAACGATGTGTCGAAGCCATCCGACGTCCAAGGGATCTTCTTTTTCGTGTTGGTGAGAATCACCGTCGACCGTCGCGGCATCGCGTCCAAAATTTGTTTCAGCTCGTTGCCGCAAGGGATTTTCACGCGCGCGCCGGTCTTGCTCTGCTTCACCTTGATGGTCTTGCCGTCGTAGTCGCTCCATGGGGCAACCAGCAGGTCGCCTTTGCGCTGGCCAGTCCACAGGGCGAAGATAACTGCAGCCTTTATCTCCGTCGTCGCAACGGCGAACAGCTTCTGCAAGTGCTCTTCTGTCCAGATGTTTTCGGTACGGTCGGCGGAATAGAGGCGGCCGCCTTTCTCCGCAATGTTCACTGACAGCTTGCCGCGGTCCTTACCGAAGGAAAGGATGCGGGCAAGGGTGGTCCACGCATAATCCGCTGTCCGAGGCTTGTCCGCCATGCTGTCGCGCCACTTCTTGAACTCGCCTCGGTAGCGAGGATTTTGGAGCATGAAGAATGGTACCTTGCCGAACTTCTCTCGAATTAGATCGAGGTACCGGTCATACTCGCGCCGTGTCTTGTCGGCTTTCGATAAGAACTCGGTCGACGCCCTGTATTCGGTGATGAGGGCTCCCAATGTTTCACTAGGGTCAACATGGCGATCTTTCGTCGCGTCCGAAAACACCTTGATCAACATGGGGTCGCCCGGCTGCATTGGCTCGCCGCTCTTTGTTTTGAGAAGCGGACCGCCGCGCCAGGCGTAGCAGTAATAGATGGTCTTGCCGCTCGCGAGGGTCTTTTTGACCTTCATCAGCCCTTTGAGCTTAACTCGCATTTTCCCTCATCCATTTCTCATAGGGGTCTTCGTTGTCATTGGCTGACAAGCCGCTCAATTCGTCAAGGCGCGCATCGATCGCCTTCTTGTCCCATCTTCTGGTGCCGGCGATCGGCTGCGGCATCTTGAGAGTGGCCACCCACATCGAGAACGTGGACTCGGCTATGCCAAGATATTCCGCAGCCTCCCTGCGACCGATGAGGCGAGGGGTGTTGTCATTGGCTGGTGACATTTTCTGCCCCGAGACTTGATTTATTGTCATTCGCGGCACGTTGCCGTTTGAAACTTGCCGATCCCGGTATTTGTAAAGGCAGCCCGGTTTGAAGTGAAACGAGACGCGCGGTCTCCTCAAGTCGACTGCGCAGGGACCGATCTTTTTGTGTTGCGGCAATGGAGAGTATTGCCCCTGGGCTTGTGCCTTGAGCTATAAACTGTTCTGCGGAAATGATGTGATATCTTCTCATGACGATCTCCTGTGGTGGGTGATTATTTCGCTCGGTTTGCGAAATCGTAGACTGCTGTCCTCTTGTTGCTATCGGTCCAAGTGTCGAGGTCACTAACGCGGTAGAAAACGCGCCCACCCACTTTGTGGTAGGCTGGGCCGTCGCCATTTAAGCGGGTTTTATTGAGCCAAGATGCGGACATTTGGAGGTAGAACGCAGCTGATTGAGTGTTAAGCATGTCGTTCTTCGAAGCGGGGAATAAAACCTTTGCGGAGGCAGACTTTGCTTCCTTGGGCCGTTTATTGTCGGAAGACATACGCAATGATGCATTTTTCTCGCGTGCGGCAACTGCCTTGAGCAGTTCCGATATCTCCTGTCCGATGTCTTTTTGATCGTAAAACTCGTCTCGGAAGCCGTCTATTTGCTCAATGGTGACAGAGAACCATTCTCGGATAAGTTTAGCTTCTGCGAATTCCGCGTGGCACGCCCGCTCAAAAGCTAATGCAGTCTCCCTGTCCTCGAACGGCCACGTCTTCTTGAGGTATAGCCTTACTGGGGAGCCGGTCTGGCATGCAAGCAGTCGAGTGCTCGGATTTTTGGCGACGCCGATTTTTACCGCATTTTCCAGTCCGGGGTAATCTCCATCCACCGCAAAAGCATAGACGACGAAAGGTGCCTTGATCTCCGACATGGCGGGTCTCCTTAGTAAGCCCAGATCAGCACTGCGGTGATAAAGAGCGACAAAGCCAGAAAACTGGCTATGTCCTTCATCAAGTCGGCATGCTGGGTAAGGATGATCTGCTGGACGGTGGTCGGCTCGGTCGCTGCGGCCGCGCTCATTCGCCGGCATCCGGCGTCGCGCTGACCTGGCCGCAAACGGAGAGAATGTCGTAGGTGCCGCCATGCTCATGAAACAGGCGGGCGGCTTCGACCAGCGCAGAATCGTAGGAGGGATGCTCGAAGGGCCACATGCAGGGACGAATGCGTCCAGTGCTATCGCCACGGCGGAATACGAAGTGGCCGCCGCCGACTTCCTCGCCTTTACGCGGCTTCTTGGGGAAGCGGCGCATGTACTCATATTTCGTCTTGGGCTTGCCGTGCTTCTTGGCCTTGTGGTCCGGGCGCTTCATAGGCTCATCGGACTGGGCGGCAACGGCGACGTCGTCAAACTCTTCGGGACGTGGTCTGTACATTGGTAATCTCCTCTTGTGGTGGCCAGCTTGGTTTGCTGGTTGCAAGAGGAGATATAGACCGATACCGGAATGGTGTCAACCGTTAAACCGGTAAACCGTTATTTTTGGGCGTAGTCTATTTTATGGATCGAGACAACGTCGTCGCGCGGGTATTTGATTTCCATCGGGGGATTGAACTGGCAGACGACCAGATAGCTGGGCTCCCACCGCACAAACTCTTTGATGAAGCCGCGGGGAACGCCGTCCTCTTCGTTCGGCGCCAGCTGCACGATAACATCGTCGCCGCGCGCGATCGGCTTTGGCGGATTGGTCCATACCGTCTCGCCCGGCTTGTAACGCGGATACATGCTCTCGCCGTCTACATAAGATGCATATGCCTCGGCGACGCCCGCCAGGTGAGGCGGCCTCCATTCCCAGCCCATGATCTGCCCGTTAAACTCAAACTCACCGTCCGACCCTCCTTTTGACCTGCCTAGAACAGGCACGTCACGCTCCCCGGACGGCGGTTTAGGAGCGGCAATGATACTACCGGTATTGATGACAGGGGCGGTCGCCTGACGCAACGCTGGAATCATGCGCTCCGTCTTTTCCGACTCGGTCGTCGCCTCAGCCATAAGGTCCAGAAACTCCGATTCGCGCAGGCCAAGAGACCCCGCGAGCTTCTGCCAGTTGCGCATCATGGATATCTTACCCTTCTCCCAATCGGAGACGGTTGTCTGCTGCGCACCGAAAAGGTTGCCGAACGCCTTCTGCGTTAAGCCCATTTCCTTGCGCTTAGACCTTATGATGTCGCTCAACCTTGCCATGCGCACCGGTATAACGGAAAAATATTGAAAAATAAAACCGGTTTAGAGTTGACACTAAACCGGTAAAACGGTAGAACCAAAATCAACAGCGGCCACACAAGAAGCCGACAGGGCAAAAGACCCCAAGACGAACCTGCAGCATGAAAGGGAATGCGCATGTTTAAGGATTGCGAAAGAAGACGATCGACGACCCAAGCGCTGATCGTGAGAAGACGGGAGCATGAGGCTCCCACATCAAGAAGAAGATGGTGGGCCTCGACCGGCCCGCCATAGGTGGCCGGAGACGGCCCGTTATTAGAACGCCATGCGTGGCGCTGTAGTAACGAGCTAGGGAAGGGTGGCCGGCACGCCATTGAAAACCATGGACGCAACGCCATCCTTCCCGAATGAGTGCAAACGGCAGTGCCTTGCGTGCAGCGTAACCCAAAATGAACGCGCCGCGCCGTTTGCTGAGAATTTGTGAGTGTGAGGCCAACAGGCGAGCGAAAACCAATGACGTCTTGCCAAGTACTCACAATACCAATCCGCCTCGGCGGGCTTGCCATCGCGACGACCTCCAGCGACGTGAAGGCAAGCGAAGATGCAAGGAAGGGCCGTTCGCCTTGCGAAAACCGTGGCCAAATCGCCCGACCTTGCACCGAATACGCCGATGGCGCTCTGCAGCGACACGGCAAGAATAGTGAGTGTGGCCACCGTTTCGCCGCAACCCGTTCATGGAACGCCGCGCCCACTAACCAAATTTGCAAGTAGTTGATGGCCGTTGTCTCGGTGAAATCCTGGCTGTAACCGCCTCGCCACTTGCAAACCTGAATAGACGATGCGGCCGTAGGAGGCTCGGAAACCATGATCATGACGCCGCGTCGTCTAACCAAACTGCAAGGTGCTGGCCTCAGATGCGGCGCAACCCAGGCCAGGGTCGCCAGCACCCTGCGGACTCAATTGACTGAGCGGCCGTCGATCCATTGTAATCCACAAAACACGCGCCACCCAGTCAAGCACCAAAACCACCACACGAGGAGAAGCCCATGAACATGCACATCGAAACCCCGCAGCCATCCAGAAGACACAGCCGAGCCAAAGGCGCGAAATCGGCAACGCCGCAGGCGCTTATTCAGATGGCCGTTGACCGGCACAACGAAAAGACCAGCGCGGTTGATGCGCTCGTCGAACTTGCGGACGACAATGTTTCGCTCCGCAACCACCTCATCCAGCTAGGCGCAAAAGCTGCCGTTGGTGAGCGCATCCGCAGCGATAACGCGAAGATTTTCCAAGACTGCCCTGACGCCAATGTTGCCGCCCCTCGACCGCTGGTCATGAAGGAGCCGCAACTCGTCAGTTCCGCCCACCGTACGCGGATCATCAAGACGGCAGCAACTCTCCAGCTTATGGCAGTCACCCTTCCGAACGGCGTTCGGATGGCGAATGCCCGCAAGGCCGACATCGAGAACGCCGTCGCTGTCTACCAGCCGCAGGCGCAAGACATGCTGCACAAGGCTGCGTATTACCGCGCCGTTGCTGCGAAGCTGCCAGACGGCAAGCGCGTCGACGAGGTGTTCACCAACGACACGCTGACATCGATTTACGAGCAGACACGAGTTTCCGCTTAGGCGGAGTGGGTGGCCTTTGCGGCATCGAAAACCAGAAATGACGCGCCGCCCACAACATTTGGAGAAAACGATGACAGAGAAACCCCGCCTTATCAGTTTGAATGACGTCTGCAAGATGACTTCGATGTCGCGAACCATGATCAACCGTTACCGTGCGGAAGGCCGGTTCCCTCTTGCCGTTGATCTAGGTGAACGCCGAGTAGCGTTTGTCCGTGAAGAGGTTGAGGCGTGGGTGCAAGCAAAGATCGACGCCCGCAAACCTCAGCAGTAGTTTTTCAGGCTGGCCGCTAACGGCTCGAACCCCGGATGTCCAATGCCAGCCTGCACCACCCAAATTGTCAGCGGCCACCAAACCAAACGCCGCACACCACGAGGAGGCCTTCATGAACATGCAAATCAGATTTAATCCGTCCACCGAAGAACTCACCGCAACCCCTTGGCTCGCCAATCACCAGCCGCTTGGTGCGTACGATCCCGCGCCGGTCGCCGACATCGTGGGGCAGATCGTCAACTTGCACCGCCGCAGACAGGCAGCGATCCGCGCAAAGACCAAAGTCATCCTTATGATGAAAGCGGAAGTGCGCAGCCTTTTGTGCCGCGACGCCGATTTCGAAGAGGACAAAACCACCGACCGAGTGACCGCATTCGGCAAGGCACCGCGCAAGCTTACAAAGGCAGCGCAGAAACGCGTCGATGACGCCATTAAGGCCGCGATGGCAGAGATCGACGAGGGCCTGCCTCAGTCTGACGTTGCGAGCGTTATCAGCTCCTACATCGAATCTGAAAAGCTCTTCGACGCGCAGTGCGAAGGCTACGCCAAGCAGATGGTGAAGATGGTCAAGCAACTTCCCGCATACGAATTTGTAAAATCGGTGAACGGCTTCGGTGATGTGTCCTTCGCCACCATTGTCGGCGAGTGCGGCGACATCGGCACATACAAGAGCGTCTCCGCAGTTTGGAAGCGTCTCGGCCTCGCTGTCATTAACGGAAGGCGGCAGGGGAACCCTGGTGAAGGCGCAACGGCGCAGGACTGGGTAGACCACGGGTATAATCGCGCTCGCCGCTCGGTATCGTGGAACATGCGCAGCGGCATCATCGGGAATATGGGGCTATGGCGACCCGACTTCGGCAGCGACCTTTCAGCCGCCACGTATTACCAACGCGTTTACGCAGAGCGCGCCCGCTTCGAGGCTGATAAGCTTGGCCTGCCGGTGGAATGCAAGGTCAATGCCAAGGGCGTCGAGAAAGAATCATATCGCGCGCATGTCGCGACCCGCGCTCACCGCTATGTCGAAAAGCGATTGTTGAAAAATCTCTATATCGAATGGCGGAAGGCTGCAGCCTGACGCGGGAAGGCGGCCATAGTACGGACGTAACCCGCGACCCTTTTGCCGCCACCCAGAAACACAAAAGCCGGGACATAATGGACCAGCACCACCTGTATCCGTCCCGGCTCTTCCTACTGAGATGGGGGAGGAGACCTTTGCAGATCAACCCCATCCGGTCGATATCCGACACCACATCGGACAGTCAATTCCTACACAAATTTGTAGGAATTGTCAAGTGCTATAAGGTTTTACTAAATGCCTTATAACGCAACCAACCTGCTATGCCGTCACCACCCGCTCCGAAAGGACGATGACATGGACAGCTTCCACGTTCTTCACTTCAAGCTGCGAGCCATCGTAGCGGCTAAGCTGAACAGCGCCGTTGCTCATTCCTTCAAATCGTCCGATCCAAGCGAATCCGCCCGAATGCGAGAGCACGTCGTCACCAACGGCTGGCCAGCGGGAAGGGTCAAGCCACGCTTTCACGCCGACGTGGA
Source organism: Agrobacterium sp. S7/73 (assembly GCF_019355535.1). Taxonomy (NCBI): domain Bacteria; kingdom Pseudomonadati; phylum Pseudomonadota; class Alphaproteobacteria; order Hyphomicrobiales; family Rhizobiaceae; genus Agrobacterium; species Agrobacterium sp. S7/73. The sequence continues at coordinate 1,056,957 of NZ_CP072136.1, forward strand.
AGACGGGCTCCATCACTTTCGTGTCGATGACGATCGCGTACCGGCCTTCGGGGATACGTTTGCGACCGTCGTTGATGGGCTCGAATTTGAATTTGCCGGCCTTGCGGTCGGAGATCTTGCCGTAGGTGCGGGCAACGGTAATAGGCGTGATGGAAGGAGCGGTTTCTGCCGCCTCGCGAGCCATCTCTGCCACTTCATCTTCGGAGACACCCAGGAAGGCGGCAATCGCCGGGAATTGCCTAGGTCTTGGAATGACGCCAGCCTTCCAGGTGCTGTAGGTCTGCTGAGGCACGCCTAGCTCTTCGTACACAGCGCGATCCTTTACGGCTCTCCGCTTCTGTTCTTTCAGTATCGACTGCAGGAGGCGCGACTTAACTTCAGGCATGCATCCACCTTGGTGAAATCTTGACAAATTTGTAAAAATAGTTTAGTTTCATAACCCTGCTGCTTTGTCAACCACAAGGCGGCCACCACGCAGAGGAGACGACATGACACTTATCACCAGCACAATGCTGGCGGATATGCACGCGCGCCGTGAGAACGGCGAGAGCGTCGCAGATATTGCCGCCAGATACAACGTCAAGCCAATGGCCGCATACCAGCGGCTGCGGCGCACATACGGCCTGCACAAGCAGCGCGCAATCATCCCAGCCAATGACAACAATCCCTACCGCACGACGCACCTGGCGCCGCACAACGGCGGTTGCTCTACGCTATCCGGCCTCATGCCGGTTTCGCTGCCGCGCGTTCTGACCGCGGCGAACGACAACATCGACGATTCTGACTTGCAGGCCGGTCTGGCAGTCAACGACTACGCGCTGGGTGGGGTGGCGGCATGACCTGCGACTGCGATTTCTTCAATTTCGGCGATCCGGTCCGCAACCGGCAAAACCCTCATCTTACCGGCGTCGTTATCGGCGACCGCAACTGGGGCAGTGAGTATCAGGTGCGCCTTGCTGACGGCGCGACAACGATCTGGTGGCACGGCTTTGAGATCGAGCACGATCCGGATGGCGAGCCGCCTGCAAAAGAGGACGACGACACGAACGTCGTCAAGGTCGACTTCACACAATGGCGCGCGATGACCGCCGAAACAACAACGGAAGGAGCTGCGTGATGGGTGAGCAGAGATACAAGGTTGGCGACTGGGTTCGCGTCATAGACAATCGCGGTGCGCCGACGGACTATAAAAAGGACGACGTTTGCCAAGTCACCGCCGTGCGCGACGATCTAGTCTTCTCGAATAAAAAGCCCGGAATGTTTGCCAAGCGCTTCGAACCATGGCAGCCGCGCGTCGGCGAGCGTGTGCGATACTGCGGAAAGAGCGCAGTCTACAGCGAGAGGGAGCTGGTTGGGCTGGAAGGCGAAGTCACCGAATTGAACGGCAATCTTGTCAACGTTAAATGGGACAAAACGATTGTCGATGGCATCCGGACCGGTGGCGCGAAGTACATCGAGAACCTAGAGCCCAACCTCTCCACAGAGACTCCCGCAAAGTCCGTCACACTCAAGATCGAGGCCGGCAAGTTCTACAAGACGCGCGATGGCCGAAAGGTCGGGCCTATGGTCGAAGACAAATGGCACGATCGCCGCTACGGCTGGACAGTCGCGCACGAATTCAACGCCGAATACGGTAAGGCGTGGCGCGGAGATGGAACGTTCCATCCTGACGTTGGCACGCAACATGGTGCTGACCTCATCGCCGAATGGATCGACGAGCCAGCCGCTAAGGCCAGCAACGATAACACCACGCCGAAGTTCAAGGTCGGCGACATCGTGAAGCGTTCGAGAGGTTTCATGCCTCACCAGCGACTTCGCATCACCAAAGCCGAGGGCGAGCGTTATAGCGTCGAATGGCTGGTCGGCGGACCTGGTAGTATCGATACCTGGCGCGGGTATGAATTCGAGCTGGTTACTCCGGCACCCACACCCATCTCTATCGTCGCTCTCATCGAGAGCGGCCTGCCCAAGCCATCCTCGACGCCTCATGTCCACACATCCACCGGCGCGGCCGAGAAGGAAGCCAAGCGCCTTGCGGCCAAATACAAGGGCCAGCAGTTCGGCGTGTTCACGCTGACTACCACCCACGAAGAATCCGCGCCGGTCTATGACCACAAGTGGCAGAACATGGCGTACCTAGGCCTCAAGATTGATGCCATCAAGGAACTGCGAGCTGTTGCCGGCCTTACTTTGAAGGGTGCCAAAGACGCCGTCGAGGCATGGATCGAATACGAGAACGCAGCCTAACCAGCGCCAGCGGCTGGCTACCAACCAGCCGCACTTCACCACATCATTGAGGAGACTATTATGAAGGATGCTTTCGCAATCCTCGGCGCGACGCTCATCACGCTTGTGCCGCTCAGCGCTGTCATTGCTGCAGTCGCCGCATGGGTGACGCACGTCTATGTGTGTATTCAGGCCAGTGCATGGATCCTGCTGACCTTTGGGTGCGTCGTCGCGCCTGTCGGCATCATCCACGGCATCGGTGTTTGGTTGGGAGCGTTCTAATGACGTCCCCTTGGTACACCGAGTCCATCACCGCACCTCCGCTCGACCACGTGCCGGTCACGCCTACGCCGCGCAAATACGTCCTTCGCGGACTGAAGCGCGGTGCAATCGCCGCCGTTACAGCAGCCGCGGCCATAGGCCTAATTATGCTGTTCCCGTTTGCACTCGTCGCAATCGCCGCGCTCGGCGCCTTCTGGTGGCTCTTTTGCCTCCTGTTCGCACGCTGATCACTCATTGGCGGTGGCTCATGGTCTTTGCAGCCGCCGCCTACATCGCAGCCATCATTTTCACCGCACCACCACACTGAGGAGGCCTTATGGCTATTTCACTTAGCAGCTTGAAGTCGACGAAGAGAGCTGACCCGCCAGTCATCCTACTCTACGGCGTCGACGGTATCGGCAAAACCAGCCTTGCCGCCGAATTTCCTGACGCGCTCTATCTGCCCACGGAAGGCGAGCGCATGCCGTCCGACATCGAGCTTGTCACGCCCGGCACCATTGAAAGCTTCGACGAGCTGCTCGACGTGTTCGGCGAACTGCTAACTGATGAGCACGACCGCAAGACAGTTATCATTGACAGCCTCGACGGTCTGGAGCCGTTGGTCTGGGCCGCGACATGCCGTCGTATCGGTGTGGCTTCGATCGAGGAGGCTGGCTTCGGCAAGGGTTACGTTGAAGCCGACAGCGAATGGAATGAGCTCATGGCGGCTGTATCTGCCCTCGCTCAACGCGGCATCTGCGTGGTCATGCTTGCTCACCCTGAAATCGTCCGCTTCGACAGCCCTGTCACCGACCCGTACAGCCGCTATCAACCGAAGCTGCACAAGCGCGCCAATGCCTTGGTGCGCGAGAAGTCCGACATCGTCGCGTTTATGAACTATCGCATCTCTATCAAGGAGAAGGAAGTCGCGCGGCAAACCAAAGTCTCACACGCTGAGGGCGGCAAAGAGCGTCAGGTGCATCTGTCGGAAGGCGCCGGCTTCAACGCGAAGAACCGCTACAGCATGCCTGATGCCGTGCCTTACCGAAAAGGGCAGGGCTATGCCGAACTGGCGAAGCACTTCCCGGCGCCGACGGGAGTGGCCGCATGACCATGTTTCGCGGCGAGTCGTGGTTCGCGTGGCATCCCGTAAAGGCACGCACTCGATCCGGTCAGTTGATCTGGGTCTGGCTCACTCATGTCTGGCGCGACCAGGCATCGACGCAATTCGGTAGCGGGCCTTTCCGCTACTACCTCCGCTAAGGCACCCCACCACACCACAGGAGACTACGCATGGCCAAGATTGGCGTAAGAGTCGAAGCGACCGAAGAGAACACCCAGCAGCGCGATTTCACCAACCTGCCGAATGGCGACTACCAGCTTGAGATCAGCGCGTCCGAGATCAAGGAAAAGAACAAGGATACCCGCGATCACGCCATCAATCTGAGCGTGACAATCGACGTCCTTGCTCCCGAGGAACTCAAAGGCCGCAAGGTCTTCAACAACTACAATCTGCAGCATCCAAATTCTCAGACGCAGGAGATCGGCCAGCGCCAGTTTGCCTGCCTCCTGCGCTCACTCGGCCTCAATGAGGCTCCTGAAGATTCTGATGAATTGCATTTCATCTCGTTCTTCGCCCGCATCGGAATGGGCAAGGACAGCAAGGAGAAAAACGCCGACGGTACGCCGAAGTACGCGGCCCGCAACGAGTTGAAGAAGTACTACTACCCTGATGAGGGCAACCTGCCTGAGCCGAAGGTTGATGCTGCGCCAGCCGCCGCCAACGACAACCGCCGCACTGCCGCCAGCAATGACAACAAGCCTGCCGCTGCTGCTGCCGGTACGACACGCCGACCTTGGGGCAAGTAACCACACCACGGCGGGCCCTTACCAGCGGCCCGCTACTTCACCACAAGAGGAGACACCATGACCACTTTTGAAAAACTGAAAGGCATCATCGTCGAAAACTTCGGCGTGGATGCGGATCACATCACACCGGAGGCCAGCATCTACGCTGATCTCAATCTCGACAGCCTCGACGAGGTCGAGCTTGCGATTGAAATCGAGAACGATTTCGAGATCGAAGTCAGCGACGAGCAGATTGAGGCCAGCTTCACCGTCGGCGATCTCGTCAAGGTTATCGATACGCAGTTGGGGGCGAAGTGACATGGGTGACAAGAATTACAAATGGTATGTCGCAGGCAGCGTCGACGCTGAAATCTTCACAAGCCAAAGCGACACGCGCGAGGATGCGTTGGCGCAGGCAAAATCAGAATATGGCGACGATCCGTTCGTCTTGATCGAGGCTGATAAGTCGGTCGTAAAGCCAAATTTCAACGCGGACAATATCGCTTCTGAAATCATAGAAGAGCTGGCCGAAAACAACCCTGAATGCTGGGGCGACGATGGTGATGAAGGCGCGTGGGGCGACACCTCGTCGCTGGAGCGCGCGATAGAAAAGGCTGTCGCGTATTGGTTGACCGATGTTCCGCCAAAAACATTTTGCGTTGATCACTTCCGCACCACGGAATTCTTCAACGGCGCAACCGCCTAACACCACCAGCCTGCCGCTCACTACGGCAGGCACCACCACACACCACCGAGGAGACACCCATGCACCTTGTCATCCACAAGGAAGACCTGACGCGTGCGCTTGCCGCCACAACGAAGGTCGTCGAGGCGAGATCCACCATTCCCATCCTTTCGAGCGTTCAGCTTGCGGCTGCCGGCGACGGGCTCGCGATCACCGCGACCGACCTCGATATCAGCGCCACCGCAGGCGTGCCTGCCGACATCACAAAGCCCGGCAACATCTGCGTTAGCGCCAAGCTGCTCAACGACATCGCGCGCAAGGCAACCGGCGACATCACCATGACACTGGATGGTGACAAGCTTCTGGTGAAGTCCGGACGGTCGCGCTTTTCTCTTGCCACGCTGTCAGCGGATGACTTCCCAACGCTCGGTGACGACAAGTTCGACGCTGAATTCGAGATCGATCTGGCAGGACTGTTCGCGCCAGTGTCGTTCGCCATTTCGACTGAGGAAACCCGCTATTATCTGAACGGCGTGTTCTTCAAGGGCGGCGGCAAGTCGGAAGCCGTAGCCACCGACGGCCATCGTCTCGGGCGTCACATCGGCCCGGAGCTGCCAGCCTTCGAGGGCATTATCGTGCCGCGCAAGACCGTTGGCCTGCTTCCAAAGGGCAAGGTGCAGGTGGCCGTCAGCCAACAGAAAATCCGTATCGTGTCGGACGACGTGCGAATTACCTCAAAGCTGATCGACGGCACGTTCCCAGATTACGAACGCGTCATTCCGAAAAGCAACGAACGCGTCGTGACTGTCGATCGCGATGCACTGATGAAGGCGTCCGATCGGGTGTCGACGGTGTCATCTGAAAAGGGCCGCGCCGTGAAGTTCAGCATCGCACCCGGCAGTATCGCGCTCGCTGTTGCAGCTGGCGAGGCGTCGGCAAATGACGAAGTTGAGGCGGAATACAGCGGCGAGCCGATGGATATCGGTTTCAATGCGGCATACGTCCGCGACGTGCTGAATGTGTTGCCAGCTGGTCCGGTCAAGCTAGCCTTGCAGGACGGCGGCACGCCGGGGCTCATCACGTCCGACGGCTTCGAGGGGCTGACGCTCGTTTGCATGCCGATGCGCGTCTGATGAGCACCGAGAACCAGAACGGCGGGCTATGGAGGCCCGCCAACTCCACCGAAGGCGCAGATTTCGAGCGCAGCTGGTGCCGCCACTGCCGCAGTGATGAAGGCGAGAACTGGGAAGATGAGTTTGGCAACGACGTTCCCGGCGTCTGCGTAATCCGAGCGCAAGCCCTATGGGGCGGTCAGCCTGACGAGTGGGTGCGCCGTGAAGGCATGCCTTGGTGTCTGTCGTTCGCGCAGGATCCTGAGAAGCCAGCTCGCTGCCTGTTTACGAAGGAGATGGATGTATGAAGTCCTTCATGGGAATGCCCATCGTTACCAACAGTTTGCTGACTGTGCCGGCAGAAGACTGGTCAGGTGTAAGATCACCGGCGCGCGCACGCCGCCGCATGCGACGTGGGTTCCGCCAGAACATTCGCTATTATGATGCGCCGACGCCCAAGGCGATGATCATCGGCGGCGTGATGTACGTGCACCCTGACATGCTTGCTGCAATGATGAAACGCGCGCACGAAGCGGGCTCGTTCGTGTAATGGCCCCACTACCCAAACCGGAATCATCTACCGTGAGGGCAATATATCAAGCCTACGAAGCCGCAGCCTCGTCATGGGACAGCCTCGGCATATCCGTCGGCGAGGCCAATAACCCATGCGACCGCGCACTCTGGTACGCCTTCCGCTGGGCAACTCCGCTCGAAAAGCACCACGGTCGCCAGCTGCGCCTGTTTGAAACCGGCAACATTGAAGAAGACCGGCTCGTTGCCGATCTCGAGCGCATCGGCGTCGATGTCTACGGACAGCAGGACAAGATCAGGCTGGTGCAGGGACACGTGCGTGGCAAGTGCGACGGCAAAGCGATGGGCGTTGTTGAGGCGCCTAAGACCGAGCACCTGCTTGAGTTTAAATCAAGTAATGCCAAAGGCATGAAGCTGATTGTTAAAGAGGGGTGCGAGAAGGCCAAGCCGCTTCATTATGGCCAATGCCAGCTCGGAATGCACGCCTTTGGACTGTCACGCTGCCTCTACCTCGTCAGCTGCAAAGACGACGACACGCTCTATGCCGAGCGCATCGAATACGATCCGGAGTTCTGCCTGCGTCTGCTGGCGCGGCTGGAGCGAATTATCAACTCGCCGGAGCCGCCTTCACGCATCAACGAGGCACCGGACTGGTTCGAATGCATGTTCTGCAAGCACAAGCCTGTCTGTAAGGAGGGCGCTTGGCCACGCGTCACGTGCCGGGCGTGTATCCACTCCTCGCCAGAGGTGGGCGGCGACGGCCATTGGTCATGCGCACGCTGGGCAAAGCCGATCTCATTCGACGAGCAGAAGGAAGGCTGCCCTACGCATCTGACGATACCGGCACTCGTGCCAGGCGAACAGATAGATTGCGATGAGGAAGCAGAGACGATCGCTTACGTGCTGCGAGACGGCACGACATGGATTGATGGCGCCACCAACGCCTGACCACACTACATGAGGAGACCACGATGCCACCTATTGCGGCGAATGATAACAACCCGCGCAATCCAGAGTTCGACCGCAAGTTACTGGCCTATGAGCCGGCACTGCGAAGACTGGCGCGCAAAATCACCAGGAACGAAGACGCCGCCGACGAACTGTTTCAGTCGGCGATGGTCGTCATGTTGCGCCGGCATCACGAATGCCGCCTTGAGACCTTCTGGACGTGGGCCACCCTTTGCGTTCGCGGAACGGCGCAGGAATTCGTTCGCACCAATTCCACCCAATCGCGGTCCGCTGAGGTCTGCAGTCTCTCGGCGTTCGACGAGATGCCGGGCTCTACCGATCCGCATCAGGAGGATGGCACCGACCTATCGCGTGTTGTTTCCCTGCTGGAAGGCCGCAATGGCACGATGCTGATGCGCAGGGCGATGGGTGAGACGCTGGAGGCCATCGGCAATGACCACGGCCTCACCAAAGAGCGCGTGCGGCAGATCGTCATCAAGGAGCGGGCGAGGGTGCTTGGGCTGTTGCGGGAGGCCGGTTAGTCCAGTACGTCGAATCCTGTCGAGACAAACGCAATTCGAACCTGCTTCGATCCGTGCATACGGTAATGGACGATGAAGCCTAGAACGAACCCACCTTGCTTGGATTTATCGGGAAAGTTTATGTTGAAAATGCTGGTGGATATGGCTGGCATATCGCTGGAGAACCGCCCGGAAAGCCGAAACGGCACGTCAAATACGTAGTCTTTCTTCCCTTGGACCACGACATCATAAATGGCAGAAACGAGGTCGCGAACCTCCTCAGCGCCACGATGAACAACCGCCCAATCCGGGTATTCGAGCTTGATACTCAGCAGATAAAGCGGAAGCCGATTGTGGTTGACTATCTCGAAAGCGACCCTGTGCCGATAGCTCTTGCCGTCATCTGGCAACTGGTAGGCGCTGAAAACTGGCTCCAAGTCGCCCAGCACTGCGTCTGCCTGCCGTTTTGCCTGACGGGCTGACGAAAACGCAAACACAGCAGCAAGTATTGCCGCAACTGCAGAAAAACCTGCAATCCAATCGGTCATATCAAGGTCTGGAATTTCCATGCTCCAACTACGCCACTACCAAGAAGAAGCAGAGAACGCCGTTTTCGACTATTGGTCAACGACGGCCGGCAATCCGCTCGTCGATCTTGCGACTGGATGCGGCAAGTCGCTGCTCATGGCTTCGCTCATCAAGAGGCTTGTCGAAGGCTGGCCGGACATGCGCATCCTTGTCGCTACCCATGTCGCCGAACTTATAGAGCAGAATTACCTCGAGTTGCTTGGCATCTGGCCTTTTGCCCCGGCGGGGATTTTCTCGGCTGGTCTTGGCCGCCGTGACGCGCGTAGCCAGATCATCTTCGCAGGCATCCAGACCGTGCACAGCAAAGCTGCGCTCATCGGCCATATCGACGTGCTGATGGTCGACGAGTGCCATTTGATACCCGCCAACAGCAACACGATGTATGGTCGCTTCATCGCGGCCCTGCGTGCTATCAACCCGGACATGAAGATCCTGGGGCTAACCGCTACGCCCTACCGGTTGGACACCGGCAGGCTAGACGAGGGCGACGATCGTCTGTTCGACCAGATCGTTTACACTTACGGCATCGCCGACGGTGTTGCTGATGGCTATCTGGCGCCGCTTTCGTCCAAGGCGACCGCCACAACGTTCGACATGAAGGGCGTTGGCAGGCAGGGCGGCGATTACAAGCAGTCCGCGTTGCAGGCTGCCGTGGACAAGATGGACGTAACACGGTCTGCCGTTGATGAGATTTTTGCGAAGGGCGCCGACCGTAAGTCATGGCTTTGCTTCTGCTCGGGCGTCGAGCATGCTGAGCACGTGCGTGACGAGATCCGTTCGCGCGGCATCTCCTGCGAGATGATTAGCGGCGAAACTCCGAAGGATGAACGCCGGCGCATCATCGAGGACTTCAAGTCCTACAAGATCCGTGCTCTGACCAACAACTCAGTGCTGACCACAGGCTTCAATCACAAGGGCGTCGATCTGATCGCAGCCCTTCGCCCGACGTTGTCGGTGTCGCTATATGTGCAGATGATGGGTCGCGGCACTCGCGTCATTTACGCGCCTGGCATGCCTCTCGACACGCCTCAGGAGCGCATAGCTGCAATCAAGGCTGGTCCGAAATCTTCGTGCCTCGTGCTAGATTTCGCCGGGCTCGTTGACAAGCATGGACCGGTCGACATGGTGCAGCCAAAGACGCCCAACAAGGGCGACGGCGAAGCACCTGTAAAGGTGTGCCCGTTCGACGTCGAAGACAAGAACGGTCGCTTCGGCTGTGGTGAAAAGGTGCATGCCTCGGCGCGTACGTGCTCTTGCTGCGGATATGAGTTCGACATCGACGACAGCCCGAAGATTACGGCGACGGCCGCAGACACGCCGATCATGTCGACGGCTGAACCAGAACCCCGCACCGTCACGTCGCGCAGCTTTTATTACCATGAGGGGAAAGGCGACAAGCCGCCGTCCGTTAAGGTCAGCTACATGTCCGGCATGACGGCGATCAATGAGTGGATTTGCCCGCAACATAGCGGATTCCCGAAGTCAAAGGCCGACCGCTACTGGCGCGCGCATGGCGGCAAGATGCCGTTTCCCAAAACCGTGCTGGAGTGGATCGAGCGGCAGTCGGAACTGGCCGAAACGGTGGAGATAACGGTTAAGCCACGTCAGAAATACTGGGATGTTGTGGGTCATGTGGTCGGGGCCGCCAATGACAACCGCGTGTCACCGGCTAACGACAACGCGCCGGAAGAAGAGGATTGGCGGGCCCTTGTCGAGGACGATATTCCGTTCTAATCTTGACAAATTTGTAAAAGCGGTTTAGTTTTAATCTCTACGCCACACCAATGGCGTCACCACATTGAGGAGACACAGATGAGCGAGAGAAGATCCGCCAACGACAACTATTTGGCCGCCGAAGTCGCCAACCTCGAAGCGCTTTTCGCCGACATGCTGGCCGCATATCCCGAGCTCGAAGCCGACGAAGAGCTTCGCGCTGATATGCTGGAAGGCGAGACCAACTTCCACGCCGTCCTGACGCGTCTCGTCAACGGCGAGCGCGACGCCGACAGCCTGGCAAAGGCCGTAGCAGGGCGCATCTCAGATCTGCAAGCACGCAAGTCGCGCGCTGAGCGCCGTAAGGAAGCGATGCGCTGCCTGATGTTCAAACTGCTGAAAGCTGCGGGCGTGCCGCGCGTACCGCTGGCTGAAGCCACGATATCCATCGGCAAGAAGGCTGCATCGGTAGAGATCGTCGACGAAGCTATCCTGCCGAAGGCATACGTGCGCGTATCGACATCGCCGGATAAGACCGCCATCAAGGAAGCGTTGCAGGCTGGCACAGACGTGCCAGGGGCAAGGATGGGCGAGGCGGGTGAGCAGTTGTCGGTGAGGGTGGCTTAGTCGTGACAGGGCGTAACGAAGTAGTCCCGCCCTGCTCGCGAGTGTTATTTGGGAAGGCTGTCAATAAAAATTAGGATTGCCGATAGTGCTGCAGAAATGGCACTCACGGCCCCTGCCCACGAATTCCAAAAACCTGTCTTGTTGACATATTCCAACAAGGGCCCTGCAGCGATAGTATCACCTTTCGCAACATTAAGCTTCACGCGAGCAGACATCACCCAGAGAAAACTCGATACCGCCCATCCAAAAGCCGTTGCGAAACCAAGTGCTGTAACAGTGTTCATTTATTTACCCCAAATTGAAAACACGACGACTACAGCTAGAGCGTGAAGAATTAATTACCCGCCGCGCACCAACGCGGCTTCCGCTTAGGCGGGAACACCACAGTCTGAGGAGACATTATGAACCCGCTACCAGAGGGGCGCTTCGGCGCGATCCTTGCCGACCCGCCGTGGTCATTCAGAACCTATGCCAACGACAACGTCGCGCCCGCTCGGGGTGCGCAGCCTTATGCCGTGATGTCGCTAGCCGATATTGCGGCGCTGCCAGTTTCCGAAGTCGCGGCGAAGGACGGCCTGCTCTTCATGTGGACCGTCAGTCACCTGCAGCGTGAAGCTTTCGACGTAGCCGCAGCGTGGGGCTTTAAGCCTGTCTCGCTGGCATTTATCTGGGATAAGGGCCGCATGGGCATGGGCTACTGGACGCGCCAGGAGGTCGAGGTTTGCCATCTGTTCAAGCGGGGGCGCCCAAAGCGGCTGAGCAGGGGTGTCAGGTCCGTCATCCGCGCGCCTCGGCGCGAACATTCCCGGAAGCCTGATGAGCAGTACGGACGCATCGAGTCGCTTGTTGCTGGCCCGCACCTCGAGTTGTTTGCGAGACAGGCGTGGCCAGGTTGGTCGGCTTGGGGGAATCAGGTTGATCGTGGCTGGCCGGTCAAGGAGGCAGCGTAATGGCCAAGCTCACCAAAGCTCAAGCGAAAGCCCATGCGGAGGCCTGCGACCTGCTGACCAAACCAGTGCTAACTGAAGACGACAAGGACTTCGTGCTCAAGAACTGGAATGAGGGCGCGAACCACGTCAACGGAGCAGCTGGCGCGTTCTTCACACCTTATGACATGGCCTTCGATTTCACCATCGATGCCATCGGGCAGGGTGGATACGGCGGGCGGATCATCGATCTGTGCGCAGGCATCGGCATGCTTTCCTACGCTTGCTGGCGCCGCAGCCACCAAAAGGCCCGCATCACCTGCGTGGAGCGGAATCCCGACTATCTCGCGGTTGGTCAGAAGATCCTGCCGGAGGCGGAGTGGATCCTTGCCGACGTGATGGATGTGCTGGAAATGGGTCTAGGACGGTTTGACGTTGCGATCAGCAATCCGCCGTTCGGCAAAATCAAGCGCGATGGCGGCGCTCCTCGCTATACCGGCGCGGAGTTTGAATTCCATGTCATCGATATAGCCGCGCATCTGGCTGACTCGGGCGCGTTCATCGTGCCGCAAATGTCCGCTGGTTTTAACTACAGCGGCAAGCCTTGCTACGAGCGACAGAAGGACGGCAAGGCAGTGAAATTCCAAGAGCTCACCGGCCTTCATTTCGAGGCTGGCTGCGGGATCGATACCGCTTTCTACATCAACGATTGGAAAGGTGTTTCGCCCATGTGCGAGATCGTGTGCGTCGAATTTGAGCGACCGGAAGAAGCGTGTCTCATTGAGGCGGCAAATGACAATGTGTCGCCGGTTCAGGCGGATTTGTTTGGGGTGGCAGCATGACCACCCCAAAAAATTCGTCACTCCGGGAAAGTGTAACGAAACGCCGTTGCTGTGAGGGCTTCTTCAAATACTTGCCAAGGGTTATGCGCCTCAACTTCGCCGCCGTTCGCGACATCGCCGTTCAGCTGAATTCCATGCACTATCAAAAGGAGGTTGTTGGGAAACGCCTGGCGGTGAAGGTCGACTTCTCCTTTAGTCAACAGGATAGTGAAGGGACCGCCAGTCGTGCCTTTAACTTCGACTACTTTTTCCACGCCATCGAACTGCGCTCTGTAGTCGCAAGGTTCTCTCAAGCTGACGTCACGAATTCGCGTAAAAGCATTTGCCTCAAGCCATTCCCTGGCGACGAGCATTGCCCGGGCATCAACCGCCCTTCGTTGAACAGCATTCAATCCAAAGCCCTGTCCGCGCCGTCGTCGGTTCGGGTTGATAAGCTCATTGATTTCGGCATTCAACTCTACGACATCGCGCTGAAAAGCTCGCGGTTGCCGCCCGGCAGCTGCGGCATCATACAACGCCCGAAGGAGTTCGATAGCGTCGCCCAGATCAGCGAGCAGAACCTGTTCGTCTGGAATCGTCGCGACGGGATATGTTTTGGAGAATGCCGTTGTCCGCTCGTATGCCCTTGGAAGCTGGGCGGTGCTTCCAAGCCGAACTCCTGGGGTAAAATTCAGGAGCCTAGCTGCATCTCCGATCTCCCCTCGCGACCAATCCATGAGTTCCTGTGCCTCTTCAGCAGGGCGAGGTTGAAAAGTGAGGCCGTCCCAGGTTGTAGAGCCATGGCTGATACAGAGCGAGACTGCACCTCCGTCAGGGTGGAAAAGGTAAACCACATACCACCCGTTTTGCGGGTTTGGAGACATTCCATCCGCAAAGATTCTGACCCAAGGCACCAGCGTTTTCCTGCCTGTACCATCTTTTCCCGCAACATCGAATTGGTCTGCAAACTCGCCGAGACGAGGGGCGAGCTGTGGTTGATGGCGCCTGATCCATCTGGGAATGCGCTGCCTGATAACAACGCCTCGGGTCGACATTGGATCAGTGTTTTCGTGTGAGTACTCGAGCTGAAGCTGTAGCACCTGAATAAGCAAGTCTCGCATGTTATTCCTCCATCATAGGTTGAAGGATACGTGGCTAAAAACTTTTAAAATTTCGTTCTAGGAGAGGCAGGCATGACCAAACTCCCAACAACCCCACGCCAGCACACGCCGACGGTCGACGCCGACCATAACCCAACAACCTGCTTTGTCTGCGGGATGCACGCCTTCGGTATCGGCGTGAACGCCAACGGCCGCGACAAAGACCCTCACTACATTTGCCGGAGGTGCGCCGTGGGCATCGACAATTACAAGAAGATCGATCGCCTCGACGACTACGAGCTGCGCGCCCTGGATGCCGGCGTCGATGCCGTCGGCGAGTACATCGCCGAGCATGGCGTGACGGACCTCGCGCACTTCGACGAGCTCATGCAGCGAATGATGGTCAAAGCTGCATGGGAGGGCTGTGCGCGGGGGCTGAGGGCGGCGCTTTCGGAGGCGCCGTTTTGAGTTTTATTGTGGGACTTGCATATTAAGCTTTGGAGTCATTTGCAGGTCCTCACGGCTCAGGCCGTTTCGGCGGAGAAGCTCATCCAGCGATGGCGGATTGAATAGTTCGTAAGTTGCAGCGGTTGCCAATGCCGTGCTTTTAGCTCCAAATTCTACGGTACCGCTGTTAACCCAAGTCGAAGCAGTCTCATTTTCGATAGCTACACCAGAGTACTTCCGAAGTAGGTCCACCGCAAACGTTCGGCTGGCAACAGTATCTGCGCTTTTGTTTCCGCTTAAAATGTTCAGCGCGAGTTTTACCATCTCGATGTCGGCGACGCGATCTTCCTTTTGCTTAGTAAGGAAAGCAATTCTTTCCGCAGATTCAAATTCCATTCTCTTAACGATGCTTTGCCCCTGAGCCGAGACCTCGGCGACGTAATTGGAGGAACTATACGTGAACCAACCTGTGATGGCGGTCCCGACCGCTGCGATGAAAGCTATAACTTTGCTAGTTGTGACTTCAGTCATTTGAAAGGACCCCGTGATCTTATGGCTACAAGTCCATCATATTCCGATAAGAAACCTTTAATCTCGCTTGAACTAGCGCAACACTACGTCGCCCAAGGCTGGCCGGTATTTCCCTGCCGCTCGCACGCTGAGGAGCATGGCGACCAGGCAACCGGCGAGGTCATCACGCTCGGCGAGAAGACGCCTTTGACCCCCAATGGCTTCAAGGGCGCAACGCGCTTTCCGCGCATCATCGAGAGATGGTGGTCGGACTGGCCAGATGCGGCCGTCGGCCTGCCGACTGGCGAGAAGACCGGCTTCTTCGCGCTAGACATCGACAATAAGCCTGGCGGTGCCAACGGCTTCGACTGGCTGGCTGAGATGGAAGCCGAGCACGGGCCGCTCCCCGACACGGCACGCGTGACAAGCCCGAACGGCGGACTGCATATCTACTTCAAGTATGTCGTGGGCACGCGCAACCGCGGCGCGCTAGGTGCTGGCGTGGATATCCGGTCCGAGGGCGGCTATGTGTTAGCCGCCGGCAGCACGATGGCCAATGGCCGCTCCTACAAGTGGGAAACGGACACGCGCGAAATCGCAGACGCGCCGGCGTGGCTGCTCGACCTGCTGCTGCCGAAGTCTGCGCCGGCCCATACGCAGTACAGTCTGTCTGCTGCGACCAACAACGCCTATGTGGATGCCGCCGTCGACCGTGAGCTGGCGGACCTTGCTGGTGCGCCCATGGGCAGCCGTAACAATGCACTGAACGACGCCGCATTCTCCATCGGCACCATCGTCGGCGCAGGTGCGTTGGGCGAAGCTGAGGCGCGCGCCTTGCTTCAGGATGTGGCTCGCGGCTGGGGCAGGGACTGGTCACGCTGCTGCAAGACGATCGAGAACGGTCTTAAGGCTGGCATTCAAAACCCGCGCCATATTCCGGAGCCAGAATTCCCGGCGCAGGACAACACGCGCCTGGTGGACATCACGCGCATGATTCAGCGTGGCCTTGAGAAGGGGCGCCTGCGTGAGCAGGCGGCGCGTGTTGATGCAGACCTTACCGTACAGGAAGACGTGCCGCAAAACGGCAAAGATATTCCCGAGCGGGAAGCTGCATCACCGGTCAGCGACATCGAGCCAGCAAACGACAACACACCGCAATCGCCAATCACCGCCACCGCCTTCAAGTGGATCGACCCAAAGACATTGCCGCGCCGTGAGTTTGCCTACGGCTCCCATTTTATCCGCAAGTATGTGTCGGTCACGGTATCTCCTGGCGGCCTTGGCAAGACGTCGGCGAGCATCGCCGAAGGCCTTGCCATGGTGTCGGGTCGGGCACTGCTAGGCATCAAGCCACCCAAGCGCTTGCGCACGTGGATATTCAATGCCGAAGACCCGCGTGACGAGATGGAGCGGCGCATCATGGCGGCGTGCATCCACTACAAGCTGAAGCCTGCCGATCTTGAGGGACATCTGTTCCTGGATAGCGGCCGAGAGCAGGAGCTTGTCGTCGCCATCGACGACAAGAAGGCAGGCGTGCGCATCCAGCAGCCGATTGTCGAGGCGGTGGTTGAGCAGATCGAGCGCAACGGTATTGACGTGATGATTGTCGACCCGTTCGTTTCCACGCATGGCGTCAACGAGAACGACAACGGCGCGATCGACAAGGTCGCTAAGCTTTGGGCGCAGATCGCCGACTACACCAACTGCTCGATCGATATCGTGCACCATCTGCGCAAGGTGGCGGACCGAGAGGCCACCGTCGAAGACGCTCGAGGTGCAGTATCGCTGATCGGCGCGGCGCGCTCGGTGCGAGTCCTAAACCGCATGTCGGAAGAGCAGGCAGGCGAGGCGGGCATCAACAAGGAGGACCGCTTCGGGTACTTCTACACCACCTACGGCAAGTCGAACCTGACGCCGCTTTCGCACCGGGCGGAGTGGAGGCATTTGGTCTCGACACCGCTTGGCAACGGCACAGGCCTCGCCCAGCCGCAAGACTTCGCGCCGGTAGTTACAGAGTGGCATTGGCCGAGCGCTGAGGACGTTGCGGGAGACCTGACGGAAGACCAGCGTGCGTCCATTCTGGCGGCTGTGAGCGCGTCCGACTACAAGAAGTCACCGAAGGCCAAGAACTGGGTTGGAGCCGCTGTGGCGTACGCTGTGGGGCTGGATTTGGACGACAACGTGCAGCGCAAGCGCGCGTCCAGCCTCGTCACGGCGCTGATGCGTGAAGGAGCGCTTGTGGAGAGAGAGGAGCGTGATCCGGTCAGGCGGGAGCTGGCGGTGTTTGTGAGGGCGGCTTAAGCTTCGCGTGCCGAAAAACGTAAGTGGCAAGGTGGAATTCGGGGGATAGTTGCCAAATTCTGTTAATTCCAACCGCAAATGCTTGATGCAAATCGTCGGTGGAACTAGATTTCCTCGGCTACGCATACGTGTAGCGAATCGGACGACCCGGGCGGCGCGGCAACGCTGCCCGGGCCTTGATACCAACCTTACGGCGGCTATGTGATCACATGACATTCCCTTAAATCCCATGTGACGGATGTCAACTGCAATTTCTAGCCCGCCTTCGATCTGACAAAGGAAATTTGATCGAAATGGCAAGCATTATTAGCAAGATGGCGGCAGGTGTCGCCAAGGTAAAAAAAGCTGTTCAAAACAAGTTCGATGCTCTCGCGAACTACAAAGTCGGGAGCGCAGATGTAGCTCTGCCCATTGACCTCGAGCAGGAGACGGTCTGGGCGACCTACGAGCAAATCGCGGACCTTTTCGGCACACAGTCACCCGCTGTGATAAAGCACGTCTCCAATATTTTTAGCGAAGGGGAATTGGAGCGGGAGGCAACTACTTCCAAAATGGAAGTAGTTCGGATGGAGGGGCAGAGACAGGTCCGCCGTTCCATCGAGCACTTCAATCTCGATGTAATCTTGGCTGTGGGGTACCGTGTAAACTCCAAGCGTGCAACCGAGTTCCGCAAATGGGCGTCCGGAGTCCTCAAGGGTTATATTCAGGACGGATATGCGCTAAACGGCAAGCGGCTAAACAGCGATCCCGCAGCGCTGCTCAACTTGGCCCGGGAAGTGCGCGCGATCCGAACGTCGGAGATGAACCTGTATACTCAGGTCCGTGAGACGTTTGCACAGTGCTCAATCGACTACGATAAAGATGACCCGGCCGCCAGAAAGTTCTTTGCAGACAGCCAAAACGTGTTTCATTTTGCGGCGTCCGAGCTGACAGCTTCGCAGATCCTCTTGAACCGCGCGGATGCATCCAAACCGAACATGGGGCTTGTGGGTCTAGGCAACCAGAAACCCACTGCCAAAGATGTTACGGTCGCCAAGAACTACTGCACACCGGAGGAGCTTCGTAAAATGGAGCTTATCGGTGAATCCTGGTTGCTCTATGCCGAAGGAATGGCAATGCAAGGGAAACAAGTATCGATGCAGCGCCTTCTGGACAAACTCACGGACCTAGTCGAGATGCACGAGTTTCCGGTGTTTCCCGGGTACAAAGGCATTCCCCAAAAAGCGACTGCGGACGCACATGCAAAGGCTCAATATGAGCTGTTTAAGACGGCGAGTACGAAGCAAATAGCCTGACGGGAACCAAAGACAACGTCGAGAGTTATGTGGCCAGACAGCTTGCGCACTGACCACGGATGTACTGGCAGATGGCGACAAGCGACAGGAAGGTCGGGGCAGAGATGCGTCGGCCTTTTCTTATTTGGCTCCTTGGGCATCCGCTATACCGCGCTCGACTCTCGCGGTGAGCACGAACAAAAAATGCCCCAACGCCTCTGCAAACTCTACCGATATTTTCGCCTCTTCGTGGCTGACGTGAGGCTTTTCAGCGTCGGCATGTCTCGGTCTGTTGGACCCCAACCGTACCGAATGCGCCCAATCCGCCATACCTTGCGTTAGAACGCCATCCTTTAGGGCTTGGTCGATGCGGGTATACAGGCTGTCTTTCGTGTAACCCTTTTCTTTTAACATCGCGTCGACAGCGCTTCCGGCCACCATGGCTGCTGCATCAGGGGCGTGAAGCACATTGAAAGCTTGCTGTAGAAAATTACGCGCCACTTCTGGAATATCCTCGTGGGCTGTTCTCGGTGACGGATAAGTCCTGTCAACGTCACGCCCTTGATAGCTGCCGTACCCAACGGCAGTAACTATTCCACCGCATGATGAGCATGCGTAAGCGCGCCAAGCTTTCCAATCTTGTCCATCTGACCTGGGGCTACCTTCCCCATCTTTTGTGCTCCAGACTGACCTCAAAAGAGGATTAGCTATCGAACAGTGCGGACACCTGTTTAGAAGTAGCTGTTCGTTCATTTCGGTCATGCTGGCTCCACCAATGATCTTTAGAGAGCGGTTTTTCATCTCACGTACACAACCAAATCCCAGTCTGTAATTCAACTTCTAATACCGCCCGGATAACCCATTTTTTTATCCGTGCACTAACTGTGCACATACGGGCAGAGACACCTGCACAGCGCTGCCCGGTTAGTGCACGTTTAGTAGGGTATATATTTATATATACCCCTACACGTGCAACCGTGCAGGGCGGTGTGCCGCGCGCACGGTTCTCAAGATGATTTTAACTGGGCAGCGTGCGGCGGGCAGAAGGGCGGTCCGGGTGCAACCTGCATTTTGACTGGAACTCGAATCAGGGTGGTCGCATTTGCGGGTCAGAAGGAGGGCGCCATGCCAGACAACGAAACGCAGCCATACACCGTCGAGCAACTGCAACAGGAATATTCGGTCAGCCTGCCAAAGGCCGTCGAGGTCATGGATCGCTTCGGCGGTGATCGACGGACGATCAAGAAACTGATGAAGCGATGTCCGCATCGCGGTGACGAGCACTAAAAAACGACCGGCGTTCAGCCGGTCTTTTCTTTTGGCCAAAAAATATTTCACAAATCGACTACCCGTTTTCGCTCCTCTCTCGGAAAGTATGTGTGTCGCCACCACGACACCACACCACGAGGAGACCGACATGGGAAAAGCCACCACCCAAACCACCCGCGTCAACGGCAAGCGCGTGGTCATCCGCACGAGCACCAAGGGCAAGGTGAGTGTCGCTGAAGCACCCATTAAGGAAAGCGAAGGGCAGGCGGCTCAGGTGCGCGCGCTGCGCGCCTTGCCAGAGTATGGACGGCAGTTCCTGCTCGCGGGTGACATGAATTCAGCCAAGCGCGGACCACGTGCCCAAGCTGATGCTATAGCCACCGGGTTGACGCCAGGCGAAGCCGATCTACGGATTTACCTTAAGGGCGGCAAGCTGCGGATGATCGAGAACAAGGTTGGTAAAGGCCGGCTTTCTCCGGCGCAGGTCGAGCGCCACGCATCACTCGTCAGACTGGGACACCCGGTTGAAGTGGTGCGGTTCACGTCCACAGCAGAAGCTGCCAGCAAGGCGATGGGGTTGGTCAAGGAATGGCTGGCTGAGAACGACAACACCAATCAGCAGTAACAGCGCCTACCAAGCGCTAGCACCACAGGGGAGACGATATGGCCAGACATGGATCACTTGGAGAGCAGTTGGCGGCAGTTCGCCGATATGTAACGACACCAGACCATGAACCCGAGCCGCTACAGACGAACTGGTCGGTTGTTGCCGCGAACGACAACAATCCGGATGATGTCGAGGATCTCAAGCATGACCGCAAAAGGCTGGTCACGCCATCTGTCGCCGAGATCATGAAGAACGTTGCTACGGGTGACGTCGAGCGGAACCCAGCAGGGCAGGTGGTCAGGATCGGAAAGCTGCGGTTCAGCGATGGCACCCAGACTGAAAAAGCCCATCGCCTCACTATTGACGGTGGCGTCGAGGAGTACGCGGCAAGGATGCCGGCTGGTGCGCTGCTTGGCTCTCGCGACAAGGTGGATGTTGCGTTAGGCGGAGACGACAATCCGCAAGAGGTTACCGAAAGCAATCAGTACTTCGCCGACATGCTCGATACCAAGAGGGCCAGATACCTTACCGGCAAGAAGCACAAAGGCCCGCGTGTGAGGATGACGGCAGACGAAGCCCGATCGGAACTGGCCAGGGCTTATGCCAACACCGACATGAGCAAGGTTACATTCACCCGCTGCCCTGATGGACTGCCGTGTGGCTCCGCCAAGATCGCAGATAGCTTTCTGGGAATGCAAAAGACCACATGCGCTGGCGGCGGCTCGATGATGTGGCAGGATATCGTAACCGCGATGGCTGACCGCAAGGAGTGGTTCGATGCGGTCGACGAGTTGAAGGATGAGGACCGGGCGACGCTTGAAGCCGCGCGGTCAGCGAGGAACATGTCCGATCTCGGGACCAAGGCCGGATACACAGGCAAGCAGGCCGAACGACAAGGAAAACGTCGACTGATGGCCGCAAACGACAATCTGATGGCGGCACTACGAAAGGCGGCGTCATAACGTCCCTTTCCGCGATCTCGGAGAGAGTAATGTGAAGGGGTGGCGCAACGTAGTTGCGAACCCCACCACACTCCGAGCGCTCTAAGCGTCGGACCCATCGCCATGCTGCACTTGTTGCAGCCTCTGAGCTTTGGGTAACTATCACGTGGAGTAGAGCAGTCCGGTAGCTCGCCAGCCTCATAAGCTGGAGGCCGTGAGTTCAAATCTCACCTCCGCAACCAATCAGCAGGACAGGCCGTGGACGCGTAAGCCCTGATAACCAAACCGCACAATGCGGCCTGCTTCACAATCCCATGCGCGTTCTCCTCCGCTTGCATGGTGATCGTGCGGCTCGCTCCCTTTCCAAGGTTGAGCGGGCCGCTTTTGTTTTTCCTTCCGAAGATCGGCGCAATTCTCGACCTCTTGCGCTGGTGTCGCGGGTGGGCTTCGGCTCACCCGCTCTACATGAGGTCGACAAGGAGTCGAGACCTTGGTGGATGGACTATTCGGTGGCCTAGTTGCCGCCAATGACAACGTTGAACGTGTATGCCCTATGTGCGGCTCTGCCGTTTCGGGGCCGAAGTCCAAAAAGTTCTGCTGTGCCAAATGTCGTAGGGCGAACGAACGTCTCAACCGTGATCTTGATGCAGAGCGTATCCGCAGAGAAGAGCTGGCGCCCGAAAGAGTGTGCGAGCATTGCGGAGCTACATTTAGGCGCAGAAGCGACAGTAAAAACGCAGCAAGGTTTTGTTCGAGGCGGTGTGGGTTTGACGCTGGATCAAACATATCGGAGTCGCAACGGTTGCGATCGGCGGCCGCCTCAATGAACGTGTCCTTCATAGTGAAGGTATGCCGATGCGCCGCATGTGGGTCACGCTTTCGCGCCACCAATATGGCTGAGAAATATTGCGGTCAAGATTGTCGAGACAAGTTCACTCGTGAGCGCTACATCGCTGCGAACGACAACGGCCGAGACAGGTCAGAGCGACCTTGCGCAGAATGCGGGACGTATTTCGCGCCAGAATATGGCGACCGACGCAGAATGTTTTGCTCGTCAGAATGCTCTGTGAAAAAGGCGCGTCGCGTCACCCATCGAAAAAACCGAGCAAGACTGCGGAATGCGTTCGTCGAGAACGTGGATCCCATTTCGGTGTTTGAGCGAGATGGTTGGACTTGTAGAGATTGTGGTCTCGCTACCCCTCGTGAGAAACGTGGCACGTACGACGCTGACGCACCAGAGTTGGATCACATCATGCCGCTGTCATTAGGCGGAGCGCATAGCTACATGAATACGCAGTGCCTATGCCGCTCGTGCAATGCAAAGAAGGGCAATACGCCACCGCAGCAGGTGAGTCTTTTCGCCTATGGTTAGCAAACGCAGAGAGAGCGCGACTTGGCAGCGATTGTACAAGACGTCCCGCTGGCTTCGCTTGAGAGAGGCGCAGTTGGCGGCTGAGCCGTTGTGCCGCTTCTGTCTAATGGTTGAAGACGTTACCGAAGCTACGGTCTGCGATCATGTGGTTCCTCACAAAGGATCAATTGAGCTATTCCACGATCCAACGAACCTCCAATCTCTCTGCACCCAGTGCCACGACAGACTAAAGGCACGCATCGAGGCCGGCGAAAAGGCGGTCATCGTCGGCATTGATGGTTATCCTGTTGAGGTCGGGTGACGGGGGCATCAAAAGTGTCGGATTGCTCCGCTTAGGAGCGCCGGGGTAACGCAACGCATATGCAAACACAGATTTTTGCCTAGCGCGTGCGCAAGCGCGCGTGCGCGAGGGGATTCCGCATGTCTGATAAGAAAAGCCGCGTCGACAGCGTTGATGAGGCCGTGAGGATTGCCTCTGCGGCTTCTGAGGAGATCCAGTTTCCTGAAAACGTGCCGCTCGACGACGGCGACGTCCCATTTTTCAAGAATGTCATTGCCGAATATGCCCGCGCCGATTGGTCGGCGCACCAGCTTGAAATTGCCGCGATGCTTGCCCGCACGATGGCAGACCTAGTGAGGGAGCAAGACCTGCTTCGCACTGAGGGCTCGGTCGCAGTCACTGAAAAAGGGACGCCCGTAGCCAACCCACGGAAATCCGTAGTCCAGATGCACGCTTCTTCCATCCTTTCGTTTCGCCGATCACTGGCGCTGCATGCGCGCGCCGTACAAGGCGAGGCGAGGGACGCGGCCAAGCGGCGAGACCAAGCCAAGGAGATCGAGGCAGGCGCGAGCGTGGATGACGAACTCCTAGCCTAATCGAGGTTGTGAATGCTTTCTGAGGCCGTGGTCGGCGCCATCAAGTGCGGCCCGATCCCGGTTCTGCGCGACTGGCGCGGACTGCCGACGTCGGAGCTCACCCGCGGCGAGAAGATGTGCCGCTTCATCGAAGAATATTTGGTCGTGCCAGAGGGCGCGCTCGTCGGTCAGCCGATCAGGCTGCTGGACTTCCAAGTGGCCTTCATTCTGTCGGTCTATGACAATCCGAACGGCACGTCGCGAGCGTATTTGTCGATCGCACGTAAGAACTCCAAGACGGCCACCATCGCCTGCCTCTTGCTCGGTCACGTGATTGGCCCTGAGGCGTTTCCGAACAGCCGCATCATGTCGGGCGCTCGTTCTCGCGACCAGGCTGCGGAAGTCTTCAACTACGCCAGTAAGATGCTGATGATGTCGCCGCGCCTGAAAGGGCTGTATCGCATCGTCCCGTCCGGCAAGATGATTGTCGGCTTGCGCAAGAACGTCGTCTACCGCGCCAGTTCGGCGGAAGCCAAGAGCGCGCACGGTGGTTCGCCGCTGGTTGCCATCCTCGACGAGGTTGGCCAGATCAAAGGTCCGCACGACGACTTCGTCGAAGCGATCGTGACATCGCAAGGCGCCTACGGCGACAAGGCGATGATCTTCGCTATCTCGACGCAGGCAGCGACTGACGGCGACCTTTTCTCGCGATGGCTGGATGATGCCGAGACATCAAAAGCACCACGAACGGTTTCGCACCTTTACACGGCTCCGGCTGATTGCGACGTCCTCGACGAGGAAGCCTGGCAGGCCGCGAACCCTGCGCTTGGCAAGTTCAAGTCAGTTTCATCGGTTCGCGACGACGCTGAGCGCGCGGCACGTATGCCGACTGAGGAGGCCAGCTTCCGTTGGCTCCATCTCAACCAAAGGATCGATGCCAATGCACCGTTTGTGTCTCCGGCTATTTGGCGAGCGTGTAGCGCTCGAGTTGTGGACTTTGATGGTCTCCCTGTGTTTGGTGGGCTCGATCTTTCTGAGGTGAGCGACTTGACTGCTCTGGTGCTCATGGCGCCGAAAGAGCAGGACAGAAAGACCGTCTGGCATGTGAAGCCGACGTTCTGGTTGCCGGGAGACGGGATACGCGCGAAGGCAAAAGCCGACCGCGTGCCGTACGATGTGTGGCATAAGGATGGGCATCTCGAAGCCGCCCCAGGCAGAACTGTCGACTACGAGTTCGTCGCGCATTACCTGCGCGACCGCTTCGAAGAGATGGATATCCGCAAGATCGCGTTCGACCGATGGAATTTCAGGCACCTGAAGCCATGGCTTCAGAAGGCAGGCTTTACTGACGATCAACTTGAAGGCGACGATGCTGTATTCCAGCCGTTTGGGCAGGGCTTCCAGTCGATGTCGCCGGCTCTCCGCGAGCTCGAAAGCATCATCCTCAACGGCAACCTTGCCCACGGCGACCATCCAGTGCTGACGATGTGCATGATGAATGCCACCATCAAAGCGGATCCTGCCGGCAATCGAAAGCTCGTCAAACATAACCGCGAACGCCGCATCGACGGCGCAGTCGCCTTGGCAATGGCAACGGCGATGGCCGGAACCTACGAGGTCGGCGATAGCGGCGACTTGGACGACTTCGTCAACAATATCATCTCTGTCACCTGGTGACGGGCAACCTAGTGGTGAGGCCTGATGGGCTTTTTTGAGAGATGGGTCGGAAGGCCTATCAAGCTCACCGACGGCGAGTTCTGGCGAGGCTTCTTTGGCCTTGGCACCACGTCCGGGGAGACAGTCACGATTGAGAGCGCCCTTTCGCTCGATGCGGTCTGGGCATGCGTCAACCTCGTGCAGAACGCGGCCGGCACCCTTCCTTGCATCGTTTACGGCGAGGACGGCGTGACTGTCGACAAGAACGCTCCTCTATACGAGCTTCTGCACGACATGCCGAACATGGACGACACTGCGCCAGAGTTCTGGTCGATGGCGGCGATGTGCCTGCTGCTCGACGGCAATTTCTTCGCCGAAAAGAAGATGAACGGCGAGCGCCTCGTTGCACTTAATCCGCTTCACCCTTTGAGCGTGGACGTGTGTCGCTCCAAAGATGGGCGGAACACGCGCTACTACGAGGTGACGGAAGACGGCAAAAAGCGCCGAGTGCCAGAAGGTAAGATGTTTCACGTCCGCGGCGTCCGGCTGCCGGGCTGTGATCGAGGCATGTCGCCGATCGGCGTGGTGCGTAATACGGTCGGGAGTGCATTGGCGGGCGAGAAGGTCGCCGGCCGCATGTTCAAGAACGGCCTGCTTTCTTCACTAATCGTTAGCTCGGATCAGATCCTGAAGCCTGAGCAGCGCAAGCAGATATCCGACACGCTGACGCAATTCGCCGGTGCCGAGAAGGCTGGTGGGGTGACGGTATTGGAGGCTGGCTTCAAGCCGTATCCCATGTCGATCAACCCAAAGGATGCTCAATTCCTTGAGGCGAGGCAGTACAGCGTCGAGCAGATCTGCCGCATTTTCGGCGTTCCTCCCGTGATGATTGGTCACGCGGCAAACGGCACCACGACCTGGGGAAGCGGCATCGAGCAGCTGATCCTCCAATTCACCAAAACTTGCATGCGGCCGATGCTCAAGCGCATCGAAGCGGCAATTTATCGTGACTTGCTCGACGCGAAGACGAGGAAGACCACGAAGGTGAAGTTCAACATGGAAGAACTCTTGCGCGGCGACAGCACGGCTCGGGCAGAATTCCTGTCGAAGATGGTCACGAACGGCATCTACCTAGTCGATGAGGCTCGCTCTTACGAAGACAAGGCGCCAGTGGACGGCGGCAACAAGGCCATCGTGAACGGCACGATGACTCGCCTCGATACGCTTGGGAAGACCGAAACTCCGGCGCCAACGCCAGCAGCGCGCGCTGCATAAGGGAAAATCATGAAGTTTGAACACCTGATTTCGGCCTTTTCGGCCGAGCCTTGGGCTATTCAGCGCGAAAAACTGGGCGTTTTGGCTGATGTTTTGGTGGCGCGGGCCGAAGGCGAAAAGCTGTTTTCGTCCGAGTACGCCGCCTCTATCGATGAGGCCCGAGCGAAGGAAATTGCGGAATCCAGCGGCAGCGTGGCCATTATCCCGGTTTACGGGGTTTTGGCCGACAAAATGGACCTGTTTTCCGCGATGAGCGGCGGCACTTCCTATGCCGGTATCAAGAAAGCGCTGCACAAAGCGCTTTCGAACGAGGATATCAAGGCTGTCGTGCTCGATATCGATAGCCCCGGCGGCACGGTGCCAGGCACAGACGAGCTCGCGACCGAAATCCGCAAGCTTCGCGGCGGCGAAAAGCCGATCATTGCGCAGGTCAACAGCCTGGCTGCAAGCGCGGCTTACTGGATCGCGGCGTCGACCGACGAAATTGTCGTCACTCCATCTGGCCGCGCCGGTTCGATCGGCGTTTATACCGCCCATGATGACCTGTCCGCAGCTCTTGAGAAGCGTGGCATCAAACGCACGTACATTTCAGCCGGCAAGCACAAGGTTGAGGGCAACGAGACCGAGCCGCTCGGCAAGGACACGCTGGCCCATGTGCAGGACGGTGTGAACCGATCCTACAATCGCTTCGTCGCGTCCGTCGCCGAAGGGCGCGGCGTGACGGTCAGCAAGGTTGAGGATGGCTACGGTCAGGGCCGCGTTTTCTACGCAGAAGCCCTCATGGACCGAGGAATGGTCGACCGCATTGCGACGCTTGACGAGACTTTGGCGCGCTACGGCGCCGACATCGAGCCTGCTCCGGTGAGGCGCATCAAAGCCGCCAACGCTGCGAAGGCTGAGGCAGCGCAGACGCTGGTCGAGAAGATGTCCGCCGGCGAGCAAATCACAAAACGCGAGTTCGAAAACGGCATCAGGGGACTGATGGGGTTGTCGGGCTCTGAGGCAGAGCGGGCCGCTCGGCTCTACCTCAAAGATGGTCAGGGGGCTCCTGACGTCGAGACGGATGCTGCTGCTTTGGCAGCCATTGAACGGCTTATCGCCGAAGCAAAATCACCACTCATTCGATAAAGGAGCCACTCATGGCCGAACTAGCAGAAAAAATTGGCGAACTTGGCGCCTCCCTCGCATCCATCAAAGAGCAGGTCGGCAATCTCGCCACCGACTTTACCTCCAAGCTTGCCGCCAACGGCGAAGTTTCGGCGGAGCTGAAGGAAAAGACCGACGAGGCACTGTCTGAGCTTGGCGACGTTACGACCCGCCTCGGCGAGATGGAGAAGCGCGCCGCTCGAGAAAACGAAATCGGCGAAAACGAGCAGAAGTCGCTCGGCGACCTCGTGATCGATTCTACCGAGTTCAAGGCCGGTATGCTCACCGGTGCATCTCGCGGCTCAATCCGCGTAAAGGCTGACCGCGCTGCCATCACCTCTGCCAATACCACCGTCGGCGCCGGCCGCTCTCAGGGAACGTCTCTGGTGCCCGGCGCCCGCGTTCCCGGCATCTTCGGCCTGCCTGAGCGTCAGCTGACGATCCGCGACCTGGTTTTGCCCGGCCAGACTGCTTCAAGCTCGATAGAATACGTCAAGGAAACCGGCTACACGAACAACGCTGCACCGGTCGCTGAAACGACTGCGAAGCCTTATTCGGACCTGACGTTCGACATGACGTCCGCGCCGGTTCGTACGATCGCGCACCTCTTCAAGGCCTCCCGTCAGATCCTGGACGACGCGCCTGCGCTTCGCTCCTACATCGACGGCCGCGCTCGCTACGGTCTCCGTTTCGCCGAGGAAAATCAGCTGTTGAATGGCTCTGGCACTGGCCAGAACATCCACGGTCTGGTTCCGCAGGCTACCGCGTTCAACCCGGCGTTCGCTGCCGCAGACGAAACTGGCATCGACCGTCTTCGTCTGGCTGTTCTGCAGGTCGTTCTCGCTGAGTATCCGGCAACCGCGTTCGTTCTGAACCCAATCGACTGGGCGAAGATTGAGCTGACCAAGGACGCCGGCGGCAATTACATCATCGGCAACCCGCAGGGCTCGCTCACTCCGACGCTCTGGAACCTGCCGGTTGTTTCGACGCAGGCGATGGCCGCAGGCGAGTTCCTCACCGGCGCGTTCAGCTTCGCAGCCCAGATCTTCGACCGCATGGAAATCGAGGTTCTGCTTTCCAGCGAGAACGTCGACGACTTCGAGAAGAACATGTTCACCATCCGCGCCGAAGAGCGCCTGGCGTTCGCAGTCTATCGCCCCGAGTCCTTTGTGACCGGCGACGTCGAAGGCGCCTGATTGACCTAGGGGAGCTTCGGCTCCCCTTCCTTGAAAGGGAGTGAACATGACCGATTTTCTAGAAGTGAAAGCCAAGCGCACGTTCGCCGTCGGCAAAGAGTTGAAGACCAAAAAGAGCGATCCGTTCAAGGTCGAGGCAGGCGAGGCGAAGCAGCTCGATGAGCTGGGCCTGGTCGACATCATCGGCGAGGTTAAGGCTGACGCCTCTGTTGAAGACGACGCCGCGGATGAAGCCGCTGACAAGCCGGTGATCTCCTCTGCTCGCTCGACGAAGAAGAAGGACAAACCCGATGCTGTCAACGAAGGTTCGTAAGCGCAGGGTCGCATCCTATATCGGCGCCGGTATCGTCAACGGTATCGGCTCACCCGTGAATTCGGTTGCTCCGGCAATCACGGGCACAGCTCAGGTAGGACAGACGTTGACGTCGACCACTGGCACGTGGTCCGGCTCGCCGACCTACGCAAGGCAGTGGTTTGCCGCTGGCGTCGCAATCGCTGGCGCTACGGCGGCTACCTATGTCCCTGTCGCAGGCGATGTTGGCAAGGCCATCACGGTTCGGGTAACCGCCACAAATGACAAGGGCAGCGTGCCTGTCACAAGCGCGCCGACTGCCGCAGTAGTGGCGGCCTGATATGGCCATCGTCGATCTCGAAACCGTCAAGAAGCATCTCCGTGTCTTTCATGAAGATGAAGATGCGGAGATCGGCCTCTATCGCGACGCCGCTGAAAGCATCGTTACGCAGCATCTTGATCGCGAAGTCGTAGCCGCAGGCGAAACGCCCACGGCCGCCGACGGCATCGCTGCAACGCCCGCAATCGTGTCGGCGATCCTTCTCGTGACCGGCGATCTCTACGAGGTGCGCGAGCCTGACCCGAAGGCAACGGGCGACGCGGTTCTTCCGCGAGCGGTACGGATGCTTCTGGCTCCGTGGCGCGTCTGGCGAACAGTGGCGGACGACTATGTGGCTCCGATTCCATGAACCGTTTGACTGGCGCCAGCCAGGATTCACCATCGCCTATAAGGCTGGCCTCTACAACGTCACACGCAAGTGCGCTGCGGCTGCGATAGCGGCTAAGGCCGCTGAACCCACCAAGGATCGACCTAATGCCAAAACGCAAGAGATCCGGAGCGGGGTCGCTCAGTGAGCGCATCGGCTTTGAGGCCGAGGTCGAGGGTGACGATGGATATGGTGGCGTGGTCGTCGGCTTCGCGGAGCAATTCTTAGAGCCCGCACGTCTTGAGCCGCGCGTCGGCAGCGAGCCTGTCATTGCAAGCCGTCTTCAGGGCTTGCAGCCCTATACCATGACCGTCCGCAGCAACGAACGCACGCGCACTATCACGTCCGCGTGGCGGGCGCGGAATAAGCGGTCTGGCGTGGTCTACGCAATCAAGGCTGCGGTCAACATCGACGAACGCAACCAGTGGATCGAGCTGCTTGTGGTGCAGGGAGAGGCGGGATGACTATTCTGGGCCTCGCTAAACTGAATCGTAAGCTCGCAAAACTGCCGGCCGCTGCCGAAAAACGCATCAAGGAGGCGATGGGGCAAGGCGCCGACGAAATCGTCGCTCTCATGAAGTCGCTTGTTGCCGTCGATAGCGGTGAACTTCGCGATTCGATTGGCTGGACTTGGGGCGATGCTCCAAAATACAGCCAAAAGATTGCCACCGTGAAGTCAACTGACGGCAAACTCGTGATCACGATCTACGCCGGAAACAGCAAGGTACGATACGCTCACCTCGTAGAGTTTTCCACGCGTGCCCATGAGAACGCTGGCCAGTTTGCTGGGACAATGCATCCTGGCACGTCAGCACAACCATTCTTCTTTGTCTCTTACCGAGCGCTCCGCCGACGGACCAAGTCTCGCATCACACGGGCGATCAACAAGTCTGCGAAGGAGGTGGCTTCGGGTGGCTGATCCAGTTCTCGAGTTACAGGGCGCCATCATTATGCGCCTCAAGGCTACGCCAGCCGTTACCGCTCTTGTTGGGGCTCGGATTGGGGACATTCCACAGTCCACATGGGCTAAGCCGTACATCAGCATTGGCCCTTCCAATTATGTGGCCGAGCTTATCGATTGTATAGACGGCGGCGAGGTGATGATCCAAGTCGATTGTTGGTCAGACGCCACTGTCCTGTCCCAGGTAAGGCAGGTCGCTGACGCGGTGCGCCGTTCACTGCGCAATTGGGATCCCCCTTTGGCGACCAATGCTCTGGTTTCATTCGAGCCTTGGCGCACGGATTTCATCACAGACGGCGCGATCAAGCAGGCCTCGCTCCGCTACACGGCGATCATCGAAGAGCCGTAGCGCTCCACCATTCATCCGACATTTTCAGGAGGCCTTTATGGCTCAAGCAACCACCATCAAGGGCGGCAAGATTCGTGTGCTTTTGGGCAACGACGCCGATCCTATTGTTTACAGCTCGCCCTGCGGCTTCACGCAGCGCTCCATCACGCTGAACAAGGGCCTCGAAGAAGTCCAGATCCCTGACTGCACCGACCCCGACAAGGTCGACTGGGTCGGCCGAGACGCGACGTCTCTTTCTATGGCGATCTCAGGAGAAGGCGTGCTTGCTTCGGAAAGCGTCGATACATGGCTGGAAGGCTTCGAGAGCATCGAGAGCATCCCCGTAAAGGTCGAATGGGAGTTTCCCGCCAAGACGATTACCTGGACGGGCCGCATGCACATCGAGAGCATGGAAGTCGGCGCCAACAACGGCCAGCGCGCAACCAACAACGTCTCGCTCCAGAGCGACGGAGAGATGGTCCGCGTCACTACGCCGGCGACGCCGTGATGCGGGATGCTCGGATCGAATTGACCATCTGGGACGGAGACTACGAATTCCGTCTCGGGTGGGGCGAAATTTCTCAGTTGCAGGAAAAATGCGATGCAGGCCCGCTCGTCGTATTGCATCGTCTTGAGCACAAGCTGTGGCGATCGGAAGATATCGAAGCCACTCTCCGTCTCGGGCTTATTGGCGCCGGCCGTAAGCCCGAAGAGGCTACGAAGCTGATCAAGGATCACGTCAAAACAAGGCCAGTAGGCGAATACGCGTTGGCTGCGCAGGCGGTGCTTGTTGCTGCTGTGTATGGTGCTACGGATGAGCCTGTGGGGGAGGGCGACGCAGCAAGTCAAATCGAACACAGCTTGACGACCTCCCTAACGGAAAGCTGAGATTTGCTGCGATCTACGGCACAGGGGCTGTGATGGGGTTTACCCCTCAGCAAGTCAATCTAATGTCCATGTGGCAATTTATGGCGGCAGTCGATGGATACGTCGAAGCAAACACCGCTGACGACGGATCTCTTACGACCAAGGAAATAGATGAACTATGGGACTGGCTTTAACGGCCAGTCTTGTTAAGCTCCTCGTACATGCAGTCTGCCCGCGACTTGCCTGGCTCCGCAACCGCGCATTTCTCGGTTTTTCGATCATCTTTTGCTTCAAGGCATTTCTGCATCTCTGCCGCATCCTTGATCGCCAAG
Organism: Agrobacterium sp. S7/73; assembly: GCF_019355535.1. Taxonomy (NCBI): domain Bacteria; kingdom Pseudomonadati; phylum Pseudomonadota; class Alphaproteobacteria; order Hyphomicrobiales; family Rhizobiaceae; genus Agrobacterium; species Agrobacterium sp. S7/73. The sequence continues at coordinate 1,089,200 of NZ_CP072136.1, forward strand.
CATTTCGCGTTCCTGTCTGACTGAGCCGCACCAACCGTTGCGACCAATGAAATACAGGTCGAGAAAATCAGGGTTTTCATAACAAACCTCCCATTGCGACACCTACTCAGTAAGGCATTTCAGAAATGGCGCAAGACTTAGAGCGTCTTGTTGTGCAGCTGTCCGCTGACATCAAGAAGTACGAAAATGCCATGGCTAAGGCGATGGGAACAACCCAGAAGCGCGCGAACGAAATCGAACGTCGATTTCTTTCGATGAATGCCAAGGTGGAGAAATCCTTCGCGGGGATGGGTAATCGCATATCGTCTTCCCTTGATGTAGCGCTTAGATCGACTGTAGCTTTGGCTGGCACAGCGCTCAGCGTTCAGGAAATTTCACAATACGCCGACGCCTGGACGGAGGCTGGGAACAAAATTAATGCCGCCGCAACATCGGCTGGCGTACAGGCAAGGTCGCTGAACGATCTGAAAGACGGCGCCAACGAGGCCCGTACCGCGTTTGGCGACTACGTAGATCTATACGCTCGCCTCATAAGATCCGCGTCAGGCGTGGCAAAGTCTGAGCAGGAAATCGCTACTGCAACCTCGATCGTCTCTAAGGCATTCAAGGCCGGTGGCGCATCTGCGCAGGAGCAGGCAGCAGGGATATTGCAGCTCGGTCAGGCGCTTGGCTCAGGTGTTCTGCAGGGCGACGAACTTCGCTCTCTTCGTGAAAATGCACCGATCTTGGCGCAGGCAATCGCGAACGAATTCAAGACGACCATCGCCGGCCTTAAGCAGCTCGGAGCCGAAGGCAAGCTAACTTCCGATCGAGTTTTTGCTGCAATTTTGAACGCTCAAAAGCCTATCGAGGCGCAGTTCAAGGCAACAAATTCAACAATTAGGGACGCCGTAACGCGTATCAACAACGAGTTTACGGCGTACATCGGGAATGCGGATGCATCTGCCGGTGCTACCGGAAAGCTTGTCGAGGCACTGAACTATCTCGCAGATAACTTCAAAGAAGTAGGCGATGTTGTTCTGCAATTTATTACCATCATCACTGGTGCACTGGTTGGGCGCGCTCTAGTGGGCGTGGTTGCCGGTCTTGGTAATGCGGTAGCGGCACTTGGAGCATTCATCAGTGCTGTACGAACCGGTACGCTTGTAGCTGGCGGACTTGCCGCCGCGCTCGGTCCCATCGGCTTAATCGCTGGTGCCGCCGCAGCCGCCATCTATTTAATGGTCGATAGCGCCAATGCGACAGACACGGCAATAACAAATGCGAACGCCGCTATCTCAAGCCATGCGGCAGCCCTTGATGAGGCGAAATCGTCGTCTCAAGGCTACACTACAGCCCTACGAGACCAGATAAAGATGCAATATGAGGCCGCAAAAGCCTCGTTTGATCTTGCTTATGCAGAACTCAATGCGGCCCGCGCTCGCGCCGAAAACTTTCGCACGATGACGAAGGCTCTGACCGGCTACGAACTGAGCTTCGACCCCTTCGATTATGCGGCGCGAACCGCGGATGATAAAGCGACTGCGATCGGCAAAGCTGCCCTCAATCTAAGGGCGCAGCTTGAACAGATCGATGCTGAGCTCGCCAAGCAGCCTACCGGGTTTGGTAAAGGCATTGGCGCAGCACCTGCCGAGAAATCCAAAGTACCAAAAAAGACCGCTGACGATCGCTTCCGGGAAGATATTCAGGCCATCAAAGACAGGACGGCAGCCCTTATCCAGGAGCAGTCAACGGTGAGCCTTTCATACCAAGAGCAAGAGAAACGTCGTCTATCGCTTGATCTTGAACAGAGGGCACTGGCGGACCTTCGTGAGGAAGCCAGAAAGAAGGGACAGACAGACCTAGAGGGCATCCAGCTTTCGGCGCAACAGAAGAAAACTATTGATGAGGTTTCATCGGCTTACGCCAAACAGGCTGACGCGCTACGCCAAGTGGAGGAAGCACAGCAGCGCGCGGAAAGCTCAGCGCAGGAGTTCTACGATGCGGCCAGAACTGGCTTTGCAGATGTGATCACTGGGGCGCAGAGTTTGAGTGAAGCTCTCTCGGGGCTGCTGAATAAGCTTGCTGATCTTGTTTTGAATAGTGCGTTTGATTCACTCATGGGTGGATCAAAGGCGACGAGTAGTGGCGGATGGCTTACGAAGCTGTTTTCTGGCTTTGCAGATGGCGGCTATACCGGTGACGGCGGTAAATACCAGCCAGCTGGCGTCGTTCACAAAGGTGAGTACGTCTTCGATAAGGCGGCAGTTAAAGCTGCCGGCGGCCCAGCGGCCATGGAAGCTATGCGGCGAAATCTGAAGGGCTACGCAAACGGCGGCGCTGTAGGCGTTTCTGTCCCGTCAATCCCATCGCTTCGCCCAGCCAACGACAATGCTGTGCAGGTCAACTACGCGCCCGTCATTGACGCGCGCGGGGCGGACGCTGAGGCTGTGGCCCGACTTGAAAGGGTAGTCGCAAAGCAGGGCGCCGAAATGCAAGGACGCGTCGAAGCGGCTGTGCGATCGGCTCAAAAACGAAACGTGAAGTTGGGATGATATCTTTGGGCAGAAGAAAAGGCCTCCCATTTTAAGGGAGGCCTTTGCAAACTATCTTAAGCAGCCTTCTTCGCGGCCGACGTCTTGTTGATTGACGTGACGGCGAGGTTAGTCAGCTTGTTGTTCGTCGCCTTTTCCTGATCGAGGATTTCGCTCAGGATTTTGTGCGCTTCATCATGGCCGAGATCCTTTGCCCATTCGCGAAGCGAGCCGTAACGGGCGATCTCGTAGTGCTCTACCGCCTGGCATGCAGCAAGAAGTCCAGCGTCGAGCGCGGTTCCCTCGGCCTCTTTCATAAGGCCGTCGGCTTCTTTGATTAAGCCTTCAATCGCATCGCATTTTTCGCCAGAAGCTTTCTTGCCAATCGACTTAAAGACCTGATCAAGCTTCTTGATCTGATCTTTTGTCTCCGCAAGATGATCCTCGGCGGCCTTTTTCAGTTCTGCACTTTGGGCTGCCTTCGCTACCTTGGGTAGCGCCTTCGTAATGGCGTTCTCAGCGTAGTAGACGTCCTGAAGCGTGTGTTCGAAAATATCCGCAAGCGATTTCATGGGTTTCCTCCGGTGGTTGATTGCTCCTGGGGAAATGCGCGGTTCCGAGCTTTGTTCCTTTGCGGTCACTTAACGGCGGATACACAATGACAATCACATACCCGCTCCCAACTTCCTTCTTCGATGAGTTCCCAGGCTGGTCGACCGAGTTCAACCTGCTTTGGCGGCAAGAGCAGTCGCGCACAGCAGGCGGCCAGACGGTCGTCAAAGACCTTGGCTCTCCGCTCTGGCAGATGACGGCACAATCGCGATCGATGAAGCCTAATGAACTGGACTACTGGCGTGCGCGGCTCACGAGCTTGGAAAACGGGCTCAAGACGTTTCGCGCATTTCCGAAGTCGCGCTGTTTCCCGGTGGCGTATCCGAACGGCAGTTGGCCGACCGGCGGCGCATTTACCGGGGTGGGGCAGGTGGCCACGATTGCGAGTAACCGCAAGGCAATATCGCTATTGGGCCTGCCCGCTGGCTACAAGGTCACGGTCGGCGATTACATCCAGATCGGCGACAAAGACGTGCATATGGTGATGGAGCCTATGACGGCCAGCGCAGGCGGCGTGACAACGCAGTTTGAGGTCCGTCCGCATCTGTGGCCGGGCGTTACGGCACCTGTCGCCGCTACGCTGGTGAAACCATCCTGCATCATGGCAATCGTGCCTGGTTCGATCTCAACGACTGCCGACATGGCTACTGGTCGCGGCACTGTCACGTTTCAGGCTATTGAGACCAGGTAGTCATTGAATTTTCACCCCGAAATGCGCCGCGATCATTTTCGATTCACGCGTGCCCTTGGCAACTTCACGATCAAAGCACTTCGCGTACATCTCGGTGCCCTTCTTCTCACTGCAAGCGCGCTCGGCATTCCTGTTGACCGCTTTTTTCCAGTCGAACGGCTCTGACTTTACGATGGGACCTTGTTGGCATGCGGTCAGGAGCAATGCCGAGAACGCGACAATTAAGTACTTCATGAAATCTCCGACTCTCGCCTACTAAATAAAATGAACTTGATCCAGCTTATGAATTTCACGATGGGATCGGTTGCGCCGAAATAGAAGAATGCGACGAGAAGGGTAGACGCCAGCGAGTTGCCAAACGGACTGCTATAAAATGTCAACCCACGACTTCTTCCCTCTCCGAATGGAAGAAGTAAGCCAACAAGCACCACTGGCATTATCATTGCGTGAACGAATGAAATTCCCCAGTTGAACGTGTGCTTGGGTCTCCTCAACTCCAATACAAGCAAGGCGACCAATCTGCAAATCATCATGGAACTTGCGATGTAGTTGGAAAGTAAGAAGGTATTCCATCCGTTGAGGCTGCCAAAGTGGGCTTCGATTTGGCTAATGTAGTACAAATTGACGGGCCAAATCAGCCAATAGTCGGCGGCAGCAAAATCTACCACCTTCTTGGCGAGAAAAAGGGGAGCAATCAATGCCACGAAATATGCCGCCATAAACGTGGTCAGCGATACCGCCATAAACCGTTTCTCAAACGCCAATACAGACTTTTCAATCACCACTACGCGGCCTCATCGCAGTTGTTGAATTCACAAGCTCAAAGCAATGTCCGGCAGAACGGCGTGACGTCACATATCGATACTCGAGCGCTAACAGGACACCAATCATCCCCCAGCAGTAGCGGCATTATGCTCAACTTTAGGTTTGTGTCTAGGCCGCTTCATGGGCCTCGCTGCCGCTAGATCCCCACGAGAAATCAATGAGAAACATCTCAGCAGAAAACCTTGCTGCGCTTGAAGCGCGGCAGCTGGTGGCTCGCGACTTCCTCTGGTTTGTCGCGCGCGATCGAGCGACTGGTGCGCCGGTCACCGATGGTATGTGGTCGGATGTCGGCAACGTGTCGGCGGCTGTAGTCCACCCGGACACAGGTCTGCCTGTCACTCGTGACTGGTATGGCTCCGGCACGCTGGTTCAGATCGATGACATTCCGCTCGTCGCCAATCTCTCGGTGCAAAACGTCAACATTCGCCTGTCGCAGGTGAGCGAGCACGTTCAGACGTTGGTCCGCCTGTACGACTGTAAACAGGCTCGCGTCGAGATCTACCGCGGTTTGTTCGATCCGGATAGCCGCCAGATGGTCGCGCCGGCAGAGTGCCGTTTCGTAGGCTTTGTCGACACAGTCACCATCACGACGCCAAGCGAAAACGAGGAGGGCAGCGTGACGATGGTCTGCGCAAGCCATACTCAGGAGATGACGCGCTCCAATCCGTCGACGCGCAGCCATGCTACGCAGGTTCTGCGGCAGGCCGGTGATGCATTCTACACCGATGCGGACACCTCGTCCGAGTGGGAGTTCTTCTGGGGTTCCGAAAAGGGCAAGGTCGCGACGCAGCCGAAGCGCAAGAAATTTCTTGGGATCTTCTGATGGATGTTCGATTTGCTATTACCGAAGACCGCGACCGCGTGGTCGCATTGTTGCGCGAAAGCCATGAGGCCGCTGGCTTCACATTTCCGTTTCAGGCGGCTTACGCAGACCAGCTGTTTCAGCAGCACATGCGTTCTCCGATGGCTTGCGTGTTGGTCGCAGGCGATCGTGCGCAGGGCGTTCTGATGGCCGCTGCTTTTGACCATCCGTTCGGCGCTGGCCGCATTGCCAAGGAAACGGTCTGGTTCGTATCGCCAGAGGCGCGCGGGCGCGGCTCAATCAAGATGCTTGACGCCTACGAGGCGTGGGCCCAGTCGGTCGGCTGCGTCTCTGTCGGAATGGCATCGCTGGCAACCAACGACGTTTCCAGTCTCTATGAGCGGCGCGGGTACAGCGCTGTCGAAACTCATTTCATGAAGCCGCTCTAGCGGCGCGGCGCGCTCAGCGCATTCCAGGGAAAATCGATGGCTATTTTTTCGTTGATTAGCAGCGTGGCCACGGCTGTTTCTGGCTTTATAGGATCGCTCGGCGCTTTTGGATCCTTTCTGCTAAAGACGGCTGTTGGCGTCGGCGTCAGTCTGCTCGCGCAGTCCTTGGCGGGCAAGACCAAAGATCCGACATTCTCGATCAATGGCACACTGCAAGGCGGCGGTGACGTTCCCCGTTCCTTCATTCTGGGCCGTACTGCGACCGCTGGCTCTCTCGTGTTCGTCAATACATGGGGGCAGGATGGTGATACACCGAATGCGTATCTGACGCAGGTTATCGCTCTATCTGATATGCCGATCCGGGGTCTTGCTGAAGTCTGGGTCAACGGCGAGCGTGTAACACTCGGTGGCCTGACTGATCGCGGATACGCCGTCAACGAATACCCGGACAGTCTCTGGGTCAAGTTCTACGATGGCACCCAGACGACTGCCGACAGCTTCCTGTTTACGTCAGTATCGAATGGCAACAGATGGTGGAACCCTGACCGGATCGGTAGGGGTGTTGCTTACGCGATCGTAACGGCTCGCGTTTCCAAGAACATGTTCTCCGGCGTGCCGTCCTTCAAGTTCGTGCTTGAGGGGATGCGCTTGTACGATATCTCGCGGGACAGCACGCAAGGCGGCGTCGGTACCCATCGTTATGCCGATCCGGCGACATGGGGCGGCGACGGCGACTTTCTGCCGGCGGTGCAGATCTACAATCTGCTGCGCGGCATCAGTTACAACGGCCAGTGGTTTTACGGCCTGCAGAACCTTTCATCTGCGCGTCTACCTGCTTCGGCGTGGATTGCGCAGATCGAGAAGAACCGCGCCGGTACGCTAGAATCGACTGGATGGGTCAACACGTACCGAAGCGGCGGCGAAGTTCAGGTCGAGGCTCCGCTGACGTCTGCCGTTGAGGCCCTGCTCACGGCCTGCCAAGGCAAGATCTCTGAAGTTGGTGGCGTCTATTACTTGCATTCTGGTGCTCCGGATGCTCCGGTTATCGCATTCACCGACGACGATATCCTGTCGACTGAAGAGCAGGAATTCACGCCGTTCTTAGGATTGGCGGACACCATCAACGGCGTTTCAGCCAACTATCCTTCTCCGCAAGATGGCTGGGTATCCAAGACTGCGCCGCCTCTCTATCGGACTGACCTTGAAGCGATCGACGGCAATCGTCGTCTGATGGCTGATGTCGATCTGAACTTTGTTCCGTACGCGGAGCAGGTGCAGCGGCTGATGAGGTCGGCGCTCGAAGAGGCCCGACGCTTCCGCAGGCACACGATTGTTCTGCCTCCGAAGTACTGGGCATATGCGACACCAGGTACGGTGTTTTCGTGGACGTCCGAGCGTAACGGCTATATCGCGAAATTGATGCGCCTCGATGGCGTCGCAGATCGCGCCAACCTCGATGTCATGATCGACATCACCGAGGTTGATCCAGCCGACTACGATTGGAACACGGGCGCGGACTTCAAGCCCCCTGTTGATGGACAGCTCGGCGTAATTCGCCCATCGCCACAGGCGATTGTTGATTGGTTCGCTGAACCCGCCACAATCAAAGACGCGGCGGGTGACGATAGGCGACCTGCCATCCGGCTGACGTGGGATAACAGCGATGGTCGCCTCGATGACGTTATCGGCATTGAGTACGAGGTGCGGCTGCAGGCGACGCTTGAAAAGATTTCGGAAGGTCGCACAGACCAACCGCAGGTCGGCTCAATGCTCATCTCGCAGGGGTTGCTGCCGAATGAGAGCTACGTCGTTCGTGGTCGATACATTCCCGGTGGCGACAGGCCGGTTTTGTGGTCTGGATTTATCCCGGTCATCACACCAAACGTTCTGCTCTCTGACAAGGATGTGTTCGTTGACGTCGATCTTTCCGGCATCGATAAGCAGCTATCGTGGCTCTACGACAACGCGAGGTCTGCCAAGGACCGGATACAGGCTCTCATTGCCTCGCAGCTTGAATTGCCTGTCGTTGCAATGGAGCATAGCGAATCCATCCGCCGCAGTCTTTCGTTGGCGCTTGGCAACGCTCGGGCGGATTATAACGAAAAGATTGAGGTTGCGGTCAGTGAAACATCCGCGGTGGCGCTCAAAGTTGAAGAACTTAGCGTATCCTTTAACGGCTCTATCGCCAGCCTTACCAGCCAAGTCATCGCTGTTGCTGACGCAAATCAGGCGTTGGCAGGCAGAGTTGATGAGATCGAGGTTGAATTCGGCGCGGCCACTGCAGGCTTGTCCGAAGATATCCTCGTGGTCGCCAATGCAACATCTGCACTGGCAACGCGGACAGACACGCTCACGGCGGCATTGGGCGGAAATTCTGCCGAGGTTAGAGTGAAGTGGGAGGCCAGTGCAGGCCCCTCAGGATATGATGCGCGTTTTGGTATCGTGACCGTAGTCAATGACGGCTCGACAAGAGCAGCGTCATTTATGATGGATGCTCCTTCAAATCCTTCATTGCCAACTCGCATCCTGATGCAGGCGGATCAAATCCTAATGTATGGGACCGATCCTTCTTCTCTGAAGCGGCCCTTCGTCTTTCAGGGCGGCGTGCTTTACCTCGACGACGTGCGCGTCAACAGCCTTTCGGCGCTGTCTGGAGAGTTGGGCAACGTCAATATCGAAAATGCGATTGTTGGCAACCTTCAGGTCGGCACGTCGAATATTGCTTCTGGTGCAATTTCAGATTCGTTTGAAATTTCGCAGTCTGGCAGCACGCCGCAGAGCTTGGTTGTGAACCATGGCGTCGGGGCTCCGAGGATATACTTGTTCTATTCCAGCGAACTCGTCACCTCAAACAACCAGATCGGCGCGCAAATTCGCTACGACATAAACAACGATACCGACGGGGGGGTTATCGGGTCGATCGGGTCGGTAAACCCTGGGGTCAACAATAACGATATTGTTTCAGCGTCTTCCTTCCGGGTTTTCGTGCCTCCTTCGGGGAGGACTCAAACTACATTCAGAATAAGCAGATACGCGGCGGTAAACCTAACAACCTCGGCCCGCCTCATCGCCATGGTTCTTCGGCGCTAATCACAAGGAAATCCCATGACAACCGGCAACACAATGCAGATCGACCCTCTGGTCGCTCTGCAAGAAGCGAACGCGCGCGAAGAGTTCTTCAAACAGCGCAATCTGTTTCTCGCCCAGCACCTCGCCATGCAGAATGCAGAAAACAAAGTGCTTCTCGACAAAATCAACGGCCTCGAAGCCGATCTGCGTCTTGCGCGCGGTGACGGCGATACCATCGACGGAGAAACCGAATAATGGCGGGCGTTGCTTACTACAACACCGGTACGGCGACGGTTGCAGTCAACTCCAAGACTGTGACCGGTACCGGGACGAACTGGCTTTCTGTCGTTGGTGGGCTGACGGCAATCAAGGCCGGCGACAAGTTTGGCATTCATGTCGGTCGGCCGATCATTATCGCATCGGTCGACAGCAACACACAGTTGACCCTTGAGGACGATTGGCCCGGTCCGGCGCAGACAGATGCGGCGTACAGGATTGAGTTGACTAGCCCGGACGTTATCGCTGTTGAGGCGATGCGGCGCATGCTCGGATCTTTGAGTTCTGGTGTGCTTTATGGACTGTCGCAGCTTCCATCCACACCAAGCAAGGCGTTGACGATCGATGAAAATGGATCGGCCGCGCTTGCTGATCTCTCGACTCTCGGCAAATCGCTAATCGCGGCCCTCAACAGTTCTGCGGCATATGGTACGCTCGGAACCGTCCCGGATGCCCAGTTGCCTACGCGGTTGACAGGAACAGAACTCGACGCCAGGTACAATAAAAAATCTGACGTTATTCCTGATACGCAGCTCCCGTCCACGATGACCGGCAAGACCTTCAACGGCAACGTTGTTGTTAAAAGTGCGTTCTATGTCGACAACCAGACATATAGAACTATCTATTTTCGCAATACAGCAGGAGTCGTGCAAGCTAGTATCATATCCAATGGTGATGATGGAAGCATTATTCTGCGATTGAACAATGATGCTGGTGTTTTTGTCAGAGATTTCAAAATTCCACGTACCGGAAATGTAACCATTGGAAATAATGCTATCTGGACCGATGGCAATGATGGTGCAGGCTCCGGTCTAGATGCCGATCTGCTAGACGGGCAACAGGGAGCGTACTACAGAGACCTCGCCAATGCTGTAGGTATGTTAAGTCCTACAAAAGTCACGGGTATTCGTGAGGTTCTTACCGGAAGCAGAACTTATTATGTAAGAGTAGGCGGCAGCAATTCAAATACAGGATTAGTAAATACCGACGCTGGAGCTTTTGCTACGCTACAATACGCTTATGATTTCATTGCAACAAAACTTGATTTAAAAGGTTTTGATGTAACTATCAGTTTAGCTGACGGCTATCACACTACCGGCCTTAATGCATCAATCGGTCTCACTGGTGGCAACGTTATATACATTCGCGGAAACGTCACTACCCCTGGAAACTGCTTTCTTGAAGTTACTAATTCGCACTGCATACTTAACACCGTGAGAAATCTAAAAATTAACGTCGGAGGATTAAGGCTATCAACTCTGACTGCCGGAACATGCCTTTGGGCCAGCGGCGGCAATATAGAACTTGGCGCCAGTTGCCTTTTTGCGCCTGCGGCTAACGGCGATCATTTCTTAGCAACTGACGGAGGGAATATAGTTATTACTGCTGATTATTCAGTTGCCGGTGGATGCGTAAATCATTGGCACGCTTATGGGCAGGGTCAAATTACATGTCAAAACAGAACAATAACGATAAGTGCTGCCGTTTCAATGACGCGTTGGGCCGGTATTGCTACAGCGCTTTTAACATCCACAGGGTGTACGTTTACAGGAAAAGCAAACGTTTCCGGTGCAACATATTTGGTGCATAGAAACGGTGTTGTTATCGTTGAAGGTGCGGGAACAAGTTATTTCCCAGGAAATTCGGCTGGCACCGTTCAAACAGGCGGGCAATACGTTTGATGCTCACGGAGATTTATAGGTGCCGTAAAATGGGGCGGTTGCTGGCGGAGACGTACTCATCTTCGTAGAACCACCCCCGTCCTCGCTGCAAATCTCCCACGGCCACTGAGAGCCGGCTTGCGGTTTTGGGCAGACGTTTTCCTTATCTCCAGGCAGGAAGAAGGCAGCTGCTACACCTACGAGGACAGCAACGAACGCGGCAGTGGCGACCGGGACGTCTATTGAATCATGCATGTGCTGCCCTCTTTGACGAGATGTTGGCGATAAGCTTACGTCCGAACAAGCGGCCTGGGACTTCAATGCGAGTATATATCAGCCATGCGGCGAAAATTGAAGAAGCCACGGCTGCGATGAAGCCAGCGGTAAAGCCTGCCAGCGGCTGCACCTTGTCCATAACGAACCATCCGACGGGGACGTGGATTAGATAAAGTGAATAGCTAATGTCAGCAAGGAAGCTAACGGCCTTCGGCATGGTCTTCGGGTTCCAAAGCATGCACCCATAAAAAATCAAGATAGCCAAGGGGTAAGTCCATGCCTTCCGAGTATCGTTCCACATCTGATCCGGCCAGATCGCATCAAACATACCGTACATGATCAGAAGAGAAGACACTACGAACACGATCGCAACCTCGTTCTTGATCTTGCCCCTTTGTAGAAGGAAGAAAACGCGACCGATGATGAACATCGGCAGATAACCAAGGTGAGAGGTGTGCGACGGGGCGTGTCCGAGCACGTTTGTCGCCACAGCCACGCCACAGCAAGCGACGGCTAGAGCGAACGTTGCCGCAACCGGGCGTGACTTTATGAGAGGCATGAACAAGCATACGATGGCGTAAAAGACAACTTCGGGAAACAGCGTCCACGTCACCTGAAGAACGGTCGCGCTGGGCCAAAAGAACTGATCGAGCAAGAACATGCTCAGCAGGTAATCAGTCACTTTGATGTGCGGCCGCGAAATGGAACCGATGGTATTGAGGATAGACAGGATGATGATCGCTGCGACGAGGGCCGGAAGAAGCCGGAAGACGCGCTTTACCGCGAACGGCATTCGCTCCTCGCGCTCGGCCACGAAGCTGATGATGTAACCGGAGATCAGAAAGAACACCATCACGCCTAGATGTCCTCCGGACTGGTAGAGATGCAGCGGGCCGCCCACCAGTCTGTCGTACAGCGTAAGTGGCAACCAGGTGCCGTGGTATTGCCACTCGGCCATGAGAGCGAGATGTGCCCACATCACCGGCAAAGGTGCCATTGCGCGGAGAATGTGGATGAACGGTATTTGCTCTTGGTTCTGCATCGTCGCCCGAAAATCTGGTGAAAGTTGAAAATCATTATCGGCGGGGATGGAGTGTGTCTAGGCGCGTTGGTTGAACACCAACCGATTCTGTGCGACCTGTGGCGCGGGGAACTACAGGAGACGACATGGATTCCGCGTCTTATTGGTCAGCCGCGTATTTTGACACCAATGCTATACGGTCCGAGTGGCAATCTCATCCTATGTCACTTGCGCGATTGTATCGGCTGCAGGGCGGCGATGCTCGGGAAGATTGGTTCTTCAAGAAGTATTTGCATTCTGTTCCGATGGAGCGAGCGGCAAGCGTTGGGGCAGGTCGAGCGGAAACAGAAGTGCAGATGATCCTAAAAGGTCATGTTCGCCACTTCGATCTTTACGACATTTCGCCGGACGGTATTAACTCCGCTAAGTCGACGCTTGAACAACACGGTCTTGCTGACCGGGTTACCTGTCACGTAGTTGAACCTGGCGTTCCTGCGTTGCCTCGGTCGCAATATGATCTGGTCATGTTCGTCGCTTCCCTGCACCATATGCCGGAGCTTCCAAAAACGCTGGTTGGGGCGGTGGATGGATTGCGAGAGAACGGCCACCTCTGGTGCGTGAACGAATACGTTGGGCCCGATCGATTTAACTATCCAGCGCACCATGTTGATGTCGCAGCAAGGGTTCATTCCAGACTGCCGGCCGAGTTCCGAAAGCACCAACTGGACTTCATCGAATTGCCGACACCTGAGCAGGTAGCAGCAGCAGACCCAAGCGAAGCGCCGACGTCATCTCAAATTCTGCCGACGATACGGGCCATGTTTCCGAAGATGGAAATTAGGGAACTCTACGGCGCCTTCGCGTTCATTATCTTCTGGGGACTCCAGCACGACGCCCTGTATGACACGGAAGAAGGTCGCGAGTTGGTTCGTCACCTGCTGGAAATTGACGAGGTGCTGGGAGAGAGCAAGTTTTTGCCCAGCTATTTTGCGCACATAGTTGTCAAGCGTCCGAAGAACTTCAGCCGTCGATCGACGCTTGCAATGTTCAATGCAAAGTCTCGTCTCGGCCTGCTTCGCTAAATAAAACATGAAAGTCTGAAGAATTTATCGCCGGCGGCCTCGTGCCCCGGCCTTTTCGCTTGGCCGGTAGCGTAACCCGGCACCCATAACCACAATCAGGAATCCCAAATGCCAATCACCAAAATCTCCACACAGGGGAGGGCTTTCGTGCGCCTGCACGAGGGCAATCCACTTACCTGCTATCTCGACCCGGTCGGCATTCCGACGATCGGTACGGGCTTCACGATGCGCAGCGACTCCGTCCGCCGCGAACTGGCCAAGATCGGCATCACGAAGCTTGTGCCAGGTAAGACCAAGATCACAGCAGCGCAGAGCGATGTCATCCTCGACGCTGTTCTTGCTGCCGAGTACGTGCCTGCTGTCGTGGCCGGTTCGCCGAATGACCGCAAACAGCATGAGCTGGACGCCGCTGCATCTGTGACGTTCAATCTCGGCGTCGGCGCGATGAACTGGACGTGGGCTGATCTCTGGCGCAAAGGCCAGATCAAAAAGGCCGCCGCTCATCTCGCAAGCAACTACAACACTGCGAAAGGCAAGAAACTGCCTGGCCTCGTGCGCCGTCGCAAGGAAGAGGCGCTTCTATTCGAAAAGGGCATCTATACCGGCGTTGGCGTGACGAAAGAAGTGACGGCGGAACCGCCCGTGCTACCGGATCCAGTTGTGAAGGAAGCGCAGGAGCTGCTCACGACTGCTGGCCTCAATCCCGGCGCTATCGACGGCTGGATGGGCGAGAAGACCAAGGCTGCCGTAGTCGCCTATCAGAAGGCACACCCGCACCTTATCGCTGACGGCATCATCGGTCCTGCCACCATCGCGCAGCTTCGTCGGGACGCAGGCGCGGCCAAGGACGTGGTTACAAAAGGCGCAAGCTCTGCGGCTTGTTCTGGATTGCTTGCCTTCACCGCAGGCCTCCCATGGGGCTGGATCGCCGCAGGTGTGCTTGTGGCGGTTGTCGGCTACGTGGCCTACCGCAACCGCGATGTGATCGCACGCCGGTGGAATAACTGGCGCGGCAAGGAGGTGAAGGTTTGATGATCATCGCCAAGCTTAAAGGCTACATTGCCGCAATCGGTACGGCGCTCGCGATCCTAGTGGGCGTCTTTTTGTATGGCCAGCGGGCAGGGCGCACCGCGGCGAAGGACGAACAGGCTGCGGCGAATGCCAAGGCTATCAAGAAGGCCGGGGACGTCGAACATGAAATCAAAAATCTTGGCGACGATGATGTTGATCGTCGTCTTACTCAGTGGATGCGCGACAAGCGGTAATTACTGCGACATCGCGCGACCGGTGCGGCCCTCCTTCGAGGATAGCCTCACGCCGGAAACAAAACGGCAAATCCTCATCGAGAATGAGAAGCTGCAGAAGCTCTGCCGGGTGAAGCCATGACCGGCCCCGAGATCATGGGAGCCGTCGGTTTCTTCGTGCTGGTATTCGGCTTTATCTTCGGTCTCTGGAAGTACGTCGACGCGAAGATCAGTGCCGCAAAGATGGAGGCGTCTGGCGCCGCCTCTGCGGCTTCGGCAATGGCGTGCCTTGCGAGGGAAGAGCTCGCGGCTCACCGTCTGCATGTGGCGGAAACCTACGTCTCAAAGTCCGGCCTTCGCGAACAGACTGAGCAGATTATGGGCGCTATCGGCGCCGTGAAGGATGCCGTCGACAAGATGACTTTGCGCGTGGACCGCATCGTCGAAAATCAATCAAAGCCGCGCGCGACGCGGGCTTCTTGATTTAGCTCGCTTGCCGAGAGGTAGGCGGGTTTTTTGTTGCGATAACAAAAGGAAAGCTCCGGCCAGACCCGTCATCTTTTGATCGAGCTGGTCGTTACGTAATCCGCGTCAACAGTCTTGTTGGCGTTGTGTGAAACTGCAACAGCAGCAAAAACAACCAGGCCGCATAGTGGTATCGCAAAAAGCACGGCGGCATTGATCAGAAACCGGTAAGGCATAAATCGACCCTCTATGGCGAAGGATGCCGCGTTCTGGTGAATTAGTCGTTTACCGCGATGAGCAAAACAAAACCCGCCGAGTGTGGCGGGCTAGTTGGGAAAAGCCGCGCGTACTGAATACATTTCGCGCTTGGTTTCAGCGTGCCATAGCAGCGTAAACGGCTGGTAAAGGGCTGGCAAAAAGAAACCCTCCGGCGTGGAAATCGCCATATGCTCGCACTCTTCGTTTGTGCGATATTCAAAGCCGATTTTCGTATTCTTTCGCTCTGAACGCGACTGATACAGCGCTAAATATCTGAATGAATGACTCGATCACGACCGTGTAAATCGCGGGGATGATGATTATAATCAGTGGGGAATTGAGAGAGCGGGACGCTATGGTGCCGCATGTGTTGCACGTCACATCTGAAAAAAATAAGAATCTAAATGACAAGAATATAAAGATCGTGGCTACAAAGGGCGTCGCGATATTACTTTTTGTAAAATTTGCCGGAACACGCTCCTTGAAGATAATAAATCTCGATGAAATGGCAACGAGCACCGCTATAGTGGCAACGAGCATGACGATATTGGCTACGACAAAGAACGACCCTTTGCCGGGTTTAACAGTCTCAAAATCTCGATATCTTTCGAGCATGAAAGAAAAGACATTAGGGACTGTAGTGGGCGGCTCAATCGTATTCAGAGCTACAACTGATATGTCCGTAAAGTAGAGAAGACACAGCGCAGGCATAAAGAATAAATTAAAGTATTTTATCAACCTGAAAACTTTTTCGTCAAAATACTTTGAGGCCCCTCTCGGTAATATTGGACTTATCCACTTTTTCACGCGCGTCATTCTTTCTATTGGGGCAGCACCTGAAATATCATGCCGTTCTAAGGTTCTCAATCATATCCCGCTGCGGATAATGCGCCCAGCAATGCCAGGTGGATTTCTCGGCCTTTGATCGAGAATACCCGAAGCCGCCCCATTTCTTGCAGCCAGGATGCTCGCAATAGTGATCCTCGTGAATGCCGTCGCTGTTTTTGGATTGATCGCTCATATGGTGGTGTTTCCAGTTATGTCTATGGGCGCGTTAGATGTTTCAATCAACGGCCAGCGAACTTTCTTTTTCCACTTGTCCAACGCATCCTCAGCGGAGGAACAAAAGACCCATTCGATGAATGCGTCTGAAATGTTAGGGTGGTCGTATAGGATGGCAGCGATCCCCTTGCGCTGGCTGAACAAAATCTCCGTTCTTGCGCCTGTCGGTATGTCGTCATCGTCAGCGAGTAGTTCTGTGGCAAAGTAACCGGTGAAGGCTGTGAGGTCAGAGTCACGGTCGACTTCATCGAGGATGCGCGGATCAAGGTCGTCGTGGCTGGCTTTCGTTGCGCCCACGAAGTCGCCTTCATTCAGTGGGAATTTTGCGTATACGCCATGTTTTTCAAGCAAGTATGGACGAATGCGCATGTTTGCCTCCTATCCAAATAGATCCTGTTGCGGCCTTTCTTCCTCAACTGGCAGAAGCACGAGGCCGTCGTCAGGCAATGGTCGCTGAAGTACTTTCGCTTCCTCCCACGGCGCCGTAAGCCATGTCTCAATTTCATCTTTATTTGTCAGGATTACCGGCATGGCCTTCGGGTGGATCGGTTTAACAATGCCGTTCGGGTCGGTCGTCAGGAACGCAAAAATGTGATGATCGCCTTCGCGCGGGTTCTTCATCGATCCCCGAACGCCATGCCAGTCCGTCCAGATGCCGGCGAAGAAGGCGAGGGGTGTTTCCTCGTTGATCGCAAACCAGCGCTTCGTCTTCCGGGGTTTGGTATCTTCCCATTCGCAAAAGGTCGTCCACGGAACGACGCAGCGGTTCTCTGGTCGAAGCCAGCGCCGCCAGTGCGGTGAAGTGACGTTGCGGATGTTGGTCACGCCGGTGTCAGGCTTGCCTTGCGTGACGAATTGCGGCGAGGGCATGCCCCATGTCAGGCCGACCAGTTCCCGCCCGCTCTCACCATTGCGGACCACGGGCGCCGGCCTGTCAGGGTAAACCTCAATATCAGGCTCCAGGTTAAGCCGCTCCTGCATGGTGCCCACGATGTCGCGGATAGATTCCTGATTGGTCTTTACACGGTACAAATTACACATGCTCACCTCGGCATCTTGGCTATGGTGATTTTGACGTCACCCTTGGTGTTGCACCTTTTGCACTTTAGCCGCTTGGCAATGTCGTCGACGGTGGTATCGGTTTTAGCCACGCGGTTCAGTTGCCAATGCTGGATATTCGAAACGTGACCGCAGTAGTTGCACTTGGCAACGACAATCTCCCAGTTCCGTATTTCCTTGACCTTAATGGCCGTCGGCGGCGCTTGTTTCAATGTTTCGATGAGACTGCGTGCGCGGGCGTGGTATCTAAGTCTGCATCGATCCGAAAATCCTTCGAAGGGACGGGGGCATTTGATTATGTCTTTCGCTATCTTGTTGAGCAGGGATGGCATCGATTGGTCGCCATATTCGATCATAAGCTCTCCCGAGCAGATGAATTTGAGAAGCTCGCAATCCTCGCATAAAACTCCGACAGGCTCGCCGCCGTAATCCGACAGCAAATACGCTCCTTCACCTGGCATCTCGATCTGCTTCCGGCATCCATCCCCTGGTAAAGCCTCGGCCCATTGCAGCCGTTGCCAAGGCTAACTGCATCCTCAAATGCAGAATGTCATCCATGAGCGTCTCAATCGCGGCTCGGCTATCTCCATCGTGCCATGCAATGATGTGGTCCACCGGATCGGCGTCCGGCTTTCGTCTTTCTGGGCGCACGTTCTCATTCTCCTTCTTCAGAGCCGCAAAAACTTCCCTTGTCATGAAAAAGGCGCGCGCCCCCGCGCCGGTAAATCAGTCTGGCATCAAGTCCGAAATCTGCCCATGTGAAACCAGCAGGCGCGGGTTTCCCATCGACCCGCTTTCCTCGTCTACGGTGACAGCGTAGGCCGCTACGCCGATGTGGCGCGATGCCATTGCGCCTGCCATTTTTTCCGCGGATGCGGCGTTAGAGGCGGGTCGCATTTCGCCAGGCACAATGCCTGCGCGGCCTTTCTTGAACTGCACTACGATGATTTTTTCTTCATCGGCCATCTCGCGTACTCCTCGTTTGTTCTACAAATGTTCTCATTTTAGAGAGGAGTCAAGTACGTTCCGCAAATCTTGACAAATTTGTAAAAAGAGTATACCGTGACTATCGGCCTAACCAGCCTGCTTTCGCCAAAAGCAACACCACATCGAGGAGAGCGCATGCTACCCACCGAAGAACTCCGCCGAAGAGCCGACGCCTACCGCGAACACGGCACGCTCGTGAAGGCTGCTGCCGCGCTTGGTATCGGCAAGTCCGCTCTTGCCGAGAGCATCAAACGCGCTGCCGAGGCTGGCCTGCTTGGCACCGAACCTGTGCTGCCGGGATTTCGCATCAGCCGCATCAGCAACACCCCGAGCGGCACTTTCATCCAACAGGCGCCGGAACGCGGTGAGCGCTTCGAATTACCCGCCGGTCATGTGGTCAAAGGCGTGTCTGCCCTCGTCGATGCTAACGGGCGAGTTATCCAACAATGGCAGAAGACGGCGGTGGAGGCAGAAGGCCAGCTTGCCGCCTTTCAAGCAATGGTCGACGGCCTCAAGGAAGATCTTCCCCGTATCACGATCATGCCCGCGCCGCAGCACGTCGAAGAAGATTTGCTCAACCAGTTCGTTGTGACAGACAGCCATTTCGGAATGCTCGCTCACCGCGAGGAGACAGGCGCTGACTACGATCTTCGTCTGGCCGAGCAGTTGCTGCTAGATTGGTTTGCCGCCGCCGTGGCAGGTGCTCCGCAGGCTCACACAGCCGTTCTTGCACAGCTCGGAGACCTTTTACACCACGACGCCCTCGAGAGCGTCACTCCTGCACATAAGCACGTCCTCGATGCCGATTCCCGCCTTCATAAGGTGGTCCGCGTCGTCATCAGAACACTACGGCGCGTCGTCGACATGCTGCTACAGAAGCACAAGCACGTTCACGTCGTGATGGCGTCTGGCAATCACGATCCTGCCTCATCTGTTTGGGTTCGAGAGCTTCTTGCGACGATTTATGAGAACGAGCCGCGCGTGACGGTCGATACCAGCCCGATGCTGTATTATGCCTACAAGTGGGGAGACACAGCGCTGTTCTATCACCACGGCCATAAGCGCGGCGTGGCCCAGGTCGACGCTACGCTCGCAGGCATGTTCCGCGAGATGTTCGGCGCCTCGAAATACGCCTTCGCTCATGTGGGCCACCTGCACAGCGATGAAGGCCGCAAGTCGGCGCTGATGTATGTCGAGCGCCATGAGACGCTTGCCGCTCCTGATGCTTACGCTGCTGGCGGTGGATGGCTGTCCGGGCGATCTGCCAAGGTCATCACGTATTCGCGCCGATATGGTGAAGTGGCTCGGGCGACATTGCGGCCGGAGATGGTTGCTGGTCGGTATTCGGCTGCGAATGACAATGAGCCGGTGAAGGCGGCGGCGTGACGCCCTAGCGAACATACCAGTACCCGCCAGCGCCGAGGGCAATGAACGGCGCAAGCCTGTACGTCACGGCGATGACAGTAAGCAGCAACATGCCAAGAGTGTTGTTGGCTTCACCCTCGGTCTTACCGTGCCTGAACTTGAGGAAGGTATTCATTTGGTGCTCCAGGATTAGAATCGCTGGCACCACGATGGCAATAAGGACTCCCTACGGGCCGAAGGTCAATTGCCAATGGGGGATAACCACCGAAACAACCGGAAAATTGGGATTTCTTGAGCATTTATACAGTGCCTTCCCCAGCAATCCCCAATCGACGTTGGCCACCAACTGGCGCGAATCACCACACCACTGAGGAGACAGGAATGAGCACCAGAGACGACATCTCTGAAATGTACCGAAATCCCGCCGTCCGCACCGCCATGCTAGCGGAGGCCGCAGAACTCGCCACCGCCACCTTCGGCGCGCTCGACAAGTACGTGGCGGCCAATGACAACGTGCCACCCCGCGCCGGCGATTTCATGCAGACCTTCACCGGTCGCAAATATTGGCCGATGTCTCCGAGACCGCACGAAGTCCACATCGAAGACATTGCGCATTCGCTCGGCCTGCAATGCCGCTACGCAGGTCACTGCATCAAGTTCTACAGCGTCGCCGAGCACTCTGTCCTCATCGCACGTCACCTTGCGGCGACACGTGCGCCTGAGGTCGCTTTGGCTGGCCTTCTGCACGACGCGCCTGAAGCCTACAGCGTGGACATTCCGCGCCCACTCAAGCCGTACCTGACCAACTACCGAGCGATTGAGCAGGACAACTGGCTGGCGATTGCGGTTCGGTTCGGTTTGCCGAAAGAGTTGCCACGCGAGGTGCACGACGCAGACAACCGGATAATTGCCGACGAGCTGGTCAACCTGCGCCAGATGCCGTGGCACGCCCGCCACGATAAGCCGCTTGGCGTGAAGCTGCGGTACTGGTCTCCGGAGGAGGCGGAGCTCGAATTCCTGGCAACGTTTGATGCGCTGATGGCGGGGAGGGTGTGATGCAATCCCTAACTAGTCAAATGATCGATGGCGTCTTTCCTACAAGGGCTTCCGCAAATCTTGGCCGTCTATGCCATCAACGATCTCACGGCCATCTCTTTGGTGAAGACTTCATCACACAGAAATATCTGCGTCGATATCCAAACAGCAAGAGAGCCAAGTCTTGGCTCGGCACAATGGTCCACATTCAGACCGAGAACGGTGTCTGGCGCGAAGGCGGTCGTGGCTACACATGGCCTGGCAAACCTAACGCCTGGATCGTCCCGTTCGAACAGGCGGTCAAGCAGGTCGCACACTGCGGTCCTGAGAAGATGGCAAAGTTCTTGAGGGTTGATCGATGACCATCAAGACCGGCGACGAAGTCGTCTGCATCGACGACACCACCCTTCCAGAGCAATACCTCGGCATTCGTGCCGGGGAGGTCTACACGGCAACGTGGGTTGGCATGTGTCGCACTTATATCGGCGGCGACTACGCTGGAATCAGGCTGGATGGTGTTAACCGCGGCGTCTGCCCGCAATTCGGCGAAGAGGATCCACCCTTTGCGTTACGCCGATTTAAGCCGGTGGTGAAGCCTCGTGTCGAGGAAGAGAAGAAGGTTGAGGAGACGGTATGAGCGAGATTTTCGTCTTCGGCAGCAACGAGGCCGGACGGCATGGAAAAGGAGCTGCTCTCTATGCTTGTCAGCATCGTGGAGCGATCTACGGGCAAGGGGTTGGGAGGCAAGGTGATAGCTATGCGATACCGACAAAGGACGGCGCGCTCCGCACGCTGCCTATCCGAGACATCCGAGGATACGTCAACGCATTCATTTCATATGCATGCAGGAATAGCGATTTGCAGTTCAAGCTTACGGCGATCGGCTGCGGCCTCGCTGGCTACAGGCCGGTAGACATTGCGCCGCTGTTTGCCCACGCGCCAGCAAACGTCACACTGCCAGCTGAGTTCAAGGAGGTTCTTCCATGACAATCACATCCAAAGACACCGGCTGCCTCACAGCCGTACCGGCGAATGATAACGCTGTGGTTCCGGTAGAGCTCGCGCCACTGGCCGAAGCTATCGGCAAGCTGCCATCATCAAATCCGAAGCGCGCCTTCGGAGTGAAGAAACCGTCGGCGCAATTCGTTCCACCGGTGGCAATCATCGAGGAAAGCGTCGTTATGGCTCTCGGCGCTGCGAAATACGGAGCATTCAATTGGCAGGATGATCCGGTCGACGCCACCACGTATTACAGCGCGGCGATTCGCCATTTGCTGCAATGGTTCTCAGGGGAAGATGTCGATCCAGAGAGTGGCGCCTCTCACTTGGCGCATGTGAGGGCCTGCATGGGAATTCTTCTGGATGCAAAGGCGACAGGCACGCTGATCGATGACCGGCCTAAGTGTGCTTCGGCGAGTGAGGCTGTTGAGCGATTTAAGGTGGCGGCTTGAGCTTGGGTGGCGCAGCTTCTAGCTTCGCCACTATCAAGCCTCGATAACTACCGATTCTCAACATCGTCTTCCGCCACAACGGCAGATTTCTGTTTTGCTTCCTTCTGCTGCGTGCGCTTAGTCGATAGAAGTTCTTTGAGCGCAGAAGAGGACCTCTCACGTTTCTCTCGCGCCTCGTACCATTCTTTGAACAGACTTTCGATCAACGCGAGTAATATGCGCGCCTCTTCTGGCGAAATGTCGATGATCTGATCAACGTTGTGGTCCATATGGGCGCCGATATCTCCTACGGCCCGGACGGCTATTAGATTTTCCCACATGTCTGGATCAATTCTATCTTTTACGAAAGATAGCTCTGCTCCAAGATTTCCACGCTTGTTACTCGGAATATCGAAAAAGTGGCGTACCATTCCCTGCAAGCAGCGTCGAGACATTGCGGCAGAAGCTCTGCCGCTTATCTCCGCTATCCTGGCAGCCTCACGATAGGTTATAGCTATTTCTTCAGGAACACTGGCCGGCACCGGAACAGACAATCCGTCAGGCAGTAAGGTCCTGCTTAGTTCGACGTCAGATTCAGTCATATAAAAACTCATGTACGCATGCCGAGACTGATGCGTCCGATAGGCGCCATAGTCGACGTAAAGTGTCAGCTCACCACATTCTTCATTTGAGCAAGCGATCGACGATACCTTCAGGCCTTTTTCGCCATGCTTCGAATTTGCGTTCAACGGAATAACGCTTGCGCTAAAATTGGCGTCGCTTAGCACAGAATTTGTCTCGCAAAACGGGCAACGCCACCGCGCACCATTCTCTAGTTCAGGCATTTTCGGGTCCCCAGGTAGACGAATAAATAGGTCCTGTAAGAAACATCGCATAAAAAACCCCTCCTGCGCGAGCAAGAGGGGCTTCTTCATTACAGTCTAAAGATCCAGAAGAGTGAAGCCCAATTGATCCGGAGATCAAACGCCACCCGAACAGAACCCGTCGACTGGTTGGCTTCGAGAAGAAAGATCGCCTGCATAGGCCTCTCCGCTCTCTATGACAGCAGGCTCTTGATGTAGCCGCTTGCTGTCGTCCAACCATGCTTCGAGGGATTTTTTATCTGAGCCAGGAAGGTGGTTCCCTCAAACACACGCGGCTATTTCGTTGCACGATTAGATTTGGGCAATGGCCGTTGGATTTTCAATACTCACATCAACTTAGGCGGAGTTTTTTTTCCGCATAGGTTGCACGACCAGAACGCCCGCAGAACGAATTCTGCAAACTGACAGCAAACTACGCAAACTGCGACCTGCATAAGCGCTCGCTAATGTGCCGGTTTTATCAATGATTTCAGGTGGTTAGATGGTGAGAGCGCAGGGATTCGAACCCTGGACCTACTGATTAAAAGTCAGTTGCTCTACCGGCTGAGCTACGCTCTCCCGTGTCGGGGCTGGGGTGCCCTTCGGAAGTGCGCGGAACATAGGTAGAGCGATCCGTTCGGTCAACCCAAAAAAAGCGCTTTCTACAATCAATCCGGTTTTTTTTGTCGCACCCCCGAAAAGGTGATTGGAGAGAGGGGGCGGCTGGGGATAAAAGCGGCTTCAGACATGTCTGGCAAACGGGTGAAATCGTTTTGCGGCAATGGCATGCGCCAAAATGAGAGCGTGAAACGCGGCGAATCTCGGGAATCGCGACGTGCCTTGCTGATCTTTTTGCGCGTGACGTTATCCCAAAACCGATTCCCGCTTTTGGGAGACATGCGTCAATGCGGAGTTCTTTCTTGTCGATTGCCGATATTTCCCTGTTCAGCGCGCTTCTGGCCGGTGCCCTGTCATTTCTGTCGCCCTGCGTCCTGCCGTTGGTGCCGCCTTACCTCTGCTATATGGCCGGTGTTTCGGTGGAGCAGTTCAGGACGGAGAATACCGCGCCGCGGCCCGAAATCCGCAGGGCCGTGCTGTTTTCGGCTTTCTTCTTCACGCTCGGTTTTGCCACGGTCTTCGTGGCGCTGGGTGCCGGTGCTTCGACGATCGGCACGCTGTTGCGCCAGAACCTCGATATTCTCGCCAAGATTGGCGGTTTCATCATCATCCTGATGGGCCTTAACTTTCTCGGTGTTTTCCGCATTGGCCTGTTTTCGCGTGAGGCGCGGTTTCAGGGGGCGGGCAAACCGGCCACGCTTTCCGGCGCCTATGTCATGGGCCTCGCCTTTGCCTTCGGCTGGACGCCCTGCATCGGTCCTGTCCTCGGCGCGATCCTCGGCGTTGCCGCCTCGCGTGACACGGTTGGAGATGGCGCGATGCTGCTTGCGGTCTATTCGCTTGGCCTTGCGGTGCCATTCTGGATTGCTGCAGCCTTTTCCGGTTCCTTCATGCGTTTCCTCGTCCGTTTCCGCCGCCATCTCGGTCTTGTGGAAAAGCTGATGGGTGTGTTGCTGGTGCTCACCGGCCTCGCTTTCATGACCGGTTTCATCACCAATGTGGCGATCTGGTTCCAGGAGACCTTTCCGATCCTGATGAAAATCGGCTAAGCCTCCCCGCGTATTTCATACGCGGGGGAAAGACTGTGGCCGATATCGTCGGATTGCTTTTGCCGTTTTTCGGCCTGATCTTCATCGGCTACGGCGCGGCGCGCATAACGAAACAGCCGGTCGAGGCGATGGGCTGGCTGAACACCTTCATCATCTATGCGGCGCTTCCGGCGCTGTTTTTCAAGCTGGTGTCGAAAACGCCGGTGGAAGAACTGACGCGCATGGATTTCGTTGCCGCCAGTCTTGCCTGCACCTACGGCATTTTCTTGGCTGTGTTCCTGATCGGCCGGTTCGTGAGAAAGAACAATCTCGCCGAAACGACGATCCAGAGTTTCGCGGCAAGCTACGGCAATATTGGCTATATGGGTCCGGGGCTTGCGCTTCTGGCGCTCGGTGAAAAAGCGGCAGTGCCCGTCGCGCTGATCGTCTGTCTCGAAAACGCCGCCCATTTCATCGTCGCACCGGCGATGATGGCGGTTGCGGGCGGTGACAAGCGCTCTGCAGCAAGGCTTGCGCTGGATGTGGCGCGCAAGGTCATTACTCACCCGTTCATCGTGTCGGTAATCGCCGGTTTTCTGGCCGCTTCGCTGTCATGGCAGCCGCCGGAGGCGGTGCAGCGGCTGGTGGATTATCTGGCGCAATCGGCGGCACCCTGCGCTCTGTTTGCCATGGGTGTCACGCTGGCGCTGCGGCCAATGAAGCGGGTGCCGGTCGAAATCAGCTATATCGTCCCGGCAAAGCTTATCCTGCATCCGCTTGCCGCTTATCTTGTGCTCTCGTCGCTCGGGCGGTTCGAACCGGTATGGATCTATTCCGCCGTGCTGCTTGCGGGCTTGCCGACCGCGACAAATGTCTTCGTCATCGGTCAGCAATATCACGTCTGGCAGGAGAGGGCGTCGGCGACGATCCTGATCTCGACGGTGCTTTCGGTCTTCACGCTGACGGGCGTGGTTTATTTCATCCAGCCTTTTTGAAGCTGCCGAACAGCAGCGAGGGCAGGGCCTTCAGCCCGCGCCCCGGCTCGATGCCTTCGCGCATGACCATGCTTCTGAGCGTGCCGATGCCGGATAGCACATGCAGACCAGCCGCACGCGCCATCTGCACCGGGAGTAGATCGGAAAGCAGCGACCGGTTGAGGAGATCGACGCTGAGGGTGCGGGTGTAGACATCCGCCCGCCGCTTGCGGTCGAAGCTGCTGCCGGCATCCGCCGCAATCGGGCGGTCGGAGACGGCGCCGAGCAGTTCGGTGAGGGTGATGATGTCGCGCAGGCTGAGGTTCAGACCCTGTGCGCCGATGGGCGGGAAACCATGTGCAGCCTCGCCGATCAGGGCGACGCGGCCCTTGCCGAAGCGATGCGCGGTCATGGAAGATAGTGGCCATGCCTGCACGCTGTTCTCCACCTTAACGGCGCCGAGCATGGATTGCATGCGCTCCTCCACCCTGAGGCTGAGCGCGTCAAGCGGCAGTGCCGTCAGCTCTTCCGCTTGCGCTGGAGTGACAACCCAGACGAGGCTGGAGCGGTCGCCGGGCAGGGGAACCTGCGTGAAAGGTCCCGTGGGCGTATGGAATTCTGTCGAGACATTGCCGTGCGGCCGGCTATGGCTGAAGTTCAAAACGATGGCCGTCTGCGGATAGGACCAGGATTTGACGCCGATCGCGGCTGCATCCCGCACCATCGACTTCCTGCCATCCGCGCCGATCAGAAAATCTGCGGAGAGCGCTTCACCATCGCCAAGTGTTACCGATACACGGTCGTTGCCGATATCAATCGTCTCGGCAGTGGTTTCGAAGCGGGTAATATTGTGTTCCTGTTCGACCGCTTCGCTAAGCACGCCAAGCAGCGCCTCATTGGGAATATTCCAGCCGAATGCATCCAGCCCGATTTCAGAGGAGCGGAACTGCACGGTGGGCGCGCGCAGCAGGCGGTCGGTGCCGTCAATGATCTGCATGGTGGAAAGACGGGCTGCGTCAGGGGCTATGCGCGACCAGAGGCCAAGCCGGTCCATGAAGCGGATCGACTGGTCCATCAGCGCCGTCGTGCGCCGGTCCTTCTTTTCGCTGGGGGGCGCAACAAGCGCCACGTGGCGGCCCGCCCGCGCAAGAGCTATGGCCGCAATCTGGCCCGCAAGTCCCGCACCGGTGATGGCGATATCGAAGTGTCTCATGGTCCTGATCCGTTGTTATTTCCAAGGCATCATAAAGGCTTTGCGCGGGTAAATCCACTTTGACCCCGGAACATCCCGGCGTAAACATTCGTTGGTTGTACCGCTATATTAGTCCTAGGATAAGCCAGATCAGCCGGTTGCAAAGCGTGGTGAATGGCCGCATACCGGAATGAACAGGGCGGATGAAAAGCGGGGCGCAGACGCTGACCATGAAAATTTTCAACTACAAGCGTGTTCCCTACGCGGAAATCCGCGCCTTTTCCGTTCATATTTTGACGGCATCCGGGTCGTTTCTGGCTTTTCTTGGCGTCGTCGCCGCTTCCGAACACCGCTTTGTCGACATGTTCTGGTGGCTGGGGCTAGCGCTGCTGGTGGATGGCATTGACGGGCCCATCGCCCGCAAGGTTCGGGTGAAGGAAGTTCTGCCCAACTGGTCCGGCGATACGCTCGACAATATCATCGACTATGTCACCTATGTGCTCTTGCCCGCCTTTGCGCTTTACCAGAGCGGCATGATCGGCGAGCCGCTGTCCTTCGTTGCGGCTGGCATGATCGTGGTGTCGAGCGCCATCTATTATGCCGACATGGGCATGAAGACGGACGAATATTTCTTCTCCGGCTTTCCGGTGGTGTGGAACATGGTGGTGTTCACGCTGTTCGTCATGGATGCCAGCGCCACAACAGCCATGACGGTCGTTACCGTCTCGGTGTTCCTGACATTCCTGCCGATCAATTTCCTGCATCCGGTGCGCGTTAAGCGATTGCGGCCGCTTAATCTGGCAATCGTGTTCGTCTGGTGCGCGCTTGGCGGTTATGCGTTGCTGATGCATTTCGAAACGCCGTCCTGGGCGGTGATCGGCTTTGTGGCGAGCGGGCTTTATCTCTATTGCATCGGCGGAATATTGCAGTTTTTCCCCGCGCTCGGCGCGAAATAAGAAAAGCGTAAAGCCGTTTATTGCTTGTGCAAATTGCATTTAAGCAACGTCTTTTTCAGTTGTGCGCAGCAGCAAAACAGTTATCAATAAATCATGATCGCGCAACATTGCATACGTGTTGTAGCCTGATTGGGAACAATGACCACGGTTGCTGAAATGCTTCGAAGAAAGCATGGGTAGCCGGTGTAGAGAGGGAATTCGTGACTGGAACTATGGCGCCGGAGGCCGTGCCTCTCCTGTCCGTTCGCAAGCTGACCAAGCTGTTCGGCAATTTCGCCGCATGCAACGGCATCGACCTCGATATAGCGCCGGGCGAAATCCACGCGCTTCTGGGTGAAAACGGCGCGGGCAAGTCCACGCTCGTCAAGATGCTGTTCGGCGTGCTCTCGCCGAGCGAGGGTGATATCGTCTGGCAGGGTCAGCCGGTTTCCATAGGTTCGCCAAGCGAGGCCCGCAGGCTCGGCATCGGCATGGTCTTCCAGCATTTCTCCCTGTTTGAGGCGTTGACGGTTGCTGAAAACATCGCCCTGTCGCTGGACCCGAAAATTTCATTGAAGGAAATCGCCAAGGAAGCGGAACAGCTTTCGCGCGCCTATGGCCTGCCGCTCGATCCCAATGCGCATGTCGCCGATCTTTCGGTTGGCGAGCGCCAGCGTATCGAGATCGTGCGCGCCCTGTTGCAGAACCCGCGCCTTATCATTCTCGACGAGCCGACTTCGGTTTTGACACCGCAGGAGGCGGACAAGCTGTTCGAGACGTTGGCGAAGCTGAAGGCCGAAGGCCGTTCGGTGCTTTATATCAGCCACCGGCTGGAAGAGGTGCAGCGTATCTGCGACCGCGCCACCGTTCTGCGCCATGGCAAGGTTACGGGCGCCTGCGATCCGCGCAAGGAAACACCGGCATCTCTGGCGCGCATGATGGTGGGTGGCGATGTCGCAAGCGTTTCGCGACCGACGGGCGATGCCCTCGGTCAACCGCAGATCGAGGTCATGGGGCTTTCCGTTGCGCCACGCACGCCCTTTGCGGTGGCGTTGAAAGCGGTTTCCATGACTGTGCGCGCCGGCGAAGTGCTGGCGATTGCCGGGGTTGCCGGAAACGGGCAGGGCGAGTTGTTCGATGCGCTTTCGGGCGAATATCCCGTCTATAATAATGATGCGATCCATCTCCGCGGCAAGCCGGTCGGTCGCATCGGCATCAATGGCCGACGGCTGATGGGCGCCGGTTTCGTACCCGAGGAGCGCCACGGCCATGCCGCCGTTCCCGGCATGAGCCTTTCCGACAATCTTCTGCTGGCGCGGGCGCGCTCCGACCGTAAGGCCTTTCTGACGGGCGGTTTTCTGCGCATCGTCAGGGGTTCAGCTATCAAGGCGGCGGCGCGGCGCATATCGGAAACCATGGATGTGCGCAAAAGCGGGGCAGATCCGCTGGCGGGATCTCTGTCGGGCGGCAATCTGCAAAAATTCATCGTCGGGCGCGAACTCGATCGTCAACCGGCCGTACTTGTTGTCAACCAGCCGACATGGGGTGTGGATGCGGGGGCGGCGAGCCGTATCCGGCAGGCGCTGGTCGATCTCGCCAAAGCCGGCTCGGCCGTCATCGTCATCAGCCAGGACCTCGATGAAATCTTCGAGGTCGCCACCAATATCGCGGTCATTTCCGATGGGCAGCTTTCGCAGGCCTATCCGGTGGAAGACATGACGCTTGAAAAGATCGGCCTGCTGATGGGCGGCGTCCACACACAGTCAGGAGCCGCCCAGCATGCGCATTGAGCTTGAAAAACGGGCAGGGATCTCGAAGCTATTTACCCTTCTCTCGCCGCTTCTGGCACTGGTGCTGACGCTGCTCGTCGGCGCCATCATGTTCGCCATACTCGGTAAAAATCCGCTTGATGCGCTTTACGCCTTTTTCATCGAGCCACTGCTGGAGGTCTGGTCGCTGCATGAGCTGGCGATCAAGGCCGCACCGCTGATCCTGATCGCGGTTGGCCTGTCTATCTGTTATCGCTCCAACAACTGGAACATCGGCGCGGAAGGACAATTCACCATCGGCGCGATCACCGGTTCCATCCTGCCGGTGCTTTATCCGGACTGGCATTCGCCACTCATCCTGCCGTTGATGCTGGTTATGGGCGCCATCGGTGGCGCACTCTATGCCGGTATTCCGGCGCTGTTGAAGACGAAGTTCAACACCAACGAAATCCTCGTCAGCCTGATGCTGGTCTATGTCGCGCAGCTTTTTCTCGACTGGCTGACGCGCGGCATCTGGCGCGATCCGGGCGGCTATAACTTCCCGCAGACGAAACCCTTCAACGAGAGCGCAGTGCTGCCGGAAATGCTGGCATCGGGCCGGGCGCATTGGGGTTTCGTGTTTGCCATCGTAGCGGCCATCGCGCTGTGGTTCATGATGCGTTACATGCTGAAAGGCTTCGAGGTTACGGTTCTTGGCCAATCGGCGCGGGCAGGGCGTTTTGCCGGTTTCTCATCGAGCCGCATGGTCTGGTTTTCGATGCTGCTTTCCGGCGCGCTTGCCGGGCTTGCGGGCATTTCGGAAGCCTCCGGCTCCATCGGCCATCTTCAGCCCAGCATTTCTCCGGGTTACGGCTTCACCGCCATCATCGTCGCCTTTCTCGGCCGCCTCAATCCGCTCGGTATCATCCTCTCCGGGCTGGTGCTTGCACTGACCTATCTGGGTGGTGAGGCGGCGCAGCTTTCCATCGGTGTGTCTGACAAGGTGACGCGTGTGTTTCAGGGGCTGATGCTGTTCTTCGTACTCTCCTGCGATACGTTGATCTTCTACCGCATCAGGGTCGTCTTCACCGGCAAGGCGCATAACAGCCAAGGAGCGGCATGATGGATATGCTTCAGGCCATCCTTCTCACGGTCATCACTGCCGCCACACCGCTCGTCCTTGCCGCCTCGGGCGAGCTGGTGGCGGAACGCTCCGGCGTCCTCAATCTCGGCGTCGAGGGCATGATGATCATGGGTGCGGTCTGCGCTTTCGCTGCCGCGCATATGACCGGATCGCCCTATCTCGGCATTCTGGCCGGTATCGCGTCGGGCGCGGTTTTCTCGCTGCTCTTCGGTTTCCTGACGCTGACGCTCGTTACCAACCAGGTGGCGACGGGACTTGCGCTGACCATTCTCGGTCTTGGCGTTTCCGGCATGCTGGGCGAAAGCTTCGTTGGCCTGCCGGGCGTCAAGCTGCAGCCCATCGTCTTTCCGGTGCTGTCGGAGATACCCTTCATCGGCCCCTTGCTGTTCCGGCAAGACCTGATCTTCTACATGTCCATCGCGCTCGTTGCCGGCATAAGCTGGTTTCTGTTCAAGAGCCGCACGGGTCTCAAGATCCGCGCCATCGGCGACAATCACGGTTCTGCCCATGCGCTTGGCATCAACGTCATCCGCACACGCTATCTGGCTGTCATGTTCGGCGGTGCGTGCGCGGGGCTTGCCGGCGCGCAGCTTTCGTTGGTCTATACGCCGCAATGGGTGGAAAACATGTCGGCCGGGCGTGGCTGGATCGCACTGGCACTCGTCGTCTTCGCGTCCTGGCGTCCATGGCGGGTGCTGGCAGGCGGTTATCTGTTCGGCGCTGTCACTATCGGGCAGTTGCACGCCCAGGCATTCGGCATTGGCGTGCCGTCGCAACTGCTTTCGGCGCTGCCCTATATCGCAACTATTGTCGTGCTGGTCATCATCTCGCATAATCGCCGCACGACCTTGATCAACACGCCGGCATCACTGGGCAAATCCTTCGTGCCGGACCGGTGAGAAAAACTTCCAGTCTCCAAACCAAACAGGGGTAAAAATGAAAAAACTGGTCATCGCACTTGCTGCTTCCATAGCGGCTCTTGGAGGCGTCGTTTCTTCGGCTGAGGCCGCCGACGCAAAGAAGGTCTGCTTCATCTATGTCGGCAGCCGCACCGATGGCGGCTGGACGCAGGCGCATGAAATCGGTCGCGAAGAGCTGCAGAAGCATTTCGGCGACAAGATCGAAACGCCGTTCCTCGAAAGCGTTCCGGAAGGCCCGGATGCCGAACGCGCCATCGAGCGCATGGCACGTTCCGGCTGTGAGCTGGTCTTCACCACTTCCTTCGGCTTCATGGATGCGACCGTTAAGGTGGCCCAGAAGTTCCCCAAGGTGAAGTTCGAGCACGCCACCGGCTTCAAGACCGCCGAAAACGTCGCGACCTACAATTCGCGTTTCTATGAAGGCCGCTACATTCAGGGCCAGATCGCCGCAAAGATGTCGAAGAAGGGTGTTGCCGGCTACATCGCTTCCTTCCCGATCCCGGAAGTGGTGATGGGCATCGACGCTTTCGTTCTTGGCGCGCAGTCCGTCAATCCTGAGTTCAAGGTCAAGGTCGTCTGGGCCAACACCTGGTTTGACCCCGGCAAGGAAGCCGATGCCGCCAAGGCGCTTATCGATCAGGGCGTCGATATCCTGACGCAGCACACCGACACGACGGCTCCGATGCAGGTTGCAGCCGAGCGCGGCATCAAGGCCTTCGGTCAGGCTTCCGATATGATCAAGGCCGGTCCGGAGACACAGCTGACCGCGATCAAGGACACCTGGGGCGCCTATTACATCAAGCGCACGCAGGCCCTGCTTGACGGCACGTGGAAGTCCGAATCCATCTGGGACGGCCTGAAGGACGGCATCCTGACCATGGCGCCTTACACCAACATGCCTGATGACGTGAAGAAGATGGCTGAGGAAACCGAAGCCAAGATCAAGTCGGGCGAGTTGCACCCCTTTACCGGTCCGGTGAAGAAGCAGGACGGTTCGGAATGGCTGAAGGCGGGTGAGAAGGCTGAAGACGGCGTTCTGCTCGGCCTCAACTTCTACGTTGCCGGCGTGGACGACAAGTTGCCGCAATAATGTGACACGCAGGTACTAGCTGCTAACGGGACCGCGCATGCAATTCATGCGCGGTCTTTGTTATTTTGATGTGTTTTATTGTTCGAACGAAGTTTGGCTTTGCTTTTCACGCGCGTTGATGTTTTTCACTGTATTCTGCGTTGAAAATCGGGCTGCTTTCCTGGATTACACAAGTCAGGCGCGATTTTTACATCTTCAACCGAACGGAAGGACATGGAATTTGCAGCGCGGAATGCTCGATGCGGCGATCGGTTTTCGAAAGTTGCGGACAAATCATGCTCAGGTCGTTCACAAGCTCGGTCTCGATATCGTGTCCGGAGTTTTCAAGACGGGTGACATCCTGCCGGGCGATGCCGAGCTGATGGAGCGGCTGAAAGTCTCTCGAACGGTGCTTCGCGAGGCGATGAAGACGCTCACCGCCAAGGGCATGATCTCCCCCAAGGCGCGCATCGGTACCCGTGTGACGGAGCGCGAAAGCTGGAACATGTTCGACAGCGAGGTGCTGCTCTGGCACTTCGAGGCTGGTGTCAGCGAGGAATTCCTGCTGCATCTCTACGATATCCGCCAGGCGTTCGAACCCTATGGCGCGGGTCTTGCTGCCGCCAGGGCAAAAGACGCCGATATCGCAAGGCTTGTCGCTTACGCCAACGAGATGGGCAACACGGCTTATTCCAAGGAAAAGCGCGCGCTTGCGGATATGAATTTCCACGTTCTCATCACCGAAATGTCCGGCAACCCGTTCATGCGCACCGTCGGTTCGCTGATAAAGGCGGCGCTGGCGGGCATTTTCCGGATGAGCAACCCGGAAGCCGATCCCAACGAGATTTCCGACGTGTCTGCCTCTCACCTGCGACTCGTCGAAGCGTTTCGCCTGCGCGATGAGGGGGCAGCCCGGCGCGAGATGGAAAGGCTGATTGAAAACGGCCGTCAGCAGATACTCGAATTCACGGCCCGTAACTCCCGCCCATAGATCATGCCAGCCTGCCGCTGATCACGTTTGATGAAAATCGGCGTGGAAATTTGGTGGAGATTTGCATGGTTTCTTAAGTGGGGCGCCGTTATAGCAGTGCCGGAAAGAAATCAACCATACGCCCGTCCGCAGTGCTGGCCGGCGTAAAGTCAAACATTGCCCCTGTCCGGGCCGCCTGTGGCCGGTGACGGGGTGTTGGAGGTCTTATGGAGCGCAGCTCTCTAGCCGTTATTCTCGCAGCGGGCGACAGCACGCGCATGAAGTCTTCGAAGTCCAAGGTGCTTCATCCGGTCGCTGGACGCCCGATGATCGGGCATGTGGTGGAGGCTGTTGCTGGAGCGGGCGTCGGCGCGGTGGCGCTGGTGGTCGGGCGCGATGCCGACAATGTCGCTGCTGCGGCAAGTCTCAAGGGCCTGCAGGTCGAGGCTTTCCTGCAAAAGGAACGCAAGGGCACCGGTCATGCGGTTCTTGCCGCACGCGAGGCGATCGAACGCGGTTTTGACGATGTCATCGTCGCTTATGGCGATGTGCCGCTCATCACCTCAGCCACGCTCGACAGGGCGCGCGAGGCGATTGCCGACGGTGCCGATGTCGCCGTTATCGGGTTCCATACCGACCGCCCCACGGGTTACGGGCGGCTTCTGGTCGAGAATGGCGAGCTGGTCGCGATCCGCGAGGAAAAGGACGCCACCGACGAGGAGCGCAAGGTCACCTGGTGCAACAGCGGATTGATGGCAATCAACGGCCGCAATGCGCTGGATCTGCTGGATAGGATCGGCAACAGCAATGTGAAGGGCGAATATTATCTGACTGACATCGTCGAGATCGCCCGTTCTCTCGGCCGCCGCGCCATTGCCATCGATGCGCCGGAAAAGGAATTGACCGGCTGCAACAACCGCGCTGAACTCGCCTTCATCGAGAGGCTCTGGCAGGAGCGCCGCCGTCACGAATTGATGGTCGACGGCGTTTCGATGATCGCGCCTGAGACAGTATTCCTTTCCTTCGATACGAAGATCGGTCAGGATGTCCTGATCGAGCCCAACGTCGTTTTCGGTCCCGGCGTGACGATCGAGCCGGGTGCGATCATTCATGCATTTTCGCATCTGGAAGGGGCCTATCTGGCCGAGGGTGCGGTTGTCGGTCCCTTTGCGCGGTTGCGTCCGGGTGCAAACCTGCATGCCAATGCCAAGGTCGGCAATTTCTGTGAGGTCAAGAAGGCCGAGATCGGCGAGGGCGCAAAGGTCAACCATTTGACCTATATCGGCGATGCTTTCGTGGGTGCAGGCAGCAATATCGGCGCGGGTGCCATCACCTGCAATTATGACGGTTACAACAAGTCCGAAACGCGGATCGGAGCCAACAGCTTCATCGGCTCGAATTCGTCGCTGGTTGCTCCCGTCTCCATTGGAGAGCGGGCGTATATCGCCTCCGGCAGCGTGATTACCGATGACGTGCCTGCCGATGCGCTGGCTTTCGGGCGCGCGCGCCAGGAGGTGAAACCGGGCAGGGCGGTCGCCTTGCGCGAGCGGGCGAAAGCGCTGAAGGAAGCGAAGAAAAAATCCTCTTAGATGACGTTACCGAGCGATACTGAAAGTGACCGGCGGGATAATTGCCGATTTCAGAGAAACGGTTAAAGCATTTCCAGTAAAGGTGCGCAGCGGTTTTACGTCCGGAAATGCATCAGAACAAAAAGGTGGTGTATTTTCGCATTTCAGGGAAAGGCGGAAATACTCTGGAAGTTTCGGTGAAGAGATCGCCGTCTGGAGAAATATATGTGCGGAATTGTCGGAATTGTCGGAACGCAGCCCGTTGCTGAACGGCTTGTCGATGCGCTGAAGCGCCTCGAATATCGCGGTTACGATTCGGCGGGTGTCGCCACCATCGACAATGGCGCGATGGACCGTCGCCGGGCGGAAGGCAAGCTGTTCAATCTGGAAAAGCTGGTCTCTGAAAAGCCGCTGCCAGGTGTCGTCGGCATCGCGCATACGCGCTGGGCGACGCATGGCGTGCCGAACGAAACCAACGCCCACCCGCATTTCGTCGAAGGCGTTGCCGTCGTTCATAACGGCATCATCGAAAACTTCTCCGAATTGCGCGAGGAACTGAGCGCCGAGGGTGCAACCTTCACCACCCAGACCGACACCGAAGTGGTGGCGCAGCTTCTGGCAAAATACACCCGCGAAGGGCTTGGCCATCGCGAGGCGATGCTGAAGATGCTGAACCATGTGACCGGTGCCTATGCGCTGGTGGTGATGTTTCAGGACGATCCCCATACGCTGCTTTCGGCGCGCTCCGGCCCGCCGCTTGCCGTCGGTTACGGCAGGGGCGAGATGTTCCTGGGGTCCGACGCGATCGCGCTTTCGCCTTTCACCAATGAGATCACCTATCTGGTGGATGGCGACTGCGCCATCGTGACCCGTGACGGTGCGGAAATCATCGATTTCTCCGGCAAGCCGGTGAAACGCGAGCGCCAGATTTCGCAGGCGACGGCTTTCGTGGTCGACAAGGGCAACCACCGCCATTTCATGGAAAAGGAAATCTATGAGCAGCCGGAAGTCATTTCCCATGCGCTCAGCCACTATGTGGATTTCGCCTCCAAAACCGTGAAGGATGCCGATAAGGCGATCGATTTCGCCAGGCTTTCCGGCCTTGCCATTTCCGCCTGCGGCACGGCCTATCTTTCCGGCCTGATCGGCAAATACTGGTTCGAACGTTACGCGCGCCTGCCGGTGGAAATCGATGTCGCATCGGAATTCCGTTACCGCGAGATCCCGCTCGTTCCCACGCAGGCCGCGCTGTTCATTTCGCAATCGGGCGAAACCGCCGATACGCTGGCGGCCTTGCGTTACTGCCAGCAAGAGGGACTGAAGATCGGCGCAGTGGTCAATACACGTGAATCGACCATGGCGCGCGAATCGGATGCGATCTTTCCGATCCTCGCCGGCCCGGAAATCGGCGTGGCCTCCACCAAGGCCTTCACCTGCCAGCTTGCCGTGCTCGCTTCGCTCGCGGTTGCCGCGGGCAAGGCGCGCGGCACGTTGAAGCCAGGCGAGGAAAAGGAGCTGGTGCAACAGCTTATCGAGATGCCGCGCATTATGAGCAAGGTGCTGAACCTCATCCAGCCGCAGATCGAGGCGCTGTCGCGCGATCTGTCGCGCTTCAAGGATGTACTTTATCTCGGCCGCGGCACCAGCTTCCCGCTGGCGCTGGAAGGCGCACTGAAGCTCAAGGAAATTTCCTATATCCACGCCGAAGGATATGCAGCCGGCGAGCTGAAGCATGGGCCAATCGCACTGATCGACGAGAACATGCCTGTCATCGTCATCGCGCCGCATGACCGCTTCTTTGAAAAGACCGTTTCGAACATGCAGGAAGTGGCCGCGCGCGGTGGCCGCATCATCTTCATCACCGACGAGAAGGGCGCCGCTGCGTCCAAGCTCGACACCATGGCGACGATCACGCTGCCCAATGTCGACGAGCTGATCGCGCCGATGGTCTTCTCGCTGCCGATCCAGCTGCTGGCCTATCACACCGCCGTCTTCATGGGCACGGATGTGGACCAGCCACGCAATCTGGCGAAATCGGTGACGGTGGAATGATCATCCGGCCGGAGCGGCAAGGTGATGAAGAAGCGATTGCTCGCGTTACGGAAGATGCCTTCCGTAACGTCGACTACAGCGACAAGACGGAACATGTGATCGTCGAACGGCTTCGCAAGGCCGGTGCGCTGACTGTTTCTCTGGTTGCCGAGGACAGCGAAGGCATCATCGGCCATATCGGTTTTTCACCGGTAACACTGTCGGGCGGCGAGACCGGCTGGTTCTGTCTTGCGCCCTTATCGGTGGCGCCGGACCGGCAAAGGCAGGGTGTCGGCTCGGGGCTGGTTCGGGAAGGGCTTGCCGCGCTGGACCGTCTGAGTGCTTCTGGCGCAGTTGTCGCTGGCGATCCGGACTATTACGGCCGCTTCGGTTTTCGCCATGTTGAGGGCCTGAGCGGCAAGGCGATTCCTGACGAATATTTCACAGTTCTTCGCTTGCATGGCGGAACTCCATCCGGCATTGTCGGTTTTCATCCGGGTTTCGATAGCGACAACGCTTAATTCCGAACGGTAAATGACCGATATTCCAGTCAAAATTTCATTCGCAGCCCGTCTGCGCAACAGCTTCCTCACGGGCGTCCTCATCCTTGCGCCTGTCACCATCACCATGTGGCTCGTATGGAGCTTCCTGCAATGGGCGGATAGCTGGGTTAAGCCCTATATTCCCGCCCGTTACGATCCCGAGCAATATTTCGATGTGGCGATCCCCGGCTTCGGCCTGCTGATCGCCGTCATCGGCATCACGCTCATCGGCTTTCTCGGCAACAACCTCATTGGCAAATGGATCGTCGGCGTCGGCGAATCCGTTCTCAACCGCATGCCGCTGGTGCGACCGATCTACAAGAGCATCAAGCAGCTGTTCGAATCCGTCCTGAAAGAGCATTCGAACTCTTTCAAGAAGGTCGGGCTGATCGAGTTTCCGTCACCCGGCACCTGGGCGATGGTATTCGTATCCTCGGAGGTCAAGGGAGAGCTTGCCCATCGCTTCAACGAGATGGGCCAGGAGATGGTTGCCGTCTTCCTGCCACCGACTCCGGTGCCGACGGCGGGTTTCCTGCTGTTCGTGCCGAAGGACAAGATCGTGATGCTGGACATGACACCGGAAGACGCGGCGAAACTGCTGATATCAGGTGGCCTGGTGGCTCCGGATTTCACGCCGCCGAAAATGATTGCGCCGGTTTGAGCGTTACAGGAGGCCGCTGATATCTGTTTGCGAAAAGTCGTTGCCGACATAAAGCAAAGGGCAGCCTTCAGCTTTTGCCAGCTCATAGGCAAAACAGTCTCCGAAATTCAGCCCGGCGGGGTGGATACCCTTTCCCCAGATGCGATAGGCTTCCGAAATGCCACGGATTGATTTAGCAGTAACGGGTTTGATTTCGACGCTCAGCCCTTCGATCAGCATCTCGAGTTCCCGGCTGCGGCCACGCCTTTGCGCTACGATCACAGCTTCGGCAAGCGTTCCGGCGGATATCAGCAATGGTTCATCCGTATCGAGAGCCATGGCACATGCATCTGCTGTGGGTTCATCAAGCAGGATTGCAAGCAGAGCAGATGTATCGATGACCATCATTTTGGAAGGCCGTGCTCGTCGTAAAGGAAATCCTGACTATGCGCGGCATCCGGGCCATCGTCGCTCTTGGTCGCGACGGCCGCGCGCACTTTATCAAGCACGGCCCTGCGGGATTTTTTATCCGCCACAACAACCACTGGAACCAGCCGCACTGCTGCATGACCATGCCGGGTGAGAATGATTTCGTCCCCGGCCTCGGCGCGTCGTACCAATTCTGTCAGTTGGCCTTTTGCATCAGTTACGGATATCTGCATGGCTAACCTTAAGCGTTAAATCTCGCTTTAGATTAGTCTATTGAATGGACCAAATCAATCCTCGTCATCGAGATCATCCACCTCTGTTCCCGTCGTGGTCGCATGGAACACGGGGACGAAAAGCCGCATGTAGACCAGCCGCACGCTCCAGCCCTGTTCCAGTGCCTCGGTCCATGCCTTCTTGCGGCCGGGCTTTTTGAAGGCCTTGCCGATCGCTTTCTTCTGGCTTTTGGCGAAGGTGTCGGGTTGCAGGATGTTTTGCGGCGAGCAGAGCGCGTAGCCCTTTCTGAAGGCGGGCGGTGGGCGGCGTGGGTCGATCATGTTCATGGCGGTTCACTTTCAGCCGGCGTGCAGGAAGCGGATAGCTTCGTCGCGGCGGTGCAGATAGAGCAGGGTGCGCAGGCTTTCGCCGCGGGGGCCGGTCAGTTCGGGGTCGCGCTCGATGACATAGGCGGCGTCCTTGCGGGCGATTTCCAGGAGGTCGGCATGGGCTTCGAGGCTGGCGATGCGGAAGCCCGGGGTGCCGGACTGGCGGGTGCCGAGGAGTTCGCCTTCGCCGCGCAGCTTCAAATCCTCTTCCGCAATCAGGAAGCCGTCCTCGCTGTCGCGCAGGATGGAAAGTCGGGCGCGGCCGTTTTCGCTGAGCGGCCCCTTGTAGAGCAGGATGCAGGTGGAGGCCTCGTCACCGCGTCCAACCCGGCCACGCAGCTGGTGAAGCTGAGCCAGGCCGAAACGTTCGGCATGTTCGATGACCATGATCGTGGCGTCCGGAACGTCGACACCCACTTCCACCACTGTCGTTGCGACCAGCAGCCGGGTTTCGCCGTTTTTAAAAGCCAGCATGGCGGCGTCCTTCTCCGGGCCGCTCATGCGCCCGTGGATGAGACCGATATTGGCACCGAGCATCTGCGAGAGAACCGCATGTCGTTCTTCCGCCGACATCAGGTCGGACTCTTCCGTCTCCTCCACCAGCGGGCAGATCCAGTAGGCCTTCTTGCCCTCCTTCAGCGCGGCGCGCAGCCGCTCGACGATGTCGCCGATGCGCTCTGTGGGGATTGTCACGGTCTGGATGGGTTTTCGGCCGGCCGGTTTTTCGGTGAGTTTCGACACATCCATGTCGCCGAAGGCGGCCAGCACAAGCGTGCGCGGAATGGGCGTGGCGGTCATAACAAGCATATGCGGCGTGATGCCCTTGGCGGTGAGACGCAGGCGCTGGTGTACGCCGAAACGGTGCTGCTCATCCACCACGGCCAGCACGAGGTTCTTGTAACTCACGCTCTCCTGGAACAGCGCGTGGGTGCCGATGACGATCTGTGCCTCACCGGAGGCCACGCGTTCTTCGATCTCGCGACGCTCCTTGCCCTTGGTGCGGCCTGTCAGCACCTCAACCGTAATGCCCGCGGCATTGGCGAGTTTGGAGATGGTGGCGAAATGCTGCCGGGCAAGAATTTCGGTCGGGGCCATCAACACCGCCTGTCCGCCGGCCTCGACGGCGGTTGCCATAGCCATCAGCGCCACCAGCGTCTTGCCCGCGCCGACATCGCCCTGCAACAGCCGCAACATACGGTCCTCGCTGGCCATATCGGTCAGGATATCTTTCACCGAGGCATTCTGGCTCGGCGTCAGGGAGAAGGGCAGTTGCGACAGGATTTTTGCAGCAATGTCCCCCTTGGCGCGGATCGGCTGGCCCGCGACCTTGCGCAGTCTTTGCCGCACCAGCGCCAGTGACAGCTGCCCGGCCAAGAATTCGTCGTAGGCGAGCCGTCTGCGTGCCGGGGCCTGAGGATCGATATCGGCGCTGTCGCGTGGGTCGTGCAATTCACGGAAGCTCGATGCCACGTCGCCGAACCCCTGACGGGTCTTCAGGGTCTCGTCGATCCATTCGGGAAAGACCGGCAGTTTCGAAAGTCCGCCTTCAATTGCCCGCCGCAGCACCTTCGGAGACAGCCCGGCTGTCATCGGATAAACGGCTTCGACCAGCGGCAGGTTCTCTGCCTCGGAGAGCTTCACCATGAAATCCGGATGCACCATGGAGGCGCGGCCGTTGAACCAGTCCACCTTGCCGCTGACGAGAACCTCTTCATCGACGGGCAAGGCCTTGGAAAGCCAGTCTCCCTTGGCGCGGAAGAAGGTCAGCGCCAGTTCCCCGGTCTCGTCATGCAGGAAAACACGGTAGGGCGCGGAACGATTGCCCGGTGGAGCTGGCTGATGCCGGTCGACACGTCCCTGGATGGTGACAATGGCGCCGGGAGCGGCAAGCGCGATGCCCGGGCGGTTGCGCCGGTCGATGACGTTTGATGGTGCGTGGAACAGAAGATCGATCACGCGGGTGTCGTCGGCATTTTCCCGGCTCAGCAGTTTGGCCAGAAGGTCGGCAAGTTTCGGCCCCACACCGGCAAGGGTGGAGACGGAAGCAAATAGCGGATCGAGAATGGCGGGACGCATGCTCAGCAAAATCGGGGAAGGGGACGCGTTATGCAAGACGTGGCGCCCGACAAAGGCTGTTTATCACCGGCAGATTTTAGCCGCCGTGGCATTATTTCGATAAAAACCGGTTCCAAGCGTTCGCCTCCTGTTCTATAGGAGGGCGCAATCAACATCCTGTTGAATAGCCAACCGAAAGGTGAATGCGATGACTGGACTGGTGCGCACGAGCGCCGACCTCGATCCGAGGCGCAGGCGGATACTTTACCGCTGCTGGCACCGGGGCATTCGCGAGATGGATCTGGTGCTCGGGCAATTTGCGGAAGACAATATTGCCGGGCTTTCCGACGATCAGCTCGACGAGCTGGAAATCATCATGGCGGAAGAGGATAACGACCTCGTCAAGATGGTGACGGGTGCCCTGCCGGTGCCGGAAAAATTCCAGACCCCGTTGTTCGAGAAGATCGCCTCTTACCGTCCCGATTTCGATCTCGTCACAGCCGAAACCCTGAAGGCCTGAAACATGATAGCCGGATTCGATGCAAAGCTGGTGGCGTCGGCCGATACGCCGCTGACCATCGGAAACGTGCCCTCCGGCATGGAAGCCCTGCTGCTCGCCGATATGGCGCGGGCGGGAACATCGGTGGCTTACGTGATGTCGGACGGCCAGCGGGTCGCCGATCTCGAACAGATTCTTGGTTTTGTCGCGCCGGATATTCCGGTGTTGACGCTGCCGGCCTGGGATTGTCTGCCTTATGACCGCGTGTCACCGAGTGCGGACACCTCGGCGCGCCGGCTCGCGGCACTTGCCGGCCTCATCAATCACGCCAAGAAACCGCATCCGGCCATCGTTCTCGTCACCGTCAACGCCATGCTGCAGAAGATGGCGCCGCGCGACGTTATCGAGAGCCTGGGCTTTTCGGCCAAGCCCGGCAACCAGATCCGCATGGAGGACATCGCCGCGCGGCTGGAGCGCAACGGTTTCGACCGGGTGGCGACGGTGCGTGAAGTGGGTGAATTCGCCGTGCGCGGCGGCATTCTCGATGTCTTCGTGCCGGGCACCGAAGAGCCGGTGCGGCTCGATTTCTTCGGCGATACGCTGGAAAGCATCCGCACCTTCGATCCGGCCAGCCAGCGCACCATCGCACAGGCGCGCTCGCTTGATCTCAATCCGATGAGTGAAGTGACGCTGACGCCGGATACGATCGGCCGGTTCCGAAAGAATTACCTGTCGCTATTCGGTGCGGCGACGCGCGACGATGCGCTTTATCAGGCCGTCTCCGAAGGTCGCCGTTATGCCGGTATGGAGCACTGGCTGCCGCTGTTTTACGAAGAGCTGGAAACCGCTTTCGATTATCTCAGCGGTTTCCGTATCGTCACCGACCATACGGCGCGAGAGGCGGCGAAGGAACGCTCCAAGCTGGTCCTCGATTATTACGAGGCGCGGCGGGCTTCGGGCGAGACCAAGGGCTCGACGCAGGGCGCGCCTTACAAGCCGGTATCGCCTGGGCAAATCTATCTCGACGGCAAGAGCTTCGAGGCGGCGCTTGCGAGCGTCAATGCGGTGCGGCTGACGCCCTTCAACGAACACGATAGCGAAGGTCGCCCGGTCGCGACGCTTGATGCCCATGTTGGTCCGCGCTGGGCACGTCCACCGACGGAAGGCGACAGCGAAGAGCGGGTCAATGTTTTCGATCTGGCGGTAAAGCACATTGCCGAGCGCCGGGCCAAGGGCTGGAAGGTTTTGATCACCGGCTGGTCGGAAGGTTCGCTCGACCGGCTGTTGCAGGTCTTGAACGAACACGGGCTTGAAAAGATCAAGCCGGTGACATCGCTGAAAGAGGTGGAGAAACTCGGCAAGGGTGAGGCGGCTTCGGCGGTGCTGAGCCTCGAAGCCGGGTTTGAGACCGGAACGCTCGCTATCATCGGCGAGCAGGATATTCTTGGCGACCGCATGGTGCGCCGTTCCAAGCGCCGCAAGCGCGGCGCGGATTTCATCGCGGAAGTGGCGGGGCTGGATGAAGGCTCGCTCGTGGTTCACGCCGAACACGGCATCGGTCGCTTCGTCGGTTTGCAGACCATCGAGGCAGCGGGCGCGCCGCGCGCCTGTCTGGAACTGCATTATGCCGACGACGCCAAGCTGTTCCTACCGGTCGAAAACATCGATCTTCTCTCGCGTTATGGTTCTGATGCCGCGGAAGCCACGCTCGACAAGCTCGGTGGCGGCGCATGGCAGATGCGCAAGGCCAAGCTCAAGAAGCGCCTGCTCGATATGGCCGACGAGCTTATCCGCATTGCAGCCGCGCGTCTGGTGCGCCACGCGCCGGCGCTTATCGCACCGGACGGGCTTTACGACGAGTTTGCCGCCCGTTTCCCCTATGACGAGACCGAGGACCAGCTGAACGCCATCGACGCTGTTCGCGACGATCTCGGTGCCGGGCGGCCGATGGATCGCCTGATCTGCGGCGATGTCGGTTTCGGCAAGACCGAAGTGGCCTTGCGTGCCGCCTTCCTTGCCGCCATGAATGGCGTTCAGGTGGCGGTGGTGGTGCCGACCACGCTTCTGGCGCGACAGCATTTCCGTACCTTTTCCGAACGGTTTCGCGGTCTGCCGATCCGGGTGCAGCAGGCCTCGCGCCTTGTGGGTTCGAAGGAGCTTGCGCTCACCAAGAAGGAAGTGGCTGATGGAAAGACCGACATTGTCGTCGGCACCCATGCGCTGCTCGGTGCGGGCATAAGCTTCGCCAATCTCGGCCTGCTGATCATCGATGAGGAGCAGCATTTCGGTGTGAAGCACAAGGAGCGGCTGAAGGAGCTGAAAAGCGACGTGCATGTGCTGACGCTGTCGGCAACACCCATTCCGCGCACCTTGCAGCTGGCCATGACCGGCGTGCGCGAGCTGTCGCTCATCACCACGCCGCCAGTGGACCGCATGGCGGTTCGCACCTTCATTTCGCCCT
This sequence comes from Agrobacterium sp. S7/73, assembly GCF_019355535.1. Lineage (NCBI taxonomy): Bacteria > Pseudomonadati > Pseudomonadota > Alphaproteobacteria > Hyphomicrobiales > Rhizobiaceae > Agrobacterium > Agrobacterium sp. S7/73. The sequence continues at coordinate 1,133,670 of NZ_CP072136.1, forward strand.
TCGATCCGCTGGTAATCCGTGAAACGCTGATGCGCGAGCATTATCGCGGTGGCCAGAGCTTCTATGTCTGCCCGCGCCTTGCCGATCTCGCCGATATCCATGCATTCCTGCAGTCGGATGTGCCGGAACTGAAAGTGGCGGTGGCGCATGGCCAGATGGCGGCGGGTGAACTCGAAGACATCATGAACGCCTTCTATGACGGCAAATACGATGTGCTGCTTTCGACCACCATCGTTGAATCCGGCCTCGACGTGCCGACCGCCAATACGCTGATCGTGCATCGTGCCGACATGTTCGGTCTCGCCCAGCTTTACCAGCTGCGTGGCCGTGTCGGTCGTTCCAAGGTCCGCGCCTTCGCGCTGTTCACCCTGCCGGTCAACAAGGTGTTGACGACGATGGCGGAGCGGCGGCTGAAAGTGCTGCAATCGCTCGACACACTCGGCGCCGGTTTCCAGCTTGCCAGCCACGATCTCGATATTCGCGGCGCGGGCAATCTGCTTGGCGAAGAACAGTCCGGCCACATCAAGGAAGTCGGCTTCGAGCTTTACCAGCAGATGCTGGAAGAGGCCGTGGCCGAAGTGAAGGGTGACGAAGAGGTGCGCGACAGCGGCTGGTCGCCGCAAATCTCTGTCGGCACCTCGGTGATGATCCCGGAAGACTACGTGCCGGATCTGCATCTGCGCATGGGTCTCTACCGCCGTCTCGGCGAGCTTGCGGATATAGGCGAGATCGACGGTTTCGGCGCAGAAATGATCGACCGTTTCGGCCCGCTGCCGAAGGAAGTTCAGCATCTGCTCAAGATCGTCTACATCAAGTCGCTCTGCCGCACGGCCAATGTCGAGAAGGTGGATGCCGGGCCGAAAGGCGTGGTCGTGCAGTTCCGCAACAAGGAATTCCCAAATCCGGCAGCGCTTGTCGGTTACATTGGCAAGCAGGGCTCGATGGCGAAAATCCGCCCGGACCACAGCCTGTTCCTGAACCGCGATCTGCCGACGCCGGAAAAGAGGCTGGCGGGTGCGGCGATGGTCATGACGCAATTGGCGGAACTGGCTCGGTCGTAGATTTAAGCCTTTGGCGGGGGAGGTGGGTGTGGCTTACCCCCTCTGCCCTGCCGGGCATCTCCCCCACAAGGAGGGAGATCGGCAAGACGCGCTGTCACCACTTCATTCTCTAACGTTGATATAGGCAAAACCTTGCCGCATATCGATCTCCCCACCTGTGTGGGAAATGCCCGGCAGGGCAGAGGGGGGTAAGCCACCCATCGTCGGCTCATTTCCATTAGCCAATCCCTCGAAAACTCCACTCACTGCCTTCAGCGAAAATTACCGCGATGTAACGAAACGGACATGTATCGGTAGTCTTCGCGGGCGTAATCTTTCCTTCATACCCGGTGCGGCGGATCGTAAAGCCGCCGGGTCTTGAAGGAGCAGGACGATGTGGACCAACATCAACAGGTTTGCCACCGCTGGTCTGGTTGCTTTGACAATTGCGGGCACCACAATTGCCACCACCAGTCAGGCGGAAGCGCGCAATAATTTCGGCCGCGGCCTTGCCGCCGGGATCGCAGGAACGATCATTGGCGGAGCGCTCATCGCCGGGGCAAGGCATCCCGGTTACGCTTATGGCCCCGCTTATTATGCACCGGCCTACGGTCCACCCGTCTACGCCGCGCCAGCTTATGGACCGCCCGTTGTTTACCAGCCGGTTTATCCTCGCTGCCACGTGGCCTGGCGACAGAACGCCTGGGGCGACATGTATCGGGTCAGGGTTTGTGATTGATCGAATGCCATGCCAGCGACGCAAACATGCGTCGCTGGTTCTCATGCATTTTCGACTTTAGCGCTCGTCTTCCGGCGTGATCCCGACGGCCACATTCTGGTCGGTCGCGGCGATGGAGGCGGGAAGCGGCACTTTTCGCTGCTTCTCGCGGATCAGAGTCAGCAGGCCGGAGCCGACGATCAGGGCGATGCCCATCAACATCCAGCCATCAATGCGGTCGCCGAAAATCAGGTAACCGAACAGGATGGCCCAGAGCATCTGGCTATATTGCGTTGGGCCGATCATGGCGGCGGGTGCATATTGGGCAGCATACATGACAAGCACGTTGCCAAGCGCGCCGAGCAGGCCGTATCCCGCCAGCAGCAACCATTGTTCGCCGCCCGGCATGATGAAGGTCGGCACCATGGCGATGCCGCTGATGGTAAGACAGCCCAGTACGCCGGCCCCATACAGCGAGACGTTCTTTTCCGACGGACCCATGGCGCGGAAGATGACGATGCTGAGTGCGCCGCTGAAGCCACCGATGATGGCGCCGATATGGCCGATGCCGAGTTCACGGAAACCCGGCCGCAGGATGACCAGCACCCCGAGGAAACCGATGATGACCGCAGACCAGCGGCGGATGCCCACCTGTTCCTTCAAAAACACCACCGACATGATGGTGACGAAAGAAGGAAGAAGGAAGATCAGCGCGAAGGCTTCGGCCATGGAAAGATGGGTGAAAGCGGTGACGCTGCCGACGGCACCCGTACCGGCGGCAAAAAATCGGATGATCCATAAAGGCCGGTTGGTCGTCTTCACCACATCCACCCAGCGATCATTGCGCTTGCGGATGAAGGGCAGGGCGATGAGGCCGAACAGGGCGCCGAAGAAGGCCGATTCGATCGGCGAAATCTGGCCTTCTATGAGTTTAACGCTCGCGTCGCTCCAAGCGTAGGCAGCGAAGGCGGCAAAGGCAAGCAGAATGCCTTTCAGGGTCTGGTCGGACACGGGAAAACACCAACAGTTTATCGATTACGGCAAGCTGCCGGTGTTCGACCGTCAGTTCATCGACTTATGCTCGTCCGCCTTGATTTTTGCAATATCCCGCAGTGCAGCAATCAATACATCAGGCGTTTGTGCACCGCTGATGGCGTATTTCTGGTCGACGATAAAGAACGGTACGCCGGAAACACCCATTTGCTGCGCCGCGTCAATTTCGGCAATCACCGTGTCCTTGTCTGCATCCGACGCCAGAAGCCGTGTTACCACCTTGGCGTCCATGCCTGCCTTTTCGGCGATATCGGTCAGCACGGCGTGATCGCCGATATTGCGGCCTTCCTCGAAATTCGCCTTGAACAAAGCGGTGACGATCCTTTCCTGAACGTCACGGCCTTCAGCATGGGCCCAGAGCGACAGGCGATGTGCGTCGAGCGTGTTCGGGCCAATCTTGATTGCATCGAAATCGTAGTGGATGCCGACCTGTTTTCCGAGTTCCACCAGCGAGGCATGGGCCTGCTCGAGACGCTCCTTGCCGAGCTTTTCCTCAAGCGCGGCCTTCTGGTCAACGCCTTCAGGCGGGTAATCCGGGTTGAGCCGGTAAGGTCGCCAGTTCACGTCGACGCTGATTTCGTCCTGCACCTCGGCAATGGCAAGATCGAGCCTTGCCTTGCCCAGATAGCACCAGGGGCAGACCATATCCGATACGACGTCGATAACGATGCGTTCCATGGCTTTATCTTCCGTTGTCTTGGACCGGGCAGGGGCGGATTATTGCGCCCGCGCATCCCACCAGGTCTGTTTCTGATTGCCTGATATCGGGGTCATATCCGGGCGGTCGATATATTTCCAGCGGGCTATCCATTGCGCGCCGATGTAGTAGAGCGGAATGACATAGTGGCCGGCGACGAGAAGACGATCATAACCACGCACTGCCGCCTGAAAATCCTCCGTGGATCGGGCCTGCAACAGGGCCTCGATCATGCGGTCGATGTCGGGGCTGGCCGCACCCGCATAGTTAAAGCTGCCCTGCGCATCTCGCGACAATGAACTCCAGCGGTTGAGCTGCTCGGCGCCCGGCGAGAGCGATGAGGGCAGGGACCGTATGATCATGTCGTAATCGAAGCTGTTGGAGCGTGCCTGATATTGGCCATCGTCAACGGAGCGGATGCCCATGGCGACGCCGATCAGGTTCAGCGAACGCTGATAGGCAAGCGCTATGCGTTCCTGCGCCGGGTTCTGCGTCATGATTTCGAATGCGAGCTGGCGGCCATTGGCGTCGGACATCCTGCCGTTCTTGATGCTGTATCCGGCCTCTTTCAGCTTATCGACGGCGAGCTTCAGGACCTTGCGGTCCGCGCCGGTCCCGTCGGTGGTGGGCATGGCGTAGGTTCCCGCCAGAAGTTCCGGCGGCATGCTCTTGGCCGCATCGCCAAGCAGCGCAAGTTCGCGCTCATCTGCGGCATTGCCATAGGCGCCGAGCGCTGAGTTCTGCCAGTAGCTTTGCGTACGCTTGAATGCGCCGCCGAGAATGTTCTTGTTCATCCACTCGAAATCGAGCGCATAGGATAGGCCCTCACGCACCTTTTCGTCTGCAAAGACCGCGCGGCGGGTGTTGAAGACAAGGCCGAACATGCCCGATGGCAGGCGCGGCTGAAACACATCCTTGACGATATCGCCGCGATGAACGGCGGGGAAGTTGTAGGCTTGGCCCCAATGGGAGGTATCGGAGGTGCCGTTGATGGCGTCGCCTTCGGGATAGATGTCGATATCGCCTTTCTTGAAGGCCTCGAACATGGTGGTGACCTGAAGGAAATAGGTGATGCTGATCTCGTCGTAATTCTCGAAGCCGACCTTGCTCGGGATATCCTTGCCCCAATAGTCCGGGTTTCGCTCCCAGATGATTCGTTCACCCGGCCGCAATGTCTTGATTCGGTATGGACCCGACCCGACAACAGCGCCGAGGCCCGCCTGCTCGAATTTTTCCGGATCGATCGCGTGTTTCGGCAAAATAGGGGTGGAAGAGGCGAGAATGAGCGGCGTTTCGCGGTTCGCCCTGTCGTTAAAGGTGAAGCGGACGCCGTGTTCGCCGATCTTTTCCAGCTTCGCCACGCCGTCGAGGCGGCTGTTGAACGGCGGACGGCCTTTTTCCTTCAGGAGATTGAATGTGAAGATGACATCGTCAGGCGTCACCGGCTCGCCATCCGACCACTTGGCCTTGGGATTGATGTTGAACTGGGTGAAGGTGCGTTCCTCGTCCCACTCCACGGTTTCCGCAAGCAGGCCGTAAAGGCTGAAAGGCTCGTCGCTCGAGCGCTGCATCAGCGGCTCGTAGAGGAGATTGCCGAATTCAGGGTCCCATACGCCGCGCGCCGTTGTGCGCATTCCCTTGAGAACAAAGGGGTTGAGGCTGTCAAAGGTGCCGACGACACCGTAGGATATCCGACCACCTTTTTTCACGTCCGGATTGACATAAGGGAAGTGCCGGAAGTCGGCGGGAAGTTCCGGCGTACCGTGCATGGAAATGCCGTGAAGCGGCTGCGCTACGGCAATTTCCGGAGAAAGCAGGGCCGTTCCCCAAAGAAACAATGCGGGGATGAGGGCCGCAAGCTTGCGCATGTCACTATCCTGTCTCAACTGTCGGTCCGTTTTGTCGTCGTGGTCGGTTATCGTCATGATTGGTTTTTTGTTATGATTCTGGCGAATATGTAGCACAAGCCCATGGCTGGACCCATGCGAGGGCGGGAAATCTTGGGTTGCCTCAAGAAAAAGTTAAAGAAGTGCTGGATATCGCCGCGAACGGCATGTAACAGGGTGGCCGGAAGAGACGGGTCACGCATTTGCCTCATTTAAACGACAGTTGAACGGGCAGAAGGATACCGCCATCGGCGAGCAGGACCCGCGGTTCTGTTCTGGCAGACATTCAGGAGACGGAACTCTTATGATGCAAAAGGCAAACACATTCACCCGGACAGCTCTGTCCGCTCTCGTTCTTTCCCTGGGCGCGGTTTCCGCTCCGGCCATCTCGCAGGCACAGGATGCTCCCGCCAATCAGGGCGCTGGCGCTCCGCCGCTCGGCTGGTTCAAGACCTGCTCCAAGCAGGAAGACAACGATGTCTGCGTCGTGCAGAACGTGGTTCTTGCCCAGAACGGCCAGATGATCACTGCCGTCGGCCTCATCACTGTCGAGGGCAAGGTCAACCGCAAGCTGCTCCAGGTTTCCGTTCCGACCGCGCGCCTCATTCCCCCGGGTGTGATGATGCAGATCGACGGTGGCAAGGGTCAGAAGCTCGATTACGCTGTTTGCCTTCCCGACAAGTGCACGGCTGAAGTTCCGCTGACGGACGCCATGATCGCGTCGCTGAAGAAGGGCAACGAGATCGTCTTCACCTCGATCAACTTCCGCCGCGCGCCGAACCCCATCAAGATCGCGCTTACCGGCTTTACCGGCGCTTATGACGGCGCGGCCATCACCCAGTCGCAGCTCGCAGAAAGCCAGCGCAGCCTTCAGGAAGGCATGCAGAAAAAGGCCGAAGAGGCTCGCAAGAAGCTGGAAGCTGCTCAGGACGCCGCAAAGGGCGCGCCGAAGCCCTGATCTCTTTACGAGAACACGAAAAAACCGGCCTGTTTTCAGGCCGGTTTTTTTATGCGCGGTTTTGATCCGACGTATTTTCAGTCAAAGCGCACAGCGCCCTTATGACTGTTGTCAAATCGGGCGTGCGCTAATGCGCCAGCGACATCTTCGGCCGCCACTCGCCGTTGGGCGCCTTGTCGAACATCCGCTCGATATTGCGGTTGCGGAGCGGCGCCTCGTTTTCATCGTGGACGAGGTTCTGTTCGGAAACGTAAGCGACATATTCAGTCTCATCGTTTTCCGCCAGAAGATGGTAGAAGGGCTGGTCGCGCTCCGGGCGAATATCGGCGGGGATGGCGTTCCACCACTCTTCCGTATTGGCATATTCCGGGTCCACGTCAATCACCACACCGCGGAACGGAAACACCTTGTGGCGGACGATCTCGCCAAGCGTAAATTTTGCGTCTCTTTGTTTCATGGTATGAACTTCCTTTCCCACTAATAGTTGGGTGCGGAATGGGAAATATCAAGGGCTAGCGGTATCCGGCCCTTTTTCCCCTGATGCTCTTAAGCGACCCTGCGGCCGATCGGTGCGGTGGCGATGACGACGCCGCCGGTAACCAGTACGATCCCGATGGCGTGATATGTTTCAAACGTTTCACCAAGGAAAAGCGTGGCCATGACAATCGAGACGGGTGGCATCATGTAAAGCGTGATGCCTGCCGTGGCGGGGCCGAAAACGCGGACCGTATGGGTGAAGCAATAAAAGGCAAGCAGTGAGGCGAACAGGATGATGCCGCCGATCTTGGCCCAGGCGATGGCCGTGGCCGGCAGCAAGCCACCATGCGCCAGTTCCACCGCTGCCGGCGGGAGCAGGACCAGCGCGCCGGAGAAGGCGATGAGGCCAAAAAGGCTGAACGAGGCCATCTGCCGCGCCGCGGGATCGCGCAATAGCAGCGAATAGACCGCAAACGCAATCGCTGCCGTCAGAATGGCAAAATCGCCAATGTTGAATTTCATCTGCCAGAGCGCGGACATATCGCCCTTGAGCACGATTGCCGCCACGCCCGCAAAAGCGATGATCATGCCCGCCACTTCGAGCCTGCGGATCGGGCGGCCCTGAAAGATGCGCTGGAACAGGATGATGAATAGCGACGAAGTCGTGTAGATCAACGTACCGTTGGCAGCCGTCGTCATTGTGAGGCCCCAATAGACCACGCCACCGCAGACGCCCATGCCGAGAATGCCAAGAACGAGCCAGAGCAGCGTTTTCTGGCGCACAAAGGCGATGCAGTTCCGCCAGTCGGCGATCATGAACGGAGCGATGATGAGGCTCGATCCGATCCAGCGAATGAAGGCGGCAATGAAGGGCGAGACCTCTCCGATGACGCCGCGGCCGAAAATGATGTTGCTGGAGAAAAAGAACGGTACCGCCAGAAAGATGAGCCAGTCCGTGAGGCGCGTTTGCTGAGAGGCTGGCTTGATCGACATTGTTCGCGACATGGCTGGGCATCAAAAGAAAACGGCGGCTTTCCAGGGGAAAACCGCCGAGCGGGAAGGGACGCCTCTAAAGGCGTCCCAAATGCCGGTCAGGCAGAGTAGTACATGTCGAATTCGACCGGATGCGGGGTCATTTCGAAGCGCATGACTTCCTGCATCTTCAGCTCGATGAACGAGTCGATCTGGTCGTCGTCGAACACGCCGCCGGCGGTCAGGAACTTGCGATCCTTGTCGAGGCTTTCCAGCGCTTCGCGCAGCGAGCCGCAGACGGTCGGGATCTTTTTCAGTTCCTTGGCAGGAAGGTCGTAAAGGTCCTTGTCCATCGGCTTGCCGGGATGGATCTTGTTCTTGATGCCGTCGAGGCCGGCCATCAGCATGGCTGCAAAACCGAGATAGGGGTTCTGGGTCGGGTCCGGGAAGCGGACTTCGACGCGCTTTGCCTTCGGGTTGGAGCCGAAGGGAATGCGGCACGATGCGGAGCGGTTGCGGGCGGAATAGGCCAGCAGAACCGGAGCTTCATAACCCGGCACCAGACGCTTGTAGGAGTTGGTGGTGGGGTTGGTAAAGGCGTTGATGGCCTTGGCATGCTTGATGATGCCGCCGATGTAGTACAGGCAGTTTTCAGACAGGCCGGCATATTCGTCGCCAGCAAAGGTCGGCTTGCCGCCCTTCCAGATCGACTGGTGCACGTGCATGCCCGAGCCGTTGTCGCCGAAGATCGGCTTCGGCATGAAGGTTGCCGTCTTGCCATAGGCATTGGCGACCTGGTGCACGACGTACTTGTAGATCTGCATCTTGTCGGCGCTGGATACCATGGTGTCGAACTTCACGCCCAGCTCGTGCTGCGCGGAGGCGACTTCGTGGTGGTGCTTTTCGACGACGACGCCCATTTCAGCGAGAACCGTCAGCATTTCGGAACGCATGTCCTGCAGGCTGTCGATCGGCGGAACCGGGAAGTAACCGCCCTTGACGCGTGGACGGTGGCCAAGGTTGCCGGTTTCGTAATCCGTGTCGTCGTTGGACGGCAGTTCCGATGAATCCAGCTTGAAGCCGGTGTTGTAAGGGTCTGCCTTGTACTTCACGTCGTCAAAGACGAAGAATTCCGGCTCGGGGCCAACGAAGATGGTGTCGCCGATACCGGAGGCCTTGAGGTAGGCTTCGGCCTTCTTGGCGGTGCCGCGCGGGTCGCGGTTATAGGCTTCGCCGGAAACCGGGTCGAGAATGTCGCAAAGGATGACGAGGGTCGACTGGGCGAAGAACGGATCGGTATGGGCAGTTGCCGGATCGGGCATAAGCACCATGTCGGATTCGTTGATGGCCTTCCAGCCGGCGATCGAGGAGCCGTCGAACATGACGCCATCGGCGAACATGTCTTCGTCTACGCAGACAACATCCATGGTGACATGCTGCAGCTTGCCCTTGGGGTCGGTAAAGCGCAGGTCCACGAACTTGATGTCGTTATCCTTGATCTGCTTCAAGATATCGTTTGCGGTCGTCATTTAAACGTTTTCCTTGAGTGTGGTGGTGACGAGGTGAAAAACCTGAGCCTCCCCGGCTCAGGACCTGGTTCCGATTATATGGCGTCCACGCCTGTTTCACCGGTACGGATTCGGATGACTTCCTCGACGTTGGAAACGAAAATCTTTCCGTCGCCGATACGTCCGGTCTGTGCCGCATTGCGGATAGCCTCAATGACGGCTTCCGCATTTTCGTCCGCCAGTACGACTTCGACTTTCACTTTCGGCAAAAAGTCCACAACGTACTCTGCTCCGCGGTAGAGTTCCGTGTGGCCCTTCTGACGACCAAAGCCTTTTGCTTCCGTGACCGTGATTCCCTGAAGTCCGACTTCCTGAAGGGCTTCCTTCACTTCATCGAGCTTGAAAGGCTTAATGATCGCTTCGATCTTTTTCATGAGAAAATATCTCTCCGCTTCTCCCGTTAAAGCAGGTTATTCCCGCTCTGCCACAAGAATGCACGTATTGTGCCAGATCGGAAGCGGGCTTGAAGAAAAAACTTCGCTTGCCCGGCTTTCTGGCACAAAATGCATTCGCTTTTTGTGGTTTTCCAGCCAATTTCTCGCCAAAACCCGAAAAATCCGTCATCAATTCTGTCGGTTTTCCTTATTTTAGTTATCTTGAATATTTCGGAATGCACTGACGGCGTTTTGTTGATTTGTTTATATTTTATGCATTTGATTATTATTTCGCCGCAGCCATTTGCTTATTTTTGTATCGATTGCCTTTCCGGCGTTTTGAAGGGATGATCGCTCCATGAAATCCCTATTGAATCTCTCTCTTATCGACCCTGCTGTGATGGCCCGCATCGATGCGGCCTCAGGCCAATCCGGCATTCCCCTATACGATCTTATGGAGCGGGCAGGGCAGGCGGTCGCTGCTTCGGCCCTTCGCCACTATCCGGACGCGCTGCGTTTCGTCGTGCTCTGCGGAGGCGGCAATAATGGCGGTGATGGTTACGTTGCGGCACGCTCGCTTGTGCAAAGCGGGGCGACAGTTGCGGTTCATCATCTTGGCCACGTCACGGCCATGAAAGGCGATGCCCGCACGGCTTTCGAGGTTAGCGGCGTCACAGCCCTGCCGCTTGGCGACTATGTACCCATCGCTGGTGACGTGGTGATTGACGCAGTGTTCGGGGCCGGATTGTCCCGCGAGATTCCGTCGGAGCTTCGGCGCGTGATCGATGCGGTGACGCAGGCTGCCGTGCCAGTTCTCGCCGTCGATCTGCCGTCTGGTCTTTGCGGCAGGAGGGGCGTGCCTCTGGGCGCATCGTTTAAGGCGGAGCGGACCGTAACCTTCATGGCGCGAAAACCCGGCCATCTGTTGATGCCGGGGCGGGAACTGTGCGGGACGCTTGAGGTGTTCGATATCGGTATCCCCTCCCGTATTCTCGCCGCTCATGCGGGATCGGTTGCGGAAAACGATCCACTTGTCTGGCGCGACGCCTTGCCCCGCTCCGAAATGGAAACGCATAAATTCCGCCGTGGGCATCTGACCGTCTTTTCCGGACCGCCACATGCGACGGGAGCAAGTCGCATGACGGCAATCGCGGCGCTGAAGGCGGGGGCGGGCATCGTCACCATCGCCGCGCCGAAGCAGGCGCTCGACGTGCTTTCGGTTACTTTGACGGCGGTGATGAGCTCCGGTCTGGATGATGCGGACGATCTGCGCCACTGGCTGGACGACAAACGCCACGGCGCTTTCGTCCTCGGTCCCGGTTTCGGCGATCTCGAAAAGGCGCGGCAATTCGTGTCCCTGCTCGGGGACAAGGTGGTGGTGCTTGATGCCGATGCGATCACCGCTTTCAAGGACTGCCCGGAAACCCTGTTCGACCGGATGATTTCAGGCGCGGGGAAATTCGTATTGACGCCGCATGAGGGCGAGTTTGCTCGGCTCTTTCCCGATCTCACCGCTGACACGTCACTGAGCAAGATCGAGAAGGCGCAGACCGCATCGGCGCGCAGCGGCGCAGTGCTGGTCTACAAGGGTGCGGATACGGTCATCGCCGCGCCGGACGGCCGCGCGCTGGTCAATACCAATGCGCCGTCGAGCCTTGCGACGGCGGGGTCAGGCGATGTGCTGGCTGGCATCATCGGCGCACTGCTTGCGCAGGGAACGCCTGCCTTTGAGGCCGCCGCTGCCGGTGTCTGGCTGCATGGCGAGGCGGGCAGCAGGGCGGGTGCAGGTATGACGGCAGAAGATCTCGCCCACGCGGTGCGGCCGTTTGCGTGACCTTGAGTTGGTGTCCACGCCGTCACCGGACTTGATCGCAGGAGATACCTTTCACAGCGCAGACGCGCCGTGGCTGGATGCCGGATCTAGTCCGGCATGACGGAGGGGAGGTTTTCATCCCTGAGGTGAGGACTTTTTCGCGCTCGAAGTTTAAAGCCGCGTCAGTGCGCGGCTTTGCCCTGGCTCGCCGTTGCCATCCGTGAAGCGCTGATCAGCAGCTTGCGTTCCGCCCGTTCCTGTTGCGGCGTGCGATTGTAGATTTCGCGATAACACTTGGAGAAATGCGAAGCGGAGACGAAACCGCAGGCAACGGCAACCTCGACCACCGGCATGGCCGATTGCACCAGCAGGTGGCGGGCGCGGTCCAGGCGGATTTCAAGATAGTAGCGGGCGGGTGAGCGGCCCATTTCCTGCCGGAAGAGACGCTCCACCTGTCGGCGCGACAGATCGGCCGCATCGGCGATGTCGAGCAGCGACAGCGGCTCGGAGAGATTGCCTTCCATCAATTCGATGATCGACAGGACCTTGCTATTCTGAACGCCGAGGCGCGCACGCAGCGGCAGGCGCTGGCGGTCGTTGGGGCTGCGCACCCGGTCCGTCAATTGCTGCTCGCAGACGCGGTTGACAAGATTTTCGCCGAAATCCTGACCGATCAGGCTCAGCATCATATCGAGCGATGCGGTGCCGCCGGCGCAGGTATAGATGTTGCTGTCCACCTCGAAGAGATCGGCATAGACTTCCACCTGCGGGAAGGCTTCGGAAAAACCAGGCAAGTTCTCCCAGTGGATCGCACAGCGTTTGCCGTTCAAGAGACCAGCCTGCGCGAGGATATGCGCGGCGGTACAGAGGCTGCCGATGGCGATGCCGCGATTATAGGCTTCACGCAGCCAGGCATTGACGGATTTGTTGATGTGCTGGTCGACATCGATGCCCGAACAGATGATTGCCATTTCAACGCGGTTTTCGCCGCTGACATATCGTCGCTCATCGGCAAGACAGGTGTCGACCTCAAGACAGATGCCGCTTGATGACATGACCTTCTGGCCGTCGAGCGAGGCGAGGCGCCATTCGTAAGCCTGATACCCCAGCATGCGATTGGCGATGCGAAGCGTTTCAACCGCTGCGGCGAACGGCAGCATGGTAAATTGCGGAATGAGAAAAAAGACGATTGAGCGTTTCTTCTGGGAGTTCCTGCTCATTTGCCCGTGCTCCGTTGCGAATACGCAATTCCTCCCTTGGAATCGGTCTTCTGGATGTCCTGTTTCCGACATCTTTAACGAAAAATACGCCGTGAAATCCGGGCTGTCAAAAAATAGCTTTTGAAATATGCAAAATTTGCGACAAGCCTTTTTAAAGGGCGTCGTGTCGCATGTAAAACAGGCAGGTCATTTTACGCCTCTGCCGGGGCGTCTCGCGATTGACGGGGATGGCTCGCAAGTCCTGGGACGGTTGCGAGCCATGGGGTTGCGCATCATTTGCGGACGACCCTGATGCGGTTGCTGTCGGTTGTCGGCCATCCAATGTCCTTCAATGTTTCAGGCGGCAAACCTTCCAGCGCGCGGAGCATTCTTGCGCGCTTCCATGACGTATGGAGAGCGGAAATCTGGCCGGACAGGCGCTGGAGCCAGCTACCGGTCGAGGGGCGTTGCGACGAACGGCTCGCTGCGGGGTGATAATGTATCATGGCCATGTCTTGATCCTTTCGTGAACCACGATCCTGTTTACGACTTCGGTATGCGCTTACATATCTCATCAAACAAGAGAATGAATTTTATGTCATTTATCAATTTTAGGAATGACTTGCATTCGCCGCCTGCCGGACTTTCTGTCCTTCCGTGATGGGCCAGCGCTTCATTCCGACAAGGCGTTAGTTGCCCCGTCATTCGATGTCCCGGATGGTGCGCCCGTGTTGACATTCAATCAAACGAAATGATATCCATCTATAAATCAAAATATTTGAAGGTTCGTGCCATGACCGTAACTTTCCGCCAACCGCTGCCGCTGCTGGATAACGACATTCTGAGAACCTTCGTCGCGATTGCCGAGACCGGGAACTTCTCCACCGCTGCAGAGGTGGTGTTCAGAACGCCGTCCGCCGTTTCCATGCAGATAAAGAAGCTGGAGGAACAGCTGAAGACGACGTTGTTCCTGCGCGATGCCCGCTCGGTGACTTTGACGGCGCATGGCGAAACGCTTCTGACCTATGCGCGCCGCATGATCGCGCTGTCTAACGAGGCCGTGTCGCGTTTCGTCATGCCTGAACTGTCTGGCGTCGTCAGGCTCGGTGCGCCGGAAGATATTGGCGAGCGCGGTTTGCTCCCGGGTATCCTCAAGCGTTTTGCCGAGGTTTTCCCCGGCATCATGATCGATGTCACGATCGATTCCAGTTCCAATCTCTACAAGCGCATGGATGAACGGCGGCTGGATCTGGCACTGGTCAACTGTGCGTCGCATCCGCTGCGGGATACGGGCGAGGTGCTGATGCGCGAACGTCTCGTCTGGGCCGGGGCAAAATGCGGTACGGCCTATCTGCGCGATCCGCTGCCCATATCGATCTGGGAAGAGGGCTGCATCTGGCGTTCGGAAGCGATCAACTCGCTTGAAAAGCGGGGTCGCAATTTCCGCGTGGCCTATCTCAGCGGCCATACCATGGCGCAGCGCGCAGCAATTGCCGCCGATCTCGCCATCGCGCCCCTGCCGCGCTCCTATGTGCAGAACGACATGGTCATTCTGAGCGACAAGGAAGGCCTGCCGGAACTTGGTTATTTCGATATTCGCCTGATCACGGGCGAAAGACCCTCGCGCCCCATCCTTGCGGTCGCGGAAAGCATCCGCAACGCCTTTGTCGAGGTCGCCAAGGCGGCCTGAGGTAGATCTTTATAACGAGAATGCGCGACGGCGACCGTCCGTCGCGCCATAGGCAAAGGTGGGCCTAGATCGCTACCGTGCCCCGCCTTGCGGAAAAGTCCGCATCGCCGATTTGCCAGCTTCCACGACCGGCCAGCCAGTCTGCCGAATTCTGTAGCCCACCAAATGGGAAAACGTGTATTTGCCGGATCGGCCCTGCCGGATTTGCCTGCCAGTGCCGTTCGATAGGGCCGACCACGCTTTCCGGTGAATGGCCCTTGGCCAGCGTCGTCAGGGAGAGCGCGTTCTTTTTCAGATAGGCGATGGAATTGCCGACGCCGCAGAGAGCTGCATATTTCAGCAGCGTCGTGATCCTGGCCGGACCGGAGACGCCGATATGCACCGGCAAGTCGATGCCGGAGGCGGCAAGTCCTTCCGCCCAGGCGATGAAGCGCGCGGGGTCGAAGCCGAACTGGGTGACGATGCGCATTGCCGCATCGCTTCTTTCGGCAAAATCATACTTCAACTTCAAGGCGGCCGTCGCCGTCTCATCGCTGAAATCGGGGCTGCCTTCGGGATGGCCGGCGATTGCAATCTGATTGATCCCGCAGCGATCGAAGATGCCGGTCGACAGCATATCCATGCTGGATGTGAAGGGTCCAGCCGGCGTCGCGACGCCACCGCCGACTACCAGCACATCCGACACACCCGCTTCGCCTGCCAGCCGCTTCACCTGCTCCTCGAATTGCACGCGAGACGATATGCGCCGTGCCGCGAGATGCGGCACTGGTGTGTAGCCGAGATCGCGGAGGTGTTTTGCAGCGTCGACCAGCCTGTCCTGCGAGGCCTGTCCGGTGTCTGTCAGATAAACACGCACGCCCTGTGGAAAGATACCGGCAAGACTTGCCGGGCCGAGCACCTGTGCGGGTGAGGCTTCAATGGAGGCGGCAATGGCGGGAGAGGTCGAGATATCGTGCAATTTGAATTTGGTCCTTTTCCTTATCATGCACCGGTTTTTTGCCCACGTCTTTGCCTGTTGCGGCAAGACAGCCCTGCATCTGCGACGAAGCTTGATTTCATCTGTTTGGCTGGCGGCAATGGGTGGTTGTCCTCACCAGACACGTTTGGTGAGGCCGTTCCACAGCCATGTCCAGATCGTCGGCGGAAACCGCAGCACCGATTTGCCAGGCAAGGGCGGTTGCGGCGCAAGGCTGCCGGAAAGGGCGTCCTCGATAGCGCTGACCGCAATATCGACCGAGGCGGCGGTCAGAAGCAGGGGGTAGGTGGCTATGGTATCGGAAGGCGAGGGCTTCAGCCGCTTTTCGTAAAGGGTTGCGCCGGTATCCACGCCCTTGTCGACCAGATGCACGGTCGCACCGAAATTACCCCGGTCCTTTTCCACCAGCGCCCAATAACCGCCCATCTGGCCGCGATAGGCGGGATTGATGCCGGCGTGGAAGTTGATGACCGGGCAGCGCAGAGCTTGAAGGGTTGCCGGTGTCAGAAGGCGGCAGGAAATGGTGAAGATCGCCGCCGGTTGCAAGGTGTTGATGGCCTTGTGGCACTCTTCGTCGTTCAGGGAGGCAACATGTGTAACAGGAACTGCCTGGCCGAGATCGGCAGAGAGGCCATGTTCGGCAATGATCTCATTGGTGCGCCGAACAGTGAAGCGTTTGCCGAGCCGGGAGGCGATCATCGTCGCCATCTGGCCTGCGGCTGTCACCCAGCCGAGCCGCCGCGCCCGTCTTTTCAGAATGGCCGATTTGCTTTCCGCCTGCTCCACGATGACATGGATATCCGGAAACCGGGCGGCCAGCGCATTGATCATGACATTGGGGTTCAGCCCCCCCGCCGTCATCACCAGTAGCCGATTGTTTATCTCAGTCATGTCACCCACACGATTTTCCCGATCATGATCCCTGCGCCCGAGTTTCCCTCGCGAAGTTAAAAACCATGTTAATTTTCACCGACGGGATTTTTTCAAACGCCGGTGGAACCGATTTCCAATGCTCACGTTATTGTGACGCATATCACATCGGCGCTTGCCTTTGGACGGCAAGTCATAGGGGAGTTATTTCAAATGATCACACGTATTCTTTCGACAGTTTTCGTGGCTTTGTTGACCGTCGTGACCTTGAGTTCCTGCGGTAATACCATTCGCGGCGTTGGCCGGGATACGGCAAATGCAGTGGACGCCACGCAGGACGCAGGTCGTAGCGTAGACCGCGCCGCGCGTCGCTAAAAGTCTCTCCCCTCCATGGTCTGGCGTCTCCCTGAATGAAGGGGACGCCTTTTCTTTGACCTGATTTCACCGTCACAGTTCATGTGTAAGAATCGCGCCGTACTAAGATGGGGCGAGAGGGCATGAGCGGGCGTTGATGAAAAGACTGGTGACGAAAAGACTGATTAGCTTGCTGCTGCCATTGCTTTTGCCGTTTTCGGCTAAGGCGGGCGGACAGGTGGATTTCTGCAAAACCATGGAGCATTCGGGCGGACGTTACATCGTCTGCAGTTTCGATCCGGCGAAAAGCGTGATCCGGATTTACGACCGCGATCATGTCTCGGGTGAGGGATATCGCTCCTTCTCCGATCTCTCCTCCGCCCTGTGGCGGCAGCACATGTTCAGCGTCTTCGCCATGAATGGCGGCATGTATCATTCCGACTATTCTCCCGTTGGCCTTTTTGTCGAAAACGGCGTCGAACGTTCGCCGATTATTACCGGCGGCGGGTGGGGCAATTTCCATCTTCTGCCGAATGGCGTGTTTTATCTGAAGGGTGCAATGGCGGGCGTTCTGGAAACACAGGCCTATGTCTCTGCCGGCTTGAAGCCGGATTTTGCCACCCAGTCCGGCCCGATGCTGGTGATCGATGGAAAGCTGCATCCGCGATTTCTGCCCGATAGCGACAGCCTGAAACGCCGCAACGGCGTCGGCGTGTCGCGCGATGGCATGGTGCATTTCGCGATTTCGGAAAACACCGTGCGTTTTTACGACTTCGCGACGTTGTTCAGGGATGCGCTGGATGCGCCAAACGCGCTGTATCTCGACGGGACGATTTCCAGTGTCGACATTCCTGCGATGAAAAGGCGCGATTCCCTGTTTGCCATGGGGCCGATTATCGCTGTCGTCGACAGGGTGCCTGACTAAGTTAGATCGGCGCCTTGGGGTAGGCTTTTTCGAGGCCTGCCGATGCCGTCAGTCCCTTGCGGAAGGCCAGATAGGCAGGATGCTGGCTGGCCTTGGCCGCTTCCGTGATGCGTATCTGCAGGCGGGCAGGGGCGTTACAGCCCAGCCATTCGCCTGATGTCTCCAGTTTCAGACTGTTAAGGAAGCGGGCATTGGCCTGTTGATCGAGATAGAGATTGAGGCCGGCCAGCAGGTTTTCATCCTGCAACACGTTTTCCATCAAAAGCAGCACCCATGCCTTGTCCTCGCTTGCAAGCGAGGCAAGTTTCGATGCGACCGTCTCGCGGTCCGGAAAAGATGATGCCTGCTGCATGTAATGACGAATCCCGTTGCCGTTTTCTGTCGATAAGGCACAGCCGAAAGGCTTTCAAGGCACAACAGTCCGGACACTGAAATTCAACTCTGGGATGCCGATTGCCGCTGGCTTCAACAGGCGTTTGTGCGAAACCTTCATAAACCAGTTACACTTTGGTTCAAATTGAGGCGAACGGCAAAAAGGGGTAACCCGAAAGCCCCGATCTAAAGCCTTGTTTTTTCACACACCTATGCAACTGACGAATGGCAGCCCGTCAAAAACGCCTTCATTTAGCCGCTTTTTGCATTTGCGTTCTGCGCCGGATTTTAATAAATGCTTCCCCCAACGGGCCCGGTCTTGAAGATCGCCCGGAGAGTGAATAGCTGGAGTAATCATGGAAGAAACCGCTCAGAAATCCTGTTGGGCCGTCACCTTGCGCGCGCTTGCAGGCTTTGCCGCATTTCTCGCATTGACGTACATTTTTGGCAGCCCATAAACACTTCTCATGAATGACGGGTTTTGAGACGGCGCGGTTTCCTCTGGAAACCGTGCTGTTTTCGTTTCTGCGGCCTGTATGTCGCAGCTGCAAAAGCCGGTGCCGCTCTTTTGTGGCGATCCGTCGCGGCTTTGGATATGATGGCGGTGGAATCCATTCTTATTCAAGGTAAGCCTCATGTTTCTTTCGGTCTTCGACGTCTTCAAGATCGGTATCGGTCCTTCCAGCTCGCATACGATGGGGCCGATGACGGCGGCGAACCGCTTTCTTGCGCTTATCCTCGGTGATGAATGGCCGCGTCCGGCGGGTGCTTCCGTGTCGCGCCTGAAGGTCAGCCTGCACGGTTCGCTTGCCTTTACCGGCATTGGCCACGGCACCGGCCGTGCGGTCATTCTCGGCCTGACGGGCGAGCGGCCGGATCTCGTCGACCCCGACGCCATGGACCCGATCATCGAAAAGGTTGAAAAGGCGGGCACCGTGTCGCCACCCGGCCACCCCTCCTATGAGTTCAACCCAGCCGAGGATCTGGTCTTCGACAAGAAGAACCCGCTGCCCGGCCATGCCAACGGCATGACCTTTTCCGCCTTCGACAATCAGGGCAGGCTGCTTCTCAAGCGCATCTATTATTCCGTCGGCGGCGGTTTCGTCGTGACCGATACGGAACTGGAAGCGATCAAGCAGCGCGGCAAGACCATCGATAATGGTCCGCGCGTGCCTTATCCGTTCGCAACGGCGCGGGAAATGCTTGAGATGGCGGGCCGCTCCGGCCGCACCATCGCCCAGATGAAGCGCGCAAACGAAGAAACGGTAATCTCCCGCGACGAGCTGAACGAGCGCCTCGACCAGATATGGGAGGCGATGAACGGCTGCATCGAGCGCGGGCTGAAGGTGGACGGCATCATGCCCGGTGGCCTGAAGGTGCGCCGCCGTGCCCGCTCCATCTACGAGAAGCTGAATGAGGAATGGCGCAGCAACCGGCTCAATCCTGTCATGGCGAATGACTGGTTGAGCGTCTATGCCATGGCCGTGAACGAGGAAAATGCTGCGGGCGGGCGCGTGGTGACAGCGCCGACCAACGGCGCTGCGGGCGTCGTTCCGGCCACAGTCCGGTATTTCCGGCATTTCCACGAGGATGCGACCGTTGACGATGTTCGCGATTTCCTGCTGACGGCGGCCGCAATCGGCGGCATCATCAAGCATAATGCATCTATTTCAGGTGCCGAGGTCGGCTGTCAGGGCGAGGTTGGGTCCGCTGCCGCCATGGCGGCCGCAGGCCTTGCCGCCGTCATGGGCGGTTCGCCAGAACAGGTGGAGAATGCCGCCGAAATCGCGCTCGAGCATCACCTCGGCATGACCTGCGACCCGATCGCCGGTCTGGTGCAGGTGCCCTGCATCGAGCGCAATGCGCTGGGTGCGGTGAAGGCGGTAACGGCGGCTTCCCTGGCGTTGAAGGGTGACGGCCAGCATTTCGTGCCGCTCGATGCCTGTATCGAAACCATGCGCCAGACCGGCAACGACATGAGCGACAAGTACAAGGAAACTTCCACCGGCGGTCTTGCCGTGAACGTTGTGGAATGCTGAGCGGGCAGGGCGTCAGGCATGGTCCACATGCTTGACGCCCGACGCAAAAAGGCATTGATAAGCATATGCCTCTACATCTTATAAAACTTTGCGTCGGCGCGGATTCACTCCAGGATTTGAGAGACTGGGTCGCGCATCGCTCGCTGACCGCGATCGCCGCTGGCCTTGAGCCGCACAGCGTCCACACCACGCGGATGATCCCGAAACGGCTTGACGAATTGCTGGAAGGCGGTTCGCTCTATTGGGTCATCAAGGGCCAGGTGCAGGCACGGCAGAAACTTCTCGACATACGTTCCTTCAAGGGCGACGACGGCATTACCCGCTGCGATCTCATTCTCGGCCCCGAGGTGATCGAGACGTCGCCTGCGCCGAAGCGGCCGTTTCAGGGCTGGCGCTACCTCAAGGACAACGAGGCCCCACGCGATCTCGGCGGCGGTGATTTCGGCGGCGAGGAGATGCCCTCCGACCTCAAGCGGGAACTGGCCGAACTAGGCCTTCTCTGATCGTCAATGGATGTGATTGAAATGAAAAAGCCGGCTTCCTTGCGGAGCCGGCTTTTTCATTTGGGGAGACGGTATTTGCGTGGGTTTGGGTGGCTTCAGTTGATGCCGCCAACCGCAGTGGTGGCGCGGCCATCCTGTATTTTCACCCAGCGTCCGGGATTGGCGGTGTCCTGACGCTTCAGGTAGGTATATTCGGTCTCCGACCAGTTCATGACCTTGTTGCGCATGTTGTCGAGGACGAAATCACCGCGATCGGTGCGAACGGTCAGAACTGCATGGCCTTCGCCATTCGGCTGCAGAACAACCGTGATCAGCAGGTTGTTGGCGGAGAAGCCCTTGTTCATCAGCATCTTGCGCTTCAGAAGCACGAAATCTTCGCAATCGCCGACCGTGGTGGGGTAGGCCCAGCGCTCTTCGACGCCGTAGATTTCCATGTCGGTCATCGGCGTGATCGTGGTGTTGGCGGTATAGTTGACGTCGAGCATCGTCTTCCAGCGCTCTTCGGTCAGTTTCATCGGGCCGTTATCCAGCGATGTCGGCTGGCATTCGCTCTGATAGGTCTGGCAGAACTCGTAGTGGCCGATCGGCGGGTTGGCCTTGCCGATCACGCGCATGGCGGCGGATGGCGAAGCGCTGGCCTGATGGGCGATGGCGCTGACGATGAATGCGATCAGAAAGAAACCGAAACGGTTGTTTTTGTTCATTGCTTGTCTCCCCGTGTTGAGGAGACACTCGCATGTATATTTTGACCCCGCGGAAAGATGCGCGTGTCAATTTGAGCTTATATTTCAGCAAATTAGCGGTTGTTTTGAACTGTATTCGAGTTAGTTTTTACGTGTGTTTGAAGCAAATTTTATTACAATTTTACGCATCTCGACCTTAGGTTTTTGGTAGCCATTTAGGCCGCTGTATTGAAAGCGATTTTCGGCACAGAGATATTTTTGCGATGCTGAGTAGTCAGGCCGCGGAGCGTATCGAAGACGCGGATTTCCCGTTTTGGGATTGGTGTTTCAAGTCGGGACAGAGCAAAAAGGCAGCGAAAAAAACTTCAAGAAAACTGTTTTTTTCTTGGAAAAAAAGCCTGGAGCGGGATTTTCCAGTGCGGTTTTGCGCGAGAACTAACGCAAAATGGAGCGCGCCGGTCACTCTGACCGGATAGCACGGAAGTCAGCTTCAGCGGAATCCAAAGTGCGGGAAAGCAGTATTTTAGAGTGTCAGCGCAAATGCACGAGCGGCATTTTTGTAGACGAAAGCAGTCTGCTCCCATCATTCCGGCCTTGAGCCGGAATCGGATCGATGTGCGCCTGCGTGGCGGGAAAAGCTCTTTCGGCGCAGAGACTTGTGCTGGCTGTATTCCGGCTCACGGCCGGAGCGCCGGAAAGCGATAGCCGTGACAAGATCTGGCGAATGCCGCACTTGCCGCACGGACATACCGCTCCACTGTATTACGGGAAATGACCTAGAGAAATTCGATCAGGGCGTCGGGCGACTGGACCCGGTCGAATTCGACCGCAACGCCTTCCATGAAGTGGCGTACGATCTTGCCGCTCATGTTCTTGCCAAGCTGGACCCTGGTGCCGAGTGGAGGCCGGTTTTCGATCTCGATGGCTGCGCCCGACAAGGAAAGGTCGATCAGCCGGCAGGCGAGAAGCACGCCGTCTTCCAGCATCAGATGTGCCCGGGTATTGCGTGGTGTCAGGCGGTCGTGGCGGCGGTCTTCCGGCAGGCCGAGCAGCTGGCGCTTGGCGATCCATGCGAGCTGGGCGGCCAGCTTTTCCCGCTTGCGTTCGGGCGCATTGATGGCAATGACGAAGCCTAACGCGGTAAGCGCCGTAACCGTTCCTTCGATGCGGCCGATATGCTGGAGATAGGAGATGACGCGATCACCGTTGCGCGCAATGCCCGAGCAGGCGAACAGCGCTCTTTCGGCGGTCATCTCGGTTGCGGTGCAATCATATTCCTGGTGATCGGGCAACATGAGGCGGCCGGTGAAGGACACACGGACGGGATCGTCGAAGTGAACCTCTTCAACCGGACGCAGGGTTTGGGCAGTGTTGACCGAACGTGATGAGAACATGGCAGCGCAATTGTAACCAGTGATGATGACAAATCTCTACGCCGCCCGGGTTAACAGACTGTATTGTTTAACCCTTACAATTTTTGCAATCGTCAAAATCGTTACAGCTTTGACGTATTTCTTACGAAATTCCGGCGCGATCATACGCGATCCACCCTCACCATGCGGGGTGGGATGCGGCAGTCAGCGGGTTACCGCATGCGGCATCACAGCGGTTCGCGCATTCGTAGAATACGTTGTCGGCGCGATATCCATGCGTAGCAGGCGGCTGCTTTTCATGACGAGGCAACTGATCGGTGCTGCGAATTCGTGACGGGGCCGCTCCGGCAGCAGCGCTCCGAGCAATCTCGGGGCTGTGTCATTATCCGAACTTAGCGGCAAGAGCAGCATTTCGAAAGCAAGCGGCGCCGCGCCATGGTCGTCCTCCGCTTCGATATCGAACACCACGGGCAATTGATGTTGCAGGATGCCGCGTGCGACACGGCAGGGGAAGGTGGCACTTGCCGCCGGCCACAGATCCGAGAACGGGCTGTCCCGCAATTCCCGGCCGAACAGGTCGCACAGGTGCGTGCCTGCAAGGCGGAAGAATGGCGTCCTTTCTCCCTTGTCCGTCAGGATGAAGAGGTCGCCGAGATGATGTTTCAGCTTTGCGGGATCGAAGTCTTCTCGGAGGGGCGCAGGTTTATTGCCGCGCAGCGTGTCCCAATAGGCATATATCTCCAGTCCGGCCATGCTCTTCATAGCATCGTTCTCCATGTTCGTTTTTGGGACATCATGTCCATCCGAACGTCTGTTACTTGTGGTGTAGCGAATTTCATGCCAACCGATTTTGTTAAGGTTAACAAATGGTTGAGATTGCGTAACGACCAAGGTCGTGGCATCGCTGCGGCCATGTCGGGGACATGCTCCCAGTCAGCACAATTGATGCTTTCGCCCGTAATTTTACGGCGGGCGTGCAGGCCGGACTGCCCTTTGGGTACAGGCGCTTGAACCGATTGCGGTTTTTGCGTCGTGGCCCGAAAAGCAGGACGGCTTTTTTTTCGCCCGGGCTTCCTATATTGCTCGGGGGACGCAAATTTCCACAAAAACAGGGATGGAATCATGTCCAACGGCGACGGCGAACAGCCGCCGGTTTCGGAAAGTCAGGAACTGAAAGAGGACGCACATAATCCCGTCTTTAACCTGCCGCCGCTTCTGGTCGGCATATTGGCGGCGCTGCTCTTGGCCTTTGTGGTTCCGGCCTATCTTCTTTCGGAGGATGGCAACGGCTGGTTCATCTTCACCTTCGGCTTCATTCCGCTGCGTTACGCGGTGCCATTATCCCAGCAGGGGCTGGAATGGCTCTGGACGCCGGTGACATATTCTTTTCTGCACGGCGGCATCGAGCATATTCTTTTTAACGGATTGTGGTTGATGGCCTTTGGCGCACCGGTTCTGCGCCGGATCGGAACGCTTCGCTTCGTACTGTTATGGTGCATATCCGCCGCCGTTTCAGCTTTTGGCCACGCGGCGCTGAACTGGGGCGATGTGACGGTTCTGATCGGAGCATCTGGTGTCGTTTCGGCGCTGATGGGAGCCGCATGCCGTTTCGCTTTCCCGTCACGCGGCGGCTACAGCGCCTCTTTCGGCCATCTGATGCCGAGGCAGAGCATTGTCGCGGCGCTTTCGAACAGGACGGTGCTGATCTTCACGCTGATGTGGCTTTTCGGCAATGTCCTGATCGCGGTCGGCGTGCCGCTGTTTGGCGATGTCGGCGGTGAAGTCGCCTGGGATGCGCATGTCTTCGGCTTTCTGCTCGGCTTCCTGTTCTTCGGCCTGTTTGATCGCCCGATCCGCGGGAACCTTTCCAGTGGAAGTGTGGAACAGCCGCTCTAGGGCGATCACGCTCCTTGTCGGCCGTGGCGCAAATTTGCTTGTGCAGGTCCCATCCGGGATTGCATTCGCATAGGCCTCAGCGCACCATGTTCCATGATTTGCAACCGCGGAGAGACTTTGCCGCGTTGCAGATTGCTGACAGGAGGAGGAAGGCATGGCAACATTCGTAAAAGATCTTCTCGACCGCAAGGGCCGGAATGTCGTGACTGTGGGACCGAGCGTAAGCATCGGCGAGGCGGCAGCAACGCTGAATGCGCACAAGATCGGTGCACTCGTCGTGACCGATGCCGACGGCGTCGTTCTCGGTATTTTCACGGAACGCGATCTGGTGAAGGTCGTGGCAGGCGAGGGCGCTGCCTCCCTTCTGCAATCCGTTTCGGTGGCCATGACGAAGAACGTCATCCGCTGTCATCACAATTCCACCACCGACGAGTTGATGGAAATCATGACCGGAGGGCGGTTCCGCCATATTCCGGTTGAGGACGACGGTCGTCTTGCCGGCATCATCTCCATCGGTGACGTGGTAAAGGCGCGGATCGGCGAGATCGAGGCGGAAGCCGAACATATCAAGGCCTATATCGCCGGATGAGGTTTCGTTTCCGGCGCGTCCGCAATAGTCATTTCGAAACGACTACGTCATTCCTGTGACACGCGCAGGAATGACGGCCTAGGAGGCTGCGGCTACCGCAAGCTGGAATGCTCAGCACGTATATTTGTAGTGTAAGTTAGCGTCGGAACGCCTGCTGCATGCGCTCCAGCTCGGGAACGCGGGCGCGTGTTTCCTCGTATCCCCTGTCGATGGCTTCGCTGGCGCGATGGAATTCCGACAGGCCGATATCGTTGATACGGGGATGCAGCATAAGGTCGGGCGGGTCGCCCGCCAGACGCGAGCGCGAAATCCGGTCCTGAATGATATTGAAGGCCTGCACCATGACGCCCGGCAGGCCGGGGCGCGGCGGACCTTCCAGGGAAGGTGCTGCGCCATTCGGGGGCGAAGAGGAATGTTTGACCACGGCAGAGCGGCCGAACAGATCGTAATTGAGATTGACGGCGACGACGAGCGCCTGCTCATAGGCCCTGCAGACCGAAACCGGCACGGGGTTGACGAGAGCGCCGTCGATCAGGGTGCGGCCGTTGCATTGCACGGGCTCGAAAATTCCGGGCAGCGCATAGGATGAGCGCAGTGCGGTGACGAGGTCGCCCTGGTGAATCCAGACCTCGTGTCCGGTGCGCAATTCCGTGGCTACGGCGATGAAGGGGTGCTCGAGGTTTTCAACGCGCAAGCCTTCGAGATGCTCCTGCATGCGCTTGGTCAGCCGCATGCCGCCGAAGAGACCGCCGCCGCCAATCGTCAGATCGAGCAGGCCGGCAATGCGCCGCATCGTCAGCGAACGGGCAAATTCCTCCAGCTCATCGAGCTTTCCGGCGAGATAACAACCGCCGACCAGCGCGCCGATCGAGGTTCCGGCAATCATGCCGATTTTTACACCGGCTTCGTCTAGTGCCCTCAGGACGCCGATATGGGCCCAGCCGCGCGCAGCACCACCGCCGAGCGCAAGCGCAATCCGGCGCGTATCAACGATCTCGTTGACGATTGTTTCGGTGTTGCCAGCCGCAAGAGCATTGTGACGATTGCTTCCCCAGCCCAACATGACCGTACACTCCCTGCCTGCTCCCAGGACCCGGTCTGTTCCTCCCCGAATCCTGAATTATTGGTAGCAAATTGGTGCGGCGGATGGAAGGTGGCCGTTCACGTGCCAGAATAGGTAGTCGCCGGGTCGAAATGGCGGGTATCGTCGGTGATTCTGGTGACGGCATTGCCATCGGCCAACTCGACCGTGCGGTAGAAGCAGGAGCGGCGGCCAGTATGGCAGGTTGCGTCATGACCGGCGACGGAGACCTTCAGCCATACGGCGTCCTGATCGCAATCGGTACGGAATTCCTTCACCGTCTGCAGGTTGCCGGAGGTTTCGCCCTTTTTCCAGATCTTGTCGCGGGAGCGGCTGTAATAGTGGGCGATGCCCGTTTCCAGCGTCAGCGACAGGGCTTGCGCATTCATATGGGCGACCATCAGCAATTCACCATCACGCGCATCGGTGACCACGGCGGTGACAAGGCCGTGGGCATCGAATTTCGGTGAGAAGAGACCTGAATTTTCAAGCACTTCCTTGTCCGCAGGCGCGGACGGAAACGAAATGGACATTGCTACCCCGGGGAAAAAGCGGAACCGTTAGCGGTTCCGCACCATGGTCATGAAGCGCACCTGCTCTGCCGGGTCGTTCTTGAAGGTGCCGGTGAAGCTGGTGGTGAGGGTCGTGGACCCCTGCTTGTTTACGCCGCGCATGGACATGCACATATGTTCGGCGTCGATCATGACGGCCACGCCGCGCGGCTTCAGAGTTTCCTCGATGGATCTTGCGATCTGCGCGGTCATGTTTTCCTGCGTCTGCAGGCGGCGGCCAAAGATTTCGACGACACGGGCGATCTTCGACAGGCCGAGCACGCGCCCAGCCGGAAGATAGGCGACATGCGCCTTGCCGACGATCGGAACCATGTGGTGTTCGCAATGGGAGAAGAAGGGGATGTCGCGCACCAGCACCACATCGTCATAACCGCCAACTTCCTCGAAGGTCGTGCCGAGAACGTCCTGGACGTTCAGCTCATAACCGGCGAAGAGTTCGCGATAGGCCTTGGCAACGCGCTTCGGCGTGTCCAGGAGTCCTTCGCGGGCGGGATTTTCTCCTGCCCAGCGCAGAAGAACGCGCACTGCTTCTTCCGCTTCCGTCTGGCTTGGGCGAGCCTCTGCCACATCGGGTTTTGCGCCAGCGCCGGGGAAATTCTTCACGATCGCATCCATTCCGTCTCTCCCGATGCGGGTCAAGGCCGCACCTGAACTTTGTTTTTCGTAGCGGGGACTTCGTCCACCGTTGCTGCTATCTGGTTGTTTTACAGCATTTTGGCAAGGCCGATGCTGATATTTCGGTATCGGAGCCGTTAATTTCATATCGGCTTGATGTCCAGAAAGCTCGTTAGCATATAATGGGAATGAAGGGCAGGAAAGCTCCACTGCGACAAACGCTGTGTTTGAAAAATATATCCTGTCCCGTTTTTGGGCATTCTTGAACGCCGGATACCTGATGATGGACGATATCTACAACAACCGAATTCTGGAATTTGCCGGAAATATTCCGCTGACCGGCGTGCTTGATGATGCCGATGCCAGCGCTGAAAAACACTCGCGGCTGTGCGGCTCCAAACTCAAGGTCTATCTGAAGGTGGAAGGCGGCATCGTCACGGCTTTTTCACATGAGGTTCGCGCGTGCGCGCTCGGCCAGGCATCCGCCTCGATCATGGCGCATCATGTCGTCGGCGCTTCCAGCGGTGAGATCCGGCAGGCGCGGGAAGACATGCTTGCCATGCTGAAACAGGGCGGCGACGGGCCGACAGGCCGTTTCGAGGATATGAGGGTGCTTTCACCCGTCCGGGATTTCAAGGCACGCCACGCCTCGACCATGCTGACCTTCGAAGCGGTGGTCGATGCTCTCGACCAGATCGAAGCCCGGCCGGTTCTGAACGCTGCGGGTTAGGCGATGTGCGGTGAACCGGACTGCGGACATCAGAAGACGGGGGATAAGGTCGGGCGATCCCGCAACTGGGGGGGAGTGTTTGCGAAGACCCCAGGCCGTCTTTTCGGCGTTGGCTTCATTCGGCTCTATCAGCTGACTTTGTCGGGTTTCGTCGGCAATTCCTGCCGCCACATTCCCACCTGTTCCGAATATGGCTATGAGGCGATCGCCCGCCACGGACTTTGGCCGGGCGGGTGGATGACGCTGTTTCGTGTCGCGCGTTGCGGTCCGGGCGGCACCAGCGGGCTGGACCCCGTGCCGGAAACACTGGGCGCTGACAAGCACTGGTGGACGCCCTGGCGATACTGGATGCTGCATCAATGACCTATGTCGCTCTTCTGCACAGCATCGTGCTCGGGGCGGGCAAGCGGCTCATCATGGCCGATCTGCGTGAAATGGCGCAGGAGCTGGGCTTTGAGGAATGCAGGACGCTGGTTGCGACCGGAAATCTGGTCTTCCGTGCACCGGAGGCGCCTGTCTGCGAAATCGAGGATGCGTTGGAGCGCGCCTTTGAAAAACGGTTCGGCAAACACGTCGATATTCTCGTTCGCTCAGCGCCTGATTGGCTTGCCCTGACTGCTACAAACCCGTTTCCGGACGGCAATCCACCGGATGTCTGCGTAAGGGTGATGCGCAAGCCGCTTGCCGGGGATTATCTTGGACTCTTGGAGAAGTATTGCAAGAAGGAAAAGATCGCCATTGTCGGCGGTGACCTGTGGATCGACTTTTGCGGCAAGCCAAGCGAAAGCCGGCTTCTCTCTGCGCTGACCACGAAGAAGCTCGGCATCGGCACGACCCGCAACGCCAATACCGTCAATGGAATTGCCGAAATGCTTCGCTGAGCCGCCGTTCACCTTTGACTGGAACGGGAAAATTCTTTATCAGCCTGCCTGCCCATCTGCGAAAGAGGGCGTTCTTTTTTATTCCAACACCACCCGCATTCGTTGGCGGGACTGGATCAGGAGCATTCGACGATGTCACAAACCGTTTCCCTTACATTTCCCGATGGTTCCGTACGCAGCTATCCCGCCGGCACGACCGGCCGCGAGGTCGCCGAATCCATCTCCAAATCGCTTGCGAAGAAGGCTGTCGCCATTGCGCTTGATGGCACCGTGCGCGATTTGTCCGAGGCAATCACCGATGGCAAGATAGAAATCGTCACGCGTGAGGACAGCCGCGCGCTGGAACTCATCCGCCACGATGCCGCCCACGTCATGGCCGAGGCCGTGCAGGAGTTGTGGCCCGGCACGCAGGTGACGATCGGCCCTGTCATCGAGAACGGCTTCTATTACGACTTTGCCAAGAACGAACCTTTCACGCCGGAAGATCTGCCGAAGATCGAAAAGCGGATGAAGGAGATCATTCAGCGCAACAAGCCGTTTACCCGCGAAGTCTGGTCGCGCGAGAAGGCCAAGGAAGTGTTTGCCGCAAAGGGCGAAAACTACAAGGTCGAGCTGGTCGATGCCATTCCCGAAGGTCAGGACCTGAAAATCTATTATCAGGGCGACTGGTTCGATCTTTGCCGCGGCCCGCATATGGCGTCCACGGGTCAGGTCGGTACGGCCTTCAAGCTGATGAAGGTAGCCGGCGCCTATTGGCGTGGTGACAGCAACAATGCGATGCTGTCGCGCATCTACGGCACCGCCTGGGCGACCCAGGAAGAGCTGGACAATTACCTGCACGTTCTGGCCGAAGCCGAAAAGCGCGACCACCGCCGTCTTGGCCGGGAAATGGACCTGTTCCATTTCCAGGAAGAAGGTCCGGGCGTGGTCTTCTGGCACGGCAAGGGCTGGCGCATGTTCCAGACGCTGACGGCCTATATGCGCCGTCGGCTTGCCAATACCTATCAGGAAGTCAACGCGCCGCAGGTGCTGGACAAGTCGTTGTGGGAAACCTCCGGTCACTGGGGCTGGTATCAGGAAAACATGTTCGCGGTGAAATCCGCCCATGCCTTTACCCATCCCGATGACGAGGATGCGGATCAGCGCGTCTTTGCCTTGAAGCCGATGAATTGCCCCGGCCACGTGCAGATCTTCAAGCATGGCTTGAAGTCTTACCGCGAAATGCCCGTTCGCCTTGCTGAATTTGGCAACGTCCATCGCTACGAAGCTTCAGGTGCACTGCATGGCCTGATGCGCGTTCGCGGCTTCACGCAGGACGATGCGCATGTCTTCTGCACGGAAGAGCAGATGGCGGCGGAATGCCTGCGCATCAACGACCTGATCCTCTCGGTCTATGAGGATTTCGGTTTCAGCGAGATCGTCGTCAAGCTTTCGACCCGTCCGGAAAAGCGTGTCGGTTCCGACGATCTCTGGGACCGTGCCGAAAGCGTCATGATGGAGGTTCTGAAAACCATCGAGGAACAGTCCGGCGGCCGCATCAAGACCGGCATTCTGCCGGGCGAGGGCGCTTTCTACGGGCCAAAGTTCGAATATACGCTGAAGGATGCCATCGGTCGTGAATGGCAGTGCGGCACGACGCAGGTGGACTTCAACCTTCCGGAACGTTTCGGCGCCTTCTATATCGACCAGAACTCCGAAAAGACGCAGCCGGTGATGATCCATCGCGCCATCTGCGGCTCGATGGAGCGCTTCCTTGGTATCCTGATCGAGAACTTTGCCGGTCACATGCCGTTGTGGTTCGCGCCGCTTCAGGTCGTGGTCGCGACGATCACCTCGGATGCGGACGATTATGGCCGCGAGGTTACCGAAGCACTGCGCGAGGCGGGTATGGCTGTCGAAACCGACTTCCGCAACGAGAAGATCAACTACAAGGTCCGCGAGCACTCGGTGACCAAGGTGCCGGTCATCATCGTCTGCGGACGCAAGGAAGCGGAAGAGCGCACCGTCAACATCCGCCGTCTCGGTTCCCAGAACCAGACGCCGATGTCGCTCGAAGACGCGATTACAAGCCTCGTGGAAGAGGCGACGCCGCCGGATGTGAAGCGCAAGCTTGCGGCGAAGAAGCAGGTTGCGTGACAAAAAACAACGGCCCCTTCGGGGGCCGTTTTCGTTACTGGCTGAGGGTATTGACGCCTATTCGAAATCGCCGGTCATGTCTTCCGGCGCCTGATCCTTCATCAGCACTTCCACATCGGCGTCCCGGCCTGACGTGACCTTGAAGTTGCGCTGGTAGACCTTGTCCTTGTTGCGGGCCATGGCGGTATATTCGCCTTCCGCCAGAACCATGGTCGAAAATGCGCTGACGCTTTCGTTCACAACGTCGCCGCCGCCGTTCAGCACCGACCAGGCCGTATCGGCAATGGCTTCGCCGCCCTGTTCGGAGACGAGCTTGAGCGTGATCTGTGCCGCCTGATGCTGCAGGGTCGCTTCGGTCAGCTTGCCTGCCTCCACCTGAATATCGGCGCGCACCACCGCATTGACGTTGCCGTATTCGGAAACGACATGATAGGTGCCGGCATTGAGGCGAACGACGGTGTTGGGCTTGATGTCGGCCATGACAAGGCCGCGCTCGCCATCCGGTCGGGCGTCGGAGGAATAGACGGAAAATTTGAGCTGGTTAGCGGAGATCTGTTTGTCGGAACCCGCGATCGCATTCAGAACGAAACCGCCAGCATCGAGAATCAGCACCTGTTTCTGGACATTACCGGAGCTCGGAACATTGAGTTTCTTGGTAACACCTGCGCGCCCGAAGGCAACGTTGACGAAATATTCGCCGGGTACCAGATGGAACTGCGCCGAACCACCCTCGGAGCTTGCCAGCATCGGCAACTTGCCGTCAGCGCCCGGAATGGGGCTGAAGACGCGCCAGGAAAGGCCTTCCTTCACCGCTTCGCCTTCACTCGTCAGTTTCGCTTCCATGTCGATATCACGGGCGGTGCTTGCGGGGGCATTCGGGGCGGTAGGAGCGGTGAAAGCATTGAGTTTCGGCATTTTAGGCGTGCCGCCAAGCTGCTTGAAGTCCTTGAAAGCGTCTTGCGAAAAGGCTGCCTGTGATAAAACGCCGATCGCGGCGAACGCAATGGCCAGACGTGCCGCGATTTTGATTGCCGACATTTTCGATACCGATTGACTTCTTGATTTTCCCGCATCACTTCAAAACCAATGCCGTGGCTATTTCAAGGCCCATAATTTCGCGATGACAGCACAATGGAAGAATTTTGATCATGACAAGTGACATCAAGCTCCTCGACTATCTCAAGGTTCGCCGCTCCACCCCCGCCCTGCAACTTGCCGAGCCGGGTCCATCGAAAGCGGAAATCGAGGAAATCCTGCGCCTTGCCGTGCGCGTGCCTGACCATGGCAAACTGGCGCCGTGGCGCTTCATCGTTTATCGCGGCGAAGACCGCGTGCGTCTGGGGGAAGAAGCGCTCCGGATCGCGCTTGAGAAGAACCCGGAACTGGACCTGCAGCAGCAGGACGCGGAGCGCACCCGCTTCACGCGCGCTCCCGTCGTCATCGCCGTCATCAGCACCGCCAAGCCGCATTTCAAGATTCCGGAATGGGAACAGATCATGTCCGCCGGTGCGGTGTGCCTCAATCTCATCTTCGCCGCCAACGCCAATGGTTATGCGGCGAACTGGCTGACGGAATGGCTTGCCTTCGACCCGGCCTTCCTGTCGGAACTGGGGATTGCCGCAGACGAGAAGGTCGCCGGATATATTCATATCGGCTCAACGACATTCCCGCTTGTGGAGCGGCCACGGCCGGAGCTTGCGGATGTGGTAACCTGGGTTGGGGACGTCTGATGTTCTACACCACCGACACCAACCAGCACGGCCTGCCGCATGATCCGTTCAAGGCTATCGTCGCGCCCCGGCCGATCGGCTGGATTGGCTCTAAAGGCCGGGACGGCTCTTTCAACCTGTCGCCCTATTCGTTTTTCAACGCGATTTCGGACCGGCCGAAGCTGGTGATGTTTTCCTCCAGCGGGCGCAAGGACAGTCTTCGCAATGTCGAGGAGACCGGTGTCTTCACCGCCAACCTCGTCAGCCGCCACCTCGTCGACCGGATGAACGCGTCTTCCGCGCCGGTGAACTATGATGTCGACGAGTTCCGGCTTGCCGGTCTGACTGCCGTTGACGGGCGGGTGGTGGATGCGCCTTTCGTGGGGGAGGCGCTGGCCGTTCTGGAATGCCGCGTGACCGAGATCATCCAGCTGAAGGACATCGACGGCACGCCGGCGGATTCCTGGATGGTGATCGGGCAGGTCATGGCTATTCACATCGACGATGCGATCATTCGTGATGGTCGCATCGATATGGGACTGGCACGTCCGGTTGCCCGAATGGGTTACATGGACTACTGCGACGGCGGCAGCGACGTGTTTCAGTTGAAGCGTCCGTCTACTGCGCCGTAGAACTTCTTCGCCGGCAACTGTTAAATTTTATGGTGAACCAAACGTAAACTATTTGCGCCTAGAGTTTTATACATGGCGGCGGCAATGATGCCGTCGTCCATTGTTGCGAATGTGTTTCGAGGCTCAGGTGATCGTACAGGCATTTCTTCGCTGGTCTGAAAAGGCTGGATCGACCGAGCGGGCGAAGGCCGCCAATGCGCTTGGCCGTGCCTATCTGCATTCAGACATGGCGCGGGAGAACCGTGACGCCGCCTATATGGCGATGACCTATCTTCTTGACGACCCTTCTCCGCGCGTGCGGCTGGCACTTGCCGAGGCGCTGGCGGATGATCCCGATGCGCCGCGCGCCATTCTTGTTTCGCTTGCCGAAGACCAGCCGGAGATTGCCTGCACCGTGATCGCCCGCTCGCCGGTTCTCGGCGAGGCCGATCTGGTCGATCTTGCCGGGCGCGGCGAAAGCCTGACGCGCGCCTTCATCGCGGCTAGGCGGGGCCTGCCGCGCGGTGTCTGCGCAGCACTTGCCGAAGTCGGTGATCTGCCGGAAACGTTGATCCTTCTAGAGAACGACGAAGCCTTCATCACACCGTTTTTGCTGCGCCGCATTGCCGAGCGGCATGGCTGCAACGCCGACATTCGCGACCTGCTGCTGTGCCGAGAGGTGCTGCCCGCCGATACCCGCCATCTTCTGATGGCGCGCGTCAGCGAGGCCCTGGCAGGTTCGGCGCTTGTTCATGCCCTGATCGCGCGCAACCGCGCCGACAGTATTTTCCGCGAAGCGGAAGATTCCGCCACCATCCTCATCGCCGCCAATGTTTCGTCGCCGGAGTTGCCGGCGCTGGTGGAGCATCTGCGGCAAAGGCTGGAACTGACACCGGCGCTTCTCATCCATGCCGTCTGTTCGGGCAGGCTGGAGTTTTTCACGGCGGCGATGGTCAATCTCTCAGGTCTCGATGACCGCAAGGTGCGCGCCATTCTGGCGACCGGACGGCCGCACGCGCTGAAGGCGCTGTTCCAGTCCGTCGGTCTTTTGGGCGATGTCGTTGATGTCTTCATTGAGGCGACGCTGATGTGGCGCCGCGCCGCCCGATCGCATCTGTCGCAGGCCGCAGCCTCTGTATCGGCCGAACTGCTTGCGCATTTCCGCAACGTCGATGGTTCCGAAACGCTTTTCGAACTCTTGCACGCCGTGCGTAAACTGACCATTGCCGAGGAACGGCAGAAAGCGCGGCACTATGCGGAAGCGCTGACGGTAGAGGCGGCCTGAGGCTTACTTCTCGAACCGCTTGGCAATCCACGAATAGCTGTTTTCCACCATTCTGACCGGCGTTCCGAGCAGGTGCTTCACGCCTTCAGTGGAAGGCAGGATGCGGCTGACGCGGCTGATCGCCTGTTTTGTCAGGCTCTCTTCTTCCTTTTGCGTGACCTGTGCCGGTGGCTCCTCTGTTCCGGCCGGGGCCGTGGCGGCGGGAGGCTGCGTTGCGGGCGCGTTGCCCGCAGTCTGGGGCGTTTGCTCGCCCGGTGTCTGGCACACGGCCACCACGACCGGGTAGGACGCATTTGCGAAACGTTCCAGCTCTTTCTCCGACACGGCGTCGCATAGTTCGATGCTCGTCCAGCGCTGCTGCGAGGTGGCGAGGTAATGGCAATCGGTGGCGGTGTCGTCACAGCCTAGGAAGGTCATGAGAACGAGGGCTGTTTTCATGGTGTGTGTTGCCTCTGTCGGGAATTATGCTCTAAAAACTCATCTATCTCGATTGCAGTGACATTACGACGAAATACGCATTTTTTTGAGAGAAAGCAGGCATCGCATTGGCCCCCGAAATCAAGCTTGAAACACCCCGGCAGGAAGCGGTTCTGCGCCTTATCGATCTGTCTAACGTCTATATGGCATCGCTTTATCCCGCCGAAAGCAATCATCTGGTCGATATCGGCCAGCTGGAAAAGGACAATGTCTCCTTTTTCGTGGCGCGGCATGGTGGCTGCGTCGTTGGCTGCGGCGCGCTGGTGGAGGCGGGTGACGGTACGGCGGAGGTCAAGCGCATGTTCGTCGATCCGGAGGCGAGGGGATTGCGGATCGGCAAGCTGATCATGGATACGCTCATTGCGCGCGGCGTCGAGCTTGGGCTTGCCGCCATCCGGCTTGAAACCGGCATCAGCCAGCCGGAGGCGATCGGTCTTTACCGCAAGGCGGGGTTTGTCGAGATTGAGGCGTTTGCGCCCTATAAGCCGGACCCGCTCAGCCTGTTCATGGAGAAGACGCTTTAAAGGCGAGGCGGGCGCTATCGGCGCGCTTTGCAGAACACTCGATGCCGCCCTTGGCGATGTCATCCTCGGCCTCGTGCCGGGGATCTGCCGACGTCTGGTAACATCGTTGGGTTGCAGATGCCAGGGACAGGCCCGAGCATGACGAAGACGAGGTTTAAGACGCTGCTTTTCGGAACGCCGTCGCTTCGTTGCTATCCTCTTCACGCGCAACGATGTCGTCGAGCGGGTCATTTTCAGCTGTAGGGGTCGGCGGAACGTCGACGGTGGCGCCAGTGGAGATTTCCACCTCTCGCACCCATTCCCGCCAGATTGCCACCAGCAGCGCCATCAGCACCGGGCCGATGAAGAGGCCGAGGAAGCCCATGGTCTTGACGCCGCCGACGAGGCCGAAAAAGGTCGGCAGGAAAGGCAGCTTGATCGGGCCGCCAACGAGTTTCGGACGGATGGTCTTGTCGACGATGAAAAGCTCTACCGAACCCCAGATGAATAGCCCCAGGCCATAAGCGGGAGAGCCGCTGGCGACCAGATAGATCGATACGAGAGTGAAAGAGAGCGGCGCGCCGCCCGGGATGAGCGCCATGACACCGGTGAGCACGCCGAGTGTGACGGGCGAGGGGACGCCGGCAATCCAGTAGGCGATGCCGAGGATTATGCCTTCGCCGATGGCGATCAATGTCATGCCGGTGACGGTGGAGCTGATGGTGGCTGGCACGACGCGGGAAATGCGCTCCCACCGCGTCGGCAGGATGCGTTCTCCCACAAGATCGACCTGATGGGAGAAGCCGGCACCGTTGCGATAGACAAAGAACAGCGCGATCAACATGAACAGCAGGGTCAGCACCAGGTGGAACGCGCCGTTGCCCGCGGCGAGGATCGCCCGGTAGATATTGCCGATATTGGCACCGCTGACGAGCTGGATCACTTCGCCGATCGCACCCGGTGTGCCGATATATTTCACCCATTGCTCGCCGAGCCAGGAGCCTACGCCGGGCAGCGCCGCGATCCAGTCTGGCACGGGTGCGCCCACCTTGTTGACATGCACCGCCCAGCCGAACCATTCGCGGATTTCGCTGGCCGTATAGGAAGCGGCGATGAAAATCGGCACCACGAGGAAGGTGAGGATGAGGATGATGGCGATGGAGGCGCCGAGCGTGGTGTTGCCGCCCACCTGCCGCAGAAGCCGCGTATAGACCGGCCAGCTGGCGAAGCCGATGACAAGGGCGGCCAGAACCGGAACGAGAAAGCCGTGGAAGAAGTAGATGCCCGCAAGGGCGACGAGAACCAGCAGCCAGCGCGCAGCCGATATTGGCGGGATCAGAGCGATCCGCGTCGGGCTTGCAGGACCAAGCCATCTCGGTTCGCCACTGGGCTTACGGCTGTCAATATTACTCACGGCAGGCTCTTTCTCGCATTCTCCCCGAAGGGTGCATTCACTCTGTCACACCAATACATATAAGTGCAATATAGCCGTATCACATTACCGTTGTGTGTTTATCGCTCAGCCTATTGAACGATTTTGGTAAAAATAGAACATCGGTCTTGGCGCGCGCATTGAAATATGACAATTGAACTCCGTTTTTATTGCGGCCTCCGCTTGCCGCGCCCGCTCTTCAGGTCACGCCATGCTGCGCCGTTTCTTCGCCTATTACCGTCCCTATCGCGGTCTGTTCATTGTCGATTTTTCCTGCGCGGTGCTGTCGGGCGTGCTCGAACTCGGCTTTCCGATGGCGGTGAAGGCCTTTGTGGACGTGCTGTTGCCGGGCGGTGAGTGGGGCATCATCCTTGCCGCCTCCGTCGGGTTGCTCGTCATCTATGTGCTGAATACTGGGTTGATGGCGACCGTCACCTATTGGGGACATATGCTCGGCATCAATATCGAGACCGACATGCGGCGTCTGGCCTTCGACCATCTGCAGAAGCTATCCTTCCGTTATTTCGACAACCAGAAGACCGGCCATCTGGTCGGGCGGCTGACGAAGGATCTGGAAGAGATCGGTGAGGTGGCCCATCACGGCCCCGAGGATCTGTTCATCGCCATCATGACCTTCATTGGCGCATTCCTGCTGATGCTGTCGGTCAATGTGCCGCTGGCGCTCGTCACCGCCGCCGTCGTGCCTGTCACCGCCTGGGTGACGAGCCGTTACGGTGGCCGAATGACGCAGAACTTTCGCGCGCTCTATGGTCGGGTAGGCGATTTCAACGCCCGTATCGAGGAAAATGTCGGTGGCATGCGGGTGGTGCAGGCTTTTGCCAATGAGGACCACGAGCGCGCGCTGTTTGAGAAGGACAACCAGAAATACCGCCGCACGAAGCTGGATGCCTACAAGATCATGGCGGCCAGCACTTCGCTCAGCTACATGAGCATGCGGCTTACGCAGATGATCGTGATGATCTGCGGCGCCTGGTTCGTGCTGCATGGCGGCCTGACGGAAGGCGGCTTCGTTGGCTTCCTGCTTCTGGTCGGCGTGTTTTTCCGCCCGGTGGAAAAGATCAACTCGGTCATCGAGACCTATCCGAAGGGCATTGCCGGTTTTCGCCGCTTTACCGAGCTTCTGGACACGGCGCCGGATATCACCGACGCACCGGATGCGATCGAAGCACCGGCGCTTTCCGGCGCAATTGAATATCGCCATGTCGGTTTCGGTTATGCCGAGGGCAAGCAGGTTCTCGACAATATCGACCTGAAGATCAATGCGGGCGAGACGGTGGCCTTCGTCGGGCCTTCGGGGGCGGGCAAAACGACGCTTTGCTCGCTGCTGCCGCGCTTTTATGATGTCACCAGCGGTTCGATCACCATTGACGGCATCGATATCCGCAAGATGAAGCTTGCCTCGCTGCGCAACCAGATAGGAATCGTGCAGCAGGATGTGTTCCTGTTTGGCGGCACGATCCGCGAGAATATCGAATATGGCCGGCTCGGCGCTTCCGATGTCGAAATCATGGATGCGGCGCGGCGTGCCCGGCTCGATGGCGTCATCGAAGCGATGCCGATGGGGCTCGACACCGTCATCGGTGAGCGTGGCGTGAAACTTTCCGGTGGTCAGAAACAGCGTCTTGCCATTGCCCGCATGTTCCTCAAGAACCCGCCTATCCTCATTCTCGACGAGGCGACCTCGGCGCTGGATACCGAAACCGAGCGGGCCATCCAGCAATCGCTGACGGAGCTTGCCAAGGGCCGCACAACGCTCGTCATCGCTCACCGGCTGGCAACGATCCGCGATGCGTCACGCATCGTGGTAGTAGACCAGACGGGTATTGCCGAAACCGGCGCCCATGCCGAGCTTCTGGCCGCCAAGGGCCATTACAGCCGCCTGCATGAGGCGCAGTTCAGCGGGCATCTTCAGGGTCTGAGTTAAGCGGCGCATCTTGCGCCGCATATCAGGCGTTTTCCGCTGCGTTTTCCTCGATGATGCCGGTATTCGGCTCGGGCTTGCCGGGATGGCTGGTGACGAGATAACCCATGGCGACAGCGGCGGCGACGATGACCAGCAGCACCACGCCGCTGATGGTCATCAGCCAGTCGCGCGGCCTTCGCTGTGCCATGATATATTTCGGCCACCGGTAAGGCTGGTTCGCCACGCTGAATTTATTGCCGTCTCGCATGAACTTCCCCGGACTATCTTTGCTTCGTGACAGACAAACGCGGGCATGCACGCGGCTGTTCCGCAATGGCGGGGCAGAGCGATGACAACGCCGTGAGGTTTTGCGGTAGGACTGGCCATGGGTCCCCGTTGTTTACTGGCTACTACGCTGCGTAGAAGAGTCTTTTCAGCCCAGAGACTTTGGCTTGCTGGCTTCCGGCTTAAGGCTGGAATGACGGAGGAGGGGGCTCATTTCACTAAATCCATGACGCGCTGCGCCGATGGTTGCGTTCAGGCCGAATGTTACTGCGACCTCTCGCGCCGGCACACAGCTTCGAAACTCCGCTTGCCAGTTCACACCCTTTTATGCGAATGATTTGCAATTGCATTAATTCAATTTCCATTTGAAAGTTCGCAAGATGGACAAGCCTGTCTTTGGATGGCGGCGGAATGGCGACGATCTCTCGCTGTCCGACGTTCACAGCTCGATCAAGATAAGCCCGAATGCCGGTACGTTTCGCCGGGCGATGGCGTTCTTCGGACCCGGATATCTCGTCGCGGTCGGTTACATGGACCCCGGCAACTGGGCAACGTCGCTCGCCGGCGGTTCCAAGTTTGGCTACACGCTGCTGACGGTGGCGTTGATATCGAACATCATGGCCGTCGTTCTACAGGCGCTCTGTGCCCGTCTGGCGATTGCTTCCGGGCGCGATCTGGCGCAGGCCTGTCGCGATGCCTATCCGAAACCGGTGGCGATGGTCCTCTGGCTGCTGGCCGAAATCGCAATCATCGCGACTGATATCGCCGAGGTCATCGGTACGGCGATCGGTCTCAACCTGATTTTCGGCATTCCGCTTGAACTCGGTGTCCTCATCACGGCGCTTGACGTGTTCCTGATCCTTTATCTGCAAAGGCTTGGCTTCCGCTGGGTGGAAGCGCTTGTCATCACGCTTCTCGGCGTCATCGCGGTGTGTTTCGCCATTCAGCTGGCGCTGGCCGATCCTGATTGGAACCAGGTGATTCGTGGTTTTGCGCCGACGACGGAGATCGTCACCAACCCCGAGATGCTCTATCTGGCGCTTGGCATTCTGGGCGCGACGGTGATGCCGCATAATCTCTATCTGCATTCAGGGATCGTGCAGACGCGCGCCATCGGCGAGACGCTGGCCGAAAAACGCGAGGCGCTCAAATTCGCGACACTCGATTCAACCATCGCCCTGACGTTTGCTCTCGTCATCAATGCCGCGATCCTCATCCTCGCAGCGGCGACCTTCAACAAAACGGGTCAGACGAATGTTGCCGAACTGGGGGAAGCGCATAGTTTGCTCGCGCCGCTGCTTGGCCTTGCGATTGCGCCGACGCTGTTCGGGGTGGCGCTTTTGTGCTGCGGCATCAATTCCACCGTTACGGCAACGCTTGCAGGCCAGATCGTGATGGAAGGTTTCCTCAAGATGCGGCTTGCCCCGTGGCTGCGCCGCCTCATCACCCGAGGCATCGCCATCATCCCCGCCGCCGGCGTCACCATCGCCTTCGGCGAAAGCGGCACGTCTCAACTGCTGATACTGACGCAGGTGGTCTTAAGCCTGCAACTTTCCTTCGCCGTCTTCCCGCTGGTCATGTTCACCGCCGACCGCGCCAAGATGGGCGAACTGTGCGCCCCGCGATGGCTCTCGGCGTTTGCATGGTTCATCGCGGTGGTAATTGCAGCGCTGAATGTGAAGTTGCTGGTGGATTTTGTGGGGTGAGGGAAGGAGTCAGGCCGCGCGTTTTTGAAGTGCGGCCTGAGCTTAGACTACCGAAGTATACCTGTTGCAAGCGCTCGCTGAATACCTCGAACATCTGTTCCCTTCTTGAGGGTCTTTGTAATCGGCTGGCTCGAACCAGATACCCAGATTTTAAGTTCCGCATCCAAGTCGAACGTTCCTGCTGTCTCGACGGAGAAGCGAGTGACAGCTTTGTACGGAATGGACATATAGTCGACTTTGCTGCCCGTAATACCTTGGATATCGACAAGTATGACGCGATGCTGAGTGAAAACGAAAAAATCGCGAATTAGCTTGAAAGCGAGTTGTGGTTGCTCACCGTCGATAAGGACACCGCTTAGACGTTTTTCCAGTTCTCTCGGGTCCACGGTTGTACCATGACCCAAAATTCCATCGAATAAACCCACTTGCTTTCTACCTCTAATATCTTGCGATAACCAATACGTCGGAAGTTGGGTTCAATAACAAAGCATCGTTTGCCGAGTTGGACATGTCTGAAGAAGGATCGACGGGCATGCCATAAAATGAATACCGCGATATTCACTTTTTGTTCTCGTCATCAATTTCCAGGCGCCTAAGCGCCTGGAAAAGTTAGATTTTATGCTATCAAAGCCGTTGGCTCAGCTGCAACCGCTCGTCGCACCGTAAGAAGAATATGAGGTTTAGAAAAACGGTTAAATATCATATGGATATCGATAATTACTCCACGGCATTACTCCTCCCTTGAGGCTAGGGAGCCAAAATGCTCACGTTGCCCGATCGGGAAAATGTTCCCTGATATCGCTGACGATCTTCAGAAACGACGGTACGGGGCGAGGTATCGTCGACGATGCGCAAGAGGTGCTTCAGGATTTATTTGGCCACAACAATGTCGAGCATGTTTTGGTGTATCTGCTGTCAAACCCCGACATAGCAGCGGAAGCGTTGCAGATTTCTGAAGAAACCGCGTTTGTCCTGACACAGGATGCCATTAAGGAGGTAATCGCCGGTAGCGCAGGCGGGCTCGCATCAGAGCGCCTTTTCGTGGCGGTGGAAGACTATCGAATGCAACG
The DNA here is from genome assembly GCF_019355535.1 of Agrobacterium sp. S7/73. Taxonomy (NCBI): domain Bacteria; kingdom Pseudomonadati; phylum Pseudomonadota; class Alphaproteobacteria; order Hyphomicrobiales; family Rhizobiaceae; genus Agrobacterium; species Agrobacterium sp. S7/73. The sequence continues at coordinate 1,175,712 of NZ_CP072136.1, forward strand.
TGGTATCAAGGCGCTCGGTACTGACGACATTGAGGAAGCTGCGTTGCTCCTTCGCCTGGAAGGTACTGCGTTCCGACGCATCAAACGTGGCGTTCTCTGCACCAAGGCACCCGGCCAATTGGCCCCATGCACCCGTGGACGGGGCCGAGAAGATGTGGGTTCATGCCACACAAATTGCCTAAACCGGTTAGAGCTCCAGGTTGAGCGGCAGGCGATTGCTGAGGAACTGCGGCAACTTGCGGAGCAATATGCACTTACACCGCCGGAGTTTGTGATGATCAAGGAGCGCTTGGCAGGGCAGGTTCTCGCATTTTGCCGGATCAAAAAACGGAGTTGTTTCACCTCCGGAAGTGGCTTCCGCGTCGCGGCCCTGCTTTCTAAACGGAATCCGCCCTTTAGGGCGGATGCTTTCTTGTCGCAGTTCGCTTGAGGGCGAACCGCGCAAGTAAGACAAGGCTTCGTCGGCTGCGAAGTAGGCTCCGCTCCTCAGCCTTGCCTTTCTAAACAGAATCCGCCCTGAAGGGCGGATGCTTTTTCGACGCGGTTCGCTCTAGGGCGAACCGCGGCTCGGAGTAAGAAGAGTAATCAAGAGCACCCACTTGTACTTCCGCAAGTATCGCACTTCTCGCAGGTGCCATTGCGCACCATCGTGAAGTTCTGGCATTCCGAGCACATGTTGCCGGTATAGCCTTGCGCGATCGAGCGCATGCGGCGTTCGTTTTCCTTCTTCTTGGCTTCCGCCTTGGCCGATGCCGCGTCGGCGGCGGCCTTGTCGGAGAAGAGGGCGGTGGCGGTCTGCTTGGCTTCCTGAACCACGTCGTCGATTACCTCTTCGGCAATCTCTTCCGCCAGTTCCTTGGCGCGTTCTTCATAATCGCGCTTGAAGGAGACGATTTCCGAGGTGGAGATCGCGACTGTCGGTTCCAGCTTGCGGGCGGCTGAGCCTGCAAAGGAAGTGACGTTGGCCGAGGCGCGGGCGGGGGATGCCGTTGCCGAGCCCTTGGGTTCGGAAGCAGCACGTTCGCCTTCGTTGTTGGAAACCAGCGTCGGCTTGTAACCGCGTGTCCAGCCGGTGGAGAGCAGATTGGTCTTGCCTTCCTGGATACCCTTGCCGAGTGCGGTATTGGAGAAGTCAGACGTATCGACATGGGCGAGGTCGTGGCGGCCGAGATAGGAGACGGCGAGTTCGCGGAACACGTAGTCAAGGATCGACGTGGCGTTCTTGATCGCGTCGTTGCCCTGCACCATGCCGGCCGGCTCGAACTTGGTGAAGGTGAAGGCCTCCACATATTCTTCCAGCGGCACGCCATATTGCAGGCCAAGCGAAATGGCGATGGCGAAGTTGTTCATCATCGCACGGAAGGCAGCGCCTTCCTTGTGCATGTCGATGAAGATTTCGCCGATGCGGCCGTCGCCGAATTCGCCGGTGCGCAGATAGACCTTGTGACCGCCGACCGTTGCCTTCTGGGTGTAACCCTGACGGCGGTTCGGCAGCTTTTCACGCTCGCGCGATACCCGCTCGATAACGCGCTCGACGATCTTTTCGGTGATCGTCACGGCCTGCTGGGCGAGCGGCTGCTGGATCAGTTCTTCAACGAAGTCTTCGTCGTCCTCATCTTCCACTAGCGAAGCGTTGAGCGGCTGGGAAAGCTTGGAGCCATCGCGGTAAAGGGCGTTGGCCTTGAGCGCCAGCTTCCAGGACAGCATGTAGGCTGCGCCGCAATCTTCCACGGTTGCATCATTCGGCATGTTGATCGTCTTGGAGATCGCACCCGAAATGAACGGCTGTGCTGCCGCCATCATGCGGATATGCGATTCGACCGAGAGATAACGCTTGCCGATCTTGCCGCAGGGGTTGGCGCAATCGAATACGGCCAAGTGCTCGTTCTTGAGGAACGGTGCGCCTTCCAGTGTCATCGCACCGCAGACGTGCACGTTGGCCGCTTCGATGTCCTTTTTGCTGAAGCCGAGGTGCTCCAGCAGGTTGAAGCTCATGTCGGACAACTGCTCGTCGGAAACCTTGAGCGTGCCCTTGAGGAAATCGGCGCCCAGCGTCCACTGGTTGAAGACGAACTTGATGTCGAAGGCGCTTTTCAGCGCGCCGTTTACGGCTTCGATCTTCTCATCGGTGAAGCCCTTGGCCTTCAGCGACGAGGGATTGATGGCAGGTGCCTGGTTGAGATTGCCGTGACCAACGGCATAGGCTTCGATTTCGGCGATCTGGCTTTCCGAATAACCGAGCGAACGCAGGGATTCCGGCACGGCGCGGTTGATGATCTTGAAGTAGCCGCCGCCGGCGAGCTTCTTGAATTTCACCAGCGCGAAGTCCGGCTCGATGCCGGTCGTGTCGCAATCCATCACAAGGCCGATCGTACCTGTCGGCGCGATAACGGTGGTCTGGGCGTTGCGGTAGCCATGCTTTTCGCCAAGCTCCAGCGCCTTGTCCCAAGCGGCTGTAGCGTGGGCGACAAGGTCCTGATCCGTGCAATCGGAGTGGATGAGGGCAACCGGGTTCACCGACAGGCCTTCATAACCGTAGGAAAGGCCATGGGCGGCGCGGCGGTGGTTGCGGATGACGCGCAGCATGTTGTCGCGGTTCGGCGCAAAGCCCGGGAAGGGGCCAAGCTCGCCGGCCATTTCAGCCGAGGTGGCATAGGAAACGCCGGTCATGATGGCGGTCAGCGCACCGGCAATGGCGCGGCCTTCGTCGCTGTCATAGGGAATGCCCGAGGACATCAGCAGGCCGCCGATATTGGCGTAGCCGAGGCCGAGCGTGCGGTATTCGTAGGAGCGTTCGGCAATCTGGCGCGAGGGGAACTGCGCCATCATGACCGAGACTTCGAGAACGACGGTCCACAGGCGAACCGCATGTTCATAATCGGCGATGTCGATGCGCTTCGTTGCCTGATCCTTGAACTGAAGCAGGTTCAGCGAAGCAAGGTTGCAGGCCGTGTCATCGAGGAACATATATTCCGAGCACGGGTTGGAAGCACGGATCGGGCCTTCGGCCGGCGAGGTGTGCCAGTCGTTCATGGTGGTGTTGAAGTGCAGGCCGGGGTCGGCCGATGCCCAGGCGGCGTGGGAGATCTTTTCCCATAGGTCGCGGGCCTTCAGCGTCTTCATGACCTTGCCGTCCTTGCGGGCGGTCAGGTTCCAGTCACCGTCGTTTTCAACAGCGCGCAGGAAGTCATCCTTCAGCGATACGGAGTTGTTGGAATTCTGGCCTGAAACCGTGAGGTAGGCTTCGGAATCCCAATCCGTGTCGTAGGTTTTGAACTGGATGTCCTTGTAACCCTGCTGCGCGAACTGGATGACGCGCTTGACGTAGTTTTCCGGCACCATGTCCTTCTTGGCAGCGCGGATTTCGCGCTTCAGGGCAGGGTTCTTGGCCGGGTCGAAGCAATCGCCGTTATCTGCCTCGCAGTTGACGCAGGCCTTCATGATTGCCTTGAGGTGCTTGGCAACGATCTTGGAACCGGTGACGAGAGCGGCAACCTTCTGCTCCTCGTTCACCTTCCAGTCGATATAGGCTTCAATATCGGGATGGTCGGCATCAACGACGACCATCTTGGCCGCACGGCGGGTGGTGCCGCCAGACTTGATTGCGCCGGCTGCCCGGTCGCCGATCTTGAGGAAGCTCATCAGGCCGGAGGACTTGCCGCCGCCGGAAAGCTTTTCGCCTTCGCCGCGCAGGTAGGAGAAGTTGGAGCCGGTACCGGAACCGTATTTGAACAGGCGCGCTTCACGCACCCACAGGTCCATGATGCCGCCTTCGTTGACCAGATCGTCTTCGACAGACTGGATGAAGCAGGCATGCGGCTGCGGATGTTCGTAAGAGGACTTGGACTTGGTCAGCTTGCCGGTGAAGGGGTCGACGTAGAAGTGGCCCTGGCCCGGGCCGTCGATGCCATAGGCCCAGTGCAGGCCGGTGTTGAACCACTGCGGGCTGTTGGGGGCTACACGCTGGGTCGCCAGCATATAGGCAAGCTCGTCGCGGAAGGCGAGTGCGTCTTCCTCGGTGGAGAAATATTTGCCCTTCCAGCCCCAGTAGGTCCAGGTGCCAGCCAGGCGGTCGAAAACCTGACGCGCATCGGTTTCGGAGCCATAACGCTCACCCTCGGGGAGGTCCTTCATGGCCTTCTCATCGGCAACCGAACGCCACAGGAAGGAAGGAACATCGTTTTCCTCAACCTTCTTAAGCACCTTCGGCACGCCGGCCTTGCGGAAGTATTTCTGCGCCAGAACGTCGGTCGCGACCTGGCTGAACTGCGCGGGAACGTCGATATCCGCCAGACGGAACACGATGGAACCGTCCGGGTTCTTGATTTCACTGACGGCCTTGCGGAATTCGATTTCCGCATAAGACGATTGGCCGGGCTTCGTGAAGCGGCGTTCGATGCGCATGGTTTCGTGTCCTCGTCCATTGGGCGCCCGGCAAAGGGCGCAAAAATTCGTTCCAGCCGTGCGAACTATGCGCGCAGCCGGTTTTTGCCGATCTGTAAGGGATGTTCATCCTTGGATGTGATCCCTGTATCTCGTGGCTTATTTGGCTGCAAGAGTCATGTGAGTACTAAATATAGTATCAACAGCTTCCTGCCGCCAGTCCCCGCGTCATGTTTTTGGCGGTATCCGCAAGGCACGCAAAATCCACCGGCGAACCGCCCCCTGATGGTCGGGACGCCCCTTCTGGACTTGCGAACTGAGATTGAAAGGAACCGGCCTCGTTACTTTCCGGTCCGTTGCCGCCGCAACATAACTGTCACTTTCCTCCTGCGGCATAGATTCGTCAAGCCATAGATTGAAACCGTTTTTTAACCACAAGATATTGTGTGCAGTGCCTGTGGAAAACGGGGATAGCAAAAGCGTTCAAAAAAATCAGTGACTTGGCGCGAGACTTTGAAGCTTGCGCGAGGCTGGTTTCCGCAGCGGAAAGCGAAAACCCTGCATTTCCGGGGTGCGGCATAAAGGCGACACTGCGGTTTTTCCGTGTTTTTTTGCCGTTACCAAAAAAGCATTTCCACACAAAAAAACCGCCCCGAAGGGACGGCTTTTCAGGCATGGTTTTGGGTTGCGACAGGCGATCAGCCGCGCGATCCCTTGGCGATCGGTTCCTGATAGGTGAAGCCCATGTCCCAGGGAAAATAAATCCAGGTGTCCTGGCTGACCTCGGTGACAAAGGTGTCAATGGTGGGCACGCCCTTCGGCTTGGCGTAAACGCAGGCAAAATGCGCCTTCGGTAACATTTCGCGCACTTCCAGTGCGGTCTTGCCGGTGTCGGTCAGATCGTCAACGACGAGCACGCCTTCGCCGCCGTCGGACATCAGCTCCGGCGCCACGCCCTTCAGGAGAACCGTGTCGCCCTGGTTGACGTAATCGTGGCGGGTGGCGATGCAGACCGTATCGATCAGGCGGATGTTCAGCTCGCGGGAAATGATCGCTGCCGGAACGAGACCGCCGCGGGTGATACAGACGATCGCCCGGAACTCCCGGCCAAGGCCGGCAAGACGCCACGCAAGCGCGCGGGCGTCGCGGTGAAACTGATCCCAGGTTACGGGAAAGGCTTTATCGGGAAGGGACATGTCGTCTACCATCTGGTCAAAATTGTCGATGGCTTTGGCTAATAGCCGCAAGACCTGCAAAAAGGCAAGCATTGCGCGCAGGCTCTTGCGGCTTCATCCACGGCTACCGGTGTTTAACGCGACAAAAGCGTCATCGCCGTCATGGAATCGAGCAGCGTGCGCGTCACGCCGCCGAACAGCAATTCCCACCAGCGGGAATGGCCGTAGGCGCCCATGACCAGAAGGTCGATGCTGTGGTCTGACAGCCGGTTTTCGATGGCCGCCTGCGGCGAGATGCCGGCGATTTTTTCCTGCGAGGTTACCGTGACGTTGACGCCGTGGCGGGCGAGTGTTGCGGCCAGTTCGGTTCCGGCAAGTCCAGACGATTGCGTTTCGCTCTCGGCCTGATCGACGGAGAAGATCTCGACGCTCTCGGCTGCAATCAGGAAGGGCAGGGCATCGAAGGTGGCGCGTGTTGCCTCGCGGGAGCCGTTCCAGGCGATCAGTACACGCTTGACCGGTTTGGCAACCGTCAGCACATGCGGAACGAGAAGAACAGGGCGGCCGCTTTCATGGAGAAAGCCGTCTATATCCGAGCGGCTGTCGGAGAGTGCGGAGGAGTTGCTCTGGCGGGCGACGATGAGATCGGCGCAGCGCGCGCTATCGATTGCCGATGACGAGGCGTAACCCACCGAGGTTACAAAGCTGCGCCACTCATGCGAGATGCCATTGGCAGACAGCGTGTGTTCGAAGAGGTTTCCAACATCCGTGGTTTCCTTGTGCGCCACGTCCTGAAGCACCTGAACGGTAGCGGGGTCGGGAATTTCCATCGGCGCGACGAGCGGAACGGCGGCCAGCGTTTCCATGTGCAGGCCTATCACATGCGAGGAAAACTGGTTGGCAAGACTTACCACGAAATCGCCGAGCTTTTGCGTGTTCTCCACATTGTCGATCACTGCCAGTATCGTTTTGTAACCCATTTTTTAGCTCCTCGGTGACGCGTCGTTTTGGGGAGAGTGGCTGCCTTTGCCGGGTGCCACCTTGATTTTGGTCAATCCGCTTCCGTCTCAGGCGGTTGCATCGCCCTTGCTGGCCGACAGTGTTTTTTCCTGACCAATGGTTTCGATCATCGTCGCCACTGCATCCGCCGCCGCTTTCAGGACGGTGGCATCACGGGCGCGCACGACGATCTCCGTCGAAAAGCGTTGTCCGTCATATTTCGGGTAGGAGCCGATGCTGGTTTCCGGGTGCGCTTTCTGGATTGCGGTCAGCGGCGTGCCGATGTCACCTTCGCCATAGGGAGAGCGCACCGACTGCGACATGACTTTCGCGCCGGTGCGCAGCGTTGGCATGACATTGTCCAGCATGGCCTGAAACACCTGCGGAACGCCGGCCATGACGTGGACGTTACCGATGACGAAGCCGGGGGCGACCGAGACGGGATTGGCGATGTGGCTTGCCCCCCTTGGCATGCGTGCCATGCGCTTGCGCGCTTCGGTGAATTCCATCTCGCGCACACGGTACATGTCACCCAATATCCGCAAAGCCTCGGGATCGTGCTCGCAGGGCAGGCCGAAAGCCACGGATACCGCATCAGCGGTGATGTCGTCATGGGTCGGGCCGATGCCGCCGGAGGTGAAGACATAATCATAGCGGGCGCGCAGCGCATTCAGCGCTTCGACGATTGCATGCTCCTCGTCGGCGACGATGCGCACTTCCTTCAAGTCTATTCCGGACATGGTGAGCACATCCGCGAGGTGCCCGATATTCTTGTCCTTGGTGCGTCCCGACAGCAATTCGTCGCCGATGGCGAGCATGGCGGCGGTCACGACAGATGGGGTGGGTGAGGGATTGGACATGGGGGTACTCGTCAGCTGTTTTGTCCGACGTTAGTCCGCCGCCCGGTGAATGCAAAGCGGTTTTGAAAAAATGTCTATCTGTGAAAGGTTGACGTTCCGGCGTTTCGTTCACTGATTGCGAACAGTGCGTATGCGGATGCACCGCTGGTGTGGGACCGGCCTCTGGGCTACCTTTGCATCACATGCTTGTAACTGGTCACCACTAATGATCATCGCGTTCTTAAAAAGGCTTCTGGCTGGTACGCCTGAGACGATTAACCCTAAGGATACAAAGAAAATGACAAAAGTTCTGGTGCTTTATTATTCATCTTACGGCCATATCGAGACGATGGCATATGCCGTTGCCGAAGGCGTGAAGTCTGCCGGCGCGGAAGTTGTCGTCAAGCGCGTTCCGGAACTGGTTCCTGAGGAAGTCGCCAAATCCTCGCACTTCAAGCTCGATCAGGCTGCCCCCATCGCGACTGTTGACGAACTGGCAGAATACGATGCCATCATCGTCGGCGCCGGCACCCGCTTCGGCACGGTTGCCTCACAGATGCGGAATTTCTGGGACCAGACCGGCGGTCTGTGGTTCGGCGGCAAGCTTGTCGGCAAGGTCGGCTCTGCCTTCACCTCGTCGGCCACGCAGCACGGCGGTCAGGAATCGACCATCCTTGGTTTCCTCCCCACCTTCCTGCACCACGGCATGGCCGTTGTCGGTCTGCCCTATGCCTTCCAGGGCCAGATGGGCGTCGATGAAATCAAGGGCGGCTCGCCTTATGGCGCCTCCACCATCACCGATGGCGACGGCTCGCGTCAGCCTTCCGCTATCGAACTGGAAGCCGCACGCTACCAAGGCGCACATGTAGCCAAGCTGGCCGCCAAGCTTTCTGCTTGAGCCTGCATTGCTGGAAAAAGAAATGCGGCCCGAAAGGCCGCATTTTCTTACTCCGGCATCTAACGTCGCCGGTACCGCAGGGAATGATTTTTAAGGCGGGTCAGATCGGCAGGTTGACCATGAAAAGGCAGCTTGCAATCACGACGCCGAGCATGGAAATTTCGAGAAAACCATTCAATCCGTCACGCATTTCAATCCTCCTTGTTGATCGAAGAGAGAACGGAAAAGATTTATCGCGGTTCCATAACAGCAGAATGAAATTTAGGAAATTTTAATGCCCTGCCGCTCCGTCACAATACGGAGTGGACATCGGTGCTTCAGCCGGTAACGACGAAGGCGACCACGAGGTGACCGAGAAGGCCGATGGCGAGGCAGGAGAGGAGAAATATGAACAGGGCTTTTTTCATGTTTCCAGAAGCTTCCATCTGTTTTTACCCTTTAAACCTGTTGTCCTGACTTGTTTCGCCTCAGGACGCCATTTTAATTCTCGACCATGGGTCTTGATGCCGTCAGGCCTTGATGTCGAGGCCAGCCTCGATTGCGGCGGCGATGAAGGCCTTGCGCGCATCCTCCGGCTTTTTCCTGCCGGCATCGACGGCGGCGCAGACCAGCAACGCCGCGTCCAACGCATCGCCGTCCTCTATCGGCCAATCCTCGATCATGGCCCAGGACGCCGCCTGCGTGGTCTCGATGCTCGTATAGTCGCCCGGCGTTTCGAACGCGATCAGGACGGGTTTTTGCCAGCGCGTGTTCATCGCTCATCCGTGTTGGTTATCGTGCCCGGCTCTAAACCAAGCGGGCAGGATGCGCAATTGGTTTCGGTTGGCTCGCGGTGCGGTCAGTCGTCGCGTCCGAACAGCCAATCGCGAATGATGCGGCGGTCTATGAGTTCGAGCGAGCGATCGGGCGCAATGCGATAGGTTTCCACCGCCCTCGTGCTGCCGTCGATGCGGAACTCGTGGCTGAAGGTGCTGCCGATCGGCGATTTCGTCAGCTTGGTGCGCGGCTGGCCCTTATAGGTGATGCTGCCGGGGATCGGTTCGACATAAGCGGCCGGGCCTGAGGTCGTGCAGCCCGCAAGCGTAAGCGCGATTGCGGCCAATGATACGAGCGTTTTCATCCTGTCCTCCGAAGTGCGTCTGCGAAAACGATATGGAGGCGCAACGGTTCCCCGCGAGTGATAAAGGGCAGAGCTATTCGCAACTGCTACTTGCGTCTCGGATTTTGAGTGTCGCGCGCGACCCAGCGGAAGAAAGCGTAGACGAGCAGGCCGAAGATGAAAAGCGGGATGAGGTTCGCAAAACCGGACATATGATTCTCATTTCTCCCTCCCGATCCGGGGTCTAACCGGAGAGAAAGAGGCAAGGCAAGCGTGGCGTGCAGCGCCGCAGGTAAAATGTCCGTGTGCCTGTTTGGGGAACGGTTTGCGTGCGGCGGGAAGATCGCCGGAGAAGAAGGAAACAGGTGAGACCTGGCGCACTGCCAGTGATACCAGGTCTCCCAGTCCCCCGCCAGTTTCAGGGAACGGGTGACTTGATTTAGTATGACGAACGGCACCCGATATACATAGACTGAGAAATTACCTCGAATAAATCGCTACCATGGTCGATCACCCCGGGGCCGGAGCGTGGTGCGTCGCCAATCGCAGCCGCCGTGCGCGCGCACGACCCTCCGCGTTGTCCGCAAATGCCGTTTAACCCGTTGAATCGGCTGGAGATGAATTCTTCGGCCCACGCCATAAGAGGATGGGGGAAAAGGAACTTTTTGCGTGTTTGATCATTAAATACAGCGCATACTTATTATTCATGGAGGGCTAAACATGATCGGCACCATTCTCGTTATTCTCATCATTCTTTTCCTGATCGGTGCTTTGCCAAGCTGGGGTTACCACAATTACGGTTATGGTCCCTCGGGTGGCCTCGGACTGGTTCTGGTCATCGTCCTCGTTCTAGTTCTGCTGGGTCGCATCTGATCGATCCGCATTGAAGATGCAGCGACTGCCCGCACCCGCGCAAAGCGCCGGCTGCGGGCATTGTTTCTTCTGGAATATGAGTGAGATAAAAAAAATGTCGGAATCCGAAGGGCTTAGGACGTGGACGATTGCCCTTTGTCCATCGGATCGGAAAAAACAGCACATTCGGAACGAACCCTCTTGCGCGCATAATGGATTCGTTCTAAATGCCCGCCATCGCTCGAATTCATGAGCGTGTGAGGCCTCGTGGCGGAGTGGTGACGCAGAGGACTGCAAATCCCGACAAAATGTAATGTTTTCAGTAGGCGTTCTGAATAAGATGGCCCAAAACGATACATTTTCTGCCGAATACGGCCTTTGATTTCATTCACAATTTTTGACTATTCAGAACGGCCAAAGCGCTTCTTCGTGGCCTCTAAAACGCGCTTCTCTGTCTCTTTCGCATACCCGCGATAGGCCGAAGCCGTCTTGTGCTTTGACAGCACTCTGCCTTGCCCTTCGGTAAGGCCTTTCTCCTCAAGCTCCGTCATGCCGCCATGCCTGCACATATCCAGGCTGAACTCTGGCGCCGACAGTTTCCCCGCCTCCCTGAGCTTGTCAGCCATCTCCCTGACTTCATGAGCCAAGAACGTTCCATCGCCAAAAAGCTGGCCGTTCTTCTTACACACGATCGATGTGCCGTATCTCGGCGCCTTGCGAAGAACCTCTTCAGCTTGTGAATAGAGCAGGACTTTCGATCCATCTTCGTCAACGAACTCGAGCGGGTGCAGCGCTAGCGCATCATTCTTCCGATGCTTCAGCCGGATCTTATCGGGATGGTCAGACGCTCTATAGCCGGTCCACGGCGCAAAGCCAGCTCCGATCGATGACGGGCGCATCAGCCATTCGAAGGCCAGCACGGCGGCTGCAGCCAACTCCCCACGGCCATTCTCAATTGCCCCATCAGCGAACTCATAGACCGCTTTGCGATCGACGTAACCCTTGGTGGCCTTCTGACGTCTCTTGACGGTGACGCCTTCCCATGGGTTCGCAACATCGTTTCGGAACTGGTCGGGGTGATGCGGACGCATGCGCTTCCACATGGCCTTGCAATAGGTGACGACCTTCTCACCCATGCGGTTGGCACTGTCTCCAGAGAAATGCAGGTAGACTTTTTCGGCCGTGCTGACGCCGACGTTGTTGACCTTGGCATCTCCGAACCTGACCTTGTCACCATTCGGTTTTGTTATCTGAACATCTGTCACGCGTTTGAAAACACGCTTGTAATCGGCCCGGCTAAACTCGCCTACGCGCTCCAGAAAAGAATTGTGAGACAGGTAGACGTTCACAAGCCACTCGACAGTGCCGTATCGGCTCGTATCGGGCTCGTGACGAGGGTTTGCTTTCTCCCGGCGCCAACCCTCCAAACGATCATTCCAGACCTTTGCCGCGGCTACCAGTTCTGCTTGAGAGAGGTTGACGCCAAGAGCAGCGCTGCGGTAGGGGCAGCCAGCCTTTCGGTATAGGGTAGGGCACGTCCAATAGTAGCCGGTCGATCCGTTGGCCAGCGTCTTGAACGAGGTATATGGAGGCATGGTGACAGGGATCATCACCACACTTCCGGGTCGGCGTTTTCGTCTACGCCAATAGCCTTGTCCAGGTCGATCTTCCGCCACGCTCTGAATCTGCCCTTGCCGGTTCCGGTCTCGATGAACGGCCGAGGCCATACGGTTCCAACACGGCTGATAAAGGCATCGACCGTCTTTTCGCCGGCATAGGCTGCCGCGTGCTCATCTCTAAGGACAGCAGGCCAGCATCCGGCGGGGATGACAGCATGTTTCGTCATTCGTCCCCGCTTTCCCCGCTATCCACAGTGGGTTTATGCACAGGCTTGCTTTCGCAGCCCTCCTGCTTTGCGGGTGCTGCGGCATACACGGGTTCGCTGTAATATGCGTTTTGAACTCGGTGCACCCAAAATGAGTTGCCATCATTGTCCTGTTTGCGCATGTAGCCGATGGGATTACCCGCCACGTCCTGCACCTGTGCGGAGAGGGCGGCATATCGAGCCTGGCAATCTGCTTGGCATGCCGCCTTGGCCGCTTCGAGCGAAACCATTGAACAGTTAGGAACGCTGCTCCATGTCAGATTCCGACCGAACACGAAAGGACGTGTAGATCCCGCCCACGTCTCCCCATCAGAGGTGACGTTGAGCATCCATTCGCGGTCGCCCATCCTTGCCTTCAGATTGCCGCCGTCGTCGTCCCATTGGAGCGACTTCACGGACACGGATCGCGCCAGAGGGGCAGCATAGAGAGGGCGAATGTTGCGCACATGCTTATGCGGCGCAGGCGGATCGTCGTCATACATATCGTCCCAGATATCGCTTTCCGCAAACCTTCGTTCTTCCCACATCCACCGGACAGGCTCCGCAGCGGACAGGGCGGCTTCGAGGGCTTCGAGTTGTGCCCGAGTGATGATCGTCACGTCATCTACAGAAGACGCGGTCATATCGAGCTTTAGGTCGTTTATGACATTAAGCACTTCACTCTGCATGGTGTTCGCCTCCTGTGCTGGCGAGGGCGGTGCGGGCGGTGCGGAAGTCTGCGTGCGTGAGGTAAATCCAGCCGACGCCGAGATCATCAGGCAGTGGCTTGCCGTGGTTGTCCTTGTCGAAATGGTCGCCCATGTACTCTGCGAAAGGCTTCAAGGCCTCCTCAAGCGCCTTCACCCGCGCCTCAATCTGCCGGCGGGAATATACGGGCTTGGACAGCGCCAATTCCGTTTCGAGGCGCAGGATTTCGCCCTTGGCTGCTTCAACGTATTCGCGGACGGGTTTAGCGCCACGCCAGTTACCAGGCTCGCCTTTGCCGCCGCTGATGATCTGGTATATTTCGGCAATCGTGGAGTTGGCGCCGCGCGCCTCCATGGCGTGCGTCTGGGCTTGGAGCCTCAAATCTGAGGTCAAGGTCCGCAAGCGATCATTCTCGCTCTCCAAGGTCCCGATTCGCTCAGTGAGCGCCACGATGACATCTGCGACCTTCTTTTCCTCGTCATATGTCATTGCACGCTCCGCTTCCAAAGGACGTTGCCTTCCAAGTCTTCGATTGAGGTGAGGTGATCGTTAAGCGCGGCGTGATCTTCGGGCTTGCACTTCTCGCTGGGCTGGATCGGGTAAAAGCCGTTGGCCGTACGCATGATCCATAGCGTGTCCCGCATCTTGTTTTCGGTTTCTGTCATGGCTGTCTGCCTCCCACGATTTCACCGGTGCGGCGGTCAACCACCGTGCCGTCCATCAGGCGTTTAAGGTTTGGGTGCGATAGGGATGACTTAGGTTTTGCGATGCCGATGTGCTTCTTGCGCACACGGGCGATTTTCGACTTCACCTTCATCTCGGCGGCCGTCTTGACCTTGTGAGCGGCAGCAAGAGCAGGAGCCAGATTGCTCTCGCGGTGCTGGCCGCCAAGGATCAGCGCATGAACGTGCTCAAGCTCCCAGCGCTCGCCAGGCTGGATTTTGCGGCCGGTCAGGTGGCATATGCCGTTATGCCGGTCGAAAACGCGCTGGCGGACCCGTGGCGGCACTTTCTGGTCGTCGTGCTTGGCCACCCATTCTTCTGTCGACCTGCTCATTGGATTTCCTCCTTGAGCCTGTCGTAAAATTTTTGAGTGCAGAAGATCACGTTCCCCTTGGTGACGAATGTGTCGTCTTCGACCGTGGCCTCTTGTCCGCTGCGCTCATCTGTGATGACCGTACCCGGATCGACCTGCATCACATGCATGCCGAGAAATGGCTTGGTTGTGTATTCTGATGGGTGCTTCATCACCTCTGCCCTCCCAGCGCGCGTGTCATCATGTCCCGCTTGCGGCGCTCCAGATCGCGGACACGTCCTGTCTTGCTGCGGGATTGCTTTGCCTGTCGGATATCGGCGTCGATTTCGGTTTGCCAGTTGTATTCACGGGCAAGGTTCTGTCTCGACTTCCAAGTGAGCCAGTGGTGGATGGTGCGGCGGATGAGGCGGTTCATGCTGCCACCTGCGCAATCTGGTCGATGTTGCCGTGGTGGACGGTGAAGGTGTAGGCGACCACCCACGGGTTCGTCTCCCACGCGCCCGTGCCGTTGATTTCGTTCCAGAGCCGGTGATACCAAGCGATAGGCGACATGTATGTGCCCGGTCCTACCTTGACCATTGGACCGCCAGTGATCTGCGAACGGTGTCCTTCCGCTATGTCGGCACCTTCTGCGACGGCATCATCCTCGCTGATATCCTGCAGGCGCTCTACCCGCACATCGGTGACGGTGAGTGTGAGGCGCGAGGCCCAGCGGGGCATGTGGATGCCGGGACGAGGTTTCTCCCAATCGCCGACGCTCGGGCTGCCGTCTGCCCAAAGCCACACATCCTCACGGATGACAACTCCGTCTGGTGTGGAGAAGCTCTCTCGCAACGCCGGAGGCGTATTGCGGAACTGGTGAAGACCACTCCACGTCTCGCGCACCCAGAGCCTATCGCCCCCCGAGATAGGTGTTTTAAAATCACCCAGAAACTCCCAGCTTTCGAGGTCGGCTGGATCGCCAGCCATCCATCCAAACGACCCCGTAGAGAAGAACCCCGCGCATGTCGTGTGTGCTGGTGGCTGTGGCTTTATCAAACGCCGGGTCTGGGTTTTCGTGCCAGCCAGCAACGCCCGGATCATTGGCGCACTGAAAAGGATAGGGCGATCAGCCATCGACGCCTCCCAGATCAGAAGCCTTGCAATCGAGCATTTCGGCAAAGTGAGCGAGTGCCTTTTCGCGCAGGGCTGGCATCACCTTCGGGTCAGCCTTGATTTGGGCATCAGCGCTTTCGACAAAGGCCTTGATGTGCAGGTGGAGTTCTTCCGGAAGTTTGTCTTTCCAGAGGTCTTTTGCTGAGACGAGTGTGGCACGTCGCTGTTGTGGCGTCTCCAGAAGCGGACTGACCACGACATACATCAGCTTATTGCAGCACTCGATCAGGTCGGCGCGGTCAATCGGGAAGATGGTCGAGGCCGGAGCATCGGAGGCGGGGACTTCATCCGCTCCGGCCTCATCTACTGGCGTATTGCCAGCATCTGCCGACGACGAGGCGGTGGAGGGGGTGTCGTCGGAAGGGGTGTTGTTGAGAATTTCGCCCGTGAGAGCGTCGTGGGCCTCGTCGGCGTCGAACATGCCGCCAACTGCCTGATGCTCGTCAGCGGGGCGCTGGGAGGCGACAGGCTCATCGGAAAGCGGGTCAAACACCGGCGTGATGTTCTTGGCCCGGTCCGGTCCGCGGAAGTCCTCAACCTCTTCACGGTCATAGGCGCCAAGAATGACTTCGGGGCAGTACCGGCGAGCGCCAGCGCGCAGAGAGTAGTAGGCCTGTTGCTGATCCGGGTCCGATTTCCAGAGCGGGGAATTCTTCGGTGTGATCTTTTCGAACTCCGGGCTTTCGTAAACCTGGACCGAGCCGTCTTTGAACTCGAAAGTGACGATGCACTGGCGCTTTGCCCCCACCCCGCGATACTCAACCTGCGGCCGGCGCTTGAGATCGGCGCGAGTGTTGATGACGGCGGCGATCAGCTGCGCCTCGTAGGCAATGACGTCTTTGATCTTGTAGGACTTCTGGGCAACGCTGAAAGGGTTGAAATCCCACTGTAGGGCCTGCATCGTGACTGCCATGCAGTCGGCGGCGTTGCCGTGGAGATATGCGGGAATGCCTGCCTTGGACTGGCACATAAGCTCAGCGAAGCGCACAACGTCGCCAAGGCTCTCGGGCTTGATGGCAATGCCGGAACCGGACTGACCGATGGCAACGCCGCTGGCCGGATTTCGGTCTTGCGTGGTAATGATCTTGTTCATATCAGGCTCCCGTCATAAGGCGTTGCTGGTACCAGACCGGCAGGTCCGTCTCTTCCAGCTCTTCAAGTGGTGTGGATGGAACCCAAGCGGCCGACGTGCCGAACTCGGACATGTAGCGGCTGTAGTTGCCGATCGCTTTGGTGATGAGGTTGCGGGCGTAACCAAACAGCGGGTTACCCGGCGAAAGCTTGATGCCGTGCGAGATTGGCGCTCCGTCCTTCTGCCAGAAGACAAAAACGAAGGCGAAAACCTCATTGGCGGCGACTTTGGTGAGCCACTCAGGGTCGTGCGGGCCGAAAACCTTGCCATCGGCAAGCAGTCGGCGCATCTGGCGACGGCCTTCCGCATAATGTTCAGCCGACACGATGTAGTCGTATGAGCCAATCGCATCACGGCAAGCCTTGTCGAATTCCTTGCCGTACATGTTGGCTAGGGACTTCAAGTCTGTAATGGCATTCATTTTGAGGTAGTCGAAACGCGCTTTGTATCTGATGCCGTCGACAGTCCAGAAGATCGACACCTCCGGCTCTCCATTCTCGAACGCATTGGCGAGGGTCTTGTTCGCCTTGATGAAGGCGGAAGCCGCAAGGATCTTGGTCCAGTCCTTGAACTTCACCGGAACCTTTCCGGCAGCCTTGATTTTGGATACTTCGTCTTTGCCGTCCTTAACGTTACCGGGAAGCATCTGCGGCGCATGACCAGCCTTGAACTTCTCCTCGCCCTCAAGAACGCACTGGTGCAACTGACGGCCGAATATCTTTGCCGGCGTGTCGTCGTCATCCGGGCGTGCGGGGTTCATGTGGCTTTCCCACCAGAAATCCGGCGCATTGCCGATAAGCTTCTTGATGCTGGTCGAACCTAGAGCCGTGTCTGCGTGGTACACAGCATCGCTCATGCCGAAATAAATGCCATCGGGATGCTTCGTGAACCCTGCTTTTTCGCCGGTCTGGGCGACGATGCGGGAGACGATATCGCCAATTACTTCCATGCCACATTCTCCTGCTGGATAAGCGCCATGCGCTGGTATTTCGGTAAGCCGACGAAGGCCCAGGAAGCGGAGACGCTGCAAATGGTGAGCATCACGGCTATGACGGCGCAGAACTGGCGGTTGAAAGACTTTGAAGACGCTTCCGACCTCCGAAAAAGATTGCGGAGTTCGATGTAAATCTCGGTCGGGTCATCCGCTTCTGGTGTGTTGGTGGTGGAGAAAGCGTCCATCACGATCTCCCGTCGGCGCGGGATGCGTCGTAATGGTACACGGCGCTGGAAAGTGCTCTTCTAGCGCAATCGGCCCGCGTCTCATCTTTGGCCTTTGAAATGGCTTTGGCTGCGAGTTGCCTAAGCGGGAAATCATTTGGGAGGCTGCTAATATCGCTCCCAGCCATGAATTTTCGTAATTCTTCAATCTCGTCACGGAGACGACTAGCCACCAATTCCGTAGCAGCCCAATCACGGCGACTTATTGCTGCGTGCAGTTCTTGGATAAGCTTGGTGCTCATTTCCTGCCCTTTCATGCGCGGGTACGCTGACAAAGCCCGCTGGGTGGTGTGTTGTTACTCTGACAAAGCCGGTGGGTTGGTTAGAGATCGCCGCGCTCAATGGCGGCTATTTCGGATGGGTCAGTGGTTCGCATGGCAACAGCCTGATCGTGTTCACACTCGGAACACCAATGATCGGGTCGCGGGCAATCTGCTTTCCCATACTGCTTGCAGCGAGATTTGCAGGCTTTGGCTAATTCGCGATGCTGCTGCTCTTCGGTCCCAGACCAGTAAAACGTTCTCACGCCGTTCTCCCGCTGTGCTGTGGTTACTTGGTGGGGGTCACGCTGGAGACATCCCAACGATTGATCACGTCGATGAGGACGCGCGTCAGAGCCTTTTGCTCGCGTGATGCAGTTGCGTCGGAAAGCGAACTAGCCAAAGCGCCGCTAATCAGCGCCAGCTTTTTCAGGGCCATTATTTCAACTGGTGAAATTGTTACTGCGCTCATTTCCCTATCCCTTGTCTGAAGCCCTTGGCGGGGCGGCTAAGCCTCAATCTCGCTCATGGTGACGAGTGGCTGCGTCTGATTGAAAGCGGCACGTAAATCGCCGTGGGAGGCAGGATTTTCTGACCAGATGGCACGAGCGCGGGCCTTTGCCTTTTGCTCTAAATCCCTTTCAGCGGCCCGCTGATGAGGCGGCATGCTGTAATCCCACCCGGCGCGCGCGTAGCTCATATCGGTGAGGCACTTCTTGAATTCTTCGACCAGTTCTCTGGGGTTGCAGACTTCGCTCATCGTCATCACTCCGCAGCCTGCAGATTTGCGCCGCGAACGATTCCGAGAGTGCGGTGGTTCATGGTGTCGTACTCAGGAACGATCGGAACCTTGGCATCGGCAGCGTCTTCACCAGCCTGGAATGCGTGGTCGATATCCAGCGACAGGACATTTGCGTCTGGAATGTAGTCGATGTCACCGCCGCAAGCCTTGATGCTCTTGAGCAGGAATTCATGGAACGCAATCGATGCTGCCTTGAATGCTTCGGAATTGGCCTTGAAAGACCGGCTCGGGTTCATCCCGGCAGATTCCGCATCCAGCGCGGCTTTCAATGCTTCGATGTGCTTTTCCATTTGCTCATCCTCAGTGGTTGAGATCGTGTTGGAGATCAGGCGGAGATTTTTTCGAGGGCTTCGCGGAATCGGGCTTTTTCAGCCTCAAGGAACGCTTTGTGCTTGGCTTCGACGCCGCGACGAACCTCAGAAATCAGTTCGTTCGTCGCCTTCTCGATCTCGCGCTTGAATGTCGTTTCCATGCACCTCTCAACGAGGTACTGGATGCGGCTCTTTTCGTTGTAAGAGGATCGATCGTTGACCTTGCCGTCGCTGCCGACCATTTGCGTCAGGTACTGGCGACCGGTCAGGCCGAGAAATTCCCGCATCGTGACCGGGTCAGCGTCAGCTTTGCCGTAGGTGTACTTCGGGATAAGCGGCTGATTGATGATTTCGGTCGTGACGGCTTCGAGCGTGGCATCTGCCTTTGCGGTCACCAGCGAAATTGTCTTGGCCTCGATTTCTTTTGCAAGACGATCATTGCCGAACTTGCCGACCAGCTGCTTAGCGGCAGCCTGAACGATCAGCTCTTCCATGTCGCGCAGCGTCCACGAGGTCATGGCAACATGAAACTCGATACCGTTGCCTTCAGCCTCTTTGCGGGCCTCCATGCTGCTGGACACGCCATCGTCGTCATGTTCTGCGCCGAGCAGTTCGTTGACGTTGCCAGTATCCATGATCACGTTCGTCATCGTCCCATCCTCATCCGGGTTGTTCCCGCCCTTCCGTTTCGTCGTCCCGTGGGAGCTTCATTCGGTGGGCTTGTGAGGAGAGTTATAATCGGGATATTTCCCAATAGCAAGGGATAAATCCCGAAATTATGTTGCTATGTCGGGATTAATCCCGTATGTCATTGGGAATGAAGCCGGAAAATTTCCAATCAGAACTGTCGGGGAAGCACCGAACGCGTGAAAGCGTCCGGGCGATTCGCTATCCCAACAAGTGGGGCGAGACGTTCCCGGAGCGCGAGGCGCAGTTTGCAGATTGGTTCGATATCGCGATGCAGGTTATCAGCCGCGATAAAGGCTCGTTCCGCGTTATCGCCATTTTCGATCAGGTTTTCGATTGGGTCGATGGATCATGCTTTGAGACCAACGAGACAATTGCCAGGAAAGCCGGACGCTGCACCGTGAAGACGGTTTCGCGCGAGTTGAAGTCTCTGCGCGATATGGGGCTGATTGCTACTCAGCCCATGTGGATCGAGAAAGAGGGAAAGCTTGTGAAGGGACGACGGATCACGCTCATGGTCCCTTACGACCTCAGCGGCATAGACGTCGGCTGATTTCGATAGCCTGTCTCATAAGCAAATCACCAACATCAAACAGAAGCGCGAAGCCTGCTTATGGTTACGGCAGGCGCGCAGCGCATGCTTTGGGTCAAGGGGCGAAGCTCCTTGCGGGGTTTGGGGTGGAACCCCATGAGAAAGATACTGCGCGCGCGTACGCGTAAGGAGGGACCACGGTTGTCCATATGAATCGGTCAATTCATAGGGACCACGGTTGTCCATATGATTTCAGATCAAAGTTCGCCTGTAACTGCCGGTCACAACGCCTCTTATCTCAATGACGGTTCCGCCGTCGCCCTCGATCGGAATTGGCTTGTGCTTTTGGTTCGAGCTGCGCGGGACAAGCATCAGCTTGCCGTCAACCATCTCGATCACCTTCAAGGTGGCTTCGACAAGTGGACCCGTGTGGCGCTCGACGTGAACGGTCAGGCCTTGTTTTGTGCCAAGGCCGCTGGCGACAAAATCAACGCACGTGACGTAGCTGCCGTCTGGATATTCCAAATCCATGGAATCGCCCACGACCTTAAGGCCGTACTGCCTCGCCCGAGGGAACCGCGGATCGGGATACATTGGGATCGTTTCCCTGTCGAAATCCTCGTCGACGAGAGTGCTATCCAGCCACGCGCCGGCTTGTATCTGCCCCACGACCTGGATCTCGTTCAAGGGAGTGGCCGGACCGACGCCGTCACCGGTATCTTTCTTTTCCGTCTCGCCCGCAGACGTGAACCATTCCACCGTCGTGTCGAGAGCAGTCGCAAGCTTCTCTAGCTTCTCGATGCCTGGGTTCTTTGATTTTCCACGAAGAATGTCGCGAACGAAGCTAGGTCCAAGGCCAGCCTTATTGGCAACCTCGAACGCGTTCGTACCCATCATATCAATTCGCATTTTCAGGCGTTTTTGCAGGGATGTTTCCATGCCCGAATATCGCATTTCGGGAAATGTCACGTCCATCGGGAAATGTCCCTTGACAAATCGGGACAAATCCCGAATATGAGCGACATGACCCAGCACACCGAAATCACCGAAACAGACATCCGCGCGGCTCTTATCACGCGAGCCGAGGTTTTTGCGAAAGCAAACAAGACCAGCTTCTCGGCCATGGGGATTTCGGCCGTGGGCGACAGCAAGTTTCTAAGCCGAGTGCAGAACCCGTCGCTCGGTTTCAACATCAAGACGTACCAGAAGATGGTCGAATGGCTCGACGCGCAGGAGCGGCTTGTACAGCCGGAGAACGCAGCATGACGCTGAATGTCTCCGCATATCCGCTCTGTGCCGCAAGGCTCAAATTCCAGCGCGCCGACCTCAGCGACAAGCTGATGACGCACTACTGGGCGGCTGTGTGCGTGGCATTCGACATTCGCGATGCAGAGCTTGCGGAGGCTGGAGGTTTCAACTTCGAGAGCCGCACAGAGGAGAACGGCAAGCGCCTCCTGTCTGGTCTGGAAAAGCTTCTGATGAAGCGCCAGCAGCGTGTTGCCGCGAACTCTGCCTATGCCAGCCTTGAACTGCGGGCGTCGCTCGGAGCCAGAGGCATCAAGACCTCGAAGCTCAATACCGAGGACGATTATTGGCTCGTCGCGGAAACGCTCTTTGCCGGTCGGATCACTCGCGACGGCGGACTGACGCGGCTTTACGCGCAGATTTGCAACATCACCAAGAAAGAGCGCGCTCGCCTGACGGCTGAGAACCTCAAGAAAATTGATACCGACTGGCTTTCGGATGCCGCGGCTCATCAGAGGAAACTCCAGTGACAGAACAGAAAATCACAATGGCAGGGCTGGAAAAGATGTTTGGAGAGAGCCAGCCGCAGCTTGTCGACGGCGCGTCTCAGGACTGCATAGGCGAACTGGACATCGATCCGGCCCGGTTGCTGAAAAAGGTGATCGCTGCGGTCATCAGTCATGATCAGGGGCATATCCTCTACGACTTCCCAGAGGTTCTTGAATTTCTTAAATCGCGCATCCCGAGCCGTGAAGAGCTTTCAGGCCACACCGGCATCGATGACCGCATGTTCGACGCAAAGGCCAAGTGGCCGAACCTAATTCCGGGGACGCAGATATGACCCAATGGAACCACAACATATCCGAAGCCCCGCGCGACGGCCGCTACGTCATTCTGGCGATGCCGAACAAGACGACGCTGCGTTCCTACTGGTGCGAGCCGAAACATGAGCCGGCGCACTGGTGCATGCTGAGCCACAAGAACGAGCCGGTTGCTTGGATGGCTTGGCCGGAACACCCATTCGCATCCGCCACGACGAGCGAAGATGCGCTGACCAAAGCCCCGACGAACGTAAGTCTCCCGGTTGACGAGAGGAGCGGTGAAGGGGCCAACGCAGGAGGCGACAATGTAACCGGCGGCGAGAATGCTCATCAGATATCGGCGGGGGAGCTCGTCAGTAACTCCTCCGCATTCCTTCTCGAAGACGTTGGGGGAGGCGAGTAGATGGATACCGTTCATATCCTCAAGGAAGCCCGCGCTCTCATCGCTGATGAGAAGAATTGGATACAAGGCTACTACAGCAGCGACGAAGAAGGCGTCTACGTCCGACCGCATGAGCCTGAGGCCACGTGCTTTTGCAGCGTCGGAGCCATGCACAAAGTCATGGACCTTCCGCTTCATGAATCCATTCCAGAACCAGTCGGCATTCTGTTCGCTGCTGATGAGAAACTCAGAGATAATTTCGACGGTAGCTTCGAAGGCGTGATTGTCAATTTCAACGACGAGAACAGCCATGCAGAGGTGCTTGCTCTCTTCGACCGCGCCATAGCCCGCGCTGAAAGCGGTGCGGCATGATGGACACATCACTCCAAACCCCCAACCATCACATCCAGGACCGCAGCGCGATCAACGCAATGACTGCGGAGTGGATCAAGAAGAACGGCGAGCCACGGAAATTCGAACGCGGATTCTCCAGCGATTGGGGATTTCTTCAAAACCTCATGGCTCGATACGGCTTCAAGCTGACCTATCACGGTCGCTGCCTCTACTCGATGCACAAGGAAGACTTCCGTGGAGTGCAGAAGCGCATCAGCCGGGAAGACCTGATCAAGCAGGTTGACGCCGTGCTGATCGAGAATGGCAAGCAGCCTTACGGATGGAGGAAGTGATGATTTCATCTTTCTCTGCCGACGAACGGCAACTCCTCGTATGGGCATCGGTATTCTTCTCGGCATTCATCGTGTCGGCGGTACTGGCGCACCTGGTATTCTCGGGGCGGAAGTGATGGCTGCTCTCAAGCAATACCCGCTTCCGGCACTGGTCACTCACACGACGGACACCCGCGCCGGCTCTGTCTTCAAAGCCTTATGCGCGGTTTATCCGGGTCAAATTTCTGCAGAGCATCTTATGGCAAGAGCGGGTCTGTCTTGGCGGGCCGAACCGATCTGGTCTTTCGTGTCGCTCTGCAACGACTTCATCAAAATCAACGAGGCTATCGAACCTTTCGCCTGGCGGGCTGAACGGTCGGGCGGAACGCCTCGTGACAACTACTGGCTTTCGCCAATCGGCGGGTAGTTCCTTTCGTGTCCCGCGTCCTTCGATGGTTTCAACCTATCGAGGACAGCGACCATGCACAGACAAACTTCAAACCAAACGAAGACAATTAGGAAAATCGAAAACAGGGAAATGTCGATGAGTACCCTTGAAATGTTTTCTCCAGATATCGCGCGGGACTACGGGCGCAAGATGCTTGAGATTGAGACCCGAGGAAACGGCGATCAGATGAATGCGCTAGAGCGTGTCGCTCGCGAAGTGGGCATGAAGCCCCGCGCTCTTCGCCGGTTGATCAATGGCGAGACGAAGCCGACGCTCACAGTGTTTGGCAGCCTCCGTATTGGTTACCTCAATCTCTGCGAACGACGAATTAAACGCCTTCAGCACGATCTGGAGGTCGAAAAAGGGAGGTTCGGCAGTGATCCTTTTGCGGACATTGATGGAAGAATTTCGGCTTTGGCTGAGGAAGTGCGCAGAGCGAAGGAAGCGACGAAACGATGACTGAAACAGCCCACAGCACGGTTTACTTCATCCGACGTTCGACAGACGCAAGCGGCCCGGTAAAAATCGGGTTCACGAAGCATCTACCGAACAGGCTGAGGGCTCTTTACACGGCAACACCTGGCGGCGTCGAATTGGTCGCTGGTATCCAAGGCGGCACTCGCTCCTTAGAAACTTACTTGCACGAAAGGTTTTCTCACCTTCGGTTGTCTGGCGAGTGGTTCTATTCTGATGATGAGCTTGATCGGCTAATTGCGCAGATAAAGCGGGCAGGGACAGCAGCCAAGAACCTGTTTGCCAATGTCATCGAGGACGCCCCGTCAGGATCAGACCAAACAGCTGAGGTTTCGCTTGCAGCAAAGCGGGCCGAGTACATGCTCTCTCACCTTACCTCACAGGGTGCCAGCCTCTTGGCCTCCTACGAGGAAGTTGGCAGCCGGTGCGGTGTAGGCGGAAACGCTATCAAGCATCTTGTGTCTGGCAGAGCCAAGCAGATCACCGTTGAAAAATTTACGGCGATAAACGCGGCTTACCTCGATCTTCTCAAGAGCCAACGGGACCAAATCATCGAACTCATAAACGAGGCCGAGGATCAGCAGTCAGCCGAGGTAGT
Source organism: Agrobacterium sp. S7/73 (assembly GCF_019355535.1). Taxonomy (NCBI): domain Bacteria; kingdom Pseudomonadati; phylum Pseudomonadota; class Alphaproteobacteria; order Hyphomicrobiales; family Rhizobiaceae; genus Agrobacterium; species Agrobacterium sp. S7/73. The sequence continues at coordinate 1,200,295 of NZ_CP072136.1, forward strand.
CGAAGTTGACCTACTCGACCAAATCTCAGCGCTCAGAGACAGGCTGCGCGCAGCAACTCAGCAACGGAAAGGTAAGGGCGAATGACAGCATCAGCAAAAATCGGTGACAATTCGAAAGCTGAAAGAGAGCGCCGCGTTCTCTTCGCCTTTTACCACAAGAAGGACCGCGACATCGCGGCCCAGATCAAGGCGCTGCAAGGCGAGAAGTCATCGAACCGGCAGAACGCCAAGGCCTCCGGCTTCCCGGCGCAGAAGCTCGACCACTATCTCAAATCCTTCAATGCCGAGGATCACCAGAAGCCAGTCGACAAGCTCAAGAGCGAGCGCGAGAACCTTGAATGGCTCGGCTACATCCCGGCAACATCCGGCGGCGACTTGCTGACCCAGATCGACCGTGTCGACGGCGAGCAGATGATCCAGGCCAAGGGCTTCCATGCTGGTCTGACCGGACTCGACCGCGTCTCCGGCTACGACGGAGGCTCCGTTGACGACAAGCTCTGGCTGGAAAGCTACGACGCCGGCAAGCGCGAATACGACAGTGAAATCCCCGACATCATGGCGCGCATCAGTGCAGCGCAGTCGAAGGAGGAGCCGCCAGCGTCCGGCGGCAACCCGTTTCCAACCACGAATCCCTCGGCCTGAACACGACCTCCCACGAGGTTCAGGCCAACTAGACCCGGAGCAAATTGTAATGCGGACATGCTCCGGGTCACTTTTCTACGAGGCGACCATGATTTCAGTAACATGCCCCTGCTGCGGCGGAAGTCTTGGCGAGTTGCCAGAGCCTGAAAAGGTCCGCAACTGCCTGTCTCCGATGGAAGGGAAGGCCTTCGACCTGCTTATGAGTGCGGGTCCGGAAGGCATCATCAAGCTGGACCTGTCGATAGGTCTTCACGGCGAAAAAGAGGGCGTGACCGAAAGCGCCATCAAGTACACGGCGAAGATAGTCTCCAGCGTTCGCAGCAAACTCGACCGATACGGATATTTCATCGAACGGAACCGCCCGCCACAGCGCGGCGTGTATCGCATCATTCCAGCGGAGGCGTCGGCATGAACTACATTGTGGCTTTCGACCCCAGCAAATACACGGGATGGGCTCTCAGAGATATTTACCGGCATGACAGCGCGATCCGGTGCGGAGTTTTTGAGGTCCCAGTCAAATCCGACCAGTATTTCACGGCTGACCAGATTGGCCAGAAGGTTCACGCGCTGATCGCCGCCGAAGATCAGGCGGGGCGAAAGCCGACATTCGCCATCCTTGAAGAGCAGTCTATGGCCAAGATCGGCAACAGTAGCGCCGACGGCATGATTTATCCGTGGATCAGCAGCGCGGCCATCGTCGCCGTTCTGTCGAATTGGGGAATCCCGTACGCCACCATCCCTACAGCGTCCTGGCGGGTGGCTTTCTTCGGATCCGGGTTTAAGCCTCCGTTCAAGATACACAAACTCAAGAAACCCGATCCAAAAACAGGGAAGTTGGAACGGATCGAAAACCTCTGGAAAGAGGCTTGCGTATCGGAATGCGAGCGCCGAGGTATCGTGGTCCCCGGCAATAAATCTATTTCCCATAACGCCGCAGAAGCGTGCGCTCTGGCCCTGTGCGGACAGTCTGACAAAACGAAAATTCACGCCGGCCGATACGAAGCGGCATGGAATGCGATCAAGGACACGAAGTTCAAGCGCGCGCCGTCGGGCGATCTATTCGCGGGATCGGGCGCATGAACGCTTACACAGAATTTCTCAATCGCAAGAAGATCAATGATCCCGATACAGGCATTAGCCATGCTTTGTCCCTGCCGTCGGTCTTGAAGCCTCACCAGCACGATATCGTTCAGTGGTCATTGCGCCGCGGTCGCGCCGCTATCTTTGCCGGCACGGGTCTCGGCAAGACATTGATGGAGCTTTCGTGGTCGGATCAGGTCTTTGACTTCACGGGCAAGCCTGTCCTGATCATGGCGCCGCTCGCCGTCGCTGAGCAGCACATTACTGAGGCCGAGAAATTCGGCATGGCTGCCAACCTGGTTTCGTTTCATCCCGACGAGGGATGGGGGATCAACGTCACCAATTACCAGAAGATGGATCACTTCGACTTGTCCCGGTTCGGTGGCGTCGTTCTGGACGAAAGCAGCATCCTGAAAAGCACAGACGGCAAGTACCGGACGAAGCTCATTTCGGAATGTTCGAAGATACCGTTCAGACTGGCAGCAACGGCAACGCCTGCGCCGAACGACTTCATGGAGCTTGGCAACCATGCGGAGTTCCTCGGGGTCATGTCGTATACCGACATGCTTGCGACGTTCTTCACACACGACGGAGGAGATACGCAGAAATGGCGGCTTAAAGGGCACGCTGAAAGCGAGTTCTGGAAGTGGATGGCGTCGTGGGCTGTGATGCTTCGGAAGCCTTCCGATCTAGGCTACGACAACGCGGGCTACGATCTGCCGCCGCTGAACTACCACCAGCACACGGTAGGCGTGGAATACGCTCCCAGCCTCGATACAGGCCTCCTTTTCCCCATGGAAGCCCGCACGCTGCAAGAACGCATTGCGGCTCGCCGTGACAGCGTATCCGAGCGAGTGGCGCTAGCCGCCTCCATGACGCCGGCCGATAGGCCTTTCGTCTGGTGGTGCAATCTGAACAGCGAAGCTGAGGCGCTCGCAAAGCTGATACCCGGCGCGGTCAATCTATCAGGGGCAGACAAAGACGACGACAAGCGCCGCAAGCTTGTTGATTTCTCGCAAGGCCGCATTCGCGTGCTGATCACGAAGCCGTCGATCGCCGGGTTCGGGATGAACTGGCAGCACTGCGCGGATACCGGATTCGTCGGGCTTAATGACAGCTTCGAGCAAATCTATCAGGCGATCCGCCGCTTCTGGCGGTTTGGGCAGATGAAGCCGGTCAACGTGCATTTCATCGCCTCCGAAATGGAGGGCGCCACCGTGGCAAACCTCCGTCGGAAGGAAATCGACGCGGACCGGATGGCCGCAGCGATGGTGATGCACATGGCAGACCTTTCGAGTGCAGCTGTGCGCGGATCGGTTCGTGATCGTCCTGACTACAATCCAACCATACCGATGAAAATTCCAACATGGATAGGGGAGTGCGCGGCATGACTATCAACGCCGTCGACCAGGTTGTGACCGATCGATACGCCATCTATCAGGGCGACGCCTGCGAGCTTATCCGTGGTGTTCCCGGTGATAGCGTCCATTTCGGCATCCATAGCCCGCCATTCGAAGGGCTTTACAAATTCTCGAACTACGACCGCGATATATCGAACAATGACGGCCCGCAGTTTTGGGAGCACTACGCCTTCCTGATTTCCGAACTCTACAGGGTGACGAAGCCGGGCCGCATACATTCCGTTCACTGCATGCAACTGCCCACCAGCAAGACACGACATGGCTTTATCGGCATGCGGGACTTCCGGGGCGAAATCGTCAGAGCCTACGAGGACGCCGGGTGGATCTTCCATTCCGAAGTTTGCATCTGGAAAGACCCGGTTATCGCTCAGCAGCGCACGAAATCTATCCGGCTGCTTCACAAGCAGATCACGAAGGACAGCACGATCAGCGGTATGGGACTTGCTGATTATATCGTGTCATTCCGCAAGCCGGGGGACAACGAGGCGCCCGTCGCTGGAATGTTTGACCGGTGGTCTGGCGATGACAGCCTCGACATCAGCCGTGAGGCTTATGAAAAGCACAGAAAGCAAACCGAATCCGAAGGCCGCAAGGCTTGGCCCTTCGAGCAGTGGCGTTCAATCCTCGTATGGCAGCGGTACGCCTCGCCAGTGTGGATGGACATCAACCAGACGAACACCCTGCAGTATCGCGCCGGTCGCGATGAGAAGGACGAGCAGCACATATCCCCGCTACAGCTGGACGTGATCGAGCGATGCCTCGATCTGTGGTCTGCAAAGGGTGAGACAGTCCTGACGCCGTTCCTTGGCATTGGAAGCGAAGTTTACTCCGCTGTAAAGCTCGGGCGGAAAGGTCTGGGTTTCGAGTTGAAGCCGTCCTATTTCCGGCAGGCAGTCAAGAACATCGCTGAATTGGATATTCAACCATCTGACACGCTGTTCGATATGGCAGGTGTCGCATGAACGCCATGAACCAAGACTTCATCCCGGCAAACATTGAGGCGGAACAGGCTCTGCTCGGCGCGCTGCTGATGAACAACGAAGCCGTAAGTCGCGTGCCGGTGACATTTGACGTCTCGCACTTCTTCGAGCGTATCCATCGCGACATTTATACCGCTATCCTGAAACTGCGCGCGATCAACAAGGACGCGAATGCCGTCACTGTTCGGTCGCACATGTCGCCGGAAATGGTGTCGGTCAAAATCGGTGACATGACGGTATCGCAATATCTGGCTCATCTTGCCGCAGAAGCCGTCAACATCATCAACACGCCCGACTATGCCGACGCTGTGACTGAATACTATCACCGCCGGGAAGCTATCTCGGTTGGTGACAATGCCAGAAGTGCGGCGACACGCGCAGCTGATGAACTGGAATTCATCGACCAGATCACGGATTGCCGCAACCGCTTCTCTGCCATCATCACCGACATACAGGCACGCAACGAGCCGCAGGAGAGCTTCTTCGACGCGGTGGACAGAACGCTAGGCGTGACGTCTGACGCGATTGCCGGGCGACGTGTGGCCGGTCTTGATCTGGGCATTCCGGAACTGACCAATCTAATGGGGCCGCTTGGCACCGGTGAATTGCTGGTTATCGGCGGTGATGTGAAGACCGGCAAGTCTGCGGCAGCCTGGCAGTGCTTCTTCAATCTGGCTGAGCGCCACCCGATCGCAGGCCTTAGCGGCGAAATGCCTACCGATCAGATCATCATGCGCGAGAAGGCTCGACGCACCGGGATATCAGCAAAGCGCCAGAAGCGCGGGCAGGTCTCTCAGGATGAGGTCGAGCAGTTGGTGAAGGCAGGGGCGGATATCAAGCGCCTCAAGTTCATCGACATCATTTCCAAGCAGATCACGCTCGAAGAATTGGATGAGCGGATCAACCGGCTGCAGGGCGAATTCGGGATCGAGGCTTTCGTAGTCGACCACATTCTAAAGCTGCTGTGGACCGGCAAGATGGAAGACGCCGACGATTTCAAGAAGGCAAACCGTGCCACGTCGACACTCAAGAACATCGCCATGAAGCGGAAGATACCGATCATCGCGCTCACCCACATCAACAAGAACAGCAACGACGGCACATGGGGCAAGACGTACCGCGACCGCCTCATGGCCGCCAAGCGCCGCCGGCCGACCTACAAGAGCATGCTCGGCAACATCGACAAGGACGTCGACAACATGATCATCGTCCATCAGGCCTATCCGGCGGTCGCGGGCATGGAGCCCGAGGAAGGCACTGACGATTATCGCCTGTGGGAAGACACCCTAGCCGAAGTAAAGGGAAAGGCTGAGTTCATTCTGGCACTGTCCCGCGAGAACGAGTTTCCCCGGCGCCAAGAAATCCAATGGAACGGCTCAAGCACCAGCTTTGGACCGGAGTATGCCAGAGCGCAGAATAGCAGGAGGCTGGTGTGAATGTGGCTTTACGTACCGAACATCTCAACCTCATCTCCATCTGCACAGGTGGATTCGGCCTCGATCTCGGCGTCGAGCTGGCAATTCCAAGCGCTAGAACAGTCTGCATGGTCGAGAGGGAAGCCTTCGCGGTCGCGCAACTGGTATCAGCAATGGAAGCGGGCCATATGGCTGCAGCGCCTATTTGGAGCGATGCCAGAACCTTCAATGGCAGAGCATGGCGTGGCGCAGTTGACGGCCTCATTGGTGGCATCCCGTGCCAGCCACATAGCACAGCTGGAAAGCAGCTCGGAGAAGAGGACGAACGCGACCTCTGGTCTAACGCGCGCCGTATCATCGTCCAGTCCGGGGCTTGGTTTGCGCTCATTGAAAACGTCAGGGGCATCATATCAACAGGAGGTGCGGAACGCGTCTGGCGAGACTTTCAAAGATTGGGCTTTGAGGTTGAGGGAGGACTGTTCACGGCGACAGAAGTTGGCGCAAGTCATGGAAGGGAACGGTTCTTCCTCCTCGCGGTGGCTAACCCCGCGGGCTTCGGAAAGTGGCGAGGACAGCGAAACGTTCGTGGCCAGGATGGGCGATCGAGGAGCGAATTGCTTCAGCAGCATATCAGCTCAAGCGATGAAATGGCCTACGCCGGTTGTGGCAGACAGCGTTGGGGCGAGAAATCGAACATCGGGAAGATCGAACCCGAACAGCCGACACCACGATGGGGTGACACTAAACGATGCTATCGCGCTGTGGCAGACACCAGCAGTGGCAGACACGACCGGCGGTCGGATGTCGAGAAGTGGGGAGAGGTCCCGCGAACTACTTTTGAAGGGGCAAGCTTATCACTTTTCCCTCCCAGGCCATCAGACACCGCAGCATGGGCAGAATGCCTCAGAGCCGCGCCGCACCTTGAACCCTCGGTTCGTCGAGTGGCTGATGGGGTGGCCCCCCAGATGGACCAACTCAGAATGCTCGGCAATGGAGTTGTGCCACTTCAAGCAGCGTATGCGCTCCGCACTCTTATCACTCGGCTTGCCGCAAGAGGCTCCGCCGGCGCAGCTTGCCTTGTTCGGATGATGGAAGGAACAGAAGGTTGAACCACTTCGCCGCATATACCAAGCCAGTCCCCGGCGGCCATTGGGCCATGTGCCGCTTCGCCCAGAACGCGCAACCTTGGCCGATCCTTGAGGGCGACAAGCCGAAGGTCTTCCCGGTCCAAACAGAGGCACTTATCGCCGCCCAGGGACACGTCATCAAGCACATCAACGGCACGATGCGCCGCGACGGGGAGACGATCAAAGCCGTCAGCGATGCGGACGCCCATTTCAAGCTCAAGCCCTTCGTCAAAGCCAAGGGCAGCAACAAGCGAACCATTGTCGAGAAGGTGGGGCGCAAGGGCAAAGAGATCAGCGTGGAAAGGAGAGAAATGGCATGAAGCGACCAAACGTATACCTAGACCTCGATGGCGTCATGGCTGACTTCGACGCTCATTTCCCGGCGCTGTTCGGCGTCGATCACCGTACCATGCTGGATGACGATATGTGGTCGCAGATCAACGCTCACCCGTCATACTTCCGGGATATGCCGCAGTGCCCCGGCGCCAAGGAGTTCTTCGACCGGATATCATGGCTGAACCCGATCATCCTGACGGCTTGCCCGAAGTCGAACTATGCCCACGTAGCGCGTCAGAAACGGGAATGGGTGAGGGAGCATCTATCCAGCACCTGCCATATCCTTCCGGTCATGGGCGGACGCAACAAGCCTCTGTTCATGCACTCGCGCGGTGACATCCTGATTGATGACTTCGAGCGCAACATCAAGGCATGGCGCGAGGAGGGTGGGGTCGGAATCCTTCACACCGATTTCGCTACGTCACGCGACCAGCTCGAGCGGGAAATGGTGAGGAGTGCAGCAGCATGACCCACCACCGCTCACTATACACCAAGGAACAGATAGCCGCTGCTGCCGCACTATGGCGTGACGGCTACACCATGTATGACATGGCTGAAAAGCTCGGCATGACCTGGAGCGCGGTCAAGAACATGACCAGCACGCGCCGCGGCACATTTCCATATCGCAAGAGCAACGCGCGACGTTCGAACCCGATTGTCAAACAGGTGGCCGATGAACCCACAGTAGCCCCTCTCAAGGCTGGTTGCGTGGTCAGAACCACATTCACCGGCGCCAAGGTCACTCTGCCGCGTGTCGCGTTTATCGACGGCCCAGAGCCGGAAAGCGAGGCAGCATGAACCAGATGGTGACAACAGGCTATCAGGACATCAACGGCGTCTGGCCTATGCCGAAGATCGCCCGTACGACAAAGGCTGCGCGCACGGCAAGTAAGTACATGCTTCTGCGGGTATCGAAGCTCACGACGAGCCACACGCTCATTGTCTCTTGGGAGAGCGAATACTCGCCGTACGCTGGGGGATCCACCTCAAGGCCCAAACGCAAGTCAATGGCCGAGATCGCCAAGCGTGTGCTTGAAAGATATCCCGACTTCACGCTTGACGAGATCAAGGGTCCGAGACGGAGCGACTACCTCATCAAGGCTCGGTTTGCTGTCATCGACGCGATCAAGCGAGAAAGGCCAGACCTTAGCTATCCCCAGATCGGGAAGTTTCTCGGTGGGCGTGATCATACCACCATATTGTCGGCTGTCCGAACCATAGCCGAGCGCAAGGCAAAGAAGGAGTGGGACGATCTATGACTAGCCACCCGGCAGCCGAAGCAATATTTGCAGAGCATGGCATTGCAGTTGTGCCGGCGCATGTAATGCCGGCCGTCGGGCAGACACGGGCAATCGTCACGCTGGAACGCATCATAAACCGCCATGGAGACGACCACGCACGCTTTGTGGTCATGACGCTGGCAGAGACCGCCAACAACAAAGGCTTCATCGATGAGACATCCTTGTGGGTGGTATCGGACATGATCCGGGCGGCCGAGAAGAACTTCCCCGAACTCGTCACCACCAACGTCACTGCCTGGTTCTCGTTCTTCGATACTCTCCCGCTGGGCTGGCTACAGTTCTGGGCTTTGGACCTCGACGGGGTGGTATCCAAACGACATGCGTTAGTGGGCATGCTATACGAGAGAATGAAGCGGACGTTCGGCGCGATGGCAAAGCAACCGGACCTTTTGGATGATAGGAGATCGGCATGAACGAGGCACAGATTATCGAGCTATTCATTCGAGCTGCCGAGGTCGACCGGAAGTTGCCCGACACCGCGCGGCCGGCAAAGCTGAAGGCAGCCAATTACGGCTACGTTCACGACATCGCAGATATCAACGGCTGGGACGAGAAGACCAAGAACGAAGAATGGCGGTGGAAGTGGCTCAATCCCGAGAACCTTCGAAACACGACCAACGAAATGGGTTTGTGGGAAGCCGCCATGGAGGTCATCAAGCTGGTGCCGTGCGAGAAGAAGCGCCGCGCACTGTGGGCTTGGGCCAAGTCGGAAGCGGGCGGGCAGGCGTTCGCCAAGTGGTGTCGGACCGTCGAAGGCATATCGAGACAGTCGGGAGACTACCGGAAAAACGCGGCGGTTAAATGCATTTTCTTAGCTTTCTCCCGCAAGCCATTGCAGCATAACGATTTTGGCGATGAAGCGCACTTGCCAAATCACTCTGAAATCGGGGATAAAAAGTCCAACATCGGAGTTTGGCGTGCACCTGACGCAAAGCCTTCTCTGGACTTCGACGCCGATCTTCGGGATTTCAGCTGGGCAGATGCGCAGAACGCCAGACGGCGGGAGCGTGAATCTCGAAAGCGCGAGGCGGCATGATGGCCAACAGTGCTGAATGGGATGAAGGCAGAGATGCCTTTCTCACCAACCGTCAGTCGCACATCAGTGATTGCCCTTACCCGCCAGAGAGCGATTGGGACAAATGGGCAGACTGGGTGTGTGGGCACGGTGAAGCAGAAAATGATGCTTGGGAGGCGGCGAAGTCTCCTCAACCAGTTCGCATGACGACGCGGTAATTAGCCAAGGCCGTCCTCCCCGCAAGGGTGTAGAGTAATCCGAGTGTTTGGCGCTCGGCATGCGATTAAGACACCTCATGCTTCCGAACTCCTGGGTTCAACCAGAGACGCGGGCCTAAAGCCAGCTAGGGAGCATGAGGGACCAATTCGCCCAACAGGGCAACGGAATGCGAGGCGGCGGTTAGAAGCACTTCCGCAAGGCGCCCGACGAACGTCTGAGGCAGTACCCGTTGATCACTTCAATGTGCGGGGCTTCATGCCTCAGGGCCTATAGAAGCCACGGTAGCGTGTGGCCCTCGCAGCAAATCAGGAAGGCGGCACAGGCTGCATCGCCGGTTAGGATAAATAGCATACTGCCAGCTGGCACGGATGAGGCATCGGGGGACGAAAATGTTTCTTGGACGATGCGGACGAAACCAGCAATGCTACCTACGCCCTTCCTGTCGAGGTCAGCACCCGTCAGTGAGAGGCGAAGCGACGGGGCTGCCGGAAGGCAATGGAGACTGGTCGAAGTGGACGCCTTCTGGCGAGCTTTCCATGACCATCACGAACCCTGCCGCAATTGAACAGTTCGAAATCGGCGCGGTCTATTCCCTGACCTTCGACAAGGCGTCGTAAACAATAGAGGGTGTCGACCCCACCTCGGCACCCAATTCACCCGCCCACATGGAGAGCGCGATGCAGCGCATCAATCGAATTCGCGGTTGGTTCTTCACGCCTCGCGGAGCCGCTTGGTATTTTGGCGTCACCTACGGGCTGACGTTCGTCGCCTACTACAAAGGATGGTTCGGATGACGTATGAGCCGATCAGCGAATTGCGCCGTAGCCAGCTTAATCAAGAAATGTTCAAAGACTCGACCCCGGGGAACCGTGACGCGATCCGCGAGGCGTTAAACGAGATACCGAGGCACAAGGCATGGGAGGCGCACTATCGCGCCAAGGGATGCAGCGCCCGGAAGGCTGAGACCGTTGCAAGCGATAAATGCCGCAAGTCTCGCACTTGGCCGCCCACCCCATGACCACCACCGAGCAAGAGCGGGAGAGGCCCGCCGCCAAGATCGAACGCGGACTGAACGAAGCGCTTGAGTTCGTGAAGTCGATCAAGCCGGAAGACAGCCGGCCACGCCGCAAGATGTGGGCGCCAGGTGGTTACGTCAGCAAGTGCCTTGATTGCGGATGCCAGTTCGTTGGCGACAAGCGCGCCATAAGCTGCGCCGATTGCGCGTATTCGTAGAAAACCATTATCGCGAAATGCCAGCCCACGGGGAGTGCTTGATGGAAAACCATTACTCCGATTGCGCACTTCACAATGCCCCGGCAAAGCGCCCTGCATGGTGTGACTGCGGCGGGATAACGCGAAAGCCGACGTTTTTCGAAAAGCTCCGGGCGTGGCTAACTGCCCAGATCGAATATTTCACCAACCGGTGATTACCACCCCCGTCAGCAATGGCGGGGGTTTTTTTAGGCTGAAAAGGAAGATTGAAATGAAGGACGAACAGAAGATCGAGAATGAAATCCAGCGCAAGGGCCTGAATGCTCCCCGGCTGACGCCAGCGCTGATCGATGAAGCCATCCAGGCGGAACAGTATCACGTGTTCCCCGGCACCACGTTGACCGTCTGCGCGCTGACGCTCCGCAACGGCTATATCGTGACCGGCGAGAGCGCCGCCGCATCGCCCGAGAACTTTGACAAGGAGATCGGCCGCAAGATTGCCCGCGACAATGCCCGGAACAAGATCTGGGCGCTTGAGGGCTATCTGCTTCGTGAATTCCTTCACCAGACAGCAGGGCCTCGCCTCGATCGCCTTGGGCAGCTGCTTCGCGACGCAGAGGCCATCAACGGCGGCTCGATGCCGCATGGGGCAATTGTGCAGACCGTCCTCGATGACGCTCGCCGGTATCCGGTCTAAGGGGGGATGAACCATGGACGCAGCATATAACCAGATCACCCGCCCGGAATACACTGGCCCGTCTGACGGCGCCGTGGGTATCGCCCCTAAATCGATGACGCCAGTCGAGCGCATCGCAAGGACGCTCAACGAAGCCCGCGAACTTTCAAGCCGGGTCCGCGGCATTGTCGACAACCTCGTCGGCTCCCGGCCTGAAGCTGAGAGTAAAGGCGATCGCCTCACCGCCGCGCCTGGCGGCATTCTCACCTCGTTGGCAGACAATGCGGAAGACACCATCTCCGAACTGCGCCGCGCCAATGATGAGCTTTCGCGTCTGTCGAAGGTTCTCGGCCTCGGGCTGTAGGGCAACTTATTCCGAAAGGTCGGATAGGCGGCTGCGGCCGTCGCTTTCAGCAAGAGGAAAAAGAGATGACAGTTGAATACCGCGTCAAGCGCGTGGAGCGCTTCATCGTGACCAGGCACGAGGATCATGGATCAATGGGCAGTACCCGCCAGATCGGCAAGGAGTTCGATAACTTCGAAACGGCCTACGAGGTCGGAACAGCTCTCGCTCGGTCAGACCAGGAGCGCCTTGGCATCGGGCCAGGCGGAGATGGTGTTATCTTCCCCAGCCAATCTCTCGAAGATGCTCGACAAGCAATTTAACCTCTTCATGGGCGAGCGGAAATTCCAAGCTTCGTCAACCGGTACGAGGAACAGGCCTTGCTCGTGGGTGAAGAACCCGCGTCTTCCGCTCGGCTGAGGCCTGCAAGCCTTAGACATATAGTGGCGTCAAGCATGGCAAACCGGATCAACACCAACAGGATATAGATATGGCGGCAACGCTCCGAGTTCTGGACACGAAAGCGGCAGCAAAGGCCGAAGTCGTAGATGAAGCAAAGCGCGTCCTCGCAATGGCAGAACGGGGCGAGATTGTTGACCTGTCGTGGTCGGCGGCAAAGGTCGACGGTTCCGTCATCTCATCCTTCACGGCAACAGATGACGCACATAGGCGCATCGCATCGGTGTCACGCCTCCTGCATCGGCTGCACCAGATGTCAGACAAGAGCGATTGATAATGGCTCTTACATCAAAGCAAGAAGCGTTTGCCCGTGCATATGTCGAGACAGGGAATGCCTCTGAGGCGTACCGAACTGCCTACCAGGTTAGCTCAACAATCAAGCCTGAAACCGTTCACAAGAGAGCAAGCGAGCTGCTAGCGAACGGGGAGGTGACGGGTAGGGTGTCCGAATTGCAAGGTAATGCTGCAAAACGTTGCGCTGTCACCCTAGAGAGCCTCGCCAGTGAGCTTGAGGAGGCTCGGGCTATAGCCATCACCGAAAAGCAGCCGAGTGCCGCTGTAAGCGCGACAATGGGCAAAGCTAAGCTCTTTGGCCTTGGCAGCGAGAACCGGAAAATATCCGGCACCATTCAGGTAGTAACCATATCCGCCAAACAACTGGACGCGCTAACCGAAGATGAACTTGCTCTCCTCGAAACAGCATATCCAGTTCTCCAGAAGCTCGGGCTTATTGGAGGCGATACGGTCGCAGCGGCAGAAGAGGGAAGCGCAGAGTAATCTTGATCGGGATATTGAGCGGTCCGGTGTATCCCTCGCGTCGTTCACAAAGGCAGCATGGCACGTCCTAGAGCCGGGGCAGCAATATAAGCACGGATGGCACATCGATGCGATATCAGAGCATCTAGAAGCGGTCACCAAGAAACAGATAACTCGGCTGCTGATCAACGTTCCTCCGGGCACGATGAAATCACTGTCTGTTGGGGTGATGTGGCCCAGCTGGGAGTGGGGGCCTCGTGGTCTCCCGCACATGCGCTATCTTGGCACGTCGCACAGCCATCCGCTGGCAGTCCGCGATAACCTGAAGATGCGCCGACTGATTGCGTCTGACTGGTACCAAGAGAGATGGGGCTCAACTGTTCGGCTAATGTCGGACCAGAACGCAAAGCTGAAGTTTGAAAACGACGCGACGGGTTTCCGTGAGGCTATGGCTTTCACGGGGTTAACGGGCTCTCGTGGAGACAGGGTCCTAATTGACGACCCTCTTTCAGTCGATAACGCTAGCTCTACGTCTCAGCGTGAATCAGTCAATGAAACGTTCCGGGAATCGGTGCCAACTCGCCTGAACAACCCGGATGAATCCGCAATCATCGTGGTTATGCAGCGCCTGCACGAAGAGGATGTCTCAGGCGTCATTCTGGCTAATGACTTCGGGTACGAGCATCTGATGCTTCCCATGGAATTTGAGCCCGAACGCAGGTGTTATACGAGTATCGGGTTCTCTGACCCGCGCACGACGGCCGGCGAACTGTTGTTCAACGACCGCTTCCCGCGTGAAGTCGTTGAGCGCGACAAAAAGATAATGGGACCTTACGCTGTTGCTGGCCAATTTCAGCAGCGGCCGGCGCCTCGTGAAGGTGGCCTATTCAAGGCTGAATGGCTCCGTCCATACCAGATCGCGCAGATGCCGAAGCGTGATACCATGACAATCTACGGGGCATCGGATTATGCGGTAACTGCCAACCGAGGAGACTACACCGTTCATGGCGTAGTTGGGATCGATGACATGAACCGCATGTGGCTTCTTGACCTTTGGCGGTCCCAGGCGAGCTCTGACCGTTGGGTGGAAGCATTCTGCGACATGGTAATCCAATGGAAGCCATTGGCATGGGCTGAGGAGACTGGGCAGATCAAGTCAGGTGTCGGACCATTCCTAGAGCGCCGGATGCGAGATCGGAAGGCATATGTCGCAAGGGACGTCTTCCCGACGAGAGGCGATAAAGCAATCCGGGCTCAGTCGATCCGAGGCCGCATGGCTCTGGATGGCCTGTATGTGCCTGTTGACGCTCCTTGGTACGAAGCCTTCGTGTCGGAAATGCTCACGTTCCCAGCAGGAAAGAACGACGACCAGGTAGACATGATGGGCCTGATTGGCCAGCTCCTAGACAAGATGTTTGCGCCTCGCCCTCCTGACAAGCAGGAGCCAGCCAATCAACGCGATTGGTTCGAGGACAGCGATGAACCCGAAAGTGACTGGAAAACCCTTTGATGGACGATGTAGCTTTCCACTCATGGCTCGTGGATATGTTCTGCGATGCAGAATCCGCGTCGGATAAGTCACGCACCCGCGCAGAGCGGGATCTGGACTATTACAACGGCAAGCAATGGACCGCCAAAGAAGCTGCCGTGTTGAAACGGCGAGGTCAGCCAGTCATCGCGTTCAACCTGATACGAAACAAGATCGACTATCTGCAAGGCCTTGAGCGCCAACAGAGAACGGTCCCGCGCGCTCTACCTCGCACCCCTATGCACGAAAAGGACAGCGAAGCTGTAACCGATGCGCTGCGCTACGTGACGCAGGACCAGCGATACGACGACAGCAAGTCCCGCGTGTGGGGCGACATGCTCAAGGTTGGTTGGGGTGGCATCGAGGTAACTGTCGAGCAGCGGTTCGACCGCAACGCCATGATGGCGACAACCGCTATGACGGCGCCGGATTACGACGTCCGTTTGGTCCGGTGCGCATGGGACCGCATGTTCTGGGACCCCCATAGCTCGGAGGACGATTTCTCTGACGCCAGTTATCTTGGGCTTGTTATCTGGATGGATCGGAGCGAAGCCGTTCGCCGGTATGGTGAGGCCGCGTCTGCTGTCTTCGATGAAACGGTGTCTCTTGCAAGAGTGGGCGATACATACGACGACAGGCCAAGGCTTGCGTGGATCGATAGCTCGAAGCGAAAGCGCATCCGTGTTGTCCAGATTTACTTTATCGACACCGATGGGCAGTGGAGCTTTGCCGAGTTCACAAAGGGGGGGATCCTTCGCAACGGTCCTTCTCCATGGGAGGACGAGGACGGCAGGCGGGAGCACCCTTATGCTTGGCGCTCGTCATACGTCGACCGGGACAACAACCGGTACGGTGCAGTTCGTGACCTGATTGACCCACAGGACGAAATTAACAAGCGCCGCTCCAAGGCGCTCCATCTCGTCACAAGCCGACAGACCTATGGCAACCGCACTTTTGATGCGAACACTAAGGAAAATAAAGGTCAGCTACAAAAAGCTGACGGCCACGTTACGCTTGAGGGTGAAGCCCAGTTCGGCCGGGACTTCGGCATCATCCCCACGAACGACCAGGCGTCAGGCCATATGGAGCATATGTCGCAGGCCCTGAGCATCTTTGAGGTGATGGGGCCAAACGCTGCAATGATGGGCAAGCAAGCCGGTTCGCAGTCTGGCCGGGCGATCCTGGCGCAACAGCAGGGCGGGCAAACCCAGATGGGCTTGCTCACAGATACGCTGCGCCAAATGGATATGGATGTCTACCGAATGGTATGGAACCGTATTCGCCAGTTCTGGACATGTGAGCGGTGGATTCGCGTCACCGACGATCAGAACAACATGAAGTGGGTCGGATTGAACCCGGCGCAACAATATGACCTTGCCGGCGTAGAGAATGCTTCGGTTATGGATGCGAATGTTTCCCAGCTGGACGTTGATATCATTCTCGACGAAGCCCCGGCTGTAGGCGCGATGATGGATGAGCAGTTCGCGTTGCTGATCGACCTGAAGCAGATGGATCGCAATAACGAGATCCCGTTCAAGGATATCATCGCAGCGGCTCCAAACCTTCGCTACAAGGCCAACCTTCTCAAGGGCATCTCTGAGCGTGAGCAACAGCCGCCGAACCCTGCAATGCTGGCGGGCGCCCAGGCAGAGCTTGCGACGCAGGAAGCCACAGCAGCCGACAAGCAGGCCTCGGCCAAGCTGAAGGAAGCCC
Organism: Agrobacterium sp. S7/73; assembly: GCF_019355535.1. Lineage (NCBI taxonomy): Bacteria > Pseudomonadati > Pseudomonadota > Alphaproteobacteria > Hyphomicrobiales > Rhizobiaceae > Agrobacterium > Agrobacterium sp. S7/73. Next base: position 1,216,518 of record NZ_CP072136.1, read on the forward strand.
AAGCCATCAAGGCCCTCTCTGACGCCGGGGCTGCTGGCCAGCCAAACGGCGCACAAGAGCCCAATCAGTTCGACATGGCGAAAGCCATCGTTGATATCCAGAACACAGAAGCCGCTACGGAAAAGACCGTGGCGGAGACTGACAAGATACGCATGGAAACGGCAATGACCCCGCTACGAGCGAGCCTGCCAGTGTTTCAACGCGTCCAACCCGGTGCCGGGGTCTAACGGGCAACAGGGCGTCAGGCCGTCATCCTGACAGGTGGTGCCAACCATAAGGGCAATGCCGGTGCCGGGTGATCGGGCAAACGTAGTCCCCACGAACGAGGAAATGACTGTGACTGTAAAATCACTGGACGACATCATGTCGGGCCGGGGCGAACCCGCGTCCGAAGAAACCACCGCACCTGTCACAACTGAGAGCGCCACACCAGCGCCGACAGAGGCAGCAGGAGCATCACGAGACGAACAAGGCAGGTTTGCCGCAAAGCAGACGGATGCCGTTGTGGAAGAGCCTCAGGCGACACCCGCAGCGCCATCCCAACAGCTAAGCGGACATGTCCCAATCCAGGCACTCGACGCCGAGCGTGGAAAGCGCAAGGAAGCCGAGGAACGCTACGAGCGGGATATGAGGCGTATGCAGGAGCTTGAACGACAAATTCAGCTTCTCTCCAACCCGCCAAAGCCAACTGAACCGCCGAAGCCGCCGCCGGCCCTATGGGACGACCCGGATGGCTATCTCCAGCACCAGCTAACGCCAGTCCAGCAGCAGATGCAGGAAATGCGAGAAGTCTTGCAGGAGACGCAGGCGATCAGCACGCACGGTGCAGCGAAGGTGCAGGCGGCCAAACAGGCAGCCGAAGCACTCTTCAATACACCGCAGGGGGCAGCACTCGGCCGCGAATTGATGGCCGGAGGAAACCCCTTCGACAACCTCGTGAAATGGCATGAACGTCAGACAATGAACGCTGAGATCGGCGGCGATCTGGAAGCCTACAAGGCAAAGCTTCGCCAGCAGATCATGGATGAAATCGCATCCCAGCAGCAGCCACAGCCGGCGCCAATACCCCAGCCGGCCCCAGCCCCCAACCTTCCTACAGCCTTCGCGAAAACGCCTGCGGGCGGTCCTCGCGGTGGTGCGGAGTACGGTGGCCCGCGGCCTCTTTCTGAAATCATGGGCGGAAGATGATCGCCCGATCCAAGAGGTAAGAAGCAATGGCAGAGACTCGCGTTCAGGCGGATCTTTCTCCGACAATCTGGGACGACCAGTTTTCTACTGAGTTTTTCCAGCGCAACCCGTTCTCGGCTTATGCCGGGACGAGCATCGACAACCCAATCGTGATGAAGGAAGACTTTGCCTCCAAACAGGGCAATGGCATTACCTTCGAATTCATCACCAACCTGAAGCGTGGCGCCATCAAAGGTCGTCAGCCGCTTCGTGGCCATGAAGACAAGCTGGGCGAATACGGCGACAAAGTCTTCTGGGACATGCGCAAGAAGGCGATCTCCACCCACGAGCTGGACAAGGATCTCGCCGCCATCGATCTGCGCAAGGCCTTCAAGGTCGCGCTGAAAACGTGGTCCGAAGAAGACGCCAAGTTCGAAGTCATCGATCGCCTTCAGGACGTTGGACAGCAGCTCAACGTTCCTTATCTGGACGCGACTGCGACGGACAAGAACACCTGGCACACCAACAACAAGGACCGCGTGCTCTACGGCAATTCGCTGGGCAACTACACCACGAACAACCACGCGGCCTCGTTGGCCAATATCACCGCTGCCGGCGGCAAATTCACCAAGGATTCCGTCTCCTTGTTGAAGCGCATCGCGCTGTCCGCTCGACCGCGCATCACGCCGACCAGTATCAGCGAAGCTGAAAACCGTCGTTTCTTCGTATGCTTCGTTGGATCGCTGGAAATGCGTGACTTCGTGGCGTCGATGAATGAGACGGAGCGCCAGCAGTCCGTAGCTCGCCGCTCCGAGGGCATGTTCCTGGGTGGTGACCGCGAATGGGATGGTGTGATCGTCCACGAAGTGGATGACATGCCGATCCTGCCCGGCGTCGGTAACTCTGGTGCCAACGTTCAGCCCGCATTCCTGCTCGGTCAGGAAGCGCTCGGTTGGGCGATCAAGGAGCGCTACAAATCCCGCGAGCAGAAGGACGATTACGACCAGGTGCAAGGCCTCGGCATGATCGGCAAGTGGGGCATGAAGAAGCTCGGCTATACGCTCGGTGACAACGTCACGGTCGACGCCATTGACGGCACTCAGACCAACGTTCTCGGCAAGCAGCGCGGCGTTGTGAACGCCTTCTTTGCTGCCACAGGCGACTAATCGGGAAAGGACCGAACATCATGGCTAATCCAATCTGGAGCAATCCAATCAAGGCGCCCGAAGATACGGGCGTCGGTGTATGGCGCCGTCGTATCCCCTTCGATACGACCGGTCTTGCGGCGGGCACCGTCCCGGTTGTCGCCCTTGAAAAAGGCTGCATCCCTTTGCGGGCTTCCGTCCGCATCGAAACGGCTTTCAATGCCGGCACCACCAATGTGCTTTCTCTTGGCACAGCGGCTGTTCCTGACAGCCTTGTCACCTCCGCAAACGCTGCAGCCGGCACCCCCGGCTATAAGCAGGGTACGGGTGTTGACCTCGGTACCGAACTGGCGAACGACACTCAGTTCTTCGCCAAATTCACGCAGACAGGCACGGCGGCCACTGCTGGCGTTGCTGAGTTCATCGTGGAGTTCGTGAACCCACGCAACTGGGCTCACTACAGCAATCGCAGCCAGGGGCTTTGATCATGACGAAGATCACGTACACCTCTGACGGCGACGCTGATGAAGTGGAAGCGTTCGGCGTCAAGTTCATGGATGGCAAGCCTGTCGAGGTTTCTGACGAGGTAGCAGCCAAGCTGAAGGGCAACCGTTTCTTCAAGGCTGCTTCTGACAAGGCTACCACGGACAAAGCGCCCGCTACTCCCGCCAAGGTGACCAAAGCCACGGACAAAGCGCCCGGGCAGCCCGCTGATGCCGACGCCTCGTTCAAGGCCCCATTTGAAGCTAAGGACGAGGAAAACGGCTGGTGGACCGTCTATGACGCCGACAGCAAGAAGGTGAAGGCTCTCCGCAAGGACGACGCCGAAATCTTCAACTCGCTCTCGGATGACGACAAGGCGAAGCAGGTAGAGACCTTCACCACGGTCTGATCAACCATCATCACCGACAAGATGAACCATGTTGCGCAACGGGCGGGCGGGGTGTCGGCCCCGCTCGTCCATCCTTCCGACAAAGGACAGAACAATGACAAACGATATTTCTCCGCTTTCTGCGGTTCAAGACAACATTAAGGAAAAGATCAAGGCTGAGTTCGTCAACCTTATTCCAGATGAGATGTGGACAGCCATGGTCTGCAGTGTAGTCGCTGACTTTACGAGTGACGTTCGAAAGAACCATTACGGACATGAGACCGGAGAACAGATTTCTCCCTTCAAAAAGATTATTCGTGACGAGATAGAGGCGACGATTAAAGCCTCTCTCAAAGCAAAGCTTGATGAGGTAGGCGCGCCTCGATGGGGAGCGATGGGCGAACGGGTAATGTCCGACGCCATGAAGAAGATGATCGAAGATCACTTCGAAGCGCTGCTGGTGTCTGTAAACGCTGGAATGGTGCAGATGACTGTGATGAGCGCAGTTAACAATCTTCGAAATTCAATGATGGTTTGATAAATTGGAGTGGCGGTTATGAAAACACGTCAAGAAGTCATAGCCGCCACCCTCAAAAAGCTAAACGTCATGGGGGCCGGCCAATCGCCTGAGCCGGAGGACGTCCAAGAAATCGAAGACATCATTGACGGCAAGCTCTCAGAGTTGAACGCCAATCAAATCTTCTATTTTGATGATCGACAGAATTTCGAAGACGAATGCGTTGATCCACTTGCGATCATTCTTGCGGATCAAGCCGCCCCAACCTTTGGGCAGCCCAGCAACGCCGAATCCCGCATCCTTGCCGAAAACCGCCTTAGATCGCTCCGCAACAGCAGCTGGCAGCGCGAAGACGTTATCCCGAGCTTGTACTTCTGATGGCTGACATCGTTTTCCCTAACAGCACGTCTCCAGGCATCCGCCCCGGCGAAGGTTCCGGGCGATTGATCAATTGCTACGCCTCGAAGCTGGATGACGGCGCTCGATCACTATTTGCTCGCAGGCGTACGCCAGGTCTTCGAAAGATAGCTTCTACAACGCGCCAGAGTGGGCGAGGTGCGCATTTCTACAATGGTGATCTTTACGTCGCTCAAAAAGACAGGCTGACGCTTATCACCTTCGTTGGCGGTTCCTACGTTGTGACAGACCTCGGAGCGTTGCCGGGAGACGAGCGCGTCACCTTTGCTCGAAACAACAAGGCACCTATCCCAGACATCCTCTGCGTTACGGAGAATGACGTCTACAAGATCCACAGGGATGCCCCGCCGGAAACGCTTGCAGAGCCTGACTTACCCCAGCCGCTCGCAGTGATGTTCATCGATGGCTATTTCGTCTTTCCTATCCGCGATGGCCGATATTTCGTTTCTGCCATCAACGATACGACGGTTTCAGCGCTTGATTTTGGCAAGGCAGAGGGCCGCCCCGGTGGCATCTTCAATGCTGTCCCTTATGGTGAGCAGCTTTTGCTGTGCGGCCCGTCTTCTATGGAAGTGTGGAGCAATGCGGGCAACGCTACTGGCTCCCCATTCTCGCGAACGACCGTCATTCCAAAGGGCTTAGCCTCAACGTTTGCGATTGCAGGCTTTGAGGAGGGGTTTTCAACCATCGTCTTCGTAGCTGATGACAATGCCGTGTACCGAATGGATGGCGGCTACTCGCCGTCTAGGATCAGCAACCAAGACCTTGAGGCGTTAATCGAAGGCGTTGCTGACAAAACCAAGATTGATGTGACGGTAGGTGTTTCGTCGGGCCATATGTGGGCGACGGTAACGGGCCCAGCCTTTTCTTGGACCTATGAAGTAGGCACAGGACTGTGGCACGAACGCCGAAGCTACAATTGGAAGAATTGGCGCGCCATCGTCTCGGTTCAGGCCTTTGGAGCATGGGCTATGCTAGATCGGCAGAGTGATGCCGTTTGGTTGCTGGATGCAAAATACCAGCGGGAAGGCCTTGACCCGCTCGTCATGGACCTCTGGTCGCTACCGTTGTCCGGTTTCCCCAACAGGACAATCATTCCAAGGGCCGATTTCGATATCATCGTGGGGCAGGGGCTGATTAGCGGCGAAGACCCGATTGAGATCGACCCTGTCTGCCTCATTTCATGGTCTGATGATGGGGGAGTGACGTTCAAGACGCCGCTATCTCGCAAGCTTGGACGAATTGCGGGCTCCCGTGAGCCTGTTTCTGTCAACAGGACTGGAATGGCAAGCCGATACGGCAGGGTGTGGCGGATACAGATATCAGATCCCGTTTACGCTTCGGTTCTCTCAGGAACTATGGATGCAGCAGGAGTATCGCGCTGATGCCCTCACAGATAGGTGAAATCACCCCGATCCCGAGCCCGCAGGTGCCTGTGATCAACCTTCGAACCGGTCTTATGGACCCGGCTTGGTATCTCTTCCTCAAGCGCATCTATGATCACGCCAAGGAAGACGCCTCCCGCCTTGATGGGATCGACGGAGAACTTGCGGCGATCGACGCACGCGTGACAGATTTGGAGACACCATAATGGGCTTTCTTAGCGGATTGCTAGGCCTGGACGCAGGCAAGGCCACGATGGCGGCATCGCAGGGCAACAAAAAAGAGTACCAGCGGTATCGCGATACTGGGAACACCATCATCAACGATGGGCAGAATGAGTCCGTTGGCGCGCTCAACAGCGCAATCGGGGCCTATGCGCCCTACGCCCAGACAGGCCAAGCAGCAAACTCGATGTACGGCAACGCGCTGGGCCTGAATGGCGCCGATGGCAACGCAGCCGCAACAAGTGCTTTTCAAGCTGGCCCAGGCTATCAGTTCGCCCTCGATCAAGGCACACAGGCCGCTTTACGCGGCGCGAGCGCAGCGGGTATGCTCAACAGCGGGAATACCCTGACTGCGCTCACGGGTTACGGTCAGGGCCTTGCCAATCAGGAGTACGGCGGATGGCTTGATCGTCTAGCCGGCCAGTCTGCGCAGGGCCTTCAGGCCGCCAGCGGTCAGGCGCAGGGTTACGGCAATATATCGAACGCCTACCAAAGTTCGATTGATCGTCGCCTCGGCCTTGAAGGTGGATACACGTCTGGAATTACCGGCGTGAACAACCAAGCTGCTCAGGGTGGCGAAGCTAACAAGGCCGCTGGTGCGGGTCTCTTTGGCAACCTGCTCGGCGCAGGCACGAAGCTCGCAACAGGAGGTCTGTTCTAATGGCCCTTCAACTTCCAGCAATGCCAAACATTCCGCAGCAGAGCTATTCGTGGCTTAACGGCATAGCCGACAGCATCGGAGGAGCAATCCAGAACGTAAAGGCGGACCGGTCGTTTAACGGACTTGCTGATCGCATTCAGGGCACAACGCCTGCACAGCAGCCCGCTGGAGGCTTTCTTTCTAATCTCGCGGCTCCTGTCTCACCAAGTGCGCCGCAGACTGCTGCTGTAGGCCCGGTGGAGCGTGGAGTGGCGCAGGGCGACACATACCGACCCTTCATCGATACTGTTCGTTCAGGCGGCCTTACGAACCCCTACGGGTTGGCTGCAGTGGCATCGACAGGCCGAGCGGAAAGTGGGTGGTCTGGTAAAAATGCGAATCGCACATGGAGTGACCCGAGCGAAAGCGGTCAACCCGGAACGGCTGGAGGCATCCTGTCGTGGCGCGGCCCTCGTTATCAAGCACTTGCCGCGACTGGTGATCTTTCCCCCGAAGGACAGGCAAAGTTCTTCCTCCAGGAAAATCCGCAGCTCATTCAGTCGCTGAACAACGCCAAAAGCGTAGAGGAAGCTCAGCAACTTATGAACGGGGCATGGAAATTCGCGGGTTATGATCGCCCCGGCGGTGAATCCGCGCGTCGTTTGGCAATGGCGAAGAGCTACTATGCCAATGAGTTTGGCAACGCGCCTGCCAATGCAGGCGCTGCTGCGATCGAAGCGGTTGCGCCGCTTGAACAGGGTGATACGAGCGGAACGGAATCTGCTTATGTCGATCCTTATGTGAAGGTCGAACCACGACAGGAAACATCGCTCCCGACGCAAGAAGCTGCATCAGCGCCATATACGATGGCGTCCCCTACGGCGCCGCAGTCTCGCGCGCCAATGCAGGTCGCTGACGCTTCTGGTAGCACAGGGTTGATCGCGCAAGGCATCACTCCTGTACAGCGTGGTAGCGTCGAGCCCGGCCTGATCCAGTACATGCTTCGCGACCGTAATCTTCGCGATATGGGCCTGAAGCTCTGGGCGGCTAATGTCGAAGGCCAGAAAGCAAGCGAACCGTGGCAGTTCGTCAATCTGCCCGATGGAACACTTGCTCGAGCAAACCAGCAGACTGGCGCCGTTGAACGGCTGGGCAACTTCGCCAAGCCTAACGAAGATGCTATTGTCGTGGGTGATAATCTTGTTCGCCGAAGCACTGGAGAGGTCGTCTATCAGGGGCAGCCCAAGACGCCGGCCAGTTATCAGGAATTCAAGCTCGCTCAGCAAGATGGGTTCAAGGGAAGCTACGCCGACTGGGAAAAAGTGAAGACGCCAGGAACCTCCGTCACGGTCAACAATCAAGATCAGGGAGAGTTCTCGAAGAAGGCTGCAGCCCGTAATGTTGAACGTTTCGGCAACCTTGCTGACGCTGGGACTAATGCAGCCAGCATAGCCCAATCGATGCCGGTACTGAGAGAGCTTCTTACCCAAGCTCCTCAAGGTCCTGTCTCTGGTCGCCTCGCTGAGGCGTTCCCAGGTTTCAGCACCGCCGGGGATGCGTTTATTTCCCAGATTAACCAGATCGCGCCGACACTGCGTGTCCCTGGCTCGGGAGCGATGTCGGATAAAGACCTTGATGTTTTGATGTCGGCACTGCCACGACTGCGAAGTGACCCGGCCGCGAACCAGCTTATTCTCAACGTGTTCGAACGAAAAGCCCAGCTCAACGCAGACCGCGGAGCGATCGCTTCTCAGGCCCTTCGTGGTGAGATTTCGCCGGAAGAAGCTGACCGTCGCATCTCTGAAATTGACAAGCAGCCTCTACTTGATGAGCGGTCACGTTCGATGCTTCAGAATAGTCAAGGCGGAGGCACAGCAAGACCGCAAACGAAGGCCGACTTTGACGCGCTTAAGTCTGGCGACTTGTACATCGATCCCGATGACGGTCAAACTTACAGGAAACCATAAATGGCACGTTTTAACGGCATTCCCGTTCAAGGGGATGCGCCGGCCGCACCTCGTTTTAAAGGCGAGCCTGTGGCTGTCGCGAAAACAGGGCAGCACCTTTCTTTCGAGGAAGGCCAGAAGCTTCTTGAGCAGGAAGACTTGCAGGGCCGCAATGGCGAGTTGGGTGCATTCCTCACGAGCACGGTGGAAGGCGCTCCCATAGTTGGCCCCTACGCGCTGTCCGGCGCGCAGAAAGCAGCCGCTGGCATCTCCACGCTCATCAACGGTGGGAGCTATGGCGATAATCTCGATCAGGCGAAAGAGATCACCCAGATAGCACAGCAACAGAACCCTATCGCATCTGCTGCGGGTCAGATTACGGGTGCTGTTGCGAGTACCGCTCCGCTTGTCGCGGCTGCTCCTGCGCTCTTCGGTGCTGGTGGCGGCTCGTTGCCAGTCCGGATGCTGGCTGGGGCAACATCTGGTGGAGTGATCGGCGGGGCTGATTCCGCCGTTCGATCCGATGGCGACCTGTTAGAGATCGGTAAAGGAGCCGGTTTGGGTTTGGGCCTTGGGATGACGGGACCGCTGGCCGGTGACCTAATTGGTAGAGGCGTCAAAGCCGTCCAATCTAGCCGCGCAACTACTGACGCGGCTAGGCAGGCTGGAACCAGCCGCGAAGCCGTGGATGTCGTTGCCCGTGCAATGGCGGCTGACAACGCAGCTGGAGCGACGAATGCCAATATTCAAGCGGCGGGTGGCGGAGCCATGCTTGCAGATGCAGGGCCATCCACGCTGAGCACGCTTGACACGGCTATCCAGCGAGGAGGCCCTCGTGCGGGTGAAGCTGCAAGCCGGATCAACGCCCGAGCGGAGCAGGCGACCCAGGACATCACTGCCGCGCTAGATCAGGGGCTAGGCGCGCCAGAAGGCATGGTTAAGCCCCTCACAGCCCTTCGTCAGCAAACGCAGCCGGCACGCGCAGCCGCTTATGACGCTGCCTATGCGACACCCATTGATTACGCCGATCCCCGTGGCATTGCCTTAGAAAAGGTGGTCAAGACGCGTGTCCCGCAGTCCGCAATCAACCGTGCAAACGAACTGATGCGCGTCAACGGCGAGGAAAGCCAGCAAATCCTTGCAAAGATTGCCGATGATGGGTCTGTGGTATTTGAAAAGCTGCCCGATGTTCGGCAGCTTGATTACATCACTCGTGGACTGAAGGATGTTGCTAGCGAGGCGGATGGCAAAGGAAAACTGGGCGGACAAACCGATATTGGCCGTGCCTATGAGGGACTTTCGCGTGAGATCAGAAACCTCACAAAGTCCCTTGTCCCTGAATACAAGACCGCACTCGACACGGCAGCAGCGCCAATAGCCGAGCGTGAGTCCAAACTGTTCGGCCAGACAATGCTATTGCCCTCCGTCGCGAGAGATGAAGTGGAAGCGTTCGTGTCGGGGCTGTCTGACGCGGAATTAAAAAGCCTTCGCGGTGGTTTGCGGTCACAGTTTGCTGAGAAGCTCTCGAACGTAAAGCGAACTGTCAGTGATCCCAATGTAGATGCCCGCCAAGGTGTTGCGGCACTCCGTGATCTATCTAGTGATGCAGCCCGAGAAAAATTGGCTACCGTGATGGGGCAGTCAGAAGCCGACGCAATGCTGAAAGCGGTTGACCAAGCTGCCAAGGCGTTCGAAATTCGCGCGGGTGTTGCAACAAACAGCAAGACCTATGCGCGGCAGGCTGCCGAACGGGCCGTTGATGCTGCAACGCAGCCTGGCATAATCGAAAACGCCGCGAGCGGAAGGCCATGGGCATCCTCCCAAGGCTTTTTGCAGGGATTGTTCGGGACGGGGCCGCAGGCGCAACTTGGGCGACAGGATGCGGCATGGGGTGAAATCGCCAATATACTGACACAGCCCGCCAACCAAGGCGGCGGTGCTTTCCTGCAGGCGTTGCAGGGTGCAGCTGGGAGGTTGCCTGTGATCGATCAGAATGCAGCGCGTATTACTGATGCTGTAACAAGGGGGGCGGCTATGGGCGCCGCTCCAACCAGAAGGCTAGAGGGAACATGATCAAAGCCAATGAACCAATCACCGAGAATAGCGCGAACAATCCGTAATTGTCGGCAACCCATTTCAGCGCAATACCCAGCAAGACAAGAACAACCGTCGTTGCTGTGCTGATAAAAATCCTGTCGGATTTGGTGAAGCGGTATTCCTTGGGGTCGTGGTCGATGGTTGGCATGTTTTAATTCTTACGAGGAGACGTGGATGAAAGCAACTGTAGGGCTTGTTCGCGTAACTGATCGGACAATTGGAGAGCGTGCGTTGGATCGATGGCAATTGCAAACTCCAGCGCACTGCCATGATCGATCACCAGTCCCAAGCCGTCGATGACGGATGCGCGGCCGGCGATTTCGGCGCTGGATGCGGTGGCGGGGAAGACAAATAAGAGGGCGGATAAAACGAGTGTCCGGAACATAATGCGTTGCCCAAAGAAAAACCCGAGGGGCGGCCTCGGGTCTGATACATGGGGCTGGCGCTCGGTGGTCGTAAACCTACTGCTGCGCCGCCCAAAGCCGCCGAAGCGGACCTATGCGTAACGTAGATGCTCGTGTGAAGGACTGGGAACGTCGCGACCAAGTTCTTCCGCTGCTTCAAGCCAGCACGCAATAGCGTCTTCAACGTTGTGCGCTGCTTCTTCGTAGGTATCGCCGTCAGACATGCAGCCGGGGAGATCGGGTACGGTCGCGACATATCCGCCGCCGTCTTCATCATCCAACGGTTCGATGACCACCTGATAACCATAAGTCATTCGCTGCTCCTTACTGCGTCGATAAAGTCAACCAGTAGCTTGATATATACACTCTTGATTGGTCGTTTGAAAGGTACGGTCAAAATCTTCTCCTGCGACGGGTGGCTGACCTTATAGTGGGACCCATTCTTTGGCTTATCGCAGGTGACGCCAAACTCTTTGCATAAAGATTGGACATCTCCAATGCGCCAGTTGCCCTTGGGGTTCCTGCGCATCGCCTCCAGGCGTTTTGATTCCTGCTCAACAGGGGAGTCCTTTTCGCCAAACATTGCCGCGAGCATCATTTCTTCTGGCGTCTCGGTCATTCGTCAGTCTCTGTTTTTGCGGGCTATGCGGGCTTGTTGCTCTCGCTCCAAGTCTTCGGTTTCCGGGTCTTGGTTCATTGCCCGCCAGACAGAGTTGTCCTGTTGTGGAAGTTTCTCGCTGACGAGCTCTACCATGGAAATGATTTCTTCCAGAATTTCGCCAGAAGGGGAGTCGACGTAGCTGGATGTCAGGTCGCGGAGATAGTCACGCAAATCGGGCAGTGTCATTCGTTCGGGGTAATAGCTCTGAAGCGTGCCAACGATCTCGGCATTCATACTCCGATTGTTTTGCTCTGCGACAGCCTTGATTCTGTCCCGCAGGCCTTCTGGCATGCGAATAATGAACCGGTTTGCATCTCTATTTGATGTGTCAGACACGAAAGTTGTCTTTCTTATCAATACAATAACATCATAATACCCAATGGGCATTAATACCCACTTGGCATCACGATACCCATGTGGCACTATCCTTAACGTACCACAAAGCTCAAAGGAGGCAATCGTGGCCGAAATGAAGAGTGAACGGATTCCAATCACGATGGAGCCGTCGCTGCTGACTAAAGTGGATGATTTCCGTTTTGGCAATCGCATCCAGTCCAGAACAGCAGCTGTGCGCGCCCTGATCGAAAAAGGTTTGGAGTGCGTCGAAAACGAAAAGAGCGGGAACCCGGCCTAGGAACCGTCCCGCTCAATTCAGCAACACAATCTGGAAAGAAGGATATTGCGCTATGGACAATAGCAGCAGCGGCATTCTTTTGCAATCTGGCGGACAGGTAACAATGTCCAGCCGAGAAATCGCAGAACTCACAGGCAAAGATCATAAGAACGTAATCCGCGACATTCGCGAGCTTTTCACTGCGCTCAAAATTGAGCCGAGTGAATTTTCCGCGACATATCGGGATGTCACCGGCAGGGGGCTGCCTCTTTTCAACCTTCCGAAGCGCGAGTGCCTTGTCCTCGTATCGGGCTATAGCGTGGCCCTGCGAGCCAAAATCATTGACCGATGGATGGAGCTTGAGGCTGGCGTTCAAGTACGACCGCTGACCACGACCGAAACACTTATTCAGATGCTGCAGCTTCAAGCAGCAGTGGAGCGGCGCCAGGAAGAACAGGGAAGGGCGATTGCTTCTCTCGAAGACAAGGTGGCTTTGGTTGAAGCAACACAGCTTCTTTCCAGCCGTCCGGCGAATTCGGAGAGCATTACCCACATCCGCCAGCGGATCGGGAGCAAGTTCGGGCTTTCGTCTGACATCATCGACTTCGTTCTGCGTCAGTCACCCTACGCCCCCAAGCCTGCCGGGAACGTGCGAAATGACCACTCCAGCGCTGATGGAGCGACTTATACGGTCTGGTGGCAGCGGGATGTCACTGCGGTGTTCAACCGCTTCCTTAATGAATGCAAGCCTGTGACACAGTTCATGCATACGCACCCCTTCATTGATGGCCGCTTCCGGGTGGCTCGCAAGGAGGTCGTGGCATGAATGACTTGTTCGCACCGGCAGTCCCGGCAGAAAATGTGCTTTCCTCGAAGCTTCGTGTTCACATGGTTGACGGCGACGGCATGGAACCAGAACTGCGTAGCCGCAGGGATTATGTCCTACTCTCGCCAACCAGCACGTATTGCGGTGAAGGAATTTATCTTATCGACGTAGGCGGCGGATCGGCACTCTACCGAGTTCAAAACATTATGGCAGGCAAGCTGCTGATGAAGCTCGACAACCCGCTTTATCGCGGTGGTGACATGACTATGAGCCGCGAGGAGTTCACTGAAATCGCTCTCGCTATCGTCGTCGCTGACATTAGGGTTCGCGATGAACGCTTTCTTCGGGAGGCGGTGTGATGAAGAAGCCAACTCGAAGAGAAGTTCTGTCTATGGCGCCAGCGGTAGCAATGTCGGCAGCTTTGCCGATAGCCGCGGCAGCAAAGGAGAACCCGTTTGAAAAGGTTCGCCGCCTCGGCAATGAACTGTCTGCGGCTTTGGCCGAGGCTGGAGAAATCGAATACGCGTACGTGAGGCCGGCTGGTATCGAGTTCCCAGTTCTCTTGGCTAACCGATCCGATCCGGGTCACCTCGCGAAATTCTACCTTCGCGAATACGAGGAAGCGGTTTCCTCTGGCGAGGTGGCTAACAAGAAGGCGCACATACGGACTTTGTCTCACATCATTTCTGACATGATGCAGGGTCTGAAAGGCTACGACTACGTGATCATTCAGCCTGCCAGTGCTGGACAGTGGCCGGTCGGTGTTCAATCGAAAGTCCACGTACCAACCTGAAAATATGAACTCCTCGCCGCCAATGAGGATGTAACGCGAACACAGAGCTTCATAGGCTCCGGGGTTCGTGAAAGCGAACCCCTGTGCGTTACCGGGCTTGGCGGGCCGGACGCCTATGGAGACTGAAATGGCCGTTACGAAGAAAGAGAATGTTGGGATTGAACTGCCGAAGCTGGATATCCGGCTGATGGAAGTTGCTGTTGTCGGTGACAGCCCGCTCATCGTTCATGCGTGGTCTGAAAAGGCCAAGCGCGAAATGTTGGACAAGCAGATGAAGAAGGCAAAGTCGGCCAAGGAGGCGAAAGACCCTGTGTCCGATTTTGAAGCTGCGATGTATCGCCTCGCAGACGGGGGCTACGGCTTCCCGAGCGTGGCCTTTAAGAACGCCGCTGTCACCGCCGGAACGTCCGTCGCTGGTCTGACGAAGATCCAAGCCCGCCAGGCCTTCCACATCCTTGGCGAGGACGCCGATATTCAGGGAGCGTTCGAAGGCTCCAAGTCTCGCGTTAATCTGGTTCGCATCGAGGGCGGCAAACCATCCATGCGCGAAGACATGGTTCGGGTGGGTATGGGAACGGCAGACCTGCGTTACCGGCCCGAGTTTTCGGAATGGCATGCAAAGCTGCTGGTTCGCTACAACGCCAACGTTTTGAGCGAGAGTCAGATACTGAACTTGCTCAATGTGGCCGGTTTCGCGGTTGGTGTTGGGGAGTGGCGGCCGGAGAAGGATGGGCAATACGGCTGCTTCCACGTCGCCACGGAAGCTGACATAGCGAAACTGGAGGCTGCGTGATGCGGATCGCCGGTTTTGAATTTGCAGAAGGCGCCCGGTTCCAACCGGGTGCCGAGAAGGACGCCAAACTTGTTGGTGAGCACATCGAAATGCTCCGCAAGAGGTTCAAAGGCGAACTGACGCCGCAGGACATTCTTGAAGATGCCCGGCATGATAACTCGCCTTTGCACAGCTTCTTCGAGTGGAACGACGGGGAGGCGGCAGAAGCCTACCGTCTCCAGCAGGCGAGGGGACTTATCCGGGCTGTGGTGGCTGTCTATGTCAGCGACGACAAGCCGGCGGTGCGGCAAAAGGCATATGTCCACGTGCCCGAGCCGGGCGCTCCACATTACCGTGAAGCCAGCCACGCGATGTCACAGACAAAGACACGAAATATGGTTTTGGATAGGGCTTGGAACGAACTGAAAGCATGGAAGGCGAGATACAAAGACCTGCAAGAATTTGCCGGTCTGGTGGACATCATCGAGTTGATCGATAAGGATTTCCCGAACTCGCTCAAGCGGGTAGGCAAGAACTAAAGGCGAAACCGGATGCCCGTCCGGTTGGCAAGGATCACGGTAGGGCAGGCGAGGCAAGTCGAGTTGAGCAGAGTTTAGTTGAGGTCGGGCAAGGCTGGCGAGGTTAGGTGTGTCGCGGCACGGCAAGTCGCGGTTACGCATGGCCCGGCAGGCGAGGCGAGTTGGGGCTTGGTTAGCTAAGTCTGGGTATGGCGTGGCAGGCTAGGTTTGTTCTGGCAAGGCACGTCGATCTTAGGTCTGTTTAGGCAGGCGAGGTAAGGCAAGTTCAGTCTAGCCACGGCCTGTTCTGGTGATCCAGGCAAGTCAAAACACAAAGGCGGTTCTTCGGAGCCGCCTTTTTTATGGAGAGCGCCCAATGGCGGGTTTTTGGACTGGTTCGTATTCGCAGATCAACAACGCGAAGGGTGCCCCGTATATCGGCGCCAGAGCGTATTTCTACAGTGGCGGCACCACGACGCCTATCACGACGTATCGCGACAACGATCTGTCAACGCCGCATCCAAACCCCTTGGTGACGGATGGTAACGGCGTCTTCCCGGCCGTTTTCTTTGATGAGGCTGACCAGTTTTATCGTGTGCGCGTGACGACGAAAGGCGGCGTGGTTCTGTTCGATACGCCCGCAGTCCCCATTATTGGTCCTAGCGGTAGTGGTGGTGGTGCTCCGCCAACACCGGTTGACCCTGACTCCGTGATGTCTACCGGTGACATGATGCTCCGTTTTGGTAACGAGACGCGCGTCGGTTTTGTGCGCTTGAATGGTCGCACTATCGGATCAGCTACATCCGGTGCGGAGGAAAGGGCAAACAGCGATACACAGCCGCTGTATAGCTACCTTTGGAATATTTGGCCTACAGCGCCTATTGCTGGCGGGCGCGGGGCGTCTGCTGCCGCCGACTTCAGCGCGAATAAGACTATGGTTTTGCCTGACTGGCGAGGGCGCACAGTTGTGGGCTACGATAATATGGGTAACGCCGCCGCAGGGGTAATGACGGGCGCAACTTATGTCGGTTGGGCTGGGGGTAATCAAGTTCACACACTAACTGTTGCTCAAATGCCTTCGCACGCACACGGCGTTGACGACTACGGGCACCAACATGTGCAAAACTACCCCCAACCTATATATCGCCCTGGATGGGGGGATCGTGGCGGGTTTTCTAGTATATTCGCTATCGACCAATTCACAAACACGCAAGTTACTGCGTTTAGCGGTTCAAATATTGTAATTCGTGGCGCTGGCGGGGGAGAACCGCACAACAACGTGCAGCCATCGATCGCCACCACAATTTATATGAGGCTCTAGCATGTACACTGGAATACTAGAGCCAATATCTAACCGTGCCGACTGGTTTGGAACTGTCGAGATCATCAACGATGATACCGACGAACCTGTGACGAACCTAGAGGATGCCGTCATCAGCATTGCGATTCGCAAGAACGGTTGCTCTCCTGTTCTGACCGCGAAGACAGGTGACGGGAAGGTCTCCGTCATCGCAGAGGGGATCATCCAATGGCATTTCACGCCGAATGACCTCTCGTGCATCTGCGCCGGCACATATGAGATTGGCATTACCATCAAGCTTGATGACGTCACAGATCAAGAACTTGTCGCCACCATCGGCATTATCGACGGAGTCGTCCGCCAATGAGCAATCGCACCTCCCTACGCTTGCGCGTCCTGCCGCGCTTCCCGGCCCGTATTATCGGCGCAAATGGCCTCGATGCCGATCGAGACGGCACGGATATGGTGGTCAAACCAGACTTCGGCGCTTTGGTGCAGATTCCGTCTGTCTCCACGCCGGAAACGACATACTTCTGGGGATGGGACCAGTCGATCGATATGTATTCGCGCATATCGTTTCAGGATCTCGTCAGCAATATTCAGGATGTCATTATCGGGCCGACGACTGCGGCTATGGAAGCGACCACCCCTGGCGCTAACCAATTCATTTACTTTACCGGAACAGACGCGGCGGCTGTTACGGGGATAAGCGAAGCGGGGCGCGATTTAGTGGGCGCTGCTGGCGCAGCGGCGCAACGCGACGTACTTGAACTAGGCACGGCTTCAACTGCTGACGCGACGGATTTTGCAACTGCTACGCAAGGGGGCAAAGCAGACACCGCACTACAGGCCGTTGATCTGTCTTCTGATGTTTCGCAGTTGAAGGGCCTTAAAACTAAAAATTTCTTTTCGCATCCTACGCTTGATTTGCAGTCGAGTGGGTTTTTCTTGTTCCAAGGCGAGGGCAAAACGACAGGTGAAGACGTTCACGCCTTGCGAGTTGACAGACGCGCCGATTACACAGGGGGCACTAACGGTTTCGAGAACGCAGCTATTCTCGCTAGAAACACCGTTTCTGCCACGTCAACACAATCTTACGAAGACGCTGGGCTGTTTATTCTGGACAATTTTTCCCCCGGCCCTTCACAGAATTGTGCAGGCAGATTTGTGGGGAGAAAACAGTCAACGGGGTCAACTTGGTCAATTGCTAACGAAGCGATAGATTTTACCGGGACAGCAAATCCGACTTCTGCGCTTCTCGGTATTGAGCAAGTGATTGCGGCTAACGGCACTGACGCAAACAACAACCGAGTGGGGTTTGATGCTGTTATCTCGCGTCCACAAGTAAGCGGTGCCTATTCCGGTGCTTCTGCACAAGGTGGCGCGGCGTTCCGCGCGACTAACCAAATTGCGGACGCGATAGCAACAAACAGATGGAAAGTCGGGTATGAGGGGGTTACTGTCGGGGCCTCAACTGGTTTCGATGTTGTGTTTGATAGTTCCAAAGCGTTAATCGCTCCTGGCGGTGCTGCGTTTAGGATGGCTAACGGACAAAAATTCTCTCTGTCTACCGGGCTAGACAGAACTATACGATATGACGCGGGAGCAATACGCTATAACAACAACTCTGTTGACCACTGGTTAGTAACAGACGGCGGGGCAACCGATCAATTCGGCACGATTAGCATTCAAGGTACGCAGGTTGTAACTTCGCGGCGTACAGGTTGGGCGGCAGACACTGGAACCCCTAAGAGAACCGCGAACGCAACCTACTCTGCAACTGCTGAGCCTGCATACACCCAAGCAACAATTCAAGCGCTTATGGATAAAGTTCGGGACCTTTCTCAGACAATAAAAGCCATGAAGGACGACTTGCTGACACACGGACTTATCGGCCCGTAAATCAATAAGTTATCCCGTTCCCATCTAAGCCCAGTCGTCTAAGAGGTCGTCGTAACATTCAATGCCAAAATAGGAAATTTTTGTGCCATTTCCTTTTTCCGCAGACACAACAAACCAACGCTGACCTCCGAACGTTGTCGGGCGAACTTCTCGTCTGGCTCGTTCAAGTTCCATGTTTAGCATCGGCGCCTCTACGATCAACTTTTTCGAACTTGTATCCATCTCTCTCAATAACTCCGATTGACTAAACCGTTCGGCGGCTTTTATACGGTTTGGGATATCAGCCGGGGTCCCATATGAGCAATTCTTTCTTTGCGCAACTTTCTGCGAAGGCTGTGGCAAATCCACATGGCATATGCTTTGAGCTTCACGGGATGACGGGGCAAGAGAAAAGCTTGTCGTTTTCTCATATGCGCAAAAGGATATCTGACACGGCGCAAAACTTCTCGGAACTCGGGGTGCAAGAAGGCGACGTAGTATTAATATTTGCTCAACATAGCGAAGGCATGCTGTTGGCTTTTTTTGGAGCCCAATGGCTTGGCGCCATTCCCTCTTTTATGCCACCGCCGACGGTAAAACAAGATTTGGCAAGTTGGGCGTCCGCCCATCAGAAGATTGTTGAAAGGATCAACCCAAAACTAGTCATCAGCGAACCATCGTGCGCTGGGCATGTGAGTGCGCTCTGCACGGGTCAATTGATATCGACAGATACCATCGAAAAGTGGCCAGCCAGAGAAGATCGGCCGCAAGTGGATGCCAACCTTGATCAAATTGCGTTTCTTCAGCATTCTTCGGGTACTACGGGTCTAAAAAAAGGCGTTACCGTCACCTATCGCCAACTCCTTTCTCAACTTGATTCTTATGGGGCGACGATCGGCTTTGACGATACAGCGAATGTCGTGTCGTGGCTTCCAATCTATCACGATATGGGCCTGATTGCGGCGACCCTATTGCCGATGTGGGCCGGCGCATCGGTGAGGATTATTGACACTTTTGCATGGCTTTCAAACCCAGGGGTTATGATCTCGCTGTTGGCGGGGTGCCCACAAGCGTATTGCTGGCTTCCAAATTTTGCATTCAACTATTTGGCAAAAAGGTCTCGCGTCGAATTAACGGAATCATCTTTGGAGAATGTCCGCGCGGTGATAAATTGCTCTGAGCCGTGCAAGCAAAACGACATGGAGGCTTTCAAAGCGCGTTTCGAACCACACGGCTTGCCACCCAACGTAGTTCAAGTCTGCTATGCCGCCGCCGAGTATGTATTTGGAATGACGCAGACATCGTTTACCGCACCGCTTACCGCTCTGTCGGTTGACGCCAACGTCCTGGAAACGGAAAACCGCATCACTCTAACGGACGGCGAGGGCATACGCTCAAAGATTATCGTTGAGGTAGGTACACCTATAGCCGGTGCTGAAATTCGAATTGGTGACCATGCGGCTGACGGAATAGTCGATGAGATAATAATACGCGGCCCATCACTCTGTAACGGGTATTTCAAAAACGAAGAGACCACCAAAGAAAAATTCAAAAATGGTTGGTACCATACGGGAGACTTAGGGTTCCGTTACGATGGCAGGTTCTATGTGACTGGACGTATTGACGATCTTGTCATTGTGCGTGGGAAGAACATTTACGCACATGACGTCGAACAGCTTGCGTCAATGGTCAAGGGGGTGAAACCAGGCAGGGTTACCGCTTTCGGTGTCGAAGATACGAGCGGAACACAGCAGTTAGTATTGGCGGTTGAAACAACTGGCGATGTGTCGTCCAAAGTATTGAAGGCAGGAATAAACGACAGCATTCATGCCAGCTTTGGGATAGTCCCATCTGATACCATTATAGTGGAAGAAAATTCCTTAGTTAAAACAACCAGCGGGAAAATATCTCGGTCGGCTAATCAAAAAGCTTATTTAGATAGAACGATAAAAATCAGCATGTCGGACCAACTCGTGGGGAAAATTGATGATCGATGATAAATTTAGAGCTGCGATTAAAGAAGCTTTCCCAATGTTTGATGGAGAGTTGACGAGGGACACGACGGCGGCTGACGTCCCTGGGTGGGATTCGTTTGGCCATGTGCAATTGATGTTCGAGCTTGAAGATCGATACGGTTTGAATATCGATCCTCAGCAAGCACTTACATGCAGCAATGTGGGCGATTTGATTGACATGGTTCGAAAGCAAATTTCTTGAAAAAGAGTATCCCGCTCGTCATCTTCGACGGAAACTGCCAAGGGCAACATCTCTCCGCAATTTTATCCGCTTCAAACTTAGCGGAGAGTTATGCGATCGGTCAGGATCTGGGGTTCCTTCCTAGCCATCTGGGGGTGGGGTGCCAATACGTTGATGAAAGTGAAGCTCATCTTCTTATTGAAGAGGCCCGCAAAAAGGGACAGTGGATTATCCAGGCAACGCAATCGACGCCACTCTCTGACCAGACCGAAATGAGTTACTCAGGTCTGGTTGATCAAATAATTCGCTATCCGCATTTGCAGTTCTATGCAGTTTCGCCGTCCGAGATAGCTGATAAGTTCGGTCCAAAGGCCACGCCGAAACGTGTGTTTGACATGGACATCGGCATCATAAAGGCGTGTCAAACGAGAGCGGGGAGCTCGATAGACTTTGCAGAGTTCATACGTACCGTCACAGTAAGTCGCCCCCTGTTCCACACCGCGCTTCATCCCAATGGTGAGATTATGGGAATGATGCTCAGGGCCTTCGCAGAACAGATGCCGGGCGTTGATAGGCGCGTGATATCGTGCGTTGAAGAAACTCTTCGGCAAGGTGAAGGTATTAACTCCGCGACCTTTCATCCAGTTTCGAAAGATATCCTTGAAATTCTGGGCTTCGATTGGGGTGAAGATTACGAAATATATCGAAAGCTGCATGAGTACAGGGCGACTGGAAATTGGAATGCTTTATTAGAAAATGAAGTCCTATTTGTCGATAAGTACCATCATGACACCTGGTGCTGGTTGGCTTTAACGCAGGCGCATGCTGCAATCGGGACGAAGTTAAATGCCTCGCTGTGTCTGCTTCGGCTTTTGGATCTTTCCCCAGGCCAGCTGCATAGTTGGTTGTGTGGGCTGTCACTATATACACGATACAATGACGCATCAGGGATATCCGCCTTGATGCAGAGAGCAAACGTGTTCTTTAGAGGCCAGCGAATCTTCTCACAGGTGATGGCGTTTTTTCATCTCAATACGGGAAATCCAATTGAGGCTGAGCCGTATGCAAGGGACTATTACGATAGAACTCCCGATCGGGCTGATAGTCTTGTTCCCCTCCTAAAGACGCTTTGGTCATTAAACAAGCATCAGGAAATTCAACATATTTTTGATTTCACGTTAGCGCATGCAACGGCAGAGCGGATTGCTGAAATCAAGGCAAACATTGCGGGCTCTCCTGAATTGGAGGCTTACATTCCAAAACAGTTATACGGACAATAACCACTCCATTTATACTATTTCGACCTCACGAAAGGCTCGCTTCGGCGGGCCTTTTTTGTTTCCATCAGAAAAGGAAATCACCATGGCACGACGCATCAACGCGGCGGGGCTTTCGCACATCATGCAGTGGGAAGGCAAAAGGCTCGTCGCATATCCCGACGTCGCAGGCATTTGGACCATCGGCTATGGACACACCACGGCAGCCGGTATTCCGCGTGTCCGCGAAGGCATGCGGATCAGCGACAAGGAAGCCGAAGACATCCTGAAGGATGATCTGCGCAAGTTCGAGAATCGCGTGAATTCCTTGGTTAAGGTGCCGTTGAGCGACAATCAGTTCGCCGTTCTCGTCTCTTTCGACTTCAACACCGGGGCACTCCACAAGTCCACGCTTCTGAAAAAGCTCAACGCTGGCGACTACGACGCTGTGCCGGCCGAGCTCATGAAGTGGGTGAATGCTGGCGGCAAGCGAGTGCAGGGGCTTGTCAATCGCCGCGCTGCCGAAGCTGGACTTTGGGCCAAGGGCGAGTTCGTTTCGAGTAACACCGTGGAAGCCAATCGAGCCGTTCCCAAGAAGGATGTTGCCGTTATCGGGGGCACGGGTCTGGCTGGCGCCAGCGCTGCGATTGGTCCCGCCATTCCTGATGTGGTCGACGCGGTATCCAGCCAGCGTGACGAACTGACGAGCGGGCAGTGGGCGAGGGTATTTGTCGCGGTGCTGATCCTGTCCCTGACGCTCTGGGGCATCTGGCAGAAGGTCAAATCCTGATGTGGTGGGCACTCATCCCCAACTGGATGAAAATCGCCGCTGGTGGCCTGCTGTGCGCCGTTCTGCTGGCTTCCGGCTCCTACTGGCTTGGCAAGCGCGAAGGTCGCTCACAGGCGGCTACAGAGGCGTTAGCCAAGACCGTCGAAGTTCTTCAATCAAGGAACGAAACCAATGAGGAAATCACTTCTTCCGCTGCTGCTGAGCTGTGCCGCCATTTCGGGCTGCCAGACGACCAACGCGTCGAATGTGTGCGCAGGCTGGAGCAAGCTGACGCCGACGCTCGAAACCGCGCTCAAGATCACGACGGACGACCGGCAGTTCGCTAACCAGGTCGCGTCACACAACGCCCATGGCGTGAAACAGAAATGCTGGTAATCAAGAAAGGACACTGACATGCTTGAACCCAACGGCGACACCTTCAACTACAAGCAGGGAAATTTCAGCAGGACGGCTGATCTTGTCGGCATTGTGCCAATAGACCCGGCGACTGGGCAGACTTCCTCGTTCTCTGAAAAACGCCAATACACGTTGCTTGCTGGCGCCACTGCGACAGGCTCTCAGGTCGGCCCGATCTCCGGCGGCGATTACATCTGGCGCGCTGAATCGACCAACTTCAATGGAGCGACCGCCACGCTGCAGTATCTCGGGCTCGACGGCGCAACTTGGTACCCGGTTCGCAATGCAGCCAATACCGCTGACGTGACGCTCACTGCCACTGGATCGGTTGCGATCGGCGTCGCCCAAGGCTCTGTCCTGCGCGTGGCGATCAGCGGCGGTACGCCGGCGCCCATGAACTCGGTCATCGGTGGCCTGTAATGTCTGCGCTTGGCTATGGCGCAGCGGTGACCGAGGCCGCACTGAGCGCTTTATCCGCCCGCCTCGGTAACGTGGAAACGGCTATTCCTGGCAAAGCTGATATGTCCATGGTGGAGTCAGAACTGGCAGCGAAAGCCAACGAGAGCGATCTGCCACCCGCGGTGCAGTGCAAGCGCATTCAGGTGGCAGGAGCTTCAGGTGTGGCGACGTGGGTATTCTCTCCAGCCTTTGAAGTTGCGCCGATCTGCGCTGCCATCGCTGAGACTCCTACAGGCGCCAGCTACATCAACGTTGCCACAATCGTTCAGGGTTCGACAACGACCGCGCAGACGCAGTTCGTGGTTCAACAGGTCGCCAAGTCAATCACGCTCCCCACTCTCGCCACGGCGCTGCTCGGTCTCGTCTTGACGCTGTTCGGCTTCGCTCCCGCCGGCGTCTACGTCAACTGCTTCGCCCGCCGCCCTTCATAGGATAGACCAATGGTATCTCGCGCGATCTTGAATAACTGGCCGCTGGTGCCGCCGTCTGCCAACATCGACCCGGTTCTTCCAGTCGGGTTGACTGTGGCGCCTCTTCTTTTCGCCAGCACTGCTCGTTTGGCAGGATGGGCAGGCAGCGCGGCCAAGGTCGCCCGAAGCGCCAACCCTACGACACCGCAGACGTTTGGCTTCGATGCGAACGGCCGCCTCGATCTTGCTGCCATCGAAACCTATGTCGGCGGCGTGAACGTCGCTGCCAGAGTGGATACGCTTCTAGACCAGTCTGGAAACGGATTTGACCTGGTCCAGACGACGCAGGGTGCCCGCGCATATGTGCAGCGCTCACAGCTTACTGGTTCCGCTCTACCGATCACCTGCGGCCCTAACATCCAGTACCCGATTCCGTCCGGTCTCTCCGTCGATCGAGCCAATCACTCGGTGTTTCTGGTACTTCGCCCGCACTTGGCCCGAGCATCCTATGCATGGATAAAGCTGGGCACGACGCTGACATACGGTACCACGACGCCAGACACGGCGACGGCAGGCGGCGGTGCACGCATCCTTGATGCCGCCAACGGCAACGTTTCGAAGGTCCAGAGCCGCGCTCCGAAGACTTCCGGAGTGGCCGTCATGGGCTATTCCAGCGGTGCTTCCGATGTGAAGTTCTACAATAACCGGGTGATCGAGACTGTCGCGGGCGGCTTGACCGCAGGAACGCTCACGGGCGGCACCATTGAGAACGGAAACGGTTACAGCGAGATCATGGCCGTTGCCATCTTCCCGCGCGCTCTGACGGCGGCTGAAATGGCGTCCGTTGGCAAATCCCTTGAAGCCGTAGCCGCTATCCAGATCGCCCAGACCAAGGGCGTTTTCATGATCGGGGACAGCATCACGGCGGGGCAGGGCAGCGTTGCCGTATATGCCGCGGGTCTCGGCATGACTGCCACGGAGCCGGATCAGCTTTTCGGCGCGCTCGGCAACCCGGCCGACACGGCAATATTTAACTGTGGCCAGCCATCTATACCGTTGACCGCGCTCAACGCCACAAATGACCGCAACCGCATCAACGAATTGATCAGCGCCTATCCCGAACTAACCAAGCGGGTTGCGCGGGTTCACGCTGGCATCAACGACCTGCGTGCCGGTTCAACCGATACGACGATCTACAATGCCATGGTGGCGTACTGCACTTATTTGCGCGGTCTAGGTGTCAAGGTCATAACCTCAACCATCAACACCCAGGTTGTCGACGTCACCTATACCGCGCAGGCTGAAACGTATCGCCTGTCGATCAATTCGCAGATCCGAGCCAATTGGGCAACGTTCGCTGATGACATGGTGGACTATGCCAACATCCCGGAAATGGCTGATCCGAACAACACGACTTATTTCGCGTCGGACAAGCTGCACCAGACGGCAAACGCATATCAGCTCAAGTCCGCACTGGTGGCGCCAAAGATTGCGGCATTGCTCGCCTGACACATCACCCCCGACCTATGGCCGGGGCTTTCTTACACTCGCATGCAGGCTGGGATAATGGCAGGAACTGATGATATGGCAAACGGTAGCACTCTAGAGCGCAGTTACACGGATGCAGTGACCGCCCAGCTTGGCGAGCGCGTCACAAACCTTGGGCGGCGCCAGACTGACCTCGAAACGGAGATGCGCGCCGGGTTCAAGCAGGTTGAGAATGGCATGTCCGCCATTGCCAACGAGATGCGGACCTCCATATCGGCGTTGTCCACTAACCTGTCGGAGAGGAACAAGCCTCAATGGCAGGCCATCGGCGTGGCGATCACCTTCTGCACTGTGATTGGCGGTTTGGCATACTGGCCAATCAACTCGTCCACATCTCGGCTCGAAAATGCCGTTGTGACCTTATCCGAGAAGATCGTAACCCGGCAGGAAATGGAATGGCGGCAGGCTCGCGGAGCCGAAGACCGGAATCGCATGGAAGGTTCGATCAAGGATATCAGGGATGCTCAAGTGCCGCGCGCCGAGCTTGAGAGGGTGTGGACCAGCCAGACGAATACCGATTCCGATCAACAGCGACAGATTGATGAGCTTAAGCAGGCTCAGAGCAGCGTTTACGGCGCCCGTGACGTGATTCTGGACCTTCGCCAGCGCGTGGACCGCATGGAGCGAGAGAAGGCTTCACCGGGAAGCTGAGGCCGATTTAAACATGTCCCTCTGCGGATAATGCTCCCAGCAATGCCATGATGACTTCTCGGCCTTAGAGCGGCTGAAGCCAAAACTTCCCCACTTTGAGCAGCCTGGATGTTCACACCAGTGGTTTTCGTGAATGCCGTCGCCGGCCTTATTGGCCTGGTCGCTCATATCAAGTCTCCTGATCCGATCTCTGCACCACGCGGATACCATGCCGAATCCTGATAATCCGGTTGGTGGTGCGCTTTAGAACATCATAGGCCGCCAGCGCCACGGAAACATTGTTGGCTCCAGCCAGCCGGTTATACCGGCAACCGTCGTCATCGACCTCTTCCAGCGAATAATTGAACTGGTCGTCAAAGAACGGCGTCTCGTCTGGCAAAGGCAGATTGGCCAGATAATCCTCTGTCCCCACCTCACAGAAGAATCGGCTCTCCGGGCCATAGACCCATGCCGTGGTCTTGCGATCCTCTATCTTCCCTCGCGCCTGATAACACACCTGCCACCGGCCGCCGGCGCAGACCAGCATTTCACCGCTGATGGGCTTTCTCGATATTGGGAGCTGTATCCTGATTCTTGGCGGGTACTTTTCACGCACGGGCTTTCCCTCCGGTGACAGAGTTTCGTTTTCCCTTGATGTCTTGATGCGCGCCGCCCAGCGCTGGGTCTGATTATGGGATAGGCAGGGAGGGAGTCAACGGACTTCGTAAGGAACGAGCCGGGAACGGCTATTCAGAATAAAAAAAGGACGATATTCAGAATGAGCCTCTTGCGCATCGATTAGGATTATTCTAAATCCCCGCCACCACAGCGAAAAAGCTGTCAGTGAGGCCTCGTGGCGGAGTGGTGACGCAGAGGACTGCAAATCCTTGTACCCCGGTTCAATTCCGGGCGAGGCCTCCAAGGAATTCTCCATATTTTTCAATATGATGAGGGGGCGCTGGCAACGGCGCCCCTTAATTTTTTGTCGCGTCGTGTTGCAAACCACTTCCCTTGATTCCCAACGGTTTTCAATTGACCACGGCCACTCCGTGCAACATGGATTGCAACATGCTACATGCCGTGGCAGGCTCAAGGTGATAAACAACGGAGAAGAATCTGTGGAATTTTCGCCTGCCGAAAAAGATCGCATCGCAAGCTTATCACCAGGCGAACTAGATGATGAGCTACAGGCAGCGGGCTACACCGCCTACGCGCGCCGTCATCCTGAGTATAGTGAACCAGACGTCAAACTCGACCCAGAGACGTTACCGGACACAGGTAGTCCGGCGGACAAGATACTTCTCTATGTCAGATCGGACGCGCGGAGAAATTTCCTACGGTACTTGGAGGAAGCCGGTAGAGTTCGGGATTGATCGCTATGGCAAGATATCCATAACTAAGCGCCTAAATTTTAGAGTGGCATCGTCTTTATGAGGGTGGAATGTCCATGGCGCTATGGTCATTAATTGCCGGGCGGCAGTCAATCTGCAAATCTGCAGGTGCTAAGCATTCCAGATATATCACGCATCAGAAATGATGCCCCCGGCACCAAAATGGTATCGGGGGATTCTCATTGCGTATGTCACTCGATATGAGAAACAAAGTCTTGGATATTGGGCTGCTGCTTGTCCAGCTGTGACTGGTTTACCTGGACTGTTCTGCCCGCGAACGTCTTGGCGCCTGCGGTCAATCTGCATATTGGAATACCCATCGCCCCGGAGACGACCGATGCCGTGTTTGCATCATTGATCTCTTCTTCGAACATTCTTCGAAACCCGACGCGCGAGGTGGGAGCCGGATCCCCTGTCGGATGTATGTGGAACAATGCCGGATTTGCTTGCCAAACCCTGTACACTTCCGCGAAAATTTCGTTTACGACGTTGCGGAACGCGCTCGCGGAACTGTTGTTCATTTGCGTCAATCTGTTCCCGACATAGGAATAGATCAACGGTCTGGTCATGGACCATCGCTGCGAGTTGATAAAAAACTGCGACTGAAGCTGACCAGGTGATCTCAATACGCCGTACACAAGAGATAGGACAGATCGCACTGCTCTCTTGGAAGATCCATCAGCGGAGAATGGGATCAAAAGACGATCCGAAGCGCTCATGGCCAATTCTGTGTAGATTGAGAAACTGGGGTTGCAGTCGATGAACACCGTTATTGTTTCTTGGTTCCAAGATACTCTAACGTCTTCGATTAGATCCCGTATCCATGTGTGAACGATGCGCCAGGCATCACCAGGGCCGGCAGTACATGCCAACTGCACTTGGGCAGCTTGCATTTCAAGCTCTTCATCGCCACACACGATGTAGAGATTGCCATCTACATGATGATTATGGGCTGAGACCCTGGAGACATAGTTAGATCCGCTTCGTGGATTGACGTACGGACTCACGATTCGGTCGGCCACGTAACCTGCTATTGTCCTTGCTGGTGTCATGCCCGACAAGGTGTTTATGGCGGCTTCTCCATTCACCATACCACCGAGAATCATGCTCGAGGAATTGGCTTGGGGGCAAAGATCGATCACCAGAACGTTTTCATTCGGATGCGTTCGAGCATACTCGGTAGCCACCTGAAATGTCAGATAGCTTTTACCGACGCCGCCCTTGTTGTTCCACAGGGCATAAATTGCCATTGGTGACTCCTTCCGTGACTCGTTGCCACACTATGGCATAAGTCGTGTATTTACTCATAATACGTAGGAGATTTAATTGACCGGATTTTTTTGAAAGTCCAGCACACCTTGAGTTATAGACAGCCTACGCAGCTTTCTGAAACCACCCATCGAACGCAGCGGCCGTGAGGGGCACCAGAAACAAGACGACGTCTGCCGGCCCTCTGTCGATCAAACCAAGATCGTCACAGCTGAAGTTGGACAGCGGCTGTTTCTTCCGATGATAGTGTGCACGGGCGTTGCATTTCCCGCTGCAATATTTCGCGTAGGGCATTGCGGAAAGAAACTCTGCGCTGCAGCCCGGCGCCTGGCAGGTGTGTTGGAACTGCTTCCTTTTACCGATCGCACTGGCGCAGGCCATAGAGCAGCACCGGACATCTTTCAGCGACGGCAAAAACTCTTTCCCGCACGCCACATTCGCGCAGCGTCGCATCACGCGCGTCCGCATCGAGTCGCTTCGGCATTGCTTCGAGCAGTATCGGTTTTCACGAGACTCCGCCCAAACACGGAACTCCTTGCCGCAGGACGGCAGCGCGCATGTGCGTGGCGCCGTCCTCGTCTTAGCGATTATCTTCCACGCATCACGGCCGTAGACGTCATCCTGCACGGGCTTGTCAAAGGCCTGGTCTTGTAGCGCAAGCTTGGCGCAGCGCACCGAGCAGTAGCGGTGTGGTTTCTGATCCTCACTGATGGCATTGCCACAGCGCGCGCAAGCCTCCCGGCCCATGGCGTAATGAGCTTGACCCTCCGCCCACGAGGGTCTCGCGCCTTGCCCGAGCTTCTGGAAAGCCGCCGTGATCAGTCCGGCTGACTCATGGTCTGCCTCCGCCCACTCATGGCCGACAAGGCAGAGTGCGGAACGAAGCCCCGAGCGTGTAGCGCCCTCGCGCTCCCAAGGGTTATCCCGGAAATCATCAAGCACATTCATGACTTGAGAGATTACATGCTTACGACGGTCACCACTGACGATCTGCCGAGGCTTGTGCCGCTTCGCTAACTTAGCGTTTCTGGCATCAACGAAGTTCGACAAGTATACCATTGCATTATCCGAACATGGCGTCGATCAACCCCGCCGATACCGGCGCGGAGGAGACTGGTGGCAGGGTTTTTACGCCCTCTGGCGCTGGGGCTTGCGGCTTCATGCTGGCCTCCAGATAAGTCTGATCCAATGCCCGCAGAATCATGACATGGCGAGGCTCGATAGGCCACCGCATGAGCGCGGCATAAGCGACGATTTCAGTATGAGCGATGGGATTCGGCCCAGCCGCATGAAGCGTCCGCGACCGATGCAAATCCATGAACCACCGCCAGAGCAGATCGCCGCCGGTGGGGATGCGCGGACGGGTCGCGCCCTTGGCTTCAAGCTGTCGCTTCAGCTCGCTGCACAGCAGATCCTGGAGCCGATAAGTCGATATCACGATACAAATACCTCCGTCGCGCTGAAAGACGGTTCGCGACTGTTCCATGATTTCGAGCCGGAATAGCTTTCTGGATCGATCTGCATGGTGCAGGACGGCTTCTCAAAATGAACCGTGGCACTCGACGTGAAGTTCTGGGTGTCAATCGGAAACCTTACGTGGAGGGAAACAAATCCGCCGGCACTTGATGTTGCTGCGGTGATGACGCGGTGAAGGGACCGGTTCAGAGGAGACATGCGCAATTCGACATAATCGCCCGGAGAGAAGCTGAAAGCTGCGGGCAGTCCGCCAACATTCAGCTGTGTCGTGCCGGTGATCGACTGAAGGTAGGCATCGCCATTGAACGCTCCTCCCGCAGCCTTAGTGCCAGATAGAGGCGCACCGGTATCCATAGCGATCGGCCTCGGGCGAAACACGTCGTATCCTAAGAATACATCGCCGCTATCACCGGCCTGCATCATGAAGGCGTCCATTTTGCCGAAGTCTTCTTCAGACAAATAGGTCGCTTTGTAATTTGCCTTCCAGTAAGGCGTGCCGAACGCCATCGCCTCGGTTCGCCGTCCTTCCATGCGCGCAGTGCTTCTGGGCTGCACGGGATCGAAGCTGCATTCCCGCCAGCCTATCGACGGGAGTGAAATTATGTCGCTCATCTCGGGCTCCCGTTCATATAGAGTTCGTTCTTCTGAGCGTTGTTTCGCTGCACCAACTTTATGCTCTGACTTTGCGCCTGCTGAAGGATCTGGCCAATGAGCTCGGGTGACAGGCTCACCATCACTTCTGATGTTCCCCCACTGGGGGAAGACGCCTGACCAGACGAGCCACCACCGTTCATAGAGACGCCGAGGCGGCCGCTCGAGTCCCTCGACAGGGGCATGATGGCTTCAGGACCGGCTTCACCCATCACTCCACCGCCGCTGGCGAAAGCAAACATGGTCGGCCTGTTGACGACTTGATTGGAAAAGCCGCTTATCCCGTCGGCGAACGCGCCGCCTTTTGCGAACGGTCTCGGCGTCGGAACCGGCCCGATTGTTGGTAGGCTGGCAAATCCACCGGTACCGCCGCCGAAAATGCCACTGAACAAGCTGGACAGGAAGCCACCGCCGCTACCGCCTGCTGCGCCGTTCACTTTGAACAATGCATCGAGCACATCATCTAACAAGGTGTCGGAGATGCGTTTCAGGCTGTTGACGGCAACGTCGCCCATCGCCTCCCAGAAGCTTTTCCCGCTTTCGATCGCGCCGACCAGGTCGTCTAGTCCGGCTTTCGTGAGATCACGATAATAGAGCGTGGCTTCGTCTGACTTCCGTTGTGCTTCCTCTTTCGTGGCGATCGCTTCAGTGAGTTGAATGATCTTTTCCCGCTCTGCATCTGTGGCGGCCGCTCCTGCCTGCCTGGAGGCGGCAGAGGCTCGCTTGGCGGCGTCGGAAAGGCCAACGATACGCAGCTCTTCTTCGAGCTCCGCGATCAATTCCTGAACTGCTTTCTTTTCCCGCTCCGCCTGCGCGACCGAAGGGTCGCGCGTTTTCGATTTCGATGCTGACGGAGGAGTATACGCAGGCGGTGTCCAGGTCTTCTCACCGCTCCGGTTCATCGGCTGGATGCGTTCACCCAGCACCTTAACGACTTTCGCCTCTTCCTCCGCCAGCTTCTGAAGCTCGAGGCGGTACTGGCCGATTGCCTTGTTTCGATTACGCTCGCCGAGGGCGCCATTGTTCTGCGCTTCAAGAATGCTGTTTTCGAGATCAAGCCGCTTCATCCCCAGATCGCGCTGAGTGCTTTCCAGCGTTGAGCTCATCTGCTTTTGATAGTCTCGAAAACCGTCGATAAACTCCGATAGAGAGTCAGCGGCGGAGACGATGGCGCTTTTCAGGGTGGTGCCGACCGTCTGGCTTATCATCTGGAACCGGCGATCAACCTCGGCCGCACGCTCAATCAACTGTTCGTCCATAACGATGCCAAGGTCGTTGGCGGCTTGAATGGTATCGCGAATTCCCCGCTCGCCTTGGCCGATCAACTGCACGAACTGCTCGCCACCGGTACCGCCGAAAATCTCATCGCTGATACGGATCTGAGCGGCTTTGTCGAGTTGGCCGAGACGACCGATGATTTCGGCAAACAGTGCCGAGGGGTCTTTCAGTTTTTCCTTAAGGTCATCAACTGAGTATCCGAGACGCTGAAAAGCTTCGGCGCCGGAGCCGGACTTGCCGAGAGACACGATGAATTCATCGGCCCGCAAAGACAACTCTTTCAATCCATCCTGTAGAGCGTCGACACCAACGCGATTCTGTTCGGCAACGAACTTCAATTCCTGAAACGCTTTGACGTTGACGCCTGCAATCTTCGCCTGATCGCCGATTTCTGCAACGCCCCGCGCTACCTCACCAAGCTTCTGAATGGTGCCGCTGATGCCTGCACCGATGAGAGTGCCGATTAATCCGCCGGCAAACGCACGGCCGACACCGCCGATCGATGTGCCGACCGTGGCCATCGCCTGGTTGACGCGCGTGGCGGAACGCTTGGCGTCATCCTCCATTTGCTTCGTGGCTTTGCGGCTGTTGAGCGACATTTCGCGATAGGCTCGGGCCGTTATGCCGTTG
This sequence comes from Agrobacterium sp. S7/73, assembly GCF_019355535.1. NCBI lineage: Bacteria > Pseudomonadati > Pseudomonadota > Alphaproteobacteria > Hyphomicrobiales > Rhizobiaceae > Agrobacterium > Agrobacterium sp. S7/73. Next base: position 1,249,073 of record NZ_CP072136.1, read on the forward strand.
GCTTTGGCCATCTGCTTTTCAAGCTCGGTCAGCTTTGCGACAACCTGAATCGCCAGTTGTTCTTCATCACCGGTCATGTTCGGCTCCTTCAGGCCCAAGCCCAGTTTTCGATATCGTTAAGGTCTGCGTCATCGTATGACGACCGCCCGGTGTCGCCAGCGGCTGCACGCGCTACCGCCATGGCTGCGGCCTGCGCGCCGTCGATGCGGTCGCGGCTTTTGCCCTTGTGAAAGGTCGGCATGTCGACCTTTGAGTTGTCGACGGCGATGTTCTCGAAATTCCACCGAAGAACCGGATGGCCACCATGCCGGAAGTTGCGGCCAACGATGGCACGCTCAAGGGTTTTGACCGCCGGTCCCATGGTAATGAATCCCTGTCGCATCTCGACAACTGGCAGGCCATCAGCCTGCAGGTTGTTCATGAGCTGGCGGCCTAAGTAGGGATCGAAGGCGACTTCGCGGACATTGAACCGGGCAGCGAGTTCGCGGACTTGATCTTCAATCCGGTCGAAATCGATCACGTTGCCCATCGTCGGTGTGATGAATTCCTGCTCCGCCCAAAGTGGATAATTGACCTTGTCGCGATCGGCGCGGCGCTGAATGTTATCGCCCGGGCAGAAAAACCACGGCCATACGACATATTCCCCGTCCACGTTCCAGCAGGCGACGATGACCGAAAGGTCTGTCGTGGACGACAAGTCGACGGCTAGCCAGCATGGATATTCCCGAGACTCCATCTCTTCAAGGTCTACCGGCCCGGCACCCTCGTCGTAGGTTTGCATGTCGACGAATGGTGCCAGGCTGTTGTCCTGCCGGATGCCGAGAAAAAACTGTTCGAATGCTGCGCGGTCCGATGGGCGTTCTTTCGCCTCGGTCGCCAGCTGACGAAGTGACGGCAGGTCGGGATAGCCGTATGCCAAACCTGGCAGCACCTTTTGCCAGTGCGCTTCGTCATCCCATGGTTCGTCACGGGTGCCCTCGAAGATGATCGGCAGGAATGTCGGGTCGATAACCTCTCCGCGTTGGACCTTCTTGGCATACTCATAAACGGCGAAGTCCGGAGACTCATTGCCGCGTCCGGCCGTCGTGGCGACGATGACCAAAGATCCCGCCACCTTCGATGCACCGAGGCGCATGGCCTGCCAAAGGTCCGCCTTCTTATGCGCCCATAGTTCGTCGACCAAAACGAACGTCGGGGTACGAGCATGGGCACGAGCGCCATCGGAGGCCATGGCTTCAAAGAATGAGCCCGACTTCGGATGAGTCATTCGGTTCTTAGAGTCGACGGGACGCGAGGCACCGGCAAGCTGCGGGATCTCGTCCACGATAGACATCGCTTCTTCGAACGCTACACGAGCCTGCGCCTGGTCAGCAGCGACGACAAAGTTCTGACCGCGGGGAAGGCGCTCAGGTCCGAAGGTGTGCAGAAGCGCCAGCGCTGCGCTCAGGGAGGTCTTGCGGCTACCTTTGCCGACCTGCAAATAAACGGTGCGGACAGTGCGCGCCCCGTTTGCTTCAGCGGGACCATAAATCTTCCTGACAACCCTTTCAAAGGGTGGGTCAAGCTGGAAGGCCTTGCCCGGCAACCGGGATTTCGGATGCCGCAACATCCGGAGGAATTTCACCGCGCGCGCACCGTAGCCGAAAGGATCGGCGATCAGGGAGTCGTCAAAGATCCATTGTAGACCATTCATCGTCATCCCCTCCTTTCTCTGGCTTAAACGTTGATTTGGATCGGGCGGTCGGGCTGATGCCCAGTTCGGCGGCGAGACGCGCCGTTGCCTCCAAGGCCTTGGACAGCAGGCCCGATGCCGGGTTTGGCTTCTTCATCTTGTGAGCGGTATCGACGAGGAGGCCATGCTCTTTGATTGCCTTCTGGCATTCCCTGACTGTCCACCGTGCGATGAGATAGCTCTCCAGCAGCCCGAGCGCTGACGTCGTCAAAATCTTACGCTCTGCCATGTCGCGCCCGATGGCATCCCATTCAGCGGCAAACTCAATGGGGACGGAAACCGGGCATTTCGGAACGCCGGACAGACCACCTTGGACGGTCACTAGTGCCGCTTTCCTGCCGCGCGTCGTCATTGCTGAGACCTTTCACAGCGGATCTCGAGACCTCTACGCCGGCCGATTTCCTTGGTTTCCCTAACATTGAAAAAAGAACCGTCGTAGTGGACGCGGTCGGATGTGGTGACACCCTGAAGCCAACGGGTGCGGAAGATGATAGCGGTACGATCAACCGCGCCCTGCGCCTGGAGAAACTCCTCCGTCGATGCCTCGATGAGCTGAGCGCGCAGCGTGGCGAGCGGAGTAAAGGCGGGAGTCGGCGTGCCATATTCGTTGACCGCACCGGAGTCGAAGCGATCGATACGAATGGTTCGGTCCATCTTTCCGGCGCGCATTATGCCACCTCCACGACAAGAGCATCGATCGTCACGACGGCATGGGCAGTACGGCCGTCAGGATCTCGAAGGAAACGAGCCTGCCGGATCCGGCAGTCGGCGAGTTGATGGCCGGCTGACAACACGGGGCGGACCTTCATAGCGGTGCGGATCGCGCCCACAATACGCTTCGAAATCTCGGTGGATGGCTCCTCCGTCCAGACATGGAGGTCGAGATAGACACGAATACGGTTCCGGGAGATCGAGTCGTTTTCGTCTACGCTCTGCCCCTCGCCAATGACGACGCTCGGTCGAGGGTTCGGCTTTTCGTTCCGATCGAGAATGTTCGCTGCCGGTACGAGTGCCACGACACCAGCGTCGCCGATTAACCGCGCCCGAACGGCGCCTTGAAGAGCAAGTTCTGCGCTCATCATTTCCCCCAGTTCGCTTTTACAATCTTGCGGATTTCCCGCTTGATCCGGTTGAGGGTTTGCTTCTTGTTGGCTCGCACGGCGGGCCAGAAATATGGCTGAGCCTCTGTTTCAGAGGTACCGTATTCGATCAGGTGCGGGTACCGGACATCCCGGTTGCCGACCGTGACCATGGCGGCGTTCTCTGGCACGACCGTTGACCCGCCAGGCTGGCTATACGGAGGCGTGCTCTGTCCCGCTGGAGTGACATGGATGCTGTTTATAAGATCGCCGGTGTCCTTCGAGGACCAAGCAAAATGGCGCATATCGTCGGCAAGCTTTTCCGCTTCCTCGCGCGTCACCACCTTCATGCGGTCTCGCAGCTTCTGCGGAATGGCATTGAGACGCTGTTGTATCCGGGAAAGGCCGCCGTCATCAGCCATTAGAACGACCACTCACGAAATTCGGTGACGATCGCGTCAACTCCGAAGGGCAAAGCCTGCGCCGAGACGCCGACCAAAGTGCCTTCTCTGTTTTCGTAATAATGCCCAGCCAGCAATGCGACGGCATGAATGAGCGCCGACGGGATAGGCTCCTGGCTGGCACCACCAAAGTCGGCTTCGATCTTAAAACCGAGCTGCCGTTCGATCAGATTTTGCGATGCCTCAATAAAACGCTGAAGCATCGCGTCATCGCCGGTGCCAAGATCATCCGAAAGGTTCAGCCCGGCCTTCAATTCTTCGACTGTCAGGATCATGGTCGGACCTCATTTTACCGTGAAAAAAAGTAGAGCGAATTAAAATCCATCCGGAGCGTCGCTCCCGCCGCCGGTCCCCAAAGAGGGTGGAAAGTTGAAGACCACCCCCCGGTATGGCATCAGGTCTCGGCTGCGTTGATGCGGACAACGTTGGAGTTGACGCCCAAAGTGAAATTGGCCTTCATCACCGAGTTCGCTGCATCGAACGCTTCGCTTGCAGTCATGACCTTGGCGACAAACAACCTCTCGCTTGGCGTGCCGCCCACTGCGGGCGCATCATTCAGAACGAGGCGGAACTCAAAGTCATGAGGTGTACGCTCTGCTGCGATGAGTGCCAGCTGCCCTACGTCAGCATGGTCGAGACCGGCGACGAGCTCCATCTGGCCAGCAGATCTTGGACCCTTGATTGTCTGGGTGCGGTTGCGGTCGATGGCGGTGAAAGAGATTGCTTCGGCTGTGTCGCCTAGACTGCCAAGCGCTTCGAGCTGGCCAACCAGTTTCCATGTCGCAGCGTTCGCCGCTGAGAAGTCTGCCAATACGAAGTCGGCAGCCTGCTGTTCTTTGGCGATACCGACGTACAATTTGCTGCCTGCTGTGGCGAAAAGGCTCATGATGTTTTTCCTTTCTGTTCGAGCCGTTCTTTGGCGGCATCGATGGCGTTGCACTTCTGGCAGCCCGGCCACCAGTTAGTCTTGCTCATCCTGAGTTCAGGACGTTTCCTGATTGAGATCACATGACGGACCAGCACTGCCGGCGCGCCGCATTCGCACAGATCGTTTCCGGGAATGGCGAGGTAGGCTCTGGCCTGCTTCCGCCATTCGCTGTCATAGCCACGGTCACGGGCGGCGGGCCGCTTCTTGTCGAAACGAGCCTTGCGCTCCGCCGCCATTCGGGCAACCGCCTTGCAGGTCTCACCCGATGGATGGGCCTTGCCGCAATAGCCGCAGACTGAGGGAGCGCGGGTAGGCATCAGTCGCCCATGCTCCCGTAGACGAGAAGCGTTTCCGCCTCGATTGCCGCGATGCCGCCAGCAGCCCATTGCCCGGCTGATTTCACCTTGCCCTCGAAGCTGTTTACGGTGACGCCCGAGGCGGCGAACGTGATTGCACCGGTACCGGCCTGAAGCCATCCACACGAGAAGCCGCTTCGCAGACCGGCGGGAATCGTCACCGTGCACGCCACCGTGAAGGCTAGTAGTCTGCCCTGATGCTTGTCAGTTAGCGTCAGCGTGCTTGCCGGGATGAATTCAACGTTAGTGCCAACGTCCTTGATGACGTCGTCCACCGATGTTTCAACCTGCCGCTCCGACGGAGTTCCGGCCTGACGCTTAATTTTGATTTTATCGACCATGCCAAAATCCTTAAAAATTGCGATCGCGGCGCCTTGAGCCCAGAATCGATGAGGGGAGGCAGGCGCCTTTCCGTTGTTCGGCTGATCGCTGGAACCGTCACAAAGGCCCCTCAATCAGAGTCAGGCGACGGGGCGCTTGGCGGCCTGTCCCTTGATCAGCAGTGCCGAAATCGCAGTACCGGTACCGTGCGTGCCGGAGAAATCAGCCAGCAGCTTCAGGTATCGCTTGTTGCCGACGTAGCCGAGCTTCGTCACCTTCGGGTCAGCCTGCGCAGTGCGCAGCGGAAGCACGATGCCACCGGCAAGAACATCGACGCCCTGCACGTCGCCGGTCTCAACCGGAACGAAGGTCGTGTTGTCGTCGGAGTGCGTCAACGTGAAGTCGATTTTGTTCGTACCGTTGAAGGTGATGCCGCCGACACCGGTGTGAACGGCGATGACGGCTTGATTGAAGCCAAGCAAATCGACGGCAACCGGCACATTGTCGGCTGCGAGGACAGCGGGCGGAATAAGGGTCGTCAGACCAATGTTATGGACGAGATCTCTCATTTCGATATCCTTTCCTTGCCGCGCCTTAGGAGGCCGACATTTTCAGTTTCTTGAACTTGGCTGCCTGGAGAACGCCGCCACCGACGCGGCGGGTCGCATGGATGCGGGTGATGCCGTTCGTGGCCAGGAGGTACGGGTTCACCAGAATGGACAGGCCGATACGGTCAACGATGCGGTAGCCGCTGAAGTCGCCGAAAATGATCGGTGTTGCGTTGGTGGCGATGTCCGGCATATCCGGCAGCTCGATGACTGGACGGCCAAGGATGGTTTCCGGCTGGCCGAGCTGGAAAGATGGCTGCCACAGGAAGCGACCGTCGCCGTCCTTCAGGAGGCGAAGCTTACCAAGGGTCGTGCTGTTCATGGCCCAGGTGCCGGAATTGCGATACTGCGTGGGCAGACCGTACATCAGGCCGATCAGTGCGTCGGGAACAATGGTGCCAGTATTCGTGTTGGCGACCGTGGCAATGTCTGCATTGGTCAGCAGGCCTTCGGGCTCAAGGACCCCGTTACCGACAACGAATGCCTTACCTTCCTTCTGGCCGAAATCGTCAGACAGCGCGAGGCGGACTTCCGCTTCAGCTTGGCCGGCGGAGTCGGCAAGAAGCTGGTTCGAAACGTCAACGTAGGTGTTGATTTCTCGAACAACGATCTCCGCTTGGCCGAATGTCGGTTCCGAGCCTTCCTGCGTCTGAAGTTCGCCCTTCCACTTCGCGTTGGTGATTCCCGTTCTCGACGGATAAGAGACGCTCGGAGCCGACGTGGATCGGACCGAAGCGACGGAACGGACTGGAGACACAAGCACCAGGTCGCGAATGAACTCCGTCGACATCTCTGCCGGCGCAAGATATCCGCCCTGCGGATCAGAGCTTACCTGCAGCGTCTTGAGCTCATCCGCTGGCGTCTGATTGCCAAGACGGAGGTATGTGCCGAACGCCTTCTTTTCGAGCGCGACGGCCTCGTCGTCGTTCTTGTCGGACGCACCGGGGCGATTCGCCTTCTTTTCGAGATCCGCGATTCGCGTCTGCAGCTTCTCGTTTTCGGCAGTCTTGCCCTCGATCTCCTTGAGACGGTCATCGACCGATTTCTGAAGCGTCTCCAATGCTTTGGTGACGATTGCCTCCGGAGCATCGTCGTCACCCTTGCGGATAAGCGTGGCGCCGGAGATCGCCGTATTTTTCAGGTGTTCCATTTCCTAACCTTTCATGCGCGCAGCGGCGCGGTTGATAGCTTCGGCCATTGCTATGGCGTGAACGGCAGACTTTGCGCTGGTGACCCGGGCGCCGGGATGCATGCCAATGGTCACAATGCTGATTTCCATCAGATCCAGCGCAGAGATGGTCCGGCCGCCGCCCTGGCGAGCGACCGATTTCTTGGTGACGAATCCGACGCTGAGGCCACGCACCGCGCCGGACTTAACCAGCGCATGAACCTCGCGAGCGCGCGCCACGTCGTTGATGAGCAGATTGCCCTTGACCTGAAGGCCCGTGCTGTCTTCTGAGGCCGCGGACCAGACCCCAATCGGGTCATTGAGATCGTGTCCGAACAACATCGGGAGCGGCAGTGTCGCGCCTTTGAAGCTGCCCGGCTCTATGACGTCACCGACGCGGTCGGCGGAGCCGAAAGGCCATGCCAGACCGGTGATCTCCCCGGTATCGCTGGCGGCAATCTTGGTCTCGAAATAGAAACGTTCCATCAGCGGGGCCTCCCCAGAAGAGCGAAAATCCCGAAGAAAAGCAGGGCAAGGAGAATGGCGTCCAACTTTTCGGCGATCATGAGCCGCTCCGGAAGTTGGCGCGGTCGCCGGCGAAAGCGTCGGTTTGCTGTTCAATCCAGTTGATAGCCAGCAACTTCAGAACAGCTGCATGTCCGAACCGTGCATCAAGGCCGAAATCAGCTGCGACGTCCCAGTTCAACACACAGCGGGCAAGGCAAGAAAGGCGGGCTTTTTCGCGCGCCTGAAACGAGACTTTTCCATCGATGTCAGCGGCGGCTGCCATGTCATCCATCATGGCAACGCGGGCTTTGTGCTGCGTCTCTGAGTCCGGTCCGGCTATAAGCAGACGTACGCCGATGGGCTTGCCCTCCCAAGGATCAGCCAATTCCAACCAGCGGCCACGGTCCTGGTCGACAAGATTTGCGCTGATTTCCTCAAGCGTCATCGCCCGGCTCCTTGTTTGCTTTTGTCTGGTCTGGGGGCGATGTCTTTTCCGCAGGTATAGATCCAGGCTGCGAGGAGCCCGTGTTCGGATTGGCGAAAATCTGGCCACCCTCATACGGAGGCAAATCCAGCAGAAGCGTGCGCGCTTCATTCGGGTTAATCGCGCGGGAACTGATGAGGCTATTGGCAGCCGTCGCGCGGGAGACGAGATCCACGTTCGTGAAGTCGTCGCGCTCGAACCGGACGCGATAGGTTGCGCGTTCCTCGCGGCTGAAAAAGCCGCGGCGCATCGCCGCCTCCATCGGACGCATCCAGAATTCCAATGAGGCAAGCCATTCTTTGCCGGCCTGTTCTGCGTTGGCCCACGTCGCGCGATCGAAGTCAAAGAGCAGTTGCGGCGGGACGCGGAAAGCCCGTGCCACTTCCAGAATGACGAATTTCCACAATTGCAAGAATTGAGCGTCGACCGAGCTGAACGAGAGAGGTTTGAAGCTCGCGCCGTCGAACAAGACAGCAGTTTTACCGCCGTTGTCGCTGCCCTCGTGCGCCTTCCGCCAAGCCGTGATCATGGCTTTCATGCCTGAATCGCCGACCGTTTTGGGGGACTCGATTACGCCAGCCGGGCGGGCGCCAGCACTGAAGAGCCGGCCAGCATGATTTCGCATCTCGCGCGCCACACCGATGCTTTCGGACGCCAGTGTTACGGGACAGCGGGTGAACGGACCACGGACGAAAACAACCTCGTCACCGGGTGTCGGGCGGTTGTTGATCCGGAAGGACGGCTCGCGACGGCCATCGGCGCTGTAATCAACCTGGAAATGAGAGGGCTCGTAGGCGGTAACTTCTCGAACCTCGCCGGCAACCTTGTTGACGTGCGAGAGGCTGCCTTTGTCGGAGGTGAGCGCGCCGGCGATGACATCACGAACCCATTCAAAAGAAGATGCGAAGTCGTTGACGTCTCCGTCCAGAAGGGTGGCCACCGGATGGTCGTTGTCCGTCACCCAGGCCTCGCCGTCCTTACGCTCGAGGTTCAGCTTGAGCGCTGCAATGCTTGAGGAAAGCAAATGAACGGCCGAAGCAACAGCCGGCACCGTCATGGCCGTGGCGAGACTTACCGAAGTCGAAGAGACGAGACCGCCAGTGAACAGCGCGTATTCTTCGGCAGTCGGCTCGGCGAGCGACTTGATGTCAACGACAGGTGATTTGCGACTAAAAAATTTCATGGGCCGGAATATCCAGCCCATGAGACGTTTCAGCAATTACGCAAAATCAAGCAGAACGAAGTATAAATCGCGGATCAGAAAGTTTCGTCGTCACGCGGTCCAAGCCATTCCAGCAATTCTATACGTGTCGTATATGTTCGTCCACCCCGTACTCGCGCGGGGAAACTAGAATCTCTTTTCATGATTCGGCGGACCGAGTCAGCGGACAGCCCAAGAAATTGGGCAATACTTTTCGTGCCCCAAAGGGCGGTCGTCGCGACAGTCACTCGGCTGGCCGGCAGATCAAGCTGAAGCTGGCCCGATGCCGCAGCCAAAACCCGATCGGCTCGTGCTGTGGTGAGGGGTGGTTTCATCGGTTCGCCTCCTCGTATTTCTGGAGCGCGGCTGCTCGAGCAGAAATTGCATCTTCCAATGTCGGGTGGCTGGAACTGTGGATGACGCGTCCTTCACGGCAAAGCTTGGCGCGAAAACGCGTATGGCTGCCTGATACCTGTTTCCATATTCCCGCCGCGCCGACCTGATTATTGCTGTGTTTCGGATGGCGTTCCATCCTCTGCCGAACTGTCGAAAGTTCGAGGTTGGATAGCCGCAGGTCGTTCTCATCGCGGTTTTTGACGCGAACCTCCATGCCTTCTGGAATTGTGCCGTGGGTGTAAATCCAGGCCAACCGCCGGGCGCGATGGACAACGCCAAAAATGACGATCATCCATCCTGAAGGATTGGAGCAACCAGCTCTTGAGCCCGCGGGGATGTTTGAGGTAGGTCGAACTTTCCAGCGGAAAACACCTGTCAGCGGGTCGTAATCAAGGCGATGTCGAACGGTATGAGCGGTTGGATCCATTTTCTTCTCCTTGTGTAGGCACAGTCTCGCCCTTTTCCGCCTTGATATGAGGTCGTTCCTCATTCCAAGTCTCTGACGAAGAGAACCCTTTCGGGCGCGTACTCAGTCCTGCTTTGCCTTCCCGCAGAAAGGCCGTACCGTTGTCCCCGGTACCTCCGCTGGCGATTTTTTCGGCTCGCCACACAATCAGAACTGCCAGGTCGTCATCCCGGTGAAATCAAGACTGCGCTTTTACCGATCCCGGGGGTGCCGGGCGTATCAAGGCTGCTCGTTGTCAGGGCGCGACAGCGCGAGCTATTTTTTTCCCGAAACCGTCGGGCGCGGTATGCGTATGTCCTTCATCGGCACCGATGGTGCTTGGCAGGGGCAAGGACGTTGGAAGACCGCCAACCTACAGATCGCTAGCGCCACGGCGGGAACCTCCGAGCAGGCCCGTGACGCTATAAAATCCGTATTACTCTCTTGATTCTTCAACGTTTTTTGATATTGTAATCAGCGAAAGCTTCCGCAGAGGCTTCAACATTGACGCCGTCCCGGTCTCGTCAACTGGGGCGGCGTTTTCTTTTCAAGCTGCATCATCGAGAAAAAAGCGGATGAGCTTCCCGCGCTCCGCCATCCACGTTGCGCCGACCTTCCTGACGGGGATCGCACCGGTTGCGCACAGGTGGTAAACTTGCCGCTCAGACCGACCGATCAGACGAGCAATGGCTTCGACGCCCCAGATCAAATCCAGCGGCTGTTCCTGCGTTGTCTCCATGAGGTGATTTCCTTTTCTGCTTGCTCCAATAGCTACAGAAAGGCGCCGCTAACTCACTGTTTCAACAACTAAATTTTCAATACGCAGCGTATTGCGGAGCTTAAGCCTCTGAGCCGCAATGCGAATTTTCTTTGAAATACGATCCGTATTGAGAAAAAAAGTGATTCGAGGGTGTTTTCATCCTCGTTATTCGCATCTCAACTAAGGAGAAGGACGCATATGATCTTTCAAACAATTCGAGGAGGGCCACCGCATGTCGGTTCGTAAAAGAACATGGACGACGCCGAAGGGCGAAGCGAAAAGCGCTTGGGTGGCCGATTATTTTGATATCACAGGCAAGCGCCGGCTCAAGAGTTTTCGGCTCAAGAAGGATGCGGACCGGTTCGCCGCCACGGCGTCGGTCGAGGTTAGGGAAGGCGTCCACGTTGCGGACAGGGCTTCTATAACCGTGGAAAAGGCTGGCATGCTGTGGGTGGCCTCTGGAGAGAGTGCTGACCTGGAGCGATCGACGGTCAACCAGCGAAAAAGCCACCTAGAGCATCATATTGTACCGCTCATCGGGCAGACGCTTTTGTCACGACTGACCGCACCGGCAGTGCGCGATTTCGAAGACATATTACGCGCTAAAGGCCGATCGCCGGCAATGGTGCGGAAAATTGTCACGTCGCTTGGTTCGATCATCGCCGATGCGAACGAACGTGGGCTGGCTACACGCAATCCGGTGCGGGATATCCGGTCAAGCCGCAAAGGGCGCGACAGGCGTCAGGAGAAACGCCAGAAGGGAAAGCTTGTGGTAGGGATCGACATTCCCACACGAGCCGAGATAAAGGCACTGGTGGCCGCGCTTGATGGCAACTGGAGACCGTTGCTTGTCACGGCCATCTTCACCGGTCTGCGGTCGTCGGAAATCCGGGGCCTTCGCTGGCGAGACGTGAATTTCAAGAAGGCGGAAATCCACGTCAATCAGCGCGCCGACCAGTTCAAGGCAATTGGCCCCACGAAGTCAGAGGCAGGTATTCGGACGATCCCGGTTCCGCCTGTAGTCATTGCTGCGTTGATGGAACACAAGCTCCGACAGCCGCACGGGTTTGAACTCGTCTTCGCCAATCCAGACGGTGAGCCTCGATCGCATGCGAACATCGTGAACAAGGGCCTAAAGCCATCCATGATTCGAGCGGGCGTGACCGTGGGTATGGCGGATGACATCCAGGCGAAGTACACCGGTCTCCACGCTCTCAGACACTTCTACGCGTCCTGGCTGATCAATCGGAAGGAAGACGGCGGCTTAGGTCTGCCGGTCAAAATGGTTCAGGAGCGCATGGGCCACTCCTCGATCGTGATGACAATGGACGTCTACGGACACTTGTTCCCACGGGTTGATGACGGAACGGAGCTAGCACAAGCCGCGAACATTCTGCTCGATTGATTGCAACATGACTGCGACACACAGCTCAATTTGGCAGTGAAAACAATAGCGGGTGAAAGCCTGCAAATCCTTGTACCCCGGTTCAATTCCGGGCGAGGCCTCCAAAAACTTCACCGAATAGAACCTGTTTTTTTGAACCTTTGGCCCACCTTGCGGTCATCGGCTGCCCTTGCTGTTCTAAAAAATCCCGGCCATTTCGCTTTTTCCAGCACTTAGGGCTCACCGCGCTTGAAAGCGCAGGCTTGGGCAATTATGAGATTGTTTAAAGGCGAGGGGAGACCCGTGCCGTTTTGAGCTTTTGGGGCCGAGGCTTCCCGACCGGCATCCGCGAAATTGAGGCGATAACGATATGATGGATTTCGAAACCGCACGCGCCAACATGGTCGACAGCCAGTTGCGCACGACCGACGTGACGTCGCATTCTGTGCTGAAGGCGTTTTTGAGCGTGCCGCGCGAAGCTTTCGTGCCGGCGGGTGTGCGGCAGATTGCCTATGTGGACGAGGATCTGCAGATCTGTCCCGCCCGGGATGGTCGCCCGGCCCGTTACGTCATGAAGGCCTCGCCGCTGGCGAAGCTTTTGCAGCTTGCGGCGGTGACCAAGGAAGACGTGGTGCTGGAAGTCGGCGGCGGCGCGGGTTATACCGCGGCCATCCTGTCCCAGCTCGCCGGTTCGGTGGTTTCGCTCGAATGCGACGAAACGCTGGCGGCTGAGGCGACTGAGACGCTGGCCTCGCTCGGATATGACAATGTTGCTGTTGTCACCGGCGATCTCGAAAAGGGTTATGCGGGCGAAGCACCCTATGACCTGATTTTCATCAACGGCTCTGTCGAGGAAGTGCCGGCGGCACTGACCGACCAGCTGCGCGATGGCGGACGTCTGGTTGTCGTTGTCGGATACGGTAACGCTGCCAAGGCAACCGTTTACCGTCGCGATGGCAACAGCACCTCGGCTGCAACCTCTTTCAACGCGTCGATCAAGCCTCTACCCGGTTTTGCCAAGGCGGCCGAATTCGTTTTCTGATCTTTAAAAGCGATCATTGTTCTGGACGCCGGGGTGGACTTTCCGCCCCGGCGTTTGTTTTTGCGGGTGCCGCACCGGCAGACCCGCTTCGCCCACCCAATTGCCCCAAAAGACCATTCTCACAAAGCTGTGCATCACGGCGAAACTTGTCGAATCAGTGATTTAGTTCCTGACTATGCTGCCCTAGACTAAGGGTGATTCGGGGTGTGCGTATTTCTACCCCTTTTCAGGCCATCGGCCCGAAAACCGGAAGCGATTTTCGACAGGAACGGTGTGCAGATTTAAAATTTTGGAGCGTCCTTTGGGCGTCCGTATGGACGCAAGGCGGTCTAGAGAGTGGAAACCGGGGATTGATATGGCTCAGCCAAGCGTAGCGCGTGAACCGTCCATGGAAGAGATTTTGGCGTCCATACGCCGGATCATCGAAAGCAACGAGACCGGGCCTACCGGTGCGTTTTCCGGGCAGTTGCCGCCTGTCTATGACGACGAAGACGATGGCGCAGGCGAAGCGCCCTTCGTGACGGAGGCCATCAGCCCGCCGGCGCGCGTTCCCCCCGCCGCAAACCAGGCATTTGGCGCAAGGCCGGTGCAGGATTTTTCCGCGGCCTCCGAAAAACAGACACCAGAACAGCAGGAAATCTCGGCCGAGAAAAGCATGTCGCTTGCCGATGTTGCCGCCCGCGTTCGCGCTGCCGCCGACCGCAACGCTGCCATGGGGCCGCAGGCATTTGCCGCCCAGGCGCAGCGTGAGCCCGCGCAGGCAGCCCCGGCCGCTCATTCCTCCAGCGTACCGCAGCCTTCGGCTGCGCAACAGGTTGAACGCCCTGCGCCGCAGCGCCCGACGGATGTGCGGCCGCTGCTGGCGGCCGCTGCCGCGAGCACCAGTGAACAGCCGGCAGCTTTTGCCGCCGAGGATCGTGCTGCTGCTGCCGCTGTCGAAAGCGCAGCTTTCGAGAACCGCTTCGACCAGCTGACGCTGCGTGGCGCCATCGAAACGCCTGTAGCCCAGGATCATTTCGAGATTTCGGTGCAGGAACCTGCTGTCGAGATGCCTTCATTCGATCTGGCCGAACCCAAGGAAGAGGGCGGTTTGTCGCTCAACCTCATTTCCGAGGCTGCCGGTGCGCAGATCGCCCGTTCCTTCAGCGAACTTGCGGAAATTTTCGATGGCGTCGAACGACGCTCGATCGAGGATATGGCCGCCGAAATGCTGCGTCCGATGCTGCAGGACTGGCTGGAAGACAATCTGCCGACCCTGGTGGAGCGTCTCGTGCGTGAGGAAATCGAACGTGTGGCGCGGGGCTCGCGCCGCTAGGCTCTGTTCGTCCGCATCTTGTAACATGCGCAAGATAATGAAACAGAGGCCGCTCCGGCACCGGGGCGGCTTTTTTGTTGAAGATGAAGGCGCTATGGGGTCATAGTCGCTGACGGGTCGGTTTCTGTTGACTCTCGACCATCCATCCTTATTTAAAAAAATCCACACAAGAACTCTAAAATTCAGGTCAGGAAATGCTCGAAAAGACCTACGATTCCGCATCCGTCGAACCGAAAATCGCCAAAGCCTGGGACGAGGCGAACGCTTTTCGTGCCGGCGCCAACGCCAAACCGGGCGCGGAAACCTTCACAATCGTCATCCCGCCGCCGAATGTCACCGGCTCCCTGCATATGGGCCATGCGCTCAACAACACGCTTCAGGACATATTGGTCCGCTTCGAGCGCATGCGCGGCAAGGACGTGTTGTGGCAGCCGGGCATGGACCATGCGGGCATCGCCACGCAGATGGTCGTCGAGCGCAAGCTGATGGAACAGCAGCTTCCGGGCCGCCGCGAAATGGGCCGTGAGGCCTTCGTGGACAAGGTCTGGGAATGGAAAGCCGAATCCGGCGGCTTGATCTTCAACCAGCTGAAACGTCTCGGCGCGTCCTGCGACTGGTCGCGTGAGCGCTTCACCATGGATGAGGGTCTGTCCGAGGCCGTTCTCGAGGTGTTCGTCACCCTTTACAAGCAGAACCTGATCTACAAGGACAAGCGCCTCGTCAACTGGGACCCGAAGCTGCAGACCGCGATTTCCGACATGGAAGTCGAACAGCTCGAAGTGAAGGGCAACCTTTGGCACTTCCGTTATCCGCTGGAAAAGGGTGTGACCTATCAGCACCCGATCGCATTTGACGAGGAGGGCAAGCCCACCGAGTTCGAAACGCGCGATTACATCGTTGTTGCTACCACGCGGCCAGAAACCATGCTCGGCGATACCGGTGTTGCGGTGAACCCGGAAGACGAGCGCTACAAGGGCATCATTGGCAAGCATGTCATCCTGCCGATCGTTGGCCGCAAGATCCCGATCGTTGCCGATGACTATGCCGATCCGACGGCCGGAACTGGCGCCGTGAAGATCACGCCTGCGCACGACTTCAACGATTTCGAGGTCGGCAAGCGTTGCGGTCTGCGCGCCATCAACGTCATGAATATCGATGGCACGATCTCCATCAAGGAGAACGAGGATTTCCTCGAGGGCCTCAATCATCCGGCGGCGCTGCACGGCGCATGGGACCGCCTGGAAGGACAGGATCGTTTCTTCGCCCGCAAGGTCATCGTCGAAATCTTCGAGGAAGCCGGCCTCCTCGACAAGATCGAGCCGCATAAGCACGTCGTGCCGCATGGCGACCGTGGCGGCGTGCCGATCGAGCCGCGCCTCACCGACCAGTGGTGGGTGGACAACAAGACGCTGGCTCAGCCGGCCATTGCCTCGGTTCGCGAAGGCCGCACCAATTTCGTGCCTAAGAACTGGGAAAACACCTATTTTCAGTGGATGGAGAATATCCAGCCCTGGTGTATCTCGCGGCAATTGTGGTGGGGACACCAGATTCCGGCATGGTACGGCCCTGACGGGCAGGTCTTCGTTGAAAAGACCGAGGAAGAGGCGCTTCAGGCCGCTATCCAGCATTATATCGCCCATGAAGGTCCGTGGAAGGCCTGGGTCGAGGAGAAGCTTGAAAACTTCAAGCCGGGTGAGATCCTGACCCGTGACGAAGACGTTCTCGATACTTGGTTCTCATCGGCGCTGTGGCCGTTCTCGACGCTCGGCTGGCCGGAAAAGACACCGGAACTGGCGCGGTATTATCCGACCAATGTGCTTGTCACCGGTTTCGACATCATCCCGTTCTGGGTCGTCCGCATGATGCAGATGGGTCTGCATTTCATGAAGGACGACGCCGGCAATCCGGTCGAGCCGTTCAGCACCGTCTACATCCATGCGCTCGTTCGCGACAAGAACGGCCAGAAGATGTCCAAGTCCAAGGGCAACGTCATCGATCCCCTGGAACTGATCGACGAATACGGTGCGGATGCGCTGCGCTTCACGCTCGCCATCATGGCGGCGCAGGGTCGTGACGTGAAACTCGATCCGGCACGTATCGCCGGTTATCGCAACTTCGGCACGAAGCTATGGAACGCCACGCGTTTTGCCGAAATGAACGGTGTAAAGCGCGATCCGCATTTCCTGGCCGAAACCGCATCGCTGACGATCAACCGGTGGATCCTGACCGAGCTTGCCAACACCGCGCGCGATGTGACGGCGGCTCTTGAGAACTTCCGGTTCAACGATGCATCCGGCATCCTCTACCGTTTCGTCTGGAACCAGTTCTGCGACTGGTACCTGGAACTGCTCAAGCCCGTGTTCGGTGGCGAGGATGAGGCGGCAAAGGCGGAATCGCAGGCCTGCGCGGCCTATGTTCTGGATGAGATCTACAAGCTCCTGCATCCCTTCATGCCTTTCATGACGGAAGAGCTGTGGGCGCATACGGCGGGCGAGGGCGAGGAGCGGGCTGATCTTCTCTGCCTTACCGACTGGCCGACTCCGGAATTCCGCGACGATGCCGCGGCTGCGGAAATCAACTGGCTGATCGATCTGGTTTCGGGCATCCGCTCTACGCGTGCCGAGATGAACGTGCCGCCGGGCGCCACCGCATCGCTGGTGGTGGTCGGTGCCAATACCTCGACAGAAGCGCGGCTGGACCGCCATGCCGCCGCCATCCGGCGCCTGGCGCGTGCCGATGAAATCCGTGGTGCCGATGTGGCGCCAAAAGGTTCCGCGCAGATCATCATCGGTGAGGCCACGGTCTGCCTGCCGCTCGGTAACCTCGTCGATCTCGCGGCCGAAAAGGCCCGTCTCGAAAAGGCGATCGGCAAGGTGGATGCGGAGATGGAACGCATCGACAAGAAGCTGTCGAACGAAAAATTCGTGGCCAATGCCGATCCGGAGGTTGTGGCCGCCGAGCGCGAGCGTAAGGCGGAACTGGAAGTTCAGCTGACAAGTCTTCGAACCGCCCTGCAGCGGGTCAGCGAAGCAGGATAAGGTTCCTGTTGCGTGTAAAATCAAAACGCCCCGTGAAAACGGGGCGTTTTGCGTTCTGTCAGGGCCGGCTCAATTCATTGCTGCGTTGCAATGGCGAATCATGCACTGCGTGATAGCGCGATTATTTCTGCCGCGAGGCGCACAAAACCGCGCGGGAAGACGAAAAAGATCAATAAAAACGGCCTGATAAGCGATTTTCTTCGGAAACGTCCAACTGTGGTTATTTGGCGACATTTCCGGTGTGGATTGGGAGTTTGTTTCGTTTTGTGTCGTTTTTTCTAATTGGATTAGAATAATAGCCTAAAATGATTATGTAAGATGCCAAACATCAAAAACTTACGTAAAAAAATGGCCATCCGGTGGCAACCGCGCCGCGCCACGGCAGATTGTCATTTGCCGCAAAGCATTTCACTCTCTCAATGATCACATTGCCTTGATTGGGGAGAGAGATGGCAAAAACTGCATTTTTTCGCGGCGCAGTATGTTTCGTAGGCAGCATCGCGGCGGTCACGCCTTCACTGGCGGGCGGCCTCGAGCGCGGTGGCTACAATATCGACCTGCTGTTCGACCCGTCGGACTATGTTCTCGACAGTTCCGCTACATTCGTTGCGCCACAGCGCAAGGTTGAGAATGCGCGTGACAATCCGCTGAAGAGCGGTCCGCTGCCTGCGACTTGGTCAAGGAGCGCAGATGACTCTGAAAACTTCTGGTCGACCCGCATCGGCGCCAAGGCGGCAATCGGCGATTTCGGCGACTGCATGTTCGATTATTCGCAGCCTTGGGGCGCGCACCTCAATCCCGGCATCTGGCAGGGATCGAGCTACAATATCGAAACCAAGGTAAAGTCGCACAATTACGCCACCACCTGCCGTGTGAAGTTTGATCTTGGCAAGGGCGACTTCTCGATTATTGGCGGCGGCTTTTACCAGGAGATCAGCGGTTATAAATACCGTCAGGTTCTTGGCCCAGCTGTTCTTGGCCTCAATCCGGCCTGGTCCAGCTTCAGCGGCGTCGGCAAACTTGAGATGGAAGGTGACGGTTGGGGTTGGCGCGCCGGCGTTGCCTACGAAATCCCCGAGGTCGCCTTCCGGGCGAGCCTTGTTTATAACAGCGCCGTCGATCATGACCTGACCGGTTTCGCCGACGTCAGAGGAGTTCCGCAGACGCCGCCGTCCATCTCTCCGACGCTGGCGAAATACGGCGGCAAGCTGGTGCCGATCTATGGCTCCGTTTCGATGCCAGACAGCATCGAACTCAAGGTGCAATCCGGCATAGCGCCGGACTGGCTGGCTTTCGGTTCGGTGAAGTGGACTGACTGGAGCCAGATTCAGGTCATTCCTTTCTGCGCGGTAGGGACGTCCCCCTGCGTTCCGAGCGGCGCTGACACGCTGAACACTCTAGACCTGTTTTATCGTGATGGCTGGACGATTTCCGGCGGCGTTGGTCACAAGTTCAACGAGCAGTGGAGCGGTGCTGTGAGCCTGACCTGGGATCGCGGTACATCGACTGTTATCGGCACCCAGACCGACACCTGGACGCTGGGCACGCAGATCGTCTACTCGCCGAACAAGAATATCGAGTTCAAGGTTGCCGGTGCTCTCGGCCTCCTGACCTCAGGTAGCTCATCCATCAACGGTGGACCTTGCGGTGCGGGCTTCACCTGCGGCAATGAGGCGGGCTACGACTTCGGCAACGATCTCGTGGCTGCGATCTCTACTGGCGTCAAGGTCAAGTTCTGACACCATTCGCCACATCTGAACGAAAAGAAAGGTCCGGTTTACCAACCGGACCTTTTTTCATTCCCGACTATGATTCCTGCTCGATAAAAATTTCTAGCCCGAAAGT
This sequence comes from Agrobacterium sp. S7/73, assembly GCF_019355535.1. Lineage (NCBI taxonomy): Bacteria > Pseudomonadati > Pseudomonadota > Alphaproteobacteria > Hyphomicrobiales > Rhizobiaceae > Agrobacterium > Agrobacterium sp. S7/73. The sequence goes on from NZ_CP072136.1 coordinate 1,268,143, forward strand.
TTTGTGACGATTTGGCAACACTTTTCTGCAAGCGTGGTGCCGCGTTGGAATGTGGGCATATCTGTCCATTTCCCGCCACAAACAAGGTGCTTGGCTTCTGTTCATGGACGCGGGGATGGAAGAACATGCAGGCGTTTGATGTGGGCCTGCGGAGTTGCGAAGAGTGAAAACGGGTTTGGATTCAGGGTTTAAGCAAGTAATACGGGAATTTGATCCGGGTTTCTTGTTTGGCGCTGACCGGCAGGCGGTCAAACGCCGTTATATTGCCGGAAATTATGCCTATATCTGTCTCACTGAAAATTTGGAGCAATTGCCGCATATGACCACCGGCAGTGCGCTGGAAAGTGCTGCCGGAAAGACGCAGTGTGTTCGAAAAATCGCGACCCGGCGGGGTTCAGCTTTGCAGTATTCCGCAAGTATTGGCTATATGCCGGGAAGAGTGAGAGAAGTTCGCCTAAATGCTGAAATGTGAAGCACATGTTCTAAAGCCGCTCATCATGAGCCTTTTGCTTGCGTCGCTCGCAATGCCGGTGCTGGCTTTTGACATCAACGCAGGCGTTACCAAGGAATCCGGGCCCTTCGACCTGTTCAAGTTCGGCTTCAAGGCCTACAAGAACGGTAACAAGGACGAAGCCGTCGAGGCCTATCGCTATGCGGCCGAAAAGGGCCATACCGGCTCGCGCTGGGCGCTTGCCAATATGTATGCCTTCGGCGATGGCGTTGCCAAGAACGACTTCGAAGCCTTCAAGATTTACAGCGAAATTGCCAGCCAGGGCGTCGAGCCGGGCTCCGAGGATACCGGCTTCTTCGTCAACGCGCTGCTTTCTCTTGCCGATTATTACCGCCACGGCATTCCCGGCACTCCGGTAAAGATGGACCTGTCGCAGGCCCGCCAGCTCTATTTTCAGGTGGCTTCCACCTTTGGCGTGGCTGAGGCCCAGTTCCGTCTGGCGGAAATGATCCTTGCGGGTGAGGGCGGCCGGGCGGATGTGCAGCAGGCCAAGAAGTGGCTCAATCAGGCACGCAAGCACGGCCATGCCGGCGCCATGTCGATTTTCGGTAATCTGCTTTTCCAGGAAGGCCAGACGACGCAGGGGCTCGCCTTCATGACGGCTGCGCTCGACAAGTGCACGGCGGTGGATTGCACCTGGATCCAGACCCTTCAGGAACAGGCTTTTTCGCTCGCGGGTGAAAACGATCGCCGCGCGGCTATCGCGCTGGCGCAGAACATGCAGATCGACGATCCGAACTGACAATTTTGGCTGAGGCGACTCAGAGCACGTCCTGTTTAAACGGAATCGTTTGACGTGCTCTAACTCTTTGTTTCGGAGCACTTTTACCGGAAATTCTCTAACTCGCCCGGCGAGCGCCGTTCAATTGATCGGCGTAAAATTGAAATAACCGCAGACCGGTACGTGGTCGGACGGTTTTTCCCAGGCCCGTACATGTTTTTCGATGCTCACCGATTCCAGCCTGTCGGCCGCTTCCGCCGACAGCATCAGGTGATCGATGCGGATGCCGTTATTCTTCGGCCATGCGCCAGCCTGATAATCCCAGAAGGAATAAAGTCCGGGTTCATCCGTCGTCGCGCGTGCGGCATCGGTAAAGCCGAGATTTTCCAGCCTGCGGAATGCCGAGCGCGTCTTGGGCAGGAACAGCGCATCGCCAGCCCAGACCCGCGGATCGTGGCAATCGAAGGGTTCGGGGATGACGTTGTAGTCACCCGCCAGAATAAGCGGCTCCTCAAGCGCAAGGCGATCTTCGGCAAAGCGGCGCAGCCGCTCCATCCATGCGAGCTTGTAGGGATATTTGACCGGATCGTCAGGCGGATTGCCGTTCGGCAGGTAGAGCGAGCAGACCCGGATCGCACCGCCATCAACGGAAAACACGCCCTCGATGAAGCGGGCCTGTTCATCGGCATCGTCGCCCGGCAGGCCGCGATTGATCTCGTCGGGCTTCATCTTCGACAGAAGGGCGACGCCGTTGAAGCCCTTCTGGCCATGGGTCTCGACGTGATAGCCGAGCGCTTCCAGCTCAAGGCGGGGAAAGCCTTCGTCAACCGACTTGATTTCCTGAAGGCAAACGATGTCGGGCGATGAATCCTTCAACCACTGGCAGAGGTTTTCGATACGCGCCTTGACGCCGTTGATGTTCCAGGTGGCAATCTTCATCGGAGTTTCCCTTTTGTGAGGTTACTTTTACCCGATGCAAAAGCGATTGCCACCGTTTTTGGAAACGGCTGGTGAGGATGTGGTGGATAGAGGGGAGGTTGGTAGAGTGAACTGGGCCGCGAAGTCAGCGTCATGTCTCTATCCCCTCATTCCTGTGCTTGTCACAGGAATCCAGCCGACGCGCGTCTGCGCGGCGGGGAGACAGGGATGAGGCAGGAGTGGGACGCGGATCACCTCAAAGCTGAGAGCATTGAGGCAGAGCCGCGGGCCGTTTCACTCAGATCGAGAAGCTGGTGCCGCAGCCGCAGCTTGCGACCGCGTTCGGGTTCTTGATCTGGAAGGACTGGCCGAGCAGATTGTCGACGAAGTCGATTTCAGAGCCGGCCATATAGACAACCGACAGGCTATCGATCAGCACCTTGGCGTCGCCGCGCGCAATCACGATGTCGTCATCGGCGGGGTCTTCCGCCAGATCGAACTTGTAGGAGAAGCCAGAGCAGCCGCCGCCTTCCACCGAAACGCGCAGAGCCTGCTTGCCCGCATCCGCTGCGACGATCTGGGCGATTCGCTTCGCTGCGGCTTCCGAAAGTGTAATGTCGCTGTTTTCCATGTCGTTCCTCGTGCCGGGGTCAAGAACCGGAGAGCAATAGATTTGTCGCCACCATTATAAACCAGTCAAATAAACGGTCTATAGCGATGTCCGCAACGGCCTTTGCAGCGATGATGCTTTGCGCCGACCTTTGCGATAGGTATGAAGGGTGGATGAAAAGGTCAATGGTCAAAGGCCATGGACTTCGGGTCAAAGGAAGTCCCGGCCAGAGAACAGTACAGGTGGATGAATGATTATAGACCAGCGCGCATTGGGTTTCGGAAGTGGCGAGAGGGCGGTTTTCGCCTCTGATCCATGGACCACGCGCGGGCGTCTTTTTGCCGAGGAGGGTAGCCTGACGCGCTCGGAGTTCCAGCGCGACCGGGACCGCATCGTCCACACCACGGCCTTTCGCCGGCTTAAACACAAGACGCAGGTTTTCATCAGCCCTGACGGCGACCATTACCGCACCCGGCTCACCCACACGATTGAGGTGGCGCAGATTGCCCGCGCACTCGCACGTGCTCTGAAGCTGGACGAGGATCTGGCCGAGGGCGTGGCTCTGGTGCATGATTTCGGCCACACGCCGTTCGGCCATACTGGTGAGGATGCGTTGGATGCGGTGTTGTTGCCCTATGGCGGCTTCGATCACAACGCGCAGTCGCTGCGCATCGTCACCAAGCTGGAGCGCCGCTACGCCGAATATGACGGCATCAACCTGACATGGGAGACGCTGGAGGGGCTGGTGAAGCACAATGGCCCGCTGGTCAATGCCGAGGGCGAGGGCGTGAAGGGCCCGGTTCCGCTGCCCATCCTCGAATATTGCGAGCTGCAGGATCTGGAAATCGGCAGCTATGCCAGCCTTGAGGCACAGATGGCGGCTATTGCCGACGACATCGCCTATAATACCCATGATATCGATGACGGCCTGCGTGCCGGTTATCTGAGCTTCGAGATGCTGGAAGAGGTGCCTTTCCTCAGCAAGCTGATGGCTGAGGTACGTGCGAAATATCCCGTGCTCGACAAGGAACGCTTCGCCAATGAAATCATGCGCCGCCAGATCACCCATATGGTCGAGGATGTAATCGGGGTCGCGCAGCAGAATCTTTCCCGGCTGAAACCGAAGAGTGCGGCCGATATCCGCGCCGCTGATTTTACCGTCGCGACTTTCTCGCCGGAAATGGCTGAAACCGACAGGCAGATCAAGAAACTGCTGTTTGCCCATATCTACCGGCATCCGGAAATCATGCGCATCCGCGCCGGCGCTACGCAGATCGTTACCGACCTTTTCCACCGTTATATGGAAGTGCCGGCAGAGATGCAGAGTCACTACTGGGTGGACAGCATTTCCGGTATGAGCAAGGCCGCAAAAGCCCGCCATGTGGGGGATTATCTGGCCGGTATGACCGACAGTTATGCACTGCGCGCCCACCAGCGGCTGTTTGACCACACCCCCGATTTGCGATAGGGCAGCGGGCGATCGCGAAGCCAACCCGGTTATGATGGCCGGACATGAACAGAAGCCCTTCGCGCAGGTTGGAACGATGAACATTTTTGCCGATTTCGATACCAGGATCAAAAACGCGCTCGAGACTCTCGATCTCGTGAAAGAGAACCGCGAAAAGGTCGATTTCAGTCGAATTACGGTCGAATCCCCGCGCGATCTGAGCCATGGCGATGTCGCAACCAATGCCGCTATGGTGTTGGCGAAGCCGCTCGGCACCAATCCCCGGGCGCTGGCCGAACTCATCGTGCCAGCACTTCAGGCAGATGGCGACGTCGATAGCGTCAACGTCGCTGGTCCCGGCTTTATCAATCTCAAGGTCTCTGTCGGTTACTGGCAGCGTCTTCTTGCCGACATGATCGGGCAGGGCATCGATTTCGGCCGCTCGAAGATCGGCACGGGTCAGAAGATCAACGTCGAATATGTCTCCGCCAACCCCACCGGTCCGATGCATGTCGGCCATTGCCGTGGTGCTGTCGTGGGTGACACGCTGGCGAACCTGCTCGCCTTCGCCGGTTATGGCGTGACCAAGGAATATTACATCAACGACGCCGGCTCGCAGATCGACGTGCTCGCGCGTTCGGTCTTCCTGCGTTACCGCGAGGCGCTTGGCGAAGATATCGGCGCCATTCCGTCGGGCTTCTACCCCGGTGACTATCTCGTTCCAGTCGGCCAGGCGCTGGCGGATGAATATGGCATCAAGCTGCGCGCCATGCCCGAGGAAAAGTGGCTACCTATCGTCAAGGACAAGGCGATCGCCGCAATGATGGTGATGATCCGTGAGGATCTGGAGACGCTGAACGTCAAGCACGACGTGTTCTTCTCGGAGCGCACGCTGCATGAGGGCAATGGCGGACCCATTCTCTCGGCCATCAACGATCTCACCTTCAAGGGCCACGTCTACAAGGGCACCCTGCCGCCGCCGAAGGGCGAGTTGCCGGAAGACTGGGAAGACCGCGAGCAGACGCTGTTCCGGTCCACCGAGGTGGGCGACGACATGGACCGCGCGCTGATGAAGTCGGACGGTTCCTACACCTATTTTGCCGCCGACGTCGCCTATTTCAAGAACAAGTTCGATCGCGGTTTTTCCGAGATGATCTATGTGCTCGGCGCCGACCACGGCGGCTATGTGAAGCGGCTTGAAGCGGTTGCGCGCGCCGTCTCGGAAGGCAAGTCGAAGCTGACGGTTCTTCTGTGCCAGCTCGTGAAGCTGTATCGCGATGGCGAGCCGGTGAAGATGTCGAAACGCTCAGGCGATTTCGTCACGCTGCGCGATGTGGTGGACGAAGTAGGTCGCGATCCCGTGCGATTCATGATGCTCTATCGGAAGAATTCCGAGCCGCTGGACTTCGATTTTGCGAAAGTGACCGAACAATCGAAGGATAATCCGGTCTTTTACGTGCAATATGCGCATGCCCGTTGCATGTCCATCTTCCGCCAGGCGCAGGAAGCGTTTCCGGGTCTTGCGCTCTCGCAGGACGACATGTCGTCTTCCGTTGCTTTGATTAGCGATATCAACGAGTTGCAGCTGGTTGCAAAGCTTGCTGAGTACCCGCGCCTGATCGAATCCGCAGCCCTTGCGCACGAGCCGCACAGGCTTGCTTTTTACCTCTACGATCTCGCCAGTTCCTTCCATGGACACTGGAACAAAGGTAAAGACCATCAGGAATTACGTTTTATTAACGATAAAAACCGAGAATTGAGCATTGCCAGACTCGGGCTGGTGAATGCTGTCGCGAATGTTTTGAAGTCTGGTCTTACGCTTTTAGGAGCGGACGCGCCTGACGAGATGCGATAACATATCACCATTATTTGCTCACAATACGCTGGCAAGAGCTGCAATGCGTAGATGGTGGAACACGTAATGGTCGAAAAAAATGTCGCGTATAACCGGGACGCCCGGTCTGAAGGGTTCGCTGACAACGATCCTCTGGCAGAACTGGCGCGTATCGTCGGTTTCGATGAGCGTCCTTCGCATGCGGGTTCCGAAGCTGCGCCACGCGCCGGCTCTGCGGCAACCCGCCGCGAACCCGAATTCAATCTCGAAGACGAGCTGCTTCGAGAGTTCGAGGTTTACGATGCGCCGCATGCCGATCCGGTCGTTCTTGACCCGGCAAACGATGTGCGTGCGGGCATCCACCCCAGCGACTTCATGCAGCGCGTCGAATCGGTTTTCGCCCGGCGCGAGCCTGAGCTTGCGCCAGCGGACGAACCCGTGTTCGAGGCAAGCCCCGCACCCGAAGTGAGCCAGGAGCCACTTCCCGAGGCCGATCAGGCCTACATTCACAATTACGTCGAGACGTCGACGCAGGACATCCGCGCGGATTTCCGTGACGATGCCGGTGCGGTTGCCGAGGTTTTCGATGTGCATTCGCGCCAGTCGCGCCCTGCCGAGCCGGTGGTTTACCAGCAGGCTGCATGGGAAGAGCCGCAGGCTGTCGAGCCGGCTCAAAGCACCTGGCACGCCATGCCTGAGCTTCCGGCCGATGTTTCGAGCAATATTGCGCATTCCGATCAGAGCCATGCGCCTGAGCCGCAGTCTTTCGATCTTGCCGATGAGGTAGAGATCGCCGTCGCCGAAGCGCCGGCGCCGATTTCCGTGCGTCCGCCGTCGCATGGTGGCCGTTCTTCGCTGGAATTTTCCAGCCTGCGTCTGCCGCTTGCCAATTTCGGCGCGCGCCGCGATGTTGCGGCAGGTGATCCCAAGCGGATCGAGCCGAGGGCCGAAGCGCTGCCTGCAGCCCGGATCGAGCCACAGGCCGAACCAGTTCCGGCGCCTGAGCCCGTCTTCGTTCAGGCGGAAGAAACTGCACCTACCTTTGCTCCTTCGGTTGCAGAGAAGCCGGTTGAAACAAATCTTTCGCCGATGGACGAGCTGATCTACGGCGTTGCGAAATATTCCATTCCCGGACGCGGCGAAGAGCCTGTCGTTCAGGATGCCCCCATCGCACAGGCTGCGCCTATCGTTCCGGCTGCAAGAGTGGAGCCGCCTTTGGTTGCCACGGCGCCGGTTGCCGCAGCCCCTGTAAAAGCAGCCCCGGTCGTAGCAGCGCCGCCCGTTCAGGAGCCGGACTTTGGGGATTTCGCAGGTTTCAACGACGATGATTTCGAGCTTGCGCTTGATGATCTCGATCTTGACCTCGACCTTTCCGAAATCGCTGCAGCGGAAGTCGCACCTGCGCCTGTGCCGCAGCCCGTTCGCCAGCAGCCGGTCGCTCCGGTAGCGGTTGCTGCCGCCGCGCCGCAGCCGGTGCGGGAACAGCCAGCACCTCAGCCGCGCCCGGCCCCGGTTGCTGCAATTCCGGTAGCCGCGCCTCCGGTTCAGCCGCGTCCGGTCGCAGCCGCACCGCAGCCGGTTGCACCACAAACGCTTGAAAGCCTGCCTTTCGATCCCTCGCAGATCGGTGAGACGGAAGAACATCCGGAAAATATTACCGAGATGGACGTGCCGGAATTGCCGGTCGGCGTTTTCGAACCCAAGCCTGTCGCCCGTCGTCACGAAGAAGACCTCGATATCGACACCGAGCTCGCAACGCTGTTTGCCCCGGCGGTTGCCGGTGGTCTTGACCGTCACAAACATGCGGAAAACCGGGCTGCTGCCCCGCAGGCGCGTCCTCAGGCACAGGGTCCGGAGGAGGTCGACGAATTTGAGCGGGCGCTGGAAGAAGATTTCCGCCGCTCTATGCAGGAGGCTGCTGCCTCGCGTGGCAATGCGCCGCGCGATGCCGAGAATACCTATGTCGACCATCAGCCGGCCTATCGCGAAGAAGAACGCGGCGGTCGCCGCTGGATCATGCCGGTTGCCGCAGCAATCGGTCTGGTGCTTGTCGGTGGTGGTGTTTACGCGCTGATGTCGGGCGGTTCGTCCGGAGCGGGCTCCAATGGCGCGCCGGTCATCATTTCCGCCGATAACGACCCGATGAAGGTGGTGCCGGAAAATCCGGGTGGCCGCGTCGTGCCCAACCAGGACAAGGCGGTTTACGACCGCGTGGCCGGTGGTAGCGCTGCCGATCCGAAGCAACCGGCGCTGATCTCCAGCAACGAAAAGCCTGTCGATGTGGTCCAGCGTACGCTGATACCCGAACAGCTGCCGCTGGAAGGTGAAAACGACGCGGACATGGAAGCCACCGGCACGCCGGTTGGCGAGACTGAAGATCCGCGCCTGCTTTCGCCGGAAGAAAAGGCCAGCCAGAACGAAGGTGCCGGTGCGACGGGCGTTTCGCCGCGCAAGGTCCGCACCATGATCGTCAAGCCTGATGGTACGCTGGTTGCACAGGAAGTCGATGCGCCTGCTGCCCAGCCACCGAAGGCCGACAAGGTCGCGGAGCTTGCTGCACCGCAGGCAGCCAAGCCGGGTGAGGGCGCTCCCGCCGTCATCGCCGCTTCGCGTGTTCCGGTTGCGCCTGAACACCCGCAGGCCAATACGCCAGCCGCTTCCTCCACACCGGCCTCGCAGTCGGCTGCGCCCGTTCCTTCGGCGCGTCCGTCTGCACAGCCTTCCAATGTGGTGGCAACGGTGACCAATCAGGGCAACGTCCGTCCTGCTGCAACTGCTCCGGCCCAGCCGCAGGCTGCACAGCAGCAGACAGCCGCCGCCATGCCCGCAGCAACGAGCGCGCCGTCTTCGGGTGGTTATTACATCCAGATCGCGTCCCTGCCGAGCCAGGCGGAGGCCCAGAAGTCCTACCAGAACATGTCGGCCAAGTTCGGTTCGGTCATTTCTGGTCGGGGCGTCGACATCAAGGCCGCTGAGATCGCCGGCAAGGGCACGTTCTACCGCGTCCGCATCCCGGCGGGGGACAAGAACGAAGCCGTGGCGCTGTGCGAAAAGTTCCGCGCAGCTGGCGGCAGCTGCCTGGTGGCGCGCTGATCGCGGCTGATCCGGTTGAGTGAAGATTGGGGCTGCCGTCTAAGGCAGCCCTCGCAGTGGGGAAAGGCTTTCCTCACATTCGACGTCATCCTCGGCCCCGTGGCGAGGATCTGCCAACGTTTCGCCAACCGTTCGGTTGCAGATGCTCGGGAAAGGCCCGAGCATGACGGCGGAGGGGTTGTCGACTTATCCCCGACGCCTTGCGGTATAAGGCCATTTCCCCATTCTGTGAGCGTGACATCATGACCGATTGCAAAGCTATGATCCTCGGATGCGGCGGGCTTACGCTTTCCGCTGACGAGATTGCCCTTTACCGCAATGAGCGGCCCTGGGGTTTCATCCTGTTCGGGCGCAATATCGGTGATGCGCAACAGATTACCGATCTCGTCGCCTCAATGCGCGATGCCGTCGCGCGGCCGGATGCCCCGGTTCTGATCGATCAGGAAGGCGGGCGCGTTCAGCGCATCAAGCCGCCGCTTTTGCAAGCCTATCCGAATGCCCGCATTCTTGGCGAGATATACGAGCGTGACCGGGAGGAAGGGCTGCGTGCGGCGTGGTTGATGTCGCGTCTGCATGCCTTCGATCTCATGAAATTCGGCATCAATATCGATTGCCTGCCGGTGCTCGACGTGCCGGTGGAAGGCGCCAGCAACGTCATTGGCAACCGGGCCTATGGCTACAGCCCGACCATGGTGGCGGAGATGGGGCAGGCGGCGGCTGACGGTCTCAAGGCGGGCGGTATGTTGCCTGTCATGAAACACATGCCGGGCCACGGTCGCGGCATGGTGGATTCGCACCATGAATTGCCTGTTGTCGATGTGCCGCTGGACGAGCTGGACGCCCATGATTTTGTGCCATTCCGCGCGCTGAACCGTGAATTGATGGCGATGAGCGCGCATCTGGTGTTCAACGCCGTCGATCGGGAGCGTCCGGCAACGACCTCGCCAAAGGTGATCGAGGAAATCATTCGTGGGCGAATCGGCTTTGACGGTCTGTTGATGTCCGACGACAGTTCCATGAATGCGCTGAAGGGCACGCTTGGCCAGCGTGCCGCGAATATTGTTGCGGGTGGCTGCGATATAGTCTTGCATTGCAACGGCGTGATGGGTGAAATGCTTGAGGTCGTTAAGGAGGTTCCCGTTCTTTCCGGCCGTTCGCTGGAGCGGGTGCGGGCCGTGGAAGCGGGTTTTCCCGCCGCTGATGCCTCCGACGAAGCTGAACTGAGAGCCGAATTCAACGCCATGTGGGCCGTTTCCTGACAATCGGGCGGCGGCCCGGTACTCGGGACGACAGGCCGGACGCCCGGCGGATGGAACAATGGCAGCAGACAAGTCTCGCACTTCAACGCCTATGGACAAGCTCTGGCAGGATGTGACGCCGGAGCGGCTGACGGGCGAGGCCGGGCTGGTGATCGATGTCGCGGGTTTCGAAGGCCCGCTCGATCTGTTGCTACACCTTGCCCGCACGCAGAAGGTCGATCTGTCGCGCATTTCGGTGCTGGCGCTTGCCGAGCAATATCTGCAATTCGTGGAAACAGCCCGCCGCGTGCGCATCGAGCTTGCGGCCGACTATCTGGTGATGGCGGCCTGGCTTGCCTTCCTCAAGTCCAAGCTTCTCATTCCGCAGCAGGCGAAGGATGACGGCCCCTCCGGCGAAGAAATGGCCGCGACGCTGGCCTTCCGGCTGAAACGTCTTGAGGCGATGCGGGAGGCGGCTGAACGCCTCGTCAACCGCGCCCAGCTTGGCCGCGATATCTTCGCCCGTGGCGCGCCGGAGCATATTCCGCATATCAACCGCTCGGCTTACGAGGCGAACCTATACGATCTCCTGAGTGCGTATGCCAATCTGCGGCAAAGGCAGGCCATCACCCAGGTCACGATTGAAAAGCGGCAGGTCTGGTCGCTGGTGGAAGCCCGGGAGCTTCTGAACAGTCTGCTCGGGGATGTCGGCGAGTGGACGGTGCTCGACCAATATCTGCTGCAATATGTGCCTGACCCCGCGATGCGCGTGACGGCAATCGCCAGCGCTTTCGCCGCCTCGCTGGAGCTGGTGCGCGAGGGATCGCTGCAAATCCGGCAGGAGGGCGCGTTCCAACCCATCTATATGCGCAGGAGCGAGCGAGATGACCGCGCGCCTAATGCGGAAAGGACTAATAATGACGCATGACGACGAGACCGGCGAAGCCGCCATCGTGGCAGATGGGGCGGCGGATGTGGTTGGGGCCGAGCCCGCGGTATTTTCCGAGCGTCAGCTGAAGGAAGCCGAGCGCATTGCCGAGGCGCTGGTCTTTGCCTCGGCCGAGCCGGTTTCAGTTGCCTTCATTGCCGAGCGGCTGCCGCGCGGCATGGATGTCGTTGCCATACTCCATGGGCTGAAGGCGGCTTATGGCGAGCGGGGCGTCAATCTGGTGCAGGTGGGGGGGCAATGGGCGTTCCGCACGGCCGGCGATCTCTCCTTCGTCGTCCATTCTGAGGAAAAGGAACCTAAGAAGCTTTCGCGTGCGGCGCTGGAGGTTCTGGCGATTGTGGCGTATCATCAGCCGGTGACACGCGCCGAAATCGAGGAAATCCGTGGCGTGCAAACCTCACGCGGTACCCTCGATGTGCTGATGGAGGCGGGTTGGGTGCGTTTCAGGGGCCGCAGGCGCACGCCGGGCAGGCCGGTGACGATCGGCACCACGGTGGAGTTTCTCGACCATTTCGGCCTTGAGGAATTGCGGGACTTGCCGGGCCTTGAGGAACTGAAGGGTGCGGGCCTGCTTTCGGGCCGTATTCCTTCCAATTTCGGCGTGCCTCTGCCGATGATGAGCGACGAATTGCGCGAAGACGAAGACCCGATCACGCAGCTCGATCTGGAAGAGTTGGGCCTGCTTGCACCTGGTGGCGGCGATGGCGACGATTGATATCGTCTTCATGCGGGTGACAAGGCACGAAAACTTTATGCCCACAGCCTGTTGAAGCAACGATTTGTTGTTTGAAAAAGCCTTTCAAACGTCTTACATCGTCTGAAAGCGAAATTCAGGAGTTTCAGTTATGGGTTCTTTTAGTGTGTGGCATTGGCTGATCGTGCTGGTGATCGTTCTCGTTCTCTTCGGACGCGGAAAGATCCCGGAACTGATGGGCGATGTCGCCAAGGGCATCAAGAGCTTCAAGAAGGGCATGGCTGACGAAGATCAGACTCCGCCGCCGGCCGATGTCAACGCGAAGACTGTTGACCACAAGGCTGACGAGATCAAGTAAGCGGCTTGAACCTGCTTGTTTTGAGACTGGCGCTAGGGTCTCGGGAGCGTTTTGATGTTTGATATCGGTTGGAGCGAGCTTCTGGTGATCGCGGTCGTTTTGATCGTGGTCGTCGGTCCCAAGGACTTGCCGCCCATGATCCGCGCCTTCGGTAAGACGATGGCCGGCCTTCGCAAGATGGCGGGGGATTTCCGCACGCAGTTCGACGAGGCCTTGAAAGAGGCAGACATGGACGATGTGCGGCAGACAATCTCCGATGTGCGCAATCTCAACCCGACGAATTCCCTGCGCGATGCTATGAACCCGCTTCGCCAGCTCGGCAACGAAATCAAGTCTGATCTCCAGAAGGCGACAGCCGCTCCCGATGCGATGTCGTCGACAGCAGCACCTGCAACAAGTGAGCCGGTTGCTCCTCTTGTCAGCGTGCCCGAGCCCGAGATGAAGCTTCCGGATGTGGCACCTGCGGTCGTTCCCACGCCTTCTGCATCTGGGCCGGTTACTGCGGTTGCTGCTGCGGAAGAAAAGCCGAAGCGTGCGCGTGCGAAATCTGTCGCGACCGTTGAAGCCGAAGCGGTTGCCGCCAAGCCGAAACGCACCACCCGCAGCAAGCCTGCCGCAGCGCCTGTTGAAGAAGCTGCTGTCTTGAAGCCGACCGTGAAGGCTGTCGCCAAAAAGGTTGCTGTCAGGAAAGCGGCAGCTGAGAAGGCGGTTGCCGTTGCGGATGCCAAGCCGGCCAAACCGGCAAGAACCAAGGCTGCAAAGCCCAAAAAGGATGAAGCATGAGCGGGGACATCGAGGACAAGCCGCAGCCGCTTATCGAACATCTCATGGAGTTGCGCACGCGGCTGATCTGGTCGCTCGGCGCGTTCTTCGTCGCCTTCATCGCCTGTTTCGCCGTTGCCAAGCATCTCTTCAACCTGCTCGTCATTCCCTATAAGTGGGCGGTCATCTGGGCGGGGCTGGATGTGGCGAAATCATCGCTGATCTATACGGCGCCGCAGGAATTCTTCTTCACGCAGATCAAGGTTGCCATGTTCGGTGCCATGGTGATCTCCTTTCCGGTGATTGCCTCGCAGCTCTATAAATTCGTGGCGCCGGGCCTCTACAAGAACGAGCGTGCGGCCTTCCTGCCGTTCCTGATCGCATCGCCGATCCTTTTCCTTATCGGCGCGGCGCTCGTCTATTTCTTCTTCACGCCCATGGTCATGTGGTTCTTCCTCGCCATGCAGCAATTGCCAGTAGATGGCGAGGTGGCGATTTCCCTGATGCCGAAGGTGTCGGAATATCTCAGCCTCATCATGACGCTGGTTTTGTCCTTCGGCCTGGTATTCCAGCTGCCTGTCGTCACCACGCTTCTGGCGCGGGTCGGGATTCTGACCAGCGACTGGCTGCGGGAAAAGCGCAAGTTCGCCATTGTCATGGCCTTCGTGGTTGCGGCCGTGCTGACGCCGCCAGACCCCATGTCCCAGATCGGTCTTGCGCTGCCTGCGATCATTCTCTACGAGATTTCCATCTACATGGCTCGACTCGTGGAGAGGAAACGTGCTGCGGAATCCAAAAGCACGGAGCTGGAAGAGACCTGACGCTTCGCCACGGTCTTCCTGCTCATCAAATTTCCTCGCGCCGGGCCTTTCGCCCGGCGTTTTGCTGATAAAACGCGAGCGACCAACAATAGTCTGGAACGACGATGCACGACATTAAATGGATACGCGAAAACCCCGAAGCCTTTGATGCAGCACTTGCACGGCGCGGCGCAGAGCCTGCCGCAAGCAGCCTGATCGCTCTCGACGAGAAGCGCCGTTCCGTCATCCAGTCCCTGCAGGACATGCAGTCGCGTCGCAATGCCGCTTCCAAGGATATCGGCGCCGCCATGGCGCAGAAGAACATGGAGCTGGCGGAAAAGCTGAAAGCGGAAGTCGCCGACATCAAGGAGAACATGCCGCGCGCCGAGGAGGAGGACCGCCAGGTCACCGCCGAGCTTAACGACGCCCTGTCGCGCCTGCCCAATATACCTTTCGACGATGTTCCTGACGGTAAGGACGAACACGACAATGTGGTGACCCGCGTGGTCGGCCAGAAGCCCGGCTGGAACCATGAAGCAAAGGAGCACTTCGAGATTGGCGAAGCGCTCGGCTACATGGATTTCGAGCGGGCGGCCAAACTTTCCGGCTCGCGCTTCACCGTGCTGACCAGCCAGCTGGCGCGTCTGGAACGGGCGCTCGGCCAGTTCATGATCGACCTGCACACCTCGGAACATGGCTACACGGAAGTCTCTTCGCCGCTGATGGTGCGCGATGAGGCGATGTTCGGCACCGGGCAATTGCCGAAGTTTTCCGAGGATCTGTTCAAGACTACCGATGGTCGCTGGTTGATCCCGACGGCGGAAGTGACGCTGACCAACCTTGTCTCCGGCGAAATTCTCGAGCAGGAAAAGCTGCCGCTGCGCTTTACGGCACTTACGCCGTCCTTCCGTTCGGAAGCGGGCTCTGCCGGCCGCGACACACGCGGCATGCTGCGCCAGCACCAGTTCTGGAAATGCGAACTCGTCTCCATCACCGACGCGGAAAGTGCTGTTGCCGAGCATGAGCGCATGACGGCCTGCGCCGAAGAAGTGCTGAAGCGTCTTGGCCTGCATTTCCGCACCATGACGCTGTGCACCGGCGATATGGGTTTCAGCGCGCGCAAGACCTACGATCTGGAAGTGTGGTTGCCCGGCCAGAACACCTACCGCGAAATTTCGTCCTGCTCCGTCTGCGGCGATTTCCAGGCGCGGCGCATGAATGCGCGTTATCGCGGCAAGGACGACAAGGCGACGAAGTTCGTGCACACGCTGAACGGCTCCGGCACCGCCGTCGGCCGCTGCCTCATCGCGGTTCTCGAAAATTACCTGAACGACGACGGTTCCGTCACAATTCCAGACGTGCTGCTGCCCTATATGGGCGGTCTGACACGGATCGAGAAGGCGGCCTGAGGGAGCGCAGCGTCGTGCTATTGGAAGGAGAATCTTCCAATACGCCGACGTCATCCTCGGGCCTGTCCCGAGGATCTGCAACCTGTCGATTAATTTAGACGTGATTAGATCCTCGGGACAGGCCCGAGGATGACGTTGAGAGAACTGCACACCTCACTGCCGGTGGGGAGGATGCTCCGTCCCGGAAGATATGAAAAGCGGAGAGAGAAACATGCGGATTTTGCTGACCAATGACGACGGTATCCATGCCGAAGGGCTGGCGGTGCTGGAACGTATCGCCCGCACGCTGTCCGATGACGTCTGGATCGTGGCGCCCGAGACCGACCAGAGCGGTCTTGCTCACTCCCTTACTCTCTCCGAGCCGCTGCGGCTGCGCAAGGTTTCCGACAAGCATTTCGCGCTGCGCGGTACGCCGACCGATTGCGTCATCATGGGCATCCGTGAAGTTCTGCCGGAAAAACCCGATCTCGTACTCTCAGGTGTCAATGCCGGTGCCAATATGGCTGACGATGTCACCTATTCCGGCACGATTGCCGGCGCCATTGAAGGTACGCTGCAAGGGGTACGCTCCTTCGCACTCAGTCAGGCTTTCAGCCATTCCGAAGGCCGCGTCGTGCCGTGGGAGGTGACCGAGACCCATGCGCCGGATCTGCTGCGCAAGCTGATGAATGTGGAATTGCCTGATGGCACCTTCCTCAATCTCAATTTCCCCAATTGCGCACCTGATGATGTGCAGGGTGTATCCGTCACCGGGCAGGGCAAGCTCGATTTCGGCCTGACGGTAGAAGAACGCCAGGATGGCCGCGGTCTTCCTTATTACTGGCTGCGCTTTGGCGAACGCCTCGGCACTTTCCGCGAGGGCACGGATATCCACGCTTTGAAGCACGGCAAGATTTCGGTCACGCCGCTAAAGCTTGACCTTACGGATTACACGGTCAAGGATCGGGTTGCGCAAGCACTTGGATTCGGAGTCGCCGATTGAAATCCGCAATGGTTGAAAAGGAAGGTTTTGCCGCTCTCGTTCTCCGCTTGCGGGGCGAGGGGATTTCTGACCTCGACCTTTTGACGGCGGTCGAACAGACGCCGCGCTCCAGATTCGTGCCGCCGCAATTCGCCGCTGATGCCTATTCCAGCCGTACAATCCCGATCGACTGCGGCGCCTTCATGGAAGGCGCTGACATGGCGGTGAAAATCCTGGCCCGCCTGCAATTGAAGCCGGGCCAGCGCGTGCTGGAAATCGGCACCGGCAGCGGTTTCATGACGGCGATCATCGCGCGCCGGGTGGAGCGGGTCTTTTCGCTGGAGCGATACAAGACGCTGGTGCAGCAGGCGCAGAACTGTCTGGACGATCTTTCCATCCGCAATGTCGTCATCCGCCAGGCGGATGGCAGCAACGGTCTGGTCGGCGAGGGCACCTTCGACCGAATCGTCGCCACCGCCGCCTTTACCACCATGCCCCGCTTTTTCGCCGAGCAGATCGTCTCCGGCGGCATGATGATCGCGCCGATCATTCTGGAAGACGGGCGCTGCGTCATGACGCGCTTCTCCAAGACCGGCAGCCGCTTCGAGAAGGAAGAGCTGTTCGAGACGCCCTATCTGCCGCTTGGCAGCCATATTGCCCGGCATTTGTGACAAAATGAAAATATCGAAGGCGATTAATTTTCGTCTTAGAATGTTCTAAATCATCACAACCAACTGATTTTCCATAATAATATTGTTCAGACATGACACATGCCGTTTTCTTCATGGTTATCGAAGTGTCAAAAAAGCGCCGAGCGGCTTAACGTTTTAACGGCGTGGTAACACTAACGCGCTTTAATCATAAACATCGACGCATGGTTTTCCCGGGATCGGGAAATGGGCCTTGCAAGAAGTGAAATTTGTGCCGGATCGACCTCGATGCGGCGGGTTGGCGTCAGTGTAGATCGAGTTATGCGTATGAGACATTCGTCTAAAATCGGAAAATCAGTCGCAAAAATGTTCGCAGCGGCATTGCTGGCAAGCGTCGCAACGGGCTGTAGCTCGGATGCAACGCGGTTCAGCGGCCTCTTTTCCAGTGGACCGGATCGGATGACGACAGCGTCAATTCCAGCCCGCCAGGGCGGCGGTGCTTATGGGCAGGCCCCGGTCCCGCAAGGCGACATGAACGGTGGTTATGCCTCTGCGGCACCCCAGGGCGGCTACGCCAATCAGAACATGGCGGCCAACTCCTATCCGTCTTCCGGCGGTTACGGCGGTGGCGTTCAGCCTTCGACGGCCCGTTCGGCTTCGGCCTCTCCGGTGCAGCGCTCCGAGCTGTCGGCTCCGCCGGCGGTAGCAAGCCGCGACCCGTCGACCCGCAACGAAGCCATGGCCCAGCCTTTCCCGTCCGCACAACGACCAGCCGCTCCGTCTCTCGCAGCACCTGCACAGCAGGCTGCCGCTCCCGTCGCCGACAATCTCACCACCGCAACCGTCCGTTCCGACAAGAACGGCTGGCATACGGATGGCGCCTCTTCGGTAACGCTGCGTCCGGGTGAAAGCATCGCGACTATCTCCAACCGCTACGGCGTTCCCGAAAAGGAACTGCTGCGGGTCAACGGTCTGAAAACCGCGGCGTCCGCGCAGGCTGGCCAGTCGATCCTTATTCCGAAATTCGGTCAGGTCCGCAATGCCGCCAAGGCTGCGGCTGGTGACATTGCGCTCAACCGCAACGGCGACGAGCCGAACCCGCTGCGTGGTCCAGACCAGAAGGTAGCCGTGCTTCCCTCGCAGAGTGTTGCCCGCGACAAGGTTTCGGCTGAAAACGGCAAGCTCACACCTCCCGGTGGCAAGCCTATGCCGCCAGCCGGTGGTTACAAGGTTCAGCCGGGCGACAGCCTGGCAAAGATCGCCCGTGAAAACGGCGTTTCGGTTGCAGCCCTCAAGGCCGCGAACGGCATTTCCACCGAAAGCATCCGTGTCGGCCAGACACTCGCCATGCCGGGTGCTTCGACCGACGCCATTAAGACAGCCTCCGTACCCGCAAAGGAAGCGGCCAAGGCAGTGGAAACCGCATCCGCCAAGCCGGAACCCTACAAGGCTCCTGCCGCAGCTGCGACCGTACCGTCCGCTCCTGCCGCAACGGCAAGCGTCGGCGATATCGAGAAGAAGTCCGATATGGCCTCGCTCGCTCCGGAATCCACAGGCATCGGCAAATATCGCTGGCCGGTTCGTGGCGCCGTTATCAATAATTTCGGCGACAACGTCGAAGGCAGCCGCAACGATGGCATCAACATCTCCGTTCCGGAAGGCACGCCGATCAAGGCCGCCGAAAACGGTGTGGTCATCTATGCGGGCAATGGCCTTAAGCAGCTTGGTAACACGGTTCTCGTGCGCCATGACGACGGCAAGGTCACCGTTTACGGCAACGCCGCCAATCTTGACGTGCAGCGCGGCCAGAAGGTTCAGCGCGGACAGACCATCGCCACGTCAGGCATGACTGGCAGCGCCAAACGTCCTCAGGTTCACTTCGAAGTTCGCAAGGATGCGACGCCGGTGAACCCCTCCGGTTTCCTTGAATAGGTATTGCGTCTCAAGGAATGATGAAGCCGGGCCGAACGCCCGGCTTTTTCATTTTTGGGGGTAGGCCAAACGTCCTCACACATTCGACGTCATCCTCGGGCTTGACCCGAGGATCCATGGTGCGGTCGGTTTGCGGGCCCTCGGGTCAAGCCCGAGGATGACGGAGGAGAAGAGTTTGCCGAAACGGCAGTTACGCCCTCACCAACCCAACCGTCTTCTCGATGAAGTCCGCAATCGTGGCGGTATCGTCGAGGTCGAAGACGGGAAGAGTGGTGTCGGTCACCGCGTGATCGGCGGCAATTGCGATGATGTGCGGATCGCCTCCGGCAAGCGGTTCGGTCTTGGCAGCTTCCAGCCGTCGCGCCTCGATCTTCGGCACCGGCTCGTATTTGTAACCCTCGATCAGTACGAGATCGCAAGGGGCGAGGCGGGAGAGGATTTCCTCGAAGGACGGTTCGGCTTCGCCGCGCAATTCATGCATGATGGCAAAGCGGGTGCCGGAGACGATGGTGACCTCGTGCGCGCCCGCCTGACGGTGACGCCAGCTATCGGCGCCGACCTTGTCGATATCGAAATCATGATGGGCATGCTTGATGGTCGAGACCCGATAGCCGCGGGCCGTCAGCTCGGTGACGATGCGGACCGCAAGGCCGGTCTTGCCCGAGTTTTTCCAGCCGGCAATACCGAAGACCTTTTGGCTCATCATGGTTCCATGCTCTCCAGATAGCTTCGAGCGAGCGCCAGTTCATCCGGCGTGTTGATGTTGAAGAACGGATCGAGGCTGCCCTTGGCCGTTTCCAGCGGCGGGAAGGCGATACCGATCGTGACGTGTCGTGCAAGATAGGCGCGGATGCGCCGGTTTGCATCGTTCTTCAGCCATTCCTCCAGATCGTCCGCGAGCGCCACGGGCCATAGCGCGAAAACCGGGTGCAACTGGCCGCTGGAGGCGGCGATGACGATTGCGTCTTCGGCCATGTGTTCGCAGAGGCGGTCGACGAGATCTTCGGGAAAGAACGGGCTGTCGGCGGGCACTGTCAGGAAGTGGCTTTTCCGGACGTGATGGTTCTGGAAATGCCGCATGCCGGCGAGAACTCCGGCTAGCGGCCCGGCATGGCCGTTCACGGTGTCAGGCAGCAAGGGCAGGCCAAAGCTTTCGGCCCAGCCATTCGCGGCATTGATGGTGACATCCGACACCTGTGGGGCGATGCGGCGCACGACATGGGAAAGCAGCGGTTCGTCGCCCAGCATCACGGTCGCCTTGTTGGTGCCCATCCGTCGCGACAGGCCGCCGGCAAGCACAAGACCTGGTATTTCAAATCGCGCCGTCATTGCCGCTTTTCCTGCAGCCTTACGATATAGGTGGTGAGGAGGGCGACAAGGCCGGTCGCCAGCATCACGAGAAGAAGCGGCCAGGTTCCGTCCTCTTTGGACAGAACCGAGGAGGCAAGCACGGAAAGTGCCGCACCGCCGCCGATGGTCATGGCGCCGCCGAGACCGGAGGCGGAGCCTGCCAGATGCGGCTGGACGCTGACCATGCCTGCATTGGCGCTTGGCAGTGTCACACCGTTTCCGACACCAATGAGCGCAAGCGGCACGAAAAACGCATAGGGGCTTTCCGCCCCAGTGGAGATCAGCGCTATGGCTGCGACAATGCCGGCGATGGCGACGACATTGCCCGACAGCATCATGCGGGTGATGCCGATCTGGCTCGCATAACGGCCGGAGACGAAGTTGCCGAGCATGTAGCCGCTGGCCATGAAGAAGAATTGCAGGCCGAGCATGGCCGGGGCAAGGCCATAAAGCACGCTGCCGACGAAGGGGGCGCCGCCGAGAAACGAAAAGAACATGCCCGACGAGAAGGTCGAGGTCAGCGCATATCCCCAGAAGAGCGGCGAGCGCAGAAGTTCCGGCCAGGCGTGGAACTGCTGCGAGAAGCTTGCCGATCTGTTGTGATTGGTTTCGCCGAGATCAAACCAGGCGAGCACCAGAATGCCGACCCCGAGCAGGCCAAGAAGCGCAAAGCTGGATTGCCAGCCGGAGATATCGTTGAGCAGACCGCCGACCGTTGGGCCGACCATCGGCACCACCGACATGCCCATGGTCACATAGCCGATCATCGAAGCGGCCTGTTCCATAGGGACCATGTCGCGCACGATGGCGCGCGCCAGCACGAAACCGGAAACGACGGCCGCCTGCGCCACACGCCCGAACATGAAGACGGTGATATCTGGCGCCAGCATGCAGACGAGCGTGGCGACGATCATCATCGCGATGCTGGCAAGCATGACGGGTCGGCGTCCGAAGAGATCGGATAGCGGGCCGATGAGGAGTTGCAGGCAGGCGGTGGCGGCAAGATAGCCGGACACGGCAAATTGCATCACGGCGTAATCGGTCTCGAAATGGAGCGCCATCGCTGCAAGCGAGGGCAGGAACAGGTTCATGCAAAGCGCCGCGACGCCGGCGATAACGACGAGCGTGATGATGTGGGGCGGGGTGGTGCGATCCAGAAAGCGGGCGTTTTTCATGTCATTCTCCCGCTTTTTCCGTAACGGCAGCTTTCGTTACGGACGCTGGTCGCACGGTGGTCGCGGCAGTGGGCGTGGCGGCGGAGCGCTTGGCCATCTGCGAGCGCTTGCGCAGGCTTTCACGGTAGAAGGTGTAGAGGCCCGAGCCGATGACGATCACGGCGCCGACGATCGTGAAACTGTCGATCTTTTCGTTGAAGAAGAACACGCCGATCATGACACCCCAGAGCAGGCTGGTGTAACGGAACGGCGCGACGAAGGAGATTTCGCCGGTTCGCATTGCCAGAATGATTGCCTGGTAACCGACCAGCACCAGAACGGCAGAACCGGCCAGATGCGACAGGATCATGAAGTTCATGGGCTGCCAGCCGCCGAAGGGCTGGATCAGCAGGCCACCCACCGCCATGTTGACGGATGCGGTAACGAAGGTGACGGCAAGCGAGGGGACATCCGCATACATCTTGCGGGTCAGAAGATCACGCGCAGCGGTGACCGCAAGCGAGGCGACGACCAACAGCGCGCCTGAGGTGAAGCCTTCCGGGCCGGGCCGGATGATGACGAGCACGCCAATGAAGCCGACGATGATCGCCGCCCAGCGCCGCCAGCCGACGGGCTCGCGTAGGAACAGTGCGGCACCCAGCGTGACGATCAGCGGCAGGGACTGCAATATGGCCGCGGCGTTGGAAAATTCTATGAGTCCAAGCGCCGTCAGATAGAGAACGGCGGCTGTCACTTCGCAGAGACAGCGCAGGATGATGATGGGGCGCATCAGGGTTTTCAGCGGCCGGAGCGCGCCGAAGTGCCGGGCGGCAATATAGATCAGCACGACCGTCATGATGCCGCGCACGAACATGATCTGGCCGGTATTGATGTAGGGAGTGACGGATTTCGTCAGGGCGTCGTTGGCCGTAAAGCTTGCCATGGCGAGCGCCATCAGAAGGGCGCCGCGCGTATTGTCCGTCAATGCCATTTCATACTGTCCCAGACCATGCGCAGCCTAACCCCAAATTCCTCTCAGGGGTCGCCCGCCGGGCGGGACCGCGCATTCCTCCATGCCAAGAGACCTGACACGGCCAAGCCGGCATTTCAACCGCTTAAATGGGTGGGTGGACGAGAAACAGGTTCAGCCGCCGGTCACACTCATATGGCGGGCGACAGCGGGGCGCTTGTGGGTGCGGTCAATGATGAAATCATGCCCTTTCGGCTTGCGCAGAATGGCCTCGTCTATGGCGCCCGAGAGATAGGCGTCGCTGTCGGAAGCGCGCAGCGCCGTGCGAAGGTCGGCGGCATCGTCCTGCCCGAGACACATATAGAGCGTGCCGGTGCAGGTGAGGCGGACGCGGTTGCAGCTTTCGCAGAAATTATGGGTCATGGGTGTGATGAAACCGAGCCTGCCACCGGTTTCCTTCACCGTCACGTAGCGGGCAGGGCCGCCGGTCTGGTAGTCGTTGTCAACAAGCGTGAAGTTTTGTTCCAGATCGGCGCGCAGCCTGGAAAGCGGCAGGTAGCGATCGGTACGATCTTCCTCGATCTCGCCCATCGGCATGGTCTCGATGACAGTCAGGTCCATACCGCGACCATGGGCGAAACGCATCAGCTCGGGAATTTCAGTCTCGTTGAAGTCCTTCAGCGCGACGGCATTGAGCTTGATCTTGATGCCGGCGGCCTGCGCGGCATCCAGCCCTTCCATCACACGGTCGATATCGCCCCAGCGGGTGATCTCGCGGAATTTCTGCGGGTCCAGCGTATCGAGCGAGACGTTGATGCGCCGCACGCCGCAATCGGCGAGTTCAGCGGCGAATTTCGCAAGCTGCGAACCGTTGGTGGTCAACGTCAGCTCATCCAGCGCGCCGGTGCCTATATGGCGGCCGAGGTTCCTCACCAGCATCATGATGTTCTTGCGCACCAGCGGCTCGCCGCCTGTCAGCCTCAGCTTGCGCACGCCCCGTTGAATGAAGACGGAACAGAGCCGGTCGAGTTCCTCCAGCGTCAGAAGGTCCTTCTTCGGCAGGAAGGTCATGTGTTCGGACATGCAGTAGGTACAGCGGAAATCGCAGCGGTCTGTCACGGAAACGCGCAGATAGGTTATGGACCGGCCGAAAGGGTCCACCATCGGTGCTTTGTTTTCCGTCAGGGACTGCGCTCTTTCGAGCGATCCGGGGAAACTGTTCACGTCTCCGTCCTCACTGCGCGATGCGCCGGGCACAAGATTGCCGGGCATGTGCTTTACAGGTGATGTAGTGACTTGCCTATCGCGAGGCAAGTCCGTAATTCTGACGCATAAGACGAGCTTGCGGAAGTGAAAAATGAGTGATGCCTGGCCGACTGAACTGCTTGTGTCGAAAGACCGGCGGCAACTGACCGTTTCCTTCGATGATGGAAGCGTCTATCGGCTCGGTGCCGAGATGCTGCGCGTGCTTTCACCCTCCGCGGAAGTGCAGGGCCACGGGCCAGGCCAGAAGGTCACTGTTCCCGGCAAGCGCAACGTGACGATCCGCTCCATGATGGCGACGGGCAATTATGCCGTGCGCATCGTCTTCGACGACGGCCATGACAGCGGCATCTTCACCTGGAGATATCTGAAGGAACTGGGAGAGACCGGCGACGCATCGTTTGCCGATTATGAGCGACAGCTCGCCGAGAAGGGCTTGAGCAGGGAACCGCTGTCGCGGTAGGCGGGCGCAAGGCCTGCGAATACTCCCCACCCTCATTCCTGTGACGAGCACGGGAATGAGGGGAGAAGGGCAGCGGCATCTGAAGCCCGCATGCCTTATGGACAAATAACCCGTTGAATCTGCGCATCGTCCATCTGTAAAATCATTTTCGATTTTCATACTGATGCGCTAGGAAGTGAGGGAGGGAACACCCTCGTTCTATCAATTTAAACGGGGTGATGTGTGGCGGTCGAAGCGAACGGGAATGATCTGGCCCAGGTGGTCGTGCTTTTGGCGGCGGGCGTGGTGGCCGCGCCGATTTTCAAGCGCATAGGCCTCGGTTCGGTGCTGGGTTATCTGGCCGCCGGCCTGGTGATCGGGCCATATGGCTTCGGTTTCTTCTCCGATTCGCAGGCGATCCTTCATATCGCCGAACTCGGCGTGGTGATGTTCCTTTTCATCATCGGCCTTGAAATGCAACCGTCGCGGCTGTGGTCCATGCGGCAGGATATTTTCGGGCTTGGCGCGCTGCAGGTGCTGGTCTGTATGGCGGGTCTGACGATGGTTGGCGTCAGTCTCGGCTTTCCGCTCATCATGTCTTTCGTCGCCGGTACCGGCTTCGTGCTGACTTCCACGGCAATCGTCATGCAGATGCTGCAGGAACGCAACAGCATGTCCAGCCTCAAGGGCCAGCGCATCATCGCCATCCTGCTGTTTGAGGATCTCGCCATCGTGCCGCTTCTGGCGCTCGTTGCCTTCCTCGGTGCTGGTGGCGAGCACGTCACACCGTCGGAGCGCTGGATTTCCGTCGGCATCGCGCTTGCCGCCGTCGGCGCGCTCATTCTGGCCGGGCGTTATCTTCTCAACCCGTTCTTCCGCCTGCTGGCGGCGTCCGGTGCGCGCGAGGTAATGACGGCCGCGGCCCTGCTGGTGGTGCTCGGTTCGGCGCTGTTGATGCAGGTCAGCGGTCTTTCCATGGCGATGGGCGCGTTTCTTGCTGGTGTGCTCCTGTCCGAATCGTCGTTCCGCCATCAGCTGGAAGCGGATATCGAGCCGTTTCGCGGCATTCTGCTCGGCCTGTTCTTTCTTGGCGTCGGCATGGCGATCGATCTTGCCGTCATTGCATCGAACTGGCAGCTCGTGGTCGTCAGCGTCGCAGGTTACATGCTGCTCAAGGCATTCCTGATCTACGGCGTGGCGCGGGCGCTCGGCACCACCAGGCGCGAAAGCCTGGAGCGGGCTGTGTTGATGGCGCAGGGTGGCGAATTCGCCTTCGTGCTCTATTCCGCCGCTGTCAGCGCCGGCATACTCGACCGCGAAGCCAACGCCATCCTGACGGCGACCATCATCATCTCGATGGTGCTGACGCCGCTGATGGTCATTCTGCACGACCGGCTGGTGCCGGCGGCCGTTCCCAAAACCGATGATCTCGATGTGCCGGAAAATGTCGAGGGCAGCATTCTGCTGATCGGTTTCGGGCGTTTCGGCCAGATTGTCAGCCAGCCGCTTCTCGCGCGTGGCTACACGCTGTCGCTGATCGACAAGGATGCCGACTTTGTGCGCGACGCTGCGGAATTCGGTTTCAAGGTCTATTATGGCGACGGCTCACGCGCGGAAATCCTGCATGCCGCCGGGGCAAGCACCGCGCGTGCCGTGCTGATCTGCGTCGACGACAAGGAAGCCGCTGTGCGGATCGCGGAGATCGTCAAGCATGAGTTTCCGCTGGTTCCCGTTCTTGCCCGTGCCTATGACCGTGGCCACGCAATCGATCTTGTGAAGGCCGGCGTGGATTACCAGATCCGCGAGACGCTGGAATCGGCGATGAATTTCAGCGAGGAAGTGCTTGGAGCCATGGGCGAGGAGCGGGAAGATGCTGCCCGCTTGGTGGAGGAGTTCCGCGACCGCGACGAGGAACGTTTCGCGATGGAAGTCGTCGGCGGTATTTATGCGGGCCGGTCGCTGATCCGCGGCAATTCCCAGCCGGCGGACCTCGTTGCTGCACGCACCGCGCGCGAACGGGCGGAGCGGGAAAAAGCGGAAGCGGCAGAGGAATAACGCGCCCTGATTTATGGGGGGCAGATTGATTGCAGGAGTTGGAGCGGACAATGACGGTCATTCGCACGGTTGAGGAATTGAAGGCCATTTACGATGGCACAAGCGAGGCATCTATCGCGAAGGTGACAGCCACGCTGACCGCCGAATACCGGCAGATGATCGAGGCTTCGCCATTTCTGGCGCTGGCGACTGTCGGGCCGGAAGGCATGGACTGTTCGCCGCGCGGCGACAAGGGCGGTGTGGTAAGGGTGGCCGACGACAGGACGGTGCTTTTGCCCGACTGGCGCGGCAACAACCGCGTCGATTCGCTTTTGAACATCGTCCGCGATCCACGCGTGGCGCTGATGTTCCTGATCCCGGGCTCGAATACAACGATGCGCATCAACGGCCGCGCTGTCGTTTCGGTCGCACCCGATCTGCTGCAGAGCTTCGAAATGGACGGAAAACACCCGCGCACCGTCATTGTGGTCGAAATCGACGAGGTCTATTTCCAGTGCGCTAGGGCCTTGATGCGCTCGGAACTGTGGAACCCCGACAACTTCGTGGAACCCGCGTCACTGCCCACACCCGGCAGCCTGCTCAAAGCCGCCAAGGCGGAGTTCGATCAGGAGACTTATGACCGCGAATGGGCGGTTCGGGCGGCGAAGACCATGTGGTGACGTGTGTTTTGCCGCAGCAACAGGTGCTCACGTAACAGGGCGTGAGGGCGGAGGGAGCACTGCATTCACTATGCTCCCTAACCGGCGCCATCCTTCTCACGTCCGATAAATCAGCCAGTTCTTGCCGATATAGTTCTTCTGCATGCCGTCCTCGTAAATGACGGAACGGTTCCTGCCGGTTTCCTTGGCGTGGTAAAGTGCCATATCGGCATGTCCGTAAAGTTCGCCCGGATTGTTTGCCTGAGAGGCGGAGGCGAAGCCGATCGAGATCGTCACCGTACCGTAGTCGGCGCCCGATCTTGAATTGCGGAACGGCGTGCTTTCCAGCGACAGGCGGATGCGCTCACAGATCACCATGACTTCTTCCGGCGTGTTGCCATCAAGAATGATGGCGAATTCCTCGCCGCCACTTCTGGCGACGAAGCCGTCCTTGCGGACATTGGCGCGGATGACGGAGGCGACGGTGGCCAGTATCTTGTCGCCGACCGGGTGGCCGAACGTATCGTTGATCCGCTTGAAATGGTCGATGTCGAGCAGGATGAGCGTCGTATATTGCAGGCCGATGGAGCTGTTGTAGACGGAGGCCAGCCTGTCATCGAAAGCGCGACGGTTGGAAAGGCGCGTCAGCGAATCGGTATTGGCGATGCGCTTGTATTCATCCAGCTCCAGACGCACCTGTTGCATTTCCTCGGCATGGCGGTTGACGTCGTTGAACGCCTTTTCGCCATCGATGATTTTCGAGCCGGTGGCCTCGGCCAGCAGCGAGACCGCATTTTTCAGGATATTGGTGCTCGATACGGTCTTGTCGTCAATGCGCTGGCGGGTTTCGCCGAGAATTCTGTTGTAGTTCTCGATGGAGGACTGTTCGCGCCTTAGCGTTCCGAGAAGTGCCTCCAGTTCACGCCGCAGCTTCTCATGCGCGTCGTCGATCGAGGCCGTGGGATTGCCTTCCCCGTACCGTGAGGACAGTTCGTCCAGATCCTCCTGCGTCACCCGGTTTCCCAGTGCCGCCAGATCCCTCGTCAGCGCCGGGTTCGAGCCGATATAGGCTTCGTAAAAAAGGCTATAGTTGCGCGGGATCGGCGACACACCCATGCTCCGCATGGCGTAGGCAATCTGCCCGGCGATGTCGGGCCCCGTGGATTTGGGCGTGGATGCCGTGTTCATCAAGAAACTCCAGTGAGTCTGCTTATCGACTATGATTATTATTATGTAGGCCGTTTTGAAAAGCTTAATTTATGGGAAACTAATTTTTGTTCCCTGAAATTTGATATTCGGCAATTTTTATCTTATTTAGCTGATAATTATAAGTAATTCTCATTTCGAGGAAGTTCCGGAATTTTTTGATTTCTACTGCTCGTCTTGGTGCCAGCTTCGTATTTATTCTGTCAATCCCGATAGTGATTTTAGGGTGATTTATTTCGGCACAACAACGCAGGGTGATAATCGGGAGATGGTTGAGGCACGGAGTTTTTCATCTGGCAAGACGCCGCTTATAAGCAACGAACTTCTTCGCGCATGTCCGGATACAGCAACGTTACAGTTTTTATTACGTCGTCTCAACAGGAGTGGCTGCAGCCCGTCTCATTTCTGTGACTACTTGCGGTGGAAATTGCGCAAGATTTTGAAACAATGCGTTGTTTTGTGCGCCGCCGGAATATGTCCCGTCAGGCTCTAAGCCGTATCACCGAGCATTCCGCACCTGCGTCAACTGCCGGCGCATTTGGCGGGCGCACGATCAGGCCGTCTGAATGTGCCAGTATGTTCATCATGGATGAATCCTGTTTGGCATAGGCTTGCGCCACCAGAGCGCCGTTGTCATCGGCGCTGAAACGGGAGCGAAGATAATCCTGCCGGTGATCGTTCGCCTTCAGCGGTGTGGCGGTTCGGGCTGTGGTGACGCGTTGCGGCGGAATGCGGCGGGCGATTCTGTGGAGCAGTGGCTCGAGGAACAGCAGGCCGCAGACGAGGCTCGCGACTGGATTTCCTGGCAGGCCCAGAACCTGCATGGCATCGATGGCGCCCACCATCAGCGGTTTTCCAGGACGCATGGCAATGCGCCAGAAATCGAGCTGCATGCCTTCGGCCTTAAGCGCCGCCTGAACGAGATCATGGTCGCCGACAGAGGCGCCGCCGAGCGTCACGAGCACATCGGCCTTTGCCACGACAGCCTTGCCGATGGCGGCGCGGATCAACGTGTCGTTGTCGGGTATAATGCCGAGATCGAGAACCTCCGCACCGGCTGCCCGCACAAGTGCGGCGACACCGAAGGTGTTCGAGGCGATGATCTGGGCGGGAAGGGGCGTGCTTCCGGGCGGCAGCAATTCGTCGCCGGTGGCAAGGATGGCGACCAGTGGCTTGCGATAGACGGCAAGCGTTGCGTGATTCATCGCCGCCGCAACGGTGAGATCGGTGAAGCCGAGTTCGCGCCCGGACTTCAAAACCGTGTCGCCCTCGGCAAAATCCTGTCCGCGCGGGCGAATGTGTCTCCCGGCGGTGATGTCGAAAGCGGTGCGGATTTTGCCCTCGCCGAGAAGCTCGGCATCTTCCTGAATGAGAATGGCATCCGCACCCGCTGGCACCGGTGCGCCGGTAAAGATACGCACGGCCTCGCCTTTACCCACCGTGCCCGCGAAAGCGTGGCCTGCGGCAGCCTGGCCTATGACGGTGAGGACTGACCCGATTTGTGGCGCATCGGCACTGCGCAGCGCATAGCCGTCCATGGCCGAGGCATCGAAAGGCGGCTGGGTCAGACGCGCCGCAAGGTCAGCCGCAAGGACGCGGCCATCGCATTCGGCGAGCGGAAGGGTTTCACTGTCAACCACAGGAACCGCCGCATCCAGAAGACGCGTTACGGCCTCATCCACGGGCAGCAGTGGCTTCATTCAGGTCTCCTGTCGCCGGAAATCGCCCGACTTGCCGCCGCTCTTTTCGAGAAGGCGGATATTGACGATCTCCATCGCCTTGTCGGCGGCTTTGGCCATGTCGTAAATGGTCAGGCAGGCGATGGACACGGCGGTCAGCGCCTCCATCTCCACGCCGGTCTTGCCGGAGAGCTTCACCATGGCCTCCACCCGCAGGCCGGGCAGGGCAGCGTCTTCGGTAATGTCCACCGCAACCTTGGTCAGCATCAGCGGGTGGCAGAGCGGAATGAGGTTTGCCGTCTGCTTGGCTGCCATGATGCCCGCGAGCCGGGCTGTGCCGATGACGTCACCCTTCTTGGCATTGCCATCGCGGATGAGCGTCAGCGTTTCCGGCTTCATCTTCACAAAGCCTTCGGCAACAGCGATACGGACGGTCTCGGCTTTGTCGCCGACATCGACCATATGTGCCTCGCCGCTCGCATCGATATGGGTGAGCTTTGTCGCCTCGCTCATCGGCGCATCATTCCGCCGCCAGAACGCCGGATTGGCCGGTTAGCAGGGTTTTGGTAGCTGCTGTCACATCGTCCTTGCGCATCAGGCTTTCGCCGACGAGGAAGGTGCTGATGCCGCTCTTTTCGAGGCGCTGGCAATCCTCATAGGTGAAGATGCCGCTTTCGCCGACCAGCAGCTTATCGGCGGGCACGAGGCCAGCCAGTTTCTCGCTGGTTTCGAGGCTGACCTCGAAAGTGCGCAGATTGCGGTTATTGATGCCGAGAAGCGGCGAGGCGAGCTTCAGCGCCCGTTCGGTTTCTTCCGCATCATGCACCTCGACCAGTACGTCCATGCCGAGTGAAAAAGCCTCGTCTTCAAGGCGTTTCGCCTCATCGTCGGAAAGAGACGCCATGATGAGCAGGATGCAGTCCGCGCCCCAGGCGCGGGCCTCATGCACCTGATAGGTATCGAACATAAAATCCTTGCGCAGCGCAGGCAGCGCGCAGGCATTGCGGGCAGCCGTCAGAAATTCCGGCGCACCCTGAAAGCTCGGCGTGTCCGTCAGCACGGAAAGACAGGCGGCGCCACCAGCCTCATAGGCGGCGGCCAGTGCCGGCGGATCGAAATCCGGGCGGATCAGCCCCTTGGAGGGGCTGGCCTTCTTGATTTCGGCAATCAGACCGAATTTGCCCTCAGCCTGCTTTGTCCGCAGCGCTTTGTAAAAACCGCGCGGCGCAGTCTGGCCTGCGGCCATCGCCTTGAGATCGGCAAGTGAAACCCTGGCCTTGGCGGCGGCAATTTCCTCGCGCTTGTAGATCTCGATATTTTTCAGAATGTCGCTCATGGTTTCGCTCTCATTCCTTTTAGTGGTCGGCCTGCCCGGAGACTGTTTCATTGGAGACGGCGACCAGGCGGTCGAGCGCTGCTGCCGCCGCGCCGCTATCGAGCGCTTGGCTCACGGTCGTCATCGCCTCGCCAAGCGTTTCGGCCTTGCCGGCAATGACGAGGGCTGCCGCGGCGTTGCACAGCGATACGTCGCGATAGGCGTTGCGCTTGCCGGACAGAACCTCGCGAAGTGCCGCTGCATTGGCAATGCCGTCGCCACCCTTGAGGTCTGCCATGGAAGCGGGTTCAACACCGAAATCCTTCGGCGTCAGGTCGAAGGTGCGGATCTTGCCGTTTTCAAGCGCCGCCACATGGGTGACGCCTGTCGTCGTGACTTCATCCATGCCGTCGCCATGTACGACCCAGATGCTCTCCGAGCCGAGATCGCGCAGCACTTCGGCAAGTGGCACCAGCCAGCGCGGCGAAAAGACGCCGAGCAATTGGCGCTTCGCGCCCGCCGGGTTGGAAAGCGGGCCGAGCAGGTTGAAGATGGTGCGCGTGCCAAGTTCGACGCGGCTTGGACCGACATGGCGCATTGCGGAATGGTGCAGCTGCGCGAACATGAAGCCGAGTCCTGCCTCACTGATGCAGCGGGCGATAAGGTCAGGGCCGATATCCAGCTTCACGCCGAGTGCGGACAGCGCATCTGCCGTGCCGGATTTGGAGCTTAGCGCCCGGTTACCGTGCTTGGCAACGGGAAGGCCCGTGCCGGCAACGATGATCGAGGCGAGCGTCGAGATATTGTAGGTGCCGATGCCGTCACCGCCGGTTCCGACGATGTCGATCGCGTTTTCGGGGGCCGAAACCGGCAGCATGCGTGCGCGCATCGAGGAGACGGCGCCGACAATCTCGTCCACCGTCTCGCCGCGCACGCGCAGTGCCATGAGGAAACCGCCGATCTGCGACGGGGTTGCTTCGCCCGACATCAGAATGTCGAAAGCGGCCCGCGATTCCTCACGGTTCAGGCTTTCCCCGTTTGCGACCTTTGCGATCAGCGGTTTCAGTTCGGCCATCGTTTCCGCCCCCCGGTTAGAAGCCGACCATCGCCTGATCGGCGAGGGCCTGATTGATGGTCACACCGTAGTCGTTCTGCAGGCGGTTGACCATCTGGTCGAGCATGTCGTCGCCGGCCGCGCGGGCGATGGCGGTGAACTGCTGATCGTCATTGGCAAGCGCATCGGCAGGCGCGTTGGTGTCGACTGCCGTGACCTTGAAGAGGATGCGGCTGGAACCATCGGCGTCTGCCGCTGTGCCTGTCATGCCTTCAGCGCCGGAGAATACCGCCGTAATCGTCTGGCGACCGAAAATCGCGTCCTCGCTGGTGCGGCGCAGGCCGGATTTCTGCTCGACGGCAAGGCCGAGTTCGCCAGCCACCGCTGCCAGTGTCTCGCCCTTTTCAACGCGTGCCTTCAGCTCGTCGGCCTTGGTAGCAAGCGCTGTGCGCTGCTGCTCTGCCGTCCAGTCGGCCACGACATCGTCGCGCACTTCGGCAAGCGTGCGGTCGCGGGCGGGGACGATCTGATCGACGTCGAACCAGATGTAGCCTTCGCGGCCAAGATTGATCGGCAGGGCTTCGGTGCCGGGTTCGGTCTTGAAGACTTCCTGGGCAAGCTGCGGCGAGGGCAGGTCCTGAATGGCGTCGCCCTTTTCATCAAGACCGGCGGCATCGATGGCGTCGATGGTGACGGGCTTGAGGTTCAGCTGCTTTGCCGCATCTGCAAGCGAGGAGCCGCCGGCACGCAGGTCTTCGTAACGGTCATGCACATTGGTGACTTCTTCGGCTGCAGCAGCGGTGGCGAGGTCCTTGCGGATGTCCTCTTTCGCCTCTTCCAGCGTGCGGGTGGTTTCCGGCTTGATGCCGGTGATGCGCAGGATGACCGGGCCGAAGGAGCCTGCCACGACCGGAGACACGCCGCCATCCTTCTGGACGGCGAAAGCAGCATCGGCAATCGACTGGTCGGGGATCGTGTCCTTGGTGAATTCGCCAAGCGTCACGTCGGAGGCGGTCTTGCCCTGATCCTTAACCACCTGATCATAGGTGGTGTTGCCGAGGCGGATCTGCTCCGCGGCGGCTTCTGCCATTTCCTTTTCCGGGAAGGTCAGCTGCTCGACGGTGCGGCGACCGGCGGTGCGGAAGCTGTCCTTGTGGCTGTTGTAATAGTCGGCGATCTGCGCATCCGTCACCGAAGCCTGATCGGCAATGTCCGATGGTTCCAGCTTCACATAGGTGAACTTGCGGAACTCGGGCGCGCGATATTTCGCCTTGTTGGTTTCAAACCAGGGCGCAAGCATGTCGTCGCCCGGCGCCTTGACCGGCGCAATGACGGCGTTGGACAGGATGACGTAATCGACCGAGCGCTGTTCGTTGCGGTATTGCTTGAGTGCGTCCACCAGTACCTGCGGTGCCTTGAAACCATCGGAAACGGCTTCAACGATCTGGCTTCTGACCGCGACCTTGCTGCGTTCCTTGATATAGTCGTCTTCGCGCAGGCCGGAATTGCGCAGCCGTTCGGTGAACAGGGTGCGATCGAACTGGCCATTAACCGATTTGAATGCCGGGTCTTCGGCGATGAGATTGGCGAGGCGGTCTTCCGAAAGGCCGAGATTCATCTTCGACGCCAGTTCATCCAGCGAGGCACCCGCCGCAAGCTGGCTGAACACCTGACGGTCGATGCCGAAGGCCTTGGCCTGTTCGGTCGTCAGTCTCGCGCCGAACTGGCGGCTGAGATCGGAAACCTGACGCTGATAGGCGAGGCGGAATTCCTGCGGGCTGACCGTCTGGTCGCCGACGGTCATGACCGCATGCGAATTGGAGGTGACGAGTGATGCGGAGACGCCCCAGACGCCAAACGAAACAACAAGCAGGAGAAGCAGCAGCTTGGCTGCCATGGTTCGAGAAGCATTTCTCAGGGAATCGAGCATCGTTATGCAAACCTCACAGGAACGTCATTGCGGTCGCCAGCCGTCCGGCCCGCAACGTATCGGCGTTCCTTAAATCAATCCAATGGGAAATTGAAGGGAATTTGGCTTGGAAAAACGGGGTTTTGAAAACGCTTATGTGATTGGGGCTAGGTTTTTACGCCTTCATCTTCGCCATACTGGCCCTTAAGGCGGCAAAATAAAACCGCCCGGAGCGTCCAGGCGGTTGCGGAGAATCATATTCTGAAACACGGCTAAGTCTGATGGTTGCGGTCAGAACGCGCGGTTGCGTCTTACCGAGGCCTTGAATTCCTCGTCTTCACGTCGCATCTCGGCGACGGCGGAGATCATTGACGTCACGAACATAATGCTGATCAGGGCAAGAAGCAGTGTCAGGAATGTGAACATGATATCATCTCCGTTGGTGGCGAGGAAATCCTAGTTCCTCATCAGTAATAGGTCATGGACTGGTAGCGGGCGGTCATCTGTGGATAGTCCGGTCCCTGGGCAGCAGGCTTCTGATCATAAAGGCTAAACGTTGTTGCTACCATTGCGATGACCAGTACTGTCCAGGCGGTGCTGATGACGCTGATTTTCGCCGAAGTAGACTGTTTTTCTCTTACAAACATCTGTCTGTTCCTTTGGTTTGATATTAACGCGCCACGTCCAATCATGTTCCGCGTCAACCTTAAAAATCGATTAGCATCGCGCCTGTGAAACTTCCTTGAATGGCTTGTTCATCTGGCGTTCAGGAAACCGGCGACTGGCCTCATTCGAGGAAAAGATACTCGGCTGCGAATGATGCGATGACCGAAAAGACGATCATAAAGGCCAGCATTTTCATTTCTCCGGGGGCTTAACGAGGTGAGGGGCATTTCGGTTTCCCGATGCCGTGTATTTATATAAATGAGCCCTGAAACCGCACTGAACGGCGCATTCATCCGTTGTTCAGACCGCACCGGGAGGGCGTCCGGGTTGTAAAAGTCTTGCGCCGCGCCCATCTCCGTGACAAAAGGCGGCACATAACGCCCACCACTTGAGAGCGATATGACGATTGCCTTTTATCCAGGATCCTTCGATCCGATGACCAACGGACATCTGGATGTGCTTATCCAGGCGCTGAACGTGGCGTCCAAAGTCATCGTCGCCGTCGGCATCCATCCCGGAAAAGCACCGCTGTTCAGCTTCGAGGAGCGGGCGACGCTGATAAGCCGGGCGCTTTCTGAAAGCCTGCCCGGTGAGGCGGCGCGCGTTGAGGTCGTTTCCTTCGACAATCTGGTCGTCGATGCAGCCCGTCAACATGGCGCGCGCCTTCTTCTGCGCGGCCTGCGTGACGGCACCGATCTCGATTATGAAATGCAGATGGCCGGCATGAACCGCCAGATGGCACCTGATATACAGACCGTGTTCCTGCCGGCGGGTACGTCGTCGCGACCCATTACAGCCACATTGGTCCGGCAGATCGCCGCCATGGGCGGCAATGTGGATGCCTTCGTTCCCAAAGCCGTGCTTGAAGCCCTCAACGCCAAGCTGAAGCGCTGACTTCAGCCTCACATTCCGGAGCCAATCCAATGAAACTCGTTCGATTTGCCTTTGCCGGCGCCCTGTTTGCGGGCGCGCTTGCCGCCAGCACCTTCGCTTCGGCTGCCGAATTCCTGACCGTCCAGCTGAAGGACGGCCCCGTCGTCATCGAACTGATGCCGGAAGTCGCGCCCAAGCACGTGGCGCAGATTGAAGCGCTGGCGAAAAAGGGCGCCTATGACAACGTGGCCTTCCACCGCGTCATTGACGGTTTCATGGCGCAGACCGGCGACGTGCAGTACGGCAACATGGAGAAGGGCTTCAACGCCCAGCGTGCCGGCACCGGCGGCTCTGACCTGGCCGACATTCCGGCTGAGTTCTCCAAGACACCGTTCACGCGCGGCGTTGTCGGCATGGCCCGTTCCAGCGATCCGAATTCCGCCAATTCGCAGTTCTTCATCATGTTTGCCGACGGTCCGTTCCTGAACGGCCAGTACACCGTGGTCGGCAAGGTCGTGTCCGGCATGGAAGCCGTGGACAAGATCAAGCGTGGCGCCGGCGGCAACGGCGAAGTTTCCAACCCCGACCGGATGATCAAGGTCACCGTCGGCAAGAAGTAAGGTAGGGCAATAGAGCCCGAACAGAGGAGAATAATCATGGCCGAGATCAAGGATCCGGAAAACACCATCATCATGGAAACGACGACCGGCAAGGTCGTGATCCAGCTGCTTCCGGAAGTTGCTCCGGGCCACGTTGCCCGTATCAAGGAACTGGTATCGGAAGGCGCTTACGACGGCGTCGTGTTCCACCGCGTCATCGAAGACTTCATGGCCCAGACGGGCGATGTGAAGTTCGGCAAGAAGGGTTCGGAAAGCTTCAACCCGGCCCGCGCCGGCATGGGCGGCTCCGAGAAGCCTGACCTCAAGGCTGAATTCTCGGCTATTTCGCACGTTCGGGGCACCTGCTCGATGGCCCGTTCGCAGAGCCCGAACTCCGCCAACTCGCAGTTCTTCATCTGCTTCACCGATTCGCCTTGGCTGAACAAGCAGTACACCGTGTGGGGCCAGGTCATCGAAGGCATGGAAGCCATCGACAAGGTCAAGCGCGGCGAGCCTGTGAAGGACCCCGATTCGATCGTTTCGATGAAGCTTGCTTCGGCGGCCTGATAATAGCGTATAAAGTGTTTACCCGCTCCGCAGGAAACTGCGGGGCGTTTCACATTGATGATGGCGTTAACCTCTCAGACCTCATCCTCGGGACAAGCCGAGGATGACTTCGAGTGTAGTCGGAAGCCTTGTCATCACCCACCACCCGCCCCATGCCATGCAGGGCGGGTTTTGATATTTCGAGAGCCATTGCAATGCGCGTAGACCTGTTCGATTTCGATCTCCCCGAGGACAATATCGCCCTTCGCCCGGCGAACCCGCGCGATAGTGCGCGTCTTCTCGTGGTCGATCCGAATGCGAACCACATGGAAGACCGCATCGTATCCGACCTGACTTCCTTCCTGAAGCCCGGCGACGCGTTGGTATTCAACGACACCCGCGTTATTCCAGCCCAGCTTGAAGGCGTGCGGCTGCGCGAAGGTGCGCCTGAAACGGCAGTTTCAGCCACGCTGCACATGCGCGCCGACCAGTCGCGCTGGAAGGCTTTCGCGCGGCCGGGCAAGCGCATCAAGCAGGGTGACCGCATCCGGTTCGGTTACGAGCGCGACAGTGCCTGCGGCCTTGCCCATCTGGAGGCCACCGTCGAGGAAAAGGGTGAGGAGGGCGAGATCACGCTGCTGTTCGACGTTTCCGGACCTGTTCTGGACGAGGCGATCGCCTCCGTCGGCCATATCCCACTGCCGCCCTATATTGCCGCGAAGCGCCCGGAAGATGCGCAGGACCAGACCGATTACCAGACAATTTATGCCCGCGAGAAGGGCGCCGTTGCCGCACCAACTGCCGGCCTGCATTTCACGCCCGATCTGTTTGCGGCGCTGGACGAAGCCGGCATCGAGCGACATTTCGTGACACTTCACGTTGGGGCAGGCACCTTCCTTCCAGTTAAGGCCGACGATACCGACGATCACAAGATGCATTTCGAGATCGGCCATGTTTCGCAAGAGACTGCGGCAAAG
Source organism: Agrobacterium sp. S7/73 (assembly GCF_019355535.1). NCBI lineage: Bacteria > Pseudomonadati > Pseudomonadota > Alphaproteobacteria > Hyphomicrobiales > Rhizobiaceae > Agrobacterium > Agrobacterium sp. S7/73. The sequence continues at coordinate 1,305,726 of NZ_CP072136.1, forward strand.
CTCAATGCCGTCAAGGCGCGCGGCGGGCGGATCGTTTCTGTCGGCACCACCTCGCTGCGGCTTATCGAAAGCGCCACTGATGAGAATGGCGTCATTCAGCCATGGTCGGGCGCGACGGGCATCTTCATCACGCCCGGATACCGTTTCCGCGCGGTCGATATTCTGATGACCAACTTCCACCTGCCGAAATCGACGCTGTTCATGCTCGTTTCGGCTTTTTGCGGTCTCGAGACGATGCGTGCCGCTTATGCGCATGCCATCGAAACCGGATACCGTTTTTATTCCTATGGCGATTCCAGCCTGTTGTTCCGGAAGAACTGATGCACGACAAATTCACCTTTACCCTGAAAGCCACGAGCGGCGGCGCCCGCCTTGGCGAAGTCGCCATGCCGCGCGGCGTCATCCGCACACCTGCCTTCATGCCTGTTGGCACTGTCGGTACTGTCAAGGCCATGTATCTCGACCAGGTGCGCGAGCTCGGGGCCGATATCATTCTCGGCAACACCTATCACCTGATGCTGCGGCCCGGCCCGGAGCGCGTGGCAAGGCTTGGCGGGTTGCATGAGCTTATCCGCTGGCCGCATCCGATCCTCACCGACAGCGGCGGTTTTCAAGTCATGTCGCTTTCCGGCCTGCGCAAGCTGGACGAGAAGGGTGTGACCTTCAAGAGCCATGTGGACGGTTCGCTGCACCATATGTCGCCGGAACGCTCTATCGAAATTCAGGGCATGCTTGATTCGGACATCCAGATGCAGCTCGATGAATGCATCGCGCTGCCGGCCGAGCGCAAGGAAATCGAGCGCGCCATGGAAATGTCGCTGCGCTGGGCGGAGCGTTGCCGCGTCGCCTTCGGTGAACAGCCCGGCAAGGCCATGTTCGGCATTGTGCAGGGCGGCGACCAGCCGGACCTGCGCATTCGCTCCGCCGAAGGGCTGAAGCAGCTTGATCTCAAGGGTTACGCTGTCGGTGGCCTTGCCGTCGGTGAGCCGCAGGATGTGATGCTGGGCATGCTCGACATCACGCTGCCGGTGCTGCCCACCGAAAAGCCGCGTTACCTGATGGGCGTCGGTACGCCAGACGATATTCTGAAATCGGTGGCGCGCGGCATCGACATGTTCGACTGCGTGATGCCGACCCGTTCCGGTCGTCACGGGCTTGCCTTCACCCGTCGCGGCAGGGTCAATATCCGCAATGCCCGCCATGCGGAGGATATGCGGCCGCTCGATGAGCAGTCAAACTGCCCCGCCTCGCGTGATTATTCCCGCGCCTATCTGCATCATCTCACGCGCTCCAACGAGGCGCTGGGCGGCATGCTGCTCTCCTGGCACAATCTTGCCTATTATCAGGAGCTGATGCAGGGTATCCGCAAGTCGATCGAGGAAGGCCGTTTCGCTGATTTTTATGCGGAAACCATAGAGATGTGGGCGCGGGGCGACATAGACCCGATCTGATTTTTCCCGACCCTTTCTCCTGTTCGGACGCTTTCCTTGGCACATGCGCCTTACGTTCTTTTCCGGGATGACACGACCGGCACGGTGACAGCCTTCACCGAGCCGGAGGAGATCATCGTCGCGGATGAGCCAGAGGCGTTTTTCGCGGCGCTGAAACGCATGGAGCAGCTGCGCCGCGCCGGGAAATACCTTGCCGGCTATATGTCCTACGAGGCGGGTTTCCTGTTCGAGCCGAAACTTGCGGACTTTGCTGCCGAGCCTCGCAACGTGCCGTTCCTTCGCTTCGGCGTCTTTTCCGGCCCACAACCGGATGAGGGGCGATTTGCGCGGCCCGAAAGTCTGCCGGATGCCGATGCGTTCCTGGCCGATCCCGCGCCCGCATGGAGCCTTGAAGACTATTGCCAGCGCTTCGAGCGGCTGCACGGGCATCTGCGTCGCGGCGACTGTTATCAGGGTAATCTGACGATGCCCGTTCATGCTCGCTGGAGCGGCGATCCGCTCACGGCTTTCTGGTCATTGGTTGAGCGCCAGCCGGTTAAATATGGCGCGCTGGTCGATCTCGGTGGACCGGTGATCCTGTCGCGCTCACCGGAACTGTTTTTCTCAGTTGACGGGGAAGGTTTCATCGAAACCCATCCGATGAAGGGAACGACGCCGCGCGGTGCGAATGCGCAAGAGGACCGGGCGATCATCGCGGCGATGCTTGAGGATGAAAAGACGCTTGCCGAAAACCGCATGATCGTCGATCTCCTGCGCAACGATATTTCCCGCATCACCGAGGTCGGCAGCCTCCATGTGCCGCGACTGTTCGATATCGAGACCTATCCCACCGTGCACCAGATGGTCAGCCATGTGCGCGCGAAGCTTTTGCCTGATGTGACGGTGGAGGATATTTTCGCGGCGCTTTTTCCCTGCGGTTCGGTGACCGGCGCGCCGAAAATGTGGGCGATGAAGATCCTGCGCGAACTGGAACAGATGCCGCGCGACGCCTATTGCGGTGCTATCGGTTTCATGTCTCCGAATGGAGAAATGCGTTTTTCGGTGGCGATCCGCACGCTGACCCTGTTCGATGGCGGCCGCGCGATCTTCAATGTCGGCGGCGGCATCGTTTTCGATTCGGATGCCGAGGCGGAATATGATGAGTGTCTGCTGAAATCCAAGTTTGCGGTTGGGGACAGGCTGTTACGGGGGTGATCTCCTTTCCTGTGACAAGCACAGGAATGAGGGAGGTTGGAGGAGGCTCCGAGGTAAGCAGCCAAAAGTGTGCCCTTAGGAAAACCGGGTACGGGTTTCGCGACCACACATCCTCAGCGCCCTATCACCTCAAACGCACCATTCTCCACCAGCACTTCCTTCGCAGCCGGATGGCTGAGAAAACCCGAAGGGCTGGCGGTGGCGCCATAGGCGCCCGATTGCAGGATTGCCAGGAGATCACCAGCCTTCAGCTTCGGCAGGGCCGCATTGCGTGCCAGCGTGTCGAGCGGTGTGCAGAGCGGGCCGACTATGGTTGCCGTTTCCTCATAGTCTGCCTGCATCATGGCCGGTGCGACGATGGGGTAGTTGCGCTTGACGATCTGGCCGAGATTGCCGGAGGCTGCCAGATGGTGATGCATGCCACCATCCGTCACCACGAATGTGGTGCCGCGCGAGGTCTTTACCGAATTGACTTCCGCCACATAGATGCCGCCTGGACCGGCGAGGAAGCGGCCGGGTTCGACAATGATATGAGCATTCGCAATCAGCGGATGCGTATGCATCAAGGCCTTGAGATCGGGAATGGCGGCACTGACCGCTGCAAGATCGAGCGGCGTCTCCCCGGCGAAATAGGGGATGCCGAGACCGCCGCCGAGATCGATGGTTTCAAGTGGCCTGCCGAGCATTTCGGCCATGCGCGCTGCAAGCAAAATGGAGTGTCTCCATTGGGAGACAAGCATGTCGGCATCGAGGATCTGCGTGCCACCGTAAATATGGACACCGACGAGATTGATATGCCTGATGTCCCTGAACAGCGGCAGGACGTTTTCGAGTTCTTCCTCGTCGAAACCGAAGGCGGTGGCCTTGCCACCCATGCGCATGGCGCCTGCCTGCGCATCCGGCACCGGATTGATGCGGATCGAAGCCTTGACCGGCCTGCCGATCGCCTCGATGCGGGCAATTTCCTCGGCGCTCTCGATATGGATTTCGCCGATGCCGCTCTCGATCACCTCAAGCAATTCGGCCTGGCGCTTGCCGGGGCCGGCGAAGATGATCTTTTCCGGCGGTATGCCCGCCTTGATGGCGGCGCGATATTCACCGACGGAGGCGATTTCCGCGCCAGCGCCTTCTTCACGGAAAAGCGAGATGATGGCGGGCAGGGGATTGGCTTTCACCGAATAGTAGATATCGGCAAAACCACTGAGCGCGGTTGCGAGATTGCGATAGGCGCGGCGCATGGCGCTGGCGTCATAGAGGAAGCACGGCGTTCCGGTCTCAGCGACGATATCGCGCACGGCAAGGCCGCCGATGACAAGATCGTTTTCGTCGACTGCGAATTGCGCGGCGGCAAGGGCAGGGCCGTGGCTTTGGGGTTTATCCGTGGGCGCCATTATCCGTCCGTTCGCGCACCAGCGCGCGGTAATCCACCTTGCCATTGGCCGTGACCGGAAGCCGGTCGACCAGTTCGATGGCGCGCGGAATCATGAAGGGGGCAAGCATTTCGGCGGCTTTTTTGAGAGCTGCGGAAACATCGATATTTTCGTTGGCGGCGGTTGCCACGGCATGCACCTTCTCGCCTGCAAAGGGGTCCGGCAGGCCGATGACGGCGACCTGCTGGAAAAGGCCAGTCGACATCAGGCTTTCCTCCACCTCGGTCGGGCTGATGCGATAGCCTGACGATTTGATCATCGCATCGTTGCGGGCAACGAAACTGAAAAAGCCGTCCTCGTCTTCCACCGCCAGATCGCCGGAATAACACACGGTCTCGCCGCCGCGTGCAGCCGGAATGAAAGGGTGAGGGCGCAGCACCTTGGCGGTATCTTCCGGCCGGTTCCAGTAACCCAGCGACACGGTCGGGCCGCGATGGACGAGAATGCCGGGCTCACCCGGTTTTGCCCTCTGTCCCTCGGCGGTGACGATGAAGATTTCACATTCCGGGATAGCCTTGCCGATGGAAGTCGGGCGGCGGTCGATTTCATCAGGCGGCAGGAATGTGGAGCGGAAGGCCTCGGTCAGGCCATACATCAGATAGATTTTCGTTCCCGGCAGCTTTTCGCGCAACGCCCTCACGGTTTCCTGCGGCACGCGTCCGCCGGAGTTGGTGATGTATCGCAACTGCGGCAGCGGCGTTTTCGCCAGCAACGGCGCGGCCCTCGTCAGGATCGCCCAGACAGTTGGTACGCCGGCAAGCCCGGTGATGGCATGGTCGCGCAAGTCCCTGACAATGTCGTCGCCGAGCCTGAAGGTGGAGATAACAGTGGTCGCACCCTGTTCAACCGCCGTCAGCAACTGGTTCAGGCCGTAATCGAAACTGAAGGGCAAAATGGAGAGAAGGCGGTCTTTTCCGGTGATCTCCAGATAGGTGCGCACGATGCGCGCTCCGGCCAGAAGATTACGGTGCGACAGCATCACGCCCTTCGGCGAGCCGGTGGAGCCGGATGTGTAGAGGATTGCTGCAAGGTCCTCGCCAATTGACGGGGAGACTTTGGCAGGCACGGGCGGGCGGCGGTCGATTTGTTCCGCCAGCAGTACAGTGACTTCGGGCAGGTCTTCCACAGCCGCGTTCAGCTCATCCATCATCCTAGCACTGCTGATGACGATTTTTGCGCCGCAATCCGCGACGATATGGCGGATTTGCTGCGCCTTCAAAAGCGCATTGACCGGCACGAAGACGCAGGAAGCCATGCTCACGCCGAAGATCGACCAGCATTCCTCTATGCCGCGCGGCAGGAAGATGACGACACGGTCGCCGCGCTCCGTTCCTGCCTCCTGCAATGCCGCCGCACAACGTTCGGCCGCTTCGGAAAATTCGCGATAGCTCAGTGATTTTTCTTTGTAGACAAGCGCCTCATCGCCGCTTTCCGCCCGCGCGGTGAGCAGGTGGTGCAGCAGGATGTGGGTTGTCATCTGCGCCGTTCCTGCGTGACGAAGGCAATCAGATCGGCCGGCGTGCTGAGATTTTCCGGGGTGAAATGTTCATCATTGAGAACGATGCCGAAACCTTCGCCGAGAAAGATCATCAGTTCGAGAAAACCGAGCGAATCGATCACGCCGCCTTCGAGCAATTGCGTATCTGCGGAAAACGGGGCATGAGCCGGGAAACGCTGCGAGAGGTAGGAATAGATGGTCTCGGAGACATCGACTTCCCTGGGTTTCGCTGAAAGCATGCTTATTCTCCGCTCGTTCGCGCAGTCGGGACTAGTCTCGGCCGAAGCGCATTTTCTTCTTTTCAGGCAAGGTTTAAGCGCGCGTCTTTTAAGAGCGTCCCAATACCCAGGGTGGCAATAACACCAATTCTGAATATGTTTCGTTAATAAACCGTGGGTTCCATGCTCCCTTTACTTGTATTGGCGAGGATTTGAGTATGGCAAATCCGCCGGCGTCTCGCTTCTCATCGGAAGCCGCCATGGTCAATGCAAGCCGGCCTTTGCCAAGAAGATGGCGGGCAATTGCCGAAATGTGCCTCTGGGCGACTTGCCTGTCCTCGCAATAGATGAGGCGGGCGGAGGGCAGCCTTTTGGTTATGGTTTTTAAAAACACCAGCGGATAATGGCTTCCGTCCGCCTCCATGACCGCCACGATGCAGCCGAAACGCGCATGATCTTCCAGCATGTCGCGCGTGGCGGCAGACAGCGTGCCCTGGGGCACTTCGGCAAGCGGGCGCAGCCGCACCCTGGCCGGGCCGAATGCCTTTAAAGGCAGGGGATAAAAAAGCGTGCAATTCGTTATCGTTGTGAACCCCAGTCTCTCGTTCAGCCTGCAGGCTTCTGGAGACGGGGTGAGATCGGTGAAGATGTCTTCTTCGGAGGATGTCGCCATTTGCAGCATACGCGGTGCAAACCAGCGGCTGGAAGGTTCGACATACCAACTGGACAGGTTGACGACTGTCCTGCCGGTCTCGGCCAGGCGGCTTCGTATCGTCAGAAGAACGCCAACGGCATCGTCGCCCTTCATCAGCAATTGCCCGATGGGGCCGAGATCCTGCCGCTGATGATGGTCGCTTATAAGGGACACGCCGAGCGCCCAGAAAGCCTCGCTCTTTTCCGGAAAACCTTTCGCCAGAAGTGCAACGGCAGCGACGCGGTTTCCGTTGTCGATCGGTACGGTTCTCAGAGGTCGCTCCCGCTATCTGGCGTCGTTTCGGGCAGGGAGGGATTTTTCAACTCCACCGCGCAATATCGGCATACGACGATAGATTTACCGTCCCGTTAATCGGCACGGCTGTAAGCGGAAAGGTCGGTCAATTCATATGGCAGACGCGCGGTGCGCGCCTGCCATTTTTTTCAGCCGATCAATAGACAACGACGCCGCGGATGCTCTCGCCCTTGTGCATCAGGTCAAAGCCCTTGTTGATGTCTTCAAGCGGCATCGTGTGGGTGATCATCGGATCGATCTGGATCTTGCCTTCCATGTACCAGTCGACAATCTTCGGCACGTCGGTGCGGCCGCGCGCGCCGCCGAAGGCCGTGCCCATCCAGTTGCGGCCGGTGACCAGCTGGAATGGACGCGTGGAGATTTCCTGGCCCGCACCCGCAACGCCGATGATGACAGACTTGCCCCAGCCGCGATGCGAGGCTTCCAGCGCCTGGCGCATGACCTTGGTATTGCCCGTGCAGTCGAACGTATAATCCGCGCCGCCGATCAGGTCGCCATTGCGCTTCGTCATGTTGACGAGATAGGGCACGATGTCGTCGCCCACTTCCTTCGGGTTGACGAAGTGGGTCATGCCGAACTTCTCGCCCCAGGCCTTGCGGTCATTGTTGATATCGACACCGATGATCATGTCAGCGCCGGCAAGACGCAGGCCTTGCAGAACGTTGAGACCAATGCCGCCGAGACCGAAGACGATTGCCGTCGAGCCGATCTCCACCTTGGCGGTGTTGATAACGGCGCCGATGCCGGTCGTCACACCACAGCCGATGTAACAGACCTTGTCGAAGGGCGCATCGGGATTGATCTTGGCAAGGGCGATCTCGGGCAGGACGGTGAAGTTCGAGAAAGTCGAGCAGCCCATATAGTGGTGGATCTTGTCCTTGCCGATCGAGAAGCGCGAGGTGCCGTCAGGCATCACGCCCTGGCCCTGGGTGGCGCGGATGGAGGTGCAGAGATTGGTCTTGCGCGATGTGCAGGAATAGCACTCGCGGCATTCCGGCGTGTAAAGCGGAATGACATGATCGCCCTTCTTGACCGAGGTGACACCGGGACCGACATCAACGACGATGCCTGCACCCTCATGGCCGAGGATGGCCGGAAACAGACCTTCGGGATCGGCACCGGAGAGAGTGAAATCATCGGTGTGGCAGATACCTGTCGCCTTGACCTCGACCAGCACTTCGCCAGCGCGGGGACCTTCGAGTTGAACGGTCATGACCTCAAGCGGTTTTCCTGCCTGAATGGCAACTGCGGCGCGAACGTCCATATTCTATCTCCTGGCATGGTCTCGTGATTGGATAGGGCTGTTTTGCCCGAGCTTGGCGGCAGGGGCAAGGTACAAATCCGTCTTGCCGTATTCAAAAGACGGCAATGCCCGTCACACCTGTGAGGAATTTTCGCATCGTCGCGGAACTGCCATCAGGGCAATGTTTCGCGTTGTCTTTATATGGTTTACTTCAGCTATTCTAAATTATGAATACGTGATTTAAGTGTATGTTTTTACATATATTTTTCGGAATAAAGGTGACTATTAATTTACAAATTTGGTGTTTATACCACACTATAGAATTTCGAATGGAGCATAACCCGCAGTCGGTGCTGTATTTCGGCGGCTGTTATTAGTTTTTGCATCTCTTGCTTGCAAGTGGTTCGGCTCATTTGCCGCGTGCCGCCATGATCGCGGTACATCAGCCTTTGCTGAGTTTGTTTGCTGCTGCCCCAATATTCCCTCCGGCTGTGGCGTTGTGTCTGTCCGGATGCGTGGAGGGAAACTGGGCGATTTATTTTAAGGCGGGTGATAGCCAATTTCATGAAGCGGCATTTTCAAATGTTGAATTTTAAGACAAAACTGGACGGTCTGGCGGAGATTTTCGGGGCGTTTTTGCACGACCGAAGGGCCAGTTTCGCCATTATGACGGCGTTGCTGTTGCCGGTTTTCCTGCTTTTTTTCGGGTTTCTTTTCGAAGGCGGCCGGGCGTTGGCCTATTATAGCCAGTCGAAGCGGGTGGTTGCACAGGCCTGTGAGCGTTCGACAAAACCGACGCGCACGAACGTACCCCTGGATGAGGTGCGCCGTAAAAACGTGCTCGACACGTTCGACGCACTGATCCGTTCCACCAAACAGAATGTGGTCAGTCGCGATGTTAAAATCGACTGGCTGACGACGGATATAGACGCAAAGTTCAGCTACAAAACCGTGTTCAGTGGCATGTTCGGGGCGGAAAAACTGGACTATCAGCTGTCGTATCGTTGTGGCGGTATACCGCCTTATCCACATGACGGTGAGGTCGTCGTCAACAACACCTTCGAAAAGACGCTGAACGGCACGGAACGTATGCTGAAAAACGGCAGAACCGCCAAAACACCCAACGGTTGCTGGGGTGTTTATACCTATGCCGAACTGGGATGGGATGGCGGTACGGGGCCGGGCATCGAACTTCAGGATTGGAGCAATGCGGATTGCCGGAAGAACTATGGCTGGCAGGGCTACGGGGATCAGGAAAAGGAGAAAGAGACAAGCGCCGGGATGACATGCACCCCAAAGTCACAGGCTACTCTTCCCAAAGAAAACAACGATTCGAAAAACGGCAGCAAGGCGCAAACGGATGGCAAGGACGCCTTGAATTCCGAGCAGGAGCAGCAGTGTACTACAGAAGAGAAGAACAACACGCCCTCGATGCGCAACGGCCAAAATGAGCGAATACCGCCAACCCGCTACGCTGTCGAACTTGACAGTCACTGGGAAGGGCAAAAAAGACGCGACGCCAACAGCTCGATCTTCAAATATGTGGAAATGCATCCCGGCAAATACGAAATCTCGGTCTGGTACAACGGGCGAAACCAAAGTTACGAAGGCTCGAACGACATCGATATTTCGCTGCAGGTGTTGCGGCCCCAAATGGGTGTAGAGAAAAAAATTATCCAGATGAGCCAGAAGGCGAATGAAATTCGATGGGAGCGCCGAAGCTACGAGGTCACTGTCGATACTTATTCGCTGTACAAGCTGTCGATCGCCGCCGCTGGAACGAGCGACAGTCTGGGTGGCATCATAACGGCATTCGAGGTCACTTATCTTGACTCGTTTTAAGATATCGCATCGTGACTTCCCCAGTCTCATCCGGTCGCTTGCCACGGATATCCGTGCGGCTACCGCCGTTGAGTTCGGTTTGCTTTTGCCGGTCTATCTCCTGCTGATCTTCGGTATCATCGAAGTTAGTCTCGTGCTTTTCTTCAGCCTCAATATGTCGACGGCGGCCACTGCCGGGACTGAATATCTGCGCAAGGCGGCGGCTAGCCGAACGTCCGTTACCGCGGCGGAGTTCAGGCAGGTTATTGCCTCGAATTTCCTGCTCGCGACAACTGAAGATGACCTGAAAATATCGCTCATTGCCATTGCTGATGCCAACCTTGCTACTACACCGGTGACATTTCCGGTCGAGAACAAATTCGAGGCGCCAAGCAAGGCCGCCGGGCAATATCTTCTGGCGCTGGGGTATGACTGGAAATTCATTCTTCCCACCACCCATCTGCTCGTTCCCAGTTCCGGGGGCAAGCCGCAATTGCAAAATCTCTCTCTGGCGATCACCGCAGTTCGGGTGACGGAATGATTGGTAAGAGATTGAAATATCTATCCATCTCGCTGATAAGTTCGCGCTCTGGCGTTGCCGCGGTGGAATTAGCGCTATTGATGCCTTTGCTCATTCTAGTACTGGCGATGGTGATCGAAATCGGGCGTGGCTGGATGAGCTATGACCGTTTCGTAACAGTTGTGGACAATACGGCCCGTTGGTCGGCCCGATTTCCGGAGTTTGAGGAACGCGTTAGGACGGGCGTCAAATCCTTTGTCATGGCTGCCGGGCGCCCGCTCGAATCTGAAAAGCTTGATCTGACGCTCAGAAGCGCCAAGCTTGTGGGTGGGGTCGCCGTGACCGAGTTCGCCCCATACAATTTTTTTGGCAACGCCGAAAACGTGAAGTGGGACAAGATATTGACGCAAGGAAACTTCAAGACCGAAGAAGCGGTAATCGTAATTTCGGGGCGTTACAAATACCGCCCGCTCATTTCGTTGCTGGGCAATACGGATATCGAGTTCGAATACGTGACGGCGGTAAACCCGTATTTCTCCCGACACTACAAATATCAGAAGGGCAAGTCGGACTGGCTTTTCTGGAATGTTCGCTGACGGCATTGGTCAGGGGCTTCACCCTAGCCAATCCCGTGGCGTTTCAGCGATAATGATCGGTGACGGTTTCTAGGGTGACCTCGCCCCCGTTCAACCACGTCGCGCAATCCCTCAACGCCCGCGCTGCAACGAGCTGGCGTTTCATGATTGTCTTGTCCTTGCCGCGAAAACGTTTCACGCCTTCCGGCTTGACGATGGAGCCTGGCTCCAGTTCTGGGAAGAGGCCGAAATTGATGTTCATCGGCTGGAAGGAACGTTTGCCCGGCTCATCATTCGAGGAAAGATGCCCGCCGGTGATGTGGTTGAGAAGTGAGCCGAGGGCTGTCGTTGCGGGCGGCAGGCTCGGGGTCTCACCTTTCCGTTCAGCGGCAGCGAAACGGCCGGCCAGAAGTCCGACGGAGGCGCTTTCCACATACCCTTCGCAGCCGGTGATCTGGCCTGCAAAACGCAGGTCAGGCCGGGATTTCAGCTTCAGCGATGGATCGAGCAGGATGGGGGAATCGATATAGGTGTTGCGGTGCAGGCCGCCCAAACGGGCGAATTCCGCATTTTCGAGACCCGGGATCATGCGAAATACATCCGCCTGCGCGCCGTATTTCAGTTTGGTCTGGAAACCCACCATGTTGTAAAGCGTGCCGAGCGCATTGTCCTGGCGAAGCTGGACCACGGCATAGGCCTTGACGGTGGGGTTGTGGGCGTTGGTCAGGCCCATCGGTTTCATAGGGCCGTGGCGCAGCGTCTGGCGGCCGCGTTCAGCCATGATCTCGATTGGCAGGCAGCCGTCGAAATAGGGTGTGCCTTCCCATTCCTTGAAACCCACCGTGTCGCCGGCGATCAGCGCGTCGATGAAGGCGTTGTATTGCTCCTCGTTCATCGGGCAGTTGATGTAATCCTTGCCCGTGCCGCCGGGGCCAACCTTGTCGTAACGCGACTGGTACCAGCAGATATCCATGTTGATGCTGTCGCGGTGCACAATGGGGGCAATGGCGTCAAAGAATGCCAGGGCATCCTCACCCGTCTCGGCCTGAACCGCCGCCGCCAGATCCGGCGAGGTGAGCGGGCCGGTGGCGATGATGCTGCTGCCCCATTCCTTCGGCGGCAGGCCGGAAACCTCTTCGCGCAGGATCGTCACCAGTGGGTGACTTTCGAGCCGGTCCGTGACGGCCTGAGAAAATCCGTCGCGATCGACGGCAAGCGCGCCGCCGGCAGGTACCTGATGCCTGTCGGCGCAGGCCATGATCAACGAGCCGGCAAGCCGCATTTCCGCATGGATGACGCCCACTGCATTGGCGGTCGCATCGTCGGAGCGGAAGGAGTTGGAACAGACCAGTTCCGCCAGCGTATCGCCCTTGTGCGCTTCCGTGCCGCGCACGCCGCGCATTTCGTGCAGGATGACTGGAACGCCGCTTTCAGCGATCTGCCAGGCGGCTTCCGAACCGGCCAGTCCGCCGCCCACGACGTGAATGGGAGAATAGGTCTTGTCTTGCATGCTGGCGCCCATAGGCCGCGTGGGGGCAAAAGCTCCCCTCCGGCGGCTGTCTTTCGAGTGATTGTTCCGCGCGGGTCCCGAAGGACGCGTTTTTCAGGGCGATGCACTACCATGCATGGCTGCGACAGCCAAATGTTTTTGCGGGTGGCACGATTGGGGCGGAGGGAATGTGGTCTCTATGCTTGTAAGCCAAAAATCTCCGGCGAATACCGCCAGAATCAAAAACGGCGCCAGAGGCGCCGCTTTCTTTTACCTGTCGCTCAATCGTCGCGCCCTGGAGGTCGGGCAGCGGGACGATCTTTTACGCCTTAGCGGAACGAACGGGAAGCTACGTTACGGATGTCGTAACGTGTCAGGCCGATGTCGCTCAGGGCCTGGTTGGACAGGCTGCCAAGTTCGTTGATCGTGCGACGGTAGGAGATCCAGTTCTTTGCGATGCGGATAGGGTTCATGATCGTTTCCTCAATCTTTCTTTGATTTCGTCGGCCGGCTCAGTGTTTCTGTGCTCTCGGCTGTTGAGGTTTTATATATAGACATTGAGCCATGTTGTGCAGTGCAGAATTTAGGCGACTGCCATGCATTTGTGCACTATGTCGGCTAAATTTGCGGCTTTGACTACCGCATGAGCAAAATATGAGCGGAAATGCCTGTCTTTCGGGCGGTTTTGAAGGGGTTTGCGGCCATTGGCGGTGTTAGACCGGCTTTTTGCTCCCCTCAGCGGTGCTTGAAGGGCGTTCGGGCTCTCCAGACATGCCGGATGCAGCCGCCTAATCGATGCATTTTTCATCTGTTTGTCACGCGCACATGCCGGTGGGGCGGCGCGGCTCGGTTCCGAGAGGGTGCCAGAACGAAAAAAAAAGGCCGGAGGCGGGAGCCTCTGGCCTTTTGGGAAGGTCGTCTCGCATCCGCCGCTTCAAGCGGCGGAGCGTATTAGATGCCGACGGCGGTGCGTGCGACGCGACGGATGTCCTGACGGCCAATGCCGAGGTCATTCAGTTCGCGGTCGGTCATGCGGCCGAGTTCGGTTACGGTCTGACGATACTTGCGCCAGTTGGTGAGCGAGCGTGTAATGTTCATTGTCATCTTCCTCTTCGTGCTGTCCAGCATTTCCGGCCCGTCTTGGGAGGATTAGGCTCGGGGCTGAACTCGATCTCTGTATGACCATGAATATAATCGGTTTAATAAAAACAAAAACAGACAAAGCAAGATGCCACCTATGCATGGAACGCAAAGCAAGCCGGTAAATGACCCCAATTGCGGTGGTTACTGCATAATTTGTGACCAATTTGTGTGCTTTTAGTGAACTTGGCGGCATCTGTCGCTGCCAAGCCGTGCGGTCCGGCTGAATACAACGGGTCGGGCAGCGCAGAGGCAAGGATGGGGATGCAAAGGTCGTTCGTATAAGGGCTTCGGCTGGAGGCGCGCGTTCTCGTAAAATGACGGGCGGCACGTCATATATATAATGTCATGTAGCCGCATAAATGTTGCGCGTTTTTCCTGTCGGAACATGTGAAGCGGGACGGGAAAGAGGGAGACGGCGTGCGCAGTTTTGCGGCCCCTCGTGTCATCGTCTGCGGGCGCGTCGTTCCCTTTCTTGCGGGCACGAAACGGCAAGAACGTACCGGCCGGCTTTTGCGGCTGGGGGCGGGGACCCAAGAAAAGTCCGGGCGAAACGGGACGCGGCGATAAGGTGTGCTTGACCCTTCCAGAACATTGTGACATACCGCCGCCCAACGTGCGGGTATGGCGGAATTGGTAGACGCATTGGTTTTAGGTACCAACGCTTCGGCGTGGGAGTTCGAGTCTCTCTACCCGCACCACAAGTAAAGCATGGCTGTGCCACGCTTGTGCCAGAGTGCATCCTTAGTGATGCAGGGAGCTTTGGGGTTCATCATCCCCTTCGCGCCCTTGTCTCCGGCGCGAGCGCAATTTTGTCCGGCAGGCGCTTGTGTGAAGAAATAATGGAAGCCACGGCCGGGGAACGACGTTTCCGGCGCAGTGCTCGAAAGTAAACCAACGGCTGTCTGAGCACCGCCGCCATGATGTGAAGGTTTGAGAAAATGCAGGTTATCGAAACGCTGGCTGAAGGCCTGAAGCGCGAACTCAAGGTCGTTATCCCGGCTGCCGACATGAAGGCCCGTCTGGACGAGCGCCTGGTTGACGCCAAGGACAAGGTTCGCATCAACGGTTTCCGTCCCGGCAAGGTGCCGATGGGCCATCTGAAGAAGATGTATGGCAAGTCCATCATGGCCGACCTCGTCAACGAGCTGGTTCGTGAAAAGCCTTCCGAAATCCTTTCCAGCCGCGGTGAGAAGTCTGCAACGCAGCCGGCCATCTCCATGACCGAAGACGAGCAGGAAGCCGAAAAGATCCTTTCGGCTGAAACCGATTTCGAATTCACCGTTGCCTACGAAATCATTCCGGCCATCGAACTGAAGGCCAATGACGGCATCAAGGTTACCCGCGAAGTTGTTGAAGTCTCCGAAGACGAAATCAACGAGCAGATCCTCAAGATCGCTGAGAGCGCCCGTACCTTTGAAGCCAAGAAGGGCAAGGCCGCCGAAGGCGACCGCGTCACCATGAACTATCTCGGCAAGGTTGACGGCGAAGCCTTCGATGGCGGCGCTGCTGAAGACGCTGAACTGGTTCTCGGTTCTGGCCGCTTCATCCCCGGCTTCGAAGACCAGCTCGTTGGCGTCAAGGCTGGCGACGAAAAGACCATCACCGTGACTTTCCCGGCTGACTACCCGGCTGCGAACCTCGCAGGCAAGGAAGCCAACTTCGACATCACCGTCAAGGAAGTTGCTGCTGCCGCTGCTGTTGAAATCAACGACGAACTGGCGGAAAAGCTCGGTCTCGAATCGGCTGAAAAGCTGAAGGAAATCGTTCGCGGCCAGATCGAAAGCCAGTACGGCAACGTAACCCGCCAGAAGGTCAAGCGTCAGATTCTCGACCAGCTCGACGAAATGTACAAGTTCGACACGCCGGCTGGCCTCGTCGATGCCGAATTCGACAACATCTGGCGCCAGATCAACACCGATCTTGCCCAGTCCGGCAAGACCTTCGCTGACGAAGACACCACGGAAGAAGAAGCCCGCGAAGAATATCGCAAGCTTGCTGAGCGCCGCGTTCGTCTCGGCCTCGTTCTCTCCGAAATCGGCGAAAAGGCCGGCGTCGAAGTGACCGAAGAAGAAATGCAGCGCGCGCTGTTCCAGCAGCTGCAGCAGTTCCCCGGCCAGCAGAAGGAAATCCTCGATTTCTTCCGCAACACCCCCGGCGCTTCCGCTTCGCTGCGCGCTCCGATCTTCGAAGAAAAGGTCATAGACAAGCTGCTCACGGAAATCTCGGTAACGGACAAGACCGTTTCCAAGGAAGAGCTTCTGGCTGACGACGGCGAAGAAGCAACTGAAACCAAGAAGAAGGCGCCTGCCAAGAAAAAGGCTGCTGCCAAGGCTGACGACGCCGCTGAAGGCGAAGAAGCCGCTCCGAAGAAGAAGGCTCCGGCCAAGAAGAAGGCCACTGAGGCCGACGCCGAATAATCTTGGCGGGCGAAAGCTGAATGAATGGAAGGGCCGTGGCGAAAGCTGCGGCCTTTTTTGTTTCGTCTGGGCGATGCGGTCCATCCGCCTTGCGCGGTGGCCAGCGGGCCCAAACCGCGCCGCTGACCGATCTCGCCTGTTAAAATTGCTCCCGGCTATCGCTTCTGGGATCATTATTCACCTGATGAGGCGCATATAGATCGCTACGGGCTTTTCGCCGCCATGGTCGTGCGGGATTTTCACGATCGATAGCAATGTCTGCTATTGCGATAGCCGGTAAACCGTTCATCGGGCATTGCGCCACCCAACGGCCATCCGGTGCGGCGATTCCCGAGGGAGCAGCTGTACTCTGAGCCGCCAAGGTGGAATAGCTGGCCCAATAGGTGTTGCTCACCGCATGCCCCAATATTTCGGCTGCAAATGCCGGGGCATTGGACGGGCCATCACCTGCGGTGGAAAACAGCACGCAATCGACGTTCAGCTTCTCGTATTCCATGAATATTTCTGGGTAGTGCGCCTCCATGCCGAGCGCGCAACCAAAACGGAAGCCATCGATTTCAAACGTCACCGGTACAGTTCCCGGCGAGTACATGAACGAGATTTTGGTGTTCGACAGCAGGCGCTCATCGTAGCGAGTGATAAGCTTCCCGCGATCGGAGATGACGTACAGGCTGTTATACGGTCGATGTGGCGGAGTAAGCTGATGGACGGAACCGAGAATCGTCCAAAGCTTCAGCCTTCGCGCCAGTTTTCTGCTCGCTTCCAGTTCTCTGCGCAGAGTTTCCCATTCAAAGCGCGTCCAGTCGGAAGGCCCGATTTCTCTCGGCCCAGTTTCGGACATGATGCGTTTATTGGGCCAGCACGTTGCCCCTTCCGGGAAATGGATGAGACGGGCGCCGGCCTTATGGGCATCGCACATGAGGCGACGTATTTCTTGCCCGGCTGCTTTCAGTGCCGAAACCATACGAGGGTCGTCGACCAGCGACGTTTGCGCGACAGCCATTCGTAAAGAAGGGCTAACTGGCATGTCGGGAGTTCGGCGGATATGCTTGAGCGCCGCCGTATAGGACTCGCCGGTTTTCGCTGCACGAGCTCTTACACGGCGTTTGAAATTATTATTTTGCGTCATGATCAGGCCTTTCACGTCCCGGACGCGATTCCCCAGCAACCCGCCCGAAACGATCGGACCAAGACAGTAGCCTGAGACAACGACAGTCCCTTTGCCTCCGTTCAAGACCATGCTGGAGAAGGTCTGGGAGGTTAGGCGCAGGCTTCGCCTTTTGTCACTATCAGTGGGAAAACGTTGAGTCGTCAAGCTACCGCAATTCCGCATTACATGAACCGGAGAATTCGACACTCCGACATCTTCACGTCTTTCTCGACTATTATCTTCAGAAGGCATGACAGGGCTTTGGGCAGTCGCGGCGATGGGCAGAAGAAATTATTTGATTGAGGGTATCTCCGGGGCTGGTAAAACCTCGGTTGCAACGGAACTTCAGCAACGCGGCCTTCATGTGATTCACGGCGACCGTGAACTGGCTTACAAAGGCGACCCCCAAACGGGCGAACCCATGGATGTCGCGCTGTTTCAGGGCGACGACACAAAAATCGCCTTCCGTCACCGACATCATATCTGGAATGTCGAAAAAGTTCGGCAGCTTGTGTCTGATCAAGAGCACGCCGTCACCTTCTTCTGTGGCGGATCGAGAAATTTTCGACGCTTTATAGATCTGTTCGATGATGTCTGCGTTCTGGATGTCGATGAAGCGACCTTACAAAGACGGCTGGCTGCCAGGCCCGAGGATGAGTTCGGTGGCAATCTGGCCGAAAGACAATTTGTCCTGCAACTCCACGCAACGAAAGAAGACCTTCCAGGCGGTGCATCTGCCATTGATTCATCGAGGTCTTTGGCAGTGGTAGTGGGTGATATTCTGGCTCGTTGCGTTGTTCCGAAGGCAGGAAATTAACACGCTGCGCTTCCCGTCACCTTCGTTTCGATCACAATGCAGTGCAGCATGATTTTTTGCTGCATCTGCTCTTGTTCATCTCCGGTTCATCTGGCACCCTGCGCAGCATGATTTGCCTTGGCTGCCGGTGCAGCCGTCAAGGAAACATGGCCGCCAACGCGCGGCTGTCATCGCTGCCAAAACCTTTGGCCTTAAGCTTTTACCGTGCCTGCCGGGTTCACCCGGTGCGCCCTTAATTTGCCAGGGGACAAGATATGTCGCCACGAACGGGCTTCGCCCTGTTGTTTTCTCTGTTCGCCGCGATTGGCACCGACGCCCGTGCCGATGAGCCGGAGTTGATCTGGAAGCCGGTCAAGAATTCCGATCGTTCCTATACGGCGCGTATCGGTGCGAAGCTGCCGGTCGAGACGCCGATCCGGGCGGGGCTGGAAATGGGCATGAATGCCTCCAGGACGGGGCAGGTGGTGGATACGCCAGTAAGGTTGTGGGGCAATGTCACGCTTTTGGCGGAACAGTTGCCCGGCGTGTCGCTTGCCCGTGATGTCGGTGTCCTCTTCAACGCGTTGACGGGGTCGAGCAGCGTTTCCATGACGTCGCGACAGAAACGCATCGTTACGCCGGAACTGGATATCGAGGCCAACCGCAATTTCACGGTGCGTTATGACGGCACGGCGCAGCAATGGAACGGGCTGGACGTATCGCAGTCGCTGCGCCTTTCCCGCTCGGAAACCGGCACGGCCTTCGTGCTGACGGGGGCAAGCCGCAACAGCTTCAACGAGTTCAGCAGCGGCGTGGCCGTGGAGCAGAAGATCGGCGATCACCTGACAGTGCGCGGAACGCTCGATCAGGGATATGCGGATCATTTTCGGCCGGGTGTGAGTGCGCGGTATAGTATTCGGTGGTGAGGGGCGTCACCGGTTATCGTATGGATGAGCAGAAAGCGATCGACGTTCTTGCGTCGCATTCGGCGTCATCCTTAGGCTTGTCCCATGGATCTAATCACGTCGCATAAAATCGTGACGTTGCAGAGGCTCGGGACAGGCCCGACCATGACGGAGGAGAGGTTTGCGCACATTGCAAACGATCTCCACCCGCAACAGCCAACCTCAATCCTTCTTCAGCTCACCCATGCGGTTCCACGCGTCGAGACCGGCAATCTTGTAGGCCTCGGCAAGCGTGGGATAGTTGAAGGTGTTCTCGACAAAATATTCCACCGTACCCTTCAGGTTCAGCACCGCCTGGCCGATATGCACCAGTTCGGTGGCACCTTCGCCGACGATGTGGACGCCGAGCAGACGGCGGGTTTTCAGCGAGAAGATCATCTTCAGCAACCCGCTGTCGAGACCCATGATATGGCCGCGTGAGGTTTCGCGGAAATGGGCGATGCCGCATTCATAGGGAATGTGGCGTTCAGTGACTTCTTCTTCCGTCAGGCCGCAGGTGGAGATTTCCGGAACGGCATAGATGCCGTAAGGGAAGAACTGCGGCGGTTCACCGGCCGGTGCACCGACCGCGTGGCGGGCGGCGATACGGCCCTGTTCCATCGAGGTGGAGGCGAGGCTCGGAAAACCGATGATATCGCCGGCGGCGTAAATGTTCGGCACTGTTGTCTGGAAGGTCTCGGGATTGACCTTCAGGCGGCCGCGGCTGTCGGCTTCCAGCCCACAGGCGGAAAGATTAAGCGTATCGGTTGCGCCGACGCGTCCGGCGGCGAACAACACCGTCTCGGCTTTAAGGACGCGGCCGTTGCTGAGCGAAACGAGGCATTTGCCGCTGTCGTCGCGCTCCACCTTTTCCGCTTTCTGGCCGAAGATCAGCTTCATGTTACGGTCGCGCAACTGATAGGTGAAGTCCTCGACGATTTCCTTGTCGATGAATTCCAGCATGGTTTCGCGCGGTTCAACCACCGTTACCTGCGTGTCGAGCGCACTGAAGATCGTGGCATATTCGATGCCGATGACGCCCGCGCCGACAACGACCATGGAGCGCGGCAGTTCCTTGATCTCAAGTATCTCGTCCGAATCGAGCACTGCCGCGCCGTCGAAGGGAATATGCGGTGGCCGGTAGGGCCGCGTGCCGATGGCGAGCAGAATGGAAGCGCCGGTGACGTTCATGACTTCACCGTCGTTCTTCACCACCTTCACCGTGTTGGCATCGACGAAGCTTGCCGTGCCGCGAATGTGCTGCACGCGGTTGCGGGCGAACTGGTGTTCCAGCACCTCGACCTCGTGGTCGAGCGTGATCAGCAGGCGGCGGCGCAGATCGTCCGCGTCGATCTCCTGCTTGACGCGGTAGGAGCGGCCATAAAAACCGCGTTCGCGCCAGCCGGTGAGATTGAGCGCGGTTTCGCGCAATGTCTTGGAAGGGATGGTGCCTGTGTGCACCGAAACGCCGCCGACGCGGCTGCCCTTCTCGATGACCAGAACCCTCTTTTCGAGCTTGGCGGCCTGGATGGCGGCGCGTCTTCCCGCCGGACCGCTGCCGATAACAATCAGATCGAACTGGTACATGAAAACCCCGGAACAGAATGTATTGCAATGACCGGATGTCGCATCCGGGATGGCGCTGCCGCGAAATGGTCGTGATGCCATTTTGACCAGGGGAAGTGATTCCCTTGTCAGCCTTGCACACAAGAGTGCAATGCAACAAACGCCTGCGTCAATCTGTAGCGCAATAATCTGACGGATTCGTAACCGTTTTGTCCGCTTGTCGTTTTGCGACGCAAAGATGCGCCTTTGCGCCCGGCACGGCCTTCGCCGTCGGGTTTTCGTGGTTTTAGACGGGTTGTGCCCGGTCACGCGCTGATTGGGGTTGGAGTGGACGGATGCTTGCGCGACCGGGCCTTTCCAGAAAGCCGTATTTCGCAAGAGGCAGTGCACGGCCTTTTGCGAAATGGTCCTGTCACCATGAACGTGCCACCGTTCCCACCACCAGGACCGTCCTTCGGTTTACGCCACGTCTGGCGTCTACCTGGCAGGACTGCATTCAAGATAACAGGGTAAGGCGGGGCGGGGAAAAGCGGGGATGGATTTTCGCGCGCCGGTTCTTTTTCGTCAGTCTTCTTTCCGGGTCACATGGCGGTGAAGGGCAGCGAGGTCCTGCCTGAGTGCTGCCAGTTCGGCCAGTACCTTCACGTCGATCTTTTCGTGCAGAGACAGCACCTCAAGCTCGGCTTTCAGGTTCACCTCATAATCCTTGGCGGCCTCGAAACGGTCACGAGCGGCCTGCCGGTTCTGCGACATCATGATGATCGGCGCCTGAATGGCCGCGAGCATGGAGAGCAGAAGATTGAGGAAGATGAAGGGGTAGGGGTCGAAGGCCCGCGTCGTCAGCACGATCGTGTTGATGATTGCCCAGAACACCAGGAAAAAGCAGAAGCTGAGGATAAATCCCCAGGAGCCGCCAACCCTTGCAATGCTGTCGGCCAGCCTGTCGCCCAGGTTTGCCCCGGCGGAAAATTCCGCATTGGTGTCGGTCGAGACCAGCTTTTTCTGGTGCGACAGTTCCAGAATACGACGCTCCACCTCGCCGATTTCCCGGGAGGAGCGCTTGAAGTGCGAAACGATATAGTCGGAGATGTCTGACACGGTGCTTCTCGTGGTGCTGATGGTTCGTTACGGCCCTGTCGAGATAAACCCGCATGGCAATGGAATTCAAATGATTTCCGCTGCCATGCCGTTTAGACATCCAGCCCCATCAGACGGAGGGTGTAGCGTCATTTACCCAGTTGAAGCCGGGGAAGAAGCGCTCTCGGCCATATTGCTCGCCGAACATCATGTCGAATTGCAGCAGGCGGTAATTGCGCACCACGTCCGGAATGGAATTGGGTGAAATCGACCAGTCGGGCAGGGCCTTGCCATCCGTTGCCACCAGCATATGCCGGTCGACGACGGAAAACGCATCCTGCACTTCACCCAAAGTCCCCGTATAGAAGGGGTCTGAGAAACCGGCTGTTTTCAATACGTGATAGGGCAACAGCGCCGGGCTGATGGTGCCGATATTCTTGCGCACGCCCGTCTTCGAGGACCAGACGACAAGCGGCGTCTCGTGTTCCTTTTTCATGATTTCCAGCGGCGCGCGGCGACTGGCCACCATGCCCGGCATGTAGCCGCTTTCCACGAATGTCTGGCCAAGCGGCGGCAGGTGATCGCCGAAGAGCACGATGATGGTTTCGCGCTCGCGCTTTTTTGCCCAGCGCATCAGCTTCAGAAAGGCGTCGTCGGCCTCCGCCACGCCCTGCGCATAGGTACCAAGCGCCTGCGATGCGGAAGCGGAGAGATTGCCCTCTATGCCGATGGTGTCGCTGGCATAACGGCCCGCCTCGTAAGGTCCGTGTCCCTGCAGGGTGACGGCGAAGAGGAAGAGCGGGTTGCGCGCATCGTCCGCGGCCACCATGATCTGGTCCATCAGCGCGTCGTCGGAGGCGAAGTTGCCGCGCTTTTCCATGGGCGGCAATGTCTCTTCCGAGCGGAACTCCTCGAAGCCGAAATTCCTGTAAACTTCCTTGCGGTTCCAGAACCATTCCTGAAACGGATGCATGGCGATGGCCGAATACCCTTCGCCACGGAAGAAGCTGGCAAGCGAGGGCACCGGGCGGCGGATATATTGCTGGTAGGGAATGCTGCCATAGGGCAGGAAGGCGTTGGAAAAGCCGGTCAGCGCCTCGAATTCCACATTCGCCGTCATGCCGCCGAATTCCGGCGAGAACACGTTGCCGGATTGCTTGGCGCGGATGTTGGGCATCGGATCGGCAGAGAGCTTCACGTTTTCAAGCCGTGTCGGATCCCACAGCGATTCGCTCATCAACATGATGACATCAGGGTAATCGCCCGTGTTGGCGGCAAAGGCGGCGGGTTCCGAGGTCAGGTCTGCGATGCTGTTTTCGCCGTAACCCTGCGGCGCCGAGACGTTGGCCATGGGAATATTGAAGGCAAAGGCCATCAGGAAACCGTTATGGCGGTAATTCTCCTGTTGATCCCACATCATGGGGATGATGTTGAGACGATCGCGCACCCACGAATAATGCGAATAGTCCATGAGCGAGGCGAGGCCGGCCAGAAGCGGCAGCGCCAGCACAAGACCTGCGGCGCGTTCGCGCCAGCTCAAGCCCGGCGAATAACGCCGCGCCAGCAGCCACAGGGTGGAAAGGGCCGCAACCGTGGCGCAAAGGCCAAGGCCGACCAGCACGGCCGTCAGCGGCTGGGCTTTCAGCATGGTGGGCAGAAGCTCGAGGATCTGCCGGCCGAACAGCAGGTCGGAGGGATAAAGCGGATCGGAGAGATAGGTCTGTTTCTGCGCGGAAATAAGCCCTGTCAGCGCGCAAAGCGGCGCAACGGCGATGAGCGACAGGTAACGGCGGCCGAGGATGGAATCCAGCGCTACGAGCAGCAGCAGCACGGCGGCGATGGTGGTCATGCCGGGGCGGGCGGATGAGGTGAGGAAGGTGCCGACATCAACTAGCGAACCGCGGGCGATCCATTCCAGCGCGACGACAAGCACGACCGACGAAAATGTCAGATTGGCAAGCGTGTAGGCCTTACCCGAAAGCTTGGAAAGGCTCCGCGTCCTTGCAGGAGAAAAGACAAAATCAGCCTTTTCGGAAGCCGTTGTTTTTGGCGCCGAATTTCTCAAACTCATACTCCGGTATTACGAGGCAACACCGCGCAATTCGGGGAGGTGAATCGGGGCGTCGCAAAACTGTCATGTAACTGTCACATAAGCGCGATGAACGCGACATGAACTTTGCGGAGTGTGGCCGGTGCGGTGATAACCTTAGCGTGAATGCCTGTTGCGGCTTCATCCTATCAAGGTGGTGCGGCATGCAATTGCCGCGTTGCGGAGCGGGCACGGGCGCGGTATTGAAAAGCCATGAGCGACAGACACGACATCAAAAACCATCTTCGAATTGCCGTCGGGCAGTTCAATCCGACTGTTGGCGACGTGGCGGGCAATCTCGCCAGGGCGCGCGAAGCACGGGCCGATGCGGCGACGCAGGGTGCCGATCTCCTGCTTCTGACCGAGCTGTTCATATCCGGCTATCCGCCGGAAGACCTGGTATTGAAGCCGGCTTTTCTGAAAGCGTGCCTGAAGGCCGTGGAAGAACTGGCGGCGGAAACCGCCGATGGCGGGCCGGGCGTCGTCATCGGTTTTCCGCGTCAGGGCGAAACGGGCCGGCACAATTCGGTTGCGCTTCTGGATGGCGGCAAGATCATCGCGCTGCGTGACAAGATCGACCTGCCGAATTACGGCGAGTTCGATGAAAAACGCGTTTTCGCCGAAGGTTCGATCTCCGGTCCCTATAATTTCCGCGGTGTCAGGATCGGCATTCCGATCTGCGAGGAAATCTGGAACGATATGGGTGTGTGCGAAACGCTTGCCGAAAGCGGGGCGGAAATCCTGCTGGTGCCGAATGGTTCGCCCTATTATCGCGGCAAGCTGGATGTGCGCCATCAGGTGGCGCTGAAACAGGTAATCGAAAGCGGCTTGCCGCTGGTCTTCGCCAATCAGCTTGGCGGGCAGGACGAGCTGGTTTTCGACGGCGCGAGCTTCGGTTTTAATGCCGACAAGACCCTTGCCTTCCAGATGAGCCAGTTCGAGGCGACCCTTGCCGTCACCGATTGGAAACGCACCGCAGAAGGCTGGCGCTGCGAGAGCGGTCCTTTCTCGAAAATCCCTGAAGGCGAGGAGGCGGATTACCGCGCCTGCATGCTGGGCTTTCGCGATTACGTCAACAAGAACGGCTTCAAGAGCGTGGTTCTCGGCCTTTCCGGCGGTATCGATTCGGCGATCTGCGCTGCGCTTGCTGTTGATGCGCTGGGCGAAGAGCGGGTGCGCTGCATCATGCTGCCCTATCGTTACACCTCCGAGGATTCGCTGAAGGACGCAGCCGATTGCGCCAGAGCGCTCGGCTGCCGTTACGATATCGTGCCCATTGCCGAACCTGTGGATGGGTTCCTGTCGGCGCTTTCGGAAATGTTCGAAGGCACGGAGGAAGGCATTACCGAAGAAAACCTGCAGAGCCGAACACGCGGCACCATTCTCATGGCTGTTTCCAACAAGTTCGGCTCGATGGTGGTGACAACAGGCAACAAGTCGGAAATGTCGGTGGGGTATGCGACGCTTTATGGCGACATGAATGGCGGTTTCAATCCCATCAAGGACCTCTACAAGATGCAGGTCTACGCCATCTCCAGCTGGCGCAATTCCCATGTGCCGCCGGGCGCGCTCGGGCCGTCCGGCGAAGTGATCCCCGCCAATATCATCTCCAAGGCGCCATCCGCCGAATTGCGGCCCAACCAGACAGACCAGGATTCGCTGCCGCCCTATCCGGTGCTGGACGATATTCTGGAGTGCCTGGTGGAAAAGGAAATGTCGGTCGAGGAAATCCTCGCGCGTGGCCATGATATCGCGACGGTGCACCGGATCGAGCATCTGCTCTATCTCGCCGAATACAAACGCCGCCAATCCGCGCCCGGGGTGAAGATCACCAAGAAGAACTTCGGCCGCGATCGCCGTTATCCGATTACCAACCGTTTCAGGGACAGGTAGTCGAAGGAGGGCATGGGGGAGCTTGCTGGACCCCGAATCTAGTTCGGGGTGACGGAGTGCGGATGCGGCGGCTTCGCCATATATCGATGGCGAAGAAGCATCCTTTTCCTCCAACGGCGCGGACACGCCGCGCCGTCTCCCTATCTCGTTAAATAACCTGCCCCACATCGATGCGGTTACCATCCGGGTCTTCGAAAACGAAGGCCCGCAGGCCATAATCCTTGTCCTGCAGACTTTTGATGATGCGAAGCCCGTGGCTTTTGCAAAGCGCGTGCAGCGCGCCGGCGTCGCTGACCAGCATATGCGCCACATTGAAGGGGGCCGGTTTGTGCGTCGACTGCAATGTCAGGTGCAACTCGGCATTACCTTGTTTCAGGATCATGAAACCGACAGGGTTGCCGTTTTCGAAGGTCTTTTCGAAGCCCAGCACACGGACATAAAAGTCATGGGCCTTCTCGATATTCTTGACAGGAAGCATTGCGGCGATCCGACCGAAGCGGATGCCGTGAACGGCGATGGTGTTCATCGCGGAACCTCGGATCTGGGAGAAACGGGCAGGGGAGCGGGCGGTGCCGGAACGCTGCTGTTTTTTCCTATTTGAATTTGCAGGGCGGTGCCTGCGGCAATAGGATCATAATCACGGCGGTGGCGGATGCAAACGGAATGTTTGTGCCATTCAACGCTCAACGCCAGACGATCGACAGGCCCGGGAGGCAGCATGCGCAGTTCCATCGAAATCTTCAACATCCGCACTCGGCAGATGCGGGTGGTCTGGCAGACGCCGGAGCTGTTCGAGGCTCCGAACTGGTCGCCGGACGGGAAATACCTGCTTCTGAACTGCGACGGTCTGCTTTATCGCCTGTCACTTGCCGGCGACCCTTCGCCGGAAAAGGTCGATACCGGCTTTGCGACAATCTGCAACAATGACCACGGCATTTCGCCTGACGGTTCGCTTTATGCCATTTCCGACAAGGTGGAGTTCGGCAAGAGTGCCATCTATCTGCTGCCTTCGACGGGCGGAACGCCGCGTCTGATGACTAAGAACCTTCCGTCCTACTGGCACGGCTGGTCGCCGGACGGGAAAGGTTTCGCCTATTGCGGCATTCGCGATCAGGTTTTCGATATTTATTCCATGGACATAGACAGCGGCGTTGAGACACGCCTTACCCATGGTGAGGGCCGCAATGACGGGCCGGATTATTCGCCGGATGGAGAATGGATCTATTTCAACTCCAGCCGCACCGGCCAGATGCAGATCTGGCGCGTGCGGGTGGATGGCTCGGCCGTCGAGCGTATCACCGACAGCGTCTATGGCGACTGGTTCCCGCATCCGTCCCCCAGCGGTGACAAAGTCGTCTTCGTCTCCTACGACGCCGAAGTCTTCGACCATCCGCGCGACCTCAACGTGCGCGTGCGGCTGATGGATATGGATGGCGGCAATGCCGAAACGCTGTTTGACCTTTTCGGCGGGCAGGGAACGATGAATTCGCCCAACTGGTCACCGGACGGGGATGAGTTCGCTTATGTGCGGTATTTTCCCGTTGGGTGATGCGGTAGGGGTACTTCAGCCGGCGCGCGTCTGCGCGGCGGCTGAAGGCCGCAATACGCCGGTGAGGTGGCCACGGTCACATTGCCGCATCGCTGCGCAAGATACTTGTATTTGCAATCTTTGTTGCTCATAAGCTTCTTCGTCAGGTGCCTGCCCTTTAGGGCGGGAGAATCGGGAATCCGGTGCAAGACCGGAACGTGCCCAGCGCTGTGAGGCGGATGCCCTTTTTCTTGATGCCACTGAATCCATTTGGGAAGGCGAAAGTGGGCGGATGAAGCCGAGTCAGAAGACCGGCCTGACAGGATAGACCAGACCGCGTGGACGGCGGCAGGTTGTTGCAGCAGCGCGTCGTGCAGGCGAAAACCGGAGCCGGTTTTCGTGGCGGCGCGCCAGCATTGTTGGGGATAGACGATGCCGACCGATCCACTCGCGACCAGTTCGCTCGACGCCGATGCATTCGATCACGCGCTTTCGCCCGCCTACCCGTTTTCCGAGGGGGAGCGAGAGGCGATCTACCGTGCCATCGAAACCCGCCGTGATGTGCGCGACCAGTTCCTTCCGGATCCATTGCCGGAAGATGTGGTCGAGCGCTTGCTGAAGGCGGCGCATTCCGCGCCCTCGGTCGGTTTCATGCAGCCGTGGAATTTCACGCTCGTCACTGACGGTGCGGTCAGGCAGGCAGCCTGGGTTGCCTTCAGCCGCGCCAATGGCGAGGCGACGGCGATGTTCGAGGGGGAGCAGCAGGCGCTTTACCGCAGCCTCAAGCTTGAGGGCATCCGCAAGGCGCCGCTCAGCATCTGCGTCACCTGCGATCCGACGCGTGGCGGCAAGGTGGTGCTGGGCCGTACCCACAATCCGCGCACCGATGTCTATTCCACCGTCTGCGCCATCCAGAACCTCTGGCTTGCAGCGCGCGCCGAAGGCATCGGCGTCGGCTGGGTCAGCATTTTCCACGATAGCGACATTCGGACCATTCTGGAAATCCCGGACCACATCGAGATCGTCGCCTGGCTATGCCTCGGCCGCGTCGATACACTTTATACCGAGCCGGAACTGGCGGTGAAGGGTTGGCGCCAGCGCGTGCCGCTGGAGGAGCTGGTGTTTCGCAATCGCTGGGGCGGGCGGTAAAGAAAAGACGCGACCGCCTTGTGAGTGAGATAGAGCGTTGCCAACTCCATACCGCGTGCTTGATGGGAGCTATTGCTGCGGCTGAATGCCCTTCAGCGCCGGGTTCTTCAGGTCGATCCGGCCTGTCTGGTCGGGCAGGAATTTAGGGCCGATGACGCGGACCCTGCTGTTGTTCGGGTCATAGTCGCGTTCCGGAACCGGTTGTTCCGGCGGCTTTGCGGCCTGCTGCAGTTCGGTGGGTTTTTTGGGGGTGTCACCTTGCGGTGGTGGAATGGTCGTGATGCTGGAATAGGGTTTCTCAGCTTCCGGCCGCGCAGCCTCCTGCTGCTTCATCTCCTCGTGATAGGCGGCCATGTTGCAGGCGCAGCCTGGGGCTTTCGTTGAGGCATTTCGATAAGCAAAGGCGGTCGGCAGGTCCTTATAGGGCTTTCCTGTTTCAGCCGAGACCATGTCAGCCGTTTCCTGCTCCGTCATGGAGTGGAAATAAAGCTCCGTCTGCGTACCCGGACACATTTTCTGGCATTGTTCGGCCTGCGCACGGAAATCGAGCGGCGAGGCATTGGAAGCGATGGGGAAAAACGAGCCGTCGCAGGTGCGCACGCACAGCGTCCTGAGCCCGCCCTCCGCAGCGGCATTGGGGTAGGTCGAAAGCCCTGCCTGTCCCGGCGGGTTGCCCTGTTCGCCGAAGGCGTCGGGGTAACGTGTCACATCGGGTGCCGTCGGCTGGCGCGCTTCCGTTTCCGGAATGGCGCTGCAGCCATTGGCGTCGAGTGCGGCGAGAATGCGCTGGCGTCTGATGTCGCCATCATCGCTGCCCTGGGCCGCCATGGCATAGTCGCGGTCACGGATGATGGCATCGCGTTCGCTCTGCGCATCCGCCATCGCGTCGCTGATCTCCGCGCAGAGTTCGGCATTCGGGCTGCCATAAACGGTGACGCTTGCGGATGAACAGCCGTAACGGCGCAGATCGTTCCTGATCCTGCGGATCTCGATGTTCTGGCGGGTGAGCGCATTGGCGTAACGCCGTACCTCGGCGGTGTTGCCGATGACACGCGGCGGTTCGCGCAGCTGCGCATAAAGCGTATCGCAGACCTGATCCGCGAAAGCAGCGGCCGGGGCGATGAAAACAAGGGGAAGCAGGAGGCCGATAATGCTGCGGCGCCGGGTCAATGGTGCGATCCGTTCGATGTCCCCGGCCGGTGGCGAGGGTGTTATGCTTCGGGAAATCCGTGTTTCAGGAAGATAACATAAGCTGTTGCCGCAATGCGGCAACAGCATGTTCAAAACTGCGTTAATACGCCTTCATCACACCGAAGGGTGCGATGCCTGCACGACGGCAAAGGCCGCCATGTTGACAACGCCGCGCGAGGTGACGCTGGGCGACAGGATATGGGCGGGAAGAGCCGTGCCAAGCAGGATGGGGCCGACATGCAGGCCCTCCGTCAGCGTGCGGGTGACGCCGAGCGTGATGTTTGCGGCATCGAGGTTCGGGAAGACCAGCAGGTTTGCTTCGCCGGTCAGCACGCTGTTGGGCATGGCGCGCTTGCGCAGCGCTTCCGAAAGTGCTGAGCCGCCCTGCATTTCGCCGTCCACTTCCAGTTCGGGTGCCGCTGCCTGCACGATCTTCAGGGCGCGGCGCATCTTGCGGGCGCTTTCCGAATCGCGCGACCCGAAATTGGAGTGGCTGGCGAGCGCGATCTTCGGCGTGATTCCGAAGCGGCGGATTTCCTTTGCCGCGAGAATGGCCATTTCAGCCACTTCTTCGGAGGTCGGATCGTTGTTGACGAAGGTGTCGGTGAGGAACAGCGCGCCCTGCTGGGTGATGAGCAGGCTGAGGCCTGCGAAAGAGCGAACGCTTTCCTGCTTGCCGATGATCTGGTTCACGTCGCGCAGGTGCCGGTCGTAACGGCCTTCCAGACCGCAGATCAGCGCATCCGCCTCACCACGCTTCACCGACAGCGCGCCGATGACCGTGGAGTTGGTGCGCACGATGGTGCGGGCCGCCTCCGGGTTGATGCCAGCGCGGCCGACCAGGGCGAAATAATCATCGACGTAATCGCGGTAACGCGGATCGTCTTCCGGATTGACCACCGCAAAATCGGTATTCGGACGGATGCGCAGGCCGAAGCGCTTCAGGCGCGTTTCGATGATCTGCGGGCGGCCGATGAGGATCGGGATGCCGGTCCCTTCTTCCAGAAGCACCTGTGCGGCGCGCAGCACGCGCTCGTCTTCGCCTTCAGCAAAGATGATGCGCTTCTTTTCGGCAACCTTGGCGGCGTTGAAGACCGGTTTCATGATGAAGCCGGAACGCCAGACGAAGCGGTTGAGCTGGTCGAGATAGGCTTCGAAATCGCTGATTGGCCGGGCGGCGACGCCGCTTGCGGCGGCAGCACGGGCAACGGCCGGCGCGATGCGCAGGATGAGACGCGGATCGAAAGGCGAGGGAATGAGGTAGTTCGGGCCGAAGATCGGCGTTTCGCCGCTATAGGCCTTGGCGGCGACTTCCGAGACTTCCTCGCGGGCAAGCTCGGCGATGGCCTGCACGGCGGCCATCTTCATTTCCTCGTTGATCGTGGTTGCGCCGCAATCCAGCGCGCCGCGGAAGATATAGGGGAAGCAGAGCACGTTGTTGACCTGGTTCGGGAAATCCGAACGGCCGGTGCAGATCATCGCATCCGGGCGGGCAGCACGGGCCACTTCCGGCATGATTTCCGGATTGGGGTTGGCAAGTGCCAGGATCAGCGGATTTTCCGCCATGCGCTCCAGAAGTTCCGGCTTCAGCACGCCTGCCGCCGAAAGACCGAGGAAGACATCCGCGCCGTCGATCGAGTCGGCCAGAACCCGCTTGTCGGTCTTCTGCGCGTAGACTTCCTTCCACTCGTCCATCAGCGAGTTGCGGCCGTCATAAACGAGGCCCTCGATATCGTGGACCCAGATGTTTTCTTTCTTTGCGCCCATGGCGACAAGCAGGTTGAGGCAGGCGAGGGCCGCCGCACCGGCGCCGGAGGCAACAATCTTGACGCTCGAAAGCGATTTTCCGGCCAGTTCCAGCGCGTTGGTGACGGCGGCGGCGACGATGATCGCCGTGCCGTGCTGGTCGTCGTGGAAGACGGGGATGTTCATCTTCTCGCGCAGCTGGCGCTCCACCTCGAAACATTCGGGCGCCTTGATGTCTTCAAGGTTGATGCCGCCGAAGGTGGGTTCCAGCGCTGCGATGGTGGAGACCATGTCGTTGATGCCGGGCGCATCGATCTCGATATCGAAAACGTCGATGCCGGCGAATTTCTTGAAGAGGACGGCCTTGCCCTCCATAACAGGCTTGGACGCAAGCGGGCCGATATTGCCAAGGCCAAGCACTGCCGTACCGTTGGAAATCACTGCAACGAGATTGGCGCGGGCGGTATATTCCGCCGCCATTTCCGGATTTTCATGGATGGCGAGGCAGGGGGCGGCGACACCCGGCGAGTAGGCAAGCGCCAGATCGCGCTGGTTGCCAAGGGGCTTGGTGGCCTGGATTTCCAGCTTGCCGGGGCGCGGGTAGCGGTGGAAAAAGAGCGCCTGTTCCTCGATGTCGGCCTTTGCCGTGTTGGCGGGCGTGTTGTTCTTATCGTGAGAGGTCATGTCTTCCACCGTCATGTCTGGTTCAATTCCGGCCCTCTGAATACAACAAACTTTCCCGTGGTACAGCCGTTATTTGCCGCCCCCTTATGCAAATGCGGGCATGGCTTATTCGCGTTTTCGTGATGCCATGAGTCATATTCCATATAAAAACCGGCCATTGTCATGTTGCTGCAACACGAGTCTGGTTCTGAGAGGGAAGAAAGCCGCAGGGACGCAACCGAACAAGGGGATTAAATCCGTGGCCGGTCAAATTGAAACCAGACAGTTCAGAACGCTTTTCATCTCGGATGTCCATCTCGGTTCCAAGGCGGCCAAGACGGATTTTTTGCTCGACTTCCTGAAACATCACGAGGCCGATACGATCATCCTGGTCGGTGACATCATCGACGGCTGGCGCCTGCGCCGCAGCTGGTACTGGCCGCAGGGCTGCAACGACGTGGTGCAGAAGTTGTTGCGCAAGGCCCGCAAGGGAACGCGTATCGTTTATATTCCCGGCAACCACGATGAATTTCTGCGCGAGTTTCCGGGCATGCATTTCGGCGGTATCGAAGTGGCCGAGCGCATGATCCACGAGGCGGCAGACGGCAAGAAATATCTCATCATCCATGGCGACGAGTTCGATGTGGTGGTGCGCAATGCCCGCCTGCTCGCCTATCTCGGTGACTGGGCCTATGACGCGGCGATTGCGATCAACATCGTCCTTGCTGCGGTGCGCCGCCGCATCGGCCTGCCTTACTGGTCGTTCTCGGCCTGGGCGAAATTGCAGGTCAAACACGCCGTTAACTTCATCGGCGAGTTCCAGCGCGTAGTGGCCGACGAGGCGCGCCGCAACAATGTGGATGGTGTGATCTGTGGCCATATCCACCACGCCGTGATGGAAGACATGGACGGCATCCGCTACATCAACACCGGCGACTGGGTGGAAAGCTGCACGGCGATTGCCGAAAATGCAGATGGCACTTTCGAGCTGATCACCTGGATGCAGACGAGCGATGTCCCTTCGCAGACATCGGACGAGATGGAGCCGGTAGAGATTCCAGGTCTGATTGGCAAGCACGCGGCCTGATTGGGTTGGTTCAACATGCAGGGCGATCCCTAAGCGCGGGATGTTTCAGCTCTCTGTCGTCATCCTTGGGCTTGTCCCAAGGATTTGCAACCGATTGATTTCGCGCGACGTGGATAGATCCTCGGGACAAGCCCGAGGATGACGCCGAGTGTGAGGCAAGGCTGGTCATACAGTTTACGTGATACTGCAAAGATTATTGCGATGTTCGGCGTAGTGCTTTCACACGAAACCCGAACGACGGCTCTTATCCCCACAACTCCGGCTGCGGCGGATAAACCAGCGACCCCTCGTAAACGAGGCCCGGCTGCCGGTCCTGCCTGAGAATCAGCGGGCCGTCGAGATCGGAGAAGGCGGCTCCCTGGGCGGCCAGAACGGCGGGGGCCATGCCGAGCGAGGTGCCGAGCATGCAGCCGACCATGATGATGAAGCCTAGCCGCTCCGCCTCTGCCTTCATGACAAGTGCTTCCGTGAGACCGCCGGTCTTGTCCAGCTTGATGTTGATCGCATCGTAACGGTCGCGCAGGTCTGCGAGGTCCTTGGTGGAATGCACGCTTTCATCGGCGCAGATGGGGACCGGGTGGTCGATGCGGGCCAGGATGGCGTCCTTGCCGGCGGGAAGCGGCTGTTCGATGAGTGCGATGTTCAGTTCCGCTGCGAGTTTCAGATAATATTCGATATTATCGTCGTTCCAGCCCTCATTGGCGTCGATGATGATGCGCGCGTCAGGTGCTGCGGTGCGCACGGCCCGCAGGCGCGCCTCGTCATCCGCCGTTCCTGTCTTGATCTTCAGCAGCGGGCGGCCAGCGTTTTCCGCCGTTTTAGCCGCCATGGTCTCGGGATCGGCAAGCGAGATGGTATAGGCGGTAACGAGCGGTTTTGCCGCGTGTCCGAGACTATGTTCGGCAGCACTTTTGCCACTCATCTTGGCTTCGAGGTCCCATAGTGCGCAATCCACTGCATTGCGGGCGGCGCCGGGTTTCATCACCTGCTGCAATTCATGCCGTGTCAGGCCGCCGGCAATCTGCTCAGCCATTGCTTCGATATCGGCGATAACGCCTTCGATGCTTTCGCCATAACGCGGGTAGGGCACACATTCACCTCTGCCGGTAAAGGAACCATCGCGGATGGTGCACGTTACGACATCCGCATGTGTGCGAGTGCCGCGTGAAATAGTGAAGCTGCCAGCAACGGCGAAACGTTCTGTTGTGGCTTGAAGGTAACGGGGCATGTTTTTTCACTTCCTGACAGGCGTTAAAAGACACATGACGCCAAATTTATCGCGAATTGTCGGCTGTCACTGTGGCTTGCCGAAGGCCAAACCGTTATGAAACCTTTAAGAATCTCGTGACGGCTGCACTCGCTCGGAGCATTATGCAAGAACAGGATATACGGCAACAGGCGAACCCGGCCGCAATCACCGAAGACGACGCCGTCTCCGGCGGCGGCCAGCGGTATGCCTTGAGCGGTTCCTGGCGCAACAGCAATCTTTCAGGCATTTTTGCACGCCTCGAAAACATCGAGAAAAGCGGCCCTGCCGGTCCGGTGGAGATCGATCTTTCCTCGGTGGAGGCAATCGACACGACCGGCGCCTGGGTCATCCGGCGATTGCGCGAAGATATGGAAGCGAAGGGCGTTACCGTCACGCTTACCGGAAACGAGCGAATCGAGGATCTGATCGGCCAATTGCCGGATAAAGCGGCGATGGAGGGTGAGCCTGCCGCCAAGGTGGGACTTGCCGAACGCTTCTTCTCGCCGATCGGCCAAGCTGTCGTCCAGAATGGTGCGGATTTCCTCGCGGGCATGTATATTCTCGGTTCCGCCGTGCGCGGCGCGCAGATGAAGCTCGGGCGCGGCCGTGGCGTCTCGCCGGCGGCCATCGTCAACCAGATCGACCATATGGGCGTGCGCGCCGTGCCGATCATCATGCTGATGTCGTTTTTGATCGGCGCCATCATCGCCCAGCAGGGCGCTTTCCAGCTGCGTTATTTCGGCGCGGAAGTGTTCGTCGTCGATCTCGTCGGCATTCTGCAATTGCGTGAAATCGGCGTGCTTCTGACCGCGATCATGATCGCCGGTCGCTCCGGCAGTGCGATCACGGCGGAAATCGGCTCGATGAAGATGCGCGAGGAAATCGACGCGCTGAAGGTGATCGGTCTCAACCCTGTCGGCGTGCTGGTGTTTCCGCGTCTCGTGGCGTTGACAATCGCACTGCCGCTTCTGACCATCCTTGCCAATTTCGCCGCACTTTTCGGCGCCGCCATCGTCACGCTTCTCTATTCCGGCATCACCTTCGAAGTGTTTCTGTCGCGTCTGCATGGCGCGGTCGAGGAATCGACCATCGCCGCCGGCATGATCAAGGCGCCGTTCATGGCGCTGATCATCGGCATCGTCGCGGCGGTTGAGGGTATGAAGGTCGGCGGTTCGGCGGAATCGCTCGGCAAACACGTCACGTCGTCGGTGGTCAAATCGATCTTCGTCGTCATTCTGGTGGATGGCCTTTTTGCCATCTTCTACGCAGCCATCGATTTTTAAGGAGGGCGCGTTGGAAACTTTGGACCAGAAGCCGCAAGAGACAAAAACTGCAAAGGACGGCCGTGAGACGGTTCTTTCCGTCGAGGGCGTGACTGTCGGTTTCAACGGCAGGAACGTGCTTGAGAATCTCGATCTGGATGTCTATCGCGGTGAAATCCTTGGCTTCATAGGCCCATCCGGCGCGGGTAAATCCGTCCTGATGCGTGCGATCTTGAGGCTCCTGCCACGCCAGGCGGGTGCAATCCGCATTCTCGGCACCGATTACGACAAGGCCAGCGAAGACGACCGCATGATGCTCGACCAGCGGCTCGGCGTGCTGTTCCAGCAGGGGGCGCTGTTTTCCGGCCTGACGGTGAAGGAAAACATCCAGCTGCCGATGCGGGAATATCTGGACCTGCCGAAAAAGCTGATGGACGAGCTTGCCTATCTCAAGATCGAGATGGTGGGCCTCAAGCCCGATGCGGGTGACAAATACCCGTCGGAGCTTTCCGGCGGCATGATCAAGCGTGCGGCGCTTGCGCGCGCGCTGTCGCTCGATCCCGACCTTGTCTTCCTCGATGAGCCGACATCCGGCCTCGATCCCATCGGGGCGGCGGAATTTGATATGCTGATCGCGCGCTTGCGCGATTCGCTCGGTTTGACCGTGTATATGGTGACGCACGACCTCGACAGCCTGTTCTCCGTCTGCGACCGCATTGCGGTGCTAGGGCAGAAGAAGGTGCTGGTGGAAGGGACCTTGCAGGACATGTTTGCCTGTGAAGACCCCTGGGTGCAGTCCTATTTCCGTGGCAAACGGGCGCGCTCTGTCGTTCTTCCGGACGACAGACACGAAAATCCGGTGGAGTAACAAGAAGCATGGAAACCAAGGCGAACTACACCATAGTCGGAATTTTCACGCTGATCGTGATCGCCGCCGCATTCGGCTTCGTTTACTGGATGGCGGAATTCGGCCGGGGTGGACCGACGGCGCAGCTCGTGGTGCGTATTCCCGGCTCGGCAAACGGCCTTTCCGTCGGCTCTCCGGTACGCTTCAACGGCATTCCTGTCGGCACGGTGCGCGGTCTTGCGATCGACCGTGACGATCCGGCCTATTCCATCGCCTTTACTGAAGTGCAGGCGGACGCGCCGGTTTTCCCCTCCACCCGCGCCGTGCTTGAAATTCAGGGCCTGACGGGCGCTGCCTATATCGAGCTTTCCGGCGGCAACAAGGATGGTGAGCGCATTCTGCAGAAATCGGTGGAGAGCGGCGTTCCCGCCGAGCTGACGGCCGATCTTTCCAGCGTCACCAACCTTCTTGCCACCGCCGACAAGATCCTGAAACGCGCCGATGGCGCCATCGGCGAATTGCAGGGCTTCGTGCAGGATGCCCGTGGGCCGCTGACGCAGACGGTGCGTAACGCCGAGAAATTCTCCGATGCGCTGGCCGCAAATTCCGATGGTATCAAGAGTTTCATCGCCAGCCTCAGTTCGCTTTCCACCACCGTTCAATCGGTCTCGGTACGCCTGGACGGCACGCTGACTGCTGTCGAAGATCTGGTGAAGGCGGTGGATGCCGGCAAGATCGATTCCATCCTGTCTAATGTCGACAAGGTGACGAAGGACGTCGCTTCCGCTTCGAGCGATATTCAGGGTATCATGGAAACGGTGCAGAGCACGGCGCGCAACTTCGAGGCGGCGAGCACGGAAGTTCAGACGGTGGTGAAGCGCGCGGATGAGCTTTTGGCGTCGGTCGATCCCGCAAAGGTCAGCACCGTGGTGGGTGATGTTTCCGCAGCGACTGCCGATGCGCGTGATGCCGTGGCGAACTTCAAGCGGATTGCCGACGATGTCGGCGCGCGCCGGGCCGATATCGACCAGGCGGTCTCCGATTTCACCGACATGGGCCGCAAGCTGAACCTTGCCTCAAACCGTGTCGATGGCATTCTTGCCAAGGTGGACGGCATGCTTGGAACCGACGATGCCAATTCGCTGTTTGCAAAGGCGCGCGAGACTTTGACCTCGTTCAAGGCCGTGGCCGACAATCTCAATGCCCGAATCGGGCCGATTGCCGACAATCTCACGCGCTTCTCCAGTTCGGGCCTGAAGGATTTCCAGGCGCTTATCGGCAGTACGCGGCAGACGGTCGACAATCTCAACAATGCGATCACCAATATCGACCGCGATCCGCAGCGGTTGATTTTCGGCGGCGAAACCGTGAAACAATATGACGGCAGAACAAGGCGCTAAAAGGGGTATGGGCCAATGACACGATTGATGAACGGCCATAAGCGCCGTGCCCTGCTTCTGGCTCCGCTGCTTGCGGTTGCGATGGCGGGCTGTGCGGGAACCCCATCGAACGATACGTTCGACCTTTCCGTCTCTTCGGCGACTGTGACGCAGGGGCCGTCGCTCAAAGGCCGGCAATTGCTGATCGCCGATCCGACGGCGCTGAAAGCGCTTGATAGCGAAAACATCGTGGTGCGCCTTTCCGGCTCGGAAGTGCAATATCTCGGCAATTCGCAATGGAGCGACCGCCTGCCGCGCATGGTGCAATCCAAGCTGGTGCAAGCCTTCGAGGATACCGGCAAGCTCGGTGGCGTCGGCCGGCCGGGGCAGGGGCTGGCGATCGATTACCAGGTGGTCAGCGATATTCGCACCTTCGAAATCGATACGGCAAAAAACACCGCCGATATCGAGATTTCGGTGAAGCTCTTGAACGATCGCAACGGCACGGTAAAGGCGCAGGAAGTATTCCGCGCCAGCGCACGCGTCAGCGGTTCCGGAAATGCCAATTTCGTCAAAGCGCTGGACCAGGCTTTCGCCGCCGCCACCCGCGAAATCGTGGCGTGGACGCTGAAGTCGCTCTAAGTCTGACAACGGTCATTTCCGCTACAAAAGATTGCTCTATGTTGCGGGTGAAGCCTGTTGGTGACGGCCTTGCATTTAATGTTTCCGATCTGCGGGTCCGTCATGCGATTTCTGGTGTTGCTTTGCCTTTCCCTTGTTTCCGCCATGTGCGGAGCGGGCACCGTTCTGGCAGCCGGTCTTCGGTTGATCGAGATTCCCTCGGCAGGCGGAAAGCCTTCCATGAGGGCGGCGGTGTGGTCGCCCTGCGCGGCGACTCCGGTGGAGACCCGCATCGGCCCCTTCGCTCTGCAAGCGGTGCGTGATTGCCCAGTTGTCGATGGGCAATATCCGCTCGTCATCATCTCCCACGGTTTCGGCGGTACGTATTTCAGCCATCGGGATACCGCGGCGGCGCTGGCGGATGCCGGTTTCATCGTCGCGGCGATAAATCATCCCGGCGATAATGCCATTGACATGAAGCGGGCAGGCGATCTTTCCGCGCTGACCGAACGACCGGCCGATATCGTCCGCCTGCTCGACCATATGCTGGCGAACTGGAACGATGCCCGTTTTATCGATGCCGGAAGGATCGGGGTGTTCGGATTTTCGCGCGGCGGTTATACGGCGCTGGTACTTGCCGGCGGCGTTCCGGATTTTCCAAATACCGGATTGCCGTGCCCTGATGGGCAGGCGGCGGTGTGTGCTCAGATGCTGGAAAGGTCTGCTTCGCCTGAGGACCGGGTCTACGATGCGCGAGTGAAGGCTGTGGTTATTGCAGACCCCCTCAACGCCTTTCCAGGGCGGGCCGATCTGCGAGATATCAAAATCCCCGTTCAGCTCTGGAGTTCAGAGCGCGGCGGCGACGGTGTGGCGCCGGAGGATATTTTAGGGCTGCGCGACGACCTGCCGGCAAAACCGGACTATCAGACGGTGAAAGGGGCAGGGCATTTTTCGTTCATAACACCTTGCCCCGCCGAGATGGAAAAAGCCCTGGCCCAGATATGCGGCGATATTCTGGGGTTTGACCGGGCGGAGTTTCATCGTCGACTGAACAGCGAAGTCATCCGCTTTTTCACGGCTTCGCTACGCTGACGCACACGCCGGTGCCGCCGTCGATCAGACGGCGTCCTGCGACCGCCATTCCGGCAGCGGGAAAAGCCGGTCGTAGCCCCAGTTGAAGACGAAGGCATAGACTACGTAGAACAGCGCAAACGAGATATCCATCACCAGCGCCTGGGCAAGGCTGATGCTGAGATACCAGGCGATGAAAGGCATCAGCACGATCAGCAGACCCAGTTCGAACAGCAGGGCATGGGCGACGCGGATAGCAGGCGTCTTCAGCGTCGTGCCTTTCAGGCGCTGCATGGCATGGTCGAAGCCGAGATTGTAAAGATAGTTCCAGGCGGTGGCGAGCGTGGCGCTGACCAGACCGACAATGCCGATATCTTCCATGGGCATGTGAAATACGAATGCACCCAGCGGCACGACCAGCAGAAGGCCGATGATTTCGAAGCTGAGAGCGTGGCGGATACGATCGGGCAGGGAACGCAATTTATTCTCCGGTATGTGACCGGGCCGTCCCGCATGCTGTCGCCATAATGGCCGAGGTCGTCCTCTCGCAAAGCCATATAGCGGTTTCGGGCAAAATTTCAAGCCTTGGGTCATGGTTGGGTTTGGGAGCGCTCTTCTCAGCGGGAGCGGGATGAGGCGGCGAGGCCGGAGCTATGCGGCAAGACTTTGCCCTCATCCGACTATTCGTGTCACCATTTCACCGGCGTGGAGACGAAGCACGCGGCGGCACCTTATCTTTTCAATTGTCCTCCGTTTCGCCGCTGCGGAACAAGACCGGTGTTTTTTCGTTATCGCTCATGGAAGGAGGCGTGCCATGCAGCATAATTCTCCAGATGGACGAACGATAAAGGCCGCCAACGCGGCACAGGCCACGACTTACAAGCCTAGCCTCATTTCCCTGAAGGGAAGTTATGTGGCGATGATATTCCGCAGGCCGCTTTGCCAAAATCCGCTGGATTTGCGGAAAAAATAAAGCGGCACGCCTGACCCATTGCCCCATGGCCGACCGATGACGACTGCCGCAATGACAGAGAGCTTTAGATGTCTCTAAAGTGTGATTTTCAATCCGGACCGTCTCCCCTTAGATTGGGAGATCGCCACGAAAGCGAAGGGAGAATGACATGAAATCAGTTCTCATTATCGCCGCTGTACTTGGTTTTTCCGCCAGTGCAGCGTTGGCGGAGTGCGCAGGTCATGAAAAGATCAACGCTTCCGTTCCTGCTGTCGACCGTGAATTCAAAACTGCAAGCATCGTTCCGCCGACGGATCCGGTGGACAAGCCCATCGTCATACTGAAAAAGACCGATCGCCTTCCGGCGGCAACGGTTGCGACGACTGGCGAACCCGAAGCCGCAAT
Organism: Agrobacterium sp. S7/73; assembly: GCF_019355535.1. Taxonomy (NCBI): domain Bacteria; kingdom Pseudomonadati; phylum Pseudomonadota; class Alphaproteobacteria; order Hyphomicrobiales; family Rhizobiaceae; genus Agrobacterium; species Agrobacterium sp. S7/73. The sequence goes on from NZ_CP072136.1 coordinate 1,346,399, forward strand.
GCAACGCATGCAATAAGACAAGACAATGATCGTTTCATTCTGAAAATCCCGTGTGTGAGGTAATCCGCACGGGATTTGCTTTTTGCGATCTAGCTGTCGAGTTTTAGCGACAATTGCTTCGGGCCTTCATTCTTTTTCAGCACGTAGAGCGGCCGGGCGATGATTACTTCCGTTCGCCGCTGCAATTCCCGTCGTCTCTCGAGCGCGCGCTCGCGCATATCGCGGGAGCGGGCGACCACGGACAGGGCATTTTCTATGGTTGCGTCTGCTGCGTTCATCGCTGACCTCCATAATGTTCACTTTATGTTCTCATTATCGGTCGCTTATGTCAACACTGTGGCAGCGATAGTTAAAGGGCAGCTGAAATGCCCTGGAGATGGTCTGTGACGGGGACACTACGGGCTGCGTTGAGGGGGCAGGGCTTCGCGTGGAGCGTTTTCTCCCCAAGCGCTTGCGACGGAGCATCGAACGCCCTTGCGGGCGCGACGGGGGATACTCCGGCCTGCTCAATCAATTTTCGGGATGCTTTGGCAATCATGCCGGGTGCTGATCAGCTCCGGCGGGCGGGAGGCTGTCAGGACAGGGGGCGTTGATCGGGTACGGTGAGGCCTGGAAGCAGGTCACTCAGATGTTCACTGGCGAGCGCGACGATGGCAAGCGCGGCCTGCTGACGGTTCCAGCCAGCGTCTTCCGCTTTTTCGATCAGCCCTTGAATGGAGGGCTCCAGCGCGAACTGGCACTCGGCCTGATAGTCCATGGTATCGATAGAAAGCGATGGAGAATTAATTGCGGCCCGCATCGTTTGGTCTCCCTGTTTTCCGCCATGCACGTCGTTAAGCGACGCGCAAATCGGAAACATGCACATTCAGAGGCCTATGATATCGGGCAGGCCCGTATATCAATGGCAGCGAATCCCCCAGCAGGCGGGACGTTAACGGCAAGTCTCGATGGCTGTCAACGAACGTCCGGTAGCGACGGCGCTGTCTTACCTATTTCAGAGCCTTCCGTTCCGGAAAGGTTTTCGTCTCCAGACCAGCAATGCCATGACATAAAGCGCAAAAAGCACGAACCATGTGACGGGCAGCACCATGAAAAGCGCCGCATAGGCACAACTTCCCTCGAAACAGGAACCGAGAAATCCGGAATCGGCAAGCGTCCCCGACAATAGAAACGCACATACGCCGCTTCCGACTGCGCCGAGGGCGAAAAGCAATATGTTGACGATCAATCTCATCACGACAATCATAGGCATGATTAAGACCGCTTTGCGGAGCGGGTGGCACTGCCGCGCTGATATTTCGTCGTTTCAGTAGATGTGTTGCAAAACCGGCGTTGCCGGAGCGGCTGATTTTTTTGAAGGCCGCTTGTCGGTGCAGGCCCCGCCATGATCGGGCAGGGCCGTTATTGCCGGATTATTACTCGGTGATGGTATATTCGCCGAGTTCGCACAGGTTCTGCGTATCCTCGAGGTCTTCCAGCTCATCGCCCTGGAATTCGAAACGCATGTCGTATTTGCACACGCGGCGGCCATCGGCGATGGTGATCTCCATCGTTTCGCCCGGACCAAGCGCCTTCTTTCCGAACACGTCGTCTTCCCAGTCATCGACGCCGACCGGCGAGGTGTAGAAGGCATTGAGAACGGAGTTCGTTCCGTTCTTCAGCGAAAAGACGAGGTCGTCCGCCTGCGCTGCACCCGCAACCGTCAACGTAGCCCCGAAAAATACCGCCGTTACCCATTTTGATGTCATGATATCCCCCTTTTGCGCCATCGTTCTGGCTGGGCAATGCATACAACCAAACCAGTGGCTTGCAATGCAAACTGCGGGTTTTGGTTAAATTGCGAAGGGTTCGTTATGGGTAACTTTTCGAGATATCCAGTCTATTTAAAATATTACAAATACATATAAATAAATATTTCGAATTTTTGCCTTTATTTGTAATTTTATTTCTATGAAACAAATATATTATTCTTCTATTTCGAAAATATTTTTTTATTTTCAATTCTTTTTTCATTTATTTTGATTTTTATTTTGATGTATTTATGATTTTTCTGTGTGTATCGTGGACTTTATTATTTTGTATATATCGATTGCTGAATCAGCGAAGAGTTTTTACTGACAAAAATATTCTTTCAAAAAATGACGTTAATTGGTGGATGGGCCAGGCTGATCGCTTTCCGACAGAGGATAATGGATTTGATCAAGCGTTCGTTTTTATTCTTCTGCGGCCTCAAGCTGCCGGGTATCGTGGCACTGGCCACCCTGTACGCGGGTTTTCTGACGCAGGCTTTGGGCCAGTCGCGGGTCTGCAACGATCCTGCTCCGGTCAGCAACCTCAAAGAAATGTTCGATGCGATTTACGCATGCTGGGTGCCGCCGGAAGACACGGAGGGGCTTGTCGTGACGCTTCAGTTCATTCTGCATAAGGATGGGCAGATAAGGGGCAAGGTGGTCGTCACAGCCGCGCGCCCGCAGGAAGACAGTCCAAGACGGCAAGCCTTTATCGATTCCGCCATCGACGCGGTGAAGCGGGCAACGCCCGTTCCTTTTACCGAGGAATTCGCAAGCCGTATTGCCGGGCGGCCCTTGGGACCACGTTTTATCGGGACAAAAATCATACCCGAAACGAAGTTGTAGGTTTTCTTGGGAGGTAGGGCCGCTGTCGCGGCCGCATGTTTAGGGGCGCCGAATGCGAACTATTTTTTCAGTGCCCGGCGCCGAAGGCGATGCTTTAACTTAGCACCGCAACGTCTTGTCATTTTTGAAGAATTTGGTGGGTGATGTAGGGCTCGAACCTACGACCCGCTGATTAAGAGTCAGCTGCTCTACCAACTGAGCTAATCACCCGACCGACACCGTGTGGCGGTGTGAGGGGGGCTATAAAGGGGAAGTTTCGGCTTGTCCAGCGCGGAAATGAAATTTCTTCGATTTTTGTGACGAAAAAATTTCAGTCGCGCTGGAAAAGGCTGGAAATCCGGGATTTTACGGATTTTTGTCTTTTGCTATCCTCGCCGGAAGGCTCTGCCGATGACGATGAGGATGCAGGCGCCGATGAAGCCGGCGATGAGATAACCGATCCATCCGGTCAAAACGATTCCGAATACCGAGAGAATGGCGTTGGCGACGATCGCGCCGACGATTCCAAGTAGGATGTTCATGAAAACACCCATATTGCTTTTCATGAATTGTTCGGCGAGCCACCCGGCGACACCACCGATGATGATAGCTGCGATCCAGCCAATACCAGCAGATTCCATGATTTCCTCCCATGATTGCTGCACTATTGAAGGTGATGATTCTCCGGGTGAAAAGCAAGGTAAACTCCCGAAAACCTCGCTTTTTGCGGGTGGTTTTCCGCGCGGCAGGCGATAAATAGCCTGATGCTGGGTGAAGATATGAAAGGCATGGATGTGCGGTTGATGTTTGGCGGAATGATTGACGGTAGGCGGATGTTCGGCGGGCCTTTATCCGACCGGCGGCGAAAGGCCGCCCTGGCTGCGATAATGGTCGCGGTATTCACCCTCCTTGGCAGCTTTCTGTCGTCCGCAACCTTGGCGTCGGCACAGGATGCGCCAGCGGCCGCACCAGTCGCTATCCAGGCTTCCATCGTCGAGCAGGCGCGCACGGATCTGGAAAAATGGAAGGCCGATATTTCGGCAATCGCCAAACAGGTGGAGGCGGGCGGCAGCGATGACGTGCAGCTGGTGGACCTGAAGGGACGCGCCGATACCATTGCAGCCGATGCTGCCGCCGCCAACACCAAGCTGCGGACCCGTCTGGACCAGATCAAGACGCGTCTCGACGCGCTTGGTGCTGCCCCGGCGGAAGGACAGCCACCCGAAGCGAGCATGGTGACGGAGGAGCGCTCCCGGCTGACGGCGGAGCGTGCCGAGGTGAATGCCATTGCCGGCGAGGTGGAGAGCACTGCCACCAACGCCGCGCAGATTTCCAATAACATAACGGCAGTTCGCCGAGCGCTTTTTGCCGCGACCCTGTTCAAGCGCACCGAAGTCTCTTCCCAGACGCTGGGCGACGCCTCTTCCGCCTTCGTGAGCGAGCTGACCAATCTCAACAACGCCTTCAGCAGCTGGGCGGGTTTCGTCTGGAACTACAAACGCCTGCCGATGTTCGGGGCGGTGATGCTGTCGATCATGGCGGCGCTGTTGTTTCTGGTGGGCGGTTACCGCTTTTTCGGCAGCCGCATGGAAAGGCGGGCCTTTACCGGCGAGCCTTCCTATCTGCGGCGGCTTTCGGTGGCCTTCTGGTCAACCATGGTGCAGTCGCTGTCGCTTTTCCTGTTTCTGGTGACCTCGGCGTTTTTCCTCGATAATTTCAACGTGCTTCGTTCCGATATCGCGCCGATCCTGTTCGGGGCCATGGCAGTTACGGGCTTTGTCTATTTCGTGTCGCGGCTTAGCTACGCTATCTTTGCGCCGACGCAGCCGGAATGGCGTCTGTTGCAGGTTTCCAATCGCGGAGCGCACACGCTGTCCTCGGCCGTGCTTTTGATGGCGCTCGTCAACGGTCTCGATTATCTGTTCGGCACGATCAGCGAGACGCTCTATTCGCCGCTGATCGTCACCGTTGCCAAAAGCTTCATTGCCTCCATCATCATTGGCATCATCCTGCTCACCGTGTCGTTCCTGCGCCCGGTGATCGGTGAGGGGCAGGACTACGAGACCGGCAACCAGCGCCTGCCGCGCTGGCTGGTCATTCTGCTCAGGGTCGGCGGGCTTGTTCTGATCGGTGCCTGCCTGACGGGTTATGTGGGACTGGCGCGGTTCCTTGCCACGCAGATCGTCGCCACCGGTGCGGTGCTCGCAACAATGTATATCGGCATTCTTTCCGGCAAGGCGATTTCGCGACAGGGCGCCTTTTCCGAATCCCTGGCCGGTCGTTATCTCGGGCGGCGCTACGGTCTCGGCCCGGTTGCGCTGGATCAGGCCGGTCTTGCGGCGGGGCTCGGCATCTATGTCATCGCACTCGCCTTCGGCGTGCCGCTCATCCTGTTTTCCTGGGGGTTCCAGCCGGGCGATATCGAAAGCTGGGCCTATCGTCTGCTGACCGGCATCACCGTCGGCAATGCCTCCATCTCGCTGATCGGCCTGTTCGGCGGCGTCCTTGTCTTTGCCATAGGCTACATCATCACACGCTGGTTCCAGAAGTGGCTGGACAACAACGTCATGGCGCGCGGGCAGGTGGATGCGGGCGTGCGCAACTCGGTCAAGACCGGTATCGGTTATCTCGGCATCGCGGTTGCGGCCATTTTCGGCGTCTCTTCCGCCGGTCTTAACCTCTCCAGCCTGGCGCTGGTGGCGTCTGCCCTTTCGGTCGGTATCGGTTTCGGCCTCCAGAACATCGTCTCGAATTTCGTCTCCGGCCTCATCCTGCTGGTCGAGCGTCCCTTCAAGGTGGGTGACTGGGTGGTGACAGGCACGACGGAAGGCACCGTCAAACGGCTTTCGGTGCGCGCGACCGAGATTGAAACCTTCCGCGGCCAGTCGATCATCGTACCGAACTCGGAATTCATCAATTCCTCGGTCGGCAACTGGACACACCGCAACCGCATCATGCGTGCGGAAATTCCGGTCTCCGTTGCCTATGAATCCGATCCGCAGCAGGTGATGGATATTCTGCTGGAACTGGTGCGCACCCAGCCGCCCGTACTGCGCAACCCCGAACCGCATGTGGAATTCCTCCGTTTCGGCGACTTCTCGCTGGATTTCGAATTGCGTTTCCACCTCGCAGATCTTTCGAACGGGCTTGGCGTGAAAAACGCGCTGAGGATCGCAATCCTGAAACGCTTCCGCGAAGAGGGGATCGCCATCCCGTTCCCGCAGCGTAACCTCAACATCCACGTGGAAGGCGATGCAAATCCACAAATGCTGGCGGCGCTGCTTTCGGAAGAGGGTGACAAGGCGGTGGCAGCGCATACGGGCGCGGCGGCGCCTGCCGCGGCAACTGCACCGGAAAAGGATGCGGGCAAGGCGGGTGACAAAACCGTGGTGGAGCCGAAGGCGACGTTGAAGGCGGCCGGCAAGGACAGTTAATCTGCGGCTACCGCGGCTGCGGCGACGCAGCCGATACGGGCGTTGACGGGCGCGGGGAGTTATCCTCGCGCCCGATCTGCATTGTGGCGGATGAGACGGCCGGGGGGAAACAAAGGCGACGTCCAGAAGACTGTGGATGGTGCGGACGTTGCCGCGACCACAGGCCCGCAGGGCCAGCAGCCGGCGGCCGAAAACATGGCCGGCAATGACAACACCATTCGCAGCACGAACAGTTCCGGCCTCTTTTCCGATAGCCAGTTTGCGAGGCCGCTCGTCATAGGCTTCAACAGCGTTTCCATCGGTATGCGCAACAGCACGCCCGCATGGCTGGACGCCGCGGCAAAAGCTGCCGCTGGCAAGGACGTAAAAGACCGCGCCAAGATTTGTGCATCTTCGCAGGAGGTTGCGAAATGAGACTGGCTATTTTTCTCTTCTGTATGTTTTTTCCGTTTCTGGCAAATGCGCAGGATATGTGCGCCACCGTCGTCTTCAAAAGGCGACGGTGGTTTGAAACCCGCCTCCAGCGACGGCATTTTCTCCCCTGTCGCAGCACCCTATGGCCATGTCGCAATCAGGCGGCTGAACGGCCGCCGGGCGCTTCATATTCCATCCCATCGATTTGGCAGCACGACAGGCAATGCCGGCGCTTTTTAGGGGTTCTGTAAATGAAGACACATGCACGGGCGGTGGTGATCGGTGGCGGCGTCGTCGGCGTTTCGACGCTTTATCATCTTGCCAAGAAGGGCTGGAGCGACAGCGTCCTTATCGAGCGCAAGGAACTGACCTCCGGTTCCACCTGGCACGCAGCCGGTCTTTTGCCGCTGTTCAACATGAGCTACTCGGTCGGCCAGATCCACAAGTATTCGGTGAAGTTCTACGAGGAGCTTCAGGAAGAGACCGGCATGAATGTCGGTTTCTCCAAGGTCTCGAACATTCGTCTCGCCCGCACCAAGGATCGCTGGGACGAATATATGTATTATGCCGGCATTGCCGAGACCATCGGTGTGCGGGTCAACATGCTGACGCCGGAGCAGGTTAAGGAAATCTGGCCGCTTTGCGAGACGGACGGCCTGCTGGGCGCCATCCAGCACCCCGATGATGGTTATATCCAGCCCGCCGACCTGACGCAGGCGCTGGCGAAGGGCGCGCGAGACCGTGGCGCCACCATCTATCGCAACACCACCGTCACCGCCATCGAGCAGCTGGAAGACGGTCACTGGAAGGTGACGACGGATAAGGGCGAGATCATCGCTGAACATATCATCTCCTGCACCGGCTCCTTTGCCCGCAAGACCGGCGAGATGGTCGGCATCAATATTCCGGTCATCCCGGTTGAGCACCAATATATCGTCACCGAGCCGCACCCGGCCATTCTGGAGCGCCGCCGTCAGGGTCTGCCGGAAATGGGCGTTCTGCGTGAATCGGATTCGGCCTGGTACATGCGCGAGGAGGCCGGCGGTCTGATCCTCGGCCCTTACGAAGTCGGCGCTCCGGTCTGTTATGTCGACGGTCCCTCTGACGATAGCGAATATGAGCTGTTCCAGGAGGAACTCGACCGCCTTATGCCGCATATCGAAACGGCGATGGTGCGCGTTCCGGCTTTCGGTGAAGTCGGTATCAAGAAGGTCTATAACGGCGCTATCGCCTATACGCCTGATGGAAACCCGATCGTCGGTCCGGCACCAGGCCTGAAGAATTTCTGGCTGAATGAAGGCCACTCGTTCGGCATCACCGCTGCCGGTGGTGCTGGCTGGCAGCTTGCCGAATGGATCGTCGATGGTGAACCTACACTCGATCTGATGGGTGTCGATCCGCGCCGTTTCGGCCCTCACGCTACGGAAGGTTACCTCATTGCCAAGAATGAGGAAGCCTATGCCAACGTCTTCACCATGCATTACCCTGATGAAGAACGTTCCGCTGCCCGTCCGCTGAAGACGACGCCGGTTTACGACCGTCTGAAGAAGCTTGGCGGCGTGTTCGGTTCCGTTTACGGCTGGGAGCGTGCCAACTGGTATGCGCCGGAAGGTTATGCGCTGCGCGAAGAGGACCTCGGCGTCGGTGCGGATGTCATCACCAGCCACAACTATGCGCCGCCACTGGATGATGGCCGTATCGTCGAGAAGTGGTCGTTCCGCCGCTCGAACTATTTCGAACATGTCGGCAACGAGGTGAAGAACGTCACCCAGAATGTCGGCGTGCTTGACATGTCGGCCTTCGCCAAGATGGAAGTTTCCGGTCCAGGCGCGCGCGCCTGGCTGGACAGCATTCTCGCCAATATCGTGCCGAAGAAGCGCGGCCGTATTGCGCTGACGCATCTTCTGACTCCAAATGGCGGCGTGAAGGTGGAGTTCACCGTCTATGAATGGGCGCCGGGCCGGTTCTATCTGGTGTCCGCCGGTGGTCTTGAAGCGCACGATCATGACGTGCTCCAGCGCCTTGCGCCCACCGACGGTTCCGTCGTGCTGCAGCCCATCACCCAGAAATACGGCGTGCTGGTGCTTGCCGGTCCGAAGTCGCGCGATCTCCTGAAGAAGCTGACCCGTACCAGCCTCGAGAACAAGGATTTCCCGTGGCTGACGGCGAAGCAGATCTCCGTGGGTGTGGCGACGGCGCATGCGCTGCGCGTCAACTTCGTCGGTGAACTGGGCTGGGAATTGCACCATCCTATCGAAATGCAGAACTACATCTTCGACCGGCTGATGGAAGCAGGCGCCGAATTTGGCATCAAGCCATTCGGTATTCGTGCGATGGTGTCGATGTCGCTTGAAAAGTCGTATCGCAACATGGGCCGCGAGCTTTCGGTCGAATATAACGCCTATGAATCAGGTCTCGACCGTTTCCTGCGTCCGGAGAAAAACTTCATCGGCCGCGACGCGCTGGTGGCATACAAGGAAGCCGGCTTGAAATCGGTATTCTCGACGCTGACCGTTTCGGGCAATACGGATGTCGATGCCCGTGGTTCTGAAGCTATCTTCGATGCAGATGGCGCACTTGCAGGCCGTGTGACGAGCGGCGGCTTTGGCTGGCGTATCGGCAAATCGATTGCCCTTGCCATGCTGAAACCCGAATATGCCACGATTGGCACAAAGCTGAAAATCCGCATTCTTGGCACGCTTTATGATGCCGAGGTGGTGGAAGAAAGCCCCTTCGATACGGAAAACGCGCTGCTGCGCGCCTGAGCGATTTTCCTGGAATCATTCGAAACACGGCCCTCCCTCGGGGGCCGTGTTTTCTTTTGGGTAAGCATGTATGCCGACTGTTTTCGGGCAAAAGTGTTATTAATCATTCTGAAAAATACGCCTGCTAATTTCCCGTGAAAGACGACGGGGGACTGGGACAAAATGAATTTTCTGGGCATTACGGGCATGCAATATTCGGGTGTGCCATTTACCAATTGCCGCATTTTGCTTGCGGAAGATACCAATGTGTTCACCCAGATGGTGAGCATGCGCCTGAAGGAATTGCTGGGCGTTTCCGTGGAGGTGTGCCGCAACTTCGAGGAGTTGCAGGCGTGCTACGAACACTCGGCCGAACCCGTGACGCTTGCGATTTCCAACATCAATCTTCCGGGGGCGGAGAACGGCGAGGCGCTGGAATATCTGATCGATCTTTCGATCCCGACCATCGTTTTCACCAGCACGTTCCATGAGGCGACCCGCGAAACGCTGATCGCCAAGAATGTGGTCGACTACATTCTGAAAGACAATATCTTTGCCGTGGACATGCTGACGGAATCCATCTGTCGGTTCCTCACCAACCACCGCCACCATGTGCTGATCGTGGACGACAGCCCAACGGCGCGGGCGCTGCTTTCCAGCCGCCTCAAGCGTTATAATTTCCGCGTCAGCCTTGCCGATAGCGGTGCGAAGGCGCTCGAAATCCTGAAGGCCAATCCCGATATCGGGCTGGTGGTGACAGACTACAACATGCCCGATATTGACGGTTTCGAACTGACACGGCGCATCCGCACCGTGCGCGGCTCGCACGAGTTGCGCATCATCGGCGTTTCCTCTTCCACCAACCGGCTTTTGTCGGCGCGGTTCCTGAAGGCGGGTGGCAACGATTTCATGCTGCGGCCCTTCATCGACGAGGAATTTTATTGCCGCGTCAACCAGAACCTCGACACGCTGGTGCAGATACAGCTGGCCAAGGCTGGCGTGAGACCGGCGGCCTGACCGGACTTTTCGTTATCAAAGCCGCGATAAGTCAAAGCTGAGACTCGAGCGGCAGGAAACGCATGATGCCCGCGACGATCCGGCGGCTGATGGCAGCGTCCGGTTCGCGTCGGTATGTCCTCGGCTGGCCGTGTTCTTCGGTCATCCAGACGATGCGATTGCCGTTGTCTATATCCAGCTCGAAGCTCATCGAGCGGCGGATCTCTTCGCTGAATATCTCGTCCATGCGCGCAACCAGCGGGGCTGAGGTGAAAACGACGCCCATTTCCGTGTTGAGAGAAGCAGAGCGCGGATCGAAATTGAGCGAGCCGATATAGCCGGTCTTGCCGTCGCGGGAGAAAGCCTTGGTGTGGAGGCTCGCCTGTCCTGAACCGCGAAGCGTAAAGCTTGGCTGGTCCGCCTGTGCACGCAGTTCATGCAGTCGCACCCCGCCCAGCAGAAGCGGCTTTCGATACCGTGCGTAACCTGCGTGAACGGCGGCAACATCTGTTGCAGCCAGCGAGTTGGTGAGGATGGCAACCGAGACGCCGCGCTCGGCAAGGTTTGCAAAAATGTCCAAGCCCTGTTTGCCGGGAATGAAATAAGGGGAGGTGATGTGCAGGCTGTCATTTGCCTCCTGCATCAGCGGCAGCAGGCTCTCCATCAGGAAGTTGTGGCCGTTGCGGCGTTTTCCCGCTGCTTTTTCCGGCGGGTCGGCAAGCACGTCGGCTTCATCGACCCAGTGCAGGCGGTCCGACATCAGGAAATGACCGCTGCCATATTGGTTTTCGACGCGCTCGAGATAGGGTTTGGCAGCCTCGCTTTTCGGCAGCGCAGCAAGCTCGCGCCTTAACCTGGCAAGCTTGCTCGGCCTGCGCGCCAGAAGCGAGCGCACGGGAACGGAAACGGCGCTGTTCCAGTAGTCGTCGAAGATTTCGGTGGCATCCGCAACTATCCTGCCGAAACCAAGAATGTCGAAATCGTGGAAATTGGCCCGTTCGGCGGCATCGAAATAGGCGTCGCCAATATTACGGCCGCCAACGATCACGGCGCGTCCATCGGCAATCCACGCCTTGTTGTGCATGCGCCGGTTGACGCTTCGAAATCGGAGGACCAGTTCCAGGCTTCGATACAGGATGTTTTCCCGCGCCCTGGTTGGGTTGAACAGCCGCAGCTCGATATTGGGATGGCTGTCGATGGCGTGGAAGATGCGGTCAGACATCGAGACGCCGAGATCGTCCAGAAGCAGCCTCACGCGCACGCCGCGATCTGCCGCGGCAATGACCTCGCGCATCATCAGCCGACCGGTCAGATCGGCGTTCCACATGTAATACATCAGATCAAGGCTGCGCCCAGCCGCCCGCGCGGCCGCCATACGCACTGCGAAGGCATCCAGATTGGAATGCAGCAGGCAGAGCGCGTTTTTCTCGTTCCAGCCGTTCCTTATCGACTGCCAGTGGCGGTCGAGCCCGGTCGCATCCTCGGCAACGGGCAGGGCAGTTGAGGGGCGTTTGGGAATGGCCTTTTCCCGCTGCTTGCTGATGACAACAAACAGGGCTGGTCCGACGACCAGCAGCACCATGGCGATAAAGACCGTAAATGCAGTCACTTGTTTTGATCACTCCCGGCCTGAAGATTATCAGGCCGGGTGAAAACGCGCGAGCACATAAAGCGTTCACGGCAGAAGAGGGTGCGGGAGAAAAAGCCTGCCTTGCGAAGCGAATGCAGGAGGCGGGACTTGTGAATCACATAAGTCTATGCTTATCTGTTGTCATGACAGAGAATGATATTTTCCGGGCGCTGGCCGATCCGACACGCCGCGCTATTTTCGAAAAGCTCGCGGATGGTGCCCAGAACGCTTCCGCCTTGCGTGAGGGTATCGGTATCAGCCAGCCGGCCATGTCGCAGCATCTTGCCGTGCTGCGGGGGGCGGGGCTGGTCGTCGAACGGCGGCAGGGTCGTTTCGTCAATTACGAGGTCGATCCGGATGGGCTGACACGGATTGCGACATGGCTTGGCAAATACCGCGCCTACTGGCCGCAGCGCGTAGAAGCACTGAAGCTCTTGCTGAAGGATATGGATCAATGAACAGGGAACTGCCCCCAGCACCCAAACCCGCTATCGAGCTGGAATATGATCTCGATGAGCCGCCGCAAAAAGTCTGGCGTGCGATCAGCATTCCGGCCTTCCGTGAACACTGGTTGCCGAAGGAGGCTTTGGCTGAACCCGAGGCGATCAGGATCACCCCGGGGAAGGAGGTCTGTTACAGGATGCGGGATGACGTTCCGCCATTTCTGGAAAGCACCGTCACCTTCAGGATTGCACCCAACGCGAGCGGCGGCACCAGCCTGCGGGTCATTCATGAGTTGCCCATCACCAGTTCCGGTCGGATGACAAAGGCCGCCGCAAACCACAACCGTTCGCCCATCAAGCTCGCCGCCTGATCCACCACATTTCCTTACATTTTCAAACGACAGGAGTTCGCCGATGCGCGAAGCGATGCAACTCGTCCCTATGGTAGTTGAACAATCCGCAAGGGGAGAAAGGTCTTTCGACATCTATTCCCGGCTGTTGCGGGAAAGGATCATCTTTCTCAACGGTGAGGTCAACGACGCTGTTTCCGCGCTTGTCTGCGCGCAACTGCTGTTTCTGGAGGCGGAAAACCCGAAAAAGCCGATCCATCTCTACATCAATTCTCCAGGCGGCGTCGTGACCAGCGGTCTCGCAATGTATGACACCATGCGCTACATCCGCGCGCCCGTTCATACTCTGTGCATGGGGACCGCCCGTTCGATGGGCTCGTTCCTGCTTATGGCGGGCGAACCGGGCGCGCGGGCGGCATTGCCCAACGCCAGCATCCTCATTCACCAGCCGTCCGGCGGGTTTCAGGGGCAGGCGTCGGATATGCTCATCCATGCTGAAGAAATCAGGCAGACAAAGCACCGAATGACGCGGCTTTATGCCGAGCATTGCAAACGCAGCTATGACCAGTTTGAAGCGGCAATGGATCGCGACCGTTTCATGACGGTCGAAGAGGCACTGGAATGGGGTTTGATCGACCGCGTTCTGGACGTTCGCGAAAATGTGGCGGCGGCATGACTCAAATCGTCCCGGTTGGCGCATGGCTGGCCGGGACGGTTGATCAGATATCCAGATTATCCGCGAAGGCAGCGCGTTCCTGAATGAAGCGGAAGCGGGCATCCGCCTTGGTGCCCATCAGATTGTCGACCGCCTCGCGGGTACCTTCGAAATCCACATCGTCGATCTCGACGCGCAGCAGGGTGCGCTTTTCGGGATCCATGGTGGTTTCCTTCAACTGTGCCGCCATCATTTCGCCAAGGCCTTTGAAGCGGCCGATTTCGACCTTCTTGCCCTTGAAGACGGTTTCCATCAATTCGGCGCGGTGGGCGTCGTCACGGGCATAGGCGCTCTTGGCACCCTGACGGATGACGTAGAGCGGCGGCACCGCGAGATAGAGGTGGTTGCCACGAATGAGTTCCGGCATTTCCTGATAGAAGAAGGTGATGAGCAGCGAGGCGATATGGGCGCCATCGACGTCGGCATCCGTCATGATGATGATGCGTTCGTAACGCAGATCCTCTTCGCGGTACTTGGTGCGCGTGCCGCAGCCCAGCGCCTGGATGAGATCGGCGATCTGCTGGTTGGCGGAGAGTTTTTCACGGCTGGCGCTGCCGACGTTGAGGATCTTGCCGCGCAGCGGCAGGATGGCCTGATTGGCGCGGTTGCGCGCCTGCTTGGCCGAGCCGCCAGCCGAGTCACCCTCGACGATGAAAAGCTCGGCATTCTCAGCCGTGTTCTGCGAGCAGTCCGCCAGCTTACCGGGCAGGCGCAGCTTGCGCACCGCCGTCTTGCGGTTGACTTCCTTTTCCTTGCGGCGGCGCAGGCGTTCTTCGGCGCGCTCGATCACCCAGTCCAGCAGCTTCGCCGCTTCGCCCGGATTGCCGGTGAGATAATGGTCGAAGGGATCGCGCAGCGCGTTTTCGACGATGCGCTGGGCCTCGACGGTCGCGAGCTTGTCCTTGGTCTGGCCGACGAATTCCGGCTCGCGGATGAAGACGGAGAGCATGCCCGCTGCCGAGATCATCACGTCATCGGTGGTGATTTCCCTGGCGCGCTTGTTCTGGGTCAGCTCCGCATAGTTCTTCAGGCCCTTGGTGAGCGCGATGCGGAAACCGGCCTCATGCGTACCGCCTTCAGGCGTCGGGATGGTGTTGCAATAGGAATGGATCTGCGTGTCGCCGCCATACCAGGTCACAGCCCATTCCAGCGCGCCGTGGCCACCGGTCTTTTCGGTGCGGCCGGAGAAAATCTCGCGGGTGACAGTGAATTCCTTGCCGAGCGTGGCGGCCAGATAGTCCTTCAGACCACCGGGGAAATGGAACACGGCCTTTTCGGGGATTTCGCCACCGGCGGGCACCATGCCGGGATCGCAGCTCCAGCGGATTTCGACGCCGCCGAAGAGATAGGCCTTGGAGCGGGCCATGCGGAAAATACGGGCCGGTTCGAATTTTGCGTGATCGCCAAAGATCTGCGGGTCCGGATGGAAACGCACGCGGGTGCCGCGTCGGTTGTGCACGTCACCCAGTTCTTCGAGACCGCCAATCGGCGCGCCGCGCGAAAAGCGCTGGCGGTAAAGCTTGCGGTTACGGGCGACTTCCACTTCCAGAAGATCGGACAGCGCATTGACCACGGAAACGCCGACGCCATGCAGGCCGCCGGAGGTCTCATAGGCCTTGCCATCGAACTTGCCGCCGGCATGCAGCTTGGTCATGATGACTTCGAGCGTCGACTTGCCCGGAACCTGCGGATGGTTTTCCACGGGAATGCCGCGTCCGTTATCGGTGACGGTGAGGAAACCCTCGGTATCGAGATGGACCTCGATGAAATTGGCGTGGCCTGCGACGGCCTCGTCCATGGAGTTGTCGATGACTTCGGCAAAGAGGTGGTGCAGCGCCTTCTCGTCGGTGCCGCCAATATACATGCCGGGCCGCATGCGCACCGGTTCCAGCCCTTCGAGCACGCGGATCGACGAGGCACCGTAATCGTCACCGGAAGGAGACACGGGCGCTGGGGGCGGGGGCGTCGTGACGGCCGCAACGGCTGCTGGTTTCGGCTGCACGTTCACGTTCGCGGCTGCGGACACCGGGGCCTTCACGGGTTTTGCCGTGTCCTCGTTCTTTTCCGTTTCGCTGTTTGGTGCCACCGGAAGACCGGAGAAGAGATCGTTGCTATCGTCCATCATGTCCAAGGTTCAAAAAAGCGTGTCGTCAGAATTTCGCCAAGCGAATCAGTATGCCAATAGGGGCAAGTATAGCGCCAAACGTGCAGGGCGTGTGGCCTAACGCGGCGCACCCTATGCCACGACTATGTCAGGGTTTCGCAACAGGAGGATTGCGCTGCCGCCCTGGCAATGGCAAGTCTCGCAGCCACGAATGAACGGTTAACCAAGTCATGTCCACAGCTCATTTCACGTTTTGTACTCTTTTCTGCCTGACTGTTGCGGCGATGCCGGGCGGTGCCGGGGCGGCGGACGGGCCGCTGCGGCCGTTCAAGGACGAGCTGTTTTCCAGCCAGACAGTGCTTTCCACGGCCGATGGCGGCGCATCTGAGGTGATCGATTATCAGGAGATGCGCGATATCAACGGCCGCGACGAGGTACCGGAACGCCGGGTGAAGCGGCAATATGTGGATATGGCGCCCAAGACAGCGCAGGCGATGGAATCCGTGGCGGTTGAGGGCAGGGCGCTTGAGGTGGGCCGCGTCGGGCCATCATCCGGGCAGGCCTTCACCGTGATCTTCATTCACGGGCGCGGCGGCGACCGGCGGCTTGGCATGAACGACTATACGTTCGGTGGCAATTTCAACCGGCTGAAAAATCTGGCTGTCGCCAATGGCGGCACCTATTATGTGCCGAGCGTACGATCCTTCGATGCCAATGGCGTTGCCGACGTTTCCGCGCTGATCACCTATGCTGCTAGCAAATCCGGCGGCAAGCCGGTGGTGTTGGCCTGCGCCTCCATGGGCAGCTTCATCTGCTACGGCATCAGCCGCGACAAGGCGACGGTCGGCAATCTCAAGGGCATGGCGATCCTTGGCGGCGCGGTCGACCCCGATTTTCCGAAGAGCGCCTTTGCGAAAGCCAAAAAGCCGGTGTGGTTCACCCATGGCAGCGCCGACAAGGTCTATTCCGCCGACAGCCAGGCGACCATCTTCCGCACCTTGCTGAAGGCGGGAGAGCCGGCGCGCTTCACGCTTTTTGAGACAGGCACGCATGGAACGCCGGTGCGCATGACCGACTGGCGGGCGGTTTTGAACTGGATTTTGAGCCGATGAGGTCCAGTTTTGGTTCGACAGGCGCGAATTTCGGCAAATTGACCGACGTTTTGATGCTTATGACTGCTTTTTTGTACCAATTGTCATCAGCTGCGTTTAAGGAAATATTCCGGGATTTCCGGCAGGGTTTCTGTCGCGATTAGGGGCCGCCTGGCGGCTGAGGTAAGGGGTGTTCGCGCAAGCGGCTCTCCGAGACAAAGGGAATGGGATACGCATGACGCCGAATGTTCGACCGCTTGTAGCCGGAAACTGGAAGATGAACGGCACCCGTTCGTCGCTCGATCAGATCAAGGCCATGGCAGAGGGCGTCAAGGGCGCGCTTTCCGAAAAGGTGGATGCGCTGATCTGCCCGCCATCGACGCTTCTTTATGTGGCAACCGCGCTTTGCGACGACAGCCCGCTGATGATTGGCGGACAGGATTGCCACCAGAATGTTTCCGGCGCGCATACGGGTGACATTTCCGCCGAGATGATTGCCGATTGCTTCGGCACCCATGTCATCGTCGGCCACTCCGAGCGTCGCACCGACCATGCCGAGACGGATCATCTGGTCCGTGCCAAGGCCGTTGCCGCCCATCAGGCCGATCTTATCGCCATCGTCTGCATTGGCGAGACGGCGGATGAGCGCAAGGCGGGCCAGACGCTCGATATCCTCAAGCGCCAGCTCGCCGGATCGCTTCCGGACGAGGCAACCGCCGAAAACACCGTCATCGCTTATGAGCCGGTCTGGGCGATCGGCACGGGTCTGACGCCGACCACGAAGGATGTGCGCGAGGCTCATGCCTTCATGCGCGACGAGCTGGTCAAGCGCTTTGGTGATGAAGGCAAGACCATGCGGATTCTCTACGGCGGCTCGGTGAAGCCTGCCAATGCGCTGGAACTGATGGGTGTCGAGAATGTCGACGGCGCACTGATCGGCGGCGCGAGCTTGAAAGCCTCCGACTTCCTTTCCATCTATGCGGCATACGAGCAACTGACGGCTTGAGACACGCTTTCCTGCCACAGTGGCGGGAAAGGGGCTTGGAATAAGCCTTCGCCTCATGTAAAGAGCCGCGAAACCTTCTTTGTAGTGCTCCGCGCGGGGCATGGAATGGATTGTCATGCAGACCGTTTTGATTGTTATTCACCTCATGATCGTGCTGGCGCTTGTCGGCGTGGTTCTGATCCAGCGTTCCGAAGGCGGCGGCCTCGGCATCGGCGGCGGTTCGGGCTTCATGTCCGCGCGCGGAACGGCCAATGCGCTGACCCGCACGACGGGCATCCTTGCCGCGCTGTTCTTCGTGACGTCGCTCGGACTTGGTCTTCTGACCCGGTACGAATCGCGCCCGACGGATATTCTGAACCGTATTCCGGCCACGCAGGGTCAGGGCAACGGTATTCTCGACACGCTCGGCCCGGCACAGACGCCGGCAACGCCGGCTCCGGCTGAGAATGGCGTTCCGACCAACAGCGGCGCTGCAGCACCTGCGCAGACCACGCCTGCACCGGCCACTGCTGGTGAAGCCGCTCCGGCGCCGGCCAAGCCCGCCGATCCGAACGCAGTTCCGACCGGTCAATAAGCCCGGTTATGATTTAACGCTCCGGCAGGCCAAAAGCCTGCCGGTTTTCTTTTGTTCGCATTTCGCCACATCCCATTGCCAATTCGTCAACAGCGAATTTGCAACAGCATGAAATTTGGGCTGGCGGAATCAGAGGTAAAAAGGTATCCGGTGAATCCCATGGCGCGATATGTATTCATCACAGGCGGCGTGGTCTCCTCTCTCGGTAAGGGCATCGCAGCTGCGGCACTCGGAGCATTGCTGCAATCCCGTGGTTATCGGGTGCGGCTTCGCAAACTTGACCCCTATTTGAACGTCGATCCCGGCACGATGAGCCCGACACAGCACGGCGAAGTGTTTGTGACGGACGACGGTGCCGAGACGGACCTCGACCTTGGCCACTATGAACGCTTTACGGGGCGTTCGGCGACCAAGACCGACAACATCACCACTGGCCGCATCTACAAGAACATCATCGACAAGGAACGCCGCGGCGACTATCTCGGCGCGACCGTTCAGGTCATTCCGCATGTCACCAACGAGATCAAGGATTTCGTGACCGAAGGTAATGACGAGTACGACTTCGTCATCTGCGAAATCGGCGGCACCGTGGGTGATATCGAGGCGATGCCGTTCATGGAGGCGATCCGCCAGCTCGGCAACGATCTGCCGCGCGGCACCGCAATCTATGTTCACCTGACGCTGATGCCTTACATCCCGGCAGCCGGCGAATTGAAGACCAAGCCGACCCAGCATTCCGTGAAGGAGCTGCAGGCGCTTGGCATTCATCCCGACATTCTGCTGGTGCGCGCCGACCGGGAAATCCCGGAAGCGGAACGCCGCAAGCTTTCGCTGTTCTGCAACGTGCGTCCTTCCGCCGTCATTCAGGCGCTGGATGTTGCCAACATCTATGACGTTCCGATCGCCTACCACAATGAAGGTCTCGATTCGGAAGTGCTGGCCGCTTTCGGTATCGAACCGGCGCCGAAGCCGCGTCTGGAACAGTGGGAAGAGGTCTGCAACCGTATCCGCACGCCGGAAGGCGAGGTAACGATTGCGATCGTCGGCAAATATACCGGCCTCAAGGACGCCTACAAGTCGCTGATCGAGGCGCTGCATCACGGTGGTTTTGCCAACCGCGTCAAGGTCAAGCTGGAGTGGATCGAGTCGGAAGTCTTCGAAAAGGAAGATCCGACGCCCTATCTCGAAAAGGTCAACGGCATTCTGGTGCCGGGCGGTTTCGGCGAGCGCGGTTCGGAAGGCAAGATCATGGCGGCGCAGTTCGCCCGTGAGCGCAACGTGCCCTATTTCGGGATCTGCTTTGGCATGCAGATGGCAGTCGTGGAAGCGGCGCGTCATCTGGCCGGCATCGAGAATGCCTCCTCCACCGAATTCGGTCCGACGGCTGAGCCCGTCGTTGGCCTGATGACCGAGTGGGTAAAGGGCAACGAGCTGGAGAAGCGCTCCACCAAGGGCGATCTCGGCGGCACCATGCGTCTCGGCGCTTACAAGGCAGCGCTGAAGAAAGACACCAAGATCGCCGAAATCTACGGTTCCACGGATATTTCCGAGCGCCACCGCCACCGTTACGAGGTGAATGTGGACTATAAGGACCGGCTGGAAGAATGCGGCCTCGTCTTCTCGGGCATGTCTCCTGATGGTGTGCTGCCGGAAACGGTGGAATATCCTGACCATCCCTGGTTCATCGGTGTGCAATACCACCCGGAACTCAAGAGCCGCCCGCTCGACCCGCATCCGCTGTTTGCCAGCTTCGTTGAAGCGGCGGTGGAGCAGAGCCGGCTGGTTTGATGGTTTGAATGATACGGAGAGGGCCGCTTTTGCGGCCCTTTTTTATTGGGCTGCGCACAGAATGCATCAGGCCAGAAGGTTGTGCTTCCTCAGCCATGCCTCATACCATCCAGGCCATTCTTGCGTGGTGGTTCCGGGCTTGCCCATGCCGAAGCCGTGGCCGCCAGAAATGATTGGGTGAAATTCGACATCCACATCCGCCTTCTCGCACGCCTGCTGCATGATACGGCTATTGGCGGGATTGGAAATCCGGTCGTCATCCGCCTGCGTGAGGAAGACCGGAGGGCAATCTTTGCTCACATGGCTTTCCACTGACCACTCTCGTGTTGCCTCGTCTGTCGGGTGCCTGCCGATAAGTGACCTCCGGGTCGATGTATGGTCATAGGGCGCTGCAAGCGTGATGACCGGATAGATCAGGGCCGCAACATCCGGCCGGGCTGATTGCCTGTCGATGTCATCGACTGCTTCGTAAGACGCAAAAGCCGAGCGGGCGGCGGCCAACCCCATCAAGTGCCCGCCCGCAGAAAAACCAAGTGCGCCGATCCTGTGCGGATCGATCTGCCGGTCCGAAGCGCGTGCACGCACCAGACGAAATGCGCGCTGCGCATCCTGAATCGGTGCCAGCGGTCCAGCAGCCCATCCTTCAATCGGCAGACGGTAGGTGAGGACAAAAGCATAAATGCCTCTGTCCGCGAGCCAGCGTGCAGCGGGATAGGACTCCTTGCCTTCCTCGATGCGTTTATATCCACCGCCACCTGCAATGATCATTGCGGAACCATTTGGCTTTGCGGGAGCGAACACCTCCAGGCTCGGTACGGCAATGTTGGTGACAGCGCCTTTTTTGCTTATATCCGGGACGCCGTTCGGACCACCGCCACCCGGAGGCGGGCCGGGCCAAAGTGAAATCGATTGCCTATTGCCTTGCGCAAACAGACTTGGGACTTTCATGGCCGTGGCGAGGAAGGCACCACCAAGAAGCAGGCTGCGGCGGCAGATCATGATGTCATCCTCAATCGCGCATCTGGTTTCGGCATTCTCTGCGGAAGAACAGCTTACGGGGGCGATTTAAAAACACCAAGAGTGGTCAGTACCGGGACATCCCGATGCTTTGGCCCTACACCACGGTCTCATCGCTCATCCGTCAATCGAACAAACAAAAAACGGGCCCGAAGGCCCGTTCTCTATGTCAGCGATAATCCCGACCGGCTTACTTCGGGCCGATCATGTTTTCCGGGCGCACATACTGGTCGAATTCCTCGTTCGTGAGGTATCCGCCGCCGACGGCCTCGTCGCGCAGTGTCGTGCCGTTCTTGTGCGCGGTCTTGGCGATCTTGGCGCAGATGTCGTAGCCGAGCTTGCTGTTGAGAGCCGTGACGAGCATCAGCGAGTTCTCGACGCCCTTCCTGATGTTGTCTTCGCGGGCTTCGATGCCGACGACGCAGTTGTCGGTGAAGGAGACGGCGGCATCGCCCAGAAGCTGGACCGACTGCAGGAAGTTGTAGGCCATCATCGGATTATAGACGTTCAGTTCGAAGTGCCCCTGCGAGCCTGCGAAGGAGAGCGCTGCATTGTTGCCGAAGATGTGGGCGCAAACCTGCGTCAGCGCTTCCGACTGCGTCGGGTTGACCTTGCCCGGCATGATCGATGAGCCGGGTTCGTTTTCCGGCAGCGACAATTCGCCAAGACCGGCGCGCGGGCCGGAGCCGAGGAAGCGGATGTCGTTGGCGATCTTGAACAGGGCTGCTGCTGCGGCATTGATCGCGCCATGCGAGAACACCATGGAATCGTGCGAGGCAAGCGCTTCGAACTTGTTCGGCGCCGTCACGAACGGCAGGCCGGTGATCTTGGAAATCTCTTCGGCAACCTTTTCAGCGAAACCGACGGGGGCGTTCAGGCCCGTGCCGACCGCCGTGCCGCCCTGGGCAAGCTTGGAAAGTGCAGGCAGGGTGAGTTCGATATTGGCAATCGCCGAGGCGACCTGCGCGGCATAACCGGAAAACTCCTGGCCGAGCGTCAGCGGCGTGGCATCCTGCGTGTGGGTGCGGCCGATCTTGATGATCTTTTCGAACTGCTTGACCTTGGCTTCCAGCGCCGTGTGCAGGTGCTTGAGGGCCGGCAGCAGATGGTGAACGATCTCTTCCACGCAGGCGATGTGCATCGCCGTCGGATAGGTGTCGTTCGAGGACTGGCTCATATTGACGTGGTCGTTGGGGTGAACCGGCTTCTTGGTGCCCATTTCGCCGCCGAGCATCTCGATTGCGCGGTTGGAAATCACCTCATTGGCATTCATGTTGGATTGCGTGCCGGAGCCGGTCTGCCAGACGACCAGCGGGAAATGCTCGGTCAGCTTGCCGTCGATGACTTCCTGTGCAGCTGCGATGATTGCGTCGCCTACCTTGGGGTCGAGGCCTGCAAGCGCCATGTTCGCACGGGCGGCGGCCTGCTTGACGATGCCGAGCGCGCGAACGACAGAGGCGGGCTGCTTTTCCCAGCCGATCTTGAAGTTGCCGAGCGAGCGCTGCGCCTGCGCGCCCCAATAGCGATCGGCCTGAACTTCAATGGGTCCAAATGTATCGGTTTCCGTCCGTGTGGCTGTCATCAATCTTGCCTTTTTACTCGTTTTCCTCCGCCAAAACGGCACTTCGCCCGCCTTGCGCGCGCCGATATATAGAATCATCGCGCTGGCAATGAAAGCGTTGCGAGGCATGCCTGGCAGATATTTCCCTTGGGACAGGGCGATTTTGGCGCTCATCCTGCCCGGTTAAGAAAAAGACCTTGGCGTGTCATTTTTACTACGTCGATAAAAGCCCGGAAAACCGGGGTTTCATCGGCTTGGAACGGCTTGGCCAACCACCGCAAAGTGAATGAAATAAATAGAAATTTAACCATTCTCGCCAATTCTGGAAATTACGTTTTTACGGTTTTGGCCGTAATATGAGGTTCATTTCGGGTGCGTTCTGGACTTCGGCGTTTTCTTTTCAACGGGCCGTCTATCGGCTAGACAAGCATGAAACTGGATGCTCCGTCTTCGTTGGCGGCGCTGGGTGCTACGAGGATCAAATTGCAAGTCACATCTGGAAAAACATCGGCAGCGCTGGTGCTGGCTCTCGGTCTTTCCGTTTCCACCGCTCTTCCCGGCAGCGCCGGCGCGGTAACGCTGATGGACCTTTTGCGTGGCGGGCCTGGCAAGGTTGCGCGCGATCGCGGTGAAATGCCGCCAGCCGGTATCGTCACCTCGCCGCCGACGGTCGGACCGAGCGCCGATGCATCCGATCCCGAGCCTCTGCCGCGTGTTTCCGGTCCACGTTATTACGATTACAAGGCCGATACCGCACGCGCTGTGAACACCGCCAATTTCGGCGATGGTCTTGCCAATGTGAAGTTCAGCGCCACCCCCGAAATTGGCAAGGCTCTGGAAGCCTATTACGGTGCCGGCGGCAAGGCGCTCTGGGTTTCGGAAGGCGAGCTGACTGCCCGCGCGAACGCCGTCATGGCGTTTTTGGAGACTGTTGGCGAAAGCGGCCTCGATCCGGCCGATTACAGCATTTCAGTACCCGCAAAGGACGTAACCGCCAGCATCAGCGCAGGCGCGAACGCATCCGGCACGCCGGTGGAAGTGGCTTCCGCATCGACCTCCGACGCCTATCAGCGCGCGCAGATGCAGTTCGAGCTTGCGCTTTCCGCCAAGGTTCTGGCCTATGTGCAGGATACGACGCGTGGCCGTGTCGATCCGAACCGGCTGTCCGGTTACCACGATTTCAAGCGCAAGACGGTGAACCTTGCGCCCGTGCTGAAGCTTGCAGGCCTCAGCCCCGATATCGCAGCCTATCTGCGCAGCCGTGAACCTTCGAACGCCGAATATCTGGCGCTGAAGGCCGAACTGGCCCGGTTGCGCAGCGAGGGTGATGCGGCCAACACGGTCAAGGTTCCCGCCGATCTGGTGCTGAAACCCGGCAACAGCAGCGGCGACATGGCGAGTGTTGTCAAGGCAATCGAACATCGCGCTTCGCCTGCCTTCAAGGCGGAACATGCGGCGATCATTTCCGGCTACCAGCAGACGCCGGATTATACGCCTGATCTCGTTGATCTGGTGAAGGCATTCCAGAGCGAAAACGGCCTGAAGGCCGACGGCGTCATCGGCCGCGCGACCGTGCGTGCCATGGTCGGCGAAAGCAACGACGCCCGGATTGCCAAGGTGCAGGTGGCGATGGAGCAGATCCGCTGGCTGCCTGCCGATCTCGGCCAGCGCTACGTCTTGATCAACCAGCCCGCCTTCATGGCCTATTACCACAATGACGGACAGGAACAGTTCGGCATGAAGGTGGTGGTCGGCTCCAAGGCCAACCAGACCTACTTCTTCCAGGACGAAATCCAGACCGTCGAATTCAACCCCTATTGGGGCGTTCCGCAGTCGATCATCGTCAACGAGATGCTGCCGAAGCTGCGCCGCGATCCGTCCTATCTCGACCGTCTGGGTTATGAGGTACAGGTGGGTGGCCGTGCGGTTTCTTCCACCAGCGTCAACTGGTTCGGCTCCACCAACGCCATTTCGGTGCGTCAGCCGCCAAGCAGCGACAATGCGCTGGGCGACCTGAAAATCCTGTTCCCGAATGCGCATGCCATTTACATGCATGATACGCCTGCCAAGAGCTTCTTCAACCGCGATATGCGGGCGCTGAGCCACGGCTGTATCCGTCTGGTCGACCCGCGCCGCATGGCGGCCGCTGTTCTTGGCACCAGCGTCGACAAGGTCAACGAGCAGATTGCAGCGGGCAAGAACCGCGCCGTGCAGGTGCCGGTGAAGATACCGGTCTACGTGGCCTATTTTACCGCCTGGCCGGACAAGGCCGGCAAGGTGCAGTTCTTCGACGACGTCTACGACCGTGACAGCTACGTCCAGAAGGCGTTTGCGGTAACGACGAAGGCGCGGGCCGCGTCGATTTGATAGAAATCACATTGAGAAAAAGAAAGCGCCGGAAACGGCGCTTTTTTTGTTTGATGGCAAAGTCGCCACATGAATGGTGGCGTTAAACGGCAGCATCCGCACTCCGCCATCCCGGACTTGGTCAGGGGTCCAGTGCGATCAGGTCTTTGATCGCGAAAGAGTTGTATCACGGCGCAGACGCGCCGTGGCTCGATGCCGGATCAAGCCCGGCATGACGGTGGAGAACAGCTCCGTCTCAAGCCGCAGCGGCGCCCTTTGAGACCAGCTGCTCGAACAGCGCGGGCGTCAACGCAGTGAAGTCATCTATCACGACATCCGGTTCGAGTTCGGCCATCGGCACATCCGAATAACCGAAGGTGACGCCGATCGAGGGGACGGCCGCATTTTTGGCGGCGAGAATGTCGTTGATGCTGTCACCCACCATGACCGAGCACTGCGGGTCGCCGCCAGCCTTTTCGATGGTGCCGAGAATATGGCGCGCATCAGGCTTGCGGAAGGGGAAGGTGTCGCCACAGGTGATGGCGGCGAAATATCGGGTGAGATCCAGTTTTTCGAGCAGCGGGAGCGCGAGGATTTCGGTCTTGTTGGTGCAGACCGCGAGCGTGATGCCAGCTGACGAAAGCGCATCCAGTACGCTGACGATGCCGGGGTAGGGGCGGCTGTCGCCGGGCATTTCCGCGCGATAATGGTCAATGAAACGCTCGTACAGCGGCTCCAGTTCGGCTTCCGGCAATTCTACCTGACGCAGCGCGAAGGCCCGCTTGATCATCACGCGCGCGCCTTGGCCGACGAGATGCGTCAGGTCGTCATAGGTAACAGGGGCAAGACCGGCTGCGGCGATGGTGTGGTTGAGGCTGGAAACGAGATCGGCGGCGGTGTCGACGAGCGTACCATCGAGGTCGAAGATGGCGAGCGGGGAGAGCGGGCGGGATGTCACGGGAACTGGCCTCTTGAGAGAATGCTTTTGGCGATGATATCGGTGCGTTCGTTGTGGCCAAGCCTAGGCAAACGGCTTTGTCTTTGCAACCGCGCCACAACGTTCTGTTCGTTGCCTGCAAAAATGCTTTCGTTTGGCTTTCGACCCGTGTAAACAGCACGGCGACGACAAAGCTACCGGAGTTTCAGGCACATGGATGCCCGCCAGATGAAGATCAAGGCCGCCGAGGCCGCATTGTCCCATGTGCAAGACGGGATGCGACTTGGTATCGGCACGGGCTCTACAGCTGAGGAATTCGTCAGGCTTCTGGCGGAAAAGGTTGCTGCAGGCCTGAAGGTCGAAGGCGTGCCGACATCCGAGCGTACTGCGCGCCTTTGCGTGGAGCTTGGCGTGCCGCTGAAATCCCTCGATGAATTGCCGGAACTGGACCTTACCATCGATGGCGCGGACGAAGTGGATCACGGCCTGCGACTCGTCAAGGGTGGTGGCGGTGCGCTTCTGCGCGAAAAGATCGTGGCGGCGGCATCCGCCCGCATGATCGTCATCGCCGACCAGAGCAAGGTTGTGGAGACGCTTGGCGCTTTTCCGCTTCCCATCGAAATCAATCCGTTCGGTCAGGTGGCGACACAGATAGCCATCGAGAAACTGGCGGCGCGGTCCGGCCTCTCGGGCGACCTGACGATGCGTTCGTCGGGCGACGGCGCCTTCATGACGGATGGTGGACACCTCATTCTCGACGCATCTTTTGGCCGTATTCCTGATGCAGAAGCGCTTGCACGCGAGCTGAACACTATCCCCGGTGTTGTCGAGCACGGACTTTTCATAAATTTGGCATCGCTTGCCATCATTGCGGGTCCTGAAGGCGCCCGCGTGATGCAGGCAGTATAACAGGAGCGAGATTTTCATGATCAAACTAGCGGGACTGGGCAAAGCTGCCGCTGCTTCGATCCTCATTTCCGGCATCGTGTTCGGTACTGCCGCACGCGCTCAGGAAATTTCGGAAGCGCATATCGCCGCCGCACGGCAGGCGATCGCCTCTCTTGGCGTTACTGACCGTTTCGATGATATCCTGCCGGGTCTGGCGGAACGTCTGAAGGCCGAACTCATTCAGGCATCGCCGAATGTGCAGGACGCGATTACCGCGACTGTAGACGCCAAGGCACTTGAGCTTGCGCCGCGCCGCGCCGATCTGGAACGCGAGGCAGCACTCACCTACGCGCGCGCCTTCTCCGTCGAAGAGCTGAACGCCATCTCCACCTTCTACAGCAGCGAAGCCGGCAAGAAGCTTCTGAAGGACGGCCCTATCGCCACGCGCGAACTGATGAAGGCTGCCGACATCTGGGCCGCGGGCATCAACCGCGATCTGAACACCTCCAGCATGACCGAATTGCAGAAGGTGGCCGGCGCTGATCTGAAGCCGCTTCCGGCCGATCAGGGCAACACCGGTGGCGCTCCGGCTCACAAGCCCTGAGTGAAATAGATAGAGCGTCGGGTCCCAAAGCTCACGTTCAGAAATATTCAAAGCCCGGCCGCAAGGTCGGGCTTTTCATTTGTGCATCGCAGCACCTATATGTGCCATGAATACGCCACAGCCCGCCTTGAGGCCGATGGCACGTGGTTTTGATCAGGGGTTTTGACTATGACAGCTTATGACTACGATCTTTTCGTTATCGGTGGCGGCTCGGGCGGCGTTCGCAGCGCTCGCGTGGCCGCCTCACTCGGCAAGCGTGTGGGAATTGCCGAGGAATACCGTTACGGCGGAACCTGCGTCATCCGTGGTTGCGTGCCGAAGAAGCTGTTCGTTTATGCCTCGCAATTTCCTGAGCATTTCGAGGATGCCGAAGGTTTCGGCTGGAGCGTTGGCGAGCGTCGTTTCGACTGGAAAAAACTGATCGAAGCGAAAGACAGGGAAATCACCCGTCTCGAAGGGCTGTACCGCAAGGGTCTGGATAACGCCAAGGCCGATATTTTCGACAGCCGTGCAGAGCTTGTCGATGCGCATACCGTGAAGCTGACGAAGACTGGTGAGACCTTCACGGCCGAGCGTATCGTGATTGCCGTTGGCGGTACGCCGAACGAACACAAGGCGCTGCCCGGCCACGAGCTGACGATCTCCTCCAACGAGGCTTTCGACCTGGAAGAGCTGCCGAAATCGATCCTGATCGCTGGCGGTGGTTACATCGCCGTGGAATTCGCCAATATCTTCCACGGACTCGGTGTCGAAACGACGCTGATCTATCGCGGCAAGGAAATCCTTTCGCGCTTCGATCACGATATGCGCAAGGGCCTTCATGAAGCGATGGAAGCCAAGGGCATTCGCATCATTCTTGAAGACGTCATTCAGGAAGTGAGCAAGGACGGTGCGGGCGGCTTTGTGGCACGCACGAAGCAGGGCAACTCGCTGCATGTCGGCCTGGTGATGCTGGCGCTCGGTCGCGATCCGAATACGCATGGTCTAGGCCTTGAAAATGCGGGTGTGAAGGTGGATGCGCGCGGCGCGATCATCGTCGACGAGTATTCGCGCACGAACGTTCCTGGTATCTTCGCACTGGGCGACGTCACCGATCGGGTACAGCTGACGCCGGTGGCGATCCACGAGGCCATGTGCTTCATCGAAACCGAGTACAAGAACAACCCGACCAAGCCGGACCACGAGCTTATTGCCACTGCGGTGTTCTCGCAGCCGGAAATCGGCACGGTTGGACTTTCTGAAGAGGAAGCGGGCAAGAAATACCCGGAACTGGAAGTCTATCGCGCGCAGTTCCGTCCGATGAAGGCAACGCTGTCCGGGCGTCAGGAAAAGACGATCATGAAGCTGATCGTCAATGCCGCCGACCGCAAGGTCGTCGGCGCGCATATTCTCGGCCACGAGGCGGGCGAAATGGCGCAGCTTCTCGGCATCACGCTGAAGGCCGGATGCACCAAGGACGATTTCGATCGCACCATGGCGGTTCATCCGACAGCGGCCGAGGAACTGGTGACGATGTATTCGCCAAGCTACCGCGTGGTGAACGGCGAGCGCGTGTAACGCCGTCGCTTGTGCGACGTAATCACGTCTCCGCTTTGCTCGCCACCACTTGAAAACCGTTGTTTTCCGGGTGGTGGCGGGTTTATTAAATCGTTTGAATTGACTTTTATGCACGTTAAACGCCCAAAACGGGCGGAATGGGCCCGATGGCCCTGACATCGGCTATGCAAAGCCTGTGCTTGGAGCTATAAGCCGCTCAATTTTTCGAGGCGGTCGTGCACAAATGCGCGGGCGAGAAAAGGGTAAGGACATGGCACAGAATTGGACACCCGGCAGTTGGCGGCAGAAACCGATCCAGCAGGTTCCCGAATATCCTGACGCGGCAGCGCTTGCGGCGACGGAAGCCACGCTTGCGACCTATCCGCCGCTCGTTTTTGCCGGTGAAGCCCGCCGCCTGAAAAAGCAGCTTGCCAATGTGGCAGACGGCAACGCCTTTCTGTTGCAGGGTGGCGATTGCGCCGAAAGCTTCCTCGAGCATGGCGCGGATAATATCCGCGACTTCTTCCGCGCTTTCCTGCAGATGGCTGTCGTCCTGACCTATGGTGCGCAGCTGCCGGTGGTAAAGGTCGGTCGTATTGCCGGTCAGTTCGCCAAGCCCCGCTCTTCGAACGTGGAAGTGCTCGATGGCGTGACGCTGCCGTCCTACCGCGGCGACATCATCAACGGCATCGAGTTCAATGAGACCTCGCGCGTGCCGAACCCCGAGCGTCAGCTCGACGCGTACCGCCAGTCGGCGGCGACGCTTAACCTGCTGCGCGCTTTCGCAATGGGCGGCTACGCCAACCTTGAAAACGTTCACCAGTGGATGCTCGGCTTCATCAAGGACAGCCCGCAGGCGGATCGTTACCGCAAGCTGGCTGACCGGATTTCCGAGACCATGAACTTCATGCAGGCAATCGGCATCAGCGCAGAAAACAATCCTAGCCTGCGCGAGACCGATTTCTTCACCAGCCACGAGGCTCTGCTGCTCGGTTACGAAGAGGCGCTGACCCGCGTCGATTCGACCTCCGGTGACTGGTATGCCACGTCTGGCCACATGATCTGGATCGGCGACCGCACGCGTCAGCTCGACCATGCGCATGTGGAATATTTCCGCGGCATCAAGAACCCGATCGGCCTGAAGTGCGGACCGTCGCTGACGCCTGATAATCTGATCGAGCTGATCGACGCGCTGAACCCTGCAAACGAGGCAGGTCGTCTGACGCTGATCTGCCGTTTCGGCCACGACAAGGTTGCCGACAGCCTACCGAAGCTCATCCGTGCCGTGGAGAAAGAGGGCCGCAAGGTCGTCTGGTCCTGCGATCCGATGCATGGCAACACCATCACGCTCAACCACTACAAGACGCGTCCGTTCGAGCGCATCCTGTCGGAAGTCGAAAGCTTCTTCCAGATCCACCGCGCCGAAGGCACACATCCGGGCGGCATCCACATCGAGATGACCGGCAAGGACGTGACCGAGTGCACCGGCGGCGCCCGCGCCGTGACGGCGGATTCGCTGTCGGATCGTTACCACACCCATTGCGATCCGCGTCTCAACGCCGATCAGGCACTGGAGCTGGCTTTCCTTCTGTCCGAGCGCATGAAGAGCGGCCGTGACGAGAAGCGTCTGGCAATTGCTACTGCCTGACAGAGGCAGATCACACAAAAAAGCCGCCGGATACTGCCGGCGGCTTTTTTTATGGTTGTCGGCCTGATTACTGGACGAGTGCCGGCTGCTGGCAACGAACGTCGGTGACGCGCACATCGGCTTCGCCGATCTTGACGCCGAGTACCAGCAGGACATTGTAGAGCAGCTGATCCACGGGCGCCGTGACTGCCGCGAGCGTGTTGGCAAGCGCTGACTGGATGCCCGCCAGACCTCCCAGATCGATATTAAGGAAGAGAAGCCTGATATCCAGATTGAGGTTCTTCAGCAGTGAACTGACAAGAGTGGTAACGGTATCCTTCGTGGAAACACTCTTGATCTTGGCCTGGGTGATATCCGACTGGGTAAAGGTCAGCTTGGTCTTCGTCATGTTCGTGGCATTGATGAGGGCGCTGCCATTGATGGCGAGCAGGGCCGAATCCACGATCGCCGTCTTGGTAACGCGCGGATCCTTGCCGAAATTGGCAAAGGCCGTGGTATCGACATTGCCAAGCGCGATTTCTGCGACGCCGGGAACGACTTCGACATCGACCGTACCCTGTCCGCCGCCCGTGCAGCGAATGTCGGCGAGCCGCGCTTCGGCATGGGCGACTTCAACATAGAGCGGAATATTGACCTTCAGACCGGCAATCGCCTGAAGCCCGTCAACGACGACACTGACCGCCAGCCGGGTTTGTGCGGTGCGCACCACGGTGCCCTGGCCGCCGACGGCAAGCGACGGCGTTTCGACGGGTGGCTCACCGATGGCGAGGGTCGTCTTGACCGAGGCGAGACCGAGAAGATTGGCGTTGAGGTTGAGCGCCAGCTGGTTGCCGCCATTGCCTGCCACGGCGGCGGCGTTGAGGAGATCGAAGACGCCTGCGGTGACCTTGAGGTTTTCGCCGCTACCGATCAGCTTGTCCGAGAACGGGCCGAGATTGAGGATTTCTTCAAGCTTGAGCTTGATGTTGCTCTTGTTGGCGGTTTTTGCCAGCGTCTTCAGAATGTTGGCCACAGCCGGCTGCAGGCCGGTGGTCTTCGTCAGCGCGTCCAGGAATTTGCCGTAGGTGATTTCCGTCTTCAGGACATCCTTGTAGGTGCCGGCTGTCAGGTTGAGATCGACAGCCAGCGCTTCGACGACATGCAGCGCGTTGACATCAGCAGCCACAAGCGCCTGGTAATCCATAACCTTGAGCGAGACCGTGGTGCCGAGCAGGCCGCCGAGCAGGCTGTTCAAAATGCCTTCATCGAGGCTCGCCAGTCGCGAGCCCACCGAAAATGCCGCGATCTTTTGGGATGAGGCCGTTCCGGCCGCGGAAATCTTGGGCGGCGTGGTGAAGGCGGAGGCAAAGAATATCTGGCCCTTTTCGACGATATTCACTTTCATCGCATTGGTTGGAAGTGCATTTTCGACGAAACGCTGGCCGACAGGCAGGGTCGCGTCCGGCTCATAGTGACCTTTGACGACTTCGGCATAACCATTGCTCTTGGCAAATTCGTTCAAGGGGTCGAAAGGTTGAAGACCGTCCACGGTCAAGAGGCCATTCGGTGTCTTGACCCCGAGATTCATGCCGTTGAGGGCGAAATATTGCTGGACCGCCTTTTCGGGATCAGCGGCATTGGCCGCCGCTGATATGGCCGCAAGATCGGCGGTCTGCTGCAATTGCCGCTTCTGCAGGGTCAGATAGCCATAGTCGACGCCAAGCGCCAATATGCCGATGAAAAGCGGTGCGGTAAGCCCGGCCGAGATGGCGATGTTGCCTGTGCGATCCTTCAGGAAACGGGGAAGCAAAGAAGAGATATTTTGCATGTCATGCTCCTCCGATCCGGATTGTGGAAAAACGCCGGATGACCGGCTCTGGCAGGGTGTAGCTGTAGAGGCTCCAGATCGGCAGATCACGGGCGTCATATTCCACCTTGACCGTGAACTGGTTGGCATTGGCGGGATCGGTGGCGACATTGACCGTGAAACGCGTCTTGTCCATGAAGGCGTAGCTGAGGTCACTTTTGGTGACGAAATCACGGGCCAGCTGCTGGCGCTCGGTCGTATTCAGTCCGGCAACAGCCGTCCTTGCCGCGTCGGCGGCGATCTGCTGCACAGAATAGGCGGCCATCAGGTAGATACCGTAGGCAATCATTGTCAGCAGGACGAGAAAGAAAATCGGCGCGACGATGGCGAACTCGACAGCGGACGAGCCGGATCGATCACGAAGGAAATGCACTCCATTACGCATAAAGCACCCCCGTTTCTTCAGGCACCAAAGTCAGATGCCTTTATTCTTATTTTCGGAAATGCTAATTTATAGGTGTTAATTTTGTATTGATGTCGCTCTTATGGGTTGCAAGCCGGGAAAGGCCTTCGCGTTGATACCCATGGATTTCAGATCAGCCGAAGCCCTTTGAAGCTGGCGTGGCCGTCTTTGCCGATGATGATGTGGTCGTGCACCGCTATCCCCAGCGGCTTTGCCGTATCGATGATGGTTTTGGTCATCTCGATATCGGCACGCGAGGGGGTAGGGTCTCCACTCGGATGATTATGTATTAAAATCAAAGCCGTAGAGGAAAGTTCGAGGGCGCGGCGCACCACTTCGCGCGGGTAAACCGGCGTGTGGTCCACGGTTCCCTGACCCTGCACCTCGTCGGCGATCAGGACGTTGCGCTTGTCGAGGAACAGGATGCGGAATTGCTCACGGGTTTCATGGGCCATGGCGGCATGGCAATAGTCTATGACCGAAGACCAGGAGCCGAGAATCTGCTTGTTGCGGATTTCGCCCTTCAGCATGCGCTGGGAAACGGAGGCGACGAGCTTCAGATCGAGCGCCACGGCCTCACCCACGCCCTTCACCTCCTGCAACAGCGGCAGCGGCGCGCCAAGCACCCCGCCAAGGGTACCAAAGCGGGCGATCAACGCCTTGGCGATGGGTTTGGTATCACGCCTCGGTATCAGCCGGAAAAGCAGAAGCTCCAGCAGTTCGTAATCGGCAAGGGCGGTATCGCCGCCGTCGCGATAACGCGCCCGCAGCCTGTCCCGATGGCCGTGATAGTGTGCGATCTCCGCTTCCGGCTCCGCAACGGCTGCGGGGTGTTCCGAGGCCTTCTTCACCGCACTTCGCGGTTCGGCAAAGAAGCCGCGCTCATCCGTTCCGTCGAACAGATCGCCGTTTCCCGCCTGAAAGCCGGAGGTCGATGGAAGATCGGCGGAAGGCGGGGCAGGGCGTTTTACCATGGCGGTCTGGCCTTATGCGAGTGGCGGCAGGCCCGGACGGTCAAAGCCGCCCGGCGACAGTGTGAAGATTTCGCAACCGGTAGCGGTTACGCCGACCGCATGTTCGTATTGCGCGGAAAGGGAGCGGTCGCGCGTTACTGCCGTCCAGCCATCGGAGAGTACCTTCACATGCGGCTTGCCGAGGTTGATCATCGGCTCGATGGTAAAGATCATTCCCTCGCGAATCTCTGGGCCTTCGTCCGGGCGGCCGTAGTGCAGGATATTGGGGGTGTCGTGGAACAGGCGTCCAACGCCGTGGCCGCAGAAATCACGCACCACCGAGCAGCGTTCCGCCTCGGCATAAGCCTGAATAGCCGCGCCGATCGCGCCGGTGCGCACACCCGGTTTCACTGCCGCGATGCCGAGCATCAGGCATTCATAGGTCACTTCCATCAGACGTTCAGCCGCGCGCTTGATCGTGCCAACCGGATACATGCGGCTCGAATCGCCGTGCCAGCCGTCCAGAATATAGGTCACGTCGATATTGACGATTTCGCCTTCACGCAGCGGCTTTGCGTCCGGAATGCCGTGGCAGACCACATGGTTGATAGAGGTGCAGACGGATTTCGTATAACCGCGGTAATTCAGTGTTGCCGGCAAAGCGCCATGGTCGGCGCCGAACTCGAAGACGAAACGGTCGATGGCATCAGTCGTCACACCCGGCTTGACGATTGCCGCCAGTTCGTCGAGGCAACGCGCCGTCAGCTGGCACGCCTTGCGCATCCCGTCGAAATCCTCAGGGGTATAAAGGCGGATGACGCCGGTATTCTTGAGGGGGGCGGAGGCTGCGTCGATATAGGTGACCATCATAGTGCTTTCTGTCTCTTTACGTCCCTGTTCATAAAACAGCCGGACGCCATTCGTCCATCTTAACCGTTCCCGTGACTGAAATTTGTGCCGGGGAAACGTCGCATTTCACCGCATAGGCCTCCACGCCGCGCGACATGGCCCGCTGAAACGCCAGCGCATAGACCGGATCCAGATCATCGCAGATGCGCATCCGGTCGCAATCGTTGCGCTGAATGAGATAGAGCATCACCGCGCGGTGACCGGCCTCCGCTGCGTCGCCCAGCTCCTCCAGATGTTTGGCGCCGCGTTTGGTGGCGGTATCAGGGAATTCGGCCAGACCTTTTTCGCGCATGAAATGAACGTTCTTTACTTCCACATAGGCATCCGGCCGCCCAATTTCGGAAAGCAGGAAATCGATGCGGGAATTGCGGCCGTATTTCTGCTCGCGCCGGATCGTCGAATAGCCGGCAAGCTGCGGGATACGGCCATTGAGAATCGCTTCTTCCGCCAGCCGGTTCGGCATGCCGGTATTGATGCCGACCACGGTGCCATCGGCCTCGACCATTTCCAGCATATGCCGGTACTTGCGGGTTGGGCTGTCATGCTCGGACATCCAGATACGCGAGCCGGGCGTGGTCAATCCGCGCATGGAGCCGGTATTGGGGCAGGAGCCTGTAATCGCCGTGCCGTCCTCCAGAACAGCGTCGAAGAGGAAACGCTTGTAGCGGGCGATCAGCGTTGCGGGTACGAGTGGGGGCGTGAAGAGCATGTGGCCTGAAAGGTGAGAGGTGGGGGCGGGGTCAGGACAGGACGTAGGTTCCGGGTGCATCGCCGAGCACTGGTCGCTTGCCGTCTCCCGGGGCCCTTGCCTTTACCTTCTCGCCATTCTGGCTTTCGATCCAGTTTTGCCAGTGCACCCACCATGATCCCTTGTGGGCCGTGGCTGCGGCCTGCCAGGCATCGAAGTCTCCGGATGGTGATGCGCCTGTCCAATATTGGTATTTTTCGGATTGCGGCGGATTGACCACACCGGCTATGTGGCCGGAAGCGCCGAGCACGAATTCCACGGGGCCGCCGAACAGTGCCGCCCCCGTGAAGACCGATTTCGCTGGCGCGATATGGTCGTCGCGGGTGGCAAGATCATAGACGGGGATTTTTATGTCGCCGAGGTTGATCCGCTTGTCCGCCACGCGCATCAGCCCGCGGGCGAGATTGTTGTCGAGATAACAATTGCGCAGATAGAAGGAATGGCAGGCAGCGGTCACCCGGGTCGAATCTGAATTCCAGTAGAGGAGATCGAAGGGCAGGGGTTCCGTGCCGCGCAGATAATTATCGACCATATAGGGCCAGATGAGATCGGAGGCGCGCAGCATGTTGAAGACTGTGGCCATGATCGAGCCATCGAGATAACCGACGGCCTGCATGTGCCTGTCGAGCGCGGCGAGCTGGCCTTCATCGATGAAGACCTTGAGGTCGCCCGCATGGATGAAATCCGTCTGGGCTGCGAGAAGTGTGGCGCTGCGAATGCGCTCATTGCCTTCCTGCGCATGCAATGCCAGGGCCGAAGACAAAAGCGTGCCGCCGACGCAATAGCCGATGGCATTGATCTCTTTTTCGTCGGTTTGCTCCTCGATCGTGTCGAGGGCGAAATCGATACCTTCGCGAATATAGTCCTCCCAACCCTTGTCGGCCAGCCTGGCGTCCGGGTTGATCCACGAGACCATGAACACGCTGTGACCCTGATCGAGACACCATTTAACGAAGGATTTCTGTGGGTTGAGATCGAGGATATAAAATTTGTTGATCCATGGCGGCACGATGAGCAGCGGCCGTTTGAGGGCCTTTTTCGTCGTCGGCGCGTAATGGATGATCTCGCAGAGCGGGCTTTTGGCAACCACCTTGCCTGATGTGATGGCGATGTTCTGGCCGATGACGAATTTGCTGTAATCGGTCTGGCGCAGTTTCAGATGGCCGTGGCCGGCCGCGACATCTTCGGCAAGCTGTGCCATGCCCTTGACGAGATTGGCCCCGCTGGACGCGACCGTCTCGCGGAAGACCTGCGGATTGGTGAAGACGAAGTTGGCCGGCGAGAGGGCTTCCGTCACCTGGCGCATGTAAAACAACGCCTTGGTGCGGGTGTGCTCGTCCAGCCCTTCGGCTTCCATAACCATCCGGTCGGCAAAACCGACGGTAGTCTGATAGGCTTTGAGGAGAAAATCGAAAAACGGATTGGCCTGCCAGTCCGCGTCGGCAAAACGCCTGTTCTTTCGCTCTGCCGGGCCGTTCTCTGCGGCCTTTTCCGAGCGGGAATCGGCATCTTCCGAAAACTGTGCCACCGATTTTGTCCACAGATCGAAATAGCTGGAAAGCAGGTGGGTCTGCGCTTCGAGTGAACGCTTCGGTTCTGCCATCCAGTATTCGGCGACGTCGGAGAGCGTCTTGACGATGTCGGTCATCGGATCGGCGCTGGTCTGCGGAATTTCACCGCGTTCGCGGGGCGCCAGCCATTCGGACGCGGCTTTGCCGAGATTTTCCAGCGCGCGGGCGATGTTGACCGCAAAGGCTTCCGGGTCGCGGATCAGGTAAGCCTCGGCGGATGTGGCGTCGAAACCGGGCGTTTTGCCACCCTTTTTCTCTGCCCCGCCGTCAACACCTGCCATGCGCTGTCCTCCACCAAATTTGTGTTTGCACATTCTGCATGAAAACGAATACAAGTTCCACCAGCAAGGGGAGGCCACGAAGAGCCGAACCGCAGTCGAATTCGATATCGGCGATATCCTTACAGGCGGAACATGACGATGGGCAAGCACATGGGTACATGGGGAAGATTTGCGGAAAACGCTGGAAGGATCGCCCTTCTTTCGCTTTCCGGCGTCATGCTCGTTACAGTACTTGCCGCCTGCAAGACCCCGGCACCGATCGTCGCACCGGCCCATATGCCCCACCCGCAAGCCCAAATCGTTGGCCCGCGCCCCGTCAGCGACAATGTGGTGAGCCAGAGACGCGATACCGGCACCTATCCAAGCTTTTCAGCGCCGATTACCGCTGCCGGCAGCCAGATGGGGGATGATGAAGCGTCCAAAATGGAATCGAACCTGTCGCGCCTCGGTGCTGCACGCCGCAACGGCCAGATTTCGGAAGCTGAATACAAGCGCCGAGTCGCGGAATTACGGGCGCTTGGCGAAAACCAGAAGCCAGTTGCGACGCCTGTCACGCAGTGAGGTTTTCCGTTCGTCGTTCTGGGGCCTTTACCGAGAATCGACAACTTGTGGATCTCGAGATTCGCTCGGCACAAGGCCGAGGATAACGGCAATCCTTGTGCTTCATTCTATTACCAAGCCGCTCTCATAACCCCTTATTTACCCTGCCTTTGAACCATATGCTTACTGAAGATGTTAAGCGGATGGATGCGCTTTGCCGCTTATGATGCGGTCATAACAAACAGGCCGCTGAAAAAGCGGTAGACAGGGTGAAATATCATGAGATGCATCGCTGCTTTGCTGGTTCTTGCCGGTTTTGCGCTCGCACCCGCGCAGGCGCGGGCGCCGTACATCAACATCGGAACGTCAGCGCCTCAGGGACGATGAAAGTTGAAAAACGCCGGTCAGTCGTTTCCGGCGGCTTCGCTGAGCATATCGAGGTCCGACACTGTAATATGACGGTTGTTCTCGATGCTGATCGTGCCTTCCTTGCGCAGCTTAGTCATTTGCCGGCTAACTGTTTCGATGGTGAGACCAAGGAAATCGGCTATATCCGCGCGCGATAGCGGCAGGTCGAACGTTGATTTATCGTCCTTTTCCGGATCGATATGCGTGGCGATCATATAAAGGAAGCTGGCAACCTTTTCCTGCGCCGATTTTCGGCCAAGTGTCAGCATCCAGTCGCGCGCCTCATCCAGTTCCTTCAGAGACTGGCTGTGAAGCTTACGTTCCATATCCGGCACTTCGGAAACCATGCGGTCGACGATGCGGCGCGGGAACAGGCAGATTTCCACATCGGTTGCGGCTTCCGCCGTCATCTTGCTTTCCGCCATGAACGGGCGGCCGAGAAAATCCGGCGCAAATTGCAGGCCGACGATCTGCTGGCGGCCATCCGACATCATCTTCGAGAGCTTCACCACGCCGTTGAGAATGTTGCCGTAGGAGCTGACGAGTTCCCCCTGGGCAAGCAGCTCGTTGCCCGCTTCCAGCTTCTTACGGCTGGAATGACGGTTGAGGTCGCAGAGCTGCTGCGGCGTCAACGTGCTGCAAAGACCACCGTGACGCGCCTCGCAGGAGCGGCATACGACGGGATATTCCGAATTATGGATGGTCTTCTGTAGCGTGTCCATCAGCCTTTTCCGATGCTGGCTTTAAGGGACGAATGCGACCGCAGGTGTAAAATCCGGTCTTTTCGAAGGCTTGCGCCGCGTAGTCGTCGCCCCCGCGTCTACTTTAGCAAGAACTTAAGGTGCAATTTGATTGAAGTCAAAGTTGCAAACTGTCGCAGCCGTTACTGAAGGGGAGGAAATCGACATTTTCTTGATAAAAGGCAAATCCGGGGATGAATACCGAACTTCTTCGCAAATATTCGGGCGCCGTGCCGCGTTACACAAGCTATCCTACCGCGCCGCACTTTCACGAGGGAATCGATAATGGCACCTATCGCCGCTGGCTCGGCGAGCTTGGCCACCGGAACCGGATATCGCTTTACCTGCATATTCCCTATTGCGACCGGCTGTGCTGGTTCTGTGCCTGCCACACCAAGCACACGCTGAAATACGAGCCGATTGCGGTTTATCTTGAGGCACTTAAGCGGGAGATAGAAGCCGTCGGCTCGCTTGTTTCCCCCGATGCAGTGGTCAGCGCGGTGCATTTTGGCGGCGGTTCTCCCACTATGCTGAGGCCTGAAGACATGGTGGGCCTGATGGACTGTCTAAGACGCCATTTCACCTTTGGTCTGGCGCCCGAAATCAGCGTGGAAATGGACCCGAACGATCTTGACGAAAGTCGCTATGACGCGCTTGCCGTCATTGGCATGACGCGCGCGAGCCTCGGTGTGCAGGACTTTGATGACAAAGTGCAAAAAACCATCAACCGGATTCAGACCTTCGAGCAGACGGAATCGGTGGTAGATGCCGTGCGGGCAAGGGGCGTTCACTCGGTCAATTGCGACATTCTCTATGGCCTGCCGTTCCAGACCTGCGAGACATTGCAACAGACGGTTGACCAGATCATCTCACTCGACCCCGACCGGATCGCGCTGTTCGGTTATGCGCATGTTCCGTGGATGAAAAAACACCAGTCGCTGATCCCTGAGCAGGCATTGCCAGATATTGCCGAGCGCTACCGCCAGATGACTATGGCGGCGGAGATGCTCGGCAAGGCGGGTTACCGGGCAGTCGGGATCGATCATTTTGCCAAGCCCGCCGACACTCTGAGCCGGGCGGTCGAGACGGGGGAGCTGCGGCGGAATTTTCAGGGCTACACCACTGACACGGCCGATGCCCTGATCGGGCTTGGTGCATCCGCAATCGGCCGGATGCCCCAGGGCTACGTGCAGAACATGGTGGCGACGGGGGAATATCAGCGGATGGTGGGCGAGGGTGGTTTCGCGGTACTAAAGGGAATAGAATTGTCCGAGGACGATCACCTGCGCTCCTATGTCATCGAGCGGCTGATGTGCGATTTTTCGCTCGATCTGGGCGATTTGAAGCGGCGTTTCGGCAAGGCCAGCCATTCCGTCAGCATGGAGGCGCAACTTTTCGCTGGCGGCGACAGGGACGGTGTGGTGCGGATGGATGGCGATGTTTTTGCCGTGACGGAGGCGGGAAAACCCTTTGTCCGTCATATTGCGGCAACCTTCGACGCCTATCTCGGAAGCGGACGCGGCCGTCATTCGGTTGCTGTTTAGGCAACAGTTTTAAGGCAAATTTCAAAGTTACGTCACGAAACCATTGGCTTTTTTGTGCGACTTGCCTATGTGGTGCGTCAGACAGGATATTTAATACGAACGACAATAAGGATTATGGGCGTGACAGCTACATTCGACAAGGTTGCCGACATTATCGCCGAAACCAGCGAAATCGACCGCGAAACCATTACGCCGGAAAGCCACACGATCGACGATCTGGGCATCGACAGCCTCGACTTTCTGGATATCGTTTTCGCCATCGACAAGGAATTCGGTATCAAGATTCCGCTCGAGCAGTGGACGCAGGAAGTCAACGAAGGCAAGGTTACCACCGAAGAATATTTCGTGCTGAAGAACCTCTGTGCCAAGATCGACGAATTGCGCGCAGCCAAGGGCTGAGGCGATAATGCCCGCTTCGAGCGGGCATTTCTTTTTCTGGACCTGACCTTCAGGGACGGGTCGTAACCGACCAGAAACGGGCCGGACGGATGCTGCTTGAATATTTTCAGATGATCGACAAGGTCGAAGCCGTGGATATGGCGACGCGCACATTGAAGGCGCGGTCTGTCGTTCCCGACAAAAGCCCGGTTTTCGAGGGACATTTCCCAGGCATGCCGCTGGTTCCGGGCGTGCTTCTGATCGAGACCATGGCGCAGGCTTCCGGCATGATGGTTCTGGCGTTCAGCGATTTTTCCGCCATGCCCTTCCTGATGTCGGTTGACGGCGCCAAGATGCGCACCTTCGTGGAGCCGGGCGCGGTTCTCGATATCGAGGCGGTGCTGGAACATGACGGTTCGGGTTTTGCAGTCACCAAAGCGAAGATCACTTGCGAAGGCAAGAAGGTCTGCGATGCGCAGCTGAAGCTCAGGACAATGCCTTTCAGCGAAATTCCGCTCGCGCCTATCGTCAGGAAGCGGGCCGAGGAAGTCGGCCTGATGGCGGCGATTGCCGCGGATGCGCAAAAATAAGCGCTTCCGCTGATGCCGGGAGACGGCATTTTTCCCCTAGACCCGGTTTTGATTCACGAAAATCGTGGGCTTGTGCTGGCGGATCGGGCCTTCACCATTGCCAATCCGCATCGCGCGCTTTATTCCGCAACGCATGGAGTGGTCGTTTGCGACCGCTGTTGGATAGCCGTGACCGCTTCAATGGGTCAGGCTGCAAAGGATGACAGACGATGAAATCTGACAATGATGTGGTGATAACCGGGGTCGGCATCGTGACCTGTCACGGCGTCGGCAGCCAGGCGCATCTTGCGCTTCTTTCGGGAACTGCGGCGCCGGCAACGGTGATCGAGACCGAAAAGTTCAAACCCTATCCGGTTCATCCCATGCCGGAGATCGACTGGTCCACGCAGATTGCCAAGCGCGGCGACCAGCGCCAGATGGAAAACTGGCAGCGTCTCGGCGTTTTTGCCGCCGGCCTCGCGCTTGATGATGCAGGGCTGAAGGAAAACCCGGAGGCCTGCGCTACCATGGACATGATCGTGGCTGCGGGCGGTGGCGAGCGTGACATCAATGTCGATACGCTGATTGTCGATGAGGCGCTGAAACGCAACGACCGCGAAGTGCTGCTCAACGAGAAGCTGACGACGGAATTGCGTCCGACCCTGTTTCTCGCCCAGCTTTCCAATCTGATGGCCGGTAACATCTCCATCGTGCATAAGGTCACAGGGTCCTCCCGCACCTTCATGGGCGAGGAAGCAGCCGGCATTTCCGCCGTCGAGACGGCGTTTCACCGTATCCGTTCCGGCGAATCCAGCCACGCCCTGGTGGGCGGCGCCTTCTCGGCTGAGCGCCCGGACATGATCCTGCTGTTTGAAGCGATCGGCGCGCATGCGCAGGGCGATTGGCAGCCGCTTTGGTCGCGTGGCGGCCAGGACGGCGGCGGCATGATTTCCGGTTCGCTGGGAGCCTTCCTGGTGCTGGAATCGCGCAAGCACGCCAGTGAACGCGGCGCACGCATCTATGCCCGCATCGACGCCATCGAGGGCGATCGTGGCAGCCGTGATGACGGCAAGATGGAAAAGCGCATGGAACGGCTGCTTGCCCCTGCAAAGGACAGTGCTGCGACCGTCGTGTTTTCCGGTGCGAGTGGTTACGACGCCGTGACGCAGCGTGAAAAGAATATTCTCGAAAAAGCTTTGCCGCAGGCCGTCATTCGCGGTTTCGGCGGTATCACCGGCCATGGACTTGAAGCACAGTTCCCGCTTGGGCTGGCGCTTGCTGCCCTGACGCTTGAAAGCGGCGCTAAGGTTCCTACTTTCGATGGCGCCGCGGAAAAGCCCATGGGCGAGGCGGCCAGCGAAGCGGTCGTCACCACCGTCGGCCATGTTCGCGGCGAAGGTGTCGCCGTTCTGTCCCGTGACGTGTGAGGAGAAAAGACCATGACTTCCAACTTCAAGGATCATCTCGGTCGCCCGATCGTTGCAGTCACCGGTATGGGCATCATCACATCGCTCGGGCAGGGTCTTGCCGATAACTGGGCGGCTCTGACTGCGGGCAAGTCGGGCATCCACAAGATTACCCGCTTCCCGACGGAGGGGCTTTCCACAAGGATTAGCGGCACCGTCGATTTCATCGACATCCCGGTTCCGAATTCCGTCGAGCGCTCTTATGCCTTTGCACGCGAGACAACCATTGAGGCTTTGGCGCAGGCCGGCATCTCGGGCGATTTCGATGGCCCGCTGTTTCTGGCTGCACCACCGATCGAGCCGGAATGGAGCGCCCGTTTCGAGCTTGCCGACCGGTCTCCGCCGGCCGCCCAGCCGGGTGATGCCTATGAACGGTTCCTGACGGCTTTCCGTCAACGTCCGGACCCGGCGTTTCAGGAAGCGGCTCTATTCGGTGCGATTTCGGAGCGTCTTTCGGACCGCTTTGGTACACGGGGCCTGCCGGTCACGCTCTCGACGGCCTGTGCATCCGGCGCGACCGCAATCCAGCTTGGTGTCGAGGCTATCCGCCAGGGCCGCACCGAGCGCGCGCTGACGGTTGCGACAGACGGTTCGGTCAGCGCCGAAGCGCTGATCCGCTTTTCGCTTCTTTCGGCGCTGTCGACCCAGAATGAGCCGCCGGAAAAGGCATCCAAGCCGTTCAGCAAGGACCGCGACGGTTTCGTGATCGCCGAAGGTGCGGCAACGCTGGTGCTGGAATCGCTTGAATCGGCAATTGCGCGCGGCGCGAAGGTTCTCGGCATCATCAAGGGCGCCGGCGAGAAGGCCGACAGCTTCCACCGCACGCGTTCCTCGCCAGATGGCGGCCCGGCGATCGCGACGATCCGCGCCGCACTTGCGGATGCGGGTGTTGCTGAAAGCGATATCGGC
Source organism: Agrobacterium sp. S7/73 (assembly GCF_019355535.1). Classification (NCBI taxonomy): domain Bacteria; kingdom Pseudomonadati; phylum Pseudomonadota; class Alphaproteobacteria; order Hyphomicrobiales; family Rhizobiaceae; genus Agrobacterium; species Agrobacterium sp. S7/73. Next base: position 1,390,105 of record NZ_CP072136.1, read on the forward strand.
TACATCAACGCCCACGGCACCTCGACGCCGGAAAACGACAAGATGGAATATGGCTCGATGCTTGCCGTCTTCGGCGAAGGCCTGAAAGACATTCCGCTGTCATCCAACAAGTCGATGATCGGCCATACGCTGACGGCGGCCGGTGCTGTGGAGGCGGTGTTCTCGTTACAGACCATGCTGACCGGCACCCTGCCGCCGACGATCAACTACAACAACCCTGATCCGACCATTTCGCTCGATGTGGTGCCGAATGTGAAGCGGGACGCGACGGTCAATGCCGTGCTTTCCAACTCCTTCGGGTTCGGCGGGCAGAATGCCAGCCTTGTCATGACGCGTGAACCGGCTTAACCGGTTCCGCCAGAAGACAGGGGCGTTTCCGGCCTGAACGAAGCCCGGGAACGCTCTCGCTGGTGTGACTACACATTCCGACCGCAAAACCGTTACAGAGTTTTGCTGGAATTACTCTTGAGATAGACGCCTCCGGGCGAAGGACTAAAAACATGCGCGCTCTTCAACTCGTGGACGACCGGAAGCTCGAAAAAGTGGACCTGCCTGAACCCGATGCACCAGGTCCGGGCGAGGTGACGCTGCGCGTCAAGGCCGTGGCGCTGAACCACATCGACGTCTGGGGCTGGCGCGGCATGGCTTTTGCCAAGCGCAAGATGCCGCTGACGATCGGTGCTGAGGCTTCGGGCGTAGTGGAGGCCATTGGCCCGGGCGTTTCGAATGTGCTGCCTGGCCAGCTCGTCGCGATCTACGGCGCGCGCACCTGCGGGATCTGCAAGCCGTGCCGTGAAGGCCGTGACAATCTTTGTGAACATGTTCAGGGCGTGCACGGTTTCCATCTCGACGGCTTTGCGCAGGAAAAGATCAATATTCCGGCCCGCCAGCTCGTTCCGGCGCCGCATGGCGTCGATGCCATCGGCGCGGCTCTGGCGCCTGTGACCTTCGGCACGGTCGAACACATGCTGTTTGACAATGCCAAGCTGGAATCGGGCGAGACGATCCTCGTGCATGCCGGCGGTTCCGGTATCGGCACAGCGGCGATCCAGCTGGCCAAGAAGATGGGCTGCACCGTCATCACCACCGTCGGCTCCGACGACAAGATCGAACGGGCGAAGGCTCTGGGTGCCGATCACGTCATCAACTACCGGACCGACCGTTTCGAAGGCGTCGTGCGCAAGCTGACGAAAAAGAAGGGTGTAGACGTGGTGTTCGAGCATGTCGGCAAAGACACCTGGGCGGGATCGATGTTTTCGCTGAAGCGTGGCGGCCGTCTCGTCACCTGCGGCTCCACGTCAGGCGTATCGACCGATATCAACCTGATGATGCTGTTCCAGCAGCAGCTGAAGCTGCTCGGCTCCTTCGGTTGCCGCATGGAAAACATGGCCAACGCCATGCAGAAGATGGCGCGCGGCATCGTTCATCCTGTTATCGACACAGAAGTCACCTTCGAGGATATCGACCGGGCGCTGGAGCGCATGGAAACGCGCCAGGTATTCGGCAAAATCGTTCTGCGGATGGATTGACGCCTTGAAACTGTTCATTACGCGGATCGTCCTGAAGCTGGACCATTTCCGGCAATGGCTGATTGCGACGTTTGCCTTCGGCCTTCTCAATCTGCTGAAGATATTTCCAGCTGACGCGGGGATTCGCGCTGCCGACAGGCTGGCGCGCTTCGTGGGGCCGAAAACCGGCCGCCACAAGCTGATGCTCTACAATCTGGCGCGCGCCTTTCCGGAGAAATCCGAAGAGGAGCGGCTTACCATCGCAATGGACAGCTGGGGCAGCATGGGGCGGCTTGCGGCGGAATATGTCTTTCTCGACAGGCTGTTCGATTTCGATCCGGAAAATAGCGAGCCGGGCCGTATCCGGGTCGAGGGTATTTCGACCTTTATCGAGCTTCGCGACAACCCGCGGCCCTTCATCGTTTTTACTGCCCATAGCGGCAATTTCGAATTGTTGCCGGTGGCCAGTTCTGCCTTCGGTCTGGATGTGACGGTGCTGTTCCGGCCGCCGAATAATCCTTTCGTGGCCGACAAGGTGTTCAAGTTCCGTAAGGAGCGCATGGGCAATCTCGTGCCGTCGCATGCCGGCTCTTCCTTCGCGCTTGCGCGGCAGCTGGAAAGGGGCGGCGGTGTCGGCGTACTCGTCGACCAGAAGTTCGGCAAAGGCTTGACGACGAAGTTCTTCGGCCATGAGGTGCGCACCAACCCGCTTCTTGCCAAGCTGGTGCGGCAGTTCAATTGCGATGTCTATCCCGCCCGTTGCGTGCGTCTGCCTGATAACCGCTACCGGCTGGAAATAGAGCCGAGGGTTGAAATTCCGCGCGATGAAAAAGGAAATGTCGATATTCAGGCGACGGCGCAGCTTTTGAATGACAAGGTGGAAAGCTGGGTCCGCGAATATCCCGAACAATGGCTGTGGTATCACGACCGTTGGGACGTTAAACACCAGATCTGATTATTTGCAGCGCGGCCGAATTTCTAGTGATTTTTTACAGAATTCGGCCGTAAAATTGCGTTTTTAAGTATTTTTACTTATTAGTGGAACCTTATTTTTCGTTCATGGATTATCGAAATTGAAAAAATAGCAGTAGCTATGATATTTTAGAGATTAATCCCTGCGGCGGACCTGCGTGTCGTTACGTCATTTTTTACTGCACAGACGCTACAATGAGGGGATAAGTGTCTATCCATTCGGATTGGGAGCGGGCTGTTTGCCCGTTCAGGGAGAGTTGGGTTGAAAGATTTGATTGAGCTGTTCTGGCTGCGTTATACGGAACTGCAATCAGCGGTTGGTAAGAACGAGGCCGACAAGATCGCAGTGCTGGAGCGTGAACTGGAGCTGCTGCTTGATCGGGTCATCGGGCGTAAGACCGGCAGTTCCGAGGACATTCGTGAGCAATTCCGTTTCGCCATCGACCTCCTTAATCACGAGGCGGAAGATCTCGGCTGCGTGCAGCGCAACTCCGATCTTTTGAGAACGCTGGTTGATCGCTATGTCGGCATGCCGCTCAAGGCAAAGGTGATCGGCGACGAGGACGAGGACATTCTGGAGTGGCACCACCGCCATCTCATTCTCGATGAGGATATGCTGAACGACCTCGACGAGCCGGTGGTCGTCGTTTCTCCCGGTTATCGGGTGTCATTCTCCAATGGCATCGATGCGTTTCCGCGCAATACGCCGGAAGGGCCTTTGGGATGTCATATCGCCGAGCTTGTCGGAGTGCACCGTTTTCAGAACGATCTGCGGGAGAGGCTCGACAATTGCTTCAAGGGCGGTACGTCGAAATACACCTATGCCGAAGATCATGACGGCCATACGATCGTAAAATCGCTGGAAATGTCGCCCTGCTATTCCTCCAACTACAAGCTGGTTGGCGCAATGGTGGTCATCCGCGAAATCGCCGATCGCAGGCGCCGTCGCGCCACGGCATAAATTCACGGTTCGGACGCAAGCGTCGAGCCGTGTCCTTTTCCTGTCATTTCGGGAAGATGGTTTCCCAGATCGTGGCGATTGACCATGCGGATGAAGCATCCGCAAGAAGCTTCGTCGCCATTGCCAGACAGGAAAGAACCAAAAGCGGGCGGATGATCTTCGCGCCGTTTTTCATCGCGAAACGCGATCCGATCTGCGCGCCGACGAACTGGCCGATGCCCATGGCGATGCCAAGCTTCCAGAGAACCGCGCCTCCAGCCGCAAAAACAACAAAGCCGCCGAAGTTCGAACCCAGGTTCAGAAGCTTAGTATGGGCGGTTGCCTTCAGCATGCCGAAGCCGGCAAGCCCCACGAAGGCAAGCATGTAGAAGGAACCCGCGCCGGGGCCGAAAACGCCATCATAGAAACCCACGAGCGGTGCGGCGGTGAGGCCGAACACGAAAGGCGTGATGCGGCGATGGCTGTCGATATCGCTGAGCTGCGGCTTGAAGGCGAAATACAGGGCAATCGCGATCAGCAGAAAGGGCATGATGGTGCGCAGGAGGTCTGACGGCACGAAGGCGGCGGTGAAAGCACCGAGCCCGCCGCCGATCATCGCCATGATCGCCATCGGCAATTGTTCCCTCAGATTGACATGGCCGCGGCGGGCATAGGCAATGGTGGCCGACGCCGAGCCGAACTGCGATTGCAGCTTATTGGTGCCGAGCGTATCGAGCGGCGGAATTCCCATGATCAGCATGGCCGGGATAGTGATGAGACCGCCGCCGCCGGCGATGGAATCGATAAATCCGGCAAAGATGGCGACGCAGAAAAGAACGAGGAAAACGTTGAGGGCGATGTCTTGCACTTGGCATGTCCAGGCGGGCTTAAGGGAGAGGGCCTCTTCTTTCACCGAAAAGATCGCCACGCAATATTTTTCTCTCCGATCCGAGACGGGCAGGGGGATTGCGGTGTTGCCGCTTATGGTTATGTTTCCGTGGCGCACCGCCAGACGCGGCGATGACGAGACATCAGGATGAGGGCATTATGCATAAAGTGATATTCGATACGGACCCCGGTGTAGATGATGCCATGGCGCTTCTTTTCCTGCACCGTCACCCCGATATCGATCTGATCGGCGTCACCACCGTCTTCGGCAACGCGCCCATCGATATCACCACCCGCAATGCGCTCTTCCTGAAACGGGAATGGCAGATGACGGCGCCGGTAGCGAAAGGTGCGGGCGTGACCTTCGATCCGGCCCGCAAGGAAGGCCACTGGCCGACTTTCATCCATGGCGAAAACGGTCTCGGCGATATCGATATTCCAGAGACCATCGATCTGCCGCTCGATCCGCGTCCCGCGCATCGCTTTATTATCGAGACGGTCAAGGCCAATCCCGGCGAGGTGACGCTGATCGCTGTTGGTCGCATGACCAATCTGGCCTTGGCGCTGCGCGAAGAGCCGGATTTTGCGGCGTTGGTGAAGCAGGTGATCGTCATGGGCGGCGCCTTCGATATCAACGGCAATGTGTCGCCGGCGGCCGAGGCCAATATTCACGGTGATCCGGAAGCGGCCGATCTCGTCTTCACCGCGCCCTGGCGCGTGGTCGTCGTCGGCCTGGACGTGACGACGAAAACGGTGATGACCAGCGCCTTCATGGCCGAGATGGCAGAGGCGGGCGGCAAGCCGGTGCAGCTGCTTTCCGATCTGTCGCAATTCTACATCGATTTCTACAAGACCCGCACCGGCGATGGCATGGTGGTGCATGACAGCTGCGCCTGCGTTTACCTTGTTGCGCCCGAACTGTTCGAGACCCGCAGCGGCCCTATACGCGTCGTCTGCGGCGGGCTTGCCGATGGCCAGACCATTCAGAAGCCGGATGGCCGCGCCTTTCCGCCGGGCGACTGGGACGGGCATCCGAGCCAGCTCATCTGCACCGATATCAAGCCGGAGCGGGTGCTTTCCGTCATCCGCGCGGCAATTGTGAAGGGCGAGCGTGACTGAACGGCCGGAATGGCCGTTCTTGACCATGGTCTGCCTTGCAATTTCCAAGAATCTGGCGTTATGCAGGTTTCCTGATTACATTGCGCAATTCGACATGCCTGTGGTCTGAAAAGGCCGCGCCGGAGCCACAAGGCGGATGATCGCGATGCCGCGTGGACCGAGAAAACCGCTGTAGGTTTTCTTGTGCTTTGCGGTACAATGAATAGCGCCCGCCGGATCGGTTCGTGTCGGCGGCGTTTAACAACAAGAACGAACTTCGTTATGGGCCGGCAGAACCGGTCCATTTCCATGAGGAAAGTGATGGAAGAGTTTCATAAGGTCCGGCGTCTGCCGCAATACGTCTTCGAACAGGTCAACCGTTTGAAAGCGAGCGCGCGAGCGGCCGGGGCCGATATCATCGATCTCGGCATGGGCAATCCCGACCTTCCGACCCCCAAGGCGATCGTCGACAAGCTGTGCGAAGTCGTTCAGGACCCTCGCACCCATCGCTATTCCTCGTCCAAGGGCATTCCCGGCCTTCGCCGCGCGCAGGCTGGTTATTATGCCCGCCGGTTCGGCGTGAAGCTGAACCCCGATACGCAGGTCGTCGCGACCCTTGGTTCCAAGGAAGGTTTCGCCAATATGGCGCAGGCCATCACCGCGCCTGGTGACGTGATCCTGTGTCCGAACCCCACCTATCCGATCCACGCTTTCGGCTTCCTGATGGCGGGCGGCGTTATCCGTTCCATGAATGTGGAGCCGGACGAGAGCTTCTTCGGGCCTCTGGAGCGGGCGGTGCGCCACTCCATTCCGAAGCCGCTGGCGCTGATCGTCAACTATCCGTCGAACCCGACGGCGCACGTTGCCTCGCTCGATTTCTACAAGGACGTGATCGCATTTGCGAAGAAGCACGAAATCATCGTGCTTTCCGACCTTGCCTATTCGGAAATCTATTTCGACGACAACAATCCGCCGCCTTCGGTTCTCGAAGTTCCCGGTGCAATCGACGTTGCGGTGGAATTCACCTCCATGTCGAAGACCTTCTCCATGCCCGGCTGGCGCATGGGCTTTGCCGTTGGCAACGAGCGGCTGATCGCGGCGCTGACCCGCGTGAAGTCCTATCTCGACTACGGTGCCTTCACGCCGATCCAGGTTGCGGCGACGCACGCGCTGAACGGCGACGGCTCCGACATCGCGGAAGTACGCAGCGTTTATCGCCGCCGTCGCGACGTCATGGTCGATACGTTCGGCAAGGCGGGCTTCGAAGTTCCACCGCCGGCGGCAACGATGTTCGCCTGGGCGAAGATCCCGGAAAAGTTCCGCCATCTCGGCAGCCTGGAGTTTTCCAAGCTTCTGGTTGAGAAGGCAGACATTGCCGTTGCTCCCGGCATCGGCTTCGGCGAAATGGGCGATGATTACGTCCGCCTCGCGCTCGTTGAAAACGAGCATCGAATTCGTCAGGCAGCGCGCAATCTGAAGCGTTTCCTGTCGAGTGCTGACGAAACGATGCACAATGTCGTTTCGCTCAATGCCCACAGATAAGGGCAACCGAAGGCGGCCGGGCCCCGGCCGTCACCATCACCAGCAAATCAGGAACATACCCATGGCAGATTCATTGAGAATCGGCATAGCGGGGCTCGGCACTGTCGGCGCTTCGCTCGTGCGCATCCTCCAGCAGAGAAGCAACGAACTTGCGATTACCTGCGGACGCGCGATTGAGATTATTGCAGTGAGCGCGCGCGACCGTTCGCGTGACCGCGGCATCGATCTCAAGGGTATTACCTGGTTCGATACGCCGGAGCAGCTTGCAAACGAAGCCGATATCGACGTGTTGGTGGAACTGGTCGGCGGTGCTTCCGGCCAGGCGGAAAAAGCTGTGCGCGCAGCACTTTCGCGCGGTCTCCATGTGGTGACAGCTAACAAGGCGCTGCTTGCCAAGCACGGCGTCGAGCTGGCGACGATTGCCGAAGACAAGGGTGCGCTTCTCAATTTCGAAGCGGCTGTGGCCGGCGGTATTCCCGTCATCAAGGCGCTGCGTGAATCTCTCACCGGCAACAACGTGTCGCGCATCTACGGTATCATGAACGGCACCTGCAACTACATCCTGACCAAGATGGAGAAGGAAGGGCTGTCGTTCGAGGTCTGTTTGAAAGAAGCGCAGCGGCTGGGTTATGCCGAAGCCGATCCGGCCTTCGATATCGAGGGTAACGACACCGCCCACAAGCTCGCCATTCTGACGACGCTTGCCTTCGGCAACAAGATTTCGGCCGACGACATCTATCTCGAAGGCATCACCAACATCTCCAGCGAGGACATTCAGGCGGCCGCCGAGCTCGGTTATCGCATCAAGCTTCTCGGCGTGGCGCAGGTGACCGAATCCGGTATCGAGCAGCGGGTGCATCCGACCATGGTGCCGCTCGATTCCGTTATCGCGCAGGTTGATGGCGTTACCAATGCGGTGGCGATCGAGTCCGATATTCTTGGCGAACTTCTGATGGTTGGCCCAGGGGCGGGCGGCAATGCCACGGCCTCTGCCGTGCTCGGTGACATCGCCGATATCGCCAAGAGCCGTCCCGGTGCCCAGCAGGTTCCGGTGCTCGGCCGTCCGGCGAAGTCGCTGACCGATTATCGTCGCGCCAAGATGAAGAGCCATGAAGGCGGCTATTTCATCCGGCTGACGGTGAAGGACCAGGCGGGCGTCTTCGCCTCCATCGCTACCCGCATGGCGGATAACAACATCTCGCTGGAATCCATTGTGCAGCGCCAGCGCGTGCATGTGGAAGGCGCGCCGCAGACGATTATCCTCGTGACCCACGCGACGATGGAAGATGCGATCCGCAAGGCCGTCAAGGCGATCAAGAACGAGAAATATCTGGTCAGCGAACCGCAGGTCATCCGCATCGAGCGGACCTGAGACGCTTTACGATTTTTCTGAATTTGAGGGCCGCGCCACCACATGGAGGCGCGGTCTTTTTTCTCCCGAAACCCGTTTTGGCGACCACCGGATAAGCCGCCATAAAATTTGAGGGGATCGCCTCAGAACCGCTGGAAAACAACGCGATTCGGCTCTATGGTTAATCATGTTACCAAGCGAGGGAGGCGTGGCTGTGACATCGATTATCCTTTTCAAGGACAGTAAGCGCGAAAGCGTTCTGGCCGCCCATCATCGGGCGCGGCCTCACAATGCCAACGACAATATTCGAGGCATGGAATTCGATATTGCTGAATATGAGCGCAACTGGTGTTCACTTGCGGTGTTTTCCCTGTTGCTGCTGGTCGGCGCGGTATCGATCGTCAGCCCGTTTTTCTCGATTTTCTCGGTGTGAAACCTCATACGGGCGTTTTTGCTTGAAAAAGGCGCCATCGCCATTTAGCCCGTTGTCATGACAAGGCGCGGATACGCATTCGCATTCGCATGACAGGACGATGGACAGGATGGCAATGATGGAGCCGGCCGATACCGTGGTCCGCGCATTTCTAAGCGTGGAGCGGTCGGCGACAGAGCAACGTTGGGTTTCGCGGCTGGATCAGGCCGCACAGAACCGTGCGCTGGCCATGTCCCAGATCCACGCCATTCCCGAACTGATTGCCCGGGTGCTGGCCGGGCGAGGGGTGGGGGTGGATGAGGCTCTCGCTTTCCTCGATCCGACCATTCGCTCCTTGATGCCCGACCCGCATATGCTGACAGATTGCGAAAAGGCTGCCGAAAGGCTGGTCCGTGCCATCGAGACCGGCGAGAAGGTGGCGATCTTCGGCGATTATGACGTCGATGGCGCCGCGTCTTCCGCGCTGATGTATCGGTTTCTCGCGCATTTCGGGCTGACGCCGGAAATCTATATTCCAGATCGTATTTTCGAGGGTTATGGGCCGAATCCGGCGGCGATGCAGCAGCTTGCCGCCAATGGCGCGACCCTGATCGTGACGGTCGATTGCGGCTCCACCAGCCATGAATCGCTGAATGCCGCAAAGGATGCCGGAACAGATGTGGTGGTGATCGATCACCACCAGGTCGGTTCGGAACTGCCGCCGGCGGTGGCTCTGGTCAATCCCAACCGCGAAGACGATCTTTCGGGGCAGGGGCATCTCTGCGCCGCAGGCGTGGTGTTTCTGGTTCTGGTCGCCACCCTCAGGCTGTTGAAGGACAGGCGCAACAGACAGGCGTTCACGATCGATCTGCTGGCGCTGCTGGATATAGTCGCACTCGCAACCGTATGCGACGTGGTGCCCTTGAAGGGGCTGAACCGCGCCTATGTGGTAAAGGGGTTGATTGCCGCGCGCCATATGAACAACGCCGGGCTGGCGGCGCTGTTCAGAAAGGCGGGGTTGGGCGGGCCGGTGACACCTTATCATTTCGGTTTCCTGATCGGGCCACGAATAAATGCCGGTGGCCGTATTGGCGATGCCGCACTGGGTAGCCGTCTGCTTACACTCGACGACTCGTCACAGGCGGACGTGATTGCCGAAAAGCTGGATGAGCTGAACCGCGAGCGACAGGCGATGGAAGCCGTGATGCTGGCGGAAGCCGAAGCGGAAGCGCTTTATGAATATGGCGACGGGTCTGGCGCTGGCGTCATCGTTACCGCACGGGAAAACTGGCATCCTGGCATCGTTGGCCTGCTTGCCTCACGCCTCAAGGATCGTTTCCGCCGCCCGGCCTTTGCCATCGCTTTCGATCCCTCTGGCAAGGGTACAGGCTCCGGCCGCTCGATCAATGGTTTTGATATGGGCAGAATGGTCCGCGCCGCTGTGGATGCCGGCCTGTTGGTCAAGGGTGGCGGTCACGCCATGGCCGCGGGCCTGACGGTGGAACGCGCCAATCTCGGCAAACTCCGGACCTTCTTCGAGGAAGCCGCCGCAAAGACGGTGAGCGAGCTGGTGGAAAGCAGCGTGCTGAAGATCGACGGTGCGATTGGCGCGTCTGGCGCGACCCTGCAGCTTGTCGATCAGCTGGAACAGGCTGGTCCTTATGGCTCCGGCCATTCTCAGCCCATTTTTGCCGTGCCTGCCCACCGGCTGCGCGATGTGCGTCTGGTCGGCACCTCCCACGTCAAGATCACGCTGGAGGCCATGGATGGCTCACGGCTGGACGGCATCGCATTCCGCGCCGCAGAGGCCCCTCTGGGGCAGATGCTGCTGAATGCGCGTGGCAGGTCCATCCACGTGGCAGGCACCGTGGGTGCCGATCTCTGGCAGGGCCAGAGGCGTGTGCAGCTGCGTGTTCTGGACGCGGCTTTCGCGCCCTGACAGTCGGCACAGATCGAGACTTGATTTTACGGGAAAAGCTGAAGGACGGCCGGAAACGGCATGCATTCTCTATCTCACACATCACGTGAAGACTTGAACGCATAATACTGATTTTCAAGGAGAAGCAAGTGGCACGCCCTAGGGGAGTCGAACCCCTCTTTTCAGAATGAAAATCTGACGTCCTAACCGATAGACGAAGGGCGCGTGCGCTTGTGGTGTGGCGCCCTTATAGTCAGGCTCCCTTTGCTCCGCAAGCGGAAAAATTGATTTTTTTCGCTTCGTGACGAGTTTTTTTATGGAGGCCGGAACGGCTGTGGAAAACTGCGCCGGGACTGGCCAAGGCCTTGAAATTTCGCCGCTATCACGGCGCGCCGGCAATGCCTTCATGACTCGTGGAAGGCCTCGGGGCGTGGTTTTCCAACCCTTAGCTGACATCTGCTGCCCGCCAGAAAGAACCGACACTGTGATTTGGCTGGAAGGGGAAAGGCAAGCCGGTCGATTTGCCTGCTGGCGCTTCATCCGGCTCGCCTTCCATCGGGGGGACAGCACTCTAACGTATCGCCCGGGAATCGGTTCCGGCGCATCGATCACGCGTAACGGATCCGCTGTCTGCGAAGCTGCTTTATATTTTCGAAGGGGGAAACACGAAGGCAAGTGGCACGCCCTAGGGGAGTCGAACCCCTCTTTTCAGAATGAAAATCTGACGTCCTAACCGATAGACGAAGGGCGCGTGCGCTTGTGGTGTGGCGCCCTTATAGTCAGGCTCCCCGTGGTCCGCAAGCGGAAAAATGCATGATTTGACAAAAAAATGACATTGGCTGTCAGAACCCTTGGAAAACAAGGATTTCCGTTTCGTAACAAATGGTTAAACCGAGGTCGGCTTGGCAGTTTCAGTGCTTCTCGCGGATGAAGAACGATGTGAGACGACGATTTGCAGGGGCCGGTGATTCACTCAACGGGGCTTCTGGTGCGAAAGAAGCCATCAAAATGAATGGCGAACCTTGCCAAACATTCCGGCGTCACCCTTGGGGTTTTCCCGAGATCTGCAACCGCTCGATTTTGTTGACTTAGATCCTTAGGACAAGCCCATGGATGAGGTCGAGCGTGGAGAGGCTGTCGTCAAATGAAAACGGGGCCGAAATGGCCCCGTTCCATGATGTTAGCTGATTGCAGCGTCTCAGTGCAGAATCTGGCTGAGGAACAGCCTTGTGCGCTCGTGCTGGGGATTGTCGAAGAATTCGGCGGGCGAATTCTGTTCGACGATCTGGCCCTGGTCCATGAAGATGACGCGGTTTGCGACCTGGCGGGCAAAGCCCATTTCGTGGGTCACGCACAGCATCGTCATGCCGTCTTCGGCAAGGCTGACCATGGTATCAAGCACTTCCTTGACCATTTCCGGGTCAAGCGCCGAGGTCGGCTCGTCGAACAGCATGATCTTCGGCTTCATGCACAGCGAGCGGGCGATTGCCACGCGCTGCTGCTGACCGCCGGAGAGCTGGCCAGGGTATTTATGCGCCTGTTCGGGGATCTTGACGCGCTTCAGATAGTGCATCGCCACTTCTTCGGCTTCCTTTTTGGGCATCTTGCGAACCCAGATCGGCGCCAGCGTGCAGTTTTCCAGAATCGTCAAATGCGGGAAGAGGTTGAAGTGCTGGAACACCATACCGACTTCACGACGCACCTCATCGATCTTCTTCAGATCGTTGGTGAGCTCGATACCGTCGACGTTGATCGTGCCCGACTGATGTTCTTCCAGCCGGTTGATGCAGCGGATCATGGTCGATTTGCCCGATCCCGAAGGACCGGCGATGACGATACGCTCGCCCTTCATCACCTTCAGGTTGATGTCGCGCAGGACGTGGAAGTCGCCATACCACTTGTTCATGCCGACGAGTTCGATTGCCACGTCCGTTGTCGAAACGGCCAGTTTTTTTGTTTGGGTTTCTGCCATTTTGAGCGTCCCTTATCGTTTATGCCCGGTGTCGAGGTGCCGTTCCATGAACAGCGAATAACGCGACATGCCGAAGCAGAATATCCAGAATATGAACCCGGCGAAAATATAGCCCGTCATTGCGGTGACAGGTGTCGCCCAGTTCGCATCCGATTGGTTGAGTGTGACAATGCCAAGCAGGTCGAACATGCCGATGATCGAGACCAGCGACGTGTCCTTGAAAAGACCGATGAAGGTGTTGACGATGCCCGGAATGACGAGCTTCAGCGCCTGCGGCAGCACGATCAGCCGGGTTTTCTGCCAATAGTTCAGGCCGAGCGAGTCTGCCCCTTCATATTGCCCCTTCGGGATGGCCTGCAAGCCGCCACGGATCACCTCCGCCATATAGGCGGACGAGAAGAGCGACACGCCGACCAGAGCGCGCAGGAACTTGTCGAAGGTCCAGCCGTCGGGAAGGAACAGCGGCAGCATGATGCTGGCGAAGAACAGGACGGTGATCAGAGGAATACCTCTGATAACTTCGATGAAAAGCACGCACAGCATTTTGATTACCGGCAGGTTTGACCGGCGGCCAAGCGCCAGAAGAATGCCGAAGGGCAGGGACACTGCAATTCCGAAGAAAGACAGGATCAGGGTGACCATCAGGCCGCCCCAGAGCTGCGTTTCCACCACCGGCAGGCCGAAGACGCCGCCGATGAGGAGGAAAAACGCAATGACTGGCAGGATGATGAAAAGCGCCAGCGCATTGAGCCGCTTGAATGGCGCTTTCGGAATGAGCATTGGCACCAGGAGGATGGTGAACATGACCATCACAAGGATAGGACGCCAGCGCTCATCGATCGGGTAACGGCCGAACATGATCTGGCCGAACTTCGCCGAAACGAAGGCCCAGCATGCGCCGGACTGGCCATCGGCCAGCGCACCGCCCTGGGAGGCGGTGAGGCAGGCGATGCGATCCGTACCGGTCCATACCGCGTCTACGAACAGCCACTTGACTATTGGTGGCAAAAGATAGGCGAGGAACGCGATGGCAAGAACCGTAAGGACGGTGTCCTTCGGCGTGGCGAAAAGTTTAGTGCGCAGCCAATGGCTGATACCAACCGCGCTTGAAGGCGCGGGTTTGGCTTCTTCAATGGTGTGGCGCACGAACGCGTGATTGCTGATCGTCATCTATTATCTCTCCACCAGGGCCATTTTCGCGTTCAACCAGTTCATGACCACGGCCGTGAGAATGGACAGCGAGAGATAAAGAACGAGCCAGATAGCGACAACTTCGACCGCCTGTCCCGTCTGGTTCAGGATCGTACCGCCAACGGAGACGATGTCGGCGAAACCGACCGCGACCGCAAGCGACGAGTTCTTGGTCAGGTTGAGATACTGGCTTGTCAGCGGCGGGATGATGATGCGCATCGCCTGAGGAACGACGATCAGACGTGTCGTCGTGCTGGCGCGAAGACCCAATGCCTCCGCTGCCTCGGTCTGCCCTTTTGCCACGGCCTTGATGCCACCGCGAACGATCTCGGCGATAAAGGAAGCGGTGTAGAAGGAGAGCGCCAGAAACAGCGACATGAATTCAGGTGCGACGACCGAACCACCCGCAAGGTTGAACCGCCCGGCAATCGGGTAATCGAATGTCAGGGGTGAGCCGAGCGCGAGGAATGTCGCAGCCGGAAGGCCGATGATGAGAAGTGTTGCGGTGATGCCGGTGCGGAACTGCTCGCCGGTTCTTTCCTGCCTGGCCTTCGCCCAGCGATAAATGAAGACGCTGAGGACGATGGCGACCACAAAAGCGAGCGGTATCAGCCACGTCCCTTCGCCCCAGAGAGGCTTTGGAAAGAAGAAGCCACGATTGTTGAGGTAGGTTCCAAGCGGAAGCTGCAGCGAATCGCGGGCCTGAGGCAGAACGGAGATGACGCCCTTGTACCAGAAGAAGATGACGAGCAGGGGCGGGATGTTGCGGAAGATTTCCACATAGGCCTGCGCCAGCTTCGAGATCAGCCAGTTGTTGGACAGACGGGCGATACCGACGATGAAACCGATGATCGACGCGGCGATGATGCCGAAAAATGCGACCTGAATCGTGTTGAGAATACCAACGAGCAATGCCCGGCCATAGGTCGCATCGCTGGTGTAAGCGATCAGCGACTGGCCGATATCGAAGCCGGCTCTTCCATTAAGGAAGCCGAAGCCGGACGAAATGTTTGACCGTTGAAGATTTGTGATCGTATTCGTCACGATGATCCAGACGAAGGCGGTCAGGATGACGACTGTCAGAACCTGATAAAAAATTCCGCGTATGCGTGGATCGTAAATGAGTGACGACGCGCTTTGCGCGCGCGATCGTTGCGAACTGACCGCGTTGCCTGCCATAGGCACCTTTCCCTTTTATATGCTCTTTGCGAGCTTATTCTATAATTTCAAGTGGAGGCCGGGCATTGCCCAGCCTCCCTTCAGTCCTTAGCCAACGATAGTGCCGATCAACGA
Source organism: Agrobacterium sp. S7/73 (assembly GCF_019355535.1). NCBI lineage: Bacteria > Pseudomonadati > Pseudomonadota > Alphaproteobacteria > Hyphomicrobiales > Rhizobiaceae > Agrobacterium > Agrobacterium sp. S7/73. Next base: position 1,405,190 of record NZ_CP072136.1, read on the forward strand.
ACCGGCGGTGCGTATTGCAGGCCGCCCTTGGTCCAAAGCGCGTTCTGGCCACGCTCGATCTTCAGCGGCGAGCCGGCGCCAACGTTACGGTCGAAGACTTCGCCGTAGTTGCCGACCTTCTTGACGATGTTGTAGGCCCAGTCGTTCGTCACGCCGAGATCGGTACCGATCTTGGTGCCTTCTTCAGTGCCAAGCAGACGCTTGATATCAGGGTTGGCGCTGTTCTTCTGCTCGTCGACGTTTTTCGACGTGATGCCCAGCTCTTCGGCGTTGACCATCGCGTAGTGAACCCACGTCACGATGTCGAACCACTGGTCGTCGCCCTGGCGAACGGCCGGTCCAAGCGGCTCCTTGGAGATGACTTCAGGCAGAACGATGTTGTCATCGGGGTTCTTCAGCTTGAGACGGATAGCGTACAGACCGGACTGGTCGGTGGTGTAAACGTCGCAACGGCCGGAATCATAAGCCGAAGTCGCATCGGATTCCTTTTCGAAAACAACCGGGTTGTACTGCAGGTTGTTGGTCTTGAAGTAGTCGGCAAGGTTGAGCTCGGTGGTCGTGCCGGTCTGAACGCAGACGGCGGCGCCGGAAAGCTCAAGCGCGGACTTCACGTTGAGGCCCTTCTTGGCGATGAAGCCCTGGCCGTCATAATAGTTGACGGTACGGAAGTTGAAGCCGAGCGATGTGTCGCGGCTGATCGTCCAGGTGGTGTTACGGGTCAGAACGTCGACCTCGCCAGACTGGAGAGCCGGAAAACGGTCCTTGCTCGAAAGAGCGACAAATTTAGCCTTTGTAGGATCGCCGAAAACCGCAGTGGCAATACCGCGGCAATAGTCCACGTCGATGCCGGACCATTCGCCCTTGTCATCGGGATTGGAAAATCCCGGAATGCCAGCGCTCACGCCGCAGGTGACGAAACCTTTCGACTTCACGTCCTGAAGCGTCGCAGCCGAAGCGACCGAGGCTCCTCCCAAAACTGCTGCGCCGATAACGGCCGACAGAATTGCCTTTTTCATTTTTCCCAACCTTTGTTTGTTATCGTCAATCGGAAGAGGACCGGCATATTGTTTTTGCCCCAGCTCCCCCCTTCAGCAGATCTTTTCGATCCGCTTTTTCTATCACAATCGTAATTGGCAGCGGGGTCAAGACATGCTGACAATAATTGTGCCTATAAAACGGAATTTTCCAAATTTTGGTCGGGAAGTGTGCAAAGGGTGAAAATATAAGCATATTTTTGCGGAAAAATACACTTGCACGATTTTTGTATACTTCTTGTATGCTGTTGCCGGGTGGATCAATCCTCCCATCTACGAATGTTCTGCGGGACTTGACCTTGCCTCCGGCTCTCCGCATTGTCGCTCGCGTCAATATCCCTTCGAAAGCTGATCTGAAATGACCAAGACCAATGACCTGCTTTCCACCGCAGGTATGAATACGCGCCTGACCCATGGCGGCAACGATCCCGCCGACTGTTTCGGTTTCGTCAATCCGCCCATCGTGCGCGGTTCTACCGTGCTTTTCCCCGATGCCGAGACGCTTTCGACCGAAAACCAGAAATACACCTATGGCACCCACGGCACGCCGACGACCGATGCGCTATGCAATCTCGTCAACGAGCTGGAAGGTTCTTTCGGAACCATTCTCGTGCCATCGGGCCTTGCAGCGATCACCGTGCCGTTCCTAGCCTATCTTGGCGCCGGCGATCATGCGCTGATCGTCGATTCGGTTTATTTTCCCACACGCCGCTTCTGCAACACGATGCTGAAGAAGCTTGGTGTGGAGGTGGAGTATTACGACCCGGCCATCGGGACGGGTATCGAAGCGCTGATCCGCCCGAATACCAAGCTGGTGCATCTTGAAGCGCCGGGTTCCAATACCTTCGAGATTCAGGACGTTCGGCTGATCACCGAGATCGCCCACAGGCACGATTGCGTCGTGACGATGGACAATACCTGGGCGACACCGCTTTATTTCAAGCCGCTCGATTTCGGTGTCGATGTTTCCATCCATGCCGCCACCAAATATCCGTCAGGTCATTCCGATGTCCTGATGGGCTTTGTTTCCGCCAATGAAAAGCACTGGAAGACGCTTTATCAAGCGAACACCAATCTTGGCATCTGCGTGACGCCTGATGACGCCTATCAGATCCTGCGCGGCATGCGCTCCATGGGCATTCGGCTTGCGCACCACCAGAAAAGCGCCCTCGACATCGCCACCTGGCTGGAAAGCCGCGACGACGTCGTGAGCGTTCTGCATCCGGCGCTGCCGAGCTTTGCCGGGCATGAACTCTGGAAGCGCGATTTCAAGGGCGCGAGCGGCGTATTTTCCTTCGTGCTGAAGGCCGAAGAGGGCAAATACAAGCAGACTGCGGCGGCATTCCTGAATGCGCTGACCTTCTTCGGGCTCGGCTATTCCTGGGGTGGATACGAATCGCTTGCCGTGTCGGTGTCGCTTGTCGACAGGACGATTGCCAAAGGCCCGTCGGAAGGTCCGGTCATCCGTCTGCAGATAGGGCTTGAAGATATCGCCGACCTCAAGAAGGATCTCGAGGCCGGGTTTGCTGCGGCAGCCGCAGTCTAACCTCAGCCTTTGGCGCGGTAGCCGTATAGCCAGTCGAAGTCCTTCAGGAAGGCTTCCCTCGGACGTGTCGAGAAGACGAAGTCCCGGGCAAGCCGAACCGGGCCTGTGGCGTGATAGGCGAAACGATTGAGAGAGGCCCGCTTGCGGGCCTTTTCTATGCGCGGCAGACGCAGGGCTTCGAAGGCGGCAAGGGCCTGTGGTACGGGCAGGGATGTTCCGGTCAATGTGCCCGCCAGTTCAAATGCATCCTCGATGGCCATCGCCGCCCCCTGTGCGGCAAAGGGCATCATCGCGTGGGCAGCGTCGCCGATCAGCACCGTATCGCGACCATTGTGCCAGCGTCCGGGACCGGCCTGATAAAGTGGCCAGAAGGTCGGATTTTCCGACGATGCCAGCAGCCGAACGATATCCGGGCTCCAGCCGCGAAACTGCGCGAGCAGCATGGCTTTCTGTTGGCCGCTCGATTCCGCCCGCCATGTTGCGCCGGGATCGGCGCCGAGCGCGATGGCGACGATGTTGAAGCCGCCGACTTCCTTCAGCGGGTAGGCGACGATATGGCCACCCGAACCGAGATAGGCGGTGACGGCGCTTTTGTTGATGGCTGACGGCACATCTTTTGCCGCGACCGTGAAGCGCCAGGCAATATTGCCGGAGAAGGTGGCAGTGGGGGCGGAGGGGACAGCGAAACGGGCCGCGGACCAGACACCGTCTGCGCCGACGATCAGGTCGTGATCGCGGAACGTGGTTGCAGCGATGACGTCTGTCGTCGCGTTTTCGATACGTTTGCCAAGATGCAGGCGGCAGAGCGGATTGCGCGTTACCGCATTGAGAAGCGCGTTTTGCAACGTCGAGCGATGCAGCACGCCGTAAGGTGCGCCCCAGCGTGTGCGGGCCGTCGCATCCACGGGCAAGGACAGCAACGTGGCAAGCGATTTGCCATCGGCCAGATCGACACTGACCGGCTCGGTCCAACGCGCCTCTATCTCAGCCATCACGCCGAGTGCGGCAAGGATGCGGGCGGCATTGGGCGATACTTGCAGGCCCGCACCGACTTCCGTCAGTTCGCCGGCCTGTTCAACGATGTCAGAGCTGATGCCCTGGCGGGCAAAAGAAAGCGCTGCGGTGAGACCGGCGATGCCGGCACCGACGATGGCTACGGATTTGATGGGCATGTCGCGCCCCGATCAGGAAAGGTGGAAGGTCAGGCGGCCTTCACATGGAAGACGCAGCCTGGAGGATTGGTCTGCTCTGCCTTCAGCGACGGATTGTAGCGGTAAAGGGTGGAGCAATAGGAACAGACCTTCTCGTTGTCGTCGCCCATGTCGATGAAGATGTGGGGATGATCGAAAGGCACCGAAGCGCCGGTGCACATGAATTCCTTGACGCCGATCTCGATCACGCTGTGTCCGCCATCGTTCTGGAAGTGGGGAATGGAATGCCCGGCCATGTTCGTCTCCAAATGCAATATCGTGGTTAAGCCGCAGGTCGTCATCGAGCATGGGCTTATTGCTGCGGATATGTAGCCTCAAACGCATTGCATCTCCATAAAAATCGTCAGGAAAACATGTTCAAAATTGCGATTTCCTGCCATATGGTCCGGCAAAAAGGATGTCCTTGATGAATCTCAACATGCCGCAATTTTCCGATTTTTCCCATGATGGCCTTCGCCTTGCCTATTTCGATGAAGGTGATCCGGCGGGCGATCCGGTTTTGTTGATTCACGGCTTTGCCTCCAGCGCCAACGTCAACTGGGTGCATCCAGGCTGGCTGAAAACGCTTGGTGACGCCGGTTACCGGGTGATTGCTATCGACAATCGCGGCCATGGCGCAAGCGACAAGCCGCATGATCCGCAAGCCTATTATCCGCCCGTCATGGCCGGCGATGCGGTGGCGCTGCTTAATCATCTCGGCATCGCGGAGGCTCATGTGATGGGCTATTCCATGGGCGCACGCATTTCCGCCTTTCTGGCGATGGCACATCCGGAGCGTGTCCGCTCACTGGTTTTCGGCGGACTTGGCATCGGCATGGTGGAAGGTGTGGGCGACTGGGATCCGATCGCTGAAGCGCTGCTGGCCCCCTCGCTCGATGTCGTCAAGCATGAGCGCGGCCGCATGTTCCGCGCCTTTGCCGACCAGACGAAAAGCGACCGGCTGGCACTCGCCGCCTGTATCGAGACGTCGCGTGTCCTCGTCAGCCGCGAACAGGCCGCAAAGATCGATGCACCGACGCTGATCGCGGTCGGAACCAACGACGATATCGCCGGATCGGGTGCCGAACTTGCGGCGATCATGCCGCATGCGCGCGCTATCGACATTCCCGGCCGTGACCACATGCTGGCCGTTGGCGACCGGGTGTTCAAGGCGGCGGTTCTGGAATTTTACCGCAGCCTTTGATGGGTGGCGGCAAGAAACGGTTTTTCATGCTGCATGAAGAAAAACTGAAGCCTTGCCGCCTTTAAAGTCGTCATTCGAATCCCATTTCTTATGCACGTCTTTTTCTGTATAAAGAACGACTACTGCAAACGAGGAGACCATTCATGGTCGCACGTACCGAGGCCCGTCAGCCGGAACAGCTGGCGATCGTCGATCCGATCTGGGGCAGCTTGCTGCATGAAGCGCGAAGCGCCGTGGCGCAGGACCCGCTGCTTTCGGCTTTCCTTTATTCGACAATCCTCAATCACCGGTCTCTGGAAGAATGCGTGATTTATCGCATCTGTGAACTCCTCGATCATCCCGATATGCAGGCCGTTCTTCTGCGCCAGACCTTTCAGGACATGCTGGATGACTGGCCCGAATGGGGCAGCGTGCTGCGCGTCGATATTCAGGCGGTTTACGATCGCGATCCGGCCTGCACGCGCTTCATGGAGCCGCTCCTTTATTTCAAGGGGTTTCAGGCCATCCAGACGCATCGCCTTGCCCATTGGCTGCTGCAAAAGGGCCGCAGGGATCTGGCGCTTTATCTGCAAAGCCGCTCGTCCAGCATTTTCCAGACGGATATCAATCCGGCAGCACGCATCGGCAAGGGTATCTTCCTCGATCATGCCACCGGGCTTGTGGTCGGCGAGACGGCCGTTATCGGCGACAACGTTTCCATCCTGCATGGCGTGACGCTTGGCGGCACCGGCAAGGAGGGGGCGGACCGTCATCCGAAGATCGCCAATGGCGTGATGATCGGAGCGGGCGCGAAAATCCTCGGTAATATCGAGATCGGCAGCTGCTCGCGCATCGCCGCCGGTTCTGTGGTGCTGAAGCCGGTCCCGCCGAAGACCACCGTTGCCGGTGTGCCGGCGCGGGTGGTGGGAGAGGCAGGGTGTTCCGAACCCTCGCGCCTGATGGATCAGGTCATCGGAGCCGATATCTGACGGGTCCGATATTTTCTCAATTGTCCGTGTGGAAGGCTCCGCGTGAAAGACATGGCCTGTGAAAGACATTGGCGATGTGCCGCTTTCACTTTACTTTCGCCCTTGTCCCATGCCAAAAGCGGCGCAACCCGAACCGCACAGGAGAATAGTGGTGAAAGCCGACGAAATCAAAAAACTCGACGCCTATTTCAAGCGCACCTTCAATGAAAAGATGGTTGTGAAGGCGCGTCCCCGTAAGGACGATTCCGCCGAAGTGTATCTTGGCGAAGAGTTCCTTGGCGTTGTCTACATCGATGACGAGGACGGCGACCGCTCGTACAACTTCTCCATGGCAATCCTCGACGTCGATCTTTGATCGTCACTGCCCGGTGATGGGTGTTTTCCCGGATTAATGGTCGCCCGCGGTGGTTCACGCCGCGGGCGATTTGTTTTTGCGGTCGGTGATACGCATCATCAAGCGGCTTTGCGGCCGCAACGTCACCCTCATCAGTGGCTCTGCCGGACTTGCCGATCTGTTTTCGAGATGGACGTTCTGCAACAGCACCGCCAGGATCGACACGGCCTCCATCATCGCAAATGCATTGCCGATGCAGACACGCGGACCTGCACCGAAGGGCATATAGGCGTAACGGTGGCGCGCCTTGGTCTTTTCCGGCTCGAAGCGGGAAGGGTCGAAACGTTCCGGTTCGTCCCACAGTGCCGTGTGCCGGTGGACAGCGTAGATCGGCACATAAAGAACGGTTCCGGCAGGAATATCATGGTCGCCGAGCTTGAAATCCTGCAACGCCGTGCGGGTAACGACCGGGGCAGGTGGGTAAAGCCGCATCGCCTCGGAAAATACCTGTCTGGTATAGGTCAGTTGGGCGATGTGCTCGGCGGCGACGGGATTTCCACCCGTGGCGGCTGCGATTTCCTCGACGACTTTCCGCTCCACGTCGCTGTGTTGCGACAGCAGATTGAACGTCCATGCCAGACCGAGCGCGGTCGTTTCGTGACCGGCGGTGATGAAGGTGAGCAGATTGTCGATGATTTCCTTGTCGCTCATCATGCGTCCCGTCTCGGGGTCCTTCGCCTGAAGTAGCATGGACACCAGATCGTTTCTCTCGACAGGGTTCTGCCGCCGGTCCGCAATCACCGTCGACAGGCTGGAGCGCAGATAACCGACAGCGGCCCGGGCCTTGCGCCGACCGGGGTGAGGGAGCCATTCCGGTGCGCCCAGCATGGCGAGCGCGAAGGTCCAGCCTGTCGGTTTCAGATAGTCGGTTATGCTTTGCTCCACGCGCCCGATATCGATCCCGTGGCCGCCGGACATCATGGTCTCAACGATGATGTCGAAGGTGGTCCGCATCATTTCATGGCCGATATCGATGTCACCGAAAGGAGATTCGCGCCAGCGCCTGCCGGTTCGCTCCGCCGCCTCGATCATGACGGGCAGCAGTTCCAGCAGCTTTTCGTGCCGGAAGGCGGCGGCAACGGATTGCCGTTGCCATTTCCAGTGATCGCCATCGGCGGTCAGAAGGCCCTGTCCGAGAGCGGGGCCAAGCGCGCGGCGCACGTCCTCACCCTTGCCGAGCAGATGGGCGTTCTTGACGAGGGCCTCATGAATAAGGACAGGATCGGCAAGATGGACGCGCATCGTACCGCCGACACGGATAAACACCGCCGGTTCGTTGAAAATCTCCGGTGGCAATGCGTTCAGCGGGTTGCGGATGAGTGAGAGGGCCAAACGTGCTGTGGCGAATTTCGATACGGGTGCCGCAGCGGATGTATCCGGGAGCGGGGTGCGAAGGTCGGTTCCGGGCATGGACAGGTCCTTTATTCGCGTTGAACACTCAAATTTATTTGTTAAGGTGTGTACCTTATTTTATTCATTTAAGGTGTGCACCTTAGGTTTCAATAGCGGGGTCCGATATCAATGAAGAAAAGCGAGGCCGAACGATCGACGGGGCGTCCTTCCCCCACACGACAGAGAATAATCGCTGCCGCACTCCAACTATTTAACGAGAGGGGGCCTGATCACGTAACCACAGCCGAGATCGCAAGGGCAGTGAATATCAACGAGGGTAATCTTTATTATCATTTCCGCACCAAGGAGGCATTGGTGCTGGCGCTGTTTGCCCTGTTCGAGACCGACGCGCTGGCGGTCGTCGCAAAGATCGACGAAGAGGACGAAGTTGCCGCATCGACATATGCTGGCTTTCTGCGGCTCTGGTTTTCGCTGGTGTGGAACTACCGCTTCCTGTTTCGTGATTTTGTCGGCCTTCTTTCCTCCGCGCCTGCGCTGGTGGAGCCGGTTCGCGGCATAAGCGCGGCAATGCGATTTGCCGTTGATGATATCGTCAGCCGGATGGAGAGGGCAGGGCTTGCAGAGATTCCAGAAACTGAGCGGGGGGCCCTGCTTACCAATCTCTGGATCGTCTCGACCTATTGGGCGGCTTATCTCAACCTTCAGGAAGGGGTCACCGAATTCGGGCCGCAGCAACTGGACTGGGGACTTCGGCAGGTGTCCAGCCTGTTTCGACCCTATCTCTCACCATTGGCCACCTCCGAGCTGGAGGCGATGCTTGAAGTTGATCCATGATTTCACCTGATGGTGACAATGTGGATGCGGGCAAAAACGCCCGCGACAATATTCTATCGCGGGCGTTTCCCATCTCGCGGGTCTTAAGCCGCCGTTATCAGGCTGACTTCAGCAGATCGCCGTGCGGATCGAGCACGAACTTGGTTGCGGCACCCTGGTCGAAGCTTTCATATCCCTGTACGGCGTCGTCGAGTGCGATGATCTTGGCGTTGACGATGTCGGCAATGGGCAGGCGGTCGTGCAGGATCGACTGCATGAGCTGGCGATTGTATTTCAGCACCGGCGTCTGGCCGGTATGGAAAGATTGTGCCTTGGCCCAACCGAGACCGAAGCGAAGCGACAGGCTACCCTGTTTTGCTGCGGCATCGACCGCACCTGGGTCTTCGGTGACGTAAAGGCCGGGAATGCCGATCGAGCCGGCGGCACGGGTGATTTCCATCATCTGGTTGAGAACGATGGCCGGCTGTTCGCCGCCCGAATGGCCACGCGCTTCGAAACCGACGGCATCGATGGCGCTGTCGACCTCGTTGGTGCCGACGATCTCGGCAATCATGTCGCCCAGCCGGTCACCCTTGGAAAGATCGACGGGCTCGAAGCCGACCTTTGCGGCGTGCGCAAGGCGATCCTTGTTGAAATCACCGATCATGACGACGGCGGCACCGAGAATACGGGCAGATGCGGCAGCCGCCAGACCGACCGGACCGGCGCCCGCGACATAGACCGTGGAGCCGACACCGACGCCGGCCTTGACCGCGCCATGAAAGCCGGTCGGCAGGATGTCCGAGAGCATGGTGAGGTCGCGGATCTTGGACATTGCCCTGTCGCGGTCGGGAAATTTCAGAAGGTTGAAGTCGGCATAGGGAATGGTCACGTATCTGGCCTGTCCGCCGATCCAGCCTCCCATATCAACATAACCGTAGGCGCCACCGGCACGGGCGGGGTTCACCGTCAGGCACACACCGGTATCCTGCGACTTGCAGCAGCGGCAGCGACCGCAGGCGACGTTGAACGGCACCGAGACGATATCGCCGATATCAAGCATCTCGACGTCGACGCCTTTTTCAATGACTTCGCCGGTGATCTCATGGCCAAGGACGAGGCCGGGCATCGCCGAGGTGCGGCCGCGCACCATATGCTGGTCCGAACCGCAGATATTCGTGGAAATAACCTTGAGAATGACACCGTGCTCGATACGGCGGCCATCCGGCGCCTCCAGCTTCGGATCATCGATGTCGCGGACCTCGACCTGGCCGGGGCGCAAATAGACGACGCCTCTGTTTTTGCTCATATCCATCTCCTCCTTGGGTTGAACACCAATACCGGCCCGCTCCTCCGCGGACAGGATATCGTCAAAACTCATGCGCGGACCCGTACGCGGCTCGCGTGGAATCTCAATCGGCGAAGGGATGGAAAGAAGAACAATCGGCGCGTCTGGACAAACGTCGCCTGCCTCTTGATCACCGCCCGCCGCAGATACCCGGCATTACGCCGAATATGTGCAGCAAACCATTTGGCGGGCGATGTGGCGGTCGGGAATACGACAACGCCTATAGCCGCAACGACACCGGCTCTCGCCAGATGTCACGGTGGCGTTATCTGTCGATCGATTTTCTCAGGCGCCCGGCGGCATCCTGAATATATTGCCAGGCGACGCGACCGGAGCGGCCGCCGCGCGTGGTCGCCCATTCCAGCGCCTCGTGATGCAGGGTTTCGCGATCAAGGCCGAGATCGAAATGTTCGGCATAGCTGTCAATCATTGTCAGATAGTCTTCCTGGCCGCATTTGTGGAAGCCGAGCCACAGGCCGAAGCGGTCCGAGAGCGAGACCTTTTCCTCAACAGCTTCCGAAGGGTTGATGGCGGTCGATTGCTCGTTCTCCATCATGTGGCGCGGCAGAAGATGACGGCGGTTGGACGTGGCATAGAACAGCACATTGTCCGGACGCCCCTCTATGCCGCCATCGAGTGCCGCCTTCAGCGATTTGTAGGCCGTGTCGTCGTGATCGAAAGAGAGGTCGTCGCAGAAGACGATGACGCGTTCGCCGGAAGCTTTCAATATATCCAGCAAGGCGGGCAGGGTGTGGATATCTTCGCGATGCACCTCGACCAGCTTCAAGGGAACGCCGCTTGCGGCGCGCACATCTTCGTGAACGGCCTTGACCAGCGAGGATTTGCCCATGCCGCGTGCGCCCCAGAGCAGCACGTTGTTGGCGGGAAAACCATCGGCAAAACGCAGTGTGTTCTCGTGCAGGATATCGCGCACATGATCGACGCCGCGAATGAGTTTCAGCGCAATGCGGTTCGGACGCGAGACCGGCTGCAGAAAGGAATTGACCGGCGTCCAGACAAAGCAATCCGCCGCATTCCAGTCGTTCACGGCAGGTGCCGGGCCTGCCAGCCGTTCCATGGCGACGTTAAGCCGGCGCAGTTCGGCAAGAAGCAGGGTGGCCGTCTCTTCTCGAATCATGGTGTTTCTTCCGCTTATCCGATGTTCATAACGATGTTTTCAACCCGGCCTAGCATGGCGTTTCAGGCCCATAAAGGTTAAGAGGTCCGGAATCGGTACGGCGTGGCTTCTGCATCTGTTGCATTCCCGGCGTTCCCCACTATATTCCGGCGGCTTGAAAGCTGGGGCGGCATACGAGGTCGTGCTGTAATCGTTGAGGAGTTTTATATGTTCATTAGTCAAGCTTTTGCCCAGGACACGGCGGGCGGCGCGTCTGCATTCGGTTCCGGCCTTGAGATGCTTTTCCTGTTTGCACCGCTTATGGTGGTCTGGTACTTTTTCCTCATTCGCCCGCAGCGCGCGCAGATGAAGAAGCGTCAGGAAACGTTGACCAATATTCGCCGTGGCGATCAGGTCGTTCTTGGTGGCGGCATCGTTGGCAAGGTGACCAAGGTCATCGACGACAATGAACTCGAAGTCGAAATCGCCGAAGGCGTGAAAATCCGTGCCGCTCGTGCTTACATTGCCGAAGTGCGCGTGAAGGGCGAAGTGGTCAAGACGGAAGCCGCTTCCTGATCCTGCCGGATAATTGAACGTCCGCTTCCGAATTTGACGGGTTGCGCATCGCGCAACCCCAACCCTGACCGAGATCGAAATGCTTCATTTTTCCCGTTGGAAAACAGTCTTTATCTGGTTGCTTGTGCTGGCAAGCGTCTTCATCGCATCTCCCAACCTGTTTTCGGACAAGCAGCTGGAGGGCATGCCTGCCTGGTACAAGGACAACAAGGTAACGCTCGGTCTCGACCTTCAGGGCGGCTCGCACATCATGCTCAAGATCGAGCGTTCCGACATCGTCAAGGAACGGCTTGAAACGATCGTGGGTGACGTGCGCACGCAGCTTCGCGACGCCAACATCCGCTATTCGGGGCTTACCGGCAACGGCCAGCAGATCCAGGTTCGCATCAGCGATCCCGCTCAATATGAAGCGGCGAAAACCGCGCTTCGCGACCTAACGCAGCCGGTGTCCGCCGGAACGCTGGTCGGCGGTTCCATCACAGAAGTGACGATGAACGACGGCGGCGACAATCTGCTGCGGCTCAACCTGACCGATGAAGGCGTGGATTATCGCCTGTCCTCGGCCGTATCGCAGTCCATCGAAGTCGTGCGCCGCCGCGTTGACGAAGTCGGCACCACCGAACCTCTCATCCAGCGTCAGGGTTCCGACCGCATCATCGTACAGGTCCCGGGCCTCCAGGATCCGCAGCGCCTGAAATCGCTTCTCAACCAGACGGCAAAGCTGTCCTTCCGCATGGTCGACACCACCATGCCGGTGCAGGAAGCGATGAATGGCCGTCCGCCTGCGACCTCAGAGGTTCTTTATTCGCAGGACGATCCGCCGGTTCCTTATCTGGTGGAACGCCGCGCGCTCGTTTCCGGCGACAACCTCGTCGATGCGCAGGCAAGCTTCAACCAGCAGACCAACGAACCCGTCGTCACCTTCCGTTTCGACAGCCGCGGTGCGCAGCGCTTTGCGCAGGCGACGCAGCAGAATGTCGGCAAGCCTTTCGCCATCGTGCTCGACAATCAGGTCATTTCTGCACCTGTCATCCGTGAGCCGATCATCGGCGGTTCGGGACAGATTTCCGGCAGTTTCTCGGTTCAGGGCGCCAATGACCTTGCAGTCCTGTTGCGTGCAGGCGCACTTCCGGCCACGCTGACAGTGGTTGAGGAACGCACCGTCGGTCCGAGCCTTGGTAACGACTCCATCACCGCCGGCCTCACGGCAAGCGCCATCGGCGCCGTCGGCGTCCTCATCTTCATGTTCGTCTTTTATGGCTTCTTCGGCCTGCTTGCGAACATCGCCCTCATCGTCAACGTGGTCATGCTGATCGCCGTCCTCAGTGTGATCGGATCTACGCTCACCTTGCCCGGTATTGCGGGTATAGTCTTGACGATCGGTATGGCGGTGGACTCCAACGTTCTGATCTACGAGCGAATACGCGAAGAGGTGAAGAGCGGAAAACCGCTGATCCAGTCACTGGATAATGGTTTCACACGCGCCTTTGCGACCATTATCGACGCCAACCTGACGACGCTGATCGTTGCAAGCGTGCTGTTCTACATGGGCACGGGTCCGGTCAAGGGCTTTGCCGTCACGCTTGCGGTCGGTATCATCACCACCGTCTTCACGGCCTATACGCTGACGGCCTGGATGTTTGGCTACTGGGTTCGCCGCAGCCGTCCGAAACATCTGCCGAAGGGTGTACGCACCGCCATGTTCGACGGTCGCGACATTCCGTTCATGCGTTATCGCCGTGTAGTTTTCATGATCACCGGTGTGATCATGCTCGCCTGCGTCGGTGGCTTCGTGGCCAAGGGCCTGAACCTCGGCATCGATTTCCAGGGCGGCTCGGTTATCGAAGTGCGCGCCAAGCAGGGTGAGGCCGATCTCGCAGATATTCGCGAGCGTCTGAACCAGCTGAACCTCGGTGAAATCCAGGCACAGAATTTCGGCACGCCGCAGGACGTTCTCATCCGCATTCAGGCGCAGGACGGCGGCGAAAATGCCGAGCAGTCGGCAATCACCCTGGTGCGCGGCGAGTTGCAGGACAAGTATGATTTCCGTCGCGTGGAAGTCGTTGGTCCGGCCGTGTCCGGTGACCTGACCGTGACCTCCACGATCGGCGTTGTGCTCGCCATGGCGGCGATCATGATCTACATCTGGGTTCGCTTCGAGTGGCAATTTGCACTGGGTGCGGTCATTTCGATGGTGCACGACGTGGTCTTCACCATCGGCCTGTTCGTCTTCCTGGGTATAGAGTTCAACCTGACCAGTATCGCGGCGATCCTGACGATCATCGGTTATTCGCTGAACGATACGGTGGTCATCTACGACCGTGTCCGTGAAAACCTCCGGCGATACAAGAAGATGCCACTTTCGATGATCATCGACGTATCGCTGAACCAGACCCTTTCGCGCACGATCCTTACCGGTCTGACCGTGCTTCTGGCACTGCTGGCACTGTATCTGTTCGGTGGCGAGGTCATTCGTTCCTTCACCTTCGCAATGTTGTTCGGCGTCGGTATCGGCGTGTTCTCCTCGGTCTATATCGCGGCTCCGGTGCTGATCGCCTTCAAGCTGCGTCCCGACAGCAAGGATGCGGAAGACGAGAAGGATGAGAAGTCCGGCAATGCCATCGGCGGCAAGCCTGCCGTCTGATGGCCGGCGGGATTGAAATACGCCCGGCCCATTTTCCCGGCCGGGCGCCCATCGATGCCTATGGCAATGGCGGTTTCCGTTTCGCAGACATGTCGCACCGCGGCTCTCTCCTGTTGTTGCCTTCCGGCATTCACGGCTGGAGCCCGGTTGATGTGAAAGAATTGACGCTTGAGCATTTCGACAAGGTTCTGGCTGATGCGCAGGATATCGAAGTGCTTTTGATCGGCACGGGTGATGGCATGCGGGTCTTGCCGAAGGAATTGCGCGAAGCCTTCAAGCAAGCGGGCATTTCGGTCGATCCGATGAGCACGGGTGCTGCCGTGCGCACCTATAATATCATGCTTTCGGAATCGCGCGCCGTGGCTGCGGCGCTGATTGCCGTCGAAGGCTAACAGGACGTTTCGCGCGGGGAAACATGGCACCCACAGAGAATCTAGACGTCTGCCTCGCGACGCTGCGCGACACCGATCGCGACCGCTATCTCGCGTGCCTTCTGTCTCCGGCCGACAAGCGCGCAGCGCTTGCCGCGCTTTATGCTTTCAATGCCGAAATTGCCCGAATCCGCGATTCCGTGCGCGAGGCGCTGCCTGGCGAAGTTCGCATGCAATGGTGGCGCGATCTCCTTGATGGCAATGCGCATGGGGACAGCCAGTCTCACCCCGTTGCTGCCGCTCTTTTGTTGGCGATCGAGCAATATCGCCTGCCGCGACCGGTTCTTGCCAATATGATCGAGGCGCGCATCTTCGATCTTTATGACGATCTGTTCGTGGATCGTAACGCGCTCGAAGGCTATGCGGGGGAGACCGCCTCGGCACTGATCCAGCTGGCGAGCCTTGTGCTTTCGCCGGAAGACACTCCAGCAAGTGCGGAAGCTGCGGGGCATGCGGGGGTTGCGCAGGCCATGGCCGGCATTCTAATGCTGATGCCGCTGCACCGTCGTCGTGGGCAGGTCTATATCCCCGCGGATATGCTCGCGGCTGCCGGGCTTGATCGCGAGACGTTTCTAGAAGGCGATGATAAACAACGCATCGGCATCGCCATCGAGATTTTTGCAACGCACGCGCTTGATCACATCGAGAAGGCGAGACGCGCCAAGATGTCCCGGAATGTCTTTGCGGCCTATCTTCCCGTTGCCTTGTCCGGCCCGGTCATCGCTGCTGCCAGAAAGGCGGGAGTGGGCGTGTTTGAAGGCGAAGTGCAACTGTCGCAGCTTCGCCGGCAATGGCTGCTGGCAAAGGCGTCTTTCCTCAAGCGTTTCTGATCGCTCGAACTGCACATCGCGCAGACAGATCGGAGCAATTTTCGCGTCGAGGCCGAAGAGCCACACTTCACGCAAGCCTCGGTGTTTAAGAGCTTGAGCCGGGTTCGCATCGTTTCGATTCGCGAATCGCGATGTTTCGGTGCTGAGGGAGCCTTCCCGCATGAATATGGCGGTCTGGATAATCGTTTTCGTGCTGCTTGCGGTCTTCGCTGTTTATGCCTGGCGCATGACACGGGCAACGGATGAGGACAATAACCACGATGTGGGGCAGGCGATCATGGATTTTGCCCGCGCGTTTCCCACCGAGGCGATCAGAAGCCTGCATATGACGGTGGATGGCGGCGCAGCCTTCGTGCGGCTGCACGACAACAAGGCCGGCTTCATGCGCAATATGGGATCCCATTATGTGTGCCTGATGATCGATCCCGAGCGGATAAGGGTCGAAAGTCTGGAAAGCGGTGACGGTTTCGTCGTTACGTTTTTCGATACGCCGAAATATAGCGGCTCATACCGCTTCAAATCCGCCGGAGAGGCCGCCGAGGTTTCGCTGTGGCTGCTCGGTAGCCTTGTGGAGGCGCAGGACCATCACGACGAAGGACCGCAGCCCTCGGGCGCCTGAAAGCGTTCTGGGTGTCATTGTCCGTCGAGCGGCGGGTTCGCTTCCGTCTGCACACGCTCGCGCCAGATGATGAAAAGGCCGGATGCGACGATGATGAGGATGCCGAGCCATTTCGATGGCGTCGGAAAATCCGAAAACAGCGCATAACCGAGAACCGTCGCCGAGATGATCTCGAAATACTGGAATGGTGCCAGAAGCGACAGCGGCGCCAGCCTGAAGGCCCTGACGATCAGGAGATGCATATAGCCGGATATCGACCCTAACACGATGAGCAGGGTGAGGGTGAAGCCGGATTGCGGAAGCGAGATCGCGAAATCCTTGTCACCGTAGGCGTCGCCGACCAGAAGGGCTGCCGCCATGAACACCGTGCCGGCAATGCCGGACATGGTCTGCATGACAAGCGGACTGTCGGCATCGCCGATAGCGCGGTTAAGGAACAGGTAGAGCGTGTAGAGAAATGCGCAGGCGACCGGCAGGAGCGATGTCCAGCCGAAAATCTCAAAACTCGGCTGAATGACGATCAGAGCGCCGCCGAAACCCACCGCAATCGCTGTCCAGCGTTTCCAGCCGACCCTGTCGCCGAGGAAGAGGGCCGACATCATCGTCAGCATGAATGGCTCGACGAAATAGATGGCAAAGACATCGGCGAGTGGCATGTATTTGACGGCGGCGAAGAACATCAGGCTGGCACTGGCATGCAGCACGCCGCGCAGGCAGTTCATCCACGGTCGTCTGGCGCTGAACAGCGCTTTGGGTGAGACCAGCAGCAGCAGGGGCAGGGTGCACAGAAGCTGGAAAAAGAAGCGGTAGAAGGTGACCTGCGCCGGTGACATTCCGCCGCTCACCGCCATGTATTTGGCGATGGCATCCATGACGGGCAGCACGAACATGCAGCCCGCCATGATCATCATGCCCTTGGCGACATCGTTCAAACCGGTCTGGCTGGTCATGGGTAGGGCTGCGCTTTCAACCAAAAGGTCTGACGAGGAAACGGGAGCGTCAGAGGGCGCTCCCCCTCGACGAGGTCAGGCGGCCTTCTGGCGTGGCAGGCTCTTCATATCAATGACGAAGCGATAACGCACATCGCTTTTTATCATGCGTTCATAAGCCTCATTGATCTGATCGATATTGATCATCTCGATTTCGGCGGCGATGCCTTTTTCGGCGCAGAAATCCAGCATTTCCTGGGTTTCGGGAATGCCGCCAATCATCGAGCCGGCGAAGGTCTTGCGGCCGGGGATGAGGCTGAATGCGTGCACGGATAGCGGCTTCTCAGGCGCTCCGACCTGCACCAGTGCGCCATCCCGCTTCAGCAACGCAAGATAGGCGTTGATGTCGTGGTCAGCGGCAACCGCGTCGATGATAAGATCGAGGCTGGAAGCCGCTTTCTTCATCTGGTCGGCATCGCGTGAAACGATCACCTCATGGGCACCGAGCTTTTTCGCGTCTTCTGCCTTGCCGGGGGAGGTGGTGATCATCACGACCGTGGCGCCCATGGCATTGGCGATCTTGACTGCCATATGGCCGAGGCCACCGAGACCGACGACGCCGATGCGCTTGCCGGGACCTGCATTCCAATGCCGCAGCGGCGAATAGGTGGTTATGCCGGCGCAGAGCAGGGGTGCTGCGGCTGCTGGATCGAGGCCTTCGGGGATCCGCAGCACATAGCGATCATCGACGACCACATGGGCGGAATAACCACCAAGCGTATGTGCGCCGCCGCCCATGGCCTTGTCAGGCGAGTTGTAGGTGCCGGTCATGCCGTTTTCGCAATATTGCTCCAGCCCTTCGGCGCAGCTTGCGCATTCACGGCAGCTGTCGACGATACAGCCGACGCCGACGCGGTCACCCGCCTTGAATTTCGTGACCTGCGCGCCCACCCGACCGACGCGGCCGATGATTTCGTGACCGGGGACGCAGGGGTAGAGAGAACCCGGCCATTCGCTGCGGGCCGTATGGATATCGGAGTGGCAGACGCCACAGAACTCGATTTCGATTTCGACATCGCGCGGGCCGGGATCGCGACGCTTGATGGTCGCGAGCTTCATCGGCGAAGAACCGTCATCGCAGGCATAGGCTGACGTTGTGAACATGGTCGTTCCTCCTCTTGTGGTGATCGATATTGCATGCACTGGCAGGCGACAAAAAAGTTGCGGCGGGTTTCAGCCGCCGGAGCCGGCTTCGGGCACTGCCGGGCCAAAGACCTCCTCAAAGGCTTCTCGCAGCAGAACATCGACATCGCCGATCATAACCGGCAATCCAAGATCGACAAGGCTGGTGACGCCATAGGCGCTGATGCCGCAGGGAACGATGCCGGAAAAATGCGCGAGGTCGGGATCGACATTGATCGACAGTCCGTGGAAGCTTACCCATTTGCGCAACCGGATGCCGAGCGCAGCGATCTTGTCCTCGGCCATGCTACCATCGGGAAGCAGGGGTTTTTCCGGACGCCTGACCCAGACACCAACCCGGTCTTCGCGCCGTTCGCCACGGACATTCATCTTGTCGAGCGTGCGGATGATGACATTCTCCAGCGCGGCAACATAGGCGCGGACATCCTGGCGCCGGCGTTTCAGGTCGAGCATGACGTAAACGACGCGCTGTCCCGGCCCGTGATAGGTATATTCGCCACCGCGACCGGTGGCGAAGACCGGAAAACGCTCCGGCTCGATGAGGTCGGCAACATCGGCGCTGGTGCCTGCCGTGTAGAGTGGTGGGTGCTCCAGAAGCCACACAAGTTCGTCGGCCTCGCCATTGGCTATGGCGGCAACTTCGCGTTCCATCTCTTCTATAGCCAGTTCGTAAGGCACGAGACCTTCCGAGATTCGCCAGCGAACAGGCGGCGAGCCGGGAACGGGCAGCATATTTGTCTCGATATCCGTGCGTGTGAGCATGAAAAAGTCCTTTCCACAGCCTTCTCGCAAAATGATGAGAAGGCTGCAACCCCAGCATTTCCGGGCTTCCTGCATATAGGGTGGGCCAAGCCGATTTTTAATTTTAAAAAACTGTCACGACGCTCTTGTGCACCCAAAATCCTTTTGCTACATGCACCCCCGTCGGCGCAAGTCGACGCCTACCACGATGCGGTCGTGGCGGAATTGGTAGACGCGCAGCGTTGAGGTCGCTGTGGGGCAACCCGTGGAAGTTCGA
Organism: Agrobacterium sp. S7/73; assembly: GCF_019355535.1. Lineage (NCBI taxonomy): Bacteria > Pseudomonadati > Pseudomonadota > Alphaproteobacteria > Hyphomicrobiales > Rhizobiaceae > Agrobacterium > Agrobacterium sp. S7/73. The sequence goes on from NZ_CP072136.1 coordinate 1,424,407, forward strand.
GTCTTCTCGACCGCACCAAAGAAACCCGCTTCGGCGGGTTTTTTCTTTTTCTGCCAATTGTTTGGCTTTGCTCCTCCCCAAAAAAGAAGAAGCAGTTACGTCGATTAGATACGCCTCGGGCGACTTCGACTTGTTTCGTCTCGGCAGCCCGGGCTGTAAAATTTCAGGGCGTCAGATTATCGATCTTGCCGCCATTCGGATGAGATGTTTGCGGCTTAGCGTCTCCCCGCGCGATTGCCGTCACCGACCCGGTAGGGGTCGCCATCCATGACCTGGTCCATCCGCCATTCGTTTCCGCGATAAGGGCTTTGCCACGTCTGGCAGCCAGCTAGAAAGACAGTTGCCGACAGCAACCCAAAAGTAAGAGCGGTTCGCAGCATATGAGCATCCTTCGCAATTTCATCATGCTGTCATGTAGGTGCAAGCGGTTGGCTTTGCGACGCTTTTTTGGGAAATTATCGTGCTTTCGAAACCGGCATCCGGATCAGGCGCCATTAAATTTCGGTGGATATCGATACACGTTGTAGTAGCCGGTTAAATACCCCCTCAAAACAAGGGGTGGAATATTAGAGGTCTGATGTTAGCGTTTGTCAGAAAAAAAGGTCTGGAGGTTTTCGTGCAGGGGGACAAGGCGGATTCAGACAATGCGCTCGGCTATTATATGTGGAGCATTTCCGACAACAGGTTGATCATGGACACCGTCACCGCGGAGTGTCATGGCTTTTCCGAAGCGGTGGCATCGCGAGGTGTGTCGATTGAGGATATTCTCGAAAGAATAGATGTGGAAATGCGCGATCAGGTGGCGCGGGCAATTTTCGAAAGCATCACTACCGGCGTGTTTTTCGACCAGCGCTACAAGGTGCATCTGCCTGATGGTTCTATCCGCTGGATCGTGGCGAAGGGCAGGGCGATTTTCGATGCTGAAAATACGCCGTTTCTTGGTCTCGGCAGCGTTCGCGATATCACTCTCAAAAAAACCTACCAGTTCGAGCCGCGCCAATAGCTATCGAGTGTCATGAAAAATGGCGCAAAAAAGAGGCGGCATTCGCCGCCTTTTTCTGTTCGCACGCTACCGTGATATCAGAAGACGGCGAGATATTTCAGCAGCGAAATAATGCCGATGATGATGACGATGACTTGCGCGATCTGTTTCGCGCCGCCGCCGACGGGCAGTCGTGCGATGAGCCACAAGACGAGCACGATCACCAGGAAGGTGATCAGAATGCTGACGAGCGTAGATGTAACCATAGGTCCCAGCTCCCTGTATAATAAAGGTTCAACGGTCGTTCACCGTTGTGTGAGTAAAAAGCGCCAGACAGGTTTTGGTTCCATGCGATTGGTTGCACGCGATTAAATTAGGAATATTTGAATGATAGATGGTGGAAAGGTGAAGTTGAGGCCGGTTGGCGCCAACGCCAAGGTCGGGCGGCTTGGTCGCCCACTGATTTCGACAGTGACCGGCGGCGCCCTGGAAATTGTGACGGGTGTCTCTGAACCGGGCTTCAATCCGATCGACCTCCTTTATTCATCGCTTGCGGCATGCCTGGCGCTTAGCGCCCGCATTGCGGCGAGCCGCATGGGGTTGCTGGACGGCTTCGAGAGCGTGCTCGTTGACGTTTCCGGTGAGAAATCCGCGCAGGAGCCCTATCGCATCATTCGTTTCGATATCAGGATGGAGATTGCCGGGAGTTTCGATGAGGCGACGCGCGCCGCAATTGCCCATGCGGCCGAAGATATCTGCACCGTCAGCAACACTTTGAAGGGCGACGCGGACTTTGCTCTTTCGATCGCTAGCTGATCCTCACGGCTTTCGGGATTTTTCCCATTTCTTCACAAGCCGGTCGCGTTTCAGCTTCGACAGACGCTTCAGCCAGAACACACCATCCAGCTGGTCGATCTCGTGCTGGATGCAGATGGCGTGAAATCCCTTAACGCTTTCTCGATGTTCCACGCCCGCTGCGTCCTGAAACCTCACCTCGACCTCAGATGGACGTTCCACCTCTTCGGTGAAGCCCGGCATTGAGACGCTGCCTTCCACATGCCGCATGGTCTGCGCGGAGTGACTGACGATTTCGGGATTGATGTATGTCAACACGGTTCCCGGTGTCAGCTCAAGCACGAAGACGCGCTGTTTTACACCGACGTGAGCCGCGGTGATGCCGACGCCGGGGGCGGCGCGCATGGTGTCGATCAGGTCCGTGACCAGATTTTGCAGGTGGTCGTCAAAAACAGTGACCGGCGCGCAAATCTCGGAAAGACCGGCATGGGGGTAGGGCAGGATCGGCCTGATTGCCAAGGAATGCTCCGTTCGTTTCAGGTTTGAGAGGATAGCGCGGCGAGCGCCTGTCCTTCCGCTGTGACCTCCAGCCAACTGCGCTGAGTGCGGGCGTCGCGTTTCGCCACCCGCACAAAGCGCGGTGACAGGACGGAGATTTCGCGCAGGACGAGGGCATGCGCAAGTCCCAGCCGATTGGCGATGCTGCGGCTGTCGGTGGCGATATCCATATTGATGGCCAGAAGGATTGCCGCGCCCGTGGCCGAAAGCGCCTGCGACGATCCTTGCACGATCTGCTCCACCGCTGCCATGAAAGCCGCTGCAGATTGTTCCTCACCCATCAAGCCATCCCGTTCAAGAGGCGGAACCGGCAAGCAGGCGGAAGGAGACGAGTACCGATTTCGACGTTGGCGTAAAGCTGCCTTCGCCATAGCTTGACAGCGGCACCAGCACGTTCAGTTCGGGATAATATCCGCCGACACTGCCGCGCGGAATATTGTAGGGGACCAACCGGAAATTTTGAGCGATCCGCTCCACGCCATCGCCATATTCGCCGATGACATCGACGCGCTGGCGGGAGTGGGCGCCCAGCGCCTCCATATCCGCAGGATTCATGAAGATGACCTGGCGTTCGCCATAAACACCGCGATAACGGTCGTCCATGCCGTAAATCGTGGTGTTGTATTGGTCGTGGCTGCGGAATGTCTGCAGCACGAAAAGATTGTCGCCCGTGAGCGCCTGCTGATGCTCGGTCTGTTCGGGAAGCGGGCCGCTATAAAATACGGCCTTTTTCGTCGGCGTGTTCCATTCCCGTTCGGAGGCCGTGTTGCGCAGGCGAAAACCGCGCGGCACGCGGACGCGTTCGTTGAAATTGTCGAAACCCGGGATGACCCGCTCGATCATGTCTCGGATGAGATCGTAATCCTCGGCAAGCGCTTTCCAGTCGACCTGCGCATTGCCAAGGGTCGCTTGCGCAATGCCGGCAACGATGGCGACTTCGGAGCGTAGTTCTTCCGAGGCTGGCGGATTGATGCCGCCGGAACCATGCACCATGCTCATGGAATCCTCGACCGTGACGATCTGCGGCTTGCCCGCAGAATTACGGTCGATTTCCGTTCGGCCAAGGCAGGGCAGCACGAAGGAGATTTCGCCCGGCACCAGATGCGAATGGTTGAGCTTGGTGGCGATGTTGACCGTCAGTTTCTGATTTTCAAAAGCCTTGACGATCAGCGGACTGTCGGGCGTTGCCCGCATGAAGTTGCCGCCGAGCGCGATGAAGGTTTGCGCCTTGCCATCCAGCATGGCGGCTACGGCCTCCACGGTGTTGTGGCCGGGTTTGCGCGGCATGGCGACGCCGAGTTCTTTTTCCAGTGCGTCTAGCAGCGCCGGCGGCGCTTTTTCATCGATACCGACGGTGCGGTCACCCTGAACGTTGGAATGGCCGCGTACCGGGCAAAGACCGGCACCGGGGCGGCCGATATTGCCGCGCAGCAACATGAAGTTGGTGATTTCGCGAACCATGATGACGGAGTGGCGATGCTGGGTGACGCCCATGGCCCAGGTGGCGATGACGGAGCCGGCATTCATGTAGATGCGGGCGGCTTCTTCGATTTCTGCGCGGGTGAGGCCGGACTGGTCGAGAATGCTTTCCCAGCTGGTCGCCTCGACGGCATCACGATAAGCCTCGAACTCGACCGCATGTTCGGCGATGAAGTCGTAATCGATGATGGCAGATTCTCCGGCAGTCCTTGCGGCGTCGTCGGCTGCAAAGATCGCCTTGCTCATGCCGCGCACCACCGCCATGTCGCCGCCTTGCCGGGGCTGGTAATAATTGGTGGCGATCTTGGTGTTGCCGCCGGTGATCATCTCGATCTTGTCCTGCGGATCGGCGAAGCGCTCCAGCCCCTTTTCCTTGATTGGATTGAGGACGACGATTTTCGCGCCGCGAAGCGCTGCCCGGCGCAGGTCGCCCAGCATGCGCGGATGGTTCGTGCCGGGATTTTGGCCGATTACGAAGATCGCATCTGCCTGCTCGAAGTCTTCCAGGAGCACTGTGCCCTTGCCGACGCCGATCGAGGCTTTCAGGCCGACACCGCTTGCCTCGTGGCACATGTTGGAGCAGTCGGGAAAATTGTTCGTGCCGTAAAGCCGAACCATCAATTGATAGATGAAGGCTGCCTCGTTGGAGGCGCGGCCGGATGTGTAGAATTCCGCCCGATCCGGGCTGTCGAGGCTGTTGAGAACGCCGCCGATTTCGGCAAAGGCGTCGTCCCAGGAGACCGGCAGATATTTGTCGCCCGCCCGGTCGTAACGCATCGGGTGGGTGAGGCGGCCCTGCTTTTCCAGATCGTAGTCAGACCAGCCGCGCAGTTCGGAGACGGTACGGGTGGCGAAAAAATCCGGCGGCACCCGGGCTTCCGTTGCTTCCCATGCGACCGCCTTGACGCCGTTTTCGCAGAATTCGAAGGAGGAGCCATGCTCCGGATCGCCCCATGCGCAGCCCGGGCAATCGAATCCATCCGGCTGGTTTGCCTTCAGCAGCGTGCGTGCGCCGGAAATCGGCGCGCCGGATTCCATCAGCCGTTTGCCAACGCTTTTAAGCGCGCCCCAGCCACCTGCGGCGGCGGAAGCCTTGCCGATGAAATCTGTCTTGCTCATTGTCGTGATTTTCCTGAAATTTTCCTGGCCGCCCAGGGATACTTACCGTTTGGCAACGGCCGATCATATATAAAAAAGCTCTTTCAGAATCGTCTATGGACGACATATGTCAATCTCTATCTTACCGGTTCCGACGGAACGGCAAGGGCTTTCCGGACGTTGTGCGGATTGAGGTGCACTGCCTGTCGCTGCATCATCATGGAGTGCTGCGCTCTTCGATCATGGTCTTGCGAAAGGGCGCTCCATGCCATTTTCGTCGCAGTTCAGAAGCCCGTTGTTTTTCACCTATCCGGTTGTTGACAATATACTTTTTAACGCCATTCTGCCTGCAAATTCGTGCACTGCGGCATTTAAAGAAGGGGACGCCAGATGACAGACCGTGACGACGATCTTCTCGCGCCCGAAGAGTTGAAACCGACAGAGGCACCCTCCGATATCTACGCCGAGGACGGCTCTGTCCGCTCCGACTTTCTGGCGATGGTGGGGGCAGCGATTGCCGACCGCGATCTGCTTTTCCTGCGCAAGAATGTGGCGCGACTGCATGAGTCTGAACTCGGCGACGTGCTGGAGTCGATCATGCCGGAGCAGCGCCACGCGCTCGTGCGGTTGCTGGGTTCCGATTTTGACATGACGGCGCTGACCGAGGTGGATGAAGGCATCCGTCTCGATATCGTCGACCAGATGTCGAATGAGCAGATCGCTGCCGGTATCGGCGAACTGGATTCGGACGACGCTGTCTACATTCTCGAGGATCTCGACGACGAGGACCGCGAGGACATCCTCTCGCAACTCCCGTTCACCGAACGGGTGCGGCTGATGCGGGCGCTGGATTATCCGGAAAGCTCTGCCGGCCGTCGCATGCAGACGGAATTCGTTGCCGTGCCGCCGTTCTGGACCGTGGGACAGACCATTGATTATTTGCGTGAGGAGGAGGAGTTACCGGATTCCTTCACGCAGATCTTCGTCATCGACCCCACGTTCAAGCTAGTCGGCGCTCTCGATCTCGACAAGGTGCTGCGCGCCAAGCGTCAGGTGAAGATCGAAACGATCATGCACGAGACCAACCACTCCATTCCGGCCGAAATGGACCAGGAAGAAGCGGCGCAACTTTTCGAACAATACGACCTTCTATCCGCCGCCGTGGTGGACAATAACGGCCGTCTGGTTGGCGTGCTCACCATCGATGACGTGGTCGACGTCATTCAGGAAGAAGCCGAAGAGGATTTGCTGCGCCTTGGCGGTGTGGGCGACGAAGAACTGTCTGACAGCATCACCAGCACCTCGCGCTCGCGTGTGCCGTGGCTTGCGGTCAACCTCCTTACCGCCTTTCTGTCTGCCTCCGTCATCAGCCTTTTCGATGCGACGATCCAGCAGATCATTGCGCTGGCGATTTTGATGCCGACGGTTGCCGGCATGGGCGGCAATGCCGGATCGCAGACCATGACCGTGTCCGTGCGGGCGCTGGCTACCAAAAGCCTAGATATTCACAACGCTGCCCGCATTATCAGGCGTGAAGCGGGCGTTGGCATCCTGAACGGGTTGTTGTTCGGCTGTGCCATCGGCATCGTTGCAGGCGTGTGGTTCCAGGATGTCCATATCGGCGGCATCATTGCTGCCGCCATGTGTCTCAACATGCTGGCGGCGGCGCTGGCAGGCATTCTCATTCCGCTGGTTCTCGACAGGTTCGGGGCAGACCCCGCCGTTTCCTCTGCTGTCTTCGTGACGGCTGTAACGGACATTGTCGGCTTTTTTTCGTTTCTGGGCATCGCTACCTGGTGGTACGGTATTTCGGGATAGGCCCAAACAGGCGAAAGCGGCAGGAAAATTGACTTTTACGTGAAGGTCAAATAATAATTGTCCGGTTATGAATCGGATAGGCCCTTGGACAAGTATTATAGCATAACCGAACTGACGCGCGAATTCGGTGTTTCCACCCGCACCTTGCGATTTTACGAGGATGAGGGCCTCATTCACCCTGAGCGACGCGGGCGTACGAGGCTTTTCAGGTCTGCGGATCGGCGTCTTATTCAGGAAATCCTGCGCGGCCGCCGTATCGGTTTCACGATCGCAGAAATTCGCGAGATCATTCACGTCTACAAGGAGCCGCCGGGCGAATCAGGCCAGCTTGTGCTTCTGATGAAGAAGGTCGATGAGAAGCGCGCCGATCTCAGGCAAAAGCGCAAGGACATCGAAGAGACGCTGGCCGAGCTCGACAATGTCGAAGAGGCCTGCCTGACGCGCCTTGCCGAAATCGGCGTAGGGACCTGATGCAGGTTTCCCGCCGTCGCGCTTGACGTGATGGCCCTGGATTTCCCGCGGAGAGGAAAACCTCTCACTTCGTCATGCTTTTGATTTTACGCGACGTGGATAGATCCTCGAGTCAAGCCCGAGGATGACGCAGAGCGTGGATTGACGTGTGTCGTCCTTTATTGCGCCTCAACCGTGCACTGTTGCGCCACGTCGCTGACCTTCGTCTGCTGCTCCGCGCTGAGCTTGCCTTCCATCATGATGTCAAACAGGCTTTCTGCCTGCAGCTTTTCAAGCGTGCAGCCGCAGAAACGTTGGCACAATTCCTGGCCGTTAGCCTGCTGGACGCAGCTTTTTTCACAGCTCGATTTGTAAAGCTCCACCTGGTCGCCAGGAGGAGGCGGTGCCACAAGTGATACCGCGTAGACGAGGCCAATCAGCGCCGGCTGATGAATGAGGTAAAAGGCAAGGCTGTGACGGCCCGCTGTTGCTATCAGATTGCGGGGGGAGCTTGGGTTGCGAAAACGGTCCAGCCAGCTGCGCGGTGTGACGAATTGCGAAACCGCAAGTCCGGCAAGAAAGGGCGCGAGCCACGGCAGGAGCGGCACATAATCGTTCGAGCGCGGCGGCATGGTGGAGAAACCGACCCATGCCAGCCATTTGCTGTTGAAAAAATCCGACTGGACGTATTGCGGCAGCGCAAAGGCAAGAGCCGCGAAAAGCAGCGTCACCAGCGGGGGTGCCCGCAGGAACAGCAGCCCGACAAGGCTTGCAGCGGCTATGTTGTGCAGGATTCCGAAAAAGATGAAGCTATCCGGAAAGGCGACATAGGTAGCGATGGTGATGAGCAGCGCCGAGCCCGCCACCATTGCAAAACGCTTGCCGAAGGACGGCCAGTTTATGGCTTTGCCATGGGCGAGAAACAGGCTGAAACCGGCGAGGAACAGGAACGAGCTGGCAATGGCGCGCGCATAAAGCTTCCACAGGCCGGTGGTTGCCGTACCCGGCTCCAGATAGCCGAAATACTCCAGATTCCATGTGAAGTGGTAAGACGCCATGGCGATGAGCGCCAGCCCGCGCAGTGTATCGAGACCGCCCATGCGGCCTTTGCGGCGGGTGTCGATTGCAGCTGTTTCTGTTTCCATAATTCCCGCTGTTTCAGCTGTCTGAAGCCGTTGTCTACTCAAGGGCTTGGCCCGTGAAGTAAGGCTATTTCAAGGCCCGGGCCTGTCCATGATGGCGCGGCGTGCCTCGGAGAAGAACTGGCGGCGCAACAGCGCCACTATGATGATGACCGTGCTTGCGATGAAGACATAGGGGCTGATGAACCAGCCGAGATAACCGATCGACAGGAAGATCGTCCGCAGCCCATCATTGAAGTTCTTAGCAGCGATGATGTTCATCTTTATGACGTTTTCAGCGGCACGCTCGGCAGCGTCGCGATCCGCGTTGACATCATGGACCATTGGTATGGCACCGAACAGGATCGTGCAATAATTGAACAGGCGGTAGGACCAGCCGAACTTGAAAAACGAGTAGCCGAAAAGGCAGGTTAGCCCCATGACCTTCAGTTCGAAGGCCGTGCGCCCGGCATACTGCACGAAGGGCAGGTCGCGAAACACGGTTTCGACCCGATCTGTCGCCCCCAGAAGAGCAAAGCAGCCGCCGATGGCAAAGATCGAGGTAGACGCGAAAAAAGCGGTACCATTCTGCAAACCCGCCATGATCTGCGTGTCGATCATCTTCAAGTCGCGTTTGAGAGAATTGTAAATCCAGTCGCGCCGGCGCTCCGCCATCGCCTGATTGAGGCTGGTTCGCGAAAACAGAGTCGTTCCCGTCGTGAGGTGGGTATAGGTGGCCCATAACACGATAAAAACGACGATCGAGATATAGTCCATGACGGTCATCACGGGCAGGTCACCTTGCTGTTTGCGAATCTTCGCGGCCATATTGATTTGAAGGCCATGGCAAGGCAATGGCAGCGGCCTCCATGGGCGAACATTCTCCCGCCGCGTTGCAGCTTCGTCATTTCGTTTTCTGCTAACGTTCCGGTAACCAAGTGGCTTTATCAATCCCGTCGCGGACGGAAAGGTCTGCCGGTTCCGGGTCAAGGTTTTGCGTACCGGTTCCGCTTGATTTATCGCCGACACCGCTCGCCGATTGACAGAATGACCGTTCGCACCTAGCTTTTTGTCAGGACCGGTGTTTCCGGCATCCGGAGTTGCCAAGGCTGTCAATGTCCCGCATCGTGCGGACAGGTTTTGTCGTCTCCGACCCGGTATCATCGGCAGTCCGGCATGAGTAACCGGGGGACGCCTTTTTCTACGAATCGTTCCCTTCATGTACGGCTGTCTCTGGCTTGCGACACCGCAATGATGCCGGTCCGTCTTATTCTTTTCTTCCAGGTTCTTCATGACAGATAAAAACCGCTCCGTTTTCATTCTAGGCGGCGCGCGCTCCGGCAAGTCCCGTTTTGCCGAGGACCTTGCGGGCAAAGCCGACGGGCACCTGCATTATCTGGCCACCGGCCGGGCATGGGATGACGAGATGCGCGATCGCATCGACCATCATCAGGCCCGGCGCGGCGAGGAGTGGACGACACACGAGGCGCCCGTTGATATCGCTGCCGTGCTCGCGCGGCTGGATGCGCCGGACAATGTTATCCTTATCGACTGCCTGACATTGTGGCTCACCAATCTGATGATGGAGAACGCCGATATCGAGACGGCGTTCGCCACGCTGGCAGCGGCAATCGCGTCCACCAAGGCGAAACTGATTCTCGTCTCTAACGAGGTCGGCCTTGGCATCGTGCCGGAAAACCGCATGGCGCGCGAATTCCGCGATCACGCCGGAAGGTTACACCAGCGCGTCGCGGCCATCGTCGATGAAGTCTATTTCGTCGCAGCCGGGTTGCCGCTGAAAATGAAGGGCTGACGCAAGCCCTATAAAGCCGGTGTCGCGCGTCGGCGTCCGTTCTTTCAGTTTCTACGCACTTCTTATCGCCAAATCCCGGCTCGGTTTTGCCGGTGCTGCGACAGCTTCTCTTTCTTGATCTGGATCAAGGTGGCTTCCCCACGCCGGTGGCAATGCTCCAACCGACGCAAAGGCCCGTTTCCGCTTCGTAAAGCGCGCGCCAAGCCTTTCGTCGGTCTGCTTGCACGTTGGGGGAAACCAACAATGAATTACACGTTAGAAACCGCGATCGTGGCCCTTGGGGCTTTTCTCGCGCTGCTCGGGGCTGCTTTCGCTCACGACAGTCTTTTCGCCGCCCATATGTGGGTGCTGTTCTTTACGCTTCTGGTCAGCACGGTGCTTCTGCTGCGCCGTGTTTCTTTCGCGCCTGTCGATCAGGCCGCGCGCGCCCGGCTGAAATCCGAATATTTCGATGAGGTCGTGAAATACGGCGTCGTCGCTACCGTGTTCTGGGGCGTGGTCGGGTTTCTGGTCGGGGTCGTGGTGGCGCTTCAGCTTGCCTTTCCCGATCTCAACATCGCGCCCTATTTCAATTTCGGCCGGATGCGGCCGCTGCACACCTCCGCGGTGATCTTCGCTTTCGGGGGAAATGCGCTGATTGCCACGTCATTTTACGTGGTGCAGAGAACCTGTCGCTCGCGCCTGTTCGGCGGCAATCTGGGCTGGTTCGTATTTTGGGGCTACAACCTCTTCATCGTCATGGCTGCCACTGGCTATCTGCTTGGTATCACGCAGGGCCGCGAATATGCCGAGCCGGAATGGTATGTCGATATCTGGCTGACGATCGTCTGGGTCGCCTATCTCCTTGCATTTCTCGGCACGATCCTCACGCGCAAGGAGCCGCATATCTATGTGGCAAACTGGTTCTATCTGAGCTTCATCGTGACGATCGCCATGCTGCATATCGTCAACAACCTCGCCATTCCGGTGTCGTTCCTCGGCGTCAAGAGCTACTCCGCTTTCTCGGGCGTGCAGGATGCGCTGACGCAATGGTGGTACGGCCATAACGCCGTCGGCTTTTTCCTTACCGCCGGCTTCCTCGGCATGATGTATTATTTCATTCCCAAGCAGGTGAACCGCCCGGTCTATTCCTACCGCCTGTCGATCATCCACTTCTGGGCTTTGATCTTCATGTATATCTGGGCCGGTCCGCACCATCTGCACTATACGGCGTTGCCGGACTGGGCGCAGACGCTCGGTATGGTGTTCTCGATCATGCTGTGGATGCCCTCGTGGGGCGGCATGATCAACGGCCTGATGACGCTTTCGGGCGCCTGGGACAAGATCCGCACCGATCCCATCGTGCGTATGATGGTAATGGCGGTGGCCTTCTACGGCATGGCGACCTTCGAGGGTCCGATGATGTCGATCAAGGCCGTCAACTCGCTCAGTCACTATACCGACTGGACCATCGGCCACGTGCATTCCGGCGCTCTCGGCTGGAACGGCATGATCACCTTCGGTGCCATCTATTATCTGACGCCGAAACTGTGGGGCAGGGATCGTCTCTACAGCCTGCAACTGGTCAACTGGCACTTCTGGCTCGCCACGATCGGCATTGTCATCTACGCCGCCGTGATGTGGGTGGCCGGCATCCAGCAAGCCTTGATGTGGCGCGAATACGATACGCAGGGCTTCCTCGTCTATTCCTTCGCGGAATCGGTCGCAGCGCTGTTCCCCTATTACGTGATGCGTGCGCTGGGTGGCCTGATGTTCCTCAGTGGCGCGCTGATCATGGCCTACAACGTCACGATGACCATCCTCGGTCATCAACGCGAGGAGGGCGTCCGCAATGACGCCGCACCTTCGCTGCAGCCCGCTGAATAAGGAGAGGCCGATGTCCATACTCGACAAACACGGCGTCATCGAACGCAACGCCACTCTGCTTTTGGTCGGCTCGCTGCTCGTCGTCTCAATCGGCGGTATCGTGGAAATCGCGCCGCTTTTCTATCTCGAAAACACTATCGAGAAGGTGGAGGGCATGCGGCCCTACTCGCCGCTGGAACTGGCCGGGCGCAACATCTACATCCGCGAGGGATGTTATGTCTGCCACAGCCAGATGATCCGGCCGTTCCGCGACGAGGTGGAGCGTTACGGGCATTACAGCCTGGCGGCGGAATCCATGTACGACCACCCGTTCCAGTGGGGTTCCAAGCGCACGGGGCCGGACCTCGCACGCGTAGGCGACCGCTATTCGAATGAATGGCACGTGCAGCATCTGGCCGATCCGCGCTCCGTCGTGCCGGAATCGATCATGCCGTCCTACGCGTTCCTTAAAACCACGCCGTTGAAGATTACGGATATCTCGATGGAGCTGAAGGCTAACCGCGCCGTTGGCGTGCCCTATAGCGACGAGATGATCGAGAAATCAGCGGCTGATCTTCACGCGCAGGCCGATCCGAACGCCGATACGACCGAGCTTCTGGCGCGCTATCCGAAGGCGAAAGTCGGCGATTTCGATGGCGATCCAGCCAAGCTTACCGAAATGGATGCGCTGGTTGCCTATCTGCAGATGCTCGGCACGCTGGTCGATTTCTCGACCTATGACGATGCCGCCGGATATCGGTGAGGAGGCGACACGATGGAAACCTACACGGCCATGCGCCACTTCGCCGATAGCTGGGGCCTGCTTGCCATGACCCTGTTCTTCGCCGGCGTCGTCGTTTTCACCCTTCGTCCCGGATCGAAAAAAGCTGCGGACGACGCCGCCAGCATTCCGCTTAAGGAGGACTAGGATATGTCCGAAAAACACATTGATGACATCAGCGGCGTCGAAACCACCGGCCATGAATGGGACGGTATTCGCGAGCTTAACAATCCGATGCCGCGCTGGTGGGTCTGGACCTTCTACTTCACGATCCTCTGGGCCATTGGCTACACCATCGCCTATCCGGCATGGCCGCTGATCAATGGCGCAACGCAAGGGTTGCTCGGCTGGAGCAGCCGTTCCGAGATCGCTGCCGATATGGCGGACGCCAAACAGGCGCAGAGCGTCTATTCCGACAGAATCGCCAGTTCCTCGCTCGCCGAGATTGAGGCCGATCCGACGCTAAGGCAATTTGCCCTTTCCGGCGGTGCCGCCGCCTTCAAGGTCAATTGCATCCAGTGTCACGGTTCGGGTGCGGAAGGCGGGCAGGGATACCCCAACCTCAACGACGATGACTGGATGTGGGGAGGCAGCGTCGAGGATATCTATACGACTGTAAAGCACGGCATTCGTTTTGCCGACGATCCCGATACGCGCCTGTCGGAAATGCCGGCCTTCGGCGATATCCTCAAGTCCGAGGAAATCCGCGAGGTCGCCGCCTATGTGGTCAGCCTGACAGGAACGCCTTCCAACCCGGCACTCGTAGAACCCGGTAAACAGATTTTCGCCGACAATTGCGCCTCGTGCCACGGTGAGAACGCCAAGGGCAACCGCGAGTTCGGAGCGCCCAACCTGGCCGACGCGATCTGGCTGAAGGCCAATGGGGAGCAGGGGATCGTTGCGCAGATACGGTCGCCAAAACACGGGGTCATGCCCGCCTGGGGTGAACGGCTTGGTGATACCACGGTCAAGCAGCTTGCGATCTTCGTGCACTCGCTGGGCGGTGGCGAGTGAACGTCACAGTCAACAAATGGAAAGGGCCGCTCGATGCGGCCCTTTTTCTTATCGATCAGACCAGACGGCCAGTTCGTATCCGTCCGGATCGGTGAAATGAAAACGGCGTCCGCCGGGAAAGGCGAATATGGCGACGCTGATCTGCCCACCGGCTGCCTCGACACGCCGGTGCGCATTCTCGATATCGGCGGCGTAAAGAATGACAAGCGGTCCACCCTTGGCTGACACAGGTGCCGTGGTGGTGAAACCGCCGGTCAGCCGGCCATCGGAAAACTCGCAATATTGCGGGCCGTAATCCTTAAAGGACCAGCCGAAAGCGCCGCCGTAAAATTCCTTGCTGCGCTCGATATCGGCGACGTTGAATTCGACATAGTCGATGCGCCGGTCATTCGTATTCGTGGTCATCGTTTTATCCTTCAATCCGTTTCGAGCAGCGACTTCAGTGTTTCCAGATCGACCCGGACCATCTCCGCATCCCGTTCGAAATCCTCGTCCGTCATGTCCGGCAGGCGAAGCAGGGTAAAGCTGACTTCGGCACCGCTGCCATTCGGTGTTACCCGCAGCGCGTTATACACCTTCATGCCATCCGGCAATGTTACGACGTGGTCTATCACGCCGAATTCGTTTAAGGGCGCGAAATTGACGCGGACCTCACCCAACGGGCCGCCATCGGCGATCCAGTCCTCGCCGTCTGGTTTAAGACCGCCTGCTAGACCGGCGGCCCAGTGCGGCATGTTTTGCGGGTTGGAGGCGAAATCAAAGACATGGCTCCATGGTTTTTCCACCGACAGATGAATGATTTTTGACTGCATGACTGGCATCTCATCCTCCCTGTTTAATGCAGGCCGCAGGCTGCGCCACTTTGTCCGCGCTTGATGTAAGTCAAGGATGTTTCGCCGGTGAGATGGGAGAAAGCAAGGAGATAAAAACGGACTGCAATCATGAACATCTATCCCGTCGGACAGGACCGCCCGCAACAGCCCGTCGAAAGGCTGGAGGCGGAAGCTGTCAATTCCGCAAAAACGCGTAAACCCCTCTATGAAGCGCGCAAGAAAATTTTCCCGAAGCGCGCGGAGGGCCGGTTCCGGCGGTTCAAGTGGCTGGTTATGCTGGTTACGCTCGGCATTTATTATCTGACGCCGTTTCTGCGCTGGGATCGCGGTCCCTATGCGCCCGCCCAGGCGGTGCTGATCGATATTGCCAACCGGCGCTTTTATTTCTTCTTCATCGAAATCTGGCCGCAGGAGTTCTTTTTCGTCGCGGGATTGCTGGTCATGGCGGGTCTGGGGTTGTTTCTCATCACCTCCGCCGTGGGACGCGCGTGGTGTGGTTATACCTGTCCGCAGACCGTCTGGGTGGACCTGTTTCTGGTCGTCGAGCGGGCGATCGAGGGCGACAGGAATGCCCGCATGAAGCTCGATGCAGCACCTTTCACTTTCGGCAAGCTGCGCAAGCGGGTGATGAAACATGCAATCTGGCTGGTGATCGGCGTTCTGACCGGCGGGGCATGGATCTTCTATTTTGCCGATGCACCGACGCTGGCGAGGGAGTTCATGACGGGACAGGCACCGATGATCGCCTATACGACCGTCGCGATACTCACCGCCACAACCTATGTTTTCGGCGGGCTGATGCGGGAGCAGGTCTGTACCTATATGTGTCCCTGGCCGCGCATTCAGGCGGCGATGCTGGATGAGAACTCGCTGGTCGTGACCTATAATGACTGGCGCGGTGAACCTCGCACGAGGCACGCCAAAAAGGCTGCGGCCACAGGGGAGAGCGTCGGCGATTGCGTCGATTGCAATGCTTGTGTCGCAGTCTGTCCCATGGGCATCGACATCAGGGACGGGCAGCAGCTGGAATGTATCACCTGCGCGCTCTGTATCGATGCCTGCGATGGGGTGATGGACAAGATTGGTAAGCCACGCGGGCTGATCGCCTATGCGACGCTGTCCGAATACCAGTCCAACATGGCGCTTGCGACCGGCAACGGCCAGCACGCAATCCGGCCTGCGAATGTGCGCAACGAGGACGGCGGGTTCAAAAACAGCATTCGCCATTTCGACTGGCGCATCGTCTTTCGCCCGCGCACGCTTCTTTACACGGCAATATGGGGTGCAGTCGGCATCGGCTTGCTGTTGGCTCTGGTGACGCGCGAGCGGCTGGCTCTGAATGTGCTGCACGACCGCAATCCGCAATATGTGCTCGAATCGAACGGGTCCATCCGTAACGGCTATACCGTTCGCATCCTCAACATGGTGCCGCAACCGCGCCTAATGAGCCTGACGATAGAGGGCATTCCAAGTGCGGTGATGAAGATAAACGGCGTGCCGGATGCAGCCTCTCGCAGCTTCGAGGTGATGGTGGAACCTGACGAGGCGACAACGCTGAAGGTGTTCGTCACCCTGCCGGGCAGTCACGTCGCGCGGGCTGCTGAAAATTTCGAATTCATCGTCAGCGATACGGGCGGCCATGAGACGGCCCGTTACGACGCCGTCTTCAACGCTCCGGGAGTGAAAAAATGACAACGACCAATCGCCAGACGTCCGGTTTCATTTTCACCGGCTGGCATATGCTGGGTGTTATGGTGATGTTTTTCGGCATCGTCATCACAGTCAACATGGTGATGGCCTGGAACGCTGTCACCAGCTGGAGCGGGCTGGTGGTGCCCAATACCTATGTTGCCAGCCAGCAGTTCAACGCCAAGGCCGAGGCCGCCAAGGCAAGGGCCGCGACCGGCATCAAGGGCAGGCTCGTGGTGGATGATAAGACCGTGCGCTACGAAGTTTTTCATCCAGATACCGGCCCTGTGGATACGGATACGGTAACGGCGCGTTTTCGCCGGCCGGTCGGCGAGCACCAGAATTTCGACATGGAGCTGACCCCGGTGTCTACCGGGGTCTTCACCGGCCCGCATGACATGCTGCCCGGCCAATGGATCGTCGAGGTCACTGCCGTAAAAGACGGCAGGATCATCGTGCATGAAGGCACGCGGATCGCGGTGATCAGGGGGCGTCAATGAGCTGCTGTGCACCGGGAACGGAAGGGTCGCTTCAACTCGGAGAACCGGTCAACCCACCATCATCAGAGGAGCTGATGCTGGCAAGCCGCGATCTGGGGCAGGGGCTGCGCCAGACAGATCTCAGCGTGCCCGGCGTTTATTGCGGCACCTGCATCACCACCATCGAAACGGCGCTGCGCCGTCTCCGCCAGGTGGAGCAGGCGCGCGTGAACCTGTCCTCAAAACGGGTGGCGATTGTCTGGAAAGAGTATGTCGATGGCATCAGGACAGATCCCGCCGAACTTGCCCGCGCAATCCTTGCAACCGGATACCGGACGCATCTTTTCGCGAGCGGACAGGATGCTTCGGACGTGTTGCGCTCGCAACTGATCAGGGCGGTGGCGCTCTGCGGCTTTGCTTCCGCCAATATCATGCTTCTATCCGTGTCCGTCTGGTCCGGGGCCGATGCCGCGACGCGTGACATGTTCCACTGGATTTCGGCGATGATTGCCGCGCCGGCGCTGATCTATGGCGGCCGGTTCTTCTATCAGTCGGCCTGGAATGCGCTGAAGCACGGGCGCACCAATATGGATGTGCCGATCGCGCTCGCCATCACGCTATCCTACGCAATCTCGCTGTGGGAGACGATTCATCATGGCGAACACGCGTGGTTTGACGCGACCGTGTCGCTGCTGTTCTTCCTGCTGATCGGCCGCACGCTTGACCATATCATGCGTGACAGGGCGCGCTCGGCCATTGCGGGCCTGGCCCGGCTTTCACCACGCGGCGCAACCGTTATCGGTGAGGACGGAACGCGGGAATATCGCCCGCTTGGCGATGTGCTACCCGGTATGACGATTGCGATTGCTGCCGGTGACCGCGTGGCGGTGGATGCGATCGTCACCAGCGGAAGCAGCGATCTCGACATGTCCATTGTCAACGGCGAAAGCGCGCCGCGTCGGGTGGAGGCGGGTGATCTGCTTCAGGCAGGCACGCTCAATCTCACCGGTTCGCTCGCCGCGCGGGTGACCGCATCGGCAAAGGATTCGTTTCTGTCGGAAGTGATCGGGCTGATGGAGGCGGCGGAAGGGGGGCGGGCGCGCTATCGGCGGATTGCCGACCGTGCCGCGAGCTATTATTCGCCCGTCGTACATCTTCTTGCTCTCATGACCTTTCTCGGTTGGGGCGTTTTGGGCGGTGACTGGAAGCAGGCGATGCTGATCGCGATTGCGGTTCTCATCATCACCTGCCCCTGTGCGCTTGGCCTTGCTGTTCCGGTGGTGCAAGTTGTGGCGGCAGGCCGGCTCTTTCGTCATGGCATCATGGTCAAGGAAGGCTCGGCGATGGAGCGACTGGCCGAAATCGACACCGTGCTGTTCGACAAGACAGGTACCTTGACGGTCGGGAAGCCGCGACTGGTGGAAACCGGCGATGTGAACCCCGCCACGATGGCGATTGCGGCTGGCCTTGCCGCCCATTCACGCCATCCGCTGTCCAAAGCCCTGCATGCAGCCTATGGCGGAATTTTACCGGTCTACGAAGCGGTGCGTGAAATTCCCGGGTCCGGTGTTGAGGCTCTCACGCCGGCGGGAACCTACCGGCTCGGCAACCGCCGTTTTGCCTGCCCGGATGAATCGCAAATGGAAAACGGCGACGCTCGATCGGAAGTGGTGCTTTCGCTTGACGGCGGGTATCTGGCGAGTTTCGGTTTCGAGGACAATCCGCGTCCTGGCGCCGTACAGGCACTGCGCAGCCTTTCTGTACAAGGACTGGTGCTGGAAATCGTGTCCGGTGACCGGGTCCCGGCCGTGAAGGCCATGGCGCAGCGTCTGGGCATTGCGAAATGGAACGCGGACCTGTCGCCGAAAGACAAGGCGGGGCGCTGTGCGGCGCTGGCAGGCGAGGGACGCAAGGTTCTGATGGTGGGCGACGGTATCAACGACGCGCCGGCGCTGGCTGCAGCACATGTTTCCATGGCACCGGCAACCGCTGCCGATATCGGCCGGCAGGCCGCCGACTTCGTGTTCATGCACGAGAATCTGGATGCCGTTCCTGTCGCCATTGAGACATCGCGGCGGGCCGGACGGCTTATCCGGCAGAACTTCGCGCTTGCCATCGGCTACAATGTCATTGCCGTGCCGATTGCGATTGCCGGTTATGCGACGCCGATGATCGCGGCCATCGCCATGTCGACATCGTCGCTCATCGTTGTTGCAAATGCGCTGCGTCTTGCCGGAACGGCTGAAGCCGTGTCTGCGCAACAGAGCGTGCCGGCCGGATTTGCGGACGAGGGGGCGCAACCGGCATGAACATGTTGATCTATCTCATCCCCGTCGCCCTGTTTCTCGGAGCGCTCGGGCTTTTCGCCTTCCTCTGGTCGGTGCGATCAGGGCAATACGAGGATATGGACGGCGCTGCCTGGCGAGCGCTGGACGATGGCGACGATCGGCCACGACCTTCCTAGTGGGGGCGCATTGGTTATTACCTTCCCCCGACCTGTCGCAAATATGCAAAGCTGATTTGCGTCATCAAAATTTAATCGTTTCAGTCGCCCCTAGCCTTGCCGTTTGTTCATTACAGTGCCACAACACGACCACCTAAAAGCAAGATGGAGGCACATCCGTGGAACAGGCAGAAATCGGTTTGATCGGTCTCGGCGTCATGGGCTCGAACCTGGCGTTGAACATCGCGGAAAAGGGCAACAAGATTGCCGTATTCAACCGAACCCCTGAAGCGACGAAAAAATTCTACGCCGAGGCTGGGGACTTGCAGGGGCAGTTGATCCCTTGCGAAACCATCGAGGAATTCGTCGCCGCCATTCGTCCTCCGCGCCCGATCATCATCATGATCAAGGCCGGCGATCCGGTTGACCAGCAGATGGAAATCCTGAAGCCGCATCTCTCGAACGGCGACATCATGATCGACGCCGGCAATGCGAATTTCCGCGATACGATTCGCCGTTTCGACAATCTGAAGGATAGCGGTCTGACCTTTATCGGTATGGGCGTTTCCGGCGGTGAAGAAGGTGCGCGTCACGGACCGTCGATCATGGTCGGCGGTACCGAAGATAGCTGGAAGCGCGTCGAGAAGGTTCTGACCTCCATTTCCGCCAAGTATAATGACGATCCGTGCGTGGCATGGCTCGGCAATGACGGTGCCGGTCATTTCGTCAAGACGATCCATAACGGCATCGAATATGCCGACATGCAGATGATCGCCGAAATCTACGGCATCCTGCGTGACGGCCTGAAGATGAGTGCGTCTGAAATCGCCGATGTATTCGGTGAATGGAACAAGGGCCGTCTCAACTCCTACCTGATCGAAATCACCGAGAAGGTTCTGCGCGCTGCCGATCCGATCACCGGCAAGCCGATGGTCGATCTGATCCTCGACAAGGCCGGCCAGAAGGGTACAGGCAAGTGGTCGGTTATCGAGGCGCAGAACATGGGCGTCGCCGCAACTGCCATTGAGGCCGCCGTGGCTGCCCGTATCCTGTCGTCGCAGAAGGACGAGCGCGAAGCTGCCGAGAAGATCTTCGGCCTGCCGACCGTTGCAGCTGCACCGGCTGACAAAAAGGCCTTTATCGCCGATCTGGAAAGCGCGCTTCTGGCCGCCAAGGTCGGTGCTTACGCACAGGGCTTTGCCGTCATGTCGGCCGCATCGAAGGAGTTCAACTGGAACCTGCCGATGCCGACGATCGCCCGCATCTGGCGCGCCGGCTGCATCATCCGCTCGGAATTCCTCGATGAGATCACCTCGGCCTTCACCAAGGATCCGCATGTGGCCAACCTCATCGTGACGCCTGCCTTCTCCGGCATCGTCAAGGACACCGACGCCGCCCTGCGCCGCGTCGTTTCCTACGCGGTTCTCTCCGGTCTGCCGGTTTCGGCGCTCGCTTCCGCGCTTGGTTACTTCGACGCCTATCGTCGCGCCCGCGGCAGCGCGAACCTTATTCAGGCGCAGCGCGACTTCTTCGGCGCGCATGGCTTCGAACGCACCGACGGTGTCGACAAGCCGCATGGCCCGTGGGGCAGCGGCGCCGACATTTTCTGATCGGCTATAACGATAAACAACAAAAGGCCCGCGCAAGCGGGCCTTTTTCATTTCATCCGTCGATTTACTTAGCGTGCCGCAGAAAGGCCAACGATCAGGCCGGTGACGGCGTTGATGAGCAGGAACTGGTTGTCGACGCGTACCCAGCGCTGGTCGCGACGCGGCTCTGCCAGGCGGTAACGGCGATAGTCGCGGCGGTCGACGAAATGACGACGCTCTGCTGGCGAGAGGCGCTGACCGCGATCCCAACGGTGCTTCTTGACGATGACCTTTTTGGTGGTCGTGTGACGCTCGACGGTTACACCGCGATGACGATCGTCGTGGCGGCTTTGTGCCTGGGCCATTGGAGCCGCAAGAACAGTTGCAGCCAGAAGAATGGTGACGAACTTTTTCATGAATGTTTCCTCTCGTGTTTCGATAAGGAGAACTTACGAATAAACGAATGAACGGAAACTGAATTTAAAATTACATTTATGTAATGGTTGTTAATGGTTAGACGGGGACGTTAATCTTTCTGTTGGAGATTTCAGTCCAGCTTTTGCGTCGATCAGGCTGCCCGGTGGAAACCGGGCAGCCTGTTTCAAGTATTAAACGCGTTCAGCGGATTTTGCCCAGAGGTTGATATCCGCGTCCTTTGCGTAACCGTCGATTTCCGCAAGCTCCTCTGTGGAGAAATCGGCATTGTCGAGTGCCTTCACGCAATCCTCGACCTGTTCGACACGGCTCGCACCGATGAGCGCCGACGTGATGCGACCACCGCGCAGCACCCAGGCGATAGCCATCTGCGCGAGCGTTTGGCCACGCCGCTCGGCAATGCGATTGAGCGCGCGGATGTTTTCGACATTGCGCTCGTTGAGGAAGGCGGGGTTGAGTGACTTGCTCTGCGATGCACGGCTGCCATCAGGCACGCCACCCAGATATTTCGTCGTCAGCATGCCCTGCGCCAGCGGCGAAAAGACGATGGAGCCAATGCCAAGATCTTCCAGCGTATCGACCAGACCGTCTTCCTCGATCCAGCGATTGATCATGGAGTAGCTCGGCTGGTGGATGATGCAGGGCGTGCCGAGATCTTTCAGGATCGCGGCGGCCTCACGGGTGCGTTTCGAGTTGTATGACGAGATGCCGACATAGAGCGCCTTGCCCGAGCGCACGATCTGGTCCAGCGCGCCGCAGGTTTCCTCAAGCGGCGTGTTGGGATCGAAACGGTGGGAGTAGAAGATATCAACGTAGTCCAGCCCCATGCGCTTCAGGCTCTGGTCGCAGGACGATATCAGATATTTGCGGCTGCCCCATTCACCGTAGGGACCGGGCCACATGTTGTAGCCCGCCTTGGACGAGATGATCATTTCATCGCGGTAGCCTCTAAAATCCGTCTTCAGGATTTCGCCGAAGGCAGTTTCGGCGCTGCCGGGTGGTGGGCCGTAATTATTGGCGAGATCGAAATGGGTAATGCCAAGGTCAAAGGCGCGGCGGCAAATGGCCTGTTTGGTCTGGTGCGGTGTGTCGTTGCCGAAATTGTGCCACAGCCCGAGCGAGATCGCCGGTAGCTTCAGGCCAGTCTTTCCGCAATGATTGTATTTCATGGATGTATATCGGTTTTCGGCCGGTTGCCAAACCATGGGTCTTCCTCCACTTGCTGATGAATGGTTGCCGGAGAAGCCGGCAAACCTTTGAAAGATGAGGGCAGGCGCAACGTTGCCTGCCGTTCCGCTAAGGATGGTTAAGCCTTTCGCCGCGTGGTTTCAATGCGAGGATTGGCAGGTATAAAGATCGAAGATACGGAACTGCGGCTGCCCGCTGCCCGCCTTCGGGGTGAAGATGATCCTGCGTGTTTCGCCCGCTGCGAGATCGAACAGATTGTCGGAATAACGCCCGGGCTGATCGGCCTCCAGCATGACGAAGAGGGCAAGACCTGCTGCGGTGACGTCGATTTCGAGCTGGCCGTTTTTCAATGTGCCGGTGGAGAACGTCAGTCCAGCGGGCTGGAGCTCCAGAGACTTGTAGGTGTCGCGCACATGATGGCCTTCGCCTGTCATGCCGTTGGATGCTATGAAGTTCCAGGCAAGAATGGAACCATCAGGCAGGCTGTCCATGTCGATTTCGGTCAGCGTCGCCGCCTTGTCCGTACCGCACGTGCCGTTGGCAGATTTCAGCGGCACGCGGTTACCCTCCATGGTGAGGGCGACAATATTCATGTCGATCTCGACATCTTCCGCCGTGTCGTTGACCATGGAGAAACTTAACCGGCGCCCGTCTTCCGAGGGAATGGCGGAAACCGAGACCGGTTGGAAGAAACGGCGGGCAGCATAATGCAGCGCCTTCCAGCCGCCGCCGTAATCCAGGCTCGACCATGATGCAACCGGCCAGGTATCGTTGAGTTGCCAGTAGAGCGTTCCCATGCAATGGGGTTTCAGCGAGCGCCAGTAGTCGACCGCGGTTCGGATGGCCAGCGCCTGCTGCACTTGGCTCAGATACACGAAATTTTCGAAATCCTTTGGAAAGCGGAAATAGCGGAACATGGTGCCAGCGATGCGCTCATTGCCGCCGACATTCTTCTGGTGCAGTTCGATCACCGGGGAGGCGATGTTCATGTCTTTCTCTTCCGCATAGGTGCGGATGACAGGCATGGAGGTGTAGGACTGAAAACCGAATTCAGAGCAGAAGCGCGGTTTGACCGAGCGGTAATTGTCGAACGATTTGTTTTCGTGCCAGACGGACCAGTAATGCATGTCGCCGGAACCATCCGCATGCCAGGCATCACCATAATCGAGGTAGCCTGAAGCCGGGCTGGAGGGCCACCAGAGTGCTTCGGGGGCGGCTTTTTTCAGCGCCTTTTCGATGGTGCGGTTGAGGCGGTCGTAAGCCACGAGATAACGGTCGCGGTTGTTGCGGGGCTCCTCGAACCAGTTGAGGGCACCCACCAATTCGTTGTCGCCGCACCAGAGCGCGATGGACGGATGGGAGGAAAGGCGTTTTACCTGATAGTCGACCTCGTGTTCGACATTGTCGAGAAAGTCTTCGCTGCAGGGGTAAAGATTGCAGGCGAACATGAAATCCTGCCAGACCAGGAGACCGAGACGGTCACAGAGATCGTAGAACCAGTCTTCCTCGTAAAACCCGCCGCCCCAGACGCGGATCATGTTCATATTGGCCTCGACGGCCGAACACAGAAGGTCTTCGGTTTTTTCGCGGCTGGTCAGCGAATAAAGCGCATCGGATGGAATCCAGTTCGCGCCACGGCAGAAGATTTCCCGACCGTTGATGCGGAAGGCAAATCGGCTACCTGCCTCATCCTTGTCCGTCAGAAGTTCAATGGTCCTGAAGCCGATGCTGCGGGTGACGGTTTCATCCGGCAACTCCACCGCCAACGTGTAGAGCGTCTGTTCGCCGCTGCCCGCCGGCCACCAGAGCGCGGGGTCTTCCACGAAGAAAACGTGGCGCACCACCGTCTCACCCGCACCCACGCCGCAATCAAGCCGCAGCCTTTCATCGTTGAGGGAAAGGTAGAGCGGAAGGCTCGCCGGACCTTCGGCAAACAGCGTGATTGCCACATGCAGCTCGACGCCGCCCTCGACATGATGTTGTGAGGTGACGACGTGTTCGACCCGTGCCGTATCGAGGCGCTTCAGCAGGATTTTGCCATAAAGGCCGAGCGGAGCGATCGCGATATTCCAGTCCCAGCCGAAATGGCACTGTGGCTTGCGCAACATGTTGCCGTTGGCAATCGGCGAGTTGCCCTCATGATAGGGAATGTAAAAAGGTTGTCGCGCCTGCCGTTCCGCCCCGGCTGCGATGTTGGAGTGGAAATGGATACGAATGGTGTTTTCACCGGGCCGCACGGCGCGAGACACATCGGGACGGTAACGTCGGAAGCAATTGTCCGAACTCAAGACCGGGACATCGTTGACGAAGACGATCGCGACGGTGTCGAGATAATCTATATCGAGATACCAGCTGGCATCGGCGTCATCGAGGATGAAGGTCCGCTCTATGATCCAGTCCCGATGCGCGACCCATTGCACCGCATTTTCATTGGCACCGTGATAGGGGTCTGGAATGATGCCCGCGTTTTTGAGTGCGCTGTGAACGTCTCCCGGCACGGTAAGGTCGGTCGTATGGTCTCCTTCCAGCGAGGTCAGGCGCCAGAGCCCGGCCAGATCGATGACGGTTTCGGGCGTGGAGGAAGAAATCATGATGGGACCCTGCATGGACGAATTCAAATAGGATAAGCTGGCCATTATGACGCAGGCTTGTGTCGGAATCTGGGGAAGATGCATGCCCGCCAGCCAGCCGTTATCCAGCTCGCTCAGCTCGGCAATCTCCTCCCTCCGGCAACGTTACCGTAAAACAATCGTTCCGTCATGTCTTCGGAGTGAAACTTCATGCGCGAAAAATGCCCGTTGGTACTATTGGAAAACCACGGGTACGGATGCCTTGATATCTATTGACTTTTATTTATAAATATCAATTAATTATTGATACTAATTAATCTAGTTTATTGGCATTGTTTCTCTCTCGAGCAGAATTTTCGAGAGCGCGTAAGGTCGGTAATCCGGGATAAGTCTGTTCGATATTTTTCACGACCTACATCGTTATAGCCAAAGGCCCGAAGACCGGATCGGGTGTGACGGCGACCGGCGACGTTTGCCTTTGCAAGAAACAAAAAGCTATCTATGATTATTGTTCTGCAAAGCGTGGCGAAATGACATGAACGATACTGGTAATTCCGGCAGGGACGAAGCGAAGGCGACGACAGGTGAGCGCCCGACCTTGAAGACCATCGCCTACATGACGGGTCTTGGCATCACCACCGTGTCGCGCGCGCTGAAGGATGCGCCTGACATCGGCGCGGAAACCAAGGAGCGCGTGCGGCTGATTGCCCAGCAGATCGGTTACCAGCCGAACCGAGCTGGTGTGCGCCTTCGCACCGGCAAGACCAATGTGATCGCGCTGGTGCTGAGCGTCGACGAGGAATTGATGGGCTTCACCAGCCAGATGGTATTCGGCATCACCGAGGTTCTTGCGACGACGCAATATCACCTCGTCGTTACCCCTCACACCCACGCCAAGGATTCCATGGTGCCGATCCGCTACATTCTCGAAACCGGTTCGGCGGACGGGGTCATTATCTCCAAAATCGAGCCGAACGATCCGCGCGTCCGTTTCATGACGGAGCGCAAAATGCCCTTCGTTACCCATGGGCGGTCCGACATGGGCATTGAGCACGCCTATCACGATTTCGATAACGAGGCTTATGCCTATGAGGCCGTGGAGCGGCTGGCGCAATGTGGGCGAAAGAGGATCGCCATCATCGTGCCGCCATCGCGGTTTGCGTTCCACGACCACGCCCGCAAGGGGTTCACCCGCGGTATCAGGGATTTCGGCGTTTCCGAATTCCCGTTGGATGCCATCACCATCGAGACGCCGCTCGACAAGATCCGCGATTTCGGCAAGCGCCTGATGCAATCAGACGATCGCCCTGACGGCATTGTCTCCATCAGCGGCAGCAGCACGATTGCGCTTGTGGCGGGGTTTGAGGCAGCCGGTGTCAGGATCGGCAAGGATATCGATATCGTGTCGAAACAGTCCGCAGAATTCCTGAACTGGATCCAGCCGCAAATCCACACAGTCAACGAGGACATCAAGCTTGCAGGCAGGGAGCTTGCCAAGGCTCTGCTGGCACGCATCAACGGTGCGCCGCCAGAAACGCTGCAAAGCATCAGCCGCCCGGTCTGGTCCTCAATGGCGCCGAAGCCTTGATGGAAGGAACGCCTGTCCGGATCAGGACAGGCAATCCTTCAGCGAGCCGGCGATGCCGCGCATCATCTTGAAGTAGAGATCGGGACCCGGTTCAAGCGTGGCCGCTTCGGGATCGAGCGTCGCAGACTTTGCCGCCGTGCCTTCGGTTATGACGGAGATCAGTTTCGGCTCGAATTGCGGTTCGGCAAAAACGCAGGTCGCGCCAAGTTGGCGAACCTTTTCCTGCATCTCCCTGACGCGATCGGCACCGGGCAGGGTTTCGGGGCTGACGGTGATCGATCCCGCCGTTTTTACGCCGTAGCGATGCTCGAAATATTGATAGGCATCGTGGAAGACGATGAAGGGCTTGTCCTTCACAGGCTTGACCGTTTCCGCAATTTCGCTGTCGAGCGCATCGAGATCGTCGATCAGTTTTTTCGTATTGGCCTGATAGGTTTCCGCGTTGCCGGCATCGGCGGCAATCAGCGCGGTTTCTATCGTCTGGGCCATGGCCTTGGCATTGGCCGGATCGAGCCACAGATGAGTGTCGTACGCGCCGTGTTCATGGTCGCCGCCATCGTGCGCATGATCATGATCATGAGCGTCTTCGCTGTCCGAATGGCCGGCATGTTCTCCATGGGCCTCTTCGCCATCGTCATGCGCCTCGAAAGGGCCGCCTTCGCGGAAGGGAAGCTTTTCCAGCCCCTTGGCGTCTTCCAGTTCGACCACTGTTGCCTTGCTGGTCAACGCCTCCAGCGGCTTCTGCAGAAATGCCTCCAGTCCAGGCCCGACCCAAAAGACCAGATCTGCCTTTTCCAGCGTGCGGGCATTGGAAGGCCGCAGATTATAGGTATGCGGTGAGGCGGCGCCGTCGACAATGAGTTGCGGTTCGCCCACGCCACGCATGATTGCCGCGACGAGGGAATGGACAGGCTTGATCGAGACCACGACATTTGGGGCGGCGGTGGCGCCGGAGGCGGCCGCCGCTATTGCTACCGATGCCATGAGCGGGATCACGAAGGATCTCATGAAATGCACTCCACTTGAAGAAGTATAGTTATGTTATTACATTTATTGCGTAACTCTATAACGTATGCGATAGCGGTAAGCAACATCGCCGATCGGACAATCCCATGCTTCATTCCGCCCATGAGGGCAAAGAGATACTGGTGTCACTTTCCAATGCCGGCGTGCAGCGCAACGGTCGCTGGCTCGTGCGCGGCGTGGAGTTTTCCGTCAGCAAGGGTGAGATCGTCACGTTGATCGGGCCGAACGGTTCGGGCAAATCAACCAGCGCGAAAATGGCGATCGGGGTCTTGAAGCCGAGCGAAGGCGCGGTATCGCGCATTGCCGGTCTGAGGGTCGGGTATGTGCCGCAGAAGCTTTCGGTCGACTGGACCATGCCGCTTTCTGTGCGCCGGTTGATGACGCTGACCGGGCCGCTTCCTGCGCGCGAAATCGACGCGGCGCTGAACGCCACGGGTATCGCGCATCTGGCAAACGCGGAGGTGCAGCATCTTTCTGGCGGAGAGTTCCAGCGGGCGCTTCTTGCCCGCGCCATTGCGCGCAAGCCCGATCTGCTGGTTCTCGACGAGCCCGTGCAGGGCGTTGATTTCTCCGGGGAGATCGCGCTTTATGATTTGATAAAAAATATCAGGAATTCAAACAATTGCGGAATTCTGTTAATCTCGCATGACTTGCATGTGGTAATGGCGGAAACCGATACCGTAATATGCCTGAACGGTCATGTCTGCTGCCGGGGAACGCCGCAGGCGGTGAGCCAGAGCCCGGAGTATATGCGGCTTTTTGGTGGGGCGGCCGCCAAGGCGCTTGCCGTTTACAGCCACCATCACGACCACACCCATCTGCCCGATGGCCGGGTGCAGCACGCGGATGGTTCGGTGACCGAACATTGCCACCCCGATGATGGCCATCATCATGCGCATGAGCAGCATCACGACCATAATCATGACCACGGGGACTGCGGCTGCGGCCACGAGCATGACGGACATGCCACTTCAAGCCACCAGCAGGGAGAGCGGCATGTTTGACGATTTCTTCGTTCGCGCCATGATCGCCGGCATCGGTGTTGCGCTCACCGCCGGTCCCCTTGGCTGCTTCGTTGTGTGGCGGCGCATGGCATATTTCGGCGATACGATGGCCCATTCGGCACTGCTTGGCGTTGCGCTGTCGCTGCTGTTGCAGATCAACCTCATCGTCAGCGTCTTTCTTGTAGCCTCGGCGGTTTCGATCCTGCTGATTTTTCTGCAACGGCGGCAGGCGCTTTCCGCCGATGCGCTCCTCGGCATACTCTCTCATTCGGCGCTGGCGATCGGTCTCGTCATCGTTGCCTTCATGAGCTGGGTGCGCATTGATCTCGTCTCCTTCCTGTTCGGGGATATTCTGGCCGTTACCCGCAGCGATATCGCGCTGATCTGGGGCGGCGGGCTGGTGGTGCTGGTTTCCATGGTGTTCCTGTGGCGATCTCTGCTGGCCTCCACAGTCAATACCGAGTTGGCCGAGGCCGAGGGGTTGAACCCGGAACGCGCCAAGCTCATCTTCACGCTGTTGATGGCGCTAGTGATTGCCATCGCCATGAAGGTGGTCGGCATCATGTTGATCACATCGCTGCTCATCATACCGGCGGCGACAGCCAGACGTTTTTCTTCCACGCCTGAGGTGATGGCTGTGGTCGCGTCTCTGATCGGAGCGGTTGCCGTCGTTGGCGGCCTGTTCGGATCGCTGAGTTACGACACGCCATCAGGACCGTCCATCGTGGTTGCTGCCGTGATCCTGTTCGTTATAAGCCTGTTGCCGGCACCGGGTTTTTCCCGCTCCGCAGATGAAGGAGGCAAGTCATGAATGCGCAAAACCTTACCAAAAACCAGTCGCTGGTCATGAATGCCCTGTCGAATGCGCATGCGCCGCTCAGCGCCTATGTGATCCTCGACAAGCTGCGCGACGATGGTTTTCGCGCGCCGCTGCAGGTCTACCGGGCGTTGGAAAAGCTGGTGGAATATGGTCTCGTGCACCGGCTTGAAAGTCTCAACGCCTTTGTTGCCTGCACCCATACGCAAGCCGAATGCTGCTCGCATCATCATGGCACCGTCGCCTTTGCCATTTGCGAATCCTGCGGCCAGGTGAACGAGTTCCATGATCACGAGATCGACCATCGCCTCGAGCGCTGGGTCAAGGACAGCAAGTTCAAAGCGGAAAAGACCACTATCGAAATTCGTGGTCTGTGTGCCGCCTGCGCGGGGTAACACCGTTTGGCGACAGCGGGCGTTTTTTGCCCGCCATCCGTCATTCTTCGATGACTTCCAGATCCTTCGAAAAACGCTTCCAGTTTTCGATGTAATTTTCCGCCGAGCGGCGGATGCTGGCGACGGCCTCGTCATCCAGCGTTCGGACGGCACGCGCCGGCGATCCGACGATCAGGGAATTGTCGGGAAACTCCTTGCCCTCCGTCACCAGCGCATTGGCGCCGACCAGGCAGTTGCGGCCGATATTTGCGCCGTTCAGGATCGTTGCGCCCATGCCGACAAGCGAATTGTCGCCGATGGTGCAGCCGTGGATGATCGCGTGGTGGCCGATGGTGCACATTTCGCCGATCGTGGCGGCAAAACCGAGATCGCTGTGCACCATCACGCCGTCCTGAATATTGGTGCCGCGACCGATGCTGATTGGATCATTATCGCCGCGCAGCGTCGCGCCGAACCAGATGCCGACATCCTCGGCAAGTATCACCGAGCCAATGACATTCGCATCGGGTGCGACCCAGTAGCGATCCGTGGCGGGGGTCTGAGGCACCCGATCTGCGAGGCGATAAAGCGGCATGGCGGTTCTCTCCCTTTGGATTATGCGCCGATAGCTATCATGCGACCGTAACGGACAGGGTGCCGACACCGTCTACACCACACTCGATCCGATCGCCGCGCACAATGGGGCCGACGCCTGCAGGCGTGCCGGTCATGATGACATCGCCAGCGGCAAGCGTGAACAGCTTGGAAAGCTCGGCAATCACTTCCGGCACTTTCCAGATCATCTGCGCAAGATCGCCTGTCTGCTTGCGCTCACCGTTGACATCGAGCCAGATCGCACCGGTCGACGGATGGCCGATCTTGTCTGCGGGAACGATGGCGGAGACCGGCGCGGAATATTCGAACGCTTTTGCGCCCTCCCACGAGCGTCCCATCTTCTTCAAACCATCCTGAAGGTCGCGGCGTGTCATATCGATGCCAACCGCGTAACCCCAGACGTGGCCCAGCGCATCGCTTGCCAGAATATCCGCACCGCCGCTTTTCAACACCACGACGCATTCGACTTCGTAATGCACGTTCGACGAAAGCGAAGGGTAGGGGAAATCCTGACCCGCAGGCAGAAGGTTGTCCGGATTTTTCTGGAAATAAAACGGCGGTTCCCTTGAAGGATCGTGGCCCATCTCGATGGCGTGATCGGCATAATTGCGGCCGACACAATAGACCCGCCGCACGGGGAACATCTCGTTTGTGCCCTCTACAGGCAGAAGAACGGGTTCTGGAACTGGAATGACGGTGGCGGCCATGGGATTTCCTGTCGTCTTTTTTAGAACTGCAAGTCTTGTCCCGCGATTCCTGGGCGATTTCCAGTTCAAAATGACCGCAGCCGTAAAGAGGTAGTTCCGGTACAGACAAGCGCTTGCAAACGGCGAAAAAATCTTAGCCTTGGCACCCGATGATCGAATTTGGTCAGTGAAAATAGCAGCTCTTACAGGTCTCTCGATTCGGGGGTAACAAGTTGTGAAATGTAGGCTCGCGTCGAGGATGCAGTAAGGTGGGCTCAAGATGAGACTTGAAGGAGGGGTAGGGCTCGCGTTTTAAGTGTTCATAAAAGTAAGGTCTCCCAAATTGGGGAGACCTTCGCAAACGCGAGTTACGCAGCTTTCTTGGCCGCGGACGTCTTATTGATGGCCGTCACCGCAAGGTTAGTCAGCTTGTTGTTGGTTGCTTTCTCCTGGTCGAGGATTTCGCTTAGAATTTTGTGGGCTTCATCGTGGCCGAGATCCTTCGCCCATTCGCGGAGCGAACCATAGCGGGCGATCTCGTAGTGCTCGACTGCCTGGCAGGCCGCCAAGAGGCCAGCGTCGAGCGCAGTTCCTTCTGCCTCCTCCATGAGACCTTCGGCCTCCTTGATCAAGCCCTCAATGGCGTCGCACTTTTCCCCGGAGGCTTTCTTGCCAATGGATTTAAAGACCTGGTCAAGCTTCTTGATCTGATCCCTGGTCTCTGCAAGGTGATCCTCGGCGGCCTTCTTTAGTTCGGCACTTTTGGCTGCCTTCGCGACTTTGGGCAACGCTTTCGTTATAGCGTTCTCCGCGTAGTAGACGTCCTGCAATGTGTGCTCGAAAATGTCCGCAAGTGTTTTCATGGGATTCCTCCGGTTTGTTGATTACCATTTAGACAACGCGCAGTTGCGGGCTTAGTTCCCTTCCCGTCACTACCTGGTAGCCGAAACACAAAGACAATCACATATTCGCGCCCGACCTCCTTGTTAGACGAATTCCCGGCTGGCCGACCGAACTTAATCTTCTTTTGCGGCAGGAGCAGGTGGGTACCGCCAGCGACCAGACGATCGTTCAGAGGCCGAGTTCTCCGCCCTGATATATGTGCGAGTTTGCAAGACGATCGCTCGGAAAACTCAATCGTTGATCATTGCTTGCCGGTAGCGTACCCCGTCAGAAAAGCCAGCGGCAAAAAAGACCCGAGACCTTCTCGAAATGGGGCAATGGCCAGTTTCTCTACTCAACCTCTATCTTCAATTTGTGAATCGCAAGTCCAAGTGGACGCGTATCCTCACTAGATGGCTTCAGGGAATGTGGAGATGTAAAAAACTCGGGTCTAAATTCGAAGAAGATTGTCGGGGGAGATTCATCATTCTGGTCCCTTTGCAGCAAGTGTAAAGGAATGATCAATTCCCGATCGCCACGTTTATTTTTGGATGTAAATTTCCACTCGGCAACATTGGTACCATCGACCAGAACGGCAACAGTCTGCTCTATCTGTCTGCCAAGTAAGAGAGCATCGACATCAAATATTAGTCTAATGGCCGTTTCCGGTACGAATGGAATTATCAAGGACATCGTATGGCGTTCGCCCAGGCCCCAGACGCCCCAGTCTTCAACGTCCGCCCATCCGTCTTTCAAATAAGTCTTTAAAAGTCGGGGGGGAACCCAGGCTCCTACCGACAAATCATGAAGTCGCTTAATTCGCCAATTGTTGAATTTATCGGAGGATGCCCGTGCCTTTCGCACTATCGCACTGCCGCCGCTGTCCGCTAATGGTATCAAACATTCAGGCTTGTCTGAAAAGAACTCGTCAGCTGCATTCTCGGCGCCGTCCCAGTGCAAGCTCGAATAATCATGGACAATGATAAACCCACCTTCGACCATTCTTGGGTAGAAATAGTTCAGCGCACTCATCATCGGATTGTAAAGGTCGCAATCAAGATGAACGACGGAAAACGTTAGGTTGTCCGGAATTTGCGTAGCCGACTCTGGAAAATACCCTTTTACGTAGACGACATTGTCCTCGCCTACAAATTCCCGCACCGTTTCAAGACTGGTATCGGAAAACTGCAAAGGGATCGATGAATCAATGCCCTGGATATCTTTCGGATCGAAGCCTTCGAACGTATCAAACAGATATGCAGTACGCCCCAGCGCCCTTGCGAAATTCGCTAATATATACGAAGTGTTTCCCTTATATACTCCAAGTTCAGCGATATCACCCGATATATTTTCTTTTTTTATTTGATCATATATGAGGCAAAACGTGAAGAAGCGGTTCATGTCACGTTTATGATGCTCTTCATTGTGAGTAAAGCCGCTCGACAATTCTTTGGGATCGAGCTGATCCTCTATCTTTTTGTACCTGTGAAGATTTACGGAATAGCGATGTGGAACAGTTGAGTAAAAATCAGTCGGCCATGATTTTTCAAGCTCCCCCTCACGAGAACTTTGAAACAAACTTTTCAAAAATTTCGAACCAAAACTCATCCGCGCCCCACAAAAATTAATATTACGTCGATCAGAGAATACTGGTCAGGCGATTATATAATTTCTCATTTCGGAACCGAACTTCGGTCCGACTCTATGAGCCCGAAAAGTAATCTGCATTAAGAATTGGACGACGCCCGCGCTGCTTGGCGTATTGGTACGTGTTTAGTGCCGTCTACGACCACTAATGCGCGACCTTGGGAATTGTTCCCAGAACGAGCTGAGGCTCGTGACGAGCGGCAGCATCGCCCACAATTTTTGACCTAGCGGTCGCTCGCATCGGATAGCGATAAGCGATCCGAATTCAACCGTTCAAGCCCACCAGCCTCATCGATTTCGGTCTAGAGAAACCGTGTGTGCTTCAGCATTAGGGTTGTGGTCGAATTTCTTCGCCTTGTTAAAAACTACACGCTCGCCTTTTTTTCAAAGGATCTGCGCGGTATAATCAATCGAGACGTCTATTATCTTCTCGCCGTGATAGTGACCGACAGTCATGAACATTGGTGCTGCTCAATGAAAAACTATCACAGAATTTTACCCTAGTAAGCGAGCGTAAATAGTTGAATTTCTATAAAAAAGCGGTGACATCAGGGTCTCGCATCTTTGCCGTGGCCCCGATGATCGATTGGACGGACACGAGGTGCAGATTTCTGCACCGGCAATTGTCGAAGCGTGCGCTGCTTTATACGGAAATGATCGTTGCCGACGCCATCATCCATGGCCAGCGCGACAGGTTGCTCAACTATCATACTCAGGAACATCCGGTTGCACTGCAACTCGGTGGGTCGGATCCGGTAAAGCTTTCGGAGGCGGTGCGGATCGCCAGCGATTATGGCTATGACGAGATCAACCTCAATGTCGGCTGTCCTTCGGACCGGGTGCAATCCGGCACTTTCGGCGCATGTCTGATGCGCGAACCCGAGATTGTCGCGCAATGCGTGACGGCGATGAAGGCCGTTGCGAAGGTGCCAGTCACGGTCAAATGCCGCATCGGCGTGGACGATCAGGAGCCGGAAGCCGTGCTGCCGGATTTTCTTTCGCGGGTTGTGGCGGCGGGCGCGGATGCGGTCTGGATCCATGCGCGCAAGGCTTGGTTGCAAGGGCTTTCGCCGAAGGAAAACCGTGAGGTGCCGCCGCTCGATTATGATCTCGTCTATCGCATGAAGCGGGAAAATCCTGACATCTTCATCGGCATCAACGGCGGTATCTCCGATCTCGATCAGGCAAGCCTCCATCTGCACCATATGGACGGCGTGATGCTTGGCCGTGCGGCCTATCACAATACGTCCATCCTTGCCGATGTCGACCATCGCATTTATGGCGAAGAGGCCCAGCAAGCTGACTGGATGGGGCTGCGTGATGCGATGATGGCCTACGCCGCCGACTACATTGCCGCTGGCGGGCGCCTTAACCACGTTACCCGCCACATGGTCGGCCTGTTTCAGGGCATGCCCGGCGCGCGCCGTTTCCGGCAAATCCTTTCCAGCGACGCCACACGGCCGGGCGCTGGAACCGAGGTGATCGAGGCGGCGTTCGCGGCAGTCGATTTCAACCCGGCGAAAGAAATGGCTGGCTGAGCCAGTCAGACCAATTTCTGCAATACCTGTGCGCCGTTTGGTGCATTGACCTTGCCGCCGGTGATGAAGAAAGCGAAGACATCGCGAGGGGTCTTATCGACTTTTCTATCGGGAGCGATCAGCGGCAGGTCATCCGGAACACCGCCCGCCGCATAGGTCTTGACCCGTTTTACCCAATGGTCAATCTCGGCCTTCGGATAACAGGTCTCGATATCGTCTTCGCCCTTTTGCAGGCGGCAATAGACGAAATCGGCAGTTACGTCAGGCAGCATCGGATAATCGTGATGGTCGGCGCAGACGACCGCGACCTTGTGTTTGGCGAGAAGATCGATGAATTCCGGCACCTGAAATGTCGGGTTTCGCACTTCGACCACGTGGTGAAGGCTGATGCCGTCCTGTTTTTCGGGCAGCAATGCCAGAAACGCCCCGAAATCCTCGGCGTCGAATTTTTTAGTCGGCGCGAATTGCCAGAGAATCGGGCCGAGATGGTGGCCGAGCTCCGTCAGCCCCTGTGTCAGGAACTTCGTCATGGATTCACCCGCCTCGGCCAGGACCTTGCGGTTGGTGACGAAGCGGCTTGCCTTCAGGGAGAAAACGAAATCCTCAGGCACGTCCGCCGCCCATTTGGCGAAGGTCTCGGGTTTCTGGCTGCTATAATAGGTGCCGTTCACCTCGATCGCCGTCAATTGCCGGCTGGCATGTTCCAGCTGGCGTTTCTTCGGCAGTTTTTCCGGATAAAACGTGCCTTCCCACGGCTCGAAAGTCCAGCCGCCGATACCGGTGCGGATCGTGCCTGATGTCGACATATACTGTTCCTCCTCGGGCTATCGGCCTTACGTACCCTTGCTGCGAAAGGTGCGGATTACTCCGCAGCCTCGCGTTTTCCGGCTGGCCGCCGTTCCAGAAGTTCCTTCAGGAAATGGCCGGTATAGGAGCGCTCGTTCTTGACGATGTCTTCCGGCGTTCCGGTTGCCACCACTTCGCCGCCGCCCGTGCCGCCTTCTGGGCCAATATCGATGATCCAGTCGGCCGTCTTGATGACTTCGAGATTGTGCTCGATTACCACGACGGAATTGCCCTGATCCACGAGCGCCTGCAGCATTTCCAGAAGCTTGTTGACGTCGTGGAAATGGAGACCCGTCGTCGGCTCATCGAGAATGTAGAGCGTGCGGCCGGTGGAGCGTTTCGACAGTTCCTTGGCGAGCTTGACGCGCTGCGCCTCGCCGCCGGAGAGCGTATTGGCCTGCTGGCCGACCTTGATGTAACCAAGGCCGACATCGAACAGCGCTTGCAGCTTGTCACGCACGGCCGGAACGGCGGCGAAGAATTCAACGCCTTCTTCCACCGTCATATCAAGCACGTCTGCAATGGACTTGCCCTTGAAGGTCACGTCCAGCGTCTCGCGATTATAACGCTTGCCGTGGCAGACGTCGCAGGTGACATAGACATCCGGCAGGAAGTGCATCTCGATCTTGATGACGCCGTCGCCCTGGCAGGCTTCGCAGCGTCCGCCCTTGACGTTGAAGGAGAAACGGCCAGGTGCATAACCGCGCGCCTTCGCCTCCGGCAGACCGGCGAACCAGTCACGGATCGGCGTAAATGCGCCGGTGTAGGTGGCGGGGTTTGATCGTGGCGTGCGGCCGATTGGCGACTGGTCGATATCGATCACCTTGTCGATGAATTCGAAACCATCGATGCGGTCATGCTCGGCCGGAATTTCGCGCGCGCCCATCACGCGGCGTGCTGCCGACTTATAGAGCGTCTCGATCAGGAAGGTGGATTTGCCACCACCCGACACGCCGGTAACAGCGGTGAAAACGCCAAGGGGAACGGCCGCAGTAACATTCTTCAGGTTGTTGCCGCGTGCGCCAAAAACCTTGATTTCGCGGCCCTTTTTCGGCTTGCGGCGTTCTGCCGGCACGGCGACGCCAAGTTCGCCGGATAGATATTTGCCGGTCAGCGATTTCGGATTGGCCATGACCTCCTGTGGCGTGCCTTCGGCGATCACCTGACCGCCGTGAATGCCGGCGGCGGGGCCGATATCGACAACGTAATCCGCCGTCAGAATGGCATCCTCGTCGTGTTCGACCACAATCACCGTATTGCCGATATCACGCAGATGTTTCAGCGTATCGAGCAGGCGGGCATTGTCACGCTGATGCAGGCCGATGGACGGCTCATCCAGAACATAGAGAACGCCGGTGAGGCCGGAGCCGATCTGCGAAGCAAGCCGGATGCGCTGGCTTTCTCCGCCGGAAAGCGTGCCGGAATTGCGTGACAGGCTGAGATAATCCAGCCCGACATCGTTGAGGAATCGCAGACGTTCGCGGATTTCCTTGAGAATGCGAACCGCGATCTCGTTCTGTTTGGCGTTCAGATTTTCCGGCAGCGTCTCGAACCAGTCGCGTGCCATACGGATCGACATCTGGGTGACTTCGCCGATGTGCATCCTGTTGATCTTGACGGCGAGCGCTTCCGGCTTCAGGCGATAGCCGGCGCAGTCCGGGCAGGGGGCCGCCGACATATAACGCTCGATTTCCTCGCGCGCCCAGGCGCTGTCGGTCTCTTTCCAGCGACGCTCCAGATTGGGAACGATGCCTTCGAAATTCTTCACCGTCTTGTAGGAGCGCGCGCCGTCCTGATAGTTGAACTCGATCTTGTCGTCAGTGCCCTGGAGAATGGCGTGCTGCGCCTCTTTCGAAAGGTCCGTCCATTTGCTCGACAGCTTGAAACCGAAGGCCTTGCCCAGCGCCTCCAGCGTCTGGTTGTAATAGGGGGAAGACGATTTGGCCCAGGGGGCGATCGCGCCATCCCGCAGGGTGCGTGCAGGTTCGGGCACGATCAGGTTTTCGTCCACCTTCTGCTGCGAGCCGAGACCATCACAGGTGGGGCAGGCGCCGAAGGGATTGTTGAAGGAGAAAAGCCGGGGCTCGATTTCCGGGATTGTGAAGCCGGAGACCGGGCAGGCGAATTTTTCCGAAAACAGCATACGCTCGTGGGTCTCATTGAGCGATTTGTTTGCGGAGCCGCCAGCCGAGGTTTCTTCCGGCGGCAGGGGCTTGTCGGCAA
The DNA here is from genome assembly GCF_019355535.1 of Agrobacterium sp. S7/73. NCBI lineage: Bacteria > Pseudomonadati > Pseudomonadota > Alphaproteobacteria > Hyphomicrobiales > Rhizobiaceae > Agrobacterium > Agrobacterium sp. S7/73. Next base: position 1,462,633 of record NZ_CP072136.1, read on the forward strand.
ATTCGGCCACTGCCAACCCGTCGGCAAGCTTGAGGCAGGTCTCGAGACTGTCGGCAAGGCGTGCTGCCATATCCGGGCGCACGACGGCGCGGTCCACCACCACATCGATATCGTGTTTGTACTTCTTGTCGAGGACGGGAACGTCAGCGATCTCGTAAAACTGGCCATCCACCTTGACGCGCTGGAAGCCCTTCTTCATCAGCTCGGCGAGTTCCTTTTTATATTCGCCTTTGCGGCCGCGCACGATCGGCGCGAGAATATAAAGGCGCGTGCCTTCCTCGAAGGCAAGGATACGGTCGACCATCTGGCTGACCGTCTGGCTCTCGATCGGCAGGCCCGTCGCCGGCGAGTATGGCACGCCGACACGCGCAAACAGCAGGCGCATATAGTCGTAGATTTCCGTGACCGTGCCGACCGTGGAGCGCGGGTTCTTCGAGGTGGTTTTCTGCTCGATGGAAATCGCTGGAGAAAGACCCTCGATGCGGTCTACATCCGGCTTCTGCATCATTTCGAGGAACTGGCGCGCATAGGCCGAGAGGCTCTCGACATAACGGCGCTGGCCCTCGGCATAGATTGTGTCGAAGGCAAGCGACGACTTGCCCGAGCCGGAGAGCCCGGTCATGACGATCAGCTTATTGCGCGGTAGATCCAGATCGATACCCTTGAGGTTATGCTCACGGGCACCACGGATGGAAATCGTCTTCAGTTCACTCATGATAAAGCTCGGACAAAATTAACAGGCCTGATGGCGGCGCGTCCTTATGTAGTGACGCAACCGGACGTGTCGAGGTTTATTCCCTATCGATCGATGGCTTTTCGGCTCACTTGACTCGAATTTAGTGATTTAATAGAACAAAAAAGGAACAAATTGCAAGTGCGAATATACTCTCTGAGAAAGTCGGGATTATTCGCTGTGGATTGTTCCCCGTTGCGGTGCCCTTTGCGGGCGGCGATGGTTATTGTGTGCGGGATTTTTTGAAATGCAATTGCCGGTCACGATGGCTGGCGGACAGGATGACGAGATGGCTGGTAGCGTAAACAAGGTAATTCTGATTGGGAACGTTGGCGCCGATCCCGAAATTCGCCGGACGCAGGACGGCCGTCCGATCGCCAATCTGCGTATCGCCACCTCGGAGACGTGGCGGGACCGCAACAGCGGCGAGCGCAAGGAAAAGACTGAATGGCACACGGTCGTCGTTTTCAACGAAGGCCTGTGCAAGGTTGTCGAACAATATGTGAAAAAGGGCGCCAAGCTCTATATTGAAGGCCAGCTGCAGACGCGCAAGTGGCAGGACCAGACCGGTAACGACCGTTACTCCACTGAAGTGGTACTGCAGGGCTTCAACTCCACGCTGACGATGCTCGACGGTCGCGGCGAAGGTGGCGGCGGCAGCCGCAGCGGTGGCGACATCGGCGGTGGAGATTATGGCAGCGGCGGCGGTAACTACGGTGGCGGTTACGACCAGCAGCCGGCGGCCCGCGGCGGTGCCTCTCGTGGCGGCAGCCAGCCTTCCGGCGGCTTCTCCAGTGACATGGACGACGATATCCCGTTCTGATCGGGACCCTGATTGACGGGGCGGGGGCCGGTCGAAAACGGTTGCCCGCTTCAAGGTCGCGACGACCTACGCCGCGGCTTTGTCCGCCAGCATCGCAACCATGACATCGGACTGCGAAAGAATACCCACCATCTTGCCGTTGGCGTCGATCACCGGCAGGTAATGCAGGCCTTCCTCCGCAAAGCGGATGATTGCTTCCTCGATCGCCGTTTCCGGCTGCACGGTTCTAACAGGCGATGTCATGATATCCTTGACGGTATCGTTAGGTGCGCTTTCGCCTGAGAGGATAAGGCGCAGGCGCTGCAGGAAACCGATGGAAGGGCGGCCGTTTCTCCAGCTAGCCTTTTCAAGAAAATCCGTCTGAGTGACGATGCCGACGATTTCGGCCCTGTCGTTGGTCACGGGCAGAGCCTTGAAATGGTGGTTGCGCATCAGTGAATGGGCGTGGCGCAGGCTATCATCCGGGGCGACGCCGACCACATCGCGCGACATGACGCTGGCGCAATCGAGGTGGAGGGCGCGGCGGCGCCAAGAGCGCAATTCCGTCTTGCGCAAAATCATCTCCAGCACATCGCGATCAATATCGAGAACCTCGTCATATTCCTTCAGCACCTCGTCCAGATCGGCTGAGGAAAAGCCGATTTTCTGTATCGGCGTCGGGTCTGCCGTGCCGTGGCTGGCCTTTCCCAACCTCAGGCCGTGCGGATAGGCGCGGCCGGTGGCATTGTTACAAACGAGCGCGAGGATGAGAAGGATGAGCGAGTTTCCGGCGACCGGCCAGAGAATAAATCCATAGCCGAGACTATGCACGGCGGGACCGCCGAGAACGGCCGTCAGCGCCACCGCGCCGCTTGGCGGGTGCAGGCAGCGCAGCGCCATCATGGCAGCAATGGCAAGGCTTATGGCAAGCGCGCTGGCAAGAAAAATATCCGGAACGAGTAAAGCCACCGTCACGCCCACGAAAGCCGACACGATGTTGCCGCAGAGGATCGACCAGGGCTGCGCAAGGGGGCTGGATGGCACGGCGAATAAAAGCACCGCCGAGGCGCCCATCGGCGCGATCATGGCTGGCAGGGTAGGGTCTAGGCGGAAAGCAAGGCTGCCCAGAAGTCCCGTCAGCGAAATGCCGACGAAGGCGCCCGCCGCAGCGCGCAGCCTTTCCCGGTTACTGACGGGAGCGGCATCCGGGATGAGGCGGCGCAGCGTGGATCGCATGGAGAGAGCTTTCTGATGCGGAAAAAAGATGCGCGTCTTTTAACCGAGGCAGGAGCCGGATTCAAAGGGCGGATTTTTCGCAAATCCGGCCGGTTGCGGCATTTTGTTGTGAACCGATGGTCGTCAGAATGCGAAGGCCGATTTTATGCCGTCCACTACGAACTGCACGGAAAGCGCGGCAAGAAGGACGCCGAGCAGCCTTGTCAGGATCGCGCGGCCGGTATTGCCGAGAAAACGGTCCATGCGTTCCGAGACGATCAGGGTGGCGTAGACGAGGGCCATGGCGAAGGCGAGGATGAGAATAAGCACGACCATTTCGAGCGTCGTCTTCATCGTTCCCGCCAGGAGCACGGTCGCGGAAATGGCGCCAGGCCCGGCGATCAACGGCAAGGCGAGCGGAAAGACCGCCAGATTGTGCAGATGGTCCTTGGTGATGGCGATCTCCGAGGTCTTTTCCTTGCGCTCCTGGCGTTTCTCAAAAATCATCTCGAAGGAAATCCAGAACAGCAGCAGGCCACCGGCGATGCGGAAGGCACCCAGCGAAATGCCGAGAAGGTTGAGGATGGTGAGACCGAACAGGGCGAAGATGGCGAGAATGCCGAAGGCGATGATTGAACCGCGCAGAGCCACCTGGGCGCGCTGGTCGCGCGTCATTCCAACCGTGAGTGCGAGAAATACGGGCGCGAGACCGGGTGGATCGAGCGTGACCAAAAGTGTTGTAAGCGCGTTGATGAGCGTTTCGCTGCTGGCCATTCTTTCCCCGCCTGTTCTGTTTTTAGGCCGGAGCGTACGCAAGTCGTACTCGCTTTGAAAGGGAGCGGCGTCGCTTTTGCCAACCTAAATGGCGAAAAGCGGGGTATGTCTTGCAAATGACGCAAAAGACTGTTCAAAACTCGCCGGGAAATTGGCTTAACGTGGCTGTTTCCGCTATAAAAATCCATCCGATTCTTAACAGAGAATGTGATCCGTTTTGACTGACCAGAGCCCCCCCGGCGGCGGAAAACTTCCGCCAGGCATTGAACCGATTTCCATCATTGAGGAAATGCAGCGGTCCTATCTCGATTACGCCATGAGCGTTATCGTTTCCCGCGCGCTTCCCGATGTCCGTGACGGTCTGAAGCCGGTTCATCGCCGTATTCTTTACGGCATGTCCGAACTCGGCATCGACTGGAACAAGAAATACGTCAAATGCGCCCGCGTCACCGGTGACGTGATGGGTAAATTCCATCCGCACGGCAATGCGGCGATTTACGATGCGCTGGCGCGCATGGCGCAGGACTGGTCTCTGCGCCTGCCGCTGATCGACGGACAGGGCAACTTCGGCTCCATCGACGGCGATCCGCCGGCGGCCGAACGTTACACGGAGTGCCGTCTCGAAAAGGCAGCGCATTCGCTTCTCGACGATCTCGACAAGGAAACGGTGGATTTCCGCGACAACTATGACGGCACCTTGCATGAGCCGGTCGTCATTCCCGCGAAATTCCCGAACCTTCTGGTCAACGGGGCAGGCGGCATCGCCGTCGGCATGGCGACAAATATTCCGCCGCACAATCTTTCCGAAGTCATCGACGGCTGTATCGCCCTCATCGACAATCCGGCGATCGAGCTGCTTGAACTGATGCAGATCATTCCCGGCCCAGACTTCCCGACCGGCGCGCTCATCATGGGCCGTTCCGGCATTCGCTCTGCCTATGAGACGGGTCGCGGATCGGTCATCATGCGTGGCCGTGCGACCATCGAGCCGATGCGCGGCGACCGCGAGCAGATCATCATCACCGAGGTTCCCTATCAGGTGAATAAGGCGACGATGATCGAGAAGATGGCTGAACTGGTCAAGGAAAAGCGCATCGAGGGTATTTCCGATCTGCGCGACGAGTCCGACCGCCAGGGTTATCGCGTCGTCGTCGAGCTGAAGCGCGACGCCAATGCCGAAGTCATCCTGAACCAGATCTATCGCTACACGCCGCTGCAGACCTCCTTCGGCTGCAACATGGTAGCGCTGAACGGCGGCAAGCCGGAACAGATGACGCTGCTGGACATGCTGCGCGCCTTCGTGTCCTTCCGTGAGGATGTCGTCAGCCGCCGCACGAAGTATCTGCTGCGCAAGGCGCGCGACCGCGCGCATGTGTTGGTCGGTCTGGCGATCTCGGTTGCCAATATCGACGAAGTCATCCGCGTCATTCGTCATGCTCCCGATCCGGCTTCGGCCCGTGAGGAGCTGATGACGCGGCGCTGGCCGGCGCAGGATGTGGAAAGCCTGATCCGTCTCATCGACGATCCGCGCCACCGCATCAATGAAGACGGCACCTACAATCTCTCCGAAGAGCAGGCACGCGCCATTCTCGAATTGCGCCTTGCCCGCCTGACGGCGCTTGGCCGCGACGAAATCGGCGACGAGCTGAACAAAATCGGTGCGGAAATCAGCGAATATCTCGAAATCCTGTCTTCACGGCTGCGCATCATGCAGATCGTCAAGGATGAGCTTATTGCCATCCGCGACGAGTTCGGCACGCCACGCCGGTCCGAGATCGTCGAAGGCGGTCCTGACATGGATGATGAAGACCTCATCTCCCGCGAAGATATGGTCGTCACCGTTTCGCATCTCGGCTACATCAAGCGCGTGCCGCTGACCACCTACCGGGCACAGCGTCGCGGCGGCAAGGGCCGTTCCGGCATGGCGACGCGCGACGAAGATTTCGTCAACCGTCTCTTTGTCGCCAATACCCATACGCCGGTGCTGTTCTTCTCCTCGCGCGGCATCGTGTACAAGGAAAAAGTCTGGCGCCTTCCGATCGGTACGCCGCAGTCGAAGGGCAAGGCCCTCATCAACATGCTGCCGCTGGAACCCGGCGAGCGCATCACCACCATCATGCCGTTGCCCGAGGACGAAACGACCTGGGAAACGCTCGATGTGATGTTCTCGACGACGCGCGGCACGGTTCGCCGCAACAAGCTCGGCGATTTCGTGCAGGTCAACCGCAACGGCAAGATAGCCATGAAGCTGGAGGAGGAGGGTGATGAAATCCTCTCCGTCGAGACCTGTACCGACCAGGATGACGTATTGCTGACGACGGCACTCGGCCAGTGCATCCGCTTCCCCGTCGACGATGTCCGCGTCTTCGCCGGCCGCAACTCGGTTGGCGTGCGCGGCATCAACATGGCCGATGGCGACCGCATTATCTCCATGACCATTGTGGGCCATGTGGAAGCTGAACCGTGGGAGCGTGCGGCCTACCTCAAGCGTTCGGCCACCGAGCGGCGTGCCGCCGGGGTCGATGAGGAAGATATCGCACTGGTTGGTGAGGAAGTCGCGGAAGAAGGCGAACTCAGCGAAGAGCGTTATCAGGAACTGAAGGCACGCGAAGAATTCGTGCTGACCGTCTCTGAAAAAGGCTACGGCAAGCGTTCTTCGTCTTACGACTTCCGCACGTCGGGTCGTGGCGGCAAGGGCATCCGCGCCACCGATACCTCGAAGACGACGGAAATCGGCGAACTCGTTGCGGCCTTCCCGGTGGACGAAGGCGACCAGATCATGCTGGTTTCCGATGGCGGCCAGCTGATCCGAGTGCCGGTAAACGGCATCCGTATCGCAAGCCGCGCCACCAAGGGCGTGACGATCTTCTCCACCGCCAAGGATGAGAAGGTGGTTTCCGTGGAACGTATCAACGAGCCTGAAGGCGACGAAGAGGCGGAAAACGGCAATGGCGAAGATGTGGCAGACACTCTGCCGGATACGCCAGAGGCACCGGAGAGCGAGGCGTAAGTCGCCTCGTTTCTTCATTGTCAATCAACAAAAACCCCGCGGTGCACAGGCTCCGCGGGGTTTTCTTTGTCTCGTCCGGTTATGTTCGGTTTGTCAGCGGATCCGGATATGGACCGGTGCACGCCCGGAGCGGCGGCCGACATGAAGGTGGATATTTGCTTCCGGCTGATTGGCACGCCAGGCGCGGGCGCCGTGCGACAGAAGCAGGCTGACGAGATCACGCGTCTTTGCCTTGGAGCGGTTAAGACCGAGATCGGCAATGCGCATTGCCGCCTCGTGAATGGGATGCAGAACCGACAGACTGCCTTGCCCGTTGCCAGACGCAATGTCCGAATAGTTCTCGTTAACTGCCATCTTGGAAAGCCTCGCTACACATTACACAATTCGAGGAGACAGGCGATGTTTCAACAAATAAGACACCGCCTGCACGAACGTCGATTACTGGAGTGACGCCCAGCAGCTGACGCCTTTCTTTTTCAATGCATTGCATGCATTTACCGCGGCGGCCTGGCCGTCGAAGCCGCCGAAGCGGGCGCGGTATACCTGGGAGCCTTCTCTGCTGAAGGCCACCGTGAAGGGTTTTGCGGACCGAAGGGCGGCGCCGCCTTTTTCCTGCGCATTCTGCAACAGGCCACGTGCCGAGTTTTCATCCGGCGATGCGCCAATCTGGATCACCCAGCCGCCCTGCGGAGCTTCAGCCTTTGCCGAAACGGAAGGGGTGGAGGGTACAGATGCTGGCGTGGACGCGGTGACGATATTGTCCACCTTGGTCGAGTTGGTAATCAACTTGCGGTCAGGCGCGACGGCTACCTGAGAAATAGGATCCTTGCCCTTCTGCCAGGTGGCGGCTTCCATGGCCTTTATGGCCGCATTTGAAGAGGAGCCTGCAAAGGCAGTAACCGGCGCGTCCTCGTAACGGGTCTGCGGTACGGGGCCGGCATGCGGCAGGCCGGAATCTGTCGCAGCGACAGCTGCGGACGGAGCCGCGACTGCCACAGGTGGAGCAGCAACAGCCACAGCGACTGGCTCTTCGACAGGTGCCGATCTCGTCTGCGCAATCAGGTTGCTGTTGCCGCTGCGGGAGGCCTGCGGCAGGTAGGTCGCAACAAGCTTGCGCATGGTGGCGTCACGGGCAGCGCTCGAGCGGCCGCCAAGAACGACGGCGACGATGGAGCGACCGTCTAGCTGTGCCGATGTTGCAAGATTGCTTCCGGCAGCACGGGTATAACCGGTCTTGATGCCATCTACGCCGCGCACGGTTCCCACGAGACGATTGTGGTTGCCGATGACCTGCTTGCCGAAATTGAAGGTGCGCGTGGAGAAGTAGCCGTAATATTGCGGGAAATGCTGGCGAAGGGCGATGCCAAGGCGGGCCTGGTCACGCGCCGTCGTCATCTGCGCCGTGTTTGGCAAACCGTTGGCGTTACGATAGGTCGTGCGCGTCATGCCGAGCGCACGGGCCTTGGCGGTCATCATTCTGGCAAAACGGTCTTCGGAGCCGCCGATATATTCACCGAGTGCGGTGGCCATGTCGTTAGCGGAACGGGTGACGAGCGCAAGAATTGCCTGCTCGACCGTGATGCTGCCACCGGCGCGCACGCCGAGCTTGGAAGGAGGCTCCTTGGCGGCGTTGGCCGAAACCGGCACCTTGGAATCGAGCGAAATGCGTCCGGAATTAAGCGCCTCGAACGTAAGATAAAGCGTCATCATCTTCGTCAGCGAGGCAGGATAGCGCAGGCCATCCGGATCTTCGCCATAGAGAACCTTGCCGGTCTTGGCATCAATGACGATGCCCGCATATTTCGGGTCCGCCTGTGCGGTGCCAACGGATGTTGCGGTTATGAACGCCGCAGCAAGGGTCAACGCAACGAACCTTACCAAAGACGTCGCACCCGCTTTGCGCGAATCTGCCCCAAATAGACTTTTCAACACTGCTGAACTCTTCAATCGCATATTTCTGTTCCGCTCGGACGCGCCCCGCCCGAGTGCTCCGGGAAGAAACTTTATCGGGATGGCGTTACCAAGTGGTTTATGAAAGGTATCCACGCTCCATAAAATGCGACTTTTCGGGCGCAATCTGTCTCACGCCTTTTCACGGATTTCAGTCTTTTACGAGGCGCTGCTCGATGTAGCGTTTCACACCTGCGTCGAGTTCTTTCCATTGTGGCAGCAAGGTTGCGGAGAATCGGTAGAACAGGCTGAGGTCCTGGCCGGCGTGGATATCCCTCTGGCAGTCGCTGCCCGTCGACGCCTGCTGGGTTTGCGGCAGAAGGCAGCGCACGACATAGTCACTTTCGCCCTCTCGCTGCCCGGTCAATATGACTTCCTTGCCGTAACCTGCGTCGGCACGCAGGCGGTGCAGTGTGAGGCCGTGTTTCAGCGGCACAGGCTCTCCTTCCGTCAACCGGGCATAGATCGGCCCGAAACGGCCGGACATGTCCTCAGACATCGTGCTTTGCGATAGCTGGATGAAAATAAGCCCTGCTGCCTGCGCCGGATCATCGAAAACAGCGCGATTGGAGTCTTCATATCCCTTGAGATCCGGCCAGGTGAGATAAAGATCGGCCCGCTCTCGCTCTCCATCATGGCGGTCGGAAGGTACACGCAGCGTGTTTTTCGCAAGTTTCAGCCGGTCATTGCCGATTGTGATCTCCACCGCGTCGGTTGCTGTCGTGTGGCCCGCCTGAAGGATCCGCTCGCCGTACCATTTAACGCCGATATTAAGGGCAGCAACAAAGCATATAATAATGACGGCAATGATGACGGCGCGCCGTATCAGGGAGGATGAAAGCAGGGGGGCTTCGTTGTGCATGAGCTTCCAACTTGTTCTTGCCACTGGACGCGTTTTCCACACTGAAAACAGACGGGCAAAGCTTTAACCTGCGGCGATCGCCATTGAAATGCTGTTTTGCCGCTGCTACCTGATAGGGTGCAAGCAAAGGACGGCATATGGCAGCGCGCGACAGATATTCCCGGAAACTCGAATGTTCCAAATGCGGTCATCAGGGTTTTGCCGAGGTGTCGGAATCGGATGAGAAAGACCGCCGTAACCTTGATTTTCGCGTTGATGAAATGCCGCGTGGATTCCGCACCGAGCGTGCCTCGGTCGATCCAACGGAATTCATGATCCGCTGCGGTCAGTGCGGTAACATATTCCGTTTCCTGCAAAAAACCGCCTATGCGCCGGGAGGCGAGCCGCGCGTCAAGGCCTGAACGGAAGGTACCGGGATGACTGTACCGCAACAACCCAATGGGGCGCCGCCTAGGCGCAAGCCAATCTGGCCGTGGATCGTGCTGCTGGTGCTGACGCTTTGCGCCATCTATTCCTACAATCGCGCCAACGAGATCATTATGGAGTTTTCCGACACGTTACCGCCGGCGCTGCTGAACCTTTTCGAGGATATTTTCCGGGGCGGTTTTCGGCACGGCGATGGCGGACCGAGCATCGGTGTCTAAACCATAAAGCAGGTAACGCACCCCAGTCTTTATCCGCCGGTCGCAGTTTTTCGGTAGTATAAAAGAAAAAAGCCCCGCAAACGGGCGGGGCAGGTTGATCGCTCGGGGAAAGTTGGGCAATGCCCGGGAGCGATGCGGCTATATAAATGACAATATTACTGACGCGATAGGCCACTTCCGTCCCAAACAGTACGCCGACGCATAAAATTTGCTCAAGCAGGAAGAATTTAGGAATATCAAACATCCAAATCTGTCAGGCAACTTGACAGGAGATCGTTTTATTCTTCGATTGCCTCGAATTGCACATATTCGCGCCTAACATAACGGGACATGAGCAGACGCATGGATAAATCCGGAATCTTCTTCGTGGCGCTTTTATTGGTGCTTGTGGCAATCGTGCTAAGTCTGGCGCTATTCCACTCGCCTCAGCAAAGTCCGGCACTTCCTTCGGGCGAGGGGTCTCTGCTGCCGCCTGCAACGACACAAGGACAATGAGGTGCTGATGGATGCGAAGAGGCTGTGCGCGCGTGCGCCATCGGGATTGACGGCCTTTTTCAAAACGCTATAAAGCCTCACCACCGATGGATGGGTGTCCGAGTGGTTTAAGGAACCGGTCTTGAAAACCGGCGTGCGTGAGAGCGTACCGTGGGTTCGAATCCCACCCCATCTGCCATAAAATTCCAAACAGACAGTTTGAAATCAACAGAACCGGCAGCGTTAGCCACGCGGTGTACTTTAGCTTGGAAATTTCTTGTATCACCGAAATGAAGAAACCCGCCTGTCGGCGGGTTCCGTTGATTAATGTATTAGAGTTCAGGACAGCCGCGTTCATTCGCGAATGTGATGCGCTCCGGTCCTCGGCGGGTGAAGCCCTGGACGACGACGCGACCGGGTGTGACGCGCACGATTTCGGGGTCGCGCAGGCCTGCCTCGCGGGCGGCGGCGCGGGCTTCGCGTTCGCCGCAGCCACGCATGCGCGGAGGTCCTCGTCGGTCCATGTCGCGGTCGCGATCACGTATAACCGGGCGAACGCCGTCGGGGCCGATCCGCAGCTCCATGTCCTGCGCACTTGCGTGAATAGGGGCGGCAATGGACACCAGCGCGATGCCGAGTGCCAGGCCGGCGGTTTTTATTGATTTGATCATGTTCCCTCACTCAGCCGAAAACCGGCGGAAGCTCGTGTGTTTGCGAGGAGAAAACGCGGTCGGGCTTCGTTTGTTCCTTGAGCAGGAGACATCTCGAGACGGCGCGTTTACAGGCGCATCAGGCTTCCCGTGCTGCGGAAAAGACATAAATCGTTAACCACGTTCATTACAATTTTATCGAATTTGCAGAAGTCGTTCGCATTTTTGCCACGTTATGCACAAGATTAAGCGACTGTTAGGTGCTTCGATGGCAGGGGCATGCATCGAGGCAAATGAGGGTGCGGTTCTTCGAGCCTGCAAGCAGCGTGGGGCAGACGATTTGAAATCTACGGTCAAGAAACTCGGCATCAACGCCAGATCGGGCGTGAAGTGGCTTGCAATTTCCGTGCTTTGCGCCGCGACAGCCTCGTGTTCCACCACCTCTGAGACCAAACCGAAGCAGAAGCGCAGCAAGGAATATTTCTCCGAATCGGAATATGGCGTCAAAGCCAGCCCGCGCGTGGCCGACGGCCAGAACATTCCCAAGGGCGGCGGGCGTGAGCTTCTCGGCAATGCCTATACCGTCAAGGGCCGACGTTATTTTCCGAAGGAAGAGCCGGGTTACAACAAGACCGGTCTTGCCTCCTGGTATGGTTCCGCCTTCCACGGCCGCCTGACGGCAAATGGCGAGGTCTATGACAAGGAACATCTTTCCGCTGCGCATCCGACATTTCCCCTGCCGAGCTATGCGCGCATTACCAATATGGAAAACGGTGCATCGGTTCTGGTGCGCGTCAACGATCGCGGCCCCTTCCATGAAGGTCGCCTGATCGACGTTTCCAGCAAGACCGCAGATCTTCTCGACATGAAGGGCACTGGAACGGCGAATGTGCGGGTGCAATATGCAGGCCGTGCGCCGCTTGATGGGCACGACATGCCTTATCTGATGGCGTCCTATGTTCCGAAGGGCTCTCGTTCTCCGGGTGTTGCGCCGGAAGGGCAGATCGCGACTGGTGTCATGGTGGCTTCGGCTTCGCCGAATTTCGTGCCGGCCCCGACATCAAACCCGAATTACGGTGCTTCGACGCAGACGGCGCTGGTTGGTACCAAAAAGAATGCAGCGCTCCAGGCCATGCCGCTGGTCAACGGCCCCGCACCGGCTTTCGAACAATTTGCAATCCTGCCGGAAATCGGTCCGTTCCTGGCGGAACGCCCGGAAGGCAATTTTACGCGTGAGCCGGCAGCACCTGGCGGCAACTATCTGCGCGTGCCAACGCCGTCGTCCAAATATGCAGCGGCTTATTCCGAGGAATCCTCTGCGGTTTCGAGAACCTCACGTGCGTTCGACAGCGTGCTCGTCGATCGCGGAGCGCTCAACGAGGATTCCATACTTGCCCATGTGAAGCGTCAGCAGGCGAAGACGCGCTGACGGGTTGAAGAGTTTATGGCTGACTTGCGTTTTCGTCGCGAGCGGCGGGTTGCGGCAGGGAAAGCTGGGCGGTTTCATGCACAAGGCCATTCATCGTTCTTTTCTCCCGGTCGCGGCAGCGCTCGCATTTGCGTTTTTCGGTAACGGTCCGGCGCAAGCGCAAACGCAAACAGCACCTTTCATCGCCAAGGCCGAACAGGCCTATATGATCGATGCCGAAACCGGCACGGTGCTGCTTTCCCAGAATGAAAATCAATCCTTTCCGCCCGCTTCGCTTGCCAAGCTGATGACTGTGGAGGTGATGCTGGATGCGCTGGCCAAAGGGCAGGTAACGCCCGAGACAGCTTATCCGGTTTCTGAATATGCCTGGCGCACGGGTGGCGCGCCGTCGCGGACCTCGACCATGTTCGCAGCGCTGAAATCTTCCGTCAGCGTCAACGATCTTCTGACGGGAATTATCGTGCAGAACGCCAATGATGGCTGCATCATTGTCGCCGAAGGCATGGCAGGGTCCGACTCCGCTTTCGCCAAGCGCATGACGGTGAGAGCCGGCGAACTCGGCATGAACCGCAGTGTCTTTGCCAATTCGACGGGTCTTCCCGATCCGGGCAACCAGACGACCGCGAAGGATATGGTGCTTCTCGCCCAGCATCTGCGCGATACCTATCCCGATCGCTATGGGCTTTTCACCAAGCCGGATTTCGAATGGAACCGGATTTTCCAGCGTAACAAGAACTCACTGCTGGGTAACGGCATAGACGGTCTCGGGCTTGGTTTTGCGGAAGGCAGCGGTTTCGCAGCAGTCGTTTCGGCAGAGCGGGAAGGGCGCCGGGTCTATCTGGCGCTTGGCGGCATCGCTGACGACAAGACGCGGCAGGACGAAGCACGCCGGGTGGTTGACTGGGGGCTGACGGCCTTCGAAAAACGCCATCTTTTTGCAAAGGACGAAGCCGTCGGTTCAGTCAGCGTCTACGGTGGCGATGTCTCGCATATAGACCTGTCGCCCCGGGAAGATGTCAGCGTGCTGGTACCGGTCAATAATCCCGAGCGTATTTCCGGGCGGATCGTCTATCGCTGGCCGCTCAATGCACCGCTCGACACTGGTGCGAATGTCGGAACACTCAAGGTTTTTTCGGGCGAAAGGCTGTTGCGGGAAGTGCCGCTTTACACGAGAACAGCAGTCGGCAAGGGCACGTTGACCCAGAATGCAGCCGGGGCGCTCAAGGAATTGCTGCTGTTCTGGCTCTGATGCCTATCGCGCAAGCCGCAACTTTCCCTATGCTTTTGTTCAGACACCGGATTTTCTGAAAAGCGCTTCACACTTTTCGGTTCGATGCTGTAAACAGGCATTTCGATATTTCTGAGAATTCCTCACAGGACGTGACATTGGCCGAAAAGACCGGATTGTTCATCAGCTTCGAGGGCGGCGAAGGCGCTGGCAAGTCGACGCAGATTCGCACGCTTGCCGAGGCGCTTCGTGACCGTGGTTTCGATGTGATCGTAACCCGTGAGCCGGGCGGTTCACCGGGGGCGGAGGCCGTTCGCCATGTTCTGCTGTCGGGTGCTGCCGAATCCTTCGGCGTGCGCATGGAGGCAATCCTGTTTGCGGCAGCGCGCAACGACCATGTCGAGGAGGTCATTCGCCCGGCACTGGAACGTGGCGCAATCGTGCTTTGTGACCGGTTTCTTGATTCCTCACGTGTCTATCAGGGTACGACCGGCAATCTGGAGCCGGATTTCATCGAGACGCTGCAACGCGTTGCTATTGATGGCGTCGTACCGGAACTGACGTTGATCTTCGATATCGCCGCCGAAAAGGGCCTTGCCCGGGCCAGAAAGCGTGCGGACGAGGGTGCCGCACCGGACCGTTTCGAAAAAGAGGAAATCGAGACCCACGAGAAGCGGCGTGAAGCCTATCTGGATATTGCGCTTGCCGAGCCGCGTCGTTGTCGGATCGTCAATGCCGATCAGCCGGAAGAAAAGGTGACGGAAGACGTCATGTCATTTGTCGAGCCTTTGCTCGAGCGGCTGGAGACTGCGGCGGGCACGGCGCATGAGTGAGGTTCAGGGCGTTCTCGACGGCGCAATTGCGCCGCAGCAGAACACGAAGCTTTTCGGCCATGGCGAAGCGGAAGCGTTTCTTGCGCAGTCCTATCGCTCCGGCAAGGGCCACCATGCGATCCTGATCGAAGGCCCTGAAGGCATTGGCAAGGCAACACTCGCTTTCCGTTTCGCCAACCACGTACTTACCCATCCCGATCCAGCCACAGCACCGGATTTCCTGGCCGATCCCGATACGGAATCGCTTGTCAGCCGGCAGATCACCTCCGGTGCGTCGCATAATCTGCTGCATCTGACCCGCCCGGCGGATGAAAAGACCGGCCGCGTGAAATCCGCCATCACGGTGGATGAGGTGCGGCGGGCAGGGCACTTCTTCTCGCAGACCTCGGGCACAGGCAATTGGCGTATCGTCATCATCGATCCGGCTGACGATCTAAACCGCAATGCCGCAAACGCCATTCTGAAAATACTGGAAGAGCCGCCAAAGCGGGCGATGTTCCTCGTTTTGTCGCATGCGCCGGGCAAATTGCTGCCGACCATCCGCTCGCGCTGCATGCCGCTCCGGCTGCTGCCGCTTTCGGATGCGGATATGGTGCAGTCGCTCGATCATCTCGGTATCAGCCCGGCTGGCGAAAAGCGGGATGCGCTGCTTTCCGCCTCCAAGGGCAGCGTCGCGCAGGCGTTAAAACTGATGAATTACGGCGGCTCCGACATTGTGGAGGCGCTGGCCTCCGTCATGACGGCCGAAGGGCCCGGTGCACGCAAGCAGATGCACAAGCTTGCCGAAGTTCTGGCACAGAAGGACGGCGATATTGTTCTCGGCTTCTTCATGGAGCACGTGACGGAGGAGTTGATGGCGCGTGCAAGAGCGGCGGCGATGGCCGGTGATATCGCAGCGGCAGAGAAACATGCGCGCCTTTCGTCGACGCTTTCGGAACGAATTACCGTGGCGCAGGCCTATAATCTCGACAAGAAGCAGATGGTGCTTTCCATTCTGGAAGATGTTCGCGGCGTGTGAGACCCAAGAGATCGTACGGAACGTACGCTTTTGCTTTCGCTGTTGCGAACAATCGTTTAAGAGCGGTCTATCCAAAAAACAGCCTGTAAAGTCGATAGACCGTCATGACAGACAAGACACCCTTCTACATCACCACCGCAATCTCCTATCCTAACGGCAAGCCGCATATCGGCCATGCCTACGAGTTGATTGCGACGGATGCCATGGCACGCTTTCAGCGCCTGGACGGAATGGATGTTTTCTTCCTGACCGGCACCGACGAACACGGCCAGAAGATGCAGCAGACAGCGCGGGCGGAAGGCATTTCGCCGGAAGAGCTGGCGCAGCGCAATTCCGACCAGTTCCGAGAGATGGGCAAGCTGCTCAACGCCTCGAACGACGATTTCATCCGCACCACGGAAGAACGTCATCACGAGACCTCGCGCAATATCTGGAACCTGATGGCCGACAGCGGCGACATCTACAAGGACAGCTATGCCGGCTGGTATTCAGTGCGCGACGAGGCCTACTACGGCGAGGATGAGACGGAAGTGCGCGCGGACGGCGTTCGCTATGGGCCGCAGGGCACGCCCGTCGAATGGGTCGAGGAGGAGAGCTACTTCTTCAAGCTCTCGGAATATCAGGACAAGCTGCTGAAGCTCTACGAGGAGAACCCGGATTTCATCGGTCCCGCTGAGCGTCGAAACGAGATCATCTCCTTCGTCAAATCCGGCCTCAAGGACCTGTCGATTTCCCGCACGACATTCGACTGGGGCATCAAGGTTCCTGATGACCCGAAGCACGTCATGTATGTCTGGGTCGATGCGCTGACCAACTACATTACCGCTACGGGTTACATCGAAGACAAGAACGGTCCGCGCGCAAAATATTGGCCGGCCGACGTGCATATCATCGGCAAGGACATCATTCGCTTCCACGCGGTCTATTGGCCGGCCTTCCTGATGAGCGCCAAGCTGCCGCTGCCCAAGCGGGTTTATGCGCACGGCTTCCTGCTCAACAAGGGCGAGAAGATGTCTAAGTCGCTCGGCAACGTCGTCGATCCGGTCAATCTGGTCAACCATTTCGGTCTCGATCAGGTCCGCTATTTCTTCATGCGCGAAGTCTCCTTCGGCCAGGACGGCAGCTATAGCGAAGAGGGCATCGCCACCCGCATCAACGCAGATCTTGCCAATGGCATCGGCAATCTGGCCAGCCGCTCGCTGTCGATGATCGTCAAGAATTGTGACGGACAGATCCCGACGCCCGGGCCGTTGACCGATGAAGACAAGGCAATGCTTGCCTCCGCCGACGGGCTTCTGGCACTCTGCCGTGAGGAGATGGGCAAGCAGCTCATCCATCGCGCGCTTGCGGCCATCATCGCCGTCGTTTCGGAAACCGACCGCTATTTCGCGTCGCAGGAGCCGTGGGCTCTGAAGAAGACCGACCCAGAACGCATGGGCACCGTTCTTTACGTGACGGCGGAAGTGGTCCGCCAGATCGGCATTCTGTTGCAGCCCTTCATGCCGGGATCCTGCGAGAAGCTGCTCGATCTCGTCGCTGCCCCTGCCGACAAACGGGATTTTGCCGCACTCGGCGAAGCCGGACGTCTGGTTCCGGGAACGCCGCTTGAGGCACCGAAGCCGGTCTTCCCGCGTTACGTCGCACCGGAAGCGTGAAGGCGACGACCATGCTGATCGATACGCATTGCCATCTGGATTTTCCCGATTTCGAGGCTGAGCGCGACGATATCATCGCCCGCGCCCATGCTTCCGGCGTTGCCCAGATGGTGACGATCTCGACCCGGGTGCGCCGTCTGCCCGAGCTTCTGAAGATTGCGGAAAAATACCCGTCGGTTTTTTGCTCGGTCGGCACGCATCCAAACAATGCCGACGAAGAACTCGACGTTTCGGCCGACGAGCTTGTGCGGCTTGCCGAGAGCCACGACAAGATCGTGGCGATCGGCGAGGCGGGGCTGGATTATTTCTACGACACGCAAGAGCCGGAAGACCAGAAGACCGGCCTCGTTCGCCACATCGAGGCGGCGCGGAGAACCAAGCTTCCGCTCGTCATCCACAGCCGCAGCGCTGATGAGGACATGGCTGCGATTCTGCGTGAAGAAAGCGACAAGGGTGCTTTCCCCTTTATTCTGCACTGCTTTTCCGCAGGTCCCGATCTCGCTAAAACCGGCGTCGAACTTGGCGGTTACGTATCCTTTTCGGGCATTCTGACGTTCCCGAAATCGCAGGATATCCGCGATATTGCAGCCACCGTGCCGCTCAACCGTCTGCTGGTGGAAACGGATGCGCCTTATCTCGCGCCCAAGCGTTGGCGCGGCAAGCGCAATGAGCCTTCTTATGTGGTGAACACGGCGGAAGTGCTGGCCGAGGTACATGGCATCTCGTTCGAGCGCATGGCCGAAATCACCACCGAGAATGCTTTTCGCTGCTTTTCGAAGATGACAAGGGTGTAGGCGTGGCAATCTACCGTCGCCGCTTTACGGTTCTCGGATGTGCGTCGTCTCCCGGCGTGCCGCGCATCAACGGCGACTGGGGCGCCTGCGATCCTGAAAACCCCAGGAATCGGCGTACTCGGGCGGCCTTCATGGTGGAGCAGATCGGACCTGATGGCGGTAAGACCACCGTCGTCATTGACACCGGGCCTGATTTTCGCGAGCAGATGATTGCCGCCAAAGTGGAGGCAGTCGATGCGGTTCTATACACTCATGCCCATGCCGACCATTTGCACGGTATTGACGATCTGCGCATCTATTTCGCCATTCAGCAGAGCCGCATTCCCATCTATGCCGATCCAGTCACCATGGCGCGCATCTGGGATGGTTTTGCCTATTGCCTCGAAACGCCTCCGGGCAGCAATTATCCGCCGATCGTCGAGCCGCGGATCATCGCCGATATCGACGCGACCCTGATCATCGACGGGGCAGGCGGGGCGATACCTTTCAACGTGCACATGCAGCAGCATGGTGACGTGCATTCGCTAGGCTTTCGCATTGGCGATGTCGCCTATTGCACCGATGTCAGCGATTTTCCGACCGAAAGCGTGCCCAAGCTTGCCGGTCTCGACGTCCTCGTCATCGATGCGCTGCAGCACCGTTATCACCCCAGCCATCTCTCGCTCGAACAGGCGCTCGGCTGGATCGATAGATTTGCACCCAAAAGGGCGATCTTGACCCATATGCACATTCCGCTCGATTATGACACGGTGATGCGCGAAACGCCTGATCATGTTGAACCGGCTTACGACCAGATGCGTTTCGAAGTCGAACTCGAGATTGAAGCGCCCTAATACCGCCTGAAAAGGAACAGCATGTCGACCCGGCCTTTCCGTGCACCCAGTATGGCGAGCTTCTTCGACAATCTGCGCTCCAGTCGCCTGCGGGCGATGTTCCGGCGCGGCGAGCTGGGGCTGGTGGCTCTCGCCGTCCTCATCGGCATTGCGGCCGGCCTTCTGGTGGCGCTGATCGGCGGATTGAGTACGGCCCTGCATGTGCTGGTCTTCGGTGTCGAGCGGCTGAGCAGCAGTGAACTCTCCGGCTGGATCGTGCTTGCCGGGCCGGTCATTGGCGGCATCGTACTCGGCCTGATCCTCTTCATTCTTTCGAAAACCCGCAAAAAGCCGATGGTCGACCCTATCGAGGCGAATGCGCTGCATGGCGGACGCCTTTCGCTGACGGACAGCATCATCGTCTGCGTGCAGAACATCGTCTCAAACGGTTTCGGCGCATCTGTCGGGCTTGAGGCAGGCTATACGCAGATCGCCAGCGGTGTGGCCTCCAAGATCGGTATCAAGCTGAAGCTGAGACGAGGAGACATGCGCATCCTCGTCGGCTGTGGTGCTGCTGGTGCCATTGCCGCTGCCTTCAACGCGCCTCTGACCGGGGCATTCTATGCCATAGAACTCATCATCGGCACCTATACCGTCGTGACACTCGCGCCGCTCATTGTCTCGGCGCTGGTGGCCAGCATCGTGGCAGGGCTTATCGGCGGACATGGCCTGTCCATCGATATCTATGATGCCAGCCGTGTGACGCCGCCGGATTATGTACCGGCCATCTTTCTCGGCGTGGTATGTGCGTTTATCGGCATCGTGCTGATGCAGACGGTCTCCCTTATCGAGGAAACGGCCCGCAAAAGCGCCATTCCCGGCTGGCTGCGTCCAACAATCGGTGGCGTGGCGGTGGGCGCACTTGCGCTGATTTCACCGCAGGTCCTGTCGAGCGGCCACGGTGCGCTCCATCTCAACATCGATGCCGATCTGACGATATACGGGCTGGCCGGGCTTTTCCTGCTGAAGGCTGCGGCGAGCGCGATTTCCATCGGCTCGAATTTCCGCGGCGGTCTGTTTTTTGCCTCGCTGTTCATGGGGTCGCTGGTCGGCAAGATTTTCGCACTCTGCGCACCCTATATCGGCTATGGCTCGACAGCACCCGTGGTCTACGCCGTGGTCGGCATGAGTGCTTTTGCCGCCGCCATTATCGGCGGTCCTCTGACGATGACGTTTCTGGCGCTGGAACTGACCGGAGACTTCCAGATCACGGCTTTGGTGCTCGCGGCCGTCATCACGACATCGCTCGTGGTACGCACCACCTTCGGTTACTCCTTCGCCACCTGGCGTTTTCATCTGCGGGGCGAAAGCATTCGCAGCGCCCACGATATCGGCTGGATCCGCGACCTGACGGTGGGCAAGATGATGCGCGCCGATATTCGCAAGGCCAATGTCAGCATGGGTCTTCCCGCGTTCAAGGAGAAGTTTCCGCTAGGCTCGACGCAGCGGGTTATCATGACACATGACGACGGGCGTTATGCCGGCATGGTCCTCGTGCCGGAAATCTACGCCGACCCGATGGATCGCGATCCCTCCAAGATCAGCCTCGAGACCTACCTCAATTACAAGAACGACGTGCTGCTGCCGGCGATGAATGCACGTCAGGCGGCGGCAGCCTTCGATGCTACCGAAAGCGAAGCTCTGGTTGTCGTCAACGACAAGATCGAAAACCGACCCGTTGGCCTGCTGACGGAAAGCCATACGCTGAGGCGGTATAGCGAAGAGCTCGAGCAAAGGCGCCGGGAGGCATCAGGAGAGTTATAAATCACATCAGGAAACTGAAGTTATATGTTGAAATAAATAGTTTTATCGCGGTTTACATCTTGGGAAACAGACTTGTGATTTTCCAGTGATGTCGCATGGGCTAACTTGGCATCACATTGTGAAGCAAGCTGTCATTCGCCGCAGCGGATGCGATTTGAGTACTCAAAGGAATAGACCATGGATGGCGGCAACTTCGATCTCAAGGAGGAAATCCGCGATTATTGGTCGAAAAGATCAGAGACTTTCGATCTGGCCTTTGGACACAAGATAGCAGCTGGCGCCGAGGCCAATGCATGGCAGAAGCCGATCCGCGACCTGATGGGACCTGAGCCGAAACATATCCTTGAACTGGCCTGTGGCACCGGCGAGGTGACGCGGCTTATTCATGATCTCGGCCACGAGGTCACGGCACTCGACTTTTCAGAAGCGATGTTATCCGTAGCGCGCGCCAAACATGCGGGAAAACCAAGGCTACGTTTCGTGATGGCGGATGCCGAAAACACCATGGAGCCGGATGCGTCCTATGATGCGATCATCTGCAGGCATCTGGTCTGGACACTGACGCAGCCTGAGGAGACCTTCCGCGAGTGGTTCAGGCTGCTTCGTCCGGGCGGTCGGCTCTTGTTTTTCGATGGTGACTGGGCAACGCCAAAACCGGCAGGGCGTCTCGCCAGCCTTTTGATCCGGCTCATCGATCTTTCGGTGGGGGCCGACAAGAATTACGATGGTGCCCAAAGCAGCCATCATGCCGCAATCATGAAGGCGCTTCCGTTCGGGCAGGGGTTGCGCCCGCAGATGCTGACGCCGCTCCTGATCGCCGCCGGCTTTACCGGCATCGAACTGCACTCACATGCCCCGATTGCGAGAGCGCAGCGGAAAAACACCAACCTGCGCAACAGGCTGCGAACTTACGTCTACCGTCGTTTCATCCTGACCTGCCGCCGTCCTTGAAACGGGAATGGTAATGGGAAACGGGAAAGGTGAGGGGCCGAATGTGAAGTCACACAACCACAAACTCAGCGGTCCTTTACAATAGCACCACCCGAGAAATGGTCGCGGTACCAGGGCAGAAACCATATTGCGAGCGGGCCGAAGACCATGCGATAGAGCGCTTGCGTAAAGGTCAGTCTTTCGCCGGTGCGCCGGACGACCTTTAATCGCATTAGCAGTTTTCCGGGAGTTGCCATGAAGGCGCTGCTTTCGAAGGCCGGGAAATAGCAAAACAACACGGATGCCAGCCATAAAAGCGTTACACCCATCAGAGGTGTCGGCGGTTGCCCCGCTGGAGCGTCCATATATTGCGGTAGCCACTCTGCGGCGATGAATGTCGGTGCAAACGCCACACTGATGAGCAAGATGAGATCGACTATTCCTGCGACGATGCGTTTGAAGATCATGTTTCATCCCTGGACGTGAATCTGACTCGAATAAGATGATTGTACAAGCTATCTACAGAAAACACCCGAAAGCGCTGTCATTCTTTCCAAGCGCCTCTGACGCAAGGAAACGAGCTCCATGACTGCTCCACTCGTCATCTACGCGGATGGTTCATACGACCCTGTAGCATTATCGGGAAGCTGGGCATTCATCGTGTTTGAAACCGAGCGGCAGATCCATGCTGCGCGAGGAGCGGAAATCGGACTTACGAACAATTCGTTTGAAGTCATGGCGGTCATGAATGCACTTTTATGGCTCGATGCACAGGCTCCAGGCCGAATAGCCAAGCTCTGGACAGACTCCGCTCACGTGATGGAAGGTTGCCATCGCTGGCGCGAAATCTGGCGTAGCAACGGGTGGAAGCGCATCAATCCAGATTCGCGAAAACGCAAACGACAGATACCAGATGGCGGTCTGTGGCAGAATGTGGATCGTTTGCTCCTTTGTAATCCGAACGTCGAGATAGCGTGGTGCAAGGGACATTCCGGTATAGCCGGGAACGATCTCGCGGATGCTTTGGCCCGTGCCAAGATGGTGGATGGGGGCAATTAGTCTCACGCCAACCGGTCTATAGACGCCCGCCAGCAGCTTGTTCTTGTTGAAGTAGCGGAGCTTCAAGCTGTCCGTGCATGAACAAAATTGGGGCGTTATCAGCCCTGCAATCCACGCCAGTATGGTGCCGCTGTTCCTCCTTAAATTGCCGTCCCATCTCTCCGCCAAGGCTCGGCAATTCGTTGTGGCAACGAGAGCATAAAAAATCCCAGCTGGGTTGACTCATTTATGAAACCGGTTACATTCCCTCATGTAAACGGTTTCATCGGTTAAAAACCGTGCTTGGAGGAGCAAATTTTCATGTTTAAACATTTGATGGCTGCTGCCGCTATGGTGCTGGCGGCGGGCACGTCCGTGCATGCTCAGGAACAGAGCTTCAAGATCGGTCTTTCCAATTCTTTCGTCGGCAGCGAGTGGCGCACGCAGATGATCGAGGAAGCTCAGGCTGCCGCAAAGGCGTGGGGCGAAAAGGGCGTGAAGGTCGAAGTCGTCGTTCAGAGCGGTAATGTCGATGTGCAGGGGCAGATCGGCCATATCCGCAATTTCATGAACCAGGGCGTTGATGCGATCCTCATCAATCCGGGCAGCCCGACTGCCTTTGATCCGATCTTCGCTCAGGCGAAGGCACGCAACATTCTCGTCATCGCAACCGACGCGGAAGTGTCTTCTAAGGACGCGATCTATGTCGGCATCGACCAGAAGGCCTGGGCGGCACAGTCCGCACAGTGGCTTGCGGATTCGCTGAAGGGCAAGGGAAGCGTCGTCGCGATCAACGGTATCGCCGGCAATCCCGCCAACGAAGCCCGCGTCGCCGGTTACCGCGAAGTGTTCACGAAATATCCTGATATCAAGGTGCTGAACGAAGCCAATGCGAGCTGGGATCAGGCGCAGGGGCAGCAGGCGATGCAGAACCTTCTCGCCACCTATCCCGATATCAGCGGTGTGTGGGTGCAGGACGGCATGGCCGACGGCGCATGGCGCGCAATCGAAGCCGCCGGCAAGACCAAGGACATCGCCGCGACAGGTGAAATCCGCAAGGACTTCATGACGCGCTGGGAGAAGGAAAAGTTCAACTCCGGCGCCTCCGTCAATCCTCCGGGTGTCATGGCCAGCGCGCTCAACGTTGCGGTTCTGAAGCTGCAGGGCAAGGAATTCAAGGACGGCATTTTCGGCGGTACCTACGGAAACGCCATCTATATTCCGATCCCCTTCGTCAGCAACGACAACCTCGCGGACAACATCAAGTCCGCCGAAGGTAAGCCGGGCTATTGGTCCGTCACGGCAACCGTGACGCCGGAACAGGCTGGCGAGTTCTTCAAGTAAGATCAGTCTCGGGCTGGCCGCAAACGCCAGCCCGAAACCTGAAATTCGAATGTGGACCGCGTATTGCGCGCGTCCGCCAGTGACGAAGCACAATGACAAGTAAAATTCGGGGACATGCGATGGCGAACGCTCTGGAAGCGGCCGGCATACAGAAGAATTTTGGCGCCGTGCGTGCGCTTTCCGACGGCAGGCTGACCGTTGGTCGCGGTGAAATTCACGCGCTGCTCGGTGCGAATGGTTGCGGCAAGAGCACGCTCTGCAAGATCGTTGCAGGTGCGGTCGCGCCGACCAGCGGCACCATCCGGTTCAACGGCGAAAACGTGCGCTTCAAAAGCCCGCGTGACGCCGAAAATGCCGGCATTGCGCTGTTTTATCAGGAGCTAAGCCTCATTCCGCAGCTTTCCGTCGCTGACAATATTTTTCTCGGTCGCGAACCGAAGCGCGGTGTTTTTGTCGACAGCAAGGCCCTGAAAGCCGGGGCGCAGAAGCTGATTGCGCTTTTTGACGGAGTTGCGGGCGAAGGGCTGGAGCCGGATGCGATCGTCGGCAATCTGCCGCCCGATCAGCGCCAGCTCGTCGAAATCCTGAAAGTTTTCGCCCAGAATGCCAGCCTCATGATCATGGATGAGGCAACGGCGGCACTTGATGGCCGCCAGTCCGAGCGTTTTTTTGAGATACTCAGATCCAAGAAGGCGGACGGTATCTCCACCATCATGATTTCCCACCGGCTCGATGAGGTTTTTGCTGTCTGCGACCGCATCACCGTCATGCGTAACGGTGCGACCATTTCGGAACTCGACACCGCCGCTACCACCCGCGAGGCCGTGGTGCATGACATGGTCGGCGATGTCCGCGCCGCGCCTGCCCGCCAGCAGGGACGCGCAGGTGCAGCGCCCAGCCTGAAGGTGACGGACGTTGCGGGCGAGGGTGTTCGCGGTGTCAGTCTTGAAGCCTATCCGGGTGAAATCGTCGGTTTGGCGGGATTGCAGGGGCAGGGTCAGTCGGCCTTGCTGAAGGGCCTGTTTGGCGCAAGCCCCTTTGCCGCCGGGCAAATCCAGTTCGAGGGCCGTGATGTCGCCATCGGCAAGCCTTCGCAGGCGGTTCATAACGGTTTTGCCTATGTGTCAGGCGACCGCGGGCGTGATGCCTCGCTTCAGGGCAGGTCGATCTTCGAAAATCTTGTTGCAGCTCTGATGGTGCGCGAAAAGATGAGACTGGTCCGGCCCGCGACGCTGAAGCCGCGTGTGCAGAAGGTCGCGCACGACATGAAGACGAAGTTTGCCGGCATGGATATGCCTATCGGCACGCTCTCAGGCGGCAACCAGCAGAAAATCTTCATTTCCCGCTGGCTTGCCACCGCGCCGAAACTGCTGCTGCTCGATGATCCGACCAAGGGTATCGATCTTGGCGCCAAGGCCGATCTCTTCGCGCTTATGCGCCAGCAGGCTGACGCGGGCGCGACCATTCTTCTCTATTCCTCGGAAGATGCGGAAATCCTCGAATATGCCGACCGCATTCTCGTATTCAACGGCGGACGCATTTCTGCGGAGCTGACCGGAGCCGACATGACATCCGTCAACATGACCCGCGCCGCCTATGGAGACGCCGCATGAATTCCCTCGGTTTTATGCGCAAGCAACCCTGGATCATAACTCTTGTGGTTCTGGCCGTTCTCATCGGCGTCAACACGTTTCTGCAGCCGTCTTTCGTGCAGCCGGCCGTATTGCAGTCGAACCTGACGACATTTCTTCCCCTGATCCTGGTCGCCATCGGTCAGACCTATGTCATTCTGGCGGGGGATATAGATCTGTCGGTCGGAAGCATCGTAGCGCTCGCCAATGTCGTTACCGTCAGCGTCATCGCTGCACTTGGCGGAACGGCAAGTGCCGTCGTTGCAGGTATGGGAGCGGGTGTTGCGGTTGGACTGATCTGTGGGCTGGTCAACGGCCTGTTCATATCCGGCCTGCGTTTCCAGCCCATCGTCACCACCTTCGCGACGGGCATCATCTTCGCCGGTCTGGCGATCTGGGTTCTGCCGCAGGCCGGTCTTCCCGTGCCCGAAGCCTATTGGCAGACCTATTCCGGCAGCTTCATCGGTTTGCCTTTCGTGCTGTGGATGCTGTTGGCTGGTATTGCCTTTACGCTCGTTGTGTCGCGCATTCCGTTTCACGTGCATTTGTTGGCCGTGGGCGGCAATCGCACGGGCGCTTTCCAGACGGGCCTGCGCCTCTCCGGCATTCGCATTGGCGCCTACATGATTTCCGGTCTGTTTTCGGCGCTCGCAGCGCTGTGCCTGACGGGCGAGACCGCCTCCGGCGACCCCTTGCTCGGTGCAAGCCTGGCGCTCTCCTCCATTTCGGCGGTTGTTCTTGGCGGCACCGCACTGTCCGGCGGGTTCGGCAGCTCGACAGGATCGATCGCCGGCGCGCTGGTGCTGGGCATGATCGGCAACGTGATTTTCTTTGCGGGCTTGCCCTTCGAGTACCAGACATTGGTGCAGGGGTTGATCGTGCTGACGGCACTTGCCGGCGGCGTTCTGGTGACGAGGCGTTGAGATGACAAATCCCGGTTTGAAAATCAAATCCATCATCACCGATCCGCTGACCATTGCGATTGGCGCGTCAGTCTTCCTGCTGCTGGTCGGCGAACTGTTGTCGCCCGGCTTCGCACAGGGGTCGCAGATCGTGCGGCTGCTGACGATCGCCGCTATTCTCGGTATCGTCGCGGCGGGCCAAAATCTTGTGATCCTCGGCGGACGCGAAGGCATCGATCTTTCCGTCGGCGCGATGATCTCGCTCGGCGCGGTCCTTGCCGGCAACATGATGAACGGACAGAATGTCGGAATACCGCTCGCCATACTGGTCGCAGGTGGTATTCCCTTCCTGATCGGCCTCATCAATGGCCTCGGCATCACCTTCGTGCGCATTCCGCCGCTGGTCATGACACTCGGCATGACAGCGGTGATCCAGGGCGGGCTGGTGGTCTATTCGCAGGGCGTTCCATCAGGTGCGGCGGCGCCGCTTCTGGCGGGTTTCATCAACCGGCCTCTCGTTTTCGGTATTCCCGGCGTCCTCTTCGTCTGGCTTGGCATTGCCGCGATCATGCTGTTCGTGCTGCGCCGCACGGCCTTCGGCTTCTCCATTTACGCGATAGGCTCCAATGAGCGGGCGGCGACGTTGGTCGGATTGCCCGTGTCTTTGATCCGCACGCTGCTTTACGGCCTGTCCGGCCTGTTTGCCGGTCTGACCGGAGTCTGCGTGATCGGTTATACCGGCACCTCCTTCATTTCTGTCGGCGACCAATATGTCCTTCCATCGATCATCGCTGTTGTCATCGGCGGCACTTCGCTTGCCGGTGGTGCGGGCGGATATATCGGAACCATGGCCGGGGCAGTTGCGCTCACCATTCTGCAAAGCGTACTGATAACGCTCAACCTCGATGTATGGGCCCGGCAGATCATATTCGGTGTCACGTTACTTGCGCTGATGCTGCTTTATGGCCGCCAAAAGCAGTTGCGTGTGTGACAGATGAGCAAAGACCAAGGTTCGAATATCAGGGAAGTTGCAGCTCTCGCGGGCGTTTCAATCGCGACCGTGTCACGGGCGCTGCAACAACCCGACAAAGTCCGCCCGGAAACGAGGAAGAAGGTTTTCGATGCCGTCAGGCAGGCGAACTTCGTTCCCAACGCCCAGGCCGCAAGCTTCAGGCGTCAATCCAACAATACCGTCATTCTTCTCGTTCGCGATATCGGCAACCCCTTTTATCTCGAGATCTACAAGGGCGTGGAGGAAGCGGCGGGGGAGGCGGGCTTCAAGGTGCTCATGGGCGACGCCCGTAACGACGAAAACCGCGTGGCGACACATATCGACATGGTCAGGCAGAAACATGCTGACGGCCTCATCCTGATGACCGGCCAGTTTCCTTCAGAGCTTCTCGGTCAGGGTGACGCGCTGCCGCCGATCGTCATCGCTTCGGAAACCGTGCCAGGCATCGCGCTGCCCACCGTCAAGGTCGATAACCGCGCCGCGTCCAAAAACGCCGTGCATCATCTGATCGAAGCAGGGCACACGAAGATCGCGCATCTCGCCGGACCTTTTCCGGAAAGTCTGGCACAGGAGCGTTTCGAGGGCTACCGCGACGCGCTTGAGGAAGCGGGTATCGGTTACGCGGATGAACTCGTCGTGACAGGCGATTACAGCATCGAAGCCGGTAGACAGGCGATTGCCGGACTTCTCGAAAACGGCATTTCCTTCACCGCCATCTTCGCCTCGAGCGACCAGATGGCGATTGGCGCGATCAGCGAGCTGCGCGGGCGCGGGCTGTCCGTGCCGACCGATGTCTCGGTCATTGGCTTCGACGATATAATTTTCGCCAATGCTTTCGAACCACCGCTAACGACAGTGCGCCAGCCCCGGCAGGAAATGGGCCGCAAAGCCATGGCGCTGATGGTCGACCGGCTTAATGGCAAACGCACGGCCGAAACCATCGTGCTGGATACGGAACTGGTGGTGCGCGGCTCGGTCGCGCCCTGCCGTTCGCCGCACCGGTAGCGGCCAGACTGTGAATGCAAGGAGTGTAAGGACATGAAGACGATCAAAGGCCCGGCGATTTTCCTCGCGCAATTTGTTGGGGACAAGGCACCCTTCGACACGCTCGACAATCTCGGCCAATGGGCGGCTTCCCTTGGGTACAAGGGCATTCAGGTGCCGACCGATCCCAAGCTCTTCGATCTCGAGAAAGCTGCCGCTTCCAAGGCTTATTGCGATGATATTAAAGGACGTCTGGCCGAGACAGGCGTCGAGATCACCGAGCTTTCAACCCATATTCAGGGCCAGCTCGTCGCTGTTCATCCTGCCTATGACGAGATGTTCGACGGTTTCGCGCCCGCCGAAATGCGCGGCAAACCGCAGGCGCGTCAGGAATGGGCGGTCAACCAGCTGAAGTGCGCGGCGAAAGCCTCGCAGCATCTGGGCCTCAAGAGCCATGCGAGTTTTTCCGGCGCGCTGGCGTGGCCTTTCGTTTATCCGTGGCCGCAGCGCCCCGCAGGTCTTGTCGAAATGGCCTTTGCTGAACTCGGCAAGCGCTGGACGCCGATTCTCGATACATTCGAGGAGAATGGCGTCGATCTCTGCTACGAGCTGCATCCCGGCGAAGACCTGCATGACGGCATTACCTTCGAGCGTTTTCTCGAAGCCACCGGCAATCATTCGCGTGCCAACATCCTTTATGATCCCTCGCACTTCGTGCTTCAGGCGATGGACTATCTTGATTTCATCGATATCTACCACGAGCGCATCCGGGCCTTTCACGTCAAGGATGCCGAGTTCAATCCGACCGGCCGGTCCGGCGTCTATGGCGGTTATCAAGGCTGGGTCGACCGGCCGGGGCGCTTTCGCTCCCTCGGCGACGGGCAAGTCGATTTCGGCGCGGTGTTTTCCAAGCTCACCCAATACGACTTCGAAGGATGGGCCGTGCTGGAATGGGAATGCGCGCTGAAACACCCGGAGGACGGGGCGCGTGAAGGTGCCGGTTTCATTGAAAATCACATCATCCGCGTGACTGAGCGGGCTTTCGACGATTTCGCCAAAAGCGGCGTCGATGATGCCGCCAACCGTCGCCTTCTCGGGCTTTGAAAGGGATAGACATGTCCTCCGCAACAGCAAGATTTAATAGCCGCCGCATTCGTCTCGGCATGGTGGGTGGCGGTCAGGGTGCCTTTATCGGCGCGGTGCATCGTATCGCCGCGCGGCTCGACGACCGTTACGAATTGGTCGCCGGTGCGCTTTCCTCCGACCCGGCACGCGCCAGCGCTTCGGCAACCCTACTCGGCATTGCGCCCGAGCGGTCCTACGCTTCTTTTGAGGAGATGGCGTCGGCCGAGGCCGGTCGTGAAGACGGTATCGAGGCGGTCGCCATCGTCACCCCCAACCACCTGCATTTCGCCCCGTCCAAGGTCTTTCTCGAATCTGGCATCCATGTCATCTGCGACAAGCCCGTCACCGCGACGCTGGAGGAGGCCAAGGAGCTGGCGAAT
This sequence comes from Agrobacterium sp. S7/73, assembly GCF_019355535.1. Classification (NCBI taxonomy): domain Bacteria; kingdom Pseudomonadati; phylum Pseudomonadota; class Alphaproteobacteria; order Hyphomicrobiales; family Rhizobiaceae; genus Agrobacterium; species Agrobacterium sp. S7/73. The sequence goes on from NZ_CP072136.1 coordinate 1,492,686, forward strand.
ATCGTGAGGGCATCCGACAGGCTGTTCATCCTCACGCATAATTACACCGGCTATGCCATGTTGCGGCAGATGCGGGAGATGGTGGCCAACGGTGCCATCGGCAAGCTGCGCCATGTCCAGGCAGAATATGCCCAGGACTGGCTGACCGAAGCGGTCGAAAAGACCGGCGCAAAGGGAGCGGAATGGCGCACCGATCCGAGCCGCTCGGGCGCGGGCGGGGCAATCGGCGACATAGGCACCCACGCTTTCAACGCCGCCGCCTTCGTGACCGGTGAAATTCCCGCGAGCCTCTACGCAGATCTCACTTCCTTCGTTCCGGGCAGGCAGCTGGATGACAGCGCCAATATTCTGCTGCGTTACGAAAGCGGCGCGAAGGGCATGCTCTGGGCAAGCCAGATCGCTGTCGGCAATGAAAACGCCCTGTCGCTCAGGGTCTATGGCGATAAGGGCGGCCTTGAATGGCACCACCGCGTGCCGGACGAGCTGTGGTTCACACCTTACGGCGAGCCCAAGCGGCTGATTACGCGCAATGGCGCGGGTGCAGGCGCTGCCGCGAACCGTGTCAGCCGTGTGCCATCAGGGCATCCGGAGGGATATCTCGAGGGTTTTGCGACGATCTACCGTGAAGCCGCAGACGCAATCATCGCAAAAAGGGAGGGAAGAGCAGCCGCCGGGGATGTGATTTATCCCGGCATAGAGGACGGCCTTGCGGGTCTCGCATTCATCGATGCGGCCGTGCGGTCCAGCCTGACCTCGTCCTGGGTAGAGATCGACATCTAGATCACTGGATATCGGGGACTGACGACGCAGGGCATCGGAGGTTGTGCCCAGCATTATCCTACTGATTGTTCGGAAGAGCATGGACAGGCGTGTCGTCATATTGATCAAACGGAAAGGGAGTTACGCGTTTGAAAACGTTAAAGTCAAAATTCGCGAAGATGGCATTCGTCGTCGGACTGGCGGCCGGTATCGCAAATCCGGTTTTTGCCGATGACAGCAAGACGCTGCCGATTGCCGCGCAGATGTACACACTGCGCAACGCCGGAACGCTTGAGGAGCAGCTTGCCATCCTCAACCGCGCGGGCGTTTCCGCCGTGGAAACGGTGGATATGCAGAAGGTCACCTCCAGCGAGCTGAACGCGCTTCTGGAAAAGCACAAGATCAAGGTCATTTCCTCGCATGTGCCGATCGACAAGCTTCGCGGCAACCTCGACGAGGTCATCACCGAGCAGAAGGCTGTCGGCAATCCGGTCGTGACCGTGCCGTTCCTCAAGCCCGAAGACCGCCCTAAGGACGCCGCAGGCTGGACAGCCTTCGGCAAGGAACTTGGCGGATATGCCGACAAGCTTTCCGCGGCTGGCCTCTCCATGGCCTATCACAACCATGATTTTGAAATGGTCAAGTTCGACGGCAAGACGGCGCTTGAACTGCTGCTCGATGCCGCAGGTCCGAAACTGCAGAGCGAACTCGACGTCGCCTGGGTGGCGCGCAGCGGCAATGATCCGGCTGAGTTCCTCGGCACTCTGAACGGTCGGGTTTTCGCAATCCACGCCAAGGACAATGCACCGGCCGGCACGGCCGAAAACGAGCGCGGCTTTGCAACGATTGGCACCGGCGTTCTCGACTGGAAGACGATCCTGCCGGCGGCCAAAAATGCCGGCGCACAATGGTTCATCCTTGAACACGACCTTCCGCTCGATGCCGAAGCGGTCGTGACCAAGGGCAACGCGTTCCTGAGCGAGCACTTGCCGACGATTCAGTAAACACTGCCAGTAAAACCAGAACCGCACCTCGGCGGCCGGTTTCGCCGGGGCGCATAAGGTTCGACAGACGCATGATGAAGTTTCCGCCGCGTTGCGACGGGGAGCGCATTGTCTCGTCGACTTTTTACCCAAGTACCAATCGGAGGAGTTATCATGGCGGACAATCATTATGATGCGATTGTTGTCGGTTCAGGCATAAGTGGAGGCTGGGCTGCAAAGGAACTCACGGAAAAAGGCCTGAAGGTTCTGCTGCTGGAGCGCGGCAGAAACATCGAGCACATTACCGACTATCAGAATGCCGACAAGGAAGCCTGGGACTATCCCCATCGCAACCGCGCCACGCAGGAGATGAAGGCGAAGTATCCGGTTCTCAGCCGCGACTATCTGCTGGAAGAGGCCACGCTCGGCATGTGGGCCGACGAGCAGGAAACGCCCTATGTCGAAGAAAAGCGTTTCGACTGGTTCCGTGGTTATCACGTCGGCGGCCGTTCGCTGCTGTGGGGACGCCAGACCTACCGCTGGTCGCAGACCGATTTCGAGGCCAATGCCAAAGAAGGGATCGCCGTTGACTGGCCGATCCGTTATCAAGACATTGCTCCCTGGTATGATTATGTCGAGCGTTTCGCCGGCATTTCCGGCAGCCGCGAGGGGCTGGACATTCTTCCTGATGGTGAATTCCTGCCGCCTATTCCGCTGAATTGCGTTGAAGAGGATGTGGCACGCCGGTTGAAAACCGCCTTTAAAGGCACACGCCACCTCATCAATTCGCGCTGCGCCAACATCACCCAGGAACTTCCCGATCAGGAGCGCACGCGCTGCCAGTTCCGCAACAAGTGCCGGTTGGGCTGTCCTTTCGGGGGCTATTTCAGCACGCAGTCATCGACCCTGCCGGCGGCAGTCGCCACCGGAAATCTTACGCTCCGGCCTTTCTCCATCGTCAAGGAAATCCTTTACGACAAGGACAAGAAGAAGGCTCGCGGTGTCGAGATCATCGATGCCGAAACGAACCTGACCTATGAATACACCGCCGATGTGATCTTCCTCAACGCTTCGACGCTCAACTCGACCTGGGTTCTGATGAACTCGGCCACTGACGTGTGGGAGGGAGGGCTCGGCAGCAGCTCGGGCGAACTCGGCCACAATGTGATGGACCACCATTTCCGCATGGGCGCCACCGGCGAGGTGGAAGGTTTCGAAGAGTTTTATTTCAAGGGCCGCCGCCCGGCGGGATTCTATATTCCCCGTTTCCGTAACACCGGCGACGACAAGCGGAACTATCTGCGTGGTTTCGGTTATCAGGGATCCGCCAGCCGTTCGCGCTGGGAGCGGGAAATCGCCGAACTCAACATCGGAGCCGACTACAAGGAAGCGCTGACCCAGCCGGGCGCCTGGACTATCGGCATGACTGCCTTCGGTGAAATGCTGCCTTATCACGAGAACCGCGTGAAGCTTGACCACGACAAGAAGGACAAATGGGGCCTGCCAGTCCTGTCGATGAATGTCGAGATGAAGCAGAACGAACTCGATATGCGCGAAGACATGGTCAATGACGCAGTCGAGATGTTCGAAGCGGTCGGCATCAAGAACGTCAAACCGTCGAGGGGCAGCTATGCGCCGGGCATGGGCATCCATGAAATGGGTACGGCCCGCATGGGACGCGACCCCAAAACTTCCGTGCTTAATGGCAACAACCAGGTCTGGGATGCGCCGAACGTCTTTGTCACTGACGGTGCTTGCATGACTTCGGCCTCCTGCGTCAACCCGTCGCTCACCTACATGGCGCTGACGGCGCGTGCCGCGGAATTTGCCGTTTCCGAACGCAAGAAGGGGAACCTGTGATGAACAGACGTGAACTGCTGAAACTGATAGCCATTGCCTCCGGTCTTCCGCTGATCGGCGCTGACGTGGTCACTGCGGCGGAAAACGCCGCCAAGCCTGCCGGCGACGTCCACGCGTTCAGCCCGGAGGAAATCCGGCTTCTGGACGAGGTGGCTGAAACGATTATCCCTCGCACATCCACCCCGGGTGCGAAGGACGCTGCCGTTGGCGCATTCATGGCAGTCTATGCGGCCGATTGTTACACGGGCGAACAGCGGAAACTCTTCCTCTCCGCGATGGCTGACATCGAAAACCGCAGCCGGACGGAATACAAGAAGGCGTTTCTGGAGCTGACGTCGCAGGAGCGGCAGACGCTGATTTCTGCGCTGGACAAACAGGCCCGGACGAAACAGACACCGACCGCACCGCATCCCTTCACACTCGTCAAGCAGCTGACGCTGCTCGGTTTCTTCACCTCGAAGATCGGCGCCACCGAGGTTCTCGTTTACGACGAAATCCCCGGCGGCTTTGAGACCTGCGTTCCCTACAAGAAGGGTACGCCCGCCTGGGGCACGACCTGAATTGAGAACAAGCCGCCCGCCTGCATTCGCAGGCGGGCGCGTTCATACGGCAGAACAAGGATGACACGATGCGCAAGAGAATGATCATCACGGCGGCAATGCTGGCGGCAAGCGCCGTTCCCGCTTTTTCAGAGGGCGATGTTGCCAAGGGGGAGGCGGCCTTCAAGCGCTGTTCCGCCTGTCACGCCATCGGCGAGGGCGCGAAAAACAAGGTCGGCCCGCAGCTTAACGGGATCATCGGCCGCACTGCGGGCGGCGATCCGGACTATAATTACTCGAATGCGATGAAAAAAGCAGGCGGGGAAGGGCTGGCGTGGACACCGGAGGAACTGCGAGACTTTCTCAGCGCTCCCAAGAAGAAAATCCCCGGAAACAAGATGGCCTTGGCGGGCATCAGCAAACCGGAAGAACTGGATAATCTTATCGCCTACATCGAAAGCGCGTCTTCGAAACCAGCCGAATGACAGCACGCCGTTTATCGAACATCAAAACTCCTGCAGTTTTGAGACGATGACCACGACTTTACCCTAGTATATCCTGCGCGCCGAAGGCCTTGCCAAGGAATTGCCAAGGCCTTCCGGCGTTGTCTTCAAGGATGCATTTGCGCTACTCAAACACCGGTTCTCAGGGGTCGGTCCGTCCTTCCTGCAGGCTCGACTTTTCGAACGACCTGTCCTGATGGAAGCCCAGTTCGGCCAAGCCTTTTTTCACCTCCGGCGCGTTCATGAATAAATCCCAGATCAGGCCGCTGCGATAGTTTTCCATCATCGCAACAACAGGCCCTTGATTGATCGCAAGATGCGTTCCGGACACCCAGCCGGTTGAGGGCTGGAATGAATCCATGAGGCCAAAGCGGCCGATGAGTGCACCATTGTTCCATTGCAGAAAACGCAAAGCCGCCTCGCGTGACCGATGAGAAAAGAAGGGCATGCTCGAGAGGGCTGCCGTTGTCGCAATGATGCCGTCATCGTCGGTCGGAGAATTTACGACATAACCCTTTGGCCCATCACACGCAGACAGACCCCACCCGGCCTCACTTGGGTAACGCGTGCGGCAGTAGCGGTAATTGATCATGCAATGCGCGTGAACCTGCTCCAGATAGTCGTGACAATAAACATCGCCGAGACCGCGCGGATCGAGTGTGCAGAAGGAATAGTGCGACAGGAAAAGCGGTCCTCCATACGGCTGGCCAAGCGGCAGCCGAACACCGAGATACATCGATCCGTTCCGGATTTCGCCATCGCTTGCCCATCCGGAATGATAAGACTCGGCGCTGATTGCATGCGTCGTTGAACCCGCCGCGAGCACATAACAGACGAGGGCCTCGTTCCAGCCCACAATCGGCAAGTTTTTCGCCCAGGCATACCGACGGCTCCAATGCCAGAACAGCGGCCCGGGCTTTCCCCTGGTAAACCAGCCCCATTCCACCGTCTCGACGATTTCATTTATGGACCGGCGTAAATCGATTTCGGAGGACGTCTGCGCGCCAAAAAACTGTCTGACGCAGATCAGCGCCTGAACCAGAAGAGCGGTTTCAACGAGATCTCCGCCGTCGTCGAATTTCGCGAAGGGTATCGTTCTTCCGCTGGACGCATCGATGAAGTGAGGGAAGGCGCCATGAAAACGCTTCACACTTGCCAGCGATCTCAACATCCGGCTCGCCCGGGCGATGGCTTCCTGTTCGGTTATCCAAGAACGGCGTACACCAACGATGAGCGAAAGAAAACCAAACCCGATCCCGGAGACCGATGCGATCTCATGGATCGCAACACCATCGGATCGCATACGATCCCGCGGTAGGCCACTCTCCGGATGGCTCCCGGACCAGAAATATTCAAAGGTATTGCGATGCAAACCATCAAGTTCAGCAGGTAATTTATCCGTCAATTCCAACCTCAGGGACCAGCGGCAATCAGTCGGCAGATCGACTGCCAAGCCTTATCCGACTCTGTCACCATCTCCAAATTTCAAGCGGAGCGGTGAATCCCGGTAGCCGCAAAAATTCTCGGCTACCGCAGCATCTGCCTTATCGTCTCCACGATCTGCTCTTCGCAGTAGGGTTTCGTAAAGAAAGCCGTATCTGCCGCGATCATATGACCGGGATCTTCGAGATGGCCGGAAACCAGGATAACTTTGATAGGCGGCCACCTGTCACGAACAATGGCTGCCAGTTGCAGGCCGTCGACGCCGCGTGGCATATCGATATCAGTGAAGACAATTCGTATGTCTGCGCGTGCCTCAAGGATATTGACCGCCTCCGTAGCATCTGCCGCAGCAAGCGCTGTGTATCCTGCGGTTTCAACCAGATCCACGGCGGCAAGGCGTAGCAGCGGCTCATCCTCGACGACGAGTATGGTTGCCACATCGGCAGCATTCGAGGTCACGGTCATCATGACTGTCTCAAATGGGAAACCAGTCCCTGCATCGTTACCCGCAGGCCGTCAGGATCAAAATTGACCTCGACACCGCCTGTACCCATCAGACCAAGCTGTATGAGCTTAGATCCGAAACCTTTACCCGATGGAGCGGTCACCGGCGGGCCGTCCTGCTCCTTCCATTCCAGAACGAGCGCGTTCTCGCCGCCTGCATCTTCTATCGTCCATGAAATAACGACGGTTCCGGCATCAGAAGACCAGGCTCCATATTTCAAGGCGTTTGTGCCAAGCTCGTGCATCAGGAGAGCCAGCGACAGCGCAGTCCTGGGCCCGATTTCCATGTCGGTGCCCGATATGCGGTATCGCTCGGGAAGAGAAAGTTGGCGAAGCACGGAATCGATCACTGCCACCATGCGCGCCGACGACCAGTCCTGGTTCAGGAGAACCTCATGCGCATTGGAAAGCGCGCGCAATCTGCTCGTGAAGGCTTCGACAGGGGCTCTGTCGGTGACGGGGCGAAGCGTCTGTGTCGCAATCGCCTGAACCATGGCCATCGTGTTTTTGAGCCGGTGGCTGATCTCGTGATTGAGAACCTGCTGTTCCTGCTCGGCCCGAATCCTGGAGATCGCCTCACGCGTCCGGTCCGCTATCGCACGCACAAAATCACGCTCCTCGGACGAGAATTCATGCGGCTTGTCGTAGTGTACGAACATGACCCCCGCGAATGCACCTCTTTCGATGATTGGCACATTCACGAGGACGGAGATGCCTAATGAGTGTAGAAGCTCGGCTGAAGCGGAGGTTCTCGGATCTGTCGCCACATCGGGTATGATGACCGTCTCGCCGCGCTTCAAATCCTGGATGTAGGATCCGTAATTCCTGAAATGATGGAGCCCCGCGACGGTGAACATTCCCTCCGCACACCAGTCGGGAAGCATCTGCACCGTCTCGGCGATAGGGTCAACGATGCCGTAGCCCGCCCGCGTCGCGCCTCTCAGACTCCGTGCCAAAATCTCCGCGGCGGCAAATGCCACTTCCGCAACAGTATCCAGCTCGCGGATCTTTTCGCCGAGTTCCAGGAATGCAAGCTGCCTGTCCTCCGACAGTTTTTGAGCGGTGGCGTTGCGTGCGACCTTGATATAACCCGGGACCTTGGGCGACGAATGGTTGGACATCGGCCGGATCGTGCCGTCCAGAAAGATGCTGGAGCCATCGGCAGCGAGGTGCCATCGGCGGTCGGGTGCAACCCCTTCGGACGTGGCTCTGCTCACTTCAGCCGCAGGAACGCCGGCTGCCCGGTCCTCCTCAGTAAAAATCGACTCAAACGGCCGTCCGAGCATCTCGGCTTCCGACCAGCCAAATGTCTCCTGCGCTCCACCGAACCAGCTTGTAATGCGCTGGTCTTCATCGATCGTCATGATAATATAGTCTTTAGCGCCTTCGACGATCAGGCGAAGCTTCGTTTCGCTGTCACGCAAAGCCTCCTGGGCTTGCATACGGTCAGTGACTTCAACGAACATGATGACGAACGTGTCTTCACCAGTGGCTTGAACATAGCCGTCAAACCACCGGTCCATCGATCCGATCTTGCGGGTGAAACGCTTGCTTTGTTGGGTCTCGACGGCCTCCACCACATCGGAAACCCACTCATTCTCGAATTCTGGAAAGAGTTCGCGCATGGTTCGACCAGGCACATCATCGCCTGGTAATCCAAGAAGAGTGCTCCATGCGGGATTGACCGTCTCGTACCGCCAATCGACAATCGTTCCGTCGACGTCACGGATCACCGAGCCTACGACGATGCCTTCCTCCAATTGCTGGAAAAGCGCACCCCAGCGCCGCTCGGAAAGGAAGGTCGCAATCTGGTTCGAGGCGACCCTTCCGATCTGGTTCAGTAACTGCAGCTCGCTTTCCGTCCATGTGCGTGGTTCGCCATCGATTGCTGCGAGCGCGCCGATCACCATGCCATCAGGGAGTGTTACAGGCACTCCCATGTAGGAGATCACGCCCAGATCGGTTATGGCCAGATTATTTCTAACGAGATCATGAACCGTCGCATCCCCGATAATCAAAGGCTGTCTGTCGCGAACCACATGCTGACAGAATGAATGCGTGAGTGGCGTTTCCGCTGCTTCAGCCCATTTGGGTGGCAACCCGACATGAGCGATGAAAACCTGCCGGTGCTCGTCCAGAATGGAGATCAAAGCCACTGGGCATTTCAGGCCGGTTTTGACGACCTCGATAATATCCTGGAATTCGGGTGGGCTCTGGACATCAAGCAGCCCAGAGTTTCGAACTGCGTCAATGCGTTCCGACGGTGAATTCAAGGTCAATCCTTATCCGCACAGGGGCGGCGTTGGTCAAGCCGACAAGGCGGCAAGCAGTTTGGGCGAAACAACAAGGCTGGGAGGAGGGGTAGCGGAGCGCTCTGCGCCAATAACGATGCCTTCAATGAACTGCAAGGCATTTTGCAAACCGTTCATCGTGTAGGGTTTCTCGATCGCTCCAAGTGCGCCTGCAAAGTCCTCAGGTATTCTCTTCAGGTTACCCGAAACAAAAACATAGGGGATGGAGCTCGAAGAAAGATATCGGCCGACTTCTATGCCCGTTGGACCATCCAGCAATTGAATGTCTACAAATGCGAATTGCGGCAGTGCTTTGTTGGCAAGCTCGATAGCTTCCTTGCTGTCGGCAGCGATCCCCACAATCTCGTGTCCGGCATCTTCCACTTCGCTTTCAAGTTCCATCGCCAGCAGAGCTTCGTCCTCTACGATCAAGATTTTCACAGGAGATCCTTTCAGTCTTTTACAGAAAGCGTGACACGAACATCCGAGAGGCTACCTTCAACCGTCCGAACTATCGTAGCACGCAATTGTTTTACGCATGCTTCCAGCATCTTTTTGCTAAAGGCTGCTTCTTCCTTGTCCACTTCGCCCGGCGTGACGGTATCGGCAACCCTGACAAGGAAGTGGCCGTTGAGGCGCTTGACCTCCAGGTGCAATTGCCCGCCACGGTCCTTCAATCCTCTGCGAATGGCGTCGCCGATGAGTTCGTTGATGATCAAGGCAAGGGGGGAGGCCTTGGTCGCCGGAACCACCACCTCATGAAGATCGGTGGTGAGGATGATGTCGGTTCGCTTCAAGGCTCCGATCTTGTCGAGCATCAATGTATTGGCAAAATCTGCGACATCGAAATGCCCTACATCTTCATCGTTCAGAAGCTTGCGCTGGACGGTGCTGAGTGCTTCGACCCTGTTCAGCACAGACATCAATGTGCGCTCGACAACATCATTGTCAGTCATCCGCGCCTGAAGCTTCACGATTGAGGCGATTGTCAGGAGGTTGTTTTTTACGCGATGATCAACTTCGTGGACGAGGGTTGTTTTTGCCCGCAATGCCTCAGTCAAATCCGCCGTTCGCAGCGCCACCTCTCCCTCCGCGATGTGGCGGGCGCGAGCGAGTTCGGCTTCCTTGCTCTTGATATCGGTGAAGTCGAGTTGCGAGGCGAAAAAATAGATGACGGTTCCGGCAGCATCGCGAACAGGACTAACGAAGAGAGCATTCCAAAACTCTGATCCGTCTTTGCGATAATTAAGGATGTCGATCGCCAAATCCTGCTCGGCTGCGATTGCCTCACGCAGCTTCGTAACTGAGCCAGGATCTGTGTCTGGACCCTGGAGCAGACGACAATTTTGACCAACCAGCTCTTCGGCGGAATAGCCGGTCAATCTGCTGAAAGCAGCATTGCAGAAGATGATTGGATTGTCGTTGAGGAGTGGATTTGTGATGATCATGGGCATGCGGGTGGCCTTGAAGGCTGCCGCAAACGGATCTTCAGAAGCGTGGCCAGATACTAGACGCTCTCCAGCGTCTTGAGCATCCTGCCGGAGGAGATCATTATCTTTCATGCAAGGTCCTGAAGGTAACGGTCCCCTAAAATGTTTGAATGGGAATTTGGTTCCAACGACAAAGTGAATTATTCCTGTTTTACAGGGTAGGGGATCCACCATCTTTTTGCATATTGTCCGTGAGCAGGTCTGCCGGCGTCCGATAGCCGAGAGATCGGCCTGATGACGTCAGTAGAACAAAAACGGGGCGACCAACTGGCCGCCCCGCTTGATATGAGACTGGGTCGAAACCTCAAGCAGGCCGTTCTTCGCCCGCGTTCGGCCTCCAGGTGATCAGCTTTCTCTCGGCGACATCGAGAATGAGATCGATGACGAGAACAAAAATGGCGAGAATGATGATACCGGCGAAAACGCCGACCGCGTCGAAGTTACCTTCCGAACGGGCGATCAGGTAACCGAGGCCTGCGGAAGACCCGAGATATTCGCCGATGATCGCGCCAACCACCGCAAATCCGACGGATGTGCGCAGCGACGACAGAATCCAGCTGGCTGCCGCCGGAAAATAAACATGACGCAAGAGATCAGAGCGCTTTGCACCGAGAATGCGCGTGTTGGAAAGCACGACGGGGTTTACTTCGCGAACACCTTGCATGGCGTTGAAGAACGTCACGAAGAAGACGAGGGTGACCGCAAGAGCGACCTTTGACCAGAGGCCAAGCCCCAGCCAAAGGACGAAAATTGGCGCGAGGACCACACGCGGGATGGCATTCACGGCCTTGATGAACGGGTCCAACACACGGGCCACAAAGGGACTGAGGCCCAGCCAGACACCGGCGCCGACGCCGAGACCTGTACCGATGAGGTAACCGAGAACCGTTTCACTCAAGGTGATACCGACATGTTTGTAAAAGCCGGCATCGGCAACCCAGGTGATGACCTGCTTGACGATGTCGATGGGTGCCGGGAAGAAGAAGCGGTCGATCGCCCCGGAGCTTACCCCGAGTTGCCACCCACCCAGGAGCACGACCAGAAGCACGATCTGGATGATGCGAACATTAACGGCTTGCATAGCTTTTCTCCACTTCGCCGCGCAAAGACGCCCATATATCGCGATATAGGGTCATGAATTTCGGATCGAGCTTGATTTCGGCCACGTTGCGGGGCCGTTCCAGATCAACCGGGAAGCTCTCGATAACCCGGCTCTTGGGGCCGGCCGCAAGGACGACAACCCGGTCCCCGAGTGCAATCGCCTCTTCGAGATCGTGCGTGATCATGACCACTGCACGGCGATCCTCTTGCCACAATCTCAGGAGTTCATTCTGCATGAGGTGGCGCGTGTGAATGTCGAGTGCGGAGAAGGGCTCGTCCATCAGGATGACCTTCGGCTCGGTGATAAGCGCCTGCGCCATCTGGACACGTTTGCGCTGTCCGCCTGAAAGTTGATGCGGAAAGCGCTCTTCAAACCCCTTCAGGCCAACTTTTTCCAGCCAGGCCAGAACTTTGGTACGGCGCTCATGTTCGGATACGCCGCGGAACAGCAGGCCAAGCTCGACATTCTGATAGGCCGTTTTCCAGGGAAGCAGCGCATCCTGCTGGAAGAGATATCCAATGTTGTTCTGCACGCCCTGCACGGCCGAACCATCGATGGAGACCTTTCCCTGCGCCGGTTTCAGCAAACCCGCGATGGCATTGAGAATGGTGGACTTGCCGCATCCGGTTGGGCCGACAATCGAGAGAAACTCACCATCTCCAACTTTCAGGTTCACATCCTGGACCGCAACGAAAGCGCCAAAGGCCATTGTTACGTTCTCGATTGCCACCATTGGCTGAAGATTGAGTTCCGCCACGGGTTCTAACTTTCTAATTGGCAAAGACATTGAAGACCCTCAGTTTACGCCCTTCGAAGCCGCAGCCTCGACGAACTTGTTGGTGTAGGTCGTGTTGAGATCGATCGTGGCCTTCGCGACTGCGTCGTTGAAGCTTTTCAAAACCGCCAACGGGGTTTCCAGATCGGCCTGGTTGAAGGTTCCATCTTCGGAGAAGATCGCCTTGGCGGCTTCGACCGCCTTGATGTAGGTCTGCTTGTCGCCGGACACGAAATCATCGGGAAGCTTTGCAACGATTTCCTCGGCCGAATGCTCCTTCATCCAATGCAGCGCCTTTACCGTGGCATTGGTAACCTTCTGGATCACCTCGGGATGTGCATCGATGTATTCTTGCGTCGCATACAAGACGGAGGTGGGGTAGATCCCGCCGTAGACGTCCTTGGCGCCCTGATCGCTGCGGGCATCGATCAAGATCTTGCCAAGACCACGCTCAACCACGATCGTCGCAGCCGGATCGTAATTGACCAACAGGTCAATCTTGCCCTGCTGCAGAGCGGCAACAGCAGCGGCGCCAGAGCCAACGCCGATGATGGCGATGTCGTTGTCGCTCAGATTGTGCTGCTTCATGTAATAACGAATGAAGAAATCGGACGAAGACCCGGGCGAGGTGATCCCGACCTTTTTGCCCTTGATGGTTTCAGGTTTTGTCGGATCGAAGTCTGTATCGTTCTTTCCTGCGAGAACCAGCCCGGAATTGCGGGCAAGCTGAACGAAGCCAACCACGTGCTTGTTCTGGGACTGCATCTGGATCGTGTGATCGTAGAAACCGACGGCTACATCCGTGGACCCTGCGACGAGCGCCTGCAGGACTTTCGAACCGCCTTGGGCAAAGTTCTCGGTCGTCACCTCAAGGCCCTCGTCCTTGTAGAAGCCGAGGCTGGCCGCCACCGGAAAAGGCAGGTTGTTGAGGTTGTACGAACCAACACTCATTCTGACGGATTCTGCATTTGCCGACGCTGCCAGCGCACAGAGCGCCGCTGTTGCAAGCAAGTATTTACGCATGAGGGTCTCCTCCCAGTTTTGCTATGTTTTGAGCCAGTATGGCTTTGTCTAGGCTGCGTCTTCAATCGCAGCGTTTGGCTTGGCGAAGGCAAAGCCTTCGAAAAGTCTGCGGGCCGTTCTCACAAGCCCGGCTGTTATTGTTCCGTTCCGCATCTCAAGTTGCACGTCCAGCCGACCGGCGGGATGCTCGATGCAGATCTGGGTCGGAACAGATCGATTTCCCGCTTGTTCAAATGCCACGGAGCCTTCCGTGATCGCTGCGGTTGCTATGCCAACGGCGCCGGTCGTTGCCAGGGCAGGGTGGCACTCATTGGGCATGAAGTACCGGACAGACAGAGTGCCTCCCTTGCGTGCCGGCGCTACGATCACGGGTTTTGGTATGACCATATCCGTTACATCCCCCATCCCCATCAATTTGCCTGCCTGAATGCGTATGCGGGTCAATCGTTCGATGAGATCGCTATTGGAAGTCAGCGTCTGCGGATCTTCATATCCGGTGACGCCGAGGTCTCCCGCACGCATGAGGACCATCGGAATTGCGCAGTCTATCGCTGTCACATCTATTCCCTCAACCGTGTCGACAGGGTTTCCGGTCGGCAACAGTTTTCCGGTTTTTGCACCCGCCGCATCCACGAAAGTCAGGGCGATCGGTGCAGCCAGACCCGGAACGCCGTCGATGGATGCGTCTCCGAGATAAATTACTTCGCGACCACGCGTCGGCACCTTTGCCTCGATCAATTTTCCGGTGTTCACGTTGTGGATGCGAACCACGGTATCGCTTCCCCGAGCCTCCACAAGTCCCGCTTCGATCGCAAAGGGACCGACCGCGGCCAGCATATTTCCGCAATTGGGCGAATAGTCGACATACTGCCTGTCGGTACGAACCTGGGCGAAGAGATAGTCGATGTCTGCGCCTTCGACGGTGGAAGGACCTATGATCGCAACTTTCGAGGTGACCGGATTGCCGCCTCCTATCCCGTCTATCTGCAGCGGATGACCGGAACCCATGATGGACAAAAGTGCCGCATCCCGTTCCGCTCGATTACGCGGAAGGTCAGACGCCAGGAAGAACGGTCCACGAGATGTTCCGCCGCGCATCAGCACACAGGGTATCTTAAGCAGGTCGTTCATTTATCGCCTCAATCTTGCATTTGGTGGATCAATCCGCCTTGTTGTTGCAATATGAGCAAAAGAATCTAATCTGTTAAATGCAATGTTCGGAGGTATTATTGCGATATGAGCATCAATTGCGAAATTCTGGATTTAAGAGCATTTCAAGCAGTAGTTGAGCTTGAAAGTTTTCATAGGGCTGCCGACGCGTTGCATATTTCGCAACCGGCGCTTACCCGGCGCATCCAGAAACTGGAACAGGCCATTGGCGCGCCACTCCTAGAAAGGACCACACGCCACGTTGCCCCGACAGCGATGGGTCAGGAGGTAATGCCGCTTGTCCGGCGCATGCTGGAGGAGTTCGACGGATCGCTTTTTGCGATGAAAGATGGTGCACATCGGCGCGGCCTCATCACGATGGCCTGCGTTCCAACCGCAGCGTTTTATTTTCTACCCACCGTGATCAAAACATTTAGCAAGAAATATCCGCATATTAGGCTGCGTATCAGAGACCTTACGGCAAACGAGGGGCTGCAGGCGGTTGCGCGGGGAGAGGTGGAGTTCGGGATAAACCTCATGGGTAATTCTGATCCAGACTTGGCATTCGAACCTCTTATCGATGACCCATTTGTGCTGGCGATGCGAAAAGACCACCCTCTGGCGGCTTTCGAAACTATCCAATGGAATCAACTGGAGCCTTATCCGCTGGTTGTCGTCGATCGCTCCAGCGGCAATAGAACGCTTCTGGATGGCGCACTCGCTCGGCACAATCTAAAGCTGAACTGGTTTTATGAGGTGACCCATCTCAATACGTCGCTTGGCCTGGTGGAGGCTGGGTTGGGGATTTCCGTCTTGCCGCGACTGGCTACCCCACAGGATGACCATCCTTTCCTCGTCACGAGGCCGATCGTTAATCCCGTGGTCTCCCGAACCATCGGTATCGTGCAAAGAAGAAGCAGTGCCTTATCTCCCGCCGCGGAGAAATTCGTAGAAATGCTCTTGAAGACCTGGAAAACGCCTTAGGGTTTGCAGCCGTGCATATCACCGTAAAGGGTTGGGTCTGACGCCACTCGGTGTAAGGTCGAGAAACGGGCGAGGGTGACGCCGTCTTCTCAGAGATGGTTGCGTCGTCACGCCGCCTTACCGGCTCTTCTAATAGCGGACCGCCTTGGCGTTCTGGGTCATAGATATGGGTTTTGCTGTTGCCATTTTGGCTGTTGAAGGAAACGGCGACGTGCACCGCGCCGATTGACGTCAGCAAGCTCAAGACTGATCAACCGCACAATGTAGATGTGGTTGAAGATCATAGCCTGCTTATCGACTGACAAGGCATACTCGGCAGCAAGAGCGACCTCCATCAGTGTCGCTTGAGGCAATAATGTGAGACGGAAATTGAGTGGTGTTTTGTTTAGAGCGAAAGGATGCGTTACGCTTCGACTCAGCGCGATAACGCGACAACCAGATAAGGTTCAAAACGAGTTCTGAAGGTTGCCTAAAGGGTCACTTGGACTGAAAACGCAAGACATTTAAACCAGAAGAAGTTCCATAATCTATCTTATGCGATTATCGTATGTAGCCGCAAAGTTAAAGTGTCCTGTTTCTGCAAAGTTGGAATGTCACACTCCCCGGGGTCTGATTGACACTTGGGAGATTGCAGATGGGACTGATTACGATGAGCGAGCGCGATTTGCGGCGGATCGAGGTTTTGTCGAAAGTCATAGCAGGTCGAATGACGATGGTATCAGCGGCACATGTACTTGCCCTGAGTGAGCGTCAGGTTCGTCGGCTGCTGGATCGGATCCAAACTGGTGGTGCGGCGTCGATCCGGCACAAGGCCATTGGTCGACCGTCGAACAACCGGATCAATGATGGTATTCGCGACTACGCTGTGGCGCTCGTTCGGGAGAGTTATGCGGATTTCGGACCGACCCTGGCGACCGAGAAGCTTGCCGAGCGTGATGGCCTGCAGGTCTCGCGTGAGACGGTTCGCAACTGGATGGTCGATGCTGGACTTTGGTTGTCGCGCAAGCAGCGGCGGACGTTTCACCAGCCGCGACTTCGACGTGAGGCCTATGGCGAGCTGGTGCAGATTGATGGTTCTGAGCACCGTTGGTTTGAGGATCGCGGGCCAGCGTGTTCGTTGCTGGTGTTCGTCGACGACGCGACCGGCAGGTTGATGCAGTTGCGTTTTGTGCGTTCCGAGAGCGCCTTCACCTACTTCGAGGCGCTGGCGCTTTATCTCAAGCGTCACGGCGCGCCGATTGCCTTCTATTCCGACAAGCATTCGGTGTTCCGGGTGGCAAAGAAGGACGCCAAAGGTGGCCAGGGAATGACCCAGTTCGGGCGGGCGCTGTGTGAGTTAAATATCGAGATTCTCTGTGCAAATTCAAGCCAGGCGAAGGGCCGTGTGGAACGGATGAACCGAACATTGCAGGATCGGCTGGTCAAGGACTTACGATTGGCTGGCATCGACACGATGGACGCCGGTAATGCATTTTTGCCTGACTTCATGGAGGATTATAACGCACGATTTGCGGTCGTCCCTGCCCGATCTGATGACCTGCACCGACCGGTGAATCTCGCACCGGATCGGTTATCCGATATCCTTTGCAAGCGTGAACAGCGTTATGTTGGATCACAGCTGACATTCTCCTATGAACGCAAACGCATCATGCTGGAGGAGACCGACGTCACGCGCGGCCTTGTTGGTAAATATGTTGAGACCTATGCCTATGCGGATGATCGACTGGACGTGCGCTGGAGAGGGTACTCCCTGCCCTATACGGTATTCGACAAGGATCAGCGGGTCACGCATGCGGCGATCACCGAGAACAAGCGGCTCGGTGATGTCCTGGCGTATATCAAAGAGCGCCAGGACGAGCCCCCCGCGCCTGAGGTGAAGAGCAATAGCGATAAAAATGGTTACATCAAACGCGCTCGTGGACCCGGTCGTCGGAAAGACTTTACAAACGATCCGGCCCTTATTGCGCGGCGCCGGAAAGCATTGTCGCGGCAGCAAGCGGCGGAGTGAAGAGTTTCAAAGCTCAGAATGGGTGTTTCATCACCCGCCCCCGCCCTCTCCTTGCAATCGGAGAGCTGGTTCGGTCGGGGGCTGATCCGCGGTCTCAGTGTGGCATGTCTGAATAGCCGAGACGCCTCAATTGGACATTTCTACTTTGCACACCGGCGGACATTTCAACTCCTCTGCCACATCGTATGTGGTAAGCTGATGAAGCTTTCTATGGTCCCGAGCGCCTCACCTTCATCAGCGCCGCCTAGACACTCTGTACCTCGCTTGAGCACAATAGCGAGCAAAGGATTTAGAGAAAGCACCTAGCCTTGAGTGGGCTTTGAACCCATGAAAGACATTGCTGACGAAATGCCCATGCATTGGCTGATGCGGCAAAGATTTTGATGATCTGTCGGAACTGATGGGGATTAAATAGTAGCCAGCGGTGTTCTCACGGGTACGACCACGTACTCATGAAGGAGCCTGCGCCATGAAGTACCCTTACTCCATCACTCTCGTCATTGCGGCATTGGCCTGCACGCCTGTATCTGCAAGCCCGTTTTCGTCCGCCGCCGGACGTTACCGTATCGATCCCGCCTCGCACATTGGGTTTTCGATTGCGCAGGTTGCCGGTCCGGGCATCAACGGCACTATTCCCGATATATCCGGCCGCTTCGATATCGATCCGGACCAACCGTCCAAGTCCTATGTGGAAATCAGTTTGAACCCTTCCAGCGTGAAGACAGGCCAGGAGCGGGTGGAAAATTTCCTGCGGTCCAGCGCAGTTTTCAACATCGCCGTCTATCCGCAGATCGTGTTTCGCTCCAACCGCGTTACGCAGGACGGGCCGCGCAGCGCAGTCGTTGAAGGCGTGCTCACGGCCCGAGGCGTCTCCAGAGCCGAGACGTTTCACGCAACATTCGTTGAGCAGCAAAAGGGTTCCGTAACCTTCCATGTCACCGGAAATATCCCCCGCCTGCCCTATGGCATGGGCGTTGGCGTGCCGCTCTATTCGAACACGGTTGCCTTGGACATAGATTTGAAGGGCGTCAGATAAAAACGACGGAACGTCAAAAAAATCGGCGGACGGGATTAATTGTCGCTGGCCGGTGTTCTGTCTTGTATCGGACATGGTGTCCACACCGTTACCTCTCAAAGGACGATCTCATGCGTGAACATCATTTCATTCTGGCAGGCGCTCTCGCGCTCGCCTCCACTGCCGCGCTTGCCGAACCATACGCCGGTGGCGCGGTGGTTGAAACGGCGACGGCAAAGGGCACGATCCTGACTGACGCCAAGGGCATGACCCTTTATACGTTCGACAATGATGGCGATGGCTCGTCAGCCTGCTATGACGGCTGCGCGAAGAAATGGCCGCCGCTTGCGGCTGCCAAAACCGACAAGGCGGATGGCGACTACAGACCACTCGCCCGCAGGGATGGCACGATGCAGTGGTCGCATGATGGAAAGCCGCTGTATCATTGGCAGATGGACAAGAAGCCCGGCGATGTCACGGGTGATGGTGTTGGTGGCGTCTGGCACGTTGCCAAGGAATAGCACCCATGCCTGATTTTCTTGACGAGATCACAAGTTGCATACCGGCGCTTCGACGTTACGCGAATGCGCTCACGCACGACCGTGACACGGCTGACGATCTCGTTCAGGACTGTCTGGAAAGAGCCATCCGCAAAAAGGCGCTATGGCGGCCGCAGGGGCCGTTACGTCCATGGTTGTACCGTGTGCTGGTCAACGTTTACCGCAACAATCTGCGAGGCAGAAACCGCCGGCCCTCGCAAATCCCGATTGATGATGTTGCCGAACAGATGTTTGTGCCGGCGCCGCAGACGGGCCGGATCGCGCTTGCCGAAATGGCACGTGCCATCGAAAAGCTGTCAGGCGAGCACCGTGAGGCCCTCCTCCTCGTCGTCGTCGAAGGTCTGAGTTATGCGGAAGCGGCAAAGGTTCTGGAAATTCCGTTGGGCACTTTGATGTCCCGTCTGGGGCGTGCCCGAACAGCCTTGGCCCGCATGACCCAAGAAGACCAGCCAAATCTCAAGGTGATAAAATGACTGGCAACGAGCCGCAGATAACCGAAGCCGATCTGATATCCTATGTCGATGGGCAGCTCGAAGACCAGCGACGTGATGTCGTTCGTTCCCACCTCGCCTCCAATCCGGCCGATGCGCGCAAGGTCGAGATATGGCAGCGGCAGAATGCGACACTTATGGCTCTCTATCGTCCTGCTGATGTCGATGTTTTACCCGAGCGCCTCGATGTTTATCGAATGGAGCGGCGCTTGCGATCGGAGCGTGCAAATTGGCGCAATCTGGCAGCGGCATCCGTTCTCGTTCTGGCTGTTGGACTGACAGGTGGCTGGTTCGGGCGCGGACTTGTGTTGGAGGTCGAGGCACCTGCCCATTCCATCGTGGCGGATGCGATGCAGGCGCACAAGTTGTTTGCAAGCGAGGTTCTGCACCCTGTCGAAGTTCGGGCTGATGCCGAGAACGCCTCCAGTCTGCCGAAATGGTTGTCAAAACGGCTCGACCGTAAACTGAACGTGCCGGACCTCACCCGCCATGGCTTGTCCCTTGTCGGCGGCCGGGTGCTGCCCAGTTCCGAAGGCGCCGCAGCTCAACTGATGTATGAAGACAAAAGTGGGCAGCGTGTCACTCTTTACATCGTGGCTGCGGCTGAAACGAGCGATACCGCCATGCGACGCTCCAATGTCGACGCGCTGGAAACAGTGTCCTGGGATGACGAAACAATCCGCTGCGCCCTGGTCGGCAGCCTGCCGTCCGACCGCATGGACGCTATTGCCAAAGACACCTATCAACAGCTGAGTTAGCCGATGCAATATCTCAAGGGTCATTCCGATAGAGCGACGAGAGGCGTAAGGAGATGGCGAAACACGTCCGCCTCCTTTGGTTTGGTGGCGATCGTTTTCCATTGGACAATCGCGCTCCTATTCCTCGCGCAGCTTGCGCTGGGATATTTTATGAGCCGCGACATCGATCCGGTGCTTCAGTTCAATCTTTTTCAGTATCACAAGTCGATTGGGTTTCTGGTTCTGGCCCTCGCCGCCCCCCGCTTCATCTGGTCGGTTTTCAGCAGGAAACCGCGGGCTCTGGATGGTGAAGGGATGGCTTCGAGGTTGGCCGCACGGGCGGCTCACGCCGCACTGCTGTTCCTTACTCTTGCCGTTCCCCTTGCCGGTTGGGCCGTCGCGTCGACGTCTCCTCTGCAGATCCCCAGTTATGTCTTCGATCTTGTCGTCATGCCAGGACTACCCATGGCGATCTCCGACCAAGCCGAGGCTTTCTGGACTGAGGTTCACGCCACTCTGGCCTATCTTGCCGCAGTTATCGTCGTTCTTCATGTGGCGGCAGCGCTGTGGCACCATTTCGTCCGCAAAGATCCAACGCTTCGGCGCATGATCCCTTTCAGGGCTGCTGCAGACAACAGGAGCCGCACCGCCTCCCCTCGAAAATAGCTAATAAAGTGTTCTCTGGTAGTCCTTTTCCAGATCGTCATCCAATTTCCGCATCTCATCCTTGTTGCTGGGCGCCCCCGTCGTTTCGTCAAGGATGATTTTGATGAGCGACGGCATCTCGGAGCGATCCTGAAAATGATCCGGGCTCCACAAATGAGACCGCCGAAACGCCTTGGCGCAATGCATGAAAACCTCACTCACCCTGACGACAATCGCGAGTTTGGGCGCACGATCATTGATACTCATGCATCTCAGAAGTTCCGGGTCGGTTGCGAGCTTTGCCTGCCCGTTCACACGCAACGTGTCGTCAAATCCCGGTATGACAAACAATAGCCCGACGCTTGGATTGGCAATGATATTGGTCAACGTATCCAGACGATTGTTACCCGGCCGATCCGGTATCGCGAGTGTGCGTTCATCAAGAATCTTGACGAACCCCGCAGGGTCGCCACGAGGGCTTACGTCAGCACTTCCCGCCAGATTCTGCGTTCCTATGCACAGGAACGGAGAGCGTCTGATAAATTCCCGCGCATGCTCGCCAATGGTGTCCTGACACTTCAATATCGCCAGCGCGTGGGTCGCCTCGAACAATCCTCGAAGCGATGGCTCATCTGTTATTGCAAATTCCGGATCAAGTTCAAACGCCGTCATCATCCTCACCCTTGTGACGTTGCCCCGTTGTTCCCATCAGCTTCACCAGACGAAAACGCCTGGATATTGCTGACATATCGATTGTTCTTCTCTGTCCGCATTTGAGCTGCTTCTAAGTTTGAGGTACGTACCTCAATATTAGCACTATCGCAGATTTCAATTTCAATCAAGAAGTAGAACCGGCGCCGATAGAGGCACAACAATCACCGAAACGGCTGCGGGAGCCTTTGAGGGCGGGCAATCCTGTACAGACCGTGTAGTTTGTTCTTACCTTAAGGCCCTCGCTATTCACCGACGTTCAGCCGGTCGAAGCGGCCTTGAAGACGGCAAGCTGGTCGGCAAAGGCGCGTTGATAGGCCGGACGTGCCTCACCGCGAGCCACATATGCTGAAAGGTTTGGATATTCGTCGAGGATGCCTGAGCTTTTTATCCTTTGCAGCACCGATATCATCAACAGATCTCCAGCGCTGAACGCACCGTCGAGCCAGTCGTCGTCACCGAGGCAGCGGGAGAGTTCGCCGAGCCGCTTGCTGATATTTTTATCGATCATCGCTAAGCGCTCTTCGTACCAGCTCTTGTCGCCCTCCAGAAACCGGGCAATCGAGCGGTCAACGATTGGCGGCTCCACCGTGTTGAGCGCGGCGAACATCCAGGTTATCGCCCGTGCCCGCGCATTCACATCCCGCGGCAATAGGCCGGCATTGCGCTCCGCGATGTGGAAAATGATCGCGCCGGATTCGAACAGTACGAGGTCGCCCTCCTCATAGGTCGGGATTTGTCCAAACGGCTGAAGTGCCAGATGCGCAGGTTCCCGCATCGCCTTGAAGGAGAGAAGGCGAACATCGTAAGACAGTCCAGCTTCCTCCAGCGCCCAGCGGACGCGCATGTCGCGGGCCAGACCCTTGCCGCCATCGGGCGAGCGTTCAAAAGCGGTAATCGTGATCGTCATTGCTGTTCCCCATCGCGTCTGTTTGGAGACTATTGGCTCATTGTGGTCGAGCATCAGCTTTTTGCACCGGCCGGAAAAGGCAGCGCGTCAGAATAGGCGTTTGCCAGAACGAAAACAATCCTTGTACGTTTCAATGACAGGTCATTAGCGTGCCGTTTGCCGTGGAAAGGGCTGGCCATTTCACGCAAAAACTCTAAGCTCCTGCGCCGGACACGGATTGCCAAAACCTTCAGGATTTCGATTTAAATCATTAGGGAGAAACCATCAGATGAGCCTGCGTATAAACGACATCGCACCCGATTTCACCGCCGAGACCACACACGGTCCGGTGAGCTTTCACGAATGGATCGGCGACGGCTGGGCGGTCCTGTTTTCGCATCCGAAGAATTTCACGCCGGTCTGCACCACGGAACTCGGCGCGATGGGCGGCCTGCAGCCGGAATTCGAAAAGCGCGGCGTCAAGATCATCGGCATTTCGGTCGATCCGGTCGAAAGCCATGAGAAATGGAAAAACGACATCCGCACCGCGACCGGCTTTAATGTCGATTATCCGCTGATCGGCGACAAGGACCTGAAAGTCGCGAAGCTCTATGACATGCTGCCGGCGGGCGCGGGCGACAGTTCCGAAGGCCGCACGCCGGCCGACAACGCCACCGTGCGCTCCGTCTTCGTTGTCGGTCCCGACAAGAAGATCAAGCTGGTCCTCACCTACCCGATGACCACCGGGCGCAACTTCGACGAAATTCTTCGCGCGATCGATTCCATCCAGCTGACTTCTAAACATCAGGTGGCGACACCGGCAAACTGGAAACAGGGCGAAGACGTCATTATCACCGCCGCCGTCTCCAACGAGGATGCGATTGCCCGTTTCGGCTCCTATGACACAGTTCTTCCATACCTGCGCAAGACGAAGCAGCCCGGCTGATTTGAAATCGATAAAAGGGGCGATGGATCTCCATCGTCCCTGTTTGATCTTACTCGCGGCGCAGCTACGGCTTTATCACGCCGCCGTGGTAGTCGAGCCGGTACACCTCAACGCTGTCCCGATATATGCGCTCCACGCCGGTAAAAGTCCGGAATTCGCCCTCATTGGTATCGACATAGATCATGTCTTCGACCTCGTGGGTGAAGCCGCCGAGGAAGCGCCCTTCCCTGTATAGCGTGGAAAGCGATCGCTGGATCACCCTGCCCGCCACCGTGCCGTCGATCAGCTCAGGGCGAACGATGCGGCCGTAATAATTCATGGCCCAAAGTGGAATTCCCTGATGCCAGACGACCTCCTGACCGATGAAGTCGGTTCCGCCGAAATAGCTATCGATATAGTGTCAGTCGCCGCTTTGAAAACCTAGGTCGTGTGAGCCGATGCGGGTGGGTATCGAGGATTTGTTGCCGCCGCCCACATAAGTGGCGGACTTGGCCTGCACGATGAATTCTTCCAGCATCGGGAATACCTCACATCAGGAACATAAAGTGAACATACTGGACTTGTGTGAAGGTCGCAAGCGTATTCCTTACCCTGCCTGTCGCCATATTTTCACAGATGGCGGGCTTGGTAATCGCAGCGTTTGCCCTTAAAAGCGATGCATAAATGATCCTCGAAGAGTGCCCATGTCGCAGCCGCCGCAAATCTATGTCGATGCCGACGCCTGCCCCGTGAAACCCGAGATTCTCAAGGTGGCGGAACGGCATGGGCTGGAGGTGACTTTCGTTGCCAATTCCGGTTTGCGCCCGTCGCGCGATCCGATGGTGAAAAACGTGATCGTATCGGCCGGCTTCGATGCGGCGGATGACTGGATTGCGGAGCGTGCGGGCGAAAACGATATCGTCATTACCGCCGATGTGCCGCTCGCCGGGCGTTGCGTTGCCAGGGGCGCGCTGGTGACGGGACCGACCGGCCGCGTTTTCGACCAAACCAACATCGGCATGGCAACTGCGATGCGCGACCTTGGCGCACACCTGCGCGAAACCGGTGAGAGCAAAGGATATAACGCGGCTTTCTCGCCGCGCGACCGGTCTGCTTTTCTGGAGACGCTTGACCGTTTCTGCCGCCGTGTCAAAAAATGACCGCGTAAACACGAAGGCGCAGCCCATGACCCCGGCCAATCCGCAGAGCAACACCTACAGCCGCCATAAGCCTTTCTTCGTCGCTCTTTTTGTTGGCGCCTTCGGCCTTGGCTTGGCGCTGGCATTCGCACGGCCGCTCGCCATCGAAATTGCAGCCATTCTGTTTTTCCTGACCTATCTCGGGCTGGTGGCCTTTCGGCTTCCGAAATTAACGGCCCAGCACCTGAAAGCGCATGCCGATAGTGATGACCTGCCGGCAATGGCCATCATCGCCATTACGCTGATCGCTGCCACCGTCGCCGTCGTTTCACTTTTCCAGGCACTCAACCATTCCGGCGAAACCGTCTGGACGCTGCTGCTCGCCTTCGGCTCCGTGATTTTCGGGTGGTTGACAATCCACACCATGACCGCCTTGCACTACGCCCATCTTTACTGGCGTCCGGAAACCGTTGATGGCAAGCGCAAGCATCGCGGCGGCATGGATTTCCCGGCAACGAAGGAACCCTGCGGTTACGACTTCCTCTATTTCGCTGTTGTCATCGGCATGACGGCGCAGACCTCGGATGTTGCTGTAACCACGACACCGATGCGCAAGGTCACGCTGTTGCACTCCATCGTCTCCTTCTTCTTCAACACGGTTCTGGTAGCAGCGGCGGTCAATGCTGCGGTCGCGCTTGCGGGCTGAACCGAAAAAAACTCTTCATAAAGGAATGGCTTCATGAATATCATCTCGCAAAATACGGCCTTTGGCGGCATGCAGGGCGTATTTTCGCACCCATCCGAAACCCTGAAATGCGAGATGACCTTTGCAGTCTATGTGCCGCCGAAGGCGATCAGCGAGCCGTGCCCGGTTCTGTGGTATCTTTCCGGCCTCACCTGCACCCACGCCAATGTCATGGAAAAAGGCGAATATCGCCGCATGGCGTCCGAACTCGGGCTGATCATCGTCTGCCCGGATACCAGCCCGCGTGGCAACGATGTGCCTGATGAAGTGACCAACTGGCAAATGGGCAAGGGCGCGGGCTTTTATCTCGACGCCACGCAGGAACCTTGGTCGGAGCACTACCATATGTACAGCTACGTGACGGAAGAGCTGCCAGCCTTCATTGGCCAGCATTTCCGCGCGGATATGAGCCGTCAGGGCATTTTCGGCCATTCGATGGGCGGCCATGGCGCCATGACGATTGCGCTTAAGAACCCAGACCGCTTCAAGAGCTGCTCCGCCTTCGCCCCAATCGTCGCCCCCTCCTCTGCCGACTGGTCCGAACCGGCGCTGGAAAAGTATCTCGGAACGGATCGTGCCGCATGGCGGCAATACGACGCCTGCTCGCTGGTCGAAGACGGCGCCCGTTTTCCGGAATTCCTGATCGACCAGGGCAAGGCCGACAGTTTCCTCGATAAAGGCCTGCGTCCCTGGCTGTTCGAAGAGGCGATCAAAGGAACCGATATCGGCCTGACGCTGCGCATGCACGAGCGTTACGACCACTCCTATTATTTCATCTCCAGCTTCATGGATGACCATCTGAAATGGCATGCCGAGCGACTTGGCTAAGGCTGCGAAAGGGGAAGCTTAACCTGCGCGGTTTGGATTCGTCCGACATCTAGAACAGCGACGTGACGGCGTTTTCAGTACGCCGTCTTCGCATGGCTTTCGGAGATTTATGCATCCAAAGGAATGCGGGCGATGACCTTAATCTCGAAATCGAAGCCCGCGAGCCAGTTCACGCCTATTGCAGTCCAGTTCGGGTAAGGCTTCGTGCTGAAAATCTGCTGCTTGACGGCCATGATGGTTCCGAACTGTTTTTCGGGGTCCGTATGGAATGTCGTCACGTCGACAATATCATCAAATGTACAGCCCGCTGCATGCAGCGTGGCTTTGAGATTTTCGAAAGCCAATTGTACCTGACGTTCAAAATCGGGTTCTGGCGTTCCATCGGAACGGCTGCCCACCTGCCCGGAAACGAACAGAAGGTCACCGGATCGGATAGCCGCCGAATAGCCGTGCTCCTCGTAAAGAGCATGTCTGTTTGCGGGATAGATTGCTTCGCGCTTCGCCATTTTTAAATCTCTCTTCTTTGTAATCAAGTGCATTCTCTGGGCGGAACGTTACGCTTCGAGCGCTTCACACAACGCCTTATTTGATATACGGTGCGTATTTGAATTTGGTGGCATACGTGCCGTATGTCAACCCGTATACGTCACGTATGTAAAATTGAGGAGAGTATGGCGAAACGACGCGCGGAAACGATGGAGGAAAATCGCGTAAAACTGATCGCGGCTGCACGAAAGATTTTCGCCGAAAAGGGATACTCTTCCGCATCAATGGACGAGTTGACTGCCGAGGTTGGTCTGACGCGTGGGGCGCTTTATCACAATTTCGGAGATAAGCGTGGGCTGCTGGCGGCGGTGGTCGATCAGATCGATTCTGAAATGGCGTCTCGCGCTCACGAGATCGGGGCATTGGCCGAGGACAATTGGCAAGGTTTACTCGCCGAGGGCGCCGCCTATATCGAAATGGCGCTTGATCCGGAAGTACAACGTATCGTTCTGCTCGACGGGCCTGCGGTGTTGGGTGATCCGTCGCAGTGGCCTAGCCAGAGCAGTTGTCTGCAGGCGACCAAGCAAACGGTTCAGAGCCTCATCGAACAGGGGATCATCAAGTCAGTCGATGCGGAAGCTGCTGCCCGGCTTCTAAGCGGCGCTGCACTTAATGCTGCGCTATGGATCGCCGCCAGTGACGATCCCGTGAAGGTGCTGCCGAAGGCTGTCGAGGCTTTCCAGTCCATGGCCACCGGCCTTCTTGTGAAACCAGTTTAAACTCTATCTGGAAACCATACTTGTTCACGGAAACAACGCCGTCGCCAGCGTTGTCGGTCCGGGTCGGCTCAGCCGGAACTCGCGGATCACGCGCTCCGCGACGCCGTAAGCGAGATCCTGCTCGATCGACTGATTGTCGAAGCTGACGACGGTGGCTGTGAATTTGGCCTCGGCGATCACCTCGCCCGTCGCCACGGCGGCCGCACGAACGATGACACGGGCCGATGCCCGTTCTCCAAACAGGAAGGGGCCGCGGGTGACGGATGCGAGGCGAATGGTCAGCACAACGCGCGGTCTGATTTCGCCGCGTGCCGTCGTTTTGATGGCATTCTGTAGTTGCGCATGAATGGATTGCATCAATGCCGGCGCTACATCCGGCCGTGCCGCTACAAAGGCGCCGCGCACATCATAAAGCAGCCGGTCGGCATTGGTCGCCTCCGGTTCCAGCCTGAAAGACATGAGCGTGAAACACGCCAGCACAACAATGCCAAGGCGTTTCAATCGAGTGTTCATGATCTGCGGCTCCCCTAACGTGAGGTAACCGCATATTCGGTCATCAGGGTTAGAAAAGCGTTAAGGCGCGCTCTTCAACGCCTCCAGAACGTTGAGTGCTGCACGCATGTCGATGAGCCTGGTGGCGCGGCGCTCCAGCGCCTCCTCGTCCTCGCCCCAATGTTCGGCGGTCCAGTCCTCGTCAAGATGGGCCAGCGCCCAGGTTTCCTCCAGCGTCAGCTGCCCTTCCGCCAGTGCCAGCGCCAGAATGGCGGAGCCGGTCAGCGACGTCATGGTGTGCAGGGCGGCAAGCGCGATCGGCGTATCGTATTTTTTGAGCGTCACGGCAAAGGCTGCAACAGCTTCCCGAGGCTGATCGCGATGCATGACACCTTCGACGAGAATGAAGCGTGCGCCGAGAACATTGGCCGCCCAGTCGATCACCGGATCCCAATGGTCCGCCTGCCGCGCCACAAGCGCTTCCGGTTGACCTGCGCGGTAGCACAGGAGATCGGAAGAGGAAAAGCGCAGTATGTCCTCGAAAACCGCCTGGGTGTCGCTGGCGATGCCGTCGATGGCGGTGTTCACATGCCGCGAGACCGGCATGACGACCGGGTTCACCACTTCTTTCTGCGCATCCCATTCATCGCGAAGCAGGTCCGCAAGCGCCTTCGTTGGCAAGACAAGCGGCTTCTTGGCGGGCGTTCGCAAAGGTTTGCCATCGAGATGGATGGTGAAGCCGCCGTCTTCCACGTCAGCAACGGTAACGTCCTTATAGAAACGTTTCGGCAGGGGCCGCTGCATCTGGATTTGGGCGCGAAGGATCGGATCGGGGTGGCTGAGGCCTTCCGAAAGGTCGTTCAGGAGATCACGCATGGCACGTCCTCATCAGTCGAATAGAAAGGATCATTCAAGAATATCGGCGGGAACATGGGCCGGAATTTCGCTCGGATGGCTGACGACGGCGTCTGCGCCTGCCTTCCAGAGATCATCGACCGAGGCGTAGCCCCAGGCAACGCCGATGGCCTTTGCGCCGGCGGCCTTTGCCATCTGCATGTCATAGATAGCATCGCCGATGACGACAGTGTCGGCCGGAACCATGCCGGTTTCATGGCAACATTCCATCACCATGGCCGGATGCGGCTTGGAAGGGCAATCATCCGCCGTGCGCGACACGATGAAATGCTCGGCAAAACCATGCGTTTCGAGAATATGGGTCAACCCGCGACGGCCCTTGCCGGTGACCGCGCCGATCAGCACCTCATCCCGTCTGGCGAGCGTGTCGATCAAGGGCGCGATACCGTCGAACAGCGGCTCGATCATGCCAGGTCGGGCGCGGATCGGGTGATAGATTTCCCGATAGCGCTCAGTCATCGCGCGCGCCTCGTCATCCACATGCGCCTTACCGAGCATGCGGGCGATGGCGATGTCGAGCGTCAGGCCGATAATTGCCTTGGTCTGTGCAATATCAGGCCGTGGCTTTCCGAAATCGGCGAAGGTATCGACCATGACGGCATGGATAAGGCCGGCGCTGTCGACCAGCGTGCCGTCACAATCGAAAAGAACGAGTTTCATCTGATATCAGCCTTCCCTGTCGCCATCGGCCACGTCGAGGCCGAGCAGGTTCCAAGTCTGTACCATATGCGGTGGCAAAGGCGCGCTGACGCGAAGCCGGCCGCCATTCGGGTGCGGAATGTCGATATGGCGTGCATGCAGGTGCAGACGCTTCTGGACGCCGCCCGGAAAATCCCAGTTCGGATCATCGATGTAATATTTCGGATCGCCGATGATCGGGTGCCCCATATGCAGTGCGTGAACGCGCAGCTGGTGGGTACGGCCGGTATAGGGCTCCATTTCCAGCCAGGCGAGGTTCTGCGCGGCGGTATCGATGACACGGTAATAGGAAATGGCGTGATCTGCCCCCTCCTCGCCGTGCTTGGCAATGCGCATGCGGTCGCCGTCGGGGGTCTGCTCCTTGACCAGCCAGGTGGAAATCTTGTCCTGATGCTTGCGCGGCACGCCGCGAACCAGCGCCCAATAGGTCTTCTTGGTATCGCGCTCGCGGAAAGCGGCCGTCAGCTTCTGTGCAGCACCTCGGGTGCGGGCCACCACCAGCACGCCCGACGTGTCACGGTCCAGACGGTGCACCAGACGCGGCTTTTCGCCCTTCGGGCTGGTCCACGCTTCCAGAAGCCCGTCGATGTGACGGTTGACGCCCGAGCCGCCCTGCACGGCAATGCCGGCCGGCTTATTGAACACCAGAACCTTGTCGTCCTCATGCAGCAGCATGCGCGCCAGAAGTTCGCCGTCTGCCGAATGTTTGAGGTCCCTGGATCCGATTGGTCCGCTTTTGACCTTGAGGTCGGAATCAACAGGCGGCACACGCACCATCTGCCCCGGCTGCACCCGTGCGTCCGTCTTCACCCGGCCGCCGTCCACACGCACCTGTCCGGAGCGCAGAAGCTTTTGCAGCTGCCCGAACCCCAGACCCGGATAGTGAATCTTGAACCAGCGATCGAGGCGCATACCGGCCTCGTCGGCCTCGACCTTGATATGCTCGATACCTGCCATGAAATTTCCAGTCTCTCTGTCTTGATCGCGCGCCCTGTTATCCGGCGCACCGTTTGGAGCAAGCCTTTAGAACAAACTGCGGCCCAAGGCCAGCCCGGCGAAAACCGCCGCGATGGAAACCACCAGGCTTGCCGTGATGTAAACCGCTGAAAGGCCGAGCGCGCCACGTTCGAAAAGCGCTACCGCATCCAGCGAGAAGGACGAAAAGGTGGTGAAGCCACCGAGAACGCCGGTGACCAGAAACAGACGCATCTCCATGGACGCGTTCAGCCGCCTTGCAACAAGCTCAACCAGGAAACCGATGAGAAAGGATCCGACCACATTCACCGCCAGCGTTCCCCAAGGGAAAGTCATACCCACAAGGCGCACACTCAACAGACCGACGAGATAGCGGAAAACCGAACCGATTGCGCCGCCTGCTGCGACAAGAGCGATATTCAGCATTTGGGGAATGTCTCCGGAGAAATACCCGACGGGTCTGTTGAAGACGTTTTCTAGAACATAGCCACGGGTGGTGAAACCCCCTCGTCCCGACCTTTTTTCGATTAAAACTCGATTAAATTGCACGTCCGCGATTTAGGCTTCCAACAAGACGCAGCTGCTAATCTGCGGTTTTACAGGTCGGCGAAGGATGGCCGGAGGTTGGATGACACAGGTTCTTTCCGTTTCTGCAAACACTGCGGCCTACGCACTGGAGGCCGTGAAGCCGTCGCAGCGTGTATCGCGCAGAAGCGAGGTTGAGGAAGCCATTCACGAATTGGCGCGCAAGGCCGAACAGGGAGACGATTTCCAGTTGAGAGCCTTGCTCACCGCCATCAAGCCGCCGGCCTTGACCCTCTATTTCCTGACAAGCGCCAGCCATCGCAACGCCCCCCAGACAACACTCGATCAGGCCGTGCAGGCCTACGAGGAAAACCAATCCAATAAAAACTTATAATATCAATTTGATATCCATACTTATTAAATCGATTTATAAGTTTTTTAGTGCGCATTTCGCCCGTTCAGGTTGTTGTCAGATTCAAATTTTAGTCCTTCGGTACCAACTGGAGGAAGATCATGATTTCTATTGCTCGTCACGTCACAGCCACCACGATCGCGCTCCTTGTTTCGGCGCCGGCTTTCGCGGCCACGACCATCAAGGTCACCGAAGGCGGTGAAGGTGGCGGACCAATGACACTCGTTATGGACCAGACGACGGTCAAAGCCGGTGAAGCCGTGTTTCATGTGCATAACGATGCCATGAGCGAGCAGCACGAAATGGTGCTCGTCAAGCTGAAGTCTGCAGACGAAAAAATACCGCTCAATACCGCGAAACACCGTGTCGATGAAAAACAGCTTAAAAGTCTTGGCGAAGTGGCCGACCTGAAGCCCGGCGGCGATGGTCAGCTCAAGGCAAAGCTTACGCCCGGCACATATCTCCTCTTATGCAACATAAAAGGTCACTACGAAGCGGGTATGCAGGCCAAGCTGACTGTTACAAAATAATATTGGTCGAACAAGCTGAGGCTGCCGGATGAGTATTGCGTTCCGGCAGCCTCTTTTTTGCGTCAGTTGTGCTGGTGAGCGTTCTTGTCGTCACCACCCTTGGCCGAGCCTGCGGAAAGCACAATCTCGACCTTGCCAGCCTTTTCAAAGATCAGCGTCACCGGCACCTTGTCGCCTTCGGCAAACGGCTTCTTCACGTTGAAGAACATCATGTGCAGGCCGCCGGGCTTCAGTTCCACTGTCTCACCGGCGGGAATGACGATGCCGTCATCCAGCTTGCGCATTTTCATGACGTCGTTGACCATGGCCATTTCGTGAATTTCCGCGCGGCCGGCGGCGGAGGATTCGACGCCGATCAGCTTGTCGTCGCTGGAACCGGTATTCTTGATCGTCACATAACCGCCGCCCACGGGCTGACCGGGCAGCATGGCCTTTGTCGCGCCAGCCGAGAGCTCGAGACTGCCAGCCTTCACCACGTCCATATCCATATCCATATCCATGGCCATAGCGGAATGGTCATGCCCGCCGGCATGGGCTTTTGCGGTAACGCGGATGGTCGGCGCCGGGCTTTTCAACGAATGCGGATCGACGCCTGCGGCCGCCACCTCGTCCCAGGAAACCTTGCCTTTGTCGCCGCAAAGCTGCGTTACCTTGAAGGGAAGGTCCTGCCCGGCCTCTATGCCGGAGATTTTTCCCTGAACGGCAAAGGTGTCATAGAATTCATCCGGCAGATTGCCGCCCTTCCAGCGGATTTCGACCGCACCGCTTTTGATGTCCTTCCCGTGGTTCTTGTAGGCTTTCTGATAGTCGCCCTTGATGACCTCAAGGTCCCAACCGGCCTTGGGCTGCGGCTTGGCAGTGATGAAGCCTTCCGGCAGCTTGATCTGCACTTCTGTGGTGGCAAGTCCGCCATCGCAGCCATGCGGCACCTGAAGTGCGGCAACGATGGTGCTTTCCTGTTCGGCCGAACCGTCAACGAAGGTCGTATGGGCGAAGGCCTGCGCCGTCGAGACGGAGGCGACGAACAGGGTGCAGGTGATGATCTTGGTGGTTTTCATTTGTTTGTCCTTGCGACTGCGGCGCCATTGGCCCGGGCAGCTGCTCCGTGCCGCCACCCGGCGGCGATGATCCTGTGAAACGAAGAGATCAGGCGGACAGG
This sequence comes from Agrobacterium sp. S7/73, assembly GCF_019355535.1. Taxonomy (NCBI): domain Bacteria; kingdom Pseudomonadati; phylum Pseudomonadota; class Alphaproteobacteria; order Hyphomicrobiales; family Rhizobiaceae; genus Agrobacterium; species Agrobacterium sp. S7/73. The sequence goes on from NZ_CP072136.1 coordinate 1,525,756, forward strand.
GTTGGTGGGCCGCGTGCGGACGGTTTGCGGATCGTCTGGACCGAGTGAAAGCCCCATTCCGCGGTCAGGCGATTGTCGAGCCAGGCGAATTCCGTCCTCAGCCAGCCGGCCGCATCGGGCACCGGCAAGAGAATGGACGAGGCCAGCAGGCAGGCCTCGCAAAACAGGATCGCATCGCTTGAATGGGCGGGGCCGTCATTGGGGTGCGAGGCATTTACCCCGCCGCTGTGGCCTAGGCAGATTTCGGCAAAGGTGCCGTCCGGCAGCCGGTAACTCTCATCCAGAAGAACGGCAGGTGCCGCGGCGAGCGCGGGCTTGTGGGCAAAACCAAGCGACAACATCAAAAGCGCACAGAAAATGCGAAGCATTTTCTCCACCCTTGTCAGCGGTCGTTTTCGATTTGCGTCCATCTTCTGGCGATACCCCTCTTTCTTTCCGATTTCAAAGGGGAAATTTGCCGCAGGCCCAACCGCTCAAAGGAACAATCGATACAGGGCGGCATTTCCTTTCCAATACGGATCGTTTCGGAAGGAGTACCGACATGCCAGCCAAATCGAAAGCCCAGCAGAAAGCCGCAGGTGCGGCGCTGGCCGCCAAACGCGGTGAAGTCAAGAAATCCAGTTTACAAGGTGCTTCAAAAAGCATGGAGAAGTCCATGACAGAAAAGGAACTTGATGAACTGGCGTCCACAAAGCGCAAGGGTCTGCCGGAGAAAAAATCAGACTGACGGCACGCCTCACACAAGGAACTCGCCGTGTATCTAGTCAGCGATGGCGCAGATGGAGCAAAAATCTGTTCAGATGCGTCATTTCGTCCTTGCCAATGACCGGGCTTCGAAGATAATGAGCCTCGCATCATCGTTGGGAGAAACCGCTTCATTGCGGTGCCGAAGGAGCAACCGCCCCGGAAACTCTCAGGCAAAAGGACCACCGGTGACGACGGAACTCTGGAGAGAAGCCACCTTTCATAAGGACGGCTCGCCGAAGGGATAACAATCTCAGGCGACAAGGACAGAGGGGGCTCTTGAACCCGGCGCGTTTTTCGCGTCATGACCTGAGCCCGCGCGATCTTTCGCGCAACCCTGGAGGCGTCCTTGGACGATACCGCCGAGCTTAAAATCACGCCGCTCCGTTCCCTACATGTTTCCCTCGGCGCCCGCATGGTGCCTTTCGCCGGTTACGACATGCCGGTGCAATATCCAGCGGGCGTGCTGAAGGAACATCTTCAGACCCGTACCTCTGCTGGCCTCTTCGACGTGTCCCACATGGGCCAGGTTATCGTGAAGGCGAAGTCGGGCAACAATGCCGACGCTGCAATCGCGCTTGAAAAACTGGTGCCGGTTGACATTCTCGGCCTAAAGGAGGGCCGCCAGCGTTACGGTTTCTTCACCGATGAAAACGGCTGTATCCTCGATGATCTGATGATCACCAATCGCGGCGATCACCTTTTCGTCGTCGTCAACGCGGCGTGCAAGGACGCCGATGTCGCCCATATGAAGGCGCATCTTTCTGACACTTGCGACATTACCCTTCTCGATGATCGGGCGCTGATTGCGCTTCAGGGACCACGCGCTGAAGCGGTTCTGGCCGAGCTTTGGGCCGGTGTTTCCGAAATGAAGTTCATGGACGTGCTGGAAGTTCCGCTGCACGACGTTCCCTGCATCGTTTCCCGTTCCGGTTATTCCGGCGAGGATGGTTTTGAAATCTCCGTGCCTGCCGAAAAGGCGGAAGAGATCGCAAAGGCCCTGCTTGAGCACCCTGATTGCGAGCCGATCGGGCTTGGAGCGCGCGACAGCCTGCGTCTTGAAGCTGGCCTTTGTCTCTACGGCAACGATATCGATACAACGACCTCCCCGATCGAAGCCTCGCTTGAATGGGCGATCCAGAAGGCGCGCCGCGCCGGTGGTGATCGCGAAGGCGGTTTCCCTGGGGCAGAGCGTATTCTCGGTGAACTCAAGGACGGCACATCGCGTCGTCGCGTCGGCCTGAAGCCAGAGGGCAAGGCACCGGTGCGCGGTCATTCCAAGCTTTTCGCGGATGCCGAAGGCAAGACGGAAATCGGCGAAGTGACTTCCGGCGGCTTCGGTCCGTCTGTCGAAGGTCCCGTTGCCATGGGTTACGTCCCGGCGGCCCATACTGCTCCCGGCACGGCGATCTTTGCGGAAGTGCGCGGCAAATATCTGCCCGTCACCGTCGCTGCCCTGCCCTTCATCAAGCCCACCTACAAACGATAATCTTCATCCCATCTCCGGAGAGAATACGATGCTGAAATTTACCGCAGAACACGAATGGCTGAAGTTCGAAGGCGATATCGCCACCGTTGGCATTACCAGCCACGCCGCTGAACAGCTTGGCGACCTCGTCTTCGTCGAATTGCCGGAAGTGGGCGCCACCTTCTCCAAGAATGGCGACGCGGCGACCGTTGAATCCGTCAAGGCGGCTTCCGATGTCTATTGTCCGCTGGATGGCGAAGTGGTGGAAATCAACCAGGCCATCGTCGACGATCCCTCGCTGGTCAATTCCGATCCGCAGGGTGCTGGCTGGTTCTTCAAGCTGAAGCTCTCCAACGCCGCGGATGCCGATACGCTGCTCGACGAGGCAGCCTACAAGGAGCTGATCGCGTAATGACGACGCCCACGGAATTCCATTTCACCGACTATCAGCCCTATGATTTCGCCAACCGGCGTCACATCGGGCCGTCGCCGTCGGAAATGGCGGAGATGCTGAAGGTCATTGGCTACAAGAGCCTCGATGCCCTGATCGACGCCACCGTTCCCTCCTCCATCCGCCAGAAGGTGCCGCTGACCTGGGGTGCAGCGCTGACCGAACGCGAGGCGCTCGACCGCCTGCGCGAGACGGCCAACAAGAACCAGGTGCTGACCTCGCTGATCGGCCAGGGCTATTACGGCACAATCACGCCGCCGGTGATCCAGCGTAACATTCTGGAAAACCCGGCCTGGTACACAGCCTATACGCCTTACCAGCCAGAAATCAGCCAGGGCCGTCTTGAGGCGCTGCTGAACTACCAGACCATGGTCTGCGATCTGACCGGCCTTGATGTCGCCAATGCATCGCTGCTCGATGAAGCGACTGCTGCTGCCGAAGCCATGGCGATGTGCCAGCGCGTCGCGAAGTCCAAGGCGACCGCCTTCTTCGTCGATGCCAATTGCCATCCGCAGACCATCGCGCTGATCGAGACACGCGCGGCGCCACTCGGCTGGAAGGTTATCGTTGGCAATCCATTTACCGATCTCGATCCTGTCGACGTGTTCGGCGCGATCTTCCAGTATCCGGGCACCCACGGTCACGTCAGCGATTTCTCGGGCCTGATTTCCCGCCTGCACCAGACGGGTGCCATCGCTGCCGTTGCCGCCGATCTTCTGGCGCTGACGCTGTTGAAGTCACCCGGTGAAATGGGTGCGGATATCGCCATCGGCACCTCGCAGCGTTTCGGCGTTCCGGTCGGCTATGGTGGTCCGCATGCGGCTTACATGTCCGTCAAGGACGCACATAAGCGCTCCATGCCTGGCCGCCTGGTCGGCGTCTCAGTCGATGCGCGCGGCAATCGCGCCTATCGTCTGTCGCTGCAGACCCGCGAGCAGCATATCCGCCGCGAGAAGGCTACCTCCAACATCTGCACCGCGCAGGTGCTGCTTGCAGTCATGGCGTCGATGTATGGCGTTTTCCATGGCCCGCAGGGCATCAAGGCAATTGCCCAGCAGACCCACCAGAAGGCCGTTTTGATGGCCAAGGGCCTGGAGAAACTAGGCTACGTCATCGAGCCGGAAACCTTCTTCGACACCATCACCGTCGAAGTCGGCCATATGCAGGGCGTCATCCTGCGCTCGGCCGTTGCGGAAGGTGTGAACCTGCGCAAGGTCGGCGCGACCAAGATCGGCATGAGCCTTGACGAGCGCACGCGTCCCGCGACGCTTGAGGCGGTCTGGCGCGCATTCGGCGGCAATTTCTCGATCTCGGATTTCGAGTTGGAATATCGCCTGCCGAAGGAACTGCTGCGCACCAGCCAGTACATGACGCATCCGATCTTCCACATGAACCGTGCCGAAAGCGAGATGACCCGTTACATCCGCCGTCTTTCGGACCGTGATCTCGCGCTCGACCGCTCGATGATCCCGCTCGGTTCCTGCACCATGAAACTGAACGCAACTGCGGAAATGCTGCCCATAACATGGCCGGAATTTTCCGACATCCATCCCTTCGTGCCGGCCAATCAGGCGCTCGGCTACAAGGAGATGATCGATGACCTCTCGGAAAAGCTGTGCTCGGTCACCGGTTACGACGCCTTCTCCATGCAGCCGAATTCCGGCGCTCAAGGGGAATATGCGGGGCTCCTGACCATCCGCAACTACCACATCGCCAATGGCGGCGCACATCGCGACGTTTGCCTCATTCCAACCTCGGCGCACGGCACCAATCCAGCCTCCGCGCAGATGGTCGGCATGAAAGTGGTGCCGGTGAAAGTGCGGGAAAATGGCGACATCGATATCGACGATTTTCGAGCAAAAGCAGAGCAGTATGCGGAAAACCTCTCGTGCTGCATGATCACCTATCCGTCCACCCATGGCGTGTTTGAGGAGACGGTTCGCGAGATTTGCGATATCACCCATAAACACGGTGGTCAGGTCTATCTTGACGGCGCCAACATGAACGCCATGGTTGGTCTTGCCCGTCCCGGCGATATCGGTTCCGACGTCAGCCACCTCAACCTGCACAAGACCTTTTGCATCCCGCATGGCGGCGGCGGTCCGGGCATGGGGCCGATCGGCGTCAAGGCGCATCTTGCTCCCTATCTTCCCGGCCATCCGACGACGGACGGTCGTGAAGGTGCGGTTTCGGCTGCCCCCTTCGGCTCGCCGTCGATCCTGCCGATTTCCTGGAGCTACTGCCTGATGATGGGCGGCGAAGGGCTGACGCAGGCGACCAAGGTTGCGATCCTCAACGCCAACTACATCGCCGAACGGCTGAAGGGCGCTTACGACGTGCTCTACAAGTCCGAAACGGGACGAGTGGCGCATGAGTGCATCATCGACACCCGACCGCTGGCAGACAGCTGCGGCGTGACGGTGGACGACGTTGCAAAGCGCCTCGTCGACTGCGGTTTCCATGCGCCGACCATGAGCTGGCCTGTTGCCGGCACGCTGATGATCGAGCCGACGGAATCCGAGACCAAGGCGGAAATCGACCGTTTCTGCGATGCCATGCTGGCGATCCGCGAGGAAGCCCGCGACATCGAGGAAGGCCGTGCGGACAAGACCAACAATCCGCTGAAGAACGCGCCGCACACGGTGGAAGATCTCGTCGGCGAGTGGGATCGTCCCTACAGCCGCGAACAGGGTTGCTTCCCGCCCGGCGCCTTCCGCATCGACAAATACTGGTCGCCGGTAAACCGCATTGACAATGTCTATGGCGACCGCAACCTTATCTGCACCTGCCCGCCGATGGAGGCTTATGCCGAGGCCGCCGAATAAAGGCATCGGTACGAACGAACTTATGAAGGCCCGGAGCGATCCGGGCCTCTTTCGTTCCGGACACAAGCCCCAAGACTGCGCTACCACGTCACATGCGATTGATCGTAACCCGTTCCATGCTAAACCGGATGCTGCAATTTAAGCGGTGATGGAGTTTGAATGCGTTTGATTTGCCTGAATGGTTGGGGCGGAAAGCTCCATGACGAGCTTGTTCCCTATATCTCCGCGTCCGATCCCGACATTCTATGTTTGCAGGAAGTGGTGCACACACCGGCAGCCGAAGAGGACTGGCTGAGCTATCGCGATGACGGTAGGGACCTGCCACAAAGGGCGAACTTCCTTCGCGATGTCGAAGAAGCCCTACCCGATCATCTGGCAATCTTTTGCCCTGCGTCACAGGGTGACCTCTGGCACGGGGAGACACGATATCCCTCACAATGGGGGCTGGCGACTTTCGTGCGTAAATCCATCGCGATTGTTGCGCAGGCTCAAGGTTTCGTGCACGGCTGCTTTTCTGCGAATGGATACGGAGATCACCCGCGTTCGCGCACGGGCCATGCTGTCAGGGTTTTCGACTTCACGACCGGTCAGCCAGCCGTCATCGCCCATATGCATGGGCTGCGTGACCCCAACGGTAAACACGATATTCCCGCCCGTCTGGTGCAAGCAAAACGCCTCGTGAAACTCGTCAAAGACATCGCGGAGGATGGTGACCGGATCATCGTCTGCGGCGATTTTAATGTTCTGCCTGAGAGCGACACCTTCACGGTATTGAAGGAACTGGATCTCATCGAACTCGTCACAACACGTGGTTTCACAGACACGCGCACCTCGCACTATGCCAAACAAAACCGTTTTGCAGATTACATGCTGGTCAACCCGGTTGTGCAGGTCGATCACTTTGATGTGGTGAGACAGCCAGAAGTCTCGGATCATTGCCCCTTGCTGCTCGAATTCAGCTAGAGGCTTAAGCCGCCTTATAGGTCGTTGTCTTCATCTCACGGTTTGGTCAGCGCACGAGCCGGATATCGCTCGTCACCACCGTCTTGCCGGTCCTGCCGTCCTTGTCGGTGGTGCGAAGCCGCAGGCCGTTTTGCCCGACTTTTTCGATTGTCATGGCTGCGACGCGGTCGCCGTTGATGTCGCGGTTCCAGCGAACCGTCAGATTGATTGCATTTCCCTGTCGCGTACCGGAAAGGGCAGACGGTCGGCCGGAGGGTCCGGTGTAAGCGCCGCTGTAACGTCCGCCTTTCTCTGACAGGTCGGCTGCAATTGCGCGCCTGACCACCAGAAGGCCACGGCATGTGCCGGACATATTAAGCGACGAGGTCCCCGTTTTGGAATTCAGCGTACAATTGACGTTGATTGGCGGCGTGCCAATGCGGGTGATCACGGTTCCCTTCCCCGCCCATGTGCCTTTCAGCGACGAGAGGAATTCGCGTTCGTCCGCTAATGCCGGCTGCACACCGAGCAGCCCTGCAAAAAATAAACTCGTGATAGCCGTCGTTTTCATGGCGCGTATCCAATTTTTCACGAAGACTAACTCGCTTGCACCGTCAAACGTTCCTCCGGTTTATTTAGCAACTGTCAAAAAATTCGAGAGGCTCATGTTTCTATCGCGCCGATGCAACCAAATGCAGGCATAGATGTTTCTCGCCAGCGTCGATCAATTTCTGATCACTACCGCATATTTTTCGGAGCATATTTCATGACGACGATCGGCGTTTTGGCACCGCGCGGCAGCCTCCCCTCCGGCGGTCTGCCTCGCAGCGGTGGTATGTCAGACCGCACGCTTTTTGCCCTTGCGGCGCTTAATTTCTTTCTGGCTGATGCCCGTGACGGGCTAGGGCCTTTTCTGGATGCATTTCTGGCGACACAGGGCTGGTCATCGCTTTCGCTGGGGATGATTGCCACGGTCGGCGGCCTCGTCGGTCTGCTTGCCACACCGTTCTGCGGCGCCTTGGTGGACGGCACGACGTGGAAAAGAACGTTGATTGCCATCCCCGTCGTTCTCGTGACCGTCGGTGCGCTGATTACGCTGATTTTTCCCGATGCGTGGATCGTCTGGACCGGCCAGATCATGACTGCGGTTGTCGGCGCCGTCGTGGGACCGGCTCTGGCCGGACTGACGCTTGGTCTGGTCGGTGAACGCCTGTTCTCCCGTCAGATATCGCGAAACGAATTCTGGAATCATGGCGGCAATTTCGCATCGCTCTTCGCCACTTACGTTGCTGTTTCCTTCTTCGGCTTGCATGGCGTCATCGGGCTGATGCTTTTGACGGCTGCCGGCGCACTTGTTGCCGCCGCCGCCATCGACCCCGACAGGATCGACCACAAGGTGGCGCGAGGCCTTGGCGAAGACAAGGGCGAACCGGGGCCTTCAGGCATCAACGTGCTGCTTCACGAACGCGGTCTGATATTCCTCGCGATCATTCTTCTTATATTCCACTTCGGCAACGCGCCGATGGGGCGGCTTATCGCGCAGAATTTCGCCATCGAACTGCAGACACCATTTCGCACAACAGCGATCATTACTGGCGTCGCGCAATTTGCCATGATCTTCGTTGCGGCCCTGGCGCCGTGGCTGATCCGTCGCTTCGGTCTTGCGACGGTATTCCTGATCGCGCTTGCCGCCCTTCCGATCCGCGGTCTGCTGGCTTCCGCCTTCACCGATTTCTGGGTAATCTTTCCGGTGCAGCTGCTTGACGGTATCGGTGCCGGCCTTCTGGGCATCGTGACGCCTGTGGCCGCCGAACGCATTCTCAAGGGAACCGGCCGGTTCAATGTCGGCCTTGCAAGCGTCATGATGGTGCAAGGCATTGGTGCGTCCCTCAGCAACGTCGTTGCCGGCTGGCTGGTAACCAAAGGCGGTTACGCCCTTTCGCACTTGGTCGGCGGCGGCATATCGGCAATCGCCATCGCTCTCTTCTTCATCTACCGAAACGAGATCGCCCCGAAGCAGGCCGACGAAGTACTGCCTCAGTAAACCGTACAAATAAAAAAGGAGGCCTCACGGCCTCCTTCATCCAACTTGCGCAAGTGTCGGTTATCCGACGAAAGCACGCTCGATGACGAACTCGGCAGGCTTGTTGTTCGCACCTTCGTTAAGGCCGGCCTTTTCAAGAAGCTCCTTCGTGTCCTTCAGCATGGCCGAAGAACCGCAGATCATGCCGCGATCGATAGCGGGATCGAGTGCGGGAACACCCAGATCCGCAAACAGCTTGCCGTTCTCAATCAGCGAGGTGATGCGGCCCTTGAAGGGATAATCCTCGCGCGTGACAGTCGCATAGTGCTTGAGCTTGTCGCCGACGATCTCGTTCAGGAATTCATGGTTCCTGATTTCCTCGACCAGATCGAAACCGTATTTCAGTTCGGCCACATCGCGGCAGGTATGGGTGAGGATGACCTCTTCGAACTTTTCATAGGTCTCTGGATCGCGGATCAGGCTTGCGAAAGGTGCAATGCCGGTGCCGGTCGAGAACATATAGAGCCGTCTGCCTGGTGTCAGGGCATCCAGAACCAGAGTTCCTGTCGGCTTCTTGCGCATAAGCACGGTATCACCGGGCTTGATCGCCTGAAGATGCGAGGTCAACGGGCCATCCGGAACCTTGATCGAGAAGAATTCGAGTTCCTCGTCCCAGGCAGGGCTGGCGATGGAATAAGCGCGGTAGATCGGCTTTTCGCCGACCATCAGGCCGATCATGGCGAATTCGCCGGAGCGGAAGCGGAAGCCGGCCGGACGCGTCATGCGGAAACGGAACAGGTGATCCGTATAGTGCTCCACCGACAAAACTGTCTCGGCGTAAACACCATCAGGTATCTTGATCGCGAAATCTTCCGTCTTGGCTGGCGCGTTCATTTCAGGTTCCGTCCATTCATTCGATAAGCGACATTCTTCGACCGGGCAATTATACCATTTTTGCCGCGGTTTGAAGGCATGAGAATATCAATACTGCCATGCGCGCAGAAAATATGCATCTAAAACTCATATTTCCGCACAGCGCGTCATTGGGCCGCACGGCGGCGCCAGCTATAGGCCTCTCCACCGTTGGCCGGAAGGGCCGTCGGCTGGTAATAGACCGGGATTTCCGGCAGGCGATTTTCGGACAGGCGGCGGATCGCCGTCTCGTTCGTCACCGCAAAGCTGGTAAAGCCGGTGCGCAGCATCAGCGGCACCTGGTCGATCAAAACATCGCCAACCGCCCTCACCTCACCGGCAAAATCAAGACGGCTGCGCAGCAACGAGGCATGGCTGAAACCCCGCCCGTCATTGAAGGCCGGGAAGCTGACGGCGACAAGGTCGATGCGGTCGAGATAGGGCTCGAGCCGGGTGACATCGTCGGAAGGTGCAATCAGAACGCCGAGGCCGACATCATTGCTTTCAGCCGCACGGACAAGGAAATCAGCGAGCGACAGCACCGGTTTCTGCTCGGCAGTTGCCTTCACCTCTTCCGTTTCGATCACCCAGGGATCGTTTTCCACGAAGCCGTCGCGGTTCCAGATTTTCGTCATGGCAATCTCCTCAGGCGGCTTCAGCGGCGGAACCGTAGAGCGCATCCTTGAACGGCTGCGGTCCGACGCGGCGATAGGCTTCGAGGAAGGTTTCTTCCTTCGAAAGACGCAAGCCCAGATAGGTGTCGACGATGGTTTCCACCGCGTCGGTGACTTTTTCCGGCTCGAAACCGCGGCCAATAATCTCACCAATCGAGGTGTTTTCATCACCCGATCCGCCAAGCGTGATCTGGTAGAGTTCCGCACCCTTCTTCTCAACACCCAGAAGACCGATATGGCCGACATGGTGGTGGCCGCAGGCATTGATGCAGCCGGAAATCTTGATCTTAAGCTCGCCGATTTCCGCCTGACGTTCCGGCGCGCCAAAACGGGTGGAGATTTCCTGCGCCACCGGAATGGAGCGCGCATTGGCAAGCGCGCAATAGTCCAGCCCGGGACAGGCAATGATATCGGTGATCAGCCCGGCATTGGCAGTCGCCAGTCCAGCTCCTACAAGTGCGCGATAGACCGGCTCGAGATCGGCCAGTGCCACATGCGGCAGGATGATGTTCTGCTCGTGGCTGATGCGGATTTCGTCAAACGCGTATTCGGCGGCGATATCGGCGACGAGTTCCATCTGCTCGTCAGTCGCATCGCCGGGAATGCCGCCAATCGGCTTCAGGGAAATCGTCACCATGCCGTAGTCCGGATGCTTATGCGGCTGGACGTTCTGCTCGACAAAACGGGCAAAACCCTGATCCGCCCGCTTCCAGCGCGCCAGGCTCTCCCAGCCTTCAGGACGGTCCTTCAATGCTGGCGGTGCGAAATACGCGGTAATGGCCGCAATATCGGCATCCGGCAGCTTCAATTCGGTGTTTTTCAGCTCCGCGAATTCAACCTCGACCTGGCGGGCCAGTTCTTCTGCGCCGGTTTCATGCACGAGGATCTTGATACGCGCCTTGTACTTGTTGTCGCGGCGGCCGTGCAGGTTGTAAACGCGCATGACGGCCGTGGTATAGGACAGCAGGTCTTCTTCCGGCAGGAAGTCGCGGATCTTCTTGGCGATCATCGGCGTACGGCCCTGCCCGCCGCCGACATAGACGGCAAAACCGATCTCGCCCTTGTCGTTCTTTTTCAGATGCAGGCCGATATCGTGAACCTGAATCGCGGCGCGGTCGCGCTCGGCGCCCGTTACAGCGATCTTGAACTTGCGCGGCAGGAACGAGAACTCCGGATGCACGGAAGACCATTGACGCAGGATTTCCGCATAAGGACGCGGATCGGCGACCTCGTCTGCGGCGGCGCCCGCGAAATGGTCGGCGGTCACGTTGCGAATGCAGTTACCCGAGGTCTGCAGCGCATGCATTTCCACGCTTGCCAGTTCGGAGAGGATATCGGGCGTGTCGGACAGGCGCGGCCAGTTGTACTGAATGTTCTGGCGGGTGGTGAAGTGGCCGTAACCCCGGTCATATTTGCGGGCGATATGGGCCAGCATCCGCATCTGCTGCGAATTCAGCGTGCCGTAGGGAATGGCGACGCGCAGCATATAGGCATGGAGCTGGAGATAGACACCGTTCATAAGGCGCAGCGGCTTGAACGCGTCCTCGGCAAGCTCGCCGGACAACCGGCGCTCGACCTGATCGCGAAACTGTGCCACGCGGCCTTCAACAAATGCATGATCGAACTCGTCGTAACGGTACATATTCTTCCTCAGACTGCGATGAATGCTGCATCGGCCGGCTTGAAGCCGTTGGCATAGTGCATGGTCGGGCCAGCGGCGCGAATTCGCTCACGAAGCCGCGTCGGCCAAAGCTTGCCATTCTCCTCCACCACGTCGATGACATTCACGTCAACGACCTTGTTGGCGGAAAAATCCCGCTTGCCGATTTCCTCGAACGAAGCGACGGCCTCTGCGTGGCGGGCGACGATTGCGTCCTGCAGGTTCTCCGTCCATTCGCCATTGGCATCGAGCCATACAGCGATCCCATCGCCCAGGCGGTTGGCGGTCAAAACCTTGTCAGCCATTTGCATACTCCCTTTTAAGGTTCGCTGGCCGCGCAACAAGCGCGAGCGCCTCGGACCTGTCAAAATTGGCGCCCGCCACCGCATCGCCGATGATGACCATGACCGGACCGGTCAGTTCGTCGCGATGTTCGAGGTCGGGCAAATCTTTCAAAGTGCCATGCAGCAGGCGGCGATCCGCGCGGCTGGCATTTTCGATGACGGCTACGGTCGTTTCCACGCCGAGACCCGCCTCTATCAGCCTCGTCGCGACCGACGCGGCAACGCTGCGGCCCATATAGACAGCAATGGTAGCGCCGGAGACGGCAAGCCGCGCCCAGTCCGGCAGGACATCGCCAGTCAGATCGTGGCCGGTGGTGAAAATCAGCGACGAAGCGACACCGCGCAGCGTCAAGGGCAATTCGAAATCCGCAGCAGCGGCGAAGGCGGAGGTAATGCCCGGAACGATCTCGTAACCGATACCGGCATCGCGCAGCGCCGCCATTTCCTCTCCCGCTCGGCCATAGACCAGCGGATCACCGGATTTGAGGCGCACGACGCGCTTGCCGTCTTTACCAAGACGCACCAGCAGGCGGTTGATCTCATCCTGCGACTTGCTGTGGCAGCCCTTGCGTTTGCCGACGGAAAGCCGCTCGGCGTCGCGGCGCCCCATGTCAACGATTGCCTGCGGCACTAGCGCATCGTAGACGATCACATCCGCTTCCATCAGCACGCGCTGCGCGCGCAGCGTCAACAAATCTTCAGCACCGGGACCAGCGCCCACAAGCCAGACGCGGCCTTCGCTGCGCTCGGGCGATTGCAGCAAACGGTCAGCGGCATGGCGGGCGGATGATGTATCGCCGAGAGCGACGGCATCTGCGACAGCACCGGAAAAGAACCGGCGCCAGAAATTGCGCCGCAACGCGCCCTTGGGAACATTCTGCTCGGCGGCGTCACGATATTGCACGGCGAGACGCGCAAGCTTGCCCAGCGACGGAGACAGCATCTGATCGATACGTGCGCGGATCATCTGGGCAAGAACCGGGCCTGCGCCTTCGGTGCCAATGGCGATGGCGACGGGTGCGCGGGCGACGAGTGCCGGCGTGAAGAAATCGCAGAACTCCGGCTGATCCACCGCATTGGCAGGGATTTTCTTGGCGCGCGCAGCCAAAACGATCTCACGGTCCAGTGCCTCGTCTCCAGTCGCGGCAAAAACCAGCGTCGCGCCTTCAATCAGCTGGCTTGCGAAACCCAAAGCCCGATGATCGATGCCGTTTTCGCTGATATAGCGCGCAAAATCCGCTTCCGGCTGGTCGGCATAAGCAATGATATGTGCATTGGTATTGGCAAGCAGCCTTACCTTCGCAAAGGCCTCGTCGCCATTGCCGAAAACAGCGACCTGCCGTCCCTCAACCCGGAAGAACGCGGGGAAGGTCGAAAGGCGATCGCCAGAAGCGGAAAAATCGTGTTCGTTGTGCATCGGGCATTTATCCCGCATTGCGGCGCAAGATTGAAGAAACAGAAATTCAAGCCTTTCCGACACCTGGATTTTTATTTCTCGAACACCCCTGTTTTTGAGGAAAACTAACCGGCGCACCTTTATCAACCCTGTCGAACGCCTCGAAATCCCCTGAGAATCCCTTGACAAACCAGGCCCTCGCGCCGAACAAGAAGGGACTATTTTCGTCGATTTCTCCATGCAAAAACCGCTTCACTCTGAGGCGGTACGAAGGATCAGACCCTTGACCAGCTCGACAATTGCCGCCCGTCTTCTCGATGTTATCGAACACGATATCCTGCCCCTGACGGCGCGCGGCGTCAGCCTCGGCAACAAGGTTTTCGGTGCGGCGATCCTGCGCAAATCCGACTTGTCGCTGGTGATCGCGGAGACGAATAACGAGCTGGAAAACCCGCTCTGGCATGGCGAAGTGCACGCGCTGAAGCGGTTTTACGAGCTGGGTGAGAAACCGAACACCAAGGAATTGATTTTCCTTTCCACCCATGAACCCTGCACCATGTGCATGTCCGCCATCACCTGGGCCGGCTTCGACAATTTCTACTCCTTTTTCAGCCACGAGGATTCGCGCGACGCTTTCGCCATTCCGCACGACCTGAAAATCCTCAAGGAAGTTTTCGGGCTGGAGCCGGGCGGGTATCGCCGCAGCAACGCCTTCTGGAACTCTTTCTTCATTGCCGATCTGGTGGAGAGCGAAGACGATCCGCTGAAGACCGAGCTGAAGGCGCAGACGGCCCGCATCAAGGCTGCCTATGACGAGCTTTCCACCAGCTATCAGTCATCGAAGAGTGGCAACGATATTCCGCTGAACTAGAGCATTTCTAGACGGTTTTCCGCCTGGATATGTATGAAAATAAAGAACGAAGGTTTGAAAGACTATGGAAGCCTCGAAGGATATTTCCCGCCTGATCGAGATCATGGAAGCCCTGCGCCAGCCGGAAACCGGCTGCCCCTGGGATGTCGTCCAGACCTTCGAGACGATCAAGCCTTACACCATCGAAGAGGCTTATGAGGTTGCCGACGCCATCGAGCGCAAGGATATGGACGATCTTTGCGAAGAACTGGGCGACCTGTTGCTGCAGGTGGTTTTCCATGCCCGCATCGCCGAGGAACGGGGCGAATTCGCCTTTGGCGACGTGGTTGAGGCCGTGACGTCCAAAATGATCCGCCGCCATCCGCACGTCTTTGCCGTTTCCGCCGCCAATACGCCTGACAGCGTCAAGCTGCAATGGGACCAGATCAAGGCCGAGGAAAAGCGCGAGCGTGCGGAACGCCGCGCCCGCCGCGGTATCACCGAGGATTTCAAGGCCGGCTTTTTAGGCGGTGTGCAGCGTAGCCAGCCGGCTCTGACCGAGGCTCTCAAGTTGCAGGAACAGGCTGCGCGCGTCGGTTTCGATTGGTCGGATCCAGCCCCCATTCTCGACAAGATCGAGGAGGAAATCGCCGAACTGCGTGAAGCGCTGGCGGAGGGAAAGCCGGAGAAGGTCTCTGATGAACTTGGCGATCTCATCTTCGCGCTGGTCAATATCGGCCGCCATGTCAAAGCCGATCCGGAAGACGCGCTGCGCGGCACCAATACGAAATTCCGCAGACGTTTCAATCACATCGAGACGTCGCTCACCGAAAATGGCGAAACGCTTCAGGAAGCGAGCCTTGAGAGAATGGAAGACCTGTGGCAGGCGGCAAAACGCATAGAACGCTCGCTGGATATGATTTCGTCCTGATCACCCGGATATGCTGAAAAACTCAGAGCGCCCGGTGCTTTCGACAGTGGTGACGAAAACCTAGAACCTCTCCTGCGTCACGCTCGGGCCTGCCCCGAGCATATGCGACGTCCTGATTGTATCTTGTGTGTCTAGATCCTTGGGACAAGCCCAAGGATGACGTTGAGTATAAGGGAACATACCGCAATCGTTCTCGGAGCGCTTACTGCTCCCAGTCTTCCCGCTCGCGGATGGTTGCCTTTCCAAGCTTCCGTTCCAGCTCGGTGGCCTGCGCTTCCGACAGGCGTACATCAAGGGAAACCGAACCGTCCTCATTGTCTTCGCGGCTATCCACGATGGAGTTGCTATAGACCCATGAGATCAGCGGCAATTGCTCGACGGAGAGGACTACAGTCGTTTCCGTCAGGACACCTGACAGACGGCCGGAAATCTCGTCCATCAGGGCATCGACGCCCTCGCCCGTGACCGCCGAAACGGCACGAATATCGGAGCGGCCCTCGGCACGTTCAATGATGGCGTCATGCGCTTCGGGTTCGAGACGATCGACCTTGTTCCAGACCTCGATGATGCGCTTTTCGGCTTCCTTTTCGTCGATGCCGAGATCGCCAAGAATGCGCAGCACATCGGCCGACTGGGCGGCATTATCCGGATCGGACATGTCGCGCACGTGCAAAATAAGATCGGCTTCCAGCACCTCTTCCAGCGTTGCGCGGAAAGCGGCGACGAGATGTGTCGGCAGATCGGAGATGAAACCGACGGTATCGGACAGGATAACCGTGCGGCCATGCGGCAGCTTCATGCGGCGCAAGGTTGGATCGAGCGTTGCGAACAGCATGTCTTCCGCCAGAACGCCAGCGCCGGTAATACGATTGAACAGGGTGGACTTGCCGGCATTGGTATAACCGACCAGCGCCACGATCGGATGCGGCACCTTTCGGCGCTTGGCGCGGTGAAGCTGGCGGGTGCGCACGACCTGCTCCAGCTCGCGCTCGAGCTTGACGATGCGATCCTGCAGCAGCCGACGGTCGGCCTCGATCTGCGTTTCACCCGGACCGCCCATGAAGCCCGCGCCACCGCGCTGGCGTTCAAGGTGGGTCCAGCTTCTGACGAGGCGGCCCTTCTGATAGTTCAGATGCGCAAGATCGACCTGCAACGTGCCTTCCTTGGTGGAGGCACGGCGGCCGAAGATTTCGAGGATCAGGCCCGTCCTGTCGATGACCTTGGCATTCCACTGCTTTTCAAGATTGCGCTGCTGCACCGGGGTCAAAGGATGATCGACGATCACCAGACCGGAATTGGTTTCATCCAGAAGATGGCCGATTTCCTCGATCTTGCCGGTTCCAAACAAAGTCGCCGGACGCGGCTGGTTGACCGGCACGACAAGACCTTGCGTCACCTCAAGATCAATGGCGAGCGCCAGCCCCTTTGCTTCCTCAAGCTTGGCCTCAACAGACCGTACAGGAGAAACCGGACCCGCCACCGCATCACGGCTTTCGCGCTGCTGCTTGAGGACAGGCACGATGACCACCGCACGCATGTCGTCGCGGTGCTTTTCCTGTTCGGGGATCATCGATTCGTTCGAGGTGTCGCGCGTCGTAATGGGTTCAGCCTTATCAAGAAATGAATTTGCAGCCGACCGCATCCGTGCGGACGACTATGTGGATTAACCTGATTGAACCGGAAATGTTCCCGGTTCAGGTCAGCTTATATCGAAGATACCGTTGAGGGAGCCTGATCAGGCTGCGCCTTCTTCGCTCTCGAACATCTGCATCGGCTGGCCGGGCATGATGGTGGAGATCGCATGCTTGTAAACAAGCTGCGAGTGACCGTCACGGCGCAGAAGCACGCAGAAATTATCGAAGGAAGTGACAACGCCCGTCAGCTTGACGCCGTTGATCAGGAAAATCGTGAGCGAAATCTTTTGCTTACGAACGGTATTGAGGAAAAGATCCTGAAGGTTTTGAGAACGTTCCGCCATGGCGCCGCTTCTTTCTTTTTTGCCGGCAGGGATACCGGAAAATAATCAATCAATAATAAGCCGGCCGAGTCTAGTCCCCCGCTTGGCCGACCTGCAACTCTGGTATCAAATCGTGTCCTGTTCCGCAACGGCGAAAACAGCCGAATGAGTACGAGTATTGACCTGCTTTTTCGATTCGAAACAGTCAGAAATATTGTATCGAAACCCGGAAAAGCTGTTCCACGTCGCGCACCGCATCGGCAGATGCAAACAGCACGACGCGGTCCTTCGCCTTGATCTTCGTGCTGCCGTCCGGGCGGATCACCACACCGTCGCGATAGATCGCGCCGATGCGCACGCCATCAGGCATATCGATGTCACGGAAGGACTGGCCGACCAGCGGCGAAGTCTCCAGCGCCTCTGCCTCGATTACCTCCGCCGAGCCGCGCTGAACGGCATAAACCGACCGGATACGGCCCTTGCGCACATGCTGGAGAACGCGCGAAATGGTAACGGCCCGGGGATTAATATAGGCGTCGAGACCGAGTGAATCCGCAACCTCGTGAAAGGACGAGCTGTTCAACAATGCAAGGTTGGATTTGCAGCCGAGCTGCTTGGCCATCACCGCCGCCAGTATATTGGTCTGATCGCTGTTGGTCAGCGTCACGATCAGATCCGCATCCTGAATATCGGCCTGCAGCAAAATCTTCTGGTCCAGCGCCGAACCATGCATGACAATGGTGTTGCTGAGCTGTTCCGATGCGGCAATAGCCCTGTCGCGATCCGCCTCGATGATCTTTACCCGCGTCTTAGGCTGCAACTCCTCGATCTTCTGCGCGACGAAGTGGCCAATATTGCCGGCGCCCGCAATGACGATGCGCTGCGCCTCCTGCTCCTCATGGCCGAAGAGGCCAAGGGTGCGGCGTGCGTGCTGGCGCTGACAGATGACATAAGCGAGGTCGCCGACGCGCAGCTGCTCGGAGGAGTGCGCGACCTTGAGGATGCCGTTCCGGTAGACACCCACCACGGTTGCGATAAGGTCCGGAAAGAGGTTGGAAAGCTGCTGGAGCGGCGTATTGATGACCGGGCAGTCCTCCATGCACTCGATTGCCAGCATGAAGACCGTGTCGTCGGCGAAACGCACGACATCGGTGGCACCCGGAAAGGCGATGCGCCTGAGTACCATCTTGCCGACTTCGACTTCAGGCGAAATCGTCACGTCGATCGACATGTTTTCGCGGCTGAACAGATCGGCATATTCCGGTTTCAGATAGCTTTGGTCGCGGATGCGGGCGATCTTGGTCGGAACGCTGAACAGCGCATGCGCAACCTCGCAGGCGACGATATTGATCTCGTCATGCAGGGTCACGGCGATGATCATGTCGGCCTGGTCCGCACCCGCCTTTGCCAGCATGTCGGGATGGGCGCCATGGCCGACATAACCGCGCACATCCAGCGTCTCTGTAATGGCGGTAATGAGGGTCGCGGAGGTATCGATGACCGATACCTCATTATCCTCGCGCGACAGTTGTTCGGCAATGCCGTAACCCACCTGCCCTGCGCCGCAAATGATGACTTTCATGCTGTCTCTCTGACGGAATAATCGATTACGACGACTTGGGCCTTCGTCTCTTATACGCCGAGAGATTTCAGTTTGCGATGCAGTGCCGATCTTTCCATGCCGACAAATTCCGCCGTTCGTGAAATATTGCCGCCGAAGCGGTTGATCTGGGCGACCAGATAGTCCCGCTCGAACATTTCACGTGCTTCGCGCAGCGGCAGGGTCATGATGTGCTGATCGCCTTGCGCCGAAATCTTCGGCAGCATGTCGCCAATATCCGCCGGCAACATGTCTGCCGAGATTGGTGCCTCACCGCCTTCGGGGCGTGCCAGAATCATCAGCCGCTCGATATTGTTGCGGAGCTGGCGAATGTTACCCGGCCAGTCATGCGTCTGGAGAACGGCCATGGCGTCATCGCCGATCTTGCGCGGGCGGATGCCGGCCTGTTCGGAAATCTGCCGCATGAACATGTCTACGAGGAAAGGAATATCCTCACGCCGCTCGGACAGCGCCGGCACCTTCACCGGCACCACGGCGAGGCGATGGTAGAGATCTTCGCGGAACTGGCCTTCGGCGATCAGGCTTTCGAGGTGATGGGCGGTTGAGGAGATGATGCGCACATCCACCTTTACCCGCTTGCCGCCACCGACACGCTCGAACTGCTGATCGACCAGCACGCGCAGGATCTTGTTCTGGGTTTCGCGCGGCATCTCGCCGACTTCATCGAGATAGAGAACACCGCGATGGGCCTCTTCCAGAGCGCCCACCTTGCGCGGCTGCCCGGGCAGGCCTTCCGTGCCGAACAAGGCGATTTCCATGCGGTCCGGCGTGATGGTCGCAGCGTTCAGCGCAACGAAAGGTCCTGTAGCACGCGAGGATTTCTTGTGCACCATGCGCGCCACCAGCTCCTTTCCGGAACCGGAGGGGCCGAGAATCATGATGCGGCTGTTGGTGGGCGCCACGCGGTCAATGGTCTGGCGAAGTTGGGAAACCGCAAGCGACGCGCCGACGAGTTCAACCGCATCGCCAGTGCGCTTCTTGAGTTCCTGCACCTCCCGCTTCAGCTTGGAGTTCTCCAGCGCGCGTTCGGCAATCAGGATCAGGCGGTCTGCCTTGAACGGCTTCTCAATGAAATCGAACGCGCCGCGCTTGATGGCGTTGACGGCGGTTTCGATGTTGCCGTGACCGGAAATCATCACAACAGGGATATCGGGATGGCGGCTCTTGATCTCGTCCAGCAGGGCCAGACCGTCGAGCTTCGACCCCTGCATCCAGATGTCGAGAAAGATGAGACGCGGAACGCGTTCGGAAATGGCGGCCAGCGCGCTGTCGCTGTCGAACGCCATGCGCGTCTCGTGGCCTTCATCGGAAAGAATACCCGCTACGATTTCGCGAATGTCCGCCTCGTCATCCACGACCAGAATATCAGACGCCATATGCTGCTTCCTTGTTATTTTTGCCGCCGACCGCCTCGATATAGGGCAGCAGCACTCTGATCATGGCACCGTGGCCATGGTCGAACTCCGGCGGGGCATCGTGGAGTTCCAGATACCCGCCATGCTCTTCGATGATTTTCTTGACGATGGCGAGGCCGAGGCCCGTGCCCTTGTCCCGCATCGTCATATAGGGTTCGAGAATGCGGTGACGGTTCTCGACGGGCAAGCCTCTGCCATTGTCGATGATGTCAGCCACGAACCGCGAATTGGCCTCGTCAAAGGATGCGCGCACCAGGATTTTACCTGGCCGCTTTTCGCCTTCCACCGCTTCGATCGCTTCCGTTGCATTCTTGATGAGATTGCCGAACGCCTGTCCCAGCATGCGGGCATCGAACATGCCCTCCAGCGGGACATCGCCAAATTCCGTCGAGAATTTCGTGTCTGCGGCGCTTATTTCGCGCAGGAATGCCGCGTCCTTCAAGATCGAACGCAGGTCCGACTTTTCCTTCGTGGGCTTCGGCATGCGCGCAAAGGCCGAGAATTCATCCACCATCCGGCCGATGTCACCAACCTGCCGGACGATGGTGTCCGTACACTGGTCAAAGATGGCGCGATCGTTCTCGTCGATCTGCTTGCCGAAGCGGCGTTTGATGCGCTCGGCGGAAAGCTGGATAGGTGTCAGAGGATTCTTGATCTCATGCGCAATACGCCGCGCGACGTCGGACCAGGCGGTCGAGCGCTGGGCAATGACGAGATCGGTGATATCGTCGAGAGTGATGACGTAGCTGTCGCGGCTGTCGCGTGCATCTTCACGGGTCACCTGCACATTGAGCGTCCGTTCGGTGCCGCGCCGCATGATGTTGATCTGCTTGCGGAAATTGCCGCGCGACCAGGTGTTGGCCTCGGTCACGACCTCTTCGATTTCAGGCGCGATATCAGATAGTTGCGCACCGATCAGCTGGTCGGAGGAAAGCGCCACGAATTCTTCAGCCGAAGGATTGACGATGGTGATCCTGCGGTTTTCATCAATGCCGATAACGGCGGCGGTAACGCCCGACAATACGGCCTCGATGAAGCGGCGGCGATCATCGATGTCGTCTTTCGCTTCAATGATCTGTTCCTGTTGGCTGCGCAGTTCCGAGACCATCTTGTTGAAGGTGCGCGACAGGCGGCCAACGTCGCCATCGATGGCGCGAACGGGAACCAGCACATGCATGTTTCCGGTGGCGACACTGTCTGCGGCGCTGATGAGGAGACGGATAGGACGCACGATACGGTCGGCTACCGCAATCGCGGTCCAGATCGCCGCCAGAAGTACGATCAGCGCGAAACCGAGATAGAGGATTGCAAACGCAATCTGCAACGGCGCACGGCCGGCCTCCATCGCCTTGTATTCGGCGCGGTTCTCTTCCATTAGCCGCATCGCGCCCATTACCTTGGGATCGACGGCACGCACGGTGTAAAGGAACGTACCGCTGATGCCCTCGAGCTTGATGATGGCGCCGACGAGATTGGTGATGCCAGGCGGAATAAGGGTTGGCTGACCAGCGGCGGCCTTTTCAAGCGCATCGTGCGGAATGGCCGGAAGCGGCTTTTCCGTCTTGATATCGGCTTGCGCGACGGCGTCGCCGTCTTCCTGCACCAGGAATGCGCCGAGAAGACCACGGCCCTTGGCCTGACGGGTCATGAGATCGACGAAGCCGGTGCGGTCGAGATAAAAGAGCGCGCGATTGCGGTCGAGGTCAGTGGCCATCGACAGGGTCTGCCCCTGAAGATAACCGGCATTCTCCATCATATAGGCTTGGGCGATATTGCTGGAGGAATCGACGATCGACTGGGTACGTAGCGCAAACCAGCGGTCGAGACCGACATTCAGCGTCAGACTGGCGAAGATGGCGACAAGAACGGCCGGTGTAATCGCAACGATGGAAAACAGCACGACGATGCGCACATGCAATCGTGCCGCCGCCCTGCCCTTTTTCCGCGCTTTCAGCAGGCGGTTGATTTCCCGACCGATGAGAAAGATCAGTCCGATCACGAAGACCGAATTGATGACGACCGAGGCGATGACGACATTCGATGTCGGCGCAATCGGTGTTACGCCCAGAAGCACGAAAAGTGTCAGTATGGCGCAAACAAGGGCGACACCGGCAAGCACCAGCCCCGGCAGAGCGAAAGACATCCTGCGATCGGCTACCACCATTCCCGCTGCGTCTTCGGCAACGGCTTTTTCGGCGGCGGGTTTCCGCATGCATTTCTCCCAATCGCTGGCTAGCCAGCACCACATTCATGAAAATGGGCGAATCCGCCTCGTGCCGGCGAATCTCTCTCCATCCTAGTGTTTTCCAAGCAACACAATGTGGCGAAAATGCAACGACAACCGCGGCCTTGTCAACATTCTCAGCTGGGGCGGGAGCTGCGATACACGGAAACGCCAAGCTCGCGAATCTTCTTGCGCAGCGTATTGCGGTTGAGGCCAAGAAGATCGGCAGCCTTGATCTGGTTACCGCGCGTCGCCGTCAGGGCGGCGAGAATGAGCGGATATTCCAGTTCGCGCAGAACACGGTCGTAGAGACCTGGCGGCGGCAGGCCTTCGCCGAAACTTGCGAAATAATCCCGCATGTTTTCCTCGACCGCCTGCGAAATGGTCAACGAGCCGGTCCGGACCGCCATCTTGTCGAGCGGGCTGTCTGGAACATCCGACTGCAATTCCTGCTCGATGATCTCGCGGGTGATGACTTCCTGCGGATAAAGCGCCATCAGGCGACGGATCAGGTTTTCGAGTTCGCGCACGTTGCCGGGCCAGGCATAGGCCTTCATGACTTCCAGCGCCTCGGTCTCGAAGCGCTTTCCTTCCAGCCCCTCCTTTTCACCCGTCTGGATGAAATGGCGCACAAGATCGGGAATATCCTCAGCGCGGTCGCGCAGCGGCGGTAGCCGCAGCGGCACGACGTTCAGGCGGTAATAGAGGTCTTCGCGGAAAAGGCCCTGGTTGATCGACTGCTTCAGGTCCTTGTTGGTGGCGGCGACGATGCGAACATCGGTCCTGATCGGCGTGCGTCCGCCCACCGTCGTATATTCGCCCTGCTGCAATACGCGCAGCAACCGCGTCTGGGCGTCCATTGGCATATCGCCGATTTCGTCGAGAAACAGCGTGCCGCCCTCGGCCTGTTCGAAACGGCCGGTCGAGCGGTTCTGCGCGCCGGTGAAGGCGCCCTTCTCATGGCCGAACAGTTCCGATTCGATCAGATCACGCGGAATTGCCGCCATGTTGATGGCGACGAAGGGGCCGTTGCGGCGCTTGCCGTAATCATGCAGCGCGCGCGCCACCAGTTCCTTGCCAGTGCCGGATTCGCCGGTAATCATCAGCGTCAGATCGGTCTGCATAAGGCGGGCGAGAACCCGGTAGATTTCCTGCATGGCGGCCGAGCGGCCGACGAGCGGCATGCCGTCCTGCATATCGTCGTCCAGTTTGGCGGGCTTGCGCTTCGGCTCCGACAGGGCGCGGCCGATGATGGCAATCAGCTCTGTCAGGTCGAACGGCTTGGGCAGGTAATCGTAAGCGCCCTTTTCCGAGGCCTTGATCGCGGTCATGAAAGTGTTTTGGGCACTCATCACCAGAACCGGCAGGTCCGGGCGAGCCTTCTTGATGCGCGGAAGCAGATCGAAGGCGTTTTCATCGGGCATCACGACATCGGTAACGACCAGATCGCCCTCGCCGGCAGAAACCCAGCGCCAGAGCGTTGCGGCATTGGACGTGATGCGCACATCGTAACCGGCACGGCTGAGCGCCTGATTAAGCACGGTGCGGATCGCGGCATCATCATCGGCGACGAGGATAGTAGCTGTCATCTGTCATTTCCTGTCGAGTTCGGCAAGATGCGGTCGTCCAGCGCCACTTCAGGCGAGACGGGCATCAATACGCGGAAAGTCGTGCGATGGTTCTGGCTGTCGCATTCGACAATGCCGCCATGGGCGCCGATCAGTTTGGCGACAAGCGCCAGACCCAGGCCCGAACCATTCGTCTTGGTGGTAATGAAGGGGTCAAAGAGATGCGGCAGGAGATCGGCCGGCACTCCCGGCCCATTGTCATGCACGCAAAACTCAAGCGGCAGCGAGATGCGTTCGCGGCTGCCCGCCACGGACATGCGCATGCCGGGACGATATGCCGTCGTCAGCACGATCTCGCCCTCCGACTGATTCCCGACGGCTTCCGCCGCGTTTTTCACCAGATTGAGAAAGACCTGCACCAGCTGGTCGCGATTGGCATAGACCGCCGGCAGCGATGGATCATAATTCTCGGAAATCTTGATGTTACGGGCAAAGCCAGCCTTGGCTATGGCCTTCACATGGTCGAGCACCGAATGGATGTTGACCGGCACGCGGTCCACCGGACGCTCGTCGGAAAACACTTCCATGCGGTCAACCAGCGAGACGATACGATCGGTCTCGTCGCAGATCAGCCGCGTCAGCGCACGGTCCTCATCGGCAACCGATGTCTCGAGAAGCTGCGCGGCACCACGAATGCCCGAAAGCGGGTTCTTAATCTCATGCGCCAGCATCGAGGCAAGGCCGGTGACAGAGCGTGCAGCAGCCCGATGGGTCAATTGCCGGTCGATCTTGTCAGCCATCGACCGTTCCTGGAAGACGACGACAACAGACCCCGGCTCGCTGACAACAGGCGCGACATAGAGATCGACGAGCTTGTCCTGTCCAAGCCGGGGGGAGCTCAGATCGACCCGATATTCATTTACCGGCGCGCGGCGTTCCCGCACCTGATCGATCAGCGCAAGCAGCGGACTGCCGAAGGGAATGAAGGTGGAGACGCGGTAGCGGGCGAGATGGGAGGCGCTGGCCCCGAAAAAAGCTTCTGCTTCCCAATTGGCAAAAGCGATGAAACCTTCGGCATCCACCAGAATAACGGGATTCTGCACCGCGTTCAGAACCGCCATGGCGAGCGGGTTCGCATCTGCCGGGCTGTGTTTATCAGCGCTCATGCGGCCTTCCTTGCGGCTTCTTCGCCCGCATTGTCGCAAAGGGCGGAGCGCAGCAGATCAGCCACTTCCCCCGTATCACGCGATGTCATGATTTTAGCCTTGTCGGTGGTGGCGATCTCCGTCGCGAAACGGTCGAGATACCAGCCCAGATGTTTGCGGGCATGCCGAAGACCGGCTTCCCTTCCATAAAATTCGAGCATCATGTCGTAATGTTCGACGGCGATATCGGCAATATCGGCGCGTTGCGGCGCTGCATGTCCGGCCAGTACCGCCGGCAGCCAGGGTTGACCCTGTGCACCGCGACCGACCATAACGGCATCCGCGCCGGAACGGCTGAGGATTTCACGCGCATCTTCGGCGGTCTCGACATCGCCATTGGCGATCAGCGGCACGGAAATCACCTCGCGCACGGCGCGAATGGCATCCCAGTTCGCCCGTCCTTCGTAAAACTGCATGCGGGTGCGGCCGTGAATGGTGATGAGCTGGACGCCAGCGGCTTGAGCGCGGCGAGCAATTTCAGGTGCATTGATGGTGTTTTCATCCCAGCCAAGCCGCATCTTCAGCGTCACGGGCACATCGACCGCGCCGACGGTCGCCTCGATCAACGACAGCGCATGGTCAGGATCCCGCATCAAGGCTGAACCGGAGTACCCGCCCGTCACCTTCTTGGCCGGACAACCCATATTGATGTCGATGATGCCAGCGCCATTATCAGCCGCAATTTTTGCCGCTTCCGCCATGAAATGCGCTTCGCGTCCGGCGAGCTGCACCATATGCGGAACCATCCCGGCATTTTTCAGCCGCGCCCAAGATTCCCCACGATTGGCGACAAGTTCCCGGCTTGCGACCATTTCAGTCACCACAAGGCCCGCGCCGTAACGCCAGGCGAGCTGACGGAAAGGCAAATCTGTCACGCCCGACATAGGCGCCAGCACTGCGCGATTACGGATCGCGACTGAGCCGATGCTGAACGGGACTGACAACTCCGGAAGGGGCAAGTGATGATCTTTCGTGCAGAAGAGTTATATGCATTATTTTTAGACAGTGTTTGCGCAGTTGCCAAGCACTTTTACAGGGTTGCACCTTTTATTTGCGCGTGGCCTGCCTGCCTGTTTTGCTGGCGGCGGCAATTTGTGCAGGTTTGAACAAACGGGATGACCGATCCTGCGGCATGTGGGTGCGGGTGGGCGGCTTATCGGGCTGGCCATTCGGGTTTTGAAACGCTAGAGCAGGACTGTCAACCATTAAGGGTTGCGCACAAAGCATAAGACCAATGCAGGAAAGTACTATGAAACTCGGCATCGTCGTTGTCGCCGCAGGACGCGGAGAAAGAGCCGGCTCCCCCGAGGAAGGGCCGAAACAATATCGCCCGATCGGTGGCAAGGCCGTGATCGAGCATACATTGTCGACCTTTCTTGCCTGGGCAGGCACATCTCCCATCGTGGTCGTTATCCATGCCGACGATGCGGCACTCCTGTCACCAATCCTTGAACGGCTGAATGCCGGGGAGCGGATCGTCACCGTCACGGGCGGCGCAACCCGGCAGCAATCGGTGCTCGCCGGTCTGGAAGCGCTGGCCGCGCAAGACCTGACACATGTGATGATCCACGATGCCGTGCGGCCTTTCATCGCCGTGGACATGCTGGAACGCATCGTGGCGCTGCACAAGGCGGGCGCTGTCGGCGTTCTGCCTGCCCTGCCCGTCACTGATACGCTGAAGCGTGGCGCAGGCGATTCTGTCGCGGAAACGGTTTCAAGGCAGGGTCTTTATGCGGCGCAGACACCGCAAAGCTTCGGCTATGGCGAAATCCTCGCCGCGCATCGTGCTGCTGCCACATCTGGAAAAACCGACTTTACCGATGACGCCTCGATCGCCGAGTGGGCAAGTCTGCCTGTGACGCTGACCGAAGGCTCGGTCGACAATGTGAAACTCACTCTCAAGCGGGATATCGCCATGGCCGATGAAAAGCTCTCCTACGGACTGCCTGACGTGCGCACCGGCAATGGTTACGACGTGCACCAGCTGGAAGCAGGAGACGGTGTGACACTGTGCGGCGTCTTCATCGAACACGACCAGAAACTCAAAGGCCATTCGGATGCCGATGTGGCGCTGCATGCGCTGACGGATGCCCTGCTCGCCACCTGCGGCGCTGGCGACATAGGCGATCACTTCCCGCCTTCCGATCCGCAATGGAAGGGTGCCGCTTCGCGCATCTTCCTCGAACACGCGGCCAAAGTAGTCCGCGGCAATGGCGGCACGATCATGAATGCCGATGTCTCGCTGATTGCCGAAGCGCCGCGCATCGGACCGCATCGGCAGGCCATGCGTGAGGCGCTTTCCGACATGCTCGGCATCGCGCTGGAGCGCTGCTCGGTCAAGGCGACCACCAACGAGACGATCGGCTTCGTCGGCCGCCGCGAAGGTATTGCTGCGATTGCCACTGCCACTGTGGTCTACAAGGGCAGACCGCTATGAGCCTGTTTCCTGCGGATATAGAAGAACTGGCGCGGCGGATCATTTCTGACTTTACCGCCGGCGGCTTCATGGTCTCGACGGCGGAAAGCTGTACGGGCGGCCTGATTGCTGGTTCGCTAACGGAAATCGCCGGCTCTTCTGCCGTCGTCGATCGCGGCTTCGTCACCTACACGAACCAGGCCAAGATGGACATGCTTGGGGTTGGAACTGAGACGCTGGCGAATTTCGGCGCCGTATCCCGACCGACCGCGCTGCAAATGGCGCACGGCGCGCTATTTCGTTCCCGGGCGGATTTTGCCGTAGCCGTGACCGGCATTGCCGGTCCGGGCGGAGGTTCGGCTGAAAAACCGGTGGGGCTGGTGCATCTGGCCGCCATGGCACGCAGCGGTAAAATCCTGCACCATGAAATGCACTACGGAGAGATCGGGCGCACGGAAATCCGTCTTGCGACCGTCAGGACGGCGCTCGATATGCTGATTACCCTCAATCAGGCTGGGTCCGCGTAGATTTTATCGGCGCGGGTCTCGAAGGCTTCGGCGAACATGCGGAAGGCCCTGTCGAACATCGATCCCATGACCGCACCGAGCAGCCTGTTCTTGAATTCATACTCGATGAAAAAATGAATGGCCGAGCCGCCCTCTGCGGAGGCTTCAAAACGCCAGCGATTGTCGAGATATTTGAACGGGCCGTCGATATATTTCACGTCGATGGCGCGCTCTGCCGGGTTCAGCAGCACCTGCGTGGTGAAGGTCTCGCGAATGGCCTTGTAGCCCACCGTCATATCAGCCACCAGCAGAGTCTTGCCGTCCCGCTCCTTGCGCGAGCGGATGACCAGCGCTTCGCAAAGCGGCAGAAACTGCGGATACTTCTCCACATCGGCGACGAGGTCGTACATGCGGTCGGGCGAGTGTTTTACAAGGCGATGCGTTTCGAACTGTGGCATGAGCGGGAGTTAATCCTCGATAACAAGAAGATCAAGAAGGCGGCGAAGCTGTTTTCGGCTTTTAAGCTGGAATACCGGCACGTTGGGACCATAAAGCGCGAAATTCTGCTCGAAGATCGGGGCGTGCCGGCGTTCGAAATTCCAGATATAGCGCAGGAAATCGAGATCCAGTCTTTCGGGGCACCCTTCAGCCATTTCAGGACGCGCCTTGCCATACCCCTTGGCAATCCGGGTGATGGCGCCCCAAAGGCAAAGCCAACGCGGCATGCGCACCCAAAGGACGATGTCGGATCTCGGCAGACGCATGTCGAAAGACGATGGATTGCTGCCGTCCATCAGCCACCGGTCTTTGGTGACGATGGCGGCGATCCTTTGCCGCTGTTCTTGGCGCGGGCGTGCCTGCCAGCCGGGCAACCAGAAAATATCGCGATCCATGGAAATGTATTCAAATCCAAAGCGTCTTACGAGCTTCCGGGAAAGCGTCGATTTTCCGCCTCCGGAGCAACCGACGACCGAAATACGCTGCGCAGATGCGATAATCGCGGCCGCGTCCTCCACCTTTTCAAGATAGTTCGGCATCGAATAAACCTCGTCTTCGCCACCATGCCATTTTTAAATAGCGCGGCTATTATTCTGCGGCGGCATGGCCGCGGCGTCCGATGTTACGGAAATTTAACTATTGCAACCCCCTCGCAGGGATTGCTATTTATTTGCGACTAATATTACACCCATGGGATGCAACGGCGCTGGAACCTCCCATTTTCACCGCGCTTATTCATCCCTGGGTTCACACCCACATAACCCGCTTTGAGCCACTGAGTGAGCCGATGGACGATTTTTCCAACATCATCAACCTTCTCGAATCCGCCAAGCAACTTGCATCGATGAACGAAATGCCGATGCTTGCCTATCTCATCGACGTTGCGAAATGCGAGGCGAGAGAGAACAAGCCGGTTTTGCGCAAGCGCAAACGCGGCGAATCGACCGCCAAGGAAGAATGTTAGACGCCGGCTCGATAAAGCCGGCTGGCCCAATCTTCAAGACGATGTCATAATCAGGACTGAAACCGGCCGCTTTTCGAGGCGGCCGTTTCTTTTCACGATGGAAATGACAATCTCATGATCGCCGCATCCGCCGATATCAGGACCTATACGCAGGAAAGACCGAAGGAACGGCACGGCTTCGTGCAGATCGTTCTTCCGGTCTCGGGATGTCTGCGGATCGATGTAGCAGGGCTACAGGACGAATTGTCCACCGGGCGCGCGGTCTTCATTCATCCCAACACATCGCACACACAGGAAGCGACGACGATCAACCGGTCGCTGGTGGTCGATATCGACGAAACTGCTGTTCCCGAACAGGTGCTGGAGAGATTTGTCCACAAGCCGTTTCTCGATATCGCACGGGATACACGGCAGCTGATCGCTTACATGCGCGGCGTCATCGGATCGGATGGGCCGCGTGCGGATATTGCCAACCTCTGGGCACCGCTCCTGATCGACAGCCTTGCGACTGAAAAGACCGATATCCGCCACCGCCTGCATGCGCTGGGCAAGATCGTCAGAGCGGAGCCATTTTTCCCCTGGACCATCGAGACGCTCGCATCCTGCGCCGCGATCAGCGATAGCCGCCTGCATGCGCTGTTTCTGGAAGAGTTCAACCTCCCTCCTCACCGCTGGCTTGCAGAGCTGCGCATGGACAAGGTCTGCGCATTGCTGCGCCACTCCACATTGCCGATTGCGGAAATTGCCCTGCGGGCCGGCTTTTCCGACCAGACGGCACTGACGCGCGCCATGCGCAACGCGATGGGCAAAACGCCTGCCGCTTATCGCCGGGCCTTCGGAATTCACTGAAAGCACAGCACCTCTTCTCTCAGGAGTTTTTGTCAAGACAGCCGTACGTGGCTGTGGCACATCGCGGGCAATCGTGAATGCGGATGTGACTGACATGAACAAGACAAGCCTCGGTGTTATCTACGGCATGATGGCGGGCGCTCTCTGGGGTGCGATCTTTCTCGCCCCGAAACTCGTACCGGATTTTTCCGCCCTGCAACTGTCGACGGCCCGTTACCTGACCTACGGGCTGATTTCGCTCATCATCATCGGACCGCGCCTGAAACAGGTATCGGCCCATTTCGGCGCGCGCGAATGGATCGCGCTCGGCTGGCTGAGCATGATCGGCAACATCGCCTATTATGTCTTCATATCAACGGCGGTAAAACTGAGCGGCGTTGCCTTCACGTCCATCATCATCGGCTTCCTGCCGGTTGCCGTCACCATCATCGGCACGCGCGATCATGGCGCGGTATCGCTCAAGCGTCTGTGGCCGTCGCTCGCCTTTGGCGCAATCGGCATTATCGGCATATCCTGGCAGTCGCTGACGGAAAGCGATGCGGGGCTGGATGTCTCCCGTCTGATCGGGCTGGCCTGTGCGCTTGGCGCGCTCGCCTCATGGACGGCCTTTGCGGTTGGCAATGCCCGCTGGCTGTCACGCCTTCACGATGTCAGCGCCGACGACTGGAACATGATGACGGGTGTGGTGACCGGCGGGCTGGCGCTGGCGCTCGCCATACCGGCCTTTGCTTTCGGCGGGGAAAGCCATAGCTCCAAGGACTGGCTGCATTTTGCGGCCATCGCCGCCGGTCTCGGGTTCACCGCATCCATTCTCGGAAATGCTCTCTGGAACCGCATGAGCCGCCTGCTGCCGCTCACCATGGTTGGACAGATGATCCTGTTCGAGACGCTCTTTGCCTTGCTCTATGGTTTCCTCTGGGAAGGTCGTGGGCCAACAATCGTAGAAGTCCTGGCGATTTGCTCAGTCGTGCTGAGCGTCATCCTGTGCATGCGCGCGCATCGGCCGGAGAAGGTTGTGGCTTGACTTCAGGTGAAAGCAGCAACGTCATCCTCGGGACAAATCCAAGGATGACGCGTGAGAGAAATTGCCCGCCCCGCCCACTTACTCCGCAGCGGCCAGAAGCTTCTTCTCGCGGGCTGCGCGCAGGCGTGCAAAATCGTCGCCCGCATGGTGGGAAGAACGCGTCAGCGGGCTGGAGGAGACCATCAGGAAGCCCTTGGTATAGGCGACCGTCTCATAGGACTTGAATTCCTCCGGCGTGACGTAAGCCTCGACCTTGTGGTGCTTGCGGGTCGGCTGCAGATACTGGCCGATAGTCAGGAAGTCCACGTCAGCACTGCGCAGATCGTCCATCAACTGCAGCACTTCGTTGCGCTCTTCGCCAAGGCCGACCATGATACCTGATTTGGTGAACATGGTGGGGTCCAGTTCCTTGACGCGCTGCAACAGGCGCACGGAATGGAAATAACGCGCACCGGGGCGAACCGTGAGGTAATTGCCGGGAACGGTTTCCATATTGTGGTTGAAAACATCGGGCTTCGCCGCGACGACACGCTCCAGCGCGCCGGGCTTCTTCAGGAAGTCCGGGGTCAGAATTTCGATGGTGGTGTTGGGAGACGCAGCGCGGATCGCCCAGATCACCTTTTCGAAGTGCTCCGCGCCGCCATCGGCGAGATCATCGCGGTCGACCGAGGTAATGACGACGTGGCTGAGGCCCATCTGCTTGACGGCCTTGGCGACGTTTTCCGGCTCGTCCATGTCAAGCGCATTGGGCTTGCCGGTCGCGACGTTGCAGAAGGCGCAGGCGCGGGTGCAGATCTCACCCATGATCATGAAGGTCGCGTGTTTCTTGTCCCAGCATTCGCCGATATTTGGACAGCCGGCTTCCTCGCACACCGTCACCAGCTTGTGACTGCGCACCAGTTCGCGCGTCTCGTGGTAGCCCTTGGATGTCGGCGCCTTGACGCGGATCCATTCCGGCTTGCGCATAACCTCGGTATCAGGCCGATGGGCCTTTTCCGGGTGGCGGATACGCTTTTCTTCGGACGAAGTCCTGTCGAGAATAGTGACCATAAGAAACCTGTTTCTATCGCTTGCCGCGATCATCACATTTATTGACGCGATGCTTTAGAACAATTCCAGAAAAAGCGTAAGCCCCTTCCGGGCACGAAGCCTAGTCAGCGCCGTACCAGCTTAGCCATGAACAACAACAGGCTCGCGCCGATGAAGGACGTTACGAAATAACCGAGCCTGCTGTCCTGCACGAAAACGTCGAAGGTTCTCAGCACCGCAACGGCAACCACCGAACCGACGATGCCGAGAACGATATTCATGAAGATGCCGAAACGCATATCCATGAGTTTGCCGGCGAGCCAGCCGGCAAGACCGCCGATGATGATTGCCGCAATCCAGCCAATATTTTCCATTCCCGCGCTCCCTTATAGAACCAGCGTTGAGACATATGGGACACCCGGCATGGTTAGACAATGCCGGGCATCACGGGGCACTCATGCGTTCAGCACACGTCCGTAGGCGTCGAGCACGCTTTCCTTCATCGACTCGGAAATGGTCGGATGCGGGAAGATCGTGTGCATCAGTTCCTCTTCGGTGGTTTCGAGGTTCATGGCGACCACGAAGCCCTGAATGAGTTCGGTGACTTCCGCACCAACCATGTGCGCGCCGATCAACTCGCCTGTCTTCTTGTCGAAGATGGTCTTGACCATGCCCTGATCTTCACCGAGTGCCACGGCCTTGCCGTTGGCCGCAAAGGAGAAGCGGCCGACGCGAATATCGCGGCCCAGTTCCTTCGCCTTGGCTTCGGTGAGACCAACAGAGGCGACCTGTGGGTTGCAATAGGTGCAGCCGGGGATCTTGAGCTTGTCCATCGGGTGAACATTCGGCAGACCGGCGATCTTTTCAACGCAGATCACGGCCTCATGCTCGGCCTTGTGGGCGAGCAGCGGCGGGCCGGCGACATCGCCGATGGCGTAGACGCCAGGCACGTTGGTCTTGCCGTAACCGTCGATGACGATGAAGCCGCGATCGGTCTTCACGCCGACGGCCTCAAGGCCGATGCCTTCGATGTTGGCGACGACGCCGACAGCCGAAATCATCCGGTCAGCGGTGATCTTCTCGGACGAACCGTCCTTCTTCTCGAGCGTCGCAGTAACCGAATTAGCAGCCTTCTCGACCTTGGCAACCTTGGTTTCCAGATGGAACTTGATGCCCTGCTTCTCCAGCTGCTTCTTGGCGAAGGCAGATATCTCCGCATCTTCGACCGGCATCACCTGGCTCATGATTTCAACGACGGTAACGTCGACACCCATGGTGCGGTAGAAGCTGGCGAATTCGATGCCGATGGCGCCGGAACCCATGACGAGCAGCGACTTCGGCAGTTCTTCCGGCTTCATTGCCTCGAAATAGGTCCAGATCAGCTTGCCATCCGGTTCGATGCCTGGAAGCGCGCGCGGGCGGGCGCCTGTGGCGACGATGATGTGCTTGGCGGTATAGGTGCCCTCGCCCAGCGTGTTCTTCGGAACCGGGCCCATCGGTTCGACGGGCTTCTTCTGGGTCTTGGAAACTACGATTTCACCGGGCTTGGTGATCTTGGCCTCGCCCCAGATGATATCGACCTTGTTCTTCTTGAACAGGAAGCCGACGCCGTTGTTCATGCGGTGCGCGATGCCGCGCGAACGATCAACGATCGCCTTGACATCAGGCTTGATCGAGCCTTCGAGCGT
The DNA here is from genome assembly GCF_019355535.1 of Agrobacterium sp. S7/73. Lineage (NCBI taxonomy): Bacteria > Pseudomonadati > Pseudomonadota > Alphaproteobacteria > Hyphomicrobiales > Rhizobiaceae > Agrobacterium > Agrobacterium sp. S7/73. The sequence continues at coordinate 1,559,940 of NZ_CP072136.1, forward strand.
CAGGCCGTAATCCTTGGCGTGCTGAGCCGTATGCAAGACATCGGCAGTACGCAGCAGCGCCTTGGTGGGAATGCAGCCCCAGTTGGAGCAGATGCCTGCAAGGTGCTCGCGCTCGACCACGGCAACCTTCATGCCGAGCTGGGCTGCGCGAATCGCGGCAATATAACCGCCCGGTCCCGAACCGATGATGATGACGTCATAAGATTGAGCCATAGGTATCCTGCCTTGTCCTATCGGGTCACGGCATGCCGTTCCGAAACGAGAATTGTTGTCAAAGTCCGAGCATCATGCGAACGACGGGCTCCAGCCCGCGCCCGATGGCCCGCGTGTTTTCAGCATCGAGATGAACGCCGTCTACGGGCGTCGTGCGGGCAACTGACCCCGCATCGAAAAATCCGCAATCGAGATCGTCGGCCAAATCCCGGTAGACCGGGGCGAGCATCGCCGATTCATCGATCGCATCGCGAAAGATAGCGCCCATCACGGGGTTGGCCGTTTCGCACAGTTGCGGCGGCGCGACGATCAGAACATCCGGCGCTTCCCAGTCCGGCACCTGCCAGACATGGTTGCGCACCAGTTTGACCAGCCGCTCCACACCCTTCATCGCGACGATGGCCGAGCCATGAATCGACGGTTTCAAGTCGTTGGTGCCGAGCATGATGATGACCAGATCAAGCGGCGCGTGGCTGTGCAGAAGCGTCGGCAAGAGCCTTGCGCCGTTGCGATCGCAATCAGCGGTATGGTCATCATAGGCGGTGGTTCGTCCACCCAGCCCTTCGTGGATCACCTTCACATCAGGCCCGAGCGCCTTTTGCAAGACGCTCGGCCAAAGATCGTCATGGCTGTGCCGGCCACCCGTTTCCGCATCTGATCCCCATGTCAGGGAATCGCCAAAGCAGAGGACCGACTTCACCATCTCACTCTCCGATCAAACCAGCATGCCCATCGGGTTTTCGATGTAGCGCTTGAAGGCACCGATCAGCTCGGCTCCGAGCGCGCCATCGACGCAACGGTGGTCGGTAGAGAGCGTAACCGTCATGACATTGGCGATCTTGATCTCGCCGTTCTTCACGACAGCACGCTGTTCGCCCGCGCCGACTGCCAGAATGGTGGCGTGCGGCGGGTTGATGACGGCGGAGAAGCTCTTGACGCCCATCATGCCCATGTTGGACACGGCCGTCGTGCCGCCCTGATACTCCTCGGGCTTCAGCTTGCGCTCCTTGGCGCGCTTGCCGTAGTCCTTCATCTCGTTGGAGATGGTGGAGAGCGACTTCTCTTCCGCCTTGCGGATGATCGGCGTGATCAGGCCACCCGGAATGGAAACGGCAACGCCGACATCCGAATGCTTGTGCTTGACCATGTTGCTTTCCGTCCAGGAGACGTTGGCATCAGGCACATCGCGCAGCGCGAGAGCCAGCGCCTTGATGACCATGTCGTTGACCGAAAGCTTGTAGGCGGGCTTGCCGTCCTTTTCGGGAGCGGCGGCGTTGAGCTGGGCGCGCAGCGCCAGAAGCGTATCCAGTTCGCAATCCACGGAAACGTAGAAATGCGGAACGGTCTGCTTGGATTCGACCAGACGCTTGGCGATGACCTTGCGCATGCCGTCATGCGGCACCAGTTCGTAAGAACCGGGTTCGAACAGCTTGAGAACAGCTTCTTCGGACGGGCCCTTGGCAAGTGCGGCAGCTGGTGCGCCTGCGGATGCTGCGGCGGCAGGAGCAGCCTTCGCACCACCGGAAGCGGCAGCCTTTTCCACGTCAGTCTTGACGATACGGCCATGCGGGCCGGAACCGGACACGGCCGTGAGGTCGAGACCGGCCTCCTTGGCGAGACGACGGGCAAGCGGCGAAGCGAAGATGCGCTCGCCGGATTTTGCAACCGGGGCCGGGGTGGAAGGTGCGGAGGACTGGTCGGCAACTGGCTTTTCAGCCTTGGCTGGGACAGCTTCTTCCTTTGGCGCTTCGGCCTTTGCAGCTTCTTGCTTCGGAGCCTCGGCTTTGGCCTGGGACGCGGCAGGAGCAGCATTGCCGCCCTTTGCTGCCTCAGCCACATCCTCGCCATCGGCGGCGAGGATAGCGATCAGGGCGTTGACCTTGACCGCTTCCGTGCCTGCGGGAACCACGAGCTTGGCGACCGTGCCCTCATCGACGGCTTCCACTTCCATGGTTGCTTTGTCGGTCTCGATCTCGGCGATCACGTCACCGGGTGCGACCTTGTCGCCTTCCTTGACCAGCCACTTGGCCAGATTGCCCTCTTCCATGGTGGGAGAAAGGGCAGGCATGGTGATGTTTATCGGCATCGAAACGCCTCCCCTTACTTGTAGCAGACGGTTTTGACAGCCTGAACGACTTCATCGACGTTCGGCAAAGCCAGCTTTTCGAGGTTTGCCGCGTAAGGCATCGGAACGTCTTTGCCGGCAATCGTCAGGATCGGCGCATCGAGATAGTCGAAAGCGGCACGCATGACCTGATTGGCGATGAAGTCACCAACCGATGACTGCGGGAAGCCTTCCTCGACGGTGACCAGACGACCGGTCTTCTTGACCGATTCGATGACGGTGGGCAGATCCATCGGACGGATGGTGCGAAGGTCGATCAGTTCGACGTCGATGCCGAGCTTTTCGAGTTCCGCAACCGCCTTGATTGCGTAGGTCATGCCGATGCCGAAGGAAACGATCGTCGCATCCTTGCCCTTGCGGTGAATGCGCGCCTTGCCGATCGGCAGCACGAAATCGTCGAGCTTCGGCACTTCGAAGCTCTGGCCGTAGAGAATTTCATTCTCAAGGAAGATGACCGGATTCGGATCGCGGATGGCTGCCTTCAGGAGACCCTTGGCGTCCGCTGCCGTGTAGGGCATGACGACCTTGAGGCCCGGAATATGGCTGTACCATGCGGCGTAACATTGCGAATGCTGAGCGCCAACGCGGGCAGCAGCACCCGAGGGGCCACGGAACACCATCGGCGCACCCATCTGGCCGCCCGACATGTAAAGCGTCTTCGCAGCCGAGTTGACGATCTGGTCGATCGCCTGCATGGCGAAGTTGAAGGTCATGAATTCGACGATGGGCCGCAGGCCCGTCATTGCCGCACCGACGCCGATACCGGCAAAACCGTGCTCGGTGATCGGGGTGTCGATGACGCGGCGCTCGCCGAATTCCTGCAACAGGCCTTGGGTAATCTTGTAAGCGCCCTGATATTCGGCGACTTCCTCACCCATGACGAAGACTTTTTCGTCGGCGCGCATTTCTTCGGCCATGGCGTCGCGCAGCGCTTCACGCACCGTCGTCATCACCATTTCCGTGCCTTCAGGAATATCCGGATCGGCAGCGACTTCGATCTTAGGTGCTGCCGGAACCTTTGCGGCTTCCTTGGCAGCGCTCGGCTCCTCGGATGCTTCGCGGGTCTTGCCGCCTGCGGCATCCGAATCGGAATTTGCAGCTTCAGCCTTCGGCTCTTCCTTCTTGGCGGAAGAAGAAATGTCGGCAGCGCTTTCGCCTTCCTGGATGAGAACGGCGATCGGCGTGTTGACCTTGACGCCTTCGGTGCCGGCGTCGATCAGCAGCTTGCCGATAACACCTTCATCCACAGCTTCCACTTCCATGGTCGCCTTGTCGGTCTCGATCTCGGCAATCACGTCGCCGGATGTGACCTTGTCGCCTTCCTTTTTAAGCCATTTGGAAAGCGTGCCTTCCTCCATGGTCGGGGAAAGGGCGGGCATAAGAATTTCTACTGGCATGGGTTTCCCTTTCCCGATCAGAGCAGAATGTCGGTGTAGAGCTCGGATACATCCGGCTCTGGGTCGTTCTGGGCGAAGTCTGCGCTATCGGCGACAATATCACGGACATCCTTGTCGATGGCCTTCAACTCGTCTTCGCTTGCCCAGCCCTGCTCCAGAAGCCGTGCCTTGACCTGCTCAATCGGGTCATGTTCGGAGCGCATCTTCTGCACTTCGTCTTTCGAACGGTATTTCGCCGGGTCGGACATGGAGTGACCACGGTAACGGTAGGTCAGCATTTCCAGAATGATCGGACCCTTGCCGGAGCGGCAATGTTCCAGCGCCTGATCGGCGGCTGCCTTTACGGCGCGCACATCCATGCCATCCACCTGGATGCCGGGAATGCCGAAGGACTGGCCGCGCAGCGAATAGTTCGACTGGGCGGTGGCGCGGGCGGTCGAGGTGCCCATGGCGTAACGGTTGTTTTCAACGATATAGATGATCGGCAGTTTCCAGAGAGCGGCCATGTTGAAGCTCTCGTAGACCTGACCCTGGTTGGCGGCGCCGTCACCGAAATATGTCACGGAGACATTGTCGTTGCCGCGATATTTATTGGCGAAGGCAAGACCGGTTCCGAGCGAAACCTGCGCACCGACGATGCCGTGGCCGCCGTAGAAATGTTTCTCCTTGGAGAACATGTGCATCGAGCCGCCCTTGCCTTTAGACAGGCCGCCCTTGCGACCGGTCAATTCGGCCATGACGCCACGCGCGCTCATGCCCAGAGCCAACATATGGCCGTGGTCACGGTAAGCGGTGATGACCTGATCGCCTTCCTTCTGAGACATCTGCATGCCGACAACAACGGCTTCCTGACCGATGTAGAGGTGACAGAAACCACCGATGAAGCCCATGCCGTAAAGCTGGCCGGCCTTTTCCTCGAAGCGACGGATGAGAAGCATCTCACGATAGGCGTGAAGCTCTTCTTCCTTCGAAAAGTCCGGGCTGTTCTTACCGGTGAATTCGCCTGCAGCCTTTGCCGTTGTCTTTCGGCCGGATACGGACGCGGTTTTTCGCGGCGCCATTCATCCCTCCCTGAGTTGTCGTTTGAATGGATAGATTGGCGCGTACCATATGCAAGAAAATGCCATGCAGCAATGCTTTAAACGCATGGCACATATTCATGCTAAAGTGCTGTGAATAAATCACAAATCATTAATTAACTTGATTTCGGTTAATTAGAAGTAGGTATTCATGATGACAATTTCGTCCGTACGGGACATATTCAACTGATAACGGGAAATCTCGTCAATCATGTCACGTTCGAGAGAACCGTCGCTCAATAATTCGACCTGCCGCTCCAGCGCAACGCGCGCCTGCGTCAGCTTGGCAAGCTCTGCCGTTCTGGCAATACGCTGCCGCTCCAGCCGCTCCGTCGCCTGAAGGCCGAAGTCGCCGTGGATGGAATGATACCCGAAATAGGAAAGAAAAGCGATCGTAATGGCCGGAACGATCAAACGGCCGAATCGTCTCTTTTTATGATGTCTGGTCCACATGCCGGAGAGAAGCCTTAAAACGCATAATGTGAGTCTCGAGACTAATGCGGATTGTTTAACTATCCGTTGACCTTAAATTCCGCGCGACTGATAGACGCAAAAAAGCCCGCCAGAGGCGGGCTAATAATGACGACGATATCAGAGAGAGTTCGTTATGCCGAGCGTGATCCGGCATCAAGCCACAGCGCGTCTTCGCCGTGAAAAGAGCCCTTTCAACCCAGGGACCTGGCCTGACTGAACCTCAGATCAACTCGGGAGTGAGCAGTGCGGATAAACCGCCCATCCCTGAGACTGACCCGCCAGGCGGCGGGCCATATCGCGAAACCCGAACGCGGATTATCCGCGCAGGATCGAACGGCCGGCGTAAGCAGCCTGCGGGCCAAGCATTTCTTCAATGCGGATAAGCTGGTTGTACTTTGCGAGCCGGTCGGAACGGGCAAGCGAGCCGGTCTTGATCTGACCGCAGTTGGTTGCAACCGCGAGATCGGCGATGGTGGAATCTTCCGTTTCGCCCGAACGGTGCGACATGACGGCGGTGTAACCTGCCTTGTGCGCGGTTTCGACTGCGTCCAGCGTCTCGGAAAGCGAACCGATCTGGTTGACCTTGACGAGGATGGAGTTGGCGACACCCATCTTGATACCGTCGCGAAGGCGGGCGGAGTTGGTGACGAAAAGATCGTCGCCCACCAGCTGGCACTTGTTGCCAATGAGATCGGTCAGCGCCTTCCAGCCATCCCAGTCGTCTTCAGCCATGCCGTCTTCAACGGAGATGATTGGATATTTCGCGACGAGTTCGGCCAGGTATTCGGCCTGCTCGATCGGCGAACGGGTCTTGCCTTCGCCTTCATAAACGTAATTGCCGTTCTTGAAGAATTCGGTCGCCGCACAGTCGAGACCGATGAACATGTCGTCGCCTGGACGGTAGCCAGCCTTTTCGATCGACTTCATGATGAAATCGAGTGCTGCCGGCGCGCTTTCGAGACCCGGTGCAAAACCGCCCTCATCGCCGACATTGGTGTTGTGGCCCTGTGCGGACAGTTCTTTTTTCAGCGTATGGAAGACTTCGGAGCCCATGCGCACGGCTTCGCGAATGTTTTCTGCGCCGACCGGCAGGATCATGAATTCCTGGAAGTCGATGGGGTTATCGGCATGCGCGCCGCCGTTGATGATGTTCATCATCGGAACCGGCAGCAGATGCGCGTTCGGGCCGCCGACATAACGGTAAAGCGGCAGGCCGGAGGCTTCAGCGGCAGCCTTCGCAACGGCGAGCGACACGCCGAGGATGGCGTTGGCGCCGATGCGCGACTTGTTCGGCGTGCCGTCGAGCGCGATCATCATCTGATCGATCTGGATCTGGTTTTCAGCGTCGAAACCGCCAATCGCATCGAAGATTTCCGTATTGACGGCTTCGACCGCCTTTTCCACGCCCTTGCCGAGATAACGCTTGCCGCCATCGCGCAGCTCAACCGCCTCATGCGCGCCGGTGGAGGCGCCGGAGGGAACGGCGGCACGGCCCATGGAGCCGTCTTCGAGATAAACGTCGACTTCAACGGTCGGATTGCCGCGGCTGTCGAGAATTTCGCGCGCGATGATATCGGTAATGGCAGTCATGGTCTCTCCCTTGGGAATGGAACAGATATTTTCCGTCGCCTGTCTTAGACGATGGCGAAGAAATTACAATGACGGTGGGCAGCGGAAACGGCCCGCCCGCCATTAAAATCGATTGGCACAAAAGTGCCCGCCGTCACGGTCAGCCGATCAGGCTTTCGTAATCGCGTCGAAAGCCAGAAGCTTTTCGAGCAGTTTCGGCATGTCCTTCAAGTGGACCATGTTAGGGCCGTCTGACGGCGCATTGTCCGGATCCTCATGCGTCTCGATGAAGAGGCCGGCCACGCCAACCGCAACGGCCGCACGCGCCAACGTCTCGACGAATTCGCGCTGGCCACCTGTGGAGCCGCCCTGCCCGCCCGGCTGCTGCACCGAATGGGTGGCATCGAACACGACAGGTGCGCCGAGCGCTGCCATGATCGGCAAAGAGCGCATGTCGGAAACCAGCGTGTTGTAACCGAAGGACGCGCCGCGCTCGCACAACATCACATTCGGATTGCCGCTCTCATTGAGCTTGGCAAGCACGTTCTTCATGTCCCAGGGCGCCAGAAACTGGCCTTTCTTGACGTTGATGACGCGGCCGGTCTTGGCGGCGGCAACGAGAAGATCGGTCTGGCGGCTGAGGAACGCCGGGATCTGCAGCACGTCCACTACCTCGGAAACGATGGCGCATTGCTCTTCCGTGTGGATGTCGGTCAGAACAGGAAAACCGAATTCCTTTTTGAGATCGGCAAAAACCTGCATCGCGTTATCCAGGCCGATGCCGCGTTTTCCGGAAAGCGAAGTGCGGTTCGCCTTGTCGAAAGAGGACTTGTAGACAAGCCCTATTCCCAGCTTGTCGCAAAGCTCCTTCAGGACGCCAGCGATCATGAAGGCATGTTCGCGGCTTTCCATCTGGCAGGGACCGGCAATCAGCGAAAACCGCTCAGTATTCGAGAAAGAAACCTTGCTGGCGCCGTCGCCGGCTGTGACTTTAAGATTGTTCGTAACGTTCATCATTTTTCCTCGAAGGCGAAGGCAACACCCTGACCAGGTGCTGCGGGCACCACCAGACGGCCGTCCGCTTTTGCGCAGGACACGCCATTAGCAGCAAGCACCGCCTCTGTCACGGCAAGATCGTGTGACGAAAAGACGATGCCCGCGCCGCGCAATCTGCCTTCGTTGCCATCCTGAGCATTCAGGGCCTGCCCGCCGAAAGGCGGTTTTCCGGGCAATCTGATGTTGGCATTGCCGGTCGCGAAAACCATATCACCGCCCGGAGACCATTTGCCTTCACAGCCAAACACTGTCTCGATCAGGCCCGCCACCTTCATATTGCCGCCGGAAAACAGGACGATTTCACTCAGGCCGGTGACACCATTGGCGTGGCGCTCCAGCATGGTGCGATCGCCCGGAAGGGCTTGAAGCCGTTGACAACTGAACAAAAAGAAATCCGCGGCCGCCCCGCTTGCCGCAAAAGCCAGCCGGAACGCCGCCTCGCCTTGCGAGCCATCCGGCATCCGAACAGGCCGCGAAAACTCGAAAACATCGCCCGCCGAAAGGCCGGCTGCCCGAAACCGCTCATGGTCAACCAAGGCGTCTTTAGTCCTGGCGACAAGAGCCGAAAAACCCTCCTGCCCGTCCCGTTGCCGGAAGGCCACATCCCTGCCGGTGAACACATCACCCCTCTCTATTGAAGCATTATATTTAGCCGGATCAGCAATTGCGAGCGGCTCCAGATAGGTGCCATCGGCGAAAAATACGCAGGCATTTTGGGTGCCGAAAGGATGCAGAGCCTCCGGCGCAACCGTAAAGCCAAGACTGACGAGGCGCTTCACGGCGACGCCTATGACTTCCACGGGCAAAACGAGATGGTCAACGCTATAGGGTTTCGTCATGAAAATGTATCCTGCTGGCCTTCCGCCCGGAGCATGCCGGGACGGTTTTGACCGCACAAAAGCACAATTGCGTGCTATGAGGCAAATCATCACAGCAACAGATGGCACCTTCACGAAATTTTAGGGGATTGCAGAACACATATGGAACATATAGTGTTCGTTCTGTATTTGTTTCGCGACTTCCACTACGATTCTAAAGGGTGTTTTCCTCATGCTCACGCGCAAACAGCAGGAATTGCTTCTCTTCATTCATGAACGAATGAAAGAGTCCGGCGTGCCGCCCTCCTTCGATGAAATGAAGGACGCACTCGATCTTGCTTCGAAATCCGGCATCCACCGCCTGATAACCGCTCTCGAAGAGCGCGGGTTCATTCGTCGGCTACCGAATAGAGCCCGGGCGCTGGAAGTCATCAAGCTGCCCGAGGCTTATACGCCGGGTGCAAGGCCGCAGCGCGGCTTTTCGCCAAGCGTTATCGAAGGCAGCCTTGGCAAGCCCAAGACGCCGGAACCGGCCCTTGCCCCCAAGACGCCGGCCAATGATCTGGGCGGGGCTGTCACCGTGCCGGTCATGGGCCGCATCGCTGCGGGCGTGCCGATTTCCGCCATCCAGAACAACACCCATGATGTGGCAGTGCCAGTAGACATGCTTGGCACGGGCGAACATTACGCGCTTGAGGTCAAGGGTGATTCGATGATCGAGGCCGGCATTTTCGACGGCGACACAGTCATCATCCGCAACGGCAACACCGCCAATCCCGGGGATATCGTTGTGGCTCTGGTGGATGACGAGGAAGCCACGCTGAAGCGCTTCCGCCGCAAGGGTGCCTCCATTGCGCTCGAGGCGGCAAACCCAGCCTATGAGACCCGTATCTTCGGGCCCGACCGGGTTAAAATTCAGGGCAAGCTGGTAGGGCTGATCCGCCGCTACCATTGATCTTATCGAACCGAACGTATTCGCTTTACAATAGGCGTCATCGTGAAGATGGCGCCTATATCGGGTTTGGCTGTTTCCGAACGTGGCGTGCCTTTGCGGGTGCACGAGGATATGCGCCACTAAGCTATGCGCGTTGCCCTTTCTAAACTGAGTTCCTGCTCCATAAAGATGCTTCGGTTTCGCTACAGGCGTGGTGGCGAATGGGCTGCTCGCTGTAATTGTCGAAGCGATCACACCCGCTGTTTTTTAGCGACGTTGTTCTGTCGTGTTGCGCAGTCAGTTTTAGTCGTCACCAAAGGGTGACTTATCGCAAGGCGCGCTCTCGGCGACCCCACATCACCATTCATCAACGGCGTTTATGGGAGCCATGGATAATTTTCGATATTCCGTGAACGCTTGGCAGGTGTAGAAATACGCGTCATATCCGGGAGATACGCCATGTACGATCTTTATATAGCCAACAAGAACTATTCTTCATGGTCGCTACGGCCGTGGGTATTGATGCGCACGCTCGGTATCGCCTTTGATGAAAAGCTCATTCCGTTCGGCGAAGGCGTCTCCTTCTCCTCCTTTTCGCCGACGGGCAAGGTGCCCTGCCTGGTCGATGAGGGTATGACGGTTTGGGAAACGCTTTCGATCGTCGAATATCTTGCTGAAAGACACCAGGGTGTCTGGGCAAGCGACAAGCATGCCAGGGCCTGGTCGCGTTCGGCCGCAAGTGAGATGCATGCCGGCTTTTCCTCGCTGCGCAATCTCTATCCCATGTCGGTGGGCATTCGGGTCAAACCAAGGGGCGGCGATGCCGGGCTTAAAGCCGATATAAAGCGGATCGATGCATTGTGGAGCGAGGGTCTCACAAAATTCGGCGGGCCATATCTTGCCGGTCAAAAGTTCACGGCGGTCGATGCTTTCTTCTGCCCGGTTGCATTCCGTTTCCAGACCTATGGCAGTGCGGATCTTTCGCCAGCAGCGAAAGCCTATTGCGACCGGCTGCTCACCCTGCCTGCCATGCAAGAATGGTACGAGGCCGGTTTGAAGGAGAGCTGGCGCGACGCTGGTCATGAAGAGGAAGTTGGCGAGATCGGCGAATTGACTGAAGATTTGCGCGCCAAGGCCCGTTGATCCATGCTGGCGGCAGTCATTGCGACGCCGCCAGCAGCCGGATGATGGGCTGCGGCAGATCACGGTCGAAACGTCCGCTTTTCCAGTCGTAATAACGGTGCTGGCTCCAGGGCCTGTCCGTTCCGGCGATTGCGGCGCGCAGCCCGCTCGCCACACCCTCCTCCCTCTTGTCAGCAAAATCTATTTCCACAGAACCGAGACGCCGCAAGATGTCACGGCTGAGCAGGAGTGCACTCGAGCGGCACTGAGAAAAAGAGGTTCTGCGGGAAACAACGACGATATCGGCAATATCGCAGGCTTTTCCCGCGAAGCGGCCATCTTCCAGAACGACGATCCACTCTCCGCTCGCGGCGCTCGCTACGCACCATATGTCTTTCCTGCAGGTGAAGACGCCAGCTTTAGCGTCTTTGAGCGCCGCCGTCATCTCGCGTACCACGACAGCCATGTCTTCCGGCGACAGTTTCGATCTCGAGTCAGAACCAGCAGTATTTGCCATGCTCTCACCATTTATAAAATCTGGCGGCACGGTTTTTTCCGGCAGCAGCAGCGCCCTTTGCCACTGGCCGTAAACGAAGCCCTGCGGACGGGCTTTTGTGGTTGAGACCTTGCCGTCCTCCAGGAGTGCCACCAAGTCGCCGTCCTCGTGAATCAATAGATCCGGCAGATCACGATAGGCCGTAACTGCCGACACACCGAAGGCGAAGAGCAGAAACGGGATGCCAAGAAGCGCAAGCCGGCTGCGCAGCAATGTCAGCAGCAGGAAACCCACCGAAGCCAAACCGATAAACCAGCCATGCGGACGCCCAGTCGCTGCGCTGCCGCCCCAGGAGGCCACCTCGTTTGCAACCTCGATGACGAGTGCCATGCCATAACCCATGATCTTCAGGAACGGCGCATCGAGCCCGAAGGGCATCAGCAGCATGGCGATAAGAGCGAATGGCATGACGATCAGCGACATGAGCGGCATTGCAGCCAGATTGGCGAACAGTCCATAGGTGGTGACACGGTGAAAATGTTCGGCCGAATAGATCGCCGTAGAAAGGCCCCCGATCAGCGACGTCGTGATAACGCCGCCAATGACCGCGCCCATCATTTCCGCCACCTTCAGCCATGCGGGCTTGCGCCCGATGAACAGCCGCTCGCGATCCGTGCGCCAACGGCTCCAGAAGGCATAGGCCGAAACAAGCGCTATGGTGGCCGCAAATGACATCTGAAAACTCGGACCCATGATTTCCGAGGGCGAGAAAGCCAGAATGATCAGGGCGGAAATGGCAACGTTTCTGAGGCTGAGTGATGGCTGATCGAAAAGGACCGCGATCAGCATCACAGACATCATCAGCCAGGCACGCTCGGCGGAAACGGCGAAACCGGAAATCAGATAATAGGCAAGCGTCATCAGCAGTGCCGCGAAAGCCGCGATCTTCTTGACCGGCCAGCGCTGCGCAAAGGCGGGAAACAGGCTGAAAGCCAGTCTCAGGCCAACAAAGAATATGCCGGAGGCCAGTGCCATGTTGAGCCCGGATATGGCAACGATATGAGCAAGGCCGGAGAGCCGCAACGCCTCCATCGTCTCCGCCGATATGGCCTGTCTCTCATCGGTGATGATGGAGGCGGCGAAGGCTCCGGCATCACCGCCGATGGTGGTGCGGATGCGTTCGGCAATTGCGCTGCGAAGGCCGTAAAGCCGCATATCGGCCCATTCCAACCAACCCTTGTCAGGCCTTGCGTCACCAACGGGTGATACAAGCGCCTGCGGTGATTTATAAAAGAAACCGGTCGCGCCTATGCCTTTGAAATAGGACGTGAAGGCGAAGTCGTTCAGTCCCGGTAAGGCCGGGCCGGATGGCGGCGAGAGGCGGACCTTGCCGCGAAGGGTTGCGCCGAGTGCGATCGGCTCGCCTCCGCCACGCGAAAGCACCGATATCCTCTGCGGCGGACGCGACAATGTCGGGTCCGCTGTTGCGGTCAGATCGACGACATATCGCCAGTAGCCGCGTGCATCGACCTCCCGGCGCGCCACGGTGCCGGTGATGGTGGTGGTGACGGGGGTATCCAGCACCACGGATATCTGTAAGGTATTGAAATTACGTGTACAATAGACTTGCAAAAGACCGTATTTTGCGTATTTTTCATGATGAAGTTATGGCAAGAGGAATCTGGTATGGCGCGGCACAAGCTCAATGAAGCCAAAATTAAGAAGCTAGAAAAGCCCGGAATATACAGCGACGGCGACGGACTGTTTATGCGGGTCCGTGCCGGTGGCTCCAAGCAATGGTTATTCATATTTAAGCGAGACGGCAAACGCACTGAAATGGGCCTTGGAGGATATGGGCAGGGAACTGCCCCGGTTTCGCTCCAGCTTGCCCGAGAGAAGGCGGAAGTCATCCGGGAACGTCTGGCACGTGGCGATGCCCTTCACGTACGTGTGACCTTCCTTGATGTTGCCAAGGACTACATCAAGAAGAAGTGCGCCGAGACGAATAGCGAGAAGCACCACTACCAAATTCGCAGAAGCATTAACGACCATGCCGCCCCCCTACATAGAATGCCCATTGCCGACATAACGCGCCAAGACGTGTTGGACGTGCTTCGCCCGCTTTGGGAGACGATGCGAGTTTCGGCAGATCGGACCCGGACGCGCATTGCGGGGGTTTTCGATCTGGCGAAGGCGCAAGGACTGCGCAGCGGTGACAATCCAGCGGCATGGGAAGGCGGGCTTAAGGACATCCTTCCGGCTAACAAGGTTGTCCACATCCATCATGAGGCCATCGAGTATAAGGACATGCCAGCCGTGATGAAGAAGATTAGAGCCGAAACATCAGTCTACGCTCGGGCGGCTGAGTTTGCGTGCCTGACCGCTGCCCGATCTGGCGAGGTTCGCGGCGCGGTTTGGTCCGAAATCGATATGGATGCCAAGCTGTGGATTATCCCGGCTGAGCGCATGAAGGCCCGCAAAGAACATCGTATTCCACTCTCTGACCGCGCCTTGACGATCCTGCAAGCACGTAAACAAGTGGCGACAGGCGCGCTTGTATTTGAAGGAGAGAAGGAAGGTTGCCAAATGGGCGATAAAGGCATGCTCAAGGTTATCCGGGCCGCGACGGGCGGCACAGAGACGTTGCACGGCTTGCGCTCCACGTTTAGGGATTGGGCAGGGGATGCAACCCACCATCAACGAGATATCATTGAGGCCGCTCTAGCCCATGCCGTTGGGAACGCCGTAGAACAAGCATACCGCCGTTCTGATGCGCTAGAAAAAAGACGCCAGCTTATGCAGGATTGGTGCGATTATTGCCAATCAACGCCCGTCAATCGGAAATAACAAAGTCTTTTCAACGAAATTTCTAAATTTTTCTTCAGGCGTCAAAACGTCAAGCAAGTAATGCAAAAATATACTAAGACGTATTATGCATTTTTTAGTTGATAGCTTCAGTTTATTGGAGCTATAAACCACTCGTCGCCAACAACGGCAGGCAATCCATAACAATCAGCGCTATTTCGCACCGGCCAAGGAGGTCCGGTAACAAGCAAGTGCGTCTAGAGAAAGGAGTATACATGTCGAAAGAACTTCCGCGCCTCATGTCGCCAAAGGAAGCCGCAGCCGAAACGACGTTTTCCGCGATGCAGCTTAATATTCTGAGCACAACGGGCCTATTCCCAAAGCCAGTACAACTATCGGCGCGCCGTATCGCATACGTTCGGTCCGAAGTGACGGCTTGGCTTGATGAACGCATTGCATCGCGAACCACGCACTAATGACGGAACCGCATGCAGAGGATGACGGCCATCGCTGGAAGGGGACGTTCAATTTCGAGAAGCTAGGCGCACGATCAGCCCGAAAAACGACAGCGCGGGACGAGAAGCCAAAGGGTTTGCTTGATTACGTCTCGCCCGATGAATGGAGGGATGACGACGTGCCGGAACGCGAATGGTATTGGGAAGGCCTTTTCCCGCATGCGCAGGTATCCATCCTGTCGGCGGAAGGCGGCACAGGTAAATCGTTGCTCGCTTTGCAAACCGCCGTAGCGTCTGCGCTGAGAGAGGATTTTCTAGGTCTAAAGCTTCGCCCCGGAAAAGTCGTCTACTTTGGTGCCGAAGATGCGGATGACGAATTCAAGAGGCGTTTGCATGATGTAGCTCGAAGCCATGGCGTCAAACGGTCCGAAATCACCGATTTTAAACTGGTAGGTCGGGCTGGCGAAGATGCGTTGTTGTGCGCTCCGTTTGGTAAAGACGGGATCAAGGCAACGTCGCTTTGGGATAAGCTGGTGGCAACCGTCGATTTCGTGAAGCCGGTCGCATTGTTTCTCGATACGTGCGCTGATGTGTACGGAGGCGACGAAATCAAGCGGTCACAGGTTCGCCAGTTCATAGGCCAGTTGCGAAAGCTTGCCATCGAAAAGGACGTGGCTGTGATCCTGCTCTACCACCCGTCACAGAGCGGTATTGAGAGCGGTAAAGGTACGTCAGGCTCAACGGCGTGGGCCAATTCTGCGCGAGCGGCGGTCTACATGACAAGGGACGGGCGCAAGGATGATGCTGACGAAGACGTGCGCAAGCTGAAAACGACGAAAAGCAATTACGGCAAGTTCGGTGACGGGCTGACTGTACGATGGGAAAAGGGCGTCTTCGTTCTGGATGATCCGAACAGGCCTCCTAGCGTGGAAGCCAAGGCTAAGCAGGTTAGAGCGGAAAAGCTATTTCTTGAGCGTCTGGATCAGCACAACGCGCCGGTCACAAGGAAGCGCCTCACAACGTTGAAGAGTGGTAATTATGCGCCCCGTCTTCTTCACAAAATGGGGGCTTGCGAATTTTCGGTGCGCGACTTTGAGAGAGCTATGACTAACCTTCTGGCTGAAGGAAAAATCATAGCTGAGAATATCCGAATGGATGGAAAGGGAGTGGAGCAGCTTGTTAGAAATTGGGACGGACAGAAGCGATACGGCGATGATGAGTAGGGTACGCAAACCTTCCGCCAACCTAGCCGCCAACCTCCGCCAACCTAGCCGCCGCGTACCCCCCCATACCCCCTACACACTTGGCGGCGGCTTCGGCAGCCGTGCGTGAGTAGGCGGACAGGATTATGCACGAACACAACGAAAGGAGAATTGGAGATGGAAAAAACAGAATGGTGGAATGGCATGTACGTGGTGCGTGCGAATAGCAGAAGACTGCACAAGGTCATGGGAGCAACGAGCAAGTTATTCGTTATCGTGGATGCAGACGAAAGAAGCGGAGAGCCGATCGATGGCGAGGAAGCAAGGGTCCTTCCTATCGCTTCACTGACCGCTGAAGATGAGGCCGATTGCCTGTTTACGTCATTCAAGTCTTATCGCGCATCTGAAGGTATGTGCAATGCAGGCTGAAAACGAAATGGTCATCGGCGCGCTAGTGGGCCGTCCGGTCGCATGGAGTGGATTGGCTGAGCCTGACGAGAAGGTGCTTACGCTCCTGCGGAAGCGGTCAATACCGGCAGCGCCTATGATCTTGTCTCGGCTCACGGGTTACGGGCGTCACGAGGTCAATGAGGTGCTGTTGCGCCTGAAGCGCCGTGGTTTGGCTAAAGCCGTGGGACATGGTGAATGGGTGGCGGTGCAATGAAGTTGATGCATCAGAACCGGCAGGTGTTTGCACGTCAGAGCCGAATTGATCCGGTGCGTAAGCAGCCTATTCCGGTCAAGCCGAAGGTTGTCATTACTGCCGCTGCGCGGCAGACCGCCCGCCCCTCATGAGCAGATGGCCGTATAACACGGCTCAGTGGCAACGGCTGCGCATAGCCAAGCTAATGGAATGTCCGGTCTGTGAGCCGTGCCGTGCGCGTGGTGTCATCGAGATTGCGGAAGTCGTAGACCACGACAAGGCAATCAATGCGGGAGGCTTGGCATTCCCGCCCACGTCTGAGCTAACGAGCATGTGCGCATCCTGTCACAACCGCAAGACCAATGCGAAGGATAGACGCACAGCTAAGACAGGCAAGAGCAGCGGCTTTCGCAGGGCGTGGGCTGGCTTTGACGTGGACGGCAACCCCATTGACCCGGAAGGCTGGAGTGACGCCTGACGGGCCTCCCTGCCCGGTTCCGAAGGTAGGGGGCATCGAAAGACGAGAGTCGACGTGCCGGGGAACGGCGTGGGGCATCAACGAAGACTTAGTATCAAAAATTGAACGACGAAAAGGAAATCGTCATGAAAAAGTGAACAGCGAAAGGAGACATTATGGGCCGTCGAGGACCCGGCGCGAAGCCGAAAGCATCCGGCAAGACCGGGGATATCATGAGTGGCGGGCAGCAGAAGAACCGTGAGGTTCTTCCATGGGAGGTCGAGGGCCTCACCCGACTGGAAGCCGTCGTCGCATTCGTCAATGACATGAAAATCACACAGGGCAAACTCGCAGGCCAGAACATGCAGCTTCGTGAATGGCAGATCGAAGAGTTTCTTGCGCCGATTTACGCTACTGACGAATATGGCCGTCGCCCTGTACGAACTGCCGTCTTGTCTATGGGCCGTAAGAACGGAAAGACCGGATTGAGCGCGGCGCTCGCACTTTGCCATCTTGTCGGACCTGAAGCCGAACAGCGTGGGGAATTGTACTTCGGTGCGATGGATAAGATTCAGGCCGGTAAGGCTTGGGCCGAATGCAAAGCCATGCTGGAGGCTCATGTCGAGCTTTCGGAACGTGTGAACATTATCAAGTTCTCAAAGGAAATCGAAGTCGAAGCCGGTTATCCCGGTGAAGGCTCCGTTCTGAAGGCTGTGAGCGCGGATGCTGATTCCAAGCTTGGTTTGTCGCCATCATTCTTCCTTGCCGACGAAGCGGGATATTGGCCGAAGCGCGACCTATTCGACGCAATGGATTCCGCCCTTGGTGCGCGTGATGAGCCGCTAATTGTTGTGATCAGCACACAGGCTAAAGATGACACACATTTCTTTTCGGAGATGATCGACTATGGTTTGAAGGTCAAAACGGGCGAGATTGAAGACGAAACCTTCCATCTAGCCTTGTTCACGACTGATCCGGACGATGATCCATGGATTTATGAGACTTGGATAAAGGCCAATCCTGCTCTGGGCGATTTCCTGCAACTGGAGCAAGTCGAGCGCATGGCGGGGCAAGCAAAGCGGATTCCATCGAAGGAAGCGGACTTCCGAAACAAGATTCTCAACGAGCGGATTGACGGCACCGTCCGATTCATCGCGGCTCGCGAATGGAACGATTGCGACCTAGGCCCGATTGACGAATCCGCGCTTGAAGGCCGGGAGTGCTATGGCGCTCTTGACCTGTCAGCAGCGCGAGACTTGACGGCCTTCGTTCTGGTTTTCCCGGAAGAGGATGGCCGCTTTACGGTGTTGCCCCGGTTCTTCCTGCCTGAATTCGATATCGCCGGGAAAAGCGAGAATGACCGTGTTCCTTACGATATATGGGCGCGTCAGGAGTCGTCACGGCTCACGCTGTTGCCGGGAAAGGTCATCGATCCACAGGCCGTTGCGGAATATATCGCTGATGAGGCTGGCCGGTTCGATATCAAGGAAATTGCTTTCGACCGCTGGCGGATAGAAGACTTGCGGCGTGAACTGGCAAAGGCTTCGATTGATTTGCCGCTTCAGCCGTTCGGGCAGGGCTACAAGGATATGAGTCCTGCCGTGGATATGCTGGAGGTCGCCGTCGCGCAACAGAAGGTGAATCACGCCGGAAATCCGCTCATGAAGATGTGCGCGGCCAATGCGGTTATCACGAAAGACCCGTCCGGCGCACGGAAGCTTGATAAGTCGAAGGCGTCAGGACGCATCGACGGCCTTGTAGCTCTGGCAATGGCATTGCAAACTGCTGCGCGACACACGGAAGACAGTGCTCTTCCTGCGTGTCTTATGGAAGATGCCTAGATAGAAAGGAAATGAATGATACAGATCGGAAAAGCGTACATTGTAACCGTGCTTGATGCAGAAAATCTGACGAACGGCGAGAAATGGCGTGAAGATATACTAGAATGCAGAGCCATAAATGGGTCGCTTGTTACCTTCAGGCAAGTTGAGGTTGAGGTAGACGACGATCCAGAAGAACTGCTTCATGAGGATGCTTCAAAAAAGGCTCCGCCGTCCGAAGTTAGCTACAACGTCAACAGCGTGGGCTTCCACAGTGTTCGAGAGTACACAGGACCACGAAAAGCGCCCCCACCAGTTTTCATTGGGGTATACGGCGGAAAAAAGTAGCGATACAAAAAATCTGACCCGCTGTTTTGTCAAGCAAACAGTGTAAAAATATACTTCCTTGCTTTTTGCGTTTTACTGTTGATGCGCAAGCAAAATTGAGTATAAACACAATCACCGGACGCAAGCACAAGACTTGAACCGGCGAGCCTGTCCCGACTGAGGGGCGGGCAGCATGTTGCCGCAGGCAACACCTACGACAAACCACGACATTGTTGCGTCTATCCAAACCGAGCAATTCCGCATCGGCATGGCTCTTTGCGCACTATTCAGAAAAGGAGACTATATTTGAACATTCATCACCTGAAAGAGACACGTGCAGCTAAGATCGCAGAAATCCGCGCATTGGGTGCAAACCCGGAACAGTCGAAATTCGATAGCATCGAAAGCGAAATCCGGTCTCTGGACGGCCAGATCAAGAATGCAGCAACCATCGCAGAATTCGAGCGCCACGAAGCCGCACCGGCTGATAATGGCATGGCTCGCGAGCTTCGCTCTTATTCTGTCTCCAAGGCGATCCGCGAAGGCAACGGCGATAGCCTGACCGGCGTTGAACGCGAAGTGCATGACGAATTGTCCAAGGGTCGCGAAGTGCGCGGCGTGATGGTTCCTACCTCGCTCATCTTCGGTGAGGAAAACCGCGCCATGCTGACGACTGGCACCGCTGGCAACACCGTCGCAACGAACATGGGTGGCCTGATTGACCGCCTTCGTCCTGTAATGGCTGTCCAGTCTCTCGGCGCTACCATCATTTCCGGCCTGAGCGGCAACCTCGATCTGCCGCGACTGGTCTCCGGCCCAAATGCTGTTTGGGTGAATGAAGACGAACCGACAACGGCCAGCGATGCGACCTTTGACAAGGTGTCGCTGTCTCCGAAGACGGTTTCCGGCGAAATGTACCTGTCTCGCCGCTTGCTGCTTCAGAACGGCGTTGCGCTTGAAAACGTGCTTCGTCAGGACTTGGCTTTCGTACTTGCGCAGGCTCTCGACAAGGCCGCTATCAACGGCACCGCTGCCGCAAAGCAGCCGGTTGGCATCCTTACTCAGATTCCGGAAAGCGCTACCACGGCAACGGACTTGAGCGATATTGCAGCGGACCTTATCGCGGCGCTCCAGATTGACGACGTGACCGGCACTACGGGCTTCTTGACCAATCCGGCATTGATGGCTGTTGCCCGCAAGCTGAAGGACGGTCAGCAGCGCAATCTCAGCACCGCTGAAACCTTCCATGGTGAGCGCGTCGTTGCCACGAATCAGGTTCCGACGATTGCCGGTGAAAACCCGCTGATCTTCGGCGCATTTGCAAACCTGCTTATTGGCTACTGGTCGGGAGTAGACATTTTGCAAAACCCGTACACAGATGCTTCCAAGGGCGGTCTTCGCCTGCATGCGTTTCTTGATGCTGACGTGGCTATCCGCCATCCTGAAGCATTCGCATGGAAGGCCGTCGCCTAATATGGCGGCTGTCTCGCTGGCCGAGGCTAAGACTCACCTCCGCGTAGATTACGCGGAGGATGACACTTACGTTTCAGGTCTGATCCTTGCGGCTGAAGGCTACGTTTCGGAAATCGGCGTCAGCATCGCCAGTCCGGCACAGCCTCCCGTAAAACACGCAATCCTTCTTTTGGTCGGTCACTGGTACGCATACCGGGAAGCCGCAGCGGAGAAACCACCACAGGCAATAGCAATTGGCGTTGATGCGCTAACTGCCCCATTCAGGGAGGTATCGTTTTAATGACCAATTTCGAAAAACGCGCTGCCATGGACGTTAAGGCATCCGGGCGCAAACTCACGGGCTATGTCGCCACATTCGGCCATGAAACCCGGATTGGTGATTTCAGTGAGGTCATTCAGGCTGGCGCGTTCGGTGCTTCGCTTCGTTCGAACCCCGACATTCTGGCGCTTGTCGATCATGACCCCGGCAAGGTGTTGGGCCGTAGCGCGTCGGGCAGCCTGATCCTCGCAGAGGATCAGAAAGGACTCCGTTTCGAACTAGATTTGCCAGACACACAGTTGGGCCGCGATATCGCTTCGCTTGCTGCCCGCCATGATATCGGCGGCATGTCCTTCGGCTTCAATGTGCCTGAAGGCGGCGACGAATGGCACGGCGAGCGACGGACTTTGAAGGCTATTGACCTTCGTGAAATCAGCGTTGTGCAGGCGTTCCCGGCATATTCCGGCACGTCTCTTGCCGTCCGGTCGCGCAAGCCCATGACTGACGCGCAACGTCGTATTCGAATTTTGGAACTGGAAGGGGGCGCACATGTGGCCGTTTAAGACACAAGAAACACGGGCCGTAGCCTCTAGCGATCCGTTCCTAGGCGAATTCCTTGGTGCGCGCTGGCAGGCACGGGCTGACATCGAGAAGGCTTCAGGCCATGCCGTTGCGCACCGCTGCATTCAGCTTGTAGCGGAGCAATTGGCGGCGGTTCCGCTGAAGGTCTACCGTAAAACGGATGACGGTGGCCGGGAAACGGCTTCTGACCATTCGCTTTACACTGTGCTGAAGGATTCCTTTTCGCCATTTCTCACCGCGTTCGAAGGCCGGGAGTGGATGAATGTTGCGGCGCTGATGTACGGCAATGCTTATGCCCGGATCGAACGGAATGGCCGTAGCCAGATTATCGCGCTGCATCCTATCCCCTCACCTTCTGTCACGGTGGAGCGGCTTTCAACTGGACGCCTTCGCTACAAGGTCGCGTTGCAGAACGGCGGAACGCAGACGTACACGCAAGACGAAATCCTGCATGTGCGCTATCGGACCAATGACGGCGTTCTAGGCCTTTCGCCTATCCAGATCGCAAACGCTACCTTCGGGCTGGCCTTGGCTCAACAGGACACGGCAGGCGCGGCAGCGGAAAACAACTTCCGTCCGGCTGGCATTCTCGTTTTCCCGGAGAAACTTGCGGTCAACGGCAAAGACGATGCAATCAAGAAGTTTAAAGAGCGCTTCGTCGGGCAGTTGAAGGCTAATGAGGTGATGGTTCTTGATGGGGGAGCTAAATTTGAGACCCTCTCGTTTTCAGCGAAGGACTCGGAATTCCTCGAAAGCCGCAAGCTGTCGAATCTGGATATCTGCCGCGTCTATGGCGTTCCGCCTTCAGCGGTCGGCATTACGGACGATGCGACCTACAGCAACATTGGCGAGGAAAGCCGCGCTCTTGTGACTCGAGTCCTTGCGCCGTGGGCAAAGCGAATCGAAAGCGTCTACAACGTCACGCTGCTTTCGCCTGAAGCTCGCAAGACTCACTATATTGAGCATGACCTTTCCGGCCTGCTTCGTGGTGATTTGGCTACCCGCTACGCGGCTTACAAGATTGGTCGGGAAGCTGGCTTCTTGTCGGTTGACGAGATTCGCGGCTTCGAGAACATGAGCAAGGTCGAGGGCGGCGATACGTACATGGAGCCGTTAAACATGTCTCGTCTTGGCATGTCACAAAATGCCCAGGCATCGCAGGTGCAGCAATGACCGGGGGCGGAGACTTGCGCGGAGTTTTCGAGTTTCGGCGTAAGGCAGACGGCAATGACGGTTTCGGGGGCGTGATCCCCGGAGCCGGTCCCGTCACCACGATCTTCACCACGTCGGGCAGGATCGAGGTTCGCAGCGGTGATGAAATGGTCTTGAACAACGTCCCTCGCGGCGTTTCCACGGTGGAAATTACTGTCCGTCAGCAGCCTGCCATTAAGGCCGTCAACACAACATGGAGCATCCGGGAAAAGCGTTCCGGGCGCTCTTATAATGTCAAAATGATGAAGCCAGACCAAAAGGGAGCTTGGATCACAATCACTTGCGAAGGAGGAACACCGTGAACGTAAAGACTATCAGCATCGAGCCTATCAAGGGCTATGACCGGGACACAGGTTTCCGCAAGCTGGCAAAGGTCCAATTCTTCTTGCCTGACATGCAAATGACGATCCGCGATGTTGTCTTGACCCATGACCATGAACACGGTTTCGCTGTGGCCCACGTCAAGCCTAAGGTGGGGCAATCAACACTCCAGTGGGTGCGAAACTCGCCATTCGCCAAAGGTCTGGCAGAAGCGGCAGCAACGGCCTATAGCGCCATGCTCGCTGAAGACTTGGAAGAACTGAAGGCGCTATATAAGGCGGCCTGATCAAAGCCCTACGGTTGACCCCGTGGGGCTTTTTCGTTTTGCGCAAAAGAAAACCCGCCGCGCTTGTGAAAGCGAGGCGGGCGACAGAAATGGAGAAAAGAAGATCGAAAGGTGCAAAGAAGATTTCATGCAATTTCGCACAGGATCAGCAAAACCACAATGAACTTTACCGCCAGAGGGCGGGCAGCTTGCCGCGCCAGCGGCAACAGGAAATACGTGCGACCTAGGAAAGCGCTTCCAAGATGGCTAGTGATATCGGCCTAACGGCCTCAAAGCGGCCCGCCTTTGTCGGTATGGCACAAAGAAATTTCCATACTTAACTATTTGATTTTATTATCTATACGTAGTATCCAGCACCACGGTCCCTGCCCTTCGGGTTTCGAAATCTGCCAGAAGCATGCCCAGCAATAGAAAAGCGAAAGGGCCGCAAACCGCCGCCGCAATGCCAGCTTTATATCTCACAAAGAGCGCCAGAACGGCGACAAAAAGAAATGTGGCAATCAAAACGACCGGGGAAGGCGTGGCATCTAGAGAAAACCAGAGTACCGCGCCGCAGCCGATGGAAACGGGAATGAAAAGAAAATCGTGGCCGAATGCGCGCTCCTCGGCCAGGCACATGGCGATTTTTTCGGCCACGGTAGTGTTGCGGTTAATCTCGGGAATAATGGCGGGAGTGTCATATGTTGCCGCATCACTGCTTCGGCGGAGAGGAAACAGAATTTCCCGTGTGCCGGGCAAGTCTCCCTGCATCGTTTTAGCATATTCGAAATGCTGTTTTTCCCCTTGACCGAGCAATCCCCACCGCCCCTTGCCGCACCAAAAACAGGTTTGCAGACCAGCGCTGGGGATTGCAATCCTTTACTTTAACGATGCGTTGACCGAGATTGAATTGCTGCTGCCGGGAAAGCCTGAAGCAACGCGATTGCGTTTGCCGCAATGCACAATTTGACCTTTGGATAGCTTGGCATCCGCGCAAGGATCATATAGCTAATCGGTAGACGCTTAACCGCGGGGCGTATCTCAACGCCCCCACCCGCATGTTTTCGGAGGATCAGTATGACGGAAAAAAGCGCTACAGTGACACTTGGCGAAAAACAGGTCGAACTCCCGGTCAGGGAAGGCACGATTGGACCAAGCGTCGTCGATATCGCCACGCTGTACAAGCACACGGGCTCCTTCACCTACGACCCCGGCTTCACCTCGACAGCCTCCTGCGAATCCAAGATCACCTATATCGATGGTGACGAAGGCGTTCTTCTGCACCGCGGCTTCCCAATCGAGCAGCTTGCCGAACAGGGCGACTTCCTGGAAACCTGCTATCTGCTGCTTTACGGCGAATTGCCGACGGCTGCGCAGAAGAAGGACTTCGACACCCGCGTAACGCGCCACACCATGGTGCACGAGCAGATGAGCCGCTTTTTCACCGGCTACCGTCGCGACGCACATCCGATGGCTGTCATGTGCGGCACGGTCGGCGCTCTCTCGGCCTTCTATCACGACTCGACGGACATTACGGATCCGCACCAGCGCATGGTCGCTTCGCTGCGGATGATCGCGAAAATGCCGACGATCGCCGCCATGGCCTACAAGTACCATATCGGCCAGCCCTTCGTTTACCCGAAGAACGACCTCGATTACGCTTCCAACTTCCTGCACATGTGCTTTGCCGTGCCTTGCGAAGAGTACAAGGTCGATCCGGTTCTGGCCCGCGCCATGGACCGCATCTTCATCCTGCATGCGGATCACGAGCAGAATGCTTCCACCTCCACGGTGCGTCTTGCCGGTTCGTCGGGTGCAAACCCGTTCGCCTGTATTGCAGCGGGCATCGCCTGCCTCTGGGGTCCGGCACATGGCGGCGCCAACGAAGCGGCGCTCAACATGCTCAACGAAATCGGCACGGTTGACCGCATTCCGGAATACATTGCCCGCGCCAAGGACAAGAACGATCCGTTCCGCCTGATGGGCTTTGGCCACCGCGTGTACAAGAACTACGACCCGCGCGCCAAGATCATGCAGAAGACGATGTACGAAGTGCTGGAAGCCACCGGCAACTCCGACGATCCGATCATGCAGGTCGCGCTCGAACTCGAAAAGATCGCTCTTTCCGATCCTTATTTCGTCGAGAAGAAGCTGTACCCGAACGTCGACTTCTATTCGGGTATCACGCTGAAGGCGCTTGGCTTCCCCACGACCATGTTTACCGTGCTGTTCGCACTGGCCCGCACCGTAGGCTGGATCGCGCAGTGGAACGAAATGATCGAGGATCCGCAGCAGCGCATCGGCCGTCCGCGCCAGCTCTACACGGGCGCCGGCAAGCGTGACTACGTTCCGGTTTCCAAGCGTTAAGCCGGGAAACCAACCAACATAAAAAAGCCGGCGGGTTTTATCCGCCGGCTTTTTTGTTGGATATGATCATCGATAAGAATAGCGAAACCTGCCCTGCCGACCCCAGGAAGCAGACAGGATCGCTGCCGGTTCAGCCTTGCTGCTCGCGGCTGTTCAGCACATCGAGAAGTATAAGGGCGCCGGTTTCGCCAGGAGGCACTTCTGTGTGCAAACGCTCCTGCACAAGAGCATAGCCTTCCAGCATCGCCCGCCGTTCGGTGGTGTCGGATGAGAGCCGCTCGGCCCAACGCAACATCGACCCTGCCCGTACCACCTCGTTGAAATATTCCGGCACCACGACATAGTCGGCAATCAGGTTCGGAAGCGCACCGGTCCAGGTTTTCACCCGCTTGCTCAGCATCGTGAAAATCCAGTCGGTCTTGTAGACCGATATGGTTGGTACGCCGACGAGCGCGAGCTCGAGAATAACGGTGCCGGACGCGGCAATCGCCGCATCGGCGCGCGCAAATGCATTCCACTTGAAGGCGGGATCGATGCCGATTTCAGGCCTGATATCCTGAGGCCATGTTGCCGCCAGTTCGCGGATGCGGTTTTCCTGGCGCGGCACTGTCGGCAGCAGAAACTTCGTCGGGCCGTTGCGCTCGACATATGCTTTTGCCGCTTCCTGAAACGGCTCCATCAACCGGGTCGTTTCGGTGGAACGTGACCCCGGCAGGAGCAGAATGGTTTTCGGTTCGCCGTTGGCAGGCAGGGGCCGCTCAGCCCGCCTCTGCCGCACGGAGAGCACGTCTTGATCGACGCTGAGGCGATGGCCGACAAAGGTTGTCGGCGGGCCGCCGAGACGCCGCATCGCCTCCGGTTCAAATGGAAGCAGGGCCAGAACGTGATCGACATAGGACAACATCGCGGTGGCGCGATATTCCTTCCACGCCCAGACGCTGGGGCAGACATAATTGACAACCGGCAGATGCGGCAATTGTTTGCGGACTTTTTTCGCAACACGATGGGTGAAATCCGGGCTGTCGATGATCAGCAGAATATCCGGCTTGGCGACGATGATTGCCTGCGCAGTCTGGTTGATCCGCGAAATCAGCTTCGGCAGCTTCTTCAGAACCTGCGTGAAGCCCATGATGGAGAGTTCGGAATAATCGAACAGCGAAACCAGCCCCTGCGCCTCCAGAGCCTCACCGCCGACGCCTATCAACTCGACAGAACCCGAGTAATGGCCTTTCAGGGACCGAATGAGATCGGCACCCAGAAGATCGCCGGATACCTCGCCGGCTATAACCGCCACCTTCAACGTTGCCGTCATCCCACCATGTCTCCGCCCATCATGTCTTCACCGAGTGACGTATCGATACCGCAGACGAATATGCCGGCCTGATCTGCCGCCTTCAACATCTCATCGCGATCAAGTACCAGCGCGCGTCCGGCTTCAACGGCGATCCCCGCTAGCCCGGCCTTATGCGCGTTCTCCACCGTTTCCACGCCGATAGTTGGCAGGTCAGCGCGGATATCCTGCTGCGGCTTGCAGAGCTTCACCAGAACACCCTTTCGACGGGGCGAGATGCGGCCCTCGGCGCGCAATGCCGCGACACGCGCCAGCATCGCGTCTGTGCCCTCGACGCCCTCCAGTGCAACGATACGGCCGCCAACGGCGACTGAACCCTGCCCGACATCAAGCGTGCCGAGTGCCAGTGCGGCCTGCGCGGCCTTGCGTATGTCGCGCAGATCGTCTTCAGCAGGTTTATGCGCACCGAAAGGGCCGGTCGTAGCAAGCAGACCGGGTGCGATCTCGTGGGCGCCAATGACTTTTGCCCCAAGCGTGCCGATGACCTTGATGACCATCTGCAAAACGGCGTCATCGCCGCTCGACAGCAGGGTGCGGACGATGGATGGCAGTTTCAGCAATATGCCGATCGTGGGGCGGATTTCCCGCCATTCAGGGCGCCGCGCCACGGCGCCGGAAAGCACGACGCGGTCAACCTGGTTTTCGCGCAGCAGCCGACCAAGCCCGGCGACATCGCCGACGCTAATCACCGCATTGTCGAAACCGCTCCAGTCAAACTGGGAATCATCGCGCAGCTGTACAATGAAGGGGTTCTCCCCCATCTCGCGCGCGGCCGCCGCGACATGCAGCGGCAGCTGGCCGCTGCCGGCCACGATGGCGAGACGCCCGCCGCCTGTCACGGCTCACTTGCCCCGATTTGGCGAGGAAAGCGCGCGGTCGCTATCCGCACCGATGAAATCGAGGATTTCGATGACCTGGGGGCAATCGAGATATTCTGCGCGGTCAATCGCAGCCGCATTGCTGCGGATAGCGCCTTCGCCTTCGAAGATCTGCTTGAAGACGCGCCTGACCTTGTGAATATCCGCGCGGTCGATACCGGAACGCGTCATGCCAACGACATTCAGCCCGCCGAGAATGCCGGGATTACCGTTCAGCATGCCATAGGGAATGACGTCATAATTGACCGCCGACAACCCGCCGATAAAGGCCTGACGACCGATTCGAGTGAACTGATGCACGGCACAGCCGCCGCCCAGGATGGCGCGGTCCTCGATGGTGACATGTCCCGCCAGCATCACATTGTTCGACAGGATGATATGGCTGCCGAGGCGACAATCATGCGCCACATGCGAATTGGCGAGGAACAGGTTGTCATCGCCGACAATCGTCTTGCCGCTGCCATCGGAGCTGCCCGCATTCATCGTAACGCCTTCGCGCATGATGCAGCGCGCACCGATCTCGAGCGTCGTTTCCGAGCCATCGTGGCGAATTGCCTGCGGTGTACCGCCAATAACGGCCATTGGATGGATGACCGAACCACGGCCAATGACGGTGAGACCGGAGACGACGGCATGATTGTGCAGCGTGACCTCGTCTTGCAGAGTGACTTTCGCGCCGACATAGCTCAGGGCACCGATGACGACATTTTCACCGATAAACGCGCCGTCTTCGACAACGGCGGTCGGGTGAATTTTTGCCGAAGCCGCGATAGTGCTCATTGCTGGTCCTCGGGGATCATCATCGCACCGACGTCAGCTTCCGCCACCAGCGCGCCTTCGACCTTGGCCTCGCAATGAAATTTGAAGACATTGCCCCGCTGGCGCTGCTTGACCACGTGAATTTCCAGACGATCGCCGGGAACGACGGGTCTGCGGAAGCGCGCATTGTCGATTGTCATGAAATAGACGAGATAACCGCCTTCACCCTGGCTGCGGGCGCAGATCGCGCCTGCCGTCTGGGCCATGGCCTCAACGATCAAAACGCCCGGCATGATCGGGCGATCCGGGAAATGACCGGTGAAATGCGGTTCGTTGACCGTCACGTTCTTGATGCCAATCGCCGAATTATTACCATCGATCTCGATGATCTTGTCGATGAGCAAGAACGGGTAACGATGCGGCAAAAGCTTCATGACTTCCAGAATGTCAGCCGCGCCGAGCGTCGTCTTGGTTTCTTCAGCCATCGTTTTTTTCTCCTGTTTTTTTATCACGCCCTTCAGCGCGCGCCAGAATATCGGCCATGTCGCGCAGGAAATACTTCATCGGACGCGCTGGCGTCCCACCATAACGGGCGCCGGCCGGAACGTCGGCGACAACACCGCTCATCGCCGCAATCTGCACGCCGTCACCAATAGTGATATGGCCGTTGATACCCGCCGCGCCGCCGATCATCACACCATCGCCGATGCGGGTGCTGCCCGCAATGCCGACCTTGCTGACGATGCCGCAATGGCGGCCGATGCGGACGTTGTGGCCGATCTGAACCTGATTGTCGATCTTGGTACCTTCGCCGATGACCGTATCGTCCATCGTGCCACGGTCGATCGTCGTATTAGCGCCGATCTCAACATTATCCTGAATGATAACCCGGCCGATCTGCACGATTTTCAGCATGCCGCGCGGACCGGGCGCATAACCGAACCCGTCCTGACCGATGCGCGCTCCGTTGTGAATAATCACATTGTTGCCGATGAGAGCGGCAAGAATGCTCGCGCCGCCGGCAATCGTGCAATCACGCCCCACCTGAACATCCGCGCCGATGATGACACCAGGCCCGATCCGCGTACCGGCGCCGATATGGGCACCAGCGCCAATCACGGCGAGCGGCTCGACAATCACGCCAGCTTCCAGCTTTGCAGACGGATCGACATGCGCGGTATGGGAAACTTCAGCTTCCATCACCACAATCGTACCGGGACGCATCGCGGCGGGATGCAACAAGGCACCTACCTGCGCAAAAAGCGTGTGCGGGTTTTTCGATATCAGCGCCGGGATGTGAGACGGCAGCATATCCGCAAGTGCAGCGTCACAAATGACGGCGCCAGCCTCACAGGTCGGCAACTCATCGCGGTTTTTGCGAGAAAGAATATAGCAGAGCTGGTCGGGTTTTGCCCGGTAGACCGGCGCAACGGACCTGATGATCCGTTCTCCCGCCGCCTCATCAGACAGTTCCGCCCCAAAACGGTCTGCGATGTCTTTCAATCGCAGTCCCTCGTGGGGCGGAAAAAACGCGTTGTATTCCATTAGCCGGACACTCCAGAACGTTCAAAGTTGCAGTTCTGGACTGCCGATATCAGAAAGTGTTGGACATGCCAAACCGGAAACGCTGTTCCTCGTCGTAGTCTTCCTTGGCGATCGGAACCGCATAGTCGACGCGGATCGGTCCGAAGGGCGATGCCCACATCACGCCGATACCGGCGGATGCGCGGATGGAGTTGTCATCCTTCACGCCTGCGCTGTTGGCAACCTTGTTGCCGAACAGCGTACCGGCATCGACGAAACCGGCGAGACGGAGGCCGAAATCTTCCGGAACACCTGGCATCGGAGCCGTGACTTCAGCAGAAGCCGCGAAGTAGGTCGTGCCGCCGATGGAGTCGGAACCGATACGCGGGCCAATACCATCATTCTTGAAGCCGCGAACCTGACGACCACCGAACTTGAACTGATCGAACACCAGCAGATTGTCGCCCGTCGGAACGACGTGACCCGCCTGACCGGTGAGCGAGCCGATAACGTCGTACTCGTCCGAAAGCGTGTAGTAGAAGCGCGCCTTGGCGTAGATCTTGTAATATTCGGAATCGCCGCCGAGGCCTGCAAATTCGTTCGTCAAGGCAGCCTGCCAGCCTTCGCGCGGCATGTTGCGGTCGTCGAGCGTATTGTAGTTCAGCGTGTTGGAGATGATGGACTGTGTCCAGTCACCGCCACGGATCAGAGCCTTATAGGGCTCGGCAAGATTGCTGCCGGTTTCCCAATCGCCCTCACCGTCGTAGTTGAGCTGCTTGTAGGTGTACTTGAACGTCGTCGAGAGGTTCTCGGTGATCGGCGCCGTCACGCGCAGTGCGAAGCCCTGCTCGTCGTAATCGTAATAATCTTCGCTGCGGCTCTGGCTCTTGAACAGGTCGAAACCTGCGGCCAGACGGTAACCAAGGAAATACGGCTCGGTGAAGGACAGCGTGTAGCTGCGTGCATCATCTTCACCCGCACCGGCGGCGAGACGAATGTACTGGCCACGACCGAGGAAGTTCTTCTCTTCAATCGATGCTTCAAGCAGCACACCGTCGTTCTGCGAGTAACCCGCACCGATACCGAACGAACCTGTCGACTGATCTTCAACGTCGACAACGATGACGACGCGATCAGGCGCGCTGCCGCCGGCAGTCGAGACATTGACCTTCGAGAAATAACCGAGCGCTTCAAGACGGCGCTTGGCAGCCGTGATGACCGTCTGGTTGAAAGCATCGCCTTCGGAAATATCGAACTCGCGGCGAATGACGTAGTCACGCGTACGCGTGTTGCCACGGATCTCGATACGCTCGACATAGGCGCGCTCGCCCTGATCGACGATATAGGTCACACCGATGGTGTTACCAGACATATCGCGGTCGCCGCGCGGCGTTACACGGGCGAAAGGATACCCCTCACCGGCAACGCGCTTGGAAATCGCTTCCATGCTCTGCTGGACTTCCTTGGCGCTGTAGCTAGCGCCCTGGCGGGTTTCCACGAGACCCTGAAGCTCGGAGCCGTCAATACCCGGAACAGTCGATTCGACTGCGACGTTGCCGAAGTCGTACTTCTTGCCTTCGTCGACCGTGATGGAGATGGTGTATTCGTTCTTGGACTCATCAAGCACAGCATCGGACGACACGACCCGGAAGTCGGCATAACCACGGTTGTAGTAGAACTGGCGCAGCGCCTCTTCGTCGGCGCGCAGCTTGTCCTCGTTATAGACGTCCTTGCGTGTCAGGAACGACAGCATGTTGGACTTCTTGGTATTGATGACAGCGGCCAGACGACCGTCGCTATAGGAATTGTTACCGACAAAATCGATGCGGCCGATCTTCGTGCGCTCGCCTTCGTTAATGACGAAAGCGATGTTCACACGTCCCTGACCAACGGAAACGGTCTGGGTGGTGATTTCGACGTCGCTGCGACCGATCGCGGAATAGGCTTCCTTGATGCGCGCGATATCGGCAGTAACGATTGCCTGATTGAACGGGCCGAGCGGCTGGGTCTGCACGACGCCAGCGAGCTTGTCGTCCTTGATCTTGCGGTTACCGTTGAAAACCACCTGATTGACGAGCTGGTTTTCGTTGACCGTTACAACCAGCGTGCTGCCGGAAACGCGCATGGAGACATTCGAGAAGTAACCGGTGGCGTAAAGACGCTTCACCGATTCATCGATGTCCGAATTGGAAAAGTTCTTACCCGGCGCAATGGTAATGTTGGAGCGTACGGAGTCCGCACCGGATCTCTCAGCGCCGCGAACATCAATCTTGCTGATGACGGCTGCATTCGCAACACCAGCAGAGGCAAGCACGCCGAGGCCCGCAACCGAAGAAACACCAGCAGACAGCGCAACCGCCGACACCGCGTTCAAA
The DNA here is from genome assembly GCF_019355535.1 of Agrobacterium sp. S7/73. NCBI lineage: Bacteria > Pseudomonadati > Pseudomonadota > Alphaproteobacteria > Hyphomicrobiales > Rhizobiaceae > Agrobacterium > Agrobacterium sp. S7/73. Next base: position 1,592,298 of record NZ_CP072136.1, read on the forward strand.
AATCTTGAACCAGCCTTCATTTCAATTCTTACCTTTTTACGTTGTCCCTCAGCGGGCGGAACCCGACTCCGGCCATGTGCGTCGTTTTACCTGCTTTTCCCCTACAAGCAAGTCAGAACGTTAAATTCTGTTTACTTCGTGATCCAGAGTGGCGCATTCGCCACTTCGGGATAAAAACAGGGTAAACAATCGACTAACAAAACCGTTAAAACACTATCCTCAGCCAATCAAGCTGCTGATATCATTCCATGTTGCAAAAACCATAAGACCCAAAATCATTGCCATGCCGATACGGAACGCAACCTCCTGCGCACCGGCACCAAGCGGTCTGCCGCGGATGGCCTCGATTGCATAAAACACCAGATGTCCGCCGTCCAGAACCGGCACAGGCATCAGGTTCAAAAGACCGATCGATACGGAAAGAACCGCTGCGAGCTGGATGACGGCCGAAATACCGAGCGTCGCCATCTGACCGGAAGCCTGTGCGACGCGGACTGGACCGCCCAGTTGATCGGCGTTCATGCGCCCGGTCACGAGGTTACCGATGTAGTTGAAAGTACCGGTGATGACGTGGCCCGTTTCACGCACGCCCTCAAGCAGCGCCTCAGACGGCGAATACTCGATGTGGCGGAAATTGCCGCTGTTCTGGTCGGTGACAATGCCGATGATGCCCATTTCCAGCTTGTTGCCGAACTGGTCCGTGGTTTCGGTGCGGGTCGGAACCATCGGCAGCTTCAGCTCCTCGCCTGCCCTTTCGACGGTCACGGTGATCGGCGTACCCGGACGGATGCCGACATAACGGCGTACGTCCTCGAACGTCTTGACCTTTTCACCGTCGATCGCAACGAGGCGGTCACCGGGGTGCACGCCGGCGGCCGCAGCCGCGCTGTTTTCACGCACTTCCGCCACGACCGGATCGGCGATCATACGGCCATAGACACCGAACAGGACCGCGAAGATGAGAATGGCGAGAATGAAATTGGCAATAGGTCCGGCGGCAACCGTCGCCGCCCTTTTCCACAGCTTAGCGCCGGAAAGCGTCTGCGCCCTCTCCTCAAGCGACATGTGCGACAGGCCGGAACTATCCGGCTTGCTGGACGCATCCTCGTCGCCGAAGAATTTTACATAGCCGCCGAGCGGTATGGCGGAAATCTTCCAGCGCGTGCCGTGCCTGTCGGTAAAGCCGATCAGCTCCGGGCCAAAACCGATGGAAAAGGCGGTGGAGCGAATGCCGCTCCAGCGGCCGACAAGGTAGTGGCCCATTTCATGGACGAAAACTAGCAGGGAAAGTACGAGGACGAAGGGCACGATATAGCCGGTCAGAAAACCGGTCGCCGCCATTATTGTGTTCATGACAATCTGCCCTTTATTTCATGACCTTGCGCGCCGATTAAAAGCCCGGCAACAGGCCGCCGCCCGATCCGGGCACGTCGCCGGTTGCCGCCGCATGCACGAAAGCAATGAGGAATACCGTAAAGCAGGCGAAAACAAGACCGTCAACCCGGTCCATGAAGCCGCCATGGCCGGGAATGAGATGGCTCGAATCCTTGACCTGAAAACGCCGTTTCACGAAGGATTCGAAGAGATCGCCTATCTGGCTGAACACCGAAAGAATGAGAGCGAGCCCAAGCAGCAGCAGGCTGATCCTGCCGTGATAGGCAAGAGACACCGCGCCGCCGCCGATCAATGCGGCCACCGCTCCGCCGATAGCGCCTGACCAAGTCTTGCCCGGTGAAATCGACGGCGCAAGCTTTGGCCCGCCGATGGCGCGCCCGACGAAATAAGCGAGAATATCCGTTGACCAGACGACCGCGAAAATGAACAGGATGGCGACGAAACCCGTCAGCTCATCGCCGCGAATGGCGGCCAGCGATATGCCGCTCAGACCCGCATAAACGATGCCGCCCACCAGCCACCAGTTTCTGCCACGCAAGACGGGAAAAAGTGCCGCCGTCAGCGTGAAGCCAGAGAGCAGAGGCAGGTCGAGCGAAGGTTCGCCGAAAATCGTGTTGCCGGCGATGACGGCGACCGCAAACCAGCCCCAGGCATTGCCGGTGGAATTGGTTTCCGACATGCGGGTGATTGTCGCCCATTCATAATAGATGAGGATTGCCAGCAGACCGGCCACGATGCGGAACAGAATGCCGCCATACCAGGTCGCAGCCAAAATGACCGCCGCCATGACGATTGCGGATATGATCCGCAGTCTGAGTTCACGGCTCATCAGGCGCCTGCCACGGCAACCTGCTCGGCCAGAGCGCCAAAACGGCGATCACGCGTTGCATATTGCTCGATTGCGGAAAAAAACCGCTGCCGGTCGAAGTCGGGCCAATATTCGGGAACGAACAGGAACTCGGAATAGGCAGCCTGCCAGAGCAGGAAGTTCGACAACCGTTCCTCGCCGCTGGTGCGGATGATCAGATCAGGATCTGGTATGCCTGATGTGTCGAGTCTGGCCGAAATAATCTCCGGCGTGATCGATTCTGCATCCAGCCGGCCTTCGGCGACATCGCGGGCAATAGCCATTGTCGCGCGGGCAATCTCGTCGCGGCTGCCGTAATTGAAGGCAATCACCAGCGTCAGCCTGGTGTTGTCAGCTGTCATGTGTTCCGCTTCTTCGAGAAGACTGCGGATATCGTTTTTCAGCCCCTGCCTATCGCCGATGATGCGTACACGCACGTTTTCGCGGTGCAGTTCCGCAAGGTCGCGCCTAATGAAAGCCTTCAAGAGCCCCATCAGGTCGCTGACCTCGGATTCGGGCCTGCGCCAGTTTTCCGACGAGAACGCGAAAAGTGTGAGGTAGCGGACACCGCAGTCGCCGGCCGCACGCACCGTTTCGCGCACAGCCTCGACCCCGCGGCGATGCCCCATCACGCGCGGAAGACCGCGCTGTTTTGCCCATCGCCCATTTCCATCCATGATGATGGCGACGTGCTCGGGTATTGAGGAACGTGTCGTCGTCGGCATATCGATCCAGTAACAGGCAGCGCGGAATTAAAACGAATAAAATACAGGTCTATCGCAAGCGATACTAGACCTGCATGATTTCCTTTTCCTTCTCGCCAAGCAAGCGCTCAATTTCCGAAATCGTGTCGTCGGTGATTTTCTGCACTTTTTCCGACTGTCCACGGCTTTCGTCCTGACCGATATCACCGTCTTTTTCGGCTTTTTTCAGACCATCCATGCCATCGCGACGCACGTGACGAATCGCCACCTTGGACTTCTCGGCGTAGTCATGAGCTACCTTGACGAGCGATTTGCGGCGCTCCTCGTTGAGTTCTGGCAGCGGGATACGCAGGTTCTGACCATCAACGATCGGGTTGAGGCCGAGATTGGATTCGCGGATGGCACGGTCGACGGCGTTCACCATCGACTTGTCCCAGATGTTGACGCCGAGCATGCGCGGCTCCGGAACCGTGATGTTTGCGACCTGGTTTAGCGGAACGCGCGAGCCATAGGCCTCGATGGTCACCGGATCGAGAATGTTGGCCGAAGCGCGGCCGGTGCGCAGCGATGCGATATCGCTTTTGAATGCATTGATGGCACCATCCATGCGGCGCTTGATATCGTTGAGGTCAATACCACTCATCTTGATACTCCATCTCTATCGGCCGTGGCGGCCGGAATACGCCACAGGGGCGACATCGTTTTTTGATTATTTGTCGTGCACGATGGTCTTGCGGCCGCCGCCGGTCAATATCTGCGCGAAACCGCCCTTCTCGTGGATCGAGAAAACAATGATCGGGATGTGATTCTCGCGGGCAAGCGCGACAGCTGCAATATCCATGACCGCCAGTCCCTTGCCGAGCACTTCGCTGTGGGTCAGCTCGTCGAAACGGGTGGCTGTCGGGTCCTTTTTCGGATCGGCGGAATAGATGCCGTCCACCTGGGTGCCCTTGAAGATCGCTTCCGCGCCCATTTCCGCGGCGCGCAGCGCTGCAGCGGAATCGGTGGTGAAGAAGGGGTTGCCCGTGCCGCCGGCAAAAATCACCACGCGGCCCTGCGCCAGATGGTGGAGCGCTGCACGCTGCGAGAAGCTTTCACAGATTTCCGGCATCGCGATTGCGGACAGAACGACGGTGTCAATGCTGAGCTTGCGCAGGGAGGTTGCGAGCGCCAGCGCGTTGATGACGGTGGCCAGCATGCCCATATGGTCGCCGGTAACGCGATCACCGCCCTTGGACGCCACGGCAACGCCGCGGAAAATATTGCCACCGCCGACGACAACGCCGACTTCAACGCCCATCGCCCTCGCCTCGGCAATATCGGAGGCGATACGGTCTGCAACCGCCACATCGATACCGAAACCCTGATCGCCCATAAGGGCTTCACCGGAAGCCTTGAGAAGAACACGTTTGTAGATCGGCTTGGAAGACATCATGACTCCTCGGAAATGTAACCGAAACGCGGATACACGAAGGGCACCGCGTTGTCACGCGATGCCCTCCCGTTTTCCCAAGATTGGGTAAATATAATCAGCCCTTGGCGACTGCAGCGACTTCTGCTGCGAAATCGCTTTCTTCCTTTTCGACGCCTTCGCCGAGCAGCAGGCGAACCATGCCCGTCACTTCGATGGCAGCACCGGCTTCCTTTTCAGCTTCCTTGACGGCAGCGCCGACAGTGATGTCGGGGTTGATGACGAAAGCCTGCGACAGAAGAGCGACTTCTTCGAAGAACTTGCGCATGCGGCCATCAACCATCTTTTCGATGATGGCTTCCGGCTTGCCGGATTCACGGGCCTGCTCGATGAAGACGTTGCGTTCGCGCTCGGCCACGGCTGCGTCAACTTCCTCGGCGCGGATGGCGAGCGGGTTGGTTGCAGCGATGTGCATGGCGACCTGGCGACCGATGGAGCTCAGAACGGCCTTGTCGCCAACCGACTTCAGGGCAACGAGAACGCCAAGCTTGCCGATGCCTTCGCCGGCAGCATTGTGGATGTAGGTCGCGACAACGCCGTGCTCGACTTCGAGTGCTGCCGAACGGCGCAGCGTCATGTTCTCGCCGATGGTGGCGATCGCGTCCTTGATGCTGTCGGAAACGGACTTGCCGGTTGCCGGATAGGTGGCGGCGCTGACGGCTTCAACGGTGCCGTCGGTGGAGAGCGCTACCTGGGCAATGCCGCGAATGAGATCCTGGAACGCGTCGTTGCGGGCAACGAAGTCGGTTTCGGAGTTTAGTTCCACAACAACAGCCTTGTGACCCATGGTGGCGACGCCGATCAGACCTTCGGCAGCCGTACGGCCAGACTTCTTGTCGGCCTTTGCGATGCCCTTGGCGCGCAGCCAGTCGATCGCCGCTTCCATGTCGCCATTGGTTTCAGCAAGAGCCTTCTTGCAGTCCATCATGCCTGCGCCGGATTTCTCGCGCAGTTCCTTCACCATTGCGGCTGTGATTTCGGTCATTGTTTGCCTCTTATCGGTTCGATCGGTCAGCCGGCTGAATTCGCCGTGCCGAAGTTCTGGGTGATGAGTGTACCCGGCCGCACACCCTTTGAAACCGGGACGATTTCAGGAAAGGGGCATGCGCATTCCCAAGTGCTGCGGCGTCTCCATACATCGAAACGATGGGTGCCGCTCAAGTGTGACAGCGTTATGAAGGCTGCCACCGGATTTCATCCGCATCAAAACGCCAGAGACTTCACCGAAGCCCCGACGGAGCGGTTTGAAACGAACAAGGCCGTCAACCCATTAAGGTCTTTGACGGCCTTGTCATATCCTGGTCGAGGAGACGGCGACACGAAATCGCCGCCAGACAGGGCCTATATCAGGCGCCAGCCTCGTCTTCGAGCGCGGGCTCGATCGGAGCTTCTTCCGAAGCGCCGATGTCGCGGCCGGACGAACCCTGCTGACGCAGGATGCCGTCGATGGCGGCGCGGGCGATCAGGTCGCAATAGAGCGAGATGGCGCGCGATGCGTCGTCGTTACCTGGGATCGGGTAGTCGATGTGATCCGGATCGCAGTTGGAGTCGATGATCGCAACGACCGGAATGCCAAGACGCTTGGCTTCTTCGATCGCGATCTTTTCCTTGTTGGTGTCGATGATGAACATCAGGTCCGGAACGCCGCCCATATCGCGGATACCGCCGAGAGCCTTTTCAAGCTTTTCGCGTTCGCGCTCGAGGGTCAGACGCTCCTTCTTGGAATAGCCGGTGCCTTCCGAGTTCAGAATCTCGTCAACCTTGCGCAGACGCTGGATCGAGTTGGAGATCGTCTTCCAGTTGGTCATCATGCCGCCGAGCCAGCGGGAGTTGACGTAATACTGGGCCGAACGCTTTGCGCTGTCGGCGATGATTTCAGACGCCTGACGCTTGGTGCCGACGAACAGAACGCGGCCGCCACGAGCAACGGTGTCGGACACGACCTGAAGGGCGCGCGACAGCATCGGAACGGTCTGAGCCAGGTCGATGATGTGGATGTTGTTACGGTCGCCGAAGATGTACGGCTTCATCTTCGGGTTCCAGCGATGCGTCTGGTGACCAAAGTGAACACCAGCTTCCAGAAGCTGACGCATAGAAAAATCGGGCAATGCCATGCCTAGTTACTCCTTTTCCGGTTTAACCCCCGCGAAGCGAACAGCGCCGATTTTCATCGACACCACCGGGCGGAACGGACCGGATTTCTCCCGGAACATCCCAAGCTTCGCGTGTGGAATGGTGAGGCGCATACAGTCGCCTCAGATAAAAAGCAAGCATTTCTGCGAAAAAACCACGCAAACGGTCCGTCTTTTAGCGAACCGGCTTGTTTTCGCAGGTTTCCGGCTTGAGGATATCAAGCTTCGCGAGCTTGCCGGTCAGAACGAAATCGCCGTAATCCATCGTCAGATCGCGGGTGATTCCGTTATCGTAAAGCTTGAACGACATGCGGTAGATCGGCAGGGCGTCGGTGCCGGTCTTGTCGTTGTAATAAGCGATCGTCACCGGCCAGAACGCGGCTTTGCCGAATTCGCCCGCCTTGCCGGCCTCGGCATCGCCGTCCTTCGGCATCTGCGCCTTGCCGACCAGCGTCGAAGTGATCAGGCTTTCATCGCCGTCATCCGAGCCGTCGAAAATACGGGATTCGAAGATGCGCTTTCCCTGCTTGGCGTTTTCAATGACCTGAAACATGTGCTCGGTCGGAAATTCGCTGGCGACGAGATCGATCTGACGGGGGTCCGGGCGGGTCAGATCAACCTTCACACCCTCTTTGTTGTCGATTGCAGCGCCCTGCACTTCCTTGTCCAGCTTGTCGTCGGTGTAGGACTTGGTCTCGAAGGTGAACTTCCTGGCCGCCAGGTCCTCGAAGGTCGTCGTCTGCTGGTCGGTCATGCGGACCGCGTCGCCGGTGTTGATCTGTGTCACGAAACGGAAATCCGTCTTGTAACCCTGACACGCAGAGCCAGTGAATTCATAGACCATTCGGCCCGTCATGCCCTCGATACCGGAACGATCCGTCGCGTCCTTGAGTTCGAGATCGTAGACGGCGCGATGGGCGATGAGGTCCGGAACCGTGACGGGCAAGGCATTGGCACCGTTCGACAGGCCGGTCATGAGCCCTGTGGCGGCAACGAAACCAAGCGTCCTGACAAACATTCAATATCTCCTGTTGGACTCGCTGCTCATATTGTACAAGCAACCGCCCGGCTTTTGGATCAACATCTTCTGAATGCCGGATTCTTGAAGGATTTACAACAAAACCGGAGACGAAAATGTCTGATGTCATCGAAGGCCGCCTCAAGGAATTGGGCTTTACTCTTCCCGTAGCGGCAGCACCTGCCGCAAACTACGTTCCGTTCACCATCAGCGGCAATCTTCTTTATGTATCGGGTCAACTGCCGATGGAATCAGGCAAGATTGCGGTGACGGGCCTCGTTGGCCGCGATGTTGACGTTGCAACCGCCCAGCGCGCCGCCGAATTGTGCGCCGTCAACATTCTCGCACAGGTCAAGGCTGCCTTGAACGGCGACCTCTCGAAAATCCGTCGTATCCTCAAGCTGAACGGCTTCGTTGCCTCGGTTCCGGAGTTCGTTGAACAGCATCTCGTCATTAACGGCGCCTCCAATCTCCTCGCCAACGTTCTGGGTGATGCCGGCAAGCACGCCCGCGCCGCCGTCGGCATGGCCTGCCTGCCCTTCAATGCCGCCGTCGAGATCGACGCGATCGTGGAAATCGACGTATGACCCTTAAACTTTCCTGGCTTACCGCCCAGCCCGTCGCCCATCGCGGTTATCATGACCTGAACAAGGCGGTCTGGGAAAACACGCTATCCGCATTTTCGCGCGCCATCGATGCTGGTTTTGCCATCGAATGCGACGTGCAGCTGGCCGCCGATAGCGTACCGGTGATTTTTCACGACGACGACATGGCCCGGCTGACGGGTATCAAGGGCGATGTGCGCGAACATACCGCAAGTGAATTGTCTCTGCTTTCGGTCGGTCAGACCAAGGACCGCATACCGACGCTGAAACAGCTTCTGGCGCTATGCGCCGGCAAGGTGCCGCTGGTGATCGAACTGAAAGGACGTCAGGGCGAAGGCGTCGATGACGGGTTTGCCGAAGCGGTGCTGGAAGATCTCGAGGGCTACAAGGGCCAGGTGGCTCTGATGAGCTTCGACCATCACCTCCTCAGAGACCTGAAGGCTGCAGGCTCGCCCTGGCCGCTCGGCCTTACCGCCGAAGGCGCCAAGCCGGAAGACTTCTTCAAACACGACGAGGCGATGCAGATCGGTGTTGATTTCATCTCCTATCATTGGGGTCATTTGCCCAACAGTTTCATCGAGGCGCAAAGAAAACTTGGGCTTCCCGTGATTACCTGGACTGTCAGGGATGAAAATGCGCGCGAGACTACCTATAAATATGCGGACCAGATGACATTCGAAGGTTTCGACCCGAGAGAGAACCCCTCCGCCACGGCATGACAGAAGACTATTCCATACGCGTTGCGCAATCTCTGAGGGATATCGATCCGGACAGCTGGAAACGGCTTTCCGGAACATCACGCAATGTGTCAGGAAAACCGTATAATCCTTTCATTTCCCACGCATTTCTATCCTCGATGGAAGATTCCGGATCGGCCACTGCCAAGACCGGCTGGCTTGGGCACCATCTGCTTCTCGAAAACGCGTCGGGCGAACTCGTCGGAGCCGTTCCGGCCTATCTGAAGAACCACAGCAAGGGCGAATATGTCTTCGACCATGGCTGGGCGGATGCCTTTGAGCGAGCCGGCGGCCATTATTATCCGAAGCTGCAATGTTCGGTGCCGTTTACGCCGGCGAGCGGGCCGCGGCTGCTGGTATCCGAAACCGAAGACGAGACGCGCTTCAAACCGCTTCTGGCATCCGGCCTTGTCCAGGTGACGGAAAAGATCGGCGTTTCTTCCGCGCATGTCACGTTTCTGGAAGACGCCGACCTATCCGCGCTTCTGCCCCGGGACTTCCTGCACAGGACCGATCAGCAGTTCCACTTCATCAATGACGGCTATCGCGACCACAACGATTTTCTTGATGCCCTTTCATCGCGCAAGCGCAAGGGGCTGAAAAAGGAACGTCGGGCAGCGCTGGAAAACGGCATTGAGATCGACTGGTTGACCGGAAGCGACCTGACAGAGGAGATCTGGGACCAGTTCTTCGCCTTCTACATGGATACCGGCAGCCGCAAATGGGGACGGCCCTATCTGACGCGGGAATTCTATTCGCTGATCGGCGAGCGCATGCCTGACGACGTTCTGCTGGTCATGGCCAGACGCGAGGGACGCTATATCGCCGGTGCAATCAATTTCATTGGCTCGGATGCGCTTTACGGCCGACACTGGGGCTGTATCGAGGACCATCCCTTCCTGCATTTCGAGGTTTGTTACCATCAGGCGATCGATTTCGCGCTGTCGAAGGGTTTGAAGCGGGTGGAGGCGGGTGCGCAGGGTGAGCACAAGCTGGCGCGCGGTTACGTGCCGGTCACCACCCATTCAGCGCATTTCATCGTTCATCCGGGTCTGCGCCGCGCGATTGCCGATTATCTTCAGCGCGAGCGTGAAGAGGTCGAACATATTGGCGACTATCTGGAAGACCACACGCCCTTCCGCAAGGGTGAGCGACAGGAACACGAGCCGGATGCATAAAGCTGTCGCGATCTTTCAGATTCGCCGCCTACGCTTTATGCCTTTGTTTCGTTGCATGTCGTTATCGCAAAACCGCTACACGCTTTTACGCGACATGCTTTAGTCCGTTACGAGGAGAGATCACCGATGACCGCCAGCGCCTATGATGACAACAATATCTTCGCGAAAATCCTGCGCGGCGAAATTCCGAGCCACAAGCTCTATGAAGACGAGCATACGCTGGCTTTCATGGATGTGATGCCGCAGGCACCCGGCCATCTTCTGGTCGTTCCGAAAACCGGCTCGCGCAATCTGCTCGATGCCGACCCGCAAGTGCTGGCAAAGACCATTGCCGTGGTGCAGAAACTGGCAGTCGCAGCAAAGGAAGCCTTCGACGCTGATGGCGTCTTTGTCGCCCAGTTCAACGAACCGGCGGCTGGCCAGACCGTGTTCCACTTGCATTTCCACGTCATTCCGCGCAAGGAACGCGAGCCGCTGAAGCCGCATTCCGGCGCTATGGCCGATGGCGAAGTGCTGAAGGCCCATGCGGAAAAGATAAAGGCGGCACTTGCCTCGTGATTTTTGCCAAGACGCCTACGCGTTTGGCAGAATGGCGGCATCCGCACACCGTCACCCCGGAGCTTATCCGGGGTGCGGCGCGATAAAGTCATTGATCGCGCAATATTCCTCTCGGCGCAGACGCGCCTTGGCTGGTTGCCGGATCTAGTCCGGCATGACGACCGTGGTGTTTATCATCATTCCACGGGACGATAGGCATTCCTCTCCGGCCAGGGCCAGCCTTCAAGCACCGCCATATCCGGCCGGAATATCTCCACCTTCAGGGGATAGCACGGGACCGCGTCGCTCGAATGGCTGGCGCCACAATCGCCGCCGGGGCAAGCGGAGAGCGCGCCGATGAGATCAATTTCCGCGAAGAGTTCCAGATAGTCGCCCGGCCGCACCGGGCTTGCCTTCATGAAATACTGATGCGTATCGCGGGTGAAACCCGTGCACATGAAGACGTTCAGAACATCGTGTACATGCGGTTCCGCCTCGCCGAATGACAGGCCTTTGGCCGCGGCGAGTGCATTGGTGAGGTTCGAATGGCAGCAATGGTGATAATCGCCGCCGCTCAACAGCTTGTTGGTATAGGGATCGCACCGGGTGCCGATCACATCATGCACGCCACCGCCATCTTCATCCCAGCCATACCATGACAAAGTATCATGGGTGATGGTCGCCATCGGCCGCAGGGACGGGAGATTGCTCCACAGGCGGTTGCCTACGGAAACATGGGTCGCATGCAGGGCGCGGGTTTTGCCGCTGAAAAAGCGCTCCGTCAGATCATGGGCATTCCAGAGATTCAAATCCCCCACCTGCGGGCCTTCGGTGCTGACGATGCGGAAAAAGTGTCCCTTCGGAACATTGAAAGTGCCGCCCTCGCGCGGTGGCACGATGACTTCGTCTATCTTCACCATGGCTTTTTTAGCCTGTTCAAGACGCGCCAGGTCCGGTGTCTGAAGTGTGCCGTTCGGATAAACGACGACGGAACGGACGGCGCGGCGCGCGGTGGCATCAATGGGTTCGGCGGCGGACACGGGGGTCATGAAATCCTCGGATGGATGAAAATGTGAAGCGAAATTGCGGTATGAATGGCGTGATGACAAGACGGGTTTTTCTTGCGCTCAGACCAAGTCTGACTTAGCCTCGCAGCATCATGAAACTGCCACCGCTCGCCACCCTCCGCGCGTTTGAAGCTGCGGCCAGAAGGACAAGTTTTTCCCTGGCCGCGCAGGAACTCGGCATGACGGCGACGGCCGTAAGCCAGCATGTGCGCAATCTGGAAACATGGCTCGGCGCGCCGCTTTTCGAGCGCCATGCAAGAGGCGTGAGACTGACGCCGGCGGGTCAGGAATTCGGAATGACGGTTTCGTCCGGCTTGGGGCAGATCGCTTCCGGTGCGGAACGGATCAGCCGGGGCCGAAACCGCATCACCGTTAGTCTGGCCAGCCTGCCTTCAGTGGTTGCGCATTTTCTGACACCCCGCCTGCCCCGTTTCCGCGCGCTCTATCCAGACATACAGGTTTCAATCAGCTATTCCGGCAGGAATGAGACCACGCAGCCCGATCTCAGCATCACCCACGGCCCACGCCCTGCACAAAAAGCCGTGGCGCTTTTCAGTGCCGAGACGCGCCCGACATGCGCACCCGCTTACGCCACGAAGTCCGGTCCCTTCAACGATGTCGCAAGCCTGCTGCTGGCCGAATTGCTGCATGACGCCACCGAGACGGCATGGCGGGACTGGCTGGCGACTGCTGGCCTATCCCTGTTCCAGGGCACTGGCCCAATCTTTGCCGACTTCAATCTGCTCGTGACCGCTCTCAAGGCGGGACACGGCATCGGCCTTTGCCCGACAGCGCTTCTTCGCGACGAAATCGCCGACGGTCAATTGACCGTGCTTTTCGATCGGGCGGCCGATGCGGACAAATATTACTGGTTGATTGAAGCAGAAGAGATGACCGCATCAGCTCGGCTCCTGTCGGACTGGCTTGTCGATGAGGCGCGCGAGAGCGGAAACCGGGGCGATTACTCCGCCGCGATGACTTGAGTCGAAACGGCTGCCGCATCGTTCGCCCGTTCTCTCACCGACAGCCAATTGAGCAGGCAAGTCGAGACAGCACAGACCATTGCAAAGGCGATGAGACCACCGAAAACATCAGACAGATGATGACCGCCTTGAACGAGAACAGCGGGCAACATCAAGATATTGATCGGCAAGATCACCGCCATCACCAACCAGTGACGCGGAACGAACCAGACGGACATCGCCGCCATGAAGGTGTGGAACGATGGGAAACTGATTAGACCTAAAACGTTTCGCGGAGATATATACGCTACTCCCTCCTGACCCAGCCTTATGGTCTCACGACCGTACGCAGGATCAAGTGCGATGGGAATGGTTTCCAAAACCCATTGTGGGAGTTCGTTATATGCTGCGGCTCCGTAGGTTGGAAAAAAAATCCAGAAGATGATGCTCGTAAAGGCCCCAAGCACCCCTGTTACCAGAAACTGGTGCAGCATCCGGTCTTTGCCGGTAAAGCCGAGAATTATGATTATTGCCAAAAGCTGTGGCAACGACGTCGCGTAGACCAAAAACAGGATTTTTCCGATCCATGGGTATGTTGCAGCCCATATGACGATGCCTGTCCAGCTATAACCGAAGGCCGCGTCCACGCGGAAAAGCAAGTGATCGATTGCCGGGAAAGAGACGGGCAGAAACATGTAATTAAAGACGGACGCGACAAGCGTAAACAGAATGAACAGTCCACCAGAAATCAGAGCGGCGGCTATGCGCAGATCGCGGCCGCTTGTGCGATAGAACTGACCAAGGATAAAAATGCCGGCACCCGCGAGTCCGCATAAAAAATATCCGGCGTAATCGACATGAATACCTTTGGCAAAGATCAATACTGCATCTGTTAAGAACAAGATGGCGATAAAGACAAGTACAAAACGTTCTGCCGCAAATAGTCGCATTGAATTGACGCCCCGGTTCAAGCCAGCAGTAAAGTAGAGTAGAGCGCTTAATATTCGGATAAGACGAGTACTAAAAACCGAGCACAAACAACCCGGCTGCCAAAAGTGCGATGGGCACGGCTACGCCGACAATGACGCGTTGGCCGGCGGCCAGGAACGCTGTAAAACCGAGTGCTGCCGCGCCGATGCGTAGCCATAGCGGTGAAGCTTCAAGCGTTCCGGTTGGAAAGACGATCAGCTTGGCGGTGACGGCCATCACGAGCGCGGTGGCGACTGCCCTCACCCAATATAGCGCCTCGGAATCCTCCTTCAGCCGGTTGCCGGCGAGCACGCCGAGCCAGCGCCAGAGATCGGTCGCCAGCCAGCCGGCAATGGCGATGAAGAGATAGGGCGCCCACCACTGTTCGGTCATCATGGTTCGCTCTCCGGTGAGACGGGAATGATCTTTCGACGAAAGACGAAACGGTCGATCAGATAAGCCACTGTGCCGCCACCGATCCCGGCATAGAGAATGTCGAATTCCGGCGCGATTACCGCAAAGACCGGCCCCGCGATCACACCGATGATGAAGGCGACCTTGACGACGGAATGGCGGGCGGTCGCCCAGATCGACGCTATGAAATAGACAGGCGTCAGAAAAAACAGCACGCCTGCGACAAGCGGTGGAAAAGCCGCGACGACGCCGTAACAAAGGCCGACAATGATAGCGTTGACGACGGTAAGGGTAATGCCGAAACCGGCAAACCACGCAGCCCGTGCTTCGCGCGGTATTTTGGAAAGGTTTTGCGTGGCGAAGACCCAGGCGGTGATCGCCACGAAGTGGGAGAGGAACAACAAAATCCATGTCGGCGTTTTTGCGCCACGCATCTCCGGAACGATGGAGGCAACCATGGGCATCATTCGCACCGATGACAGCGTCACTGCCAGAAAACACGCGGCAAGATTGGCGCCGCCGACCATCGAGCCGATCAGGATCATCTTGGCCGGCAAAGCCCAGATAACCAGCGTCATAAACACCGCTTCCCCACGTTGAACGCCCGATTCCAGCGCGAAGGCGCTGAAACCGACGAAGGATGTCATGAGAATAAGCGAGGGCAGCGAGAATATGCCCCGCATTCCCCTGAAAAACCAGCCGCGCAGGGGGATGGTATCGCTGTCTGCTGATCGCATTGCTGGTCCACTAATGCATGTCGTCCGAAAGTGCGCAGCGGTTTCGGAATGACGAGAAAAATAAAGCGCGTTTCACGGATCCGGTAAAATCCGACGCGCTTCAGGCATGAAAATGCCGGGCTTTCGCCCGGCACCAATTTGTCGGTCGGAAGACCGTTATCATTTCTTCTTCGGCACCTTCGGCACCGTATTCGCCTTGCGGCGCGGCTTGCTCTCCTCGTCGGGCTTGCTCGCCTCGGCAACCAGAACATCCGCTTCCTCATTGGCAATCGCTGCCTTCGAGGCGGGCTTCGCCTTGGCCTTAGACGCCTTGCCCGGAGACTTGGCAGCATTGAGCTCTGCTTCCGGCTTCGGCTTTACCGGCGCTGTTTCCGGCAGAACCTCGAGCTTGAGGCCGTCGGAACCATCGTCCTTCTTGCCGACGGTGACGCTGACGACACCGCCCTTCTTGAGCTTGCCAAAGAGGATTTCGTTGGCGAGCGGCTTCTTGATGTGCTCCTGGATCACGCGCGACAGCGGGCGAGCGCCCATCTTCTCGTCGTAACCCTTTTCCGCCAGCCAGGAGATCGCGTCTTCGTGCAGATCGAAGGTGACATTCCGCTCGGAGAGCTGGGTCTCGAGCTGCATGACGAACTTCTGTACCACCTTGTGGATAACGGCAGTCGGCAACGGCGAGAACGGAATGATCGCATCCAGACGGTTGCGGAATTCCGGCGTGAACAGGCGATTGATCGCCTCTTCATCCTCACCCGTGCGTCGCGAAGAACCGAAACCGATGGCCGATTTTGCCATTTCGGAAGCACCCGCATTGGTCGTCATGATGAGGATGACGTTGCGGAAGTCGATCTTCTTGCCGTTATGGTCGGTCAGCGAGCCATGGTCCATTACCTGCAACAGGATGTTGTAGATGTCCGGATGGGCCTTCTCGATCTCGTCCAGCAACACCACGGAATGCGGATGCTGATCGACGCCATCGGTCAAGAGACCGCCCTGATCGAAGCCGACATAACCGGGAGGTGCACCGAGCAGACGCGAAACGGTATGGCGCTCCATATATTCCGACATGTCGAACCGCAGCATCTCGACACCGAGCGAGGCGGCGAGCTGCTTGGCCACTTCGGTCTTGCCCACGCCGGTCGGGCCGGAGAAGACATATGAGCCGATCGGCTTGTTCGGTTCGCGCAGACCGGCGCGTGCCAGCTTGATGGCGGTGGCCAGCGCCTCGATGGCGATGTCCTGACCATAAACGACCGAGCGCAGTTCCTTTTCGAGGTTGGCGAGAACCATCTCGTCATCCTTGGAAACGGTCTTCGGCGGAATGCGAGCCATCGTCGCGATGGTTGCTTCGATTTCCCGTTCCGTGATCAGCTTGCGACGCTTGGACGCCGGCAGCAACATCTGCGCCGCACCGGTCTCGTCGATTACGTCGATCGCCTTGTCCGGCAGCTTGCGGTCGGAAATGTAGCGGGCCGACAATTCGACCGCAGCCTTGATCGCTTCGTTGGAATATCTGAGGTGATGATAATCCTCGAAGTAAGGCTTCAGGCCCTTCATGATCGCGATAGCATCATCGATCGACGGCTCGTTGACGTCGATCTTCTGGAAGCGACGCACCAGCGCGCGGTCCTTTTCGAAGAACTGGCGATATTCCTTGTAGGTGGTCGAACCGATGCAGCGGATCGCGCCTGACGACAGAGCGGGCTTCAACAGGTTCGATGCATCCATTGCGCCGCCGGAGGTCGCACCCGCACCGATGACGGTGTGGATTTCGTCGATAAACAGGACAGCGCCGGGATATTCCTCGAGTTCCTTGACGACCTGCTTCAGGCGTTCCTCGAAATCACCACGATAGCGGGTTCCGGCCAGAAGCGTGCCCATGTCGAGCGAGAAGATCGTGTCATTGGCCAGCGCTTCAGGCACCTTGCCTTCAACGATACGCTTGGCCAAACCTTCGGCGATCGCCGTCTTGCCCACGCCCGGATCGCCCACATACAGCGGGTTGTTCTTGGAGCGGCGGCAGAGGATCTGGATGGTGCGGTTGACTTCCTCATGACGGCCGATCAACGGGTCGATCTTGCCGTTTTTCGCCTTTTCATTGAGGTTGACGCAATAGGCCTTCAGCGCATCCTGCTGTTTCTTGGCGGATGAGCCTTCTTCCTCGGGATTGCTGCGTGCAGCCTTGGGGTCGGCCTCCGGCTCGTCTGCGCCACGCGGAGCGCGGGTCTGCGACGTGCCCGGACGCTTGCCGATGCCGTGGGAGATATAATTGACCGCATCGTAACGGGTCATTTCCTGCTCCTGCAGGAAGTAGGCAGCGTGGCTTTCGCGCTCGGCGAAAATGGCCACAAGCACGTTCGCTCCGGTCACTTCCTCGCGGCCAGACGACTGAACATGAATGACAGCCCGCTGGATAACCCGCTGGAAGCCGGATGTGGGCTTGGAATCCTCGTCATAACCGGTCACGAGGTTGGTCAGTTCGTTGTCGACGTAATCGCTGACAGTCTTGCGCAGCGCATCGAGATCGACATTACAGGCGCCCATCACGGCAGCGGCATCCGCGTCGTCGATCAGCGCCAGAAGGAGATGTTCCAGCGTCGCATATTCGTGGTGACGCTCATTTGCAAAGGTCAGTGCCTGGTGCAGCGCCTTCTCGAGACTTGGGGAAAAAGTTGGCACGTTGCGATCCTCATTTCTTTTCCATGACGCATTGCAGCGGATGCTGGTGCTGTCGGGCGAAATCCATGACCTGGCTTACTTTCGTCTCTGCGACCTCATATGTAAACACCCCACATTCTCCTACGCCGTGCTGGTGCACGTGCAGCATGATGCGGGTCGCCGCTTCGCGATCCTTCTGGAAAAAACGCTCCAGAATATGAATGACGAACTCCATTGGAGTGTAATCGTCATTCAGTAAAAGAACACGGTACAAATTCGGTCTTTTCGTCTTTGGCTTGACGCGGGTTATAACGGACGTTCCGCGGTTCGTACCGCCGTCTTCCCCGTCGCCCTCGCCCTGCATGTAGATCGGCTCAGCGATCATCTTTCATCATTCTCCAAACCGTTCTCAAACCGGCAGTCATCACCAGGAGGGAGAACTTCGCCTCTATATATCTAGGTCGTTAAGATAGGATTTTAAGCCCCCTGTGAAACGGTGCAATCACTATTGCGTTTGCGAAGAGGCAAACCTTGGGAAAAACAGGGGGCTTGCGATAGCATTGCGGGAAAGCGCGGTGCTATCCGCCTTTCCTGACGTGGTTTCAGCCTTGACGCCAAGCGCCTGCAAGGGAATCGCGAGCAACAGCGGACCTAATCTCACGCCCGCGCCATCCACCGTCATTCCTTGTTGTCGAGCATTTCGCGAACGGCGATCGCCAGCTGTTTCAGCGAGAAGGGTTTTGGCAGGAAGCCGAACTTGGCATCCGCCGGAAGGTTTTTCGCAAACGCGTCCTCGGCATAACCAGAAACGAAGATGAATTTAAGATCGGGATAGGATTTGCGCAATTCCCTCAGGAGTGAAGGACCGTCCATCTCCGGCATGACGACGTCCGACACGACGATATCGACCTTGCCTTCCAGCTCTTCCATCACCTCCAGCGCCTCGACACCCGAACCCGCCTCATGAACGGTGTAACCACGGGTTTCCAGCATGCGTTTGCCGCCGCGCCGCACTGCTTCCTCGTCCTCCACCAGAAGCACGACGGCGGAGTTGCCGGTGAGATCCAGCGGCTCTTCCTTCACCGGTTCGGGCAGAGCCACAGGGGCGAGTGCCGCTTCACCGGGCTGCTGGCCCGGAACGTGCACCACTTCCACCACGTGGCGCGGCAAATAGATGCGGAACGCAGTGCCTTTGCCCACTTCCGATTCGGGATAGATGTAACCGCCGGACTGCTTGACGATGCCATAGACCATCGACAGGCCGAGACCGGTGCCCTTGCCGACATCCTTGGTGGTGAAGAACGGCTCGAAGATTTTGTCCATAATCTCCGGCGGAATGCCGGTTCCGTTATCGGCGACTTCCACCATGACCATGTCTTCCGCCGGGACTTCCGGCCGACCGAGCGCTGCGGCTTCATCCGCATCCACATTGCGGGTGCGGATGGTGATCTTGCCGCCATCGGGCATGGCATCGCGCGCGTTGACGCAAAGATTGATCAGCACCTGCTCAAATTGCGACAGGTCGGTCTTCACCGGCCAGAGATCGCGGCCGTAATCCACTTCCAACTTGACATTGGTGCCGGAAATCAACCGGTCTACCAGCATGCGCAGGTCGCCGATAACGTCGGTCAGGTTGAGGATCGCCGGGCGCATCGTCTGTTTGCGCGAGAAAGCGAGAAGCTGTCGCACCAGCACCGCCGCGCGGTTGGCGTTGCGCTTGATCTCCATCAGGTCGGCGAAGCTCGGGTCTGCGGGCCGGGCCTGCAACAGCAGATGGTCTGATGACAACAGGATCGCAGTCAGCACATTGTTGAAATCGTGGGCGATGCCGCCTGCCAGCGTGCCGACGGCGTTCATCTTCTGCGTCTGCGCCATCTGGGTTTCGAGCGCCTTCTGCTCCGTCACCTCGATCGCATAAACGATTGCCACCTCTTCGGGCGCCTCGTCGTCCTGATCGATGACGGCATTGACGTAGAAACGGAAATGGCGGCCCTCGTCGCTCGGATGGCGGGAATCGAACGGGGCGATATCGCCCTGCCGGTCCTTCGCCTCGGCCAGCGCCTGCTCAAGCCTGGGTTTCTCATTGTCGTGGATGATGGCTTCGAGGGCAACGCCGCGATCAATATCGTCACGCCCGACGACGCCGGAGAACAGCTTGAGGAATGGCGCGTTGATACGAAGAATGCGGCCTTCGCCGTCGAGCGAGGCAATGGCCATCGGCGTATTGTTGAAGAAACGCGTGAAGCGCATGGCGGACGAGGATTCCGTATCCTCCTGCCCTTTCGGACGCATCAGAACAATTGTCCGGCTTTCGCCGGGCGCGCCGTCCTTCGAGGTAACCTGATGCACGAGGCGGGCCGGCATGCTCTGGCCGTTGACCCGGCGCATGTCGAGATCGAGAATCTCGGTGCGCTTGGCTGAACCCTGCGGATGGACGGATTCGATCAGCGCCATACCCTCGCCGGCGACTATGTCCGACACAGTCATCGAACCGGGCGAAAATTGCGCGAGATCGATGCCGAGCCATTCGGACAGGGTGGCGTTCAGATAAACGATCTCACCCTTGCGACCTGCGGAAAAGAAACCGGCCGGCGCATGGTCGAGATAGTCGATGGCGTTCTGCAATTCGCGGAAGAAGCGTTCCTGATCTTCCCGCTCAGGCGTGATGTCGGCGATCTGGAAGACGTGCAGCGCCTCGCCTCCCGCATCCTTCAGCACCCGACCTTTCAGCCGGTACCAGTGCGGCCCGCCGGAAGTGGCCTCCCCGAGCGGCTTGAGCAGACGGAACTCCTCGTAACCGTCACGCCCCTCCCGCAAAACATTGATGAGGCGATAGAGCGCTTCGGTCGATTCCCGGCTGCGCGAGAGCAGCGTCTCCAGGCTCTGGATATCGCTCGCCTTCGTGGTGCCGCTCATCCGGCAATAGGTGGCGTTGGCGTAGACCATATGCCCCTTGGCATCGGTAATCAGTGTGCCGTCTGGGTGTGCCGACAGGAAACGGCGGGCCAGCCCGTCCGATTGCGACTGCGGCATGACCTCGATGAAACCGATGATCGACGACACCAGAAAAAAGATACCCATCATCGCCAGCACGCCGAGAATGCCGAGCACGATTTCGTTTTCCAGCGAATCCTTGAAATAGACGAAAGCAGCGGCGGCGGCGATGAGCACCAGCGCCAGCAGGAGAATCCGCAGAACCGTGCCGGAACGGGCACGCCTGTCCACCAGCGGAAGGTCGTTGTCGCTTGTCTCGCGCACCCGTGTCATCTTGGCCTCGCAGTCCTGCAGGTCGTCATTCGGTCAGCCCTATTTCCTCAACGGAATCGGGCAGTAGAATTTCTTGTAGCAACTCGCTTGACCGTCAAAAAGCTCCGCTGCACCACAAAGGCTTAAAATCGCACAGAGAAACGGCCCTAAAGAGGCGCAAATGCCTCAGAAGCCTATTTTGCGACTGCAGGTCAGCGCTTTAACCTGGCATTGAATGCGCGGCGCGGAGCAGACGATATTGCCATCCGCTACCGTGCAAACCGAGCATCCATCCGTGAAATCGATACAGGATGGATTGTCTCTTACGAACTCGATCATGTTCGCAGGATTTTCGGACGCCTTGTCATCCGCCGTCTCGGCCTGAGCGGGAAAAACAAATCCCGGCAATCCAAATAAAACAACAAAAATGAAAACTCTTACCGGAAACCCGTCAACCAGCAATTTCGCAAGCATTTACAATCGCTCCTTCGAAGAGAGAATTGCAACCTTCATTGCTCCCCGGCATTGAAGGGAAAGATATGGCGCTTTGGTGGCGCCCGGCCGGCTGATGAGACGATCCTTATGAAGCGATCCTGGGGACGAAATGAATAAACCTTGTATCACGCTTAAAAAAATCGTCTTTTCCTGCTTGACGTTCACATTATAAGAACCACGGCAATATTAATTGCACGAAAAAATCTGAAGGGATGATCTCCATGATGGAAGATTTTATCGGCACCTATGGAAACAATCTCATCGTCGCCGTCGTCGGTGTCGGTCTCGCCCTGCTTGTTCTGGCAATTGTTCTCTGGATACTGCGCAGGCGCGGCGGGGCGGCCCCGTTCATCCGTGGCGGTCGCAACCGGCAGCCGCGCTTGCAGGTTCTCGATGCGACGGCGGTGGACGCCCGGCGCCGTCTGGTGCTGGTGCGCCGCGACAATGTCGAGCATCTTGTCATGATCGGCGGTCCAACCGATATCGTCATCGAGAGTGGTATCGGCGCGATCCCAATCGTCAGGGAAGTGCGCGAACCGCAGGAAGCGGAACTCAAGGCGCTGCCGCGTCAGGACAGCGAACCTAAAAGGGCTGAACCGCCGACCCCTCGCGAAAGCCGCCCAGCTTTGCCACAGCAGCCAATCGCAGCGGCATCTCCAGCCTCCTTGCCGGAAGAGCCCGTAAAGCAGCCGCAGCGGCCGGACCCGCCCGCCCCGGCTGCTCGTCCAGCACCCACCCCTGCACCGGCCGCATCGCTGCCACCACGTCCGTCTACGCCGCCGCAACCGGTATCCACGCCCATGACGGCACGCGAGCCCGTTGCACCGATAAGACCTGTCGCCCCGGAAAGGGATACTACCCGTCCTGCGCCACCACCGGCATCGGTCATTGCGGCACCGGCCGCCGCTGTTCTGCCTCTCGCCGCCGCATCGCTCGACATGCCCGCCGAGCGACCGGAACAGCGTCGCCCTGATCCCTTCGCGCCGGCTCCTCTACCCTCGGCGCCGCCCGCACCGCCTGTCCAGGCAACGGCTCCTGAAGAACGGCCGACGGTCGTTGCCCCGCCGGTTTTTGCCGCGCGCGAACCGGTCATCGACCAAACGAATGCCGCAGATTTTCTGGATGCCGCGCGCGAGCGCGTTCTACCCGGGCTGAAACCGGGGCAAGATGCGCCTGCGCCCTTTGCGCCAAAGCCCGAAAATCCGCCCGTCGTCTCCGCTAACGCCGAGCCGAAATTTTCCGATGACCTTGCCAGCGATTTCGAAAGCTTTCTTGAGGCGGAGATCGCCAAGAGCAAGGATGCGGATAGCGAACAGGCAGTCGCCGCTGCTGCGGAAAAGCCAAAAACCGAACCCGTCTCGCCGCCTGTTACCGGTGCAACGCCGGATGGCGACATGCAGAAGGAAATGGCGCGTATTTTCGGCGAACTTTCCGTTACCCGCGACCGCTGACAGGTTCACATCTGTCGGCAGACAGACATTCAAAACAAAAAAAGGGCGCGGAAACAAATCCGTGCCCTTTGTCATTTTGGTTTTGTTCATTGGCCGGCTCGCCGAAGCGCCCGGAGCAACGCTGCGCCTTATTCGTCGCGGTAGACTTTTTCACGACGCTCGTGACGTTCCTGCGCCTCGATGGACAGGGTCGCTATCGGTCGTGCGTCGAGGCGCTTGAGGCCAATAGGCTCACCCGTTTCTTCACAGTAACCGTAAGTGCCGTCATCAATCCGCTGAAGGGCAGAGTCGATCTTGGAGATCAACTTGCGCTGGCGGTCACGGGCGCGAAGTTCGATCGCCCGGTCAGTTTCCGAAGATGCCCGATCGGCTAGGTCGGGATGGTTGGCGCTTTCTTCGGCGAGATGTCCGAGGGTCTCGCGCGCTTCTCTCAGGATGTCGTTTCTCCAGGCCACCAGCTTCGCGCGGAAGTAGGCACGCTGGTTTGCATTCATGAACTCGTCGTCTTCCGAGAGCACATATTTGCTAAGATCGATCTTCTCACTCAACGCGATTCTCCTCGAAGAACATCTCAATGCGGCGGTGTATACTCCAATGATATAGGCTGATTCAAGTCTACAGATCAGTTTTCAGGCATTTTTAAAACTGACACAAAAATCATCTAAATGACTAATTTTTATCCTTTATTCGTATTCAAGCGATCTCTTCTTAAATCACTTAAACGCGACTTACCAACAGGAAAGAGGACTTGCGGTCATGCAACCCTATCCTGTAGCATTCCTCCATTGCCTCCCATTCGAACGTCGGTCCCCGCCCTTGACAGCATCTTCTCCGAGCCGAGTGTATCTTTTGCGCCACGCCAAGGCCGCCTGGGCGGCACCGGGAGAACGCGATTTCGACCGGGGATTGAACGAGGCCGGTTTTGCCGAGGCGGAGATCATCGCCGACCTTGCCGCCGACCGGCGCTACCGCCCGGACGTGCTCTTGTCCTCCACGGCCACGCGCTGCCGGCAGACCACGCAGGCCTGGCAGCGGGCCTTCAACGAGGGCATCGACATCGTCTATATCGACGAAATGTACAATGCGCGCAGCGAAACCTATCTTTCTCTCATCGCCGCGCAAACGGACGCACAGTCCGTGATGCTGGTCGGGCACAACCCCACAATGGAGGCGACGCTGGAGGCGATGATAGGCGAGGACCTGCTGCATGCCGCCCTGCCCTCCGGTTTTCCGACATCGGGTCTTGCGGTTCTCGATCACGACGACAGTGGCGGGAACGGTAAAAATCGCTGGCGACTGGTCGATTTTCTGTCGCCCGGAAAATAGCAGCAGCAGCGTGCGACCAATGCGTTGCCGAAGCCGGACCCGTTGAAAATCCATTGGCGCGCTTCTTTTTTGGGCAACCGCCCCTTCCTATATTGCAGCTGTGACCGTGAAAAATAGCTGGGAAACTGCCATTGCCGCCTTCTCTTACGTCCCTGACAGACAGTGCGCTCATTGCATTCGACAATCTGGCCGACCGTGCGAGCACCCTTACAAATCCGACATTGCGGCTTGGCGTCACTGGTCTTTCGCGGGCGGGCAAGACGGTTTTCATCTCCTCGCTCGTCCACAATCTTCTGAATGGCGGTCGTCTGCCGCTGTTTGAGGCCATGCGTTCCGGGCGCGTCTCGAATGTGCGTCTGGAGCCGCAACCGGACGATGCCATTCCCCGGTTTCAGTATGAGGACCATATTCAAGCTCTGGTACGCGACAGGCTCTGGCCGGACTCGACACGGGCAATCTCTGAACTGCGGATCACGCTCGACTACCAGAGCGCCAGCGGTTGGGGCCGTTGGTTTTCCGCGGGCAAGCTGTCCATCGATATCGTCGATTATCCCGGCGAATGGCTGCTCGACCTGCCGCTGCTTTCGCAGGACTACAAGAGCTTCAGCGACAGCACCGTCGCGCTGGCGCAAAATGGCATCCGCGCCGAACTCGCGCAGGAATGGTTGGCAATAGCCTCCTCGCTCGACATCAATGCGCCCGCCGACGAGATGACGGCGCGACGCCTCGCGGAAAGCTTCGCAGCCTATCTGAAAGCCTGCAAATCCGACGAGCGGTCGCTCTCCACCTTGCCGCCGGGCCGTCTGCTGATGCCGGGGGATCTCGAAGGATCACCGGCGCTGACCTTTGCGCCCCTGCCGGGCCTGACAGACGACAAGGCACCAAAGGGGTCGCTGCGCGCCATGATGGAGCGGCGCTACGACGCCTACAAGGCAATCGTTGTGAAACCCTTCTTCCGCGAACATTTCGCCCGCCTCGACCGGCAGATCGTGCTGATCGACACTCTTCAGGCGGTCAATCGCGGCCCCGAGGCGGTGCAGGATCTGGAACGGGCGCTGGGCGATGTTCTCGCCTGTTTCCGCCCTGGCACCAACAGTCTGCTATCGTCGCTGCTGGGCCGGCGCATCGACAAGGTTTTGATTGCCGCTACCAAGGCCGACCACCTGCATCATGAAAGCCACGACCGGCTGGAACGGCTAACCCGCCGTCTGGTGGACCGCGCCATCACTACCATCGGCATGAATGGTGCCGGCATCGAGGTCATGGCACTGGCTTCCGTGCGCGCTACGCGGGAAGCAAGCGTGAGACAGGACGGTCACGAGCTTCCGGTAATCGTCGGCACGCCGATGGCGGGTGAAACCATCAACGGCGAGATATTTGACGGCAACCGTAAAACGGCGATCTTTCCCGGCGACCTGCCCGAAGACCCGGAGCCGCTTTTCCGCAGCATCGACAGGGATGGCGACAAGGCGACGTTGCCGGACGTCAATGTCGTGCGTTTCCGCCCGCCCAATATCGATGAACCGGGCAGCGGCGGCATCCGGCTTTCCGTTCCCCACATAAGGCTCGACCGCGCCATGCAGTTCCTGTTTGGAGACAAGCTCGCATGAAGGCTCCCACACCAAACGATCCGCAGGCACGCCGCCCGGCGGCGTTCACGCTCGAAACCGAAGAAACGGCAAGCGCAACCGTCGCGCAAAAACGCGCACCGCGCAGCTTCGACACCGAGATTTCCCTGACGCCCGATGAGGATGATCCATTTTTAGCACCTGAAGAGACGGATGCCGCCGCATTGCCGGTGGCCGTGCCGAAGAAAAGCCGCTTCTCCTTCGGCAAGCTCGCGCTTGGTGCACTCGGCGTGCTGTTCTCGCTGGCCTTCGGGCTCTGGGCGGATCAGCTTATCCGCAATCTCTTTTCCCGCTCCGACTGGCTGGGTTACACGGCGAGCATTGCGCTCCTTGTTGCGCTTTTTGCCGTCCTCGTTCTGGTCGGACGAGAAGTGTTCGGCATCATGAGGCTCAACGCCGTTCAATCGCTGAAAGCCGATGCGGAGACGGCCAGCCTCGACAAGAGCCCGAAACCCGCCCGCGCCATCGTTACCCGCCTCAATGCAGTTCTCTCCCACCGCGCGGAAACGGCCAAGGGGCGCGCCGCACTCAAGGACACCGAAAACGACGTGATCGACGGGCCGCATCTGATCGAGCTTGCCGAACGCGAATTGCTGGTGCCGCTCGACCGGCAGGCTCGCGCGCTGATCCTCAACTCCTCCAAACGCGTCTCCGTCGTTACCGCCGTCAGCCCACGCGCCGTGGTCGATCTCGCCTATGTGCTGTTCGAGGTGACAAGGCTGGTGCGCGCCATGGCGGAACTTTACGGCGGCCGGCCGGGCACGCTCGGCATGCTCAGGCTTTTGCGTGACGTCGTCGCTCATCTCGCGGTCACAGGTTCGATCGCCGTCGGTGATGGGCTTGCCCAGCAGGTTCTCGGTCACGGGCTTGCCTCAAAACTCTCCGCACGCCTGGGTGAAGGCGTCATCAACGGTCTGATGACGGCGCGAATCGGCATTGCGGCGATGGATCTGTGCCGCCCGCTACCCTTCAAGGCGGTAAAGCGACCCGGCATAGGTGATTTCATGTCTGACCTCACGCCCGATCTAGGTGGCGGAAAAACCGGTCAAAAAGCCTGATCAGCCGGACTTGTACGGCTCAAAAGGTTACGGACGAAGCTGTAAATAAAGCCGAAATAAACCAAGCATTAACCATTCCGCCGGTAGATTGCCGCTTATCGAACAGGCTTCTTCGCCGGGGAAAGTATCATGTATTCGCGCTTCTTTTCGCTTGTGGGCGGACTTGCCGCCATATTGTCCGTCAGCGGCAGCTTCGGCCTGTCTGACGTCCATGCCGCATCGCGCGATCGCGACGACGTGTTTTTCCGTTCCGTTGCCGGAAGCTGGAAAGGTCCGGGCGAAATCGTCGCCGGCAAGTACAAGGGTACCAAGTTCACCTGCGACCTGACGGGCGAGCCACTCGACGACAAGCAGACGGGCATCAAGCTCGCCGGCACCTGCCGCGTCGGCGTCTTCAGCCAGCCCATGTCCGCGGTCATCAGCCAGAAGGGCGGCTCTTACGAGGGCAAGTTCCTCGACGGCGCCGAAGGCAAGGGACTGGACATCATTTCCGGGCAGGTCAGCGGTGACAAGGTCGTTGTAGGCATCAATCGCGCCAAGCTCAACGGTGCCATGGTCGCCCGCGTCTCGAACGACAATTCGATGAACATCACCATTTCCGTCAAGGTCGCCGACCAGATGATCCCGGTTATCGGCGTCACACTCGCGCGCGACATCGACCAGATCGCCGTCGGTTCGATCAAGCCGTAAAACCCGCGACCTTTTCAGCCATCGCCAAGCGGGAGTGTCCACCACTCCCGTTTTTCGTTTGCGCTGATGATGCCGGTTTTATCCGCCTGCCGCAGCCATTCTCGCACGGGCTTGCCCCGGACATCGAGATCGGGTGCGATATCGGCTAGCGGCATCAGCACGAAGGCACGCTCCGTCATGCGCGGATGCGGCACTTCAATGCTTTCCGTAACGACAACATCATTACCAAAGGTCAGCACGTCGATATCGATGGTGCGTGGCCCCCAGCGCTCCGTTCTGACCCGTTTCATGCCCTTTTCGATATCGAGGCACAATTGCAGCAGCGCGGGTGCTGAAAGCGAGGTTTCGACCAGCGCACAGCAATTGAAAAAATCCGCCTGGTCCGTCTTACCCCAGGGCGGCGTGCGATAAAGCCCGGAGACAGACAGCACCCGGCAATCGTCGTGCGCATCCAGTTCGCGCAAGGCTCTGGCCATTGCAGCGGCAGGATCACCGATATTCCCGCCAAGGCCTAGTGCGGCAACTGTCATCCTGTCAGGCACGGTGTTCAACACTCACCTGCGCATAGTCGAGAATGCCGGGAACCGGCGCAGAGGGCTTGCGAACCGTGATACGCAGCCAGACAATCTGCGGATAACGCGCGCGCAGGGCCTTGGCGATATCGTTCGCGAGAGCCTCTATCAGGTAACGGCGCTGGCCGACGACGATCTTTTCGATAACGGCGAAGGCGACGCCATAATCGACGGTATTTTCGATATCGTCGGTTTCGAGCGCATTACCCGCTTCAACCTCCATCTCGGCATCGACGAAAAAGCGCTGGCCCAGCACCTCCTCCTGCTCGAGAAGGCCATGACGGGCGAAAAAGGAACAGTTTTTCAGAATAATGGTGTAGCGGCTCATCGCATCGCCTCCATGGCGGGGTTATACCGGAATAGCCGGCCTCTTTTAAGGCATGCGGCACTCCGGCATCTATTGATCTATGCATCGGGCCTTGCCGACGCTTTGGCAAGAACCGCGTCGGCAATTGCCAGCGCATCGCGTGTTACGGCGACATTGTGCACGCGAAAAATCGCGGCACCCGCCAGCCTGAGGATCACTGTCGTCGCTGCTGTTCCGATATCGCGTTCGTGGGCCGCATCCCTGCCCGTCAGCGACCCGATGAACCGCTTGCGCGACGTCCCGGCCAGAACAGGCAGGTCAAACGCGGCAAGTTCGCCAAAGCGCGCCATCAGCTCGACATTTTCACGCTCGTCCTTGGCAAAACCGAAACCGGGATCGAGCACGATGGCGTCGCGGGCGATTCCCGCAGCTTCCGCCATCTCAAGCGAACGATTGAGGAATTCGAACTGATCCTCGATAACATCGGCGCGCTTCTGCCTGTCGCGCCCGGTATGCATGATGCAGACGCCCGCGCGCGCGGCGGCAACCACGCCCGCCATGTTCCCGTCCTTCTGCAGGCCGAAAACATCGTTGACGATATGGGCGCCCGCCTCGATCGCCAGCCTTGCTGTGGATGCGCGGTAGGTGTCGACGGAAATCAGAACATCAGTCTCGCGACGGAGCCGTTCGATAACCGGCAGCACGCGATCCTGTTCCTCACCCTCGGTCACCTCGGCCGCGCCAGGGCGGGTGGATTCGCCGCCGATATCAATGATATCCGCCCCCTCCTCAACACATGTCAGAGCATGGGAAAAAGCCGCATCAACGGCAAGATAACGGCCGCCATCCGAAAAGGAATCGGGCGTCGCATTGACGATGGCCATAATACGGCCACGTCCATCAAGTTTCAGGGAGCGACCATGGGCCGCTTGCCACACATTGCTGCCGGCTGTTATCACGTAACACGCGCCTTTCGGGAATAACGGAGTGTTATGCCAATTCTTATAAGTTCCGCTCCGCCTATGCAGCAAACGTTTTTCAAGTTCAACCGGAAGGCCGGGTTATGACCATATCTTCACGTGCTCTTTGCGCCGTTTTCGCTGGCGCATTAGCCCTTTCCATGCCCGGATCGGCCTTTTCCGAAACCATCGTCAGCAAGACCTATTCCTATTTTTCGATCAGCGGTAAAACCGCCGCTGACCTCGACAAGCAGCTTTCCAAGCATGGCCCGCTGACGCGCAACACCGGCGCACGCCATCCCGGAGCCACCGAGATCAAATTCGGCGGCGAACTCACCTATGTCGAGAAAAACGGCATGTGCAGCGTTGGAAGCACCAAGGTGTTGCTGAACACCCGTATTCTCCTGCCGCAATGGAAAAACCGCCGCCGCACCACGGCGGAACTGGCCTTCATCTGGGATACGTTGCTTGCAGATATCAAGCGCCACGAGGAACGGCACGCGGAAATCGCCCGCACCCATGCCCGCTCGCTCGAAAGGCAACTGACGGCGCTTCGTCCGCAAAAAGACTGTGAAACGCTACAGGCAATGGTCGGCAAGATCACCCAGACCGTCATGGACGAGCACGACAAGGATCAGTTGAGGTTCGATATCGTGGAATCCAAAAACTTCGACGCGCGCATGACCCGGCTTTTGAAGAACCGGATCGAACAGGGCCAGAACCGGCGCTGAGCCGCCTTTCCGCCCATACTCCCCTGGACGCGAAACGCAACGCTAACATGACGTTACGTCATGTTCGATATCACCCGTGACTTCTCGTCATGGTGCGGTCGACAAGACTCATTGTAGCTTGTTCACATGGTTTTTAACGGTGGTGATCCGCAGGGGTCTGGCGTTCGAAACCACCTCCGGTTCTCCCGGTGCGCACTTGAGGCTCGCAGGTGTTTCCTCCCTCGCTTGCATGCTGCGTACCCGCCTCGCCCCGCTCCCCGCTAACAGGTGAGCGGGGCTTTTTCTGTGGCGTATAATTCGGCTTGCCGTCAGCCCTGACGTTCGGGAACGTGAACGACAAGGCCGTCAAGCTCGTCCTTCATCTTGATCTGACAGGAAAGACGCGAGGTCGGGCGTACTTCGAAGGCGAAGTCCAGCATGTCCTCTTCCATCGGCTCGGGTCCGCCGACGCGTTCCGCCCATGCGTCATCCACATAGACATGACAGGTCGCACAGGCACAGGCGCCGCCGCATTCCGCATCGATGCCGGGTATGGAGTTGCGCACGGCATTCTCCATGACGGTGGAACCGTTGCTTACGTCGAGTTCATGGGGCGTGCCGTCAAAGGCAACAATGGTCAGTTTTGTCATGCCGGAGATCCAAAATGGTGTCTAAGAACTGTTCTAAACAAACACATAGAAAGGCCGGTTGGCCTTGGCAACCCGCTTCTCGCAGGCGCCAAGTGCAACCGGCCCTGTAAAACAGACTGGGTTCGCCTTAACGGCAGAGCTTGAGGATGAAATTTTCCGCTTCGACAATCGCTGCCGCAAGTCTGGCTACGGCCGCGCTATCGTTGCCCTTGTCCTCCACTGCCGCCGCCGCCGTGGAAACGGTGGAGGCACCAACCGCCTGCGCGGCCCCCTTCAGACGATGGGCAGTTGCCTTGACGGTCTTGTCGTCAGCGCCGGCCATTTCATGCAGGGCAGCACGGGCGTTACGGCTGAAGAGTTGCAGCACCTCGATTTCAAGTTCCTTGTCGCCCATCGTCTGGCGGGCGAGATGTTCGAAATCGATTGGTCTTGTCGCGGCGGCCGGCGCACCACCAAAATTATCCGGAGCTTCGAAAGCAATACTGACGGCTGCCATATCTGAAATTCCTTTGTCTCGCCGTTTCCTGTTTCGTGTCACATCTGTGTCGTATTTACGCATTGAAGCCGGTGCTATCAGCTTAAATTACGGCGTGACGCGGGCGAAAATCTTCTGCTATGGTTAATTTATGTTAAACTTATGCGAAACAAGGCGTTCAGCGTGAAACTCGGGTTTAAAAACTGTTAAAAAGCCGACACTTCGCTGCTGCGGCAAACCCGCATTAATTGTTTCGAACACCTAAATGTGTCACTACGGTACTGCCGTTCCGACGAGGCTTATGCTCAAGCTTTGTTATTCCGGCACAGTGATGTAATTTCGCCCGAAAGCTGGACCACCAGCAATTCGGGATTGGTAATGGCGGAATTGTTCTCTTTAACGGGATAATGTTCCGCTGGCATGATGGCGGCAGTCCATTTGCGGGTCGCAGATGGTCAAACGGCATGAAGCCGGGCGTATGTGTAACGAGGCGTAACCGCATGGCGAATAACAAGATCAGCGACTCTGTCGACGAGACTGCATTTCAGGCGTTGGAAGACGCCCTGCAGCTTGGTGCTTTCGAAGACAAGCCGGAATCGCGGAAGACGACAGCGCCAAAGCAGCCGGAGGCCAGATTGAAGGAAGCAAGCAGACAGACCCCTGCTCCCGAGGCCGCGCGCGCGCCTACCGAACAGGCGCCCAGATCCCCCAATCTGGAAGCTGCCAACGACGGCTCCAAGCGCAGCCCGGCCATGATCCTGAAATCGCTCGAAGGCGGCTCCATCGGCGGCGCGCTCAGAAACGCGACGATCATGTCGGTGATCTGGGCGCTCGGCGGCCTCGGTATCGCGCATCTTATCTACGGCAGTGCACTCTGGAACATCGGCTCGGTTGCCGATCTCGCCGCAATACCTGGGCTGATGGCGATCGTCGTCGGCATCGTCGTTCCGATCATGCTGTTCTTCGCCTTCGCGATCATGATGGCGCGTGCCCGCGATCTGCGCAACGCTGCCCGGTCGATGGCAGAAGTCGCCCTTCGTCTTGCCGAACCCGAAACTGTCGCCTCCGACCGGATCATGTCCGTCGGCCAGGCGGTTCGCCGAGAAGTCTCGGCCATGAACGATGGCATCGAGCGCACCATTGCCCGCGCGACGGAACTCGAAACGCTCGTCCATTCTGAAGTCAACGCGCTTGAGCGCAGCTATGCAGACAATGAACTGCGCGTGCGCAGCCTCGTGCAGGAACTGAGCGCCGAGCGTGACGCCATCGTCAACCATGCGGAGCGCATCCGCTCCTCCATCGTCGGCGCGCAGGAACAGATCAAGGAAGAGCTTTCCATCGTCGGCGAAGAGCTTTCGATGCGGCTTTCCACGACAGGTGAGGCCTTCGCCTCGATGATCGACACACGCTCGGCCGCGCTGCTCGAAAAATCGCGCGCCTCGACCGAGGCGATGGGCAGCCTGATTGCCGCCAAGACCGAAAACCTGCTTCAGGCACTGAATTCCTCGGGCGCAACGCTGTCGAGCGAATTCGACATGCGTCTGCACAACCTCACCTCGACGCTGGACGAGCGCGGCGAAGTGCTGCTGGAACGCTTCGCGATCCACGCCTCGACGCTGGACAGCGGCGCGGAAAGCCTCAACAGCGCACTCGAGGAACGCACCCGCCAGCTCAACGAGACCCTTTCCACCCGCACGCTCGAACTCAACCGCAATATCGATCGCGGCCAGCAGATCATCGGCGGTTCGCTGGATAACGTGCTCGACAAGCTGTCCACGACGCTTGAAGAAAAAGGCCTGTCCTTCCGCCAGAGCCTGCAAAGCACGGCTGATGACG
Source organism: Agrobacterium sp. S7/73 (assembly GCF_019355535.1). Lineage (NCBI taxonomy): Bacteria > Pseudomonadati > Pseudomonadota > Alphaproteobacteria > Hyphomicrobiales > Rhizobiaceae > Agrobacterium > Agrobacterium sp. S7/73. The sequence goes on from NZ_CP072136.1 coordinate 1,625,129, forward strand.
CGATCATGGATCTCGATCTTCGCTCCGGCCTCTACGAAGAACGCCTGCAGGCGACGGTCGGCCAGGTCAACTCCGCCTTCGACGAACATGTGGCGGATTTCGCCAGTGCCTTCGACCAGCGCGCCGGCAGCCTCGACAGCAAGCTGATGGAGAGCCTCGCCCGGATCAACGAAACCGTTGCTGGCGGCTCCGAAGCCCTCGACACCATGCTGACCAGCGGACTTGAGCGCATCGGCAACACCATGACCGACCAGTCGCTTGCACTTGCAACCGCACTGGGCACCGGCCAGGAAATGCTCGAAAGCGCGCTTGAGACCCGTACCCGCGCGTTCAGCGACGCAATCGGCCAGCGCACCGCTGAAATCACCGATGCCTTCGCCAATTCGCACGAGAAGATCGACGGCGTGCTGGCGGAGCGCAGCAATGCCCTGTTTGGCGCGCTTTCGGCAAGCCAGGACCGTTTCGACGAGGCGCTTGCCAGCCGTTCGCTGGCAATTACCGGCTCGGTCTCCGGCACGGCGGAACGTCTAGCCGCGATGCTTGAGGAGCGTGCAGCCGCAATCAACAGCGTCGTTGCCGATGTCGAGCGCCGTCTTTCGGAAACGCTCGAAACCCGCGCCGCCGCCATCACCGGCGCCGTTTCCGGCATCGAGGACCGCATTTCCGATACGCTGGAAAGCCGCACGGCTGCCCTGCACGACGTCGTATCCGGTGCGGAAAACCGTATTGCCGAGACGCTGGATGGCCGCACGGCCGCTCTTTCCAGCGCCATTTCCGGCGTCGAGGAACGCATCGCCGACACGATGGACAGCCGCACGCTGTCGCTCGACATGACCTTCGCCAATGTCGAGGAGAGGCTGTCGGAAACGCTCGACAACCGCACCTCCGCTCTGTCCGGCATTGTGGCAAGTGCCGAAGAGAGGATTGCGGGCGCACTCGACAGCCGCACGTCCACCTTCGGCGACGTGGTTGCCGGTGCCGAGAGCCGTATCGCGGAAACGCTTGATGGTCGCACCGCAGCACTCAACGCCGTCGTTTCGGGGGCTGAAGAACGCATTGCGGATGCACTCGACAGCCGCACCATGGCACTCGACATGGCGTTTTCCGGTGCCGAGGAAAAAATTACCGAAGCACTCGATACCCGCACCGCCGTCCTTGGCGAATTGGTGGCCGGTGCCGAGAGCCGTATCGCAGAAACGCTTGATGGCCGCACGGCGGCGCTTAACGCCGTCGTCTCCGGCGTTGAAGAACGCATTGCAGATGCACTCGACAGCCGCACCATGGCATTTGACATGGCGTTTTCCGGCGCCGAGGAAAAAATTACCGAAGCGCTCGATACCCGCACCGCCGTCCTTGGCGAATTGGTGGCCGGTGCCGAGAGCCGCATTGCCAGCGCACTCGACAGCCGCACGGCTTCGCTCAAAAACGTCGTATCCGGCGCGGAAGAGCGGATCACTGACGTGCTCGACAGCCGCACCATGGCGCTCGACCTGAGCTTCTCCGGTGTCGAGGAAAAGATCGCCGACATCCTCGACGGACGCACTGCTGCGCTTCACTCGGCGGTTTCCGGGGTCGAAGATCGTATTGCCGATGCCCTGGACAGCCGCACTGCCACCCTTTCCGGCATTGTCTCCAGTGCGGAAGAACGCATCGCGGACGCTCTCGACAGCCGCACCATGGCGCTCGACATGACGATTTCTGGCGTTGAGGAGCGTATCTCCGAGGCGATGGATGCCAGAACCGCATCACTGTCGCTCGCGGCCGCAGGCGTCGGCCAGCGACTGGAATCGACGGCTTTCACGCTTGAAAACGCACTCGCCAGCGGCCACGAGCGGCTGGAGACCATGCTCGGTTCGCAGGCCGAACGCATTGCCGGCTCGCTTGAGCGCAATAGCGGCCTGATCGAGCAGAGCGTCTTCGGCGCGGCCAGCCGCATCGAAAGCGTCGTGGAAGACGGCAGCAGCCGTTTTGCGCAGACGGTGGAAGAAGGCGTCTCCCGCCTCGAAAACAACCTCTCGCAATCGCATGAAGACATCCGTACCGCGCTCGAGCAGCGCCAGGCGGATATCGCCGCGACGTTGAGCTCAGCCACGACCCAGATGGGCGACATGCTCTCCGAGCAGGCGATGATGATCGGCACCACCGTTGCATCCAGCGCCAGCATGCTCGAACTCTCGCTCGAAACCCAGCAGGAGACGTTGCAGAAGGCCATAGACGGCAGTGCAGCCACGCTGGAACAGCGTCTTCGCAACAGTGCCGGCGATATTGCCGTCAAGATCGGTGAGGCCGCCCGCGAAATCGGCGGTGCGACCGATGCTCTCTCATCGCGGATCGAAACCTCGATCGGAAGCGTCACGGGCAGGCTCGACGAGACCGGCACCCGCATCGAGACTTCGCTCGGAGCGCTGCAGGAGCGTGTGTCGAGCGATCTCGGCAACGTCAACACGTCGATCGAGGATGCCGGACGTCGCTTTGCCGACGCGCTGGAAGACAAGACAGCCGCCTTCGCCCGCACCAGCGACGATGCTGCTCAACGTATCACCGGCATTCTGGACGAGCAGACGATACGGGTTGCCGACACGTTCGAAAGCCGCACCAGCCGTCTGGCGGAAACCTTCGATGCCGGTTCGGCCCGCATCGATGAACGCCTCGGCACCATGGACCGCGCGCTGACGATCGGCCTCGAAAACGTCAACCGCACCATCGAAGGCAAGGCGAGTGAGCTTGCGGTCGGCCTGCGTGGAGCGGTCATTTCCGCCACCCAGAGCATCGACGAGGAAGCAGTTCGTTCCACCGCCCTGCTTGCGAAAACCGGCTCGAAATTCGCCGAACAGGTACAGGCCCAGAACGACGCCTTCACCAAGGCGATCGAAGAACGCTCCGGCGAGATCGTCAACCGCATCTCGGATGCACAGACACGCCTGTCCGGCCAGGCGGCAGCCGTCGCCCAAACCTTTTCCGAGGCGGGCAACATCATCGTCAACAAGGTTGCCGAGGCCGAAGCGGTCGTGCGCTCGCAGGTGGGCGTCATTTCCGAGACCCTGACCGGTGTCGAATCCGCTCTCGATGCGCGCGGCGAATCCATCCGCTCGGCGCTGGACAACCGCACCCGTGAACTCAACTCGATGCTGGCCAGCCGTTCTGCTGAACTGTCGCGCCTGATCGAAGAGAAGGCAAAGCCTGTCGTCGACGAATACGCCACCATCGGTCGCGAAGCCGCCGAAAAGATCGTCTCCGCCGCCCAGCAGAGCGCCGAACTTCTGTCGCAGAGCAACAGCGGCATGGTCGGCATGGTGGAACAGGCGATCAGCGATTATGCCAATGCCGGAAGCGAGGCAGCAAGCAAGCTTGTCGCGGCAACCCGCCAGAGCACGGACATGCTGTCGCAGACGCATACCGCCATGGCCGACGCCGTCGAAGAAGGTATCGACAAATACACCCGCACGGGAAGCGATGTGGCAAACAAGCTTGTCGCCGCCACGCGCCAGAGCACGGATATGCTGTCGCAGACCCATAACAGCATGGCCGAAATCGTCGAAAAGTCGGCAAACAACTTCAACTCTGCGGTTGAGCGCGCCGCGCAGGAATTCGGCACGGCCGACGAAGCGTTGAACGCATCGGCCACCCGCTTCTCCGAATCCGCCTCGCAGGCCGCCGACATGGTGTCCAGCTCCAGCCGTCTGCTGGAAGGAAAGATCGATCGTCTGTCGAATATTTCCGGCCAGACACTGGCGCAGGTTGCCGGCATCGTCGGACGTTTCGAGGAACATTCGAAGGTTCTGAGCCAGGCGTCCGAACTGCTCAATGCCGCGCAGTCGAGCCTTGTCGGTACGCTGGAAGAGCGTCAGGATGCACTTCGCAGCCTGTCTGTCGGACTAGTCAAGCGTTCCGAGGAAATCGAAACCGCCATGCGCGGCGTCGTCAGCGTGGTGGAAACCACGCTCAACGAGGCCGAGGAGCGTTCGCAGAACGTCGCCGGCAACCTGCGTGACAATCTGCAGGCATCCTTCTCCGATATCGGCCGTTCGCTCGACGAGACGGAACAGCGCGCCCGCTCGGCAGCACAGACCATGCGGGGTGCCCTCCTCGCCGCTGGTCAGGATGCCAGCCGTTCGATCGAGAGCACGCTCTCCGACGCGCAGAAATATTCCGACGAGCTGGTCAACCGCCTGCGTGGCGGTGTCGAATCCTCGCTTTCGGAAGTCGACAACTTGCTCGGCAGTGCCTCGGAAAAATCCAATGCCGCCGCCGCCAACCTCAAGGAAACGCTGCGTCAGGCAGTTGAGGAAGCTGTCAGCCGTTTTGCCGGCGCGACGGACGAAATCCGCCGCTCCAGCCACGATATCCGCCGCGAGCTGGATGCGACGCGTGCCGAACTGAAGCGCGGCGCGTTCGACCTGCCGGAAGAGGCCAAGGAAAGCGCCGCAGCGATGCGCCGCGCCGTTTCCGAGCAGATCAAGGCCCTGCAGGATATTTCCCAGCTTGTCGGTCGCTCGACCCAACAGATGGAAGTTTCCGAACCCGTCGCCCGCGCCATTGCAGCGACCCAGCCTGCCGCTGAACGCCGTGTCGAAGCGCGTCCGCAGCCGGCAGCAGCCACGCCGGCACAGCCACCACGCCCGGCTCAGCCGCAGCCGGCAGCCGCACCCGCCTTGCGTGGCACCCTGCCGCTTGAGAACCGCCAGGTCGAAAACCGTCAGGCGCCTGCCCCGTCCCAGGCGGCTGCAGCGCCTGCCGCACGCCGCGAAGAAGGCGGTGGCTGGATCAGCGATCTTCTGCGCGGTGCCTCGCAGGAATCGGCCGCCGCTTCCGCACCCCGCGCAAGCGGCGATCAGCAGCCGACCCGTGCTGCCGATACACGCAATCCGCGTCACATGGTGGAATCGCTGAACTCGCTGTCCGTCGACATCGCCCGCGCGATCGACCACGATGCGTCGGTGGAACTGTGGCGCCGGTACCAGCGCGGCGAACGTGACGTCTTCACCCGTCGCCTCTATACGCTGAAGGGCCAGACGACGTTTGACGAGATCAAGCGCAAATACGAGCGGGAGGCCGAATTCCGCACCGCCGTGGACCGCTACATCACCGATTTCGAAAAGCTGCTCGCTGATGTCGCCCGCACGGACCGTGACCGGACAGTCACCCAGTCCTACCTCACCTCCGATACCGGCAAGGTCTACACGATGCTTGCCCATGCGGCGGGTCGGTTCAACTGATCTCTGGTTAAGACCAGAAACAATAAAACCCCGGTCATGGCCGGGGTTTTTCGTTTTGGTCGGCAGGTAGCTTTTCGACTGTAGTTCAGTCGCTCACGTTGAAATCAGATCTCGAACGTACCCGATGCTACCCGGACCGCGTGGCCACCGATGCGGGCGCGGGCGATTTCGTTGTCCTTGATGTCCATGCGCAGATGGATGTGGGAAGGACGTTCCATCTCCACGCCCTGCTCTATCAAGAGCGGATAGTGACCGTCTGTCAGGCCGTCGAAATGATGGATTGCACCGGAAAGGGCGGCGGCGGCGGAACCGGTGGCGGGGTCTTCCGAAATCCCCATTTCCGGGGAAAACATGCGGGCATGGAACTTTGCCGCGTGATTGACGCCGCCGCGACAGTAGATATAGGCCGCCGTCAGGCGCCCCTCCACCAGCGGTGCGGTGCGCAGCCAGAGATTGGCGTCGAAATCCATTTCGCTGATAGCGGCAATATTGTGCAGCGGCACGAGCAGGAACGGCACACCGGCCGTCCAGATCGACGGTACGTGGTTCTCAAAGCCGAGATGGCCTTCGCTCACGCCCAGCGCATCGGCAAGTGCGGTATGATCGAGCGGCAGGGTGACGCGGGACGATTTGCGCGGCAGGTCGAATTCGGCGAAGCTGACCGCACCGGCGCGCATTTTCACCGCACAGCGGACCGGACCCACCTTTTCCTCCAGCACACAGACCATATCGATATCGTCGTCACCTTCATTGCGATTGCGCTCGGCTATCGCGATCGCTGCGCCAACAGTCGGGTGGCCTGCGAAAGGCAACTCGCCCGAAGGCGTGAAGATACGCAGCGAAGCCGCGTGGGCCGGGTTGCCCGAGCGGTTGACGAAAACGGTCTCGGAGAGGTTCATTTCTCTGGCTATCGCCTGCATCGTCACTTGGTCGAGGCCATCCGCGTCATACATGACTGCCAGCGGATTTCCCGCCATTTTGGTCTCGGTAAAGACATCGTAGATATTGTAATTCAGCACCACGCCCGTCTCCTGCCACTCGCCGTTCCGCTTGTTTCGCGCAAGTTGCCTCACGTCGCGCCGCATCGCAACCCTTGTCGAAGGCCGGAAACCAAGAAGCTGTGGACCGCACGCGGGCAAACCCGCCTGCTGCGAACGCCTGTCCGCCGGAAAGGCCTTGTCGCCTGCTGCCGTCTTCATGTACCAAGGATGCGTCTTGTGGCTTGCGATCGACCGTTTTATCGACGTTTGGAGATTATGAGCTGCTTCAACAGGTTACAGCATCGTCCGCATATCGATTCCGGTATGCGTCGTTGCCGAGGGAAGCGAATGTCGCATTCTAACTGTTCACTATCCTTCGTGGCCTCCGCAACCGAGGAGGCGCAGAGGGCGCTGGAGGAGCTGAAAGGCGCTTACGGCAACACACCCTTCGACGAGGCGGAAGTGATCGTGGCGCTCGGCGGCGATGGCTTCATGCTGCAAATTCTCAACGAAACGATGAATTCCGGCAAGCGGGTCTATGGCATGAACCGGGGATCGGTCGGCTTTCTGATGAACGACTACCGGGTAGACGGCCTGGTCGAGCGTATTGCGGTGGCGACCGGCAATGATTTTCATCCGCTGCGCATGACGACGACGGATTCCGACGGCGATGAATTTACGGCGCTTGCCATGAACGAGGTCAGCCTGTTCCGGCAATCGCATCAGGCCGCCAAGCTTCGTGTCGAGGTGGACGGCAAGACGCGGCTTGAAGAATTGATTTGCGACGGCATGATGGTTGCGACACCGGCGGGGTCAACAGCTTATAACTTCTCAGCCCATGGACCGATCCTGCCGTTGGAATCACCGCTGCTGGCGCTCACACCCGTCAGCGCCTTCCGGCCAAGGCGTTGGCGCGGCGCACTTTTACCCAACAAGGTGACGGTCGATATTCACGTTCTGGAGCGCGACAAGCGTCCGGTGAACGCGGTCGCCGACCATACGGAGGTGAAATCCGTACGGCATGTGCGGATTGCGCAATCGCAGGATAGGACGGCCAGAATTCTCTCGGACCCAGACCGTTCATGGTCAGACCGCGTACTCGCCGAACAATTCAACAATTGACACCAACCACTGATGATGGCCATGCCCCTGAAAAAACCTCTTCTCGCCGCCCTCATTTTCGCCGCCACAGCGCTTCCCGTGCGGGCGCAAACGGAGGCCATCGACAACTTGCCGGTATCGGCGATCTTCGTTGTCAGCAGCGGCATGTGGGAAGAGCATAATCTTGAGCCGGTGAAAGGTCCTGACGGCCAGTTGCGGCCGCCGCCAGCGACACCCTCGCGCGGTTATTACAAGGTGGTTGCAATCCGCCAGGGCGATGGCACCGCTAAAGTCTATCTGCAGCGCATCGCCACTACCGCAAACGGACCGAACCTTCTCGAAAACATCGAGCTGGAAGAGTTCAACCAGATGAAGTCCTACGTCACGGATATTCGCCCCGAAAGCTCAAACGGTGCATCGGCCTCGCCCGGCCTGTTCGTGACCGTCTATCTGAAAACCGATCCGCAGATCAGGGAAGCGGAAAGCTGGACGATCCTGATCGACGAACTCGGCGAGATGAAGATCGAAAAGGCCTCGAACTGAGGGCGAGAGAACGTCGGTTTGAACGGAATCGTTGGAGGTTCTCTACCTCGTGGATTATACGCAGTTTTACTGGAACCTCTCTACGCGTTAAGCTCATGCGGCCCGGCCAGAATCGCACCGAAATGATGTTTCCATAGTCTGGCGCCGAGTTCGCCGCTGCGATCGAGGCTGGAGCCCACCGTCAGCCACGGCAGAAGCGTGGGATGAAGCCCCGCATCGAACAGGGCAAAACCCGCAGCCAGCACGCAGGTATCGGCCTGAATGCCGCAGACCAGCACCCTGTCGAGCTTTAGAGACAGGAGGTGGTCGATAGCCGCCCTTGGCGGAGCGTAGCCGTGCTTTATGAAAATCCAGTCCGCCGCAACCAGCGAGCAGTCGTCCCTGCCCGGCTTCCAGCCGAGTTGCCGCTCGAAAGGTGTGACGCTTTCATTATGGCGCTCGACGCTGGCAACGCTTGGCATGGTGGCGGCCAGCACGGATATGTCCGCCACAAGCGCAGCCGGCGGATTGAAGCTCGGCTGAACGTCGACGATGTAAAGCGCCTGTTTCATGCATCTCCTCCAACGAAAAACCCCTCGCAATGGGTTTGCGAGGGGTGATTTTTTCAAGCGACGCTGTGGCGCGTCAGTCGATATCAGCCACTTCCACGTCTGCGCCGCCGCTGATGCGGTGCGCGAGGGCCGCTTCCATGAACTGGTTCAGATCGCCATCCAGCACGTTGCCGGGTGCGGTGCTTTCCACGCCGGTGCGCAGGTCCTTGATCAACTGGTAGGGTTGCAGAACGTAGGAACGGATCTGGTGGCCCCAGCCGATATCCGTCTTGGATGCGGCCTGAGCGTTTGCCGCATCTTCCCGCTTTTGCAGTTCCACCTCGTAGAGACGGGCGCGCAGCATGTCCCACGCCTTGGCGCGGTTCTTGTGCTGGGAACGCTCCTGCTGGCAGGCCACGGCAATACCGGTCGGTATGTGGGTAATACGCACGGCCGAATCGGTGGTGTTGACGTGCTGGCCGCCTGCACCGGACGAACGATAGGTATCGATGCGGCAATCGCTCTCGTTGATGTCGATCTGGATCGAATCATCGACCACCGGGTAAACCCAGACGGAGGAGAACGATGTGTGGCGACGCGCATTGCTGTCATAGGGCGATATGCGGACGAGGCGGTGTACGCCTGATTCCGTCTTCAGCCAGCCGAAGGCATTGTGGCCCTTGACGAGGATCGTCGCGGACTTGATGCCGGCCTCTTCACCGTCATGAACTTCCAGCACTTCAACCTTGAAGCCTTCGCGGTCAGCCCAGCGGGTATACATGCGCAGCAGCATGTTGGCCCAGTCCTGGCTTTCCGTACCGCCGGCGCCGGAATGAACTTCGAGATAGGTATCGTTGCTATCAGCTTCACCGGAAAGCATGGCTTCCACCTGACGGCGGTTCGCCTCGCTCCTCAGCGCCTTCAGCGCATCTTCGGCGTCCTTGACAATCTCGTCGTCGCCTTCCATCTCGCCTAGTTCTATCAGCTCGACATTGTCCTTGAGCTGCTGCTCAAGCGCCTTCACGCCATTGATGCTGTCATCCAGCTGCTGGCGCTCGCGCATCAATTTCTGCGCTTCGGTGGCATCGTTCCAGAGGGTCGGGTCCTCTGCCTTGTTATTCAACCAGTCCAGTCGTCTTATCGCCTGGTCCCAGTCAAAGATGCCTCCTCAGCAGGCTTATGGCCTGCTTGATTTCGTCGACTACGTTCACAATTTCATTGCGCATTTCGCTGGTTCTTCGCCTTCAATTAAACTGGTAGCTCAAATAAATGCGGGGGGCGCGGATGTAAAGACCCGCGCCCCCCGCCAAACATAAGACTGGTATCAATAAAGACCGCCGCCACCGCCGGTGATGGCCTGCTGGGCCTGTGGCGAGGTCTTCAGAATATCCTCCTGCGACATGCCTTCCGCGCCGATCACCGAGAAGGTATCGGCCGGGCCGGTGCCCGGCTTGAAGGCTTCCATGATCGTATCAGGTTCGCCTTCCGAAGCGGCCATGCCGGTCTTGCGGTTGACGGCGATGAACTTCATGCCTTCAGGCACGATGAACTTGCTCGGTTCAAGGTGCTTGGCCGCATCGGCGATGAACTCGCCGAAGATCGGTGCCGACAGCGAACCACCGGTGCCGCCGCGCCCAAGCGGTGCGGGCGAATCGAAGCCGATATAAAGACCGGCAACCATGTCCGGCGTGTAACCGACGAACCAGGCGTCCTTTTCATCGTTGGTGGTGCCCGTCTTGCCAGCAACCGGCAGATCGACCTTGATCTTGCCCGCCGCCGTGCCGCGCTGCACGACACCTTCAAGCATGGAGGTCGTCTGGTAAGCGGTCATCGGGTCGAGAACCTGCTCGCGGTTATCAACGATGACCGGCTCGTCCTGATTTTGCCAGCTGGTGGCGTTGCAGCCCTCGCAGGCACGCTCCTCATGCCGGAAGATCGTCTTGCCGTAACGGTCCTGGATGCGGTCGATCAGCGTCGGCTTGATCTGCTTGCCGCCATTGGCGATCACAGAATAGGCCGAGACCATGCGCATGATGGTTGTTTCACCCGAACCGAGCGACATTGCCAGAAGCGGCGGCATCTTGTCGTAGATGCCGAAGCGTTCGGCATATTCAGCGACCAGATTCATGCCCATGTCCTGCGCCAGACGCACTGTCATGAGGTTACGGGATTTTTCGATGCCGAGACGCAGGGTCGAAGGACCGGCGGAACCCCCGCCGTAATTCTGCGGCTTCCAGACCTGGCCGCCCGAAACAACCTCGATTGGCGCGTCGAGAATGACCGAGGCCGGGGTATAGCCGTTGTCGAGTGCAGCCGCATAGATGAACGGCTTGAAGGAGGAGCCGGGCTGGCGCATCGCCTGCGTGGCGCGGTTGAATTCCGATTGCGCATAGGAGAAGCCGCCGACCATGGCCAGAACGCGGCCAGTGTGCGGATCCATCACCATCATGCCGCCCTGCACCTTCGGGGGCTGGCGCAGACGATATTCGTTGCCGGAACCGGACAGCGGCTGTGCGTAAACGACGTCACCAACAGCCAGAACGCCAACCGGCGACTTAGCCGTCGGCTTTTTGCCTGTGGCATCGCGATAGGCCCAACGCATGTTTTCAGCGGAGATATGGCCGCGTGTGCGCTTGTCGCCATCCTCGGCATCGGGATCGACCTGCACGCCAATATCGATGCCATCGGCAGCAACGGCGAGGACAACTGCGATCTTCCATTCGGGAACGTCGCGAAGGCCCTTTACCTTGGCGAGCGCCGCAGTCCAGTCACCGGTTGTCTCGATCTTTTCGACGGGTCCACGGAAACCGCGACGCTCGTCATATTGCACCAGACCGTCCTGAAGCGCCTTGCGCGCCTCCATCTGGATCTGCGGATCGAAAGAGGTGCGAACCGAAAGGCCGCCTTCAAGAAGCGCCTGCTCGCCGTATTTCTCGACGATCTGGCGGCGGACTTCCTCGGCGAAATAGTCAGACGCGAAGATATGCGCGCCGCCACGGCGCAGATTGACGCCAAGCGGCTGCTTCTTTGCGTCCTCGGCATCGCCGACCGTGATGTAGCCGTTCTCGGCCATGCGGTCGATCACCCAGTTGCGGCGTTCCAGCGCAGCCTTCTCGCGGCGGATCGGATGGTAGTTGGCCGGGCCCTTCGGCAGCGATGCGAGATAGGCGGTTTCCGCAATCGTCAGTTCCGTGACCGATTTGTTGAAATAGGTGAGTGCCGCACCGGCGATACCGTAGGAATTCAGGCCGAAAAAAATCTCGTTGAGATAAAGCTCGAGGATCTTGTCCTTGGAATAGGTCTGCTCAATGCGGAAGGACAGAAGCGCTTCCTTGAGCTTGCGGTCGAAGGTCTGGTCGTTGGTGAGCAGGAAGTTCTTTGCCACCTGCTGGGTGATTGTGGACGCGCCGACCGGACGACGGCCGGAGCCGATATTCTGGAGGTTGACGAGAACGGCACGGCCGAGACCCCAGATGTCCACACCCGGATGGTTGTAGAAATTCTTGTCTTCCGCCGAAAGGAAAGCTGCCTTCACACGGTCCGGGATAGCCTGGATCGGCAGGAACAGGCGCTTTTCATGGGCGTATTCCGCCATGAGCGCGCCGTTGCCGGCGTGCACGCGGGTCGTCACCGGCGGCTCATAAGTGCTCAGAACTGCGTAATCCGGCAGGTCCTTCGTCACGCCGTGCAAATAAATCGCACCGGCGGCGGCGGCGCACAGGAATAGCACGCTGGCCAAGCCGAAAAAATATCCAATCAGTCTGATCATACCAAGCTACCGATAATTCGAATCGTAACCATCAACGCCCGATGATACGGGCGCATCCTTGCATATCGCGTGCCGTTTTGCACACCATACCTTCGATGACAAGCCGGAACGACAGCATTCGCTGATATGTTACCGGGCCGACTGCCGCAATTGCGGTTCCAGCCGCAATGGCGGATCACCACAGAATCCGCTTCCGCAATAACGCGGCGAATGTGAGTAAAATAGGGCTTCACCAACCTAATCGTCCGCAAGGCCCAAGAATTGAACAGCTTTTCGGCAGCAAGGGGCACGGCGACAACGGGGGCGCCGCTCGCCCGCCCGGCCCTTCAGCCGCCGTTCGCCATGGCCTTGGTGCGGTATCGTCCGACCGCAGTTGCAAGCGTATCGGCGACCTTCTTGCGCCATTCCGCATCAAGAAGCAGTTTTTCATCTTCCGGATTGGAGAGAAAGCCGAGTTCAAGCAACACCGATGGCACGTCATGGGCGCGCAGCACCATGAAACCGGCATAACGATGCGGATTGTTGATGAGGCCGACCTGTCCCTCGAAGGACGATACGATATTTTCTGCCAGCGTCACCGAAAAGGCCTGCGTTTCGCGCCGGGTGAAATCGAGAAGGATATCGGCCACCTCAGGCGGCTCGCTGGAGGCTGCCACACCGGCAATCTGGTCGGACTTGTTTTCGCGCTCGGCCAGCTCCTGCGCCCTGCGGTCTGAGGCGCGGTCTGACAATGTATAGACGGTCGCGCCCCGGATGCCCTTCTGCTTCAGTGTATCGGCGTGCAATGAAATAAACAGGTTGGCATTGTTCTGCCGGGCGATCGTCACCCGCTCGGACAAAGCGAGAAACGTGTCGGAATCACGCGTCAGGAACGCCTTGATGCCGGGCTCCCGGTTCATCCGCTCCACAAGTTCCTTGGCAAAGGTCAGCGTGATGACCTTTTCCTCCGTGCCGGTTACGCCGCCGGAAGCGCCGGCATCGATGCCCCCATGGCCGGCATCAACAGCGATGACGAAATCCGTCTGCCGCGATGTCTTGTCGTCAGGTGTGATCGCCGCTGTCGAGACCGGCGCCGGCGCGCGCCATTGCTGTTCTTTCACCAGTTCAGCAAATTTGGCCTTGGTGGTGATCTCCGCATCAAGGACGAAACGGAACGATGTGCCGTCCTCGCCCTTCTTGGTTTCGGCAACGGCCACCTGAACCGGTTTTTTTGCCGTCAGCACGATGCGGGCGCTGTCTTGCCCCATGCTACCGAAGCGAATGTCCGAGAAAAGGCCGGTTGGCGCCAGAGCCGATGCGGGGAACGCAAAATTCACCGCCGGAAAGTCCACGACGATGCGGGCGGGCGAATCGAGATAGTGAATGTCGAATTCCGGTTCCTCGGCAAAATCGAGAACGATGCGCGTGCGCGCCTCGTCGCCGATGATGCGTGCCTGATTGGCGATGAGCGGCTCCACGGCCAAGGCCTGTGGAACGCAGGAGACGAATGCGGCGACCGAAAAGACAACCGGCAAGACAAGGGCACCCGCAAGCCGCGCGATTCGCCCGCCAAGCGGCCCTGCCCCATCGAATATCGCTGCGCTGCGCGTGAAATTCATGGTCTTCAAGAAATTCCGTATTTCAGTCATTTTTCATAAATGGTGCGGCAAAGTGCCGGGAACGTCGTAATTTCGGCCACGCCGGACACGTGTTTGTGCGTTTGCGCCCCACAATCGCAGGCGTTGGTGAACCAATTGTTAACCCGGAAATTCCACCAACAATATGGCATATTTAGCCAGCCTATTGCTATTATGACAGAGAAAACATACAACAAGGATGAGGGTTAAAAGTGTTGACGGGATAGATGCCCGCCGGCTGCCAATCGAAAAAGACGCTGGCGCTGCAAAACGGGCAATCATCTGCCGTCGTTACATTTATCCTGAAACTGGATCAATTCCGGCCGTGGCCGGAGACCTACCCGGTGGCAATGCCACCGCTGCTCTGAGGAGAGCAAATTCATCGGACCCCAAGGGGTCTATATATTATTGTCGTTCCGCCTGGCCAATGATGTCGCAGCAGTTTTCATATGAACCGGATACCAGGAGCAGGCCAAGCGCCTCGCCGTCGGTCCGGATGCTGCCAGTTTACAGAGGCCCGGCTGGAGACTTCATTTCCGGCACATCCTTGCACTCATATGAAAGGCTCGTCCGTGTGGCGGGCCTGTTCTCGTATAAAACAAGGCTGCGCCGAGGAGCACAGCTTACATGGCAGACAAAATGCTTATCGACGCCTCCCACGAAGAGGAGACACGCGTAGTCGTTGTCCGTGGGAACCGGATCGAGGAATTCGACTTCGAATCGGAGCACAAGAAACAGATCCGCGGCAATATCTACCTTGCCAAGGTCACGAGGGTTGAGCCCTCCCTTCAGGCGGCGTTCGTCGATTACGGTGGAAATCGCCACGGGTTTCTCGCTTTTGCGGAAATCCACCCTGACTATTACCAAATCCCGCTCGCCGACCGTCAGGCACTCCTCAAGGCGGAAGCTGAGGATCATCGCCGCAGCGACGACTTCGAATCGGCTGACGCCCCCGAGCCCGGCGCACCGGCTGTCGATCTGTCGCAGGCGGACCAGCCGGATGTCGGCATCGTTGCCGTCAGCGAAACGACGGACGCCGTGGTCGTGGACGAAACCGTTGCCGCTGCCGAAGAGGTATCCGAAGATGTGACTGCTGTGGCCGTCGAGGCCGTTGCGGAAGAAGCACCGAAGAAGCGTACCCGCCGCCCCCGCGCCAAGAAGAAGGTAGCGGAAGAAGAAGCCGTTTCCGACACTACTGCTGAGGCCTCTTCCGAAGAAGACGGCAGCACGGGCGGCGAAATGGCTGCCATGGTCGATACAGATACGATTTCCGAGGAAGTCGAGGGTCTTCGCCGTGGCAATGACGATGATGACGACGACGATGATGACGATCATCACGAAAAGGAAGTGATCGAATCCGTCGGCGCCGAAGACGCCATGGAAGAGGTTCCCGATCGCGTTGCCCGCAAGCCGCGCAAGCAGTACCGCATTCAGGAAGTCATCAAGCGCCGCCAGATCCTTCTCGTGCAGGTTGCCAAGGAAGAACGCGGCAACAAGGGTGCCGCACTCACCACCTATCTCTCGCTTGCCGGCCGTTATTCCGTGCTGATGCCGAATACCGCACGCGGCGGTGGCATTTCCCGCAAGATCACCCAGCCGACCGACCGCAAGCGCCTGAAGGAAATCGCGCGCGATCTGGAAGTTCCGCAGGGCATGGGCGTCATTCTGCGTACCGCAGGCGCCAACCGCACCCGCGTCGAGATCAAGCGCGACTTCGAATATCTGATGCGCCTGTGGGAAAACGTCCGCACGCTGACATTGAACTCCACGGCCCCCTGCCTCGTTTACGAGGAAGGCTCGCTCATCAAGCGTTCGATCCGCGATCTCTACAACAAGGATATCAGCGAGATCATCGTTTCGGGCGAAGAAGGCTACCGTGAAGCAAAAGACTTCATGAAGATGCTGATGCCGAGCCATGCCAAGGTGGTTCAGCCTTACCGCGACATCCACCCGATCTTCTCGCGCTCGGGCATCGAAGCCCAGCTCGACCGCATGCTGCAGCCGCAGGTTACGCTGAAATCGGGCGGTTACCTCATCATCAACCAGACGGAAGCTCTGGTTGCCATCGACGTGAACTCCGGTCGTTCGACCCGCGAGCATTCCATCGAAGAAACGGCGCTGACGACCAATCTGGAAGCGGCGGAAGAAGTGGCTCGCCAGCTGCGTCTTCGCGACCTTGCCGGTCTTGTTGTCATCGACTTCATCGACATGGAAGAAAAGCGCAACAACCGCTCCGTCGAGAAAAAGCTCAAGGACTGCCTGAAAAACGACCGGGCGCGCATCCAGGTCGGCCGTATCTCGCATTTCGGTCTTCTGGAAATGTCGCGCCAGCGCATCCGCGCTTCGGTGCTGGAATCGACCACGCAGGTCTGCCAGCATTGCGGCGGCACGGGTCACGTTCGCTCGGAATCCTCCATCGCGCTGCACGTGCTGCGCGGCGTTGAGGAATATCTGCTGCGCAACACGACCCACAACATCACCGTGCGCTGCACGCCGGAAACGGCTCTCTATCTGCTCAACCACAAGCGCGGCACGATTGTCGATTATGAAGGCCGCTTCGGTGTGGCGATCATCATTGCGGCCGATGCCGGCGTCGGTGCGCAGCATTTCGCCATCGATCGTGGTGAAGCGGTTGAAAATCCGGTGAAGATCGAAAGCCTTATCCAGATGCTCCCGAGCTTCGTGGAAGAGGAAGACGATTTCGTTGTTGAGGTGGAAGAGGACGAAGAAGAGGAAGAAATCGTCAAGGCGCAGGCCAGCGAGCCGCGCCAGCAACAGCAGCAGGGCGACAATGGTGAAGACGGCAAGCGCAAGCGCAAGCGTCGTCGTCGCCGTCGTGGCAAGGGCGGACAGAACGACCAGAACGGTGCAGTTGATGCGCAGGCTGGCGATGACACCGGCGCTGATGATGCGGACGACGAAGATGGCGTCGAAACCGATGAAGCCGCAGACGACGCCGATGAAAACGGTGTGAACGAAGCTGCAAGCTCTGATGAAGAAGGCAAGCGCAAGCGTCGCCGTCGTGGCAAGCGTGGCGGCCGTCGCAACCGTGCTGAAGACGAGGCTCTCGATGCCGCAGGCACTGAGTCCGGCGAAGAAGGCGAAACGGAAGGCGAAAGCGAAGAGGTTTCCGCCGCAGCATCCGTAACCGAAGAGCCTACCGCTGCCGAAGTGGTGGAAGGTGTGGTTGCCGACGTCGTGGAAGCGGAAGCCCCGAAGAAACCGCGCCGCACCCGCAAGGCGAAGGCCAAGACCGAAGACGTACCGCCGGCTGAAGCGGCACCGCAGGCTGAAGTCGCAGCCAAAACCGTTGAAACGGTCGAGCCGGTGATCGTCGAGCCCGCAGTCGTTGTGGAAACCGTCGTCGATGTCGCCCTCGACGAAGTGGGTGAAGCCTCGGCCGATCTGGGTTCGGAAGCGGTAGCACCGGCGACGGAAGAAAAGGTTCGCGCGAACCGGGGCAGCAATGTTTCGAGTTCGGAGCCGGTCGTGACCTCGTCGGGCACGCCCGCCAACCCTGACGGCGACGAGCCGAAGCCGCGCAAGGGCGGCTGGTGGCAGCGCAAAGGCTTCTTTTGATAGAAGACACTGAAACGAAAAACGCCCGCAACCATGTTGCGGGCGTTTTGCCTTGTTGGCGGATGTTAGGTTTATCTCATGCCGTAATCGATCCGGCATCCAGCCACGGCGCGTCTGCGCCGTGAAAAAAATCTCTCGCGATCAAGGACTTGACCGCGTTGGCAAAGGACCAAGTCCGGGGTGACGGAAGCCCGATATGCCAATCGTCAAACAGACCGTGTCAGACCACCATCGACGCGGATGTTCTGGCCGGTGATGTAACCCGCACCTTCCGAGACGAGGAAGGCAACGGTTGCGGCTATCTCCTCGCTCGTTCCGTAACGCTGCATCGGCACACCCTGGCGGCGCTCTTCCGTGGCTGGCAGGCTATCGATCCAACCGGGCAGAACATTGTTCATGCGCACATTGTCGACCGCATAGGTATCGGAAAAAATCTTGGTGTAGGAAGCAAGGCCGGCGCGGAACACTGCAGAAGTCGGGAACATGCTGCTCGGCTCGAAAGCCCAGGCAGTCGAAATGTTGATGATCGACCCGGTTTTCTGTTTCACCATGAATGGAGCCACGATCCGTGTCGGGCGGATGACGTTCATCAGGTAGACATCCAGACCCGTGTGCCATTGCTCATCGGTGATATCGAGGATGGAGGCGCGCGGGCCATGGCCTGCACTGTTCACGAGAACGTCGATACGGCCGAATTTTTCGAGCGTCAGTTCCACCAGTCGATTGAGATCGTCGTTGGACTGGTTGGAGCCGGTGACGCCGATGCCGCCCAGTTCCTTCGCCAGCGCCTCTCCCTTGCCGGAGGACGACAGGATCGCGAGCTTGTAACCATCAGCGCTTAGACGTTTCGCCACAGCCGCCCCCATGCCGCTGCCGCCTGCCGTCACAATCGCCACTTTTTCTGCCGACATCGTTCTTTTCTCCATGTCCAATCGGGCGGACCGCCGCGTGGCAGCCCTTCTCCATCCATAACCCGCTCCATCTATAGCGGGTTTTGGCAGCGAGTTCGAACCAGAAAGCCTTGGACCGGCTTGAAGAAAAACTGATCTGAAGGCCCGTCAACGCCGCACTTGATCATCCGCCGCATGGACCTGCCTGCTGTCCGTCGGGGCCTCCTCCCTCTCCTCCAGACCATAGTCCCGCATCACGGTGGCGATACGCAGGCGGTAATTGCAAAAGACGCCGACCGTCCCAGCGACTGCGCTGCGCGATGCGACGTGGTGTTGCGCCATGCCTTCACCGCCTCCTCGTCCCTGAAGAATGACAGCGAAAGCATCTTGTCGGGATTGCCGATGCTCTGAAAGCGTTCGACGGACAGGAAGCCGTCGATGGTTTCGAGCTCGGCGCGCAGGCTGGCGGCAATATCGAGATAATGCTGTTTTTCGCCCTCAGCCGACCAGACCTCGAATATGACGGCGATCATCGTTCGCCTCCGCCGTGCGGCGCAGATGCCAGTCTCAGGAACAGCCGGTCCTCACGGCGGATGAATTGCTCGCGCCGGGCGAATTCATAATTTTCCCGCCCTGCCGGGTCGGCGGCAAGTCGCGCCCGGTAGGCTTCGTACGCGGCAAGGTTTTCGATGTTATAGACGCCGTAGGCAATAGTGCTCGATCCCTCTTTCGGCGCGTAATAGCCGATCAGATCGGCGCCGCAGCGCGGTATCGCCTCACCCCAGTTGCGGGCATATTGATCGAAAGAATCGGCCTTGAAGGGGTCGATCTCGTAACGGATGAAACAGGTCAGCATCGTCGGTCTCCTCGTGTTCTGCCTTCCCTGTCTACGCCATTGCCTCACATCAATGCTTCGGCTATCATCGAACTATGAAAGACGGACCCTTGATCGCAAATGTCGCCGCCCTGATCGGCGACCCCGCCCGCGCCAACATATTGACGGCGCTTATGGACGGACGCGCGCTGACGGCAAGCGAGCTTGCCGAAGCCGCCGGGGTGACCCTGCAGACCGCCAGCGGGCATCTGTCAAAACTCTCCGACGCCCAATTGCTCAAAGCGGAAAAACAGGGGCGACATCGCTATTTCCGGCTTTCCGACGCGGATGTGGCGCAGGTTCTTGAAGCGCTGATGGGACTTGCGCAGCGCACCGGGACCGTGCGCGTGCGTACCGGACCAAAGGACACCGCGCTTCGTGAGGCGCGCATCTGTTACGATCATCTGGCCGGAGAAAGTGGCGTGGCATTGCTTTCCACCATCACCGCAAAAGGTCTCGTCACGTCAGGCGACGATCCCGCACTTACGAATAGCGGGCGGGATTTCTTCTCGAGCTTCGGCATTGATCTTTCGCCGCTGGAAAAGGCAAGGCGCCCGGTTTGCCTGCATTGCCTGGACTGGAGCGAACGTCGTCACCACCTCGGCGGCGGGCTCGGCGCATCGCTTCTGAAAGCCATGCAACAGCGCGACTGGCTGCGGCAAGGAAACGGGCGCGTGCTGACCTTCACCACAAAGGGTGAAAAGGCCTTTGCCAGCACCTTCGGTTGTTCGCCCGCCTGATCCCCGCCAAGGGGAGAAAAACCCAAGGGCTTATTTCAGCCAACCAGCAATGCGCCCAACGGCCTCGGCAATATCCGACACCGAACCCGCATAGGAAATGCGCAGCGCCCTGTGGCCCTCCTCTGGATCGAAATCCATGCCGGGCGTCGCCGCCACGTCGATTTCCGCCAGCATGCGTTTGGCGAAATCCATGCTGTCATTAGAGAAGCGGCTGGTATCGACATAGGCGTAAAATGCGCCATCCATGGGAGACGCCAGCGGCAGGCCTATTTCCGGAAGGCGCGTCATCAGGAAATCGCGGTTCGTGCGGTAGCTTTCCCGGTAGACGTCGAGTTCCTCCGCCGCCGAAAAGGCTGCGGTTGCCGCCAGCTGGGATAGTTCCGGCGGTGAAATATACAGGCTCTGAGCAAGACATTCGACCGGACGGACGAGATTTTCCGGCAGTACCATCCAGCCGATGCGCCAGCCGGTCATGCAATAATATTTAGAGAAGGAATTGATGACGACGGCATTGTCGGTGAGTTCGAGCGCGCTCGTTTCCTCGCCGACGAAAGTCAGGCCGTGGTAGATCTCGTCGGAAATGAAGGCGATATCCCGGCTTTCACAATAGTTTGCCAGCCGTTTCAGCGCTTCGCGGCCGGTGACCGTGCCAGTTGGGTTGGCCGGGCTTGCCAGGAGCACGCCCTTCAACTTGCAGCCTGCCCTGGTTTCCGCCCGCTCGAGGCTGGCAGGCGTCAGCGTATAGCCGGTTTCCGCCGTTACCGGCACTTCCACGACATTGAGGCCAAGCGCTTTCAAGATATTGCGATAGGCGGGATAACCGGGCCTTGCGATCGCGACATGATCACCGGCATCGAAAAGGCTGAGGAAGGCGAGGTTGAAAGCGGCAGAAGACCCGGTGGTAACGGCAATGCGCGCCGGATCGACGATAACCTGGTGGCGCAGCCGGTAGTGGCCAGCAATCGCTTCGCGCAATTCACGCAGGCCCAGCGCATCGGTATAGCCGATCCGCCCATGCTTCAGCGCCTCCTGCGCGGCCGCCAGAGAGGCTTTCGGTGCTGGATGGGAAGGCTGGCCAACCGCCATGGAAATGACGGGGCGTCCCGCCTGCCGTCGCCGGTTCGCCTCCGCCAGAATATCCATGGCGTGAAAGGGTTCGACTGCGCTCCGCTTCGACATCGTTATCAAGGGCATGCTCTTTCCTGAACCGTATTTCAGAGACTTGCCCCAGAATCACACGCTTCACAATCGTGCGACCATAATGCGGACAACTATTTTTGGCGTATGGCATTTGGCTTAAAGTAAGGTAATTGCATCATAACATTCATGAGGCATTGGCCGCACAGTATGAGGACCGATATGGCGCATCTTCTCCGTTCAACCCTTCTCGCCAGCGTAACGGCCCTTTCCACGGCTTTCGCTTCTCTGCCCGCCCATGCCCTCGATGACAAGCAGAAGAAGGAAATGGGCGAGTTCATCAAGCAATATCTGATCGAGAACCCCGAGATCATGCTTGAAGTTCAGGACGCGCTTGAACGCAAGCAATATGCGACCCGCAACGCCAAGGCGGCGGAAGCCGTGGCCGACAACCAGAAGACCATCTTCGAATCGAAATACGATCTGGCGCTCGGCAATCCGGACGGCGACGTCACGCTGGTCGAGTTCTTCGATTACAATTGCGGTTATTGCAAACGCGCCATGGGCGACATGGACAATATTCTGAAGACGGACAAGAAAGTACGCGTCGTGCTCAAGGAATTCCCGATCCTCGGGCCGGAATCGGTCGCCGCGCATCGGGTCTCCAACGCCGTCAAGCTGCTTGCGCCTGCCAAATATCCCGAATTCCAGCGCGCCTTGCTTGGCGGCCGCGGACGGGCGAATGAAGACAGCGCCATGGAAGTCGCGACGTCGCTCGGTCTCAAGGAAGCCGACATCCGCAAATCGATGGCAGAAAACCCCAACGACGCGCAGGTGCAGGAAACCTACAAGCTCGCCAACAGCCTCGGCATAACAGGAACACCATCCTATATCGTCGGCAACGAGGCTGTTTTCGGCGCTGTTGGTGCGGACCCGTTGAAGGAAAAAATCGCCAATATGCGCAGTTGCGGAAAAGCCACCTGCTCCTGATTCCGCAAAAAGCCGCTGCATTCCCTGTGGATGCCGGGCCTGCCGGCTGTTTACGGCTTTCGGGGGCTTTTCCTTGAAGGCTGCGCAGTCTATAGGTGTCGCTGATTTTCTTATGGAAACACGAATGGGCAACATCATCATCGTCATCAACGGCCCCAATCTCAACATGCTGGGAAAAAGGGAACCGGGTATCTATGGTGGCAAGACGCTGAAAGACATCGAGAATGATTGTCTTGCTGCTGGTGCAGATCTCGGGTTCGCTGTGGAATTCCGCCAGTCCAACCACGAAGGCGTGCTCGTGGACTGGTTGCATGAGGCGGGAGAGAGAGCGGCAGGTGTCGTCATCAATCCCGGCGCCTACAGCCACACCTCGATCGCGCTGCATGACGCCATTCGTGCGATTTCCACGCCCGTCGTGGAAGTGCATATTTCCAACATCCACGCGCGGGAAGAGTTCCGTCACAAATCGATGGTATCGCCCGCCGCGAAGGGCATGGTCTGCGGTTTCGGACCATATGGCTACATCATGGCGCTTCACGCGCTGAAGAACATCACGGCATAAAAAAGAAACAAAGAATAGGGTTTGTCATGTCTGAAAAGAAACAGGGTATCGACAAGGAACTGATCCGCGAGCTCGCGAATATCCTCAACGATACCGACCTTTCGGAAATCGAAGTGGAGCAGGAAGACCTGCGTATCCGCGTTTCCCGCGCCGCTCCGCCCACCACGGTATATGCCGCAGCGCCCACCGGTTACGCAGCACCGGCGCCAGCCCCTGCAGCGGCGGCAGTTGCCGCTCCGGCAGCACCTGCGGTCGCCGCAGCACCTGCCCGCAACCCGGCCAATACCGTTACCTCGCCAATGGTCGGCACGGTTTACCTGTCGCCTGCTCCGGGCGCACGTCCGTTCGTCGAAGTGGGCGCGACCGTCAAGGAAGGCCAGACCATCCTCATCGTCGAAGCCATGAAGACCATGAACCAGATCCCGGCTCCGAAGTCCGGCAAGGTCGTGGAAATCGTCGTCAACGACTCACAGCCCGTGGAGTATGGTGAAGCTCTCGTGGTCATCGAATAAAGGCGGTTCAGCATGGTTTCGAAGATCCTCATAGCCAACCGCGGCGAGATTGCGCTGCGCGTCCTGCGCGCTGCCAAGGAGCTTGGCATTCCGACAGTCGCCGTGCATTCCACCGCAGACGCGGACGCCATGCATGTGCGCCTTGCCGACGAAAGTGTGTGCATCGGCCCGCCGCCTTCGCGTGACAGCTACCTCAACATCCACCAGATCGTTGCGGCCTGCGAAATCACCGGTGCGGACGCCGTTCACCCCGGTTACGGCTTCCTGTCGGAAAACGCCAAGTTCGCCGATATCCTCGACGCGCACGGCATTACCTTCATCGGACCGACCGCAGAGCATATCCGCCTCATGGGCGACAAGATCACCGCCAAGCAGACGGCGCAGGAACTCGGTATTCCCGTGGTTCCCGGCTCCGACGGCGAAGTGAAGCCCGAGAATGCGCTCGAAATCGCCCGGACGATCGGCTTTCCGGTCCTGATCAAGGCGACGGCAGGTGGCGGCGGTCGCGGCATGAAGGTAGCGAAGACGGAAGCGGATCTCGACGAGGC
Organism: Agrobacterium sp. S7/73; assembly: GCF_019355535.1. Taxonomy (NCBI): domain Bacteria; kingdom Pseudomonadati; phylum Pseudomonadota; class Alphaproteobacteria; order Hyphomicrobiales; family Rhizobiaceae; genus Agrobacterium; species Agrobacterium sp. S7/73. Next base: position 1,648,716 of record NZ_CP072136.1, read on the forward strand.
GGTCTCGACGGCCCGCTCCGAAGCGGCAGCCGCCTTCGGCAACGACGCCGTTTATATGGAAAAATACCTCGGCAAGCCGCGTCATATCGAAGTGCAGGTTTTCGGCGACGGCGAAGGCAACGCCATTCATCTTGGCGAACGCGATTGCTCGCTGCAGCGCCGTCACCAGAAGGTGCTGGAAGAGGCGAACTCCCCGGCCCTCACCGTTGAACAGCGCATGAAGATCGGCGAAATTTGTGCAAGCGCCATGCGCAAGCTGAAATATCGCGGTGCCGGCACCATCGAGTTCCTTTACGAAAACGGCGAGTTCTATTTCATTGAAATGAACACGCGTCTTCAGGTGGAACATCCGGTGACGGAAGCGATCACCGGCATGGACCTCGTGCAGGAACAGATCAGGGTTGCTTCGGGACAGGGCCTGTCGGTCACGCAGGCGGATATCGAATTCCATGGCCATGCCATCGAATGCCGTATCAATGCCGAGGACCCGCGCACATTCGTTCCCTCCCCCGGCACGTTGACCTATTTCCATACGCCGGGCGGCCTTGGCGTGCGCGTCGATTCGGGTGCCTATCAGGGCTACAAGATCCCGCCTTATTACGACAGCATGATCGGCAAGCTTATCGTTCACGGTCGCGACCGTGACGAATGCATCCGCCGTCTGCGCCGGGCACTGGACGAGTTCGTCGTCGACGGCATCAAGACCACGCTCCCGCTTTTCCAGGATCTTCTTCAGAACGAAGATATCCTCAGCGGCAATTACGACATTCACTGGCTGGAAAAATACCTGGCCGGTGATGCGTCTCACTAAGAGATATGGTTGGGCGGCGCAGCAAAAATAACGGCATAACCGTCGATATATTGCTGCGCGCCTATTCCGCCGGCCTGTTTCCGATGGCCGATTCGGCTGATGATCCCGAGCTTTTCTGGGTCGAGCCGGAAATACGCGGAATCATTCCGCTCAACGATTTCCACATTTCCAAAAGCCTCGCCAAGGCGATGCGCAAGAAGCTGTTCGAGATACGCTTCAATACCGCTTTCGAAGCGGTGATGGCAGGATGTGCGGCTGAAGCGCCGGACAGGCCGAGCACTTGGATCAACGCCACAATTCGCAAACTCTACACCGAACTGCACCAGATCGGCCATGCCCATAGTGTCGAGGCGTGGGATGGCAAGGAACTTGTCGGCGGACTTTACGGTGTATCGCTTGGGGCCGCATTCTTCGGCGAGAGCATGTTTTCCCGCCGCACCAACGCCTCGAAAATTTGCCTCGTGCATCTGGTGGAGCGGCTGAGAGCAAGCGGTTTCGTGTTGCTCGACACTCAATTCACCACCGAGCATCTGAAGACATTCGGCGCGATCGATGTGCCGAAGCAGCAATATGCGAAAATGCTCGATCAGGCCGTCAACCAGCCAGACCTGCAATTCTAAAAATCATAACGTAACGTTATTTGCTTGCCGTTGAGGGAGCGGGAACTTCAGAGTCCTGCTTGCAGCCCGTCAGCCATACGTCGTAGATCGGGTGCTCGACAGCATTGAGGCCGGGGCTGTCGGCGAACATCCAGCCAGTGAAAATCCGCTTTATCTTGCGGTCGAGAGTGATTTCATCCACCTCGATGAAAGCATCGATCTTCTGGGCTTCCGTCTGGTCGCGCGAGTAACAGACCTTAGGCGTCACCTGGAGCGCGCCGAACTGAACCGTTTCGTCGATATAGACATCGAAAGACGTAATGCGGCCGGTGATCTTGTCGATGCCGGAAAACACTGCCACGCGGTTTTCAAGACGGGCGGCGGAGACGGGCGATACGAGGATGACAGCAGAGACCGCTGCAAACAGCGAGACTGTCAGCGCACGCAAAGAACGATCCCGCGTGAATATCCTCATACGATATGTCTCCAAAAAATTGCCTGTGTCGGGACGACGACCGGATCAACGCGTAAGGGCGGAATGTGGCAAAAACCGGTGAGGTCGGGTGCCAAGCGCGGCGTTTTGCACAACACCGCGCATCGCAATGCTCATTTTGCCCTGCTCAGTTGCCGGGGGTCCAGGCGTCGTAGTCGCCGGTTACGCGTGGACGCTCGCCTGCGACCGCCAGCGATCCCTGTGGGCGATAGGCCTTGGATGTGCCGGTAAGGTTGGCCTGATGCGCCTTCTGCCATTCCCGCGGAACATATGTTTCCTGGCTCGGCGGCACGTCGGTGCGGTAGTGCATCCAGCCATGCCAGCCGGGCGGAATGGCCGAAGCTTCGGCATAACCGTTATAGATCACCCAACGGCGCGGCATGCCCCAGGAGGTGGTGCCGCCTTCGTAATAGGTGTTGCCCAACTCGTCCTGTCCGACCTTCTTGCCGAAACGCCAGGTGTGAAACCGCGTTCCGATCGTCTGGCCGTTCCACCAGGTGAAGATTTGCGTCAGGAGAGTCTTCATTATGCGTTCCTCGGGCTTGAATGCGCCGCAGCGATTTTCCGTGCACGGCACAAGACAAGCTTATGCCGCCCCTCACGGCGATTGTCCAGTATTTCCCGATATATCCGCGCTATTTCAGCTTCATCCTGAAACCGAAATGCCGCTTCTCGAAACCCAGCCGCTCGTAAAAGCGATGGGCATCGAGCCTCGCCACGTTGGAGGTGAGCTGCACGGCTTTCATGCCCTTGGCGCGCGCTTCATCAAGGCAATAGTTGATCATGACTGCGCCGATGCCACGGCCGCGCATGTCGGGCCGCGTCTGCACCGCTTCAATCACCATGGATTTGGCGCCGCGCCCGATAAGCTTGGTCAGGATGGCCGTCTGGAAAGTGCCGACGATCTCGCCGTCCAGTTCCGCCACGTAAAGCGTCTCGGTGGGGGACGCCTCGATATCGCGGAAGGCCGCGAGATAGTCCGGCAGCGCCGATTCGTCGGCCGTATCGCCGTGGCCTCCGATTTCGTCAGCGGCATAGATGGCCGCGAGTGCGGAAACATCCTCTTGCCGTGCCGCGCGGATTATCAGCGTATCTAATGTCGCATTCATCGTTTCAGGCTCTTTTCCATGACGATACCGGGAAAACCATCGATACCCGCCATGCGCTCGATTCGGTCAACCTCGGTAAATCCGACGCCTTCATAAAAGGCTATTGCGACAGTATTTTTGGGCTCCACTTCCAGACGCATGATTTCCGCATCCGGAAAGCAGGTTTCAAGCTCGGCGAAGAGATCGCGGCCGACCCCCTGACGCTGGAATTCGGGCCCGACATAAAGCTGGTGCAACAGGGCCGTCTTGCTCATCTTCGCAGACATGGAAGCATAAGCCATACCGCCGATCTGCCGGCCATTATCGGCCACCAGAAATTCGCCGCCCTTTTTCTCGATGCGGTCCTTCATGGCCTGTGGCGAATGCCATGCGGCAATCAGCTCCTTCACCTTGTCTGCGCCGTAGATCGCGTCGTAGGTCGCATGCCAGGTGGTAGCCAGAAGCGCCCGGACCGGCTCGATATCGCGCTGGCTTGCCGTGCGTATGAAAAACATGATGTTTGCTCCGTCTCGAAACAGAAATGCCGGGCGTGATCCCGGCATAAATCAATGTCAGTCCCAGTGCTCGACGTCATCCTCGGGCTTATGCCGAGAATGACGGATGAGAACTTGCTACTTCAATGCCTTTGTACAGGCACGGGAAGCAGCGTCCGCTTACTCGTCCTCGATGCCGAGCTTGGCCTTCACCAGCGCCTGCACGGCCTGCGGGTTGGCCTTGCCGCCCGTCGCCTTCATGACCTGGCCGACGAACCAACCGGCAAGCGCCGGCTTCGCCTTCACCTTCTCGACCTGATCTGGGTTGGCGGCGATGATCTCGTCCACGGCCTTTTCGATGGCGCCGGTATCCGTCACCTGCTTCATGCCGCGCGTCTCGACGATTTCGGCCGGGTTGCCACCCTCGTTCCAGACGATTTCGAACACATCCTTGGCGATCTTGCCCGAAATGGTCTCGGACTTGATGAGATCGATAATGCCGCCCAGCTGGTCGGGAGAAACCGGCGTCGTCTCGATGTCCTTGCCTGACTTGTTCAGCGCACCGAGAAGATCGTTGATGACCCAGTTGGCGGCGGCCTTAGGGTCGCGGCCGGCAGCAACAGACTCGTAGTAATCGGCGATCGCCTTTTCCGAAACGAGGATCGAGGCGTCGTAGACCGACAGGCCAAGATCGGCGACGAAACGGGCCTTCTTGTCATCAGGCAGTTCCGGCAGATCGACCTTCAGCGCATCGACGAAAGCATCGTCGAATTCGAGCGGCAGCAGGTCCGGATCAGGGAAATAGCGATAGTCATGCGCGTCTTCCTTGGAGCGCATGGAACGCGTCTCACCCTTGCCGGGATCGAACAGGCGAGTTTCCTGATCGATGACACCGCCGTCTTCGAGAATGGCGATCTGGCGGCGCGCCTCATATTCGATGGCTTGGCCGACGAAGCGGATGGAGTTGACGTTCTTGATCTCGCAGCGCGTGCCGAAACCTTCGCCGGGACGGCGCACGGAGACGTTGACGTCGGCGCGCATCGAGCCTTCGTCCATGTTGCCGTCGCAGGTGCCGAGATAACGCACGATGGACCGCAGCTTGGTGAGATAGGCCTTTGCCTCATCCGACGAGCGCATGTCGGGCTTGGAGACGATTTCCATCAGCGCCACGCCCGAACGGTTCAGGTCCACGAAGGACATGGTCGGGTGCTGGTCGTGCATGGACTTGCCAGCGTCCTGCTCCAGATGCAGGCGCTCGATGCCGATCTCGATGTCCTCGAAATTGCCCTGACGGTCCGGACCGAGCGAAATCGTGATGATGCCATCACCGACGATCGGGTCCTTGAACTGCGAAATCTGGTAGCCCTGCGGCAAATCCGGATAGAAATAGTTCTTGCGGTCGAAGATCGAACGGTTGTTGATCTTGGCCTTCAGGCCGAGACCGGTGCGCACCGCCTGCTTGACGCATTCCTCGTTGATGACGGGAAGCATGCCGGGCATGGCGGCGTCCACCAGCGACACGTTGGAGTTCGGCGCATTACCGAAAGTGGTCGAAGCGCCGGAAAACAGCTTGGAATTGGAGAGAACCTGCGCATGCACCTCCAGGCCGATCACGATTTCCCAATCGCCGGTGGCGCCGGGAATGAAGCGTTTCGGGTCGGGGGTGCGCACGTCTACAAGGGTCATATGAAGCTCACGATATACGGGTTCTTTGGCTTTGGTGGGTAGAACAAATGGAGCGCGGGCGCAAGACATCTTGCACCCTGTCCCGCCAGGCACCGGATTTTCGCCGGAACCGGACACGCGTTTTTTACGCTTCTCAGTTTCAATTCACGTCATGACCATGATCGCTCTCTGCTTCATGACCTATATCGCCTTCAATCTTTTCGTCTTTCTTGTCTATTGGTGGGACAAGGAGGCGGCAAGAAAGGGTGGCTGGCGCATTCGGGAAAGTACTCTGTTATTGCTTGCCTTTATTGGCGGCAGCTTGGGCGCAGTCTCGGCTCAACAACTGCTGCGCCACAAAACCCGCAAGGAACCCTTCCGCAGCATCCTGATATCCATCGTAATTCTACAGGTGGGCCTTGTCGCGTCCCTCGCCATCATGCCGGACTGGCCGATACGGCTTGTAACCGGCTTGCAGACGCTCTCTCAGAACCCCGGCCCATAAAGGCCGCTCTCGACCTCGACCAGCTGCTTTTGCAGGCCGACGGATTGCACGTCGCGATCAAGCTTCGGCGCATAGGAGACGGAGAGCCAGTGGACGCTGTAACCGTGATGACGGAAAAAGGCGACCGCCGGTTCGTTCTGCGCATGGGTTTCAAGCCGGATGGTTTCGAAATCACGTTGCAATATCTGCCGTTCGATATCCGCAAGCAGGAGGCTGCCTATACCCCTGCGCTGAAAATCCGGATCGATCCAGAAATCGGAAATCGCCTCGTTGAAATGTTCCCGTGCCGCCCATCCGGCAACCGCGCCGCCGAACTCGGCCACGCGGATGGCAAGCCAGGACGAGCGGGTGAAATTGGAAAAGGCACTGGCTGCGTTATCGTAAAGCGTCGCGGTAATGCCGAGCGCGGTTGTGGCCTGCCGCCATGCCCTGAGGCCGATGGCTGCCAGAACCTCCGCTTCCTGCTCCTGCGCATTGCGAATGACGATCAAGCCGCGCCCTCCATGGCCCAACGAAGTAAAGCACCGGCGGTGCGATTCGGCCAGTGCGGTTTCCACACGCCCTGCCCGCCCGGTCGGGTGATGCCCCGTGGGACTTGACCTCGCAGGTCTCCCCCGCTAACCAAAAAGAGCAAACAAGGAGCTTTTATGTTCGCTCAATCGGAGTCCCGGTAACGGCCCTGCCCGCAAGTTTCTTGCGCGCCGGGCCATTATGAAACCGACCTGGATGCCTTAACGGCACCCGGACTTGTTTTCATGCGTCTAGAAGACGCCGACCGGATTTCCGACAATGGACATTTCCCGCGCCGAACAGCGCATTCTTCACCTGCTCGCCCAGGGCGGCAGCATCGAACTCGTTCGAGACGATCATCACAAAATCGAAAAACTCGCGCTCTATACGCGCGACGGCTGGATTTTCAGCGGCCTCGATCTCCTCACCTTCCGCAAACTAAAACGGAAGAGAGCCATCGCCTCGTCAGGCGGCAAGCCTTACCGCATCACGACGCGTGGCTTGGAACTCGTACGGGGTGAGCTGGACAATCGATAAAAACAAACGGGCGGCACTTGATGCCGCCCGTGACAACTATAGAGCTTTTGTTCAGCCGCTTACCACCACTTGGCGGGGGTGAACTTACCGGCAGCCTGCTCGATGGCATGCGCCGTCTTGAAGAGCGTCTCTTCTTCGAAAGGCTTGCCGATGAGCTGCAAGCCGAGCGGCAGGCCCTTGCCGTCCAGGCCGGCAGGCACCGAGAGGCCAGGAAGACCGGCCATGTTGACCGTGATGGTGAAGACGTCCTGGAGGTACATCTTCACGGGATCGGAGGCGAGTTCCTCATCACCGACAGCGAAGGCGGAAGACGGGGTAATCGGCGCCAGAATGGCGTCGACGCCCTCATGGAAGACGTTTTCGAAATCGCGCTTGATCAGCGTGCGGACCTTTTGCGCCTTCAGGTAATAGGCGTCGTAATAACCGGCTGAAAGCACGTAGGTGCCGACCATGATACGGCGCTGCACTTCCTTGCCGAAACCGGCTGCACGGCTCTTCTCGTACATATCGGCAATGTCCTTGCCGTCGACGCGCAGGCCGTAACGTACGCCGTCATAACGAGCGAGGTTGGACGAAGCTTCCGCGGGCGCGACGATGTAATAGGCAGGAAGCGCGTATTTGGTGTGCGGCAGCGAGATATCGACCACTTCGGCACCGGCATCGCGCAGCCATTCGACGCCCTTTGCCCAGAGCTTTTCGATTTCTTCCGGCATGCCATCGACGCGATATTCCCTGGGGATACCGATCTTCAGGCCCTTGAGCGACTGGCCGATGGCCTTTTCGTAATCCGGCACCGGCAGGTCGACGGAGGTCGTATCCTTTGCGTCAACGCTCGCCATCGTCTTCAACAGGATAGCGGCGTCGCGCACGTCACGTGCGATCGGGCCGGCCTGATCGAGCGAGGAAGCATAAGCAACGATGCCGTAACGCGAGCAACGGCCATAAGTAGGCTTGATGCCGACGGTGCCGGTAAAGGCCGCCGGCTGGCGGATGGAGCCGCCGGTGTCGGTTGCCGTGGCGCCGGCGCACAGATGCGCGGCAACGGCTGCGGCCGAACCGCCGGAGGAGCCACCGGGCACGAGCTTCTGCTCCGAGCCGTTGGCGCGCCAGGGGTTGATGGCCGGACCGTACCAGGAGCTTTCGTTGGACGAGCCCATGGCGAACTCGTCCATGTTGAGCTTGCCGAGCATGACGGCGCCCTGGTCCCAAAGGTTCTGGGTGACGGTCGATTCGTATTTCGGCTTGAAGCCATCGAGAACATGCGAACACGCCTGCGTGTGCACGTCACGGGTGGCGAAAAGGTCTTTCACGCCAAGCGGAACGCCTTCCAGCTCGCCCGCCGCGCCTGCGGCGATGCGGCCATCGGAGGCTTTCGCCATGTCGCGCGCCTTTTCAGGCGTCAAGGCAACATAGGCGTTCAGCGCGCCGTTGGCGGCGTCGATGGCGGCAATATAGGCGTCGGTCAGCTCGAGGGCGGAAAACTCTTTCGCCTTGAGCTTTTCGCGGGCTTCGGCAATGGTCAGGCTCGTCAGGTCGGTCATGGTCGGCAACGGCTTTCGAAATCTTGGAAAAATCGGGCGGCAAACGGTGGTCGGATTACTCGACCACTTTCGGAACCATGAAGAAGTCCCGGTCGGTCGCAGGCGCATTGGCGACGATGTCTTCCGCCTTGTTGCCGTCGGTGACGACGTCGGCACGCTTTTTCATATCCACGGGGGTAACGGAGGTCATCGGCTCGACGCCGTCAACATTCACTTCCGAAAGCTGCTCCACAAAACCGAGTATGCCGTTCAACTGGCCAAGCATATTTTGTGCTTCGTCTTCAGTAACAGCGATACGGGCAAGGCGCGCAACGCGCTTTACGGTGGCGAGATCGACGGACATGGTTCTACTCCGGTCAGAATTTTCCTAACCGCTATAATCACCATGTCCGCCATTCGCAACGGTAGAAAGCATGTCGCGTAAAACTGTGTAGCGGTTTTGCTGTAGCGACATGCGTCAGCAAAATGTCAGAAGGACAGTATTTCGCCCGGCTTCGGCGTGTGGACGCGCGCATCCGAGCCTTCCATGCCGGCCACGAACTTCTCCGGCGTCTGGTCAACGATCGGGAAGGAACCATAGTGGCAGGGAATGACGTTGGCGAATTTGAAAAAGCGCTGGCAGGCGAGTGCAGCCACCGCACCACCCATCGTGAAGCGGTCGCCGATTGGCACGAGACCGATATCCGGCTGGTGCAATTCGTTGATGAGCTTCATGTCGGAGAAAATATCCGTATCGCCCATATGATAGACGGCCGGACCGTCTTCGAAATGCAGCATCAGTCCATTGGCGTTGCCGAGTGAATGGGAAACGCCATCCTCAGTGATCTGGGCGGATGAATGCAGCGCATTGGTAAAGGTTACGGAAAAACCGTCGAAATGTACCGTGCCGCCAGTATTACCCATATCGACCTTCGCCACGCCCTTGGTGGAAAGCCAGGCGGCGAGATCGGCATTGGCAAGCACCGTCGCGCCCGTTTCGCGAGCAAGCTGGACGGTATCCCCCACATGATCGCCGTGGCCGTGGGTCAGGAGAATATGGGTGATGCCTTCAGCCGCGCTTTTCGCATCCTGTCCGGCAAAACCGGGATTGCCGGTGAAAAACGGATCGATAAGGATCTTCGCGCTGCCGTTTTCAAGGCGGAAGGCGGAATGGCCGAGCCAGGTGATTTTCATGGGAAGTTCTCCTTTGTATTGCCCGTATATTATGACATAGGACGGCTTGAACAACCGCACTACCGATATTTCAGAGAGGCGACAATGGCCGCGGATAATGACGATTACGTGTATGACGAGGCGACCGGCGAATGGCGGCCTGCGTCCGAGCTGGCCGCAGAAGCTTTGCGCGCGAACGAAGTGCGCGATGCGGCAGGCAACGTGCTTGCGGATGGTGACCAGGTAACGCTGATCAAGGATCTGAAGGTCAAAGGCACCAATACGGTCATCAAGCAGGGCACTGTCATCAAATCGATCCGCCTGACCGGAAATCCGGAAGAAATCGATTGCAGGCACGAGACGGTCAAGGGTCTGGTGCTGCGCACCGAATTCGTCCGAAAAAGATAAAGGACAGCGTACGACATGGCGATACTTACCATCGAGGAGCTCGCGGAAACGCTTCAGCCGGCGCAGGCGATTGCGGGCCTCGACCTTGGGACGAAAACCATCGGACTTGCCATGTCGGACCTGTCGCGGCGCTTCGCCACGCCGCGCCCCGTCATCAAACGGGTCAAATTCACTCGGGATGCCGAGGTGCTGCTGGCCTTTGCCGAAAAGGAAAAGGTATCAGCTTTCATCATCGGCCTGCCCATAAACATGGATGGATCGGCCGGACCACGCGCGCAGGCAACACGCGCCTTCGTTCGTACCATGGGGGAAAAAACCGCCCTGCCCTTCATTTTCTGGGATGAACGGCTTTCAACGGTCGCCGCCGAACGTGTGCTTCTGGAAATGGATGTCTCACGCGCCAAACGGGCCGAACGCATCGATTCGGCAGCCGCAAGCTTCATTCTTCAGGGCGCGCTGGACAGGCTTTCGGCACTCGCCCGCGCAACGGGCTGACGTCCCTGCCACCAATTGGCAATCTGTTTTCGCTTGCGGAAAGCAAGGATCGCAAAAACGATCAGGCTGTCGACCGCTATGGCGCGCGCGACCAGCGGCGGCAGGCTTTCCGGCGGCAGGCCGAGGATATTGCCGTAAATCTGGAATACCAGATCATGCGTCTGGCGCGTCAGCATGAAGAAGCCGAAGCTCAAGTCGTAATAGGATAGCCAGTACCAGCTGCCGAGCAATGCAACGGGACCGGCCCAGAGGATCAAAAACCACTTCATGCAGTCTGCTCCCGCGTGAAAATCGTATCGGGAATGCCAGCAAGCACCGCCCAGCGCACCAGAGCCATCAGGCAAAGGTTAAACGCTGGCGCGTCAATATCCAACGGCAGCATAGCAAAAAACGTCATCATGACGCCCAAAGCTGTCCAGCGGCTCACTTGCGGCTCCCTTATACGCAGTCATTGCGCATGGTTAACATTTTGTTAATTCACACTGGACCCGTAACCATGGCTAAGCAAATGAAAGCTGTCGGTATGGTTAACGGTGGCCGGTCCGGCTGTGGAAAACACCCCTCACGAAGCCAACGGCATGCGATGCCGCAAGGTTGCCGGACCACTGAAAACATGGTTGATTTTTCGTCAAATAACGGCCGATTTTGTTAAGGCGACCGTCTCGCCCGGCTCGTTACGCCGGGTTCAGCCGTAAACGCCGCGCACCAGTCTTTTGACGGCGGTTGCAATCTTGTCCCAGTCCTTGTCCGACTTCAACGGCACACCGGCGAACTGGCCGCTGGTGGCGGCGGAAATCACGAGATGCTGGATGGCGGCGAACAACACGGCATTGACGGCTGCGGTATCTACGCCCTTGGGTGCTGCCAGCGATCCGCGCATGCGCTCCAGCCATTTGCCGAGCGATTTGGCACGGGCTTCGGCAAGCTGCCTGACCTGCGGCGAGCCATCCGACACTTCCCAGGCAATGATCTTGCAGACGAGAGGATCGCTGCGCAGCGCATCCATGAAATAAAGCGCCAGCTTTTCCATGAGATCGCCATAGGTCAACAGGAACATGCCGCCAGTATCTTCAGGAATACGGTCCTTTACCCAGGATCCGAGATCCTCGCCGATCGCCTCGATCAACCCTTCCAGACCGCCGAAATAACGGTAGATCAGCTGCTTGTCGCATCCGGCGCGGCGGGCAACGGCATTGATGCCAAAACCCTGAAAGCCCTCTTCGGCCAGAAGCGACCGGGCCGCCTCAAAAATCGCCTTCTCGGTCGCGGCGCGATCCTTGATGCGCTTTTCCGGCTTGTCGGCTGAAATCACCTCTGCGGTCGCCAGCATACTTCCCTACCCGTCTTTTAAAAGGCCTGACCCAACGGGTTAACAAAGCATGAAGACGAGGACAATGCAGCGCAGCAGCTGGGGAGAAGGTTCCTGTGGATGAATGAAGATCGAGGACCCGTACCCCGCAAATAATCACTCCAGCGCCATTCCAAACCACACGGTGCCTGGTGTGTCGTGGGTTTCGAGACGTTTGAAGCCGCGGGTTTCCCAAAAGCGAATACCCGCCTGGTTGCGCTCGCTGGCGCCGAGGTGGATGCCGTAGACGTTGTTTTGTCTCGCCATATCGAGCCAGCGCGACAAAAGCCGCGTGCCGCCGCCCTTGCCCTGCGTGCGTGGCAGAAGGTTCAGGTGGATATGGGCCGGAAACGGATCGGTCAGCCAGGTTGGCGTGTGGCGCGGGTGGTGGATGAAATGTGCACGGCGCTGATCGGCGTCCCATGTTTGCTGGTCGCCAACGGGGTCGGGATAAAGGGCGCGCAGATGCGGCCACCACTCATGCTCCAGCCGCTCATCATGCAAGGCGGTATCGAGCGCGCCGGCGATGTAACCGCAGACACCCTCTTCGTCTTCCGCCACAAAAACGGCATCGGGCCACAGATGCAGATAAGGCACGGAATAGATATGCCCCACCATGCGGCCATCGCGATAAAGCGGGGTGGCATCCTGCCCGGCATCGCCGGTGGCAAGACTGATGGCGTAGAGCGCCTCTTCATCTTCAGGACGGGCGGAGCGGAAGGTCAGCATCTGCTATCGACCTCCATCTCCATGCGCGCGCACGCGCCCAACGACTTAAAGACAGAAATACGCCCCACGCCAACGCCTTTTCTCAAATCCGATACCCCTCCCACAGGGACTGCAACAACAGCTTTCCACCCTTTATTGGTCAGGACGCGGGCGGATACAATAAATCGATTATATAATTCGGATCAAAGCGAGAATCGAGCATGCCGTAAGTATGTCGCCAACCACCCGCCAGACGGGTTTCGAGGAAGGCGTCTGCGATCTTGCCGGCGCCGAGCCGGCAAAGCTCTGCGGCAGCGGCAGCAAGTGCGAATTGCTCCACCAGCAGGCGGGCAGCACCCTCATCGCGTTCGGCAAGCGCGATTGCGGCGCGCAGCACATCCGTGGTCTTTTTTCCGGCGGGTCCGAGGTCGCGCTCCAGCGTCTGGAAAACGAGATCGAACAGATCCTTGCCGCGCTGAAGAACACGCAGCACATCCAGCGCCATGACGTTGCCGGAGCCTTCCCAGATGGCATTGACCGGCGCTTCGCGGTAGTGGCGGGCAATCGGCCGTTCTTCCACATATCCGTTGCCGCCAAGGCACTCCATCGCCTCGTAGATCAACGCCGGCGCGATCTTGCAGCACCAGTATTTCACAATCGGCGTCATCACCCGCGCATAGGCCGCCTCGGCGGCATTGTTGCGGGCGGCATCGAATGCCGATGCCAGCCGGAAGGAGAGTGCCGTCGCGGCTGCGACATCCAGCGCCATATCGGCGAGAACGCGCGTCATGATCGGCTGGCTGACGAGCGTCTTGCCGAAGACGGAACGGCCGCGTGCGAAATGCACGGCTTCGGCGAGCGAAGCGCGCATCATGCCTGATGATGCCAGCGCGCAGTCGAGCCGCGTCAGCGTCACCATGTCGAGAATGGTGCGCACACCGCTGCCCGGTTCACCCAGAAGATAACCGAAAGCATCGGTGAACTCGACTTCGGCGGAGGCGTTGGAGCGGTTGCCGAGCTTGTCCTTCAGGCGCTGGAAATGCAGGCCGTTCGCGGAACCGTCTTCCAGATAACGCGGCACCAGGAAACAGCCCATGCCGTCGCCCATCTGCGCCAGCATGACGAAACCGTCGCTCATCGGCGCGGACAGGAACCATTTGTGGCCGGACAGGCGATAGATGCCCTCGCCCACCCGCTCCGCCGTGCTGCGGTTGGCGCGCACATCCGTGCCGCCCTGCTTTTCCGTCATGCCCATGCCGACGGTGACGGCGGTTTTCTGCAAGGCCGGTTTCTGCGAGGAATCATATTTCCGTGACAGTATCTTCGGCACCCATTCCTTCTGCACACGCGACGAGGTCATGATGGCGGCGACAGAGGCGCTGGTCATTGTCAACGGGCAGAGATGCCCGGCCTCGAGCTGCGAGGTCAGATAAAATTTGGTGGCGCGCGCCTTGTGTTCATTGCCGCGCGTTTCGGCTGCATTTTCCCAGACGCTGGAATGAAGACCCGATGACATGGAACGGCGCATCAGTGCGTGCCATGCGGGATGGAACTCAACCTGATCGAGACGTTCCCCGCGCGGGCCATGCGTGTGCAGCTGCGGCACGCCCTGATTGGCCATGCGCGCCAGTTCCTGCGCTTCGTGCGAGGTGACGTAACGGCCGAGCTGGTCGAACTCGTCCCTCAGATTGCGTGACAGGCCGGATGTGAGGTCGACGATCAGCGGATCGGAACGATAGGCATTAATACCGGACCATAGGCTAGGCTGGTTTAGTTCGGCGAGCGATTCTTCTGTCCGGTTCATGCCTGTCATTCGCATCCTTCTATCGGGATTCGTGCTTTATTGCGTGTATATGCCAAAACCCGGCTTATCGCATGCTTGCCCGCAAAGCCACCTGTCTTTATAGACCCGTTGACTATTGCGACCCGGAGGACAATTTCCATGGTCTATTTTCCCCACCGCCATCTCCTCGGCATAAAGGGGCTTTCCCATCAGGATATAACCCTGCTTCTCGACAAGGCCGACGAAGCGGTGAAAATCAGCCGTCAGCGCGAGAAAAAAACCTCGACGCTTCGGGGCCTCACGCAGATCAACCTGTTCTTCGAAGCTTCGACCCGGACACAATCCTCCTTCGAACTTGCCGGAAAACGGCTTGGCGCCGATGTGATGAACATGTCGGTCAGCAATTCCTCGGTGAAGAAGGGCGAAACGCTGATCGACACGGCGATGACGCTGAACGCCATGCGCCCCGATGTGCTGATCGTGCGTCACTCCTCGGCCGGTGCCGCAGCCCTTCTCGCGCAGAAGGTTGCCTGCTCCGTGGTCAATGCCGGCGACGGCCAGCATGAACACCCGACGCAGGCCCTTCTCGACGCGCTGACCATTCGCCGCGCCAAGGGTGATCTTTCGGGAATAACGGTGGCGATCTGCGGCGACGTACTGCATTCGCGCGTTGCCCGCTCCAACATCATCCTGCTCAACCAGATGGGCGCGCGCGTGCGCGTCGTCGCTCCCGCGACGCTTCTTCCCTCCGGCATTCGCGACATGAGCGTCGAGGTCTTCCATGACATGAAGGAAGGCCTGAAGAACGCCGATGTTGTGATGATGCTGCGCCTGCAGCGCGAGCGCATGTCCGGCTCCTTCGTGCCTTCGGTGCGCGAATATTTCCACTATTACGGTCTCGATGCCGAAAAGTTGAAGGCAGCGAAAGAAGATGCGCTGGTCATGCATCCCGGCCCGATGAACCGTGGCGTGGAAATCTCATCCGAAGTGGCTGATGGTCCGCAGAGCGTCATCGAAAGCCAGGTGGAAATGGGGGTTGCCGTGCGCATGGCTGTCATGGAAACCCTGCTTGTCTCGCAAAATCAGGGTGAGCGCGTATGAGTGCCGTGACCGTTCTCAAAAACCTTCGCATCGTTGATCCCTCCCGCAATCTGGACGAGGTGGGCAGCATCGTCATCGGTGCCGACGGCACGATCCTCGCCTCCGGCGGGCAGGCACACAACCAGGGTGTGCCCGAGGGTGCGACGGTTCGCGACTGCAAGGGGCTGCTGGCCGTTCCCGGTCTGGTGGACGCCCGCGTCTTTGTCGGTGAGCCGGGTGGCGAACACCGTGAAACCATCGAATCCGCATCGCGCGCGGCAGCGGCCGGCGGCGTCACCAGCATCATCGTCATGCCGGACACCGACCCCGTTATCGACGACATTGCGCTGGTCGAATATGTAAAAAAGGCGGCACGCGACAAGGCGCTCGTCAATGTGCATCCCGCCGCAGCCCTGACCAAGGGCCTCAACGGCGAGGAAATGACCGAGATCGGCATGCTGAAGGAAGCCGGTGCGGTTGCCTTCACCAATGGCCGCAGGGCGCTTTCCGACACGCTGGTGCTGCGCCGCGCCATGACCTATGCGCGCGAATTGGGTGCGGTGATTGCACTTGAGACCCGCGACAAATATATCGGCGGCGGCGACATGAACGAGGGGCTTTTCGCAAGCTGGCTCGGTCTGTCCGGAATCCCCAAGGAAGCCGAGATCATTCCGCTGGAGCGCGACCTACGCATTGCCGGTCTGACGCAAGCGATCTATCACGCCGCCAAGATTTCCGTGCCGGAATCGGCAGAAGCGATCCGTCTTGCCCGGCAGCGGGGCGTCAAGGCGACCTGCGGCATCTCGATCAACCATCTGACGCTGAACGAGAACGATATCGGCGAATACCGTACCTTCTTCAAGCTCTCACCTCCCTTGCGCGCAGAAGACGACCGCAAGGCCATGGTCGAGGCGCTGAAGGATGGCACGATCGACATCATCGTTTCGTCGCACGACCCGCAGGACGTGGACACCAAGCGCCTGCCCTTTTCGGATGCGGCAAGCGGTGCGGTGGGGCTGGAAACCATGCTGGCGGCGGCGCTTCGCCTTCAC
The DNA here is from genome assembly GCF_019355535.1 of Agrobacterium sp. S7/73. Classification (NCBI taxonomy): domain Bacteria; kingdom Pseudomonadati; phylum Pseudomonadota; class Alphaproteobacteria; order Hyphomicrobiales; family Rhizobiaceae; genus Agrobacterium; species Agrobacterium sp. S7/73. The sequence goes on from NZ_CP072136.1 coordinate 1,664,985, forward strand.
CATAGCGGCGAGGTTCCGCTGATGCGGCTGATCGATGCGCTTTCCACCCGCCCGGCGAAAATCTTCGGACTGGATGCGGGAACGCTTAAAGCCGGCGCGAAGGCTGATATCACGCTGATCGACCTGGACGAGCCTTGGCTGGTTGCGAGAGATCAACTGGTGTCGAAATCCAAGAATACGCCGTTTGAGGATGCCCGTTTCAGCGGCCGCGCTGTCGCCACTTATGTGGCTGGCAAAGCGGTTCATTCCTTGGCATAAGATCACGGGCATGGGATCACGCAGGCGCGCGACGAGAGGGAACGTTGAATGAGTGCTTTGACTGACTGGCAGACGGCGCCTGCCCTTCTCGCGCTTGCAGCGCTGATTGGCTATCTATTCGGCTCGATACCCTTCGGCCTGCTTCTTACCCGCATGGCGGGGCTGGGCGATGTGCGCAAGATTGGTTCCGGCAATATTGGCGCCACCAATGTGCTGCGCACCGGCAACAAGAAGCTCGCCGCAGCGACATTGCTGCTCGATGCGCTGAAGGGCACCGCCGCAGTGCTCGTCGCCAATGCGCTCTGGGGTTACGAGGCGTCGCTGGTTGCCGGTTTCTTTGCCTTTCTCGGCCATCTGTTTCCGGTGTGGCTCGGTTTCAAGGGCGGCAAGGGCGTGGCGACCTATATCGGCGTGCTTTTAGGCGCTGCCCCCCTGATGATGCTGGCTTTTGCGCTGATCTGGCTCGCAACCGCGTTCATCACCCGGTATTCCTCGCTGTCGGCGCTGGTTGCCATGCTTGTGATCCCGGTCGCCCTCTGGATAGTCGGGCCTGAAAAGACGGCGCTTCTGGTAACGTTGCTGAGCGTGATTTCCTGGTGGAAACACCGGGAAAACATCGCACGGCTTCTGGCCGGCACGGAAAGCAGGATCGGGCAAAAGGGCTAAGGCCAGCTTTAGGGATAAGTCATGCCGCATGAGGAAACGACACGGCAGGGCATAGAGCTTTCCGCGCGGCAGCGGGTCGCATGGCTTCGGCTGATCCGCAGCGACAATATCGGCCCCGTCACCTTCCGCGAACTCATCAATCATTTTGGCAGCGCTGAAAAAGCGCTTTCTGCCCTGCCCGAGCTTTCAAGGCGCGGCGGTTCATTGCGCAGCCCGCGCATTGCCACACAGGCGGAAGCGGAAGGCGAAATCGAAACGGCTGAAAGATTCGGCGCTCGCTTCGTCGGCATCGGTGAGCCAGACTATCCGCCTGCCCTGCGACAGCTCGACGGCGCGCCGCCACTGATCGCCATGAAGGGATCAGCATCCACCGCAACAAGACCTTGCGTCGGCATCGTCGGATCACGCAACGCCTCCATCAACGGCGCGAAATTCGCCGCGATGCTGGCGCGCGATTGCGGTCGTGCGGGCTATACGATCGCTTCCGGGCTGGCGCGCGGCATCGATGCGGCAGCGCACCGGGCAAGCCTTGCAACTGGCACGGTGGCCATGCTGGCGGGCGGTCTCGACCGTCCCTACCCGCAGGAAAATTTCGGGCTCTTGCAGGACATCTACGAACAGGGCGGCGCGACGATCAGCGAAATGCCCTTCGGCTGGGAGCCACGCGCGCGGGATTTTCCCCGCCGCAACCGGCTGATATCAGGCGTCTCACTCGGCGTCGTCATAGTGGAAGCGGCGGAACGATCCGGTTCGCTGATCACGGCGCGGCTTGCCGGCGAAGCGGGCCGGCTGGTTTTCGCCGTGCCAGGTTCCCCACTCGATGCGCGCTGCGAAGGTACCAACCGGCTGATCAAGGAAGGCGCGATGCTGACCACGGGGGCGGCCGATATTCTCGATGCGCTACGACCGCTGATGGAACCGCAATTGCCCTATGACCGCAAGGTCGAGGAACCACGATCCGATGAGGAAATGTCACCACCCGGAGATGACGAGCGCAGCATCGTTGCTGCCGCTCTCGGGCACTCGCCCGTCGAAACGGACGATATCATTCGCCACACGGGTTTTTCCGCAGCCACGGTTCACATGGTGCTGCTGGAACTCGATATTGCCGGGCGGTTAAACCGGCACGCCGGGGGGCGGGTTTCGCTCCTCGCGGATTGAAAGCTTGCGCCGCCCGCTCTGGATATCGCCGACTTCCACATAGGCCATTTCAATCAGATAGCACAGCATGTCGGCGCCCTCGCGATTGGCGACGAGCCTCAGTTCCGCGAGCATCTGGCGAATATAAGCCAAGTTCTCTCTGGTCCCTTCATTATCGGCATTATTGTTTGTTGCGTTCGGGACCATATATCTATCCTGGAATTTCAACCTGAAACAAAGATCATTACGTCAATTCAAATCATGTTGGTCACTATAACAAATTTACCAAAGATTGCAATACAACGACAGATTATCCATAGGTTGCAATTGCCTTGGAGCGATAAAATCGGGCTTGCCTCTTGACCCGCGCGCATTACCTGTCCATGTCGAATTATAAAGAAGGCGAATTGCGGCATTATGCCGTGATCCGGCTATGTTAACGGACCAGTTCCAGAGAAAAAACAATATGAATGTCGTCGTCGTAGAATCTCCTGCCAAAGCCAAGACGATCAACAAGTATCTTGGTCCGGGCTACAAGGTTCTTGCATCCTTTGGCCACGTCCGGGACCTTCCTGCCAAGGACGGATCTGTGCTGCCCGACCAGGACTTCGAAATGTCCTGGGAGGTCGATAGCGCATCCGCCAAGCGCATGAAGGACATTGCCGACGCGGTGAAATCCTCCGACGGCCTGTTTCTCGCAACCGACCCGGATCGCGAGGGTGAAGCGATTTCCTGGCATGTGCTTGATCTCTTGAAGAAGAAGCGCGTTCTCGGCGACAAGCCGGTGAAGCGCGTGGTCTTCAACGCCATCACCAAAAAGGCGGTACTGGACGCGATGGCGAACCCGCGCGACATCGACGTGCCGCTGGTCGATGCCTATCTTGCCCGCCGTGCGCTGGATTATCTTGTCGGTTTCAACCTGTCGCCGGTTTTGTGGCGCAAGCTGCCGGGCGCCCGTTCCGCCGGCCGCGTGCAGTCCGTTTCGCTGCGTCTCGTCTGCGACCGCGAAGCCGAGATCGAGCGTTTCGTCTCCGAGGAATACTGGAACATCAGCGCGCTGTTGAAGACACCGCGCGGTGACGAGTTCGAGGCGAAGCTGGTTTCCGCCGATGGCAAGAAGCTGCAAGGCCGTTCGATCAAGACAGGAGATGACGCCAACCGCCTGAAGGCGCTCCTGGAAGGCGCGACCTATATTGTCGATACGGTCGAGGCGAAACCCGTCAAGCGCAATCCCGGCCCGCCCTTCACCACCTCGACGCTGCAGCAGGCTGCCTCCTCGCGCATGGGCTTTTCGGCCTCGCGCACCATGCAGGTGGCCCAGAAGCTTTATGAAGGTATCGACATCGGCGGCGAAACCGTTGGTTTGATCACCTATATGCGTACCGACGGCGTGCAGATGGCGCCGGAAGCGATCGATGCCGCACGCCGCGCCATCGGCGAGCAGTTCGGCGACCGCTATGTGCCGGAAAAGGCGCGCTTCTACTCGACCAAGGCAAAGAACGCGCAAGAAGCGCACGAAGCTATCCGTCCGACCGATTTTAACCGCACACCGGATCAGGTGAAGCGTTACCTCGATGCCGACCAGTTGCGTCTTTACGACCTGATCTGGAAGCGCGGCATTGCGAGCCAGATGGCATCTGCCGAAATCGAACGTACCACGGTGGAAATCCTTGCCGACAAGGACGGTGAAAAGGCCGGGCTTCGTGCCGTCGGTTCCGTCATCCGCTTCGACGGCTTCATTGCCGCCTATACCGACCAGAAAGAAGATGGCGAGCAGAGCGACGACGGTGACGATGAAGGCCGCCTGCCGCAGATCAACGCGCGCGAGAACCTCGCCAAGCAGAAGATCAACGCCAGCCAGCACTTCACCGAGCCGCCGCCGCGTTATTCGGAAGCATCGCTCATCAAGAAGATGGAAGAACTAGGCATCGGCCGTCCTTCCACCTATGCGGCGACACTGAAGACGCTAAGCGACCGCGAATATATCATCATCGACAAGCGCAAGCTCATTCCCCATTCGCGCGGACGGCTGGTGACGGCTTTCCTCGAAAGCTTCTTTGCCAAATATGTCGAATACGACTTCACCGCCGATCTGGAAGAAAAGCTCGACCGCATTTCCGCGGGTGAACTGGACTGGAAGCAGGTGCTGCGCGATTTCTGGAAGGATTTCTTCGCGCAGATCGAAGATACCAAGGAGTTGCGCGTTACCAACGTGCTGGATGCGCTCAATGAAGTTCTGGCCCCGCTGGTCTTCCCCAAGCGTGAGGACGGTTCCGATCCGCGCATCTGTCAGGTTTGCGGCACCGGCAACCTTTCGCTGAAGCTCGGCAAATATGGCGCTTTCGTCGGTTGCTCCAATTATCCGGAGTGCAACTTCACCCGCCAGCTCACGTCCGATGGCTCGGAAGCCGAAGCTTCCGTATCCAACGAGCCGAAAGCGCTGGGTGCCGATCCGATGACCGGCGAGGAGTTGACGCTTCGGTCTGGCCGTTTCGGCCCGTACATCCAGCGCGGCGATGGCAAGGAAGCCAAGCGCTCCTCGCTGCCCAAGGGCTGGAAGCCTGAGGACATCGACCACGAAAAGGCGCTGGCGCTCATCAACCTGCCGCGCGATATCGGCAAGCATCCCGAAACCGGCAAGATGATTTCCGCCGGGCTTGGCCGCTACGGACCCTTCCTGTTGCATGACGGTTCCTATGCGAACCTCGAAAGCATCGAAGACGTGTTCTCGATCGGCCTCAACCGTGCCGTTACCGTCATTGCCGAGAAGCAGAGCAAGGGACCGGGGCGCGGCCGCAACGGCACGCCTGCGGCGCTGAAGGAACTGGGTGATCACCCCGATGGCGGCCCGATCACTGTCCGCGACGGGCGTTACGGCGCTTACGTCAACTGGGGCAAAGTTAACGCCACCATTCCAAAGGGGCAGGATCCGACCTCCGTGACGCTGGACGAATCGCTGGTGCTGATTGCCGAGCGTATCGCCAAGACAGGAACCGGCGGCAAGCCCGCCAAGGCCAAGAAACCTGCTGCCAAGAAGGCCGATGGCGACACAGCCGCAAAGCCGAAGGCGACAAAAGCCAAGGCCGCAACGAAAAGCAAGACGGCTGCCAAGCCGAAGGCCGCAGCCAAACCCAAGAAGGCAGAATCGTGAGCAAGGCGCCGCGTCAGAGACAGGGTTCCGCCAGCGACGGCTTCGGACGTACCGGGCGCGGCAAGCGGGCAAATGAAGGTGAAGGCATCATCCATGGCGAGGTGCCTTCCCGCGAAGTGCTGCTGAAATTCATCGCCGAGCATCCGCAGCAGGCCTCCAAGCGCGAAATCGCCAAGGCTTTCGGGCTGAAAGGCGACGACCGCGTTGTGCTCAAGGCACTGCTGAAGGAGCTTGAAACCGATGGCATGGTGCAGAAGAGCCGCAAGACGCTGACGCGACCGGGTGGCCTGCCGCCGGTGACGGTTCTCGACATCACCACCCGCGACAAAGACGGCGAATTGATCGGCCGGCCTGCCGAATGGCCTGAAGATCAGGGCGCGGCCCCCGCCGTGCTCATCCGCCAGTCCTCGCAGGATCGCAGTAAGAAAGCCCCTGCCGCCGGTCTCGGCGATCGCATTCTGGCAAAAATCTTCCCCTCCAAGGACAGCATCGGCCCAGCCTACACGGCCCGCGTCGTCAAGCTGATCGACCGTCGTCAGAACGCACTGCTTGGCGTGTTCAAGGAAACGGAAGGCGGCGGCGGACGCCTGATGCCGATCGACCGGCGCGGCGAGGAAATGGTCATCGACCCCGAGGGTGTGGGCGATGCGAAGGACGGCGACCTGATCGAGGTGGAAACCTCGCGCAACAGCGGTCGTTACGGCCTGACACGCGCAAAGGTTCTTTCGGTCGTCGGCTCAGTCGCCTCGGAAAAGGCGATCTCGATGATCGCGATCCATGCCCACGGTATTCCGCACATCTTCCCGCCGAATGTTCTGGCCGAGGCGGATGCCGCAAAACCCGCGACCATTTCGCACCGCGAAGACTGGCGCGACCTGCCGCTGATCACGATCGATCCGGCCGACGCCAAGGACCATGACGACGCGGTCTATGCCGAACTCGACCCTTCGCCCGACAATCCTGATGGAGTGATCGTCACCGTCGCTATCGCCGACGTGTCCTGGTATGTGCGATCAGGGGCACCGCTCGACCGCGAGGCGCTGAAGCGTGGTAACTCCGTCTATTTCCCTGATCGTGTCGTGCCGATGCTGCCGGAACGCATCTCCAACGACCTCTGCTCGCTGAAGGAAGGCGTCGACCGCCCTGCCCTTGCTGTGCGGATGACCTTCTCGAAGGAAGGCCGCAAGGCGAGCCACACTTTCCATCGCATCATGATGAAGAGTGCCGCCAAGCTCTCCTACCAGCAGGCGCAGGCCGCAATCGACGGCCGCCCGGACGACAAGACCGGCACGCTGCTGGAGCCGATCCTGAAGCCGCTGTGGCACGCCTATGCCGTGATGAAGCGGGGCCGCGATCGCCGCCAGCCGCTGGAACTCGACATGCCGGAGCGCAAGATCCAGCTCAGGCCCGACGGCACGGTGGACAAGGTCGTCATTCCCGAACGCCTCGACGCGCACAAGCTGATCGAGGAAATGATGATCCAGGCGAACGTCGCCGCCGCAGAGACCCTGGAAAAGAAAAAGCAGCGGCTGGTCTACCGCGTGCATGACGCCCCGACACTTACCAAGCAGGAAGTGCTGCGCGAATTCCTCGGCACCATCGGCATTTCCATGGCCAAGGGTGTCGCGATGCGCGCCAATTCCTTCAACGGCATTCTGGCGCGCGCACTCGACACGCCGCACCAGATCATGGTCAACGAGATGGTGCTGCGCAGCCAGAGCCAGGCGATCTACAGCCCGGAAAATATCGGCCATTTCGGCCTCAACCTGATGAAGTACGCGCATTTCACCTCACCGATCCGCCGTTATGCCGACCTGATCGTGCATCGGGCGCTGGTCGGATCGCTAGGCCTCGGCGAAGGCGGCATCACCCCGCAGGAAGAGGCGACGCTGGACGATATCGCCGCCGAAATCTCGACCTTCGAGCGCCGCGCCATGGCCGCAGAGCGCGACACCATTAACCGGCTGATCGCGCACCATCTTTCCGAGCGCGTCGGTGAGGAGTTCGATGGCCGCGTCGCGGGTGTCACCAAGGCGGGACTATTTGTCGCGCTGCCGCAGTTTGGCGCCGACGGGTTTGTTCCTATATCTACACTTGGAACCGACTATTTCCTCTACGACGAAGCCCATCAGGCTCTGACGGGGGAAAAGACGGGTCTCGGTTATCAACTCGGCGATACGGTTCAGGTGCGGCTTGCAGAAGCGGTACCCTTGGCTGGTGCGCTGCGGTTTGAAATGCTGAGCCCGGGGCGCAAGATGCCGGTCGGCTCGCGGTCGTTCCACAAGGCAGGCCGGCGGACATCACGTCCTTCCGCCAAGCCGGGAACAAGGCCGCCGAGAGGACGTCGGTAACAAGACCGCGTCAAGCGGTTAAGACAAACGGGAGAAGGACTTCAGGATGAGTGCAAATCAGGGCTCGGAAACGGTTACCTTCGGAGATGGAAGCGCGGAGCGTCCGCTTGGCCGCTCGATCATGCGGGGCATGGCCAATCGCTGCCCGGCCTGTGGCAGCGGTCGCCTGTTTCGGGCCTTCCTGAAGCCGGTGGACAATTGCGCGGCCTGCGGCGAGGAAATGCATCATCACCGCTCCGACGACCTGCCGCCCTATATTTCCATCGTCATCATCGGCCATATCGCCGTTGGCGGCTTCATGATGACCGATCTCGTGCTTTCCGTTCCCATGTGGGTACACTTCGCCATCTGGGTGCCTATCACCATTCTGGCCGCGCTTCTGACGCTGCAACCGATCAAGGGTGGCGTCATCGGCCTGCAATGGGCACTTAGAATGCACGGCTTCGAAGGAAAACAGCCAAAAGTGCAGATAGACGGCTCCTCCCACTGACGGCGGGCGGGAATTTGCAAGTGTCCGAGCTTCCCTCGAACACCCAAGCGGCGAGCGGCCCACTACGGCCGCGCGATGCCGCCTCGATCATCCTGTTTGATCGTTCCGGCCCTGCTATTCGCGTGCTGATGGGCCGGCGCAGTAACGCCCACATATTCATGCCCGGCGCTTACGTGTTTCCCGGCGGCAAACGCGATCCGCGCGACCACGCTCTGCCCTTCTCCGGCGATCTGCACCCCGCCGTGCTGCGCAGCCTCACCTCGTCTGCCGCGCGCCGCCTGAGCGCTGCCGGGGCACGGGCGCTGGCGCTTGCCGCCGCGCGCGAGCTCGTGGAGGAAACCGGCGTCGATATGGGCATGGACGCTGATGGTCCGGATCTTTCGCGTTTTCGATATGTGGCGCGCGCAATCACCCCGCCCGGCAATATCAGGCGTTACGACACGCGATTCTTTTGCTGTTACGCCGACGAGTTACGGCTGGATACCCGGCTAATCAGGGATTCAGATGAGCTGCACAATGTGCAATGGCTTGACATGACAGCGCTTTCCAGTCTGAACATGCCGAAAATCACACGCACGGTTCTCGAAGATGTCACAAAACTCATGATAGGTGATCCGTCACTGCCCTTTGAAAGCCCCGCGCGGCTCTATGTCACGCGCCACGGCCGATTCATTCGAGACTTTGTATAAAGGCCGTCATGTCACAAATGAAATGCGAAGCGGACGCCATTCACTGGCCCTCACTGATCGCCGCCATCTCCGCCATCAGTGCGGTCGGTGTCGCCATCGGCCTGGGCCTGCCGCTCCTGTCGATCATCCTTGAGAAGCGCGGCATCTCCTCCACCATGATCGGGGTAAATTCGGCAATGGCCGGCGTTGCGGCGATGATGGCAGCGCCGGTGACCACCAAGATCGCCCATGATTTCGGCGTGGCGCGAACGATGCTATTTGCCGTTGTCGTGTCGGCCCTGAGTGCGCTCTGTTTCTATTTCGCCGACGCCTTCTGGATGTGGTTTCCGCTGCGAATCGTCTTCCATGGCGCAACCACCACGCTGTTCATCCTCTCCGAATACTGGATCAACATGACCGCGCCACCGAAAAAACGCGGCATGGTTCTCGGCATCTACGCCACCGGACTTGCGGTTGGGTTTGCGGTTGGCCCGTTATTGTTTTCCGTGGTCGGCAGCGATGGCATCCTGCCGTTTCTGGTCGGGGCAGCAATCATACTGCTTGCCGCGATCCCGATCTTCCTTGCGCGCGGCGAAAGCCCGGAGCTGAGCGAAAGGCCGAACCACCATTTCGCCCGTTATATATGGCTGGTGCCGATGGCTTCTGCGGCGGCCTTCGTGTTCGGCGCCGTGCAAGCGGGCGGTCTGTCGCTCTTTCCCATCTATGCGACCCGCGAAGGCTTCAACGAATCGCAGGCGGCACTTCTGCTGACCGTGATGGGCATCGGCAACATGGTCTTCCAGATACCGATCGGCCTGCTTTCGGACCGAATGAAGGACCGGCGCACAATGCTGGCGCTGATGGCCTTTGCGGGCGTTTGCGGCACGCTGGCGCTGCCCTTGCTGGTGGATAGATGGATTCTCGTCGCGGCCCTGCTGCTGTTCTGGGGCGGCCTCGTATCCGGCATGTATACCGTCGGCCTTACCCATCTGGGATCGCGTCTCAAAGGGGCCGATCTGGTGGCCGCCAACGCCGCCTTCATCTTCTGCTATGCCATGGGCACAATAGCCGGACCACAGGCCGTCGGCATTTCCATGGATGTTGCGGGTACCGATGGTTTCGCCTGGGCGCTTGCCGTGTTTTTCGGGCTTTACGTGGTGCTTTATGCCTTCCGTTTTGTTTTCAGGGCAAAACAGACTTGACTTTTCAGGCGCGATACGTAGTTTCGCGCCAGATTTAGCCGAGGTGAGAAGCGCCTGCGGCTTCTCTTTTGTTTAAAGGCAGGACGACCATGGCGAAAGCTACAACAATCAAGATCAAGCTGCTGTCGACAGCCGACACCGGTACCTTCTACGTCACCACCAAGAACAGCCGTACGTTCACGGACAAGATGACGAAGACGAAGTATGACCCGGTTGTACGCAAGCACGTTGAATTCAAGGAAACCAAGATCAAGTAATTCTTGATCGGGTTCTCCGGCAAAAGCGCGCCCAACGGGCGCGTTTTTTGTTTGTATGGAAAGGATGCCGCCAACGGCATTCTTTGCGCCAGCGCCCTCGCAAGGCCCGCCACGGGCCAACGAATCGTGACCTTCCTAGTTGCGGTTCTTGAGTTTGGAACCCAGTCGGCGCTATCGGCACGGCGGGAAAGCTCTTTATCACCGTCTCGCCTAACCAGCGCCTCTCCTAATCAGCGTCTCATCGGTCAAATGCGCCAACCGCTGCGACAGCGCGCTGCCTGCGCGCGCAGCCGGATGTTCTGCGCTATAAGCGGCAGCACAAGCACAGAATATTTTGGGAGATAAGGCGGTCGGCCAACGATGTGATCACGGCACGAGGAACCGATTCGGACATCGTCAGCCGACCGACCCCACGATCCAGGAGATGCGGCGGACCTGAGCATCATGGGGCATTCAAACTACGCAATACCAGCCCCTGACGACCGAAACATCAGCGGTGTAAACCGCCATCGTTTCTTCATCACTAGACGGAAAAACCGCCGGAAGAACTGTTATTCTCGATTGGGAGTGTGCGCAGAAGTAAAATAAAAATCAACAAATTCTTAAGCCAGAGATACATCACCTGGAAAACATGGTTAAATATACAACGCTGGCACACTATAGTTCCGTGAGCGATTGAATTCAACGTATTTTTCAACTTGAACTCTATTAACCCTGTTAGACTTCACCCCCTCATTGTAAGAAGATAAAATACTGGCAAGGTCAGGGACTTCGCGCTTGCCACAGTTTGCCGTCAGGTCTTTGGGCGGCTATCGATAACGGTAAACGTCGAAAGTCTCAAAAGGCGGCACGGATTGTCAGCCTCATGGGTCTGCGCCTTTAGGCGGCGGCCGCCACGACGCGGTTGCGTCCTGTGTGTTTCGCCTCGTAGAGCGCCCTGTCGGCCTGCTTCAGAAGCTCGTCCGGCGCGCCGAATGCTCCGCTGCTGGTGGCTATGCCGAGCGAAGCCGTGATACTCAACTCGCGGTCGATGGAACGAACGTGAAACGGCTTGTCCTCGATGATTGCCCGCAGGCGCTCGGCAACGCTTGTGGCAAGCTCCATGGGCGTGTCGGGCATCACAACCACGAATTCCTCTCCGCCATAACGGCAGGCAAGATCGGCGCCGCGCACCGTGCTGCGGATGCGGGCTGCAAACTCGCGCAGAACCTCATCGCCGACATCGTGGCCATAGGTATCGTTGACCAGCTTGAAGCGGTCGATATCGGTCATGCAAATGGAAATCGGGCGGCCACGCACGGCGGCGCGGTCGAAAAGTATCTTCAGATGATTGTCGAGATAACGGCGATTGTTAAGACCAGTCAGCCCATCGACGATAGCAAGCTCCATCGTGTGCTGGAGATTGAGCCGCAGATGCTCGTTATAGCGCTTGCGCCGGATCTGCGTCAGAGACCGGGCGACAAGTTCGTTGGGATCGATCGGGCGGAGAATATAATCGTTCACGCCAAGATCGAGCGCCCGCGCCACCATGTCATCCGCCCCCTGTTCCGCTACCAGAAGCAACGGCAGGAACCGGGTACGCTCCAGCGAACGAAGCTGCGAACACAGTCTCAGCGGATCGTAATCCTCAAAATTGGAATTGACGATGACAAGCTCGAAAGGGTTGCTCGCGGCCTTCAACAGGGCCGCCTGAGGCTCCGTGACGGCATCGACCTCGGCAACCGGCTTCAGCGCCCTGACGATGCGTTCCTGCGAGCTGGCGCGGCCATCCGCCACCAGAACGCGGCCAGGCGTCTGCATGAGGCCATCGCTGCGCAGCATCTCCTCGATGCCGATCTCGCGCGCGGTCTCGGCCCGCAGCCGCAATTCGTCACTGACGGCCTTGAGGCGCACGAGGCTTTTGACACGGGCGATCAATTGAAGGTCGTTAACGGGCTTGGTCAGAAAATCATCGGCGCCGGCTTTCAGACCGCGCACGCGGTCCGAGGGCTGATCGAGTGCGGTGACCATGACAACAGGAATATGCGCCGTTTTCGGATTGGCCTTCAGCCGTTCGCAGACCTCGAAACCGTCCATGCCAGGCATCATAATGTCCAGCAGGATGATATCGACCTGTTCCTGGTCGCAGATATCAAGCGCCTTGAAACCATCCTCGGCGGTTACGACGTCGAAATATTCCGCGACAAGCCGGGCTTCGAGAAGCTTTACGTTTGCGGGTATGTCGTCAACAACCAGAACTCTCGCCGTCATAACAGTTCCCCAACCGCCTTACGCATCGCCTAGATAGGTCTTGATGATTTCGATGAATTTCGGAACGGAGATCGGCTTGGACACATAGGCCTCGCATCCGCCCTGACGAATGCGCTCCTCATCCCCCTTCATGGCGAAGGCGGTTACCGCGATGACCGGAATGACGTGCAGCTCGTCATCTTCCTTCAGCCATTTCGTTACCTCCAGCCCGGAAACCTCCGGCAGCTGAATATCCATGAGAATGAGGTCGGGGCGATGCTTGCGGGCAAGATCCAGCGCTTCCATGCCGTTGCGTGTCTGGATCGTCGTATAGCCAGACGCCTCGATCAGGTCACGAAAGAGCTTCATGTTCAGCTCGTTGTCTTCGACTATCATGACCTGCTTGGGCATGGTGGGCAGTCCCCGTTTCGCTTTGAAACCTTCTCCCAGACATATAGGGTGCCAGAGAACCGATTCCATCGTCCATTTGTTGCACAAGGCTAGAACGATTTGGTTTCAAAATAGGTAACTTCGGTAGAGAAATGCTGAGAGATACAAAAAACAAAGACAATGCCGGAAAAGATCCGCAAGAAACGGCAGCCGCCATACTTGGCTGGCTGGCAAACGAGCCGGAAATGCTCGGGCGTTTTCTGGCGCTGAGCGGATTGCAGGCCAATATGCTGCGCCATGCCGCCCACGATCCCGGCTTTCTGGCGGGGCTCACCGATTTTCTGATGAGCCACGAACCAGACCTCATGGCCTTCTGCGCGGCGACCGACACATCCCCCGAAACGGTTGCCGCCGCCTGGCACCATTTTTCCGGCCCGGGGCTGGATTCGGGTGAGTATTGACAGGCCACCCCTTGAGCCACCGTCACGGCCGGAGTATGGTTGGCGACGTTCTGGTTTTGTTTTCGGCCCATGTCCACGTCGCATCTCTATGATCCCGGTTTTTGCCGCGACTGTCTGGCCGGCCAGCCAGCGGGCCTGAGGCGTTGTCGCGCCTGTGGCAGTCCCCGCCTCGTCTACCATGACGAACTCTACGACCTCAGCATCGCCCATATCGATTGCGACGCCTTTTACGCATCCGTTGAAAAACGGGACAATCCCGAGCTTGCCGACAAGCCGTTGATCATCGGCGGCGGAAAACGCGGCGTGGTTTCCACTGCCTGCTACATTGCCCGCATCCAGGGCGTGCGCTCCGCCATGCCGATGTTCAAGGCGCTGGAAGCCTGTCCGGACGCCGTGGTCATCAAGCCCGACATGGAAAAATATAGCCGCGTCGGCCGTCAGATCCGAACCATGATGCAGGATTTGACGCCGCTCGTGCAGCCGCTTTCCATAGACGAGGCGTTTCTCGATCTTTCCGGAACGGAGAGGCTGCATCACGATCCACCTGCCCGGGTTCTGGCGAAATTTGTGAAACGGGTGGAAAAAGAAGTGGGCGTGACCGTCTCGGCCGGGCTGTCCTACTGCAAATTTCTGGCCAAGGTCGCGTCCGACCTTAAAAAACCGCGCGGCTTTTCGGTGATCGGCGAAGCGGAAGCGCTTTCCTTTCTGGCAGCACGGCCCGTCACGACGATATGGGGCGTTGGAAAGGCGTTTGCGGCGACGCTGGAGGCGGACGGCATCCGCATGATCGCGCAGTTGCAGGAGATGGAGGAAGGCGACCTGATGCGCCGCTATGGCGTGATGGGACAACGGCTGTTCCGGCTTTCGCGCGGCATCGATGAACGGCACGTGCACAATAACGACCCCGTGAAAAGCGTGTCTTCCGAGACCACCTTCTTCAACGATATTTCCCGCCACGAGGACCTCGTACCGATCCTGCGGTCGCTTTCCGAAAAAGTTGCCTGGCGCCTGAAGAAGAGTGGCATTTCCGGTCAGACGGTTGTGCTGAAAATGAAGACGGCCGATTTCAAACTCCGCACCCGCAACCGCAAGCTTGACGACCCGACCCAGCTTGCCGACCGCATATTCCGCACCGGCCTTTCGCTGCTTGCGAAAGAAACCGACGGCACCAAGTTTCGCCTGATCGGCATAGGCGTCAGTGATCTGCGCGATGCGGACCTTGCCGATCCTCCCGATCTCGTCGACAGGCAGGCGGAACGGCGGGCGGCGGCGGAAGCGGCAATGGACAAGTTGCGCGACAAGTTCGGCAAGGGCAGCGTCGAGACCGGCTACACTTTCGGTACACGCAAATAGCGGCCATGCCGCTTGCAAACGCCGTGAAACCCTGCGGCCTGCAACACCCCGCCCCTATTTTAGATATTACACAAATTAGTGATGTGGCAGACGCCGTATCCTTAAACTTCATTAAACTTCGCGTGGTTGAGTAAACGAAGTTTTGTGCATGTGGTGTATTGCGTCATGTCCCTTCGCTTCCGTCTTCTGACCGGCATGCTGTCGGCCAGCATTCTTGCCTTTCCGGCGCTTGCCGCCGACAACAAGTCCCTGCAGATCGTCGTTTCGAAAAGCGATCAATCGCTGGCGCTTTACGAGAACGGCGAGATCGTTGCTACATCCAAGGTCTCAACCGGCAAGGCCGGGCATGAGACGCCGAGCGGCATTTTTTCGATTCTGGAAAAACGCAAGTACCACGAATCGAACATCTACTCGGCCGCGCCCATGCCTTTCATGCAGCGACTGACATGGTCGGGCATCGCGTTGCACGAAGGCAAGGTGCCAAATTACCCGGCCTCGCATGGCTGCGTGCGCCTGCCTTCGAAATTCGCGCAGTCGCTGTTCGGCGAGACCCGCTACGGCGTGCATGTCATCATCACCGACCGGCCGGTTTCTCTGCGCTCCGTACAACATTCAGCCCTGTTTGAGCCGCGGGACGATGCCGATGACGGCAAGCTGCTTTTATCCGACGTCGAGCTGCGCCCCGCGACCTTCGACGCCGCATTGGGCACCGTTGAGGTGGCCGTGAATGAAAAAACGCA
This sequence comes from Agrobacterium sp. S7/73, assembly GCF_019355535.1. NCBI lineage: Bacteria > Pseudomonadati > Pseudomonadota > Alphaproteobacteria > Hyphomicrobiales > Rhizobiaceae > Agrobacterium > Agrobacterium sp. S7/73. The sequence continues at coordinate 1,680,341 of NZ_CP072136.1, forward strand.
AGCCATCAAACCGATGGCCAAAGGCAAGGAGCCCTCGCCCTTGCGCATCCTCATCACCCGGCGCGGCGAGCGCGAAAAGGTGATGGATATTCAGGCCGTGCTGACCCGCCTTGGCTTCGATGCCGGCGCACCGGACGGCTATACCGGAGAAATGACGATCAGCGCCGTCAACGGTTTCAAGCGCTGGAAGGGGCTGAAAACCACCGGGCCGCTACTGACCGACGATTTCGTTGCTGCACTTTACGCGTCCGCCGGCGAAGATCATCCACCGAATGGCCAGATCATGGTGCGACAGGATTTCAAGCCGCTATTCGAGGCTGCGATCGACATCAAGGATCCCGAGGTGGCACTCGGAACGCATTTCTTCGAAGCCGTTGCCGTCAACCGCGCAGCCGGAACCGCCGAATGGAATGGCGTAACACTGGAAAACCATCTGCCGGCCGCAGCCCGCAAGCGGCTCGGCATCACCGTTACCGAAGCGCCCGGTGGCTTTGACCAGCTAAGCGCCGTGCTCGATCGCCTCGAAATACCGGCTGAAATTCGCTCCCGAATCGAGAAAGAGCTTTCAACCGGCAGTTCGATTACCGTTTCCGACCTCAGTCACCAGATGGAGACAGGAATGGGGACGGACTTCATTACCGTGACAAAGGAAGGGCCGGTTTGAGGGCTTGAGGCCTCACACCAGCTCCACATCAACAACGCCGGGGGCGGAGCGAAGTGCGGCGGCGATCTCAGGGGAAATACGGTATTTCTCCGTCAGCTCCACCTCGATCTCACGGCTCCCCTCGTCCTTGATGACGATGAAATAAACCGATCCGTCACCTTTGGTATTGAGGTGGCGGGCAACGGTTTTCAGCGGGCCTGAATCGCGCACATAAACCCGCAACGCCTTCTGCATTTGGACGGATTTTTCCTCGAGCGATTGCGCCGTCTGGATGCGAAGACCGATGCCTTCCGGGCGCTCTTCCGCCTGCACGGTGATAACAAGGGATTTGCCCACCTCGAGCAGATCGCGAAACTGGGCAAGCCCTTCGGAAAACAACACCGCCTCATATTGACCGGAGGCATCGGAGAAGGTGACGATACCCATCTTGTTTCCGGTCCGGGTCTTGCGCTCCTGCTTGCCGGTGACGGTGCCGGCCAGACGCCCGGCGGTCGCACCCTGTTTCACTGCGGCGGAAAAATCGGCGAAATTCTGCACCCGCAACTTTTCCAATACGGGGCGGTAGGTATCGAGCGGATGTGCGGTCAGGTAAAAACCGAGCACCTGATATTCGCGCAGCAGTTTTTCCGAGGCGAGCCACGGCTGGAAGGCAGGCAGGATGAGCTTTTCCGGACCGCTTGCGCCGCCGGAGCCGAACATGTCCGACTGGCCGGTAACGCGGCTTTCCTGCGCGCGTTGCGAATAACCGATGATACGGTCCAGCCCGCCGATCATCTCGGCACGGTCGCGGCCAAAACAATCGAAACCGCCAGCGTTGATGAGGCTTTCGAGCACACGCCGGTTGATCTGCTTCGGATCGATGCGCAGGCAGAAATCCTCCAGGCTCGCAAATGGCTTGCCGTCGCGCACGGTAACGATGTGTTCCACCGCACCCTCGCCCACGCCCTTGATGGCGGCCAGCGAATAATAGATGCGGTTCTCACCCGTCTCGAACTGCCGGAAGGACGTCTGCACCGAAGGTGCCACGACCTCTATACCGAGACGGCTGGCATCCTGGCGGAAATCATTGAGTTTTTCCGTGTTGGCCATATCCAGCGTCATGGAGGCCGCAAGGAACTCCACCGGATAATGCGCCTTCATATAGGCGGTCTGATAGGACACGATGGCGTAAGCGGCGGCGTGGCTCTTGTTGAAGCCGTAATTGGCGAATTTCGCCAGCAGGTCGAAGATGGTGTTGGCCTGCGGCTTCGACACGCTGTTTCTGATCGCGCCGTCCACGAAGCGCTCGCGCTGCTGGTCCATCTCCTCCTTGATCTTCTTGCCCATGGCGCGGCGCAGAAGATCGGCTTCGCCGAGCGAATAACCTGACAGAACCTGGGCGATCTGCATCACCTGTTCCTGATAGACGATAACGCCCTGCGTTTCCTTCAGGAGGTGGTCGATGGTGGGGTGGATCGACTCCAGCTCCTCCTCGCCATGCTTGCGGGCATTGTAGACTGGAATGTTTTCCATCGGACCCGGACGATAAAGCGCCACCAGCGCAATGATGTCCTCGATGCAGTCCGGGCGCATGCCGATAAGCGCCTTGCGCATGCCGGCACTTTCCACCTGGAACACGCCGATGGTTTCGCCGCGTGACAACATCTCGTAGGTTTTGGCGTCGTCCAGCGGAATTGCGGCGAGATCGACCTTGATGCCGCGTTTGGCAACGAAATCGACGGCAACCTTCAGCACCGTCAGCGTCTTCAGACCGAGAAAGTCGAATTTGACGAGGCCGGCGCTTTCCACCCACTTCATGTTGAACTGGGTAACCGGCATGTCGGAGCGCGGATCGCGATACATCGGCACCAGCTTCGACAGCGGCCGGTCACCGATGACGATACCGGCAGCATGGGTGGAGGCGTGACGGTAAAGCCCCTCGATCTTCTGGGCGATATCCAGAAGTCGGGCAACGACGGGTTCCTTGTCCGCCTCTTCCTGCAGGCGCGGCTCTTCCTCGATCGCTTTTGACAGCGGCGTCGGATTGGCCGGGTTGTTGGGGACCAGCTTGCAGATCTTGTCCACCTGTCCATAGGGCATTTCCAGCACGCGGCCGACGTCGCGCAATGCCGCGCGAGCCTGCAACGAACCGAAGGTAATGATCTGCGCCACCTGCTCGCGGCCATATTTGCGCTGCACGTAGCGGATCACCTCTTCGCGGCGGTCCTGGCAGAAGTCGATATCGAAGTCGGGCATCGACACGCGTTCGGGATTGAGGAAGCGTTCGAACAGCAGCGAGAAGCGCAGAGGATCGACATCGGTGATGGTCAGCGCATAGGCCACGAGCGAGCCTGCACCCGAACCGCGGCCGGGGCCGACTGGAATATCCTGCTGCTTGGCCCATTTGATGAAGTCCGCAACGATCAGGAAGTAGCCGGGAAAACCCATGCGTTCGATGACGCCAAGCTCGAAATCCAGCCTGTCGCGATATTCCTGCTCTGTGTAGCCAGGTGCCATGCCGAGGGCCGCAAGGCGAAGATCAAGACCTTCGACGGCCTGACGGCGAAGCTCTTCGGCCTCTGCCCGTTGCGCCGCTTCGGGATCGTCGCTGGCACCGGTGAAGCGCGGCAGGATCGGCCCACGCTTCTTCAGCACATAAGAACACCGCATTGCGATTTCGACGGTGTTTTCCAGTGCCTCCGGAAGGTCGGCAAACAGCTCCGCCATCTCCTCACGGCTTTTCATATAATGGTCGGGGGTCAGGCGGAACCGGCTGTCATCCGAAACGATGGCGTTATGCGCCACCGCCATCAATGCGTCATGCGCCTCATAATCGGCCCTCGAAGGGAAGAACGCCTCGTTGGTGGCGACCAGCGGAATATCATGTTCATAAGCAAGCCCGATCATACGCCGCTCATGGACGCGGTCGAAACCGGACTGACGCTGCAATTCGATATAAAGCTTGTCACCGAAGAGTGATTTCAGCGCCAGCAGGCGTTCTCTCGCCTGCGCCGCATGCCCTTCCTTCAGAGCCATATCCACCGGACCACCGGAGGCACCCGTCAGCACAATCAGCCCGGCATTGGAGGCTTCCTCCAGCCATGCACGGGTAATATGCACGGACTGGCCACCGCTTTCGCCTTCCAGATAGGCGCGGCTGATAAGGTCCACCAGCCGCTCGTACCCTCCGGCATCAGCCGCGAGCAGCACGATGGCTGGAAGCTTGGCAAGGTGGCTGTTGTGATTGCGGCGATCATCCACCGCATCCTGCATGTCGATCGACACCTGACAGCCGATAATCGGCTGCAAGCCCTCATCACGCGCCTTTTCGGAAAACTCCAGTGCGACGAAAAGATTGTTGGTGTCGGTAATGGCTATGGCCGGCTGGCCGTCTGCAACGGCCTTGGACATAATTTTCTTGAGGGGTAAAGCCCCCTCAAGCAGGGAGTAAGCGGAGTGAACCCGCAGATGGACGAAACCGGGTGTTTTCAGCGTTTCGCCAGAGGTCTCTCCACGCGTAACCGACTCGCCCATATCGTCATCCTGTCATTCTGAATCGAGGGGGCGATTTTCCGATTTTCGGCCTTCAAAGTCCACCGCCTTTCGGCGTCTATACAGGCTTCTGCGCCGGTGTGCCCTTCACAGGGCAGTGAGGATCACCGAAAAGCTGGCGACGAACACAGCGATGGAGGCGAAAGCGGCAACGTCACGGATGAAATCAGTCATTGGTCTCTCCTTACTCGTTATGTTCTAACTTTGTTCTTATTTTGTTCGATTGTCAACAGGCTTTTATTGATAGTCTCCTTGCTAACGCGGCAGAATCGGCTGCGGTTCCACCTTCGTGAATGGCAAGCCACTGACTCCAAAGCAAAAAAACCCGGAGGCAAAAACACCTCCGGGTTCGTGAAAATTCAATTGTGGAAGGACGAGTGGCTTCGCGGGAAACCTGAACGTAGACAGACTCAGCCGCAGAAAAGATCGCAAAGGCGGCGCTATGGTCGCCTTACTGCATCACGATCAGAAGTCTACGATCATGCCGTCTGCAAGCGTCACGCGGCGGTCCATGCGGTTGGCAAGCTCGTGATTATGGGTGGCGATCAGTGCGGCAAGGCCGGACTGGCGCACCAGCGCTTCCAGCGCATCGAACACGTAATGCGCGGTCTCGGGATCGAGATTGCCGGTCGGCTCGTCGGCGAGAAGCAGGAGCGGTGCGTTGGCAACGGCACGCGCGATCGCCACACGTTGCTGTTCACCGCCGGAAAGCTCAGCAGGGCGATGTTCGCCGCGATGGCCGACCCGCATGTAATCGAGCAGCGCGCTCGCACGCTTGCGGGCCTCGCCCTGCGTCAAACCGGCGATGAGCTGCGGCATCATCACATTCTCCACCGCCGTGAACTCCGGCAGCAGATGATGGAACTGGTAGACAAAACCGATGTCGCTGCGGCGGATCGCCGTGCGCTTTTCATCCGGCAGACCATTGCAGGGCGCGTCATTGATGAAGACCTCGCCAGCATCCGGATGCTCGAGAAGCCCGGCGAGATGCAGCAGCGTGGATTTTCCGGTGCCCGAGGGGGCAACAAGCGCCACCATCTCACCACTCTTCAACTCGAAATCGGCCTTGCGCAGAATGGAGAGCGACGTCTCGCCCTGACCATAGGTCCTCTCGACGCCGGTAAGCCGCAGCACTGATTTTTTTGCCATATTGTGAAGCGGTCCTTATTCGTAACGCAGGGCCTGCACCGGATCGAGCTTGGAAGCCCGCCATGCCGGAAAGATGGTTGCCAGGAAAGAAAGCGTCAGCGCCATGATGACGACGGTAATGGTCTCGCTGATATCCATTTCGGCCGGAAGCTGGCTGAGGAAATAGAGCTGCGGATCAAACAGCACCGTGCCTGATACCCAGGAGAAGAACTGCCGGATCGATTCCACATTGAGGCAGACGATGACGCCGAGTGCCACACCGGCGAATGTGCCCACCGTGCCGATGGCAGCTCCCGTCATGAAGAAGATACGCATGACGGCGCCGGAACTGGCGCCCATGGTGCGCAGAATGGCGATATCGCTGCCCTTGTCCTTAACCAGCATGATGAGGCCGGAAATGATGTTGAGCGCCGCCACCAGAACGATGAGCGTCAGTATCATGAACATCACGTTTCTTTCCACCTGCAGGGCGGAAAAGAAGGTCTGGTTACGCTGTCTCCAGTCGGTGATATAGATCTGCCGCTCAGCTGCCTGCTCCACCAGCGGGCGGATGCCGTCGACATTGTCTGGGCGACTGACGTAAAGCTCGATGGATTGCACCAGGCCTTCGGCATTGAAATAAAGCTGGGCTTCGGACAGCGGCATATAGATCATCGACGCATCATATTCCGACATGCCGATCTCGAAGACGCCCGAAATCTTGTAGGATTTGACGCGCGGGTTGACACCCATCGGCGTCACATCGCCTTCAGGCGAAATGAGGGTGATATCGTCGCCCGCCGTCACGCCAAGCTGTGCGGCAAGCCTTGAGCCAACCAGAACCCCGTCGCCCGCCATGAAGCCGACGAGATCGCCGGTTTTGACGTTGGTGGCGACTTCCTTGATCTTGTCGATATCGTCCTGGCGAACGCCGCGCACGAGCGCACCGGAGCCGGCGCCACCGCGACCGGAGGCCAATGTCTGCCCCTCTACCAGCGGCAGGGCCATCGTCACGCCCGGAATGGCGGAGAACTTCTTCGCCAGCTCATCGTAATTGTTGAAGGGCTGGTCGATCGGCTGGACGATCATATGGCCGTTGATGCCGAGAATGCGCGAAATCAGCTCGGTGCGAAAACCGTTCATGACAGCCATGACGATGATAAGCGTCGCGACGCCCAGCATGATGCCGACGAAGGAAAAGCCGGCGATGACGGATATGAACGCTTCCTTGCGCCGCGACCGCAGATAGCGCCAGGCCACCATGCGCTCGAAAGCAGAAAACGGCCGGGCGGTCCTTTCCCGGGCGGAAGGAGCCGCACCCTTGTCAGCCTCGGCTTTTGCCATGTCGTCTCCCTGATCTGAACTTGAAAGGCCGGTTTTCACAAAAAACCGACCCCTGATCTTGATCTCATAAAGCTGGAGCGGATTTCAGGCGAAAACCGCTCGTCACTTTCACCATTTCGCGCTTAGCCAAGCACCCTGTTCATTGCCGCTTCGATTGTGACGGTTTCACGGTCGCCGGTCTTGCGATCCTTCACCTCGACTTCACCGTTCGCTGCCGAACGTGGGCCGACGATGATCTGCATCGGCACGCCGATCAGGTCAGCAGTCGCGAACTTCTGGCCCGCGCGGTCGTCCGTATCGTCATAAAGAACATCCTTGCCGGCATTGGAGAGCGAGTAATACAGCTTTTCGCACGCCGCATCACAGGCTGCGTCACCTGCCTTCATGTTGATAATCACGACATCGAAAGGAGCGACCGAAGCCGGCCAGATGATTCCGTTCTCGTCATGCGATGCTTCAATGATGGCGGGAACAAGGCGTGTCGGGCCAATGCCGTAGGACCCCATGTGAACGGGGTGTTCCTTGCCATCAGCACCCTGCACCTTGGCGCCCATCGGCTCGGAATATTTGGTGCCGAAATAGAAGATGTGGCCGACTTCGATGCCGCGCGCGGAAAGGCGCTGGCCATCGGGAATGGCGTCATAAGCAGCTTCGTCGTGCATTTCCGAGGTGGCGGCATAGTCGGCCGTCCATTCGTCGAAAACGCCCTGAAGGGCTGCGACATCGTCGAAGTTGGTATCATCGGCGGGGATGGCGCGGTCGAGGAAGCTCTTGTGGCAGAAGACTTCGGATTCGCCAGTATCGGCCAGAATGATGAATTCGTGGCTGTGATTGCCGCCAATCGGGCCGGTATCGGCACGCATGGGAATGGCGCGCAGGCCAAGCCGTTCGAATGTGCGCAGGTAAGCCACGAACATCTTGTTATAGGAGTGGATCGCGTCTTCCTTGGTCAGATCGAAGGAATAGGCATCCTTCATAAGAAACTCGCGCGAGCGCATGGTGCCGAAACGGGGGCGCACCTCGTCGCGGAACTTCAGCTGAATATGATAGAGGTTCAGCGGCAGGTTCTTGTAGGATTTCACATAGGACCGGAAGATGTCAGTGATCATCTCCTCGTTAGTGGGGCCATACAGCATCTGGCGGTCCTGACGGTCCTTGATGCGCAGCATTTCCTTGCCGTAATCGTCATAACGGCCGCTCTCCTGCCACAGCTCAGCGGTCTGCAGCGTCGGCATCAGAAGCTCGATCGCGCCCGAGCGGTCTTGCTCTTCGCGGATGATCCTGTTGACCTTGTCCAGAACGCGCTTGCCGAGCGGTAGCCAGGAATAGATGCCCGCCGATTGCTGCCGGATCATGCCCGCACGCAGCATGAGGCGATGGGAGACAATCTCCGCTTCCTTGGGGTTTTCCTTCAGGATGGGCATGAAATAACGGCTGAGACGCATGACGACTTCCATTGGTATGGGCAACAACACGCAAAAGCGCGGGAATCGCCCCGAATAGAGGGATATTGGCGCCGTACATAGCTGTTTCTGACCAAGAAGAAAACCCGCCATGCAAAGACCTGCCTAGGCGATTTCGTGGCATTTTCGCGATAGCTAATTCGCGTCAAAACGCTTTGGCCGGAATATTATTCTTGATCCGGTGCGACAAATTGCACCACAGGGAATTTTTTGCCGACTGTAACAAATATGCAAAAAATGAGATGACAAGCATGGGTGATTGGGCTAACTTTAGCTCACAAAAGAGGCAGGAAGTCTAAATTCTTGTCGTTTTCGCGGTCAGTCTTGGGAGGATTCGATCTTAGGCGCGCTTGTCGCTGCCCCGGTAACGGTTACAGATCACGCGAAACCTGAAAAACAAGGCTGAAATGCCTTGTTTTTTTTTGATTCCGGCGAAGTTCACAACCCCGAATGCTTATTCCGGTAAAATTGTGACAGCGAATTGCCCGCCAGACACGCTCATGGTGTGTGCACGACTTATATGACGTCCATGTGACAGCACTGGCGCATCTTGTGGCGACCGTTCATAAAACGGCAGCACAGCTTATGTTGCCTTAAATCGCATCACAAAGCCCGCCACGCTGCAAAATTCTGCGGCGCGCTTAATCCTAGGGCGTGGGTGAGGTGCTTCAGTCGAAAACCGGGATAATTCTCGGAAGGTCGTCCATGCTGACGCCGAACCACCAGGTTACGCCGTACCAGAGCCCGCAGATCAAAGCCGATATCAGCGTTGTCCACAAGACGATGCGCCCGCCCCTGAACCTTGACGGGGCGCTTGCAACCGTGCCGATCGCCACATCGCCGTCTTCCTCCTGAGTGCGAAGGCCAATCGGCAGCACAACGAAAAGCACCGTCCACCAGACGATGAAATAAATGGCGAAGACCGAAAGAAGCGGCATGACGTCCTCCTGCGTGATGCGCCCCTTGTAACGCATTCATCCGCGAACCGGAATCACTTCCCTGCAAGATGTGTAAAAAGCTGCAAGAGAGGAGAAGGAACGATCGCGGACAGCGATTGCGTCATGTCCGAGATGGTCCGGACATGACGGGGCGTGACGGTTTGAAAACCCGGGATTTTCCGGTTCAGACCTTGGTGACGAAAACCGTCACGATCGGCTTCTTGCCCCATGCCTGATTGGCAGCGGCGCGTACGGCGCGGCGCACTGACTCGCGCAGCAGCGCAAGGTCCTTGCGGCGGGCCCGGGGGATGCTTTCCACGGCGCCGAGTACGGCGTCATAGAGCGTATCTTCCATGTCCTCGCCCTCATCATCGAATTCCGGCAGGCCAAAAGGTACGACATCGGGATCTCCGAGGAAGTCGTAGCGGCTGTCCAGCAGCACATTGACGGAGACATGGCCGGCGAAGGAAAGCTTGCGGCGGTTGCTGATCCCCATCTCGTCGAGGTCACCGATGAGGTTGCCGTCCTTGAAGACGCGGCCGTGCGGTGCGTCGTTGATGACTTCCGCAGGACCAGGCGCCAGACGGAGAATGTTGCCGTTACGAACCTTCGGCACCTGAGAAATGCCGGCCTGTTCAGCCAGTTCCTTCTGCGCCACCAGATGCGCCGCCTCGCCATGCACCGGCACCAGGATTTGCGGCTTGGTCCATTCGTACATCCTCAGAAGTTCGTTACGGCGGGGATGGCCGGAGACATGCACCAAAGCCTCATTGTCGGTAACGATATGGATGCCCTGCTCTATCAGGCCGTTCTTGATCTCGATGATCGCCTTTTCGTTGCCCGGAATGGCGCGCGAGGAAAATACCACCGTATCACCGGCAGCCAGCGCCACATTACGCATCTCATCGCGCGAAAGCTTGGCAAGGGCTGCCCGCGGCTCACCCTGCGAACCCGTGAGAATGACGACCACCTTGTTGCGCGGAATATAGCCGTATTCGTCTTCAGCCAGGAACGGCTTGATACCTTCCATGATGCCGAGATCCTGCGAAACGTTGACGACGCGCTTCAGCGACGAGCCGAGCAGCAGCACTTCGCGTCCGGCAGCTTCCGCAGCCTGCGCGATGGAGCGGATACGGCCGACATTGGAGGAGAAGGTGGTGATGGCCACGCGACCCTCGGCATTTTCAATGATCTGGCGCAGCCCCTCAGACACTTCGTGCTCCGAAGGCGATACGCCGTCACGCAGCGAGTTGGTGCTGTCGCACATCAACGCCAGCACGCCCTCCTCGCCGATGGCGCGGAAACGCGCCTCATCCGTCAACGGACCGAGAGACGGCGCCTCGTCAATCTTCCAGTCGCCCGTGTGGATGACATTGCCAAGCGGCGTGCGGATGACCAGCGACATTGGCTCGGGGATCGAATGGTTGACGCCGACGGCCTCGATTTCGAAAGGGCCGACATTGATGCGATCACCCGCCTTGAACGGGGTGATTGGAATTTCGGCACGACTGCCCTCGTAGGCGCGCTTTGCCTCCAGCATGCCGGCGGTGAAACCCGAGGCATAGACGGGCACGTTGAGGCCCGGCCACAGATCGTTCAGCGCGCCGTAGTGATCCTCATGGGCGTGGGTGATGATGATGCCTTTGAGGTTCTTCTTCTGCTCGGCGATATAGCTGATATCGGGGAGAACCAGATCGACACCAGGCAGATCGAGGCCGGCAAAGGTAACGCCGCAATCCACCATGATCCATTGGCGCTTGTTTTCCGGACCGTAGCCGTACAGCGCCAGATTCATGCCAATTTCGCCGACGCCGCCAAGCGGCAAAAATACCAGTTCGTCCTGTTTAGTCATTGTTCTTCTTATCCACTCACGAGAGCGCGCTGGCGACGGCAATATGCCGCGCCCAGCCGCCCGTTTAACAGCATCGGACCTGAAACATCATCTGATCGACCGGGCCGATGCGGAGCCGGTTTGTCACCCTGCTTTTCATGAGCAGCAGGAAAGCTCCAACCTGTGGGAAGAGGTTCGGCGCGGGTCCTTGAAGACACGCCGTCCACCTCATCCAAAAAATACGTCGCCGGCGGCGATGGAGCGCCTTGTGCCCTCATCCTCATCCAGCAGCAGATAACCATTATCATCAATTCCAACGAAACGCCCGCCGATCGAGCGATCCGGAAAATTGACGGTGATATGTTCGCCGATACCGCAGGCAGCCGCCCGCCATCCGGCCATGACACCGGAAACGCCCCTGCCCTCATCCCAGCTTTGCAGCACATCCGCTGTCTCGCGGAAGAGATGCGCGAACAGCTCGTCGGGGGAGCACGACGCCCCGTGTTCGGACAGCATGGTGACGGGATAAAGCGGATTTTCAGGCTTGTGGGCGATATTGATGCCGATGCCGATGACGATGGCGCGGCGTCCATCCGGCAGAAGTTCGGCTTCCATCAGAATGCCGCAGGTCTTCCGGCGCCCGATCAGCACGTCGTTCGGCCACTTTATCTCTAGCGGTTCGCCACCCGTCGGCAGCACAGCGCGAATGGCGCGGTAGACAGCGAGCGCAAAGGCAAGCGGCAATGAACCGATGCGGTCCATTGGCGCGGGATCGATGAGAAGAAGCGAAGCGTAGAGATTGCCTGGTTCAGACACCCAAGGCCGGCCGCGGCGACCGCGCCCGCCAGTCTGGCGGATGGCGGTGATCCACAGATTGCCGCCATGGCCTGCCCTTGCCCGGGCGAAACATTCTATGTTGGTCGATGGCGTTTCCGCCATCGCCTCGTGCCGGAAGTCATCGATGGACATCCGGCCCGTATGCTTGTGCGTATTGCTCAAAAGAACGTCTTTGCCGCAACCGTGACTGCGTTGCCGAGCGCACCACCGAAGACGATGAAAGCGACGACGAACAGTCCAGACAGCGCATAAACGATTTTCAGTTCGCCAGCCGGACGCTCGAAGCTGCCCTTGGCTTCATCGAACCACATGACCTTGACGACGCGGATATAATAATACGCACCGACAACCGAGCCGATCACACCGATGACGGCGAGCGGATAGAGTTTGGCTTCGATGGCAGCAAGGAAGACGTAGTACTTGCCGAAGAATCCGGCGAGCGGCGGAATGCCGGCAAGCGAGAACATCAGGATCGTCAGAACAACTGCCATGAAGGGGTTGGTCGACGAAAGCCCGGCCAGATCCTCGACATTTTCGACATTGCCGATTTCCTTGCGACGCATGGAGAGAATGCAGGCGAAGGTGCCGAGCGTCATGACCATGTAGATGGTCATGTAGAGAATGACGCCCGAGATACCGGCCTCCGTGCCCGCCGCAAGACCAACCAGCGCGTAACCCATGTGACCGATGGAAGAATAGGCCATCAGGCGCTTGATGTTCTTCTGGCCGATTGCCGCGAACGAGCCGAGCAGCATGGAAGCGATGGAGATGAAGACGACGATCTGCTGCCAGTCGGCAAAGACCGGCTGGAAAGCGTCAACAACGATGCGAACGAAGATCGCCATGGCGCCGATCTTGGGAGCGGCAGACAGGAAGGCCGTGACCGGTGTCGGCGCACCCTCATAAACATCCGGCGTCCACATGTGGAACGGCACGGCGGAAATCTTGAATGCCAGACCGGCAAGAACGAAAACCAGACCGAAGACGAGGCCGAGCGAACGGGTCTCCGCCGTCAGAACCTGGGCGATTTCGGTAAAGCCGGTATTGCCGGTAAAGCCGTAAACCAGCGACATGCCGTAAAGCAGCATGCCCGAGGAGAGCGCACCGAGAACGAAATATTTCAGGCCCGCTTCGGTGGAGCGCAGGCTTTCCCGGTTGATGGCGCAGACGACGTAGAGCGCAAGCGACTGCAGCTCCAGCGCCATATAGAGCGAGATCAGGTTGTTGGCCGAAATCATCAGCAGGATGCCGAGCGTCGCCAGAACCAGAAGGACCGGATATTCGAACCGGCCGACCGGCTCAAAACGGCTCTGGCCGACAGAAAGGATCATGGCGGTGATCGAGCCGATCAGCGCCAGCACCTTCATGAAGTTGCCGAAGGCATCGGCGACGTAAACGCCGCCGAAAGCCACACCCGAAGCGGGCGCAAAGACGATCCAGAGACCGACGACGAGCAGCAGGGCCACGGAGAGGCCCGTGACCGTCGTTGTCGACTTGTCGCCCGAGAAGACGCCAATCATGAGCAGCGCCAGCGCGCCGACCGCAAGGATCAGCTCGGGCGTCGCGATGTGCAGACTGGCAAAAAGAATTTCAGCGGTCATGTCCAACGGGTCCTGTCGTCAATTCATAGAAAGCGCAACATTTTGCGCCGCCTGCAATGCAGCCGTATAGTTGTTTACCAGAAGATCGACCGAAGCGGCTGTCGCATCGAAAACCGGAGCCGGATAGACGCCGAAGAAGATCGTCAGCGCAACCAGCGGATAAAGGATGACCTTTTCGCGGGTTGACAGATCGAGCATCGATTTCAGGCTTTCCTTCTCAAGCGCACCGAAAATCACGCGGCGGTAAAGCCACAGCGCGTAAGCGGCCGAGAGGATGACGCCAGTTGCCGCAAACAGCGCGACCAGCGTGTTGGCGCGGAATACGCCGATCAGCGTCAGGAATTCACCAACGAAGCCGGAGGTGCCGGGCAGACCGACATTGGCCATGGTGAAGATCATGAAGGCGACGGCATATTTCGGCATGTTGTTCACGAGACCGCCATAGGCAGAGATCTCACGGGTATGCAACCGATCGTAAACGACGCCGACGCAGAGGAAGAGCGCGCCCGACACGATGCCGTGCGACAGCATCTGGAAAATTGCGCCCTGCACGCCCTGCACATTGGCCGCGAAGATGCCCATGGTCACGTAACCCATGTGGGCGACGGAGGAATAGGCGATCAGCTTCTTGATGTCGTCTTGCATCATCGCCACCAGCGAGGTGTAGATAATGGCGAGAACCGACAGCGTGAAGACGAAGGGAGCGAAATAGTCCGACGCCAAGGGGAACATCGACAGCGAGAAACGGATGAAACCGTAACCGCCAAGCTTCAGCATGACACCTGCCAGAATGACGGAACCTGCGGTCGGCGCCTGCACGTGCGCATCCGGCAGCCAGGTGTGAACCGGCCACATCGGCATCTTGACCGAGAAGGCCGCGAAACAGGCAAGCCACAGCCAGGTCTGCATGCCAGCGGGGAAGCCGTATTTCAGAAGTTCGGTCATGTCTGTTGTGCCGGACTGCCAGTACATCGCCATGATGGCGAGCATGGTCAGAACCGAGCCGAGCAGCGTGTAGAGGAAGAACTTGTAGGATGCGTAGACGCGATCCTTGCCGCCCCAGACACCGATGATGATGAACATCGGGATCAGCGTTGCTTCGAAGAAGACGTAGAAAAGAACCGTATCCAGCGCCACGAAGACGCCGATCATGACAACTTCCAGAAGCAGGAAGGCGATCATGTATTCCTTGATGCGCTTTTCAACCGACTGCCAGCTTGCCAGCACGCAGAAAGGCATGAGGAAGGTGGTGAGGATGACGAACAGCATGGAGATGCCGTCGACGCCCAGATGATAGGCGGCGATGTTGCCGAACCATGCGTGTTTTTCCACCATCTGGAAACCGGGGTTCGAATTATCGAAGCCGATCCAGACGAACAACGAAACCAGGAAGGTGAAAACGGTCGTCAGCAGCGAGACGTTGAGAATGTTGCGGCGACCGTAAGGGCCGTTCTCATTGGTCAGCAGCAAGAGCACCACGCCGACGAGCGGCAGAAAGGTGACCGTTGAAAGAATTGGCCAATCGGTCATCAAAACGCACTCCCGAGCATCATCCAGGTGACAAGCGCCGCGATGCCGATCAGCATCGCAAAGGCATAGTGATAAAGGTAACCGGATTGCAGGCGGACCATGCGGTTGGTCACGTCAACCACACGCGCTGCAATGCCGTTCGGTCCATAGTGGTCGATGACGGCCACGTCGCCCTTCTTCCACAGGAAGCGGCCAAGCGCCTTTGCGGAACGCACGAAGAGGAAGTCGTAAAGCTCGTCGAAATACCACTTGTTCAAGAGGAACTGATAGAGGCCGCGATGGGTCGCTGCCAGACGCTTCGGCGTCTCCGGCGACTTGATATACATGTACCATGCGGTGACGAAACCAAGTGCCATGGCGAAGAACGGGCTCCACTTGACCCACAGCGGAACATGGTGGAACTCGTCAAGGATTTCATTTTCCGGAAGCGTGAAGAGAGCACCCTTCCAGAACTCGGCATATTCATGGCCGAAGAAATAACCTTCGAAGACAACACCGGCGAAGATCGCGCCGACTGTGAGGATGAAGAGCGGGATCAGCATGACCATCGGCGATTCATGCACATGGTGCATCACGTCAGCCGAAGCGCGCGGCTTTCCGAAGAAAGTCATGAACGCCAGACGCCAGGAATAGAAGCTGGTGAACAGCGCTGCGATGACCAGCAGCGTGAAGGCGAAACCCGACAGCACCGAATGGGACGCATAAGCGGATTCGATGATCACGTCCTTCGAGAAGAAGCCGGCAAAGCCGATCATCGTGCCCGGAATGCCCACACCTGTCAGCGCAAGCGTGCCGACGGTCATCGTCCAGAAGGTGATGGGGATATGCTTGCGCAGGCCGCCCATGTAACGCATGTCCTGCTCGCCATCGACGGCATGGATAACCGAACCGGCGCACAAGAACAGCAGTGCCTTGAAGAAGGCATGCGTGAAGAGGTGGAACACGGCCGCGCCATAAGCGCCAACGCCAAGTGCCACGAACATGTAACCGAGCTGCGAGCAGGTCGAATAGGCAATCACGCGCTTGATATCGTTCTGAACGAGACCGACGGTCGCTGCGAAGAAGGCGGTGATGGCGCCGACCAGCGTCACGACAGTGAGCGCATCATGCGACAATTCGAACAGCGGCGACATGCGGGCAACCAGGAAGACACCGGCGGTGACCATTGTTGCGGCGTGAATGAGGGCGGACACAGGGGTCGGGCCTTCCATCGCGTCCGGCAGCCAGGTGTGCAGCAGGAACTGCGCCGACTTACCCATGGCGCCCATGAAGAGCAGCAGGCAGACGCCCGTCATCGCATTGGCCTTGTCCAGCTGCATGCCGAACAGGTTGATGACGGTTTCGGTGGAAGCTGCCCCCTCAGCCGGCAGATAGGTGCTGGCGGCAGCGAAGATGGTCTCGAAATTGATCGAGCCGAACAGCACGAAGACGCCTGATATGCCGAGAATGAAGCCGAAGTCGCCAACACGGTTGACGATGAACGCCTTCATGGCTGCAGCAGACGCCGAAGGCTTCTTGAACCAGAAACCGATCAGCAGGTACGACGCCAGACCAACGCCTTCCCAGCCGAAGAACATCTGCAGCAGGTTGTCGGAGGTCACCAGCATCAGCATCGCGAAGGTGAACAGCGAAAGATAGGCAAAGAAGCGTGGACGATGCGGATCGTGGTGCATGTATCCGATCGAATAGAGGTGCACCAGCGTCGAGACGGTGTTGACGACGACGAACATGACGGCCGTCAGGGTATCGATGCGGAACGCCCATTCGACGTCGATGCCGCCGGACTGGATCCAGCGCAGCACGGTGACCTTGATCACCTCGCCCGGCTCGCCATGGGCAAGCGCGACGGAGAAGAAGACGATCCACGACAGGACGGCGACCACGATCATCAGACCGGTGGTGACATATTCCGAAGCCTTGGCGCCGATCGACCGGCCAAACAGGCCGGCAATCAGGAAGCCGATCAGGGGAAGAAAGACGATAGCCTTGTAGATCATAGCCTTATCAGCCCTTCATCATATTGACGTCTTCGACAGCGATCGATCCGCGGTTGCGGTAGAAGACAACGAGTATTGCAAGACCGATGGCCGCTTCGGCGGCTGCGACGGTCAGAATGAACAGTGCGAAGACCTGGCCGACGATGTCGTTCAGGAAAGCCGAGAACGCCACCATGTTGATGTTGACCGCCAACAGGATGAGCTCGATCGACATGAGGATGACGATGACGTTCTTCCGGTTGAGGAAGATACCGAAGATGCCGATCGTGAAGAGGATCGCGCTGACCGTCAGGTAGTGGGAAAGACCGATTTCCATATTCTGTTTCCTTGGATCCGTTCGCGCCTTCAGATGCCCTGGCCCGGCTTGACCTTGACCGTGGTGACGGCGGTCTTCGGGTCACGTCCGACCTGCGTGGATATGTTCTGCCGCTTGATGTCGGTGCGGTGACGCAGCGTCAGCACGATGGCGCCGATCATGGCCACCAGCAGCACGAGACCGGCAAGCTGGAAGAAGTAGACGTAATTGGTATAGAGCACGTCGCCCAGTGCGGCCGTATTGGTGCGCACGGCCGGTGACGGGATCGGCATGGTAATCGATTTGGCGGCCTGCGGGTTAAGCACGCTGCCGCCGACCACGACGATCAGTTCAGCCGCGAGAATGATACCGATCAGCGCACCGATCGGCGCATATTGCAGCACGCCGGAGCGCAGCTCCGCAAAATCCACATCCAGCATCATGACGACGAAGAGGAAGAGCACCGCCACCGCACCGACATAAACGACGAGCAGGATCATGGCGAGGAATTCGGCCCCCGTCAGCAGGAACAGCGCGGCTGCGTTGAAGAAGGTCAAAATCAGAAACAGCACCGAATGAACAGGGTTCTTCGATGCGATGACCATGAACGCAGACGCCACGGCGACGAAAGCGAATATATAAAAGAATACAGCGTGCAGACCCATGTTGGTGCCTTCTTGTCCTCATCCGGGCAAAGACCGCGCAATCGCGCGCTCTACCCGTTTCGTCCCCGCCGGCGATAACCGTGCAGGCTCTTTTACTCTTTCTTCGCTTTCCGGGGTCTCCCCCGGAAAGACGGTTGCGCCTTAACGGTAAGGCGCATCCAGTGCGAGGTTGCGCGCGATTTCACGCTCCCAGCGGTCGCCATTGTCGAGAAGCCTTTGCTTGTCGAAATAGAGCTCCTCGCGGGTTTCCGTCGCGAATTCGAAGTTCGGGCCTTCGACGATGGCATCCACCGGGCAGGCTTCCTGGCAGAAACCGCAATAGATGCACTTCACCATGTCGATGTCGTAACGCACCGTGCGACGGGTGCCGTCATTGCGGCGCGGACCGGCTTCGATGGTGATCGCCTGAGCGGGACAGATCGCCTCACACAGCTTGCAGGCGATGCAGCGCTCTTCACCGTTCGGATAACGGCGCAGCGCATGCTCGCCGCGGAAGCGCGGAGACACCGGGCCCTTTTCGAAAGGATAATTCACCGTGGCCTTCTGCTTGAAGAAGTGGCGCATCGTCAGGAAGATCGCACCGACGAACTCCTTGAGGAACAGTGAATTGACGGCTTGGGAAAGGCTGGCCATCTCAAACTCCAGATTTCTGAGCGAGGAGTACGGACATCAACCAGCCCACCCCGTCAGCTTCAATACGAATGCAACAATAACGACCATGGCGAGCGACAGCGGCAGGAATACCTTCCAGCCAAGGCGCATGAGCTGGTCATAGCGGTAACGCGGAACGAAGGCCTTCACCAGAGCGATCATGAAGAAAACCATGCAGCCCTTGAGCGCGAACCAGACAATGCCCGGAATCCAGTTCAGGAACCACACATCCACGATCGGCAGCCAGCCACCAAGGAACAGGATCGTCGTCAGGCAGCAGATCAGGACGATCGCAGCATATTCGCCGAGCATGAACATCATGTAAGGCGTCGAGCCATATTCGACCATGTGACCGGCAACCAGTTCCGATTCCGCTTCCGGAAGGTCGAAGGGAGGACGGTTGGTTTCGGCAAGGCCCGATATGAAGAAAACGATGAACATCGGGAACAGCGACAGCCAGTGCCAGTCAAGGAACGAGGCCGGCAGACCGATCATCGTGCCGAGGCCGGTGCGCTGCGCCAGAACGATATCCGTGAGGTTGAGCGAGCCGACGCACAGAAGCACGGTGACGATGACGAGGCCGATCGACACTTCGTAGGACACCATCTGCGCCGCCGAACGAAGCGCGCCGAGGAACGGGTACTTCGAGTTCGAAGCCCAGCCGCCCATGATGATGCCGTACACTTCAAGCGAGGAAATCGCGAAAATGTAGAGAATGCCGACATTGATATTGGCAACGACCCAGCCATCGGCAAAGGGGATGACCGCGTAGGTGGCGAGCGCCAGCGTTACGGCAACCAGCGGCGCCAGAAGGAAGACCGCCTTGTTGGCGCCCGCGGGAATGACGGGCTCCTTCAGGATGAATTTCAAAAGGTCGGCGAAGGACTGGAACAGACCAAAGGGGCCGACGACGTTGGGACCACGGCGCAACTGCACGGCTGCCCAGACCTTACGGTCGGCAAGCAGAAGGAAGGCGATGGCCACCAGAAGGCAAACGAGAAGCAGCAGGGACTGGCCGACCATGATCAGCGCGGGCCAGACGTAGCTCCAGAAAAACGATTCCATAATCCCCTACCCTTACTCTGCCGCAGCCTGGAAATTGTTGCGGGCCAATGCGGAACACTCGGCCATGACGGCGGATGCACGCGCAATCGGGTTCGTCAAATAAAAGTCTTTTACCGGCGAGGCAAACGCAGACTTATTGAGGCTGCCCGCGCGAGCGGCAAGTGCCTCGACATCCGCGCCGTTGCCGGCAACGATCTCATCGGTTTCCGCCAGATGCGGATGCGCGACATAAAGCTGGCCGCGCAGCGCCGACAGCGAATCGAACGGCAGCTTCTTGCCGAGCACGTCGGAAAGCGCACGTAGGATCGCCCAGTCTTCACGGGCTTCGCCCGGTGCGAAACCGGCGCGGTTGCCCACCTGAACGCGGCCTTCGGTGTTGACCCAGATACCGGATTTTTCGGTGTAGGCTGCACCCGGAAGGATGACGTCGGCGTTCATCGCGCCATGGTCGCCGTGGCTACCGATGTAGACGGTGAACTTGGCGCCCTTGTTCGACAGGTCGATTTCATCGGCGCCGAGCAGGAAGAGAACGTCCATGGACGTTACCATTTCGGCAGCAGCAACACCGCCCTCGCCCGGCACGAAGCCGATGTCGAGACCACCGACGCGGGCAGCGGCAGTGTGAAGCACCGAGAAGCCGTTCCACTCTTCGCTGATTGCGCCAACCGAAACGGCAAGCTTCGCAGCGGCCGCGAGAACGGCTGCACCATCGGCGCGTGCCAGAGCGCCCTGGCCGATGATGATCAGCGGGTTCTTGGCGGACTTCAGCTTCTCAATAAAACTGTGAGAGCCATTGGCGAGATCGGAAAGCGTTTCCGCGCCGGAGCCTAGATATTCGTAGTTGTAGCGCAGCTCACCGGCTTCGCCGATCACGCCGATCGGGAAACCACCGCGACGCCAGCGCTTGCGGATACGTGCATTGAGCACGGCCGCTTCATAACGCGGGTTGGCGCCGACGATCAGCAGCGCATCCGCGTGCTCAATGCCTTCGATTGTGGAATTGAACAGGTAGCTGGCGCGACCCAAAGACGGATCAAGCGCTGCGCCATCCTGACGGCAATCGACATTGGCCGAGCCGAGCGACGCCAGAAGCGACTTCAGCGCGAACATTTCCTCGACGGAAGCAAGGTCACCGGCAATCGCGCCGATCTTGCTGCCGCTGGTCGCGGCAACCGCCTGCTTGATAGCGCCGAAGGCTTCGCCCCAGCTTGCGGGCTGCAAGCGGCCATCCTTGCGGACGTAAGGGCGGTCGAGACGCTGCGTCTTCAGGCCGTCCCAGATGAAGCGGCTCTTGTCGGAAATCCACTCTTCGTTGATTGCCTCGTTGACACGCGGCATGACGCGCATGACTTCGCGGCCACGGGTATCGACGCGGATTGCCGAACCGAGAGCGTCCATCACGTCGATGGTTTCGGTCTTGTTCAGTTCCCACGGACGGGCAGTGAAAGCGAAAGGCTTGGAGGTCAGCGCACCGACCGGGCAAAGATCGACGACGTTGCCCTGAAGCTCGGAGGTCATCGCCTGCTCGAGATAGGTGGTGATTTCAGCGTCCTCGCCGCGGCCGATGAGGCCGAGTTCGGCGATGCCGGCAACTTCCGTGGTGAAACGGACGCAGCGCGTGCAGTGGATGCAGCGGTTCATCACCGTCTTGACGAGCGGACCGATATATTTGTCTTCAACCGCACGCTTGTTTTCCGCGTAACGCGAACCGGCAATACCGAAGGCCATAGCCTGGTCCTGCAGGTCGCATTCGCCGCCCTGGTCGCAGATCGGGCAATCGAGCGGGTGGTTGATGAGAAGGAACTCCATCACGCCTTCGCGGGCCTTCTTGACCATCGGCGTGTTGGTGAAAACTTCAGGCAATTCGCCATTCGGGCCGCCGCGAACGTCGCGCACGCCCATGGCGCAGGATGCGGCGGGCTTGGGCGGTCCGCCCTTCACCTCAATCAGACACATGCGGCAGTTACCCGCGACCGACAAGCGCTCATGAAAACAAAAGCGCGGAACTTCAGCACCAGCCTCCTCGCACGCCTGCAACAGCGTGAAATGATCCGGAACCTCGATCTCTTTACCGTCAACCTTGAGCTTTGCCATGGTTCTACTTACGTCCTGTTGCCTGTTCGTCCCGTGTCTCTCACACGGTCCGCAACAAATCCTTAATCGCGCCCGAGACTTCATCTCGTCGGTCAGGCGCTTCATGGTTTTCCGGCGCCGGGATCATCCCCGCGCCGCATGCAAACTGCGAAAGCTTATTCGGCAGCTTCCAGAACAGCGCCATCATCCATGGCCCTGTAGGTATATTGGTCGATGCGCTTTTCGATTTCCGGACGGAAATTGCGGATCAGCGCCTGTACCGGCCATGCGGCGGCGTCGCCGAGCGCACAGATGGTGTGGCCTTCGATCTGCTTCGTCACTTCGAACAGCATGTCGATTTCGCGCTTCTGCGCGTTGCCCTTCACCATGCGTTCCAGCACGCGCCACATCCAGCCGGTGCCTTCACGGCACGGCGTGCACTGGCCGCAGCTTTCATGCTTGAAGAAGGCCGCGATGCGGGCGATCGCCTTGATGACGTCGGTGGACTTGTCCATGACGATCATGCCGCCGGTGCCGAAGGACGACTTCACTTCGCGCATGCCGTCGAAGTCCATGATGGCGTCCTTCATG
Organism: Agrobacterium sp. S7/73; assembly: GCF_019355535.1. Taxonomy (NCBI): domain Bacteria; kingdom Pseudomonadati; phylum Pseudomonadota; class Alphaproteobacteria; order Hyphomicrobiales; family Rhizobiaceae; genus Agrobacterium; species Agrobacterium sp. S7/73. The sequence continues at coordinate 1,702,545 of NZ_CP072136.1, forward strand.
TCCTCACCGCGCACGATGGGGCAGGATGCGCCGCCGGGAATGACGCCAAGCAGATTGTCCCAGCCGCCGCGAATGCCACCGCAATGGTGTTCGATCAGCTCACGGAAGGACAGGCCCAGCGCATCTTCGAAGGTGCATGGACGCTCGACATGGCCGGAGACCATGAACAGCTTGGTGCCGACATTGTTCGGACGGCCGATAGACGAGAACCATGCCGCACCTCGGCGCAGAATGGTCGGAGCAACGGCGATGGATTCGACGTTGTTGACGGTCGTCGGGCAACCGTAAAGACCCATATTGGCCGGGAACGGCGGCTTCAGGCGCGGCTGGCCCTTCTTGCCCTCGAGGCTTTCAAGCAGTGCCGTCTCTTCGCCGCAGATATAGGCACCTGCGCCGTGATGGACGTAGATGTCGAAATCCCAGCCGTTCTTGTTGTTCTTGCCGAGCAGGCCCGCATCGTAACATTCGTCGATGGCGGCCTGAAGCGCCTCACGTTCGCGCATATATTCGCCGCGCACGTAGATATAGGCGGTGTGTGCACCCATGGCGAAACCGGCGATAACGCAGCCTTCGATCAGCGTATGCGGATCGTTGCGCAGGATTTCGCGGTCCTTGCAGGTGCCGGGCTCGGATTCGTCGGCGTTGACCACGAGATAATGCGGACGGCCGTCGCTTTCCTTGGGCATGAAGGACCACTTGAGACCCGTCGGGAAGCCTGCGCCGCCGCGACCGCGAAGGCCGGAAGCCTTCATCTCGTTGATGATCCAGTCACGACCCTTTTCGATGATCTGCTTGGTGCCATCCCAATGGCCGCGCGCCATCACGCCCTTCAGGGACTTGTCCTTGAGGCCGTAGAGATTGGTAAAGATGCGATCCTGATCTTTTAACATGCTTCACCCTTTACCGCGGCTTCTTGCCGAAGACCCTGATATACTCGGCTTCGCCACCCTTGGCGAGCGCCTCGGCCTGCTTGATCCACTCATCGCGTTCGATGCGGCCCTTGAAATTCAGATAACCATCCACCCAGTCGCACTCGGCCTTCTTCCAGCCGGCAATCTGCGCATAGGTGAAGATGCCGAGCTCGTTAAGCGTGCCTTCGATCTTCGGGCCAACGCCTGAAATGAGTTTCAGGTCATCGGGCGCAGCGGGCTTTTCAATGCCTGCGGGACGGTCGGCCGACTCAAGCGACGGTCTGGATGCTGTCGCTTCCTTGCCTGCCGATTGCTGTTCCCCTGCCTTTGCGTTTTCCGCAGCAGCCTTGGGCTCGTTCGCAGGCGTCTTCAGCTTCGGATCGGTTTCCGGTGCGTCCGTCTTCGGCTTGGCGGCATTCGAAGGAAGAACGGGGGCTGCTTCCGCCGGAGCTTCCGCAGGCTTGTCGAGATTGGAGCGATCTGGCTTGATCTCTTCCGTCAGCGTCGTCAGGCCGCCAACGGGCACCGACTGGTGACGGTCGATCTGGGGGCCGGTCTTGACCGTGTCGCCCTTGCCTGCCTCGAACGTGTCGATGATCTCTTCCAGGCGCTCGGGCGTCAGATCCTCATAGGCATCCTTGAAGATGATGACCATCGGCGCATTGACGCAGGCGCCCTGACATTCCACTTCTTCCCAGGACAGCGTGCCGCTCTCGTTGGTGTGCAGCGGATCGTGGTGGATCTTCTTGCGGCAGACATCCATCAGCGCTTCGGAGCCGCGCAGCATGCAGGGCGTGGTGCCGCAAACCTGAACATGGGCGCGTGTGCCGACCGGCTTCAGCTGGAACTGGGTGTAGAAGGTCGCCACTTCCATGACGCGGATATAGGCCATATCCAGCATGTCGGCGATTTTTTCGATGGCGGCGCGGGTAACCCAGCCGTCCTGCTCCTGCGCACGCATAAGCAGCGGGATAACCGCCGATTGCTGGCGTCCCTCCGGATATTTCTGGATCGTCTTTTCCGCCCATGCGGTATTATCCGCGTTAAAGGCAAATGCCACGGGCTGGAACTGATCTTCGGCTAGTCGACGAACGGACATACTTCCTCACGCCTTTTCAGTTTAACGTCTCACAACGCGATCTCGCCACCGTGACGAATTCGCAGGCATAAGCCGCCTTGTCTTTCTGCATGAACACGATGAACTTGCTGCCATTGGGAACCGAGGCCTTGATCTCGTATCCCGAAGACAGAAGCTGCTTGATGGTGGAACCGCCGCTGCTTGATAGCGATACGCCCCCCTCTTCCGTCGCCGTCTGGGCGAGAACGGAGGTCGACATCGCAGCAAGAAAAGCCAAGATGGCCAGCGGCAGACGCATCAGCGGTCGACCTCCCCGAACACGATGTCGAGGGAGCCGAGCACGGCTGTAACGTCGGCAAGCTGATGGCCCTTGCACAGGAAATCCATCGCCTGCAAATGTGCATAACCCGGCGCGCGGATCTTGCAGCGGTAGGGCTTGTTCGAACCATCGGCGACCACGTAGACGCCGAACTCGCCCTTCGGCGCTTCGACGGCGGCGTAAACTTCGCCGGCGGGAACGTGATAGCCTTCGGTATAGAGCTTGAAGTGATGGATAAGAGCTTCCATCGAACGCTTCATCTCGCCGCGCTTGGGCGGAACCACCTTGCCATCCAGCGAGGAGACCGGGCCGATGCGGTGCTTGCCGGAGAGAAGATCGACGCACTGCTTCATGATCTTCACCGATTCGCGCATTTCCTGCATGCGGATCAGGTAACGGTCATAGCAGTCGCCGTTCTTGCCGACGGGGATATCGAACTCCAGATCGGAATAGCACTCGTAGGGCTGCGCGCGACGCAAATCCCAGGCAGCACCCGAACCGCGCACCATGACGCCCGTGAAACCCCAGGCAAAGGCATCTTCAAGCGAGACGACGCCGATATCGACGTTACGCTGCTTGTAGATGCGGTTGTCGGTCAACAGGCCTTCGATATTGTCGAGAACGGCAATGAAGGGATCGCACCATTTGCCGATATCTTCGACCAGTTCCGGCGGCAGATCCTGATGCACGCCGCCCGGACGGACATAGGCCGAGTGCATGCGGGCGCCACAGGCGCGCTCGTAGAACACCATCAGCTTTTCACGTTCCTCGAAGCCCCAGACAGGCGGCGTCATTGCGCCGACGTCCATGGCCTGAGTCGTCACGTTCATGATGTGCGACAGGATGCGGCCGATTTCCGAATAAAGCACGCGGATCAACTGGCCGCGCATCGGGATTTCGAGACCCAGCAGCTTTTCGACGGCGAGCGCGAAAGCGTGTTCCTGGTTCATCGGCGCGACGTAGTCGAGACGGTCGAAATAAGGCACCGCCTGAAGGTATGTCTTGGTCTCGATCAGCTTTTCGGTACCGCGATGCAGAAGACCGATATGCGGATCGACGCGCTCGACGATTTCGCCGTCCAGTTCCAGAACCAGACGCAGCACGCCGTGCGCGGAAGGGTGTTCCGGACCGAAGTTGATCGTGAAATTGCGGACGTTATGCTCAGTCATTCTAGTGCTCCGCCGAGGTGATCATGGCGATGAATTCGGGGCCGGTCATGTTCTGCGTGGTTTGCGCGAAAGAATAGCTCGAAGGCTTCTCATCCGTGAAAATCTGCGACGCAAAATGGAAACTGGAAGGGTTGTCGAAAGCCTGCAACGAGACGGCAAAATGCTTGCCATCCTTGGAGCGCCACATCAGCGTGCTGCCGCAATTTTTGCAGAAGCAGCGCTCGCCCCATTCCGACGAGGTATAAACACCGAAATGTTCCTCGTTCTCGATGGCGACGTCAGCGCATTCGACAGCCAGAAATGTTCCGCCGGACCAGCGGCGGCACATCGAGCAATGGCAAACGCCGAATTCGCGGGCGCCGATGCTGGCATTGAAGCCAACGGCGCCGCAAAGACATTGTCCGTGCTCTGTCGCGGGGGCTTCGCTCATTGCTTGGCCTTTTCATCACCTGGGAGAACATAGTCAGTCCCCTCCCAGGGAGAGAGGAAATCGAAATTGCGGAATTCCTGCTTCAGTTCGACCGGTTCATAGAGAACCCGTTTCAGAACGTCATCGTAGCGTACTTCCACAAAGCCGGTAACCGGAAAATCCTTGCGCAGCGGATGACCTTCGAAACCGTAATCGGTGAGGATTCGGCGAAGATCCGCATGGCCTTCGAAAGGAATGCCATACATATCCCAGGCTTCGCGCTCGAACCAGTCTGCACCCATGTAAACGGAGGTTGCCGAGGGAACGCCCTCGTCTTCCGCCACCTGCAGCTTGATGCGCACGCGCAGATTCTGGCGCGGCGACAAGAGGTGATAAACGACGTCGAAACGCTTCTCGCGCTGCGGCCAGTCGACGCCGCAGATATCGATGATGTTGACGAAACCGCACTGCACATCGTCACGCAGGAACGTCAAAAGCGCGATAACGCTTTCCGTCGTCGTGTTCAGCGTCAACTCGCCATAGGCAATATCGGCCGAAACCACGAGGGAACCACGCGCTTCCTTAACGTAAGCAGCAAGATCGTTTAGAGCTTCGCTCATTCCTTAATCCGTCCTTTGCCCTTAGCGCTCGATCGTACCGGTACGCCGGATCTTCTTCTGCAGCAGAAGCACGCCGTAAAGCAGCGCCTCCGCCGTGGGGGGACAGCCCGGAACGTAGATATCCACCGGCACGACTCTGTCGCAGCCGCGCACGACGGCGTAGGAATAATGGTAATAGCCGCCGCCATTGGCGCAGGAGCCCATGGAGATGACGTAGCGCGGCTCAGGCATCTGGTCATAGACCTTGCGCAGTGCCGGCGCCATCTTGTTGGTCAGCGTTCCCGCGACGATCATCACGTCCGACTGGCGCGGCGAGGCGCGCGGGGCGACACCGAAGCGCTCCATGTCGTAACGCGGGCCGGAAGCCTGCATCAGACCCTCGACGGCGCAGCAGGCAAGACCGAACTGCATCCACATCAGGGAGCCGGTACGCGCCCAGGTGATCAGCTCGTCGGTCGAGGTGACGAGAAAGCCCTTGTCGGCCAGCTCGTCGTTGATTTCCGTGAAGTAGGCATCGTTGCTGCCGACAGGCTTGCCGGTCGCGGGATCGATGATCCCCTTCGGCTGCGGTGCAACGAGCGTGCTGTTGTTCTGGCTCATGCCCATTCCAGCGCTCCCTTCTTCCACTCATAGATAAAGCCGATGGTGAGAACGGCGAGGAACACCATCATAGACCAGAAACCGAACCAGCCCATATCACCGAAGGACACAGCCCAGGGGAACAGGAAGGCGACTTCCAGGTCGAAGATGATGAAGAGAATGGACACCAGATAAAACCGGATATCGAACTTCATGCGGGCGTCGTCGAAGGCATTGAAACCGCACTCGAAAGCGGAGAGCTTTTCCGGGTCCGGCGCCTTATAAGCGACAGCGAAAGGCGCGATGAGAAGCGCCAGGCCAATGACAAGAGCGATACCGATAAAGATTGCGATCGGAATATAGGAACTGAGGAGTTCAGTCATGGTCTCTTCCCTGTCCGGCCGGGTGCCGGACCTGCCTTTGCGACTGAAAGTCTAAAGGCGCACAAATATGTTGCAACGCCAAAGTGGTTAGCGCAGCCGCGCTCTCTCTGCAAGAGTTTAGGCACCATTTCAAGACACCTGCCGCATTGATTGGCAACAATATTGCCGGAATTGACGCAAATTTGGGCCACAATTCCGGGCTAAGCCCCTCAAATACAATAATAATCGATTGAACGACGCAACCGCAAAAAAGTCACACGAATTTTACGTCAAAATGGCAGCGAAGTGACGATCTCTCGATATCGAAACTTGACTAAAAACAGCAGGAAAAACCGCGCTCGCGAATGCCGGAAACAGGCGCTGAAATCGCCATTGCCGACATGGCAGGACGACGCCTGCTTGCTTCGTTTGGGAGTGTCATTTCGGTGAAAGAAATGGCGCGAGTGACGGGGCTCGAACCCGCGACCTCCGGCGTGACAGGCCGGCACTCTAACCGACTGAGCTACACCCGCGCTCCACAGACATTCGTCTGCGTTTTTTCCGAGGAACAGGATGGCGCGAGTGACGGGGCTCGAACCCGCGACCTCCGGCGTGACAGGCCGGCACTCTAACCAACTGAGCTACACCCGCTTATCCTGACCGACAAGACCTTAGTCTCGCCGTACGAACCAGCCTCGGCTGTTCGTTGAGCGGCTAACTACGGCGTTCGTGCGGGGGTGTCAAGCAGGTTTCACGACAAAAGAATAAGCTTCTTCATTTTGATCGGAAAAAACTGAAAGGCCTTTGACCGGCATTGCAGCGAATGCCTTGTTTTCCGGGCTTTTCCCAACAAAAACAAAAAACTTGTCCACAGCCGGGGCGTCCGTAACGCGATTTCAGCATACCGCCAAAGGTAACGGCCGGACGTTGTTTTTATAGAAAAGCCCGCAGTTCCCGGCTTTTTGCCGATCACCTCTGCCAATGGGCAAAGCTGTCCGGAAAAAAAACAAAAAAACTTCACAAAAGCCCTTGCGGTTTTTTTCCGATCCGAATACATCACGGCCACCGACGCGGCAGACACGATCTGCAAGACGCGAAGGGCGATTAGCTCAGTTGGTAGAGCGCCTCGTTTACACCGAGGATGTCGGGAGTTCGAGTCTCTCATCGCCCACCATTTCCCAGCTTCTTCAAATTGTGCGCATTACCAAGCCGGAGCTCTTTCGGATACCGGTGCGTTTTACCGTCAACTTCCTGCATCGGGAATCACGGCCTCTGCCCCCGATTCTGTAGACGGCCGCGGCCTTGGGCTGGTGGAGCGGCTTTTCCGGCGTGAGTCTATGCCAGGTCGGCACTTCTGTTCCACATTCTTACAGGCCGGCTCCAATAGGTGTGCCACCCCGCAACATCCCGAAAAATAAGCAGATTCAGACTTTTTAAAGAGATTTCATGCATTGTTTTCGAGCCGTTTCATGATGAACGGTATAAATGATGGATGAAACCATGTCGGTCGACGCGTTTGTAACACTCGCGCTTATTGCGCTGCCTGTTTATATTTTTTTCCGCTGGGTCCAGCAGGACTCGGAAAAAGACAGCACTCCCAAAAGCAAGAATTCCATGGGGCGGTGATCTCTAGCGATCTGGTCCACTGCACATTCATGGAAGTCCTCCGGATAACACCCTCGATTTTGCGATAGCGACGCGACCATGCCGGTTTTAACGGCTGGTATGCGACTCATCGTGGGGAATCGGCATTCCCAGATCGGGGTTTCTTCCGCCGCACAAAAAAGCCGGGCTATGCCCGGCTTTTCTCATTTGCGATTCTATTCGGACCGATCAGTTGATCGCCTTCAGATCGACGGTAAAGAACAGCGTTTCGCCGGAAGATCCGTCGACGCCGTCATTGTCAGTGACGATATAGGCCGTTCCTGCCTTGTCGAAGGTGAAGCCTTCCAGCTTGTCAACGGTATAGCCATTCGTCTGGGCCTTGAGGTCCGGCAGGAAATCATGTGCTTCCTGCTTGGCCACCAGCGGCAGTTCGCCACCGATTTTGCCCGGCTTCAGGTCAGCGATCGCGACGCGGTAAAGCTTCTTGATCTTTGCCTTGTCACCGACCTGATTGTCGCGCTCGACGATATAGACATAGTCGCCCTGTGCGGTGATTTCAGAAAGGCCGACCCAGCCTGCCTCGGTCTTGTCGAGCGGGTAACGCACGGCGCCCCATTCCTTGGACTTCGGATTGTAGGAGACGAGCTTGACGAAACCCTTCTCGTCCGTGCCCCATTCGCGCTGTACGGCCATCCACAGCGTCGCGTCGTCGCCCTTGCCGATCATAGTCACGCCTTCGAAACCGAAGCGGGTTTCGCCAGCCAGCAATTCCTTCGGCAGAGCGATCTCAGCCTTGATCTCGCCCTTGGCGCTGACATTGTAGAGTGCGTGGGGCACTAGCTTGGCACTGTCACCTTCCGAGGCCAGCCAGAAGCCGCCCTTACCGTCAAGCGTAATGCCTTCGATGTCGAGTTTCTGGGCTGCGATACCGTCGCGCTTGATGCGCAGGGCGCTGGTTATGGTGGCGGGCTTCTTCGTTGCGTCGATGGTGTAGATTGACGGCTGGTTTCCATAGACCGAGTCGGACACGGCATAGAGGATGCCAGGCTTTTCAGCATCGCCCACCAGACCGGAGAGAGCGCCCCAGCCGATCGGTGTGCCGTCAACGGTGGCGGAAGCGAGCTGCGGGTAGGCAATCTGGCCTTCTGCACGTTCATAGATCATGACATGCGAGCGAGCGCCGCCATCTTCGACGAGATCGGCTTCGTTGGCAGTGACGAGGAGATTGCGCGACGGAATGGCGACGGCGCCTTCAGGCGAAATGCCCGAGGGCAGAAGCTGGACCAGTTCCGGTGTGCCGCCCGTATCCTTGTAGACCGCAGCGAGAGACGCGCGCTCGGCAAGAACGAAGAAGTACTTCTGGCCATCGAAGGTTGCCGCCTCCAGACCTTCCGGCTCGATGCCCTTGGCCTTTGAACGCTTTTCCGGATAGTGGCCGATGCTGGCGGCGGCGTGCTCAAGGGTGGCACCGGCTTCATAAAGAAGCTTGCCGGTCTTGTCGAAAATGGTGAAGCCGCGCGCGCCGCCCTGCCAGTCACCCTCATTGGCGATGACGATTCGGTCATTGTCCAGCCACTTCACGGCATCTGGCTCACGCTTGCGGCCTTCCTGCTTGTCGGTGAACTTGATCTGGCCGTCCGTCTTCGTGTCGACGCCTTCCAGATCAACCGTGCCAGCGGAGAAATGCGTCTTTACCGTACCGGTCTTGCCGTCGATGATGACGATGTGGTTGTTTTCCTGCAGCGTGAGCGCGATCTCGCCATTGGCATTGATCGAGACGAATTCCGGCTCCGGATCTTCCGGGGAGATTTCGGCAAGGCCGGTCACGTCGATCTTCTTCAGCGTCGCGCAGTCGGCAACGCCGTTTTTCAGACCGACCGTCACCAGATAACCGGCCGGCATCTGTGGCAGGGCGCCCTCGTTCACCTCTTCATCGCGTTCGTTTTCGATCGCGATGGCGGCGAAGGTCTTGTCCGGGGAAATTGCGACAGAATCGGGCTGGCCGCCGAGATCGCAGCTCGCTTCGATCTTCTTGGTGGCGATATCGACCGTCACCAGCTTGCCGGACGGCTTGGCTCGGTTTTCGGACGTGTTGACACCGGCCAGAACCTTGGCGCCAGCAACGGCAACAGAGGTCGGTTCGCCTTCCAGCAGCAACGCGCCGCCAGCCTTGGGTGCCTTCGCATCGGTGATGTCAACGAAACCAATGCCGCCAAGCGGGCTGTCCGAATAGATCAGCGTCTTACCGTCTTCGCTGGCGGTTACGATTTCAGCTGAAGTGACGGCCTTCGCGTCCTTGTCCGCTGGCAGGTTCTTTACGACCGGGAAAGATGCGATGCGGTTGAAAACCGGCTCGGCAGCAGCCGGAAAGGCCGCGGAAGTGAGCAGAGCAGCAGTCAAAGCCATCTGAGAAAGTCGGAACGCCATTATAAATCCCCCTTGGATCCAAAAAACACCCTATGGCTTCTGCGTCAGAGACATGACAGCGGCATGACATTTCCTGCCGGAGGAATCAAAAAGCCCGACCATGAAGGCCGGGCTTTCCTGTTCTTGCGCACATTCCGCGTATCAGAGCGCCGTGTGACCGGATGGAGGCTACACAGGCGCGCTCTCCTACTTTCAAGTACATCTTGCCGGTTCGAAAAAAGGGCTATCCGAAAAAGCAATTCGAAAAGCCGCCCGGTTTACGTGCCGGCATGATGGCGTCAGGGCGTCAAAACATGTTTCCTCGTGAACCTGAAAAGCCGCCCGCCCGCCGCCGGACGTCACGGCCTTTCGGAAACCTTACGAGTTGACGGCGTCCTTCAGGCCCTTGCCTGCGGAAAACTTCGGTACGTTGCGAGCCGGGATATCGACTTCAGCACCCGTGGAAGGGTTACGACCCTTGGAGGCTTCACGACGGCTTACGGAGAAGCTGCCGAAGCCAGCGAGACGGATGTCGCCACCGCTCTTCAGTTCGTTCTGTACGGTTTCGAATACGGCATCAACAGCGGAAGCAGCATCTGCCTTCGTGAGACCAGCCTTTTCGGCAACAGCAGAGACGAGCTCGTTCTTGTTCATGTTTCCACCCCTTTCAATGGTTTGAAACGACTCAAATTAAGCCGGCGCAGAATACGTCTGTATCCGCGCGCAGCAACTCAAAAGCGCTGGAATCGCCTGAAAAACAAGGGGTCTGCGGGGTTTTTCACAAAAAAGGCCGACATTTCTGCCGGCCTTTCCCTTAAACGTGCCAATTTCGCACCAGTTCTGCGAGCATCAAAGAAGCATCGCGCCTTTCGGCATCTAACACATTGAATCTACGCACAGGTGTCGCGAAAACCGATTCTGGCTTTCACAACGACGTGGCAATCAATGTGCGATCGTCTGTCCGCCCTCGTCGACCCCGTCGACAGTTGCGATAACAGGCGTTTCGATGCTGCCGTCCCACTCGATTGGCTCGGGCATGCGAAGCAGCGCGTGCTTGATGACCTCACCCATGCGAGAAACCGGGATGATCTCCATCTCGTTCTTCACATTATCAGGAATATCCGCCAGGTCCTTGGCGTTTTCTTCCGGGATGAGCACCTTCTTAATGCCGCCGCGAAGCGCCGCAAGCAGCTTTTCCTTCAGGCCGCCGATCGGCAGCACGCGACCACGAAGTGTGATCTCGCCCGTCATCGCCACATCCTTGGAGACCGGGATACCGGTCATGATGGAGACAATGGCGGTTGCCATGGCAACACCGGCAGACGGTCCGTCCTTCGGGGTAGCCCCTTCCGGAACGTGAACGTGGATGTCGCTCTTGTCGAAACGCGGCGGTTCGATGCCGAAGTCCACGGCGCGCGAGCGGACATAAGATGCCGCTGCCGAAATGGATTCCTTCATCACTTCCTTGAGGTTGCCGGTGACCGTCATGCGGCCCTTGCCCGGCATCATCACGCCTTCGATGGTGAGCAACTCACCGCCGACTTCCGTCCATGCCAGACCGGTGACGACACCAACCTGATCCTCACGCTCGGCCTCGCCGTGGCGGAACCGCGGAACGCCCAGATAATCCGGGACATTGGCTGCGGTGACTTCCACGGACTTGACCTTGCCCTTGATGATCTCGGTCACGGCCTTTCGCGCAAGCTTCATCAACTCGCGCTCGAAGCTGCGCACGCCCGCCTCGCGGGTGTACTGCTGGATCACGATCATCAGAGCGTCGTCGCTTACCGAGAACTCTTCCGGACGCAGGGCGTGTTCCTTGATCGCCTTCGGCAGCAGGTGACGCTTGGCGATTTCACGCTTTTCGTCCTCCGTGTAACCGGCGATGCGGATCACTTCCATACGGTCCATCAGGGGACCTGGAATGTTCAGCGTGTTGGCCGTGGTCACGAACATCACGTCGGACAGGTCGTATTCCACTTCAAGATAGTGGTCCATGAAGGTGGAGTTCTGTTCCGGATCGAGCACCTCCAGCAGTGCTGACGACGGATCGCCACGGAAATCCATGCCCATCTTGTCGATCTCGTCGAGCAGGAAGAGCGGATTGGACTTCTTGGCCTTCTTCATCGACTGAACGATCTTGCCCGGCATTGAGCCGATATAGGTACGGCGGTGACCGCGGATTTCCGCCTCATCACGCACACCACCCAGCGCCATACGCACATATTCGCGGCCGGTCGCCTTGGCGATCGACTTGGCGAGCGAAGTCTTGCCGACGCCGGGAGGACCGACGAGGCACAGGATCGGGCCACGGATCTTCGAAGCGCGAGCCTGCACGGCCAGATATTCAACGATGCGTTCCTTGACCTTGTCCAGACCGAAATGATCCTGATCGAGGACCGCCTCGGCGCTGTTGAGATCAACCTTGACCTTCGACTTCTTGCCCCAGGGCAGGCTGAGCAGCCAGTCCAGATAGTTGCGCACGACAGTCGCTTCCGCAGACATCGGGCTCATCTGGCGAAGCTTCTTCATTTCCGCCTCGGCCTTATCCTTTGCCTCCTTGGAAAGCTTGGTCTTGGCAATGCGCTCTTCCAGTTCGGCCATCTCGTCACGGCCATCCTCGCCGTCGCCGAGCTCCTTCTGGATCGCCTTCATCTGTTCGTTCAGATAATATTCGCGCTGCGTCTTCTCCATCTGGCGCTTGACGCGCGAGCGGATACGCTTCTCGACCTGAAGCACGGAAATTTCGCCTTCCATGAAGCCGAGCGCTTTTTCAAGCCGCTGCTTCACGCTGACGGTTTCCAGCATTTCCTGCTTTTCGGTGATCTTGATCGACAGGTGCGAAGCAACCGTGTCGGCCAGCTTCGAATAATCGTCGATCTGGCCGGCAGCGCCGACAACCTCGGGCGAAATCTTCTTGTTGAGCTTCACATAGCTCTCGAACTCCGAAACGACGGAACGCGACAGCGCCTCGATCTCAACCGGGTCTTCCGCAGGCTCCTGCAGCGGCGTCGCAGACGCTTCGTAGAAATCCTCGCGGTCGGTATAGGCCTCGATCTGGGCGCGGCCCTTGCCTTCCACAAGCACCTTCACGGTGCCGTCGGGCAGCTTCAGCAGCTGGAGAACGTTAGCGACCGTGCCGACCTTGTGGATGGCTTCCGGGGACGGATCGTCATCGCTGGCGTTGATCTGGGTAACAAGCATGATCTGCTTGTCCGAGCCCATGACCTCTTCGAGAGCGCGAATGGATTTTTCCCGCCCGACGAACAGGGGAACGATCATATGCGGGAAAACGACAATGTCGCGCAGGGGAAGTACCGGATAGATACCGCCGGATGCCGCAGACGTGATGTTCGTCATATCATTTCCTTTCATGGTCCCTTTCAGGACACTTTGCCTGACGTCTTGGGGCGTCCGGCATATTCATTTCTCGAGACTGAAAGTGGAGTTTCGGAACGCCGATTTCAAGTCACCGGAAGAGACGACCCCGCGCAACGGCACGGCCGTAAAATTCAAACAAATACAGCGCCGGCTATTACTCCCGACATTTCCGGTTATCCCACAGGATCAGGAACCGGGTCGCCGACGGTAATTCACATTTCCGTCATATCGCGCTGCAAATCAGTTTTAAGACTTTATCAGCAAAGCGCAATCCGCTCCAAACGCAAAATCGGGTTACTCCAAGTTAGCGGCAAGTTTCGCACCTGCCACAACAGAAAAGGCCCGCACGAGTGCGGGCCTTTTGAATTCATCAAAGCGTCGGATCGGTCAATCAAGCCGAAACATTGGCCTTTTCTTCCTGACGATCCGCATAGATGTAGAGCGGGCGAGCGATGCCGCTGACGACATCGTTGGAGATCACCACTTCGCGCACGCCTTCCAGCGTCGGCAGTTCGAACATGGTATCCAGAAGGATCTTTTCCATGATCGAGCGCAGACCGCGGGCACCCGTCTTGCGGGTAATCGCCCGGCGGGCAATCTCGCGCAACGCGTCCTCGTGGAAGGTCAGTTCCACATCTTCCATCTCGAACAGACGCTGGTACTGCTTGACCAGCGCGTTCTTCGGCTCGGACAGGATCTGGATCAGCGCATCCTCGTCAAGGTCCTCCAGCGTAGCCAGAACCGGCAGACGGCCGATGAATTCCGGAATAAGACCGAATTTCACCAGATCTTCCGGCTCCAGTTCGCGCAGCACCTCGCCAACGCGGCGATCGTCTTCCGCCTTGACGGTCGCACCGAAGCCAATCGAGGTCTTTTCGCCCCTGGCCGAGATGATCTTGTCCAGGCCGGCAAACGCGCCGCCGCAGATGAAGAGAATGTTAGTCGTATCCACCTGCAGGAATTCCTGCTGCGGATGCTTGCGGCCGCCCTGCGGCGGAACGGAAGCGACCGTGCCTTCCATGATCTTCAGAAGCGCCTGCTGAACGCCCTCGCCCGACACGTCACGCGTGATGGACGGGTTATCCGACTTGCGGGAAATCTTGTCGACTTCGTCGATATAGACGATGCCGCGCTGGGCGCGCTCGACATTGTAATCCGCAGCCTGCAACAGCTTCAGGATGATGTTTTCCACGTCCTCGCCGACATAACCGGCTTCGGTCAGCGTCGTTGCGTCTGCCATTGTGAAGGGAACGTCGATGATGCGGGCGAGCGTCTGGGCAAGATAGGTCTTGCCGCAACCCGTCGGACCGACGAGCATGATGTTCGACTTCGCAAGCTCGACATCGCCATTCTTGGAGGCGTGCGCGAGGCGCTTGTAATGGTTGTGAACGGCCACCGACAGGATCTTTTTCGCCTGCTTCTGGCCGATGACGTATTCGTCGAGGATCTTGATGATGTCCTGCGGGGTGGGAACACCCTCGCGCGACTTCACCATCGACGTCTTGTTCTCCTCGCGGATGATGTCCATGCACAATTCGACGCATTCATCGCAGATGAATACCGTCGGTCCGGCAATGAGTTTCCGGACTTCGTGCTGGCTCTTGCCGCAGAATGAACAATAGAGTGTATTCTTAGAGTCGCCGCCGTTGCTGCCGCTGACTTTGCTCATATCACTTTCCTTCCAGCACGCCGCAGGTCCGCCAAACGGATCGCGGTCAACTTACCGCCCGCCGATACGGCCGCCCTTGGGTGCATCGCCGTATCCGCCTCGTTTCCCGGGGTACTAACCGGTATCAGATACATGAGCTGACAACCGGCTGCAACGAATTCCCCATCAAACCAAAGGCCACGTCATAAAAATTCAACACAGCCTTTATATATACTAATATCGCTTTCTGTTGCGGTTGAAAGCCCCGAAATTACTTTGCGGGGTTAAACAACCGTCAAAAAGCGTCGCGCCTTAATTCGCGGCGGCGCCTTCCATTTCCTGGCGCGAGGTGAGGATCTTGTCGATCACACCCCATTCCTTGGCCTCGTCGGCATCCATGAAGTGGTCGCGATCAAGGGTTTTTTCAACCTCTTCCAGCGTACGGCCGGTGTGCTTCACGTAGACTTCATTAAGGCGACGCTTCATTTTGATGATGTCGCGGGCGTGACGCTCGATATCCGAAGCCTGCCCCTGGAAGCCGCCGGAGGGCTGATGCACCATGATGCGGGCGTTCGGAGTTGCGAAACGCATTCCCTTTTCGCCAGCAGCCAGAAGCAGCGAGCCCATGGATGCGGCCTGGCCGACGCAAAGCGTCGAAACGGCAGGGCGGATGAACTGCATCGTATCGTAGATCGCCATGCCGGCGGTCACGACGCCACCCGGCGAATTGATGTAGAGCGCGATTTCCTTCTTCGGGTTTTCAGCCTCGAGGAAAAGCAGCTGCGCGCAGACGAGCGAGGCCATCTGGTCTTCCACCGGTCCGGTGAGGAAAATGATGCGTTCCTTGAGAAGACGGGAAAATATGTCATAGGAGCGTTCGCCGCGATTGGTCTGCTCTACGACCATCGGCACCAGAGCCATGGCGGTATCAACTGGATTTTTCATGTCCGTCCTTTGTCAAACTCTGCCCTTCGCGGAAAACCGCTCCGGAATCACTTCTAACCTTCGTTCTCCCTACATAGAGTGTCCCTGCCCGGTACTTCAAGACACGAAGCCGCATATCCTTAACGGCTCAACAGCGTTTACGGGCGTTTTCCACCCGCGGGGTAACGGCTATGGACAAGCCGATGCCAACCGAACCATTCTCTGTCGCCCGCATTATTTTTTAACAGGAGCAAACCGCAAACGCAAAAACCGGTGTGTTGCCCAGATATAACTTCTCACTGGCAAGAACTCGTTAGGTATTTGCGGCTGATACTACGCCCGCGAATTTCCGGTTTCCCGTCAGGGGGCGGGAGCCTCTTTTGAGGCGAAATGGCATCTCCACCAATTCGGCGGGCATTGCGCACATCGTGCCGCGAACCGCTTTTACGGCATGATAGCGCAGATAGGATTTTGCAATGCTGGATGCAAAGACGGGCATGCTGCTTTGGGCGTCGGAAACGCTGACCCTTGCCCTGCTGCTGGGAACCCTGTGGCTGCACCGCCCTGCCCGCCGGCACAATATCTATTTCGCCGCCGGTTTTGCCGCAACGAGCGCCGGCACGGTGATGGTGGCGCTGCGCGGCGATATTCCCAACTTCCTGTCGATCGAAGTCGGCAATACGCTTGCCCTTTCGGCCTTCAGTTTCTGGCTCGCCGGTCTCCTGTCCTTCGAACAGCGCAAGACCGCCGGCTGGATCGCCATACCGCCGCTGTTATGGGTGGCGGGCATGCTGATCGGCCCCGTACGCGAAAACATGGTCCCGCGCATCCTGCTCTATCACATCTGTGCCGCCACCGGTTATTTCATGCTGGCCGGCATTCTTCTGGCCAGCAAGGCACGCGCGTCATTCAGCCGCAAGGTGCTGGCGGCCACCTTCATCCTGCAGGCATTTTGCGGGGCGCTCGTGGCGTCCATCGTCATTCCCGTCAACGCCGCCGCCCCCAACGCCATTCCGCTGACGGCAGCGCTCGCCTTTTCAGGCATTCTCGGCTTTACCATCATCGTCATGATGAGCGCCAAGATCATCATGGAAGACACGGAAACCCGCCTGCACCGGCTGGCCATGACCGACCACCTGACCGGCGTCCTCAACCGGCGAGGGCTGCTTGAAGAGTTCGAACACATCAAAAAAAGGTCGCCCGGCTCCAGCCGTTACGTGGCGCTGGCGCTGTTCGACATCGACCATTTCAAGAAGATCAACGACAAATACGGCCATCAGTCGGGAGACGCGGTGCTTGTGCATTTTTGCAATATGGCGCAGCGGGTCATCGGTGAGCGCGGCCTGTTCGTCAGGATGGGCGGCGAAGAATTCGCGCTCGTCGCCGAAGTGGAAAGCCCCTCCAGCACCGTGACGCTTGCGGAAGCCATCCGCAGCAACCTGCGCCTTTCGAAGATCAGCGCACGCGGCGAAAACATCGAGGTCACGACCAGCGTCGGCATATCCGAAGCCATGATCAAGGATGCGGACCTGAGCGTGATGATGACGGAGGCCGACCGCGCGCTTTACGCGGCCAAGAAGGCCGGCCGCAACCGCACCGTGATCCACGTCAATTCAGCCAATGTTGTCGTCCCCTCCCCGGACCGGGACGAAAACCCGATGGACAACAATGCCAACCGGCAGGTTGCGGCGCTGAACCGGATAGCGGCCATCGCCAACCGGTGACAAAGTAACCGCACAGTGACATGCGGATAAACACATGGAACGGCATTTTCACGCCCTTCCCAAAGTGCGGCGCGCGGAATAAACCATGGACATGACAGCGACATTTCCCTTTCTCAAAATCGATCCCGCCACGCGTCGTGTTTCACTCGATGCACGCAATCCGGCTTTCTACAACGATCCGAACCCGGTCTATGCTGCCCTGCATGCCCAATGTCCCACTTTCTATTGGGAAGAGCAGCGGCAGTGGTTTTTCACCGAATACGACCATGTCAGCGCCCTCCTGCGCGACCGCCGGTTCGGACGGCAGATCCTGCATGTTGCGAGCCGCGAGGAGATCGGTCTGGCAGAGCCGCTCGAGCATGTGAAGCATTTCGACGCCGCAGAGCAGCACTCGCTTCTGGAGCTGGAGCCGCCGGAACACACACGGCTGCGCACCCTCATCAACCGCGCTTTCGTTTCGCGGCATGTCGACAAGATGAAGCCGGAAATAGAGGAACTCGCCAACCGGCTGATTGACGCCTTCGAACGAAACGGCGAGACGGAACTGCTCTCTTCCTATGCCGATATCATCCCGGTCACGATGATCGCGCGCATGATCGGCATTCCCGAGGAAATGGGGCCGCAGCTTCTGAAATGGTCACATGCCTATGTCGGCATGTACATGTTCAAGCGCACGCCTGAGGACGAGCTTCTGGCCGACAGGGCCGCACATGAGTTTTCAGACTATGTGCGCAGTGTGATCGCGGAGCGCCGGGCGGAGCCGAAAGACGATCTGCTGAGCCACATGATCCATACGGAGCACAAGGGCCAGTATCTGACCGACGACGAGCTGATCTCGACCACCATCGTTCTGTTGAACGCCGGGCATGAGGCGACGGTGCACCAGATCGGCAATTCCGTGCGCATCATTCTGGAAAGCGGCATCTCGCCCGACACCCTTTTCCACGACGAGACGGCAACGGAACGCACGGTGGAAGAAACGCTGCGTATCTGCGCGCCCGTCCATATTTTCCAGCGCTGGGTTCTGGAGCCGGTCGAGATCGACGGCGTGGAATTCAAACGCGGCGACAAGGTCAGCCTCATTCTGGCGGCCGCCAATCTCGATCCGGCCAAGTTTTCCGATCCCCTGGCATTCAGGCCGGACCGAAACGAAGGCGCCAACGTCTCCTTCGGCGCCGGCATACATTTCTGCATTGGCGCGCCGCTGGCAAGGCTGGAGCTGAACCTGGCCTTGCCTCTGCTTTTCAAGCGACTGCCGGGCCTGAAGATTGCCGAGCCACCCAAGGTCAAGGACGTCTATCACTTCCATGGTCTGGAACGGCTCGATCTCAGCTGGTGACAGCCACGCCGGGAACAACCTTTATCCCGGCGATGGACCAATAGAAATCATCCGGCCTACAACCGGATGACATAATCCTTGCGGGTCGTTTCGACGACCTCCCAGGTTCCCTTGAAGCCCGGCCGCAGGACCAGCCTGTCGCCCGGTTTCAGGTCGCGCGGGGATCCGCCATCCTCCGTCAGGATCGAGTGACCCTCGAGAATGTTGAAATATTCCCATTCGTCATAGACCACCCGCCATTTGCCGGGCGTCGACTGCCAGATGCCGGCATAGATGCCACCGGGCGCTTCCTCCAGATTCCACGTGGTGAATTTGGGGTCGCCGGAAATCAGCCTTTCCGGTGCGGGTGCACTGTGCTCCACGTCCGCCTCGACATCACCGGCCGTAGCGGTTCGTGTATCTTCGAATGCGAGAAAATTCGTCATGACGACCCCGGTCTCTCAGAGCTTCGCAAGCGATTGTTCGAGATCGGCGATGATGTCCTTGACATCCTCGATGCCGATCGAGAGGCGCACCACATCCGGTCCGGCACCCGCCGCCGTCTGCTGTTCCGGTGTCAGCTGCGCATGTGTCGTGGAAGCCGGGTGGATGACGAGAGAGCGGGTATCGCCGATATTGGCAAGATGGGAGAAGAGTTGCAGACCTTCCACCAGCGCCTTGCCGGCGGCATAACCGCCCTTGATGCCGAAGGTGAAGACGGAACCAGCGCCCTTTGGCGAATAATGCTGCTGGATTGCGTAGTTGTCGCTGTCCTCCAGCCCGGCATAATGCACCCAGCCCACCTTGGGGTGCGCCTTTAGCCATTTGGCGACGGCCAGGGCATTGTCGGAGTGGCGCTGAACGCGCAGCGGCAGGGTCTCTATGCCTGTGAGGATGAGGAAGGCATTGAAGGGCGAGATCGCAGGGCCGAGATCGCGTAAGCCAAGAACGCGGCAGGCAATCGCGAAGGCGAAATTGCCGAAGGTCTGGTGCAGCACGACGCCGGAATATTCTGGGCGGGGCTGCGACAGCGACGGATATTTATCCGTGGCCGACCAGTCGAAAGTGCCGCCATCGACGATGATGCCACCCATGGAATTGCCATGGCCGCCGAGGAATTTCGTCAACGAATGCAATACGATATCCGCGCCATGTTCCAGCGGCCGCAACAAATAGGGGCTTGCCATGGTGTTATCGACGATGAGCGGCAGGCCGTGACGATGGGCGACATCTGCAATCGCGGCGATATCCACGAATGTGCCGCCCGGGTTGGCGAGGCTTTCGATGAAGATGGCGCGTGTGCGGTCGTCGATCTGCCGTTCGAAACTGGCCGGATCAGCCGCATCGGCCCAGCGCACCTGCCAGTCGAAACCCTTGAAGGCGTGGCCGAACTGATTGATGGAGCCGCCATAAAGCTGGCGTGCCGCGACGAAATTGTCGCCGTGTTGCAGCAATGTGTGGAAGACCAGCAATTGCGCGGCGTGACCGGATGCAACGGCAAGTGCCGCCGTGCCGCCTTCAAGCGCTGCGACACGCTCCTCCAGAACCGCCTGGGTGGGGTTCATGATGCGCGTGTAGATATTGCCGAACTCTTTTAATCCGAACAGCGCGGCTGCGTGATCGGCGTCACGGAAGGCATAGGCCGTTGTCTGGTAGATCGGCGTCGCGCGCGCACCGGTGGTCGGATCGGGCTGTGCGCCCGCGTGCACGGCCAACGTTGAGAACCCGGGATTGCTGCTCGGCATGATGTTTCCTCCAATGATATTTTGGAGGGATCATAATGCCTTGCCGCCAAATGATAAGTCCAATCCGTACCAACTATCGCACAATATTGAGACGCGGATACTCAATTGCGGGGCAACGGTCCATCACCACGTTCATGCCGTAGGCCTCGGCCTTGGCCGCCGCATTGTCGTCTCTGACCGAAAGCTGGCCCCAGATCACCGATGGCCGCTGCGGCAGCAATATCGCCTCTTCGACAATTGCCGACAAATATTCCGGCGCCCGGAACACATCGACCATATCAACGGGTTCGGGAATGTCAGCAAGCCGCGCATACACTTTCTGCCCCAATATCTCCTTGCCCGCCTGACCGGGATTGACCGGAAACACGCGGTAACCCTTGGACAGCAGAAAGCGCATGACGCCGTGGCTCGGCCGATCCGGATTGGGAGAGGCGCCAAGCAGGGCGATGGTCCTGACATCCGTCAGAATTTTTCTGAGGTAATCCGGTTCATAGGTATCATGCTGCATGTCAACTTTTCCCTCTGCCATATCGCGCGGTTCAAGGACCTCATGCGCCGGCTCGACGCTCAATGGCCCAGCGAGAATTGCGTCTCCCGCATAAATCCGCGGACGAGCTTTTCGCACCGCTTTTTTGCGGCCGCTTTCCTAGATCTAGGAACCCTCATCCTTCTCTTGAACCCCCGCCCGAATGAAAATATTGAACAAGCCGGACTCGTGGTGTCACGAAAGTACACCTAGTTTGCGCAAAATGATTTCACAAAAACACCTTAAGCGGCGTTGTGCTGAGTATTTTTATCCAGTTTTTCAAAAGCATACATTTCGATGAATATTTGCTGAAACAACATTTGCGTGCATCTTATGCGCCCTTCGTCTCCTGTTTGTTTTCATTCCGTTCACCGATGCATTAGGTGTATCTAATTTTCAGAAAGTTATTCTGTAAATCAAGTTATAGGTAAAACTGTAACGTTGTAGCGAGCCATTCAGTAATGAATTGAAACTTCTTTTCATTTTGAGCCTGCATGTGCTCGCTTGATTGATACAGTTTTATCTTCTGGATATGGGCAATTTTGAGCAGGAATAATCGCCGCAATCGGTCGCATTTTTGCGAAAAACACGTTCCACAGCAAAACCATAAGCTGTGCATCCGGCATCGGCGCGTATGTCCTGCTGATGAAATCGTGAGCACGGCCGCATATCGCCTCTCGCACAGTTACCCACTCCATCCCGCAACACGCACAAACCCGAAACTTGACACGCGTCATAATCCGCAAAGAAGCAACCGCTTACGACAGGAGGATTTGCGTCTCCCACAGCCACCACGGAAAATGGATTCCGGTTTTCAAGCCGATGCTGTAGGTTGCCTAGAATAGCCCATGAGCGAGTCTCTATCGTGACATTTGACATTCTAATTCTGGTGCTTCTGGGCGCGATATTGCATGCCGGATGGAATGCGCTGGTAAAATCCGGATCCGACAAGTCGCTGGACGCCTCGCTGATCGCGGCGGGCGCCGCAGCTTGTTCTTTACCCTTCCTGCCCTTCCTGCCGTTTCCTGCGCCGGTGGCCATTCCTTTTCTCATCGCCTCGGCCGTTCTGCAATTTGCCTATTTCCGGCTAGTCGCCGCCGCCTATACGATCGGCGATATCGGCCTCGTCTATCCCGTCATGCGTGGCGTGGCGCCGCTGATCGTCGCAGCGACGAGCAGCCTTTTTCTCAGCGAGATTTTAAGCCCGCTCGCGCTTGCCGGGATTGCCATCATTTCCGGCGGCATCCTGACGCTTGCCTTCGAGGCGCGGCGCGGCGGCGGAAAGGCGATCATTGTCGCGCTCATCAACGCCTTCGTGATTGCATCCTACACCTTCGTTGATGGTGTCGGCGCAAGGCTTTCCGGCAACGCGATTTCCTATACGCTGTGGATGTCGCTACTGCCGCCTGTGCTGCTTTTCGGTTTTGCCTTTTACCAGCGTGGCGTAAGCGCCGTCGCGCGACATGTGCAGCGAAACTGGTGGCGCGGCCTGATCGGCGGCGGCGGCTCCATCCTCTCCTACGGGCTGGCGCTCTACGCCATGACCAAGGCCCCCGTCGCCGTCGTCGCGGCGCTGCGCGAAACCTCAATTCTGTTTGCGCTGGTGATCTCCGTCGTCATCCTCAAAGAACGCGCCAGCGTCTGGCGTTATCTCGCTGGCGGCATCATCGCAGCGGGTGTTCTGGTCATGCGGCTGGGATGAAACAGGCAAATCTATGGGGTAAAATAATACCACATAAATAAACCATTGTTTTTATTGACTTATTTTTACAGTCAGCAAAATCTGTCATATTGACGCTTCATCCAGCACACCGTATAAGCGCGCCAGATCGGATTCCAAAGGGAATATGGTCATTTGCGGTCGCCTTTGGGTGACCAAACCAAGCAACAAGAAACGCCCGTATGCTCTTACTTAAAGAGGATGACGGGTCCACGTTAGAAAGTGAAATCCATGTCTACTTTCGTTCAGAAGCCTGCTGAGGTGGAGAAGAAGTGGGTCATCATCGACGCCGAAGGCCTCGTTGTTGGTCGCCTCGCCACCATCATTGCAACCCGCCTGCGCGGCAAGCACAAGGCCACCTACACCCCCCACGTCGATGATGGCGACAACGTCATCGTCATCAACGCGGAAAAGATTGCCTTCACCGGCAACAAGTACTCCGACAAGAAGTACTACTGGCACACCGGTCACCCGGGTGGCATCAAGGAGCGTACGGCTCGCCAGATCATCGAAGGTCGCTTCCCGGAGCGCGTCGTTGAAAAGGCCGTCGAGCGCATGATCCCGCGCGGCCCGCTCGGCCGTCGTCAGATGAAGAACCTGCGCGTTTACGCCGGCTCGAACCACCCGCACGAAGCACAGCAGCCCGTCGTTCTCGACGTAGCCGTGCTCAACAAGAAGAACGTAAGGAGCGCCTGATAATGGCCGATCTTTCCTCTCTGAAAGACCTCGCCCCTGCATCGGAAGCTTCTGCTCCCGTGCACGTCCGCAAGGTTGACACTCTCGGCCGCTCCTACGCGACCGGCAAGCGCAAGAACGCCGTTGCCCGCGTATGGGTAAAGCCGGGTTCTGGCAAGATCATCATCAACGGCCGCGATTTCACCACGTATTTCGCACGTCCGGTTCTGCAGATGATCCTTCAGCAGCCGATCGTTGCCGTTGCACGCACGGGCCAGTTCGACATCATCGCTACCGTTGCCGGTGGTGGTCTGTCCGGTCAGGCCGGTGCCGTTCGTCACGGTCTGTCCAAGGCCCTCACCTACTTCGAACCGGGCCTGCGCGCCGTTCTGAAGAAGGGTGGCTTCCTGACCCGCGACAGCCGCGTTGTCGAACGTAAGAAGTACGGTAAGGCCAAGGCCCGCCGTTCGTTCCAGTTCTCCAAGCGCTAATCGCTTCCCGGAACCGTTCGTTCAAAACTTCGAAAAGGCGGGGCTTCGGCTCCGCCTTTTTTCATTGCCATCCTCCTTGTTTTTTCGGCGAGAAGACAGCACCCTCAGCGCAAACCGCAATGGGGTGATCAATGCCATCAAAAACCATCGACCATGCCTTCACCGCAGCAACGCTGACATCGGCTGCGACCGACCCGACCCATGCGGGCGTCCTCTCCTTCATGCGGCGCAAATATACCAAGATCCTCAAGGGCGTATCGACGGCCGTCTGGGGTGTCCCCTTCGATGCGGCGACATCCAACAGGCCGGGTGCACGCTTCGGGCCGCAGGCGATCCGCCGCGCCTCCGCGATTTTCGATAACGACCCGCAATATCCCTTCGCCCGCGATCTTTTCGCCCATATGCCGACCATCGATTATGGCGACTGCCTGCTCGACTACGGCAATCACTGGAAAACGCCTGATACAATCGAAAAGGAAGCGCGCAAGATCATCTCCAAGACGGATTATCTGCTGACGCTTGGCGGCGACCATTTCATCACCTGGCCGCTGCTGAAGGCGCATGTGGCAAAGCACGGCCCGCTGGCGCTGGTGCATTTTGATGCGCATCAGGATACCTGGTTCGACGACGGCAAACGCATTGACCATGGTTCCTTCGTGGCCCGTGCCGTGCGCGATGGTCTGATCGATGCCGATCGTTCCATCCAGATCGGCATTCGCACCCATGCGCCTGAGGATTTCGGCATCCGCATTCTCCACGGTTACGAGGTGGAGGAGATGCGGGCGAACGATATCGCCTCGCTGATCATCAAGCACACGGCAGGCATGCCCACTTATCTGACCTTCGATATCGATTGCCTCGATCCAGCCTTTGCGCCCGGAACCGGTACGCCTGTGGCCGGTGGGCCGACAAGCGCCAAGATATTGTCCGTCCTTCGCGGACTCGGCCAGCTCGATATTCGCGGCTCCGATGTGGTGGAGGTCGCGCCCGCTTACGACCATGCTGATATCACTGCCATTGCCGGAGCGACCGTTGCAATGTATATGCTTGGCCTGCGCGCCGAACGGCTGGCGAAGGCCGGCTGAACCGACGCCCGGGCGCTTAGCAAACTGAATCCGATTACACTCGCAACCCTCTGAAAAGTCAGGACAAGGACATGACAGCGAAGATCTTCATCGATGGCGAACACGGCACAACGGGTCTGCAGATCCGCACGCGCCTTGCTGGTCGCCGCGATATCGAGTTGCTGTCCATTCCCGAAGCCGAGCGCCGCAACGCCGCTATCCGCGAGGACATGCTCAACAACGCCGACATTTCGATTCTCTGCCTGCCGGATGATGCTTCCAGAGAAGCTGTCACCATGGTGGCAGGCAACAACAATGTCCGCATCATCGACACCTCGACCGCCTATCGTATTCACAAGGACTGGGCTTACGGTTTTGCCGAAATGGACAAGGAACAGGGCGAAAAGGTTCGTTCCGCCCGCTTCGTCGCCAATCCGGGCTGCTACCCGACCGGCGCGATCGGCCTTCTGCGTCCGCTGCGCGCCGCCGGCATTCTGCCCGATGGGTATCCCGTCAGTGTCAACGCCGTGTCCGGATATACCGGCGGCGGCAAGCAGATGATCGCGCAGATGGAAGATCAGAGCAGGGACGATGCGATCAGTGCCAACAACTTCCTCTATGGCCTGACGCTTGCACACAAGCACGTGCCGGAAATGACCATTCACGGCCAGCTGGACCGCGCGCCGCTGTTTGCACCCTCCGTCGGGCGCTTCCCGCAGGGCATGATCGTGCAGGTTCCGCTGTTTGCCGCCGACCTCAAGGACGGCGCGACCATCGAGACCGTGCATGCCGCGCTCACCGCCCATTATGCCGGACAGGACATCGTCAGCGTCGTTCCACTTGCCGAAAGCAAGGGGCTGTCCCGCATCGATGCCGAGGAACTGGCGGGCAAGGACACGATGAAGCTGTTCGTCTTCGGCACGCCGGGCGGCGAACACATCAATCTCGTCGCGCTGCTCGACAATCTCGGCAAGGGCGCATCGGGTGCGGCTGTCCAGAACATGGAGCTGATGCTCTCGGCATGAGGCTTTTTGCGTGAGCCGAGCTATCCCCTTTTTTCCGGCCTCGTGGAATATCGAGGCCGCAAAACAGATTGCCGATACGCCGGCCGGGGTGGTTTACGAAGTCAGACTTGGCAATGGTTCCCTTGCCATCGCCAAGGTACTTAAACACAAGGTTCTGAAAGACAGCCTTCGCGGGGCGGATTTCATCGAATGGCGGGCAGGTGTCGGCTGCGTGAAGCTGCTCGATCGCTCCGACGACATATTGCTCATGGAACATGCCGGCAATGAGACATTGCGCGACGTGCTTTTTCGCGACGGCGACGATGATGCCACGACCGCAATCGCCGCCGATGTTCTCCTTCACTATCACCAGCCTTCAACGCAGACGCCACCAGCAAGCCTGCTGACGCTGCCGCAATATTTCGAAAGTCTGTTCCGTAAAGCCGAGCACGATCGCAGCGAAGGCACCGACAGCCCCTACATCGAAGCCGCTTCGCTTGCCGAGGAGCTTATCGGGCACCAAAGCAATATTCGACCGCTGCACGGCGATCTGCATCACGAAAACATCATGCGCAGTTCGCGTGGCTGGATCATCATCGACCCGGCAGGCCTGATCGGCGATGCAGCACTCGACGTCGCCAACATGTTCTCCAATCCGCTCGACCGCTTCGATCTGACACGCAGCGAGGCACGCATCGCCTCCATGGCGTCGACTTTTGCGAAAGCGCTCAAACGGAACGAACGGGTGCTTCTGCAATATGCGTTCGCCTACGGCTGCCTTTCGGCGGCATGGCACGAGGAAGATGGCAACACGCGCGAACGCGACGACGAACTGGCCGTCGCGACAACCATCAAGTCTGTCCTGAAGCAATTTTAATGGTTTTCAGTCCCTGATCTCAACCGCGACAGGTGCCGGGTATTCGCCGAGGAAGCCTCGCCAATGGGCGACTGCAAAACCAAGCACCAGCAGCGCCATGCCCTGATGGGCGAGCGCCACATGAATGTCCACATGCATCAGAAGCGTGGTGATGCCGAGCGCCGCCTGAATGGAGATCAACACGAAGAACAGTACGGCGCGGCGGGCATGCGGCGTGCCGGGCAAGGCGCGAGCCAAGGACACCATATGCCACAGCGTGGCGGCAAACAGCGTATAGGCGCCGAGGCGGTGGACGAACTGCACCGTCTTCGGGTTTTCGAACAAGTTGATCCACCAGGGCTGTTGCAGGAAAAGATCGCCGGGCACCAGGGAGCCGTCCATCAGCGGCCACGTGTTGTAGGACAGGCCGGCATTCAGCCCCGCCACCAGCGCGCCGAGATAAATCTGGAACAGACAGAGGAAGGTCAGCAGCGCGGCAAAACGGCGGCCGGTCGTTTCATTGGCAGCATCTGGCGAATGGTGCGACAGGCCGCGCAATATCCACATGCAGCCCGCAAAGATGAGGCACGCGATCGTCAGATGCGTTGCCAGGCGATATTGCGAGACATCTGTACGGTTGACGAGGCCGGAAGACACCATCCACCAGCCGACGAAGCCCTGAAAGCCGCCAAGCCCCAGAAGGCCGATGAGCGGCAGGCGCAAGCGCCTTTCGATGCGGCCGGTCAGCCAGAAGAAGGCGAGCGGCAGGGCGAAGATGAGACCGATGGCGCGGGCAAGCAGTCGATGCGCCCACTCCCACCAGAAGATCGTCTTGAACTCATCGAGCGACATGCCCCGGTTGATTTCCTGATATTGGGGAATACGCTTGTAGAGCTGGAATTCCTCTTCCCATTCGGCAACGGAAAGCGGCGGAATGGCGCCGTGGATGGGCTTCCATTCGGTAATTGACAGGCCAGACTCGGTCAGCCGCGTGGCGCCGCCGACAAGCACGAGACAGAACAGAGTGAAGAGGACGACGCGCAGCCAGATGCGCAGCAGGCGGCGATCCTTCTCCTGTTTCTGCAGGGCAGCCTCCACCACCATTTCCGCAGAACCATTTGCCATCGTCATGCCGCTCGAATGCATCTTTGAGGTCTCCATCATACAGTCATGTTGATTAGCCCCAACCGGCACAACAAAACAAGGCCTCAGGGTTTGCGGCATCCGGTCGCGGCGGTATAGTTTCGCCAGACACTAGATCGTCCTGTCTCTGCTTCGAATCACCAATACGATCTAGATTTTTTGTTTTACGCATGTCTTTTCCCCAAAACCGATGACACTTTTGGGATACATGCTCGGTTACGGAAGATTTCATGCACCCTCGCCTCAGATCGCTCATCGGCACCATCGTCATCATCTGCCTCGTCGTCATCTACGCCGTAGCGGCGACAGCCATCGCGTCGGCGACGCTGGCGCAATCTCCATGGTGGGTGCATCTTGCCTACTTCGTGCTGAGTGGGCTTTTGTGGATACTGCCCGCCATGCTGGTCATCAAATGGATGGCCGGCTCCAAAAAACAGGAATAGGCACCTGCCTTCTACGGGACATCCAGAGGTCGCAATTTTATAAACCTCTTGTTTGCCGCTCAACGATATAGTCTCACCGAAACAACCGGAGAGCGTGGATGGCGGCTGAAGCGCCGGTCATAGTCAGCGAGGGTGAAGGACCAGCCGCCGTGCAAAACGAGCGGCGGGGCGCCGATCGCCTGGCTATCGATCTCGTCGACGATGCCTCCACTATCCGCGCCGACTGGGAACAGCTGGAGAGCGACCCGCTCAATTCGCTGCATCAGGGTTACGGCTGGTGCTCCATCTGGGGGCAAACGCAGGACAGACCCCTCCTCATCATTCGCGGCAGGCAAAGCGGCAAGACCGTGTTCCTGCTGCCGCTCGAAATCGTTCTGGAAGGCGGCATCCGCAAAGCACGTTTTCCCGGCGGCCGTTTCAACAATATCAATACCGGGCTTTTCGACCGGTCCTTCGCCGAAGCAGCCAGCCACAAAACGGCGGCAGCCATTGCCCGCGAAGCGCGAAAGCTGCTGCGTGGCCAGGCGGATATTCTGGCCCTGCAGAACATACCGCTGATCTGGCGTGGCAGGACCAACCCGCTCTCGCATCTGGCATCCGTCGAAAACCAGAACCCGGCCTTCCAGATTCCCTTACTGGCAAATTTTGAGAGCACGCTTCGGCAGATCAACGCCAAGAGGCGCCGGAAGAAATTCCGCATCCAGAGCCGGAGAGCCGAGGAAATGGGTGGTTACAGCCATGTGATCGCCCGTTCGCCACGGGAAAAGTGCGAATTATTGCAGACGTTTTTCCGACAGAAGGCAGCCCGGTTCGCATCGCAGGGCATTCCGGATGTTTTTCGCGATCAATCGGTAAAAGACTTTTTCTATGACCTCGCAAATTTTCCGGAGATCGGCACAGACAGTCTTCTGGAACTCCACGCCATTCGTCTGCATGGTCAAAATGAAGGTTTCATCGCTGCCATATCCGGCCTTTCGCGCAAGCAGGATCACATCATCTGCCAGTTCGGTTCTATCGATGAGACCTTCGCGGAAATCAGCCCCGGTGAGCTGCTGTTCTGGCTGATGATCGAACGGGCTTGCAGTGAAAATGCGGCGATCTTCGATTTCGGCGTCGGTGACCAGCCCTACAAACGCAGCTGGTGTCCGCTTTTCACCGTGCAGCATGATATTTTCCTGCCGGTGACGTTGAAGGGCCGCGCGGCGGCCTCTGCCTATGTTGCCATTGCCCGGACAAAGAGCCTGATCAAATCCAATCCGGCACTCTATGCGTTCATTCAGCGTTTCCGCGCCGGTCGGCCGAGCATGGACGCAACGCCCGCTGCCGACTGACCGGTTATCGGCCACAGCATCTCAGGCGGCGCTCAGACGGTCCGGTTTGCGCATGCCGGTCATCGGCAATGCCTGCTCGTAGCCGTGGGCAACCAGTTCTCCGAGGGTCTTTTCCAGCAATTCGCTATCATTACCGGGAACGGACACGACGATTTCCGCCGGCAGATTGCGCAGCATTTTCTCAAGGCTCGATATCTGAACCGCGCCGCACTCCACGAGAACCGTGTCATAGGCGTCGGAAAGCGCGCTGAGGATCATCGTCAGCCGGTCGATGGCGCGCATGGCCTCACGCGGCTGCGCATTGCCGCGCGGCACGATATGGGCATCGGAAAGCCGGTCGCCGTGAATGGTTTCGCCAAAGGCGGCGGCACCCGCCAAAAGGTCCATGACGCCCGGCAGTCCGGTCTCAGGCGCCATCAGGCGCGTCGGACAGGCCGATGCCGTCATATCGACGAGAACGACCGAACGGCCCATTTCGGACAGGGCGCGCGCCAGCATGACGGTGGTGGTCGAACCACTGTCGCCAGCTGGAGACACGACCGCTGCGACGGATTTCGCAAGACGGGTGGCGAGGAAAGACGCGACGGAGTCGATCGAGAAATTGTCGGCATTGTCGATCTCTTCTTCCGCAGCGTCCACTTTCGCAGCCGCAGCGTCTGCAACCGGCAGGGCCGATTTGGCAGCAACGGCTGCGACCGGTATCTGCGCTTCCTGTTCGACAATGGACTGGCGGGCAGCGGCAGGCATGGAACGAACCGCAGGCGTCGCATCCTCTTCACGTGCGGGAAGCGGTTGCTCCGGCGTATCCGGTGTCTCATCCGTGTCAGCACGCGCTCTCGCGGGCGGTGGTGGATCGGACAGCGGCGGGACATGGGTCTTGCCAACCGGCTTCAACGCCCGCCCGGTGAACAGTTCCACGAGCATGACGACGATGCAGGAGAGAAGGAAGGCCGCCAGCGTGACGACGATGGTGATGGCGCCGGTCTTCGGGAAATAGGGTTCGCGCGGC
Organism: Agrobacterium sp. S7/73; assembly: GCF_019355535.1. NCBI lineage: Bacteria > Pseudomonadati > Pseudomonadota > Alphaproteobacteria > Hyphomicrobiales > Rhizobiaceae > Agrobacterium > Agrobacterium sp. S7/73. The sequence continues at coordinate 1,733,005 of NZ_CP072136.1, forward strand.
TCCACTGCAGTTGAAATCACGCGGGCATCGGCGGGCGTGGATTCGGCTGAACCGGCGCGCGACGTCGCCTCGCGGTAACGGGCGAGATAGGTTTCAAGAAGCTGGCGCTGAGCCGAAGCCTCGCGCTCCAGGTCGTTGAGGCCAACCTGCTGCTCACCGGCGCGTACACTTTCCGTTTTCAGCACGTTCAACTGCTGAACCAGTTGCCGCTCCCGCAGGCGGGACACATTGGCCTCGTTTTCGAGACTTGCGAGCACCTTGCGGGTCTCTTCCTGAATCTGCCGCTGTATGCCGTCAATTTGGCTGCGCAGCGCCTTGATACGCGGATGGCCTTCCAGCAGCGAGGAAGACAGATCGGAAATCTGGCTGCGCATGGCAGCCTCGCTTTCCTTCAGTCTCTGGATCATCGGCGAGGCGACGACGTCGGGGAAAGTATCCAGCGGGCGGCCGCTCGAAAGCGCGTTGCGCACGCCTTCTGCCCGCGCCTCCGCATTCGCCCGCTCGCCGCGGATACGGCCAAGTTCGGTCGAGATATCACTGAGTTGCCGGGTGGCGAGCGTTTCGCCCTGCCCTGCCGACAGAATATCGGACGAGGCGCGGTAATCCGCGACCTTCCTGTCCGCATCGCGAACCTTCTCACGCAGACTGGCGATTTCCGGCTCCAGCCAGCGTGCCGCCTCCGTGCTTGTGTCCAGTTTCGCGCCGCTCTGCAGCGCGATATAGGCCTTCATCATCGCGTTGGGGACTGCTGCCGCAAGCATGGGGTCCTCGGACGAGAACTCGACCGTGATGACGCGCGAGCTTTCGACCTGGTAGACCTGCAACCTCTCCTGGAACGCTTTCAGTATCCGTTCCTCTGGCGGCACCTGCTGCGGATCTTTCTTGACGCCGACAGCAACCAGCAGCTTCGAGACGAGAGAAGGACGCGCCGCCGGGTCAAGCTCCTGCCGCTCATAAAGCTTCATATCTTTCGCGACCTGCTTGATGAGGTCAACCGATTGCAGGATCTGCACCTGGCTGGAGATGGTCAACTCATCGAGCACGGGTTCGGCGGGCGCATTCGACTGCTGCGACGCACCGAAGGAGGCCGCGCGCGATTCGATGAGGACGCGCGCCTCGCCCTTGTACGCGGGCGACATCATGCTTGCGACAACGAAGGCGGCGCCCCCGGCAAGCAGGGTGATCGCCGCTATCCTGCCCTTGCGCTGCCATATGGCAGCGACGAGCCGCGCGAGATCGATATCCACATCTCTGTCATCAATGCGATCGCCGTTCATACGGGCTCCGTAACCGAGATACACCTCGGGCGCTCAAATATAGAGGCCAATTTTCGCGAAGTTTAAGTCTTTCCGGTAACACAACAGTTAATTGTGACGAAGCTGACGAAATAAAGCCGATATTACCATCCTTGCGACTGGCTGTTTACCGCCCATTAACCCTAACAGAACGATAAGAATGCTCATAGTTCGACTCGGAGCCAGATGAGATGCCGCTCGCCGGATCACGACATGTCACCGCACTGACGCTTGCCGTTCTAACGGCCCTTTCCGGTTGCGCGGCATATCAACCTGCGCCCAAGGCGTTTCACGAGGGCGCCCTGCAGCCCTATCATGTCGATAGCGGTGACAGGCTGCGCATCAACGTGTTCGAACAGACCGGGCTGACAAATACCTATACGGTCGATCAGGCTGGTTATGTCGCCTTCCCGCTTGTCGGTCAGGTTCCCGCCCGAGGCAAGACGCTGCCGCAACTCGAAGCCGCCATTGCCGCCAAGTTGCGTCAGGGTTATCTGCGCGATCCCGACGTCACGATCGAGATCGATCGTTATCGCCCCGTCTTCATCATGGGCGAAGTCGGCCGTCCCGGCCAATATTCCTACGTGCCGGGCATGACGGCGCAGAACGCCATCGCCATCGCCGGCGGCTTCACGCCACGCGCCAATCAGGCCGATGTCGATATCACCCGCAAGATCAATACCGAGGTGATGACCGGCCGGATCGGGATCACCGCACCAATTCTTGCGGGCGATACGGTCTATGTGCGTGAACGCTTCTTCTGAAAAACGGAGCGGCTGACATGGCGGATGACGGTCCTCCCCTGCGCATCATTCACTGTTTCCGCTCTCCCGTCGGTGGCGTGTTCCGCCATGTCCGCGACCTGATCGAAGAACACGTCAAGCAGGGCCACAAGGTCGGCATCGTCTGTGATAGTTCGACCGGCGGCGCGCATGAGGAACGGCTTTTCGCGCAGATCGCCCCGATGCTGGAGCTAGGGTTGACCCGCCTGCCGATCAAGCGGTCGATAAGCCCCGGCGACCTGTGGGCGCTCGTTAAGTCCTACAACCATATCAAAAGTTTGCGGCCGGATATTTTGCATGGGCACAGCGCCAAGGGTGGCGCTCTGGCCCGGCTGATCGGCTCACTGTTGCGGGTGAACAAGTATCGCGTAGCCCGCCTCTATTCGCCGCACGGCGGCAGCCTGCATTACGATCGCAAAAGCCTTAAAGGGCAGCTGTTCCTGCGTATCGAGCGGTTTCAGGAGCATTTCACGGACGCCCTGTGTTTCGTTTGCAATTTCGAACAGGAAACCTACGAAACCAAGGTCGGCAAACCACGCACCCGCACGGCGATGATCTATAACGGCGTGCAGGAAAGCGAGTTTGAAACCGTGCCCGCCCGCGAAGGGGCAGCGCGCTTTCTCTATATCGGCATGCTGCGTGACCTGAAGGGCCCCGACATCTTCATCAAGGCATTCGCCAAGATGGAACGCAGCATCGGCCAGCCCATGTCCGGCGTCATTGTGGGCGATGGGCCGGACAGGGACAAATATGCTGATATGATCGTCAAGACCGGACTTTCGCAGCGCATTTCCATGCACGCCGCCATGCCCGCCAGACAGGCATTCGCGCTGGCGACCACGGTGGTGGTTCCCTCACGCGCCGAGGCGATGCCTTACATCGTGCTGGAAGCGCTTGCTGCGGGGAAAACCGTCATCGCCTCGCATGTTGGAGGCATAGCTGAGGTTCTGGGAGAAGACAGCGAGGCGCTCGTTCCGGCTGGAGACGCCGATGCGCTGGCAAAGATAATGGTCAAGGCTGCCGAGAGCCCGGACTGGGGGAAACGAGTGATGCCCCGCCCCGACAGCTTCAAGGCGAAATTTTCAACGCCTGTCATGGCCGACGACATGATGAAGCTCTATCGTCACCTGCTTTCGCTCTAGAAACATTTCAAAAACACGATTTTTAATTGTATATTCCGTCGTCCTGTAGAAACTCATCATAAACGTTTCTTAGCATGTTTCGGCTAGTTTCCTGCTCGTAGAGCGCACGTATCCGCACGGATGCCAAAACTGTGCTCTACCACTTTGAAGTTGCGCATCGTTCCCTTCGAAAATCGATTCCGGTTTTCGGGCCGATGGGCTGGAGGGTGCGGACCAAAGCAATGACCAAGGCTGACAAGGGAAGACTTGAATTCGATCTGGCGACGTTGCGCCAGCAAATCTCCGAGCGCGATGCGGGTGAGCCTTCCGTATCGGAAAGCGTTGTTCTCAATCCGCTTGCACGGCAGATCGCCAACCAGCTTCGCGCCGGCAACCATTCGCCAAACATGGTCATCGGCCAATTGCGTCTTCTCGAATTTTCGATGCTTGCGATCATCGCGGCCATCGTCAACGCCATCGCTGCGCGGCAGGGGCTTGAAACCTTTCTTGCGGTTTTCGGCATTGGGGTGCTGGGCGCGGCGGTTTGCGTGTTTCTTTTGCAGGCCGGCGACTGTTACCAGTTGCCGACGCTGCGCGCGCCGCTGAAAATGTTTGCCCGCATTCAGGGCGCCGTCTGCCTGTCCTTCGTCACCGTCGCCGGCATCCTTCTCCTGTTTTTGCCAGAAGCGCTGCATTCCTGGCAGACTTTTGCCATCTGGTACGCCACCGGCGCAATCGCCATTTTCACCGGACGGCTGATCCTCGGCTTCGCCATTCGCCACTGGGGCCGCAACGGCGTGATGGAGCGTCGCGCCGTGATCGTCGGCGGCGGCGATGCTGCCAAGGACCTCATCCGCTCGCTCGAACAGCAAACGGACAATGATATCCGCATCTGCGGCATTTTCGACGACCGGAAAAGCGAGCGTTCGCCCGATGTGGTTGCCGGCTACCCCAAGCTCGGCACCTTCGCGGAACTGGTGGAATTCGCCCGCCTGACGAAGCTCGACATGCTGATCATCGCCCTGCCGCTCAGTGCCGAGGCGCGTATCCTCCAGCTCCTGCGCAAGCTTTGGGTGCTACCCGTCGATATCCGTATCGCGGCCCACGCCAACAAATTGCGTTTCCGCCCCCGCGCCTATTCCCATGTCGGCGCAGTGCCTATGCTCGACGTGTTCGACAAGCCGATACGCGACTGGGATTCGGTCGGGAAACGGGTGTTCGACATCGTCTTCAGCATTATCGGCATCGTTCTGTTGTGGCCGGTGATGCTGGGCGCGGCGATTGCTGTCAAGACGACATCCAAAGGCCCGGTGTTCTTCAAGCAGAAGCGTCATGGCTTCAACAATGAAACGATCAATGTCTGGAAGTTCCGTTCCATGTATACGGAACTCAGCGACCCCACGGCGAAAAAGGCCGTCACGAAAAACGATCCGCGTGTCACGCCGGTCGGGCGGTTCCTGCGAAAATCCTCGATGGACGAGCTGCCACAGCTTTTCAACGTTCTTTACGGCGATCTTTCACTGGTCGGGCCGCGCCCGCACGCCGTGCACGCCCAGACGGGCGACCTGAAATATACCGAGGTGGTGGAGCATTATTTCGCCCGGCACAAGGTCAAGCCCGGTGTTACCGGCTGGGCGCAGATCAATGGCTGGCGTGGTGAGATCGACCACGGCGACAAGATCAAGTTCCGCACCGAATACGATCTCTATTATATCGAGAACTGGTCGCTGCTTCTCGATCTCAAGATCCTGTTCCTGACGCCGATCCGGCTGCTCAAATCGGAAAATGCCTATTGACCCACACCGGTTACCAGCACGCACCGGATTTTGACGCACCGCTTGCCGCCATGCGGCTGGTCGGCGCGTTCTTCATTGCCTTCGGCGTCTTTCTTTCCGGCTTCGTGATTTCCGAACCGGCGCCCTATGAGCTGATGATGGTGGGGCAAGTGGCCATCTGGTTCCTGCTGGGCTTGCGCCTTTCGCGCACCGTCGTCCTGCTTTTGTGCCTGCTGCTTGCCTTCAATGTCGGCGGTTATCTTTCGCTCACCACCATGGCCAATCTCGACGAGGGGCCGCTTTATCTCGCCGTATCGACCTTTCTGGCGCTGACCTCGGTTTTTTATGCTGCCATCATCGAGGACAAGCACCAGCGGCTGCTGCTGATTTTCCGGGCCTGGCTCGCTGCAGCGCTGATTACCTCCCTGCTCGGCATCATCGGATATTTTCACGCCATTCCCGGTTTCGAGGTCTTTACCCTTTACGATCGCGCCAAGGGCGCCTTTCAGGACCCGAACGTCTTCGGCCCCTTCCTGGTGACGCCGTCGCTGTACCTGATTTACGGCCTGCTCTCCGGCAAGGCGATGCATGCGCCATGGCGGATTCTCGGCCTGCTCATTCTGTCTCTTGCCGTGTTCCTGTCGTTTTCACGCGCCGCATGGGGCCTTTTCCTGTTTTCGGCCGTGCTTCTGGTTTTCGTCATGCTGCTGAAAGAGCGCACGGCGGCATTCCGGCTGAAAATCCTCGTTCTGTTTCTCGTCGCCGTGGCATTGATGGTGGCAGCCGTCATCATCGCCCTGCAATTCAAGCAGGTCGCAGACCTGTTCTCCAGCCGCGCCTCGGCGGTGCAATCCTATGATGGCGGCCATCTCGGGCGTTTTGCCCGCCACTATCTCGGTTTCCTGATGGCGATGGAACATCCGCTCGGCATCGGCCCCATGGTGTTCGACGACATCTTTCCCGCCGCGGAACATAATATCTGGCTGAAGAGCCTGACCACGCATGGCTGGTTCGGCTTCGTCATCTATCTCACGCTGATCTGCTGGACCATTGCCGCCTGCTTCAAACTGCTGCTGCGCCAGCGGCCCTGGCAGCCGTTTCTCATCATTTCCTGGGTAACCTTTGTCGGGCATGTGATGATCGGCAACGTCATTGACACCGACCACTGGCGGCATTTCTTCCTGCTGCTCGGCATATTGTGGGGATGCATGGCTCTGGAAAAGCGCGAAAGCCTGCGCCAAAGCAGAAGTGCCACATAAAGTCCTTACCCTTACGGAACCTTACATTATTTCATGCGTTTAGCCCGCGATCATGATTGTCAAACGGGGAGACATCCTATGACGCAGACGAACAATCTCTATTTCATCATTGGCGCACTCCTGGTGGTTCTTGTCGGGCTTGGAGCCTATGTCTGGCACGAAGAAAGCAAACCGAAGGGGATCGAGATGAATATCGGCCCGAACGGTGTTTCCGTGCAGGAAAACTGAGCACTTCCAGTAAAAAATGCGTAGCGGTTTCATGACTGAAACCAAGGCATTGAGTGCGTCCAACGCTTCGTTTCATTAGAGACGCACTATATGTCCGCAAGCGTCGCGCAAAGTTCGGCTATTAGACCGGGTGCATCCCAAGCTTGAGACGGCTGGGGATACACCCGGTCTTCTTATGAGAGGAGACGAAAGGCGGGATCGAGAATCTTCGCCGAGCCGGTTCGGTATGCATGACGTGTATCGGCCTGATCATGGAAACAGTGAGCGCAATGGTCTCCTCCGTCGACCTGTCCACACGCATCAACTCCACCAAACTCGCACTCAAGGCCATCAAGGAGCAGGAGGACAATTCCGCTTCGACCTCCTCACCACGAACTGCGATCCTCGACTCCTACGGGATCGACACCTCGCCCTCCTCCACCAATACGCGGCTGACACAGCTTCTGGCGCAATATGCGCAAGTCTCCGGCCCTGACGCGGAGACCGACGACACCAGCACACAGGCGCCATCCGGCGACATTACACAGGCCAGTTTCATGACAAGCCTGAAGACGACGCTGGAAGAACTCTCCAAGGACCCCAGCAAAGCTACGCAAGCCAAGGCAATGCTGGAAGCGCTGGCCGCTGGAACGCTGACCGTCTCCGATCCGACCGAAGGCGCAAAGATAAAAGCCTGGGACGTCGAGGCCGACAAGACAACCACCTCAAAACCGGCAACCGAGATCACCACGACCGGCTGGAGCGATTTTCTGAAGGACCATCTCAAGCGCGACGGTTCGGCTTATGCAAAGACCACCGGTGGCGCCTATGTCGACAGTATTTCCGGCGACAACGCATTTTTTGGCAATGTCGGCAGTCGGTATTATTATCTGACCTGGCCGCAGGCGAAAACCGGAACGCTGACGGTTTAAGCCAACGTTTCCGGTGAGGGTCGCAAAGAGCGCCGCCGCACTTTCATAGATCTGCTGCGACATGAATCATGCCGCAGCATCTTCTCCCTGCATCGTTCAGACGGCAGGTGCTGCCGCTTGTTCCGTTCCGCCGGAAAGCGCCTTTTGCAGTTGTGCTTCCTGCTCTGGCGAAAGCGAGGTTTTGATGACCCGCCCACGAAGACCTTCCAGTTCCGCCATCACCTTTTCCGGCTGCACCTTGCGGATCAACACGAACAACGCCGAAGAGCCATTCGGGATGGTTTCACCCAGAGATTTGATGAAATCGTCGTCGATTCCGTAATCCGTCAGCGACCCCGCAAGCGCACCCGTTCCCGCACCGATCGCGCCGCCGATCGCAAACCCCGCGAGCGGATTGAGGAACAGCAGGCCAACGAGGCCACCCCAGAGACCACCGGAGAGAAAACCGGAGCTTGCACCGATCGCCGTCAGATTGACGCTCTGCTTCAGGTGCACCTTGCCGTTTTCATCGCGAACGACGACGACGGCATCTTCCAGATCGACTAGATATTCCTTTTTCATTCCAGCAAGTTTCAGAAGGACCCGGTCGGCCTCTTCCGTTCCGTCAAAACCGACAACGACGAGTTCGGACATGTTTCATCTCCCTGAATTTTAGTTTCGCTTAGATTGGAACGCCAAAGAACACGGCAGGTTCCCGCCATGATGGAAGGATGATGTGTCACGCGTTTGACGGGCAACATCTTCGGGAAGATAGTCCCTACCCACCGTCCACAGCCTTTGTTCCTTTTTTCAAGAAAAGGCTATTTTCCGCTTGCGCCCTAACAGGCTTATATATAAACGGCTTTCAGGTTCGGAGCGTAGCGCAGCCCGGTAGCGCACTTGACTGGGGGTCAAGGGGTCGTGGGTTCGAATCCCGCCGCTCCGACCATTAAAAACAGATAGATAGCCAGTTCCCCCAGAGCTGGCTATAATTTTTTCAGCCACATTCTCGCCGGCGCCATGCGCGAATTGACAAGATGCGGTCTGGGTGTGCGTTTATCCAAGCCTGAGAACGAGGTGTGCTGTGATGGTCAAAAAAACAAAAATTGAACACTCGGAATTCTCAGGCGAATTTGAAGACGACGGTATCACGGTTCTGGTTGATATCTACCGGCCGGCCGGCACCCAGCAGGATTGGACGCTCGAGGTTATCAGCGAGCATGATGATGTCACCACCTGGGAAGAACCTTTCACGACAGACAAGGACGCCTGGGAAGAATTCCTGGCCACCTGTGAGAAAGATGGAATTCGCAGCTTCCTGGACGGCGAAGATCCATCCGTTCATTGACGCTTGACACTGCGGTGCGAGGCCATGGCGGGCGCGAGTGCATTCAACGATAATTCCAGAAATATACTCTTATTGCAAAGCCTGTGACCGTCCAGAGACGGCACACATTTGCCTTGTTGACTCTCTGCTAAAATTAGAACATTTAGTGAACAAACGAGAGGTCAACCGATATGCCCGATGCGGAAAAAATCACCCCTGTACGGCCTGACGACATAGCTGGATATGTCATCCAGTGTCATGATGGCGATGCGAAGGCGGCTGTTGAAACGCTGCTGGGCGAAATCGAACATTTGCAGGAACAGCTTTCCCTTGCGGTTGCCATCATGGGAAAAGGCTATACGCGTGGATGGACGCCGGATTTGGGAAGTGACTGAACCAGCCACAAGCTGCGTTTGATGCAGCTTGTGGAATATCAGTAAATGCTGCGCAGCCTTCAGGCCTTTTCAGCCAGTTCGCCGATTTCGCGGTCAATCAGATAAAGCGCATTGGGACCGTCACCGATCAGCTCGATCTTGCCCATTATCGTGCGGCACAGGCTGTCCTCCTCATGCTGTTCGTTCACGAACCATTGCAGGAAGGATGTGGTCGCATGGTCTTTTTCAGACCGAGCGAGATCAACCGCCGCGTTGATGGTGGCGGTGACACGCGATTCGTGTTGCGCGACAATTGCAAACAACCCCTTGATATCGTTTGCAGTGACCTGTGGGGCAGGCAGCTCGGTGAAAATAACTGGAGCTCCGAGATCGTTCAGAAAGCTGAAGATGCGGTGCATATGCTCCAGCTCTTCGGCAGCATGGCCAAGCAGAAACTTGTAGCAACCATCGAGATTGCGCTCAGCCGCCCAGGCGGCTGCCTGAAGATAGGCGTGGTGGGCGCGCAATTCGCCGTTGAGCAGGTCGTTCAATGTCGTTTCGACTAGTTTATTTGCCATTGGTTTATCCTTGTTATGGTGATTGCAGCCAATTTTTTCGTGTGGGCTGCTTCACACACCCGGCGAGCGAGATTTGAGGGATCGAGCGTCCCATCCGGTCGAGCACGGAGATGGCGTCATTGCGCCGGCGTTAGCTGTGCCAGAGCCGCGTCCAGCCTTTCGCCCTTCATGACCAGTTTGGGGCGCAGCTTCTCCGCCTTTTGCCTGACCGCTTCCAGATTGACGGGCTTGCCGACCTGGATCACACCGATCATCGCCATCATCAGATGCGGCGGGCAATAATAGAGATAGACGCCTTCCTTCTCGACGGTAACGGTGAAGGCCTCATCGAGCTTGCCTTTCCAGGGCGTTACGCCTTCCGGAACGGCATAGGACTGCACGTAATGGCTGGAATTTTGCGGCACGAAGGTGATGGTGTCGCCGGGCTCTGCCTTTACATAGGAAGGCTCAAACACCATGCTGCCGTCCGTGCCGTAATTGAGCATCAGCACCTTGTGTTCGGCAGCAAAGGACGGCGCGACAGAAAAGGTTACGGCCAAAGCCGCGGCAAACGTCATCAAAAATCGTTTCATGCAATTATTCCTTCAAGGGTTTTCAAATGTTCGGGCAGCGGGTCGCCAGCCGGCTGGATGACGGGATTGCCGCGCCTGTCCCGCAAAACTTCCACCGTCACCCCGTAGGTCTCGGAAATGAGTTTCGGCGTGACGATATCTCCCGGCGCGCCGGTCGCCTTCAATGCGCCACCGGAAATCACCAGCAGGTTGTCGGCATATTGGCAGGCGAGGTTGAGATCATGCAGCACGACCAGCGTTACCCAGCCATTGGCGCGGGTTTCATGCCGCACCAGATCGAGAAGCGCCACCTGATGTTTGAGGTCCAGCGCGCTGACCGGCTCGTCCAGCAGCATCGCCTGCGGCTCGCGCATCAGAACCTGCGCGAAAAGCGCCATCTGCCGCTGCCCGCCGCTGAGGGAGGCGATCTCCCTGCGCGCCAGATGCGCTATGCCCGCCTGATGCAGGCGTGTCATGGCCAGGTTGAGCGTCTCGTCGTCAATATGCAACGACAGACGCCCGAACCGGCCGAGTGCCACCACCTCCAGCACGCTGAGCGCAATATCGGCCGTGGTGTCCTGCGGCATGTAGGCAAAGCCATCGCGCCACTGCCTTATATACCGCCCCGCCCGCTCCCCGGCCCGAAGACGGCGGACGCCGAGGCTGATCGAACCGGCAGCAAGTGGCAGATCGCCGAAGATCGCTCTCAGAAGGGTCGTCTTGCCCGTTCCGTTTGGGCCGATGACGGCATGAATATGCCCCGCCTCCAGACGCGCCGACAGCCCTTTCACAACAGTCTGTCCGCCGCGCTCGGCGGAAATAGAATCGAGAACCATCATCAGCCGCGCCTCTTCGGAGCGAAAATCAGCCACATCAGAAACGGCACGCCGACAATGGCCGTGACGATGCCAACCGGGAACAGCGCACCGGGAACGATCGATTTGGAGAGGATCGAGGCAGCCGACAGCATCAGCGCGCCGCTCAGCACCGACATGGGCAGGAAGAAGCGCTGATCCTCGCCCACGGTCATGCGGGCGATATGCGGCGCGACCAGCCCGATAAAACCGATGACGCCGACGAAGCTGGTGGCCGTCGCGGTCATGATGGCAACGATGACGAGAACCTTCATGCGCAGCCAGCGGACATTGATGCCGAGGCTTGCCGCCCGCATCTCCCCCATTCTGAGCGCGGTCAGCTTCCAGCAATCCGCCATCAGCAGGGCGCAGCAGAGGGCGGTCACGGCAGCGGTCAGGCCAAGCGTCGGCCAGGTCGCCTTGGTCAGGCTGCCGAACAGCCAGAAAAGGATCTGCTGGGACAGCTCCGGTGAGGACAGGAACTGGATGAGCGACAGCAGCGACTGAAAAAGGAAAAGAAGCGCGATGCCGCCGAGAATGATGGTTTCGGTCGTCATCTGCCGCATGGAGGCCAGCGTGAAGAGAAAAAGTGCTGCGAGCATGGAAAAGACGAACGCGCCCAGCGGAACGGCAATCATGGCATCCAGCCCGAGACCGCCAAGCGCCAGCACCAGCGCCGCACCGAAACCGGCCGCTGCGGCCATACCGAGCGTATAGGGGCTCGCCATGGGATTATTGAGCAGGGTCTGCATTTGCGCGCCGCCTGCTCCGAGTGCCGCACCGACGGCAAGCGCCATCAACGCCATGGGCAGGCGAAGGCCGCGCACGATAGAATCGGTCATGGCGGCCCGTTCGCCAAGGCCGGTCAGCGACTTCACCACTTCGGCGGGCGACAGCAGCGAAGGACCAGTGGCGATATCGAGAACGAGGCTCACCGCCATCAACACGAAGAAGATAGAGACGACACGCCAGCGACGGCGCTCGCGCAGCCGGTGCGCACCGATGGCCTCGGCGTTGCGGGCAGCAATTGTCATGAAAACCTGCCTGAAAGGACTGTCTGGAAAAGCGGACGCCGCAACGGCGGCGTTCGCGAGATTTCGCCACTGTGGCGGCGAAGAAAGCACGTTTCCGTGCCGCCACAGGCAAGCGCGATATCAATCCTTGACGGCGATGGCGAAAGTGCCTTGAGGCGTTACCGGAAGGTACTTCTTGTAATAGCCGAGATAGTTGGCGATCGGATCGACATCCTTGAACTGCTCGGGATATAGCTGCTTTGCGATGTACTGAACCATGGCGAAATCGGAGAGCGTGCGCGACGCACCCTGGTAGACACCGAACAGCTGGCCGTTCTTGATGGCGGGCAATTCGCTCCAGCCCTGGCGGGCCTCAAATGCCTTGAGTTTCTCGCCTGCGTCTGCCGCCTTCACCGCCTGTCCCATGGGCAGCGCTGCCGGGTTCTTGTTGTTTTCGCGACCGGAAATGAAGATGGCGTCAGGCTTGGACGCCAGAACCTGTTCTGGATTGATCGGTCCCCACCATTCGACGAAGGGAGCGGCAATGTTGTCGCCGCCAGCCGCCGTGGACATGGCGCCCCACATGTTCTTGCCGTAGGTGAAAGAATATTCGGCCGGGCCCTTGTTGCCGAACTCGACGTAGACCTTCGGTTTCGGCTTTCCGGACTTGGCGACCCGGTCAGCGACCTCTTTCAGCGAACCGGCATAGAAGTCGGCAATTTCCTTGCCACGCTTCTCCTGGCCGGTCAGGTCGCCAAAAAGCCGGGTCGAGGCGACGTGCCGCTCGACCGTCTGGGCGTTGTAGTCGACGACGACGACGGGAATGCCTTCTTCTTCCAGACGATCGGCATCGAGACCAAGCGCTTTGTATTGCCAGTCCGCCAGAATCACCAGATCGGGATTGAGGCTCAACACTTTTTCGACCGAGAAAGTCTGCGCTTCCACTTCACCGACATCGGCAATGTCGGCAAGCGAGGCGCGATGCGCGAGGTGCATCTTCCAGTTGGCGGGTACCCAGCCTTCCCAGGCTTCGCGAGAAATGCCGACGACGGAATCATAGGCTTTCTCGCCGCCGACCGCCATGTAGTCCTCGAAGTAGAAACCGAGAACAACGCGCTTTGCTGGAAGGTCAACCTTCACTTCGCGTCCGATGACATCTGTGATGGTCTTTTGTTCAGCCATTACATACGGGGCGGTAAAGAGAATAGACAAGAGCGATGCGGCAAGGCCGCTCATAAATGATTTTGGTGTCATGATGCGATCCAGAAGTTGAAACAACGTCGCTCTATAAAAGATGATTAAAGGAGTCAACTTAATTGTTGGATCGCATAAGTTACTAATATATAGACAGAAAATGTGATTTCCGACGAACCTTGAGAGGGAGAAATCGGGTCGCCTGATGAAAGACAGGCTGCGTCGTTGAGAACTCAACAGTTAAGAAACCAAGCGTTTGGGTCCCGTCCCGACCGTTGCGCGATCAGAACAGAACGCAAAATCCCGCTTCAGGAGATCGATCAGCAATTTTGCGGATGTTATGCCCGACCGTTTTCAAAACTCGTTTGAAGCAATTGTGAAGTCGTCGGCGATCGACATGTGTTCGACATTTTCCCAGGTCTGGTCCATGGCATAGGTCTCAGACAGATAGGGGATGCCGATATGGCCGTAGCGGACGGAAAGCTGACTCTCAGCCGCCTTTTCACCGAGATACGCGACGCGGCCGAGATAAAGCGCGGTCGCAAGGCCTGTCCTGTCCGCACCGGACTTGCAATGGATGAGGATGGGTTTCGGCGCATCACGCATGATCGCGACCAACTGGTTCACCTTGGTCATGTCGAGTTCGTGGCGGGCTGACATGCCAAAATCGATATGGGTCAACCCAAGCTCGCGCGAGGTTTTGATCTCATCCTTGTACCAGTCCTCGGATTCATTCTCTCCGCGCAGATTGATGACCGTCTTGATGCCATTGTCCCTGGTATAGCGGACCAGCTGCTCACTGCTTGGCTGGTTGGAGCGGTAAAGCTGCCCTGCCACCACCTCGTGAAAGTTGCCGAGAAGCTGGATGGCCAGGAGATAACCGCCTGCGGCAAGCACAGCAATACCCATGCCCCCCAAGGAGCACTTCCATAATCTTCGCATAATAAATCGGTTCTCTCATTGGACGAGACAACCGATACAGCTGGATTCTGACAGTAGGCTGAAAGTTATGCGACAGTATTGTAAGAGTAGAAAAACTGCGTTTCGTCAGCGCACGAAAACGTAGACCGCATAGATGGCGATGAGCGCTGCGGCCACAGCGGCGGCAATAACACCAAGGCGTTTTTCGATGAAGTGGCGCACCGGTTCACCGTATCTTTGCAGCAACCCGGCGAGGATGAAAAAGCGCGCGCCGCGCGTGACGACAGCCGAGAGAATGAAAAGGCCTAGGCTGATATTGGCCGCACCGGAGAGGATGGTGACAACCTTGATCGGCGGCAGATGCGCAAAGCCAGATGTCACCAGCAGGAGAATGATGGTCTCGTAATTTACCGAATTCTTGAGCTGCTCGAAGCTGTCCAGCTTGCCGTAAAATTCCAGAATTGGCCGCGCGATACTCTCGAAAGCATAGTGGCCGAGAAACCAGCCGGCAATGCCACCGAGAACGGAAGCGACCGTTGCGACGAGCGCATAAAACATCGCCTTTTTTGGCTTTGCCAGCACCATGGGCAGGAAAAGCACATCCGCCGGCACAACGAAGACGGAGCTTTCGACGAAGGCCACGATCGCCAGCCACCACACGGCGCTTTTGCGCGCGGCAAGCGCCATCGTCCAGGCATAGATGTTTTTCAGCATTTAATGTCCTCGGGAAGATCGTTTTAGACCGAAGGCAAGGCGGGAGCCAAGGCATCTCAGTGGCGGTTTGTCAGCGGCGGACGGTCTGACTATCGACCGCCGCCAAATCAGGATTAGAGACAACGCAAGAGAATGGCAAATGTTGGAAGATTTATTTTTTGCGTTGCGGCAAACGAGAAAAACAAACAATTCCAGACCGCAGCGGCGGATGGTTGCTGCGATGCGAAATTTCATCCTCAGGTAGATAAACTGGCCTTTTCGCGGTAGAATAAGGTGTGGCGGAAAGAGGAGGAAGTTATCATGGACTATGTAAGCTTCATTACGTCGATCAATCCGGTCATACTTGTCATCCTGCTGATTGTTCTTCTCGCAGGCGCCTACAGCAGCTGGGTTTCCCACTGACAAAGGCGGGCGGCAGCACCGGTCCGAAAAGACGCTGATTTTCCATCGGCGGTAGGCATTCGGCCTGATGAATGTTATCAAACCCGGAGTTAAAGCAACTTCCGGGAAGCCTGATGTCGAACGAATTCGCATTCACTGATACGTCTGAAAAGCTCAGCACCACGCTCGAAAAGCTGATTGGGAAACTGCAAGGTCAGACGATCACATTGCGCGAGCTGATGGAGGCAATCGGCGAACAGGGCCTGCTGCTCATCTGTGCCATAGCTTCCCTGCCCTTCCTCATTCCGGTCTCCATCCCCGGCGTCAGCACCGTGTTTGGCGCAGCGATCATTCTCGTCAGTCTGGCCATCACCCTCAACCGTCTGCCATGGCTGCCGGCCAGGATTCTCGACCGGCAGATGGAAACGGCAAAGCTGGTACCGGCACTGCAGAAAGGCGTCGCCATCGTCTCCAGGCTCGATCGCTTCATCCGCCCGCGCCTTCCGGCGCTGACGGCGGGCATCGTCGCCAATAGAGTGAATGGACTTGCGCTGATGACCGCTGGCGTGTTGCTGATGATGCCGCTCGGCTTCATTCCCTTCTCCAACACCCTGCCGGGCGTCGCCATCCTGCTTTTTTCGGCGGGTATGATCCAGAGGGACGGCGTGACCGTTCTCGGCGGATATCTGTTTCTCATCCTGACGGCGATTTATTTTGCAGCACTCGCCTATGCCGCCTTCTGGGCTGGACAGGGCCTCAGCAGCTCAATGGGCGGCTGAGACTTATTGTCCACCTCTATTGCGGGTGTTGCGACCATTGCGTCGCGATGCCCACCAGACTGCCAGCCGCCGCCGCCTGCGGCGAACCGCCGGCAAATCGTGGGAAAGCACGATAAGACCAAGCGGGACCATCCAGAAACCGAGGATGGGCAAAAACCCGAGCGTTCCGCCCACCACCAGCGCCGAGCCGGTGGCGATCCTGCCGACGCGCGAACGCGGCATGGCAACGCTCCATTTTCCGAGATTGAGACGACCCGTTCTGTGGTCCATTCCAAATTTCATTCCATACTGCCCTTTAACATCTGGCCTGTGGATAATTTTTTCACCGTCGATAAGCCCGGAAAATCGGGACTCCGGCGAGATAAAACAAGATGAATGCGTTTTTTTTGAAAAAAGCGCTTGGCAAATCGGAAAAGCATTTGTATTACCCCGCTCACACCGCGCCAAGCAGCGCACGTTCCCTGGTAGCTCAGCGGTAGAGCATTCGACTGTTAATCGACAGGTCGCCGGTTCGAATCCGGCCCGGGGAGCCATTTTTCTCTAGAAGAGAAAAGTAACATACCGCAAAACAACCAAGCAAAAACAATTGCTTACAATTTACCGCTGCTTTCAGGGGCGCAAGCGCCTACTCCCATTCTTGCTATTTCGGATACTTTTTGGCTACATTTCCGTCTACAGGCGGGTAAACGAATGAAGTCAGAAGATGTTTCAAAATATGTGCTGAGAGATCCATCGAGTGGCATCTATCGGTACTACCGGCGCGTCCCTATGGAGGTTTCTCACCTCGACAAACGCGCGCACGTGAAGAAAAGCCTGAAGACGAAAAACCATAAAGACGCACTTGAGCGAGCCGAGTCTATTCACAAGGCCTCCGAAGCGTTCTGGCGTGCGCTGCTGGAGGGCAAAGGCGCCGTTGGTGCAACCGAGGAGTACGAGGCGGCTGTGCGAGCTGCACAGTCAATGGGCTTCACATACAAGCCGGTCGGAGATGTTGCCCAGATCGACATCGCTGAACTAGAGCGCCGCTTCAAAATTGCTGAGCAGAATTTCGACATATCGCAGACCATTACCGACGGCGTCCTTGGAACCGCCTCCGAACCTAGGCCGCACATAAGTGACGTGTGGAAGCCCTACACGCATCACAACGAGGCCGGACTGACCGGGATGTCACCAAATCAGCTACGCAAGCACAAGGTCTCGCGAGAGCGCGCGCTACGCTATGCCAGGGAGGTTCTCGGCGACGTCGAACTATCAGCCATCCAGCGTGCCGGTTCAATCCGTTTTCGCGACTGGTGGGTGCAGAAGATCAAAAGTGAGAAACTTAAGGCGTACAGTGCCAATCGCAGCATTACCGATATCGCCGGAATGCTGAGCGTCATTGATGATGCCCTGCAGACCGAGTTTCACAAGCCATGGGAAAAACTGCGGATCAAGGAGACCAACGCGACGAAGCTTGGCAAGCGACCGCCGTTCCCCGTTGCGTGGATTAAAGAGAAGATCTTGGCAGACGGCGCGTTAGATGGATTGAACGATGAGGGCAAAGCAATCATCATGTCATGATCGAGACAGGCATGCGCCTCACCGAGGTTTGCAATTTGCGGCCGGAGGATATTCATCTTAATGGAGAAGTTCCTCATGTTGAGGTCGCAGAGCGTGATGATCGTCGAAACAAGACCGACTATTCCGTCCGACGCGTCCCGCTCGTAGGGGTCGCACTGACAGCAATGAAACGCCATCCGAAAGGCTTCCCAATCTATCAGGACAAATCCGACTCGGCGTCCGCCAACATCAACAAATTTCTCTGGAACGCTGGACTACGGCCGACCAAGAAGCACACCGTTTATTCCTTGCGTCATACGTTTCAAGATCGCATTGAAAACGCTGGCGCATCCGACCGTATGCAGGCCGATTTGATGGGTCATGAATTCGGACGCCCTACATATGGGACGGCGCCGAAATGCGAAGGAGGCAGCATTTTTTGACGAGTATCAAGATAATATAACGCAATTAGTAGTTGATATCCGCCCCTCTAAAATATATCACACGAAGTGTTATCGGGGGATGGGCATGCTAGGTGTACTTAAACTTTTTGATGCATACACTATAAGGGCACGAATTTTTCCATCGTTAATAGCTGGACTTCCGGTACTCGCCTTACCGTTCATGATCGTACCATGGGACCGCATTGGTCTCTCCAATATCGTCGTAACAATCATGAGCATTGTGCTATTTTATGCTTTAGCTGATTTTGCCCAGTGGAACGGTAGAAGAATAGAAAGAAAGCTCGGAACTCGCTCCACCCCTTATCTTTGGTACAGATCCAACAAAGAGCTTCCGGAAAGCTCGAAAGAACTATATCGAAATTTCATTTCCACCAAGATAAAGCGATCGGTCCCTTCCGTTGAAGACGAGACGAACAACCCAGAACTAGCAGACGATTTTTATGCGGGCGCCGGAAACTGGTTGCGCGACGAAACACGCGACACGAAGAAATTTGTGATCTTGTTCGACAAACTTGTTTCCTATGGCTTCCGCAGGAACCTCCTTGGACTCAGGACTTTATCGATAGTTTTGAATTTAATCATCGGAGCGATAGCCGGCTCGATCTTATATTTCATGCCAAGCTATTTCCAGAGAATATCAGACATCCAAGAAAAGCTGTCCATTGTAGTCCTCGTCGTAGTCGTCCACTCGATCTACATGCTTTTGGCTGTACGGGAGGGACCACTGCGAGAGGCGTCTGAAGCATACGGAAAGCAGCTTATACTTAGCTGCGGAACACTGATGAAACACAGTCGCGCAGCGCGCGCCAACAAGGGTGAAGCATAATGGCGGTTGTTAAATCATACACTGTAGGCGCTGGCGACATGTTCTATATCAAACATAACAGCGATAACTTCACGATTATTGATTGCCAGCTCTTTGGTGAACACATGGAGTGGCTAGTTCAGGAACTCAAGGCAGAATCGAAACACAAAGGGCTAACGCGGTTTATATCTACCCACCCAGATGAAGATCACATCCAAGGGATCGAGTATCTGGATGAAAAAATGCCAATCCGGAATTTTTACACCGTAAAAAACGAAGCCAAAAAAAGCTTGGAGACTCCATCCTTTAAACATTACTGTAAGTTACGCGATAGTGACAAGGCGTACTATGTTCATAAGAACTGCTCACGGAAGTGGATGAATCTCTCCGATGACGTGAGACAGACGTCTGGTATTTCGATCTTATGGCCTGACACGTCCAACTCCCATTATAAAAACGCCCTGCAACTCGCCAAGGAAGCGAAGGCGTTTAACAATATCTCTCTCGTTGCGCGTTATTCAGTCGAGAACAGCGCGTCGTTCATGTGGATCGGTGATCTTGAAACGCAGTTCATGGAAGACATCTTCGACGATATTGATCTTCGTAAGACGAATATCGTTTTTGCTCCCCATCATGGGCGAAAGTCTGGAAAGCTTCCAAACATATGGCTCGACAAATTACAGCCAGAAATAATCGTCATAGGTGAGGCAAAACAACGTCACCTCCATCACTACTCAGGATATCAAAAGATAACCCAGACAAGAGCACTCGACATTACCTTCGTACCTGAGGGCAGTAAAGTGAAGTGCTACTCATCAAACCCAAGCTACGGCCAGCGAGACTGGCTTCATGACGAATATGAGCCAAATATTACCACTCAGCGCGACACCCAATATTACATCGGAACGCTTAACTTGTGACCGCGAGTGAAAGGTTGGAAGTTATTGGAGTCCTCTCGTGGAGACCAAAATCCTGCCGGTGTTTTTCTGCTAAGATACTGATTAATATACTTAAAATAGCTAGATACAGAGCTGCACCCCCCTCAACGACACGCCCTCTACGGCCATTGATTTCATTGTAAAACCCAGCGCGCATCCCTCACCACACCAGTATTAACCGGTTGCCTAAAGCCGGAAACGAAGCCTAGTCTTAGAGCGTGAACTGCCCCCCATTTCGACCGGACAGTCGGCATAAGCAGAAAGGCTCAAGCACAGGCTTGGGTATAGGCTTATGTCTAACGACTATCGACACGTTGAATTGCTGACGGGTGATGTTCGCCGCGGGCGGTGGACAACCGAGCAAAAGCTGACAATCATTGAGCAGAGTTTCGAACCCGGCGAGACGGTATCTTCGACCGCTCGCCGTCATGGCGTCGCGCCCAATTTGCTTTATCGGTGGCGCAGGCTCTTGAGCGAGGGAGGTGCTGCAGCCGTGGATTCTGACGAGCCGGTTGTCGGAAATTCGGAAGTGAAGAAACTGGAGGATCGCGTCCGGGAGTTGGAGCGCATGCTCGGTCGCAAGACGATGGAGGTCGAAATCCTCCGCGAAGCCCTTTCCAAAGCGGACTCAAAAAAACGGATATCGCGGCCGATCTTGTTGCCGAAGGACGGTTCGCGATGAAGGCCGTCGCAGACACGCTGGGCGTCTCCCGTTCCAACCTCATCGAGCGGCTGAAAGGCAGATCAAAGCCGCGTGGGCCATACAACAAGGCCGAGGATGCAGAGCTTCTGCCCGCCATCCGCAGGCTGGTGGATCAAAGGCCAACCTATGGCTATCGGCGGATCGCCGCGCTCCTCAATCGCGAAAGGCGAGCCGCCGATCAGCCTGTCGTCAACGCCAAACGGGTCCATCGCATCATGGGTAACCACGCCATGCTACTGGAGAAGCACACAGCCGTTCGCAAGGGCCGCCTCCACGATGGCAAGGTCATGGTCATGCGCTCCAACCTGCGCTGGTGCTCGGACGGCCTGGAGTTCGCCTGCTGGAATGGCGAGGTCATTCGTCTCGCCTTCATCATCGACGCCTTCGACCGGGAGATCATCGCTTGGACGGCGCTCGCCAATGCCGGAATATCCGGCTCGGACGTCCGCGACATGATGCTGGAGGCGGTCGAGAAACGCTTCCATGCAACCCGAGCCCCGAATGCTATCGAGCATCTGTCTGACAATGGTTCAGCCTATACGGCGCGGGACACGAGGCTGTTTGCGCAAGCACTCAATCTAACGCCCTGCTTCACGCCGGTCGCCAGCCCGCAGTCGAACGGCATGTCGGAAGCCTTCGTCAAAACGTTGAAGCGGGACTATATTCGGATATCAGCTCTACCGGACGCCCAAACAGCGCTCCGGCTCATCGACGGATGGATTGAGGACTACAACGAAATCCATCCCCATTCCGCGCTCAAGATGGCTTCCCCTCGGCAGTTCATCAGGGCTAAATCAATCTAGCCGACTTGTCCGGTGAAATGGGGTGCACTCCAGAGCGTTGCTCAGGGACGGACGGCTTAGGCTGGCGACATTGGAGAATGGAATGATTGGTACGAAAGAAGGGGCGTGTTGTATTTGCGGAACGCATGGCAAATTAACGTTCGAGCATATCCCTCCCAAAAGCGCGTTCAACAATCATGGCCTATTGGTGGCGTCAGTGCAGGACTATCTGGACTCCGAGAAGGATGACAGGAAGATCCGGCACAGAGAGAGCAGGAAAGGTTTTGGAAAATACTCGCTATGTGAGAAATGCAATAATCTAACTGGAGCGTGGTATGGGTCGGAATACGTCGCATGGGCCTACCAAGGTGTCCGCTTCCTCGGCTCATCAGGCGCATTGGCGATGCCGTATCATATATTCCCGGGACGAGTGGCCAAGCAAATTGTCGCTATGTTCGGTACGCTGAATGGAAGTGGATTTTTCCAACGCCATCCAGAGCTACAAAAGTACGTACTCAACAAGAATGAAGTGGGCCTACCAGAGAAATTTCGACTGTATTGCTTCCTAACGTCCAAAAACTCACACGCCTTCCGAGCTAGCGGAATTGTCGCAATGATGGTGACCGGTCATCATCGGCCCTTGGTATTTTCTGAGATGTCTTTTGTTCCTTTTGGTTACGTTCTTACTGTCGACAGCCTCCCTCCTTCTCCGGATCTTTTCGAAATCTCATTCTTCTTCAATGAGCGATATGATTCCTATCGAGACCTCCACCTTCCCATACCAAGCAAGGAAACTCACAGTTATTTCCCCGGGGATTACCGAACAAAGGATGAGTGGGATCTAGCGCTGAAGAGGCGCCCGTGATTTCGTATCGTTGAATTTGCACAACAGCTCTTCCAGAGCTAGGCCCGGAGAGCCCAGCAAACCGAGGCTTTTTCAATGGGTTAACCGGTCGGTTAGCCACAAATTTTCTTTCAATGTTCTGTCCTGTCGGGCTAACCGGCAACTTAAATGCGGCACGGCCTCAGAGCCCTCGCGGCTTGTGCCGTGCAGAATATTAAAAGTAGTTAGACGTCTTTTGGAAACCAAAATTTAAAAAAGTAACGACTAGCTATCGGTCGACATTGAGTAACGAGGCACTCAAATGAACTCTGCGCGACGTTCTCCCCCACCTGGGAAGGATTTTATTACACTCGGATACATCGATTATACGATCGCGAAGTTTGAGCCTCCGATAAATATTGGCTACGCTATGAGCGCGAACCCAATACTCACAAACATCACCTTTGATAGCCGGCAGTTCAGAGAAAACTACCCCCGCGAATACGAAGCTTTGCAAGCGATTAATGGCGTGCTCTCGGCGGTCATTGCCACTTTCTTCGATGGGAATCAGCCGAGGATTGTGGGAGGGACGGCATCTTATGGGTCGCTGAGGTATCGCGGCGGCAAACTCGAAGTCGATGCAAAGTGGCTAGCCTACGCCGTCGCTGGCTACATGGCGATCAGCAGTTATCCCGACTTCCGTCAAGGCTTAGGACTTCTCACTGATGATGTCACTCACGCGGTAGAACATGTAGGAGAAGCACTAAAACTAGCCGATACCAAATTTACGCCCAGACCACCTGAGGATATAGGCCGCGAACCAAAGATGTTAATAATAAATCGGCCGTGAAAAATCGCGGGTTGAGCGCGAGCACTTGATTACAAATCCCATCGCACTTTCAATGATTTCAAGAGCGTGGGATAAGCTAGTCGGGAAAATGTTGCCCGAGAACACTCAACAATTCCAGTTATTTCAATATCGAATTGTAAAATGAAATCCACAGAAAACGACAGGTGTGGAAAAGGTGGTGGATGAGACCGCTATGGCAAAACCAATTTAAGGCAACGGCGACGAAGAGCGATTATTGAAATGCCTCAGTTCCAGTCGGATGCACTCCTTGGCAGGACACTAATAAACCTGTACGAGCAATGTGTGTGACTATCTACGCGGGTATTTAAGAATGCGCATTCTGCGGATCAAAAGTTTGCACCTAGAAAACGTTTCTCGGTTTGGCAACACAAAGATCGATTTTAAGGACGGCTTGAACGTCATTTGCGGAACAAATGGGATAGGTAAAACCACCATCTTGGACGCTGCCGCCGCTGTCTTTGTATCCAGAAGCTATGTTAACGTGCGTAAACGTGCTGATGCGGGTGATCTAATCTCTAATGTAAGGCTCACTTACGAGGTAGATGGCATCGCCTTACAGCATCAAGGTAGAGTTGCGAACAAAAACGTAACAGAGCAATCGCTTCCTTTCGGGGTTCAAGATCATTCTTTGAATGTTTTGTACATCAAGACAGCAAGAGACATTTTCTACACCAAAAACGAAAGCATTAAGCGCGATCCTTCTCGAAATGATACTGAACACCAGGTTCAGGCCTCAAATGGGATTAATGTTCATGAAATAAAGGATTGGTTAGCGAACAGGTATTTGTTCAAGCACATGGGTGATAGCTGGCCTGATTTCAGAAAAGAGAACCTCGATCTAGCCATAAGAACTTTTAGCAGGCTCGACAGCCGTGTTTCACTTGCGACTGTGGATACCACCACCTTTGACATAATGGTGAACACTCCAGCCGGTTTGATCCCATATGAATTTCTTTCATCTGGGTTTAGGGCGATATACGCGATGATCCTTGGGATTGTTAAGGAAATCGAATACCGCCGATTGGAAATAGCGGCCGAAGATTTCGCAGGCGTAATATTAATCGACGAAGTCGAGTTGCACTTGCACCCGACATGGCAGAGAGCGGTAGTAGGTGTATTAAAAGACCTATTCAAGTCGGCTCAGATCATTGTGACAACGCACTCACCGCACGTTATCCAATCTTGTAATGGTGATGAAGTTATAAGCCTGATTGAGGGCCCAGACGGCCCCGTCGTTAGAGCGGCATCGGTAGGTCCTTACGGGTTCAAAGGTTGGACGCTGGAAGAAATCCTTGAAGAGGTGATGGGCCTAGAAGGGGTTGTTTCCGAAGAATACCGTAAGACGATGCGAGCATTCGATGCTGCAATAGACCGCGACGAACCAAAATCCGTCAGAGAGGCGCTCCACATCCTAGAGCAAATGCTCCATCCAGACAGTAGTATGCGTAAACTACTTCGAATACAGGCCGCCCCGTACTTAGGAGGCGAATCTTGATACGCGTCTACAGATGTGCTGCTCCTGCTGATCTGACTTCAGAAAAACAGCGTGAACTCGTAGCCAAATTTAAGGAGAGCAACGCAAAAGTTTGGAACCGAAAGTTTATTCGCTCGACGCTCTTAGCGATGTCTCATTCGAAGTGCTGTTACTGCGAAACCGACATTTCTGTAGAATCAAAATATATGGAGGTCGAGCACTTTCGGTTCAAAGAAGATTTTCCAGACGACGTTGTTACGTGGAGCAATCTCCTGCCTTCATGCAAGAGATGTAATGTGAACAAGGGCACGCACAACGTCGACACCCAAGGAATGATCATAGACCCCACATTGATCAGTCCGAAAGACCACCTCACAATGAGAAATTACCGACTACGTGGACTAACTTCGCTTGGCCAAAAGACCATTGAAGTCGTTTATCTCAACCAAAGTGATCGCCTCGTCAAAGCGAGGTTCAATGTCGGTGAACGAACACTGAAAGCGCTTGAAAAAATCAGAGAGCTTTACACGGATTACGAGCAATCATCTGATATTAACCTGCAACGTAGGATTTTGCGGGGTATCGAGGAGCTCCTAAGCGAAGCCGGCCCTACGAAGGAATACTCGGCAACGACGGCGACTGTCCTCGCAGAAAGCCTGGATTTCAAGTATCTGAAGGAACGGCTAACAGCGCGCAATTTGTGGACATCATCCCTGGAAGAACTCCATAAAATCGCTTTGCAGGCCGCTCTAGGGGAGATCGCTGCTTGAGGTGAGCGATCTGGATGTAAACGTTATGCGCAACTTCAGAAGCCCCCTACTTCCGAAAGATCTGCCCAGCCGCCACGCCATACCGACCGGCAAATGCGTCCAGAAAGACCACATTAAAGTGCCGAACCCTATTCGCGTAGGGTCGTTGGGCGCAGGCACATGCAAGAGCGCTAATGGCGGGGCGGCGTATGGTAGCGGGAGACCGTTCAGATTTCTATCACCGACATCCGCAGCTTATTGAAATTGGAAACTGGCAGATTGCCTTGAAGCGCGCGATCAAAGAATTCCTTCCCAATAACGAAACACCGCTCGCATCAAATGACCGACCTCCCAAAGATCTACATCCGCGTCCAACCTCCCGAACGACGATAGCTTCCCGGTAAATGCCAGCCCCGGAGAGACTGGCAAACCGGCCTAAAATCAATTGGTTAACCGAAGAGTTAGCCACACATTTTCTCGTAATGTTCTGTCCGGCCCGGCTAACCAAAAAACCCAGAGCGGGATGGAGTTGGCGCTATATTGACTCTTGCGCGCATGAGAACATATTAAGAACATGCTTAAGAGTGCGGTCGATCAAAATTTTGAAAATTGGTGGAAGACTGTGAGGGGCGTAACCGAGCAGAACAAAGCGAGAATGCGCCTTGCGTTCGTCGCAGTGTGCCGGTTTGTCGAGGGCGCCAAGCCGAAAACGTATCGATTTCAATCCGGCCGGTGGGTCATTAACGTTCAAGCGACATCGAAACGTGAGGCAAAGATTATCGCCTCGACGAAGCTTACACAGCGGGCTGCCAAGCTACAGGCTTCGCCGCCTTCCGGAGGCTGGAAGCTACGGGAATTGGAGATCCATCCATGAGCGATCAGGCCAGCAAGGCCGACGACGGCATCCACGAGAACCACTGGTGCGAGCATCCCGGTTGCAAGAAGTGGGGAGGCTTCGGTTTCAGTCGGTCCAAGGCCGAGAGGTCATCCTGGCATTGTTGGGAACACTATCCGCAGCGGGATACGTTCAAGGCCTCGTAACCACCTCACACTGGGGTGCGAAGCTTCTCACAGATATTCAGCTTGGGAAGCTTCGAGAACGAAAAGGAATTTCAATGCTGCGTGTCACCTGTCCTCTCTTTCGTCACGCGACATAAGACACGTTGGCGTTAAAAGTTGAGAGCGCCTTGCCGCCGAGCAGTGACGGCATCCACAAAGATCACTGATGCTAGCGTCCGCCGTCACCCCTGCTGGGACAACACTCCTTGGCACTAAGAGTGATTGCGACGTTTTTGTTACATTCTCCAAAATAGCCAGTTGTGCATTAGGGCTAGCTTATGTAGGTAAAGACCATTCTACACGTTTGGAGGGAAAAGGCGGTGGCTTATTCGGGGAAAGTTGAAGTATTAAACGCGAACGTGTGTTCGGGGTGGGTCGCGAACGAACTTAATCCTACGGCGCCTTTGAAGATTTTACTAATAGTGAATGGAGTGGAAGTCCGGATCGAGACTGTAGACCTCTATAGGGAGGATCTTGGCCGCCCACCCGAGGCAGCAAATTGTGGATTCTCGTTTGGGATGTCATCGCACCTGTCGAGCGGCAAAAATGTCGTCCAAATAAGAGTTCTAGGGGATAGCTTCGATTTTGATGGGTTTCAGTCGATTATCGACGACCGAGACAAAGAAAGCTTCGTGGAAGTCGGTGAGGATGGCTGGCTTTTTCTACAGAATGACGTCAACGAAACCGACAAAATTATTGCAGGGGAAAGGTCACTCTCTCCTGAAGATTTAGAAATGATTTCCGATGAGTTTCGACGCAGGATCGAGAGATCCTCGTCGTTGGGCGCAAAATACCTGACATTTGTAGTTCCGGAGAAAAATATAGTCTGCAGCGAAAAGCGCGGGCGTCTTGTGCCAATTTCGCCTAACCGACCAGCTAATCAGCTCGCCGAGTTGGTTCCCTATCACTTCGTGTACGGCCTAGAAGCTTTACACGAGCGGCTTTCCGACCCGCTTTCCGCTTATACCAAGACAGACACACACTTATCGGATGTCGGGCGCGTTGGACTATTCCCCGAAATTATGAATCTTCTAGGCCTTGAGAGTTGCGTAGAATGGGAGTCGAGGATTCAGGAGAATTTCCAAGGTGACCTAGGTAGCAAACTATCCCCAGCCGCGAGCATCGCCTACGAGGTACGGGACCCCAAGATCAGCACCTCAAAAATTGTTGATCGCACTAGTAACATAGTCATGAACGGTGGGAGGCTGAGAGGCAGTACGATGTACCATGAAAATCAAGGCGGACTCGACTTGACATGTGTTCTCTTCGGGACATCGAATGCGTACTTTAGTCGGCGGGAGTTTTTTGCAAACTTTAGACGCTGTCATTTCTATTGGGAAAACACCTATGATCCGTCGTTCATGGAAATGGTTAAGCCGGATGTGATCGTCCACATTGCTACGGAACGTACGATATCAACGACATGGGCCAGGCAGGATATAAGCATCCCACGCTCTGACCATTGATAACAAATCCGCCGACCGCACAAGGCAGTCGGCGGGGTATTTGCGTTAAGTTGCGAGGTTGGAGAATTCCACTAGACGACGCCTTATCCACCTCGCCTGATCATCTCCTTTTGGAGATCGTCCACCTGGTCACTCAGGCGATCGATGGCATCGCAAATCTTGTCTGTCCCGCGCTCAAACGACTTTCGCATGTTGATGGCTTCAGCCGTATGCGCCCTGACCGCCTCGGCGGCATTATTAAGTGCAGTGGGATCCACGATAACGGCGGCAACCTGTGCAGACGCCTGACTTTTTTGCGGAGACGTGTTCGCACCAGCCGAAAGCCCAAAGTGCCTCACTGCAAAAATCACAGCCAGCGTCACACCAAACACAACCAGCGCCAGCGGCGGAAGATCAGCCAGTTTTTCCATTGCGAGCTTCTCCCTGATCATGCGCTGCGCGGTGGATGTTGATCAGCTCTCCAATGGCGAAGAGCGGATAGATGGCAATCCACGTACTGATGACTCCGGAAGATGCAAAAGCGTATGCTATGCCTGACCAGATCATGCACCCGGCTGCTGCCGAGAATTGCCGTATCTGTGGTGTGACGTTCTTTCTTGCGCCATTTATGACGAGGCCAATGATACGCAAGCACCCGACGACAAACATAATCCAGCCAAGAAAATCCTCCGACGGCACGATCTCGTTAAAACCCATGAACGCCGGTTGATTGAAGGTCTGCGATGGAAGAAGAAGAACCCAGCCGAAGGCGATGAGATGCCCAGCCATGAACCATTCCATCATGCGCGGCCCGAAGCGATTCTGGATCCGCACCCACATGCCCGTGCCCTGATATCCGCTTTCCATTGTCGCCACCGCCGTCATTTCCGGCAGGCAGCGTCTTGGCTGCACTGGCGATTGTTGGAATAGATTGCGGGACCGGCTGTCGGATCCTGTGAAGCGAGGCGTGCGGCCTCTGCGTCCGCGAACTGGATGCGCTGATACCCGCTACCGTTAATCGCAGGCGCTGTCTGACAGGCCGCTATCGCGCATGAAGATAAGGCAACGGTGACGATCCGACAGACTACGGAAAGAGGCATTGTTTTTCTCCAGAGTGTTGATGCGCGCAATGGCAGCTTTTGCTGCCTCGACCTGGGTGACTGACTTGCCCTCGCGCTTTCCGATCTGAAACGACCCGGCGGAAAGCAGGGTAGCGCCAACAACAGTCGCTGCCCCGATCTTGAGCCAGTGGGGAATAAGATTCCACATCAGGCCATCTCCCGCACCTGGTCAGACACCGCCTTTGCGTCAGACTTTTTGCGCCACAGCAGGAATGCGCCGGCCAAGGCGAAAGCCAGAAGCACAAGGGCAAGATTTTGCCACGGCATCGAGCCAATCGCCGCCAGCGCGGAAGAGAGGCCAGTGCCTGTCGCGACAGGTACAATAACTTCCTTCGATTTCCACCAGGGCGCATCGAGGCTGGGTGGGGTGACCGCAACCGGCTTCTCTTCAGTCACCGGAGCCGCCTTGATCTGAGCTTGCGCGACCTGCGCTTTCGACGCGAGATCGACCAGCGTCAGATGAATGGCAGCACGCGTCTGCGGTCCATCGAGACCATCCAGGTTACCGGCATACTTCCCTGCCCGCTTTGCTGCGCCCTGAAACCCCCGAATGTCCTTAACATCAAAGCCCAGTACCACGAGACCGAGGCGGGTATAATAATCGAGCCGGTCGGCAAAACCGTTCAGGCCGCCATTGATGAGGCGCGTGATCATCTCCGCATCGTTACGGTCGGCATAGCGGTTGAGGCTCTTGCGATCGGGGTTACCTTCATCCCAGTACCAGATGGCAGAAAGACCCTCCCACGGATCTGTGTTGATGAGATCCGGATTGGAAACGAAGTCGGGCGGATTAAGGTCCTTCCGTTTGCACCATTCGTAGAAGGCTCGGATGTTATATCCGCCGGTCACCTGGATAGGGCCGCGACCACGGTTCTTATAGCCGTCACCATCTTTTGCAGGCGTATTGCCGAGTTCGGAGCGGGTATCATATCGCTCCTGTGCCGGCGTCGGGCCCCAGATCTCGCGATCGTACTTGAACGAACCGCTTTCGTGCATCAGCTGCGCGAGGAAAGCGACGACGCGGTGAGGCAGATCAAGGCCGAATTCAGACCCGTACTTGCTTAGCGCCATCATCACCGAGTTGAGGTTGCTTTCATTCACGCGCGTTTTTGCAGCCGCGCGCACCTGCGCGGCAGTTACAGCCGTCATCGACATTCTCCTGATTCTGGGTTGCATGTACCTAAAGTTAAGGCGGAGTAAAAAGGTGCCCCAAAGCACAGCAATGCGGACAAATCTCAAATGATATTGACTTTCACAAGTCGCTCATTCACTCATAACTCTGAGTTGCAGATTGGGGTGAATAAACTTGGAAGAGCAATATTCTTTATCGCCGTTGGAAGCTCATTATTTGAATGAGGCGCTGACGGCTTTCATAGCCGCCAAATCAGTAAAATCAGGGGATACTGTGCTTGATTTAGGCGCAAACGTTGGATTACACACGACAGCTTTCTCAAAGCTGGTCGGAGATTGTGGGAAAGTCCACGCATTCGAGCCTAATCCGTCACTATTCGGCTATCTGACAACTATCCCCAACGTGCGCGTCTGGCCTGTTGCGGTCGGCAATCGCCTGTCTCTCGAAACGTTTTTTCTACCCGTAGACAATTCTGAAGTCGGCTCGCTGGTGGACGCTCGAGAGTTCGTGGGCGACATCCCAACCCGATTGCTTACTGTTCCCCAAGTGCCAATCGACCAGATCGAGGAGTTGAGCGACGTAATGCCCAGCTTTATAAAGATCGATGTTGAGAGATACGAATACCAAGCAATTACTGGCATGCTCCAACTGATAAACAGGTCAAAGCCCGTTATAGTATTCGAGAGCAACACGATCGAGATTGAGCTGCTTTTAAACAATCTCGGATATCAAGTAGCTTCAATGGCGCCATCTAATATGGGTATCACACCAGCAAACGTAGTGGCATTCGCCAGGGGAGTTCATGACCCTGTAAAATTCCTGCCGAGCAGAGCTGATATGAGGATTCTAATCAATCAAGCGATTGTCGCAGCAAGAGATAGAGTCGCAGAGGCAGATCACGCAAGCGAAACGAAGAGCCTTACACCGAATGTTGTAAACTCTCTCGCAACCCGCGTTGCCACATTTTTCAGGGGCATAATGATCGAGCGCGGGCCGAGATCAGTTTCAGATTTTCTCATTGCGCACAGCAAGTCCCGGCTCAACAGAAAAGGCTTTGACGCCGAATATTATCTCGCGATCAATACTGACGTGGCAGAATCCGGGATGGAAGCGGTGGAACACTTTGTGCGACATGGACAGAGTGAAAAGCGGTCTCACCGTTTCAATCATCAGTAGCCGAGCATCATTGCCGTGAAAGCAATTAGCGCAATGACTAGCATGATTTTAGCCGACCAAGGCATACCTGTGTCGGCGGGTTGATATCTCCGAGTTATCTGAGCGGTGACGTTAGCAGACCCTCTCGTTTCCTCGGCGGCATCTTCCCGTCTTTTAGACCACCGCGCGAAACTTATATTGTAACATTCCTGACAGAGCGAGCTCGCGCTATCCCACCCTTGAGTCATATAGGTACTGGTAGGGCCGCGCCAATTATCCATTACGCTGCCTCATATTTAATGGGGTCGAGGTAAACGTAGTTGTCATCTGAAGGCATCCCGTAAATTTTCAGATCACCACCCGATGTGATCTCCAAGAGAACACCCGTCCGTCGTCCGTCGGAAGATCGAACGCTGTATGAGGGGAAACTCTTTGACCTAGCAGGACGGAGGTTTGTCGGGAACGTAATGATCGTAGTGCCATCCGTTTTGGTGCCGGCCTCAAGTATTCCCTCCATCTGCACGGTTCGATTCTGATCCACTGCAACATGTGGAGCACGTAGGGTAAAATACCACATGTTAGAGAAATAGCGCGCTGGAATGGGTATTGCGGTGATCCGTGGGGTTGACTCCAGAACGATGTCCCCAGCGATGACGCGGGCAATCATCTGACCTACCAGTCGATACACGAAAGCAGTATCATGGATGCGGTCACGAACGCGGGCATCAGACAGATCAGGCGACGTAATGAAGTCGGACAGGATTTGCCCGGTCAACTGCTGGGCATCGACAATAAGCGCCCCACGTGAAGCAGCCAGTGTTCTGTACGCCGCGCGAAGCTCCGCCCCCTTTTCCGCGTTCGCTGTAGCAAATCCGTCAGGTGTTTGACTGGAGTTCAGCCATAGCGTCGGGATTACGACAACCGGCACCCTCCCCTCATTGATCACAATATCGAGCATATCGCTCAAGTTTTGGATTGAGGCTGAGAGCGGCGAGCCTCCCTGAATGTCGTTCACACCGCAATAAATGACGATGTAGTTCGCGACACCGAGCCCAAGCGCCTGCATCCTCTGCAATACGGAAAGGCTATTGGTTCCGGCGACCGCGTCGTTGGCGACGTTGACGCACCGGATGCCGTAGGTAGCGTCAAGCGCCTCACGGAACGCATCCAACCAGACGCCGTAGAACGGTGACGATTTGCTATCCCCGAAGACTGCAACGGCGGTCTGGTTTTGACCGCCGAACGCGGAAGCCCGTCTTTCCGTCCACCGCGAGATACCCGCGTTGATGGCAGGACCTGAAGCAAAAACGCCGAAACCATATTCGGTAATGATAGCGCCCTGAGGCAGGTTGAAGCGATATACCTCTGTGCCATTCATCAGGATAGCTGCTGTTCGCTCGTCGTAAAGCCGAACAGTCCATTCACTGTTCACTGCAAGCCACTGCGGATGATTAGCCGTGCCGCGCCAGTTGATATTTGACGAGGTGATCGCCACACCAATGGCTTTCTTATAGACATTCGCGCCGATCGATGACTCTCCTGCCGCAATGGCGATCCATCCGCCAGACCAGACAAAGAATGCTGCGCGCTGATAATCGCCCGCGGAAAAAACGGAGGACAACTCGCGTCCACCAACAGCCGGACGCAGCGCACAATGCCACTCGCCGGCGGAGGTGAGGTTCCATGAAATTGTTTGATCCGCTGCAATGGGAAGAGCGTCGGCAACAAAGTCATCACTAGCGGGATGAGCCACCTTGACCTTGTTCAGCGAGCCCGGATCAATCCGCGTATAGTTGTCGCGGATCAGATCGCCGGCACCAAGCCACAGGCCCTTTTCAGCGAAAGGCTTCTTAAACCCTCGTGGCATTTTGTATGGGTATTTGACGCCTGCTGAGTCAATATCGACATTCAGATCAGCGAGGAGAGTGCTGTTCTCCTTAGATAGATCAATGTTGCCGCGAAATTTGAAGTCTCGCTCTGAGAAAAAATCAACGCCCGTCAGGTCGATCAATGATGCGCAATAGCAGGTCTTACCGCCTGTGCCGATGATGCGGCCACCGTTCGCAGAAACCCACGAGATTGCCGAAAGAACAGCCGCGCTGTCGTCGGAGCTACCATCAAGCATGGCGCCGAAGTTTTCGAGGCGGACTTCTTTCTGCCCGGCCTTCGCCTTTAGGACGTAAGACCCGCTGACCTTTTGATAGATGGTCTCGACGTCTGCCTGGCTTTCGTCAACCAACACTTTGACAAATGCATTTGCTGCAACAGAGGAGAGGCCTGCATCCGCCTCTGCCTTGGTGGAAAACACGCGCGAAATTCCAGCCGCTGCGGCATAGCCAGCCGCGACAGTTGCGCTCGCCAGAGCCTCCGACGCCTTCACGGTAGCTGTTTGAGCCGCAGGAACGGCAGCGTCGCGCGCCTCTTCAGCTTCGTCACGCGCATCAAAGATAAGGCTTGCAATCGTTTCATCGTTGGACAGCCGGAACGTGCTGCCCGAAATAACACCGTAGAGAACGGAGCCCGCCTCAAGGTGGGCAACATCTTCACCGGCGTTTGATTTGATCGCCAGTGGCGGGCCGCCATTGAAGCTTACAGTCGCGGATACGCCAGTATAATCCTCTGCGATCTCAAGCAAAATGAGTGCGGAGCTGCTAACCGGGATGCTCGTGGTTGCCCGAATAGCATTCGGCGCCCTGGCGGCGCAAAGCTTCCGTCCGCCGTGATGCTTATTCGCTGCGCGCAGATGGGCATGGGTCGCACCCAGATTGCCGACCATTACGGCGCCAGCATCAAGCGCGTGACGACGCGGCTGCGCGAGCTGGGCGTCGACGCACCGCTTTACGGCAAGACATGGCGCGAGGCGCGGTTCAAATTCGACACCGTTGTTGTCCGCCGTTTCAGCAGCAGCATCACCCTGCCCTGCCCTGCGATCTATGCCGCCGCTCTGGAGAATCCCCATGGCTGAGACGACGGCAATCTCGTGGACGGATTACACCGGGTCGCCTTGGACCGACTGCGCCCGCATCAGCCCCGCATGTGACGGATGCTATGCCGCGCAGCTGATGGACACGCGCATGCATCGCGCCGAGTGGGGTGCACCGGGTTCCGGTAAAGGCACCCGCAGCCTCATGTCCGAGGACTACTGGCCTAGTTTGGAAGGCACAAGGATATCAGTATGGGTCAATGCCTGGACGGCGCCTGCTGCATTCTTCTTGACGGTAGCACACCCCAACGCCAAGAGGACCTTTCTCCGGCTCAGCGTCATACCCTTTAAAACCAGCCTGCAGGCACTTGTTAGTGTGGTGATCGAGCGGCCCAGAGACTCGTCTGACCCGGCATCCGTCATACGGATTGCATTCCTGGAAACGCGTAGACCCCACACTGCAGCCCGTGCCGTAGCCGCCTGGATGCTCGCTCTTGCACTGGTTCACGGCGTTTTGCATCGCGGTCGCGTTGTCGCGACCAGAACCAAAGTAAGCTACATCTCCGGCTGGAAGTATGAACGCGGTTCTACAGACAACATCAGCGCTCGCGTTGGAATAAAGACCAGAAAATATTATTACAATTGCCATAATTACTCGTCTAGTCATCACAGCCTCCTAATCGATTTTGTGCGGTCAAGATATGACTCTGGTGGCAGGGGTAGCTACTTCAACTTTCGCGGTATCCGAGCCATCCATGGGTTGAAAGATCGTCCATCAACCAGCTACGGAACCACGCGCGAAAACGGACTTAAAGCTTGTGACCCAAGTGCGGGCAGCTCTTGGATTTCGGGTAGTACGCTGCCGAACACAACGAAAATCGATGTGCATAAGGAGCAGATACTACCGCCCGAAACGAGGGAGGAGGGCGACCGTTGAACCTCGACGAAGCCAAGCAAACATATCGAGAAGCGAAAGAGCTTCTGCCCCTCGTTTCCGAGAGCTGGGAGCGGACGTACAATCCCGCCTGCAGCCAAGCCGAAATCTGCCAGCGCGATGACATGACCGGCGAAATCTTCCCGATAGTCATCATCCGCCCGGATTGCCCATACCACGACGGCCAGCTCGTCGAAAAATCGCTGACGTATTTCCGCGCACTGATGATGGTGATCGATGAAGCTTTCGCAAAGATCCGAAGATTGGAAGCGCAACCGCGACCATCACCATCACAACCATCGCAACAGCCCAAGCAAAAAGACTTAGCTGCGGAATGCGCGATGCTGTGCG
The DNA here is from genome assembly GCF_019355535.1 of Agrobacterium sp. S7/73. NCBI lineage: Bacteria > Pseudomonadati > Pseudomonadota > Alphaproteobacteria > Hyphomicrobiales > Rhizobiaceae > Agrobacterium > Agrobacterium sp. S7/73. The sequence goes on from NZ_CP072136.1 coordinate 1,768,309, forward strand.
GACGCCAGGAGTTTCGCCGATACCTTATGCAATGCCACGATCTCGCAGACGCCGCCGACGACGAGCGCGTCAACACGCGTGTCCGTCATATCCTGAACATCCGGTCTCGCGCCGAACTGAACGCAGACCACCAGGCCGCATCACGCTGGAAGCGACTGCGCCGAGACTATTACGCATGGAAGGACGGCCGATGACCGTCTTTACGCATCAGGGTGTCACCATTGAGAGACTTGAGGAAATGCTCTTATTTGCCGCCAAGGTCGTTGACGTCAAAGGGCCCATTGCACAGCCGCTGCTTGATCGTGTCGAGCGTGAGTATCTGGCGGCTATCGAAGCAAAAAAACGCGGCACTCAGAGTGACCGCATCAGGAATTTGATAGGAGCCAATCGGGCTACAATTTAGATACAAAAATGACTACACGGCGCTGACGCTACGCAGCGTCAACGCTTTAACTATCTGATTTTAATATATACAGGCGACCTGGCCTAGTTGGATCCTACACCGGCCCGGGGAGCCATTTTTTCCAAAATATGGCATGACGAGCGAGATGCCGCAGCATTCGCTCTATATCGATCTTGGCATAGGCGCGTAGCTGGGCGTTATTGACCTCAGGTCTTCTTCGCCACCCGCTTCGTCGAAGTAGACGCGTTGGTGAGTGCCGGCGGATCGCTTGCCGGGAAACTTTCCTCCAGGCTTTCGGTCAGGTCGTCGTCTTTTCGGCTGGTCTCCGCTTTTTGCTCTTTCTGAAGAGATTTTACCGCTGGTGATTTGGCATTTTTTGCCGAAGCCTTATCCGCAGTCACCTTCTTCTGGACCAAGGGCTTGGCGGCAGCGCGTTTCTTCGCGCCATTTTTGCCATTGGTCTTTCCGGTTTCCGTGCTTGCCGAGACCTCCCGTTCCGCCTCCATCCAGTGGCGTTCGTGATGTCCCTCCGGCCTGCCTTCCCTCTCCCATATTGCGCGGGCTTTTTCGCGGATTGCTGCTTCGCGATCATGGTTCATAACGTCCTCCTCTTTGCGTCGCATCGGCTTTGACTGTGCCAATTGAAAAACAGAAATGGCCGGAAATTGTTCCGCGTCCGGAGATTGCGCATGCGCATTTCCCTGAAAAAAGGGAACCCTACTCACTGCAGGATCGTTTGTCCGGCAGGAACCCGCAGGAGGACCATCCATGAGCGATCCGAAACAGAAGAAAAACGAACCTCTCGATATCAAAGACGAAGATTTGCCGCGTTTTGAAACCGACAGCGAACTCAAATCGAAAGAAAGTGAGATTTACCCCGATGAATCCATAAGCCTGCGCGCACGCCGGCAGGCAGCGCGGCAACACGAGGATGCCTTCATCGTCGCCACAGACCTTGAGGATGACGACCAGCGCGATGCGGCACCCGGCACAAGGGAACAGCCATAGGGGCCTTAAAACGCATAAGGCGGGCCACAGCCCGCCTTTATAAGGATCGTCGTAAAATTGGTCCGGTCTTCAGCGACGCACGGAAACGATGGCCTTGCGGTTGAAGTTCGACACCTGCACACGGCCGGACTGATTGCCGCCGAGAATTTGCGCTGTCTTGCCGCTCATGCTCTTCAATATTCCGGCGTGATAACCGCGGCCGTTGCGAATGACGACAACATCGCCCGGTTTGGCGGCGGCGACGGGAACGGCATAACCGAATGACGTCCAGGATTTTGCAAATCCGTAGGATTTGGGCGATGCGCGCCCGGCCTTGCTGGCAACGGCATGCAGGAACAGGCCACACCACGGTGTGCTGCGGGGATTTGCCCCAAGAATATTCTTCAGGCTCTTGTTGTTTTTGGATTCATGCAGTCCGGTGTATTTTTCAGCCTGGTTCAGCATGCCAGCCGACGCGGGTGCCACGACTGTAAAAGCCAATGCAGCGGATAGAATTAACGCGGATACTCTCAAACGTCTCGCCCTTATGTTAGAGGGCGTCCGTGTATTGTGACAATTTAGCGACAATTTGACGAGAAAAGGGCAGAAATCAGACGGCTATTCATGTGGACTGATCTGTCATTGCTTTAAAACAGGCTGCCCTGTGCATCGTCAGCACGGCTGCGGCCGGCATTTTCGAGATCCAGCATACGTAATTTGGTGTTCGTTCCGCCCGGCGCGGAAAAGCCACCCAGCCGGCCGCCAGCCGCCAGAACACGGTGGCAGGGAATGATCAGCGGCACGGGATTTTTCGCCATGGCCTGCCCGACGTCGCGGGCCTTTTCCATGGAGAGGCCCAGCGTTTTTACGATACCGCCATAGGTCGTCGTGCGGCCCCAGCCGATATGCCGTGCCACCTGATAGACATCTAGAAAGAACCGCTCCTGCCCGGCAAGATCGAGTTCCACCGGCGTAAAATCAATCTCTTCACCATCGAAATAGCGGGTAACCATCGCAATCGCCTCACGGGCGCGTGTGTCGGGTACAGCAATGGAAGATGACGGCAGGCGTTTCTGGATAAGTTTCTCGGTTTCACCGGCATCTGCGCTGGGCAATTGCAGACGGGCGATACCGCGCTCTGCCCATGCGAGGCCGCAATGGCCGAGAGCTGTCGGGAAAACAATATAGCCGTAGTGGTTGGTCATTGCCGTATTCATCCGCTTTGCACGCGCACGATGCCATATCCTGCGTTCGACACAACCCGTTTCTGGCGGCGGATAAAACAAGGCCACCCGGCTTTACGGGTGGCCTTTCACATCTCAATCCGGCAACGCTGTCAGGATGCAAGTTTACCCTGATCTTCCACCTTGTTTCCGGCCTCCAGGAGGCATTGCGCCTGCCGGCTTGCGGTAACGAAGGCGGCGCGCGCAATCTCTCCAGCCACGTCCCCCATCAGCGAGGCGCGGCACAGACGCAGGGCCTGCTCATGCGCCTTGTCACCGCGTTGTGGCCATTCATGCTGGAGAAAATCGAAGGCCTCGTAAACGCCGTTGAAAATCCGGGGAGCACCGTTTTCCAAGGATATGGTAACAGGCTTTTCCCACTTAACGTCTTTCAGCAACATTGATTGTACTTCCATGCTCTATTAACCAGCGAAAAACGCTGGCTCCTCCAGTTGGTTCCCTTCACTTTCGGTTTCAAGGTCGAAAAAATAGCCCTCGAAAAACCATGTGCCTCCAGCTTTCCATTCTACGCGATTTGAGGAACAAAGCGTTTCAACACTCGTTCAAGCGGAAGTGAACCGGATCCCTTCATGCCAACAAAATCCTCTCCTGTTATCGTCTGGTTCCGCAAGGACTTGCGCCTTGCGGACAATCTCGCCCTTCTCGCAGCGGTGGAGCATGGCGGCCCCGTCATACCGATCTATATCCGTGAGACATCCAGCGGCCCGCTTGGCGGCGCGCAGGAATGGTGGCTTCACCATTCGCTTGCCTCTCTTTCCGCGGCGCTGGAAAAATGCGGCAGCCGTCTACTGCTCAGAAGCGGCAACGCAGAGGAGACGCTGCGCCGGCTGATAGCCGAAACCGGCGCGAATGCAGTCCTCTGGAACCGTCGCTATGAGCCGACCGGCATGGCAACGGACAAGACACTAAAAGAGGCGCTTGGGGACGACGGCCTGACAGTTCGCAGCTTTGCCGGACACCTGCTGCATGAACCATCCCGGGTGCAGACCAAATCCGGCGGTCCCTACCGGGTCTACACGCCCTTCTGGCGGGCTCTGGAGGGCGGCGAGGAGCCACATACGCCGGCGGATGCACCGCAGAGCCTGAAGGCACCTGAGACATGGCCAAAATCGGAGAAACTCGATGATTGGAAGCTTCTGCCGGTCAAACCGGACTGGGCCAAGGGTTTCAGCGAGATATGGACACCCGGTGAAAATGTCGCGAGGGAAAAACTCGATGATTTCATCGATGGTGCCTTGAAAGGTTATGAGGAAGGCCGCGATTTTCCGGCGAAGGACGCCACGTCGCTTCTTGCGCCGCATCTGGCGCTCGGCGAAATATCGCCCGCCGCCGTGTGGCATGCGACGAAGGGGCTATCACGCCATATCCCGTCCAACGATATCAGCCGTTTCCGCAAGGAACTCGTCTGGCGGGAATTCTGCTACCATCTGCTGTTCCACTTTCCCGAGCTGGACGAGAAAAACTGGAACGACAGTTTCGACGCCTTCGGCTGGCGGGACGATGAGACATCCTTCAACGCCTGGACGCGTGGCCTGACGGGTTATCCGATCGTGGATGCCGGCATGCGGCAATTGTGGAAACATGGCACCATGCACAACCGGGTGCGCATGATAGTTGCATCCTTCCTCATCAAACATCTACTTATCGACTGGCGCAAAGGCGAGAAGTGGTTTCGCGATACGCTTGTTGATGCCGATCCGGCCTCCAACGCTGCCAACTGGCAGTGGGTGGCGGGTTCGGGCGCGGACGCCTCGCCGTTCTTCCGCATTTTCAACCCCATATTGCAGGGGGAGAAATTCGATGCCGAGGGAGACTACGTGCGCCGCTTCGTGCCGGAGCTTGAAAAGCTTGAGCGAAAATACATCCACAAGCCGTTTGAAGCACCGAAAGAGGTGCTTAAAAAGGCGGGTATCGAGCTGGGCAAGACCTATCCCCTGCCGATCGTCGACCATGGGAAGGCACGGGAAAGAGCACTTGCAGCCTATGCCGCAGTGAAGAACAACGCATAAAATTGGGTATCGGCAAAATTTTGCGTGGCGAAGCCTAAGGCGGGAAGATAATTTCTTGCCTTGAGGCGGTTGTAACGGGACATAACGGCACCTAATTTCCGCTCAGACAAGAAGGCTCAATCATGACCATTCATCCCTCTGCGCTCAGTGCTATCGGCAACACGCCGCTTATCCGTCTGAAAGCTGCCTCTGAAGCGACGGGGTGTGAAATCCTCGGCAAGGCGGAGTTTCTCAATCCCGGCCAATCGGTGAAAGATCGCGCCGCGCTTTACATCATCCGCGATGCGGAACGGCGCGGACAGCTGCGGCCGGGCGGCACGATCGTGGAAGGCACGGCAGGCAATACCGGCATCGGCCTGTCGCTGGTGGCCAATGCGCTCGGCTACAAGACTGTCATCGTCATTCCCGAGACGCAAAGCCAGGAAAAGAAGGATGCGCTGAAGCTTCTCGGCGCAAAGCTGGTCGAGGTTCCGGCGGCACCCTATTCCAACCCGAACAATTACGTGAAGGTTTCCGGCCGTCTGGCAAAACAGCTGGCCGCGACGGATGAAAACGGCGCGATCTGGGCCAACCAGTTCGACAATATCGCCAACCGTCAGGCCCATATTGAGACAACGGCACCGGAAATATGGGACCAGACGGACGGCAAGGTTGATGGTTTCATTTGCTCCGTCGGTTCCGGCGGAACGCTTGCGGGCGTGGCTGACGGCCTGCGCGATTTCAATCCCGACATCAAGATCGGCCTTGCCGACCCTGAGGGCGCCGCCCTCTACGAATTTTACAAGCATGGCGTCCTGAAGTCGGAAGGCTCCTCTATCACCGAGGGCATCGGACAGGGGCGCATCACCGCCAATCTGGAAGGCTTCGCGCCGGATTTCTCTTATCGTATTTCGGATGCGGAAGCCCTGCCGGTGCTGTTCGATCTGGTCACGAAAGAGGGTCTTTGCCTCGGTGGCTCCTCCGGCATCAACATTGCCGGCGCAATCCGCCTTGCCCGCGAGCTTGGTCCGGGGCATACAATCGTGACGATACTTTGCGACTACGGTAATCGTTATCAGTCGAAGCTGTTCAATCCGGATTTCCTGCGCTCCAAGGGGCTTCCGGTTCCGCAGTGGCTGGCAACGAAAAGCGAGATTGCGGTTCCGTACGAAACCGTTTGAGGACATGCCGAAATGCCTGTGAATGCCCTGTTCCGTGACGATTTTTATCTTTCCACCGCAGAAGCGATCGTCACGGCGGTGCATGAGGATGGCGGCATCGAGCTCGACCAGACCTGCTTTTACGCCACGTCCGGCGGCCAGCCGGGCGACAGCGGTTTTCTCGAGCGGGCCGATGGTTCGCGCATCGAACTCGGCATTACCAAAAATGGCGCCGACAAGAGCGTTATCATCCATGTGCCGCTGGAAGGTCAGCCTTCCCCCGAGGTCGGTGAAAAACTGACCCTGCATGTAGACTGGCCGCGCCGTTACAAGCTGATGCGCATGCACACGGCCTGCCATCTGCTATCCGTCGTCTGCCAGTGGCCAATCACCGGTGCTGCCGTCGGCGAAGACGAATCGCGCGTCGATTTCGACATGTCGGAAACCATCGACAAAGATGAAGTGACGGCAAAGCTGATGGAACTGGTGAAAGCCAACCATCCCGTTTTCCTGCAATGGATTACCGACGAAGAACTTCAGGCCAATCCGGGCATCGTCAAATCCAAGAATGTGCGCCCGCCAATCGGCCTTGGCCGGGTCAGCCTTGTCTGCATCGGCGAAAATTCCACCATCGACAGCCAGCCCTGCGGCGGCACCCATGTTTCCGAAACGCAGGAAGTGGGCGATATTCACATTGCCAAGATAGAAAAGAAGGGCAAGGAGAACAGGCGGTTCCGCATTCGTTTCGGCACGCCTGAAGCTGCTGCCTGAAATCAGGAGAGACATCGTGAGCACGGATAAGAGCCGTTTCGTCGTTTCGGCGGACTGGGTAGAAAAGCAGCTCGGCACGGCCGGGTTTCGTCTCGTTGATGCCTCGTGGTATCTGCCGGCGCATAAACGCAACGGTGCGGAAGAATTTGCGGCGGGTCACCTGCCCGGTGCCGTGTTCTTCGATCAGGACAAGATCGCCGATCATGCAACCGGATTGCCGCATTCCCTGCCCTCGCCAGAGTTCTTTGCGGAACAGGCGGGAGAGCTTGGCCTCAGCGACACCGATACCATCGTGGTCTATGATGGCCCCGGTTTCTTTTCCGCACCGCGCGTGTGGTGGATGCTGCGGGTGATGGGCGTGCGCAAGGCCTACGTGCTGGATGGCGGTCTTGACGGCTGGAAGCGCGAAGGCCGGCCGCTAGAAACCGGCACGCCGGAGATCGAACCCGCCACCTTCACACCCGATTTCAACGAAAAGCGCGTGACCTCGCTATCGACCATGCGCGGCATCGTTGACAGTGGTGAAAAGCAGATTGCCGATGCCCGCGGCGCGGGACGTTTCACCGGCGACGAGGCCGAGCCGCGTGCCGGCATGCGTTCAGGCCATATGCCTGGTGCTCGCAGCCTGCCCGCCACCGCATTTTCCGAGAACGGCCACTTCAAGGACCTCACCGCCATCCGCAAGATGGTGGCGGATGCCGGTATCGATCTTGGCAAGCCAGTGGTGACGAGCTGCGGCTCGGGTGTTACCGCCGCCGTCATTACGCTGGCGCTGGAATCGCTCGGCCACCAGGATAATTCGCTATATGACGGTTCGTGGTCGGAATGGGGTGGACTGGAAGACACGCCTGTTGTCACCGGCCCTGCCGAACCTCTTCCCGTGGTGTCACATGGGCCGTTGAAGGCGCATGTCACGCAGCTTGAAATGACGGCGCCGCCGAAGGTCAGCCTTGCTATCCCCGTCAACATCCAGACGGCACTGATGCGGGTCACCGATATTCCCTTGCACTTCTACCGCTACATGTACTGGCGGGTGGGAAAACGTTGGCACTGGCAGAAACGCGTGCGCATGAGCGATGCGGAACTGTCCGCCGTCCTCAAGGACCCGAAGAACAGCGTCACCGTCCTTTATATGAACGGTGCACCTGCCGGTTTCTTCGAGCTGAACAAGGCAAGCGACGAGGTAACCGAGCTTTCCTATTTCGGGCTTCTCGAAGAGGCGATCGGTGCTGGCGTCGGCAAGTGGTTCCTGTTGCAGGCGCTCTACGCCGCCTGGCAGGACAATCCGAAGCGCGTGACGGTGACCACCAACACGCTTGACCATCCCCGCGCGCTGCAACTCTACCAGATGATGGGATTTTCGCCTGTTGGTACCTATGAGGCCTGGGTAGAGCCGCTGTCCGATACAGAGCTTCTGGAAATCTCGCTGCGCAACTGAGTTCGTCACGTCGGGGATGGTCCGCGCTATTCCCCGGCTGTAGAGCAGATCCGACTACTCCTCCCTCATTCCTGTGCTTGTCACAGGAATGAGGGAGTGGGAGGCAATCGCACATGAAACCATTGTGCAGTTTGCGACTCAGGCTTTGTCGATAATCAAATGGGTAGCGCCCTCGCCGGCCACTGTTGCGGTGCAGCGATAACCAAGCGCAGGCAAATCCAGCCCGTCGAAGAGGTTTTCGCCCTTGCCGAGAAACACCGGGGACAGCGCCAGATGCAGTTCGTCGATCATGCTTCCGGCCATATATTGCCGAATGGTCGAAACGCCGCCGCCGATCCGGACGTCCCTGCCGTTTGCCGCCTCCAACGCCATGTCAAGGGCGGCCTTGATGCCCGTGTTGACGAAATGAAACACGGTGCCGCCCTTCATCGCAAAGGAGGCGCGCGCATGGTGCGTCAGCACGAAAACCGGCACGTGATAGGGCGGCTCTTCCCCCCACCAGCCCTTCCAGTGTTCATCCGGCCAGGCACCGCGGATAGGGCCGAACATGTTGCGGCCCAAGATCCAGGCGCCGATATTTTCGAAACTCTTCTCGGAAAACTGCTCGTCCGTGCCGGTCGAGCCGCCTTGCTTGCCGAACATGCGGTGAAAGGTGCGGGTCTTGAACGCCCATTGATGCAGGGTTTCGCCATTCACACCCAGCGGGTTCTGAAGACTTTGATCCGGCCCGGCACCGTATCCGTCAATCGAAATGGCGAAATTTCGAACGACAACCTTCGGCATGGCAATATCCTCCCGTTTCAAGAGGACAGGTTGCCGTGCATCCGGTAACTGGCCTCAGATTTCTCTTTCCAGAGTGACGGCCGTCGGGGTATGCCCGCCGGCGGAACCTTTGTCTTCGGTAACGCTGTTGAGGAGATGATCGGCAATCAGCTCCGCCTGGAATTTACCCAGCTCGTAGCAATAGGTGATCTCACGTTTTTCGGCCGACCAGTAGACATCGGGACGCCCGCAGGACTTCGCCGTCAACTTGACCTCGCCTTTCAAGCCGTAAACGCCGAAACTGCGGCTGATAAGATCGAGAACCTTCGATTCCTTGACCATGATGGCGTAAGGTTCCAGCTCCGGATCGCGCGGCGGCACGTAGCTCACAGTAAATCTGGATGGTGTCTGCGCGCGGTGGGGCGTCAGAAAATCTTCCCACGCCGATGCGATACGCGGATAGGCGGCGCCACATTTAGCAAATTCGTCATTGGCAAGCCCCATCATGGTGGCAAGATCGCCATAGCCGTCCTTGTCGCGGCCGACCATCAGGCAGGCCATGTTGCGATCGCGGCTCCTGTCGGGAACAAGCGCCGAAAACACCGGTGCTTCGTGCTGGGGCAAAGCCTCCGTTTCGCGCGCCAGATACCAGCTGTCGGTAGCGTTGACGAGTGCGGTATCAAGCCATTCCTCGTTGGCCTGAAGGATGAGCGTACCCGCCAGCTGATCGGCAGGTGCTTGCGCGCTGCCGGTCTCCGGCGCGCCGAAATCCGAGATCAGCATGCGTGCACCCTCGTGATAAAGCGAGAAGATCGCATTGCCGATGACGAAATTGACCGCCTGCTGGAGCTGATCGTCGGACAGGCCATCGAGACCGGAGGCGACCTGCGCCTGCGTGTCGATCGGAACCGTCAAAGAAACGAAAGCCAGCGGAACGGCGGCCAGAAAACGACGGAACATAAAATCAGACCTTCCGGGATCGAGGAGCGCCACTGATTCCCGATGCTAACGAGTCACGCAATGGGCTGGTTGCATCACCCGTCAAGAATCGGGTGGATAGAGGTCTGTTTCGAGATCATAGCTGCAAAGAAGCAACGCCGATCCCAACAGAAGGACCTCGCCATGACCGATCTCGTCTTTACAGCAATGCCGGCTAAGGAAGCTGAAGCTTTCCGGGCGGGAGCCGCCGACGCCTATGGCAACCCGCCGGAAAAGGCCGTTTCTCCAGGCGGCATGCCGTGCCGCCATTGCCTTTCCCAGATTAATGAAGGCGAAGGAATGCTGATCCTCGCCTACCGGCCCTTCCCTTCGCTCCAGCCCTATGCGGAAACGGGGCCAGTCTTTCTTCACGCTGAGGCCTGTGAGCACTATCCGCAGACGGATGCCCTTCCCCCGATGCTTAACAGCCCCGATTATATCGTTCGCGGCTATGGCACTGACGACCGCATCGTCTACGGCACCGGCGCGGTGACGGCGACGGACGAAATCCTTTCACGCGCAGCGCATATTCTGGAGCGGGCAGACGTCGCTTATGTGCATGTGCGCTCCGCCCGCAACAATTGCTACCAGTGCCGTATCGACACAGCATAATCGCGCGATTACTTGCAATTTTAAGCAAACGGCTAAACGGCTCTCAAACTTTCTACGTCATGATGCAAGCATCGGAAACAATTGATTTGAGTAGCGAAATGACAAACAACCTCAATATGGCGACCCGCACTGCGACCCGTAGCAAGACCCGGATCTACGCGACCGTGCACTATTTCAGCCAGTCGACCCGAGGCCGCGTGGTGGACCTGTCCGCCACCGGCATGGCGCTCGAACTGGACGGACCTTTCGCTGCCGCCAAGGGAAGCCGGGTGAAGGTGCAGAGTGAAGATCTGGGTTTCATCGAGGGTGTCGTGCAATGGCAGCACATGAACCGGCTCGGCCTGCAACTCAAACTTTCCACCAACACGCTGGCACAACTATCGTCTTATTTCCGCTTCTTCCACGAAGAAGTAAAACCGACTCTCGCCCGCTAAGCAGACGTTTCCGACAAGGGGAATGCGCAGATCGGACATAGCGCATTCCCGAAGCGGGCCATGCGCGCGCGGCCACCTTGTGGCAAAAAATTTATCAAACGGTTGAAAACTGGCCCGTCCGTCACGGGCTTGTCATTTTGATGATGGACTCCTCGGGGATTGCTTCTACCTTGTCGTTTTCCTGACAGAGCAAGCTTCATACGAAGGAGTTCCCATGTCGTCGCTTCTCGCTCTCCACCCCATCACTCGCCGTTCGCTTCTGGGTGGCATCGCCGCCTCTTCGGCTCTGGTGCTGTTGCATCCCTTCGCCGCACGCGCCGCAGCCAACCAGGCGCATCTGCGCATCATGGAAACGACTGACATCCACGTTCACGTCTTTCCCTATGATTATTACGCCGACAAACCGAACGACACGATGGGTCTGGCGCGCACCGCTTCGATCATCGGCGCCATCCGTGCCGAGGCCGGAAACTCGATGCTGGTGGACAATGGCGACTTCCTGCAGGGCAATCCGCTCGGCGACTACATCGCCTATGAGCGCGGCATGAAGGCCGGCGACAAGCATCCCGTCATCAACGCCATGAATGTCCTTGGCTATGATTGTGGCACGCTTGGCAACCACGAATTCAATTACGGCCTCGACTATATGTCCAATACGCTGGCGGGCGCCGGTTTCCCTTATGTCTGCGCCAACCTCACCAAGGGTCAGCTGGCTTCCGATCCCAAGCAGGATGAGCTGTTCTTCAAGCCTTACGTCATCCTCGAGAAACAGATCCGCGATGGTGCAGGCGTAACCAGCCCGGTCAAGGTCGGCATCATCGGTTTCGTGCCGCCGCAGATCATGATGTGGGATTCCAAGAATCTGGAGGGCAAGGCCCAGACGCGCGATATCGTCGAGGCGGCTAAAGCCTGGGTTCCGGTCATGAAGGAAGAAGGTGCCGATATCGTCATCGCGCTTTCCCATTCCGGCATCGATGGCAAGGGCCAGACCGATCGCATGGAAAACGCCTCGCTTTATCTGGCGGGCGTGGAAGGCATTGACGCCATCTTCACTGGTCACCAGCATCTGGTCTTCCCCGGTCCGAAGACATGGGACGGCATCGAGGGTGCGGATGCGGTCAAGGGGACGCTGATGGGCAAGCCGGCCGTGATGGCCGGTTTCTGGGGCTCGCATATGGGCCTCATTGACCTTCTGCTCGAAAAGGACGGCAAAAGCTGGAAGATCGTCGATTTCACCTCCGAGGCTCGGCCGATCTACCACCGCGACGACAATCGCAAGGTCGTTGCAGATGTCACGGACAAACCGGAGGTCATAGCCGCCGCCAAGGCAGATCACGAAGCGGCGCTCGCCTATGTGCGTCGCCCGGTCGGCAAGACGTCGGCGCCACTCTATTCCTACTTCGCGCTGGTGGCCGACGACCCGTCCGTGCAGATCGTCTCCAATGCCCAGACGTGGTACATCAAGGACATGCTGAAGGAAGGGCAATATAAGGATCTGCCCGTGCTTTCGGCAGCAGCGCCATTCAAGTCTGGCGGTCGCGGTGGTGCGGATTATTACACCGATGTCCCTGCCGGTGACATCGCCATCAAGAACGTCGCCGATCTCTACCTCTACCCCAACACGGTGCAGGCGGTGCTGATCAACGGTGCGCAGGTGAAGAACTGGCTGGAAATGTCCGCCGGCATGTTCAACACGGTCGAGGCCGGCGCAAAGGATGCGCCGCTCCTAAACGCGGATTTTCCGTCCTATAATTTCGACGTCATCGACGGTGTCACCTACCAGATCGACATTTCCAAACCGGCAAAGTTCGACAAGGATGGCAAGGCCGTCAATCCCGACAGCAACCGCATCGTCAACCTGCAATTCGACGGCAAGCCGATCGACCCCGAGCAGAAATTCGTGGTGGCGACCAACAATTACCGTGCAAGCGGCGGCGGAAAATTCCCCGATATCGCCGCCGACAAGGTGATTTTCGTGGCGCCCGACACCAACCGCGACGTGATCGTGCGCTATATCATCGATCAGGGCACCATTAACCCGTCGGCGGATGCCAACTGGTCCTTCGCCCCAGTTGCCAATACGACCGCCATCTTCGAGACTGGTCCAAAGGGTCGCAATTACGCGGCTGACATCAAGGGCGCAAAAATCGAGGATGCCGGCGACGGCGCCGAAGGTTTCGCAAAGTTCCGCCTCGTTCTTTAGAGCTTGCAGCCCTCCCGGCGCTTCATCGGCCGGGAGGGCATTTACTCAATTGCGGTCACTGACGATACGTAACAACAGTGGCAGTTCCGGCGGTGGCTTCTGCTCGATGCGTTGATAGTCGCTGCCATCGCGATTACGGCGGATGAGCCGGAGACCCGCCATGTCACGCCGCAGCATCGCGGCATCTCCAAACAGGTGCAGACCATCGAGAAAGCTGCTGAATTCGCGCTCTGAGAAACTGCGACCGGCTGGGATTCTTGCCCAAAGATACCAGAGGCACAGTTCCTGCTGGGAGCGGCGGGCCGGCCATTGCACCAATCTACCGGCAGCATCGAAAGTCCGCGCGGTCTTCAGCACCCTGCCCTCATTGGCAGGCATTGTCTCCGGTCGTGTCTGCGGTGGCGGCAAGCCACTTGCTACGGGTGGCGTGCGCGCGGCGCGCAGATGCTGAAAGTTGCGAAACCCGGCAGCCCGGCTCAGGAGATTGAGCATCTCCACATGGCTTGGCTGGCGGTCCAGCCTGCCGATTTGTTCGCGTAGCGATTTGGCAAAGGTGGAGAGGTCGGCGATATCAATGGAAAAGATCGAACGTGGCATGACTTACCCTCGAGTGCCATTCCGAAGAGGTGTCGCTGATCGCCGGCTTCCGACTAGGCACGGGATAAGTGCTGTCAATCTTTCAAAATGCAGGTTTAGCTTCCCTTGCGGGACGGCGATGCCTCGGTGAACTGCTGACCGTGTTTCCTGTATAAGGCAGGCCATTCACCTTCGTCAATTGGTCACTCAGTCAACCCATGTCACTCGGCGGCGACGGAAATAGTCCGCTGTTTGCCTCCGGCAATTATCCTGTTGAAATCCTTCTGGTTCGGGCATGCCGACAGACGCTGCTGAAAGGCCGTGGCAAGCCACTGGCCAGCGGGACCGGCGGGTGAATCCACCCGGCGCAGCGCAAAGATCGGATATTCGCCCTGCTCATAAGCTTCAAGATCAAGTGCCTTCAGGCTGCCATTGGTCAGGTCGCTGCGCACGATCGATGCGGGCAGACCGCCCCAGCCGAGACCGCCCTTGATGAGCTGGTATTTCGTGGCGATGTCGCTGACCCGCCATGTCTTGTAAGACAGCACGTTGAAATCACGCCCCTTGGTCAGCCCCGACGCATCGGTGACGACGAGCTGGACCTCCTCGCGGACATCGCCCAGAACCAGCGGCCTCTCGATCTGTGCCAGTGGATGATCGGCGGCGACGACCGGCAGCATGAAGGAATGGCCGACCTTTTCGACGACGAGTTCGTCATCCTGGCGCAACAGCGCCCCGCCGATGCCAATCCCAGCCTTGCGGGAGAGCACCATATCCATAACCATGCCCAACTCACCCACATTGAGGCTGAGGGTAACGGTGGGGAATTCCTTTCGAAAATCGCGAAGCACCGCAACGACGGCTTCCGCCGGCACCATGGTGCTGATGGCGACAGAAAGCTCGGCCTCCAGCCCCTGCTTCAAACCCTTGGCGCGCGCACGCATTTCCTGCAGACCGGCCACGATGCGCCTTGCATCTTCCAGCATGGCGCGACCCTCGTCCGTCAATCGAGGCTGGCGTACGCCATTGCGTTCGAACAGGCTGACTTCAAGCTGCGCCTCGAGATTGGCGATGGTGTAGCTGACAACAGACTGGGCGCGATTGAGCGCCCGTGACGCGGCAGAGAAACTTCCGGTTTCGGCAACCGTCAAAAACACCTGCAATTGGTCGAGCGTCGGGTTCGCGTCCATGTTCCATCCATTTCATCGATAGGTCGCTTCCACATTATCACAGTTTTCTTGATGGCATCAATTGGTCATATAGGGGGCAAAGGAAGGGCATCGTGCTCTCCCGCCCCCCCAAGGCGCCCGTCAATTCATCGCTTATGCAAGGAAAGACCATGTCCAACATTCTGCTCATCACCTCCAGCCCGCGTGGCGACGAATCGGTTTCCAACAAGTTTTCCGGCGAACTCGCAAACAAGCTGAAGGCCAAGTCGGCTTCCAATACCCTTGTCCACCGCGATCTTGCTGCCGACCCCATTCCGCATCTCGACACCGTCAAGACGGCTGCGATCCGCAAGGCTCCCGACCAGCGCACCGCTGAAGAAGCGGTTGCAGCCGATTTTTCCGACAAGCTGGTTGCAGAGCTTATGGCCGCCGACACTGTCGTCATCGGCACCGGCCTCATCAACTTCAATATCTATTCCGGCCTGAAGTCGTGGATCGACAACGTCGCCCGCGCTGGCCAGACCTTCAAGTACACCGAAACCGGCCCGGTTGGTCTTGCCACCGGCAAGAAGGTCTACATCGTGCTGGCCGCCGCCGGCGTTTATTCCGAAGGCCCGGCTGTGTCGATGAACCACGCCGTTCCCTACCTCAAGACCGTTCTTGGCTTCATGGGCATGACGGATGTTGAAGTGATCTATGTCGAAGGTCTGGCATTCGGACCGGAAGCCGTTGAGAAGGCCGTTGCGGCAGCCGAAGCAAAGGTTGCCGAACTGGCGCAGGCCGCCTGAGGCGCCATTTGACACGTGGTGATGCCGGCTCGATTGCCGGTATCAGCCGACCCACATTCCGTAACGGCCGTGCACCTGATCGCGGCCGTTATTTTTTGCCGCATAGAGCCGCGCATCGGCTTCCGATAGCAGCGCGCGGAAAAGCTGCCCGTCCTCGAAAGCCGTGGCGACGCCGATGCTGACAGTCAGCGGCGAACCGTCTGGCCGTTGCAGATCCTTCAATATCGCCGTCCGCAGACCTGCTGAAAAGGCAAGTGCCCCCTCATGGGTCATCGTCGGTAACAGGGCGACGAACTCCTCGCCGCCGAACCGGTAGAGATGGCCGTGCGGTTGCACGATGCGTTTCAGAACGGCGGCGAATTCCCGCAATATCTCATCGCCCTGCAAATGCCCAAAGGTGTCGTTGACGGTCTTGAAGTGATCGATATCGACGATCAGCACGCTGACGGGACGTTTCTTTTCCAGACATTCCACGACGACGGACGGCGCATCGAGTTCCATGCGGGCGCGGTCGGACACACCGGTCAGCATGTCGCGGCCAGACCGGGACAAAAGCTCCTCGTAGCGTTCCCTGAAGGTGAGGTCGTTGAAGACATCGGCAACGCTACGGCGCGTCAGGAAGCGGCCTTTCGCCGCCGTCAACTTCAGATAAATGGCAAAGAGCAGAGCATAGATGGCAACGGCCACCATCTTCGCTTTCCAGCCATCGTAAAAGACATCGACCGGCGCGTTCAGCATATATCGCAACGCCGCGTAAAAGCCTGCCTGATCCAGGCTCAAAATCACCACGCCACAGATTGCAAAGCGCAGGACAATATGGCGCTGCAAATAGCGTCCCAGCTTTTCGTAAAACAGGATGATGGCGATGGCGTCGATATAAAGCAGGCTGGTTCCCCAGACCATCAGCACGCCCATCTCATCCAGAAATCCGGTATCTACCGACTGTCCGGGGACAATTGCCACCGTCGGATGGAAGCGGATGATCTGCACCATGATGATGGTGAGTATATTGCCGAGAAACAGGCCGTAGATCGGCTGGCGGACGACTGCCGCATCCTCGCGCATATAGAGCATGAGGATCATCATCAGTTTGCCGGCAAAAAGGATCGAGGAGCCGGGTGATACTACGCCAAATGGCAGCTCGACGTAAAAGACCGCCGCCAGGTAGGTTTCCAGGAAATGCATGACGCCAAGCGCGGTGAGAAAAACACCGATGCCGAGAATATGCCGGTAATGAAGGAATGCCGTCATTACCGAAAAATAGACTATGGCTTCCGCCACGAAGAGGGCCAGATTTGCCCATTGCATCGGCATACGCCCTATCGATCCACATCGCGCCGGTTCATCGGCGCGACTTCATGCCCTCTGAAGACGATAGGCCGAAGCAACCAACGGAATCTTAATGTCCAGCAGAAGAAACCGCCATCATTTTCCTGGGAAAAGCGATGCACCGTTCTGGTCGATGATCAGCTTTGCCTTGCGGATGGTGAACTCAACCGCATCGTCCATGCTGGTGAAGACATCGGCGCGCACGAATTCATGCACGAGCGTTTCCTCGCCGTCCTTTTTCTCGATGCGGCCCGCCAAACGGAACTGGCCGCCTTCCTTCAGCGGCGTCGCATAGATCAGATAGTCTCCATGCACATGCGGTTCCGACTGCGCTGCCTTCTGCGGCGCATCCGCGGACTGGCCGGAGCCGAAGGCCGAAAGGATTTTGGAAAAAAACGATGCCATGGCTTTCACTCCCTTAATCTGTCTCGCATTTCGAAGGGCGGATATGCTCCGCCCTTGCCGTCGCTCTTATCCCGATCAGATGATCAGGTTCGACAGGATCTCGTTTTCGGTAATATCCTCATAGCCGAGGCCCGCAGCCTCGAAACGTTCAAGAAGCCCTGCGAAGTTTTCCTGCGCGTTGGTTTCGATGCCGATCAGGATCGAACCGAAATTGCGTGCCGATTTCTTCAGATACTCGAAACGCGCGATATCGTCGTCCGGGCCAAGCAGATTGAGGAAATCGCGCAGCGCGCCGGGGCGCTGCGGCAGGCGCAGAATGAAGTATTTCTTCACGCCGGTGTAACGCATGGCGCGTTCCTTGACGTCAGGCAGGCGCTCGAAATCGAAATTGCCGCCGGAGACGACGACGATAACCGTCTTGCCTTCCAGTTTCTCGCGACCGAGCTTCTCCAGAGCGGCAATGGACAGCGCACCCGCTGGCTCCAGCACCACGCCTTCGAGGTTCAGCATCTCGATGATGGTCACGCAGATGGCGTTTTCGGGGATGAGCAAAACCTGCTCGGCCGGAAAATCCTTCAGCGCCTGGAAGTTGAGATCGCCGATGCGGGCAACGGCGGCGCCGTCGACGAAATTGTCGACCTTGGGGAGCGTTACCGCTTCGCCGCGCTCAAGGCTCCTTTTCAGGCTCGGCGCGCCTTCCGGCTCGCAGAACACGAAGTTGCCCTTTTCAACGGTGCCCGCCAGAAAGCCGGTAAGACCTGCCGAAAGCCCGCCGCCGCCTACCGGCATGACAACCATATCCGGTTTGGTGCCTTCGGGAAGCTGGTCCATGATTTCGGCAGCAACCGTCGCCTGGCCTTCGATGATATCCTGATGGTCGAAGGGCGGCACCATGTAGGCGTCATTGTCTTCGACGTATTTGCGCGCGGCGGCGTAACATTGGTCGAAAATATCGCCCACCAGACGGATGCTGATGAATTCACCACCGAAGATACGGGTCTTGTCGATCTTCTGCTGCGGCGTGGTCACCGGCATGAAAACAACACCGTGAACGCCGAAATGGCGGCAGGCGAAAGCAAAGCCCTGCGCATGGTTGCCAGCCGAAGCACAGACGAAAACCTTGTCCTTGCCAGCCTTCGCAACAGCCTTGCGGAGAAAGTTGAATGCGCCTCTAATCTTGTAGGAACGAACCGGAGACAGATCCTCACGCTTCAGCCAAATCGACGCGCCATACCGACGGCTGAGATGTTCATTCAACTGCAACGGCGTTTCCGGGAATATCTCCCGCACTTCCCGCCGCGCTGCCTCCACAAGCTGCTTGTCCACGATTGTCAATCCATTGAAATTCATAATGGCACCCGCTATGCCATAGGAAGGCGTCAGAGACAAAGACTCATTTCACGCTGCCACGAACCCTGGGTTTCATTTCTTGAACAGCAATCTTCTGCGCTCGGTCATATATGTGGCGTCCATCTTCGGGCTCTATCTCGCGACGGCCATGTTCCTGCCCGCGCTGACAGACCTTTATTACGGCAATGACGACTGGACGGTGTTTGCGCTTTCAGGCTTCATGTGCGGCGGCTTTGCACTTGCCTGTGCGCTGGCCACGCGCGCACCGATCGCGTCCTTCAACAAACGTTTCGGCTTCCTGCTCGTCAACGTGCTCTGGCTTGTATTTTCCATTGTCGGAGCGGTTCCGCTCTATCTGTCCGAGCTTGACCTGACGCCCGGTCAGGCCCTTTTCGAATCGGTATCGGCCATCACGACGACGGGATCGACCGCCATATCCGGCCTCGATAATGCGCCGCAGGGCATTCTTCTGTGGCGGTCGTTGCTCTGTTGGCTCGGCGGCATCGGTATTGTCGCGCTTGGCCTCTTCATCCTGCCGCTCTTGCGCGTTGGCGGCATGACCTTCTTCCGCATGGAATCGTCCGACACCGGCAATGACCGGCCCTTCGCGCGGCTGGCAAGCTTCACCCGCGCTTTCGTGGCGATCTACATCATCATGACCATCGCCTGCACGGTGGCTTTCGATTTTGCCGGCATGTCGCATTTCGATGCCCTCAACCATGCCATGTCGACGGTTGCGACCGGTGGTTTTTCCACCCACGACGCCTCGTTTGCCTATTTCAACAACACGGCGCTGCTTTGGATTGCCACCATCTTCCTGATCTTCGGCAGCCTGCCCTTCTCGGTGATGATCCTGCTTGCGGTGCGCCGCAGGCTGGAGACGCTGCGCGACCCGCAGATAGCCGTCTTCCTTGGCTATCTCTGCGCGATTTCCATCGCAGTCGGCGTTTATCACCACCTTAGAAACGGCGTGCCGCTGGATACTGCGCTCAGCCATTCCTTCTTCAACATGACATCAATCCTCTCGACCGGTGGCTTTGCAAGCGACGACTACACCCTGTGGGGTCCGTTCGTTGTCGTCGTTGCCTTTTTCGCAACCTTCATGGGCGGCTGCTCCGGCTCGACGGCGGGTGGTATCAAGGCCTATCGTTTTCTGATCATGTTCAATGTCGTTCGGGCGGGCCTCAAAAAGCTGATCTATCCGAACGCGGTTTATTCGGTCCGTTACGGGCAGCAGGTGGTCGATCCCGACACGATCCGGACGATCTTCCTTTTCGTCAGCTGTTTCATCGCGCTCTGGATCGCCGGCAGCCTTGCCATGAGCCTGATGGGTTACGATTTCCTGACTGCGACCTCGGGCGTTGCGACCGCACTTGCCAATGTCGGCCCTGGCATCGGCCCGATCATCGGGCCTGTCGGCAATTTCTCCACGATCAGTGATCCGGCGCTCTATCTCCTGTCTGTCCTGATGCTGCTTGGACGTCTTGAAATCCTCACCGTTCTCGTGCTGCTGATGCCGATTTTCTGGCGCAACTAAAATGCCGGTGCGCTTATTTTGGCTGCCTTAATAAAGCGCTTGACCTTCCCACGTTGGAATAGTCCAGGCTCCTGCTGTTACGAGTTCCAACCCAAGGAGAACCGCCTATGTGCACCGCCCACCAGCATCACCCCGAAACCGCTGCCGCACCTGTTGATGCCGACCTTTCTTTCTACGTTGAAGACATGACCTGCGGTCACTGCGCCGGTGTGATCAAGGGCGCAATCGAAAAGACCGTCCCCGGCGCCGCCGTTCATGCTGATCCGGCAAGCCGCACGGTTGTGGTTGGCGGCGTCTCCGACGCGGCACGTATTGCTGAAATCATCACCGCTGCAGGCTATACGCCAGAAGCGCGCGCCTGATTTGACGAGATGCCGGCGGCGGCCTTCATCCCTGCCGCCGGATCGACCTGCCTGCCCCCGCTTCACGCCGAGCTTGCGTGACAGCCGCTGGACGATACCAACGTTCGTCCTTCTCCATACCTCCCGCGGCAAGTGACTCTCCCTTTCGACCGGGGATGACAGTGGAGGTTTTCCCGGTTCCTGAAATTCATATTTTCAACGGCTGACAAGGTCTGAAAACCTGTCCTTCATCATGCTCGGGCCTGTCCGGGCATCTGATACCTATTGATTTTACGATAGGTGGAAAGATCCTCAGGACGAGGATGACGTTGAGTGTGGGCGATGGCCTGTCAACAGGCAAAACCCGGCTCTTTCGAGCCGGGCCATATCTCGTCAGCAATGTCACATTGGCCTATTTCACTGCCAGATCCTTGGTCATGATAAAGTAGTTGATCGGATGCGGCTTGAAGTTTTCGACCTTGTCCGAATAGGCATCGAAAGCGGTCTCATGGACGAGGTAGACGGTGACGGCTTCGTCGTAAATCCGCTTCGCCGCCTCGGCATAGATGGCGTAACGTTTTGCCGGCTCAGCCGCCATATAGGCAGATTTGATCAGCTTGTCCGTCTCCTCACTGCAATAATGCGAGATGTTGTAGCCGCCTCCGCAGGTATAGTCGGCGTTGAGGAACCCGATCGGTTCTGCAACATCGGTGGCATAACCGCGTGACAGAAGGACCATGTCGAAATTGCCGGACAGGAGATCGGGCTCGATCGCAGTGTAATCAGCAACGCGAACATCGACCTTGATGCCGATTTCCTGCAATTGGGCCTGAATAACGGCGGCAACATCCTTGAGTTCGGTTCTTTCAGTATAGGCCAGAAGTGTCAGCTTGAGGCTGCCGGGGGCAATGCCCGCCTCTTTCAGCAGAGCCTTTGCCTTCTCTATGTCATAAGCGGGCGTGACGTTTTGCGGCACCCACGGCTCTCCCGGTGCGAAGGGCATCGTTGCGGGCTTTACCATGCCTTCATAGATGCTGTCGGCAATACCGGCGGTGTCGATG
Organism: Agrobacterium sp. S7/73; assembly: GCF_019355535.1. Taxonomy (NCBI): domain Bacteria; kingdom Pseudomonadati; phylum Pseudomonadota; class Alphaproteobacteria; order Hyphomicrobiales; family Rhizobiaceae; genus Agrobacterium; species Agrobacterium sp. S7/73. Next base: position 1,789,845 of record NZ_CP072136.1, read on the forward strand.
GCGGCCCGGATCGCCTGCCGAACCTTGATGTCCTTGAACGGCGGCTTCGAATTATTGAGCAGCATTTCCGTAATCCGGGGCACGGTAATTGGCGCAACCTTGACACCCTTCGTGGCTACAATGGTCTTTACCGCCCAAGGTGGAATCACGCGCGAAATCTGCACTTCACCGCTTCTTATCTGGGTGGCGCGGGTATCGGCATCCGGAATAAAGTTCACACGGCCGCCCGAGAGCTTCGGCATACCGTTCCAATAGTCATGGTTCGCCGTCAGTTCCATATATTGGCTGGCATCGACCTTGGTGATCTTGAACGGTCCGGTGCAGGTTCCGATCGGATCGACCTTGCCGTCCTTATAGGCGGATGGCGCGAGGATCGAAGTCGCCGGGCTTGCCATTTGCGCCGGCAGCAGCACCGATGGCTCGATGGTCGTGATCTTCACGATATCGTCGCCACCAACCTCGACGGCAGCGACCAGCTTAGGCGAAAAGGCCCGGGCCGGAACGGGCGCTTTCAGAAGATTGGTGAGCGCATTGACCGCGGCTTTTGCATTAAGCGGCTCGCCGTTCTGGAACTTCACGCCCTTGCGCAACTTGAACTCCCAAACCTTCGGTGAGGTTTGTGTCCAGGATTCGGCCAAGCCCGGCTCCAGTGCGGTGTCATAGCCGACGCGGACCATGCTTTCGAAACACCCTGCGCGCGAACCGAGATAGGCATCGTCGGAAGCCATCTGCCAGCCGGTCTTGACGCCGGTATAATCGTCATAGGTGATCGTTCCGGCCGTTGCCGCTTGCGTTCCAAAAGAGACCACAATGGCGCTTGTCGCCAAAAGTACGTGCTTTATCATTGAATATTCCCCTTTTATTTTTGATGACAACGCTCAAAAGTCAGTCGTCTCACGAGATTTAATATCTTCACAAAATAGATCTCGAAAGACATAAGAATATCCTTCGGACGCCCCACGAACATCCGTTTGAATATCATTCATTTTATGTTTTTATACTCGGAATTTAATTCCGATATTAATTCACAAACGCACAATTCATCTGTTTTTACAGAACCAGAAGACTGTAACTGCGCTGCTCCTCAGCCCCATTCGCGCCAGTGATGGCAACGAGCGAAATGCTCCCCGGCAACGTCTTCCAGAAGCGGTTCCTGTTCGCTGCAAATCTGCGTCGCATATTTGCAGCGGGTGTGAAACTTGCAGCCACTTGGAGGATTGAGCGGGCTTGGCAGATCACCATCCAGAAGCATTTCCGGCGCATATAATCCGGTTTCATCAAGCATCGACGAGGCAATAAGAGCCTTCGTATAGGGATGCTTAGGCGCCCGGAAAAGCTCATCCCGGTCGGCGATTTCAACGATCCGCCCGAGATACATCACCGCGATACGGTCGCAGAGGTAACGCACCACGCGCAGGTCATGGGAAATCATCAGCACCGTCAAACCATGACGACGCTTCATGTCCATCAGCAGGTTCAGGATCTGCGTACGCATGGAGGCATCGAGCGCCGATGTCGGTTCGTCGCACACAAGGAAGCTTGGATTGAGAAGAAGCGCGCGGCCTATAACCACGCGTTGCAACTGCCCGCCGGAGCACTGGCTCGGATAACGGTCATAATAGGAGGCATCGAGGCCGACCTCCTCCAGCATCTTGAACACGCGCGCGATGCGTTCTTCGCGCGTGCCGATGCCGTGCTGGGCAAGCGGCGCTTCCATGCTTTGCCCTATGCGCATGCGCGGGTCGAGCGCGGAATAGGGATCTTGGAACACCAGTTGCACGACACGGCGCATGCGCCGCAGCGTCTCGCCCTGCATGTGCAGAATATCGTGGTCTCCGATGCTGACCTCGCCCTTCGTCGCGTTGGTCAACCGCGTTATCAGCCCGGCGACAGTGCTTTTGCCGCAGCCGGATTCGCCAACGAGACCAAGAACCTCACCCTCGCCGATCGTGAGGGAAACATCGTCCACGGATTTGACCACGCGATTGCCGAAACCCGATATCGGATAATATTTGCACAGGTTGTTTGCGACCACATAGGGCTTGATCTTGCCAGCCGCCTGAGGCTGGTTCGGTGTTTTCACTGTCGATAGCATCGCAACCCTCCTTCAGCAGACTGTGTGACTGGCATGGCTGCCGGCATGGTCGTCGTCGACCGCCCAGCACCGCGCCTTGCGACCTTCCGGCAAGGCATTCAGATCCGGCTCCGTTGCCATGCAACGGCCGCCCATGCCGGCCGACTGGGCAAGCGCGCAGCGGGGATGGAAACGGCAACCGCAGGACATGTCATGGGCCTGCGAGCTGGAGCCGGGGATCGTCAGCAGCTGCCCCTCGCTGTCGGTCGTCAAAAGCGAGCAGCTGATGAGCGCCTTGGTATAGGGATGTTGCGGCGCCTTGAGGATTGCCTGCGTCGGCCCCTCCTCGACAATGCGACCAGCATACATCACCGCAATCCGGTCCGCGAAAGCGGCAACGACCGAGAGGTCATGGGTGATGAGCAGCGTGGCGAGCCGCCGCTTCCGACGCTCATCGTCGAGCAGGCGCAATATTTGTGCCTGGACGGTGACATCGAGTGCCGTCGTCGGTTCATCGGCGATCAGCAGTTGCGGATTGCCGGAGAGTGCCGCGGCAATCATGACGCGCTGCGCCATGCCGCCTGAGAGTTCATGTGCGAAGCATTGCGCCCGCGCCGACGGATCGGGAATTCCAACGTCCGAGAGCATGCCGACAACCCGGCCCAGTGCCGCATGCCGGCTCATCTTGCGGTGGACCCACAGTGGCTCGGCGACCTGCGTCCTGACCCGGCTGGTCGGATCGAGCATGGCCTGCGGTTGCTGAAAAAGCATTCCGATATCGGCGCCGCGCAACGCATCAAGCTCGGAGGGCGAGAGAGCGAGAATGTCGCGCCCGGCAAAGGAAATGCGGCCGGAGTTGATTTCCGCGCCGTGCGGCAACAGCCGCATCAGCGACAGAGCCGTCATGCTCTTGCCGGATCCGGATTCGCCGACCAGTGCAACGACCTCTCCGGCATCGACGGAGAGCGTCAGACCGGAGATAACAAACTTGCGGCCATTTCCAGACGGCACCGAAACGTGCAAATCCTCGATTTCCAGAAGCGGTGTCCGCTCCGGGGCGATGGCCGTATTGGCATGCGTGTGTCCTTCGATATTCATAAGAGTTCCCCTTATTATTATTGCATCGGAGGCATGGGCGTATTTTCAAGCGGCTTCAGACGATAATACTCTCCTTGGGGCTATCGTGCCCTGTGTATGTTTGATCGGCGCGGGCGCCGGTCATTGCTCTAACCGCAGGCGTCAATGGCCGTTCGGTTTCCTGGTATCCATGTTCAGGCCGTGGCCGATCCATGTCACGCTCAACGCCGACAGGAAAATCGCCAGACCCGGTGCGATCACGAGAATGGGCATACGTTCCGCATAGGCCTGCGCATCGGCCAACATCAGCGCCCAGTCTGCGGCAGGCGGCTGCACGCCGAGGCCGAGAAACGACAGTCCGCCCACCGTGATCAGCTTGTGGCCGAAGCGCAGAAAGGCAACGGCTGCGATGGGCCAGATCGTGTTGGGAATGACATGCCGGAAAATAATGAAGCGGCGTGTGCATCCAAGCACTTCGGCGGCGCGCATATATTCTCGGGAATTGATCGAAAGCGTCAGCCCGCGTGCCAGTCGCGCAAAAGGTGTCCAACCGACGATCGTCAGCGACGCGATCAATGTTCCATATCCCGGGCCGAAGATGGCGACGAGGAAAATGGCGATTACCACGTCAGGGATGGCGATGAGCAGATCCACCACCCGCATCAGGACTTCATCGAGAACGCCGCGGCTGCGACCGCTGATGATGCCGATGAAGGTTCCGATGGCGACCGACAGAATGACGGTGATGGCGGCAATCGTGACCGTGAAGCGTCCGCCGATAAGCAGCCGGCTCAAGACATCACGCCCGAGATGGTCAGTGCCCAGCCAGTAGGCGGCGCTTGGCGCATTCAACCGCAGGCGAAGGCTTTGCTGCGCGGGATTATAGGGCGAAATCCACGGCGCGATGACGAGCAGCAGGATGATGACGAGAAAAATCGCCGAACCCGCGTAGAACGTCCAGTGCCGCCGGCGGATAAAATCCGTGAACCGGAAAAGTGTCGACGGGCGCTTGGGCAAGGTCATTGGCATGGCGGCTACCGGCGCGCTCGGGAAGTGACTAATGGTCATGTTGACCTCGCATTGCTGGATTGATCAGGACATAGAGGCCATCGGCCAGGGTATTGATCAGGATGGAAAGGGCGACGATGCAGATGAAACCGCCCTGCAGCATGGGGATGTCCCGATTGACCACGGCGTCGTAAAGAAGCCGGCCCATTCCGGGGATGGCGAATATCACCTCCACGACCACCGATCCGCCAAGCAGGCCCGCAAGCCACAGGGCAAAGAAGGTGATGATCGGAAGCGAACCGTTGCGAATGCCGTGGCGCATGACCGTGCCATGCATGCCGAGACCGCGGCTGCGGGCCGCCGTGATGTAAGGCGCGCGCAGAACCTCAGCCATGGCGGCGCGCGTCACCTGCGTGAAATAGGCCAGTGGGCGCAGCGTCAACGTCAAAGCGGGAAGCACCAGCGAGCGCCAGCTATCCCAGCCCGCGGACGGCAACCAGCCGAGATAAAGCGCAAAGACGAGCGCCGACATCGGCGCAAACCAGTATTCCGGCGTGGCAACGAAGGTCTGGATCATCAGCGTTGCGAAATTGTCCAGCCGGCCACCCGGACGCATCGCCGCCAACGTGCCGAGCGGCAGGGCGACGGCGACCGCAATCGCCAGCGCCGTCAGTGCCAATGTCACGGACACGCCGAGAGAGCGCAAAAGCTCACCCGCCACGGGCTGGCTGCTGGTGAAGGAAAAGCCCAGATCACCGCGCAGCGCGTCCGACAGCCATGCGAAATATTGGACGTAAAGCGGCCGGTCGAGCCCGAGGCTTAACCGAAGGGCCTCGACCGCATGCGGATCGAGCGCCGTATCGCGCATGCGCGAAAACAGAATGGTGCGGGCAGGATCGCCACCGGCCATGTAGGGCAAAAGAAACGCGATGACGGAGACGATCATCAGCATAAGGCACAGAATAAGGAAGCGTTGTATTATCTGTATCCACATTGCCTGTTCTCCTTCGCCGCAAATGGCCATTGCACTGCAATTGATGATCGGTCCCCGCCGGGGAAATGCGGTTTATTTCATGAGGCGCGGCAAATCCGTCACCACACCGGACGTGCCTTTCAGCATGCCGGAACGCTTGGGTAGGATCGCCACCGGCGTAAAATCGGGATCTTCAGATTGGGCAAGATCCTGAATGATCGGGCAATCCGGTTCACCATTGTCAGGGCAATAGGTCGCGATATTTCGCAGCGTGTCGGCCATCTCCCGAAGAGCATGCATCTTGGCCTCCAGATCTACGACATGTTCCATGACGATGCGCTTGACGTCGCAGGATGCACCGCCGGGATCGCGCCACAGGGTCATGAGCTGCCTGATCTTTTCGATCGAGAAACCGAGGTCGCGGCCGCGGCGGATGAAACGCAGCGTCTCCAGATCGTTGGTCGTGTAGACCCGATAACCGGATTCCGTGCGGTTTGCGGATTTGATCAGCCCGATCGTCTCGTAGTGGCGGATCATCTTTGCGGAAACACCGGATGCGGTGGCGGCTGTACCAATGTTCATCGATCCTGCTCCTATCTTTCCGGGGTGAAAAACACGTCTGCATGAATGTCGGCGGTGCGGATGCCCCTTGCCAAGAGCTGCGGCACCGTTGCCTCGATCATCGCCGGCGGTCCGGCCAGATAGGCTTTCCAGCCATCGAGATCGTCGAAGTCGTCCGCCACGGCGGAACCGACATAACCGCGCCGCATCTGCGCATGGTCTTCATTCGAGAGAACCGGAACGAAGCTCAGATTGCCGTGGCTTACGGCAAGTTCTTCGAAACGGTCGACCATATAGAGGTCACGCTCGGCGCGGGCGCCGAAATAGACATGGATCGGGCGTTGCCGGCCCGTGGTCCGATCAGTGGCAAGCGCTGCCTCTACCACCGCCTTCACCGGCGCCAGCCCCGAACCGCCGGCAATACCGAGGATCGGTCCGCAATGCTTTTCCCGCAGATACGAAGACCCGAAGGGACCGACCAGCACGACAGGGTCACCCGCCTTGGCGTTCGCGAAAATATGGCCACTCGTGACGCCGCCGGGGACATGCCGGATATGGAATTCGATCAGGTCCTCATCGATGCGGCTGGCAATGGAATAGTCACGCGGCGAACAGTCCGGATAAAGCAGGCGCACATATTGGCCGGCCTTGAAGGTAAACAGTTCGCGATCGTCGAGCCTGATGCGGATGAGCTTGATATCATGCGTCGCATCTACCGCTTCCGCGATGACGCCATCAAAGCGGCCGGTCGGAATATCGGCAAACTCATCCTCACCGTCGAGCCAGCCGATCGTCACGTCGCTCAACGGCACGGCGCGGCAGGCGAGTGTCAGCCCTTCCGCCTTTTCCTCTTCTGTCAACGAAAAGGGCGTATGCTTGAGAAGGTCGATCTCGCCTGAGACGAGGTGCGATTTGCACGCCCCGCACCGGCCCATGCGACAGCCGTGCGGATAGGAAATTCCGGCGGCAAGGGCGGCCTGAAGGACGGTCTCGCCCTGCGCTGCCACAATGCTGCGTCCGATACGTGGCAAATAGACTGTGTTTCCAGGCGTCATCACATCCGCCCCCTATTCTGCCGCTGCGAGTTGCATGCCGGTCGATCTGTCAAGCAGCGGCGGGCGGAAGCTTTTGAGACGCAGCGCGTTGGTCAAGACAAACACGCTGGAAAGCGCCATGGCTCCGGCAGCAAGGACAGGCGACAGCAGAACACCGTTGGCAGGATACAATATTCCGGCCGCCACGGGAACGAGTGCGGCATTATAGGCAAAGGCCCAGAACAGGTTCTGGCGGATGTTGCGGATCGTCGCCTTGGACAACGCAATGGCATTCGCGACACCGCGCAAATCGCCAGACATCAACACCACATCGGCGCTTTCTATGGCGACATCCGTACCCGTGCCGATTGCGAGACCGACATCGGCCGCCGCAAGGGCCGGCGCATCGTTGATGCCATCACCGACGAAGGCCACCCGCCGGCCATCGGCCGCAAGTCTTTTAACGGCCTCGACCTTGCCGTCAGGCAGTACTTCCGCCACCACTTCGTCGATACCAAGACGGCGGGCAATGGCTTCGGCCGTGCGGCGGTTATCGCCTGTTATCATCGTGACCTTGAGACCAAGAGCATGCAGCGCTGCGATCGCCTCCGGCGTCGTCGGCTTGATCGGATCGGCAACCGCGATGATGGCGGCCAGCCGGCCATCGACAGCGGCATAAAGCGGCGACTGCCCTTCCCTGCCCAGCCGGTCGGCATCGTCGGCGAACTTCGCAATGTCGTAACCGAGCTTCACCATGAAGCGGTCGGCGCCCGCCTCGACCTTGCGGCCGTCAACCGTTGCCGCAACGCCGAAACCGGGGGTCGCCTCAAAGCCGGCCGCGTCGGCAAGCGTCAGGCCACCATGTTTTGCCGCCTCGACGATCGCTTCGGCTATGGGATGTTCGGAACGGCTTTCAAGCGAGGCGACAAGGCGCAACACCTCATCCTGATCGAAGCCTTCGGTCGTGGTGAAATGCACCAGTGTCGGCTTACCGAGCGTCAGCGTGCCTGTCTTGTCGACGGCGATGACATCGGCATCACGCAAAGTCTGGAGAGCATCGCCGCGCCGGAATAGCACACCCATTTCGGCGGCGCGTCCGGTACCGACCATGATCGAGGTCGGGGTGGCAAGGCCCATGGCGCAGGGGCAAGCGATGATGAGGACAGCGACGGCGTTAACCAGCGCAAAGGTCAAGGCGGGGTCGGGCCCGACAACAAACCAGACGATGAAGGTGGCGAGTGCAGCGAGCATGACTGCAGGCACGAACCAGTTGGTCACCTTGTCCACCAGCGCCTGTATCGGCAGTTTGTCGGCCTGCGCTGCCTCGACCATGCGGATGATCTGCGCGATCAGCGTGTCGGCGCCGACCTTCGTGGCGCGGAACGTGAAGGAGCCGTTTCTGTTGACCGTACCGCCCACGACTTCGGACCCAGCCGTCTTGGTCACCGGCACCGGCTCGCCTGTAATCATCGATTCGTCGACATAGGAAGAACCATCAAGCACCAGACCATCGACTGGCACTTTCTCGCCGGGACGGACGACGATGACATCGCCAGTCGCAACATCCTGCAGCGGCACATCGATGGTTTCACCATTGCGTATCACACGGGCGGACTTGGCCTGCAGGCCGACGAGCCGCTTTATCGCCTCGCTGGTGCGGCCCTTGGCGCGCGCCTCGAGGAAACGGCCGAGCAGGATAAGCGTGACGATCACCGCTGCGGCCTCATAATAGACATTGGCCGTGCCTCTCGGCAGGATTTCGGGCACGAAGGTGGCGACTACCGAGAACCCCCAGGCGGCGGCGGTGCCCAGCACCACCAGCGAATTCATATCCGGCGCCAGCCGCAGAAGTGCGGGGATGCCTTTTTTGAAGAACCGCAGGCCCGGCCCGAAGAGGACAAGCGTGGTCAGCGCGAATTGCAGATACCAGCTTTCCCGCATGCCGACGGTTTCCATCACGAAATCATGGATGGCGGGCACCAGATGCGAGCCCATCTCCAGAATGAAGACCGGCAGCGTCAGGGCAACAGCGGTGGCCAGGCTGATTTTCAAACCGCGCAATTCGGCTTCGCGCCGGTCCGGCTCGTCACCCTTGGCCTTGTCGGCGACGATCTCGTTTGCCTTGTAACCGGCTTGGCTGATTGCTTCGGCCAGCCTGGCGGCAGAGACGGCATTGCCGGCGACGCGGACGGTGGCGCGCTCCGTTGCGAGATTGACACTCGCGTCTGAGACACCGGAAACGGCCTTCAGCGCCTTTTCGACACGGCCGACACAGGACGCGCAAGTCATGCCCTCGATATCGAGTTCGATGGTTTTCTCGTCGACGCTATAGCCTGCATTTCGCACGGCATCGACAACGGCCGAAACGTTCGGCGCTCCTGAAAAAGCAATATCGGCGCGCTCCGTCGCAAGATTGACCGAAGCCTTGACGACCCCCGGCACCTTGGCAATAGCCTTCTCGACACGACCGACGCAGGAGGCACATGTCATTCCCTCGATGGCTATCGAATGGTTCGCCTGTATCTGGATTTGTGACATGCGCATGACCTCTTTTTCTCTTTACAAAAAAAAGATAGGGCTTCCCATCGTGGCAAGGTCAATAGGCTCTTTTGGATGATTTTCACGGAGAAATGCCGCGAGCGTGAACAAGCCCATTTTTTAGGCTGACTCATGCATCATGATGCAATCGATTGCCCGGATATCGACTATCCCGGCGCAGAATCCATCCTGAATGCCCGCATGTCGCAGGAAAACGGCAGAGAAATCTTTTAATTGGAGATGGAAATGGTGCGGACGGCGGGACTTGAACCCGCAAGACCAATGGTCGGCAGATTTTAAGTCTGCTGCGTCTACCGATTTCGCCACGTCCGCATTGTCGCACCGCGTGCCAACAGGCCCCGGCGCTACAAAATTGCCTTGTCATTCCTCAGGCGCAGGATCGAACGAGACCCTGACCCCAAGCACCGACAGCGCCACATCTACACAGGCCGCACCGTTTCGGTCAACCGGGCCTTAGCCACACCAGGACTGATTTTTTGCCGAGACCGGATGAGCCAGGCCTTCCCGCACGAGTTGATCGGCAAAGGATACGCCCGAACGTGAAATCCGTTTGCGTTCCATGGCTTGCCCGCCGGCTGTTGCCGACGACGCCACATCGAATGCGCCAGCATTCAACATATCCCGCAACCGCACCTTGGCAATGAAACCGCGCTGACGCTCTTCCATGCATCGCGCCCGGTCGATCTGCGGGACCTCGATGCCGGCGAGCTGCATTTTCACGCCCTTCATCCAGAAGGTATTGCCATCGGCCACGCAATTGGTGAGACCTGAGCGACCACAAAAGGCAAAGGCGCCGCTTTTTTCTCCCAGCGAGACTTTTTCGACCGAAGGGCGTGTTTCCGGCAGGATAGCGGCAACCTGGCTCTGCTGTGCCGCAGGCGGCATGGCAATCGAGCGTGGCGGCACCGGACCATTGATCGGTGAAACCGGCGATGCGGGGCGGATGGCCGCCACCTTCTCCGGTGCGGCCGTCTCGCGTTTGGCGGCTACGGCGATCTTGGGGGAATTTGTCGTCGTGGATGGTGCCTTCGCGACATGCCGCTGCGGCATAAGACTGTCGCGATGTTCGTAAGCCTGAATGCCGCCGGCCACGACGCCCAACATTAGCACCCAGGGCCAAACGCTGCCGCCGGCCGATTTCTTCGCCGTACGGCGTCGCGTTGTCGGTTTTCGATTGCTCACGATCAGACTCCTTTTTACGGAGCCGCATTATCGGTCAAGAGAGTTTCTGAAAGGTTGGCATTCCAGAGCGCCTTCGCTTTTCCTGAAAATGCTCGAACAGAGTTGTGGATAAACGATCAGCGAACCTGATCAAGCAGCCGCTTGCATTCGAGAAGATCGAACAGCGCCTCCTGCAACAGCGCTTGGTCATCCTTGCCGATGCCAGATTTGCCGACTGATATCTCGGTATCGCTATTACCGCCACCGAAGCCGAAAAATCGGCCGCTCGGCTTGGCTTTCGGGCGGCCGACGACCTCGTCTCCGTCCGGATCCAGCACGCGCGGTTCGGCAACTTCCTTTTCGCCGCTCGCTGCCATGATGGCTTCCATGGTAGCAAGATCGCCCGACGCGATTGCCGCCACGAAACGGTTTCCGTTGGTTTTCAGAAGTTTCTGCACACCTTTGATGGTGTAGCCGTGGTCATAAAGAAGATGACGAATGCCCTTGAGGAGATCGATATCATCAGGGCGGTAATAACGGCGGCCCCCGCCCCGTTTCATCGGCTTGATCTGCGGAAAGCGCGTTTCCCAGAAACGCAGCACGTGCTGCGGCAGGTTCAGCTCATCCGCCACTTCACTGATCGTCCGAAACGCGTCGGGGCTTTTGTCCAAACTTCCACTCCCATCCGGACCTTGAGCGCCATGCACCCAGCCGGACACTGAACAAGAACGCTTTTCACCAGCCGATACCGTGCATCATGTGTTGCGAAAAATCGAACCCGATCCTCGCACCGATGCCCGTGGCGGCAAGATACCATTTATCTAAAATTGATTATGATGTGAGTCGACCAGATTTCAACGGCTTGCACGTCGAAATTCAAGCATGTTCACAAGAAGAATGGGGATAAAGGCTTGCCATGCGGCAAAAAACCCGTGTTACAGCCGGCTTACGCCCCGGCTTTCTGACCCTTTTGCTTGGTCTTGCGAGCCGTATGCGCCTTCAGGATTCGCTGTTTCAGCACGTTTGACGCCTTGAAGGTCATGACGCGGCGTGGCGAAATCGGAACTTCCTCACCCGTTTTCGGGTTGCGGCCGATACGCTCGTTCTTTTCCCTGATCTGAAATGTCGCGAAGGACGAGAGCTTGACGACCTCGCCGCGCGTGATCGCATTACAAATCTCGTCGATGATCGTTTCGACCAGTTCGGCGGATTCGGTGCGGGACAGCCCGACTTTACGAAACACAGATTCTGCAAGATCTGCGCGTGTCACTGTCTTCCCGGCCATTTTTCCCCACAAACCGTGTCTGAATTTTTCTCTAGGAGCCGCCGAGATTATTTCCCTTGTGGCGACCGGTCAAGGGATTGTTCCAGATTCATTTGAGGCTTTCGGCAATCAGTGCAATGGCTTAGAGCGACTGACGCGGTTTTGCCGCACGCGGGGGTCGCTTCAGCGCGTTTGAACGGGGTACTGCCGCAAAAATCACAACCGATTTTGTGCCAGCGCCCCGGTAAACGCTAAAATTTGCCGTTACCAGCGCAGCAGCACTGCGCCCCAGGTGAAACCGCCGCCCATGGCTTCCAGCATGACCAGATCGCCTTTCTTGATGCGTCCGTCACTGGCCGCAACGGCAAGCGCCAGCGGAATGGATGCGGCCGACGTATTGCCGTGCTTGTCGACGGTGATGACGACTTTTTCCGGATCGATGTTGAGCTTTTTCGCCGATCCGTCGATGATGCGCTTGTTGGCCTGATGCGGAACGAGCCAGTCGAGATCATCAGCCGTCGTGCCTGTCGCCTCGAAAGCCTGTTCAATGACGTCGGTGATCATGCCGACAGCGTGCTTGAACACTTCCCGGCCTTCCATACGCAGATGGCCGACCGTGCCGGTCGTGGAAGGTCCACCATCGACGTAAAGCTTGTCCTTGTGCGAACCGTCGGAGCGCAGCTGCGAGGTGAGGATGCCACGATCGCTGGAAGTACCCTCGCCTTCCCCTGCCTCAATTACGAGTGCGCCTGCACCATCACCGAACAGAACGCAGGTGGTGCGGTCCTTCCAGTCGAGAATGCGCGAGAATGTTTCGGCGCCGATCACCAGCACGCGCTTGGCCATGCCGCCGCGAATGTAAAGATCGGCGGTGGCCACGGCATAGACGAAGCCGGAGCAGACGGCCTGCATGTCGAAGGCGAAACCGTGGGTCATGCCGAGACGGTTCTGGATGTTTACCGCCGTTGCCGGAAATGTATTGTCCGGTGTCGAGGTTGCCAGAATGATGAGGTCGATGTCATCGGGCGTCAGGCCGGCATTGTCGAGCGCCGCACGCGCCGCAGCCTCGCCGAGCGAAGCGGTGGTCTCGCCTTCTCCCGCTATGTAGCGCTGACGAATGCCCGTGCGCTGCACGATCCATTCATCGGAAGTCTCTACGACCCCTTCGATTTCACTATTGGTCATGACACGCTTCGGAAGCGCTGCCCCGAAACCACGTACGATAGAGCGGATCATTCCCTTATTCCTCGTCAGCCACGAGAGCTTCGGGCGCCGGGGGCGGAAGCCGTCTTGCGTGGTAAATCTTCAGATCGTTTTCAATTTTTGCCGTAAGACCGTTATGGACCATGTCGTAGCCGACATCGACCGCGGAGGCAAAACCGATGGCGTCCGTGCCGCCATGGCTTTTGATGACAATGCCGTTCAGGCCGAGAAACACGCCGCCATTGACCTTGCGCGGGTCCATTTTTTCTCGCAGCACATCGAAAGCGCTTTTCGCGAGAATATAACCGATCTTGGCAAAGAAGCTGCGGGAGATCGCCTCACGCAGAAGCGTGGTGATCTGGCGCGCCGTGCCTTCGGCGGCTTTGAGCGCAATGTTGCCGGTGAAACCTTCGGTCACCACCACATCCACCGTGCCCTTGCCAATGTCGTCACCCTCGACGAAACCGCGGTAATCGATGGTGCCTAGATCGGCCTCGCGGATCAGCCGTCCGGCTTCACGGACCTCTTCCTGACCCTTCACCTCCTCGACACCGACATTCAGCAAACCGACGGTCGGACGGTCGATATCGAAAAGCGCACGCGCCATGGCGCCGCCCATCAGGGCAAAATCGAGCAATTGCTGGGAATCGGCGCCAATGGTGGCGCCAACATCGAGTACGATGCTTTCGCCTTTCAGCGTCGGCCATATGCCGGCGATGGCCGGGCGTTCCACCCGCGCCATGGTGCGCAAACAGAATTTGGCCATGGCCATCAGCGCGCCGGTATTGCCGGCGGATACGACGACGTCCGCCTCACCGAGCTTCACGGCCTCGATGGCGCGCCACATGCTGGAGACATAGCGGCCACGACGAAGCGCCTGACTTGGCTTTTCGTCCATGGCGACCGAGATTTCACAATCGTGAAAGACCGACTTTTCCCGAAGTGCGGGATATTGTGCCAGAATGGGGTCGCACTTGCTTTTCTGCCCGTAGAGCAGAAAAGTCACATCGTTGTGCCGTTCAAGCGCCTTGGCGGCACCGGGTATGGCAACATCAGGGCCGAAATCGCCACCCATGACGTCAATCGCTATTCTGATCACTCGTCCCTTATCCTTTTTGCCGCCACTCAAGCGGATTTTGCGCGAAAATACCTGTTCCGGCCTGTGTTACAATAAAATTATTTCAGCCCGGCGGCGCATTCAGTCTTTTTTCCAGTCTTTCAACACGGCGAAAGGCGACGGACGCTTTTCTTCTTCAGGCTCATTTTCGGTCGTATCGGTAAATTCGATATCCGATTTGCGCGGATAGGGATCGATCGCAAGGGCCGCGAATTCCGCAACCGTCGCGCCAACATCAATGCTGTCGCCGGTGAACTGGTCAGGAATGTCAGGGCCGTTGGGATCGAGTACGATCTCCCCTTCCTCATTGGTGACCATCCGCGCCAGCTTCGATCCTTCCGGCACGAAAATATGCTCGACGCTCTCGTCGATCTTGCTGGAAACCGGCTCCAGCGTCACGACGCAGGACTGGGTCACGGCCGCATGCACCTCGCCCTTGATCTTCACGCCATCCCTCTTCCAGCGGGTAACCTGCAGTTCCGCCTTCAGATATTCGACGGAAACCACATCCCAGAATTTCGCCAGTGCCTTCAGTTCCTCGGCATTGGCTTCAAGACCAATCCTCACCGGATTGGCGGAAATATGACCTACCTTTACGGGGTAGGAAAAAGGCAGATCGTCATTTGCGGCGTGTCGCGCGTTCATCGTAAACCTCATAGTCCAGGCAAAGGCAGCTTCAGGCTTCCGGTTGCTATCGTTTCTTCGGAGCCTGCGGAAAGGTTGGAAGACGCCTCCATCATCCAGCCCGCAAGCCCGTCCAGTTCCGGTGCTTTCTCATCTGTCTGGGGGTATATATTGCGCCGGAGCGCTGCGGCAAGGGCAACGGGGTCGGATGCATCCAGCGCCGCCGCGTAGGATTCGAGCCGCCCGTAGAACATGCCGGCAAATTTCTTCATGCGCTTCGGCACGCCCTGGTCGCCAATGCCGAGCTCACGGATGGAATGGTCGATATCCTGAAAAAAGGCGTCGACGATCTCCTGGGCGATTTCCTGCCCGCTCACACCGGAGGATTTGGTGCGGCGGAAATAGAGAATCATGACGATCGACAGCATCTCGAAGCGGCCCATCACCGTGTCTGGAACGCCGAGATCAAGATAAAAAGCGGGCGTGCGGGCCGCAGCCGTCAGGATCGCATATTGCCGGTCTACTATGGCGCGGTTGTTGTTTTTCTGTCTGAACAGCCCGAATATCATCGTTTTTTTCCGAACGGGGCTGGTGAATTCGCTCACCCGCCTATCGCACTTGTTGCATGATCGCCAAAGCTGGTTTACCGAAGCATCCACGAATTGCAATGCTGTCGCGGTCACGTTCGTCTTTCGGCTGAAACAGTCTAAGAGACCGGAAGAGTTTCCAAAGGCCGTGAAAGCGTTGAATTTGGGGGGTGATCGGGATTTTCCGTCCCCGGATTGACACAATCATGTGCACAGACACTGTGCACCACGCAATGCCGGAAGGTGCCATTCATGATCGCAGTCGGGGAAAAGCAGTTGAGCAAGCAGAAATCCGCAAGTCACGGCAAAATTCTGGGCAAGACCGCCATCGCAATCGTCGTCGCGTCCACCCTGCTTTCCGCCTGCACCAGCACCACCGATGTGTTCCACAACGGCTACGTCATGGACGAGCAGTCGCTTCAGCTGATCCCGGAAGGTTCCAGCCGCGAGCAGGTTCTGCTGACCATGGGCACGCCCTCCACCACGGCGACGTTCGGCAACGAGGTTTTCTATTACATCTCGCAGAAGCGCGTGCGCCGCGCCGCTTTCATGAAGCCGACGTTGGTCGAACAGAACATTCTCGCGATCTATTTCAACAAGGACGGCGTAATCGAGCGTAAGGCCAATTACGCGCTGCAGGACGGCAAGGTCTTCGACACGATTTCGCGTACCACCCCGACAGGCGGCAAGGATCTCACCTTCCTGCAGCAGCTGCTGTCCGGCGGCACCTCGGGCGCCAACATCGCCAAGAGCATTCTTGGACAGAGCGGCAACACCCCCTGATCGGAAGACGGAACGAAAATTCAAAGGCCCGGAGATCGCTCCCCGGGCCTTTTTCTTTGTCGATGCTGCAAGTCCTTAGTGGGCGAGAACCGCCAATAGCAGTAGCGCCACGATATTGGTGATCTTGATAGCCGGGTTGACGGCCGGACCGGCGGTATCCTTGTAGGGATCACCCACCGTATCGCCCGTAACCGACGCCTTGTGGGCGTCCGAACCCTTGACGTGGCGCACGCCATCCTTGTCGATGAAGCCATCCTCGAAGCTTTTCTTGGCGTTATCCCACGCACCACCACCGGAGGTCATGGAAATCGCCACGAACAGCCCGTTGATGATGACGCCAAGCAACGATGCACCGAGTGCGGCAAAGGCAGAGGCCTTGGAACCTGAGATAAGCAGCACGCCGAAATAAACGACGAGCGGCGCCAGAACCGGCAACAGCGACGGAATGATCATCTCCTTGATCGCCGCCTTGGTCAAAAGATCGACCGCCCTGCCGTAGTCCGGTTTTTCCGTCCCTGCCATAATGCCAGGCTTTTCGCGGAACTGGCGGCGAACTTCCTCGACGATCGAGCTTGCCGCCTTGCCCACCGCCGTCATGGCAATGCCGCCAAAGAGATACGGAATGAGGCCGCCGAACAGCAGACCGGCAACAACGTAAGGATTGGCAAGGCTGAAGGATATTTCGCCGATATCCTTGAAGTAAGGATAGGTATCGCCATTGGCAGCGAAATAGGACAGGTCGTTGGAATAGGCGGCAAACAGCACCAGCGCGCCGAGACCGGCAGAACCGATGGCATAGCCCTTCGTGACGGCCTTGGTGGTGTTGCCGACGGCATCCAGCGCGTCGGTCGCCTTACGTACATCCGGGTCGAGACCGGCCATTTCGGCAATGCCGCCGGCATTGTCAGTCACCGGACCGAAGGCGTCGAGCGCCACGATCATGCCCGCCAGACCAAGCATGGCGGTGACCGCGATGCCCGTGCCGAACAGGCCACCGAGCTGGTAGGTGCCAATGATGCCGCCAACGATGACAAGCGCCGGCAGTGCCGTCGATTCCAGCGAGACTGCAAGACCCTGGATGACGTTGGTGCCGTGGCCCGTGACCGAAGCCTGCGCGATGGAATTGACCGGGCGTTTGTTGGTGCCGGTATAATATTCGGTGATGACGACGATAAGCGCTGTTACCACAAGGCCGACCAGCCCGCACAGGAAGAGGTTTGTGCCGGTAATCTCCATTCCGGCAACCGTGCCAATGGTACCCCAGCCCACGGTCGCGTAAGTTGCCACGGCAAGCCCCGCAATCGAGAAGACGCCGGTGGCAATCAGCCCTTTATAGAGAGCTCCCATGATGGAGTTGTTGGTGCCGAGCTTGACGAAGAAGGTGCCGGCAATCGAGGTCAGGATGCAGGCGCCGCAAATGGCCAGCGGATAGACCATCGCGCTTTCCAGTATCGGCGTTCCGGCAAAGAAGATCGCCGCAAGCACCATGGTTGCGACCACCGAGACGGCATAGGTCTCGAAAAGGTCGGCCGCCATTCCGGCGCAATCGCCGACATTGTCGCCGACATTATCTGCGATGGTTGCAGGGTTGCGAGGGTCGTCCTCGGGAATGCCTGCTTCGACCTTGCCGACGAGATCGCCGCCGACATCTGCACCCTTGGTGAAGATGCCACCGCCGAGACGGGCGAAGATGGAGATAAGCGAAGCGCCGAAACCGAGCGACACCAGCGCGTCAATCACCTCACGCGATCCGGGCGCATGGCCGAGCACCGAGGTGAGGATGAAATAATAGATGGATACGCCAAGCAGCGCGAGGCCAGCCACCAGCATGCCCGTGATAGCGCCTGATTTGAACGCGATGTCGAGACCGGCGGCAAGGCTGTGGGATGCGGCTTGTGCGGTGCGCAGATTGGCACGGACGGAGACATGCATGCCGATGAAACCGGCAGCACCCGAAAGCACGGCGCCGATGATGAACCCGATGGCCGCGAGAGCCGACAGCAGATACCAGGCGAGAACGGCGACAATCAATCCGACGATGGCGATGGTGAGATATTGACGGGTGAGATAAGCCTGCGCACCTTCACGGATAAAACCTGCTATTTCACGCATACGCTCGTTGCCCTGATCGGCAGCGAGAACGCTCCTGGTCGTCCATGCCGCGTAAACCACGGACAGGACCCCACATAAAATCACTATGGGTATTACGGTCATGCGCACTTACCTCCCAAAAGGCCGGGTCTCACTCCCTCCCCGGCGTGGCGAACCATGTGCAAGGACAGGAGCGATCAAATGCGCGGCCTGTCCTGTCGTGGCCATTCTTCCCCTCCCAAGGAAAAATGACCTGCGCGGCAAGATTGCGTTGGCGAAAGGCGTGGCGTCAAGCCCACAAATTTGCCTGAAACATGAAAGGGGTAGAGATCGAAGGCGATCTTACGCGGCGTTTCTGCGCGGGGTCAGCAACAGCGACGCCACCAGCACGAGGCATAGCCCCGCAACCGGCCAGATAACGAGGTTCATGACCGACCAGCCCCAGGCTGTAAACACCTTGCCGGAAGAGAAGGACGACAGCGCTACCGTGCCGAACAGCACGATATCGTGAAAGCCCTGTACCTTGTCTGCCTCATGCGGGCGGTAGCTGGAGGTGATGATGGCGGTAGCGCCGATGAAGCCGAAGTTCCAGCCGAGACCGAGGAGAATGAGCGCCGCCCAGAAGTTCCACAATTCGATGCCCATATGGGCGACGACGGCGCAGGCCATCAGCACGACGAGACCGGCTGCAACGATTTTTTCCGCGCCGAATCGCGCAATCAACATACCGGTGAAGAAACTTGGGCCGAACATGGCGAGAACGTGCCACTGGATGCCGAGCGTCGCAAGTTCGGTGGGAAACCCGCATCCGACCACCATGGCGAGCGGCGCGCCGGTCATCATGAAGGTCATCAACGCATAGGAACCGATGCCGCAGACCATGCCGGTGACAAACCGGTGCGTGCGCACGATTTCCGACAAAGGCCGTGCCGCCTGCGCGTGGATAGAGGCGGCCTTCGGGTCCGGCAATTTCAGGAATGCTAGAATGGCAATCGCGATGATGCCGAGCGGCACCAGCGCGATGAAAGCACCGGCGAAGGTGACCGGTGCGAAGACATCCTTGCCGAAAATGGCAAGCTGCGGCCCGATGATCGCCGAGACGATGCCACCCGCCAATATCCAGGAAATGGCTTTCGGCTTGTAGAAAGAGGGGGATGCGTCGGCAGCAGCGAAGCGGATTTTCTGCGTGAAGCCGCCGGAAATGCCGATCAGCAGCAGGCCGATCGCAAATAGCCAGAAGTCGGAGCGGAAGAGTGCCACGGCAGCAATGCCGCCGCCGATGGAGCACATCAGCGCGCCGACCATGAAACCCGCCTTGCGGCCGAGAAAACGCGATGCTGCGGCAACGCAGATGGCGCCCAGCGCCACGCCGATGTTGAAACCGGTAAGCGGCGCCGTTGCCAGCGACTTGTCAGCCCCGAGCAACTGGTAACCGGCAAGCGCGCCAACCGAGAAGCTCATAGGTGCTGCCGAGCCCATGATCGCCTGTGCGGCGGTCAGGAGGAAGACGTTGCGCTTCGCCTCGTCCAGTTGAACTTCAAGTCCGGGGACGGAAACGGCGCTCATATCTTCCTCACCTAACGTATTTTAGCGTTTTGCCTCGCCGCGTACCTGCTTGGCAATGCGGTCCAGAACCGCGTTCACCAGCTTCGGCTCGTCGTGCTCGAAGAAAGCACGGGCGATTTCGACATATTCCGTAACGATGACGGCGACCGGCACGTCCTTGCGCTCCAGAATCTCGAAAGCGCCGGCACGCAGGATAGCGCGAACGGTGGCATCAAGACGCGACAGCGGCCAGTCTTCCAGAAGTGCGGAGCGCACCAGTGGGTCGATCTTCGTCTGGTCGCGGACGACGCCGGACACGATGGAACGGAACCAGGAAGGATCGGCCTTCAGATAGGTATCGCCATCGACTTCCTGACCGAGACGATGTGCCTCGTATTCCGCCACGACTTCCATCACGCCGGTGCCGCCGACATCCATCTGATAAAGTGCCTGCACGGCCGCGAGGCGCGCAGCGCCACGCTGGTTGGCGGGCTTTACCGAAGGCTGGCGCGGTTCGCCGCCATTTTCAACATCCGACATGCGTTCAGCCACCCAGTTTTTTCTTGAGCTCGATCATTGTCAGCGCCGCGCGGGCCGCAAAACCGCCCTTATCCTTGTCAGAACGGCGAACACGCGCCCATGCCTGATCGTCGTTTTCGACGGTGAGGATGCCGTTGCCGATGGCCAGCGATTCGCTGACGGCGAGATCCATCAGGGCGCGGGAGGATTCGTTGGAAACGATGTCGAAGTGGTAGGTCTCGCCACGAATGACCATGCCGAGCGCTACGAAACCATCATATTCCGTGCCTTCGTTGTCGCCGCCATCCAGCGCCATGGCAATGGCAGCGGGGATTTCGAGCGCGCCGGGAACGGTGATGACGTCATAGGTTGCGCCAGCCTCATCCAGCGCGAACTTCGCGCCTTCGAGAAGAGCGTCTGCCATATCGTCGTAAAAGCGTGCTTCCACGATAAGAAGATGGGGTTTGGACATGGGATTTTCCTGAAAAGGTTCGGGCCGGATCATACCGGCTTTTGCGGCGGTCAAACCACGGCTGGCCGTTTTTGGCAAGTAATTTCATGTGTCACCCGCGCAAGAGGCCCCGTTTACGAGACAATTGCGCAGGTTTTCGCCTTATCCGGCGAGGCTTACGAAAATCAGGTTTTCTGGAAAGCCAGATGCACGCCAAGCCCCATCAGCACCGTTCCCGCAGTGCGACGGGCAAGCACCTGCACCCTGCTGGAACGCTTGAGCCGCCCGACCATCGCGCCCGCCAGAAGCACGCCAACGAGATCGGCGGAGGAAAAAATGAAATTGACGGCGATACCGAGGATCAGCAATTGCAGCCAGATCGGAAAGGCCGCCGCCGGATCAACGAATTGCGGCAGAAACGCCAGAAAGAACAGCGCCGTCTTCGGATTGAGCACGTCGACGATGATGCTGTCGATGAAGGCGCGCCTTGCCGATTTCGGTTCGATGGTCAGATTGACGGCCTCACCTTCAAGCTTGCTGCGCAGCATCGAAAAGCCGAGCCAGATGAGATACAGCGCGCCACACAGCTTCACGGCCAGATAAAGCCACGGCACCGCCTGGAACAGCACCGAAAGCCCCGCCGCAGAGGCGACGATATGGAAATAACAGCCGACATGGATGCCAAGCACCGCCATCAGCCCGGCAAACCGGCCGCGCGCCATGGTCTGCGCCGCAGCATAAAGCATGGCCGGGCCGGGAATATAGGCAAACAGGGCGGTGGTGATGAAAAAGGCTGTCAGCAGTTCGAAAGACGGCATGTCATAATCCCCCTACCCCGTTTGGGCCTAAAGACGTCTTTATAGTGTTTGCGCGTCAATCGAAAGCGGAGTGCGGGACAACAACTGATCTGTCGCGATGGCGGAGGGCTGTAAAGTCTATCCGGCATTCTGGCCTTGAGAGGGAATCCAGTCAACGCGCGTCTGCGCGGCGGCAAGAGTCTTTTCAGCCCAAGGATTTGGGCTGGCTGGATAACGGCTCAAGGCCGGGAGTGTATTTCAGCACAATAGATGCCGAACGTTGTTACGCCGAGGGGAACTCCGCAAGCCTTGCGGCATATCGCGCCATGGTGTCGACTTCGAAATTGACGAAATCACCCGGTTGGCGCTCACCCCATGTGGTGACTGTGAGCGTATGGCGGATCAGGAGCACGTCGAAATCCGTTCCGTCGACCGCATTAACGGTCAGAGAAGTGCCATCGAGTGCAATGGAACCCTTGGGCGCCACGAATTTCGCCAGATGGTCGGGCGCGCGCAGGCGGATACGGACCGCCTCACCTTCCGGCTCGACCGACAGAATCTCCGCCTTGCCATCGACATGGCCGGAAACGATGTGACCGCCAAGCTCGTCGCCAATCTTCAGGGCGCGCTCCAGATTGACGTGCGTGCCCTTCTGCCAGCCCGCAATCGTCGTCAGGCGCAATGCCTCTTCCCAGGCTTCGACCTCGTACCAGCGCTCGTTGCTGCCGTCTTCGGGCAGTTTGGTCACCGTCAGGCAGACGCCGCCATGGGAGATCGATGCGCCCATATCGATGGTCTTGGGATCGTAATTGGTCGCCACCCGCAGACGAATGCCTTCCGCCAGAGCTTCCAACTCGGACACGGTTCCAACATCGGTGACAATTCCGGTAAACATCAAAGCGGCCTTTCATAATCGAAGCAGCGATCCGGCCCGTAGGCGGTTTCGCTGACCAAAACATAATCGCCCGGAATATCGGCACGGCTGAGCGGCGTTTCAATCCCGCCTTCACCAACCACGACCGGGCTTTCAAACAGCATGATACGGTCCACGAGATCGGCTTCAAGGAACGATTTTGCGGCAAAAGCGCCGCCTTCGACCAGAAGTTCCGACATGCCGCGTTCAGCGAGAATGTGAAGGAGGTTCTCGAGGGTTGGTGCTTGAAGGATTTCGACGCCTGCGTCGATCAGTTGTTGGCGACGGTGGTCGGGGCTACCCCCCTCTGCCCTGCCGAGCATCTCCCCCCGTGAGGGCAAGATACCCGGCAGTGCAGAGGGGGATAACGCCGCGACGATTACCGGCACCTCGCGTGCACTTCCCACCAGCTTAGACGTCAACGGTAGTTCAAACTTGCGATCAAGCACGATTCGGACCGGAGAACGATCTTCGAGACCTGCAATTCGAACGGTCAGTTCCGGATCGTCCGCTATCGCGGTACGGATGCCCACGAGGATGCAATCGCAGCGCGCTCTCAGTTCATGCACGGCGTGCCTGGCCTGCGGACCGGTGATCGCTACCTGCCCCTCCCCTTGTCTGCCGATCATGCCATCGGCAGAAATGGCAAGCTTCAGAATCACATGCGGGCGTTTTTTCAGCTGGCGTGTGAGGTAACCCGCAAGCGCTCTCTTGCCTTGTTCGCGCAGCAGGCCGGTTTCCACGACAATACCCGCCTCCCGCAAGATGGAGTAACCACGACCGGAAACACGCTCGTCCGGGTCGTCAACCGCCACAACGACACGGGCGACGCCGTATTCGACCAGCGCATTGGCGCAGGGCGGCGTCTTGCCCCAGTGCGAGCAGGGTTCAAGGGTGACATAGGCTGTTGCGCCCCGCGCCGCTTCGCCGGCGATTTCCAGCGCCTGGCGTTCGGCATGGGGGCGGCCACCAATTGCCGTCACCGCTTCGGCGATGATTTTTCCGTCCTTAACGAGCACGCAACCGACGGAGGGATTGGTCTCGGTTTGACCCTGATGACGCAGGGAAACCTCGATTGCCCGGGCCATGAATTTTTCGTCATCGGCGCGGCTCGTCACGTCTATGCTCCGGCGTCTGTATCTCGGGCGATCTTGGCGTTGATTTCGGCAATCACGTTCTCGAAATCCTCGGCATGACTGAAATCGCGATAGACCGAGGCGTAGCGTACGAAGGCCACGTCATCGAGGCTCTTCAGCGCTTCAAGCACCTGGAGGCCGATTTCTTCCGAGGGGATTTCCGTCTCACCGGAACTTTCCAAACGGCGAGCAATGCCGGAGACGGCCCGCTCGATCCGGTCCCGGTCAACCGGGCGTTTGCGTAGCGCGATCTCGAAGGATCGCACCAGCTTTTCCCGGTCGAAGGGCAGCTTGCGGCCGCTTTTCTTGATGACCATCAGCTCGCGCAGTTGCACGCGCTCATAGGTCGTGAAGCGGCCGCCGCAATCGGGGCAGATGCGCCGCCGGCGGATGGAGGTGTTATCCTCCGCCGGACGCGAGTCCTTGACCTGTGTGTCTTCGGAACCGCAAAATGGGCAGCGCATCTCTTTACGTCCTTACATGTACGGATACATCGGGAAACGGTCAGTCAGGCCGACGACCTTTTCGCGCACCGCAGCTTCAACGGCAGCGTTGCCCTCATCCGAGTTGGCGACCTTCAGACCATCCAGAACCTCGACGATCAGCTTGCCGATTTCGCGGAATTCCGCTTCCTTGAAACCGCGCGTCGTGCCGGCCGGCGTGCCGAGACGCACACCCGAGGTGACGAAAGGCTTTTCCGGATCGAAAGGAATGCCGTTCTTGTTGCAGGTGACGTAGGCGCGACCGAGAGCTGCTTCAGCACGCTTGCCGGTGGCGTTCTTCTTGCGAAGGTCAACCAGCATCAGGTGGTTGTCGGTGCCGCCGGAGACGACATCAAGACCACCTTCAATCAGCGTTTCGGCAAGCGCCTTGGCGTTCTTGACGACCTGTGCGGCGTAATCCTTGAATTCCGGCTGCAAAGCTTCACCGAAGGCAACTGCCTTTGCGGCGATGACGTGCAT
Source organism: Agrobacterium sp. S7/73 (assembly GCF_019355535.1). Classification (NCBI taxonomy): domain Bacteria; kingdom Pseudomonadati; phylum Pseudomonadota; class Alphaproteobacteria; order Hyphomicrobiales; family Rhizobiaceae; genus Agrobacterium; species Agrobacterium sp. S7/73. The sequence continues at coordinate 1,814,284 of NZ_CP072136.1, forward strand.
CAGCGGACCGCCCTGCAGGCCGGGGAAAACGGCGGAGTTGAACTTCTTGGCCAGATCCTCGTCATTGGTGAGGATCATGCCGCCACGCGGGCCGCGCAGCGACTTGTGCGTCGTCGTGGTGGCAACGTGGCAATGCGGGAACGGCGACGGATGCTGGCCACCGGCAACGAGACCAGCGATGTGGGCCATATCGACCATCAGATAGGCGCCGACTTCATCGGCGATCTCGCGGAAGCGCTTCCAGTCCCAGATACGGGAATAGGCGGTGCCGCCGGCAAGGATAAGCTTCGGCCGGGTTTCCTTGGCCTTGCGCTCCACCTCGTCCATGTCGAGCAGGTTGTCACCTTCGCGCACGCCGTAAGACACGACGTTGAACCACTTGCCGGACATGTTGACCGGCGAACCGTGCGTCAGATGGCCTCCGGAGTTCAGGTCGAGACCCATGAAGGTGTCGCCCGGCTGGAGCAGCGCGAGGAACACGGCCTGGTTCATCTGCGAACCGGAATTTGGCTGGACGTTGGCGAAGTTGACGCCGAACAGCTTCTTGGCGCGCTCGATGGCAAGCTCTTCAGCAATGTCTACGAACTGGCAGCCGCCGTAATAACGCTTGCCCGGATAACCTTCGGCATATTTGTTGGTCATGATCGAACCCTGCGCTTCAAGCACAGCGCGGGAAACGATGTTTTCCGAGGCGATCAGTTCGATCTCGTGGCGCTGGCGACCCAGTTCCTTCTCGATCGCGCCGAAAATATCCGGATCGACTTCGGCAAGCGGACGGGAGAAGAAAGCATCTGTGTTCGACATGGTGAAGGCTCCTGAAACAGTAATGCGATGGCGTCTTAGCGCCCTGCCCGAACAAGAGCAATACGGGCAGCGAGATTTGCCCGTCAAACTGCGACGTTGCGACAAAAAACGGCAGCTGTTTTTTCAAAACCAGCAGCGAAAATGAAAAAAGCCGCACCCGACGGGGTGCGGCCTTTCACTTAAATATAGAAACCTGACGGCAGCGCCGGATCAGTTGCGGGGCAACAGGTCGTCGTCGACGGGTCCAGCCGGCTGTTCGATGCCGGTGGTGGTGTTGAGCGCCAGTTCGGCGTTGCCGTCCTTTTCATAGATGTCGTCGCGGAACTGCACCACGCCGTCCTTCGCCGACCATGCGGTGATGTAGACGAAATAGACAGGCACTTCCTGCGCCAGCTTGATCGGCGTGTTGACGCGGGTGGCGATGACGCGTTCCATTTCCTGACGCGACCAGCCGGGCGTGTCGCGCAGCAGCCAGCTTGTGAGGTCGCGCACGTTCTGCACGCGCACGCAGCCGGACGATTCGAACCGCATCAGCTTGTTGAACAGACCCTGCTGCGGCGTGTCGTGCATATATTCGTTGTTCGGATTGTGGAAGTTGATCTTCGTCGAGGACATGGCGTTGATCTTGCCGGGGTCCTGGCGGAACATCAGGTTCGGTGCCTTTGGCGCAAACCAGTCGACCGCCGTCGGCGAAACTTCCTGCCCCTTGCCGTCGATGAGGCGGATGTTGTTCCGCTCCAGATAGGTCGGGTCCTTCTGCATCAGCGGCACGATGTCCTTTTCGACGATCGAGCGCGGCGCTGTCCAGTAAGGGTTGAGGATGACTTCGTAAATCTTGGAATTGATGACGTGCGTCGGGCGGCTGGCGCGACCGACGACGGCGGTGTTGCGCAGGACGACGCGCTCATTCTCAACCGCCTCGATGGCAGCGGCCGGAATGTTCACCATCAGGTGACGCTGGCCGAGATCGCCGGACATGGACTGGATGCGCACGAGGTTGGTCTGCAACTGCGCCAGACGGATCTGGGCCGAAACATTGAGCGCCTTGGTCGTGTATTCGCCGCTGACACCATCGGCGGGAAGGCCGTGGCGGGCCTGGAAGCGCTTCAACGCACCATCGACGTAAGAATCGAAGGCGCTGGAAATGCCAGCTTCGCGCGGCAAGTCGCCGGAAACCATCAATCGCTGGCGAAGCGCCTGAACGGAAGGATCGGAAACGCCGATCTGGAGACGCTGCTGGGTGACGGGTACGTCCGGCCACCCGCCATTGTGCACGATCTGCTGATATTGCATGATCGCCTGCTGCATGTAGACAGGCGCTTCCCGTCCGAGAACCGGGTTGTTGGAAACGACGCCAACGGCGGAACGCGACGAATTCGCGTCGAACTGGTCATCCCAGTTGCCGCGGCGCGATGAGCCCATGAGATCGTTGAGCGCATTCTGCGCCAGGGCCGGCGCGGCAAGCGCGGCAACACCAACGGAAACAGCCGAGCGCAGAAGCGCACGGCGCGATACGGATTCGGAAACGGATTTTTTTGTCATTCTACCTACCAGCCACTCTCTTCGGCATTCTCAACAATGCCTAAATCAATATGATTAACAAACACGTACAACGTGTCTGCCGGCCGGTAATGCTCAATACCCATGGTCTGGGCGCTATTGTCTGGCAGAACAGTCGGGACTTGCCACGACAGCAGGAGAAACCGCCGGCTCCTTCACCTTTGCGGGTCCCATATCAATATGGCCAATTCGTGTCACGGACCTTTTCTCACGAAGCTGTGTATGCCTGCAAAACAGGGCGAAAACGCACCTAAGAGAACGGGCTTGACACGCACAGGTGAACGGCGCCTCGAACACGAATCCGCAAGCCGGAGGCAAACAGATGCCCCCGGCGCTAACAGTGAAACCGCCGCGGAATTAGAGGCGATATGCGATGCTGTCGTTCCAGAAGCGATCGAGGCGCTGCAGCAGCTTGTTCATTTCGGAGAACTCGCCGGTGCCGATGCCGCCGACCTTTTCGATCGAGCCGACGTGGCGCTCGTAGAGGTGAGCAACCGTTTCTGCGATTTCCTGGCCTTTTTCAGTCAGGCTGATGCGGACCGAGCGGCGGTCGACACGCGAGCGCTGGTGGTTGATGAGACCGAGGTCTACCAGCTTCTTGACGTTGTAGGAGACGTTCGATCCGAGGTAATAACCACGCGAACGAAGCTCGCCGGCCGTCAGTTCGGAATTGCCGATGTTGAACAGCAGGAGCGCCTGAACGGCGTTGACATCATCGCGACCCTGACGATCGAACTCGTCCTTGATGACATCGAGGAGGCGGCGGTGGAGACGTTCCACCAGGTGCAGCGACTCCATGTAGAGCGAACGGATGGTATCTTCATGTGCGTCGGCAACAACGGCCTGCGGCTTTGCTTTGCTATTGATCATGACTGCCTCACTGTTTTGTTTGGCGGTGTGTTTGTTTGTCTCCCGCCTTGAGTGAGAACCTAATCAATGCGCATAAAATTCTACTTAAAAGCTACGATTAACAAATGCTTACCTGCATTTTCCCAAGTGGGTCAAACTTGTGGCGAAGCGGGACTGACTTATCACCCTGCATTACAAATCAAAGACTTAGCAATAAAATTCGACCGAAAACCAGGCTGAATTGCTTTATTCTTATGGTAAATCAATTCTTGCGCGCTCTTCATTCTGGCGCTGATCGAGCCAAAAAGCGACCAGGAATAGTATATAAATCGTTGCCACGAGACCGTGCATGACGGGTACAAGCGTGTTGGCGCCGAAGATATATGGCCACACCTTATACATGGCGATCTGGGTGCCGGCACCCAAGACCCACATGACTGCCCCCCAGGAGGCGCCGAGCCAGAGACCGAGCGCTGCGACGGGGAAAATCACCGCAAGCGCACTACCCGCCACTCGCCATGGCAGGTTAAGCATATCGAACCGCCCATGCCCGCCGAGAGAATATCCCGTCAGCATCGCCCAATATTGCAGGCCGAACCAGAAACAGGAAACCGCGACCAGCCTCATGAAGACCAGAAAGAGGATTTCCGTCAGCGGACGTTTCGGCAGAGGTTGAGAATCAGGTTCCATGGCCGGAAGATACGGTTTCGACGGGCGGGCGACCAGCCCATATTGAATTCGGCGGCTTGCCTTGTCAAAGCACCCTCGCCCACCGGGGAAGTCCAGGGGGAAACATTGTCGCATTCGCACGGCGCTTGCTTCGTGTTATGCAGCTTTCCTGACTTGGGTGGGATACGAAGGACATTCTTACATGCAGGACAAAACGCATCTGGTCGACGCGATCACCGGCCATCGCCGCATGCGCCGCAATCGCAAGGCCGACTGGACTCGCCGTCTGGTTCAGGAAAGCCGCCTGACCGTCGATGATCTCATCTGGCCGGTCTTCATCGTACCGGGCAGCAATATCCTCGATCCCATACCGGCGATGCCCGGCGTAAACCGCATGAGCGTCGACAAGCTGGTCGAAGCGGCGAAGGAAGCCGCCGATCTCGGCATTCCGGCGATTGCGACCTTCCCGAATATCGAGATGGACTTGCGCGACGAGACCGGCTCGAATGCGCTCGAGGCCAACAACCTCATTAATCAGGCGACCATCGCGGTCAAAAAAGCGGTTCCGAATATCGGCATGATCACCGATGTTGCGCTCGATCCCTTCACCAGCCATGGGCATGACGGCATTCTGCGCGGCGACGAAATCGTCAATGACGAGACCGTGGACCAGGTCGTTCGTGCTGCAATCCTTCAGGCCGATGCCGGTTCGGACATTATTTCTCCGTCCGAGATGATGGATGGCCGCATCGGCGCCATCCGCCGCGGCCTGGATGCGGCCGGGCACCAGAACGTCGGCATCATGGCCTATGCCACGAAATTCTCCTCCGGCTATTACGGTCCGTATCGCGAGGCCATTTCGACGGCCGGACTGCTGAAGGGGGACAAGAACAGCTATTACATCAGCCCCGCCAACGGCATGGAGGCAATCCGCGACGCAGCGCTCGACGTGGAAGAAGGTGCTGACATGCTGATGGTCAAACCCGGCTTGCCCTATCTCGACATCTGTTGGCGGCTGAAAGAGAATTTCGGGCTGCCCACATTCGCCTATCAGGTGTCCGGTGAATATACCCAGATCAAGGCAGCGGCCATGCATGGCTGGATCGACGGCGAGCGCGTGATGATGGAAACGCTTCTCTGTTTCAAGCGTGCGGGCTGCGATGGCATTCTGAGCTATTTCGCAGTGGAAGCCGCACGCAAACTCGCGAAGGGCTGACAGCCGACGCTTATTGTATTCGGTCGTTTTCTTCCCATATTGTTTGCTGACACGGAATGCTGCCTGACGAAAAGCGCGTTTCGAGCTGTCATGTCTTCTCAGGAGAAAACGACCGATGAACCTCGACCAGAACCCTACCTATGTCGCACCGGACGACTGGCGCGCCTATAGCGGCGTCCTGAGCCGACGGGTCTTCGCGTTCCTGATCGATTACGCGATCGTTCTCCTGCTGTGCATTCCAGCCGCCGTGATCGTCTTCTTTCTCGGCGTGATTACGCTGGGTCTCGGCTTCTTCCTCTATCCGGCCTTGTTCGTCATCGTCGCGGTGCTTTATTTCGGCGTAACGCTCAGCGGCCCGTCGCAGGCCTCACCCGGCATGCGGGCGATGGGCATCGCGATGGCGCGCATGGACGGACGGCGAATCGATTTCCTTCTGGCCACCGTGCACATTGCGCTTTTCTGGATCATCAACTCGGTTTTGACGCCGCTTATCCTGCTTGCAGGCCTTTTTACGGAGCGCTCTCGCCTCGTTCACGACTTCCTGCTCGGCACCGTCATGGTCAGAACCTACTGATATAAGGGAAAGCCACGAAAACGTGGCTTGCATATCAGGCAAATAGCGCATGGTGCAGTTGACGTTTTCCGTCATTTTGCCATTCTGTGACATTATGCATGTCGCTTGAAGCGTCGCCGCACCCCGTGAAATCGCGGCGCGCTTTCACAACAGACGCAGGAGGCGATCACGGTTCGATGAACACGCAGGCGACGCCCTCTCCCCAATTCTATCTTACGGCACCGGCCACCTGCCCCTACTTGCCGAACCAGATGGAGCGGAAGGTTTTCACGCATCTGGTCGGCCCGCGTGCGTCGGAAATGAACGACCTTCTGACCCAGGGCGGCTTCAGGCGTTCACAGAACATCGCCTATCGCCCGGCGTGCGAAACCTGTCGAGCTTGCGTTTCCGTGCGCATCCTTGCCGAACAGTTCCAGCCGACGAAATCGATGCGGCGCGTTCTCTCCATCAACAAGGATGTCGTCGCCACCGTTCATGCCGCTGAGCCATCCACCGAACAGTTCTCACTGTTTCGCCGCTATCTCGACCATCGGCACCAGTCAGGCGGCATGTCCGACATGTCGGCGCTCGACTATGCGATCATGATCGAAGACACGCACGTCAACACCCGCATCATCGAATACCGTGTGCGAGAGCCCGGCTCCGGCATCGATTCCAGCAAACGAGGTGAACTTCTCGCCGTAGCGCTGAGCGATGTGATGAGCGACGGGCTGTCGATGGTCTATTCCTTCTTCAACCCCGATCTAGAAAAGCGCTCGCTCGGCACTTTCATGATCATGGATCACATCACCCGCACACGCGCGCTCGGCCTGCCGCACGTCTATCTCGGCTACTGGGTCGATGGTTCTGAAAAGATGGGCTACAAGACGCGCTACCACCCGCAGGAGCATCTGACACCGCGTGGGTGGGAGGTTTATTTGCCTGCGGTAGAGACAGCCGAATAGATCCAGTCCAACACCGGCATTGTCTCACCGTGACGACCATGTTATAACTTGGTTATAACAGGAGTTGGCGTCATGAACATCACAATCCGGAAAATCGGTAATTCCGAAGGCATTATCATCCCAAAAGAAGTCCTGGATCGCATGGGTCTCAAGACGGGTGATACCCTTGAACTAAGGGAAGTCTCCGGGAACATCGAACTCGTCCCTGAACAAGCGGATTTGAGCGAGCAGCTTGAAGCTGCCCGGCGCGGCATGAAGAAATACCATGTGGCGCTGAGAGAACTCGCAAAATGAAAAAAATTAAGTGGCTGTCCCGAACTTCCATTGAAATAATACATCGGGAACAACTTGTTGAACATGGTGGCCTGCAAGGTCTAAAAGACGAGAACGCACTTGAGGCAGCTTTGGCACGCCCCCTTCACAAAGCCGCCTACGGTGAGGAAGACGCTCTAAGGCTTGCATCCGCCTATCTTTACGGGATAGCCCGCAACCACCCATTTTCAGATGGAAACAAACGAACCGCGTTTCTAGCGGCCTACACCTTCTTGTTCATCAACGGCCATGAAATCCACGCCGAGCAAGCTGATGTCATCGCTTTTGTTCTCGACGTCGCTGCCGGCAACATTGATGAGGACGGCGTTTATCTTTTTCTACGCGACCACGTCGTCCCACTCGATTAAACGGAAGCGCCGCACGTCTTTCGATATGCGGCGCTTCTTCTGTTTATATCGAGAGAGGACGGATTTACCCGCCAAATTTCCCGCTACGCGGAAAGCCCTTCGGTACGGTGCGGCCAACGGTGGCGCGGTCTGCCAGCCATTCGCGCAATTCCTCACCGACCTTGGTGAAGAGGCGCCCGGCCGTGTCGGACCAGCTCAAGCCGTCTGCGAGCGCGAAACATTTCACATCAACCACGCCGCCGTCCTTGTAGCGTTGCAGGCGCACGCCCTTGCCGCGTGACATTTCCGGCACCTGCGACAGCGGGAAGGCCAGAAGCTTGCGGTTTTCGCCAACGACGGCGACATGGTCGCCAGTAACAGGTACGGCGAGCTTGGCTTCGTCAGGCATGGCGACATTCATGATCTGCTTGCCCTTGCGGGTATTTGCGACCATTTCGCTTTCGGCCACGATGAAGCCGTTGCCGCCAGTCGAGACGAGCAGAAGCTTGCGCGACGGATCGTGAACGAAGGCCGTCAGGATGTCCTGATCGTTCTCCACATCGACCATGATGCGGATCGGCTCGCCGTGACCACGCCCGCCGGGCAGCTTGTCTGCGCCGAGCGTGTAGGCCTTGCCACCGGTGGTCAGCAGCAGCAACTTGTCGGTCGTCTGCGCCGGGAAGGCGAGCTTCGGGCCATCGCCCTCCTTGAAGGTCAGAGCCGACGTATCGGACATATGCCCCTTCAGCGCCCTGATCCACCCCTTCTGCGAGATGACGATGGTGACCGGTTCCTTTTCGATCATCGCCTGCTGGATGGCCTCGATGTCGGCATCCGGCGCATCCGCAAACTGCGTGCGGCGACGGCCGATCTCCGTTGCCTTGGCATATTTCTTTTTGACCTCGCCGATTTCCCAGGCGACGGTCTGCCATTGCTTTTCATCGGAGGCGAGCAGCCCCTCGATTTCAGCCTTCTCGCTGCTGAGTTCGTCGAACTCCTTGCGGATTTCGAATTCCTCGAGCTTGCGCAGATTGCGCAGACGCATGTTGAGGATGGCTTCGGCCTGATTATCGGTGAGTGACCACTTGGCCATCATCACCTGTTTCGGCTCGTCCTCCTCGCGGATGATACGGATCACCTCATCGAGATTGAGATAGGCGACCAGCAGGCCGCCCAGAATCTCGAGCCTGCGATCGATGGCCGCAAGACGATGGCGGGAACGGCGGACCAGCACGTCCTTGCGGTGTGCCAGCCATTCGCTCAGCACCTCGTTCAGCGCCATGACCTTCGGCACCCTGCCAAGCGACAGTACGTTCATGTTGAGCGGCAGGCGGCTTTCAAGGTCGGACAGACGGAACAGCGATTCCATCAGCAGCGTCGCGTCGACGGTGCGGTTTTTCGGAACCAGCACGATACGCACGTCTTCGGCCGATTCGTCGCGGACATCCTCAAGCAGCGGCAGTTTGCGGGCGAGCAGCAGCTCGGCGATCTTTTCGATCAGCCGCGATTTCTGCACCTGGAACGGGATTTCGGTGATGACGATCTGATAGCCGCCACGTCCGAGGTCTTCCGTTTCCCATTTGGCGCGCACGCGGAAACCACCGCGCCCGGTCTTATAGGCTTCGAGAATATTCTCGCGGCTTTCGATGATCACGCCGCCGGTCGGCAGGTCGGGGCCGGGAATGAACTCCACCAGCTTTTCAACCGTCGCATCCGGATGCTTGATGAGATGCAGAGCTGCGTCGCACAGTTCATGGGCGTTGTGCGGCGGGATAGACGTCGCCATGCCGACGGCAATGCCGGAGGCACCGTTGGCAAGCAGATTGGGGAACGCGCCAGGGAGGACGACCGGCTCCTCGTCTTCCTCATTATAGGTAGCGCGGAAGTCAACCGCGTCCTCGCCGATGCCTTCGAGCAGCAGCGCTGCCACATCGGTCATGCGTGCTTCGGTATACCGATAGGCGGCGGCGCCGTCGCCATCGATATTGCCGAAATTGCCCTGCCCGTCCACGATCGGATAACGCTGCGAGAAATCCTGCGCGAGACGGACCAGCGCATCGTAGACCGACTGGTCGCCATGCGGATGGAACTTACCGATAACGTCACCGACGATACGGGCGCATTTCTTGAAAGCCGAGTTGGGGCGGATGCCCATTTCGCTCATGGCGTGGATGATGCGGCGGTGAACCGGCTTCAGTCCATCGCGCACATCCGGCAGCGCACGATGCATGATCGTGGACAAGGCGTAAGCGAGGTAGCGTTCTTCAAGCGCCGCCTTCAAATCGACCGGATGAATGTTATCGTCTCCGCCTGACGGAGGTACAAGATTTTTTCCCATGGTGCTTGACTAGCGGAAATGCCGATTCCCGGCAAGGAATTCGGGGGTCTCGGCTGTGGACGAAACGATGCCTTTTGTGAGGATTTTTATTAACTGCGTTGCGAATGCCGCAATGCCGCCGTCATACGAATCGATCTAAATCCTGTAGACCTTTGAATAATCGCGAATATAAATGTCACCATTCACATTTAGAACACGGTGCACATCCGCACATTGAGGGAAGAAACACTATGAGACTGAAATCCACCCGGCAGATTCTTTTCGCAAGTGCCGCGCTTCTCGCGCTTTCCGCACCGGCATTCGCACTGGATGGCAACGACGTTCTGAAAAAGATCAATGCCGCCTACGCCGCGCAGGGCGGTGAAATCGCCGCCGGATCCGTCGCCGTCAACGGCGACACGGTGACGCTGAACGGCGTGACCTTCAATGCGGCTGCCGATCCGGCCAAAAAAATTCCGGTCGGCAACGTCACCCTTGAAGGCGTCGAGGAAAACAACGGCGGCTACAAGATCAAGAACGCGCGCTTCGACAATGTCGATTACAAGCAGGAAAACGTGGAGATCAAGGCTAACGACATCTACATGTCAGGTCTCACCATCCCTGCAGATGCGACGACGGGCACGATCGATGCGCTGATGTTCTACGACGAGGCGCATAGCGGTCCGATTTCCGTCTCCATCGACGGCAAGCAGGCTTTCTCGCTCGAGGAAAGCAGCGCAACGATGTCTGTCAGCGACGACAAGGCCTCGATCGGCTTCGATCTCGACGCATCCGGCTTCAAAGCCGATCTCAGCGAAGTCAACGATCCGGCCACGAAGGACGCAATTGAAAAGCTCAATCTGCAGGCCCTTTCCGGCAACATGACCATGAGCGGAAGCTGGGAAGTTGCCTCCGGCACCGTAGACGTCGAGGAATATGCCATCGACCTCGACAAGGTCGGCCGTCTCAACATGTCGTTCGGTTTCTCCGGTTACACACTCGCCTTCATCAAATCGATGCAGGAGACGGTGAAGGCGCAGGCTGCAAATCCGAACAAGGAACAGGCGGAACAGGCAGCGGGCCTTGCCATGCTCGGCCTGATGCAGCAGCTTTCCTTCGTTAATGCCGAAATCAGCTTCGAAGATGCCAGCATCACCAAGCGCGCCATCGACTACGCTGCAAGCCAGCAGGGTATGACCAGCGATCAGCTTTCCCAGACCATCAAGGGCATGGCGCCCATCATGATGGCTTCGCTCAACGTTCCGGAATTGCAGAACATGGTGTCGGCTGCGATCAACGCCTATATCGATAATCCGAAGAGCTTCTCCATCTCGGCCGAACCGGAAAAGCCGGTTCCCTTCCCGATGATCATGGGCGCCGCAATGGGCGCGCCGAACACCCTGCCGACAATGCTCGGCGTCACGGTGACGGCAAACGAATAGCACAACAAAAAGCCCCGGTTACGCCGGGGCTTTTTACTTCTGGTCAGTGGAGTGGGGCTGTCGCTCCATCCTGCTTGTCGTGCAGGGCGAAACGGTCGATCATATGGGCGCTCGCTTCGTTGACGCCGATCACCTCGACCGTCTTGCCGGTCTTGCGGAATTTCAGCACGACCTTGTCCAGCGCACCGACAGCCGAAATGTCCCACAGATGCGCCTGTGTGACGTCGATGGTGACCGTTTCCACGTCTTCGGCAAAATCGAAGGCGGCAATGAAGCTTTCCGTCGAGGCGAAGAAAATCTGCCCATCGACGCGGTAGATGCGGTGCCGACCATCCGCGACAAGCTCTGGACGAACGTGGAAGAGTTTTGAAACCTTCCCCGCGAAAAACACGCCGGAGAGAAGCACGCCTGCGAGCACGCCTTTTGCGAGATCATGGGTCGCCAGCACGGTCCCGACCGTTACCAGCATGACGATGCTGGAAGACGGTGGATTGCGGCTGAGATCGAGAATCGAACGCCACGAGAAGGTGCCGATCGAAACCATGATCATGACAGCCACAAGAGCGGCCATTGGAATGATGCGGACAAGATCATCCAGCACCAGAATGAGGAACAGCAGGAAGGCGCCCGCCACAAAAGTGGAGAGCCTGCCCCTGCCGCCGGATCTGACGTTGATGACCGACTGGCCGATCATGGCGCAGCCGCCCATGCCGCCGATCAGCGCGGAAGCGATGTTGCCTGTCCCCTGCCCGATGCATTCCCGGCTCTTGTTGCTGCCAGTGTCCGTCATGTCGTCAACGATCTGTGCCGTCAGCAGGGATTCCAGGAGACCGACGGCAGCCAGCGCTGCGGAATAGGGAAAGATGATCTGCAGCGTTTCGAAAGTCAGCGGCACCTGTGGCAGGGCGAAGACCGGCAGCGTCGAGGGCAGCTCGCCGAGATTGCCGACGGTTCGGATATCCATGCCAAAAAACACCGCCACGCAGGTCAAAACGACGATGGCGACCAGCGGCGACGGGATGATTTTCGTGACCAGCGGGAAGAGATAGATGATCGCAAGACCAGCCGCGATCATGACGTAGGTTGCGACAGGCACGCCTATCAGCTCGGGCAATTGCGCCATGAAGATCAGGATCGCCAGTGCATTAACGAAGCCGGTCATGACTGAGCGAGAGACGAAGCGCATCACCCGCCCGAGCCTTGCAAAGCCCGCAGCAATCTGCAGCACACCCATGAGGATGGTCGCCGCAAAGAGATATTGCAGGCCGTGTTCCTTCACCAGCGTCACCATCAGGACGGCTGTGGCGGCGGTTGCCGCGGAAATCATGCCCGGACGGCCACCGGTGAAGGCGCAGACGCAGGCAATGGCGAAAGAAGCGAACAACCCCACCTTCGGATCGACGCCGGCGATGACGGAAAAGCCGATTGCTTCGGGAATGAGCGCGAGTGCGACGACAATGCCGGAAAGCACATCGCCGCGAATATTGGAAAACCACTCACGTCTGTAAGTCTGAAATCTGTTCATTTGATTTTTTCGCAAAGTATGACGCACCGGCCGGAAACGTGTCCGGTAGATTGAAAAAGAATGTCGGTGCTTTGCGTTGTCTGGCGGATCGGCGGCCAGAAGAGCCACCCGGAATTTCACCGGGTCCGTGGTGAATGCTCCACCTATAGACGGCAAAAAAGCGGGCAGCAAGTTGTCTGCCCGCCTTTCGATACTGGCGATGCGCCTTACGAGGCTTCGCTGCGACCAATATTGGTGTTGTGCTGGGTTGGGCCGGTTCCCGACCAGTCGACCCTGCGGGTTGCGAACATGGTGGCAGCAATGGCGATGAAAGATATCAACGCGCCGGCCAGCAGCGCATATTCATCCTCATTCAGAACCAGATACATGACCCCATAAGCCACCGCCAGAACCGTGAACAGGGCTACCCCGTTCTTGCGGCTACGGGTTGCGCTTCCGAGATAGGAAGAGATCAGGAGCGCTGTCAGAAGTGACGCCGCAGCATAGGCGATGGTGAAGCCCGTATGTTCCGCAAGTGCGAGCAGCAGCACGTAGAAAACGATCAGCGCCAGCCCCGTCAGCACGTACTGGATCCAGTGCACGCTGCTGCCGCCCCTCAGTTCGACGATGAAGACGGCCAGGAACACCAGAGAGATGAAGCCTATCGAATATTTGAGTGTCCGGGCGATGATCTGGTAGAATTTCACGGGCTCGACGAGGTTGATCCTCATCAGGCTGTCGGTCAGCGGCAGGCGCGAACTCTCGACCACGCGGTCTATGCCCCTTGCGAGATAGGGGATTGTCCAGTTGGCCGTGAAATCCGAGGCTGTGACGGTCTTTTCCTCCGGCAGGAACAGGCCTTCAAAGCCGGGATGCGGCCAGTTGGCCTTGGCCGCCAAACTGGTGGTCTGGCCGGCGGGCGCGACGGCAAAGCTGCCGGAACCATTCAGGGAGAAGGCTATATCGAAATCGAAGCCTTTCTCGACAAGGCCTCTTTCGATCGATCTGTGCACGCCGGCATCGGACCTGATGGACATGTCCTGCGCACCCGTGCGGGGCGCTATGACAGAGATATCACGCATGCCGGGATCGAACGGCAATACGGAACCGCCATCGATCCTGACACCGGCGCTCGAGCGAATGCCGGTCATATCCTGTATGCTGAGAACGAGAATGGCGCTGTCGAGGCGGGGCGTGCCGGAGAAGCGGGCGATATCCTGAAGGATGCCGGCACCGAACCGGCCTTTGAGGACAAGGTCGCCATTATAGACCGGCAGGCTGTAGATCGACAGCCGCTTCTCCTCGGTCTTCAGATCGGCCGTGACATCAAGCGTTTCCGGCATGACCAGCGCCCATTCGGTCGTGCGATCGACGATGCTCTGGCCGTTCACCTCGCGGCGTCTTTCCACGTCGAAAGGCACGGCGAGATAAGGGCCGTTCACCACCTGATCGCCACCCCAGCCGCTGGCGATACGGCCCGAAACATCCTCGGCCCGCGAGGCGCGCTCTTCCGTCAGCGCCCAGACGAGAAGCAGCGGTACGAGCAGAACCATCGATATGAAACCGATCATCAGAAACTTGGCGCCCGGTGAGCGCAGGCTGACGGCGAAGCCGTTGCGAGGCGGGGCTGGCGGCATCTGCCCACCGGCCGGGGCGAGATCTTTTTCCGATTCATGTGCCATTCTGAAATCCTTATAAATATGATCGCGCCGCAACCCCAAGCGAAGTTCGGCCGGCGCTGTCCCAAGTTTAAAATCCCCGATGGTCTTTGCGTCCCCAAAATGAGCGCAAAACTATACTGGGATCGGATTCCGGCTGATTACGTTCGGAATTCCGTTAAACTCGCGGTAAAATTGTGACTTTCCCACGTTCGTTGCAGAAACAGAAAGGGCCGGCGTCGCCGCCAGCCCTTTTGTTCAAAACCCGTGGCGGTTGAGATCAGTCCTTCTTGGACGGAACCACGCGCAGCGCCAGCTCGCGAAGCTGGGTCGGCGTTGCCGGCGACGGCGCGTTCATCAGCAGGTCCTGCGCCTGCTGGTTCATCGGGAACAGCGTGATTTCGCGCAGGTTCTTCGCACCAACCAGAAGCATGACCACACGGTCGATACCGAAGGCGCAACCGCCGTGCGGAGGCGCACCGTACTGGAAGGCGCGGTAGAGACCGCCGAAGCGCTCTTCCACGTCGCTCTGCGACAGGCCGACCTTTTCAAAAGCCTTGACCATCAGCTCGGGCGACTGGTTACGGATAGAGCCGGAGGCGATTTCGAAGCCGTTGCAGACCGCGTCATACTGGAAAGCCTTGATGGAGAGCGGATCCTGTCCTTCCAGCGCTTCCATGCCACCCTGCGGCATCGAGAAGGGGTTGTGGGCGAAATCGATCTTCTTTTCTTCGTCGTTGTATTCGAAGAAGGGGAAATCGACGATCCAGCACATTTCGAAACGGTCGCGGTCAATCAGGTTCAGCTCGTCGGCGGCACGGGTGCGCGCCTCGCCGGCAAACTTGTAGAACTTGGCGGGATCGCCCGCGACGAAGAAGCAGGCGTCGCCCGCCTCAAGGCCGAGCTGCTGGCGCAGCGCCTCAGTGCGTTCCTCGCCGATGTTCTTGGCAAGCGGACCGGAGCCGGCAACCTTGCCTTCTTCTTCCTTCCAGAAGATGTAGCCGAGGCCCGGCTGGCCCTGGCTCTGCGCCCAGGCGTTCATGCGATCGCAGAATGCACGCGAACCACCGGTCTTGGCCGGGATAGCCCAGACCTGCACCTTGGGGTTGGAGGCGATCATGTTGGCGAAAACCTTGAAGCCCGAGCCATCGAAATGTTCGGTCACGGCTTCCATGACAATCGGGTTGCGCAGGTCCGGCTTGTCGGAGCCGTATTTACGGATCGATTCGTCATAGGGAATGCGCGGCCATTCTTTCGTCACCGGCTTGCCTTCGGCAAACTGTTCGAAAACGGCCGTCATCATCGGCTCCATCGTGGTCCAGACGTCTTCCTGGGTCACGAAGCTCATTTCGACGTCGAGCTGGTAGAATTCGCCCGGCAGACGGTCTGCACGCGGGTCTTCATCGCGGAAGCATGGAGCGATCTGGAAGTAGCGGTCGAAACCGGCCACCATCAGAAGCTGCTTGTACTGCTGCGGGGCCTGCGGCAGCGCGAAGAACTGGCCTTCGTGGATGCGCGAGGGAACGAGGAAGTCGCGCGCGCCTTCCGGCGAGGATGCGGTGAGGATCGGCGTCGTATATTCGGCAAAGCCCAGATCGCCCATACCCTTGCGCATGGAGGAGATGATCTGCGTGCGCTTGACGATGTTCTTGTGCAGGGTTTCGCGGCGCAGGTCGAGGAAGCGATACTTCAGGCGAACATCTTCGGGATATTCAGGCTCACCGAAGACGGGCAGCGGCAGTTCCTTAGCAACGCCCAGAACCTCGATCTCCTGCGCATAAAGCTCGATCTCGCCAGTGGCCATGCCCTTGTTGATGGTGTCTTCGGACCGCGCCTTGACGAGACCGTCAATGCGGATCACCCATTCACCGCGCACCGTCTCGGCAACCTTGAAGGCCGGGCTATCGGGGTCGGCCACGACCTGAGTAATGCCGTAGTGGTCGCGAAGGTCGATAAAGAGAACGCCGCCATGATCTCGCACGCGATGAACCCAACCGGAAAGGCGAACGGTTTCGCCGACGTCGGACTTGCGGAGAGCGGCACAGGTGTGGCTGCGGTAACGATGCATTTTAATATCCTGGAGCGTGTCGTGGGCCAGATGGGCGGCACTGTCGAAATTTGCCGGAAAAGCGCATGACCAGCCCGATTTGTCAAGGCAAAGCACAACAATGTCGCGTTCAGCCTGTCCTTTCGCGCACCTTCGCTTTAGATAGTGCTTATTCAGCCCGCCAAACCGAGTCGGCCCGCAATGAGCCAGATCAGACCTCTTATCCCGCTTCTCGTCACCGCCGGCATTCTGATTGGCGGCAACGGTCTGCAGGGAACCTATATCGCGCTGCGGGGCCTGTCCGAAGGGTTTTCGGCCAGCACCATCGGCCTCATCAGCGCCGCCTACAGCATCGGATTCGCGCTCGGCTGCATTTCGGTGACGCGCCTTCTGCGCAAGATTGGCCATATCCGCACCTTCGCCACCATGGCGGCGGTCGCATCGGCCGCCTCGATCGCCATGCCGCTTGTCCTTCATCCCTTGTTCTGGATGTTGATGCGCTTCGTCATCGGTATTGCGGTCGCCTGTCTTTTCGCCGCGATCGAAAGCTGGATCAATGCGCAGGTGACGAATTCCAACCGTGCGCGCACGCTGTCCATCTATCGTTTCGTCGATCTCGGTTCCGTAACGCTCGCCCAATATATCATTCCCGTCGCCGGCATTGACGGGCCCGTGGTGTTTTCGCTGATCGCCATGGCGCTCACGCTGTCGCTGGTGCCGATCTCGATTGCCGACAAATCCAACCCCGCGCCGCCGAAACAGATCCCGTTCAATCTTTTCGCGGTGTGGCGCATCTCACCGCTTGCCGTCGTCGGCTGCGTGGCTGTCGGCCTCAGCATGGCGGCGTTTCGCAACATCGGGCCAATCTATGCCGAACAGATCGGCCTTTCCGTCACCGCCATCGCCACCTTCATGAGTGCGGGCATCATCGGCGGCGTGGTCTTGCAATATCCGCTCGGCGTCTATTCCGACCGTTACGACCGCCGCATCATCATTCTCGCTACCACGGCGTGCTCCGTGATTGTCGGTCTGTTTCTCGCCCTGTTCGCCGGCTCGGACGAATGGAGCAACATCATCGGCGTCTTCGTGTTCGGCGCCTTTGCCCTGCCGCTCTATTCACTGAGTTCCGCCCATGGCAACGACCATGCCAAAGAGGGCGAACATGCGATGGTGTCTGCCGGGCTGCTGTTCTTCTGGTCGGTGGGTGCAACCGTCGGCCCGCTGCTCGCCTCCGTCCTGATCGACCAGTTCGGTCCCAAAGCGCTGTTCAGCTACACGGCCGCGATCCAGATCGTTTTCATCGCCTACACCATATACCGGCTACGGGTGCGCGAGGGAGTACCCGTTGAGGAGCGGAACTGGCGGTTCCGCCCGCTTTTGCGCACCTCGGCCTATTTTCAGAAGCTGGCCGCCCCTGCACCACCCAAAAACGACGGGCCGACGCCAAAACCACCTGAGAAAAACGATCCTTGAGCCTTCAAAAGTGGGCTTTGTATTGACATGCGCCCGGCAAAGGGAAAGTAAGACGGATAATTTTCACGAGTGGCCATTTGCAATGATTGAAACGACTGCCGCCCTCGCCGAAGCCTGCACGGAACTGGCGAAATCGGAATTCATTACCATCGACACCGAGTTTCTGCGTGAAACGACCTTCTGGCCCGAGCTTTGTCTCGTGCAGATGGCGAGCCCTACCCTTGAGGTACTGGTCGACCCGCTCGCCAAGGGTCTCGACCTTACGCCGCTGTTCGAACTCATGGCCAATCCCGATGTCGTGAAGGTTTTCCATGCGGCGCGTCAGGATATCGAAATCATCTATCATCTTGGCGGGCTTATTCCGCACCCGATCTTCGATACGCAGGTCGCGGCCATGGTGTGCGGTTTCGGCGATTCGATCTCTTACGACCAGCTGGTCCAGAGGATCAAGAATGTGCAGATCGACAAATCCTCACGTTTCACGGACTGGAGCCGCCGCCCGCTGACGGAAAAGCAGCTGGATTATGCGCTGGCCGACGTCACCCATCTGCGCGATGTCTATCTGGCGCTCAAGGCGCAGCTGGAGCGTGAAGGCCGCTCGCTTTGGCTGACCGAAGAGATGGACATTCTGGAATCGCGCGAAACCTATGACATGCATCCCGACGATGCCTGGCTGCGGTTGAAATCGCGCCTGCGCAAGCCGACTGAACTCGCCATCCTCAAATTTGTAGCAGCATGGCGTGAACGTGAGGCGCGGTCGCGCAACGTGCCGCGCTCACGCGTGCTGAAAGACGATGCGATCTTCGAAATTGCCCAACAGCAGCCGAAGGACACCGAGGCGCTGTCGCGGCTTCGCACCATCCCGAAGGGCTGGGAACGCTCCTCCTCCGGCACGGCCATCATCGAGACCGTGAATGCGGCGCTGGCACTTCCGAAAGAGGAAATGCCGAAGGCGCCACGTCACAGCCACGCACCGGAAGGCTCCGGCGCTGCTGTGGAGCTGTTGAAAGTTCTCCTGAAGCTAACGGCAGACAAGCACGGCGTCGCAGCAAAGGTCATCGCCAACAGCGAAGATCTGGACAAGATCGCTTCCGAGGGCGAGGCTGCCACCGTGGCAGCGCTGACCGGCTGGCGGCGCGAACTGTTTGGCGATGTGGCGCTGAAGCTCATCAATGGCGAAGTGGCATTGCGTTTCGCCGGCAAGAAGGTCGAGGCGGTTGATGTGGCGGTGAGCGAGGCCTGATCGCCCGCGTCTCTCGCAGTTTTGCGCATTGTCCGGACGCAAAAGCGTCTCTGCTTTTACTGGACCTGCGCCAACCCAAATTTTGCCCGCATCGCGGTCCATCTCTTTGCAGATGGTCTCGCTTTGAGGGTATTTCCATGAAACCTGCCCGTGCTCTGCTGTTGGCCGCATCTATCGCGGCCGCAGGCATTTTCCCTACTCTTTCATCCACGTCAGCGCGCGCCGATGACGGCAAGGTCGATCTTCAGGGCGAATGGACGACCGATTGCCTTAAGATCGGCAAGAACGACCGTCACGGCATCGTCACGCGCATCACCATACGCGGTGGCCGCATGCATGCTGTCTCACAGATTTACGCCCGCAGCAGCTGCCAGCAGCCCACGGTGCAGGTGCGTTACGAAGGCACGCTAGATGGTGGCCTGAAGGACAACGACAGCATGCTCTTTGCCCATACCGTCACCTCAATCGCCATGACACCCAACGACCCCGCGGTTGTCGAGCATTATAATGGCGACCCGAAGGGTACCGGCTGCGGGTTGACTGGCTGGAAAGAGAATATTCCCTTCGATGTCGATGGCCGGACCTGCGCGGCCATCACCTTTGCCAGCAAGGGAGAAACCCTGTTCGACCGCGCATGGATAGACGGCAACCGGCTGCGTTTTGCCGCCTTCCCCGTCACATGGTCGAACCGCTCGCCGGACGACCGTCCGCAATCCCCGCTTGAAACGGTCTATTACAGAACATCCTATTAAGTAGTAGACCCGGGTGCACAGCCCTTTTGCGGCAACGGGGCAACAGCCTTTCCAATCCTTCATGTGACCTTACCGAATGGTCACTTTTTGCAGCGCATTTTCCACATTAATGTCGCATATGACCTGAACAGAAGCTTCGCCTGACGGGGGCACGACGCTTCCCTTCCCCGAGATCAAGAACCGACATGAGAAAATTGCTGCCCATTCTGGATTACGTGGTGCTCTTCGTTGCCGTGGCCGGCAGCGGCGTGGCCTACGCGTTTCTGGAATATGGCGGCGGCGCGCTCATTGGCGCCACCTATGCGCTGTTCGCCTGTGCGCCCATCCTCGCCTTCGAGCGTGGTTACGTGCTGCCCGGTCTGTCGCGGCAGGTTAGCGCATTGCCGACACCGGCCTATATTGCCGTGGGCCTCATCATCTATGCCGTCCTCGTCTTCTGTGGCTTCGGGCTTGGCGGTACCATTCTGTGGGTTAGCGGCATATTTCCCGGCACCTGGAAACGGGCGGTGCATGCCGAGGTGCAGACACTGATCTTCACCCTCATCGTCTGCGGCATCATCGTTTTCATCATGCGCGTGCGCGAACTGCTGGGCCGTGACATCTTCATCGATCTCATTCTCGGGCGCTATCGCCGTCCAGTCAGCGAAGACCGCGTCTTCATCTTCATCGACCTCGTCGGCTCCACTTCGTTTGCCGAAACCCATGGCGACCTGAAGGCGCAGGAGTTTCTGGGCGAAATCTTCGCGAGCTACGCAGCCCCCGTCAGAAGACATGGCGGCGTCATTGACGACTACATCGGCGACGCGGCCATCATCACCTGGCCCTATCACATGGCGATAAGGCGGGCAGCCTGCGTGCGCTGTGTTTTCGATATCCAGGCGACCATCGAGGACAAGCGCGACATGTGGCTCGCCCGTTTCGGTGAAGTGCCGCGCCTTCGCTTTGCGATTCATGGCGGGCCGGTCATAACAGCCGAAATCGGCGTCGATCACCACAAGATCACCTATTTTGGCGACACGGTGAACACCACTTCGCGGCTCGAATCACTGAGCAAGATGCTCGGCCATCCCGTGCTGATTTCGGCCGATCTCGCCCATCAGCTGGTGCTACCCAAAGGTGTTCGCAGCGAATATCTCGGCGAACATGCTGTCAAGGGACGCGGCCAGACGCTCGGCGTGTGTACGCTCAGCCAATATCAGGCCCCAGCCGCCTGAAAAACCCCTGAAAACAAACGGGTAGCTTCGTTTTCCGAGGCCGCCCGCCATCAAAATTCATCAAAGCTTCAAACTGCAATCACCTGCCTGTCATGTGGCACCCCTATCGCCTCAGTCCTGTCTTCAACAGGCATTGAGGGGTCTCCACCATGAAGCATATTCTTTTCGCACCTTTCGCCGTTCTTGCGCTCGCAACCGCATCCCATGCAGAGCAGGAGTTTCCGGCAAAGCTGGTCTCGCACGCCATTCTGCCCGCCAACACCATCATCGCAGCACCTGCCGATGCGCCGGAATACCTCAAGACATCCGCCAAGTTCACGACGGCCGACCGCAAGCGCGCCGAGGGTCTCGGCACCGTGCCCGGCAAGGATGGCGTTCGCCCGACCGGCCTCTCCATGCCGTTCAACGGCCAGGCCATGCAGGGCTTTTCCGGCATCAAGGCCATGGCAGACGGCAGCTTCTGGAGCCTTTCCGACAATGGTTTCGGCTCGAAGCTCAACTCCAGCGATGGCATGCTGATGCTCCACCACATCAAATTCGACTGGGATGCCGGCAAGGTCAACGCGCTGGAGACGGTGTTCCTTTCCGACCCGGACAAGAAAGCTCCCTTCCCCATCGTCATGGAAGGTTCGACCAAACGTTACCTGACGGGCGCCGACTTCGACGTCGAATCCATTCAGCCCGTTGCCGACGGCTTCTGGGTGGGCGAAGAGTTCGGTCCCTACATCCTGAAATTCACCCGCGACGGCAAGCTGACCGACGTCATCGCCACCAAGGCCGGCGATATCGAGGTGAAGTCCCCGGATCATCCGACCCTGGCACTGCCCGGCAACCCCACGCAGAAAATGCCCGCTTTCAACCTGAAACGATCAGGTGGTTATGAAGGCATGGCGCTCTCCAAGGACGGCTCGAAGCTCTACGGCCTTCTCGAAGGCCCGCTCTACACCGCCGAAGGTCAGGTCGAAAAGACCGAAGACGGCTCAACCGCCCTTCGCATCATCGAGCTCGATACCGCCAAGAAGGAATGGACAGGCCGCACCTGGCTCTACCCGCTGGCGCAAGGTGGTGAAGCCATCGGCGATTTCAACATGCTGGACGAGAGCACCGCGCTGGTCATCGAGCGTGACAATGGCGCCGGCACCACCGACAAGGCCTGCGCCGACCCGAAAAAGCCGGACGTAAACTGCTTTGCCGTACCTTCCAAGGTCAAGCGCATCTACAAGATCGAATTCAACGACGCCAATGCTGGCAAGGCGGCGCGCAAGATCGGCTATATCGATCTGCTGAAGATCTCCGATCCTGATAACAGGAAGCGTCAGGGCGGCGGCAACGGTTTCTACGACATGCCGTTCGTGACCATCGAGAATGTCGACCGTGTCGACGCCACCCATATCATCGTCGGCAACGACAACAACCTGCCCTTCTCGGCCGGTCGTGCGCTGGACAAGGCTGACGACAACGAGTTCGTCCTGCTGGAAGTCAAGGACCTTCTCGACGCGAAGTAAGGAAAACGGTGCCGGAATACGTTCCGGCACCGTCAGCGCATCGGCGCAATCTCCAACTGAACGGAGCGTTCCTGCGGCCTGAAAAAGGAAGCGCGGCGCTCCGTTACTGTACCGACCCAACCTGACCCGGAACCCGGTTCCGAAACAGGAAAGACCCGTCATGCAGGACAATGCCGAACGACTGTATTACGCCCTGAGGAAAAGCTGGTCACTCGAAACCAGCAGCCTGTGGTCGAGAGAAAACCCAGCCAGGGGGCAAGGCGGCGTTACAGCTCTTGTGGTGCAGGATATTTTCGGTGGCGACCTCGCCAAAACCGTCGTTAGCGGCGCCGACCATTTCTACAATATCGTCAACGGCACCCGCTGGGATTTCACCTTCACCCAGTTCGATATTCCGGTCGGTTACGAGGACAGGCCCGCCACCCGCACGGAAGCGATGGCAAGGGCCACGCCCCTGCAATATGCCTATCTCAGCGCCTGTATCCGGAAGGCGCTGAGGCACTGCTGACCCGTTTGCCCATGCGCGCCAGTCGATTGTGGTTTTGCCCCACCGAATCCGGCATGGCGATCAGCTATTGAGTGTAGTTTCAACACTGCGATCTAGTCTTTCCCGCAAAGCCGACACAATCCATGCGATAGTATCGGTGAGCTAAATGGCGCACCGATAGGAGAGACGTTCGATGAGTGAGAGTTGCCCGGTTCTGACACCGGCTGAGCAGCAAGTTCAGGATATATTGGAACGGACGGAAGCGGCGATGATGGCCACCATTCACGCAGCGCTTGAGCGCGCCAGCAAACAGGCCGCCGAGGAACTCCAGGCCGTTGGCTCGGAAATACAGCCCCCGCCACATGACTATTTCGCCGCCGTCGCTCACCAGCAGCTTTTCCTGCTGTTATGCGGGGCCGACCCGGACACATTCGAGGGCGGAGACCCCGAAGTCGCGCGTCACATCATTCAGAATGCCCAAAACATATCCGACCATTACTGGAAGTAAAAAAGCTGCGACTGCGGATGGTTCCGGCGGCTGACGGCGCTGTGTGAAGCCAGATTTCGTTCCACGCAAAGCGCGCACACGATCTGCATTTCAAAGGGATATCTGGCCTAATCGGCTTGCCTTCGCAATTTCACGTCATATGCCCTTCATAGTCCCCGGTTACGCAGGCCGAAATCCGGAGACAGGCATGCACTCAACCACACAACTCAATCGCCCCAAGCTCGCAGAGACAGTTATCCATTCGACGGCAAGCATAAGGGACTCGAACATAGGTAGCTGCTGCGAAATTTTGGCCGATACCTCTCTGCACAACGTCGAACTCGGGAATTACTCCTACCTCGGACCCCGTTGTATTGTCGGTGATGCGACAATCGGGAAATTCTGCGCTATTGCCGCGGACGTCAGGATTGGCGCACCGAACCATCCAATGGACCGACCGTCCATGCACCGTTTCAGCTACTGCCCGGAATATTACGCTACAGAGGCGGTGCGCGACGACGCTTTTTTCGATCGCCGCAAGGAGGATCGCGCCGTCATCGGTCACGATGTCTGGATCGGTCACGGGGCCATCGTGCTGCCGGGCGTGAAGGTTGGAGACGGCGCCGTGCTTGCAGCAGGCGCGGTCGTCACCAAGGACGTGCCGCCCTACACCATCGTCGGCGGTGTTCCCGCGAAGATCATTCGCGAGCGGTTTTCGCAAACCGTGGCGGGGAAGCTTGCCAAAATCGCGTGGTGGGACTGGCCCTTCGAGACGATCATGGCGCGGCTAGCCGACTTTCAATCAAGCGATATCGACTCCGTTTGTCAGCGCTGGTCCTAGTATAGCCCCACAACTGCCTGCGGTGCCAAATGGCCGGCGTCTGCCCGTTACTCGAACACAAACGCCAACCGCTTGCCCGTCAGTTTCGCCAGTTGCTGCAGGCGTCCGTCCAGACGCTCGCCGGCAAAATCGCAATAGGCGTGTGGTACGACGAATTCCAGATCCAGATCCGGATTGGTGGATTTGCGGAATTTCAGGTGATCGACGACACCGGGCATGGAGGCTGAGAAGAGGTAAACGACGCGCAGCAGGCCGCCGAGCAACTTGCCTAGTTCCAGCAGGCGGTCACCCGCCATGGCGGCGAGCGGCTGTGTGGTGCCGTTGTCGTTCAACCCTTCGAAGCGGTAATAATTGGCAAGCGCAATATAGGCGCGGCCCGGATGGGTGATCGCCACGAAGGAGGAGTGGGCGATGATGTTGAGCGCTTGGAGGCCGCGATAGTCCGGATGTGCACGCCAGCTGATATCTGCCAGAAGGCAGGCCGCCTGCCGGTAACGGCTTTCCTCTTCCGTCTCCTCGATGCCGAAGACCGGAAAGGTGCGGCCGCTCCAGTCGGCCAGTTCGCGCGCATGTTCGGGCGAACGGGCACGCAGAATGGCAAGCTCGTCGGCCGTGACCAGCAGCGGGTCGGCATCCCGCTCCGCTTCCGTCAGTAGCGAGTAAAGATAACCTTCGCGCACGCCCTGCGCCGAGAAGGCGATCGTTGCCGGCTTCATCGCCTTTAGAACTTCACGCATGGCGATGGCGCCGAACGGCAGAAGTGAACGGCGGTTCTTGGAGACCGCCTGCCAGGCCGGGTCCTTGCTGTCCCTGGAGACGATGACTTCTTCCAGAAAATTCAGCATTTCCGCCAGCGGCAATTCATATCCCTGCATCATGTGCAGCGGATAACCCGTGATCTCCATGTGCAGCTTGGCGATGTTTCGCCACGTGCCGCCTACGGCATAAAAGGTACGCCCCTCGCCGGCCGCCAGCAGCTTTGCGAAGGATTTGACGTGCTTGCGGGCAATTGTCGTCGCCTTCTCCAGCGAGCCATCCGATTGCTCCGACAACCGAAGGCCGCCGAGCGGCAGGGTGATGCCCTCGCCGCAGTTCTTGCCCTTGATGTCGATGAGTTCCAGCGAACCGCCGCCCAGGTCGCCTGCAATGCCATCCGGGTCGTGGAAACCGCTGATCACGCCATAGGCGGAATAAAGCGCTTCCTTTTCGCCGGACAGCACCTCGATCTCGCAACCAAGTATGGCTTCGGCTTCACGGATGAAATCCGGGCCGTTTTCCGCTTCGCGCGCTGCCGCTGTCGCCAGTACGTAGAGTTGCTGCGCCTGCGCCTGTTCGGAAAGCGCATGGAAGCGACGCAGCGCCATCAAAGCCCGGCTAACGCCTTCCTCATGCATCCGACCCGTGAGGGCCAGTCCCTTGCCGAGACCGCAAAGGACCTTTTCGTTGAACAGCACGGCGGGCGCGCGGGAAAGACCTTCATATACGACGAGACGAACGGAGTTCGAACCAATATCTATGACGGAAACGGGGGCAAGGCCGGTCAGCCGCCCCTGTGCTTCTGATCGAGTCATTCAGCCTGTTTCTTGCGGGAAGAAATCAACCCGGCAATCAATTTGGGCGCACTTGATTTCAGGGCTTCACCACGTCCGGAAAGGCTGGGATTGGTCATGAAATAGTGCTGCGCGTTGAACGGTTCTTCGCCTTTACGCACCTCGATGCGCCTCGACGTTCCGTCCGCAAGTATCTCGTAGCTCTGCTGGTTGTCAATGAGATTGCCCAGCATAATCTGTGAAAGAACCTGCTCGTGCACGGTAGGGTTGGTGAGCGGCACCAGCGTTTCAACGCGGCGATCAAGGTTGCGCGGCATCATGTCGGCGGAGCCGATATAGACCAGCGCCTTGTCGGACGGCAGGCCGAAACCATTGCCGAAGCAGAAGATTCGGCTGTGCTCGAGGAAGCGGCCGACAATCGACTTGACGCGGATATTGTCCGACAGACCCGCAACCTGTGGGCGCAGGCAGCAAATGCCGCGCACGACGAGATCGATCTCCACGCCAGCCGCACTGGCGCGGTAAAGCGTATCGATAATCTCGGGATCGACCAGCGAGTTCATCTTCATCCAGATCGCCGCCGGCGCACCGCGCTTGGCGTGCTCGATCTCTTCGTTGATGTGCTTCACAATGCGCGCACGCAGCGTATAGGGCGAAATGGCGAGTTTCATGCCCTCTTCCGGTTCGCCGTAACCCGTGATGAAGTTGAAGATATTCGCCATGTCGTGGGCGATCTTCGGGTTGCAGGTGAAGAAGGACAGGTCGGTATAGATCTTGGCCGTGATCGGGTGGTAGTTGCCGGTGCCGAGGTGGCAATAGGTTCTGAGCTTGCCGTCCTCGCGGCGCACCACCATCGACATCTTGGCATGCGTCTTGAGTTCGATGAAGCCGAACACCACCTGCACGCCGGCCCGCTCCAAATCGCGCGCCCAGCGGATGTTCGCCTCTTCGTCGAAACGCGCCTTCAATTCGACCAGCGCGGTAACGGATTTGCCGGCTTCCGCCGCGTCGATCAGCGCGCGAACGATCGGGCTGTCGTTGGAGGTGCGGTAAAGCGTCTGCTTGATGGCGAGCACTTCGGGGTCGCGCGCAGCCTGCAACAGGAACTGCACAACCACGTCGAAGCTTTCATAGGGGTGGTGAACCACCATGTCTTTTTCGCGGATGGCGGCAAGGCAATCGCCGGCATGTTCACGCACGCGCTCGGGGAAACGGGCGTTGTAAGGCTCGAACTTCAGGTCGTCGCGCGGTGCGCGCACGATTTCCGAGATGGTGTTTAGCGCGAGCAAGCCGGGCAGAACGGCAACGCGATTATCAGGCACGCCAAGCTCGTGCACCACGAACTGGCGGAGCGACTGCGGCATTTCGCTGTCGGTCTCAATGCGGATAACCGAACCGCGGCGGCGGCGCTTCAGCGCGCTTTCGAAGAAGCGGACCAGATCTTCCGCCTCTTCCTCCACCTCGATATCGCTGTCACGGATGATGCGGAACGTGCCGAATCCCCGGACGGTATAGCCCGGATAAAGACGGTGAATGAACAGGCCGACCACATCTTCTAGCGTGATGTAGCGGATGGCGTTTTTCTCATCCGGCAAACGAACGAAGCGGTCGAGCGCCGTCGGAAGACGCAACAGCGCTGTCATCGGCTCGCGGCCGTTGACGCTGTCGAGTTGCAGGCCCATCGAGAAACCGAGGTTCGGAATAAAGGGGAACGGGTGCGCAGGGTCGATGGACAGCGGCGTCAGCACCGGGAAAATACGTTCCTCGAACTCGGTGCCCAGCCAGGTACGATCCGCTTCGGAAAGTGCGGCAGGCCGCACGATGAAAATTTCTTCCTTGGCGAGATATTGCTGCAGAACCGCAAGCGAAGCCTGCTGCTCCATTTGAAGATTGTCGATTTCCTTCAGAATATCTTCCAGCTGCTCGGCTGGTGTCTTGCCGTCAGGTGTCTTGACCGTAATCTTCTGGCGCACCTGGCCTTCGAGGCCGGCGACGCGGACCATGAAGAATTCATCGAGGTTGGCGGCGGAGATGGACAGGAAACGCAGCCGCTCCAACAGCGGATGATCCGTGTTTAGCGTTTCTTCCAGAACACGGCGATTGAACTGGAGCCAGGAGAATTCGCGGTTGATGAAGCGCGCGGGGCTGTCCCAGAGGTTCTCGCCCTCGGTCATCGGCTGAACCTTGTTGAAGTCGTCCTGCACAATAGCGTCCATGTCCTGTACCATCCCCTGACTTTCCGTCCCGTGATCCTGCTGCATCCCGCGATCGTCCCTCTTGCCCGTATAACAGTTTGACGACGGAACTGTGACAGTCAATCGACCTCCAGCCCGCTGCCCCTTGTCCCTTCGCCCATCGCGTTAAGGACTTCCGCCGCCAAGGGACGGGTTATCCTTGTTCCACGCGAGAGCGCCAGCCTGTCGATACGGTCCACAATCGTCTGCGCCGTATCGAGTGAACGCTCCATTCTGTTGACGATGTAGCCTATGAGTTTGTCATCCATATAAAGCTGCCGGTCGGCGAAGAGTTTCACCAGAACCTGTGCCAGAAGACCCTCGTCGGGCTCGCCTGTCTCCACCACAGTCACGGCTTTCAGGCGTGAGCGCAGGTCCGGCAAGGTCACCGGCCATGCAGCCGGCCATTGCCGGCTGGTCATCAAAAGCGTGGTGCCGTGCTGGCGCACGCTGTTGATGACATGGAAAAGTTCGGTGTCGTCAAAACCGCGGCGATCGGCATCCTCAAACAGAACCGCTCCGGTTTCGGCAAGACGCGCAGCGCCAACACCGGCTTGCGGGTGGATATCCTGCGCGCTGCTGATATTTTTCCAGATATTGGCGAGATGCGATTTTCCCGAACCCGGAGGCCCGGCCAGCACCACCACGGGCGAAGGCCAGTTCGGCCATTCATCCACAAGGCTGACGGCAGCCTTGAGCGAGTCGGACACGAGAAGATCGTCCCTTCCGGAAGCGGACTGGTGCGAGAATGCGAGCGGCAGCTGCTCGGCCTTCGACCGGGCGTTGTCGTTTTTGATTTGGTCAGTCATCGTTAGCCCTGAGAGTCAACCTTGCCGGAGGACGTTTCCTGTTCTTCCCAGGGAAGGTTGGCGGCGTGCCCATGGTAAAGATCGCTTTCAAGATATCGCGACAATGCAAAACGGACAAGCACGCCAACAGCTGCCGCCGCCGGCACGGCGACCAGAAGGCCGACGAAACCGAAAAGCGCACCGAAGGCGAACAATGCGAACATCAGCCACACCGGATGCAGGCCGACGCTGCTGCCGACGAGCTTCGGCTGCAGGATGTTGCCTTCGATGAACTGGCCGGAAAAGAACACGGCAAGTGTCAGAAATACATAGATATAATCAGGCCAGAACTGCACGATGGCGACGCCGACGGCAAGGATGAGGCCGACCATCGAACCAATATAGGGAATGAAGCTGATAAGGCCGGAGAAAAGGCCGATCAGCAGGCCGAAATTCAGGCCCACCAACGACAGGCCGACAGCGTAATAAACGCCGAGGATCAGGCAGAGCGACCCCTGCCCGCGCACGAAGCCGGCAATCGTCCTGTCCATGTCGCGGGCGATCTGGCGGACCGTATGCACGTAGTCGCGCGGTATCCAGCTATCGACCTTGTCTATCATCCGGTCCCAGTCGAGCAGCAGGTAGAAAGCGACGACGGGTGTGACGACCAGCAGCGACATGACATCGACCAGCGATTTTCCGGAATTCCAGATCTGCGTCAGCAGGGTGCCGATGAAGCCCGCGCCTTCGGTCAGCAGCTTGGAAAAATTCTCCTTCACTGCATTGATCTGGTTGCTCACCCAGTCAGGCAGCAGATTGGCGTCCGCACCGGCGATCAACTGCTGCAGGGACGAGATATATTGCGGGATGCGCGTGATGAATTCGGATGCCTGGGCGGCAATCAGCGGAATGATGATAATGAGCGACAGCGCGAAAATCAGCACGAAGGTGACGAGGATAACGACGGTGGCCATCAACCGGCTCAGGCCTCGGCGCTCCAGCCAGTCGGCAACCGGATCGAGAAAATAGGCAAGTGCCATGCCCGCCACGAAAGGCAGGAGGATGGAGCTGAAGACCATCAGGAAAAAGATAAAGACGGCAAGCACGCCAATCCAGAAAAAAACCTGCCGGCGCAGGCTCGTACCGCTCACATGGGGTTGCATCCGTTCATCCTCTTGTCGCCGTGCCGTCATTGCCCATGATGGAGATAGGATGCGCATATGCACATGGTCAAGGCCGGTGGTCCGGCAGCGATAGACACGGCGGTTGCCAGGTCTGTGCAACGACGACGGGTTTTCAAGTCTGCGCTGCGCATATCGCCGTCGAGAGGCCCGAGGCACACAAAACGTCAAACCGTCGCAAAGCCGTTAAAAACCGGAGCTTTTGCCACTCAAACCCTTGCATCAGGCCCCGTCCCGTGCGAATGGCGACGCCAAAGGAACCAGCGGAGACGAGAGCGATGAGCCAGTCGGGCAAGAACGGTCTTACCTATAGTGACGCAGGTGTGGATATCGACGCCGGCAACCTGATGGTCGAAAAGATCAAACCGGCGGTGCGCTCGACGCGGCGTCCCGGCGCGGATGGCGAAATCGGCGGCTTCGGCGGCCTGTTCGATCTGAAGGCCGCAGGCTTTAACGATCCGGTTCTGGTGGCCGCCAATGACGGCGTCGGCACCAAGTTGAAGATCGCCATCGACGCGAATTTCCATGACACCGTCGGCATCGATCTCGTTGCCATGTGCGTCAACGATCTCGTCGTGCAGGGCGCAGAACCACTGTTCTTCCTCGACTATTTCGCGACCGGCAAGCTCGACCCGGATCAGGGCGCTGCCATCGTCTCCGGCATTGCTGCCGGCTGCCGCGAATCCGGCTGTGCGCTGATCGGTGGTGAAACCGCTGAAATGCCCGGCATGTATTCCGATGGCGACTATGATCTCGCGGGCTTTGCCGTGGGTGCTGCCGAACGTGGCCAGCTTCTGCCCGCCGGCGATATTTCCGAAGGCGACGTCATTCTCGGACTTTCGTCCTCCGGCGTTCATTCCAACGGTTTTTCGCTGGTGCGCAAGATCGTTTCGATCTCCGGTCTTGACTGGGACGCCCCGGCACCCTTCGCAGATGGCAAGAAGCTTGGCGAAGCGCTGCTGACGCCGACGCGCATCTATGTAAAGCCGCTTTTGAAGGCAATTCGCGAGACCGGCGCGCTGAAGGCGCTGGCGCATATTACCGGCGGCGGTTTCCCGGAAAATATTCCGCGCGTTCTGCCCAAGCATCTCGCCGCCGAGATCGACCTCGACGCGATCGAGGTTCCGGCTGTGTTCTCGTGGCTTGCAAAAACCGGTGGCGTTGAAGCCAAAGAAATGCTGCGCACGTTTAACTGCGGTGTCGGCATGATCGTGGTCGTTTCGGCTGAAAATGCCGCCAAGGTCACCGATGCTCTGACGGCGGAAGGCGAGACCGTGTTCCCGCTCGGCCGCATGGTCGCCCGCGAAGAGGGTGCGCACGGCACGATCTACAAGGGCGCCCTCAGCCTATGATGAGCGCCGCCTCTCGATCTGGCCGCGCACGTGTCGTCGTTTTCATTTCCGGCAGCGGCTCCAACATGGTGTCGCTTGCCAAGGCCTGTCAGGAGACGGATTTTCCGGCCGAGATCGCCTGTGTAATTTCGGACAAGGCGTCGGCAGGCGGGCTGGAAAAGGCACAGGCGTTCGGTATTCCCACGCTCGTTTTCGAGCGCAAGACCTATGCCAGCAAAGCCGAGCATGAGGGCGCCATTCTGGCCGCACTTGGCGAGATTGCGCCTGATATCATCTGTCTTGCCGGTTACATGCGGCTGATCTCAGGGGATTTCATCGCCCCCTACGAAGGCCGCATTATCAATATCCACCCTTCCCTGCTTCCGCTTTTCCCCGGCCTGCACACCCACCAGCGCGCCATCGACAGCGGCATGAAGATTTCCGGCTGCACCGTACATTTTGTAACCGAAGGCATGGACGAAGGCCCGACGATCGCGCAGGGCGCGGTGCCGGTTCTTTCCGACGACACGGCCGAGACGCTGGCGGCGCGGATACTCACCGTCGAACACCAGCTTTATCCACTTGCCCTGAAGCAGCTTGCGGAAGGCAAGGTGCGGATGGAAGGTGGAAAAGCCATTTCCAGCGGCGACGCAAGTAAATCCGAGTATCCCAGCCTGATTTCTGTTTACTGATAAATATTTCACTAAATTACAACGATACTTAAAGTGGTATTTCCTCTAAATAAACCGAACATTTACCATAATCACCTCTAATGCCCGCAACGGCCCCGCATTTTGGAGCCCTCCGGTCATTCAGGAGCGATTATGCTATTTTCGAGGTTTTCCCTGCCGCTTTCGGCCGTTTTACTGGTGGGCACGAGCCTGCCGCTCGCCGCCGAGCAAAGCGGCATCACAGCCTCATTGGATGCCGGCGTTCTAAACATCAAGGCCACCGAGACCTTTTACAACGGAAGCCACAAAAACAGTCAACTTGACTGGAAAACAACAAATGCCATGGCGTTACGCGGATCGCTTGGACTTGAGCTGTCACCCGAGTGGCGCATAAAAACGGAAGGTCGAATCGGCTTTGCTGGCGATGGCTACATGACCGACTACGATTGGCTGCCTCCTTATTACAGGGATACATCGAAAACTGGATGGAGCGACCGCTCACAGCACAGCGACACCCGCCTCGACCACTACCTGACCGGAAGCATCGAAATCAACAGAACACTGCTGGAAGACCCGCTGCAGCACCTCAGTGCCGGTATCGGCTTTCGCTATACCGACGTGCAGTGGTCCGCCTATGGCGGTGACTACATCTACAGTTGGAGAGGATTTCGCAATAATGTCGGTGAGTTCAACAATAGCGAAAAAGCCATCACCTACCGGCAGCAAATCCCCGTATTTTACGGCAATGTGACCGGTGGGCGCAAATTAGGGAACTGGTCGCTGAATGCCGGCCTCGAAGGCGGCGCAATGATCTATGCGAAAGCTACGGACGATCACTGGATGCGTTCGATCCGCTTCACCGACAAATTCCATGTTGGCGGCATGTTCGGAGCAAAAGCGGGCATCGCCTATGCCCTGACTGAGAATGCCTCCCTCTACCTGGATGGCGCATACGAATATACGAGCTTCGGTCGCGGTGACAAAACCCTCACACCGACTGGCGGAACTACCGGCCTGTTTTATAAAGATACGGCGGGCGGCGATATGCAGTCGCTTTTCGTTGGGGCCGGCGTAAAGGGCAGATTCTGAGTTGAAGGCTTCCGGTTGAGGCGGGAGAAGATGTTATTATCGCACGCAGAACGAAGCTGTGGCATGCCTCGTAAAAGCGAGCGATCCTCAATCTCGTCGACACCTCATCTCTGCGATGCGGACAGAACGGTCGCAACGAAAAAAGACAACTCCGGATGAGGTCAAGGCGTGGAAAGAAGAAGGCCGCAAGTAATGGCCTTTGTCGCGGACGCCTCGGTAGTCGCGGCTTGGTTCCTGTCTGACGAGGACGGCACAATCGCCGATCACGTCTCTATCATCCGCCTGGCACAAAACATGCGCTTCCCGCCTATGATGCTGCCTACCTCTCGCTTGCGATTTCGCACAATGTGCCTTTAGCAACACATGATAGGAAGCTTGCGGCTGCGGCAAAGTTGGAAAACGTTGCGTTCGCTTAAGGTTTGCGTAGAGCCGCTCGATTCAACATGGCCCACTGCAACAGAATAATCGTCTTGGAATCGGTGATTTCGCCGGACGCGATCATCGCGAAGGCTTCGTCGAGGCCGTAGGTCAGAACCTCCAGATCCTCGCCTTCGGTTTCCAGACCGCCACCGCTGCCGGCCTGCACGTCGAGATCGATGCGGGCGACGAAGAGGCTGACTTTTTCGGTGAGCGTTCCCGGGCTGGCATACATGTCGAACAGGTATTCGACCTTTTCCACCGCGTAGCCAGATTCTTCCATCGCCTCACGGCGAATGGCGTCGGCGGCGTTGTCGTCATCGAGGAGCCCCGCTGGCACTTCGATCATGAAGCTTGGATCGCCGTTCACGAAGACGGCAGGGCGGAACTGGCGCACCATCACCACGCTGTCGCGTTTGGCATCGTATAGAAGGATGGCGGCGGCGCTGCCGTGATCGTGGACTTCCCTGATGATGCGGATTGTCTTGCCATCCGGCATGCGCTGATCGAAAATGAGCTTCTGCATATGCACGAAGCCCTTCCACACCGTTTCCTTTTCCACCAGCCGGACCCTGCCGGAATCAGTGTCGGCCGGAACGTTTTTCGCTTGCGTCTGTGTCACCGGATATTCCCTTGCCTGTCGCGGAAGTGTTCAGCTTGGCCCTGTTGCGGTGCAATATCAAGCCTTTCAGGCTTCGTCGTCGCGGTGGAGCCACACCTTATTGTCGTGGAAAGCCGCGCCGCCATAGGGGGCGACGGCATCGGCGCCCGTCAGAACATTGATACCCTCGCCGTCCAGATGCGCCTTGTTGGGCCACAACCCTTCGGCAACCAGAACGCCGGGCCTCGCACCCTCCACGATTTTCGCGTGAAGACGCACTTCGCCGCGGCCATTGCCGATACGCACGATGTCGCCATCGGCTATACCGTTGCGGGTGGCGTCCTCGGAACAGATCATCACTTCCGGACGGCCTTCCTTCTGCACGGAGGTTTTCGTTTCCGCGAAGGTGGAGTTGAGGAAGTTGCGCGCTGGCGATGTCGCCAGTCGGAAAGGATGCTCTCCGTCGGCGGTTTCGATGACATCTACCTGATCCGGGAATTTCGGAAATTGCGCAACCGGCCCCATCACGCCGATGTTTTTCGGCGGTTTGTTTGGAGACGGCCCTGTCGCCCATTCGGGGCTGAAACGGAATTTTCCGTCACCATAACCAAAGCCCTCGAGATAATGCGCCACCTCGAAAGAGGGCTGCGCATCGATCCATTTTTCTTCCGCCAACGTATCGAAATCGCCCCAGCCGCTGACTTTCAGCATATGATCGACATGGTCGCGGGCTGAAAGACCGAAGCCCGGCATATGGTCAATACCAAGACGTTTCGCCAGTTCTTCAATGACGAAGAGATTGGTGCGCACGGTTTCCGGCGGCTCCACAAGCTTGGGGCCAAGCAGAATGTGGTTCTGGCCACCGGCGCGGTAGATGTCGTCATGTTCAAGGAACATGGTGGCCGGCAGCACGATATCGGCCAACTCGGCCGTCTCCGTCATGAATTGCTCATGCACGGCAACAAAAAGATCGTCGCGCAGGAAACCCTGTTTCACCAGCCGCTGCTCGGGTGCGACATTGACGGGGTTGGTGTTCTGGATGAGCAGCGCCGTCACCGGGCCACCATGTCGCAGCGCTTCCGCATCCCCCGTCAGCACGCGGCCGATCTGCGACTGGTCGAGCTGGCGCACGTTGGGGTCGGCATAGGCTGTGCCCATCAGTTCCGCCTTGTTGAGCCGGAAGATATCGCCGTTATTGTGGAAGGCGCCGCCGCCTTCATATTGCCAGGAGCCAAGAACGGTGGCGATAGAAAGAGCCGCGTGCATGGCGACCGCGCCGTTGCGTTGGCGGGCGAAACCATAACCGAGCCGGAAGAACGTCTTTTTCGTCGTGCCCACGAGCCTTGCGAAATCCTCGATTTCCTCCACGGAAAGACCGGTGATTTCGGACGCCCATTGCGGCGTCTTCGATTTCAGATGCTCTTCAAGTCCCACCGGATCGTCAGCGAAGCGCGCCATGTAATCGCGGTCGGCATAACCATCGCGGAAGGCAATGTGCATGATGGCGCAGGCGAGCGCCGCATCGGTGCCGGGACGCAGAACGATCCGCATATCGGCCTGTTTCATGGTCGGATTGTCATAGATATCGACGACGACGATCTTCGCGCCACGTTCCTTGCGGGCTTTTACCGCATGGGTCATGACGTTGACCTGCGTGGCGACAGCATTCGTGCCCCAGATGACAACGACATCGGCCTTGCCGATTTCGCGCGGATCGGGCCCGCGCAGCGCGCCTGTACCCATCACATAACCCGTCCAGGCCATGTTGGTGCAGATCGATCCGAAAAAGCCGGAATATTTCTTGGCGTGACGCAGGCGCTCGATGGAATCGCGCTGAACCTGTCCCATGGTTCCGGCATAGAAATAAGGCCAGATGGCTTCGGCGCCGTGCTTTGCCTCGGCTTTGACGAAGGCGTCGGCAACCTCGTCCAATGCCGCTTCCCAGGATATCTCCTGCCAGTCGCCGGCACCCTTCGCACCGTTGCGGCGCTTCGGGGTCAAAAGACGGCCGGGATGATAGATACGCTCGGAGTAACGCGCCACCTTGGCGCAGAT
The DNA here is from genome assembly GCF_019355535.1 of Agrobacterium sp. S7/73. Lineage (NCBI taxonomy): Bacteria > Pseudomonadati > Pseudomonadota > Alphaproteobacteria > Hyphomicrobiales > Rhizobiaceae > Agrobacterium > Agrobacterium sp. S7/73. The sequence goes on from NZ_CP072136.1 coordinate 1,850,446, forward strand.
GACGCCGGCAGTGTATGTATTGGCATTGGCGCCGCGCACGCGGCCGATGCGGCCATCGGCATTGATGTCCACTTCCAGCGCGCAGGCGCTCGGACAGTCGTGCGGACAGACCGTGTGGCCGATGCGCGTGGCACTTTCGGCTTTCGGGGTGGCGTTTTTAGCGGAAATCGGGGTCGCAAGGTTCATGTCTTTTCTATATTGCATCAGCGACGCGGCAAAAAGGCCGAAGTGACGTCCATCAAGAATATTCATCATCCCCATCGGGAAGCGAGACACATCCCATGAACTATCGCCACATCTACCACGCCGGCAATTTCGCGGATGTTCTCAAACACGCCGTTCTCGCCCGTCTCGTCCGTTACCTGCAGAACAAGGACAAGGCGTTTCGGGTGCTGGATACTCATGCCGGCATCGGCCTCTACGACCTGTCGTCGGAAGAGGCGCAGAAGACAGGCGAATGGCAGACCGGCATCGGCAAGCTGATGGGCGCCGATCTGCCGGCCCCTGTCGCTGAATTGCTGGAACCCTATCTTTCCACCGTCAGGGAACTCAACCCCGAAGGCGGCATGCAGTTCTACCCCGGCTCGCCGAAGCTCGCGCGCATGCTGTTCCGCCCGCAGGACAGGCTTTCGGCCATGGAACTGCACCCGGACGACGCACGCGCGCTGGCGCGTCTGTTCGAGGGAGATTATCAGGTTCGGGTGACGGAGCTCGATGGCTGGCTATCGCTTGGCGCGCATCTGCCGCCGAAGGAAAAACGCGGCCTCATCCTCGTCGATCCGCCTTTCGAGCTTGAAAATGAATATCAGCGGCTGGCGGATGGGTTGAACAAGGCATATCGGCGTTTCTCCACCGGCACCTATTGCCTGTGGTATCCGCTCAAAAAAGGCGCACCGATCAAGGATTTTCACGAGCGGCTGCAATCCTTCGATATTCCGAAGATGCTGTGCGCGGAACTTTCCGTGAAAAGCGACCGGCTGGAAGGCTTGAGCGGCTCAGGCCTCATCGTCGTCAACCCGCCCTACACGCTGAAGGACGAGCTGCACACGCTGCTGCCATTCCTGAAGACGGTGATGGCGCAGGACAGATACGCCTCGCACCGCGCCTTCTGGCTGCGCGGCGAGGAAAAGCCGGAAGAGGATTGAGGGCTTACCTCACCCCTTCCGCGCCTGTGCAAGCTGCGATCGCTCAAAGAACAGGATCACGAAAAGCGCCATGATGAACGGGATGATGAGGTAGAACAGCCGGAACACCAGCAGCGCCGCAATCACGTCAGCCGGGTTCATATCAGGCAGGCCGGTGACGAACACCAGCTCCAGCACGCCAAGCCCGCCCGGCGCGTGCGAGATGAGCGCCGCTGAAAAGGAAATCAGGAAAATCCCGAGAATGATCATGAAACCGGGATTTCCGGCTTCCGGCAGCGCGAAATAGATGATGCCTGCGGCTCCGATCAGTTCGATCGGACCGATGACAAGCTGTTGCGCCACCAGTTTCGGCACGGGATATGGCAGAAAAAACGAACCGATTTTCAGCGGCCGCAACTTCAAAAGACTGCCGAGCACATAAAGTGCGACGATGGCGAGCAGCAGGACGCCGGTTGTCGTTGATGCTTCCACGGGCAGGATCCCGGTAAATCGCTCGGTAATGTCCGGTTCGTAGACCAGCACCAGACCGATGAGCATGATCGTTCCGATGATGAAAGTGAAGGAACAAAGGCCGACAAGAATGCCGACTTCGGCAGCGCTCAACCCTTTGGACGTATAGGCCCGGTATCGGACGACGGCACCGGAAAACACGGATGCCCCGACATTGTGGGAAAGCGCGTAGGTGGTGAAGGAGGTGAGCGTGATGAAGAACCAGTTTACCTTCCGGCCGAGGTGCTGGAGAGCGATGCGGTCGTAACCTGCAAGGGCGGCATAGGCGACAAGCGTCGACAGGCCGGAGCACACCCAGTCCCGCGCGCGAATGGCCGTGAGGCTTTCCCATAGATCATCGAGTGAAAGACCGCGCAGCTCGTGATAGAGCAGCCAGGCCGAAAAACCGATCGTTGCCAGACCAATGACGGGCCAGATGTATTTCTTCAATGTCATGCGGTCATGCCCGCCTATTTCCCCCAGCTTCACCCCAACCCGATTTCCGCACTCCGCAGAAGATTCGTTCGACTCTATTCGTTATGCGGCGAAGCTTTCAACCTTTTTGCCCGTTTGCCTCGTTCACAAATTTATGTAAGACCGCTTTGTCGTCTGCGGGCGATACGAGGTCGTCCATTTTCCGGAGAACGTGCACGAAATGAAGCGTTATGCCGGTTTCATCGCCCTCGGTCTTCTGTCGCTTGCGGCCCTTTGGTTTTCGCGGGAAAACCCGGCCCCGACCGGTTCTGCAAGCAACCGGCAGACCCAATCCCAAACGCAGCCCGCCGGCAATTCCAGGCCCGAAACATCCCAGCCGGAAATTGCCCGACGAGACACGGGCAAAAACCCTGTGCCCGCCGGAACAGGCTTCGATTTTTATGTGCTTTCGCTCTCCTGGTCGCCGGCGTTCTGCGCCAGCTCCGAAGGTTCCGGCAATCGCCAGCAATGCGGCAGCAACAGGCGGTACGGTTTCGTCGTACACGGGCTTTGGCCGCAAAACGAAACCGGATACCCCGAATTCTGCACGAGCAGCGAGCCGGACCGTGTGCCCGACGCAATCGGCCGCACGATGTTCGACATCATGCCCTCCATGGGCCTGATCGGCCACCAGTGGCGCAAGCACGGCGCCTGCTCCGGCCTTTCGCAAAAGGATTATTTTTCGGCAACACGAACCGCCTTCGAGGCGGTCAAGCTGCCGGAGACGATTGCCTCGGGCGCTAAAGGCGCCACCCTTTCCGCCGAAGCCATCGAAACCGCCTTCACCGACGCCAACCCCGGCATGTCGAAACGCGGCGTCTCGATCAGCTGCGACGGAAAACGCCTTGAGGAAGTCCGTATCTGCCTCAACAAGGACATGACATTCCGCGATTGCCCTGAGCTTGACCGCAAGGGCTGCCGCGTCAGCGCTACCGAAATCGTCCCCATTCGCTAATACCCACACATCAACATACGTCAGGACCCGGCTATGGAACTGCTTTACTCCGTCACTTCCCCCTACTCCGCCAAGGTGCGCATGGCCGCCCGCCATCTCGGCATCGACATTACCAACGTCGCCGTCGACACCAATGCCGAGCCCGCGACGCTGGTTGACAACAATCCGCTCGGCAAAATTCCGGTCCTGCTTCTGGACGATGGCGGCTCGGTCTATGACAGCGTCGCGATCATGCACTATCTAGACCGCCTTTCGGGCGGCAAGCTCTACCCGAAAAAGAACGGCAAGCGCACCGAAGCGGAAATTCTGGAAGCGCTCTGCGACGGCATCATGGATTGCCTGCTGGCCATCGTTTACGAGCGCCGTTCCCGCCCGGAGGACAGAGTTCACCAGCCATGGATCGACAAGCAGTGGAAAAAGGCGGTGAAGGGTCTGGATCATCTCAACGCCAACCTGCCGAAAACCGGCAAGAAGCTGCATGGCGGACATTTCGCCCTTGCGGCGTTGATCGGTTATCTCGATCTGCGTTTTGCAGGTGAATGGGCAGAAGGGCACGAGGCGCTGGCGCAATGGCCGGAAACATTCGGCAAGCGTTTCGAAGCCTATAAGGACATGAGGGCTGCCGCCTGACGCCAATGTGAGCGCCATGCCTGGCCTGATCGCCGGGCATGGATGCTGTAGCTGATGGCAAAAACGAAAAAGCCGGGGCGTAAACCCCGGCTTTTCTTTACCGATCCTTGAAGGATCAGAACTTGACGCCGATACCGGCCTTGACGGAGTGGTCGTCGAAGCCGCGCGAGAACGCGCCGGAGTCCAGGCTGTAGTCCTTCTTCTGGTAGTCGCTGTAGCGATATTCCAGACGGGCAGTGATGTTGTCCGTAACCATGGCTTCAACGCCGGCACCAACGGTGTAACCGAGGGCGGTTGCGCTGTCCTTGGAGGTCGCGTCACGTACCTTGTTGTCGGAGGCTGCGAGACCAGCCGTACCGTACAGCAGGAACGGGTTCATGTCGTAACCGACGCGAGCACGCAGCGAGCCGTTGACGCCCTGCTTGCCTTCGACGGCGTTGCCACCAACCGTACCAGCGGAACCGCGCTCGCGGCCGAGGTTAACGTCTGCTTCGGCACCGTAAACGATCTGGCCGTTCTGCATGTTGTAACCGCCGTAGATACCGCCGCCGGCGCCCTTGGCGTCACGGCCGTCGTTGCTGGAGCTGAAACGGCCCCAATCGTAGTTGGCGGTACCACCGAGGTAAGCACCGGTCCAGTTCTTGACCGGAGCGGGCTGGTCGTAGGCTACCGGTGCCTGCGGCACGTCGTTTACGGCGTCAGCGGCGTGAGCAGCCGAGAAACCGGCGGCTGCAATGGTCGAAGCCATAATGGTTGCTACGAAAATACGCATGTTATTCTCCTTTCAGGACCGCGCCGTACTCAAAACATTGTTTTTAGACGCGGTAAATTCGTCGGGTTAATCGCCCCTCTGAAAATTGAATTTGATGGGAGAATGCGGAGATCAAAGAGCCAAAATGTGAATTGTTTGGGGCAGACACGTGACTAGAATTAGACGTTGCCTAATTGCCACAAGGGTTTTATTAACCCTACTGGAAACTTAATTTCCAATATATCGAATTTAAACTTAGTTATATTCAAATTAAATTTAAATTACATTACCAATAAAAATCCACACAATTCTTTTACGGCCCACGGACAGCTTGCGATTTGCGATTATATCCAGCAAATAGGGCGTGTATGAGCAAATGCAGGTCCGCTGTGAAAGAAAATATACCGAAGACAGTCTTGATAACGGGTGCCGCCCGGCGGCTCGGGCGGGCGATCGCCACGGATTTGGCCTCGCATGGCTTTGCGATTGCCGTCCACGCCAATGCCTCCATGGGGCAAGCCGAGGAATTCGCTAACGAAATAAGGCAAAAAGGCGGCAAGGCCGTTGCCGTTCAGGCGGATCTGACACAATCATCGCCAACAATGGCGCTTGTCGAACAGGCATCTTCGGCGCTCGGCCCGATAGGCGTCGTCGTCAACAATGCATCCATTTTTCTGGACGATTCGGCAGAAACGCCCGATCCGGCAATCTTCGACGCGCATTTTTCCGTGCATGTGCGGGCGCCTTCCCTCATCGCGGCCGCCTTCGTTCAGCAATTGCCTCAGGATAAATCGGGACTGATCGTCAACATCATCGATCAGCGCGTACTTGCGCTTACGCCGCGTTTTTACTCCTATACGCTTTCGAAATCGGCCCTTTGGACAGCCACACGGACGATGGCGCAGAGTTTTGCGCCGCGGGTGCGCGTCAACGCCATCGGGCCGGGTCCCTCCTTCAAAAGCGAAAGACAGGCGCCGGAGGACTTTCAGGCGCAGATCGACGGCCTTATATTAAAGCGCGGTCCGGAACCCGACGAGTTCGGGCGGACGATTCGCTTTCTTTTTGATACGCCGTCGGTCACCGGACAAATGATCGCGCTCGATGGCGGCCAGCATCTTGGCTGGGAAACCCCTGATGTGGCGGAGATACCTGAATGAACGGAAAGAAGCTGCCTGACGGCGGTATTCTCTTCGATGAAACCGATGACGAAGACGACGATGCAAACCTTGCCGCGACAGACGCGGCCGAGGCACCGCGCGACGTTGCCGGCATGGACTGGAATGCCGGCTGGAAAAACGAATCCGGCCTGAAGGGCATGGATCTGATCGGCGAATTCGTCAAACACCTGCCGAACTCGCCGGGTGTCTACCGCATGTTCAACGAGGCGAACGACGTTCTTTACGTCGGCAAGGCGCGCTCGCTGAAGAAGCGCGTCGGCAACTATGCCCAGGGTCGCGTGCATTCCAACCGCATTGCGCAGATGGTGCGGCTGACCGCCCATATGGAATTCGTCACCACCCGCACGGAAACCGAGGCGCTTCTCCTGGAAGCTAACCTCATCAAACGCTTGCGGCCGCGCTTTAACGTGCTTTTGCGCGACGACAAGTCATTTCCCTATATCCTGATCACAGCAGACAATCGTGCACCGGCGATTTTCAAGCACCGGGGTGCGCGGGCGCGCAAGGGCGACTACTTCGGGCCCTTCGCCTCTGCCGGAGCCGTTGGACGCACGATCAATTCACTGCAACGCGCGTTCTTGATCCGCACCTGCACCGACAGCGTTTTCGAAACCCGCACGCGTCCCTGTCTTCTTTACCAGATCAAACGCTGTTCCGGCCCCTGCACACATGAGGTGAGCGATGAGGGGTATGCGGAACTCGTCAAGGAAGCCAAGGATTTCCTGTCCGGCAAGAGCCAGAGCGTCAAGACCGCGATTGCCCGGCAGATGAACGAGGCGGCCGAGGATCTCGACTTCGAGCGCGCCGCCGTCTATCGCGACCGGCTGGCAGCGCTCTCGCACGTCCAGAGCCATCAGGGCATCAATCCGGCCGGCATCGAGGAGGCGGATGTTTTCGCCATCCATCACGAGGGCGGCATATCCTGCATCCAGGTGTTCTTTTTCCGCACCGGCCAGAACTGGGGCAACCGCGCTTATTTCCCGAAGGCCGACCCGTCCCTGCCCGGCTCGGAAATCCTCAATGCGTTTCTGGCGCAATTTTACGACGACAAACCGGTGCCGAAGCAGATCCTGCTTTCCGAAACCGTAGAGGAACAGGAATTGCTGGCCGCTGCTCTCGGCGAAAAAGCCGGACACAAGGTCACGATCAGCGTGCCGCAGCGCGGCGAGAAAAAGGACATCACCGACCATGTTCTTGCCAATGCCCGCGAGGCGCATGGCCGCAAGCTGGCGGAAACCTCGTCTCAGGCGCGGTTGCTGAAGGGGTTCGCGGAAACCTTCAACCTTCCCTACGTGCCGCGCCGGATCGAGATTTACGACAACTCGCACATCATGGGCACAAATGCCGTCGGCGGCATGGTGGTGGCGGGGCCGGAAGGCTTCGTGAAAAACCAGTATCGCAAGTTCAACATCAAATCGACTGACATCACTCCCGGTGACGACTTCGGCATGATGCGTGAGGTCATGACCCGCCGCTTCTCGCGCCTGTTGAAGGAAGAGGGCAAGCCCGACCGCGCGCAGACGCTGACGCCCACACCCGAGGAAGCCGCGGACATGCCCTTCCCCGCCTGGCCGGACGTTATCCTGATCGATGGTGGTCAGGGACAGATGACGGCGGTGCGTGCCATCCTCGATGAGCTCGACATTCGCGACAGCGTGATTGCCATCGGTGTCGCCAAGGGTGTGGACCGCGAGGCGGGCCGCGAGCGCTTCTTTGCGGATGGCCGCAGCGATTTTTCCCTGCCGCCGCGCGATCCCGTGCTTTACTTCATCCAGCGCATGCGCGACGAGGCCCACCGTTTTGCCATCGGCTCACACCGGGCGCGACGCAAGAAGGAAATGGTGCGCAATCCGCTGGATGAAATTTCGGGGATCGGCCCAGGACGCAAGCGCTCGCTGCTGCAGCATTTCGGTACGGCCAAGGCGGTTTCACGCGCAGGCCTCAACGATCTGATGAATGTCACCGGCATTTCAGAAGCCGTAGCGCGGCAAATCTACAATCACTTCCATGAGAGCAGTGGCGATTGAAGGCGCACTGTCGCAACGAACTGCTAAAAAAACATAATAACGTGTTGACCCTATGCGTCAGGGGCGGCATCAAGGCAGCTTATCCAGACTGACAGGTTTCCCATGGCTTCGCGCGCATACAGCATTCCCAACCTTCTCACCTATGCCCGCATTCTGGCGGTTCCCGTCATCGTTTTGTGTTTTTACATCGAAGGAAAGCTGGAAAGCTCGGATTTTGCGCGCTGGACGGCACTTTGGCTGTTCATCGTCGCCTCGCTGACCGATTTTCTGGATGGTTATTTGGCGCGTATCTGGAACCAGACCTCCAATATCGGCCGCATGCTGGACCCGATCGCCGACAAGCTGCTGGTCGCCTCAGTGCTGCTCTTGATGGCAGCGGACGGCACCATTGCCGGCTGGTCGCTCTGGGCCGCCATCACCATTCTCTGCCGCGAAATTCTGGTCTCGGGCTTGCGTGAATATCTGGCGGCGCTGAAGGTCAGCGTTCCCGTCACCCGCATCGCGAAGTGGAAGACCACCATCCAGATGGTGGCCATCGCCTTTCTTCTCGCAGGTCCCGCGGGCGACAAGGTTCTGCCCTACACGACCGAGATGGGAATTACGCTTCTCTGGCTAGCAGCAGCGCTGACCATGTACACCGGCTACGACTACTTCAAGGCGGGTCTCAAGCACATCGTGGACGAAGAATGATGGCGCGGATCGTTTATTTCGCCTGGGTTCGCGAAAAGATCGGCACGGCGGAGGAGGAGCTGGATATCCCCTCCTCCGTTACCACGGCCGGTGAGCTGATCGCCTATCTCTCAACCCTTGGTGAAAACTACGAAGCCGCTTTCGAATTTCCAGATGTGATCCGCGTTGCGGTCAATCAGGAACATGTTGAACATGACGAGAGCATTGCCGGTGCGCGCGAGATCGGCATCTTCCCGCCAATGACGGGGGGATAACCGGATGCAGCCGACGGTCCGCGTGCAGGCACAGGATTTCGACGCTGCGGAAGAAACCCGCAGGCTGACGGAAGGCGACAAGAGCATTGGCGCGGTGGTGGCCTTCACCGGGCTTTGTCGCGATGATGGCGGCACGCTCGCGGCGCTGGAACTCGAGCATTATCCCGGCATGGCCGAAGCGGAAATGACCCGTATCGCGCAACTCGCCATCGAACGCTTCGACCTCCTCGGCCTCACCGCCATTCATCGCCATGGCAAGATCGCCACCGGCGAGAATATCGTCCTCGTCATTGCCGCTTCCCGGCACCGGCAGGCCGCCTTCGACGGCGCAAATTTCGTGATGGACTACCTCAAGACGTCCGCCCCGTTCTGGAAAAAGGAACATGGCAAGGATGGCACGAAGGGCGACTGGGTTGCCGCAAAGACGACCGACGACACGGCCAAGGACAAATGGCGGTAACGCTTTGTGTTTTCCCGCACTTCCGGACGAAAACCGGACGCCACCCCTCCTGGAAATGCTCTAGGGCGCTTCCACCCTGCTACGCACGACGATCAGCCAGCCCACCAGAAGCGCCAGAACCGCCGCATCACGCCAGATAACCGGGCCGTAACCGACCCATAGCGTTTCCGCGAATCCGACGGCAGCAGCCCCGAGCGCGCAGACGAGCGGGCTTGCATAACCGCCCGCTGCCGAAATCAGCACGACCTTCAGGCCGAACACCAGACCGGCACCGAAATCCATGGTGCCGTAATAAAACGTGGCGAGGACGCCGGCGATGGCGGCAAGCAGACCCGCTGCACAGTAGGACAGCAGGAACACCCTGCCTGCATTTACCCCGCACAGTGACGCGGCGAAAGCATCGTCCGACACCGCCTTCCAGCGTCTGCCAAAGCCGGAACGCTGGAGGTAGAAAGTGCCTGTGAGAACGAGCAGGCAGAAGACAGCCGTGTTCAGCATCTGCATCGACGTCAGGGTGACGGCGAAGCTTCCATCGGCCCAGAATCGCACCGGTTCGGACAAAAGCGGCGGCAGCCATAATTGTCGCGTGCCGGCGGCAAGTCTGGCACTTTCGGTGAGCGCGATCAGCACGCCAATGGAGGCGACCGTCACCGCATTGGGGGAGGCTTTAGCCAGGGGCCGCATCACCGCCCTGCCGATGAAAGCCGCCGCCCACAGACCGCCGAAAAGACCGGCCCCTGCCCCAAGCGCGAGTGTCGCAGGCAAGATCAGCCACAGCCGGTTCCAGCCAAAATCGGCAAACAGCAGACAGGTCTGACCGGCAAAAGCGAAGATCGCGCCATAGGTGACATCGGCCCTTTTCGTGACCGAAAAGGCGATGGCATAGCCGAACGCCAGAACCGCATAAAGCGAGGCGACCGGTACGGCATTCAGCAATTGTTGCAGGAAATAAGCCAATCCGTCCTCCCCATCGCATTATAACTGTTAAAATCCATTTTGATAGTTATAATGTCGCCATGACATTTCGCTGGACAGAACATCGTTTCGCAGGCGGCGCATTGGCCCTCGATGTCGCCAATAGCGTCATCCTGCGCGCGGACGCGGCAAAATCGGTCGACCGTTTTGCTGTGCCTGAGCAAATCGCCACTTTTGCCGAGGCGTCGACCCGACTCGGAGCGGAGCGCGACAGGTTTCCCGTCCTCATCGCGCCCGGAGCGGACAGGAGGCAGGTATTTCTCGATCTTCGCGAGGCGATCGACGATTATTTCCGCTCTTCGATGACGAGTGGCGACGATGACGACGGTCGGCTGGCCGGGCTTCTCTTCGCATGCGGCACGGCACTACGGTTGTTTCCCCTGCGAGAGAGCCTTGCCAATGCGACCGCCCATTCAGCTCTGTCGCTGCTTGCGGCGGAAACGCGGAAACGGCTGCGGATTTGCGGCAATTGCGGTTGGCTTTTCATCGACCGCAGCAAGAACAGAAGCCGCATCTGGTGCGACATGACGGTGTGTGGCAACCGCCAGAAAGCCAGCCGGCATTACCACCGCAAGAAGGAGGCGCAGGCATGAGAGGAATAACCATTCCGTTGCTGGCGATCACTACTGTGCTCGGTCTTTCCGGTTGTCAGCGGGACGAGCCGCGCGATGTCGCGAAGGTTTCCGGCCGCATGTTCGTCTTTAACTACCGTGTGGCGATTGCCACCTATCTCGTGACCTTGCAGCGCATCGCCCCCATCCGCGACGGCAGCACGCTGGAAGCGACCTTCGAAAATCCCCGCGGTGGCACCGAGCTGACGACCAGGGAGAAGATTTTCCCGGCAGATGAAAAGATCGCCGTTCAAAGTCCGCCGGTCGAATGCGTGAAGCAGGACCGCCCCTACAAGGTCACGATCCGCATCAAAGGGCCGGAAGGCGATGTACTGCAGACGATAGAGACCACCATCCGCTCCGACACAGACCAATCGCTCCTTCCCGCCAAACCGCTGACGGTAGGGCCGCTCTACACGCCCAACCCGGACGTGTTCAAAGCGGACGGCACGACGGATATGCGGCCAGTCGAGGGGTGTCCGGCGTCGTGACGATCGTCGGAGTAGACGAAGCGAAAATTGAACCTCCCCTCATTCCTGTGCTTGTCACAGGAATCTAGCCAGCCCACGTCCTTGGGCTGGACAGACTCTTTCGCCGCGCGGACGCGCGTCGGCTGGATTCCTGTGACAAGCACAGGAATGAGGGGGGCGGATGCTCGGCACAGGAAACAATCTACCTGCAAATAATACAAAAAAACGGAGCCTTTCGGCTCCGTTTCATCGAGTCTTTTCAGCGGCTTCATGCCATCGCCTGAGATGGCGATTCAAGCCGTTGATATTTTGAATCAGCCGACGATTTCGGTTTCGGCGAACCAGTAGGCGATTTCCTGTGCGGCGGTTTCAGGAGCGTCCGAACCGTGAACGGAGTTTTCGCCGATGGAAAGCGCGAAGCTCTTGCGGATGGTGCCTTCAGCAGCCTGGGCCGGGTTGGTTGCGCCCATGATTTCGCGGTTCTTGAGGATAGCGTTTTCGCCTTCCAGAACCTGAACGATGGTCGGGCCGGAGGTCATGCCTTCAACGAGTTCGCCGAAGAAGGGACGCTCTTTGTGAACGGCGTAGAAGCCTTCAGCTTCGCGCTTGCTCATCCAGACGCGCTTGGAGGCGACGATGCGCAGACCGTTGTCTTCAAATACCTTGGTGATCGCGCCAGTCAGGTTACGCTTGGTTGCGTCCGGCTTGATCATCGAAAATGTGCGTTCAATCGCCATGTGTCCGTTTCCTTTTCCTATAGAGAAAGTGGGCGGTCTTTACCCGCCCAAAGGCCCGAAAACAAGGGGGATCAACCACATTGCGACGATGGCTGCAGACATTTCACGCCGCTGTCACACTGCGGCCTCTGGCGTCGTGGAGGTCTAGGCAGCCTTCGAACCAGTCACGGACGGGGTCGTTTTCGGAAAACAGATCCGCTCCGGTGGTAATCCTTGCCCATTGCAGCGCACCGAAAACGATGTAGTCCGCAAACAGCGGCGATGAGCCACCGATGAAAGGCTGGAAGCCCAGCATGCGGCGGATCGGCGCCAGGAGCGCTGGGAAGGCCGCGATTTCCGCCTCACGGTTCGCCACCACATCCTCTAGCGTCCGGCCTAGCGCCTTCGTTCTGCTGTCGCGGAAATAAAGGCGGTCAGGCTCATCAAGCATATTGTGGATATCGAGCACGGCAATGCGGGTGATGGCCGGGTGCAGTACCGTCTGCGACCAGCTTTCAACGAAACGCGCCATCGCCTTGCCGCCTTCCCCGTTAAACAGCGACGGCCGCTCCGGATAGGCCTCATCCAGATAAAGGGCGATCTCGAAACTGTCGCTCACCAGCTGGTCGCCATCACGAAGGATCGGCACGGTCCTCGAAAAACCGTCCTCCACCGTCGGGATGACCGTGAAGGGCAAGGGACGCTCCTCGAAATCCAGCCCCTTATGCGCCAGCGAAAGCACGGTTTTCCAGCAATGGGGAGAAAACGGCCGTGCGCTATCGCTTCCGCAAAGTGAATATAAGGTTCTGGAGGTCGTCATAGGCTGCACCCTCTTCTGCTACATCGATGATGCGATATAAAAACGACCGCCGCGTGAAATCAAATCAGGATTTGTCATACTACTGATCAAAAACCGCATCCGGCGCGCAACAGTCCCCTCCACGAGAATGGGGGTCTCACGGCAATGAAAACCTCGTCAGGTTTAGCCTATTTTAAACCGTTGCTTGTAAGAATAATCGTGTTCAACAATCGGTTATCACCGGTGCATTCATAATTTATTGGTATTGGGGCTGTCAGTGACGTCAACGGCGGGCGATAAAAAACGCGAGAAGGCAAGGAACGGTCTCGTCTTTACAAAAATTGCTCAGTTCATCGACAAGATGAATATTGCACCGCTGCCGCGAAACTACGAACTGATCTACGAAATATTGTCGGGGCATAACCCGGCGATGGGACGCGATATTCTCGCCCTTGGCAACGCGCCGCAACAGCATGAAATCGATATTGTCGGCCAGAGACACAATCTGCCGGGTTTTTCGAAGATCGAGGCCGAGCAGATGGCAGCGACGGCCTTCGAGACGCTGAAGCAGATTTCCGCGCGACTGGAAGCCGGCCTGCAACGCACCGAAACATTTATTGCCAGTCTTTCCGGGCAAGATCACTCCGAGCTGCCTGCAACGGAGCGGCTTGCGCAATTGATGGGCGATATTCACGAGGAACAAACGAGTCTCCGGCATTTCGTTTCCATGGGGCTGATGAAAATCCGCGAGGTTGAGAAAAGCCGGACCGATCTTCAGGCGAATTCCCTGCGTGATGCCTTGACGGCGCTTCCCAACCGGGCGGCTTTCCTCGAGAAGCTCGGCGACCTGTTTTCGGGCGCTCAGGGGGCATCAGCTACATCGCTTGTGCTGCTCAACATCGACCATTTCCGCGAAATCAACGGCAAATACGGCCCCACCGCCGGCAACAAGGCGCTGCGCCGGCTGGCAGCGCTTTTCCGCAAGACGATCAAGAAGGACGATTTCGTTGCCCGCATCGGCGGAAACGAGTTCGCTTTTCTGTTTGCCGGCGTCTCGCAAAATACAGCTGAAGCAATTGCAGAGCGGTTGCGGCAGAACGTCGAGGCGCTACGTTTCGTCACCAGTGAGGGCGACGGCGAGCATCTGACCGTGTCGATCGGCGTTGCGGCAGTGGACTGCACCGCGACATCAGCCGAGTTTTTCAGCCATGCCGAGCTCGCCCTGCTGTCCGCACGCTGCGGCACGCGAAATTGCGTCATAGGCTACTCCCGGGACGTGGCTCAACGCAGCCGCAGCAGCTATCTGGCGCAGCTCGGCTGTTGAAGCTGCATATCTGATCTGGTGTGGCGCGCGCGCTCTTGCCTTGGCCACGCAGTTCGGCCAAAACGGCGCCATGATTACGATTACCGATCTCTCCGCCCGCATCGCCGGGCGCCTGCTTCTCGACCACGCCAGCGTGACGCTTCCGGCTGGCGTGAAGGTGGGCCTCGTTGGCCGCAACGGCGCCGGCAAATCCACTCTTTTCCGGGTCATCACCGGTGACTTTTCAGCGGAAAGCGGTTCGGTAACGATCCCGAAACTCGCGCGCATCGGCCAGGTTGCGCAGGAAGCGCCGGGAACGGAAGAATCGCTGATTTCCATCGTGCTTTCCGCCGACAAGGAGCGCAGCGCGCTGCTGGCCGAGGCGGAAACCGCAACAGACCCGCACCGGATCGCGGAAATTCAGGTGCGGTTGGTCGATATCGACGCGCATTCGGCCGAAGCCCGTGCGTCCAGCATTCTTGCCGGTCTTGGCTTCGATCACGAGGCGCAGCTTCGCCCCGCCTCTTCGTTCTCCGGCGGCTGGCGCATGCGCGTGGCGCTCGCGTCCGTGCTGTTTGCCGAACCCGACCTCCTGCTGCTCGACGAGCCGACCAACTATCTCGACCTTGAAGGCACGCTCTGGCTGGAAGACTATATCCGGCGTTATCCGCATACCGTCATCATCATCAGCCACGACCGCGATCTGCTGAACAATGCCGTCAATTCCATCGTGCATCTGGACCAGAAGAAACTGACCTTCTATCGCGGCGGATATGACCAGTTCGAGCGCCAGAAAGCCGAAGCAGACGAATTGCAGATGAAGGCGAAGGTGAAAAACGACGCCGCGCGCAAACATCTGCAAAGCTTCATCGACCGTTTTCGCGCCAAGGCCACCAAGGCGCGCCAGGCGCAGAGCCGTATCAAGGCGCTGGAGCGCATGGGCACCGTCGCCGCCGTGATCGAGGACCACGTCCAGCCGATCACGTTCCCGGAGCCGGAAAAGCAGCCCGCCTCACCCATCGTCGCCATCAATGGCGGTGCCGTGGGTTACGAGCCGGGCAAATCCATTCTGAAGCAGCTCAATCTCCGCATCGATAATGACGACCGCATCGCGCTGCTCGGTTCCAACGGCAACGGCAAATCGACCTTTGCGAAATTCATCTCCGGTCGGCTTGCGCCGCAAGCGGGCGATCTTCGCATCGCCCCCGGCCTGAAGATCGGCTTCTTTGCGCAGCATCAGCTGGACGATCTCGTGCCGGACCAGACACCGGTCGAACATGTGCGCAAGATGATGCCGCTGGCGTCTGAAGCGCAGGTGCGGGCGCGGGTTGCGCAGATGGGACTTGCGACGGAGAAGATGGCGACGGCGGCGAAAGACCTTTCCGGCGGTGAAAAGGCCCGGCTGCTGATGGGACTTGCGGCCTTCCATGCGCCAAATCTGCTTATTCTAGACGAACCGACCAACCATCTCGACATCGACAGTCGCCGGGCGCTGATCGAGGCGCTGAACGACTATAACGGCGCCGTCATCCTCATCTCGCACGACCGGCACCTCATCGAGGCAACTGTCGACCGCCTGTGGCTGGTGGCCGACGGCACGGTGAAGACCTTTGAAGGCGACATGGAGGAATATCGCGACCTCGTCGTCTCTTCCGGAAAAAAGAAGGAAGAGAAGACAGAAGCCGCCGCCGACCAGACATCGAAAGCCGACCAGCGCAAGGCCAACGCCGAAAAACGCGCCCAGCTTGCGCCGCTGAAGAAAAAGATCAATGAAATCGAATCTTTGACGGCGAAGCTTGAGAAAGTGATTCAGTCGCTCGACAAGGAACTGGCGGACCCTGCTTTGTACGAAAAGGCACCTGCCAAGGCCGCGCAGAAAGTCAAAGAGCGTGGCGAAGCCGCGAGCAAGCTTTCAGACGCCGAGGAGCAGTGGCTGATGCTTTCGAGCGAATATGAGGATGCGATGACGCAGTGATGCGTCATCAAGCTGGTGCGAAAATCTAAGCGCATTCCCTGCGAGGCTGCAGCCGCTCGAGCGGCACGGCCGGCGAATAAAGATAGCCCTGACCGAAACGGATTCCCATCTGCATGAGCAGCCTGCTCTGCTCTTCCGTTTCTATACCTTCCGTCACCAGCGTGGCGCCGTAACGTTCGGCGCTTTCGAAGGCGAGCGCGATGGCCTCCCGGAACCGCGACTGTTCAAGCCGGGACGTCATCCAGTGATCGATCTTGACCTCCTCGAAGGGGAACCGCGCAAGCAGGGTGAGTGCCGCATAACCGGTGCCAAAATCATCGAGCGCCAGCCGCACGCCCGCTTCGCTCAGCCTGTCGAAATTCTGCTGCACGATGTCGATGGCCGGTATCCTGCTCATCTCCGTCACTTCGATCGACAGACGGTGCGCCGGGACCCCCATCTCGTTCAAAAAGGCCACAACCCGCCCTCCGAAGCCCGCAGTGGCAAAAGACGATGCGGAAATGTTCACCGCCAAATGAAAGTCCGGGTCGAGGCCCCGCAGGTCGATGAGATCGCGGACGACGGCTTCGATCGTCGACCATTCAAACTCCACCAGCAGCCGGTGACGCTCGGCAATCTCCAGCACATAATAGGGCGAAAGCGGCTGTCCGCACGCATCCACCGCCCGTAAAAGAGCCTCCGCGCCAATCATGCGGCGATTGTGCATTTCGAATTTCGGCTGATAAAATATCGGCGGCTTGCCGGATCTGATCCAGTTGACCAGCATCTGGCGCACCCCCTCGTCCCGCGTGGCCTTATCGGCAAAGGAGAAGGGAAATATCTGCACCGGATTTTCGCTTCCTCGCAGCGCAAGACTAAGCTGCCGGAGGAAGGAAGCCACGTTCTGCCGGGAAAGCTTATCCAGATTAGCGGCACCGATTTTCAGATGCGGCACCGGTTCTGGATCCGCAGACCGTGAAAATGTACTTAACCCGTCGTGGAGACGCATTATCAGCCTTGTGCTTTCCGACTTCTCGAGCGAAATCCCCGACATGACGACTGCAAGCGTGGTATCGCCGAACATGAAGCTGCGCGGTGCATTGGAACTCGACAGCAGGCCGTTGTCATCGTTGCAGATTTCCTGTGCCAGCCTCGGCCAGAAAAGATCGCCCCAATCCTCGCCCTGGCAGGCGGCGACATCAGCCATATTGACGATTTCTATGAGAAGGAGAGCGTGCGGAACGGCCGGCTCCTGCCGCATCACGACTTCGATATGGTCTTTGAGGGCGCGCCTGTTGGGAAGGCCCGTCAACGAATCCGTCCGCGCCGCAGCATCGCGTTTCCTTGCCTCTTCACGCGCCCGAGCCTCGCTGCGCAGTAACAGAAACAGACAGGCGATCATCGGCAACCCGACCAACGAGCCGAAGATGCGCCGTCCGACGTTACTGAGAAAAACGTCCTGATTTATCATGCTGAGACTATAGGTCACGCACACAGCGAACAACGCCGCGAAAATCCTGACCGCGAATACGCCGAAGACCTCGCGGACGCCGAGTTCAGTGAGACTGCGCCGGCGCATCCAGCCATACATTGCCATCCCGAAAGCCGAGATAATGCTCATATCCAGAAAAGCGGCCCCAAAGAGTGCCGGACCACCAAACAAAAATCGCCCTGCGGAGACGAGCGCCAGGCTTATCAAGCCGCCTTGCCAGGACCCCAACACGCCAGCCAGGAACAGCAGGTCAGAGCGGATATAGGGCTTGGAAGGCAGCTTGATGAACTCGGATACCAGTAGCGTCAGCAAGAAACCGGTAACCCCGAAGATGATGCCGTAGTAGATTTTATAACGAGCGTCATCGAGAGCGATGTTTCGCTGCAGAAGGATCAGCACCGACACCATGCCGACAAGCGCCGCAGCCTGGAGCAGCAGGAACGGCAACTCGGCGGCTGACGCGGCCGCCTGGGCGGCGATCAATTCCATCATCTCTGCATGTCCCCCGGTCATTACTATTCTTTTGCCGTGGTTCCGGCGTTTGACCTTCACAAATCCCGCGTTTACGCAGGAAAATCAGTACATATAGCCAATCGCTCCACACGACCTCTCGCTCCACCGCGGGCTGCCCTCGGCGAAATCGCCGGACAGGTGCCAACAGCAAGCGACTGACAAGACACGAGTTTGAGTACCTCCTCACCGCCGGCGTCGCACAATGCCGAGCAGGAAAATCAAGAAACGAAGCGAAGCGCCAACCAACAACCGAACGAAAAAAACCATCTAGACAGTCTAACGAACGAATTTTACGTCGACACTAAAGAACTTATCGTAGATAAATATGCAAGAATTACGCTGTATGTATTTAGTTTACAATTGCCTTCGTTTAAATAATTACAAAATTTGTATAAATATGTATTTTAAATTCTGACTATAATACATTTAATGATGAAATTGAAATTGATTTACATATAAAATATACATTAATATTTTGGAACTTAACTTCGAGTTCGAATTTTAAAAGCATTAAGTTATAAAAATCAATACTTTTAAATTTGAAACAATATTTTCACATTTCAAATATTAGGCAACATAAAATATGCATACCGATTTTTGCCATGCGGTTACGCACCGAAAAAAGACGAGACCTGCAAGGACGATCGCCTTGCTCCTTTGATCGTTTCTGTTAAAAAACTCGTAAAGTCACACTTTATCCCACGCATCATACAAATGGGTCCCACTTCATGTCAGCCACCAAGCTTGCCATCGTCGGCGTCGGCAAAATCGTTCGCGACCAGCACCTTCCCGCCATCGCAGGCAATCCGGATTTTGAATTGATCTGCACGGCCAGTCGCCACGGTACCGTGGATGGCGTCGCTTCTTACGGCACCATCGAGACCATGCTGGAGGCCGTCGAGGATATCGAGGCCGTATCGCTCTGCATGCCGCCGCAGTACCGTTACGAGGCTGCATATGCGGCGCTGAATGCCGGCAAGCACGTTTTCCTCGAAAAGCCGCCGGGCGCAACGCTTTCAGAAGTTCAGGATCTCGTTCGTCTTGCGGATTCGAAGGGTCTTTCGCTATTTGCAAGCTGGCACTCGCGTTATGCGCCGGGCGTTGAAGCTGCAAAGGCGTTTCTCGCCTCGACAAAAATCGACAGCGTGCATGTCATCTGGAAAGAGGATGTGCGCCACTGGCACCCCAACCAGGCATGGATCTGGCAGGCGGGCGGTCTCGGTGTGTTCGATCCCGGCATCAATGCGCTGTCGATCATCACCCACATCCTGCCCCGCGCGCTGTTCCTGACCAAGGCAACGCTTGAGTTCCCGGAAAACCGCGACGCGCCCATCGCTGCCGAGCTGCATTTTTCCGATGTTACGAAAATGCCCGTGCGCGCCGAGTTCGACTGGCGCCAGACCGGCAAGCAGAGCTGGGATATCGTTGCCGAAACGGCGGCCGGGCAGATGGTGCTTTCGGAAGGCGGCGCGAAGCTCTCCATCAATGGCGAGCAGGCGGTGTCGGAACCTGAGCGGGAATATCCGGCGCTCTACGAGCGTTTTGCGGAAATCATCAAGGCCGGACGCTCTGATGTCGATCTTGCGCCGTTGACTCATGTGGCCGATGCCTTCCTGCTCGGCCGCCACAAATTCGTGGATTCCTTCTACGACTGAGGAGCCGAAAGGCTTTTGGAAGCCTTCCGGAAGACAGGTGCATCAAAGGGCGCGGCTGACGAAACGGTCGCGCCCTGACTTTTTTGCCTGATACAGTGCCTCGTCAACGCTGCGCAAAAGCGTGGCGCGGTCAGCACCGGCCTGAGGGGCGATGGCGCCGCCAATGCTGAGACGCGCACCGACCGCCTGCCCGTCAACATCAAAGGGTTCACGGAAGGCTGCCAGAAGCCTGTCTGCCAGTCCGTTCATCACCTCAGACCTGCTGGGACGGGGAATGAAAATGGCGAATTCGTCGCCCCCCATGCGCACCACCGTATCTTCGCTGCGGATCGAATTGCGAATGCGGTCGGCGGCAGCGGTCAGCACCCTGTCACCCGCCGGGTGGCCGAACGTGTCATTGATCGCCTTGAAACCGTCCAGATCGAGATAGAGCACGCCGAAGGCCTCGTTCTCACGCAGAGCCGCGCCAAGCTGGCCATCGACAATCGCCTCCAGCGCCTTGCGATTGTAAAAGCCGGTCAACGGATCAGTCATCACCGCATCCCGCAATTCACGCTCCGCCAGACTCATTGTGAAATTGGCCTTCTGTAGACGCAGGAGTGCGGCCGCCAGCAGCGCAAAGTGCTTCAGATTGTCAATTTCGCTTTGAGAGAATTTTCTCGGCACCGTATCGACAAGGCAAAAGGCGCCGACCACAAGACCCGGTTCCAGCTCGATCGGCGCGCCAGCATAGGAACGCAATCCGGGACCGCCCTTCACATAGGACATGAAGCGGAAATCCGGATGCTGGGTCAGATCGGAAATGACCACGACATCCTGCCTGGCAATTACTCGGTTGCATATCGACAGATCGCGCGGGCATTCCGAAAGTTGCATTCCCGCCTGTTCGGCAATATGGAGCCAGTCCTCATCGACGATATGGACGGCCGCACGCGGGACGTCAAAGACGCCCTGCCCCAATCGAGACAGCACTTCCAGTTCCGGCATCTCGGCATTCTTGACGGACATGATTGACCGCACCGCGACCAGACGCTCTATTTCCCCGTCGGGCCGTGAAATCGCCTGTCCCATGATGATGTCCTTCTGCTGTTTGGTCTGTGGCAGCCGCCACCGTCCGTCACCTGTCGGCCGGATCAGACAGCTATGTCTGATTCGGCTCATAATGCGAAAACCGGCAGGCTGCGCCACATGCGAATTTTTGCCAGTCTTTTTGTGTGGGAAACTGTGATCAGGCTTTCTTCTGCCAGCGGCCTTCCGGCGATTGCTGCCAATAGGTCAGCGCATGACCTTCGGTCTTCAGCCTTTTCCAGTGGTTCCGCGCCATTTCCAGCTGGTAGGCATCATATCCGTCGAACATGAACACTATCCGCTCATAGCCCTCCACCGCCGGCGGTTCGGCACCGTCGACGAGAAACCGCACACTCGCCTCGTTACCGTTCGCATTCGACGCCGTCAAAAGAATCGGCTGGTTTTGCGGCGCGGCAGAGCTATCCGTTGCGTGCGGCAGAAAACTGTCGTCACGAAAGGTCCACAGATGCGTGTCGAGGAAATCGCGGCGCTCCTCGTCCACCGTCTGGATCGCGACCTTCCAGCCGCGTTCCAGCGATTTTTCGAGCAAGGGCGGCAATGCATCCTCCAGCTTCGATTCCGTCAGATGGTAGAACAGGATTTCAGTCATCTGCGGACTTGCAGCTCCGGTCGCATCAATCTTCGTAGTGGGCGCGAACGAGTTCGTTCAGCAACCGCACACCGTAGCCGGATCCCCAGGACTGGTTGATCTCGGTCAACGGCGAACCCATGGCGGTGCCGGCGATATCGAGATGCGCCCAGGGTGTTTCGCCCACGAAACGCTTGAGGAACTGAGCGGCGGTGACAGAGCCCGCCAGACGGCCAGAGCTGTTCTTCATGTCGGCGAATTTGGAATCAATAATCTTGTCGTAATCCTTGCCCAGCGGCATGCGCCACAGCTTTTCCGCCGTAACATCGCCTGCCTGCGAAAGACGTGCAGCCAACTCGTCATCATTCGAGAAAAGGCCAGCCTGAAGATTGCCGAGTGCAACCGTGATCGCTCCCGTCAAGGTGGCGAGGTTGATCATGAATTTCGGGTTGAAACGCTCCTTGGCGTACCAGAGCGCATCGGCGAGAACCAGCCGGCCTTCGGCGTCGGTGTTTATGATCTCAATGGTCTGGCCGGACATGGAGGTGACGATATCGCCGGGACGCTGGGCGTTACCATCAGGCATGTTCTCCACCAGACCGATGACGCCGATCACATTGGCTTTCGCCTTGCGGGCCGCGAGCGTGTGCATGAGGCCGGTCACGGCGGCAGCGCCACCCATGTCGCCCTTCATGTCTTCCATGTTAAGGCCGGGCTTCAGCGAGATACCGCCGGTATCGAACACAACGCCCTTGCCGACGAAGGCGATAGGCTCGTCCTTCTTGGAGCCGCCGTTCCACTGCATGACCGCAAGCCGGGGCGGACGCGCCGAACCCTGCGCCACACCGAGAAGCGCGTTCATGCCAAGCTTCTTCAGCTCCTTCTCGCCGAGAATTTCGACCTCGACACCGAGCTTCTTTAACTCTTCCGCCTTTTCAGCGAACTCGACAGGACCGAGAACATTCGGCGGCAGGTTGACGAGATCACGCGCCAGGACAACGCCGCCCGCGACGGCCTCCGACACGGCAAAGGCCTTTTCCGCCTCCTGATGGACTGCCGTCACGATGACGATTTCTACTTTCTTCGGCGACTTCTCATCATCGGATTTCTTCTTGGTCTTATAGGCATCGAAGCTATAGGCACGCAGCAGCAGGCCAAGCGCAAAATCCGCAGCCGCCTGCGCACCGACATCGACGCCCGGGGCATCTAGATAGACGGCAACCTTGTCCGCCTTCCTGAAATTGGCGGCAGCGGTGCCGCCGGCACGCAACCAATCATGGGCGACAAGTTTCGCCGGCTTGCCGAGGCCAATGACGAGAAGCCGGTCGGCGCCCGAACCCTGCGGCGCAATCACGTCGAGTGTGGTCATGGACTTTGCGGAAAAGCCCGAAATCTTTGCCGCCCGTTCAAGCACGCCACCCGGATCGGCTTCCGATGCGCCGGCAGCTGCCTGCGCCTCACCCGAGGCTTGCAGCACAACGGCAAGGGTATTTTCAAGCGAGGCGGAATTGGCGAAAGAAATATCGAATTTGGCGGACATGTTTTCCTGCTCTTCGTGGATAACTTGCGTGTGCGCCCGATCATGGCCTTTTCGGCCCCCGGCGCAACCCTGCATTTTTAAAGGCTCACATTCTTTAAAGGCCGACATTCGCTAAAGGAAAGGCATTTTTGTGGAATGGCCGATCGCGTCATGAAACCGACAGCTTGTTCCACAAAAAGACACAGGCGGTGGAAAAATCATCGTGCAAAACATTTTTGTGAGCGTGCCGGAATAGCCAATTGCAAACGATGCGATTAGATAGGCGGAAATCCGGCGAGCGATCGCGCAGAAAAACAATGTCGACAAGGGCAGTATGAAGCTTCTCGAGAACTATATCCTGCGACGGACAACGCAGATGTTTCTGGTCGCGCTGCTGCCGGTGCTGGCCATCATCTGGACCATCCAGGTTCTCCAGAGAATCAACCTCGTCACCGATACCGGCCAGTCGATGGGCTCCTTCATGGCGCTGGCGACGATGATCCTGCCGACGCTGATTCCCGTCGTGTTGCCTTTCGCCCTCGTCATTGGCATCACCCAGACATTCACGGCGATGAACAACGATTCCGAGCTTGCCATCATCGATGCGGCCGGATCGTCGCGCTCTGTGATGTTTCGCCCGGTTATCATTCTGGCTGCCGTTCTAAGTGCGCTTTCCTTCACCATCACCAACTTCATCGAGCCGCCTGCCCGAAATTCGGCCAGGCAGATGGTGGCGGCTGCCTATGCCGACCTCCTCTCGTCGGTGATCGAGGAAAAGACCTTCCGCGCTGTTCAGGACGGCCTCTATGTGCAGATCGCCCAACGTCAGGGCCGTATCCTCAAGGGCCTGTTCGTCGCCGATCGCCGCGATCCGAATTTCGATCTTATCTATTACGCCAAGGAAGGCATGATCGATGAAAGCGGCACGTCGCTGACGATGCGCGACGGCGAAGTCCAGCAGAAAACACCTGATGGCAAGGTCTCCATCGTCAAGTTCCTGTCCTATGCCTTCGACCTTTCGACCATGTCGGAAAAGCAGACTTCCGAACCGTCGCTTTCTCCGGGCGATGCGAGCCTCGGTTTCCTTCTCTCGCCAGACGAGAACAACGCGAGTTACAAGCGGTCTCCCGAAAGCTTCCGCAGTGAGTTGCACAAGCGCCTGTCGGACTGGATGTTCGCCTTCGCCTTCGCACTGATATCGCTGGTCATAGCCGCTGATGCGCGCTCGCATCGTGAAGCGCGGATGCATCCGATGGTCGCTGCGCTGGTGACGGCCTTCATGCTGCGCTGGCTCGGTTTTTACGTCACCAACCAGGTCAAGCAGAGCGCGGCCTTCATTCCGCTGGTCTATGCCGTGCCGGGCCTCAGCGGTGCCGCCGCCGCCTTTATTCTCATCACGGGTCGCAAGCCGAGAATGCCGAAGATCATCGCGGATACGGCCAGCCGTCTGCGCCGTCTTTTCTCCAGCCGGCTGGCGCGAAGCTCGGGGAGCGGTAACGCATGATTTTCAGCACCCTCGCCCGGTATTTCCTCAAACGGTATCTGATCACGGCCATCTGGTTCCTGCTCGGCGTATCGGCAATTATCTATCTTGCCGATTTCAGCGAAACGGCGCGGCGCATGTCCAGCGTGCCAGGCTATTCTGTTCCAGGCGCACTTGGCCTCACCGCGCTTCGCCTGCCGCTGATCCTGCAGCAGACTATTCCCTTCATTGCACTCTTCGTCGGCATGACGACGCTGATCTCGCTCAACCGGCGTTACGAGCTCGTCGTCACGCGTGCGGCAGGCGTCTCCGCCTGGCAATTCATCCTTCCTTTTGTCCTTGGTGCGGTCTTTCTTGGAATCCTGTCCGTCCTCGTCCTCAACCCTATCGCCGCCTGGGGGCAAAACCAGTCGCTGTCGATGGAGGCGGGCTGGCGCAACGAAGGCAGCGGCGGACGCCAGCAGGACATCATTCCCTGGATGCGCCAGTCGAGCGGCGGCCAGGATACGATCATCGGCGCTAAGAGCTTCGAAGACAACGGGACCATGCTTCTCGACGTGGTTCTGATACACCTCGACAAGGCCGGCAACATCGTCTCCCGGCAGGACGCGAAGTCGGCAAAGTTGGAAGATGGTTACTGGCTTCTTAACGGCGTCGCGGAAACCCGTGCGGGACATGTGCCAGTTCGGCAAGAGAGCACGCGGATCAGTACCAATCTGAGACGAGAATTCGTTCAGGAACGTATGACGCAGACGGAAACCGTTGCTTTCTTTGATCTTTCTCACAAGATCGAAGTTGCAAAGTCTTTTGGACTGTCTTCGAAAGCGCTTGAGACGCAGTATCATTTCCTGCTATCGACGCCCCTGCTTCTGGTTGCGATGACCTTGATCGCCGCGACAGTTTCATTAAAGTTCAGCCGCTTCGCCCAGTCGCGCTCCGTGATTCTGGGTGGAATCGTTTCCGGCTTCGTGCTTTATGTAGTAACCGTGCTCGTAAGGGCATTCGGGAGTGGTGGCGTTGTCCCTCCCACCGTCGCGGTCTGGGTTCCAGTCATCGTGGCGTTGGCTTTGGGGGCAACCATTCTGCTTCATCAGGAGGACGGCTAGTGGCGGTATATGACCGCGGGAATATCAGGCGGCTTTGGACGGCCCTTCTGACAGGTGCCGCTGTGTGCGCATATTTGGCATCCAGCCCGGTCGCTTTCGGCCAGGGTGGTTTGCTTGCGCCCGGAAGCCAAGACGATTCGAAACTCCTGCTTACGGCAAATGAACTGACCTATAATCGCGATTCCCAGCGGGTCATCGCGAAGGGTGTGGTTCGCATGCATTATTCGGGCTACCGTATGGTGGCCCAGCAAGTGGAATATAATCAGCAGACGGGCCGCGTGATTGCGCACGGCAACATCGAGCTGATCGAGCCCGGCGGCAACAAGATCTATGCCGACGAGATGGATGTCACTGACGATTTCGGTCAGGGCTTTGTCAATGCGCTGCGCGTCGAGACCCCGGACAATACCCGCATCGCGGGTGAAAGCGCCGAACGGCTCGAAGGCGACCGCATGGTCCTCAATAACGGCGTCTATACCGCCTGTTTGCCCTGCGCCGAACGGCCCGAAAAGGCGCCGTTGTGGCAGGTCAAGGCTGAACGTGTCATTCAGGACGGCAAGACCCATACGATCCGGCTGGAAAAAGCCCGCTTGCAGCTTTTCGGCCATTCGATCGCATACGTCCCGTTCCTGACGGTTCCGGACAATACGGTGAAGCGGAAGTCCGGATTCCTGTTTCCGCAGATGAGCATTACCGACAACCTCGGTTTCGGCATCGGCGTGCCCTATTTCCAGGTTCTGTCCGACACCTCGGATGTGACCGTTACCCCGACCTATTACACGACGCAGGGTCTGCTTCTGCAGGCGGAACTGCGCCAGCGTTTCGAAACCGGCATGCACACCGTGACCGTCGCCGGCATCAGCCAGCTGAAGTCCGATACATTTACTGCCGGAACCAGTGACGCCCTCAACGACAATCGCGGCATGATTGCCAGCAAGGGTAACTTCTCCATCAATCCGCGCTGGGCGTTCGGTTGGGATGCCATGGTGCAGACCGACAACAACTTTTCGCGTACCTATGGGCTGAAGGGTTACAAGAACGACGTCCAGACCAATCAGATCTATTTGGCTGGCGCAGGCGAGCGGAACAGCTTCGATGCCCGCGGCTATTATTTCAACGTTCAGGATACGGACAACAACGAATCCAACGAACGCAAGCAGGCCATCGTTCATCCGGTTGTCGACTACCGTTATTTCGTACCGGATCCGATCTATGGCGGCGAACTTTCGCTGACCACCAACCTGACCAGCATCACCCGCCAGAAACAGGATGCCTACGCGCTTGGAGGCTATTCGCGGTTCAACGGGCTTGAAGGAAACTATACGCGCCTTTCCACCGAAGCCGAATGGAAGCGCACCTTCACGATGGATAGCGGCCTGCAGATCACGCCGATCCTTGCCGCCCGTGGTGATGCGCTGTGGACGGATATGTCGGCGGCAAGCTTTACATCGGGTGGCACGTCCTATGCCTATCAGGGTATGATGCAGGACGATGCGGCGTTGCGAGGCATGGTAACCGGCGGTCTGGAAGTGCGTTACCCCTGGCTGTTCACGGCGCTTAACAGCAACCACGTGATCGAGCCGATTGCGCAGATTTTCGTGCGTCCGAACGAACAATATGCCGGCCGCTTCCCCAACGAAGATTCGCAGGCTTTCGTGTTCGACGCGACCAACCTGTTCGAACGTGATAAGTTCTCCGGTTTCGACCGGATCGAAGGCGGCACGCGCGCAAACATCGGTCTGCGCTACAACGGCACATTCGACAATGGCTACGGCATTCGCGCCATTGCCGGTCAGTCTTTCCACCTGGCGGGCGACAATTCTTTCGCCTCCTACGATCTCGTCAATGTCGGCGCGAATTCCGGTCTCGAATCCGACCGCTCGGACTACGTCGCCATGGCAGCCTTCGATGCGCCAATCGGCCTATCGCTGTCATCGAGCCTGCGCTTCGACAAGGACAATCTCGAAATCAACCGTTCCGAGACAGGCGTCAGCTATTCGGACCGCCGCCTCACCGGCAAGCTCAGCTATACGCAGGTCAAGGCGCAGCCGCAGTACGGCTACAATGAAGACCGCGATATCGTTCAGGCGTCCGGTACGCTGCGCATGGACGACAACTGGTCGCTGTTCGGCTCGATCAACTACGATCTGAACGGAAAATTTGCCGCCGAGCGCCGTATTGGCATCGCCTATCAGGATGAATGCACGATCTTGACGGTCAGCTACTCCGACGAGGGCAATATCAATTCCAGCCGGCAGGCCGCCAATGACTGGTCGATCAATGCCCGTCTGGCATTCCGCACGCTCGGCGATGTCAGCATCGGTTCCGCAAACGAGGACTGGGCCGATATGGATATCGGCTGGAAACCGAACAATTACTGAGTTTAAAGGCAGGCCAGACAGGATCGTGGCCTGCCTTTTTGCCATCCAGCCAGTAAAAGTCACGGTTTTGCCGCAACAACGCGCCAGGGTCCGTCCGGTATAGGACCATCGGGTTTCTTTCAACAAACCGACACATTGCCGTCTTGCAGATCGCGATGATATATACGTGGCAAATTCGCGGTGCGGATGCACAGGTGCAGATCTGAAAAGCTAGGGTAAGGAATATTCCCCATTGGCAGACAGAACAGATTGGCGGGACGGGGAAACAGACCCCCGCCCGACGAAAGGGAGAAGGATATGATGAATTTCGGAAAGACGGCTTTGCGTGGCGCTGCTTTCGCCTTTGCGATATTCGCCGTTCCCATGGCCGTTGCGCCCTTTGCCAGCCAGGCCTTCGCCGACAGCACGGTCAAAATCGTCGTCAACAAGACCCCCATTACCAATGATGATATTGCCAAGCGCGTCGCCTTCCTGAAGCTGCAGCGCCAATCTGGCAATCTCAACGAAAAAGCCCGCGAGCAGCTGGTTGATGAGGCGCTGAAACGCGAAGAAATCGGTCGCGTGAAAATGTCCGTCAGCACCCAAGAGGTCGATGCGGCTTTTGCGCGCTTTGCCGGCAACAACAAAATGAAACCGGAGCAGCTGTCTCAGGTCCTCTCCAAGGCCGGTGTCGGCGCCGACCACTTCAAAGCCTTCATCGCCGTGCAGATGAGCTGGCCGCGCCTTGTTAACGCCCGTTATGGTGCGCGTGGCAAGATGTCTAACCAGGACCTCGTCACCCGCCTGAGGGAACGCGGCGACAAGCCGGTAACGACGGAATATTTCCTGCAACAGGTGATTTTCGTCATTCCGGAATCGAAGCGCAATGCCATCACTGGCAAGCGTAAGGCCGAGGCTGAAGCCTCGCGCAAGCGTTATCCGGGCTGCGACCAGGCCATGACTTTCGCGGCCACCATGCGGGACGTGGCGATCAAGGATCTTGGACGGATTCTGGCGCCCGAACTGCCGGAAGAGTGGAAGCCTCTCGTGGAAAAGACCAAGGAAGGCGGCACCACAGGAACACGCGTGACCGAAAAGGGCGTCGAATATCTGGCAATCTGCAAGCAGCGTCAGGTTTCCGACGATTACGCAGCGGAAATGGTGTTCAAGTCCGAAGACCTGATGAAGGCCAAGGGTGGCGAAAACCCGAACGAGAAGAAATATATGGATGAGCTGCGCAAGAAGGCGCAGATCGTCAACACCTGATACGAGAGCCGGCCTTTCCGTGACACATGCATCCCTGCCGCTTGCCCTGACACAGGGAGATCCAGCCGGTATCGGCCCTGATATCGCCATTGCCGCCTGGGCCAAGCGCCGGGAGAACGGCGTGGCGCCCTTCATCTTCATCGGCGATCCCGATGTGGTGGCGAGCCGTGCGGCGCTGCTTGGCATACCGGTCAATATCGAGAACTGCGAAGCGGCGGATGCCGTCGGCGTGTTTGACCGTGCTTTTCCCGTTCTTCCTCTTCCCGTCGGTTTCGAGGTTCAGGCCGGCCAGCCGCATGTCGGAGCCGCTCATGCGACGATCAAGGCGATCGAGCTTGCCGTTGCCTTGACGGTCGAGGGCAAGGCTTCCGCCGTCGTCACCAATCCGATTGCGAAATCCGTGCTTTACGAAGCAGGCTTCGGTTTTCCCGGTCACACGGAATTTCTCGCCGATCTGGCTTTGCGCCTGACCGGCAAACAGGTGATGCCGGTGATGATGATTGCCGGACCCAAGGTCCGCGTCGTGCCAGTAACGATCCATATCCCAGTAAAAGACGTGCCTTCGGCACTGACGGAAGAGCTGATCGTTACGACCTGCCGCATTATCGATGCTGATCTGCGGCAGAAATTCGGCATCGAGGCACCACGACTGGCGGTCGCCGGTCTCAATCCACACGCGGGTGAAGATGGGGCATTGGGCACAGAGGACCGCGATGTGGTTCACCCTGCGACCATACGGTTGCGGAAAGACGGGATCGACGCTTTCGGCCCCCTGCCCGCCGATACGATGTTCCACGATGCTGCCCGCAGGCGCTATGATGTCGCCGTCTGCATGTATCACGATCAGGCCCTTATCCCGGCCAAGGCGCTTGGCTTTGACGATTCCGTCAATGTCACGCTCGGCCTGCCCTTCATCCGGACCTCGCCCGACCACGGCACCGCCTTCGGCATCGCCGGCCAGGGCATTGCCAGCGAAACGAGCCTTGTCGCAGCGCTGAAGATGGCGGCGGAGATTTCTCTTCGCAGCCGGGTCGGCGCATAATGGCCGCCATTGACGGATTGCCGCCGCTACGCGATGTCATTCAGCGCCATGGGCTAGACGCTAAGAAGTCGCTCGGGCAGAACTTCCTGTTCGATCTCAACCTCACCCAGAAGATCGCCCGAACCGCTGGGCCGCTTGACGGCGTGACGGTCATCGAGGTTGGCCCCGGGCCTGGCGGCCTCACCCGCGCCATTCTATCGCTCGGTGCCAAAAAGGTTATCGCCATTGAGCGGGACAGCCGCTGCCTGCCGGCACTTGCGGAGATCGAAGCGCATTATCCCGGACGTCTTGAGGTCATCGAGGGTGATGCGCTGAAGACCGATTTCGAGGCTTTGGTTCCCGCTGGCGAACCGGTGCGGATCATTGCCAACCTGCCTTACAATGTCGGCACGCAATTGTTGGTCAACTGGCTGCTGCCGAGAGAATGGCCGCCTTTCTGGCTCTCCATGACGCTGATGTTCCAGAAGGAAGTCGGCCAGCGCATCGTGGCAGAAGAAGGCGACAACCATTACGGCCGCCTTGGCGTTCTCGCCGGCTGGCGCACGGTTTCGGAAATGGCCTTCGACGTCCCGCCGCAGGCCTTCAGCCCACCGCCTAAGGTTACCTCGACGGTCGTGCATCTGCTGCCAAAGGAAAAGCCGCTGCCCTGCGATGTCGCGAAGCTCGAAAAGGTAACGGAAGCCGCCTTCGGCCAACGCCGCAAGATGCTGCGCCAGAGCGTGAAAAGCCTTGGCGGTGAAGTTCTGCTGGAAAAGGCAGGCATTGACGCGACACGACGGGCTGAGACGCTGTCGGTCGGGGAATTTGTGACGCTGGCGAACTGCCTCTAATTGAAGGCGACGTTTCGGCACTTCTAACGCGGGCGACGGAATTAGGGGACAAGCGCGTGGAGAGTGCCGGTTTTCACTACAAGCTCCACATGCCCGTCGGATCGCCTGATTGCGCGGTCGTGTTGCTACACGGTTCGGGAAGAACGGAGGAAGATCTCGCTTCGTTTGGCCGTACCGTTTTTCCCAACGGCATTCTGTATGCTCCGAGAGGCATTGTGCGATGGGAAAATGGCTTTGCGTTTTTTCGCAGAAAGCCCGACAGACAACTCGATATCGACGACCTGAAACATCAAGCCGCCGGACTTTGCCGGTTTATCGAATTCGTATTTCAGCAGACGGGGCAAAGACCCTTTCTCGCGGGATATTCAAACGGTGCGATCATCGCGGCTGAAACAATCTGCCAGAATCGTCATCTGTCGAGGGGTGCCATTCTGCTTCGGCCACTATCCCCACGCAATAACGAGCATTTTCCGAAGCTCACCGGATATCCTGCGCTCCTGCTTGCAGGTGCACATGATGAGCGGCGGCATCGCGATGATGCGCCCCATTTGGCCGATCAATTTTCGATTGCGGGCGCGGATGTGGTACTGGAGACACTCGACACAGGCCACGGCTGGGCAACAGACGCGGCAGACGAGCGCGTGTCCCGGCAATGGCTACGTCAGCATTAGAGATAACACGCCGCTTTAACTGCCAAATCAGAGCTGCGGTTCTTCCGCAAGCAGTCCGCGCACGAAATCGAACATGCCGTGGCGGCGGTCGCGGCGCACACGTTCGGCCTTGACTATCGCTTCTACGGCCTCGAAGGCCGCCTGCAGGTCGTCGTTGAGGATGACGTAGTCGTAATCGCGCCAGTGCTCGATCTCGGCGCGGGAATTGAGAAGCCGGGTCTGGATCACCGCTTCGGTGTCCTCGGCGCGGCGGTGCAGGCGCGATTGCAGCTCGGTCATGGTTGGCGGCAGGATGAAGATCGACACGACGTCGGCCTTCATCTTGTCCTGAAGCTGTTCGGCGCCCTGCCAGTCGATGTCGAACAGCATGTCGCGTCCGGCCGCCATCGCCACTTCCACCGGCTCGCGCGGCGTGCCGTAAAAATTGCCGTGAACCTCGGCCCATTCCAGAAGCTCATCGCTGTCACGCAGGCGCTCGAAGTCGCGCTTGGAGATGAAGTGGTAGTGGATGCCTTCAATCTCGCTCTGGCGGCGCGGGCGCGTCGTCACGCTGACGGACAGGCTGATGTTCTTGTCCTTGTCGAGCAGGTTGCGCGCTATCGTGGATTTACCAGCGCCCGATGGCGATGAAATCACCAGCATCAGCCCTCTGCGGGCAATCGTAACAGGGGAATTGTTCACCGGAACCATGGGTCTACTCCAGATTTTGGACCTGCTCGCGGAACTGGTCGATAACCACTTTCAGCTCTATGCCTGCTGCGGTTACCGCACTGGCGTTCGATTTGGAACAGATTGTATTCGACTCGCGGTTAAATTCCTGTGCAAGAAAATCGAGCTTGCGGCCAACTGGCCCGCCATGAGCCAAAAGTTCGCGCGATGCCTGGACATGTGCGTGTAGCCGGTCGACCTCTTCGCGCAGATCCGCCTTGGTAGCGATCAATGCGGCCTCGGCGTGCAGACGGTCGCGATCGAGCCCGTGCATGCCATCGCCAATAAGGGCAATCTGCTGGGCAAGCCTTGCAGCGATCTGTTCCGGCTGGCGGGAAGGATCGTTTTCGATGAGGTTCACGAGTTGCTCGATCCTGTCGATCTGCCCGGACAGGATGGCAAACAGGGACGCCCCTTCCCGCTCGCGCATGTCCTTCAGCTTCTCGACGGCGGCGGCAAAGCCCGCAAGCACGTCGGCGTTGCGCGCGGCCTGCGCCTCGGCATCATCTTCCGCCTCGCGAAAATCGACGAGCCCGCGCAGCGACAGTAGCGTATCGAAGCTCAGCGGCTTGTCGTCGACGACGTCGCCCAGTTCTTTCTTGAGAGCGAGAACTGCGGCAAGAGCATCGCGGTTGATCACCGCCTCCAGCCGGTTTTCCGCAATCGCCAGCGTCAATCCCGCCTGAATATTGCCGCGGGAAAGATGCTGTGCCGCGATTTCCCGCAGGCCCGTTTCCAGCGCTTCCAGACCGTTTGGCAGGCGCAGGCGCACATCAAGCCCCTTGCCGTTCACCGAGCGCAATTCCCACGCCCAGCGGTAACGGCCGGAGGTTCCTTCGCTGCGCGCGAACCCGGTCATCGATTGCAATGTCATATTCAGAAAGCCCCCATCATGCCGTGCAAAAAACCGGGCCTTGTGATGACAAGGCCCGGTCAGAACTATCAGTTATTGGCCGGTTTTTCCGCCTCGGTGCCGCCGGGCTGACCATCCACGACAACATCGGGATTGGCGCCGGAAGCCGCTTTTTCGGCCTCGATCTTGCGCCAGCGGCGCACATTGGCGTTATGTTCGTCCAGCGTCTTTGCAAACACATGGCCGCCGGTGCCATCGGCAACAAAGTAGATGTCATCGGTGCGCCACGGGTTGGCAACCGCCTCGAGTGCGGCCCGGCCCGGATTGGCGATGGGAGACGGTGGCAGGCCTTTGATGACATAGGTGTTAAACGGCGTCTGCTTTTGCAGGTCCGACTGGTAGATCGGACGGTCGGACGGTTTGCCGTCGCCGCCGAAGAGACCGTAGATGATCGTCGGGTCGGATTGCAGGCGCATGCCCTTCTTCAGCCGGTTGTAGAACACCGAAGCGACATGGGCGCGCTCGTCGTCCTTGCCGGTTTCCTTCTCCACGATCGAGGCGAGCGTCACGAATTCCTCGACCGTCTTGATCGGCAGGTCGGGGTCACGACGTTCCCAGATCATGTCGATCAGCTTCTCCTGCGCCGCACTCATCTGGTTGATGATTTCCTCACGCTTCGTACCACGGGTAAAGCGATAGGTATCGGGGCGAAGGCTGCCTTCCGGCGGCAGGGTGGCGGGCAATTCGCCATCCAGCACCTCGTCGGCGGCAAGCCGCGCGAACATCTGCTTGACGGTCAGACCTTCCGGCAACGATACGGAATAAAGGATCGATTTGCCCGACTCCAAGAGCATCATGATATCCTTCATCGATGCGCCGGCCTTGATTTCGTATTCGCCCGCCTTCAGCGTCTGGTCCTTCTGCAGGTAGCTGCCCGTCATCAGGCGGAAGACACGGGCATTGGATACGACGTCATTGCGCTCGAGATTATTGGCGATCTCGATGAGGCCTGCGCCGTTGCGCACCGTGAAATGTGTGTTCGTCTGAAGCGGACCGGGCTCCTGGAACGCATTGATCATGTAATAGAAGGCTGCGACAGCAAGCACACAGACGGCAACCGCAAGCGTCATCAGAAAATTCAGGAAGATCACCAGCTGGCCATGGGCCTTGCGGGAGCGCTTCGGTGGAGCCGGCACTTTTTCCGGCCGAAGCGCTTCGGTCGGGGATTTCGGGATGATCGGGCCGCGATTGCCCTCACCCGCGCCGTCTCGTCCGTATGGTCCCTGGCTGTTCTGGTTCGTGTCGCTCACCGTCGGTCCTTTTCAGTTCGGCGTTGTCAGCGCTTTTTGCGCAGGTAATGCGGCAAAAACAGGTTCGGAATGCCTTCCTGCACCACATAGAGACATCGTGAAGACCTCATTGTCCTCCTTCACGAATCGTCGTTTCCGGCAAAGCCGGTCAAGGAAAGCCATCTGCGGCGGGAAATTCACCCGCAGCAGGAAATCATTCCGAAACCGGCAAACCGTCTTCCGTAAACGACTACAATATCGGCGCGAAAATCGAAATGGCTTTCGCGAGCCGCAATGCGTTCTTCAAAGAAGAGCGCTCTCAGGCACCCGGCGGGAGGGAGCCGCACCGCTTTAGGCGGTTTGCGGCGCCGGGTTTTCGTCGTGATTTATGCTTCGTAGCGACGCAGTACGAGGGAGGCGTTGGTGCCGCCAAACCCGAAGGAGTTCGACAAGGCGACGTTGACCTGCCTCTTGCGCGCCTTGTGCGGCACCAGATCGATCTTCGTCTCCACGTCGGGATTGTCGAGGTTCAGCGTCGGCGGAACGATGTTGTCGCGGATCGCAAGCGTGGCGAAAATCGCCTCGATAGCGCCAGCTGCTCCGAGAAGATGGCCGGTGGCCGACTTTGTGGAAGACATGGAAATCTTCGACGCCGCGTCACCAACCAGCCGCTCGACCGCGCCAAGCTCGATCGTATCGGCCATGGTGGAGGTGCCGTGGGCGTTGATGTAGTCGATATCGTCAGGCGTGAGGCCGGCGCGCTTCAGCGCCATCGCCATGCAGCGGTACGCGCCATCGCCATCTTCCGACGGTGCGGTGATGTGATAGGCATCACCGGAAAGGCCGTAACCGACGACTTCGGCATAAATCTTTGCGCCGCGCGCCTTGGCATGTTCCAGCTCTTCCAGAACGACGATGCCGGCACCTTCGCCCATGACGAAACCGTCACGGTCGCGGTCATAGGGACGCGATGCCTTCTGCGGATCGTCGTTATGCTGGGTGGAAAGCGCCTTGCAGGCGGCAAAGCCGGCAAGCGCGATGCGGCAGACCGGCGATTCGGCACCACCTGCGACCATGACCTCAGCATCGCCGAACGCAATCATCCGGGCAGCATCGCCGATGGCATGCGCACCGGTCGAGCAAGCCGTCACTACGGCGTGGTTCGGACCGCGCAGCTTGTGACGGATTGAGACGTGGCCGGAAACCAGGTTGATCAGACGGCCGGGAATGAAAAATGGAGAAATGCGGCGGGGGCCCTTGTCGCGCAGCGTATAACCCGCCTCGACAATACCTTCCAGACCGCCGATGCCGGAACCGATCAGAACGCCCGTGGCGATCTGGTCCTCGTCCGTTTCGGGATGCCAGCCGGCGTCCGCAAGCGCCATGTCGGCGGCGGCCACACCGTAAAGGATGAACGGATCGATCTTGCGCTGCTCTTTGAGTTCCATCCAGTCGTCGGCATTGAACGTGCCGTTAGAGCCATCGCCGACGGGAATGCGACAGGCAATCTTTGCGGGCAAGTCTTCGACTTCGAACTCAGTCACGAGACGGGCACCGTTCTGGCCGGCAAGCAGCCGTTCCCAGGTGATTTCCGTTCCGCATCCAAGAGGAGATACCATGCCGGTACCGGTGATAACGACACGCCTCATCGCCAACGCTCCGCCCTTATCCAAATCATCGGTCTTTTTGCAACGCCACACACCATGGAATGGCGGGAACAGGCGCTGCACCATTTTGAATGTCCGCATAATCTTCCGCAGGCCGGAGCCGGTTCGGAAACTTATGCATTCGTCAGGACGCACGTCTTTCGGGCGCGTTCTGTTTCACGATAAAATATTGGCCCGGACAAGCCGGGCCAAGACGGGAGGTTGTTACTCCTCCCCAATACAGGTCGATCAGGCCTGGGCCTTCTCGATGAACTTGACAGCGTCGCCAACAGTCAGGATCGAGTCAGCTGCGTCGTCTGGGATCTCGACGCCGAATTCTTCTTCGAAAGCCATGACCAGTTCAACGGTATCGAGCGAATCAGCGCCCAGATCGTCAATGAAGCTTGCGCCTTCAACAACTTTGTCGGCGTCGACGCCCAGATGATCAATTACAATTTTCTTTACGCGTTCTGCGATATCGCTCATGTCGGTTTCCTCGACCTTTATTTTGAAGGGAATGCCTTACGGCACCCTGCCCTGTTAGAAGCCCTCATGCGCCGTTCAAATCCGGCACTGCTGGCAAACCCGTTCAACCCGGTCCAAGCTAGACATCGTCGCGCAAAATCGCAACGGCTTCCTGTCTCTCCGGGACGACTGTTCACAGTCTTGGCCCGATTAACACGGTTTCAACCGGTCGAAAAGCCTGAAAACGCGCTAAGCACAACGTATGACAGGCAATTTCGCCGGAAACCGGCATGGAGGGTCTTGCGGCGCCCGACACCAAACAAGGTGCAGAAACAGCGCCGCAATCGTTTCAAGACGCCTTTCAGGTGGCGTCAGATCATCGCCATGCCGCCATTGACGTGCAAGGTCTGGCCGGTCATGTAGGCAGCTTCATTGGAAGCCAGATAAAGTACGGCCGAAGCGACTTCGGCGCCCGTTCCCATGCGCTTCATGGGAATGGCACCCATGATGGCGTCTTTCTGCTTGTCGTTCAGCTTGCCGGTCATCGCGCTTTCGATGAAGCCGGGCGCCACGCAGTTGACGGTGACGTTGCGGGTGGCGATTTCCTGTGCCAGCGACTTCGAAAAACCGATCATGCCGGCCTTGGAGGCGCAATAGTTCGCCTGACCGGGATTGCCGGTGACGCCGACGATGGAGGTGATGTTGATGATGCGGCCGAAACGGCGGCGCATCATCGGATGCGTCAGTTCACGCGTCAAGCGGAACATCGCGGTCAGGTTCACCTCGATGACGTTGTCCCAGTCCTCGTCGCTCATGCGCACGAACAGGCCGTCCTTGGTAATCCCGGCATTGTTGACGAGAATGTCCACGCCTTCCAGCTCGGCCTCGGCCTTTTCGCCCAGCGCCTTGACCTCGGCACGATCGGCAAGGTTGGCCGGGAAAATCTTGACGCGGTCGCCAAGTTCCGCCGCCAGGGCTTCGAGCTTTTCAACGCGCGTGCCGTGCAGGCCGACGGTTGCGCCCTGGCTGTGCAGAAGGCGGGCGATTTCCTCGCCAATGCCGCCGGTCGCGCCGGTTACGAGAGCCTTGCGGCCTGTCAGATCAAACATGTTCCGTTCCTTCTTTAGAGCAATTCCGCAAAAGCCTTTTAGCGGAATTGCATCGGGAATTACCGTAAAACAAAAAGCCGATGCGGGGCGAAGCCCGTCTCAACCGATAAGAGTGGCGAGAAGCTGGTCGATATCGGCAGCGCCGTTGACGGCAACGCCGTTCACCGTCTTGTCGATGCGACGGGCAAGACCCGTCAGCACCTTGCCCGAGCCGATCTCGTAAAGCTGCGTCACATTGTTGGCGGCGAACCATTCCACCGTCTCGCGCCAGCGCACCTGGCCCGTCACCTGCTCGACCAGCAAAGCGGCGATCTCATTGGCGTCGGAAACGGGGGCGGCGCGCACATTGGCGATAACAGGCACGACCGGATTATTCTTTTCGACAGCCGCCAGCGCCTCGCGCATGGCTTCCGCCGCCGGCGCCATCAGCGCGGAATGGAAGGGCGCGGAAACAGGCAGCATGATGGCGCGCTTGGCGCCCTTTTCGGAAGCGATCGCAGCCGCCTTCTCGACAGCCGCCTTGCCGCCGGAAATGACCAGCTGGCCGCCGCCATTGTCGTTGGCAATCTGGCAGACGCCGAGAATGGAAGCCTCTTCACAGATTGCCGAAACAGCATCGTGCTCCAGCCCGATGATCGCTGCCATCGCGCCCTCGCCCACCGGCACGGCAGCCTGCATGGCATTGCCGCGGATGCGGAGAAGCCGTGCGGTATCGGCAATCGAGAAGGTGCCGGCAGCACAGAGCGCGGAATATTCACCGAGCGAATGGCCAGCGACATAAGAGACGGCGTCGGAGAGCTTCAGGCCCCGCGCTTCCAGAACCCGCATGACCGCCATGGACACCGCCATGAGCGCCGGCTGGGCGTTGGCTGTCAGCGTCAGCGTTTCTTCCGGGCCATTCCACATGATGTCGGAAAGCTTCTGGCCGAGCGCGTCATCGACCTCCTGGAACACAGCCCGTGCTTCCGGATAGGTATCGGCGAGTTCCTTGCCCATGCCGATGGCCTGGCTTCCCTGACCGGGAAATGTGAATGCAATACCCATGGGATGTGGTCCTTCTTGTCTGGCCTTGCCTTTATTCTTTTCGACTTCCATTCACATTCCGGCCTGCGGAGTCAAGGCTTGAAGCCCTTCGGCACCCCATCGACGCGGTTTTGCCGATCTATTTTCCCCTTTCTTTTCATCATATTTTTTCTTGCACTGCGGCAATTCCCCATTACTTTCATGCCACCTTTCAAAATATCTGGCCAAGCACCGGGACATTTCCATGAAACAGAGACTATTGGGCCGCACGGGCATTTCCGTGTCCGAAATTTGCCTTGGCACAATGACGTGGGGCACGCAGAACACTGAAGCCGAAGCGCATGCGCAGATGGATTACGCGCTGGAGAACGGCGTCAATTTCTTCGATACGGCCGAGCTTTACCCCACCACCCCCGTTTCCGCCGAAACGCAGGGACGGACGGAAGACTATATCGGCACATGGTTCGAAAAGACCGGCAAGCGCGACCAGGTCGTGCTCGCCACCAAGGTCGCCGGTTCCGGGCGTGACTATATTCGCGGCGGGCGCGATATCGATGCGAGCGCCATCCGCGAGGCAGTAGATACCAGCCTCACGCGCCTGAAGACGGATTACATCGACCTCTATCAGATCCACTGGCCGAACCGCGGCACCTATCACTTCCGCGGCGCCTGGACCTTTGATGCTTCCGGTCAGGAAAAGGAGCGCACGCTTGCCGAGATCACCGAAAAGCTCGACACGCTCGGCGAGCTGGTAAAGGCCGGCAAGATCCGCGCTATCGGCCTTTCCAACGAAAGCGCATGGGGTACGCAGAAATACATCGATATTGCCGAGGCCCGTGGCCTGCCGCGCGTCGCAACCATCCAGAACGAATATAACCTGCTCTATCGCAGCTTCGATCTCGACATGGCGGAAGTCGCGCATCACGAAGATGTCGGCCTGCTGGCCTACTCGCCGCTGGCGGCGGGGCTGCTCACCGGCAAGTATCAGAACGGCGCACGCCCTGCGGGCTCGCGCGGCACCATCAACAAGGACCTCGGCGGTCGCCTGCAGCCGCATCAGGAAGCGCCGGTCAAGGCCTATCTGGAGCTAGCCGCACAACACGGCATCGATCCGGCACAGCTCGCCATCGCGTTCTGCCTGACACGCCCCTTCATGGCCTCCGCCATCATCGGCGCAACGACCATGGAGCAGCTGAAGGTGGATATCGCAGCAGCCGATGTGGCGCTATCGGAAGAGGTGCTGAAGGGTATTGCGGCGATCCATCGGCAATATCCGATGCCGATCTGACGACAGCGCAGCGCGCTTTTTCGCCTCCGGTCCTTGCATTCCGGGCAAAAATGGGTATAAGCGCGCTGTTCACAACACCCGGTCCAATTGGCTGGTGGCTGAACGGAGGGCTGGTTTCGGTAACGAAACAGCAGGAACCATAAGGTTTTTCCGGCCTCCCGTGTCTCCGCTCTCGACCGTCTCGAACAACGCTTTTCTTGCTTTAAGGCTTCGCAGCCTAACCAGGAGCAGTCGTTGAGGCTTAGCGCCGTTGCCGGGTGAAGGACGAAACGCAAGAAAGGCAAAGCTTAAATGGCTCTTTACGAACACATCTTCCTTGCCCGGCAGGATATTTCTGCCCAGCAGGTCGACGCACTTGTCGAGCAGTACAAGGGCGTTATCGAATCGTTCGGCGGTAAAGTCGGACGCGTCGAGAACTGGGGTCTGAAGTCCCTCACCTACCGCATCAAGAAGAACCGCAAGGCTCACTACGCTCTCATGGACATCGACGCTCCGGCGCCTGCGATCCACGAAATCGAGCGCCAGATGCGCATCAACGAAGACGTTCTTCGCTACATGACCATCGCCGTCGAAGCCCACGAAGAAGGCCCGTCCGCGATGATGCAGAAGCGCGACCGTGACGACCGTCCGCGCCGCGATGGCGACCGTCCGGATCGTGGCCCGCGTGAAGATCGTGGTCCCCGCGCACCGCGCGAAGGTGGCTTCGGCGACCGCGAAGACCGTCCGCGCCGTCCGCGCGAAGACCGTGCATAAGGAGAATTGACCAATGGCTGATACATCCTCTTCCCAGGCACGCCGCCCGTTCCACCGCCGTCGCAAGACGTGCCCCTTCTCCGGCGCAAACGCTCCGAAGATCGACTACAAGGACGTTCGTCTCCTGCAGCGCTACATTTCCGAGCGCGGCAAGATCGTTCCTTCCCGCATCACGGCCGTTTCCCAGAAGAAGCAGCGCGAACTCGCCCAGGCGATCAAGCGCGCCCGTTTCCTCGGCCTGCTGCCTTACGTCGTAGCGTAATGATTTGAAACGAGGCCGCGCTTTGGCGCGGCCTCGTCTTCCACGATGCAACTGACTTTTAATCAGTAGGTTGCGAGTTCAAATCCTTCCGCGTTGGGCGCGGATCGATACCATAAAACCCATGTTGGGGACGACGATCCTGATTGGACCGGTCCTCTAACTGCTCAAGTTTCCAGCAGGACAGCGAAGTGCAAAAGTTGAACCAGACAGTGCTGATCACCGGCGTTCTCGCCGGCATATGCGCCGCGTTTCTAACGCTTGGCGCAACGGCACAGTCGTCCTTTTCCTTCCTGCTTTACGCCGGTTCCGCCATGCCCATCTTCATCGCCGGCATGGGCTGGGGCAATCGCGCAGCCGTCGTTGCGATCATCACCACGGCTATCATCGGCGCGCTCGTCATATCGCCGCTTTTCTCGCTGACCATTGCGATCTTCACGCTGATCCCGGCGGGCTGGCTTTCGCATCTTGCCAATCTGGCGCGCCCGGCCTCGGAACTCGGCGGCCCGGATGACCTGCTTGCCTGGTATCCGCTGTCCGGCATCGTCCTGCATCTCTGCCTTCTGGTTTCGGTTGCCGTCGTCATTCTCGGCTGGATGATCGGTTACGGTCCCGATCTCGTCGCGCGCATGGTCGATCTGATGATGACCTCCGTGCAGAGCCGCGAACCGCTGTTCGAACCCAATGTCGAGGCACTGGCGCAGACGAAGTCGCTGCTGGTTCTGATGCTGCCGATCGTTCAGGGCGGCCTGTGGGTCATCCTTTTGTTTGCTGCCTATTATTTCGCGGCCCGGCTGGTCGGTTCCTTCGGCAAGGGTCTTCGCCCACGCGAGGACATTCCTTCCGCACTGCGCATGCACCGCAACGCCATCTTCGTTTTTCTCTGTGGCATCGTCGCCATGTTCTTCGGGGGCGTCGCCGCGATGGTCGGCGCAGTCGTCTGCGGCACCTTCGGTGCGGGCTTCCTGATGGCGGGTTACGCCTCGCTGCACAAACGCGCGCGTGGAAAGGACTGGCGTCTGCCGGTTCTCATCCTCGCCTATCTCTCGGCGGTCTTTGTCTTCCCGCTGCTTATCATTCTCGTTTTGGGATTGAGCGACGTGCGCAGCACGATCTCCCTCACCCCAACGCGGAAAACTGACAATACGAACGAAACCAACACATAGAAAGGATCAAGAAGATGGACGTTATTCTTCTCGAACGCATCAACAAGCTCGGCCAGATGGGCGAAACCGTAAAGGTTCGCGACGGTTACGCACGTAACTTCCTGCTGCCGCAGGGCAAGGCGCTGCGCGCCAACGCCGCCAACAAGACCCGTTTCGAAACCGAGCGCGCAACGCTTGAAGCCCGTAACCTGGAGCGCAAGTCGGAAGCCCAGAAGGTTGCCGAAGCACTCGAAGGCAAGTCCTTCATCGTCGTTCGCTCGGCTGGCGAAACCGGTCAGCTTTACGGTTCTGTTGCTGCTCGCGACGTCGTTGAAATCCTCGGCGCCGAAGGCTTCAACATCGGCCGCAACCAGGTTGAACTGAACACGCCGATCAAGACCATCGGCCTGCACAACGTTACCCTGCACCTGCACGCCGAAGTCGAGCTTCAGGTCGAGCTGAACGTTGCCCGTTCTGCCGAAGAAGCCGAGCGTCAGTCCAAGGGCGAAAGCCTCACCTCCGCCGACGCCATCTACGGCGTTGACGAAGACGCCCTGCGTCCGGAAGACTTCTTCGATCCGGAAGCTGACGGCAACGACGACGACGAATAAGATTTGGCCTTGTGGTCATAAGGAAAACCCCGGATGGCGACATCCGGGGTTTTTTTGGTTTTGTGACTGGAGTGTGCGGAGAGGTTACCCCCCCCTCTGCCCTGCCGGGCATCTCCCCCACAAGGAGGGAGATCAGCAGGGCGATCCCACATCGCTAATAGCCGCAACGTTGAGGTTGTCGAGCGCAAGCCACAATTCGATCTCCACCCTTGTGGGGGAGATGTCCGGGAGGACAGAGGGGGCGCCTCTCGGCATACTCCAATAGCCAGACTACCTCGCCGCCGTCTCCGCCCCCTCAGGCGCCACGCTCTTGTCCACATGCACGACCACCGACATGCCCGGCGACAGATCCGCTGCCAGCGGCTGATCGGCGTCGATTGCGATACGCACGCCGAGACGCTGGGCGATCTTCACGAAATTGCCGGTGGCATTGTCGGGCTTGATGACAGCGAATTCCGATCCCGTTGCGGGCGAGAACCGCTCGACGCGGCCGTTGAGCTTGCGGCGATGCAGGGCATCCACCGAGATCGTCACCGGCTGGCCGACCTGCATGCCCGCGAGCTGGGTTTCCTTGAAATTGGCGATGACCCAGACATCATGCGGCACAACCGCCATCAACTGCGTTCCGGCCGTCACATACTGACCGGTGCGCACGCCGATTTCGCCGAGCCTGCCGTCCACCGGCGCGTGAATTTCGGTATTGTCGAGATCGATCCTGGCGAGTTCGACCGCAGCCTCGGCATTGGCGACAGCGGCCTGCAGGGAACTGCGGTTAACGATGATCGTCTGCAAATCCTGCCGCGAGACCTCAAGTGCCGCTTTCGCCTGCGAGAGCGATGCCCTCGCCTTTTCAAGCGCAGCATGCGCCTCTTCCTGCAGGCTGGAGGTGCCGGCACCGCTTTTGATGAGGTTGTCCTGACGGTCTGATGCCAGTTGCGCCTGTTTCAGAGATGCCTGCGCGCTATCGACAGCCGCCTCGCTGGAACGGATATTGGCGTTGGCGGCGTTTTCCTGCTGGCGGGAATTGTCCAATGCCGCCTTTTGCGTATCCAGCGCGGCTCCCGCCTGCGCCTGCTTCTGGCGGTAGATGCGGTCGTCTATCTTCGCCAGCAACGTGCCCTGTTTGACCTCCTGATAGTCCTTCACCGGCACATCCACGACATAACCGCTCACCTGCGGGCTCATCGTCGTCACGTAACCACGCACGAAGGCGTTGTCGGTCATTTCGACGGTGGAAAGGAATGGCGGCAGGCGCCATGCATAGAGCACCAGCGCGACGCCGGCGAGGCCACCGAGCAGAACGAGAATGGAAACGGGGGTAAAAATCTTCTTCAGCATATTATCACTCTTGGAGGTTCAAGACTGTGGCGCCGGCGCGGC
The DNA here is from genome assembly GCF_019355535.1 of Agrobacterium sp. S7/73. Taxonomy (NCBI): domain Bacteria; kingdom Pseudomonadati; phylum Pseudomonadota; class Alphaproteobacteria; order Hyphomicrobiales; family Rhizobiaceae; genus Agrobacterium; species Agrobacterium sp. S7/73. The sequence goes on from NZ_CP072136.1 coordinate 1,894,450, forward strand.
ATCGACATTGTCCCGGAAAAAGCGGGGACGGATGCGCAGCCATGCAAGGTGGAGCAAAAGCGCCATGAGCGCCAGCGCCGCAACGGTGGAAATCAACAGGAACGTATCGTTATAGGCGAGCACATAGGCTTCCTTGGTAACCTGCTGGCCAAGGAGGGAAAGCCCCTCGGCCTTCAGCAGCGCCGGATCGGTGATGACGTGGCTGTAGGCGCCGGAAAGTTGCGACACGCGCTGGGCGACCAATGGGTTGGTGAGCAGGATATTTTCCACCAGAATATTGGAATGGAATTTTTCGCGCAGCGTCACGAAACTGCCGAGCAGCCCGGTCATCAACATCGATCCGGTGATCTGGGTGAACAGGAAGATGGTGATGAAATTCACCAGATAGGGCGCTCCGCGCGCAAGTGCGGCAGCGAACCCCTTTGCCATAACGGGCGGCAGGAACATGGCCGCACCGAAGGCGATCATCATCTGGCTCAGATACATCTGCGCTGGCCGCGTCAGATTGTTGGACTGGCTGTCCAGAAAAGCGCCGGCCGCAATCAGGGTAAGCGCAATCACATGAGCGGTATCGACATATTTCGTCAGCATCAGCCAAGCACAGGCCGCACCGCCGAGAACCGTCGCCAAAAGCACCAGAGCATAAAGCGTGATCGTCTGGTCGTTCAAAAGGCCAAGCTGCTGGTAGAAACTCACCGCCGTCGAGGATTGCTCGGAGGAAACTGCACGGTAGATGAGAAGGACCGCTATGACATGCAGGTTGGTTTTCGAAAAAATCCAGCGCAGGTCAAGCAGCGGGTTCTTGCGCGGCAACTCGATGACGACCATCAGCGTGAGAAGCGTGATCGACGTGGCCAGAAGCACGCCCAGCCACCATGTTTCGAACCACCAGTAAAACCGGCCAAGCGTGAGCATGACCGCAAGACAGCCAAGGCCACCCGCAAACAGAAGGTAGCTCAGAATATCCGTGCGCTCGATGACTTTCGCCCGCGGCGGCGGCGTGACTTTCAACAGGTAGATCAAGGCGAGCGAGATCAGCGCGAAGCCCATTTCCATCGTGTAGAGGGCATTCCAGCCGCCGATTTGCAGCAAGGAAGGCGAGACGATGCGCGCGAGCGGTGCAGACAGCAAGGTTCCGGTGAGCGCGATGCTGAAGCCCAGCGAGAATTTCCGTGCCGGCGGAAAGGCCTCCAGAATGTAGAGAAAGCCGAGCGAAGAAAGAGGTGCCGCCGCCATGCCGCTGAGGAAGCGGATGACGATCGCCGAATGCAAATCTGTCACGAACAGGTTGAGGCATGAGGCGACGACGAAGACGATGATCGAAAGTTCGGCAAAGGGCCGCAGGCCATATTGCGTTCGCACCTTGAACAGCGCGATGGAAAACGTGGCATAGGGGGCCATATAGGCGGCGGAAAGCCAGGCGACCTCGGCCACCGTGGCGGAAAATTCGCCCTGCAACTGGTATAGATTGGCCATGACGAGGTTCATGCCCAATCCTTGGGTGATGAAGAACGCCAGGCCCGCGAAGATGAAACACAGCCGCAGCCACACTGGCCGCTCCACCGGTTGCGGCGCGGCGGCCGCAGCAGCAGATTCCGGCGCGCCCGCCGGCTTTACCGTCACGTCGGCATTTTCAGAGGCGGTCTCATCTGCCGTTTGCGGCACCACGGTACTCACGATTGCGCCCTCCCGCTTGCCAGATTTTGCAGATTGGCCGAAAGCCTGCGCATGACATCCAGCGCCATCGCCAGATCCTGCGAGGAAACATCGGCGGCGATTTCAGAACGGAGCGATTTTGCCACCGCCTGCACCGTTTCGGAGGTTTTCTCGCCCTCCTCCGTCATGTGGATGCGTTTGGCACGGCGGTCGGTTTCGTCGGAGCGGCGCTCGATGAGGTTCTGTTTCTCCATGCCGTCAAGCACGCGCACCAGCGTCGGCGTTTCGATTTCCATTTCCTCGGCAAGCTCCGTCTGGGTCAGCGGCCCACGTCGCGACAGCGCGAAAAGCGCACGCGCACGCGCCAGAGTCAGGCCGCTTTCCCCTACCCGCGCGTCAAAAAATGCGCGCAGCTTGCGGGTGAAGGCGGACACCTCGTCCAGAAGCTGTTCCTTGTCGGTTTCGCGGGACATGTCAGCAAGCCTTATAATTAGCACACTACTTATTTTCTGCCTATTTATTTGGAAGCCTGCCGATTTTCAAGTTTCTTTCACGTCGGGTCTGCCATGCGATAAACTCATGGCAGCGAATCACGTTGCCGGGAATTTCCCGCACCTTGTCCCCACCCGCCTGTGGATTGCTGGGGACAACTGAAGATGTGATCCAGCTTCGCAGACAGGACGTCAGGCTGCCATAGAGTGTTGCAACAATATCATTGACTGCCATGGCCAAGGAAGCCAAACCCGAAGTGTAGTGGCAAGGCAAAGGGAGATCGTGCAAACCATGAACGACGCTGTGAGAAAGATCACCCCCGCGCAACCGGCGGAACCGCATTACCGCGAGGCGCCGAACAATATCGAGGCCGAACAGGCGCTGCTGGGCGCCATCCTCGTTAACAACGACGCCTATTACCGCGTGTCGGACTTCTTGAAGCCCGTGCATCTTTACGAACCGCTGCACCGCAAGATTTTCGAAGTGGCGGGCGACATCATCCGCATGGGCAAGACCGCAAATCCGGTAACCATCAAGACCTTCCTGCCCGCAGACGATAAGGTCGGCGACCTGACGGTGGCGCAATATCTGGCGCGTCTGGCGGCAGAAGCCGTTTCGATCATCAATGCGGAAGATTACGGCCGGGCGATTTACGATCTGGCGCTGCGCCGCGCGCTGATCCAGATCGGCGAGGATGTCGTCAACATCGCCTATGATGCGCCGCTGGACATGCCGCCGCAGGCGCAGATCGAAGACACCGAGCGCCGCCTGTTCGAACTGGCGGAAACCGGCCGCTACGATGGCGGCTTCCAGTCGTTCAACGATGCGGTGGCGCTGGCGATCGACATGGCGGGCGCCGCCTTCGAGCGTGACGGCAATCTTTCCGGCATTTCCACCGGCATCCACTCGCTCGACGCCCGCATGGGCGGCCTGCAGCGTTCCGACCTTATCGTACTTGCCGGTCGTCCGGGTATGGGCAAGACCTCGCTTGCCACCAACATCGCCTATAACATCGCCGCGACCTACGATCAGGAAGTACAGCCTGATGGTTCGTTCAAGGCGAAAAACGGCGGCGTCGTCGGCTTCTACTCGCTCGAAATGTCGTCCGAACAGCTGGCAACCCGTATCATTTCAGAGCAGACGGAAGTGTCTTCCTCGAAAATCCGCCGCGGTGACATTACCGAGGCCGATTTCGAGAAGCTCGTCGCCTGCTCCCAGATGATGCAGAAGGTGCCGCTTTACATCGACCAGACCGGTGGTATCTCCATCGCCCAGCTTTCCGCCCGTGCACGTCGACTGAAGCGCCAGCGTGGTCTTGACGTCCTGGTGGTCGACTATATTCAGCTGATGACCGGCGCCGGCAAAAGCGGTGAGAACCGCGTGCAGGAAATCACCCAGATCACCACGGGCCTTAAGGCGCTCGGCAAGGAACTCAATGTTCCCATCATCGCGCTTTCACAGCTCTCCCGTGCGGTGGAAAGCCGTGAAGACAAGCGCCCGCAGCTTTCCGACCTGCGTGAATCGGGCTCGATCGAGCAGGACGCCGACGTGGTGCTGTTCGTGTTCCGTGAAGAGTATTACGTCAAGAACATGGAGCCGCGCGATATTTCCGATCCGAAATATGCCGAGTGGGAGGCCCTGTTCGACAAGGTGAAAGGCACCGCGGACGTCATCATCGCCAAGCAGCGTCACGGACCCACCGGCACGGTGAAACTCGCCTTCCAGTCCGAATTCACCCGCTTCGCGGATCTGGCCGACCCGAGCTTCAGCCAGTACGAAGAGCATTGATCTAAACCGAGGGCGGAACCGGGTCAGCGTTTCGCCCTGCCTGCTCTAAATCGAAACTGAGGAATCTTTTCAGAACTTTGGCGGGATTGCCTCACAATCCGATTCCGCGCAAAAGCGCCACGGTGACGACGCCGAGCGTTGCGGCTGGGAGCAGGCTGAGGCGGAGTGCCGCGACTGCCGTCACCGCGCAGGCGATTGTTTCCGCCATTCCGCTTGAGAATGCCGTTGGCGTCACCACAGCCATCAAGACCGCAGGCGGAACCACGCCGAGCGCTTTTTTCAGACGCGGCGTCAGGGTGAAATGGTTGACCAGCAGCAGACCCCCAAGACGCGTAGCGACGGTGGCCGCCATCATGGCGAGGATCGCCAGCAGGGTGTTCGTATCAAGCGTCATGCAGGCTGCTCCGCCTCGTCCTCGCAGCCGAAGGCTGCGACGGAAAGCCCCGCAAGCGCACCGGCGGCTATGTACCAGGCGCCTGGGACCAGCGCGTGCGTGACAAAGGCGGCGGCAGCGCTTGCCAGCAGCACCAGGCCCGTTTCCCTGCCCTTCCAGAACCCCATCAGCAGCACGATGAACACGGCCGGAAAAGCGAAGTCCAGACCGATGACCGTCATGTCGCCCATCACCGAGCCTAAAAGCGCGCCCGTGAGCGTGGCGATGTTCCAGACGAGGTAGATTGGCAGCGCAGCGCCGGTGAAAAATGCGGCCGTCAGCCTGCCGGCAACTGCCCTGAATTCCGATAGCGCCCAGGATTCGTCCGTCAGCACCAGCATGGCCGCATATTTTCGCCAGCCGGTAAAATCATCGAGCTTGCCAGCGATGGAAGCGCTCATCAGCACATGGCGAAGATTGACCAGCAGCGCGGCAAAACCGAGCGCGCTCCAGCTTGCCGGATGGGTCCACAGATCCAGGGCGACGAATTGCGAGCCACCTGCAAAGACGAGAATCGACATCAGCGAGGCTTCCAGCGGCGACAATCCCTTGCCGACCGCGACTGCACCGAACACGGCGCCGATCGGCACCATGGCGACCAGCAGGGGTGCCGCAGCTCTCAGGCCTGCGCCAAGCTCTGCACGTTTTTCCAGCACGGACATTGCATTCTCCTTTTCAGAGACATGCGATTACGCCTGCAAGTTTTTCCAGTCTTGAATGAAAGTGACGTTGCGCTTCGGAATGGCCACCAAAATCACGCCGTCCGGAATTGTCCCGGCGTGACGCCGGTGCGCGCCTTGAAATGCCGCGTAAAATGCGCCTGATCGGCAAAACCGCACAGCGCAGCCACCTCGGCCGGCATTTCGCCGGAACGCAGAAGACGGCGCGCGCGCCTTATGCGCACATCCGTCAGATAGGCATGCGGGGTGATGTGGAACTCCTTACGGAAGGCCCGGATGAGATGGGCGCGGCTGAGACCAGCGATGGACGCCAATTCCTCAAGGCCGATATCGGTCTCGTAATTATCGGAGAGATAGTCGCGGGCGGTATGGACCGCCGTCTTCGCGCGGGTTTCAACGGCCAGGATAATGGCGCTGCCATGCCTGCCGAACAGTGCCGTCAGAACCGAGAACATGCCCTCGTCTGCCTCAAGAGCGCCGGACTTGGCCTCCAGCCTGCGATGCGCTATCTGAAAAGCAGCGGCCATCTGCGGATCACGCGGCAGAAACTTTGGAAAGGACGGCATTCCGTGGAAAGCCCTGCCCGTCACATCCTCGATAATATCACGCAGCAGCGCTGCGTCGGGATAGATCATCCGATAACGATAACCGCCGCCACCCGGCGCACCATCGTGAATCTCGTCCGGATTGATGAGATAGAGATGCCCCGGCCCGGTCTGTTCCCTGGTGCCCTGAATGGTGGAAATCTGCGAGCCGCTTTCGATCGCGCCGATCGAGAAGGTATCATGCGCGTGCGGCGAATATTCATGTGTCAGGAACGTCGCGCTCAGACATTCCATGCCGCCAAAACGCGGGTCGCGCCAGAAACGCGTCGTTTCCGCCGCTGCAACCGGCATGACGTCTATGGCCTGTTCCTGCGAAACATTGTGCATAGAACGACTTTAAACCAATCGGTCATTACCGTCTTGAACAAAAGTGCTAGGGTCCGAACCGGTTCCAAATCAACCGGACGCATGGCATGACAGACGACTTCGAAGACACATTTTCCGAACACGAAACCGACGCTTTCGAACATGCGCCGCTGAGGCTGACCGTCGATCTCGGCGCGCTTGCCGACAATTGGCGCGACATGAAAAAGCGGTCCGGCAAGGCGCGGACGGCGGCTGTCGTGAAAGCAGATGCCTACGGGCTCGGTATCGAGGATTGCGGCGCGACGCTCTACCATGCCGGCGCACGCGACTTCTTCGTGGCAACGGTGTCCGAAGGTGCGACCTTGCGATCCTATGCACCGGAAGCGCGCATCTTCGTGCTGTCAGGCATCTGGCAGGGCCAGGAGCGTCAGGTCTTCGACAATGATCTCGTGCCGGTTCTGGCCTCGGAGGAACAGCTCTCCTTCTGGATGGCGACAGTTGCCGAACGCGGCGAACACCCCTGCGCGCTGCATGTGGATACCGGCTTCAACCGGCTTGGCCTGCCGCTGGACGACGCGCTGTTTCTGGCAGACGACGTGACCCGGCCTGCGAGTTTCGATCCGGTTCTGGTGCTCTCCCACCTCGCCTGCGCCGACACGCCGTCTTCGCCCATGAATAAGGTCCAGCTCGAATCATTCCGCAAGGTTAGCGCCGCTTTCGAAGGAATCGAATCAAGCCTTTCCGCCTCTGCCGGGATCTTTCTGGGACCGGATTATCATTTCGATCTCACCCGCCCCGGCATTGCCCTTTACGGCGGCGAGGCAATCAACGATGTGGCAAACCCGATGCGGCCCGTCGCAAGGGCCGAAGCGCGGATCATCCAGATTCGCGAGGCCGGCGAAGGCCAGACAGTCAGCTATGGCGGCACCTATTTGCTGAAACGGGCGAGCCGCCTTGCCATCGCTTCCGTTGGTTACGCGGACGGATACCAGCGGTCGCTTTCCGGTTCCGGCATTCCATTGCGCGAAATGGGCCATGGCGGTGCTTACGGCGTAGTCAACGGCCACAAGGCGCCGGTCGCCGGTCGTGTAACCATGGATCTCACTATTTTCGATATCACGGACATACCGGCAAACGCTGTCCGCACCGGCGATTATATCGAGCTTTTCGGCCCGAAAGTGCCGCTCGATGAGGTGGCGCGCGCCGCCGGCACCATCGGTTACGAAATGCTGACGGGGCTTGGTTTGCGCTACGAGCGGCAATATCTGATGGCTGACGACTGAACCACGTCTGTCTTTAGCTCTTGGAAAGCGGAAGCGACCTGTGCTAAAAGAGAACAAAAGGAGATCGAAATGCCCGAAATCCATTTGAGCGAGCAGGACGAAAATTTCATCGGAGAGCAGGTGGCTGAGGGTGTCTATAGCGACGCTGAAGCAGGCCGGGTTCACCGCTATGCCTCACAAGACGTCTTCCTGAGCGATATCAAACGCGTTTCCGTGCAGCAAAAAACGGGGACCGGTCATTAAAATCCGGACCCCAATCTGGACCACGCGGGCAAGGCGCGATCTTGCCGAAGACCATGGGCCGGGCTTCGAAGTATTGCCTATCGTGAGCGCGTCATCTTCTTTCGTGTTGACGAGGCCGATCTAACCGTTCTGCGCTTGCTGCACGGCCACCAGGACAATTCCGCCAAAGATTTCAAACAAGAAGAAAACTGACATAGATGGCCAAAGCCAAGACCCAATTCGTGTGCCAGAACTGCGGCACGGTTCATACCCGCTGGGCGGGAAAATGCGAAGGCTGCGGCGAATGGAATACCATCGTCGAAGAAGACCCAATGGGCGGTATCGGCTCCGGCCCCGGCAAGACGCCGAAAAAAGGCCGGGCGGTCGCGCTCACGGCGCTTTCGGGCGAGATCGAGGAGGCGCCGCGCATTCCGACCGGCATCAGCGAACTGGACCGGGCAACCGGTGGCGGTTTCGTGCGCGGTTCGGCGGTGTTGATCGGCGGCGATCCCGGCATCGGCAAATCGACCCTGCTGATGCAGGCGGCAGCTGCCCTTTCGCGGCGCGGACATCGCGTCATCTATGTTTCTGGCGAAGAAGCGGTAGCGCAGGTGCGTCTGCGCGCCCAGCGGCTGGGTGCGGCGGAAACCGACGTGCTGCTGGCGGCAGAAACCAATGTCGAGGATATTCTGGCGACGATTTCCGAGGGCAAACGCCCCGATCTCGTCATCATCGATTCCATCCAGACGCTATGGAGTGACACAGCCGATTCCGCTCCCGGCACGGTAACGCAGGTGCGCACCGGCGTGCAGGCAATGATCCGTTACGCCAAGCAGACGGGCGCGACCATGGTGCTGGTGGGCCATGTGACCAAGGAAGGCCAGATCGCCGGTCCGCGCGTGGTGGAGCACATGGTCGACGCCGTGCTTTATTTCGAAGGCGACCGCGGCCACCATTACCGCATTCTGCGCACCGTCAAGAACCGCTTCGGGCCGACGGACGAGATCGGCGTGTTTGAAATGTCCGACCGCGGATTGCGCGAGGTCTCCAACCCGTCCGAACTGTTCCTTGGCGAGCGCAACGAGAAATCTCCCGGTGCCGCGGTCTTTGCCGGCATGGAGGGCACCCGTCCCATTCTGGTCGAGGTGCAGGCGCTGGTCGCGGCCACCTCGCTCGGCACGCCGCGCCGCGCCGTGGTCGGCTGGGACAGTTCGCGGCTCGCCATGATCCTTGCCGTGCTGGAAGCCCATTGCGGCGTGAAGCTCGGTCAGCACGACGTTTATCTGAACGTCGCCGGCGGATACCGCATTTCCGAACCGGCTGCGGATATGGCGATAGCTTCTGCGCTGGTTTCCTCGCTTGCCGGTCTTGCCCTGCCCGCCGATTGCGTCTATTTCGGCGAGATCAGCCTGTCGGGCGCGGTACGGCCCGTCTCGCATACGGGCCAGCGTTTGAAAGAAGCTGAAAAACTCGGTTTCTCCGCCGCACTTCTGCCGTCTGCTTCGGCTGAATTGCCGAAAGCGGGCAAGGGGCGCTGGACGGAAATAGAAAGCCTGCCGGACCTCGTGGCGCGCATCGCCGGTTCCGGCAACCGGTTCAAACAGGTTGAGGACGACTAAGATTGATCCTTTCGCCAAGGGAAACAGTGGTGTAAGAGGATCGCACAATTGGCAAGGCAGCGCCTGACAGGGCGTCGCACCTCCGGAGTTGGTATATGCCCATTACAATTTTCGACGGCATCGTCATCGCCGTTGTTCTTTTCTCCGCCATTCTCGCGATGGTGCGCGGTTTTTCCCGCGAGATTCTGTCCATCGCGAGCTGGGCCGGTTCGGTCGCCGCCGCCTATTATCTTTTCCCGATCCTGCTGCCCTATGCACGCAACTATACCGATGACGACAAGATCGCCATCGCCGGTTCGGCAGGCGTCGTCTTCCTCATCTCCCTCGTCGTCATTTCCTTCATCACCTCGCGCATTGCCGATTTCATCATCGACAGCCGCATCGGTGCGCTGGATCGCACGCTGGGTTTCCTGTTCGGCGCAGCGCGCGGCATTCTCTTGCTGGTCGTCGCGGTTGCCTTCTGGAACTGGCTGGTGGATGTGAAGACGCAGCCGCAATGGGTAACCCAGGCCAAGTCCAAGCCTTTCCTCGACGGGCTGGTGGGCAAGCTGGAAGCGGTTCTGCCTGACGATATAGAGCCGCAGATCCGCGCCCGTATCCTCGGAAAACCGCAGGAACCGGCAGCCGCGCAGACGCCTGCGGAAGATGTACCGGCGACAAATCCGCCGGCAACGAATAATTGACACAGTGTCGCGCCTTGCAATGCATGCAAGGCGCGCTATTTGTGCTAAATATCAAGCACGACACAGACTGGCCGACCGGGAGACAAGCTCACCGGAGAGGTCTTTCGTTTTTCTCGGTAGAGAGCAAGGGCAAGCCGGATGATTGAGCCGCTTTCGCATTCCACTTTCAATGAAGAGATCGACGGCGACACGCTGCACGAAGAGTGCGGCGTGTTCGGCATTCTCGGCCACGCCGATGCCTCCGCCCTGACTGCACTCGGCCTGCATGCGCTTCAGCATCGCGGCCAGGAGGCAGCAGGCATCGTCTCCTTCGATGGCAAGCGCTTCCATCAGGAACGCCATATGGGCCTCGTCGGCGATCATTATACCGATCCGGCAACCCTTGCCCGCCTGCCCGGCTCCATCGCTATTGGCCATACCCGCTACTCCACGACAGGCGAAGTGGCGATGCGCAACGTGCAGCCACTGTTTGCCGAGCTGGAAGAAGGCGGCATTTCGATTGCCCATAACGGCAATTTCACCAATGGCCTGACGCTTCGCCGACAGATCATCGCCACCGGCGCCATCTGTCAGTCGACATCGGATACCGAAGTCGTGCTGCACCTCATCGCCCGTTCGCGTCACAGCTCCACTGCCGACCGTTTCATCGACGCCATCCGCCAGATGGAAGGCGGCTATTCGATGCTGGCGATGACCCGCACCAAGCTGATCGCAGCCCGCGACCCGATCGGCATCCGCCCGCTCGTCATGGGTGAGCTGGACGGCAAGCCGATCTTCTGCTCGGAGACCTGCGCTCTCGATATCATCGGCGCGAAATTCGTGCGTGACGTCGAAAACGGCGAAGTCATCATCTGCGAAATTCAGCCTGATGGTTCGATCACCATCGATGCACGCAAGCCTTCGAAGCCGCAGCCGGAACGTCTCTGCCTGTTCGAATATGTTTATTTCGCCCGCCCCGATTCCGTCGTCGGCGGCCGCAACGTCTATACGACGCGCAAGAACATGGGCATGAACCTTGCCAAGGAAGCGCCGCTGGAAGCTGACGTTGTCGTTCCGGTTCCCGATGGCGGCACGCCGGCAGCGCTCGGTTTTGCGCAGGAAAGCGGTATTCCGTTCGAATATGGAATCATCCGCAACCACTATGTCGGCCGTACCTTCATCGAGCCGACGCAGCAGATTCGCGCTTTTGGCGTCAAGCTCAAGCACTCCGCCAACCGGGCGATGATTGAAGGCAAGCGCGTGGTGCTGGTGGATGATTCGATCGTGCGCGGCACGACTTCATTGAAGATCGTGCAGATGATCCGCGAAGCTGGCGCGAAAGAAGTGCATATCCGCGTTGCCAGCCCGATGATCTTCCATCCGGATTTCTACGGCATCGACACGCCTGATGCCGACAAGCTGCTCGCCAACCAATATGCCGATGTGGACGCCATGGCGAAATTCATTGGCGCCGATTCGCTTGCCTTCCTGTCGATCGACGGTCTTTACCGCGCGGTCGGTGGCGAGAACCGCAACAATGCGCGTCCGCAATTCACGGACCATTATTTTACCGGCGACTACCCTACGCGCCTTCTCGACCAGAACGGCGAGGCGATGGGCAGCAAGATTTCCGTGCTGGCCAGCAACGGCTGATAATCTCGAAATAACAAGCGGCCACCGGCTTCCGGTGGCCGCTTTTTTTGTGGCGGGCGATTGAAACAGTGCCCGCTGCGGTGTTTTGATCGCTTGCGGTTGGCGTCAGGGGCTTCATAAAACAAGCGGAATGAATTTCGGAGGGGGCAAAAATGACCATCAATCTCAAGGGCAGGATCGCGCTCGTCACCGGCGCGTCGCGCGGTATCGGCTATTTCACGGCGCTGGAACTTGCCAAGGCCGGTGCGCATGTCATTGCCTGCGCCCGCACGGTCGGCGGCCTCGAGGATCTGGACGACGCCATCAAGGCCGTCGGCGGCACCGCGACGCTGGTTCCCTTCGATCTCGCCGATATGAACGCCATCGATGCGTTGGGCGCCAATATCTTTGAGCGCTGGGGCAAGCTCGATATTCTGGTCGCGAATGCCGGTGTTCTCGGCGTCATCTCGCCGGTCGGCCATATCGAGGCGAAAGTCTTCGAAAGGGTCATGACCATCAATGTCACTGCTACATGGCGGCTGATCCGCTCGGTCGAACCGTTGCTCCTGCGATCGGATGCCGGGCGCGCGTTGATCCTGTCTTCGGGTGCTGCCCATAGCTGTCGTCCCTTCTGGGGCGTCTATTCCACCTCCAAGGCGGCCGTTGAGGCACTTGCCCGGACCTGGGCTGCGGAAACCGATAAAACCGCGCTGCGCATCAACAGCATCAATCCCGGCGCGACACGCACCGCCATGCGCGCCCAGGCAATGCCCGGCGAAGACCCCGCAGACGTGCCACACCCTTCTGAAGTTGCCGCCGCCATTGTTCAACTCGCCTCGCCTGAGCTTACCGAAACCGGCAAGCTCTTCGTGGTGCGTGAAGGCAAATTCCTGGATTACCGCCAGCCGGAATAGGCTTTTGGTCAAGGCGGTCTCTTAAGGTACTTCTGGCGCCTGCGAGAAACGCTTGACCGCGAAACACCGGCACGCCATAAGGCAAGGCATGAAAACAACGATCTGCACCTGCTGCTGAATAATTTTTGCTGGTTCACCACCGGCCAGATCGTTTTCGTCTCCCCGCAAGGTCCAACAGACAAACGGTCCGGCCAGGACAATTGACTGCCTTTAGGGAACGCCCGCATGTCCTTGCGCCTGAAACTCCACAACACCCTGACACGCGAAAAGACGGAATTTGCGCCGATCGACGCCGACAATGTGCGCATGTATGTCTGCGGACCAACGGTTTACGATTTCGCCCATATCGGCAATGCGCGCCCGGTCATCGTTTTCGATGTTCTTTACCGGCTGCTGCGCCACGTCTATGGCGAAAGCCATGTGACCTATGCCCGCAACATCACCGATCTCGACGACAAGATCAACGCAAGGGCGCTGCGCGACTATCCGCATCTGCCGCTGAATGACGCCATCCACGCGGTGACGAAAAAGACCGCCGACCAGTTCCATGAGGATGTGGCAGCACTCGGCTGCCTGCAGCCGACCGTTGAACCGCGCGCCACCGACTACATCGCCGAGATGATCGACATCATCGAGAAGCTGATCGCGCGCGGCCATGCCTATGCGGCGGGCGGCGAAGTGCTGTTCGACACCCGCTCGATGGCCGATTACGGCCAGCTGTCCAAACGCCCGCTGGACGAACAGCAGGCCGGCGCGCGCGTGGCGGTGGAAGCCCACAAGAAGACCCCCGGCGATTTCGTGCTGTGGAAACTTTCCTCTGATAATGAGCCCGGCTGGGAAAGCCCCTGGGGCCGCGGCCGTCCGGGCTGGCACATCGAATGCTCGGCCATGGCCGGTCGCTACCTCGGCGAAGTGTTCGACATTCACGGCGGCGGGCTCGATCTCATTTTCCCGCATCACGAGAACGAAATCGCGCAATCCCGCTGCGCCCACGGCACGCAGGTGATGGCTAATGTGTGGATGCATAATGGCTTCGTGCAGGTGGAAGGCCGCAAGATGTCGAAGTCCGAGGGCAACTTCGTGACCATCTATGAATTGCTGCACACCGAAAAATTCGGCGGCCGCCAATGGCCGGGCGAGGTTCTTCGCCTTGCCATGCTGATGACGCATTACCGCGAGCCAATCGATTTTTCGGTAAAGCGTCTCGAAGAGGCCGAACGTCTTCTCGCCAAGTGGCCGGCGGCCGAAGCCTCCGACGCGGCACCGGATGAAACCGTGCTTGATGCGCTTGCCGACGACCTGAACACGGTTGCCGCCGTGCAGGCGCTTCACGCGCTGGCACATGCCGCCAACACCGATCCTGCCCGCCTGCCCGCCTTTGCGGCCAGCGCCGCCCTGCTCGGCGTATTGCCGAAGAAAGCGGAAGTGGACGAGGCTATCGTTTCGGCAGTCGATGCCCTAGTGCAACTGCGTCTGGAAATGCTGAAGGCGAAAAACTTTGCAGAGGCGGATCGTTTGCGCGACGAGCTTTCTGAAAAGGGCATTCAGTTGAAGGATGGCAAGGATAAGGAAACCGGGGAACGGACAACGACCTGGGAGTTGAAGCGGTAATTTGCTGCTGCGGCTTGGGACTTACCCCCCTCTGCCCTGCCGGGCATCTCCCCCCTCAAGGGGGAGATCAGATGCCGCGCGCTAGTGCGATAAGTCCCCGCGCATTCCATAGGCAGGGTGCTAGCCGCTTGTCGATCTCACCCCTTGAGGGGGAGATGCCCGGCAGGGCAGAGGGGGGTGATGCCCCAAGACAGGCCCTTGATTTCGTCCACACCATGCTACAATCTCGCGGCAACCGTTCAAGTCGCGAGCATCCCAATGCCAAGGTCAGACCCCGACATCGGGAACATGCTCGGCAGATGCGCAAGGCCATGACAGGCGCCGAACTCAAGTTCTGGAACGCCGTCCGTGCCCATCGTCTTGCAGGCCTGTCTTTCAGACGCCAGCTGCCTGTCGCAGGATACATCGTTGATTTCGCCTGCCCGTCGCATAAGATCATTGTCGAGTTAGACGGGTTTCAGCATGCGGAAGATGCTGCGGCAGACTACGATCGGCAACGAACGGAGACGCTGGAGCAGTGTGGCTGGCGGGTTCTGCGTTTCTGGAACGAAGATGTTGTGAAAGACATCGACAATGTCTGTCTCCACATGATCCGAACGGTGAAGGAGAGCCAACCATGACCACCTACACCGGCGGATGCCAGTGCGGCGCGATCCGCTTCCGCGCGACCGGCGATCTCAAGGACAGTTCCATCTGTCATTGCCGCATGTGCCAGAAGGCTTTTGGGGCCTATTATGCGCCGCTGGTTTCGGTGCGTGAGGTCGAATTCGAATGGACGCGTGGCGAACCCAAGCGCTTCCAGTCCTCCAGCGTCGTCAAGCGCGGCTTCTGCCCCGAATGCGGTACGCCGCTGACCTATGAGGCGCCGGATGGCATGGCGGTTGCGGCCGGTGCTTTCGACGATCCCGCCGCCTTGCCGCCCACCATTCAGTGGGGCGTGGAACGCAAGATCGATTTCGTCGACAGCATCCACACGCTACCTGCCGTCCCAACGGAAGACGATCTGACCTCGGTCGACTATCTGACCAACCTCGTTTCCTACCAGCACCCCGACCATGACACCGAGAGCTGGACCCCGGAGAATAAACGATGAGCGAAACAGGCTTTTCCGGCGGCTGCCAGTGCGGCGCCGTGCGGTTTCATGCGGGCAAGATCAGTCGCCCCTCCATTTGCCATTGCCGCATGTGCCAGAAGCATTTCGGCAATTTCTTCGGTGCACTCGTCACCGCCGATCAGGCGCATCTGACATGGACGCGCGGCCAGCCTTCCCTCTTCCGTTCATCTGCGAAAATCCATCGCGGCTTCTGCAACAAATGCGGCACGCCGCTGACCTATCATTATCCTGGCGGCGTAGAGATCGCGATCGGCGCTTTCGATAATCCGGAGCGGATCGAACCGCAGGTGCAGGTCAATATCCACAAGCGCATGCCCTGGATCGAGCAGCTGTTTTCAAAACCTGCAATCGAGCAGAGCGTCGATGAGGCTGATATCACCTCCTTCCAACACCCGGACCACGACGCCAAGGTCTGGCCGCCGGAAGACGACCGCGCATGAACGGTTCAGAAAGCTTCAGCGGCGGATGCCAGTGTGGCGCCATGCGTTACCGGATCGATGGCGGGTTACGCTATCCGCATCTGTGTCATTGCCGCATGTGCCAGAAGGCATCGGGCAACTATTTCATGCCGCTTGCAGCAAGTACCCGCGCGAAGTTTGAAATGACCCGTGGCGAGGCTTCGTGGTTCCAGTCGTCCGATCACGTGCGGCGCGGTTTTTGCGCACGGTGCGGCACGCCGCTTTTCTATGACATGCCGGACGCCGATTTCATCAACATCACGCTTGGTTCGCTGGACGAGCCGGAGCTGATAAAGCCCGAGGCGCAATCAAATCTCGACAGCAAAATGCATTGGTTCGGTGACCTTGACGGCTTGCCGGTCGAGCCGGAAGCTGCGTCGGACGAAAACCGGCTACCGGTCAACAACCGGCAACACCCGGATCGTGACACGGCCGAATGGCCACCTGAAGGAAAGTAAGACATGACCGAAGAATTGCGCAGCTTCTATCCCGAGATCGAACCCTTCGAGAGCGGCATGCTCGATGTCGGCGATGGGCACACGATCTATTGGGAGCGGGTTGGTACACGCGGTGCGAAACCGGCGGTTTTCCTGCATGGCGGTCCGGGCGGCGGGGTAAACCCCACGCATCGCCGCGTTTTCGACCCGGCACTTTACGACGTCATCCTGTTCGATCAGCGCGGCTGCGGTCGCTCCACGCCGCATGCGGAACTGGAAGCCAACACCACCTGGCATCTGGTTGCCGACATTGAAAGGCTCCGTGCGCTGTGCGGCTTTGAAAAATGGCTGGTTTTCGGCGGCTCCTGGGGCTCGACGCTGGCACTCGCCTATGCCGAGACTCATCCCGAACGCGTGAGCGAACTGGTGCTGCGCGGCATCTACACGGTCACCAGGCCGGAACTGGACTGGTATTACCAGTTCGGCGTTTCTGAAATGTATCCCGATCGCTGGGAAAACTTCATAGCGCCAATTCCTGAAGCCGAGCGCGGCGAGATGATGCAGGCCTATAATCGCTATCTCACCGGTACGGACGAAGCCAAGAAACTCGAATGCGCGCGAGCATGGAGCCAGTGGGAAGGCGCAACCATCGCCCTTGTTACCGATCCGGCGCGCGTCGAGGATTTCGGCGAGGATAAATACGCCATCGCCTTCGCACGCATCGAGAACCACTTCTTCGTCAATGGCGGCTGGCTGGAGGAAGGGCAATTGCTGCGCGATGCCGGCAAGCTTCGCGATATTCCGGGCGTCATCGTGCACGGGCGTTACGATATGCCCTGCCCGCTGAAATATGCCTGGCAGCTTGCCAAGGCCTGGCCGAAGGCGGATTTCCATATTGTCGAGGCAGCCGGGCATGCCCTGAGCGAACCCGGTATTCTTGACCAGCTGATCCGCGCAACCGATCGTTTCGGGGGGAAATAGGCAGGCCTTTCATATGCTTGAAGCGGCCTGATGAGACAATGATTCACGCAGATTTTTGTGCGTGGATCATCCGTTTGGTCGCAAAGTCGCCTGTTTCAAGAGCAAATCGCCTTTTATTCATGCAGTTTTTCTCATGAACGCTTCACGGAAATGAATTGGCCCGCGCTACGCCGATCCGTTATGAAGGGCCATCCCTAATAATTGGCGGTACTCCCATGGCACTCGATAAAACGCTTCCGGCCCAAGAGGGCGGCGATAGCGCACGCGGTTTTGCTTTCGCGCTCTCCGCATATCTGCTGTGGGGATTCCTTCCCATCTACATGAAGGCGGTTGCGCATATTTCGCCGATAGAGGTCATCGTGCACCGCGTCATCTGGTCGGTGCCGATCGGCGCCGCCGTCCTTATCGCTCTCGGTCGCACGGCGGAAATCCGCACTGCGCTGAAAACCCCTAAAATGCTCGCCATGGCAAGCCTCACGGCCGCGCTCATCAGCATCAACTGGGGCATCTATATCTGGGCGATCGGCGCGGGCCGCGCACTCGATGCCGCGCTCGGCTATTTTATCAATCCGCTGTTCAGCATCTTCCTCGGCGCGGTACTGCTCAAGGAAAAGCTTTATCCGGCGCAGATCGCCGCCATCGGCCTCGTGGGGCTGGCCGTTGCGATCCTCACCTGGCATGCGGGCAGCCTGCCATGGGTTTCCATTGCGCTCACCGTGTCCTGGGGTTTCTACGCCTTCTTCCGCAAGACGCTGCCAATCGGCGCCACACAGGGCTTCCTGCTTGAAGTCATGCTTCTTTCCGTTCCGGCCGTGCTGGTGCTAGCCTGGCTTGCCATTAGCGGACAGGCGCATTTCATGGCCGGCAATGCGACCGACACCTGGCTGCTTGCGGCCAGCGGCATCGTCACCGCCGTTCCGCTTATTCTTTACGGCAATGGTGCAAAGCTTCTGCGGCTGTCGACCATCGGCATCATGCAATATATCGCTCCGACGATGATCTTCCTCATCGCCATCTTCATCTTCAAGGAACCGTTCGACATGGTGCGGATGGCGGCCTTTGCAATGATCTGGGTGGCGCTGGCGATCTATACCGCATCGAGCCTGATGCGGCTGAAGCGATAACCTTCCGCGTCATGCCAGCTCTCCACATTCCCGTATCTGTAACGGGAATGCGGGACTTCAATAATCGACCAGCAATTGCGGTGTCGCGTCATAACCGAAGCGCGGCTTTACGCCGAGAAGTCCTGCCGTCTGGGTGATGATTTCACGGGTCATGGGTGCGGCCGTCGAGGCAGCCGTGCGTCCTCCGTTCACGCCGGTCCTGGGGGCGTCGATCATCGTCAGCACGACATATTTCGGCTTGTGCATCGGAAAACCGGCAACGAAGGCGTTGAAATTGATATCCTTGGCATAACGGCCATTGATGACCTTGTCGGCGGTTCCTGTCTTGCCGCCAACGTGAAATCCTTCCACCTGCGCACCCCTGCCCGACCCTTTGATGCCGTTCCAGTTGAAAAGGTAACGCATATCGGCGCTCGTCTTTTCGTTGATGACGGTGCGGGAAAGCACTGCCGCATCCTCTCGGGAACGCGGCAGGAAGGTCGGCGAAATAAGGCTGCCGCCATTGATAAGCGCAGCTGCTGCCACCGCCGTCTGCAAAGGCGTAGTGGCAACGCCATGGCCGAAGGAAATTGTGACGGAATTGATCTTCTTCCATGTTCTCGGCTGGGTTGGCGTGGCAACGCCAGGCATTTCCGTATCCATTCTGGAGAGAAGTCCCAGTTTCGTTAGGAACTGCTGGTGGCCTTCGACCCCGACCTTGTCGGCAACAGCCGCCGTGCCGATATTCGATGAATATTGAAACACTTCCGGGATCGACAGCGGGCGGTTCCGGCCCTTGAAATCCTTGATGGTGAAGCCACCCATGCGGATGGGTCGCGACGCGTCAACCACCGAGTTGAGCGTTATGGCACCTGCATCCAGTCCCATGGCAAGTGTGAAGCTCTTGAAGGTGGATCCCATCTCGAAGGTCGCATTGCTCATGCGGTTGAACCAGCCCTTTTCATACTCCCTGTCGATGCTGCCATCGGCAAGGGTGCGGGAAGGCTCGTTCGGGTCGTAATCCGGCACCGACGCCATGGCCAGCACCTCGCCCGTCTCCACATCCAGTATCACTGAACCGGCAGCCTCCGCCTGATAGGCGGTTTTCGCCTTCAGTACGACCTCACGCACGATGTTCTGCACCCGCAGATCGATCGACAACCTCACCGGCTCCAGCGGTGCACCGCTGGCAAGGCCGGTCGCGCGCAAGTCGGCCAGGCCCTGCTGGTCGAGATAACGTTCCATACCCGCAAGGCCCTGATTGTCGACATTGACGTGGCCGATGATATGGGAGGCTGCGGGGCCACCCGGATAAAAGCGCCGTTTCTCCGGCCGGAAACCGATGCCGGGGATGCCGAGGTTGAGAATATCGGCCTGCTGGCGCGGCGTCAGCTGGCGCCGCAGCCATTGAAAGCCGGTGTCCGAGCGCAATCTGCGGTGCGTCTCGCGCCAGTCGAGATTGGGGATGACGGTTGCGAGCTTCTCGACAACCTCATCCGCGTCCACGACCCGGCGCGGATCCGCATAAAGCGACACCATGTTGAGATCGGTCGCGAGCAGCGTGCCGTTGCGGTCGAGGATATCGGGACGGGAGGCGACTGCTGTAGCGCCGGTATTGATCCATGCGGTCGCAATGGGTTCGGCAAGGCCGTATTGGACCAGTCGCGCCGCAACGACGCCATAGATAACGACAAAGACGGCGATCAATATTCCGAGCCGCTTTTTCGCGTCCACCCGGCGGCGGGCAGCGGAACCGAGGATAGCATCCCTGCCCTGAAACGGACTTCTCTGAATAATAAAATGCGTCCGGCTTTTCAGCCGCACCAAAAAAGCAATCATTCCCCAATGAGCCCCGCTATCATGGCGGCGAAAATCAAATTCCGCGCTCAGCCTACGCCTTGTAGACGCTGGCACAGGATCGGGCGCGGAGCCATGAAAACAGCGGGCGGTGCGATGCCGCAGTCAAATCTCTATTAATATACACTTAAAATTGTAACGAACCGCGAGGCGGCTCGTTAACATTTATTCGATGCCTAGAGACGGGAAATTACCGAAGGGTCGCCGTCCGGGTTCTGCTGCGCAAGCGCCCGGTCGATGATGGCGGGCACGATGTCCTTGACCTCATCGATGACCAGCGGGTTCAGAAGATGGGCGCGATGGATGAAACCCTGATCGCGCATATGCTGCACAAGTTCCAGCATCGGGTTCCAGAAGCCGTTGATATTGGCGAAGACAATCGGCTTGGCGTGACGACCGAGCTGCGCCCAGGTCATGATTTCGACGATCTCTTCCAGCGTGCCGACGCCCCCCGGCAGCGTTACGAAAGCATCCGAGCGCTCAAACATCATATGTTTGCGCTCATGCATGTCCTTGGTGACGATAAGCTCGTTCAATTGTCCGAGAGAATGGCGTGTAGCCTCCATATCGACCAGAAATTCCGGTATGATACCCGTTACTTCGCCGCCGTTGGAAAGAACGCCGCTGGCGACCGCGCCCATGATGCCCTTGGTGCCACCGCCATAGACCAGGCGAATGCCGTTTTCGGCAATGGATTTCCCAAGCGCGCGGCCTGCTTCCATGTGAGCCGGGTCACGTCCGGGCTGGGAGCCGCAATAAACGCAGATGGATCGAATCGCTGTATTTTTGTCCGTCATGATGGGAAGGAACTATGCCGGATGCGACACGTCAAGAAAATTTGGGAAATCCCTTGCAAATATGGCCTTTTACGGCCACGCCGCTTGTCTGGGGCAAGGTAAGACGCTAGCAATCTCAACTCGTGTAAAAAGCTTACAATACCCGGAGATTCCAGGATGAAAAACAATAAAGCCGGTTTGCTGGCACTGATCGTGCTGGGCATCGCGTCCCTGCTCATGATCTTTTTCGTCCTGCCTAGAATTTCCAATGACGGCAAACCCATCGGCGATGCCATCAACGAAGCGGGCAACGCGGTGAAGAACAGCGTTGAAATGGGCAGCGACAAGGCGGGAGACATCCTGTCCGACGCCGCTCAGGAGACCGCCAATATCGCCGACAAGGTCGGGCGCCTCGCGGCTTCCGCAACCCAGTCGATCAAGGATCTGACCACGCTTTTCGCCGATAGCAAGGTTCCGTCCGACGCCGACTTTGCGGCAGCACGCAAGAAGGTCGAGGCATCGCTCAAGGAACTGACCAATATCGAAATTCCCGAGACGCTCGATGAAACGACGTCGCGCCTCATCACCACGGCGCGCACCGCGGCCGAACGCACCACCGCTTTCCTGCGCGGTCTGCCGGATAGTGCAGCGGCGGCGGCAGCACAGGTTCGCCGTCTGGCGGGTGTCTTCACCGGCACCGACGATGGCGCTGCACAGCAGCCCCAACCCGCCGCTCCTGCCGCCGATGCAGCGCAGTCCACATCTGGCGCACCGACCTTCGACGTGCTCCGCGTCGAGCCCGATGGTTCGGCTGTTGTCGCAGGCAAGGCACAGCCCGGCTCCAAGCTTGAAATTCTCAGCAACGGCAAGGTGATCGCGCAGACGACCATCGACGGATCGGGCGATTTCGCCGCCGTTTTTGACAATCCCCTGCCACCGGGCGACCATGAGCTGGTGCTGCGCTCGACCGACGCCAGCGGCAAGGCAACGCAATCCGAAGAAGTCGCAACCGTTTCCGTGCCCAACGGCAAGGCGGGCGAACTCTTGGCGATGGTGTCCAAGCCCGGTGAAGCAAGCCGCGTGCTAGCAATGCCGGAGGCGGCACCTTCAGCACTCCAGCCCCCGCAAGCCGCGCAACCGGGTCAGTCGGCAACAGCTGCCGCCACCACGACGCCCGCGCCTGCCGCTGGTACCCCGGCCCCGTCCGCTGCCGCCGCTCCGTTGACTTCGACAGTTCAGGTAACCGCCGTCGAATTCGAAGGCTCGAAGATTTTCGTTGCGGGTTCCGCGCCTGCCGCTTCGAGCGTGCGCGCGCTGGTCGATGACAAGGAAATCGGCAAAAGCACCACGGAGGCCTCCGGCCATTTCGTCATCGAGGGCAATGTCGATCTTTCCGTCGGCAGCCATATCATCACTGTCGAAGAGCTGAATGCCGACGGCACGGTGAAGGTCCGCGTGCGCGTTCCATTCGAGCGCCCGCAGACCGACCAGGCAACCGTCGCCATGCAGGCACCGTCCGCAACGCCATCCGCCGCCACGACGACCGCGCCCTCTGAAAACCAGAGCACGGCAAGCGACCGCGCTGCCTTCGAAAAGCTGCGCACGGATGTCGCCAAGGCCTTCGGCATTCTGTCCAATCTCTACAAGGATCAGGCCACACCGGCGCTCGACCAGGCCATTGCCGGCCGCTCCGCCGTGGTGATCGGCCTCAAGTCGCTCTCCGAGTTCCGCACTGCCGCAGGCACCGAGCCGTCCTTTACCGCCTTTGCCGGCGATATCGCCGCCAAGGCACGTCAGCTGCTGACATCGGTAGAGGCATGGCCGAACGACGTTGCCGGGATCGGCAAGGGCATCGCCACGCTGGCAAGCCGCCTTGCCGACCTCCACATCATCGCGCCGCCCGCACCTGCACCGCAGGCGCCCGCCGGTCCGCAGACCTTCGAGCAGCCGCCGCTTGCCGAAAGCCAGAACAGCGTCATCATCCGCCGCGGCGATACGCTGTGGCAGATTTCCCGCCGCGTTTACGGACAGGGCGTGCGTTACACCACGATCTACCTCGCCAACGAGGATCAGATCAAAAATCCTGACCTGATCGAGCCCGGCCAGATTTTCGGTGTGCCGGAGAAGGCACTGCCGAATGCGGAAGAACTTCATCGCAAGCGTCTGAAGAGCGGTTCCTGATCGTTCAAGACATTGCGGTGACCCCGCAACAACCCTACCTGTGACAAGCACGGCGGCTTTCCAGAGCCGCCGCCCTGCTGTCGGCTTCCGGCAGTGCCCGGAGCAAATGATGGCCACCAAGAAAAAAACCATTTCGGCGGATTCCAGCAATCCCACGCAGACCCTCATCAACCTCTGGCCCTACATGTGGCCGGAAGGCCGCCTTGACCTGAAAATGCGGGTAATCTGGGCGACGGCGTTTCTCGTTGTCGCCAAGCTGGTGCTGATCCTCGTTCCCTATTTCTTCAAATGGGCAACGGATGCGCTGAACGGCAAGCTGGACATGGTCGGGCTGGTTCCGGCCTTCCTGCTCGGTGCTGTCGCGCTTGTCATCGCCTATAATCTGACGCGGCTAATACAGGTCGGGCTCAACCAGCTGCGCGATTCGCTGTTTGCCAGCGTCGGCCAGCATGCCGTGCGCCAGCTCGCCTATAGAACCTTCGTGCACATGCACCGGCTTTCCCTGCGCTTCCATCTGGAGCGCAAGACCGGCGGGCTTTCACGGGTTATCGAGCGTGGGACCAAGGGCATCGAAACCATTGTCCGTTTCACCATTCTCAACACCGCACCGACCTTCATCGAATTCCTGCTGACGGCGATCATTTTCTGGACCTCCTACGGCTTTTCCTATGTGCTGGTCACGGTTGTCACCGTCTGGGCCTATATCTGGTTCACCGTGCGGGCCAGCAACTGGCGCATCTCCATTCGCCGCGCCATGAACGACAGCGATACCGACGCCAACACCAAGGCGATCGATTCACTTTTGAACTTCGAAACCGTCAAATATTTCGGCAATGAGGAGATGGAGGCGAAGCGCTTTGACGTCGCCATGGAGCGTTACGAAAAATCGGCGATCTCGATATGGACGTCGCTCGGCTGGCTGAACTTCGGCCAGGGCGTGATCTTCGGCATCGGCTCCACTGTCATGATGGTGATGTCGGCGATGGCCGTGCAACGCGGCGAGCAGACCATCGGCGATTTCGTGTTCATCAACGCGCTCCTGCTGCAGCTTTCGGTACCGCTGAACTTCATCGGTTTCGTCTATCGTGAAATTCGCCAGGGATTGACCGACATCGAACAGATGTTCGAACTTCTCGAAGTCGAGGCTGAGGTTACCGACAGGGCGGATGCGAAGCCGCTTGTGGCCGGACCGGGTGCCATTTCCTTTCGCGACGTGCATTTCGCCTACGATCCGGAAAGACCGATCCTGAAGGGCATTTCCTTCGATGTGCCTGCGGGCAAGACGGTGGCGATCGTCGGTCCTTCGGGTGCCGGAAAATCGACGATCTCGCGGTTGCTTTATCGTTTCTACGATATTCAGGAAGGCGCCGTCACCATCGACGGGCAGGACATTCGCGACGTGACGCAAAAGAGCCTGCGCTCGATGATCGGCATGGTGCCGCAGGATACCGTGCTGTTCAACGATACGCTCGCCTACAACATCCGTTACGGACGCCCTTCGGCAACGACCGAGGAGGTCACGGCAGCGGCGGATGCGGCCCAGATCAGCGCCTTCATCAGCAAACTGCCGGAGGGTTACGCCACCATGGTTGGCGAACGGGGCTTAAAACTTTCCGGCGGCGAAAAGCAGCGCGTGGCGATTGCCCGAACCATTCTGAAAGCGCCGCCGATCCTCATTCTCGATGAAGCAACCTCTGCGCTGGACACCCATACGGAACAGGAAATCCAGAGCGCGCTTGATATCGTTTCGAAAAACCGCACGACGCTGGTCATCGCCCACCGCCTCTCCACCGTCATCGGCGCTGATGAAATCATCGTGCTGAAGGAAGGTTTAATCGCCGAGCGCGGAACCCACGCCTCGCTGATGGCACAGAACGGGCTTTATGCCTCGATGTGGAGCCGCCAGCGCGAAGCCATTCGCGCAGAGGAAATGCTGCGCCATGTTCGCGAAACCGACGATCTTGGCGTTGTGGACCGCGGCGAACCCGCGCATTGACGGGCATAAACCCCTGACAACAGGGCGGCACACCAACCGGACCATTGCCGGGCGGGGAGTTTGGCTGTAACCAGCTAAGCGAACTTTGTCGCATGCCCGTATGGATGATGTCGTATCACGACCATATACAGACGCGGCAGGCGGAAACCGGAGCAAGGAAACTTATGAATCTGTTCGACACCATTCGCAACACCATCGTACCGATCCACAAGGAAGGCTACGTCTTCGTGGCCGCCTTCTTCGTCGCATCGCTGGTGCTCGGCTGGATATCCGAACCGCTGTTCTGGGTCGGTCTGGTGCTGACGGCCTGGTGCGCCTACTTCTTCCGCGACCCCGAGCGCGTGACGCCGCAGGATGACGACCTGATCATCAGCCCTGCCGATGGCAAGGTGTCCGCCATCCAGACCGTCGTTCCGCCGCTGGAGCTGGAACTCGGCAAGGAGCCGATGGTGCGCATTTCGGTGTTCATGAACGTGTTCAACTGCCATGTGAACCGCGCGCCCGTGCGCGGCCGTATCGTCAATGTCGCCTACCGCCCCGGCCTCTTCCTCAATGCGGAAGTGGACAAGGCCTCCGAAGACAATGAGCGCAACGGCCTCGTCATCGAGACAGCGCATGGCAAGGTTGGCGTGGTGCAGATTGCCGGCATGGTCGCCCGCCGTATCGTCTGCTGGGTCAAGCCGAATGAACCAGTTGATGCCGGCGAGCGTTTCGGTCTTATCCGTTTCGGTTCGCGCCTCGATATCTTCCTTCCCGAAGGTTTTCAGCCGCGCGTTTCGGTGGGCCAGACGGCAATTGCCGGCGAAACGGTTCTGGCCGAGTTCGGCTCCGCCAAGGGTCCGGTCCTTAGCCGTCGCGGCTGACGAAAACAGGAAGGGCATGCGCCATGGAAACGCCGATCTCGGAGCCGCAACAGAACGGAAAACATGAGGGCCGCAACGACAGCGGCCGTGGGCCGCGCCTGAGGGAAATTCCCTTTCGCCTCGTGATACCCAACCTCATCACCGTTCTGGCCATCTGCGCGGGCCTGAGCGGCGTGCGCCTCGCCATTGAAGGCCGGTTCGAGCTGGCCGTGGGCATGGTGCTGCTTGCCGCCTTCCTCGACGGCATCGACGGGCGCATCGCCCGGATGATGAAGGCGACATCCAAATTCGGCGAACAGATGGATAGTCTGGCCGACATCGTCAATTTCGGCGTCGCCCCTGCCCTCGTCGTCTATATCTATATGCTCGATCAGGCGCGTTCGATAGGCTGGATCGCCGCCCTCATCTACGTGATTGCCGCAGGCCTTCGTCTGGCGCGCTTCAACGTCATGATCGAGCGCCCGGTGAAGGCGCCGTGGCAGAACGAATTTTTCGTGGGCGTTCCGGCGCCGATGGGCGCCATGCTGGTGCTCCTGCCTGTTTATCTCGGCTTCCTTGGTGTCGAGCCAGGCAAGCCCTTCGCCTATATCGCCGCCGCCTACACCGTGTTGATCGGTTATCTTCTCATCAGCCGCCTGCCGGTCTGGTCGGGGAAGTCAGGTACCAGCCGCATTCGCCGCGATCTGGTGTTGCCGATGATCCTCGTCGTCGTTCTTTACGTCGCGATGCTGATGAGCTTCACCTGGGAGGTACTGGTTCTGACGGTTGCTGCCTATCTCGTGTTCATCCCCATCAGCGCCCGCCTCTGGCACCGCCGTTATGGCACGCTGACGATTGAGGAAGACGCGCATGACGACGCCAATGGCGGCAACGGCCTCGATCGCGGTATTTGAAACCGCAGGTATTATTTTTCTCCCCCGAACCGTCGTTTGACGTGACACAAAATGTCGCAGCCCGAAAAGCGAGCTTCGCTTTCTTTCGCCTCGAATCCGTCAAGATTACCGACGAAAGAAGTAGCTCACACGCATCGAAACGGCGATTTACGTGAATTGTGGAGAAAGAGAAATGACGAACGAGACGAAGGCACAGCCGCAGGCGAAGCCCGACCTCAACAGCCACTACCGACCGCTCGGACTGAAGGCCGTTGCGGCCGCAGCCCTGATGCTGAAGCGCAAGCCCGCCGCCAAAACCGCTTGAAAACATTCGCTTTTCTTAAAAGCATAGCATCCAAGGCCTCGCAGACTTTGCGATGGTAACGGTCAATCCGAAAAAACATCCGGTTAAATGTGCGGCGCTAATATTAGCGCCGTCTCCATTTGTGCGGCCCCCATCGAGAACCGCATAACCGGCCTGTTTTATAAAACTTCCCGATCTGTAACGAAGCTGCAACCAAAACGAAGTAAAGTATTCGACTTCCACGGGACGACTGTACGGATAGTCTCGCATCGACTACTGAGCATCAAAAAAATTTCTACTTTAGCGATTCTTCCTGCTACAGCGAACAAGGCCGATTTTCGATGCCGTTGACAGGCGGTATCGGACCAATTCGGATGTTGCGGGAAAACCAACGAAGACGGGCCATGGGGGGCTTCATACGGCATGCAGGATAAAATCCTTCTGATTGAAGATTCCGTTGCTCTTTCCATGCTGCTGAAGTCGCGGCTTTCGGAGGAAACGGCAGCCGAAGTGATCCATTGTGACAGCATGGCGCAGGCCGATATCCTGCTGCGCGCCCATGATTTCACGCTGGCACTCACCGGTCTCAATCTGCCCGATGCGCCGAAGGGTGAAATTCTCGCACTTCTTGCCGACCACAAGGTGCCGGCGATCGTCTTCACCGCCACGGTGGATGAGGAGGCGCGCAAGCGCTACGCCGAAAAGAAGATTATCGACTACATCGTCAAGGATGGCCATCGCACCGTTGATGCCGTGGTGAAAACGGTCGAGCGGATTTTGACCAACAGACTGTTTTCCGTGCTGGTGGTGGATGACGTGCGGACAGCGCGTTCCGGCCTCGTGGAAATCCTCGAACGGCAGAATTTCAGGGTCAGCGAAGCCCATTCTGGCAAGCAGGCGCTGGAAATCCTGTCGCAGGACCCATCGATTCAGCTCGTCATCACCGATTACCATATGCCTGACATGGACGGCTACGAGCTGACGCGCCGCATCCGCGACAGCCGTTCCTCGGAAGACCTGCGGGTCATCGGCATCTCGTCCTCCACGGACCGGCTGCTTTCGGCAAGCTTCCTCAAGGCCGGAGCATCGGATTTCGTCTACCGTCCCTTCGTGCCGGAAGAATTGCAGTGCCGCATCGACAACAATATCGAAACGCTGAAACAGCTGAAACGGCTGCGTGAACTGGCAGAGCGGGATCATCTGACCGGTCTGCCGAACCGCCGCTCCTTCTTCGAGCGTACGCGGGCACTGATGGACGTCATCAACGACAATGACGAGAACGGCGCAGTCGCCATTCTCGACATCGACCATTTCAAGAAGATCAACGACACACTGGGGCATGATGCCGGCGACAGGGCGCTGAAGAAGCTTGCCGAACTGCTGCACGACATGTGCCATGAGCAGCGCCACATTCCCGCGCGCCTTGGCGGCGAGGAATTCGCCGTGTTCCTGCGTGGGCTCAATGCGCATGCCGCCTATCAATTCTGCGAAGAGCTGCGCGGTGCCGTCGAAAAGAACGGCCGCCAGCTGAGCGGCAGCAGCCTGGCGCTGACGATTTCGCTCGGCGTCGTGGAAATCGAAAAGGGCGAACCCTTCGACAATCAGCTCAATGCCGCAGACCAACTGCTCTACCTCGCCAAGGCGAACGGCCGCAACCGCGTCTATTCCGACATCATGATCCAGGAAGGCCTGCAGAAAATCGGGCGGAACGGGTAAGACGGGCGCAGGATGGTCAACTGTGGAGTGACCGGGTCGATCCGCGATGACCAGCCTCGAATGCCAGCAAGCACATCAGAACAATGACATCTGGCCATCATCCTTAGGTAGCCTCATTTTCGCGAGCGGCGCGCTTTCCGGCACCGGCTCGATAAGGTCAGCGCCGACATTGGCGACCTTGTTGACCTTGTCCGATACCGGGATCATCTCGA
The DNA here is from genome assembly GCF_019355535.1 of Agrobacterium sp. S7/73. Lineage (NCBI taxonomy): Bacteria > Pseudomonadati > Pseudomonadota > Alphaproteobacteria > Hyphomicrobiales > Rhizobiaceae > Agrobacterium > Agrobacterium sp. S7/73. The sequence continues at coordinate 1,923,223 of NZ_CP072136.1, forward strand.
AAAAATCATCCTGAACCGAGCGCATCAGGTCGGCCACCTCGCGCGGCTCCTGCGTCTTGCAATCCAGCCAGCGGCTGAAATCCTCCGGCGCGATTACCACCGGCATACGGTCGTGAATGCGGCCGATTGCGGCGTTGGCAGCGGTGGTTAGGATGGCGCCGGTATCGACCTCGGACCCGTCAGCGGAAGACCACGTCTCCATGAGGCCGGCAAAGGCGACGATGCCGCCGTTCTTCGGGCGGATGAAATAGGGCTGCGGCTTGCCGCCCTCCTCCTTCGGCGGGCGCCGCCATTCGTAAAAGCCGGTGGCAGGCACCAGCACGCGGCGATGGCGCATGGCAGCTCGAAAGGATGCCTTGCCGATGGCCGTTTCCGAACGCGCATTGATGAGGAGGGGAAAATCCTTCGGGTCCTTGACCCAGCCGGGCAGAAAACCCCAACGCACCAGCATGGCCCGCCGGTTGGGCAGGTTACTGCCGCGCTCCTGCCGTTCACCCTCCAGCACGATCAGGATCGGCTGTGTGGGCGCGATGTTGAAACGGGCAGGAAAATCTTCAAGGCCGATCAGGTCAAGATAATCGGCAATCTCTTCCGGTGTCGCTTTGAGTACGAAACGTCCGCACATCGTCTGCTCCTCAGGCCCGGGGACCGAATAAAATGATAGCCGTGCCCGCGAGGCAGACGGCACCGCCAGCGATATCCCATCTATCCGGTACTTGCCCCTCAACGCCCCAGAGCCAGAGAAGCGATGCGGCAATGTAAATCCCGCCATAGGCGGCATAGGCCCTGCCCGCGGTCTCGGTCGGCACCAGCGTCAAAGCCCAGGCGAAAGCGGCGAGCGCCAGCATGCCTGGCAGCAATATCCAGCCCGTCTTGCCAAGCTTCAGCCAGGCCCAGAAGGAAAAGCAACCGGCGATTTCCGCAACAGCGGCCAGGGCATAAATAAGATAGACCTTCATTCCACCGTCTTCTGCGTGCACAATCGATGCGATTCCCGAATATACTATCGGTATTCCCTGACCAATATAGACAGGCCCAAGACGGCTTAAACAAGCGAAACCATTCATGACCCTTCGTATCAAGCCCCGCCCCGCCTCCTCCGCCATCGTCCGCAATGGAGATCGGCTGCTGCTCGTGCGCCGTATAAATCCGCCGTCGAAAGACATGTTCGCCTTTCCGGGCGGGCGCGGCGAAGAGGGTGAAACGCCAGCCGAGACGGCGCTGCGCGAACTTCAGGAGGAAACCGGTATCGTCGCGCGTAAACCGCAGCTGTTTGCGACCTATGACCTGCCGTCGCGCGACCCCGAAGGTGCGCTGACGAGCCACTATTTCCTCTCCGTCTTTACCGTGGAAACGGACGCGGACCCGGCGGTGACGGCGGCCGACGACGCGGCGGATGCAGGCTGGTTCACATTGTCGGAAATCCGCCGGTTGCCGGCACCGGAAAGCGTCGTCGAATGCGCCGAGCGGCTGCTTGCGTGATTGCCAGCCAGCCAGAATCGCTATTATCTAGAGGATGTCGCGCAACACTGTGCAGCAGTTTTGCGATAACGACATGATATAGACCTAAAGCTGACGGGGCGGTCTGAAAGACCGCGATGGCTTTAGGACCAATCCGCCCGCCGGGTGTTCACGAGTATGTGTGGGGCAGAATAAAATTTTGATACGGCCAACCATTTTCCTGTCTTTTTTCCTGACCATTCTTGCACCCGCCGGGCAAGACGGCGTCGCTCATGCGCAGCCTTCGAAGGCTGCTTCCAGTGACGTTCGCCCGCCGGAAGTACAACCGCCCAAACCCGCTCCCTATGACGACAGGCTGGCACGGCTGTCGGAGATATTGGGGGCGGTGCAATATCTGAGAACCCTGTGCCCTTCCTCCGGTCCGGAGGACTGGCGCAAATCAATGAGCGATCTTCTGGCGGCCGATACGGCCAACGAACCTGAAAGGCGCCAGCGCATGACGGCTGCATTCAACCGTGGATATCGTTCATTTGCGGCCATCCACAGCAGTTGCACACGCGCCGCCGTCATGGCAGAAGAGGGCTACCGTAACGAAGGGGCAACACTCGCCCAGGAAATTGCGTCCAGGTTCGGAAATTAGCGGATTGTTAACCTCTTTTCGCCGCAGCCCGTGCCGTTTTGATAAAAGGCTGCTAGTGTTGTTAACAGGGTGGTAAGGACTTGCCCGCCCTGTCGAGGATGAAAAATGCAGACGAGCCGTAACGAAATCGACGACATGATCGTGCATGAAAAGATGCAGGTCGCTCTGGAACACCAGAACGAGGCATGGGCTGACGGCATGGCCGACGGCATCGAGCCGGAGATCATCGCCGATGCCGCAATCGCTCTGGCCATGCGCGAAACCATCCGTATGCACGGCGAAGCCGGTGCTGAAGCAATGCTGGAATCGCTGCGCCAGCGCATGCTTGAAGGCGAATTTTCCCCGCAGCGCGTGATACAGTAAAGTCGGGGTCTGTCATGTCTTGCCTGAGCAAGGGGCTTTTGCGCTCTTCCGCCATGCTGTCCATCTTGGCTGCCTTGACCGCCGGGTCCATTGGCTTGCCCAGCCGCGCCTTTGCGCTTTCCGAGCTGAAACCCGCACAAAATACCGAAGGCGAGCCGCAAGCCCAAAGTGGCGAACAGCCGCAACGGCCCCAGGCTCCCGAGCCCGACGAGATCGAAGGTGATTCGGACGGCATTCCACTGCCCGACCCTCTGGTCGACCGTTCCGCCGGTCAATCGACCCAGCAACCCGCCAAGCCGGGCAACACGCCGGAAATGTCGGTCGTTATCGAGCATGATATTTCAAAGGCGCCGGAAGCTGTGCGCAAGCTTCGCCAGCAGATCATCGACGCCGCCTCTTCGGGCGATATCGAAAAACTGCGGCCTTTCATCGCCGCCAGCGACAAGCAGTTCCGTATCGACGGCAATGACAGCGACGACCCGATCGCAGCGCTGAAAAGCTACTCTGGCGACCCCGACGGTCTGGAAGTGCTGGCGATCATCATCGATCTGCTTTCCACGGGTTATGCCCATGTCGACGCCGGCACCCCGGATGAAGCCTATGTTTTCCCCTATTTCTCCGGAAAGCCGCTCAATACGCTGACTGCGCCGGAAAAGGTAGAGCTGCTGCGCATCATCACGGCGGGCGATCTGGCTGATATGCAGGAATACGGTAATTACAGCTTTTACCGCATCGGCATTTCGCCCGATGGCAAGTGGAAGTTCTTCACCGCCGGCGATTGATCGCGCGGCGGTGCTTGCCGTTCTTTTGCAAAAATCCTAACTGTGCGGCATGAGCAATTCAGCAGAACCGCGTCGCGGTTCTGCAAATGGAACTGCGCGAAAACAAAAAGAGAGCATTTCTTCAGATTGCCTCGGGCAGCCCACAGCAACCCTGGCCGGAAATGCTTTCGATGAACCGAACGGTGATGCCATGCCTTCCGCCTTTCTTGCCGACCGCCGCCTGATCAGAGTTTCCGGCACGGGTGCCGAAGAGTTTCTGAACAATCTGATCACGGCCGATGTTGAAAACCTGCCGCAAGGCGAGGCGCGCGCCTCGGCACTTCTGACGCCGCAGGGCAAGATTCTGTTCGATTTCCTGATCGCGCGCGATGGGCCGGATTATCTGATCGAGTCGGGCGCTGCCGAACAGGATGCGTTGCTGCGCCGCCTGACCATGTACAAGCTGCGCGCGCCCGTCGATCTCAAGGCCGAACCGATAGAAGGCGTCAGCGTTTTCTGGAGCGAAAGCGTGCCGGAGGCGGGCGCGAAGGACGGCCGTTTCGGCAAGGCCGGCATCAATCTGTTCCGCGTGCCGGGTGCTTCGGCCTCCGGCGACATAACGGCATATGATGCCCTGCGCATTGAGTACGGAATTGCCGAATCCGGCCGGGATTACGTGTTGCAGGATGCTTTTCCGCATGATGTGCTGATGGATGTGAATGACGGCGTCTCGTTCAAAAAGGGTTGCTTCGTCGGTCAGGAAGTCGTCTCGCGCATGAAACATCGCGGCACGGCAAGACGGCGGGTCGTCACCGTTTCGGCTGAAAGCGCGCTTCCCGCAACCGGAACCGAAATCACCGCCAATGGAAAACCGGTCGGGGCGATTGGAACCGTTTGCGGCAACACGGGACTTGCCATCGTGCGGACAGACCGCGTTGCCGATGCGCTCGCCTCCGCCACGCCGCTCATTGCCGAGAATGTTCCCGTGACTGTGGCCTTGCCGGCCTGGAGCGGCATCTCCTTCCCCGTCGTCGATCCTGCGGTACAGGCGGAGGAATAGGCGTGGCGTCCGCTAAAAGTCCGCGCGCCTGGCAGCGCATGCTTTCTGGACGGCGGCTCGACCTGCTCGACCCCTCACCGCTCGACGTAGAAATCGCCGATATCGCGCATGGTCTTGCCCGCGTCGCCCGCTGGAACGGCCAGACGCGCGGCGATCACGCCTTCTCCGTCGCCCAGCATAGCCTCATCGTGGAGAACATTTTCTGCCGCATATGTGCGAATGCGACGCCCGACGATATGCAGATGGCGCTTTTGCACGACGCCCCGGAATATGTCATCGGCGACATGATCTCGCCGTTCAAATCCGTGGTCGGCGGCGGTTATAAAACCGTGGAGAAAAGGCTGGAAGCGGCCGTGCATCTGCGCTTTGGCCTGCCGCCGCATGCCTCGCGCGAGCTGAAGGACCGCATCAAGAAAGCCGATACGGTTGCCGCCTTTTTCGAGGCGACGGAGCTTGCCGGTTTTTCCATTGCCGAGGCACAGAAATTCTTCGGCCTGCCGCGCGGCATCACCCGCGATATGTTCGACATTATCCCGCTTCCCTCGACCGAGGCGCAGAAGCGGTTCGTTGAACGCTTCGAGGCGATCGAGGCGATGCGCGTGGTCAAAACCGGCAACGCGGCTGGAGGAGTTAAATGACTTCTATCGTCGTATCGCCGCTGTCGCGGATCGCGGAAATGGCCGTGAAGCACAAAGCCCGTGAAATGGTGACGCTGATCGCAAAGGAGCAGACCTTTCACCGCCCGGCGGTGATCTCAGCCGAAAGGCACCTGACCCTTGCGATGAACGACATCAGCTTCAAGGGCACCGGCGATCTCATCGCGCCAGACGATGCGCATGTGCTGCGGCTGATCGATTTCGCCCGCGAATGGGACCAGTCCGCACCGCTTCTCATCCATTGCTGGATGGGCGTGTCGCGCTCTCCTGCCGCAGCCGTCATTGCAGCACTCAGCCTTTATCCGGATCAGGACGAGATGGCGCTTGCGCTCAGCCTGCGCACCGCCTCACCTTACGCCACCCCCAATGCCCGCATCATCGCAATCGGGGACCGGTTGCTTGGGCGGGATGGCAGGCTGGTGGCGGCAATCAAGACGATCGGCAGGGGCGCGGATACGGACGGCAACGTACCCTTCGTGCTGCCTCTCTCCAACTGACGGCTCCGTTTTTGGCGGAACCCCTGCGGCATCCAGTCGTTACCAAAGTAGAACAGCAATAAGAATCACGGGATAATTCATGGAACAACAGGCAACGGATATCATCGTCGCATCGCAGGCAGCGGTACGGCAGGCGAGCACGCTGGCGGTGCAATATTCCTTTTCGATCATCGGTGCGCTTCTGCTTCTGATCATCGGCTGGCTGGCCGCGACTTTCCTGCAGCGCTGGGCTTTTCAGGGTCTGTCCCGCATCCGCGGCTTCGATGCGACGCTTGCCGGTTTCTTTGCGGGTGCCATCCGTTACGTGGTGCTTATTCTGGTGCTGGTCATGGTGCTTGGCCAGTTTGGTGTACAGACGGCCTCCATTCTTGCGGCACTCGGCGCTGCCGGCCTCGCCATCGGCCTGGCGCTTCAGGGCACATTGCAGAACATCGCCGCCGGTATCATGCTTCTGGTGCTGCGTCCCTTCCGGGTTGGCGAATATATCGAGACTGGCGCCGTGAGCGGCACGGTGATCGAAATCGGCCTGTTTGCGACCGAGCTTAAAACCAGCGATGGGCTTTACCGCCTTGCGCCAAATTCCACCCTGTGGAACGTACCAATCACCAATTATAGCCGCTTTCCCTCACGCCGCCACGAATTGAGCCTGACGGTTAAGAGCGACGAGGATCTGGCTGCGGCACAGGACATGCTGATGCGTGTGGTGCGCTCGGAAAGCCGGGTACTGCTGGACCCCGCCCCCGTTACCTTCGTCGATTCGGTCAGCGCCGACAGCGCCACCGTGAAATTGCGCTACTGGGCGCGTAGCGACAATTACTTCGCAACCACGCGTGACGTGACGAAGGCAATGAAGCTCGCTTTCGATGAGCGCAAGTCGGAATTAACCGGGCAAACCGCGTGAATTAAGAGCGTCCCAGCCGCTCCCTTCTCCATGCAACTTTTTCCCATATGAAAGCAGGCCCTGAGCCGGCTTTCACCATTTTTCGCGCAAGGGTGGCGGCAGGCGCTCTTGCGTCTGGCGCAGGACGTGTTTATACGACTTATGCGTAATGTTATTACATAACTTACCCTTCGATTTATAACCACATAAGGGCCAGAAGAATGCAAAAAACCATCACCCGCGTCACCGGCGCGCTTGCAATCGGTTCCATGCTGCTGATGACAGCCCCGGCACTGGCGGCCGGAAAAGACAAGACGTCCACCGCGCATAGTCACAGCCACGATCACAGCCATGGCCAGACCGAAGCCGAGAAACAGATCTACAAGGGTTACTTCGAGGATGCGCAGGTGAAGCCACGCATGCTTTCAGACTGGGAAGGTGACTGGCAGTCAGTCTATCCCTATCTGCTGAACGGTTCTCTCGACGGGATCATGGCGGAGAAGGCAGCCCACGGCGACAAGACAGCAGCCGAATATCGTGCCTATTACGAAATTGGCTACAAAACGGATGTCAATCGCATCACCATCAAGGGCGACAACGTGGCGTTTTATAAGGAAGGCAAACCAACGCAAGGCACTTATGTCAGCGACGGCCAGGAAATCCTGACCTACAAGAAGGGTAATCGCGGCGTGCGGTACATCTTCAAAAAGACCGGCGGCGATGCGGATGCACCGCAATTCATTCAGTTCAGCGATCACACCATCGCGCCTAAAAAAGCCGGCCATTACCACCTCTACTGGGGCAATGACCGCAGGGCGCTTCTGGACGAGGTGACCAATTGGCCAACCTATTATCCGTTCCAGATGGATGGCCCTGAGATCGTCGAGGAAATGGCGGCGCATTAAGACCGCACTCTTCCTGGTTTTCCGCAGCCTGTGGTTAAACCTTGAATTGTCACGATTTCGCCTTCCCCCCAGTGGGGAGAAGGCAACCAATGCGAGTTGATGCGGCCCTTTCCCCGCTCACTGCCCCATGGTCGAGCGATGCGCCCAGCCGGTCATGCGCTTTTCGAGCCAGGCCATGATCGCATACATGACGATACCTTCCACGGCGAGCATCAACAGACCGGCAAAGACCAGTGGGACGTTGAACTGGCTTTGCGCCGAACTCATCATATTACCGAGGCCATAATTGGAGGCGACGGTTTCCGATACGACCGAGCCGACGAAGGCGAGCGTGATGGCGATTTTCAGCGAGCCGAAGAAGTAAGGCATGGAGCGCGGAATGCCGACCTTCAGCATGATATCCATCTTCCTGGCGCCAAGTGCGCGCAGCACGTCCTCCGTTTCCGGCTCGATGGTGGCCAAACCGGTCGCGACGTTGACGACGATAGGGAAGAAGGAAATCAGGAACGCAGTCAGAACCGCAGGAACAGTGCCGATGCCGAACCAGATGACGAGGATCGGCACCAGCGCCACTTTGGGGATGGCGTTAAAACCGATCATCAGCGGATAAAGCCCGGCATAGATGGTTTTCGACCAGCCGATAAAGAGGCCGATGGCGAGACCCGCCGCGACGGCGATCGCAAAACCGAGCGTGGTGGTATAGAGCGTCTGCAGTGAGTTCTTCCAGATCGGCGACCAATATTGCACGATGGCCTGCCCCACACGCACGGGCGACGGCAGAATGGTTGGCGGCATTTTCAACGCGTAGACCAGCAGCTCCCACATTGCAAACAGCGCCAGCGTATAGAGCCAGGGGGCGGCCTTCACCCAGTTGACCCGGGCGATCAGCGGTTTCGACGGCGCGGTTGCCATGCTGCTTTCCACAAACGCACTCATGCCGCCACCCTCGCCTGCGCTATCTCGCCATGCAGTTCCTGCACCATGTCGTTGAAACCCTTGTCATACATGATATCCAGCTGGCGCGGTCGCGCAAAAGGCACGCGGTGTTCCGCCAGCACGCGGCCCGGCCTTGCACTCATCACGAAAATCTTGTCGGCGAGAAAGGTCGCTTCGCGCAGGTCATGCGTCACCAGAATGATGGTAACCCGCTGCGCCGTATGCAGATCGCGGATGACACACCACAGTTCCTCGCGGGTGAAGGCGTCGAGCGCGCCGAAGGGCTCATCCAGCATGAGAAGGTCCGGCTCGTGGATCAATGCGCGGCAGAGATTGGCGCGTTGCTGCATGCCGCCGGAAAGCTGCCAGGGGAATTTCGAGCCGAAGCCTTTGAGGCCGACGATTTCCAGCAGGCGTTCGGCTTTGGCGACATATTCGGCCTTATGCGCGCGCAGACGCCGGCGGTGTTTCTCGACGATCTCCAGCGGCAGCAGGATATTTTCGAGCGTCGTGCGCCAGGGCAGCATCGTCGGGTTCTGAAACGCCATGCCGACAATGGACACCGGTTCCGTGACCTGCCGTCCGGCCACGATGACATTGCCCTTTTGCGGAATGTGCAGCCCCGTTACCAGCTTCATCAGGGTCGACTTGCCGCAGCCCGACGGGCCGACGACAGCAGCGAATTCCCCCTTGTCGACCGTCAGGTTGAGGCCGGATACAGCCAGCGTTCCGGCTGCCCCGCCGTAACGCATGTCGACATTGTCTATTTCCACGAGATGTGACATCGCAGTCCCCTTTTCAGCCCCCCATGCTATTTAAAATTGCAAACCGCCCGGACCGGCAAGCGATCCGGGCGGTCGCCGTGACATCAATCAGGGAAGCATGCGCTCTTCCTTGGGCGGCAGGTAAGCCGCGTCGAAGACCTGCTCTGCCTTGACGTTGCCCTTCAGACCCATGGAAACTTTCAGGGTCTCGAGGGAGGCAGCAAGCCGGGCCGGATCGACGCCGCCCATGCCATTTTCCACCACATAGGGCGTCTTGATGTTCATGCTGTTGGCCATGTTGAGGCGTTCCAGCTCAATCGCGCTGTCGAGCGTCTCGTTACGCTTGAGCACGGCCGCCACACCCTCTTCAGGGGCCTTGACGGAATCGGCGAAGCCCTTGGCCAGCGCCTTGAGGAAACCCTTGACGGCATCAGGGTTTTTCTCAGCAAAATCAGTGTTTACCAGCACAGCATTGCCATAAAGATTCAAGCCATGCTCGGCCATCAGGATGGTCGAGATATCGTCATCGGCAATGCCCTGTTTTTTCAGGTTGAGGATCACCGAAAAGGCAAAACCGAAGACGCCGTCGACATCGCCCTTGGCGAGCATCGGCTCACGCACCGGAAAGCCGATCGATTCGATCTTGATCTTGCTGTCGTCCAGCCCCGCGACCTGCTTGAAGGCTGGCCATTGCGCAAAAGCGCCATCCGGCGGCGGCGCGCCGAGCTTCTTGCCTTCCAGCGACTTCGGGTCGCCAGTCACACCAAGCGACTTGCGGCCCACGACAGCAAATGTCGGGCGTTCATAGACCATGTAAACGGCCTTGACTTTCTGGCTCGGATCCTCATCGAGGAACTTGATCACCGAATTGATGTCGCCGAAACCCATCTGGTAAGCGCCGGTTGCCACGCGCGGAATGGCCTCCACCGAGCCGTTACCGCTGTCGATCGTCACGTCGAGGCCTTCGGCCTTGAAGTATCCCTTGTCCAACGCCAGCAGGAAACCTGCTGCAGGTCCCTCGAATTTCCAGTCGAGCGTGAATTTTACCGGCGTTTCGGCATGGGCGCTCGTTACCGGCAGCGACAGCCCGGCAGCGGCACCGACTGCAGCAATGGCCAGAGCTCTCGACAACAACCTACGCGTTAATATCATCTATTCCCCCTGATGGTTATGGTTGGATTGGTTGCATAAGACCCAATTCCAGCCATCAAGGCAAGATAAAATTGCATACAAAATAGCCGTTATTTTGTATGCTTATTTTAAAGGCATTCATGGTCAACCGGCAGGCAAAAAGCCCGATTTTTGCCCATCCCGCATGCAACGAAGCGACAGCAACATCGTTCACGCAGCGAACACAGCGTTCTCACTTGCCGGGGTTGCGGATCAGGCGCAGCGTGGGACAAATAGGGCCACAAACAGCAGGCAAAACGGCGGGGACGGCAAGATGAATTCTGCACTGGGCATACACCACATCACGATGATCACCCGGAAGGTGCAGGCGAATGTCGATTTTTACGCCGGCTTTCTCGGCTTAAGGCTCGTCAAACGCACTGCCGGTTTTGAAGATGCCATGCAGCTTCACCTGCTTTACGGCGACGGAAACGCCTCGCCCGGCTCGCTTTTGACCTTCCTCGTCTGGGAAGACGGTGGGCAGGGCCGCGTGGGTTATGGCCAGACGCTGGAAGTTTCACTGGCGATCAACCCTGCCAGCATTGGTTTCTGGCTGACGCGCGCGCTGAAATTCGGCATCCGCGCGGAGGGCCCATCCGACGAATTCGGAACCCCTGTCATCCGGTTGAAAGACCCTGACGGCCTGATCGTCAAGCTGGTCGGCACGAACGCCTTCGCCGATGCCACGCCGCATGTGACAAACGACATCCCGGCAGAAGACGCCATTCGCCGGATTTATGGCGCGACGATGCTGAGCGAGGTGCCGGAAGAAACCGTGGCGTTCCTTACAAGATATTTCGGATACCGGCAGGAAAGCCAGACAGGCGCGATCCGCCGGCTCATATCGCAAAGCAGCGACATCATCGACGTGCGCGACGCGACCGGCTTCTGGTCCAGCGCCCCGGGCACCGGCACTGTTGACCACATCGCTTTCCGCGCGAAGGATCTGGACGAGTTGAACGCGGTTCTGGCCGAGCTGAAATCGCTGAACTCCAGCACCACGAATGCCCACGACCGGAAGTATTTCCACTCGCTTTATGTCCGCGAACCGGGCGGCGTGCTGATTGAAATGGCGACCGACGCTCCCGGCATGACCGTGGACGAGCCGCTGGAGGCACTCGGCGAAAATTTGTTCATCCCGCCACTCTTCATGAAGGACGAAGCGGATGTGCGCGTTGCGCTGCCGCAATTTTCGATGCCGGGCGAAGAACGTATCGTCTATCGCGACCTGCCCTTCGTGCACCGCTTCTATACGCCCGAAAAGCCGGATGGCAGCACCATCATCCTGCTGCACGGTTCCGGCGGCAGTGAAACCAGCCTGATGCCGCTGGCGCACCGGGCTGCTCCGGGCGCCACGCTTCTCGGCGTGCGTGGCCGCAGCACGGAGGAAGACATCGCCCGCTGGTTCCGGCGTCTGCCCGATTTCAGCTTCGACCAGAAGGATATCGTCTCGGAAGCGGAAGCCTTTGCCGCCTTCATTGACGGCGCCATTCGGTCCTATGGTCTGGATCGTTCGAAGCTGCGCTTCATCGGCCATTCCAACGGCGCAAATTTCTATGCGGCCTTTGCGGCACTCTACCCGGAGCTTGCCGGGGATGCGCTGCTTTATCGCCCGTTGCCGATTCTCGATAGATGGCCGGAAAGTGATCTTACCGGACGCAACTTCCTGCTCGTAGCCGGAGAACGCGACAAATATCGCGACAGAGCGGCAGATGTGCAAGGCAGGCTTGTGGCCGGCGGCGCGCGGGCAGAAGTGCAAATGATCGATGACGGTCACGATCTTGGGTTTGCCGATATCGAAGCGGCACGGCACTGGCTTGCGGCGTGACATCTGACGATAGTACGTTGCCTCGTGGTTTAGTCTCCCCCGCCGGCCAGAAAGCCACGGCAGCGGTATAAGGGGCAAAGGCCGCGAGATTGGGCAACGTTTTCCCCTCATCCGACCCTTCGGGCCACCGTCTCCCCGGCGGGCAGAAGAAACAAACGGCAACCTCCCGCATCCCTCAACCAAGCCTTGCATAAATTCGCCAAAACGGCTTTAAAAACAGCTTAGTAATTGGAGAGTCTGTTTGGAAATCCCGTTTCTCATCCTCGCCGTCATCGCAGCCTTCATCTATACGCTGCTCGCAAGCATTCGCAATTCAAGCCGCATCAAGTCGCTGGAGCGTGAGGTTCACGGCCTGAAGCGGCTGATGGCCACCGGGGCGGCCTCTCCTCTTGCCGCACAGACGGAGGCGGATGCAGCCGCGGAAAACCCGGATTTCAGGGCGGAAGAAGAAGATCGGGCTTTGCCGGAAGACGAGTTCGTCGAAACGGAATATCCGTCCGAAACCGAAGTGGCCGCGGCCATGGCGCCGGCGGAGAACCTTGCCAGCGCGGAAGAGACAAGTGCGCTTTCCACTGAGGCCGCATCCGCGTCAGCCCCGAAGGAAAGCTTCGAAAGTCTGCTGGGCGCACGCTGGGCAGTGTGGGCAGGTGGGCTGGCGCTGGCGCTCGGCGGCATTTTCCTCATCAAATATTCGATCGAGTCTGGGCTCCTGAGCCCGGCCGTGCGGCTTTCGCTCGCCGCCATTTTCGGCCTCGGTCTCGGTCTTGCCGGCGAGGCGATCCGCCGCAGGGCCGTACCTGGTATCGCCACCACCTATTCCAACGCCATGATACCTGGCGTGCTGACGGCAGCAGGTGCACTGACGCTGTTCGGCGTTATCTATGCCGCCTACGGCATTTACGACTACATAAGCCCCACCACCGCTTTCATCCTGCTCGGGCTTGTCGCCTTCGCCACTATTGGCCTTTCACTTCTGCACGGGCAGGCGCTCGCCGGTCTTGGCCTTTTGGGCTCTATGCTGACGCCTGCGCTGATCGCCACCGAAACGCCTGATGTATGGGCGCTGTTCATCTTCCTGACGATCTCCTGGCTCGCGACAGCTGCTGCCGCGCGCAGGCAGCGCTGGACCGTGGCTCCCTCGCTTGCCAATGCCGGTCTCGGCCTCTGGGCGCTCGGCTATATCGCCATCGCCGACACGATCAGTGCCGCACCTCCGGTCCTTGCGCTGCTCGTCATGCTTGCGGGTACGATCTTCCTCTGGCCCGGACGCTATTTCGACGCAGCACCTGCCGAAACGGGAGAAACCGTAACTTCCGGGCGGCGCGCCGTTCGCGCCATGCGGCTTTTGCTGCGCCCGTCGCTTGCCATCAATCTCACCGTCTCAATGGCCGTGATCCTGCCGGCATTCAGCTTTCTCGTCATCGGCGCCGGCATCGACCTTCATCCGGCCGTGATTGTCTCAGCGCTCATCGCAGGGCTGGCGGCCCTTGGTGCTTCCCGCCGCAACGCGGTCTGGCCCGCCATTATCGCAGCACTTGGCGCGCAGGCTGCGGTCTCGGTGATGTCTCGCTCCGGGCTCGATTTCATCGGCATCATCAACGATACCTCGATTGCGCTGCCGCCGGTGCGAACCGGCTACATGGCTGAAATCGCCATGGCGCTTGGTCTTGGCGCCATTCTTTTGCTCTGCGGTTTTTCCTTCCTTAAACGCAAGGGCGCGGACGATCCGGATTTCGCCCAGCTCTGGGCGGGGATTGCAGCTCTCTTCCCGGTCTGGCTCGGAACCGCGAGCTTCGTCGAATATGGAAATCTCGGTCGTGACTGGCTGCATGCAGCCTATGGCCTCGGCCTAGGTTTCCTGCTGATCGCCGCTGCCGAATGGCTGCACCGACAAAACAACGAGGCCTATCGCAAGCCGCTCAACATCCTCGTGCTCGGCTCCTTTGCCGCATTCGCGCTAAGCCTGCACACGCTGACTGAGGGGCTTACGACAACCATACTGCTTTCCGTCATCGGTTTCGGTTATGTGCTGGCAACCCGCCAGCGCAACTGGGATGTGCTGCCCTGGGTCATGGCGGTGGCAAGTGTTGCCGTTCTTGGCCGCATCGCCTGGGAGCCGACCATCGTCGGGCCGCAAAATCTTGGGCTCACGCCGGTCTTCAACGCGCTTCTGCCGGGTTACGGCATTCCGGCGCTGCTCGCCATCGTCTCCGCCTGGATGCTGCGCGACTGGCCGGGCTTCCGGGCAAAGAACTTCCTGCAGGCCATCGCCAGCCTGATGGGCCTGCTGGCGGTCGCAATCCTCATCCGCCATGCGATGAATGGCGGCACACTGGACGAAAGCGTGCCGACGCTTGGCGAACAGTCGATCTATACGCTGCTGACCATCGGTTTTTCAGGCGTACTGATGACGCTCGATTTGAAGAGCCCCAGCCCCGTCTTCCGTTACGGCTCGATGATTGCAGGCGTTATCGCCGTCATCAACGTGCTGGTGATGCATTTCTTCACGCTGAACCCCTATTTCACCGGCGAAAATACCGGCCGCATCCCGTTCCTCAACCTGCTGCTGATCGGTTACCTGCTGCCGGCGCTTGCCTATGGCGGCCTTGCCTATTACGCACGCGGCAAGCGGCCTGCAGCCTATGTCAGCCTGCTGGCCGTGGCGGGTGCCGCACTCGGCTTTGCCTGGGCCACGCTTTCGGTCCGCCGTTTCTGGCAGGGTGAAAACATTGCCAACTGGAAAGGCTTCCTGCAGGGCGAGACCTACAGCTACTCGGTGGTCTGGCTGTTGATCGGCGTATTGCTGCTCATCGTCGGTTCGCGCTTCAATGCCCGCAGCCTGCGTCTGGCATCCGCCGCCTTCGTGCTGATCTCCGTCGCCAAGGCATTCCTGATCGACATGAGCAATCTTGAGGGCGTGCTGCGGGCGCTGTCCTTCATCGGGCTTGGCGTCGTGCTGATCGGCATCGGTCTGTTCTATCAGAAAATCCTCACCCGGCAGCCGAAGACATGATCCCGGCTGAGGCTTTTGCGCCCTATGCGGCGCTTGCGCAGGACCTGATACCGCATGCCGCCGATGCGGGCGACGGCTCACACGATCTTGCCCATATCCACCGCGTCTTCCGCAACGCCATGCGCATCCATGCGGGCGAAGGCGGCGATGGTACGGTGCTGGCGGCGAGCGTGCTCTTGCATGATTGCGTAGCTGTGGAGAAGAACTCGCCGCTTCGCGCGCAGGCCTCACGGCTGGCGGCGGAAAAGGCCTCCGGCATTCTGGCCGGGCTTGGCTGGCGTCAGGCCGATATTGACGCCGCCGCGCATGCCATCACCACACATAGTTTTTCCGCCAATATCGAGCCGCAGACGCTGGAGGCAAAGATCCTTCAGGATGCCGACCGGCTGGACGCCATCGGCATGGTGGGTGCTGCGCGTTGCTTTTATATTGCCGGACGCATGGGTTCGGCGCTCTACGACCCGGCCGATCCGCTGGCAAAGGACCGTCCGCTTGATGATCGCGCCTTCGCCATCGACCATTTCGAAACCAAGCTGTTCAAGCTTGCGGATGGTTTCCGCACCGAAACCGGGCGAGAACTGGCAAAGGCCCGCCATGAGCGGCTGAAACAGGTGCTGGACCTGTTTCTCGACGAAATCTGAGGAGACCTGAATGCGTGTGACCGAACTCAACATCTACCCGCTGAAAAGCGCGCGCGGCATTGTCCTCTCGAAAAGCGATGTTTCGGCGGAAGGCCTGCCTGGCGACCGGCGCGCCATGCTGACCGACCCTTCGGGCCACTTCATTACCCAGCGCGAATTGCCTGATATTGCCACGGTTCTGGCACAGCACGCGGATGGCGGCATGGTGCTTTCGCGGGAAGCAGGTGGCAAGATTTTCGCCAGGCCTTCCGGGCAGCGCATGGATGTCGCCGTGTGGAAATCGATCGTCAGCGCCAATATCGCCGATAGCGAAACCAACGATACACTGTCTGAGTGGCTTGGGCGCGAGGTGAAGCTGGTGTTCTTCGATGACATCGCAAAACGCATCGCGAGCCTTGAATGGACCGGCAACGAAACGCCCGTCACCTTTGCGGACGGTTACCAGATCCTCGTCACCACCACCGCTTCACTTGCAGCCCTTAACGACAATATGCGTGCAAATGGCGAAGACGCCGTTGGCATGGAGCGGTTCCGGCCCAATATCGTGCTGGAAACGGACGAGCCGTGGGCGGAGGATCGCTGGGCGGCGATCGAGATCGGCGGCATCCGTTTCGACCTCGTCAAGCCCTGCGCCCGCTGCATCATGACGACACAGGACCAGATAACCGGCTCCCGCGATGTACCCTCCCCCATGAAGGCCATGGGCCGCATCCGCATGTCCGGCGACCGGCGCGTGCCCGGCCCGCTCTTCGGCTGGAATGTCACACCGCGCGGCGAAGGCAGGCTAGCTGTTGGGGATGCGGCAAAGGTAGTCGAGGAACGGCCGGACGGCTGGGCGATCAAGAGGCGTTAAGCTGCTGGGCGATGCATCTCACGATCTCGTATCAAGGCTTCTTCGCACCGACGATCAGGAAAATCGGACGGCGGTCTTCGTGTTTCATCTCCGGCCGCTCCGCCAGCAGGGCGGGATCGGGCCTCGGTTCCGCGAGCCGCGTGATCGCAAAGCCTGAAGTCAGCAGGGCGTTGAGAATGCTTGACACCGTGCGGTGATATTTGACGACATCATCCGCCATCCAGTTGGAATGGCGCACGCCCTCGTTCTGATAGTTATCGAGCGGCCAGTGCAGTATTTCGCCATCTTCGCCGTAGAACCAGTCCTGTTTGTCCAGCGCCGTGAACACGGGATGCTCGATGGAAAAGACAAAGTCGCCGCCGGATTTCAACACGGAGAAAACTCTCGCGAATGCCGCATCGAGGTCGCGGACGTAGTGCAGAGCGAGTGAGCTCAGTACCAGATCGAAGCTTTCCGGCGCAAAATCGATGTCCTCGATCGCGGCGCGGCGATATTCGATGCCGGGGCCGCCGTTTATCTCAGCGGCGCGGCGCAGCATATTTTCCGACAGATCGACCCCGACGACATGCGCCGCGCCCTGCTCTACGGCATGGCGGCAATGCCAGCCAAAACCGCAACCGAGATCAAGAACTGTCTTGTCTTTCAGCGCTGGCAACATGGCGCGCAGCTCATGCCATTCGCCCGCCTGACGCAGTCCCTCCAGAGAGCGTGGCATGGCGCTGTAGCGCTCGAAAAACTGCGGGTCGTCGTAAATATTCTGCTTCATCGTTGCCTCACCTTGCCCGATGGCATTTCACCTGAGTGTCTCATCAATCGCACGAATAGTGCCGTCAAGAAAAGTTGCTAGTGGGGCAGCCTTGCAAAAGATAATATTCCTCTCATCAAAGGGGAATTTTGCGGCACAGCGTCCCACGAGGCGAGGCGCTGCATCGGGAGAGTTTCATGTCGCAAGCCACACGCCAAACCATGCCCTGGGCGATCATCGTCGCCGGGTCGCTGATCGCGGTCATGACCTTCGGGCCACGCTCGGCGATGGGCTTTTTCCAGCTACCCATGCTGGCCGATACCGGCTGGGACCGCTCCACCTTCGGACTTGCCATGGCGTTGCAGAACCTGTTCTGGGGTCTAGGCCAGCCATTCTTCGGCGCCATCGCCGATAAATTCGGCACCGGCCGTGTGCTCGTGCTTTCCGGCTTTCTCTATGCGGCTGGCCTCATCTGCATGTCCTTCGGCACTTCGCCCTTCTGGCTGCATTTCGGTGGTGGCGTGCTTGTCGGGCTTGGCATTGCAGCTGGTTCGTTCAGCGTCATTCTTTCGGCCTTCGCGCGGCATGTTACGCCGCAGCAACGCTCGCTTGCCTTCGGCATCGGCACCGCGGCGGGATCGGCGGGCATGTTCCTGTTTGCGCCAATCAGCCAGGGCCTGATTTCCACCTATGGCTGGTCGGACAGTCTCGTCTGGCTTGCCGTGATGATGATGCTGGTGCCACTGCTGGCCTATCCGATGCGTGGCAATTCCTCGTCCGGCAGCCAGTCACAGACGCAATTCAAGCAGACGGCAGGCGAGGCGCTAAGAGAAGCGCTGGGCCACAAGAGCTATCTGCTTTTGACCACCGGCTTTTTCGTCTGCGGTTTTCAGGTGGCCTTCATCACCGCGCATTTTCCGGCCTATCTCGGCGATATCGGCATCGAACCCCGCTATGCGGTCATCGCCATGGCGCTGATCGGCTTCTTTAACATCATCGGATCGCTGGCCGCCGGCGTCATCGCCCAGCGTTATTCGAAACCCTATCTGCTGGCCTATATCTATATCGCCCGCTCAATCGCCGTCACCGCCTTCCTGCTTCTGCCGCAGTCACCGCTTTCAGTCATCATCTTCGCGGCCGTGATGGGCATCCTGTGGCTTTCCACCGTGCCGCCGACCAATGCGCTGGTGGCGATCATGTTCGGCACGCGCCATCTCGGCATGCTGGGTGGCGTCGTATTCCTGTCGCATCAGATCGGCTCGTTCCTCGGTGTCTGGCTCGGCGGCTTCCTTTACGACAAGCTCGGCTCCTACGATCTCGTCTGGTGGCTCGGCGTCGGCATGGGGATTTTTGCGGCCATCGTGCATTGGCCTATTCAGGAACGACCCGCACCTCGGCCAGCGATGGCCTGAGGCTATACCGCCTTATCGAGCGCAGGCAGCACCGCCTTACGCTCCAGTGCCTTCAACGCCGCCTGCACGAAACCGTCGCGGGCGGCGTTTTCATTGAGGCCGCGTGGATCATAAACATGGCGGTTGAGGAAATGGGCGGTGAGACGGAAGGCGGCCGAGAGGCTGTCGCGATCGGCGGCCTTCGACTGACCTTCGCTCAGGAAAGCGGGAAGCGAGAGCATACGCGCCGCATAGGGCGCCCCCGCCGTACTACAGACCGCCCTGCCCGTTTTGGGCGATACATAGATGAGATCGGTGCGCAGGCCCGTTGCCGCGCATTCCGTGAGATCGAGACCGAAACCAAGATCGTTCAGCACCGCCAGCTCGAAACGAACGAACAATTCGCCAGCATCGACCGGATCATGGAGATTGTCGAGAATGACGTCGAGCGCCTGATAGAGATGCGGATGCGGGTCACGCTCCGGCAAAAGGCGCAGCAACGCGCCCATGGCCTGCACACCATACACCGCGGTTGCCGTTTCCATCAGTTGCGCCGCCCGCAACTGCAAAGGCTCAATGCGGAATTCGCCGAGATGGTCGTCAAGCCGCGCCCGCCAGATCACATCCACCCGGTTTCCCGCCTGCAGCACCGGCTGCATGCTGCGGGAGCGCCCGCCGCGCACCATCCCCAGATGGCGGCCGCGCAAACGGGTCATCACCTCGGCGATGACGCTGGTCTCGCCATGACGCTTTACGCCGAGAATGATTGCCTCGTCCTGCCACTGCATGAAATCTGTCCGAATTCCGATTCAAGCCCGATCATAACCGATCTGACGGCGAAACGTTATTCTTTTACGGTGTCACGCGCCGCAGCAACGAGCGTTGTCACGAAATCGGCGATTTCGTTTTCACCGAAAGGCTTGCCCAGCAAGGGCGCATGCACGAGATCTTCGGGAAAACCACTCGTGTCGCCATAACCGCTGACGAAACCGAAGGGAATTCCGTGATCGCGCAGGTGGCGGGCAAAATCGTAACTCTTGCCGTCGGAAAGGCTGACATCGAGAAGCACGCAATCGGCGCCATCCCGCCCTAATGCGTCCTGTGCCTGCGCAAGTGTCGTCGCAATCGTGATGGTTTCAACGCCGATGGACTGGAGAACCGCCTCGACGTCAAGCGCCACCAGATATTCATCTTCAACGATGATGCAGCGTTGTGGCACCATGTTTCTTCTTCTTTCAACGTGAAGGGAACCAGACGGATTTGCGCCGCTGTCGCCAATGTGATTTTCAAGCGCCATGTCGACAGAGTTCGCAAATTACGGACCCAACGTCATTTAAAAAAGACATGTCGAAAAAAGATCAGATGAAGGGTCTTGGCCGCTTTTCATCGTTTTGCCAACCGGCAACGTGGCTCAGTCCGGCATCGTCCAGCACCAGACAGCCCTTGTCCGTCCAGCGAATCAGACCGCGATCGACAAGCTTTCTCAAGGTCTTGTTGGTGTGGACGATGGAGAGGCCAAGCGTATCGGCAACATGCTGCTGGGTTACCGGGATCGGCGTTTCACCCTGCACGAGATTAACCGCCTTTGCCTTGCTGTAAAGGAACGCGATGAGGTAGGCAGCACGCTCGATTGCTGTGCGCCGACCGATGCTGAGCAAGTGGTTGTCGAGCATGCGCTCCTCGCTTGCTGCAATCCACGTCAGGTCATAGGCAAGGGTCGGATGATCGGTGAAGAGGTTGTTGAGTCGCGAGCGCTCGAAGACACACAGCGTCACCGGCGACAGCGCCTCCACCGAATGCTGCATTTCCCCCATGACCGTGCCCTGCAGGCCGACGAGATCGCCTGGCATGACATAATTGAGGATCTGCCGCCTGCCGTCTTCCAGTGTTTTATAACGGAAAGCCCAGCCTTGAAGGACAGTGTAGAGATGAGCGCTGTGCGACCCTTCCATCAAAATGACGGAACCGCTTTCGACCGCCAGTTCCCCTGTCTTGAAACGAGAGACGAAATCCAGTTCGGAAGAGGAAAAGTCCCTGAAATGCGGGAGGTCGCGCAAGGGACAGTGCTGACACGGGGTGGTGGAAATTCCGTTCGGTTTTTTTGGCGACATGAATATCCATCATCGAAAAAAAGGTTGCGCCCAATCGTTTTGGAACAACCCACCCGAATGCATTCGGTTCCCGATAAAAGGTTGAAGATATTCAGAATGTTCGTTGTGTGCCGTTCCGTTTCCGGCCGGCACATCCACATTCCTGTACCTGTCACAGGAATGTGGGAGGAACCGCATGTGCCTTATCCCCGCGGAAATTCCAGGCCCATTTCGCGGAAACGTTCGGGGTCGTCGCCCCAGTTTTCGCGAACCTTGACGAACAGGAAGAGGTGGACCGGCTGTTCGAGGATTTCAGACAGTTCCTTGCGCGAGGCGGTGGAGATCGCCTTGATCGCGTCGCCGTTCTTGCCGAGAGCGATCTTCTTCTGGCTGTCGCGCTCGACATAGATCACCTGCTCGATGCGCACGGAGCCGTCCTTGCGTTCTTCCCACTTCTCAGTCTCGACATGCGAGGCGTAGGGAAGCTCCTGATGCAGACGCAGGAACAGCTTTTCGCGGGTGATTTCGGCGGCAAGCTGGCGCATCGGAAGATCGGAAATCTGGTCTTCCGGATAATACCACGGACCTTCCGGCAGGGTATCGACCAGATAATCCATCAGGTCTTCGCAGCCCGAGCCGTTGGTGGCCGAAATCATGAAGGTCCGGTCGAAGGTCACGTGCTCATTGGCGGCGGCAGCAAGCTTCAGCAGGTCTTCGCGCTTCACCTGGTCGATCTTGTTGAGGCAGAGGATTTTCTTCTGCGGAACATCCTTCAGCCCCTCGAGAATCGCTTCCGCGTCACCCTTCAGGCCGCGTTCGCTGTCGATCAGCAGCAGGATGAGATCCGCATCCTTCGCTCCGCCCCAGGCCGAAGTGACCATGGCGCGGTCGAGCCTGCGGCGCGGCTTGAAGATGCCGGGCGTGTCCATAAAAACAATCTGCGCATTTTTGTGAATGGCGATGCCGCGCATCACCGCGCGCGTCGTCTGTACCTTGTGGCTGACGATCGAAACTTTTGCACCCACCAGCCTGTTGACCAGCGTCGACTTGCCGGCATTGGTCGGGCCGATGAGGGCCACGAAGCCGGAGCGGGTCGGAAGGGCGATGTCTTCGCCGGCAACGGCGGGGTTTTCGTGATCAGTCATGATATCCATTCAAGGTCTGAGGTATTCAACATGCGGCCAAAAGGCTCGCCATGCGCTCGATTTTAGCGCCACTATCTTTCGGGCGCTCAGTTCTAGGTGGAGCTTTTCTGCCAGACGCCTTCGCGTTCCAGCAATCTGGTTGCTGCCACCTGTTCGGCTGCGCGCTTGGAACGCTCGACGCCGGTTTCCGGCTTTACGCCGGGAATTTCCACCGTCACGGTGAAGCTGGGATCGTGATCCGGTCCGGAGCGATCGTCAACCCGATAAGCGGGCGTAACCGCAAATCTGGCATGCGCCCATTCCTGCAATTCAGTCTTGGCATCGCGCCGTCCGGCATCCACGCGCGTTGCGCGGCCCTGCCAGTATTTCAGAATGAACTTGCGGGATGCTTCCAGACCACCATCCAGATAGAGAGTGGCGATCAGGCTTTCGACCACATCGGCGCGCACGTTCAGCATCGCCTTGCCGGTCAGCTTCTTCACATCCGATCCGGTGCGAATGAAATTATGCAGGCCCATTTCGTCGCCGATAGCGGCGCAGGATTCGGCGCTGACAAGCTGGTTGAGGCGAACCGAAAGCTCACCTTCGCTGGCGTTGCGGAAGGTGGAGAACAACAGCTCGGCAACACAAAGGCCGAGAACGCGGTCGCCCAAAAACTCCAGCCGCTCGTAATTGCCCGCCGCAGCGGAACGGGCACTCGCATGGGTCAAGGCCCGGTCGAGCCGGGCCTTTTCCTTGAATTCATATCCGATCAACGCCTCGAGACGGGAAATCTCCGCAATCGACAGCGGCTTGGTCTTGCTCATCCCACAACCTTGAAGAGACGGTCCCAGCGCATGTTGGACGGCCAGTCCCAAATGCGGCTGAACGGCGTGTCATTGCCCAGCGAGAAGAAGATGACACTGGCGCGGCCGATCAGGTTTTCTTCCGGCACGAAACCGACATCGAAACGGCTGTCGAGCGAGTTGTCGCGATTATCGCCCATCATGAAATAATGGCCTTCCGGCACCAGGAATTCGCGGGTGTTGTCGCCGCGCGAATCGGGCGACTGGTCGAGCGTGTCGAAGGTGACGCCATTATCGAGCGTTTCGCGGAACACCGGTACATTGGCGCCCGGATCGGCACGGTAATCGGAGGTGAAGGTGCCATCAGGCTGCTTCGGAACCGGCTGGCCGTTGATGAACAGCACGCCGTTCGTCACCTGGATGCGGTCACCCGGCAAGCCGACGAGACGCTTGATGTAATCAACTTCAGGATTGGGCGGCAGGCGGAAGACCACGACATCGCCACGCTTGGGCTTGCTGAATTCGAGGATACGGCCTGAAAACAGGTTCGGCGAAAAGGGCAGCGAATATTTCGAATAGCCGTAGGAGAACTTGTTGACGAAAAGATAGTCGCCTACCAGCAGCGTCGGCATCATCGAACCTGAAGGGATCGTGAAGGGCTGAAACAGCACGGTGCGGATGACCATGGCCAGCAGCAGCGCCTGAATGATGACCTTGACGTTTTCCCAGAGGGCGTTCTGCTTCTTTTCAGCTTTTTCGGACACTTAAAGACCTGCCTGATTGTTTACCGGTTCCTGCGATTTGACGGAGGCGTCCGGGCCGTTGTTGCTCGCGACTGCGGCGGGGTGAAGCAATTTTTCACGCAGCCAGCGACGCTTTCATATTTCTGCGACTTCTCTAGAACCTTTCCAGCCGGAAGGGAAGCGCTTCTGTCATACGCCTGCAAATAGGCCGCCAATGCGGCAGCCGCCGGTCTCAGTCGCTCACGGGAAGCGCCTCGATAATCACAAATGCCTGAGCGTAAGGGTAATCGTCCGTGATGGTCAGATGGATATTGGCGCGGTGACCGGCGGGCAGCATGGCCGCCAGCCTTTCTGCGGCACCGTTGGTGAGCGCCATGGTCGGCTTGCCGCCCGGCAGATTGACGACCCCCATGTCCTTCCAGAAAACGCCGTTCGCAAGGCCGGTTCCGAGCGCCTTTGAACAGGCTTCCTTGGCGGCGAAACGCTTGGCGTAGGATGCCGCGCGGTTCTTGCGTCCATCGGACTTGGCGCGCTCGATATCGGTGAAACAGCGGTGCGTGAAACGTTCACCGAAACGGGTGAGCGAATGTTCGACGCGGCGGATATCGATCAGGTCGCTGCCCAATCCAAGGATCATTTCAACATCTCCAGAGACGCGTTTTTATTGGCGGCGCGATGCGCGAGATTTTCCATCTTGCGGCGCTGGAAACCGCTGATAAGGCTGTAGACGGTGATATAGGCGATGACCGCGCTCACGGCCGCGGGCAGAAGCGCACCAACGGTCATGGGTTCCAGCACCGGCCTCCATATCTGCCGGAATTCGAGGTGGCTGAACAGCGCAACGAAATCCACATGCGCAACCCCCGCCTCCTTCTGTCGTCCGAGCAGGAAATGCCCGAGTTCCCAGGTGGACGCCCAGATGAAAGGAAATGTCAGGGGATTGGCGAAGGTGGTGCCGAGTGCTGCCGCGACGAGATTGACGCGCATGAGGAAACCGAGCGCCATGGCGATAATGATATGCACGCCGAGAAACGGTGTCCACGCCACGCCGATACCGAGCGCGACACCGGCGGCAATCGAATGCGGAGACGCAGACAACCGCAGGAGACGCAGCTTCATATAGCGCAGCGAACGGGTAAAACCCGTGCGCGGCCAAAAGAGGTCACGAATCTTCTCTGAAAAACCAACGGGTTCACGGCGGCGAAACGGCATGAGGGCAGTCTATTTCATCGCTCCGGCTGAGCCAAGAGCATCGTATACGACACGGGGATTTCTTTTGCAGGCATATTTTCCCCGTCATTCCGGCCTTTAGCTGGAATTCCACCCACGCCGCGTGGCATCACCGAGTATCCGAGCCTTGCCCAACACTCTGACCTCATCCTCAGGCTTGTCCCGAGGATTTGCAAACGATTGATTGAATGCAAGGTTATCAGTTCCCTGGGACGAGCCAAGGATGACGTCGAGGAAACAAGCACCTCTCGCCGTCAAATTCGTTTCAAAAGCAGCGTGTCCTATCATTTAGACCGGACAGCGGTGAACGCCCGTTTGTAGCGCGCATTCACAAAGCCTTACGAGACACGAGAAGGAGCTGACCGACAACGGCCACCCACCTTCCAGGTCCCATACGCATGGCGAACGGCTGCCATGCGCTGAGTGCATTACCGGCGGAACAGGCCGCGGTCGATTTCGCGCTGGCGGAACTCGAGGTCGACATTAGACACGGAGCCGCTGAGATATTCGAATTCGCGTTCCTGGGTCGTCTTGCCACGAACTGCACGGGCGATCTTGCGAAGCGGAGTAAACATGATTTCATGTCCTTTCAGTTTGGAAATGGCGTTTCTCATCGGGGTAGGACCACCGGCACGCCGCGTTTTCCGTTTTCAATTTCTGAAAGGAAGATAGTCGCAAACCACATGCGCGACCAGAGACAGTAAAAGGCCGCTGCCATGCATCCAATGCATAACAGCGGCCTTTTGGAATGTGTGAATGATCAAAAATGCCTCAATCGAAGGCACGTTTGACAGTGGATACGCAATCGAGGTCTTTCAGCTGCGACAGCAGCTGGTTGAGTTGCCGCAAATCCCAGACTTCGACATCCAGCGCCAGTTCGGAGAAATCCGTGCCGATGCGGACCATATTCAGGGCGCGTATGTTGACATCCAGCGTCGCGATCGATTGCGCCACGGAGGCGAGCGTGCCGGGTTCGTTCAGCGCGTTGATCATCACCCGCGCCATGAAGCGCGACTTGTTCGCCTCATCAAGATCCCAGCGGACATCAATCCAGCGCTCCGGCTCATCGTCGAAACGCTGCAGCGCCGGCGCCTGAATGGGATAGATGGTGATGCCCTTGCCTTTTTCCATGATGCCGACGATGCGATCGCCCGGAACGGCGCCGGCGGCACCGAAATGCACATCGACATTGCCGGAAAGGCCACGGATGGGCAGCGGGTCCGGTCCATCGAGCATTTCGGCTGCGCCATCGTCTTCCAGAACGGAGCGCGACTTTCCGGGGATCTTGAAGACCATACCGGAAGCGCTGCGCATGTTGAACCAGCCGTCGTCGCCGGTCATCTTCACCGTCACGCGCTCGTCCTGATAATCCGGATAGACTGCACGCAGCACGTCGAGCGAGGAGACCTCGCCGCGCCCGACAGCGGCGATAGCGTCTTCCACATCCTTCTGCGCCAGACGATGCAGCACAGGTTTTAGCGCGTCACGCGAGAAGGCCTTGCCGGCACGTTCGAAAGTGCGCTCCAGAATACGGTAACCGAGACCCGAATATTGCTTGCGAATGGCCATGCGCGTGGCGCGGCGGATGGCCGAGCGGGCTTTACCCGTCACCACCACCTCTTCCCATGCGGCGGGCGGAACCTGCACGCCGGAGCGGATGATCTCCACCTCGTCGCCATTGTTGAGCCGGGTCACAAGCGGCATGATCCGGCCGTTGATCTTGGCGCCAACTGTGGTGTCGCCGATATTGGTGTGCACCGCATAGGCGAAATCGATGGGCGTCGCGCCACGCGGCAGCGCAATCAGCTTGCCCTTGGGCGTGAAGCAGAACACCTGGTCCTGGAACAGTTCCAGCTTGGTGTGTTCGAGGAATTCTTCCGGGCTGTCGCCTTCTGCCAGCGATTCGATGGTGTGGCGCAGCCAGGAATAGGCGTTGCTCTCCGGCGAGAGCAGATCGCCCTCCCCGTTTTCGCCGTCCTTATAAAGCGCATGGGCGGCAATGCCGAATTCGGCGATTTCGTGCATGCGCTTGGTGCGCAGCTGCAACTCGATACGCTGGCGCGAAGGGCCAACGATCGTGGTGTGGATGGAACGATAGTCGTTCTGCTTCGGCGTGGAGATATAGTCCTTGAAGCGGCCGGGTACCACGCGCCAGCGGGTGTGGACAATGCCGAGCGCCCGGTAGCAGGAAGGAATATCGTCCACCAGAATGCGGAAGCCGTAGACGTCGGACAACTGCTCGAAAGAGAGCGATTTCGACTGCATCTTGCGGAACACCGAATAGGGCTTCTTCTGACGCCCCTTGACGCTGGCGCCGAGAAGGCCATTCGCCACGAGTAGCTCGCGCAATTCGTCCTCGATCTTCTTGATGAGCCCTTCGTTGCGCGTTTCCAGTTCCTGAAGGCGGTTGGTCACCGTCTCATAGGCTTCCGGATTGAGGTAACGGAAGGACAGGTCCTCCAGCTCGTCGCGCATGTCCTGCATGCCCATGCGGCCGGCCAGCGGCGCATAGATTTCCATGGTTTCTTCGGAAATGCGGCTGCGTTTGTCCGCCGGCATATATTCCATGGTGCGCATGTTGTGCAGGCGGTCGGCCAGCTTCACCAGAAGAACGCGCACGTCGTCGGAAATGGCAAGCAGCAGCTTGCGCAGGTTTTCGGCCTGCTTGGCCTTGCGCGTGACGAGATCGAGTTTCTTGAGCTTGGTCAGCCCCTCCACCAGTCTGCCGATATCCTCGCCGAACAGCTCGTCGATTTCAGCGCGGGTAGCGGTGGTATCCTCGATCGTATCGTGAAGCAGCGCCACCGCGATGGTCGATTCGTCGAGATGCATTTCCGTCAGGATGGCGGCAACTTCCAGCGGATGCGAGATATAGGGGTCGCCATTGGCCCGCTTTTGCTGGCCATGTTTCTGCATTGCATAAACATAGGCCTTGTTCAGCAGGGCCTCATTCGCATCCGGTTTATATTTTTGAACCCGCTCAACGAGTTCGTATTGCCGCATCATGCGATATTCCACAAAAAGAAAGCGCGCCAACCTTGGGGTCGGCGCACAATGCTGCATCAATAGGGATCAGATTATGACGGCAAATATTGACAGACGGTAACCACCGCCTGCCAATGGCGTCATAAAGTCAGATCAATAGTCGTCATTTTTTTCCGGCGGCACAAGGCCTTCGATACCGGCCAGCAGTTCTTCTTCCGACATCTGGTCGAAAGTAACGGTTTCCGGCTGGTCGTCCTCTTCGCCATCGGCAGTGGCGGAGGCTGCCAGCGTAACCGGATCGGGCTCGGGCTCGTCCACTTCCACATGCTTCTGCAGCGAATGGATGAGGTCTTCCTTGAGGTCGTCGGGCGAAAGCATCTCGTCGGCGATTTCGCGCAGAGCGACGACCGGGTTCTTGTCGTTATCGCGGTCAACCGTGATGGACGAGCCCTGGGAAATCTGGCGCGCACGGTGGCTGGCGAGAAGGACCAGCTCGAAACGGTTGTCTACTTTATCAATGCAATCTTCAACTGTGACGCGGGCCATTGCCTGTCCTTTGCGAGTCGTAATGTCGTGGATCAGAGCGCCGTGCTTTCTTGAGGATGCACAAGGGATGCTCTAACCTATTGAATCTGCGCTTCGTGCCTTGCGAAAAACGCTTTGGATTCCTCGCGACGAAGCCTTCCAGCTTCCGATACAGCCATTGGCCGCGGAATTCAAGTTTTTCCTGTCTTTGGCGTCTTTTGGCACCTTATTGCCCTTGTTTGGCGTCTGATGAACAAAATGTCTAGAAGAATTGTCTTGGAATACGGGTGAAGTTACCTTACTTAAAACGCAACGGCGCTACGCAAAATTCGTTGATACGACATGATTTTTCGCATTTGCGACCGGAAATAAAAGCCAGATAATGGCCTTTCCAAAAAAGGAATGGGATGGAATGTTCGATCCACGGGAGAAAATTGCGCTCTTTATAGATGGAGCCAATCTTTATGCAGCATCTAAAAGCCTGGGGTTCGATATCGACTATCGCAAGCTTCTTAAGGCGTTTCAGAAGCGCGGATACCTGCTGCGCGCCTATTATTACACCGCATTGATCGAGGATCAGGAATATTCCTCGATCCGCCCTCTGATCGACTGGCTGGATTATAACGGCTACAAGGTCGTGACGAAGCCGGCGAAGGAATTCACCGACGCGCTCGGTCGCCGCAAGATCAAAGGCAACATGGATATCGAACTTGCTGTCGATGCCATGGAACAGTCAGAGACCGTCGACCATCTGGTTCTGTTTTCCGGTGACGGCGATTTCACCAAGCTGGTGGACGCGCTTCAGCGCAAGGGCCGCAAGGTTTCCGTGGTGTCCACTATGGCAACGCAGCCCGCAATGATCGCCGACGATCTGCGCAGGCAGGCAGATCACTTCATTGATCTCATGACCTTGAAGGCCGAAATCGGGCGTGACCCGAACGAGCGCCCTGCCCGGCACGTCGAAAACCCCGAAACGATCTGATCCCGGTTTTTAAGCCGCCGACCTAATGAGAACGCGTCCGTCTGCAAGGCGGGCGCGTTTTTGTTTGGCTCCACAACCGTGTATTCCTGCCGGAAAATTCCTCTTAAAATTAACAAACATCAAATTCGGCCAGTCAAAATTATATCTTGGTTAATTTTAGACGTGTCTAAATCACCCAACGGCACCAACGACATGATTTCGGTGTCAAATCAGGATGTTCAGACATGCATGGCCAAGTAAAAACCAATCAACAACTCGACGAAAGACTTAATTTTCTGGGGCTTGGCCAGGAGCAACGGCAAAACCTTTCGGACATGAAGGGCGTCATTACAGGCTCGCTCGACGCCTCTCTCGACCGTTTTTATGCGAAGGCGCGCTCCGTGCCGGAAACGGCGAAGTTCTTTGCAAGCGAAGCACATGTCCAGCATGCCAAAGGCATGCAGATGAAACACTGGGCAAGAATTGCCTCCGGCGCCTTCAACTCGGACTATACCGATGCCGTGACGGCCATCGGCCGTACTCATGCAAGGCTGGGGCTGGAGCCGAGATGGTATATTGGCGGTTACGCGCTGATGCTTGATGGCATCGTCAAAGCCGTCGTCAATTCGGAACTGAAGGGCCTTTTCCAGGAAAAGAAGGCCAAGAAGCTGAACGACGCCCTGACGGTAACGATCAAGGCCGCCCTTCTCGACATGGACTATTCGATCTCCGTATACCTCGACGTGCTTGCCGCCGAGCGGCTGAAGGTCGAGGAACAACAGGCGCAGATGAAGAAGGAGCAGGAGCACGTTCTCGAACTGCTCAACAACGCCCTGAACAAGCTGGCGAATGGCGACCTCACCTCCAGCATCAATGAAAAGACTGCACCGCAATTCGAGGGGCTGATTGCCAATTTCAACGCTGCGGTCGGCAATCTCGCGGGTGCATTCTCGCAGATCGTCGAGGAAGCCAACAAGATATCAGGCAATACGCGCGAACTGACATCGGCTACCGACGACATGGCCCGCAGAACGGAGCAGCAGGCAGCAGCCCTTGAGGAAACCGCCGCCGCCGTGGAGGAAATCACCACCATTTCCAAACTTTCGGCACAGCGCTCCGAAGAGGCCAAGGCCATCGTCGAAAGCTCCGCCGCCGAAGCGGCGCGGTCACGGGATGTGGTGACGGAAGCGGTAAAAGCGATGGGCGCCATCGAGGAATCGTCGCAGAAGATTACCCAGATCATTTCCGTCATCGACGAGATTTCGTTCCAGACGAACCTTCTGGCGCTGAATGCCGGTGTGGAAGCCGCGCGTGCCGGTGAAGCAGGCAAGGGTTTTGCCGTCGTCGCCCAGGAAGTGCGCGAGCTGGCACAGCGTTCAGCCAACGCCGCGAAGGAGATCAAGACCCTCATCACCAAATCCTCGGAGGATGTGATGCAGGGCGTATCGCTGGTCAATAAAACCGGGCAATCGCTGAATACGATCGGCAACAAGGTGGATCATATTCAGGAACATATAACGTCGCTGACCAAGGCGGCCCAGGAGCAGTCCGTCGGCATTCAGGAAATCAGCGCCGCCATCAACAGCATGGACAATCTGACCCAGAAGAATGCGGCCATGGTGGAAGAAACCAACGCGGCCACGCACAATCTGAGCGATGTCAGCGCCAATCTGGCGGCACTGGTCAGCCGGTTCAGTGTTTCGGGGTCCACGTCCTATGTGGAGCGGACTTATAGGGCGGCGTGAGAGCTGTCTATTCAAGAGGCGAAAGCATCCCCACTCTCATTTCTGTGCTTGTCACAGCAATCTAGCCAGACCAAATCCTTGGGCTGAAAAGAACTCTCTCGCCGCGCAGACGCGCGGCGGCTTGATTCCTGCGACAAGTGCAGGAATGAGGCATGAGCTCTAGGCGTTGTTGCCCTTCAGCAGCCGCGACTTCTGCCGGTTCCAGTCGCGTTCCTTCTCTGTCTCGCGCTTGTCGTGCAGCTTCTTGCCCTTGGCCAGTGCCAGTTCCAGCTTCGCACGGCCCTTTTCGTTGAAATAGACCTTCAGCGGCACCAGCGTCATGCCTTCACGGTTGATGCCGGCGCGTAGTCGGTTGATCTCGCGCTTGTTCAGCAGCAACTTGCGACGGCGGCGCGGCTCGTGGTTGAAGCGGTTGGCCTGCAGATATTCCGGCAGGTGGGAATTGATGAGCCAGATTTCATCGCCCTCGTCCGATGCGTAGGACTCGGCGATATTAGCCTTGCCTTCGCGCAGCGCCTTGACCTCGGTGCCGGTCAGCACCAAACCCGCCTCATAGGTGTCGATGATTTCGTAGTTGAAACGAGCCTTGCGGTTTTCCGCAACGATCTTGTTCACCACGCGCTGGCTGCCTTTGGGGGCCATAATATTTCAATCCCTTGTTTTTCTTATTGCGCCTGCGGCTTGTCCGCCACGAGCGGTTTTCACGTTTCTATTTAGTATCGTCGTTACGAAAAGAAAAGGCGCGCGAACCGGCTTCTGTCGCGAAGCAGTCCCATTGCGCGCCTTTCGGGTTTCAGGTGTCCGTCAGTTCATCAGGCCGGCATGCTTCAGTGCCGCGTCGATTGCCGCTTCCGTTGCCGGTTCCAGCGTGCTCATCAACGGCGAGCGGACCTTGCGGTTGCCGCCACGGGTCTTCGAAAGCGCATATTTTGTGCCGCACACACCAGGTTCCATGAAGATGGCCCGGTGCAGAGGCATCAGGCGGTCCTGATACTCCAGCGCCTTGGCGTAGTCGCCTGCAAGCATGGCCGCCTGGAATTCGGAACAGAGGCGTGGCGCAACATTGGCGCTGACCGAAATGCAGCCGACGCCGCCATGGGCGTTGAAGCCGAGCGCCGTGCCATCTTCGCCGGACAGCTGGATGAAATCCTTGCCGCAGGAAATCCGCTGTTCGGAGACGCGGTCGAGCTTGCCCGTCGCATCCTTGACGCCGACGATGTTCTTGTGCGCCTTTACAAGCGCACCCATGGTTTCCGGCGACATATCCACCACCGAGCGCGGCGGGATGTTATAGATCACGATCGGCAGTTTCACCGCTTCCGCAACTGCGGAAAAATGGGCGAAAAGCCCCTTCTGCGTCGGCTTGTTGTAATAGGGGGTGACCACCAGCAGCGCATCCGCGCCGGCATCCTGCGCGTGCAGGGCAAGTTCGATCGCTTCATCGGTATTGTTGGAGCCAGCGCCCGCGATGACCGGAACCCGTTTCGCCGCTACCTCGATGCACAGCTCGACCACACGTTTGTGCTCGTCGTGGGACAGGGTTGGAGACTCCCCCGTCGTGCCCACAGGCACAAGTCCGTTGCTGCCTTCGGCAATCTGCCATTCCACATGGGCGGCAAATGCCTGTTCGTCCACGGCACCATTGTCCGTAAACGGGGTAATGAGGGCGGGAATTGATCCCTTGAACATACAAAGCTCCTGGCGCCGAGCCGGTTCATGCTTCGGCCGCATTCGATGGTTAAAACCGGCACACATTAGTGCCAGCCCTTGGCGCCGACAAGCGCAAAGGCAGCCTATTTTGTCCGAAATTGTCGGAAGTGTGACAGTCGCGGAAGCTCACGCGGCAGGCAAAAAACGAGGCGGTGGAATTTTACGCCGCTCGCAGACCGGTGAATAAAAGTTGATTGGAGTGCCGAGCGGAAAGTAAGGTTTCGTTAAGCACAGTCTCCGTAGATTCCAGAGCGGGATCTGAGGCGAAACTCATAGGTGCAACGCACTGGCGCATTTCGCAATCCCGCTGCAATGAAACGTCAATACAAGAAGGTCGATTGTTTCCGTCCAGTGATGAAGAGCGGTATGAAAAAGACAGTTTGGGGATTGATGGCGGCAGGTCTTGCCGCGACCGTTTGGAACGCGCTGGCCGGCCCCGTGCCGGAAGCTGCCGTGCCGCTTCCCTATGTGAAGCCGAATGCGCCTGCTCTTCCCGCCTTCATGCCGGCCTCGCCCGAAATTACCGGCGCCATACCACGCCTTAACCGGCCTGACGATGCGAGCCAGCTTAAAGCCGGACTGGATGCGCTTTCCAGCCGCGACACGACACGCGCCATCGCCCTTCGCAACGCCATGCAGACAGGCAGTCTCGACCGGCATATTCTTACCTGGGCGATTGCCATTTCCGGGCAGAAGGACGTGCCTTCCGCCGAAATCACTACAGCCCAGAGCGAACTGGCGGGGTGGCCGGGTGCGGCGACGCTGCGCGCCAATTCCGAAAAGGCGCTTTACCGCGAAAATCCACCGGCACCCCAGGTGCTCGCCGCTTTTGGCAGCGGCCGGCCGGAAACAGCCGAGGGCACCGTTGTGCTGGCCAAGGCCCTCACCTCTTCCGGCAAAGCTTTGGAAGCACAACGCCTCATTCGCCAGCTCTGGGTGAGCGAAGGCATGGACAAGGACATGGAAGACCATGTTCTTGCCGAGTTCCCCACTTATCTGACGCCCGCCGACCACAAGGCGCGGATGGATTATCTGATGTATCGCAGCCGAATCGGCCAGGCGAAACGTTTCGGCGATCTCGGCAAGGCGCAGTCGCTCTACAATGCCTGGGCCGCCGTGCTGCAGCTCTCAGGCAATGCCGTGGCGCTGCTGGGCAAGGTTGACGCCAACTTGCGCAGCGACCCTGCTTTTCTCTTCGCGCGCATCGAAAATCTCCGCAACCAGCAGAAATATCCGGAAGCCGCAGCACTTTTAAAGCAGGCGCCGAAGGACACGGCAAAACTCGTCAATCCCGGCGAGTGGTGGAACGAGCGGCGAATCATCGCGCGCGGCGTCGCCGATCTCGGCGATTTTGCCGAAGCCTATCGCATCGTTGCCAATCATTCGGCCACATCAGCCGTCGATGTTGCCGATGCGGAATTCCATGCTGGCTGGTATGCGTTGCGGGCGCTGCGCGATCCCGCCACGGCCTCACGCCACTTCAACACCCTTTTGCAGACCTCGAACCGGCCACTTTCCGCCTCGCGGGCCTATTATTGGCTGGGGCGGGCGGCGGAAGTGGGCGGGCCGGGCAATGCCCGCGATTTCTTCACCAAGGCGGCTGCCCATTCCGGCACCTTTTACGGCCAGCTTGCTGCCGCACGAATCGATGCAAAGACGCTGAACGTCACATACCCTGCTCCGAGCGCCGCCGACCGTGAACGATTTGCCGGCCGCGAAGCCGTGCGAGCCATCGACAGGCTGGAAGCCGCAGGCTACGGCTGGCGGGCCGACAGCCTCTACAGGTCATTGGCAGATCAGCTCGACAGCCCGGGCGAGCTTGCCATTCTGGCAGCAAGGGCAGAGGGCAACGGCAACCATCAGGTATCACTGCAAATCGGCAAGACGGCCTTCAGCCGCGGCATCGATGCGGCCGCCCTTGCCTATCCGCTCGGTGTCATTCCCGCCAGTGCCAATATTGCCGGCTCCGGCAAGGCGCTTGCCTATGCCATCGCCCGGCAGGAAAGCGCCTTCAACCCGGCCGCCGTCTCCGCCGCCAATGCCCGCGGACTACTGCAATTATTGCCGGGAACCGCCAAGGGCGTGGCCGGGCGCCACGGCCTGCCCTACACGCAGGCGATGCTGACCAGCGACGCCGGATATAACGCCACGCTCGGCGCACATTATCTCGGCGAACAGATCGACAGTTTCGGCGGCTCCTACATCCTCACCTTCATCGCCTATAATGCCGGCCCGAAACGTGTGCCGGAATGGATCGCCCGCTATGGCGACCCCCGAGGCAAGCCTATCGACGATGTCGTGGACTGGATCGAGCGCATCCCCTTCCCCGAAACCCGCAATTACGTGCAGCGGGTTATGGAGAATTATCAGGTCTACAAGACGAGGCTTGGACAACAGGCCGATATCGTCGATGACCTGCGTCATGGCCGGGCGGGATAGAAGACCGGTTCATCAGTTGACTACTGTCAAAATATCAAAGCACCGGCAGGCCCGGTGCTTTTTTTGTTTTCAGGATTTACCGCACTCAAACGAAAAAGCCCGGCTCGAGAGCCGGGCTTTCCATCACTGACAATGTCAGATCAGATTAGAACGTGCGCTGAAGGCGAACGAAGCCGGTCCAGCTGTCGCCGGTCGGACCATCGACGTCCTGGTAGTTTGCAGCGATCTTGGCATCGAGACCCTGGGTGATCTTGTAATCAACCGTCAGGCCAGCGCGCCATGCATCGTTGTCGCCGGTGAAGTCACCATCAGGAGCGATATCGATCGTACCGAGGTACTGAGCGCCGGGGGTGATGGTCAGCTTGTCAGTTGCCTTGATTGCGTATTCAGCAGCAACTGCCCACTCGGACTCTTCGTAGTAGTAGTTTGCGCCAGAAGCCCAAACGCCAGAGAGACCGAAGGTGCCGGGACCGATGTCAGCCGTCAGGATAGCGCGGATTGCACCATTTTCCTGGTCGGTGTCATAGGAGCCGAGCAGGTTGGCAGAAACTGCGCCGAACTTCGCGCCGATGATGCCGCTGACGCCGACGTTGTTCGGGCCTTCAAAGACGCCACCCTTGGCAACGCCGAGGTTGGAGTTGCCGTCACGTACCGAGTCGAGTTCTTCAACGCTGATACCAGCATAGAACGAACCAGCATCGTAGGTGTAACGCAGAGCGTTGCTACGGGTGGAGTTCGAAGAAAGGATATCGGTCTCGCCGGAGAGATCGTCATCCCACCAGGTGTACATGTAACCGACCTTCAGGCCGCCGAGTTCGATGAAAGCCTGGTCGACGTTGACGCCACGGTCGCTGTCGTTGTTGGCCTGGCCACGAAGACCGATGTAACCACGCAGAGCGCCGAGTTCGGTGTCGGTGCGGGTGTCGATGTTGAACTGGGCGCGCGTGAACGAGTTCCAGTCAGACGTACCGGACTGGTTACGACCGAAGTCCGTCTGGAAACGGATGTAACCGTCGAACTTCAGGCAGGTTTCGGTGCCGGGGATGTAGAAGAAGCCCGTGCCGAAAGCGTCGCAAACGCGAACGTATTCCAGGGGCTCAGGCTCAGCAGCGACGATAGCGTCGGCAGCGTGAGCGCCGGATACTGCTGCGAGAGCCGCAGCGGAGCCGATCAAAAGGCTCTTGATGTTCATGGTTGACCTCCAGTCAAACGCTTAAATTTCTAAGCAGCGGGTGGGGAAACACAACTAAATGCGTGCCGCTTATGGAGATGATTAGAGCCAAAACCGGCCGGGGAGGCAATCCCAATGATGACAAAAGGAAGACAGTAAGGGGACCTTAGTTTTGCATTGTTGCGAAATAGCTACAATTCTAACCGACGGGCAGCACTTCCTAACAAAACGTTAATAATTCATGCTTTTCAGCGACTTAAGCGAAATGCCGATAAATGAGATAAGTCATTCCTCATCCCACCGCCAGAATTCTGACATCGCTGCGCCATGGGAAATCGTCTGAAACGCGGTGCCATTGGTGGGAAATCGGGCTGTCGCCAGCAACGCTTCCATCCGCAGCAGGAGAGAATCAGTTCCCAGTTCGACAGGCCCAAAACAGTTGAGTGGCAGACGAATCGGCAACGATACAAACCGACTTAAGCCGTAACGGAAAGTCGCCGGGATATCGAAACGCCGGCCAATCGACGCTTTGCCTGCCCCTCGCCAATGTGCATCAAACGAAAAAGCCCGGCTCAAGAGCCGGGCTTTCCATCACTGACGATGTCAGATCAGATTAGAACGTGCGCTGAAGGCGAACGAAACCAACCCAGCTGTCGCCGGCACCCGTATCAACACCTTCGGTGCCGTCTACGTCCTGGTAGTTAACCGAAACGAGCGTGGAGAGGCCCTGGGTGATCTTGTAGCCAACAGCTACGCCAGCTTTCCATGCATCGCGATCGCCAACCCAGTCGTTGTTAGCGCCGAGGTCGATCGTGTTGAAGTACTGGAAGCCGGGGGTGATGG
Source organism: Agrobacterium sp. S7/73 (assembly GCF_019355535.1). NCBI lineage: Bacteria > Pseudomonadati > Pseudomonadota > Alphaproteobacteria > Hyphomicrobiales > Rhizobiaceae > Agrobacterium > Agrobacterium sp. S7/73. The sequence continues at coordinate 1,960,159 of NZ_CP072136.1, forward strand.
TCAGCTTGTCAGTTGCCTTGATGGCGTATTCAGCAGCAACGGTCCACTCGGACTCTTCGTAGTAGCGGTTTGCGCCAGAAGCCCAAACGCCAGAGAGACCAAGAGTGCCCGGGCCGATGTCAGCCGTTACGATAGCACGGACTGCGCCTTCTTCAGCATCGGTGTCGTAGCCGCCGAGCAGGTTGGCAGAAACTGCGCCGAACTTCGCGCCGATGATAGCGTCGATACCTACGTTGTTCGCACGCTCAAACGAACCGCCCTTTAGGAAGTCGTCGGAGATGTTGGAACCGCCGCGAGCAGCTTCCAGCTCTTCAACAGCAACACCAACGTAGAACGAGCCAGCGTCGTAGGTGTAGCGGACAGCGTTCAGACGGGTCTGGTTAGAGCTGAGTACGTCAACTTCGCCAGAGAGACCATCATCCCACCAGTTGTAGTAGTAACCGACCTTCAGACCGCCGAGTTCGATGAAAGCCTGGTCAACAACAACGCCACGGTTGCTGTCGTTGTCAGCCTGGCCACGAAGACCGATGTAACCACGCAGAGCGCCGAGCTCGGTGTCGGTGCGGGTGTCGATGTTGAACTGAGCGCGCGTGAACGAATCCCAGTCAGACGTGCCGGACTTGTTACGGCCGAAGTCGGTCTGGAAACGGATGTAACCGTCGAACTTCAGGCAGGTTTCGGTGCCGGGGATGTAGAAGAAGCCGGTGCCGAAAGCGTCGCAAACGCGAACGTATTCCAGGGGCTCAGGCTCAGCAGCGACGATAGCGTCGGCAGCGTGAGCGCCGGATACTGCTGCGAGAGCCGCAGCGGAGCCGATGAGAAGGCTCTTGATGTTCATGATTGACCTCCAGTCAAAGTTTTTAAGTGGGTCTGGGTACTTTTGCCGAAGGACAGCATTCCCTGCCCCATTCCCGTGTTCTTAGAAGCCAAACGATCCACCGCCTCGCTTCTGGTCGTGAAAATACAAAAGGTTTCGCCGCTTGCAATCGCCAACATCCGATAAAGCGCATTTACGTACATGCTTCATTTCGGTTTGTTGCGGAAACAGCACACAGTGGGCACACGGCCCATAGGCGGCTTTACCATGCGTTAAGAAATGACTTGAAAATCCGTTAGTTAGCGCGGTTAACAAGGTCTTTCTAAACTATAGGCCTTTTCGGAGATCCCTTGCCCCGCAGGGGAAGGGCGACGGAAACTTTTGCCCCGCTCCGGCGCCACCCTTAGTATGGCTCCCCGGTGCGCACATAGAAACAACAGTGAAACCCGAGCGGTTCGCCACCGATTCCCCATCAACGATTCGGCTCGCAGGCTCCGGCACTTCAATTGTTTGGCCGATTGCGTCCGCAAGCGTTATGGGACGAGTCGCGAAAACGGCGCGGGATACGAGTGTGTGTCACTTGGGTACAGAGTGCTTTGTAACTGCCTGCAAGAAACGAGGGGCAGAATCGCGTCGGCGCATTAGCTCTCTCCACTATCATCCGGTTTATCGCAGGGGTCCGGCGTTTCGCGAAACGTGCTGAAGAACGAACTGGCATGCGGAAACGCATGCTTTGGGTGCCTGCTGGGAAGAAGTAGCTGTTTAGGGAGATTTATAATTTCAGGCTGCGTGCCGAAATGGCGGAGAGGATGGCCGCCGCGATCACGCCTTTCATAACTTAGATGAAAACCCCTCATTGCTTTTATTGTGCTTTTTCATTTCTTATATGCCTATGACGTCTCAAATGCCCCTTGTGACACCCGCAAATGTTAGGACCAGAATTAGGACCGATGGCGCGCAATAAGCTGAACACCACCCAAATAAAGGCCGCTAAAGATCCCTGTCGATTAAGCGACGGCGACGGTCTTTACCTTGTGGTGCGAAAGGGTGGTGGCAAGACCTGGAGCTTCGTTTTCATTCGGGGAGGAAAGCGCCGCGAACTTGGACTAGGGTCTTTTGGCAGCGGTACCGGCCAGGTGTCTCTTGCAGGCGCCCGCGCAAAGGCCGACGAGATTCGCGAGATCTTGGGTGCGGGGGGCGATCCGTTCAAGGAGACCGAATCGCGGAAAGCCCAGAAAAAGCGCACGACCTTTGAGCAGGCAGTTACGGCGTTCCTCGCAACGCGCGCCGACAAGTGGCGAAACGACAAGCACCGTGCTCAGTGGGTGATGACGCTCGGCGATGCGTATTGCAAGCGTCTCCTTAAAATGCCGGTTTCCTCAATTGACACTGACGACGTCGTGGCGGTCGTGTTGCCGGTCTGGAAAGACAAGAACGAGACCGCTTCGAGACTACGAGGGCGAATCGAACGAGTGCTCGACTATTCACGCGTGGCGGGATGGCGAGAAGGAGAAAATCCTGCACGCTGGAAAGGCCATCTGGAACACCTCCTCCCGCCAGTGGATGAGAAGCTTAAGCGCGGCCACCACGCCGCCCTGCCCTATACTGAGATGCCCACCTTCTGCCAGGAGCTGAAATCCGTCGGTGGGTTTGGTGCACGCGCACTTGAGTTTCTTATTCTGACGGCAGCGCGCACCGGTGAGGTTCTAGGAGCGACTTGGGATGAAATCGACATGGACGCCGGTGTCTGGACCGTCCCTGCCCTGCGAATGAAAGCAAAGCGCGAACACCGGGTTCCGCTCAGCAAGCAAGCCATCGCTGTCTTGGAGGGGATGAAGGCCGTGCGAATGAGCGACTTCGTATTTCCGGGCACGAAGGAAAATAGCGGCCTCTCGAACATGTCGATGCAGAAAGTGCTCCGGACGCTGAATTATGCTGACCGGGCCACCGTCCACGGCTTCCGCTCGGCTTGCTCCCCGGCTGAGGGGCGGCTTATGCCACAGGCAACAGTTGGCGATCTGCTGGAAGTCTCGTCTTGCGAACGACAGGACTGTTGCCTTCTGAGGATCGAAGCCTGTGACGAACCGCAAGCCGATCGAAAGCGCCGTTTAGCCCGCGAGAGACAGCAGCGGAGGCGACGTGTCACGCGCACCATAAAAAGGGAAAATAGCGGGCGTGACAACCGGCGCAGAACGGCTTCGCCGGCACTTCGTGCTCTGCACTCTTCGAGCGCAGTCCGCCTTCCGTCACGGCAGGAGCCGCAGCCTCATTCTTTCCCTGCCGGTAAAAGGATTGTTAGGGACGCACCGCGCCAGGCAAGCGAGATCACAGATCGAGCCGATGCACCGCAGGTGCGCATTGCCGATTCACAGCCACCGGTCTGCCCACGGTTCGACCGCCATCCTCCTCTAGCCCGGAGTGCGACAGCGATCCCCCATTTCAGGAGACGCAACAATGATTGACGCCACAAACGTCCGCGAAATCTATGATTACGACCCACTCAGCGGAATTTTCCGATGGGCAATCCGACCCTCCAGTTGTGTGTTGCCGGGAACGATTGCCGGATATCCGTGCTCAGATCAAGGCCGCCAACGATTTCGGTCACGTGCTGGATGACGACGTCATTGCGAAGGCGCAGGAGATTGACCGCCAGTTCAATGCAATCTCCAGCACCGTGGGCAACACACTCAAATCGGCCATCGTCAGCGTTGTTGATTCCATGGTGGATTTTTTAGAGTCGCTGCGTGCCGTCGACAAAAGACGCTCCTCCACGATCCAGGGCAACATCAATGACGTGATGCGGCAGAAGCAGGAGGTTGCGAAGGCGATCGCAGATATCGACTCCGCAGACAGTCGCCTGAATGACCGCCAGCGCGCCAAGGCCAAGGGCACGCATGAGATCAGAATGCGGCAGCTTGACGAGCAAGAAAACGTTTTGATCCGCGAGTTGGAGAACCGGCCGGAAGTCATGAACTTCGTTCCGAAATCCTCAGGCGGATGGACGCCGCCGGCTTACAAGGCGCCACCCGAAACGCCAGCAAAAAAGTCACGATCCGCGTCGGTCACGCAGGCGGAGCGCGAGCGGAAAGCCGTTCAGGAATTGATCGCCGAGCTAGAGGAAGAGCTGCGTATCGTTGGCCTGTCCGACGCCGCCAAGCGAGCGTCTACGGCCTCCAGGCAGGCAGGAGCGGCCGCAACGGACGAAGAGCGGGCAAAGGTTATCGCGCTCAACGAAGCGATCTATCAGGGAACAGAGGCCCGCAGGAAAGCAGACGAGCAAACGCTCTATTATCGTGATCTCACGAAAGCGGGACTCGATGATCTGTTCGGTGCCATCGAGAGTGGCAAATCTTTCTGGGAAGCGATGGGCGACGTCGCCGTCAACTCGCTGAAACGCATCGCGGACACACTTTTGGACGATGTGCTGGACGCGCTCTTCAAGGTGAACGGCGCGGCCGGTGGTAGTGGCGGCGGTCTTTTGTCCTCACTATTCGGCGGGTTGTTTGGCGGCGGCACTGGTGGCTTCGCCAGCCTGCCAAAAGCCGGCCCTATGCCGGCGGTCCGACCGTTTGCTAAGGGGGGCGCCTTCACCAATTCCGTCGTCTCCAGCCCGACGATGTTCTCGCATGGGGGCGGTCTTGGCGTGATGGGCGAGAAAAACCCCGAAGCCGTCATGCCGCTGTCTCGTGACTCGAACGGCCGTCTTGGCGTCTCGGTGAACGGCAGCAGCAACAGCAGCCAGTCATTGCCCGGAGGCACCAGCGAAGTCATGGTCAGTCTCTCGCCGGAGCTCATTGGCCAGATCCTTCAGCAGGCGCAAAGTCAGAGCATAAAGCTGGTGCAGAAAAACAATGCTCAGAAGAACGAGCTTTACATGAACGGCAGCCCGAGATGAGCAACCTGCGTGAACTGCTGTGCGGTGAGCTGAAAAGGCAATTGGAAGCGAAGGCACCGACCGTGCCGCGCATTCCTGCCGGCGGCGATCTGCTCTTCCGCTGGTTCCTTGATCTGCACCAGGCGCGCACATACCACGCGGCCGGTCCCAATCCGATCAGCCACTCCGAGATTCTCGCTTATGCGCAGTTGAAGAGCTGGCCGATCGAGCCGCGCCATGTTGCAATTCTGCGGGCATTGGATCGCACATATCTGGAGTGCCAGTCCCGGCCGAAGAGCGAAGCGCCTGAGGGCGTGAAGACCCTACCGCCAGTCTCCTCCTCGCCAGTGACGGCGGGGCTTCTTGACGCCATGTTCGGGTGATGCAAATGGTCTATTTGTCGCAATATGTCGATGCCAGAAACTCCCGTCTTCGAGACAAGCACAAGCCTCCACAGATAGTCAAAGGCGAGCGCCGAAAGCACGTCATTCTGCAGGTCATGGAGATTCTCGATGACTTTCGCTTCAGCGCGTGGGAGAACGAGGGCTCGACACGTGCCGGCCTGCGATCAGCTCTGTGCATTGCAGGCCATGATTGGACTGCATCTGACGTTGAGTCTGCTGCGTTGATCACGGCGGCTTTTCAGAAACTGGCGAAGGGCGCGCGGCCGTCATGGGCGGAAGGACAGCCGGAATATACGGCTCCGATCGAAGCGTGCAACTTTTGCAAAGGGCCCCTTGCGCAGTTCCAGATCGACAGGCGAGAGCGGTTTTGCGGAGTCGCATGCGCTACTGCGGCGCTGAAGTATCGCAGCTATGGGACGCAGCCCTTTAAAGACAGTGTGGGCCGAGCAGCTTATCGCATACTCTACCAGGCGAAGACGAAGCCACGGGAGTGCATACAGTGCCAAGCGTCCTACCAACCTATCAGGGAGGGTTCCGATCAGATGTTTTGCACTCGCCGGTGTCGGAACATATCCATGACCACGCTTCCCGTTAAGCCATGTCTCCACTGCGGAACAGAATTCAAGCCGCATAAACCCACCAACCAACACTGTTCAATGAGATGCGGAGCCGCCCACCGCTTCCAGACCGCTCGGATTGAAAAGCAGTGCGTCTGTTGCGGAATGTCATTCGTGGCCAAAATCAGCAAGGCGATGTATTGCTCCGTAGACTGCAAGAAACGTGCCTTGAAGGTGAGGAAAAAGGCCGCAGCTGTCATAGCGTTCCCGCAGCCGCTCACCGTGGCGGTTTTCGATGGATGGTTTCGTCGGGCCGCATAGTCACTATCACTTTTGATAGTTGATGAGCCTGGGAGATGCGTGCAGCTTATTGCCCATGGACACCATCATTCACGCCGGATTTGAATCCGAGGATTTCACCGTCGAGCGCGACATGACCGTCAGCGAGTTGATCGACATCATCGTTGAGTACGTCGACAGCTTTGAAGAGGCGACAGCGGCTGCCGAGATACTGAATCCGATCTGGACTAGTGGCAGCTACCAGGGCACTGGCTGGCGGGTCTGGTTTGTGAAACGAGAGTCCAAGCCGGTTCTTCATTGAGATATTTTCAACGGTTATTAGACACCGCCCACAGCAGTGCTCCAGGCGCGGCAATGATGACAGTAAGAAGCCATCCAGTGGCGCTCGACATCGCAGACTGCGAGGCCGTTGGCCAATTGTAGGACAGCCATTGCGCGAAGGCGGCGGCGAAAAACAGCACAGCAAGAACGCGAAGAGGAATTTTCAAGCCTGGTTTCGTCATGGTTGTTTCTCGTCATCCTCCAGAACGACATCAACATGCTGCCGCAAGGTAGCACTGGGCTCCTGAGGCAGTCTTCTGAATGTATCGAGCTTACCGGTTGGGCGACGGAATCGGGACGACCCCTTTGTGACAAAAAATGCGAACTGCGTTAAATGATCATGACCAAATATAGTGCGGTAAACTACCTGTCCGCTAATGAGCAGTAGGTCTTCTGTGTACGGCGCGCGTCGGAAATCTGCAACAACCGGGTCGGAATCTAGGACCGTAACAGATAGCTCGGAGTGAGCAGCCAACGCCGACCAAGTTTTATATTCATCATCGATGAACGAAATTGACGCTGTGACATTACCTGGTTGAACAACCTTGGCGGAAGCGTTCACAGAAAAATATGCCGCAGGTGTCTCTCCATTGTTCGAGCACGTTATCAGGATATTGCCCTTAGAGCCGAATTCAGCTTTTGAAGCCAGCACGTAGGCTTGTGTCTGGTTTTCACCGATCTGCCGGGTCAGAGAGATGGCACGTGTCGATTGAATGTATGTTCCGCCAGCGAGGAAAATAGCCACCACGCTGGCGATACACCCTCCGACGCTAGACCAAAACATGGCTTGCGCCCAGTAAGCCATATCAAGTTGAGCCTGCAAATCCTGCAGCGCTCGCATGTCCCCAAGAGCGTTAGCTAACTCACGCAGGCCATCGTAAATGTCACTTATCATTTAAACCCACGGAACATCTAATCGCAGATCAACCAGCACCTCCGAGTGCTGAAGTCACTCTTCCAACATTTTTTCGTAGCGATAATTGCAACTGGAACAGCGAGGATTGGAACTTCCCAATTCCTCGTAAGCGATATCCCACTCGACTGGCTGTTCACATAGCGAGCACTTAGGTCGAAGAAATACGCTCTTTACCTTCGTGTTGAAGACATATCGCTGTTTGTCCGACAGGCTTTCCTCACCCTCGCCGATCACTTTTTTGGTGATACCTTCCGCAGCATCATCATTTATGTCACCGCCGTCGATCAACTGTCGAAGAAAGTCTTTGTAGCCTGATCGCTCATAATCATAGTCCATTTGGGTGCCCTCCATGCAATCCTTGGATAAGCGGCAGCAAGCGATACAGATTGTTCAGTCCTTGAATATCCAACACGGCGATATTCTCTTCCCAAAATCTCGCCGCGGCTTCAGGCTCGGGGTCGAGGGTGAACACCCTGATGGAGCCGTCTTCTTCAACATAGATCCGCCGCTGTCCGCCAAGCTCAAGATACTTCTCTATGAGTTGGGTACCTCCCGCAATTTCCATACCGATTCCTCTCGCTCGTCTTAAGCGAGTAGGGCACAGAATTATTCGCGTGTGAAGCGGCCGGTATGACTTCAGCTAATACATTGTGGATAATCTAGCAGCAGAACCGCACTCACTGGCATTCAACTGCTCTGTGAGTCGCCGCGAATCTCTTTTGAGCCTTGCAGAAAAATACCCGACAGAGCCCTTTCATTGTGCGGAAAGGCGGAAAACGCGGGTTCTCCACAGCGTTCAGCGATTAGGACGCCCATTAGGGCGACGAGCTGAATGAATGGAAAAAATAAGAATAATCAAGTGCTTAACACACGATTGTGGCGGAGAGGATGGGATTCGAACCCACGATACGCTTTTGACGTATACTCCCTTAGCAGGGGAGCGCCTTCGACCACTCGGCCACCTCTCCGGTGCGGCCTGATTATTGCTTTAAAAAAATGAATGCAAGGGTTTTTCGCCAAGAAGCCGAAAAACCTGTTGGCCGAACACCCGCCAGCGAAACTTTGCGGGCCATTGGGGAACTTCTTCTCTTCCGGCACGTTCTGGCTTCGGTAACAAAAAGAGGTGTTCTAATGGCTCAGACCAAACTGAATGTTGTCGAAGATACGATCGAAAACCAGATCGCGGAGTTGCGCTCGCAGATTTCGTCTCTCTCCAAGTCCGTTTCCGCTCGTGCGGAAGGCGTTGGTGAAGATGCATCCGAATTTCTGGATGAGGCTCGTGGCCGCGTTCGCAAGGCGGCAAGCAATGTGCGCGCCCAGGGGCAGAACGTTGTGGAGGCAGTCAAGGAAAACCCCGGCACTGCAACCTCGTTGCTGACGATCGTCGGCGCACTCGGCTTTGCGATCGGTTATGCGGTCGGCGCTGGTACTCAGCAGAGTTCTTCGAACAGCAGCCTTTATCGCTGGCGCTGATTGCCGCTCTAGAGGCTAGAATTCAGGCAAGGCGGGATACGTTCCGCCTTGCCTGTTTGCATTTATTTCAGAGAATTGACGAACGGGGGGCGGAAATGGTGTTCAGCAGCGATCTTGAAGAAGCATTGTCGGATTTCGCGAGAGATCACGGCATTGACAGGGATGAGGCTATCCAGCGCATCGTCCGCGCGGCACTCATCAATAACGGTTATCTCGCTTCCGGCGAAGAAGGCATTCCGCCGGAAAAGCTGAACGCCAGCAACGATGACTAAGACTCAATATCCGGATTTGGATGGCGCAGGCGCTGCCCCGCCCTTGTAGCGGCTGGATAGCGCACGCAGTGTATTGGAAAACTCCGTGACATCGGCGCCAACAGCCACGAAAGATGCGCCGAGTTCCAGATAACGGCGATTGAAGGTCTCGTTGAAGGTGAGAATGCCCGCAGCTTTGCCGGCAGCGACGATCTTGACGATCGCTGCCTCGATTACGGCCTGCACTTCCGGCTCATCCAGCCTGCCGAGATAGCCCATATCCGCAGCAAGATCGGCCGGGCCGATGAAGATGCCGTCCACGCCTTCCACCGCAAGAATATTGTCGAGATCATTGATAGCGGCGCGCGTTTCGGCCTGCACCAGCAGGCACACGCTGTCGGACGCACTGTCGGCATAATCGGTTATGGTGTTGAAGGCTGAGGCGCGGGCAACCGCCGCCCCCATGCCGCGAATGCCGCGCGGCGGATAGTGCATCGCACTGACCAAAGCTTCAGCCTGCGCCGCCGAATCGACCATGGGCACCAGAAGCGTGCGGGCGCCTGCGTCCAGCAGCTGCTTGATCATCCAGCTTTCGCCAACGGGCACACGCACCACCGGTTCGGCGGGCGATGTGGCGAGAGCGCGCAATTGGTCGATGATGCTGCGAAGATCGTTCGGGCCATGTTCACCATCGATGACCAGCCAGTCGAAACCCGCTGTTCCGGCAATTTCCGCCGTGATGGCCTCACCCATATCGAGCCAGAGACCGATTTGCGGCCTGCCAGCGTGGATGGCTGTTTTGAAACGATTTTCGGGAGCGGGCATGATGTCCTCAGGAAAGCAGTAATTTCAGATCGGCGGACGGGTCCGCCAGGATGGCGCGATCCGGCTCAGCGCCGGTATCGAGCAGTTTTTTGCCGGAAACATAAGCCTTGGCATCGTTGACCGCGTCGACCGCCACGAATCGCCCGTCGCGGAAATACCAGACCGACCAGCTGCCTTCGCGCGCGCCGGGCCGCAGCACCGTCTCGTCATAACCGAGGTTGAAGCCGGCGATCTGCAGCTTTACCTCGTATTGATCCGACCAGAACCAGGGTTTGGCATCATAGGCGACTTCAGCGCCTGCCAGTACATGCGCGGCGGCCTCGGCCTGATCAACCGCGTTCTGGACTGATTCGAGACGCACAAGCTGGCCCCGCCACGGCAGCAACGCGCAATCCCCCACCGCGTGGATATCCTTGTCCGAGCTGCGGGTGTGTTCATCCACCACGATGCCATTGCCGACATCGAGGCCCGATTCGCGGGCAAGGCGATCGTTCGGGGTTACGCCAATGCCGACGATGACGAAATCCACGTCAAGCACCGAACCATCGGAAAGCTCGGCAGCGGCCACCCGGCCATCCATGCCGACGAGCCGCACGAGGCCGGTCTTTTCGCGGATGGAGACGCCGTGCTCCTGATGGATGCCGCGCATGATATCGGCGGTTTCCTTTGCCGCCACGCGCTGGAGAATGCGGTCGGCCATTTCGATCAGCGTGACCTCGAGACCGAGCTTGCGGGCGACGGCTGCCGCTTCCAGACCGATATAACCACCGCCAATAACCAGCAGCCTGCGGCCGGGTTTCATTTCCTCAAACAGCCGGTCAGCATCGCGCTTGTCGCGGACGGTCAGAACCCCTTCGAGATCGCCGCCGATGCTGGCGGGCAGCTCGCGTGGTGCAGCGCCGGTCGCCAGGACCAGCTTGTCGTAGGAAAGCGTGCTGCCATCCTGCATGCGAACGGATTTGGCAGCGCGGTCTATCTCCTCCACGAAGGTGGAGAGCCGGATATCGACATTGTTTTCCGCGTACCACTCCTCAGGCCGAAACATCAGCCGGTCGAAGCTCATCTCGCCTAAAAGGTATTTTTTCGACAGTGGCGGCCGTTGATAAGGATAGGCATCCTCCGAGCCGATGATGGTGATGGGGCGCTCATCCTTCAGCGCCCTGAGCTTTGCCGCCAGCGCGAAAGCGGCCTGCCCCGCCCCGACGATTACCAGCCTTCCCGCCACATTTCACTCCCAGAACAATCGCCAATGGGCAGATTTGCCGCACCCTGCGAAGCCATATTGCGGGATCAGGCGTAACGCCAAGTACGGCCCGCGTCAACCGTACAGCGCCACCAGCCCGGTGCAAGCATGACACATTATCACCCCATACTGCGACACCCTTGCAACCGGAAGGAGCCGGATGCATTTCCTCAAGGGAAACATCGGCTTCCGACAGGCGGTCTGGCCCATGTCGAGACGCAGAACAGACAATTGCGCGGATTTCCTTCACGCACTGGCAAGGAAGCCGCGTTAAAATTGGCATCAGGAAAAGGCAATCCGGGAGGTTGTCATGGCTTTACATATTGATCACCGTCAAAGCGTCCCGCAGGACGAGCAATACGAGAAGTTTCAGATCGACCGGCCCGGAAAGATCACCTTCATCGGGCATCACCTCAGCGCCAAGGATACCATGCGCTGCCTGGTGCGCAGCATCTCGCTTTACGGCGCAGAGATCGAGGTCAGCCCGCATCTGGAGATGCCCACTAATTTCTATCTGGAAATTCTCGGCATTCGCGATGAGATCGGCTGCAACCTGATCCGCAGGGAAGAGGAAAAGGTCACAATCGGATTCAACATGTTGATCGACGCGGAATTCCTGCACCATGTGCGCAGGCTGAGTTTCGAGACCAGCGTCTGAGCCGCATCGGCCGATTCGCGGCCGAGTTTTTCTCTCACGGCGCGACGGTGGAAAAAACTGTTCCAAAACAGCCATCCGGCAACCGGGCGCGACTTGCGTCCGGTTTTTTTGCACCTATTGTGTGCCGGGTTTTCAAACAGGTACTGGAAATCTCAGCCAATGTCCGCTTTCTCACGTCTTACGCCGCTAGCCGTCTCTCTTCCTTCAACCGTTCCCTTCGTCGGCCCGGAAGCCATCGAGCGGGGCCGCGGCCTGAAGGTGGAAGCGCGGATAGGCGCCAATGAAAGCGGGTTCGGCCCTGCCCCATCCGTGCTTATGGTCATGCGGGATGCGGCGGCCGAGACCTGGATGTACAGCGATCCGGAAAATTTCGAACTGAAGGAAGCACTCGCCATCCACCACGGCGTTTCGCGTGGCAATATCGCCATTGGCGGCGGTGTCGATGGTTTGCTGGGTGAGATCGCCAGGCTAATCGTTGAGCCGGGAACGCCGGTGGTCACCTCGCTCGGCGGTTATCCTACCTTCAACTACCATGTGAACGGCTTTGGCGGAAAACTCGTGACCACGCCATATGTCGACGATCACGAGAACCTCGACGGGCTTCTCGATCTCGTCATCCGGGAAAATGCACCGCTGGTCTATTTCGCCAATCCCGACAATCCGATGGGAAGCTGGTGGGAGGCAAGCGAGGTCGTGGCCTTTGCCCGTGCGCTGCCGGAAACCTGCCTGCTCATTCTGGACGAGGCCTATTGCGAGACCGCACCTGCCAGCGCCGTGCCAAGCATCGACGCCCTTATCGGCCAGCCGAACATCCTGCGCATGCGGACTTTCTCGAAAGCCTATGGGCTTGCCGGCGCCCGCGTGGGGTATGCCATCGGCACGCTCGGCAATGTCGAAGCCTTCGACAAGATCCGCAATCATTTCGGCATGGCACGCGTTTCGGTCGCCGGCGCATTGGCGGCGCTGAAGGATCAGGCCTATCTGCATGACGTCGTTGGAAAAATTGCGGTGGCTCGAGATCGCATTTCCGCGATTGCCCGCAATAACGGCCTCTCGCCCCTGCCGTCGGCAACCAATTTCGTCACCATCGATTGCCAGCGCGACGGCACTTACGCCCGCGCCATCGTCGACGGCTTGATGGAACATGGCGTGTTCATCCGCATGCCGGGCGTGGCGCCGCTCAACCGCTGCATTCGTGTGAGTGTGGGACCTGATGACAAGCTTGATCTTTTTGAACAGGCATTGCCGAAGGTCATCAAGGCGCTGGGTTGAGGTTTCGCGTGCCTTCTCATTCCTGTTCTTGTCACAGGAATCCAGCCAGCCCAAGTCCTTGGGCTGAAAGGAATCTTTCGCCATACGGACGTCTGCCGGCCAGATTCCTGTGAGAAGCAAAGGGATGAGGGTGGCGAGCCAGGCGGCATATGGTGCGATCGACCATTGCGTGCATCGATTCAACATCCTCTGACAAACCACTGTTCGCGAATCGTTTTCCATCAACCGACATCGCCAGACATAAGAAAACCGCGCCGGCCTTGTTCCTGCCGGTCGCGGTTTGATGTGTCAGCGCAAAAGCTCCTTTTCAAAGCCCTCGCCGCATTCCCCTTCGGGTTTACTTTCGTTTGTACCGGTCATCGGGACTGGAGGGAACCGGACCGGAAATTCTGTCGCGGATAAGGTGCGTCAGTGCATCGTCATCCAGTCGCGTGCGGCACGCAGCGCTTCGGCCAGTTCCGCCTTGGTCATGTTGCGAGCAAGATCTGCTCGCAGCGAAGCGGCTCTTTCCGATCCGCGGATCGCGGCGATGTTGAGCCATTTGTGGGCCGCGACCAGATCCACCTTGCATCCCCGGCCGGTCGCATAGACCAGGCCGAGATTGCAAAGGGTGTCGGCGCGGGTTTCGCCACCGGCAACAGCCATTTCGATATCGCGAATTTCAAAGCGTGCCATCGTTTTAATCCCTGTCTTCTCGCCTGTTTCATCAAGTGCCTTCTTGTCGAGGCTAACCTTTGGAACTGCCGTCTTTTGCGGCTTTTTTGTTCTTCCGGCCGGCAGGTTTTCCCTGCGCTTTTGATGACCCCAATATGTCATGAGGCTTTCAACGGGCGCTTAAAAGGCATGATTAATGGGCCGCAAACAAACTGCAAACGATTGGTAAAATTGGGTTTTTGTTAAATATCACGAGGTGCGGAAATTAAGGACTTTCGAGCGAATTTTACGAAAACTTTAGAATTGGATTTCAACCCTTCATTCACCACGATCCAAACAACGGTTTTTCGAATTGCCCCTCTCCCACTCTCCTAACCGACGCAAATGCCGTCTCGCAGCTGGAATTTTTTGTTTCCTTTTACGTGAACGTCAAATACTATCCGCATGCCCGTGCGGAGGACGAAACGGGCAAAGAAAGCGCGACATGGACGGAGGAGTTTTTATGAAGCGTGTGATGATGATTGCCGCAGGCCTGCTGATCGGCAGCAACCTTGCTTTTGCTGCTGAGCCCATTGAAGGCAACTGGAAGACGGCGAGCGGCGAGACAGCCGTAATCGGCCCCTGCGGCGCAGCTTTCTGCGTGACGCTGAAGACAGGCAAACATGCGGGAAAACAGATCGGCAAGCTTTCCGGCAAGGGAAACAGCTATTCGGGCGATATTACCGATCCCGCCAATGACAAGACCTATAGCGGCTCCGGCACCGTTTCCGGCAATTCGCTGAGCATGAAGGGCTGCGTGCTGAAAATCCTGTGCAAATCCCAGACCTGGACGCGGTTGTGAGATAAGATGCGGCGGACAGGCTTGTAACAGCCTGTCCGTCGTCGCAGACGGACGTCGTGTGTAACGCATATATCCGTTGATGTATCGTCGCGGCCCGAACGAACACTCTTAAGAGCGACGCATGCCTGCCACCCTTTCCATAATCCTGATTTCGGGTACGTCCCATGTCGGCAAAAGCACCCTAGCCGGCCTGTTGAGCGAAAAACTCCACTGCGAGGCAATTTCAACCGACAGCCTGGCACGCCACCCCGGGAGGCCATGGCCGGGCATACCCGCGCCTGTGGAGGAATATTACAGGCAGCTGTCGGCAGAAACGATCCATTGGTTTCTGAAGGTGCATCACCAGAATATCTGGCCGCTTGTGCGCGGGCTGATCGACAGCAAGACAGGCACTGGCAATATCGTCGTCTTCGAGGGCGCGGCCTTGCGGCCGGAATTTATAGCGCCCCTGCTGGGCAGAACGGTTGCCGGGGTCTTTCTTCACGCACAGAATGACTTTCTCTCCGACAGAATGCGCGCGCATGCAGGATATAAAGATGCGACGGCGGGCCAGCGCCGGATCATGGACGCCTTCATTGAGCGGTCCCTGCGCGAAAATACCGAAATGCTGGCATCCGCGCGACACCATCACGTCCCGATCGTCGACATCGCCAATCCCGAAGCATTCGATGGCCTCGTCAACGAACTCACAGCCCGTGCGGTAGCCTCTCCGGCGTGATGCAAAAGCAGGCGATTTGAGGCCGCTGAAGCCAGCCACCGCCCTAATTCACACTGGAAGTATCCCATTAATCTCCCTGAACACCATATGAACCGGGGTCTCAGGGTCCGTTCAGTCCGAGTGTGGCAAAACTCTGTCCATGAACTCCAATAAAGGGGAATGGACATGACAAAGTTGATCAGCCGGCTGGCAATCTTCGCGTTTCTCATGGCGATCTTCGCCATGTCCTTCGCCTCGCTCGTCGTTAATCCCAACCGCAGCTTTCAGCGGGTGAATGCGGGTGCGGCGCTTGCCTGCCAGCACAGCCCGGCACCCGCCGCCAATTGCCCCGTCGTGCTGTGAGGACCGGCCGATGACGACGAGCTTTTCCAACGGCCTGTTTTCCGCACTGAGACTGGTGCTGATGGCATCGATCTTTCTAGGCCCGGTGGCGGGACTTGCAGTTTACAAGGCAGATCCCCGCCCGGCATCAAAGGGCGCCGGTTTCGTGCTGCTGATGAGCCTGCAACGCGGCGCGCTCGGCTGAGATTTCACCGCCTGCTCTTTGCCGCAGCCATTTTTCCGTTTCTTTTCAGTTTCTTCGTATTTCTGTCGCTTGCCTGTCGAAATAGGCCTCCTATAATGGGCCATGACAATAGCAAAACGAACGATTCCGCCCTTCTCCTTCATCAGCCCCGAGCCTTTCGCGCCGCAGACGTTCACGGACCCGAAAGAAGCTGTTGAGGCTTTGACCGCGCTTTACGAACGCAATACGGCGTTCCTCATCAACTCCTTCACCGAACTTGCCAAGGGTGCGCCGATTTCCGGCCGCTACCGCGCCTGTTATCCGCAGGTCAGCCTCGAAACATCCACTTTCGGTCATGTTGATTCGCGCCTTTCCTATGGCCATGTCACCTCCCCCGGCGTCTACACGACGACGATCACCCGGCCGGAGCTTTTCCGCCACTACCTGAAAGAGCAGCTGGGGCTTCTGATCAAGAACCACGGCGTTCCGGTGACGGTTGCCGAATCGGCCACGCCCATTCCGCTGCATTTCGCCTTCGGCGAAGGCGCTTATGTCGAGGCGGCGGCGGCATCCTCGCTGTCCGACGTGCCGTTGCGCGATCTTTTCGACACGCCCGATCTCAACAACACCGACGATCTCATCGCCAATGGCGAATATGATCAGGTGCCCGGCGAACCCGCGCCGCTTGCGCCGTTCACCGCGCAGCGCATCGATTATTCGCTGGCCCGCCTCAGCCATTATACGGCAACGAGCGCCAGCCATTTCCAGAACTTCGTGCTGTTCACCAACTACCAGTTCTATATCGACGAATTCGCCGCATGGGCGCGGCAGTTGATGAAGAATGGTGGCGAAGGCTACACGGCCTTCGTGGAGCCGGGCAACATCATCACCCCTGCTGGCTCCGACAGGCCGGACACGGATGCGGTGCTTGGCCGCCTGCCGCAGATGCCAGCCTATCACCTGAAGAAAAAGGGCCATGCCGGCATTACGCTGGTCAATATCGGCGTCGGCCCTTCCAACGCCAAGACGATCACCGACCATATCGCCGTGCTGCGCCCGCATGCCTGGCTGATGGTTGGCCATTGCGCCGGCCTGCGCAACAGCCAGCGCCTTGGCGATTATGTGCTGGCACACGCCTATGTGCGTGAGGACCACGTTCTGGACGACGACCTGCCGGTCTGGGTGCCGATCCCGGCTCTGGCGGAAGTGCAGCTGGCGCTGGAAGGTGCGGTTGCGGAAGTCACCGGTTACGAGGGCTTCGAGCTGAAGCGCATCATGCGTACCGGCACCGTCGCCACGATCGACAACCGCAACTGGGAGCTTCGCGACCAGGCGGGCCCGGTCAAGCGTCTGTCGCAATCGCGCGCCATCGCACTCGACATGGAATCGGCCACCATCGCGGCCAACGGCTTCCGGTTCCGCGTGCCCTACGGCACCCTCCTCTGCGTCTCCGACAAGCCGCTGCACGGCGAATTGAAGCTGCCGGGCATGGCGACGGAGTTCTACCGCACGCAGGTTGCCCAGCATCTGCAGATCGGCATCCGCGCCGTGCAGAAACTCGCCGCAATGCCAACGGAAACGCTGCATTCGCGCAAGCTCAGAAGCTTCTACGAGACGGCGTTCCAGTAAAAATAGATATCGCTAGAAACGTCCTTGGTGTATTGTTTCGAAAATCGATACACCAAGGTTTTCCCAATGCGCACCAACATTGAACTTGATGACGCCTTGATCGCCGAGGCGATGGAAATAACCGGTCTCTCCACCAAAAAAGCGACGGTAGAAAAGGCATTGCGGGATCTCGTGCGCATTCACCGTCAAATGCGTGCGCTTGATGCATTAGAGGGCATGGGCTGGGAAGGCAATCTGGATGAGATGCGGACGGACTGGGATGCGGAAACGGATTGGGACATAGAGGATTCCAAATGATCGTCGCAGATACGTCTGCATGGATTTCGCTCATTCGAAAAGATTCACCCGCCCTCGCTTTAAAGCTTCGCACCGCCATAACGCAGAGTAACATCCTTGTCGGAGACATTGTTCTCCTGGAGGTTCTTCAGGGTGCACGCGACGGCCAACATGCTCGCCGTCTGGAGCAAATGTTAAGCGAATTTCCCTGCGTCGCGATGATGTCTCCCCAACTCGCTATCAAGGCTGCCTCGAATTACCGCTTCCTACGGGGGCGCGGTTATACGATCCGTAAAAACAACGACCTCATCATCGGCACTTACTGCAGCGAAAACGGATACGAACTGCTGCACAACGACCGAGACTTTCAGCCTATGGCCGATCATCTCGGTCTGCGACTGGCCTGATCTTTCAAAGCACCTTCACTGTCCCCTCCACACGCACGGGAAAATTCACCGACCGGGCGATGAAGCATTTGTCGTGGGCATCGTGGTGCAACTCATCAGCCCGCGCAAGATCACCCTTCGAGATGGTGATGACCGGTTTCAACACTACCTCGCTGAATTGCCCGGCGCCGTCCTTTTCCATAACCAGCGTGCCTTCGGCATTGTCGACATAGTCTTCAACGATGATGCCGTTGACGGAGCAGAAATGCAGGTACCATAGCTTGTGGCACGCCGAGAGCGAGGCAACCAGCAGGTCTTCCGGGTTCCAGCGGGAGGCATCGCCGCGAAAGGCGGGATCTGAAGAGCCGGCGATATCCGCTTTTCCGGACGTGGAAATCGTGTAGTCGCGTTCATAGTCACGGTAGCCCGAGGTACCCTTGCCGCGATTGCCGGTCCACTTCACCTGAACGGCATAGTGATGTTCCTGTCCTGCCATTTCATTTCTCCCTTAGAGTTTTTGTCGCATTTCCCGGACGTAAAAAACAACTACGCGCTTTATTGGAAATGCTCTGGTGTATCGCGCAGGTGATCGAGCCCCTTGCGCAGAGTCTCGATGATCTGGTCCACCTCCGAGCGGCTGATCGTCAGCGCCGGTGATGCCAGCATGCGGTCGCCGGTGGCACGCATGACGAGGCCGTTTGCCAGGCAATGGTTGCGCACGGCGGTGCCGATGTCATCCGGCTTGGCAAAACGCCTGCGGGTCGCCTTGTCGGCCGCAAGCTGCAGGCCACCCATGAGGCCGACATTCACTGCCTCACCCACCAACTCGTGGTCGGTGAGGCTTTTCCAGCCTTGCGAAAAATAAGGGCCGATATCATCCCGCACCCGTTCCACCAGCCCCTCATCCTCGATGATACGAATATTTTCCAGAGCGGCGGCGGCGCAGACGGGGTGGCCGGAATAGGTGAAGCCATGGTTGAAATCACCGACCTCGGACAACATCACCTCCGCCACCCGGTCGGAAACGAGGACGCCGCCAATCGGCAGATAACCGGATGACAGGCCCTTGGCGACGGGCGCGAGATCCGGCTCCACGCCGAAATGCTGGTAGCCGAACCAGGAACCGAGGCGGCCGAAACCGCAGATCACCTCGTCGGACACCAGCAGAATGTTGCGCGCCTTGCAGATGCGGGCGATTTCCGGCCAGTAGGTTTCCGGTGGCACAATGACCCCACCGGCGCCCTGAATGGGTTCCGCCACGAAAGCCGCGACATTATCTTCACCGAGCTCTTCTATCTTCGCTTCCAGTTCGCGGGCCACCTTCAGGCCGAATTCCGCGGGTGAGAGATCGCCGCCTTCCGCATACCAATAGGGTTGGCCGATATGGGCGATACCCTCGATCGGCAGATTGCCCTGCTCGTGCATCCACTTCATGCCGCCGAGCGAAGCGCCAGCGACCGTAGAGCCGTGATAGCCGTTGCGGCGAGCGATCACCTTGGTCTTCGTCGGATGGCCGAGCGCCTTCCAGTAGACACGCGCCATGCGGAACCAGGTGTCGGTGGCTTCCGAACCGGAATTGGTGAAGAACACATGGTTCATCTTCGGCCCGGCACGGGAAGCGATCTTCTGAGCCAGAAGTGTAGCTGATGGTGTCGTAGTGCCGAAAAAGGCGTTGTAATAGGGCAGTTCGTTCATCTGGCGCTGCACGACATCGGCGATCTCGCGGCGTCCGTAACCGATATTGACGCACCATAGTCCGGCAAAGGCGTCGAGATACTTCTTGCCGGTGCTGTCATAGATGAAGACGCCTTCTGCACGCTCGATGATGCGGGTGCCGCTCGCGTTCAGCTTACCCATATCGGAAAAGGGGTGAAGGTGATGGGCGGCATCGATGGCGGCAAGGTTGGACACCGGCTTGGAGACTTCATTCATGACAGATCGCACTCCCGCAAAGACGACGGCGCCTTCCGGAGCCGCACCCAACCGAACATGGCCGGGCGGCTTCGATTTGGCAAGACTGGCGTTTTTTGGGGGATCGAGACGATGATTCGGCCTTGCCGCTTGTTTCTACTCCCCGCCGGGGAGAAGAAACGAGCGGCTATCTTGAAGCAGGTTCGATTGCACCGTTATGGAGGTGGTGCGCTACGCCACGACCCCTCGCCCCACCAGCACCTTCAATTCGCCGGCATGGACTTCGAGTGCCACGTCGCGCTCCATCGGCAGCAATTCGCCATCGATGACGCAGCGCACGTCATGGCGCTTCTTGGGGAAATGAAGTTCCACACCCGTGACGGTCGTGGCCGTTACCGCGGCGTTTTCCTTCAGCTTGCCGCGCAGGATGTCGAAAGCGAGCCTTGCCACGCCCGAGGGGCGCAGGGGATCGGTGAGATAGAAGCCGAGGTGGCCGCCCGAGACATTATCCGCGACCAGAAGCGAGTTCTGCCCGAATTCATTGTTGGAGACGGAAATTGCTGACACCTTGCGGCGCTGCGTCTTGCCATTGACCGTATATTCCACCTCGAAGACCGGCGGATTGAGAATGACGCTGATGGCGGCGCGGACGCTTGCCTTGATCTTGCCAAGGCGGGAGGCGAAGGCGAGGTTGTTGCGATAGCGCACCATGCGCGAATGCAGGCCTGCGGAAAACTGGTGGACGAAAAGACGGCCGTTGGCGCTGGCGATATCGACATTGGCGATCTCGCCATTCGCCAGTGTCTCCAGGACGTGGCGGATATCGAGCGGCAGCTTCAGCGAGCGGGCGAACAGGTTCATGGTGCCGGCCGGTACGATACCGAGCGCGATGCCGTGTTTCCAGGCGATACCGGCAGCGGCCGAAATCGTTCCATCACCACCGCCGGCAATGATGCCTTCGATATCAGGCTCATCGGCGGCGCGTTCCATCTCCTCGACAACTTCCTTGCCGGAGACCACGCGGCAGTCGATCGTGTGGCCGGCGCGGGAAAAGACCTCGCGGGCGTGGTCGCAATAGGCATCCATATCCGTGGTGCGGAAGGTGCCGCCGTCACGATTGAAAATTGCAATGAGCTTCATATTTCCAACCTGATCCTGTGAGGCAGCCGCGCGTAAATGCTTGGGGTTATATAGGGTTCCAAACACCATCGCGTGAAGATGCTCTTTTGCCGAGAATCGCTCTACCGCAATGCATCATTTCATGTTAGATATCACTTAAGGTCATTTTCATGACCGCGCATCTCCAGTCAGGGCAGGCCGTTCCCATACGGTCTTGCCCTTTTTTCTGTGGGGTCCTCCCCCTTTTCAGGTCGCAATGAGCCATTCGAATTTGTCGGAAGCCCGCCTCGAGGCGGAGAGTGAAACCGTTGTTGCGGCAAGGCCTGCCGTGGCACTGACGCCTTTTGCCGTCGCACTCATCGAACTGGCGCTTGCCGCAGGCGGTTTCGGCATCGGCACCGGCGAATTCGCCATCATGGGCCTGCTGCCTGACGTCGCAACGACCTATGGCGTCACGGTGCCCCAGGCAGGTTACGTCATCACGGCCTATGCGCTGGGTGTCGTCATCGGCGCTCCCATCATCGCGGTGCTGGCTGCACGCATGACGCGGCGCACCCTGCTTCTCGGGCTCATGGGACTTTTCGCACTCGGCAATATCTTGAGCGCCGTCGCACCTGATTTCCTGAGCTTCACCGTGCTGCGCTTCATCACCGGCCTGCCGCACGGCGCCTATTTCGGCGTTGCAGCGCTGGTGGCCGCCTCCATGGCGCCAATCCACAAACGTGCCCGCGCCGTTGGCCGCGTCATGCTCGGCCTCACCATCGCCACGCTGCTTGGAACGCCGCTTGCCACTTTCTTCGGGCAGGTGCTTTCCTGGCGCGCAGCCTTCATGCTGGTGGGCGGCATCGGGCTGTTGACAGTCGCCCTGCTGTGGCTGTTCCAGCCGCGCGACAGGGTAGAGGAAGGTGCCAGCGTTTGGCGTGAACTCGGGGCTTTCCGCCGCGTGCAGGTGTGGCTGACGCTCGCCATCGCATCGGTCGGTTTCGGCGGCATGTTCTCGGTTTTCAGCTATATCGCCAAGACCACCACCGATGTCGCGATGATGCCGGTTTCCACCGTCTCCATGGTCCTCGCCCTCTTCGGCATCGGCATGAATGTCGGCAATGTGGTCGGCTCGCGGCTGGCCGATATCTCGCTCAACGGCACGATCGGCGGCATGCTCGCCTTTAACGTGGTGGTCATGGCCGTGTTCGGCATGACGGCGCATGACCCATTCATGATGTGTCTCTGCGTCTTCCTGATCGGCTGCGGTTTTGCCGCCTGCCCCGCCGTGCAGACGCGGCTGATGGATGTGGCAGCGGATGCGCAGACGCTTGCGGCTGCCTCCAACCACTCCGCCTTCAACATCGCCAACGCGCTCGGCGCATGGCTTGGCGGCATGGTCATCGCCATGGGCTATGGATATGCCTCCACCGGTTATGTGGGCGCTGTTCTTTCGCTTCTCGGGCTTGGCGTTTTCCTTGTGTCCGTCACCGTCGAACGGCGCGCAAAAGCCGGTTGAAAGCCGGTTTTTCAGCGGCCGGAACACCCGTTCCGGCACCTGCAATAAACCTTACGGAAATTTCACGATCGGCTCGCTTGACTCTTTTTGGTTTCGGGCGCAACACGGCGTTACGCGCAGGCTGTGACCCGGCACAGCGCGGATTTTAACGGAGCATCATTTGATGTCTAGCGACAGTAGTAGTCGATTGCCTTTGCCGAAAGCGGCGAACGGGAACTGATCCGGCACCTGTCGGCTCACCACCGCGTTCGTCGTAATCGGCGAATCGACGGAAAGGTGAGCAATCATGAACTTCCACACCCTCTCCCAGAGAGCCAGCAAGGCCGCACGTCTTCTCCGCAGCGGAAATGCCGGTTCCACCACCATTGCAGAACGCGTCGAGCACCTCAACACACTCGATACGCATGAGGCAGTCGCTGCCCTGCTCGCCATGCCGCAGGCAAAGGCCGTCGCCATTCTCGACCGGCCGGAACTGCATGACGCAGCCGCCATCATTGCCGGCATTCCGCTTGACCAGGCCGCCCGCTTCGTCAACCTGATGTCAGACGACCGCGTTGCCGACGTCATGGCGGAAATGGACGAAGAGCCGCGCGCAAAGCTGTTTTCCCGGCTGGATCGCACAACCGCGCTCTCCATCAAACATCTGATGGGTTATCCGCCGCGCACCGCCGGCTCGATCATGACCACGGAATTCGTCAGCGTACCGGATAGCTGGACGGTGGAACAGACCCTTTCGCACATCCGCGTCGTCGAGCGGTCGCGTGAAACGGTCTATGCCATCTATGTTCTGGCGCAGGACGGAACGCTGTCCACCGTCGTGACGCTGCGTCGCCTGCTGACCGGCGAGGCCGGCGCCTCCATTCTCTCCGTTGCATCGAAGGAAGGCATCGTCTGTGCCAGCCCCTTGATGTCGCAGGAGGATGTTGCCCGGCTCATCCGCAAGCACGACCTTCTGGCGCTTCCCGTCGTTGACGATCATTCGCATATCCTCGGCATCGTCACGGTCGACGACGTGATCGACACCATGATCGCCGACACCACGGAAGACGCTCACAAGTTCGGTGGTATGGAAGCACTCGGCAAGCCCTATATGGCAATGGGTTTTCCGGACATGATCCGCAAGCGCGCAGGCTGGCTGGCTGCCCTGTTCCTGGGTGAAATGCTGACGGCAAGCGCCATGCAGCATTTTGAAGGCGAGCTGGAAAAAGCCGTCGTGCTGACGCTGTTCATACCGCTCATCATGTCATCAGGCGGCAACTCCGGTTCGCAGGCCACCTCGCTCATCATCCGGGCGCTGGCGCTCGGCGAACTGAAGCTTTCGGACTGGTGGCGGGTGCTGCTGCGGGAAATCCCGACGGGCCTGACGCTCGGCTGCATTCTCGGCGCCATCGGCTTCCTGCGTCTGACCATCTGGCAGCAGGCAGGCTTTTATGATTATGGCGACCATTGGCTGCTGGTGGGCGCCACCGTCTTTGCCGCACTCGTCGGCATCGTCACCTTCGGCTCGCTGGCCGGCTCCATGCTGCCCTTCCTGCTGCAGCGTCTGCGGCTGGATCCAGCCAGCGCATCTGCGCCGTTCGTCGCCACGCTGGTGGATGTCAGCGGCCTCGTCATCTACTTCTCGGTGGCGCTGGTGATCCTCAGCGGCACGCTGCTCTGAAACACAAAAGGCCCGCTCGAAAGAGCGGGCCTTTTCATTTGCAGAGTTTTTGACAGGGCAAGCACCCCTCAACCGCCGGCGCTGATAACGCCCGTTCCGAGAAGTCCCAAAAGAATGACGCCGATGACCACCCGGTACCAGACGAAGGGCATGTAGCTCTTGGTGGAGACCAGCTTGAGGAAGACAACGATCACGGCGTAACCGACGACGAAGGCGATCAGGGTTGCAAGCCCCGTCTGGCCCCAGCCTACAGGGTTCTCCTCGCCGATGCTTTTGAACAGCTGGTAGAAACCGGAACCGAAGACGGCGGGAACGGCGAGCAGGAAGGAATATCGTGCGGCCGCCTCGCGCGTGTAGCCTAAGAGCAGGCCGGCGCTGATGGTGCCGCCCGAGCGCGAGACGCCGGGGATGAGCGCCATAGCCTGCGCGAAACCGAACAGGATGCCATCACGCCAGATCAGCTGGTTCAGCTTGTAGCGCTTCTTGCCGATCCTGTCGGCGACGCCGAGAATGATGCCGAAGACAATCAGCATTACGGCGGTGATATAGAGATTGCGCAGCGAATGCTCGATGGCATCCTTAAAGAACAGGCCGAGCAGCACGATCGGCACCGAGCCGACGATGATCAGCCAGCCAAGCCGCGCATCGGACTTGTCATAGGGTCCGAGGCGAAGGTTCTGCCGGAGCCAGGCGGCGGCGATCCGCATGATATCGGACCAGAAATAGACCAGCACCGCCGCTTCCGTGCCGATCTGCGTAATCGCCGTGAAGGCGGCACCCGGATCCGCACCGGAGGGCAGAAACTCCCCGGCTATCCTCAGATGCGCGCTTGAAGAAACCGGAAGAAATTCCGTAAGTCCTTGCAAAAGGCCGAGAAATCCGGCCTCCAACCAACCGATGCTCATGTGATTTGATGTCCCTGCTGCGAATCGAATTCGCAGCATTATGCATCAAACCGGGCAAATCCGTGTTGCATCGCACCATGAAAAAGAAGTGCCGGAGGGCTTGGTTTTACCCGTTATTTTTCAGGCTGCTTTCTCCGCAGGCTCAGGATGAAGGGTGTATTTCGCGCCGTTCTTGCACACAACATGGGCGTCGCCCCAGCTTTTCAGCGCCGAGATCACCGGCTTCATGGTTTCGCCAAGTGGCGTCAGCGCATAGTCCACGCGCGGCGGCACCACCGGGAAGACGGTGCGCGAAATCAGGCCCGCCTCTTCCAGTTCCCGCAGTTGCTTGGTGAGCATGCGCTGGGTGACGCTTGGGATGTGGCGGCGCAACTCGTTGAAGCGCAGGGTGCCCTCGTTGATGAGGTGATAGAGGATCACGCCTTTCCATTTGCCGTCGAGAAAACTCAAGGCAGACTCCACCGGGCAGCCCGGAAAATTGCCGGTAAGCTTGGCGCGCGGTCGCGACATCACAGTATCCTTTTTGTATGTATCATCACAAAATGTGCATTCTTGCGATCGATGTTCATATGTATCAAGTAAGAGGCACGCAAACAAGCAAAGGAGACTGTTCATGCGCGCCATCGGTTACAAGACGAGCCAGCCCATTACCGCAACGGATGCCCTTATCGACCTCGACCTGCCGCAGCCGGAGGCGACGGGGCATGATATTCTGGTGGAGGTGAAGGCCGTTTCGGTCAATCCTGTTGACACCAAGGTTCGCCGCAACCAGGCGCCGGAAAACGGTGCTGCCCGCGTGCTGGGCTTCGATGCGGCGGGCGTGGTGAAAGCCGTCGGCGACAAGGTATCGCTGTTCAAGCCCGGCGACGAGGTGTTTTACGCTGGTGTCATCAACCGCCCCGGCTCCAACAGCGAATTCCATCTGGTCGATGAGCGCATCGTTGGCGCCAAACCGAAGTCGCTGAATTTCGAGGAAGCGGCGGCACTGCCGCTGACCGCGATCACGGCCTACGAGACGCTGTTCGACCGGCTGCGGGTGACAGAGCCCGTTCCGGGTGCGGCAAATGCCGTTCTGGTGATCGGTGGCGCCGGCGGCGTCGGCTCGATTGCCATCCAGCTTCTGCGCGCACTGACCGATCTTACCGTCATTGCCACGGCTTCGCGGCCGGAAACGATGCAATGGGCCAAAGACCTCGGCGCGCATCATGTCGTCGATCACAGCAAGCCGATTGCCCCGCAGGTGGAAGCGCTTGGACTTGGTGCACCGGGCTTCGTATTCTCGACCACCCATAGCGACATTCACGCCGCAGACAGCGTGGCGACCATTGCGCCGCAGGGCCGTTTTGCGCTGATCGACGATCCGGCCGGCGGTTTCGACGCCATGGCGTTCAAGCGCAAATGCGTTTCAATCCATTGGGAAATGATGTTCGCCCGCGCGGTTTTCCAGACGCCTGACATGATCGAACAGCACAAGCTGCTCAATCACGTTGCGGAACTGGTCGATGCCGGCAAGATCAAGACGACGTTGACCGAGGTTTTCGGCACCATCAACGCCGCAAACCTCATCAAGGCCCACGCCTTGATTGAAAGCAACACGGCCAAGGGCAAGATCGTGCTTTCGGGCTTTTGATCTTCACGTCACACGAAGTGGGAGGTGCGCGCCTGATAAAGCGCGCCCTTCCCGGTCAATCGTCTTCCGGATCTTCCGGGCATGGCCATGCGGCAGGCGTCGTCAGGCCGCTCGGCAGTTTTGTCTTGGCGTCGCCGCAGGCGATGTCGATCTGTTTCTGCTCAAGGCCGGTGGCGGCGGAAAGATCGACCCCCTCTATGCGGGTCAACAGCAGGAAGGCGTTGGCAAAATCCACCGCGCCGCCGAGCTTTGCGCCCTGGAAGCTGGCACGCGACAGGTTGGTCAGCGAAAATTTCGAGCCGGACAGGCTGGCATCTTGAAACTCGGCACGCCCGAGTTCAGCCTTGGTAAAATCCGCGCCGTCCAGTTTGGCCTTGTTGAAATTGGTCCGCTGCATTTCCGCATTGATGAATTTTGCGCTGGTGGCGTCGGCGGCGGAAAAGTCGCTGCGGTAGGCTTCCACCTTCGTCAGGTTGGCGCCCTGCAGGTTCGCCTCTCCAAGAGCCGTCCGGATGAGTTTCGCCTTTTCAAGATTGGCGCCCTTCAGCGAGGAGCCGCGCAAATCCGTATAGGTGAAATCCGTGCCGTACAGCATCGCCGAATCGAGGTTGCTGCCGCCCAGCATCAGGAGCCGCTTGTTGCATTCGCGCCAGTCGATGCCGGCCATGGCGTCGGCGCGGCAGCTGGCGGCCATCAGAGGGCTGCCACTGAGCGAAACGGCAACTACCATACCTGCCGCCAGACCGGCGACGATCCTTGTATTCCGCACGATATTCAGCCTCTGAAAGCCGGACATTCCATCACTCCTGCCGCCGGGCGACGGCCCAAACGCAACATATGCACATTCAAGGCGTTACCGCATTCCTGGCCCACAATCCATGGACCATGCAAAGCTACAACACCCCAACATCCTATATGTAAGAAATCGAAGGGCAATCCACAAATACTAGGGGGACGAGACTTTCGATGCCTCGCGCACGAGACGTCATCCTTTCGCTTGTCGCGAGGATCCAACCACGTATCGTGAAATCAATCGGCTGCAGATGCCCGGGGCAAGCCCGGGCAAGACGAAGGTTGCCGGCAGACCAGCACCGCGATCACATATTGGCGTAAACCGGCCCTTCGCCACCCTGCGGCGGCACCCAGTTGATGTTCTGGTTCGGATCCTTGATATCGCAGGTCTTACAGTGCACGCAGTTCTGCGCGTTGATCACGTAGACCTCCTCACCGTCCTTCTCCACCCACTCATAAACGCCGGCAGGACAATAACGCGTCGAGGGACCGGCATAGACGTCGTGTTCGGAACGCTTCTGCAAGTCCATATCCTTCACCTGAAGATGCACCGGCTGGTCTTCCTCATGGTTGGTGGAGGACAGGAACACCGATGACAGCCGGTCGAAGGTCAAAACGCCGTCCGGTTTCGGATAGGCGATCGGCTTGTGTTTGGAGGCCGGCTCAAGGCTCTGCGCATCCGTCTTGCCGTGTTTCAGCGTGCCGAAAACGGAGAAACCGAACAGCTGGTTGGTCCACATGTCGAGACCGCCAAGGCCGACGCCAACAAGCGTGCCGAACTTCGACCACAGCGGCTTGACGTTGCGCACACGCTTCAGGTCCTTGCCGATATCGCCGTCGCGCCATTCCGCCTCGATCTCGGCCACTTCATCATGGGCGCGACCGGCGGAAATAGCCGCGGCGATTTTTTCCGCCGCCAGCATGCCCGACAACACCGCATTGTGGCTACCCTTGATGCGCGGCACATTGACGAAACCGGCCGAACAGCCGATCAGCGCGCCGCCGGGGAAAGTCAGCTTCGGCACCGACTGGTAACCGCCCTCGGTAATCGCGCGCGCGCCATAGGAAATGCGCTTGCCGCCCTCGAAAGTGTCGCGGATGGCCGGATGCGTCTTGAAGCGCTGGAATTCCTCGAAAGGATAAAGATAGGGGTTCTTGTAATTGAGATGCACCACGAAGCCGACGGCGACGAGATTGTCCTCCAGATGATAGAGGAACGAGCCGCCGCCGGTCTTGAAACCGAGCGGCCAGCCGAAGGAATGCTGCACGAGGCCCTGTTTGTGGTGTTCCGGCTTGACCTGCCAGAGTTCCTTGATGCCGATGCCGAATTTCTGCGGTTCGCGATCTTTCGAAAGGTCAAACCTGGAAATCAGCTGCTTGGCGAGCGAACCGCGCACGCCTTCGCCGATCAGCACATATTTGCCATGCAGCTCCATGCCGCGCGTGAAGGCGGGGCCGGGTTCACCGTTCTTCTCGATGCCCATATCGCCGGTGGCGACACCGATCACTGCGCCTTCTTCATTATAAAGCACTTCGGTGGCGGCAAAGCCCGGATAGATCTCGACGCCGAGCGCTTCCGCCTTTTCCGCCAGCCAGCGACAGACCAGCCCAAGCGAGACGATGTAATTGCCGTGATTGTTCATGAGCGGCGGCATCATGAAGTTCGGCAGACGGATGGAGCCCGCAGGGCCTAAGAACAAGAACTGGTCGTCCTTGACCTCGGTCTTGAAGGGATGCCCCTCTTCCTCACGCCAGCCGGGCAGAAGCCGGTCGATGCCGATGGGATCAACCACGGCACCTGAGAGAATATGCGCGCCGACTTCAGCACCCTTTTCCAGAACGACGACCGAAAGCTCCGGCTCGACCTGCTTCAGACGGATCGCGGCGGCAAGGCCCGCAGGACCCGCACCGACGATCACAACGTCGAATTCCATCGCTTCGCGTTCCGGCAGTTCCATCGCTTCCGTCATCTTGTCCTCTCACCTCGCCGGTCCCATCCGGCTGTTGTTATATCCGCTTCCGGCATTCGCACCGTGTTGCCTGCACTGGCCGAAAAGCCCGTCTGCGACAACACATTCGCCCTAGCCTGTCTTCGCAAAGCACGACGCCTTTGTCGAGCTTCCATAGCGGCAAAACATGTCGCACGCCACTCAATTGTCAGACAACCTGATGAGTATTTTATTACTTTTACGTGCACGTAAGATTGAGAATAGGAGTTGCGTGGGTGGGCGTCAAGGTTTGTCATTATTTGGTGGCAACGGGATTGCCAATTCCAAGGATTGCACCGAGCCTAAGTCGCCAGGGCGGTCAGGACGCTTCCCGCCGTTCATTGCAGCTCGCACTCCCAGCCATCCGGCCGGCCGAAAACTCGAGCTGCAAAGTGTTTTTCCGCCAAGGCCGACCCAGCCGGGCTAACGCCGCTCTTCCGACTCTGACCTCAGCAATGACGAGATCAGGTCAGTACAAGAGTTGCTTTCAGGCAAAAACGCGTGCGCTGTTTTCCAAGTCTCCAGCCACTTTGATGTATGGCGTGGGGCCGAAACTGATCCGGGCCACACCAAGGTCTGCCAGCTCTCGGATATCTTTCAGGTCGCCCGATATCATAACATTGACCGGTAAAGTCGTGCGGTCGCATATTTCTTTGATCAGCTTTTTGTCTTTTAGCCCGGGCACGAAAAAACCATCTGCTCCTGCCGCCTTATAGGCTGCCCCGCGAGCGAGCACCTCATCCAGCAAGACCGCATGATCGATGCCCTCATCTGCCTTGAGAAACACGTCCGTTCTCGCATTGATGAAGACCGGGACACGGTGGTCTTCGGCAGCGCTGCGAATAGCTCGAAGCCGGTCCACCTGATAATCGATATCATAGAGGCCCGTCCCGTGCACCACCTGATCCTCGAAGTTCAATCCGATGACACCGAGGGTGAGCAGACGACCTACGTTGCGCCTGACCGTTGCAGCATCACTCGAATAACCGCCTTCAAAATCCACAGTGAGAGGCAGATCGATGCATTTCATTATTCGAGCGACGACCGCCAGTGCGTCATCGAGCGGCATCTCCTCACCATCCGAATAGCCTTGCGCGGCAGCAACGGACCAGCTTCCGGTTGCAATGGCCTTCGCACCGCTGCGGGCAACGGCCATCGCGCTTCCTGCATCCCAGATGTTGTAAAGGACGATGGGATCGCCCGGAATGTGCAAGCTTCGAAACTTTTCTGCACGTTCAATCTGATTGCTCATTTTGGTGTCTCCCGTGTGCTATCTTTGAGCTTTCGCTCATTTCGATCAGCCGTCGCCTGTTCTAAAGGCCGCAGCCGTTACCTGGAAACGACTAGCACCGGGAAAATGCTCAGAACGCCGATTTTCGGGCACCTATTTCTTTTTGTCTAAGATTACGAGAGTTCTCTACTTGCGAATCAGGATGAGTACCGCAAGCAGCTAAAATCAAACATCCCGTTCAAACCGCCCATTCCTCATCCGTCGTAAACACAATCGTCAGCCACCGATCCGTCCCCTCGCCGCCGAGTGCATCGCCGATCTCGTCGCGGATCGCGTCCCATTCTTCGAGACGCCGGGGTGGCCAGTTTTTCGGGACGATGAAGAAGAGTTCGATCTGGCGGCCTCGGCCCACGCGGGCGACATAGGAATAGTGCGAGGCAAAGCCGAATTTTTCGACGGCTTCGGCCGCTACCCTGTCCACATGCTGCTTGAATTCAAACGGCGTCACCAGAAGGATGTCGGCGAGCGCCTGCTTCACATTGCCGAGCGGCATGGGAATGATGATGAGGCAGACCAGCGCCAGAACGGCGGGGTCGATATAGGGCGCGATCCACTGATGCGCCGTTCCCGTCAGCCCGTAGCCGATGGCGAAGGCGAGGAACAGGGCCGCGCTCAGGAGCGCGCTCATCAGCCAGCTTTTGGCGTCCAGCGCCACGAAGGCCGATTTCAGTCTGCGGTTCTGGCGTTTGACGAACCATGCCATGATAAGCGAAACGGCAAAGCTGACGAAGGTGACGATGATGGCGTAATCGAACTCGATCGATCTGCCGCCGTCCATCAGGCTGTCGATGGCGTTGATCAGGGCATAGATCGCAGCGCCCATCAAAAGCGTGCCGTTGAGGCCGAGGACCATCGGCTCCAGATGCCAGAAGCCCATGGTGAAACGCTCTGCCAGCCGGCCACCGGGCCGCGGGGCGGCGGAAGCCGCGATCAGCCGCGCCACCAGTAGCGCCAGCACCGTCATGAAGGCATCCGTCAGGGCATAAACGCCATCGAACACCACCGCGAAAGAGCCGGAAAACAGGCCTGCACCAATGCCGAACGCGGCCAGAAGAACCGTGATGGCAATTGAGAATTTCAGCAGAGATTGTTCGGTCATGACGCGTATTTAACCTTCAAAAGCGGGCGCCGCCTTCCTATAAACAGCACAGATGGAGCGGGATAGCGAAAACTGTGGAAGGTTTTCGCCTGTAGTCACGCTTCGATTCTTTGATCTGCTGAAAACAAGACAGGACAAAACCCATGGATCTCGGCATTTCCGGCAAACGCGCCCTCGTTCTCGCCTCCTCTCGCGGCCTTGGGCTGGGCATCGCCACGGCGCTGGCGAATGAAGGCGTGAATGTTCTTCTCGTTGGCAGAAGCAGCGAAAAGCTGGACGCGAACTGCAAGACGATCAATGCACTCGGCAAGGGCAAGGCCGACTGGGTGCGGGGCGATCTTGGCGATGACAATTTCGTCGAGGCCATGGTTCAGGCCGTGAACGACAAGCTCGGCGGCATTGACATTCTCGTCAACAACACCGGTGGCCCGACGCCGGGTCTTGCGCAGGAGATCACGACCGAGAAGCTGGAGAGCTTCTTCCAGTCGATGGTGCTGCGCGTCATCACGCTCACCAATGCGCTGCTGCCGCAGATGAAGGAACAGGGCTTTGGCCGCATCCTGACCGTTGCCTCCTCCGGCGTGTTCGAACCCATCCCCAATCTGGCGCTCTCCAACACGCTGCGTGGGGCGCTGGTGGGCTGGAGCAAGACATTGTCGAGCGAAGTGGCCGGTTTCGGCATCACCTCCAACCTTCTTCTGCCCGGCCGCATCCATACCGACCGCATCGACGAGCTGGATGGCGCCAATGCCAAGCGCCTGGGTAAAAGCATGGAGGAAATCCGCGAGGCTTCGGTCAAGAGCATTCCGGCAGGCAGGCTTGGCACGGTGGAAGAATTCGCCGCCGCCGGGGCTTTCCTCTGCTCGGTTCCGGCAAGCTACATCACCGGCACAATGCTGCGGGTGGATGGCGGCGCGGCGAAATCGAACTGACGCCGGTGCGACGCCGGAGCGGTCAAGAGGCCGCTCCGTAGACTACGAAGCGGTTTCTGCCGGTATTCTTGGCTTCGTAGAGTGCCGTGTCGGCGCGGCGCAGCACATCGCTCGCGCTCTCGCCGGGATCGGCAAAGGCAATGCCGGCCGAACAGCTGTAACGGAAATCCGGCACATCGCTCAGCGGCGATGCCTCGGTCAACGTCGCCAGCAGCTTCTGCATGGTGCTTTCCGCGCTCAGCATTCGCGACCCGCTGAGAACGAGCAAAAACTCCTCACCGCCGATCCGCCCCACCAGATCGTCCCGGCCGATCGCGGCGGAAAGCCGGGTGGCGAAATCCTTAAGGACGAGATCGCCGCAGGCATGCCCGAAACGGTCGTTCACCGCCTTGAAATGGTCGATATCCATGATGATCACCGCAAGCGCCTGCGCCTTGTTGGGGCCAAGCATCTGGTTGAGGATATCCATGGCATAGCGGCGGTTGCCGAGGCCCGTGAGCTCGTCGCTCAGCGCCGATTTCAGCGCCCTGTCGCGCTCCTGCCGCAGATCGCGCAACTGGATGCCAAGCTCGGAAACATCGGTCACGACACACAACATCCAGCCGCCCGGCAGCGTCGTTTCCGTCGTCAGCATCCAGCGTCCATCGTTCAGGCTGGTTTCGATGGTGCGGTAAGGCAACTTGCCGCGCCTTGTCCGCGCCGAGCGCAACCACAGTTCGAAATCGGTGGTTTCGACCGCCGTTCCTGTCGAGCTGCGATACCCGCCGCGCATCAGCTCCATCCAGCTCGGAAAACCGTCCGGAGCCATGCCCAGCGCCTCGCGGAAGGCCGCATTGGCAAAGCGCAAGTCATCGCTGCCATCGAAAAGGGCATAACCCTGCTGCGATGACGCCATGAGGTTCATAAGCTGGGAATGGAAAATTTCCACGTCGCCGCGAATGAGGACCTCCGGCCCGGGCGGCACATCTTGGAGGGCGGAACATGCCTGCTTGCGGGACATCTGGACTTCCGGGTTACAACGCGACAGCTACAATTAAGAAAGCTCCCTGAGGATATAGCCTTTATTTATACTTTGCGATTGCGAAAAAATATTTAATTTGCATCGCAAAACTGTATTTATAACGGAAAATTACTTTATTCTAATGTTTTAATAAACCGAGAAGTGGCGCTTGCCATTCTGCCGGGCCTGTGCAATCAACCGCCCTCCTCTGACATCGGGATGCCAAATGCGTCCCTTATTCTCACGCCGGGCCGCCTTTGGGCCGGGCGAGCATTTCTATCGGCGACAAGGATATGGCGATGACGCAAAAGCGGGCACTGGGCCTCGATTTCGGCACGACCAACACGGTCATGGCTCTTTCCGACGGCGGCGGCGAAAGCCGCTCCATGCAGTTTACCAGCAGCGCGGGCACGGATGACAGCATGCGCACCGCGCTCTCCTTCATGAAGGATTCGGGCCTTGGTGCGGCTGCCCTGCACGTGGAAGCGGGCCACGCTGCCATCAGGCAATTCATCGACAATGCGGGCGATTGCCGCTTCCTGCAGTCGATCAAGACATTTGCGGCCTCGCCGCTCTTTCAGGGCACGTTGATCTTCGCCAAGCGCCAGAGCTTCGAGGATTTGATGGACGTGTTTCTGCGCAAGCTGAAAACCTATGCGGGCGCAGAGTGGCCAAGCGACGTCTCGACCGTCATCGCCGGTCGCCCCGTGCGTTTCGCCGGCAGCAATCCGGATGAGACGCTGGCGCTCTCCCGCTACAACGAAGCGCTGACGCGTGCCGGTTTTCCCGAAATCCACTATGTCTACGAGCCGGTGGCGGCCGCCTATTATTTCGCCCAGAGCCTGAAGAAGGACGCCAATGTGCTGGTGGCGGATTTCGGCGGCGGCACCACCGACTATTCGCTGATCCGCTTCGAGACCCATGCCGGCAAGCTTTCCGCCACCCCCATCGGCCATTCCGGCGTCGGTGTCGCCGGTGACCATTTCGACTTCCGCATGATCGACAATCTGGTCTCGCCGGAAATCGGCAAGGGCAGCAAGTTCAAGAGCTTCGACAAGGTGCTGGACGTGCCTTCCGGCTACTACGTGAATTTCGGTCGCTGGAACCAGCTGTCGATCTTCAAGACCTCGAAGGAATTCACCGATCTGAAATCGCTGGTGCGCTCGGCGCTGGAGCCGGACAAGCTCGAACTCTTCATCGATCTCGTGGAGCATGACGAGGGTTATCCGCTTTATCAGTCGATTTCCGCCACCAAGATGGCGCTTTCCTCGGCCGAAGAAGCGGAATTCAACTTCGCGCCGCTCGGCAAGGCCGGCCGCAAAATGGTCAAGCGCAGCGACTTCAACAACTGGATCGCCGACGACCTCGCCAAGATCGAGGGCGCGCTGGACGAGGTTCTGGAGAAGACGCAAGTCGCGCCTGAGGCAATCGACAAGGTGTTCCTCACCGGCGGCACCTCCTTCGTGCCGGCGGTGCGCGAGCTTTTCACCCGTCGTTTCGACGCGGACCGGATCGAAACCGGCGGCGAGTTGCTCTCGATTGCCCATGGTTTGGCCATGATCGGCGAAAGCGGTGACATTCAGCGCTGGACAGCGTGATTTACGGGTTCCCCGGGCGTGGAACATGGGATAATTTCACCCCATGATCGCCGCTCACGACCTCTCCCCGGCCGAACTCGCCGCGCTTCTGCATTTCCATGCGGATGCGGGCGTGGACTGGTTGCTGGAAGACGGACCTGTTGACCGTTTCGCCGAATTTGCCGCCTCCCGCCCTGCCCGACCGGCAGTGCGTCAGGAAAGCTCTGCGCCCGCACACCAGATGGACAGCGGCACGGAGCGTCGTGCCGATGCTCCGCAGCGGCAGACGGCAGGTCGCAGCGCGCCGACGAGAGGCGCGCCGCCTGCTCCGGCACTTCAGCAGAATGTTGCCATGCCGGACGAACAGGCCGTGGCGGCTGCCCGTTTTGCGGCTGAAAGCGCAAGGTCGCTTTCCGAACTGAAAATCGCGCTTGAGGGTTTCAGCGGCTGCAACCTCAAGAACAGCGCCCGCAACACGGTATTCACCGAAGGCGACCCTGCTTGCGCCGTCATGGTGATCGGCCCGATGCCGGATGCGGATGACGACCGCGAGGGCCAGCTTTTTGCCGGCAAGACCGGGCTGCTGCTCGACCGTATGCTGGCCGCTATCGGCCTTGACCGCGCACGCATCATGCTCGGCAATGTCGTGCCCTGGCGTCCACCGGGCAACCGCCCGCCGACTCAGGCCGAAATGGATATTTGCCGCCCCTTCATCGAGCGCCAGATCGCACTTGCGGAGCCGAAACACCTGTTGCTTCTTGGCAACTTGACCGCACGTTTCTTTTTCGGCGGCACCGGAACGATCCATACGCTGCGCGGACAGTGGCGTGATGTCGCAGCCGGGCATCTGGTTTTACCGGCGCTGGCGAGCCTGCATCCGCAGGAACTTCTAAACGCACCTGCCAGCAAGTCATTGGCATGGCAGGATTTATTGGCGTTTAAGGCAAAAATCTCCGAAGGCTGATTGCCTGATTCTTACTCAGAGTAAACGAAGTATGAAAAAAGCCATGCGTATTACGCATAACAGCGGCGCGCTGACCCGGCTTGCCGAATCCATGCTGCACTGCGATAAGCCAGCCTGTGTCTTGGGAGGAATTCGGTTTAAGGAACCAAGGCAATGACCACTCGCTTCCGTCCGGTACATTCCGGCTTTGAAACGCTCCGACTGGCGGGCCTCGGCCCTCGCTCCAGTCAGGGTTACCATCGTTTCGGCGCTGCCGCTAACGAACAGATGACCGCACGTGCTGCCATGCAGCAGGTTCGCGTCACACGTCCTGCAGCTGTCTTTGCGGATTTCCGCGAGCGCTGAGAGCACTCAGGCCGGTGTAAAACCGGTCCATATCTTTGATTGCGCGCTGGCGTCTTTCTTCGGGAAGGCGCCTTTTGCATTTGCGGGACTAGGCGACGAAACGACAACGGCTCTGGCGCCGACGATGCCGCATGTTTGCGACCTCCGCCAAATTTGGTGCGTTACCCCTGCGGCGTGGAGGCCTTGCGTGCCGCGCGTCTCGCCAGGCCCAGCTGGTGCTCGCGGAAAATGATGAAGATGCCGGCGAAAATCACGATTGCCGTGCCGATCAGCATGGTGAGCGTTGGAATGTCTCCGAACAGGATATAGGAGACCGCTATCCCGAAAACGATGGAGCTGTATTCGAAGGGCGCGATAGTGGAGACCTCCGCGTGGCGATAGCTCTCCGTCAGGAAGATCTGTGCAACGCCGCCACAAATGCCGCTGGTGATCAACAGCACGGCCTGCTTGGTATCCAGAGCGCTCCAGCCGAAGGGTACGCTGACGAGCGACAGCAAGGTGGCCGTGAGCGAGAAATAGAGAACGATGGTCGGCGTCTTTTCCGTTTCCACCAGTTGCCGCACCTGGATCATTGCGAGACCGCCAAGTGCTGCCCCGCAGAGCACGGCAATCGCGCCCAGCCCCTCGCCCGCAGCAAAACCGCCTTCACGCAACAGGGTCATCTTCGGCCACAGGATAACCAGCACGCCCATCATGCCAACGAAAACCGCGCTCCAGCGGTAGATGCGCACCTTCTCGCGCAGGATGAAGGCGGCGAACACGACGGCCAGCAGCGGTGAGGCATAACCGATGGCGATGAATTCCGGCAACGGCAGCAGCGTCAGCCCGTAAAACCCGCAGGCCATGGAGAGAATGCCGAGAAACCCGCGCTTGAAATGGCCGATGAGATTGTTGGTGTGCAGCGCGCTCGTCAGCGCATGCAGCCAGGCAAGATAAACGACGATGGGGATGATGGCAAAAGCGGAGCGGAAGAAAGTGATCTGACCGGCCGGCACATCGGGACCGGAGGCCTTGATACAAGTCTGCATCACCAGAAAAAAGCCAACCGAAATCAGCTTCAGGCTTATCCCCCGAAAGGGATTTGTCGGTTCGGCGTTCATCGGCAGTTACTCATATCGGCTGCGCAAACACGCCATCGGGAGATTGTTCATGCGGGGGAGGACGACGCGGGGGAATTGGATTTGCCCAAGGCTAGAGCATTCCCGAAGCGCTTTACAACAAAAAATGTTATTTACCCATGAATTCCGTTGATCTGGTGAGGCGCAGGATTGCTTTCCCTGGCTTGTGGCCTCCTCACCCCATTGTTCAGGCATTCAGCCCTGATGGCGACGTGAGAATCAGACCAAAAGCGACACGCGCTAAAATTTGAAGAAAATAAAATACAATTTCAGCAATCGTTCAACATTTGCTGGCATGGTCCGCAGGTCCGGCAGCGGCAGGATCGTCTGCAGGGCCGGCAAAGCCTTCCATGGCAGGACAGAACGTCCTCCCGATGCGCACATGATTGTGACGAATACTCTACCTATTTTACATCCGGGCCTTATGACGACATGATGCCCGGAGGACAACGACAAAGTTATTCAGGAACAGTCATGCGAACAGACACGGGCCAGATCGTTCACCTGGCAGATTACCGCCCCACCGATTTCGTTCTGGAGCGGGTGGATCTCACCTTCGAACTCGACCCCAAGAATACCAAGGTCGAAGCCCGTCTGATCTTTCATCGCCGAGAGCGCGTCGATGTGTCAGCGCCGCTCGTTCTCGATGGCGACGAGTTGACGCTTTCGGGCCTGCTGCTCGATCAGGTGGACATTCCCGCAAGCCAATATGACGCGACGCCCGATAGCCTGACGATCCGCGATCTGCCTGCGGAGACGCCCTTCGAAATCTGTGTCACCAATTACATCAATCCGCAGGTCAATACGCAGCTGATGGGGCTTTACCGCACCAACGGCGTTTATTGCACCCAGTGCGAGGCGGAAGGTTTCCGCCGCATCACCTATTTCCCAGACCGGCCCGATGTTCTGGCACCTTATACGGTGACGATCATCGCCGCGAAGGAGGGCAATCCGCTGCTGTTGTCGAACGGCAACTTCCTCGGCGGCGGCAATTACGATGAAGGCCGCCACTTCGCAGCCTGGTTCGATCCGCACCCGAAACCCAGCTATCTCTTTGCGCTTGTCGCCGGCGATCTCGGCGTGGTGGAAGACACGTTCACCACCCTTTCTGGCCGCGAAGTGGCGCTGAAGATCTATGTCGAGCATGGCAAGGAGCCGCGCGCGGCCTATGCCATGGATGCGCTGAAGCGCTCGATGAAGTGGGATGAGGAACGCTTCGGCCGTGAATACGACCTCGATATTTTCATGATCGTCGCCGTGTCCGATTTCAACATGGGCGCGATGGAGAACAAGGGTCTCAACGTCTTCAACGACAAATTCGTGCTGGCCGACCCGGAAACTGCCTCCGACGCGGACTACGCCAATATCGAGCGCATCATCGCGCATGAATATTTCCACAACTGGACCGGCAACCGCATCACCTGCCGCGACTGGTTTCAGCTGTGCCTGAAAGAAGGCCTGACGGTCTATCGCGACCAGGAATTTTCCGCCGACATGCGCTCGCGCCCGGTCAAGCGCATCGCCGATGTGCGTCACCTGAAATCGGAGCAGTTTCCAGAGGATTCCGGTCCGCTGGCCCATCCACCACGCCCCGATACCTATCGCGAAATCAACAACTTCTACACGACGACCGTTTATGAAAAGGGCGCCGAAGTTACCCGCATGATCGCCACGATCCTTGGGGAAGACGACTTCAAGAAAGGCATGGACCTTTATTTCGAACGTCATGACGGCGAAGCGGCGACTGTTGAGGATTTCGTCAAGAGTTTTGCCGATGCCAGCGGCCGCGACCTGTCGCAGTTTTCGCTGTGGTACACCGAGGCCGGCACGCCGCTCGTCTCCGTTTCCTCCGCTTACGATGCCGCCAAGGCGACCTTCAGGCTGACGCTGGAACAGACCGTCGCACCAACGCCCGGCCAATCGGTGAAGCAACCGCGTCATATTCCGCTGTCGCTGGCGCTGATTCTCGACAATGGCCAGATCGCCGAGCCGCAGGCTGTTACGGGCGGCGAATACCGTGACGGCGTGCTGCATCTGACCGAACGCAACCAGACATTCTCCTTCTCCGGCATTTCATCGCGCCCAGTGCTGTCGCTCAACCGCAGCTTCTCGGCGCCGATCAACCTGCATTTCGAACAGAGTGCTGCCGATCTGGTGCAGGTCGCCCGGCACGAGACGGATATGTTTGCCCGTTTCCAGGCGCTTACCGATCTCGCTTTGCCGGCGCTGATTGCCGCCACCAGGGCCGTGCAGAACGGCCAAGAAGTACGCTCGGACGCCGACCTCATCGCAACGCTGATCGAAATCGTCGGCGATGCTTCGCTTGAACCCGCTTTCCGCGCACAGGCGCTGGCGCTGCCGAGCGAAACGGACATCGCTCGCGAACTGGGCGGCAATACCGACCCGGACGCCATCCACAAGGCCCGCAACGCGACGATCAAGGCCATTGCCACAGCCGGTATCGAGACGCTCCGCCTGCTCGCCGACAGTGACGGCAATGGTGAAGCCTACAGCCCCGATGCTGACAGCGCTGGACGGCGTTCGCTTCGCAACGGCGCGTTGAGCTTCCTTGCTTTTGCCGAGGGAACGCCTGACAGGGCGGCAAAGGCCTATGCCAGCGCCACCAACATGACAGATCTTGCGCACGCGCTTGGTGTGCTGACCCAACGTTTCCCCGACAGCGCGGAGACAAAGGAGGCGCTTGCCGCCTTCGAAGCCCGCTTTGCCGACAATGCGCTGGTTCTCGACAAATGGTTCTCGTTGCAGGCCGCTATTCCCGGCGACGGCGCGCTGGAACGTATCAAGGCGCTGATGACGTCGAAACACTTCATCGCCTCCAATCCCAACCGGGTACGGTCGCTGGTGGGCACGCTCGCCTTCTCCAACCCTACCGGTTTCCACCGCGCCGACGGTGCCGCCTACCGGTTCCTCGCCGAGCAGATCATAGCCATCGACAAGCGTAACCCGCAGCTTGCCGCGCGCATTCTCACCTCCATGCGCTCCTGGCGGTCGCTGGAAGCAAGCCGCGCCGAACACGCCAAGGCAGCACTTTCGACGATCGCCGAAGCAAAAGGTCTTTCGACGGATGTCAGCGATATCGTCGGGCGTATTCTGAAAGGATAATACCCGGCGAACATTCGCCAACTCCCCTATTCCGGACAATGCCTGTGCGCCGTCTTGATTTCCGTCAAGGCGGCGCAACGCATTGCGCGACACAATCGTCAGCGACAGGCCGGAACGCGGCCGCAAGCGGAAAGGGACTTCAAATGACGGATATTTCCAACACCAGCAATTCGTTCCAGCGTTTCATCACCGAGGCCCCGGCCCATCAGGCGGTCTGGCTTCAGGCCGTGCAGGGGCTGGGTGCGGCGTCCACGCTGGATGCCAAGACGCAATGCCTGGTCTATATCGGCATTCTTGCCGCACTGCGGCTTGAAGGCGGTGTGGCATTTCATGTGCTGGAAGCCAAAGCGCATGGCGCAAGCCGTGACGATATCATCAGCGCGGTGCTGACCGGGCTTCCTGCCGCCGGAAACGGCGTTCTCGGCGCACTTGGACCTGCTCTTGAAGCTTTCGACAAGGCTTGAGAACCACCGGCCGGAACACACCGGAACGTCCCAGACCGGCCATCCGGGTGTCGGTTTTTCCAATGCCTGGCGCCGCTGTGCAGACCGTAACGCGCTGTCCCGAAAAAATACGGAGTCGGTTCAAGGGGTTAAAATTCTTTTAACTTTTGCCTCTGGACACGGCGAATCGCATTTGATTCACTATGCATATTCGAGCGGCGGCGCTTCGAATCAGTGGGGATATCTTGAAGGCGGGACAATGACGAACGTGCGGCGGGCGACTGCGGGCGATGAGCGGCCGTATGCCAAATTTTCTGATCTTGCGGCCTGGGGCGAAAGGCTTTCCAGCGACCTGATGGGTTTGATGAACGGCTCCGACCGCCCGATGCCGCAGGTCGAGACCCTGCTGAAGCGCCTCATTCCCATTCTCATTCTTGCATTTCTCGTCGTCATCGCGGCGTCACGCATGCTGGGCATCGTTGCCGAATATAGTCGCATGGAAGAGGCAGCCCGCCACTCTACCGCACTGACAGCGCTGACGGCCAAAGCAGCCCTTATCAACAACGGTATTGTCTTTGCCTCGCAAGAGCGCACCCGCGCCGAGGCGAGCCTTGCCGCAGCGCTGCCTTCGGGCAGCCTTGCTGATGGCACCATGGTGCTTCTGTCGGGCAGTAACGGTCGGATTTTCGCCGGCGCCGGCAAGGGCGCCACGCTTTATATCGGCACCTCCCTGCCGGCGTTGCTTCCCGAAATCGCCATTGTTCAGCGTTTTCCCGGTGCCCCCGGCACCATCGAAACCAATATCGACAACCAGCCGCATTATGCGACGATGATCCCCTTCGGCGACGATGGCGGCATGGTCATCGCGGCGCGCTCGCTTGAGCCGATCCGTTCTTTCTGGCGCAGCGAAATCGCCATGAACGTGACGCTGTTTGCCGGAATCTCCTCGATCCTTCTCGTCGTGCTCTACGCCTATTACATGCAGGTCAAACGCGCCCGCGACGCTGACGACATCTTCGCTGAATCGAACCTGCGGGTGGAGACGGCGCTGTCACGTGGCCGCTGCGGCCTGTGGGACTTCGATCTTTCCACGCGGCGCATGTTCTGGTCGGGCTCGCTCTACGAAATCCTCGGCAGACCGCCGAAGGCCGCACCGCTGTCCTTTTCCGATGCGGCGCGCATGATGCATTCCGAAGATGGGAACCTCTACGAGCTTGCCCGTGCTGTCGGCTGCGGTGATCTGCGCCAGATCGACCAGATCTTCCGCATGCGCCACGCGAAAGGCCACTATGTCTGGCTGCGCGCCCGCGCCCAGGTCATCCGCACCAATAACGGCCCGCGCGTCATCGGCATCGCCATGGACGTGACCGAGCAGCACCGCCTTGCGCAACGTTATGCCGAGGCAGACCAGCGCCTTGCAGACGCCATCGAATCCACCTCGGAAGCCTTCGTGCTGTGGGACAAGAACGACCGTCTCGTCATGTGCAACACCCATTACCAGAAGGCTTACGGCCTGCCGGACAGCGTTCTGGTAGCGGGCACCGAAAAGAGCGCCGTGCAGGCGGCTGCGGCACGCCCGGTCGTGGAGCGGCGCGTTGCGGACCCCGATCAGTCCGGCCTTTCGCGCATGACGGAAGTGCAGCTTGCCGATGATCGCTGGCTACAGATCAATGAACGCCGCACCCGTGACGGCGGCCTCGTCTCCGTCGGCACCGACATTACGCTTCTGAAGCGCCATCAGGAGCGCCTGCGTGACTCCGAACGCCGGCTGATGGCCACCATCGGCGATCTTTCCGCCTCGCAGCATAAGCTGGAGCGGCAGAAGACGGAGCTTTCAGACGCCAACGCCAATTATCTCGCCGAAAAAGAGCGCGCCCAGGCGGCAAACCTCGCAAAGTCCGAATTCCTCGCCAATATGAGCCATGAGCTGCGAACGCCGCTCAACGCCATTCTCGGCTTTTCCGACATCCTGCAAAACGAGATGTTCGGCCCGGTTGGCTCGCCGAAATATTCCGAATATGCCCGGGATATCCACGACAGCGGCAAGCACCTCCTAAATGTCATCAACGACATTCTCGATATGTCCAAGATCGAGGCCGGCCATATGCGGATCAACCGCGAGACAATCGATCTCGCGCCGCTGATCGAGGAAACCCTGCGGCTGACCGCCATCCAGGCGGAACAGAAGAACATCACCGTGCAGCAGAAGGTCTGCGCCGGGCTGACGATGCAGGGCGACCGCCGCGCCATGAAGCAGATCATGCTCAACCTTCTGTCCAATGCCGTGAAGTTCACCGGTAATGGCGGCCGCGTAGCGCTGCGCACCCATGTGCATCAGGCCGCCATGATCCTCACCATCGCCGATACCGGCATCGGCATTCCCGCCGAGGCGCTTGACAAGATTGGCCAGCCCTTCGAGCAGGTGCAGAGCCAATACGCCAAAAGCCAGGGCGGCTCAGGCCTCGGGCTCGCCATCTCGCGCTCGCTCGTCAGGCTGCATGGCGGCACGATGAAAATCCGCTCCTGCGAAGGCAGAGGCACGGTGGTGACGATTATCATCCCGCATGCGGCAGGGTGCTGTGGCACGGTGCATTGAGGAATATCGGGCTGTGCCCCTTGCGTTGCAGTAAGTGAAGGCAGAACGCGCGATACCCACCATCACCCGCCATTCTTCACCGTTGCCACAAACGCCTTCCTGACAACCTTCGCCAGCCGCTTCACCTCGCCCTCCAGCGTGGAAATATCCGGGCAATCCCCGGCCCGGCAAACCAGATCGATAAGACCGGCAGGCGCTTCCTTCGGATTGAAAGCACCGTCGATGCACAGCCGCACGATCTGCGATATCTCGGTGTAAAGCGCCGTCGCCGCCATGCAGTCGTCGAAGGATTGCTGCTCCATCACCGGGGCGGCCAGCACCTGCAATGCCTCTGCCGTGTTGCGACCCGGTTCGTGCGGCTGGAGACCCCTGGCGGGACCGACCAGCGCCAGATATTGGGCGATGAATTCGAGGTCGATCAGCCCACCATTGATGAGCTTGAAATCCCAGATGTTTTCCGGCGGCTTTTCCTGTTCAATGAGGCTTCGCATTTCCAGCACATCGGCTGAGACTTTCGCCACATCGCGCTTTTGGGACAGTACCGAGGCGATGATGCCGCGCGCATCTTCCATCAGCGAGGCTTTGCCACAGATCAGGCGAGCGCGGGAAAGCGCCATATGTTCCCAGGTCCAGGCTTCCTCGCGCTGGTATTTCTCAAAAGCGGAAATGCGCGTCGCCACCGGCCCCTTGTTGCCGGAGGGGCGAAGCCGCATGTCCACCTCGTAAAGCACCCCCTCGGCCGTGGGCGCCGATAGTGCGGCAATCAGCCTTTGGGTGACGCGAGTGAAATAACGCACCACATCGAGCGGTTTTGCGCCGGTCGATTCATGGGCGGCATCGTCGTAATCGTAGAGGAGAATGAGGTCGACATCCGAACCCGCGGTCAGCTCGAAGGAGCCGAGCTTGCCCATGCCCATCACGGCCACGCGCCCGCCCGGATATGGCCCATGCGCC
Organism: Agrobacterium sp. S7/73; assembly: GCF_019355535.1. Taxonomy (NCBI): domain Bacteria; kingdom Pseudomonadati; phylum Pseudomonadota; class Alphaproteobacteria; order Hyphomicrobiales; family Rhizobiaceae; genus Agrobacterium; species Agrobacterium sp. S7/73. The sequence goes on from NZ_CP072136.1 coordinate 2,005,027, forward strand.
GTCTCCATCTCCGAGAGAACGGCATTCAGGGCCGCTTCAATAACCAGATCGGCAAGATGGGTGAAGGCGCGGGCGGCGATCTCGCCACGGATCGCGCCTGTCAACAGCCGCACGCCGATGAGAAAGCGCTGCTCGGCGGCGAAAATACGGAGCCGGTCGAGAATATCCTCGTAGTGGCGGGCATTGGAAAGGAAATTGCCCATGCGCTGGGCAAGATATTCGCGCGTCGGCACGTCGCTCATCAGCGCCGGGTCCAGCATGCCGTCAAAGACATGCGGGCGGGCGGCGATGATTTCGGCGAGGCGCGGGGCCGACGACATAATCGTCACCAGCAGCGACAACAGCGCCTGATTGTTGCCGAGCAGCGAGAAGAGCTGGATGCCCGCCGGTAACCCGGAGAGGAAATTATCAAAGCGCAGCAGCGCCTCATCCGCCCGCTTGCTTTCGCCAAAGGCGCGCAGCAGATCCGGCGTCAGCTCCGTCAGCCGCTCGCGCGCCTCGACCGATTGCGTTGCCCGGTACCGGCCATTGTGCCAGGTGCGGATGACGCGGGAAATATCCTCCGGCCGCTGAAAACCAAGTGCTGAGAGGGTTTTCAGCGTATCTGGATCGTCCTTCTGGCCCGTGAAGACCAGATTGCCTGCCTCACCGGAGAGTTTCGTCTCCTGTTCGAACAGCGCCGAATAACGGCGCTCCACCAGCCGCAGCACCTTTTCCAGCTTCTCGGAAAACGCCTTGGTATCTTCAAAACCGAGCATGAAGGCAATGCGCTTCAGTTCAGTTTCGGTGTCGGGCAGCACGTGGGTCTGCTCATCGCGCACCATCTGAATGCGGTGTTCCACTTCGCGCAGGAACCAGTAGGCGTCCGTCAGGCTGTCGCGCGTTTCGGCATCGATCCATTTCGCTTCGGTGAGCGCCGCCAGCGCCTCCTGCGTCGCGCGGACCCTGAGCGCCGGCATACGGCCGCCGGCAATCAGCTGCTGCGTCTGCGCGAAGAACTCGATCTCGCGGATGCCGCCGCGTCCGAGCTTGACGTTATGGCCCTTAACCGCAATTGCGCCATGGCCCTTATGCGCATGGATCTGCCGCTTGATGGAGTGAATATCGGCAATCGCCGCGTAATCGAGATATTTGCGGAAGATGAAAGGTGTCAGTTCGCGCAGGAAATTGTCGCCGGCCTTCAGATCGCCGGCCACCGGCCGCGCCTTGATATAGGCGGCGCGTTCCCAGTTCTGGCCCCTGCCCTCGTAATAAAGCAGCGCCGCTTCCACGGGAATGGCGAGCGGCGTCGAGCCGGGGTCTGGCCGGAGCCTCAAATCGGTGCGGAAGACGTAACCGTCTGCCGTCCGTTCCTGCATGATACGCACGAGGCGGCGCATCATGCGGCCGAAATTCTCTGTCGCAGCATAGGGATCGTCGATAATGCCAGCAGAGGGTTCAAAGAACACCACTGCGTCGATGTCCGAGGAATAGTTCAGTTCGCGAGCGCCGAGCTTGCCCATGCCAAGCACGATCAGGCCGGAACCTTCGCTTGGCGCGGCCACGTTCTTCAGTTTCAGCTTGCCGGTCTCATGGCCGACAAGCAGCAGGTGGTCGATGGCGGCCGACAGCGAAGCATCCGCCATGTCGCTCAGCCAGCTCGTGGTATCGCGGGCGGTGAAGATGCGCGCGAGATCGGCAAGCGCTGCGACGAAGGAAAGCCGACGCTTGGCGATCCTCAAGCGCGACATCACCTCGTTTTCGACGGGCACGCCGCCCTCTTGCCCCGGCTTCCAGCAATAGCGCGCTTCACGGACGAGATCGGCCAGCAGTGGCTCCAGCGGTTTTGAAATCGCGAGCGTCAGCAGCCCCTCATCCGCCGCGGCCATGTCGCGCAGATAGGGCGACAGCGTGAAAGCCGCAGCGATGAAGTCCTTCAGCGGGCTTTCGGCGGCAAGAAGCGCGGCCACAGCTGGCTCGCCCTTGGCGATATCCTTCAGCGTGGAGAGAACGGATTTCAGTTCCGTCTGCGTATAGGGGCGGATAACTCCCGGCAGAACCTCGCTCAGCCGCCTTTCAGCGGTTTCCCGTTTCGTCACTGTCTCTCTCCCTCTCCCGAGCGACCCATCCTTGCGCTTCGACCGTGCCTGATTCTCAGGAAGGATCGCTCCCCGCAAAATCGTCCTGCCGCCACGCATTGTCGAAGCTTCCGGGCGCATACACTCCGCGTTGTAACAAATGCGTGGCGCTTTGCGATCAGGAAAACCGTTTTTGCCGATCTTTTCCGAGGTCTGGCCTGAGGAAGCGCCATTTCTGTCGTGGCCGGCAATCTCGCGTAATGTCTCCGCAATTATGCCCACGTAGCGTCCTGCTCAACGAAACCCGACTCCCAGGTTTTGCAACGCTTGATGCTGCAACGGATAAGATCATGAAACAGATTTTTACAGTGAAATGGCAAAAGAACCTGCGTGCGATGGCGTTGTGCCTGACCGCGCTGCCCCTGGCGCAGGCCGTCTGCACGCCCGTCCTCGCTGCCGATCTCGGCAAATCGGACAGGTTCGCCGAACCGCAGGGCAATTTCGACAATGCCCGCTACAGCAGTTCCAGTGAGTGGAAAATCACACTTGGCGTGGGTGCTGCCTACGCTCCCAAATATGAGGGCTCGGACAAGCTGGAAGCAGGCGCGGTTCCCCTGGTTTCCGTTGAGTATGGAGATACGCTGAGCATCGATTTCAGTGGCGTCACCGTCAACCTGCTGAACAGCAACGGCTTCAGACTGGGCGTCAAGGGCGGCTGGGAAGCCGGGCGCAGGGAAAAGGACGACAAGAAAAATCTTCGCGGAATGGGTGACATCAAGGCGGGCGGCGTGGTCGGCGGTGTTATCGCTTATGGCATCGATCCCTTCGAGGTCTATGCGAAGGTGGACAAGACCATCAGCGGGAGCGAAGGGTTGACCGCAACCGTCGGCGCCAGCGTTTCGCACAAAGTCGACCAGTTCATCCTTGGCGCGGACCTCTCCGCCACCTGGGCGGACGACAAGCACATGAAATCCTATTTCGGCGTCACCTCGGCCCAATCCGCCCGTTCCGGCCTGCGCCGCTATGACGCCAAGGCAGGCTTCAAGCGCATCGACGCCAGCGCCTCCCTCACTTACCTTATGACCGAGAACTGGTCGATCACCGGCGCCGGCGGTGTTGGCTTCCTGCTGGGCGATGCCAAGGACAGCCCGCTCTCCAAGAAGGACATCCAGCCCTTCGCGATGATTGGCGTGGCTTATACGTTCTGAGCCGATGGCGACGTGGCGTTGCGGGGATGCGTAACCATCTCCGCAACGCCGTCACGTGTCTGTCCCACCGCCTGAAATTGTCGCCTGCCCTGGGCGGAGGATCGTCGCTAAGTTCAGAGAATCCTGTCCCTGTATTCCGGCGGCGCCACCCAGCATTGCGCGCGTTTTCCGAACCGACGGTAGCGATTGCGGGCGACAAAACGATAGACGGGATCGCGCAGAAATGCGGGAATTATGCGCAACATGCCAAGCAGCCGCCAGGGCATGCCAAGCGCCTCATAGATAGCAAGAACGCCGTCGCTATCCTGTCGCACCCTGTCGCCATCGACAACGAGCAGGCTGACCGGATTTATGGGGTCCATTCCGTGCCGCCGGTAGATTTCCGTGCCGACGGCTCCCTGCATGGAGGCCAGCCGGAAATATCCGGCCTTGTCATGCCGCAGTACGAATTGCGCATTCACGGAACACAGCACACATTCGGCATCGAACAGAATGATCGGTCCATGGTGGTCGCCGACCAAGGGGGCCATGTTTGCCATCGATCATAAGTCCTTTTGCCGATCGCGATGCGATCCCCTCATAAAGTCCAGCTGTAGAACCTTATAAGATATTCTTCCGATCATCTTTCAATTCAATCTCGAGAGACGATTATTTCTCGGAGGTGAACGAATTTCCGCACAAATAGCGGTGACCAGCCGGTGCTGGTGGCAGCGGCGTTGGATAGCGCGGCTTACTGGGTCGAAACGGGAAAGATCATCGAGACGGTCAGGCCCGGGCAGACGGAATTCGTAGTGTCGGTGTCCGACAGCGCAAGCGATCCGCCGTGCAATTCCATCACGGCCTCCACCAGCGACAGGCCTAGCCCCGTGCCGGGTTTGGAGCGGCTTTCGTCCAGCCGCACGAAACGTTTCAGCACCTCGCCGCGCTTGTCAGCGGGGATGCCGGGGCCGTTATCGGAGACGGACAGCACGATGGCGTCCGGTTCGCTCACCAGACGCACGATGAGTTTTTTGTCGCCCTCGCATTCGCAGGCATATTTCATGGCGTTGTCGATGAGGTTCGAAAGCGCCTGGCCGATCAGCTCACGGTTGCCCTGCACCGAAAGACCGGGTTCGATCTCGGCCTCAAGCGTAAGTCCCGCGTCCTCGGCCACCGGTTCGTAAAGTTCGGCGCTGTCGGCGGCGATTGCCGACATGTCCACATCGGTCATTTCGGCGGCGATGGAGCCGGCCTCGACGCGGGAAATCATCAACAATGCATTGAAGGTGCGGATCAACTGGTCGGATTCTGCGATGATGCCTTCGAGTGCCGCGCGCCGTTTCGTCTCGTCGTTATCATCCAAGGCGGCGGCTGCCTTGTTGCGCAGCCGCGTCAGCGGTGTCTTGAGGTCGTGGGCGATGTTGTCGGACACCTGCCGCAAGCCCTCGTTCAGCTTTTCGATACGGCCGAGCATGGCGTTGAGCGAGCCGGACAGCCGATCGAACTCGTCGCCGGAGCGGCCCTGCGGCAGGCGCTGCGAAAGATCGCCGGCCATGATCTTCTTGGTCGCTGCCGACATGCGGTCGATGCGTTTCAAGGCATTGCGGCCGATGCCGAACCAGATGAGCAGCGCACCGGCGCTCATGATGGCAAGCGCCACCATCAGCGCATTGCGCACCAGCGCCCGGAATTTGGTGGGTTCGCCGAGATCGCGGCCGATCAGGATGCGCAGGCCGTTGTCCAGCATGAAGACATTGGCGGTCGCCATATGCTGCACGCTGTCGCCGCTTTCGGAGTAACGTTCGTAACGGAAGGGGAAACCCGTCCAGCCCTCCTTGTCAAACACGCCGGGCTGCACGGAAGCGACGTTGCCTGCAAGGATTTCGCCATTGGGGCCGGCGATGATGTAAAGGCTCGCCCCCGGCTGGCGGGCACGGCGCTCCATCATCCGCAACAGCGGGTTGATGCCACCGCGATTGTAGATGCGCTGCACATCCGACACTTCCTGCAGCACCGCGTCACGCGTCTGCTGGTTCAGCAGCCGTTCGGAAAGCGCGGTGACATAAAAGACCAGAAAGGCGGCGCAAAGCGCAAACAGCAGGATATAGAGCGCAGAAAGGCGCACCGCTGTTGACCGGAACAATATTCTGAGGCGGACCATTTTCGCCAATCAGCCCTCGTCCTTCATCATGTAACCCGCGCCGCGAATGGTCTTCAGCAGCGGCTTTTCGAAGTCCTTTTCGATCTTCGAACGGAGGCGGGACACATGCACGTCGATGACATTGGTCTGCGGGTCAAAATGATAATCCCAGACGTTTTCCAGAAGCATGGTGCGGGTCACCACCTGGCCGGCATTCTTCATGAGATATTCCAGCAGGCGGAACTCACGCGGCTGCAACAGGATTTCCTTGCCGCCGCGCCGGACATCATGGGACAGCCGGTCAAGTTCGAGATCGCCGACACGGTAGACCATGTCCTGTTCGGGTTTGCCCTTGCGGCGGCCCAGCACTTCGATGCGGGCGAGAAGTTCGGAAAAGGCATAGGGTTTGGGCAGATAATCATCGCCGCCAGCACGCAGGCCGGTCACGCGGTCGTCCACCTGCCCAAGCGCCGAAAGAATGAGAACCGGCGTCTCGATGCCGCGCCGGCGCAGCTCGCTGATGACGGAAAGTCCGTCGCGGCGCGGCAGCATGCGGTCGATCACCATCACGTCATAGGAATTCTCGCAGCCCATGAACAGGCCGCTTTCACCATCGCTCGCGTGGTCGGCAACGATACCGACTTCCCGGAACGCCTTGGTCATATAGGCCGCAGCCTCGAGATCGTCTTCAATAACAAGAATCTTCATGTGCGGGACAATAGCGCCCTCGCCCTTTTCCGCACAACCGGAAACAGATGCGACGGACATTTCCTGAACCTTGTTTTCCATGAGATTTCCTCCTCGGTGCTGACTGGACCGGCTTTGTGGGTCCTTGTCTTCTCCCCGGCGGGGGGAAGGTGGCCCGAAGGGTCGGATGAGGGGGCAAGGGCGCGGTCTATCGCTGGCCTTGCCCTTGATCCCGCTGCCGCGACCTTCTCCTCCCTAGCGGAGAAGAAACAAGCGGCACGCGCGTTCCACATACTCTGTCCCGCCCTCAAGGGGAGACACAGTCCCGAGCGACGCCGGCTCGAAGAAGAACCGGCGTCGCATCTCAGATTATCAACCCTGGTCGATATCCAGTGCGATGAAGCGGCTGCCGCTGTCCGTCTGGATCTGGAACAGCGCCTTGGAGCGTCCGTCCTTCTTCGCCTGCTCGAGAACTTTCTCGATATCGGCGGCAGAAGCCACCTGCTGGTTGTTGACGGAGGTGATCTTCTCACCCGTCTTCAGGCCACGGGCAGCGGCGTCGCTGTCCGGATCGACATCAGTGATGGCAAGGCCGTTGCCGTCGTCAGCGGGCGCAACCGTCAGGCCGAGGCTCGACAGCACCTTTGCGCTGGAAGGCTTGCTGCCACTGTCATTTTCCTGGCCCGGCGTTGCCTTGGAGGCGTCGTCGCTTGCGAGATCGCCAAGCGTCACGGTGACCGACTGCGACTTGCCGCCGCGCCAGAGCGAGATTTCAACCTTGCTGTTTGGCGTCATGCTGCCGATGCGACGCGACAGATCGCGGGCATCCTTGACCGGGTCGCCATTGACGGCAGTGATGATGTCACCCTGCTTGATGCCAGCCTTGTCGCCCGGCGAACCGGACTGCGGCGAGACGACGAGCGCGCCCTTCGCTTCGGCAAGACCAAGCGACTCGGCAATGTCCTTGCTGACGGGCTGGATCTGCACGCCGAGCCAGCCGCGTTCGACCTTGCCGTCCTTTTGCAGGTCGGCGATCACGTCCTTGGCAACGGACGACGGGATGGCGAAAGCAATACCGACATTGCCGCCGGAGGGCGAGAAGATCGCGGTGTTGATGCCGACGACTTCACCGTTGAGATTGAAGGCGGGACCACCGGAGTTGCCGCGGTTCACGGCGGCGTCGATCTGCAGGTAATCGTCATAGGGGCCGGAGCCGATATCGCGGCCACGGGCAGAAACGATGCCCGAGGTTACCGTGCCGCCGAGGCCGAAGGGGTTACCGACGGCTACGACCCAGTCACCGACGCGAATCTTGCTATCGTCGGCAAACTGCACATAGGTGAACTTGCGGTTTACATCGACCTTCAGCAGCGCCAGATCGGTACGCGGATCACGGCCAACGAGCTTGGCTTCGAGTTCGGTACCGTCATTCATCACCACCGTGTAGGCGGAGCCGTCATCGACAACGTGGTTGTTGGTGACGACATAACCGTCTTCGGAGATGAAGAAGCCGGATCCTTGAGCGACCGGGCGCAGCGGACCCTTGCCGTCACGGTGACGGTTCGGACCACGGTCGGGACGGTCCTGGTTGGGGCCGCCGAATTCCTTGAAGAAGCGCTTCAGGGGATGGTCGTCCGGCAGCTGGTCGAGACCACGGCCGCCGAAATTGAAGGAAAAGTTGCTGGAATCATCGGAAGCGGGCTGCACGTTCGACTGGACGCGAACGGAGACGACGGCGGGCGAAACCGCCTCGACCACATTGGCGAAGCTCGGAACCTGCGGCGCAGTCACCTCGACCGGAGCGGCAAAGGAATGAACGATCGGTGCGGCGATGCCTGTGGAAAGCATCAGCGCGGCAAGACCGCCAACGGTCGTTGCCTTCAGAACCGTCTTCAGCGAGGAGCGTCCGTTTTGCGAGTGAGACATGGTGTACCTTCTTTCTTCATTCAGACTGGAACCCGTTTGACCGGGGGAGAAGCGGTGGATGATGAAGATATAGGAGGCGACACCTTACAGCGAAGTGTCTGACGAATGAAAAAACCGTAATGTTGAAAAAGAACCGAGGACGGATATGAAAATCAGTTATTTTTCAATGAGATTACGAATTCTCTCTTCTTCGTCCGCGCTCAGTTTTTCCGGCCGCTCCTGGGTGGCGCGCCGACGCGAAAAAACGAGGATGGCGAATATTCCCGCAAGCGCCAGAACGATGGGCGCGCCCCACAAAAGTGCGGTACGCAGGCTGAAACGCGGTTTCAGCAGCACGAATTCGCCATAACGAGACACGACGTAGTCGACAACAGCCTGATCGCTATCGCCTGCCACCAGCCTGTCCCGCACCAGAACGCGCAGGTCCCGTGCCAGTTCGGCATTACTGTCATCGATCGACTGGTTCTGACAGACCATGCAACGCAGTTGAGACGTGAGATTGCGGGCGCGCTGTTCCAGTGCGGGGTCTTTCAGCACCTCGTCCGGGTTGAAGGCGAAGGCCGGCCATGACGTAAACATGAGAACGAGAAGGAGCGTGAGCCCCGCCACAACCTCCCTCATTCCGCCGCCTCCGGCATCGCGGCCGTTTTTGCCGGCTTCGCCTTGCGGCTCGGTGCGCCCACCCTCAACCGTCTGTCGGAGAGCGATATCAAACCGCCGGCCATCATGAACAGCGTGCCGCCCCAGATGCACAGGATGAAGGGTTTCCACCAGATGCGCACTACCATGCCGCCATCCGCCATCGGGTCACCGAGCGAGACGTAGAGCTGGCTGAGGCCGAAGGTCAAAATGCCCGCTTCCGTGGTCGGCATTCGCCGTGCGGTGTAGAGCCGTTTGGAGGACCAGACGTCGGCCACTTCCACACCCGCCTTGCGTATGGTGAAATGGCCGCGATCCTCGGTGAAATTAGGGCCGACGGCATGGCGGATGCCATCGAAGGTGAGACTGTAGCCGCCCGCCTTCGCCTCCATGCCCTGCTTCATTTCAAGAACGGTTTCGGTCTCGAAGGTGGTGACGGTGACGATGCCGAGCACGGTGATGCCAAGCCCCATATGGGCAAGTGCGGCGCCGAAGGCCGAACGCGGCAGGCCCTTCAGGCGTCGAAAAGCGATGCCGAAGGCCAGTTTGCCGAAATTGGCCCGATACCAGAGATCGGCAAGCGCCCCAAAGATCAGCCAGAAACCGGCTGCGATGCCAAGTGCGGCGAGTACCGGGCCGCCGTTCTCCACGTACCAGAGCGTCAGCCCGGCAAGGGCTGCAATGGCGGCCGCCACATAAAGCCGCTGGAAAGCGCCGAGAAGATCGCCGCGCTTCCAGGCGAGCATCGGCCCGAATGGCGTGACGATCAGGACCGGGATCATCAGGAGGCCAAAGGTGAGGTTGAAGAACGGCGCGCCGACCGAGATTTTTTCGCCTGTCAGCGTTTCGAGAATGAGCGGATAGAGCGTGCCGATCAGTACCGTTGCGGTCGAGACCGTCAGGATCAGATTGTTGAGGACCAGCGCCCCTTCGCGTGAGATCGGCGCGAACAATCCACCCACCTTCAGCGAGGGCGCCCGCCATGCGAACAGCGCGAAAGCTCCGCCAATGAAAACGGTGAGGATGCCGAGAATGAAGATGCCGCGGCTCGGATCGGTGGCGAAGGCGTGCACGGAGGTCAAGACGCCGGAGCGCACGAGGAAGGTGCCGAGCAGCGACAGCGAAAAGGTCATGATCGCCAGAAGCACGGTCCAGATTTTCAGCGCTTCGCGCTTTTCCATGACGAGTGCCGAATGCAGCAGTGCGGTGCCCGCAAGCCATGGCATGAAGGAGGCGTTTTCAACCGGATCCCAGAACCACCAGCCGCCCCAGCCGAGTTCGTAATAGGCCCAGTAAGATCCCATGGAGATACCGGCCGTCAGGAAGGTCCATGCGGCGAGCGTCCACGGCCTTACCCAGCGCGCCCAGGCCGCATCGATCCGGCCCTCCAGAAGTGCAGCGACGGCGAAGGAGAAACAGACGGAAAAGCCGACATAACCGAGATAAAGCAGCGGCGGATGTATGGCGAGGCCGAAGTCCTGAAGGATAGGGTTCAGGTCCTGCCCTTCGGCCGGCACCCGCTCCAGACGCATGAACGGATTGGAGGTGAGCAGAATGAACAGCAGGAACGCGACGGAAATCCATGCCTGCACGGACAGCACATTGGCTTTCAGCGTTTCCGGCAGGTTGCGACCAAAGACGGCAACGAGCGCGCTGAAAAATACCAGGATCAGCAGCCACAACAGCATGGAGCCCTCATGGTTGCCCCAGACGCCGGTCAACTTGTAGAGCATCGGCATCAGCGAATGGGAGTTTTCCCAGACGTTGCGCACGGAGAAATCCGAAACCGCATAGGCCCGCGTCAGCGCCGCAAAGGACAAGGCCACGAGCACGAACATCACGACGGAGCCGAGCGAGGCGATATCCATCAGCGCCCGGTCGTTGCGGCGCGCGCCGATCACCGGCAGCGTCGAGACGATCAGCCCCACGGCGAGTGCCAGAACCAGAACGTAGTGGCCGATCTCATTGATCATTTTATCGCTCCGGTCTTGTCGGCTGAAGCCCCCGCAGGAGAAGGCGCTGCGCCGGAAGGTTGCCCGCCCTCTCCGGTGTTCTGCCACAGGCCCTTGTCTTTCAGCCGGTCGGCCACTTCCTTCGGCATGTAGTTTTCGTCATGCTTGGCCAGAACGCTGTCGGCAACAAAGCCATGGGTCGCGGCATCGAAAACGCCTTCCGTCACCACGCCCTGCCCCTCGCGGAAAAGATCGGGCAGAATGCCGGTATAGCTGACGGGCACGTTTGCTTCACCGTCAGTCACTGTGAAGCTCACCGTGCGGCCCTCCCCGCGCTTGACGGAGCCTTCCGCCACCAGCCCACCAAGGCGGATGCGGGTGCCGGGATTGACCGGCGTCTTTTCCAGATCGGCCGGCATGTAGAAATAGGCTATGGACTGGCCGAAGGCGAACATGACGAGCAGCACGGCCGCGACGATGAAGCTCATGCCGCCGCCGATGATTGCGAGCCGTTTCTGTTTGCGGGTCATTGCGTCACTCCCTGCGGCATCGCGCGCCCTTGCCCGTCCATGCGAACGGGTCCGGCGGAAACTCCCAATTCCTTCGCCAGCGCCAGAAGCTGCTTACCCTCTTCGCCCTCAGGCGGGAAAACCTGCAAACCGGCTCTCAGTGCCTCGCCCGCCTTCGCTGCATTGTTCAAGACGGAATAGGCGCGCACGAGGCGCATCCAGCCTTCGAAATCACCGGGATTTTCCTTGAGCTTGGCGTCGAGGCTCGCCACCATGCCCTCGACCATCGCCTGCCGGTCGGCGGGCGTCATGTCTTTCGCCGCCGCCACGTCGCCTGCGGTCGGGCCGGGCGCTGCCTCGCCGCCGGTTCTGGCGATATGTTCCCGCACCAGCGGCAACCATGGCGCACCGGCTGGTGCATCCGCCGCCAGTGCTGCAAAGGCCGCACGTGCCTCCTGCGCCTTGCCCGCCTGCTCCAGCGACAGCGCCAGATAAAAGCGGGCGCGTGGATTGCCGGGTTTCAGCCGCTCGGCTTCGGCAAAGGCCTCACGCGCAGCCTCGATGACGATGCCGTCATTGCTCGCCACCAGTGTTTCGCCAAGTCCCGTCAGCCGTTCTGTGCTCGGCCCTTGCAGACGAAGCGCGTTGCGATAGGCAAGCTCGGCATCGCCAAGCCGCATCGTCTTGAAATAGATCGGCGCCAGGATATCCCAGCCTGCACCGTCGTCGGGGTTTTCGGCCAGGTGCCGCTCGGCCCGGGCGACCAGAAGGTTCATGTCGTTACCGGGTTGCTCCAGACGTGCATCGAGCGGCATGTCCGGCACTTCCGGACTTCCCTTCCAGATGTAAAGACAGAGGCCAAGTGCGGGCAGCAAAACGGTAATCAGGGTTACGGCGAGATTGTGCCGCAGCGGCCGGGCGCTGCTTTCAGCGTCTTGACGGGTATCGGCTGCGGCAAGCAGCCGGCGGCCGATTTCGGCGCGGGCATATTCCGCCTCCGTCTCGCCGATCAGGCCGGCGGCACGCTCGCGGTCCAGTTCGGCAAGCTGGTCGCGATAGACTGCAACCTCGCCGTCGCGGCGCGTCTGCGACACCTCGGTCTTCCGCATCAGCGGGTACATCAGGACGATGGCGACAGCCGCCGTCAATATCGCAACGACAATCCAGAACATAAGGCTCAATTACTCGAATGCACGGCACATGGAAACATGAAGCGCGGAGATGACGCGAATTTGAGACATCACGCCGCACCGCCCGGCGTCCAGCTGCACCGCTATAGCCCTTCCTGTCACTCGGAAAGGTCCATGACCTTGATTTACGTCAAAGGAGACCAGCTGCCATCGGCATTGCGACAGGCCGCACCGCGAACCCGGGTTTCCTTTTCATCGACAGTCAGCGTGTGGGAATATTGCCGGCAATTCTGGTTGCCCACCTGATAGGGCGCATTGGCAACCACCTGGCCGCTGGCATCGTCGCCGGTCCATGTCACCGGCGTACCGACCGGGGCGGTTTCCAGTGCGCGATATTCGGCCTCGAGCGCTTTGGTGCGGTCGCCCTTTTCGAGCTGCAGACCGCTTCGTCCGACAATGCCGCCCTGCATGTTGGCAAGGAACGGCGTTGAAGGTTGTGCCGAACCGCCGAACAGGCTGCCACCGGCCGAACGGGTGCCCGTGGTGGTGCAGGCGCTCAGCATCGATACGCACAGGATCGAGAGAAGTGTCGGGCGTGACACCAGCGAACGCATCGTCACGGAGCGGCAGCCATCATACACGTCAACCAAACCCTGTCCTCTTTTCCTTACCGCACCGCGCGTTATATATCGGCATTGAATTTCTTGCCTTTTTTCTTGCCTCACGCAAGCTCTTTCGAGAGGCCAGGCAAAATCAGATCGGCTTTCAGGCCACCTATCCCGCTGCGCGAGAGGGAAAAGTGGCCATGGTACTCAGACACCACTTCGGAAACGATCGACAATCCGAGGCCGGTGCCCGGACGGCTTTCGTCCAGCCGCCTGCCGCGCTTCATCGCTTCACTTATCTGCCCGGGCTCCAGCCCCGGCCCGTCATCCTCCACGATCAACTCCACCCATGAGCGCCGGCCCATTTCGGGGTCGGAGGACGGGTGAGTGCCGGTCGCAAGCGTGACGACGACTTTGGTCTGTGCAAAACGCGCGGCATTCTCGAGAAGATTGCCGACGATCTCCTCCAGATCCTGCTGTTCCATGCCCAGCACTGCCCCCGGATGCTCGAAATTCAGCTCGAACTGCTTGTCGGGGTTGAGGCGGCGCATGACGCGCACCAGCCGTTCCAGCGCCGGCTCCGCTTCCACACGGGCAAGGATCGAGCCGCGCTGGGCGGCGATGCGGGCGCGCGAAAGATAGGATTGCACCTGCGCCTGCATGGCGTCAGCCTGCGCGCGCACCAGATCGCCATGCTGCGGCTCCAGCGTGCGGGCCTCGTTCAGAAGCACGGCAATCGGCGTTTTCAGCGAATGTGCGAGATTGCCGACCTGCATGCGGGCGCGCTCGACGATGCGCCGGTTGCTGTCGATCAGCGCATTGACTTCGTTCGCCAATGGCTGGATTTCGCGCGGGAATTCGCCTTCGAGGCTTTCCGCCTCCCCGCCCCTGATCTTGCCGAGCGCCAGACGGGCCTGATCGAGCGGCCGCAGACTGTAGAGAATCGCAAGGCCATTGACGACCAGACTGCCGACACCGAAGACGGCGAGCGCCAGATAAAGGCTGTTGGAGAAATTGCGCACATCGTCTTCAACGACGTTGAGGTTGCCGGAAACGCGGAAACGCGCCGCACGGCCTTCACCATCCAGCACGACTTCCGTTTCCGCCACCCGCACCTTGTTGCCCGCCTCGTCGGTCACGGCATAAAAACGCTCGTATCTGTTATCGAAGGGAGCATCGATAATGCTCGGCACCGGCAAGGACGCGACGCCGAGCGAAGAGGAGACCAGCGGTGCCGTCTGGAAATTGCCGAGCGGCTCCACCACCCAGTACCAGCCGGTATCAGGCTGCGAGAACCGGAGATCGCCGAGCTGCGGGCTGCCGGCCAGCGTATTCTCGTTCGAAATCGTCACGGAATTAATGACGTTATAAAGCTGCGCCCGCAGAAGATCGGTGAAGCTGCGCTCCACGCCCTGCCGGTAGAGCGTCGAGATCACGACGGCAATGACCACCAGCGCCAGCGCCGACCAGGCGGAGGCGAGAAGAAGAACGCGGGCGGTAAGAGAGCTACTTCGCATCTGCCGGCGCTTGCATCCGGTAACCGAGGCCACGGATGGTCTCGATCAGATCAACCCCGAGCTTCTTGCGCAAACGTCCGACAAACACCTCGATCGTGTTGGAATCCCTGTCGAAATCCTGATCGTACATATGTTCGACCAGCTCCGTGCGCGAGACGACCTCGCCCATGTGATGCATGAGATAGGAAAGCAGGCGGAACTCATGCGAGGTGAGCTTCAGCGTCACGCCGTTGACCGTTGCCTTGGAGGATTTGGTATCGAGCTTGACCGGTCCGCAGACGAGTTCGGAGGAAGCGTGGCCAGCGGCGCGGCGGATGAGCGCACGCACGCGGGCAAGAACTTCTTCCACATGGAAGGGCTTGGTCACGTAATCGTCGGCACCGGCATCGATGCCCGCCACCTTGTCGCTCCAGCGGTCACGGGCGGTGAGAATGAGGACCGGCATGGCCTTGCCCGCCGCGCGCCATTTCTCGACGACGGTGATGCCGTCCATCTGCGGCAGGCCGATATCGAGAACGATCGCGTCATAGGGTTCGGTATCGCCGAGATAATGGCCTTCCTCGCCGTCAAATGCCTGATCGACAACATAACCGGCTTCTTTCAGCGCGTCGGTCAGCTGACGATTGAGATTGGCATCGTCCTCAACCACGAGAATACGCATTATCCGCCCTTTCCTTACGTCCCGGCCCGCGCCCGCGTCGCCGGTCATGCTAACTGTGTCGGATTGTTTTCCGATATTTCGGCGATGCGGGCAAGGCTACATCGGCACGCGCATCGTTACCTTGCGCGGGCGCTCGCCATTACCCTGGACGAGAACGGTAACTACACAGGACTGACCGTCACCGGAGGGATAGACCGAAAGAAGCTGACCACCGGTTTCGCGCACCACGCGGGCAACGGCCGCGCCGCAATCGCTTGCAGCCAGAATGTAATGGCCCTGCAAATCAGCCTCGGGCGCCGTGAAACCGGAAAGCCCGGCTGCAAGCGTCGCGATGATGAGAGGTGATGCCATTGCACAAATCTTCCAAAAAAATCGGCTGCGTCTCGAACCGTATTGTGACCGAATATGTAGCGCAAAGCGTCTGAATGGCAAATGAATGCCGCCCCCGACGCCACGACGCACGGCGGGGACGGTATGGGCGCAAGTGGCGTCAGCGGATGGCACGGGTTGCCGAAAGGCGGCCGTAAAGTGCGACGAGGCCGCCAATTCCGCCCGCAACGGTCACCAGTCCCTCCGCCAGCTCGCCGTGCAGGCCGGCGGGAAGATCAAGACCAGCGACGCTGAAAAGCGGTGCGAAAACCGCAACCAGGGCGCCCCAGATCGTGCGCGATTGATACCATGCCTTGGTACTCTCCATAATCTCGTCCTTTGCGTTGTTTTTCAGGTGGTTGTCAGAGTGGGAGAACGGCGTGCGCCGCCACTCCCAGAGGCACCGCACGGCCGAGCTGACGGACACGCACGGAAATGTGATCCCGCAAGGTCGGGAAATCTGTGAGTTCGTCCGCTTTGGGGTACAGCCAGAAGGGTTCGGAGACCTCTGCCGTGCGTCGAACGGCCTCGCGATCCAGCACCTCCACGCGGTAACGCTCGAACGGCTCTTCCAGCGGTATCTCGCTCGCGTCCCAGCCATCGTCCTCCATCCGGCCTCGGCGCACCCAGCGCAGCAAAATGCCGTCCCTGCGCCGCTCGGCCGCAAGATGCACCGGCGCAAGCGGCGTTTCAGCCCGTAAGCCACCCTCGAAGACAAAAGGACCGGCGGGGGCGCCCGCCATTCCCGCAGCCTCGGCGATCCAGTTCAGCCGCCGTCCGCGTTCGGTCGCGGCAAGACCGAGCGGCTGCACCGCCGCGTCCAGCACCACGACAGGGGCGCCCACCGGCGCGCCAATGGCCAACGCATCTTCAGTGCCGCCAAGCCCACGCAACAAAGCGGAAAGCCGCCAGCGCGCGGGCGCAATTTCCTCTGCGCGCGCGAAAGCGATGATCTCCCAAACACCGTTTGCGGCCCTCACCGCCATGCGGTTCTCGCCGTTCAGCACCGAAAGCTCCGTGGCCGAGGAAAGCTCGCCGGATGGCAGATCGATCAGGATGGTGTTTTGCCTGTCGAAACGGCCGGAGGGGCCTGATGTTAGCGGCATGGCCAACGTGCCGATCATCGCGGGCCGGTCAAGCACGGCGCGCTGCCGGTAGCCCTCCGTGCCGGCGGAGGACGAAACGACGATTGGCCGCCATGGCCGTGCAAAAACGGCAATCCGCGCCGAATTTTCAGACGCTGTGCCGTCATGGCGCGGCAGGTCGAGAAACAGCACCTCCGGGGCAAAGCCTTCCGCGCCCTTTGCCCCGCCAACACGACGCTCATCCACAGCGCCCGAAAAAGCAGCGGATGCGACGGAAAAGGCGCGCGCCTCCACCTGCCGTACAGTACCGTCCTCAATCCGGCTAACCAGGAACCTCCCTGCCGGAGCCTCCGAAAACACATTCTGCGGGAGACGGATGCAATCGCCGGGTTCCAGAGCGATATCTGCGGGCGGCAACGCAAAACGCAGCGTGCGCCGCGCCTGCCTGTTGTCACGCAACAGGGCCTCAGCTGCGACTTCCGCTGTTTCCGCCGGGAGTGCTGCGCTAAGGTCGAGCCGCATGACGCGGCTGCCGGCATTGTCGATACGGCGCGAACGCACGCTCGCCTGCTCGTAGTCCAGCGCCGGATTGAACGAGGTCAGCACGGCCTCTGCGGCGAAATCGCTGTCATGGCCGCGATTTTCCGACCACAGCGGTTCGTCGTCCAGATCGGCCAGCACGGCAGCGTCACGCACTGGCAGAACCGCCGTATTGCGAGAGCGGAAGCGCAGGGTTCCGCCGTCCTCGGCCACATCCACCTGAAACGCCGACATCAACGGCTCCAGGAGGTTGCGGGCCGAGGTCACGTCGCCCTGCACATATCCCGTCAGATCGCCACTGACGGCAGAGACGTCGAAGCCGGAAAATCCATGGTCCGTCAGGATCGCGGCGATGGTATCGGCAAGTGTGGCAGTCCCAAGCCGGCCGTTTAGCCAATGGCCGGTACGCCAGTTGGCCCCATCGCTCCAGGCCGCGCCGTTCTGCGGAAAGGCGGGGAACGGCCGCGCATCCCAGGTCCACATATAGACGCGGTTCGGATCCACCATCGCCGCATCTCCCTTCCCCCTCCAATGGTCGAGATGCGCCTCCAGAAACCGTCGCTGCTGGCTGTCGGCGCGGCTTCTGCGGGAAAAATAGGGATAAGCGTTTTCCGCCGATTTCGGATCGGGAAAGACATTCGGGCGCGTCGCACTCTTGTCCACCGCCGGGCAGCCGAGTTCGGTGAACCAGATCGGTTTCGACCCTGGCACCCATGCGGTTGGCGTCAATTTCTCTGCACCGCGCACTTGGTCAAAATGGGCATTCTGCCACCAGCTTCGCAGGTCCTTGTAGCGGAATACCCACGGCTTGCCCCTGAGACCATCAGTGATGGGCTTGCGTCGCCGCGCCGCGCGGTCGGCATCGCTGGCGTAATACCAGTCGAAACCCTCGCCCGCCGTGATGGCATAACGGAGGGCGTTAGCATCGTCCGGGCCGCTCATACCATCAGGATTGCCGTTTGCAGCATCCTCGTCGCGCCAGTCGGAAAGCGGCATGTAATTGTCGATGCCGATGGCATCGATATCAGGGCTTGCCCACAGCGGATCGAGATTGAAGAACACGTCGCCGGAACCGTCCGCCGGCTGATATCCGAAATATTCGCTCCAGTCCGCGCCATAGGTCAGTTTCGTTGCCGACCCGACAACGGCGCGCACATCCGCCGCCAGCCGCACTAGTTCCTCCACGAAAGGAAAGGCGTCGTTATGGTCGCGCAGGCTTGTCAGCCCGCGCAGCTCCGAGCCGATCAGGAAGGCATCCACCCCACCCGCCTGCGCCACCAGCGCCGCATAATGCAGCACCATGCGGCGATACCCCTCAGTGCGGTTGCAGAAGGTGGAAATCTCCGTGCGCGTGCCTGCACTGCGGTCGGGCGAACCTGCCAGGCCCGGTGCCGGAAAACAGGTGATGCGTCCGCGCCAGCCATAGGCGTCCTGCTCGCCTTTGCCGTAGGGGTCCGGCAGGCCGTTGCCGGCTGGCACATCCATCATCACGAATGGATAAAGGCAGACCTTCAGACCACGCGCCTTGAGGTCGGCTATCGCCTGCACAACGCTTTGATCATCCGGCGTGCCACCATAGGCCGGGCCGCCGCCGTGATGGCTGACGAGATGCGCTTGCCCGCGCGAAACACCGGCGACGGACCATGCTGCACTTTCCCTGTCGCGACCCGCCACTTCCACACCCGGCAGAATGCGGCATTCGCCCGCGCGCATGTCGGTGCCGAACCAGCTCACCACCAGCGCCACGCTTTGCAGATTGGGGCACAGCGCCTGCAATTCGTCGATCGCGGCCTGCCAGTCGGTCAAGGCCGTCAGGCAATTGCGGTTCATGATGCGGCTTTCACCCATGCCGGTGCGTTCCGAAACCTGCGCCGTGGCGTAACCGTGTTCCGTCGCACCGGGAATGACGGTGATGGCACGGATGGCTTTTTCCAGCCGGCCGACCGGTCGCACCGCCTCGAACTGCATCAGCGGAATGCGGTTGCCATAGCTGTCAAGCGGCAGGCGTTCGAACACCACATAGGCCAACCCGCGAAAGGCGGGTGCATTGCCTGCGCCCTGTTTTGCCTCGATCAGCGGATCCGGTAATTGCGTCTCGCTGCCGGGATAAAAGCGCATCTCGATGGCGCTCAGGTCCAGTTCCCGCCCATCGGCCCAGACGCGCCGCACCATGGCCGCCTCGCCCTCGCACAGCCCGACGGCGAGATTGGCGAAGTAGCGAAAGGTCTCGACCTTCGGGCCGCGATTGCCCTTGCCGCCGCGACGCGTCACCTCGACGCTTTCCTCAAAGCGCGTCGCCCAGATCAGCGTGCCGCCGATCCTCGCCGTGCCGTAAAGCCGGTTGATGGCCGCGCCTTCGTCCGCACCCGGAATACGCGCTGTGGAAAGCCGGGCGCCGGACACCGTCCGCCCGTTCGAAAGCAGCGCGCGGTCGACGGCATGGCCTGCCAGCGCGCCAGCCGCGCGGCCGATGATGGCACCCACGGGGCCGAAAACGCCGCCGAGTGCTGCACCCGCCGCCTGAAAGAGAATGGTCGCCATGGTCGCCTCGAAAAATGTCAGGGTTCGGGAAAACGGAAGACGCCGGCAATACGTCGCTTCCAGCCGGGCACCAGCGCCGAGCGCACCACTGCCGCCTGTTCATAGGCATGGATGAAATGCTGTGGCCCGGCGAGAATGCCGAGATGTTTCGCCGCTGCATCGGCCCGCCAGCGGAACAGCAGCAGGTCGCCCGGCATCGCCTCTTCCATATCAGGCACCGCCGAAAAATAACGTGTGGCTGCCTCCAGCAGCCGGTCCTCGCCGCCCCGCTCGGCCCAATCTGGTGCGTAGGGCGGCGGCAGTTCCGGTTCCTCGCCGTAAAGCGAGCGCCAGATGCCCCTGACAAGGCCGAGGCAATCGCAGCCAACGCCTTGCAACGACGCCTGATGCCGGTAGGGCGTGCCGATCCAGCCTTGCGCGAGCGCCAGCACTTTTTCTGAGGTACTGCTCATGGAAACAGCGCCCCGCCGTCATGGGTCTGGCCGCCGCTGGCGTAGGAATAGGCGAAATCCGCCCCCGGCAGATGCGGAAAGCCACGAAAGTTCAGGTAATTGGCGAATTTCGCCTTGCAGGTCGCAAAACTCTTGTCGCAACCGGCGATGACGGAAAAAACATCACCCGGCTGCGGCGGTTGCTCCGGAGCGAGCCAAAAGGACAGAAGCGTGCCGCCATCGCGTTTCTCGTGGCTGTCGAGATCGAAACCCTTGCCGGCAAGTTGGCCGCTCAGAAACTGCAATTTCCCACGGCTGAAGAAACCATCGGCGAAAGCGTCCAGCCCTGTCACCAGCAGGTTGCCCGCCGCGTCCGTGCCCGCAACGCTGCCGGTGCCGGTAAATCGCTTGAGATCGACGCCGCATCGCCGATCACCAAGGGCGGCATCGCAGCGCCGCCCATAGACCCTGCCCTGCGGCTGGGAAAGACGATGGGCGATGCTGCGCAGCTCGGCACGAAACGCTCCGCCCGCCCGTGTCACCTCGCCGATTTCGCGCATGTTCAGCAGCACATGCTGTTCCGGCGCCTGCCAATTGACGAGGTAGAGCGCCACCTGCGCACCATCGAAACGTCCGGCGGCCAGATCGCTTTCGGAAATCGCCTCACTGGCAAAGCCGCCCGTCACTTCGCCCGCACTCGCGCCAAGTCCGGCCTCGCTGTCGCTGTCACTCGCACCAAAGCCGCTTGCGGCCAGATAGGCGGTACCGGCGAAGGAAAGGGTCTCGTCATGGTCGGTAAAACCGATGACCTCGCCGTCCTTCAGCGTCACTTTCCAGCAATGGCAGGTGGTCGTGGCCTCTCCCGCCAGATGTTCGGCCAAAGCGGCAGGAATGGTCTTCATGGCAGGATTTCCATCAATGGAATGGAGGGAATGCGGCCCGCCTCGAAGGCGGTAAGGTTCACGTCGATGCGGTCGATTGCAAATCGCACCGGCACGTCGAATTCGAAACCGGCCCGGATTGCGGCACCGGCAGGCGGCGCCTTACCGGCGCGAAACGTCACCGTACCGGTCGCGTGGTCGACCGAAAAATCCGACAAAACGGCTTTCACCCCATCGACTGAGATGATGACCGAAGCCTCGACCGGCTTCGCCACCCGCCGGGTGAAGGAACCGCCCGCATCGGCATAGGTCTTCACCAGCTGAAAAGCCGTCGTCGTGCCGTCACCGGTGCCAATCTTCTGGTCGCTTGCAGCAGGTGTCTGGCCCGGCGGACATGATTTGAAATCCACCGGGTCGCGAAACCGAAAGCCATGGAGTTCACCGCGCCGCGCCTCGAAAAAGGACAGCACCTCGTAAAGATCGGCAACGGAGCGAATGCCCGATCCTGCGTCATAGGCGCGTCTGGCATTCTTCCAACGCTGGTTGCGGTTCTCCCGCCCATTGGAAAGGTTGACGATATCGGTTCTCCTTACCGGCCCGCCGCTTACGCCAAGCGCCAGCCTGAGCGGAAACCGCACTTCATGAAATGCCGCCATGTCGTTGTTCCTGGATTCGTTTTGATAGTCTGGGAAAGATGGAAGGATCACGCTCGACACAGAGGTCTTGCAGGGAGGAGGTCCAATCCGTCACAGGCCGCGCTGGCCACGCCCGACGCTGCGCGCCAGCATGGCGGCGATCTGGCCTTCACTTTTTCTGAAGCTCGCCGCGTCCGTCGCCGTCACATTGAAAACGATCTGCGCGCCGCCGCCACCCGCCGGTGCGGCAACACCGAGCGCCCCATCCGAACCACGCTTCAGCGGCAGGATCGCCTCGGCACCCGCTTCGCCCATCAGGCCAAGCCCGCCGCCCATCGGGAAGAAGGCCGGGCTTGCGACCACACCGCCATCGGCAAAGGGCGTGATACTGCGTCCCGGCACCCCGCCATCGGCAAAGGCAAACAGCGAACCGCCGCCATTCAAAAGCCCGCCCACGGCATTGCCGATCATGTTCTCAAGCGGCTTCAGCCCGGCGGAAAGCGCAATGCCGGAGAGCCGTTCGCCAAGCCCGCGCAACACTTCATCCAACCCCTTGCCGCCCGTCGCCGCAGCCTGCATGGCAGAAGTCAACGCCGCCCCGAACCGCTCGGAACGCCGTTCGAGATCACCCATCACCTCCGAGAGCGCTTCCGCTTCCTCGCGACTGTCCACAATCGATCCTTCGCCTGCCATCACGCTTGCCTTTCTGATTCAAAACGGAACCGTAGATGTTTGAATTGCCTGGTCGTTTTCACGAAAGATGCACGTCCCCCAAAATAGCAAACCACACTCACCCATCCGGAAACCGCCGCATCATCGCATCCATCGCCGGGCGGTCGAGGGTGTGGAAAGCGGGGCGGATGCCGCCGGTCATGGCAAAGAATTCCCTTGGCGTCAGCCGCCAGAAGGTTTCGGAGGAAAGCCGCAGCAGGTGGAAACCGGTGTGTATTACCGCCTCCCAGGGAAAAGGACGCGGCGTCAGATCGCCCACCTCACCTGCTGCGGCACTCAAGGGTCCGGCGGTGTGCCCCTCGAACCGGCAAAGGTGGCTGTCAGGAGATCGGCGACGATGGCGGCGTGGCCGGCAACGCCGCCTTCCACCGTGGCTGCGGCCACGTCCTCATCGGAAAACACGTTGCCCGCGCCGCGCAGACCTGCGCCGATCACCCGTATCATATCGGTCGCCTTCATACGTCCGGCTGCGAAACGTTCGGCGAGCGCGGTGAGATCATCGGCCTGAAAAGCGGTTTCGAGTTCGGCGAGAGCGCCGAGCGTCAGGCAAAGAACGCGCCTTTCGCCATCGATCAGCGCCTCGATCTCGCCGCGATGGCGGTTCGCCCGCCCGTAACGTAACCCTTGCGGCATCACAGTGCTCCGAAATTGAGGAAACCGGCCGATTCCAGCGCAGTCTCGAATTGCACTTCGCCATCGTGGCGACCGGAATATTCGAGCGCGACGATCTGGAACGGCCCGGTGATCGTGCCAAAGTCAGGAATGACGATCTGCCAGCCCGGAATGGAGCCGGCGAAAAATGCGCCACGCACCAGTGCATCGCTTGCCTGATCCTTGAAGATGCCCGACGCCGTCAGCGATGCCCGCTGCACGCCGGCGCCGGCCAGAAGCTCGCGCCAGCGCCCGGCGCTTTCGCCGTCGGTAATATCGACCGCCTGCGCGTTGAAGGCCAGACGCTTGGTTCTGAGCCCCGCCACGGTTACATAGGAGCCGGCGTTGTTGAACTTCAGCAGCAGGTCCTTGCCCTTGTGCGCCACCATGGTGTTCTCCCTCTCGTTTCGATTGATGTCGTCTCGTTTGATGTTGCCGGGTCGCAACTGGCCTGCTACCAAAAGCATTCCCGCATCTCGCACCCGCGATTTTCATCATGTCTGATGCCACCCCCTTCACGTCTCGCGCGCGCCTTATCGGCGTGCTTGCGGTTGGGCAGGTCGTCAGCTGGGGCACCGGTTTCGACATGCTGGCCATACTGGGGCCACGCATCGGACAGGAACTGGCCATCGCAAACGAGGTCGTTTTTGCCGGTCTCACCGTCATGATGACGATCAGCGCGCTCTGCGGCCCGCTTCTGGGAAGAACGCTCGTGCGCCGTGGTGCCGCCCCTGTTCTTGTGGCGGGTTCGTTGCTCTTCACGGCGGGTTTTGTCGTGCTCGCCTTTGCGGGCGGCGTGATCAGCTACGTCCTCGGCTGGATCGTGATGGGTCTGGCCGCGACCTGCGGCCTGACGACGGCGGCCCATACGGCTGTGGTGGAACGTGTCGGCGCGGAAAGTGGCCGGTCGCTGACGCTTCTGATGGTGTTTACCGGGCTTTCGGCAGCGGTTTTCCTGCCCGTCACCACCGTCGCAGATCAGCACCTGGGCTGGCGCGGCACCCTTTTGGTATATGCCTGTCTGCAGATATTCGTGCTTCTGCCACTCTATGTTTTTGTCCTTCCCGGACGAAGGACGAGCAATACTCCAGGCACTTCGAAAGGCGCTGCTGTCTCGACATCGCCTGTCGATACGCGGCGCGCCTTTCTGCTTCTGGCGGCAATGACGACGCTTAGCGCCTTCACAGCCTTTGGCTTTTCGCCGCTCCTGCCTCTGCTGCTGGTCCATGCCGGCGCATCGCAATCGCTCGCCGTGCAACTGGCAGCCGTGCGCAGCGTGCTTGCGATCATGGCGCGCGGGCTGGATTTTCTGCTTGGAAAACACGGCAATCCCTTCGTCACCTGCATGATCGGCTTAGGTATGCTGCTCGCATCCTTCGTGCTGTTGCTCGTATTTGCCCCGGCCATGCCCGCTTTCATCGGTTTCATCATTTTCTTCGGCTTTGGCGCGGGCGTGCTCACCGTCAGTCGCGCGGTGTTGCCGCTCGCAGTATTTTCACCGGAACAATATGGCCTTCAGGCTGCGCGTATCTCCCTGCCGCAGAACCTTGCCATTGCCGTGGCGCCCGTCATTTTCACGCTGGCGCTGGATCGCGGCGGGGTGGCGGCCATGCTCACCATCGCCGCCGTGCTGATCAGCATTTCGTTTCTGCTGCTGATCGTGCTCTGGCGCACCGTGCGCAAACAGAATTCCTGAACCGACCCTATTCCGTTACCGCCCTGAAACGCATTTCTGCGAGGAAGTTCCGTGTCTTCGGCTCGCGCCGCGAACGGCTCGAGAGAAGCTGCAGATTGACGAGCGAGATACCGACAAGCGTAAGGGCGGCATCGTCGAGCAGGGTTTTCACCCGCCCGGCAATCTCACCCGCGCACCTGCGGCCATTGGCATCGCTCCAGATGTCCAGCGACAGAAAATGTTCTTCGGCCTTTTCCGTCGCCGTCGAGTAATCGCGGCTTTCAAGTTCGCCGATAACGATCAAGGGCAGGACGGCGCGCGGCAAAAGCCGGTCGACGATGCCGCCGGGGATAAGCGCCATCAGAGCAGCGTCGCCGGAAAGTTTTGCGAAAATCGCCTGTAGAAGCACATTTGCGGCACTCACGGGCTTTCCTCCTCACAGCGGCAGACGATGAAACGGCGGGTCTCGTCCGGATCCATCACGGCCCGGATCGCCAGAATGCGCCGTCCCTTGCGAAAGCGCATGCCGGCGGCAATGTCGCTGCGCCAGACCAGCCAGACGCGGTGGGTGATTGTTACGCCCTCAGCCGAGGCCCGCTCATGCGAGGCATTCGAAACAGGTTCGATGGCAGCCCAGAGCGTACGCAGGAAACTCCAGCTTTCCACGGCCCCACCCTGCCCGTCCGTTACCTCGCTGCGCACCTCAAGCTCCAACCGCGCCGTAAGCTTGCCGGGGTCGAGAAAAACGAGGTTCATGGCTCAGAGCCCCACACGGCAGAACGGCGACACCAGCCGCTCGTAACCGGCCGGAACCGCTGCGGGTTGATTTTCCAGAGCAACGGCTCCGCGGAAGGCGAACATCTGGGCCACATGCATCAGCATGGCGCGTTTCAGCGTATCGGGCACATCGGTTCCCGCCTCACCGTAACCGGCAATGAAGTCGATCTCGATGCCGTTCATCACCCGTCCGGGGGCTGGCGGGTCGCGCAGCCACAGCCGCGCCGGGCGCGCCTCGCCGTCAAGCAATCTGTCGGCGGCTGTGATGTCGGCCGCGCGCCCTTGACCGTCAAAAACCAGAATCGTTTCGATGGTTTGCACCGGTCCCTTACCAATCAGAATCATGCCACTCGGCGGCCACCGGTCGAGATAGAGCCGCCAGGTCTGGCGTATCAGGCAAAGTCCCGTCGTACGTTCCAGATGCTCGCGGGCGGTACGGATCAGCGCAGCCAGCAGCGCATCCTCGTCGCCGCCGTCGAGACGCAAATGCGCCTTCACCTCGGCAAGCGTCAGCGGCTCCGCCTGTGGCGGATGAATGAGGGCATAGGTCATGGGGTCTCCGGATATGGGACAGAAAGAATTCCGGCCGAAAGCGTTTGGCGAAAATGTAGCATCCGCACGCCGTCACCCCCGACTTGGTCCGGGGTGACGGGGAAGATTGTGGTCAATTCACCCCGAACTTCACCAGCTTGATCGCCTCGAAGTTCTGCACGCCGCCGCCCACGCGCTTGGTGGTGTAGAACAGCACATAGGGTTTTGCCGAATAGGGATCGCGCAGGATGCGCACGCCGGTGCGGTCCACCACGAGGTAACCGGCGCGGAAATCACCGAAAGCGATGGCGAAGCTGTTTGCCGCGACATTCGGCATGTCTTCGGCCTCCATCACGGGAAAGCCCATCAGCGAGGCGGGCTGCCCGGCGGCAGCGGGCGGATGCCAGAGATAGGCGCCGCTGGTATCCTTGAAGCGGCGCAGCGCCCCTTGCGTCTTGCGGTTCATCACGAAGTTGCCGTTCTGGCGGTGGCCTGCCTTCAGTCCATAGACGGCATCCAGCAGCACATCCATTGGCCCCGCGGAGGCGAAGCCACCCGCAACACCGGTGGCGACATAACCGATATTGCCCCAGCTCCAGCTGTCATTGGCGACGGCCGTATAGGAGAGGAAACCCTTCGGTTTGTTGGTGCCGTCGCCGGCGATGAACGCCGCTGCCTCCTGTTCGGCAAAGGCAATGTCCACTTCCGAGGCGATCCAGGCCTCGATATCCACGGCCGCATCATCCAGCAACCCCTGTGTTGCGGCAGGCATGGCGTAGAGTTCCATGGTCGGGAAGGAAAGTTCGGAGAGCTTCGGTGTTGTCGTCTCGGGGCGAGCCGCCGTTTCAGAAACCCAGCCGGTGGCAAATCCGCCCGGCGAAAACGGCTTCTTCAGCACGGCAGTGGAAACCTGCCGCACGGTCGCCAGCGACCGGATCGGTGAAATCGCCGTCATGCGGCGGCCGATCTCGCCATCCGTTTCGGTGGGCAGCAGATAACCACCATCGACGCCTGTCGATCCGGCAAAGGCCTTGGCCTCCAGATCGCGCAGCGCGCCCTCCTCACCCCGGCGGATATAGGCCTCGAAGGCGGCCTTGTGCTCATCCGTATCGAGGGAATGCGCCTGCTTGCGGCCGAGCGCCGGGCGCGCTTTCTTGAGCGCCAGATCGTCCATGATCTTGCGGTTGTCATCGAGCGCCTTGTCGATGCGGTCGAGCTTGTCGCAGGTCACGACGTCGGACCCCATCTTGCGTTCGATATCGGAAAGCCGCTGGTCGTTGGTGTCGCGGAAGGCCTCGAAGGCCTCCATGAACTCGTCGAAGGCCGCCGTCATCGTATCGGGCACGGCCTTCACCTGCGGCGCAACCGTCATTGCGGCCGGTTTTGTCATCTGGTCTGTCATGTCGCCATCCTTGTTTTCGGAAGTGTTTGGGAGGAAGTCAGCGTTTGAAGGCTGTGTCGAAAAGCGAACGCGCCGCGCGGCGCATGGTGCGCACCAGCTCGGTTTCGCGGTCGCGGAAGAAGCGGGCGTGTTTGACATCCGATACCCGCGCGGACGGCAGCATCGGAAAGGTCACCACAGAGATTTCCCAGAGATCGGCCTCCAGAATGCGCCTGACGCCAGAGCGTGCCGCCTTGCCGGAGCGCCCCTCCTTGCTGAAACGTACCGTGCGAAAACCGATCGAAAGCCCGTCCAGCGCGCCTGTCTTCATCAGCGAATGGACCTCGCGCGAACGGGCGACGCCGGGGGCGAGAACACCTTCCACGTAAAGCCCGCGCTCATCCTCGCGGATGGTACGCCATGCGCCGATCGGCTCGGCCGGATCGTGCTGGTAGAGCATCCGGATACCGCCCGCACCGCGTTCCTTGATGGAGCGGCGGAAAGCGCCGCGCTCGATCACGTCGCGGCCGAGATCGACCTCGCCGAAGACGCTGGCATAACCGGAAAACGTGCCGTCGCCAGCTATGCCGCGCAGTTCCAGATTGGCGAATTTGCGCGTGGCGGGGCGCGGCCCGCGATAGACGTGCATGGGAAACTCCTACGATGTGAAAAGGGGTGCCGCGTCGAGGCTAAGCGCGCGGACGGGCGTTGTAGCGGTCGGCCACGCGCACCAGCAGGCCAAGCCCCCACCAGGCCACCATGCTGGCAGCGGCGGAGCCCGCCACCATGATTTCCCGGCCGGAAAGCGCGCCGGCAATCTCGAGTTGCTGCACGATCCACAGGCCCACGGGGCCGCCGAAGATCATGCCGCAGGAGACGCCGGTCACGAAACGGCTCGCCGCCTCGCGTTTGCTTTTCGGCAGGAGGTAGACGAGCGACACACCCGCGCCTGCGACGGCACCGGTGATGCGGGCGGCCCAGATGCCGCCTTCATTGGCGAATTCAGACATGGGTAATCATTCCGGTTTAGGATGTGAAAAATCGGACAGACGCGCCGCGTCGCCCGCAGGTCGGGTGTGCAGTTTCAAAATGCCATTTCGCGAGTCTTCAGAATCGCTTGAACGGCGAACCTCACAAAACGATTCCGCTGGTTCAGAAATTGGTCGAAGACGCAGCCCGGTGGCTCAAGCACGGTGGCTAATACCCCACCGCCTCCCGCTTTTCCTCGTCGGTCAAAAACGACGCTGCGCCGATCCTTGTCCACAGAGCGTCCCGCTCACCGGCAAGACCGGCGATCCTGTCAAGATCCGGTTCCAGCCGCAGCCCGGAGCCGAAAATCGGCGATAGCCAGCCGCAGAGCCGTGCCGCCGTGCGGTTGACGAGCGGCAGCACGGTGAGCCGATAAAAAGCGCGGTTTGCCTCCTGGTAATTGGCATAGGTATTGTCACCGGGAATGCCGATCAGCATCGGCGGCACGCCAAGTGCAAGCGCGATGTCGCGTGCCGCACCGTTGCGTGCTTCCAGAAAATCCATATCGCGCGGCGAAAGCCCCATGGCCTTCCAGTCGAGACCGCCTTCCAGAAGAAGCGGCCGGCCTGCATTCATCGCGCCCTGATAACCTTCCTCCAGCTCGCGCTTCAGCCGCTCATATTGCTCGGTCGAGAGATTGCCACCCTCCTTTGGCTGATAGACCAGTGCACCGGAAGGGCGAGCGGAATTGTCGAGCAGACGTTTGTTCCACTGGCTTGCGGCATTGTGCAGATCGAGAGCCGCGCCCGCCGAAGCAAGTGGCGCGAACCCGGCCCGATCGTCCAGTGGATGAAAAAGCTTCAGGTGCAGCAGCCCCAGCCCGTCACGTTCAGAGGCAATGCGCCTGATGGCGCGGCCCTCGGCACGATAATCGTAACCCACGGGCCAGCCATCCTCGCCTTCGATGATGCTCACCCTGTCCGGCCGCAGAAGATGCAGCTCGCGCAGTCGTTCGCCGACCACTAGCGGCTCGATATAGGCGTTGCCAGCCAACATCAGATGGCCATACAGCGTCTCGAAAAAGTCCGGCCCGCCCATATGCGCGCTGGGCTTGCCTAGAAGTGCGAGCAGCGGATGATCGCCGATCTCCTCATCGCCATCGTAAAGCAGCCAGCTCACTGATGCGGAGGCTTCTGCCACCATGCGGGCGGCGCGGTGCGCTACCGGGTTTTTCATGAAGCCCTCGCGGGCGAGCGCGGCATAGGAGCGGCCGGACCAGAATGCCTGCCCACCCTGCGCCGCAACCGCCATGAAGCCGCCCGCCGCTGTCTTGCGTTCAGGCACGGCTCTGCCATCCGCCGGGCGCCGCCACGGCAGGGAAAACGGAAATCGCATGGAATTGTCCTTGTTTTAATGCGGGCTCAGTTTCCCGCCAGGCACTCATCCCTGTGCTCGTCACAGGGATTCAGCCAGCCCAAGTCTTTGGACTGAAAGCACTCTTTCGCCGCGCAGACGCGCGTCGGCTGGCTTCGTGTGACAAGCACAGGAATGAGGATCGAGGGCCCGAGTCTTGACGAAACTTACCGGATTGGCGCTTTCACTGCCGTATCGCTGTTGAAATCAGCGGCAACCCGCGTCTCGCGCAGCGGCTTCACCGTACGCGTCGAAAGATCATAAGCGGGGTCGGCTTTGTAGGCCGCGAGCGCCGCCTCGTTTTCGAACTCGCCATAGACGATGAAATCGACCGAATTGCCCCATTGGTCCTTCTTCACATTCTCACCGATTTCGAGCTTCAGCGAATGCGGTATGGCGGTGAGGCCGGAGAGCCCCTTGCGCACGGCGTCGCGGTTTTCCTCGGGAACGGTGAAAAAAACGATATGGCGGATCACGGTGTCACCTGTCATGCAAAATTCGAATATGGCCCTTGCGGCGCTTGCTAACGGGTTATCATCTGGCCCGCGCCGGTTCAATCCGCGCCGCCAAAAGGGCGCGATGAAATGCCCGGCCGTAGTCCCCGACAAGCCGCGCCCGGTCGCGGCCATTGATGATGGCGCGCGCGCCCTCCCAATCCTCACGCTTGCCCTCGAAGACATCGGCAAGCTTCCGGCCGGTAAAGCTGCCGGATACCATGCCGTGGATCAGGATCGCGGTTGCCACATCCGGTTCCATGGCGCGCTCGGGACGCTCCAGAAGGTCCACACCGGTCAGCTGCGACATGGCCTCGTAATTGCGGCGATGCGTCAGTTGCACGAAACCGCGCCCGAGCCAGCTTTTGCCGTGGGCGTCTGGCCGCCAATAGGGTTTGCGCACCATGGGCAGCCTGCCTGCCGCAAAGGCCCGGTCCAGCCTTGCGATCGCCTCGGCATCGTTTGCCGCCAATGTCTCGCGCACCGGCTGCATGGTCGCAGCCGTCTCGTGAAAAGTGGTGGCCAGCATGTAGGCGAGCCAGCGGGGATCACCGCCCGGCAGGGCCTTGCCGAAGCCGGCCAGGATCGTCTTCGTCCCGTCAAGCTGTGCAGCTCGCAGGCGACCACCGTAGATGGAAATTCGCACCGACGCGAAGAATCGCGCCTCGTCATAGGCCACAGCCGGCTCCTGAAAATCGTGGGCGATATCACCCTTTGTTTTTTCCACATGACGGCCGTCAGAACTAAATCGATTTGAAAAAATCCTAATCGATTTTAATCCGCTGACCGGGGTTTTGAGGTAAAAAATTCCTTGAGTTGCGGAACCTTAGCGCGCTAACTCCATTCACCGCGCACTTCCGCAGCGTTGACCATTCAAGGAGGAATGCCACCATGACAGCGACAATCCCCCAGACCGTTTATGACCGGCTTGAAAACGAGTGGCGCCAGATGCGCGAAACCGGTTCTCAGCCGAAACCCGCGCAGTCTCCGAAGAAGTAGCATCTGCCAGACGTCCGATTTTGGGCGTTGACGGCGACCCGGATTTCTTCTCCCCGCCGGGGAGAAGAACCAATATGCGTCGGCTAGATAGGCAATTGGCTCTCATTCATGGGGCCAATTAGCGCCGATATCACATTCCGCGCACCCTCGGCTCACTCGCAACACTCGTCGTCAACGCCGTTATTGCCCAGACCAGCGCATCCAGCCGGTCGGGCGAGCGTCCGGATGAAAGACCGTCGGGTCCGAAATCCGCCATCTGGTCGGTTAGTTTTTCAAACCGTGCGGCGTGGCTTACCCTGCCCTGTTCGTACAGTGCCGCCACTGGCTCGGCGCGGGTGAACTTGCCCCGACTTGCCCGCACCAGGGTCAGCGGCAGATTGGCGTCTATGCTCTGCAACATTGCCCGCACCATCTCGCCGCCCTGATTGACTTCCGCCACCACCCGGTCCGCCTCATGACGGCGAACGGCAGCGACAACGGCCCGCGCCCAGCCGCCCGGTGTTTCACCTTCCACCGAACAATCCGCAAGCACGACCAACTTGCCTGATATGCCAAGCCCGGCCGCCACGATGCCGCAGCAGGAATTTTCACCGATACCGGCGGGCGGGTCTACCGCCACCACGATCCGCGCCAGCGGCTCATGGTCGGTTTCCACAATCGCTTCCAGATCGGCACGTTTCCACAGCGCGCCTTCGCGCTCATCAATCAGTTCGCCGCCGATTTCCTGACGCCCCAGCCGCGTGCCGCCGTAACGGTCGTGCATGGCTTTCAGGAAACCCGGTGAGAGATTTTGCGCATTCATCGCCGTCGGCATTTTGGCCACCCGGCTCGAAGGGTCGGCGAGAAGCGCCTTCAGGAGCGGAATGGGCCGTGGCGTCGTCGTCACCAATTGCCGTGGGGCCTCACCCAGACGCAGGCCAAATTGCAGCATGTCCCAGGTTTCCTGCGGATATTTCCATTTTCCAAGTTCATCGGCCCAAGCCATGTGAAATTGCGGGCCGCGCAGGCTTTCTGGGTCTTTCGAGGAAAACACCTGCGCCATGGCCCCGTTTGGCCAAATGAGCCGGCGGCGTGATACCTCGAAGGCGGGGCGGCAACGGCGAGCGATACGGCAGATGCCGGAAATGCCGTCGATCATCACCTCACGGGCATCCCCCAGGGTTTCCGCAACAAGCGCGATGCGCAAATCAGATTGCTTGCCGGCGGACGCAATCCTGTGCACCCATTCGGCCCCGGCGCGCGTCTTGCCGGATCCGCGCCCGCCGATCAGAAGCCACGTCCGCCAGTCACCCTCAGGCGGCTGTTGCGGCAGGTTACCGATGAAACGCCAGTCGCGCAGAAGGGTGAAGACCTGCTTTTGCAGTTGGGGTTCGCTCGAAACATCCGTCATGTGTCAGCTTCTGTAGATGGACTACGAGCCAGATCGGCCTCCAGCCTCGCGCGGCATTTCTGTTCTGCCAGTTCGTCGATGCGTTTGAGAAAATGCGCCACCGCCATTTCGTAATCTTCGGTATCGGCTTCGTCCTCGCCGGCAAGAGCCTGCCTCTCTTCTGCCAGCACCCGTTGCAGGGCATCGATCCGTTCCAGTGTGCGCACAATCAGCGAAAGCTGATCCGTTGCGGCCTTCACGTCGGCGCGCGCCTGTTTGCCCGAGGCATCCTCCACCGTTGATAAAAATGCCGCTTCGCTTGTCTGCCGCAGGTTGCGGTACATGCAGAACTGTTCGCGCATCTCCACCGTCAGCTCGTTCAGCAATTGCCGCAGATTGCCATTGCGCGCCGCATCTTCGGCAGCCAGCTTGTCGGCCCGCGATTTTATCTCGGGTGCGGCCTCCAGCCTGCCCTCGCCGCCATAGGCGCAGCTTTCCTGCCAGACGCCGTGGAGCGCCAGATCGCAATTGCGGATATTTGCCATGAGGTGGACCTGCGAGAGAAATGACGTGTCGCGGAAAAAGCATCGGCTAAACCGACCTTTGCCGCTCAGCCGCAAATCTCCGACTGTGACCTAAACCTATCAAACCACCGTCACGCTGTAAAGGATTATTTTCCTATAATTGTGATTTTTATCCTGCTAACAGGGTTTGCACCCTCGCCCACCGCATACTACACTCGTGCCAGACGGCGGGAAAAAGGGGCAAGTCAAGTTGTTGAAACAATGGGTTGGGCGGTTGTTTGCGGGTCTTTCGGCAACCGGCATCGTCTTTGGCACTATTCTGTTCTGCGCTTCGCTCACGCCGTCTCTTCTGCCGCGCACATGGCTGATGCAGGGTGTGCTGTGCGGATTTTCCTTTGCCATCGGTTATCTGATCGGCGTGGCGCTCACCGCCATATGGACCTATCTGGAATTGCCCCACCCCTCGCGCCATAACCGGCGCAGCATCCGCTTTCTCATCGCCCTTGCCAGCGCGATAACGGCGATCGCGTTTCTTTGGCAGGCGAAAGACTGGCAGAATTCCATCCGTATCCTGATGGAGCTCGATCCGTTGCCCAGCGCCCACCCCACCAAGACCGGCGGCGTTTCGGTGCTGGTCTCCGCCCTCCTCATCGGCGCTGGACGGCTTTTCCAGCTCATCCGGCGATTCTTCTCGGTGCGCAGCCGTCACTTCCTGCCGCGCCGGCTCGCCAATGTGCTCGGTATAGCCGCCGCCATCGTGCTGTCATGGATGCTGCTGAACGGTCTGATCTTCGATATCGGCCTGAAGTTTGCCGATTCCTCGCTGAAACAGGTGGATGCGCTGATCGAGCCGGATGTACCGCGCCCTTCCGATGCGCTCAAAACCGGCAGCAGCGCTTCCCTGATGACATGGGAATCGCTTGGCCGCAGAGGCCGCGAATTCGTGGCCGGCGGGCCGGAGGCACAGGAGATTTCCGCCTTCACCCACCGCCCGGCCAGGGAACCGCTCAGGGTCTATGCAGGCCTGAATTCTGCGGCAACGCCCGAGGAAAGGGCAGCACTTGCGCTGGAAGAGCTGAAGCGGGTTGGCGGGTTCGAGCGCAAGGTGTTGCTGGTCGTCATTCCCACCGGCACCGGCTGGATCGATCCGGAAGCGCTTGATACGGTCGAATATCTGCATGACGGCGATATCGCCAGCGTTGCCGTGCAATATTCCTATCTTTCCAGCTGGATCGCGCTTCTGACCGAACCAGATTACGGTGTGGAAACGGCGCGCGCGCTGTTTCAGGCCGTCTACGGTTACTGGACCACCCTGCCGAAGGAGACGCGCCCGAAACTCTATCTGCACGGGCTGAGCCTCGGTTCGCTGAACTCGCAGAAATCATCCGATCTTTACGACGTGCTCTCGGACCCGTTCCAGGGTGCGCTGTGGAGCGGTCCGCCCTTTTCCAGCCCCACATGGCGCATGGCCACCAATGGGCGCGTGGCGGGTACGCCGGAATGGCTGCCGCGTTTCCGCGATTCCTCGGTCATCCGCTTCGCCAACCAATATACCACTGCGCATATGCCTGATGCGAAGTGGGGCCCGATGCGCATCGTCTATCTGCAATATGCCAGCGACCCGATCACCTTCTTCGAGGCCGCATCGCTTTACCGGCGACCGCAATGGATGGTTCATCACGGCCCTGACGTCTCCACATCCTTCCGCTGGTTCCCCGTCGTGACCCTGCTGCAGCTCGGTCTTGATGTTGCCGCCGCCACCACGGCGCCGATCGGTTACGGCCATGTCTACGCGCCGGAGCACTATATCGATGCGTGGATGGAGGTAACCGCACCGCAGGGCTGGAATGCGGATGATATCCAGCGGCTCAAGATGTTGTTCAAGGCCCGCCGCGGCTCCACCGATCCGGCGTGACGCGACGGGTGTGTCGTTTCTGAGCGTCAGTCCTTCAGCGCGGCCACATGGTCGGCCACATAGGTTTCCAGCGAGCGCGGTGCGTGGCCGGTCAAAGTCTCGACATCACCGGTGACCGCCGACGTCCAGCCTTCGCGCACCGGATAGAAGATCGACGCGAGGAAGGTGGCGTAATCCTTCGGAACGCCAGCGCCGGTCAGAATGCCGATGAAAACATCGTCCGAAACCGCGCTATAGCCGACCGGCTTGCCGATGGCCTGCGAGATGATCGCGGCCGCCTCGCCGTAACTCAAAGCCTTCGGCCCGGTCAGGTTGAACGCCTTATTGTCGAAATCCGTCGAGGTCAGCGCTGACGCTGCACTGTCGGCGATATCGCGCACGTCGATGAAGCTCGACTTGCCTTCGCCTGCCGGAACGGCGATCTGGCCGTGTTCGATGCCGGCCTTCCAGTAGGTGTGGAAATTATCGGCAAACCAGTTGGGGCGCAGAATGACGTAAGGCGCGCCGGAAGCGATGATCTTCAGTTCCACCTGGCGATAGGGAATGGAATCGTCGGCATCGACGCCGAAGACGCTGAGGAACACGATCTTCACATTGCGGCGGGCAGCTTCCTCGACAACCGGCGTCAGC
Organism: Agrobacterium sp. S7/73; assembly: GCF_019355535.1. Taxonomy (NCBI): domain Bacteria; kingdom Pseudomonadati; phylum Pseudomonadota; class Alphaproteobacteria; order Hyphomicrobiales; family Rhizobiaceae; genus Agrobacterium; species Agrobacterium sp. S7/73. The sequence goes on from NZ_CP072136.1 coordinate 2,040,579, forward strand.
GCGTCGATTGCATCCAGACGCCCGCCAGCCAGGATCAGAAACAGACGATCGACGCCATCGAAGGCATCCGTGTAGGTCGAGGCGTCGGTGTAATCGAAGCGCACCCCTTCCGCGCCTTCGGCTGCCTTGCCGGTGCGCGAGGCCGCTTTCACGCTTTCGCCCTTGGCCAGAAGCGCCTTTACCAGCGGCGTGCCGATGGTGCCGGTGGAACCGATTACGAGTATCTTGCCAGTCATCTCAAATCTCCGTAGTATCTAGTAGAAACCATGTTTCGAAAACATACGTACTGCGTATTCGAAATCAGGAAAAGAGAGCACTTTCCGGTTATCTGGTATCCTCAAGGAAACCGACCCGGGCTTTTCAGAGCGGGATGAGACCCATGGAACATGTCTATGACGTTTACGAGGATCGCTGCCCCACACGCATGGTGCTGGACAGGATCGCTGACAAATGGGCGCTGCTGATCCTCGACAAGCTGCGGGTGGACGCGGTGCGCTTCAACCTGCTGCGGCGGGAAATCAAGGGCATTTCGCAGAAGGTTCTGTCTCAGACGCTGAAAAAGCTCGAGCGCGACGGCCTGATTTCGCGGCAGGTCTTTCCGACGGTGCCGGTCACGGTCGAATATTCCCTGACGCCGCTCGGGCGCACGCTGACCGACACGGTTGCGGCACTGGCCCACTGGGCGGAGGGCAATATGGACGCGGTGCTGGCGGCGCAGAAGGCTTATGACGAGAGGGGTGGGTTAGGGTAAGGCAAGCCCCCACCTTCCTGATTTCTGTGCTTGTCAAAGGAATGAGGGGGGACGAGAGCATTGCGCGCACTCGTCCGCCTTTCGCCTGCCAAACCCTCCAACGCCTACCGCGAAATCCGCGTGGAAAGAATGATCGACGATAGCGTGCGTTCCACGCCGTCCAGCGCGCCGATCCTGTCGATCAACCGGTCAAGGTCGAGAATGGAAGGTGCTGCCAGAATGGCGATCAGGTCGAAAGTGCCGCTGACCGAATGCAGCGTTGTCACCTCCTTGATGGCAGTGAGCGCCGCCGTCACGCCGGGCAGCGCCTTTGGCCCGATGGTGATCAGCACATGGGCGCGCACCAGCCCGGAAAGATAGCTTTCCGAAAGTCTCAGGCCATAACCGGCGATCACCCCTTCGGCCTCGAGCCGCTCGATGCGAGCCTGCACGGTGGTGCGCGAAAGGCCGAGTTTGCGGGCCAGTTCCGCCACCGGCATGCGGGCGTTTTCGGAAAGCAGGGCGAGCAGCGCCCGGTCCTTGTCGGCAATCGTCATAATGACCAATCCTGTCGTCTAATTGTCCAATATTAACCCGCTATCCGCACATAGTGAAGCTGCGAATCGTCCAAAAAAGCTGGCATTCTGACTATGAAGCGCATCAGGTGCGCAGAGGCATATAAATTTACTGCGGGGAACAAAAACATGAAAAACATCGTCGTCATCGGCGCGGGCAATATCGGTTCAGCCATCGCCTGGATGCTGGCTGTCACCGGCGATTATCGCATCACGGTTGCCGATCGCTCGGCAGACCAGCTGACGAATGTGCCGGCGCATGAGCGTGTCGACACTGAAATCGTCGACATTGGCGACCGTCCGGCGCTGGAAGCGCTGTTGAAAGGCAAGTTCGCCGTGCTTTCCGCTGCCCCCTTCCACCTGACGGCGGGCATTGCGGAAGCTGCGGTTACAGTCGGCACGCATTATCTCGATCTGACTGAAGACGTCGAATCCACCCGCAAGGTCAAGGCACTGGCGGAAACGGCTGAGACCGCGCTCATTCCACAATGCGGCCTCGCCCCCGGTTTCATCTCCATCGTCGCCGCAGATCTTGCCGCCCGGTTCGACAAGCTGGACAGCGTGCGCATGCGTGTCGGCGCGCTGCCGCAATATCCGTCCAATGCGCTGAATTACAACCTCACCTGGAGCACGGACGGGCTGATCAACGAGTATATCGAACCCTGCGAAGCCATCGTCGAAGGCCGCCTCACCGCCGTTCCGGCGCTGGAAGAGCGCGAAGAGTTCTCGCTCGACGGCGTGACATATGAGGCCTTCAACACCTCGGGCGGCCTCGGCACGCTATGTGCGACGCTGGAAGGCAAGGTGCGGACGATGAATTACCGCACCATCCGTTATCCCGGCCATGTCGCGATCATGAAGGCGCTTTTGAACGACCTCAACCTGCGCAACCGCCGCGATGTGCTGAAGGACCTGTTCGAAAACGCCCTGCCCGGCACCATGCAGGACGTGGTCATTGTCTTCGTTACCGTCTGCGGCACCCGCAACGGCCGGTTCCTGCAGGAAACCTATGCCAACAAGGTCTATGCCGGCCCCGTTTCCGGCCGGATGATGAGCGCAATCCAGATCACCACCGCAGCCGGTATCTGCACCGTTCTCGACCTGCTTGCGGAAGGCGCCCTGCCGCAGAAGGGGTTTGTCCGGCAGGAAGAAGTGGCCCTGCCGAAATTCCTGGAAAACCGGTTTGGAAGATATTACGGCGCGCATGAGCCGCTGGCCCGGGTTGGGTGAGTTAAGGGGAGCAATCGGCCCCGACACTGTCATCCTCGGGCTTGTCCCGAGGATCTAACGTCTCACGAAATCGATAGGTAGCAGATGCTCGGGGCAGGCCCGAGCATGACGACGAGCGGCGGAATGCCTCTCCCAAATCACGTCCCGCAAAAGGTCCGAAACACCTTCTCATCGCTCATCGGCGGCTGCATGTAGACGAAATTGTCCGGCCGTTCCTCAAATGGCGTGGCAATCGCCGCCAGCATGGCGTGGAACGGTTCGAAATCGCCGTCTTCCACCGCCGCCTCGATCAGTTCCTCGATGCGGTGGTTGCGGGGAATGATGGCCGGGTTGACGGCGAGCATCGCCCGCGACCTCTCGGAGGCAGAAACTTCTTCCCGCCCGGCCCGCTCCCGCCAGCGCGCCAGCCATGCATCCGCCGCCGCGATATCGATGAACATGCCGCGAAACGGCTCGGCATCGCGCTCTACCGCGTGAGAAAGACGCCGGAAGGTCAGCGTATAATCGGCTTCCGATGCCTGCATCAGCGAAAGAAGCGCCTGCACCAGCTCGATATCGCCCTCCTCTTCGCCCGTCAGCCCAAGCTTTTCGCGCATGCCGGCAAGCCAGCGCTTGGGAAACGCGGCGGCGAAATCGGCGAGCACGGCGTTTGCGAGTTCGGCTGCTTTCTCCACTTGAGGGTCAAGCAGCGGCAACAGGCATTCCGCCAGCCTTGCAATGTTCCATTGGGCGATGCCCGGCTGATTGTTGAAGGCGTAGCGCCCCTGTGCGTCGATGGAGGAGAACACCTTGTTCGAATTGTATTCGTCAAGGAAGGCGCATGGACCGAAGTCTATCGTCTCGCCGGAGATCGCCATATTGTCGGTATTCATCACGCCGTGGATGAAGCCTACCATCATCCAGCGGGCGATGAGTTCGCACTGCCTCTGGGCGATGCCCTGCAACAGGGCGAGATAGGGATTGTCCGCGTTTTTCACTTCGGGATAGTGGCGGTCAATCACATAATCCGCGAGATTTCTGATCCCCTCATCATCCTCGCGCGCGGCGAAGAACTGGAAGGTGCCGACCCTGATATGGCTTGCCGCAACACGGGTGAAAACCCCGCCCGGCAGACCCACCTCGCGCTGCACCCTGTCACCGGACAGGACGGCGGCGAGCGCCCTTGTCGCGGGAATGCCAAGCGCGAACATTGCCTCGGAGACGATATATTCGCGTAGCACCGGGCCGAGTGCCGCGCGCCCGTCGCCCCTTCGCGAAAACGGCGTCGGACCGGAACCCTTCAGCTGGATATCCCGACGTTTGCCGTGTTTGTCGATGACTTCACCGAGAAGAATGGCACGACCATCGCCGAGCTGCGGCACGAAACCGCCGAACTGGTGGCCGGCATAGGCCATCGCCAGCGGCTCGGCCCCTTGCGGTACCACATTGCCGGAAAAGATCGCCGCCAGCCTGTCGTCGTCGAGGCCTGAGACGTCGAGAAGAAGCTCGTCTGCCAGCGCCCGATTGAAGGCGATGAGGCGTGGCGCCTTCACCGGCGTTGGCAAGACGGCGGCGCTGAACCTTTCCGGCAGGCGGGCATAGGAATTGTCGAATGTGATCACGGGTAAACTCCCTGCTTTTACCTGATATGGCCCTTTTTCCGCCCGGTTGCGAGGGGTGAATAGCCACAATTACGGGAAGCCGCAGCGGAGTTTGGAAAAATCAATTTGAACTACAGGTATATTTGAACATACAAACATCCAATGAATGAGCCGCAATGCAAGCAGGATAAATTCGTGCCAGAGTTCCCCTATGACGACAGTGAAATGGGCGAGGCCATCCGCCGCTTCGACTGGGCGTCGACAAGCACGGGGCCGATAGAGACATGGCCGGTATCACTCAAAACCACCGTGCAGATGATCCTCAAGCAAGGCCATGCAATCTGTCTGTTCTGGGGGCCTGACCTCAACATCGTCTACAACGACGCCTACCGCCCGTTTCTTGGGCTGAAGGAAGAGGGTGCGCTCGGCAAGCCGTTTCACATCATCTGGTCCGATGTCTGGAACGATGTGAAACCCTTCGTTGATCAGGCACTCTCCGGCAAGGGCACGTTCGCCGAGGACATGCATCTCGTCATGGACCGCAACGGCTACCCCGAAGACACCTACTGGACCTTTTCCTACAGCCCGCTTTACGACGACCAGGGCAAGATCGCAGGGCTGATAGACATAGCCGTCGACACGACCGGAGCGGTGCAGAGCCGCAGCCGGGAGGATCTTCTGCGGCGCGAACTCGTCCACCGGGTCAAGAATACGATGGCGATCACCACGGCGGTCGTCAGCGCCACCCTGCGCCATTCGCAGACGCTTGAGGATGCGCGCGACACCATCAAAAGACGTATCGCAGCACTCGGCAACGCCCAGAACCTCATTCATGCTTCGGGAAAGGGTGCCAGCATCTCCGCGCTTGTCCGCGAGTCCGTTTATCCGCATCTCGACGACAAGGCCCGCGTAACGATTTCCGGACCGGACATGGAAATCGCGCCGCAACAGGCGCTGGGCCTGTCTCTGGCCATTTATGAACTGGCCACCAACGCGATGAAATATGGCGCACTTTCTAACGAGAGCGGCAAAATCGAAATCTTTTGGACGCTGGACGAGGATGACCGCTTCGAACTGCGCTGGCGCGAGACGGACGGACCTGCGGTCAGGACGCCGACGCGTACGGGTTTCGGCTCGCGGCTGACCAACCAGATCGTTGCGGCTTACTTCTCCGGCGAAGGCCGCACCTTCTATCATCCAGACGGGCTGCTGTTCGAGCTGGATGGCAAATACGAGGCTGGCGACGGCGAAACCTCTGGCGGTTGAACTTTCTTTCGTCCCATTCGTTGCGTTTCCTGAACCAAAGTAGCCGCAACGAAAGGAACGGGAATGACCGTCGTTGAAGCCGTAGCCGCCGAGCCGGAAAGCGCAATCCGCATCCTGCACACCGATCTGCCTGTTAACGCCACTTTCCATGTATGGCTGAAGGCGAAAAAACCGGCGGAACCCGGCGCCGTCTCCTTTTCCAATGCGAATGGAAAATTCGCTGAGGTTTCAAGCCTCAACACGGAGGAGTTCGGATTTAGAATCTATCAGGTCTTCGGCGGCGGCCATGTGGAACTGAGCTACGATACTGTCACGACCGCCGTTTCCGTCATCTACTGGTTCACCGCCACCGACGTGCTGGAAACCGGCATAACCGTCGTCCATACCAAGCCGGACAATGCCGCACCGGAACTGCCTGACAGCTACCACTTCCGCCCGCCCTTCGGCTGGATGAACGATCCGAACGGCTTTGGCCGGTTCGAAGGACGGCCGCATCTGTTCTACCAGCATTATTCACACGGGCTGCGCTGGAACACCATGCATTGGGGCCACGCGGTTTCCTCCGATTACCTGCGCTGGAGGCATCTGCCGATCTTCCTCTTCCCTTCCGAGGACCTGACGACGCGGCCGGACAAGCGCGGCGGCGCTTATTCCGGCTCGACAATTCCTTTGGTCGAAGGTTCGGGCATCCGCGTGTTCTTCACCGAGCAGGTGCAGGATCGCATTCCCGAACAGCAGATCCAGCTCACCGCCACTTCTTCCGATCTCATCATGGCCGGACAGGCCGAAGTCATTCTCGGCCATCGCCCGGACGGACAGGGGCTGACGCCGGACTTCCGCGATCCTTACGTCTTTCGCGGCCCGGATGGACTTTGGAAAATGCTGCTCGGAAGTCAGAGCGACGGTGGCGGCGTCATCCTGCTTTACGAGACGCTGGACCCGACGGCGGCGTCAGGCTGGACCTATGTGGGCAAGCTTTGGGTGGAAACGCGCTACAAGACCACTGCCATTGAATGCCCCTGCCTTCTGCCGCTCGACGGCCCCGCCAATGCCAGATCCACGCGCTGGGTTCTGGTCTATGGGCTGATGCATTCCGAAGACCCTGAAACCGGCCGCAAGAACCTGACCATGGCCGATGTCGGCTGGTTCGACGGCAAGATTTTCACCAAGGAATTTGGGCAGGAGCTGGATTTCGGCACCGACAATTACGCCTTCCAGGCGTTTCTGGATGGCGACAGCATCATCGGCATCGGCTGGCTCGCCAATTGGGCGGATGCCAATCCGGAGATCGATTTCCCGACATCCATGACGCTGCCGCGCCGGATCCACTATTCGAACGGCGAGCTACTGACCCCGCCAATCGGCGCGGCGGAAAGCCTGCGAAGCCATATTGTCGATCGCACGCGGCTGGCGGCCGGGGAGCGCGTCACCTTCATCAACGGTGCGGTGGAGATGCTGATCGAGCTTGCTTCGCCCGGCGCACCGTTCGAGTTGGTGCTCGATCATCCCGTGGTCACACTGGGCCTCATCGCCGATGAAACGGGCCTGTGGATCCGCCACGAGGACGGGCGCGATGGCCCCTCGCCGCATTACATCGCCAGAGGGGCAAGGGCCTCGCACATCCGCGTCTTTCTGGACTACGGATCCATCGAAGTGTTCGCCAACCGGGGCCGGTATGTGGGCACAAAACGCATAGAGGGTTTCGAGCCCGTGCGTTCAGCGCTTCTCAAGGCAGCGCCGGGGGCTGTAGTGCACGCCACCAGCTGGGCGCTGCGTCCGTGAGGAACCTTTTGGCGGATCTGCTGTTGATAAGCAGCAACCGCTCAAAGGAGAAACGGCATGACAAAAATCAGCGATTCCCGCGATCCCATCCTGTTTCCGACAGAAGCCAACGAAAACAAGACCGAGAAAAAACGCGCGGGCAAGGGTGTCGTCATCATTATTGGCGCAGTCGCGATCATGGCTTTCGTGGTTTATCTGGCGGCGATCACCATCGCCACCACGCAGTCTTAACCGCACACACGCCGCAGAGGCGTCAGCGCTGTCCGCTTCGCAAGCCGCGGGTTGTCAGGATCGCCAGAAGCGAGACGATGACACCCAGCCCATAGAGATAGAGCATCGGCATCGTCACATCCGCACGATCGATCTGCAGAACGAGATCGCTCGCGGCAGCGACGGTGCCGCTTGCGCCCGCACCGGCCGCGGCACCCAGCGTCGCGACCGTAGGCAGCAGCGCGCCCGTCATCTTGCGTTCCTCTTCCGGCGCGGCTTCCATGGCTGCCTGGCTGATGCCTGCCCAGGACATGCCGAAAGCTGAACCGATCAATATCTGCCCGATCAGCATTTCCGGCCAGTTCCCCGTCGCCAGCCCAAGCCCGAGCAGCGCACAGCCCGGCACCATCTGGTAGGGTCCGTAATGCAGGCAAAGCTGCCGCAGGCGGCCCGAACGCAGGCTGCCGATCAGCATTGCCACGAAGCTCCAGGCAAGCGGCATCGTCACGACGATAAAACCGGCGAAGGTCGGCTCATGGTGCCAGAGATTGATGGCGACATAAGCGAGATAGACGCTGCCGAGTGCATGGGCATAGGACATCAGGAACAGCACCCAGAAACCGCTGCCAAGTACCGTTTTCAACCGGAAGGAATCCCTGGGGAACAGGCCGGTGGAAGGCCGGATGCCCGCCTTCAGCGACGCCCACAACAGTGCCGCACCAACCAGCAGCGACATGATGCGCAGACCGGCATCCTCAAAGGCGGAGGGTGCGGAGAAAGCCAATGCGCCAACGAGGCAAAGCAGCAGCGGCACCATCGGCTTGCGCGAGGTCGCGACCGACCGTTCCGCCGAGACCGCAATCGCCGTATAGGCCAGCAGCAGCACGATCAGCGGCGCAGACAACAGGAATGTGGCGCGCCAGGAGATGTGCTCCGTGGCAAACCCGCCGGTGAGCGGCCCGACGAAGGACGCCACCGCCCAGATGGCCGCCTCGATGGCAAAGACCTTCGGCAGTAGAGCCGAGCGAAAGCCGGCAGGTATGAGGCTGTAACACACCGCCACGATCAGGCCATCGGCAAGTCCCTGCAACGCCCGGCCGATGACGACCCATAAAAAGCTGTCGGCGAGTGCCGACATGACGGAGCCGAAGGAAAAGATAAGGCAGCACAGGAATAGAACGCTGCGTGCGCCAAAACGCTCGCGAAACAGAACGGCGATGACACCGCCTGCCACGGAACCGACGAAATAGAGGCTGTAGGCCCAGCTATAGAAGGCCGCGCCGCCAATCTCGCGCACCGCGACCGGCAGGGCCGTGACTACTGCAAACTGGTTGAAGGCATGCAGGCCGATACCGGAGGAAATGACGGTCAGAAGCGAGAGGTTCGCCCCACCAAGCAATTCCGACCAGCTATTTTTCTCCGTCATTTCCATACTCGTCAAAGCCGTATCCTTTCCATTCTTGCGATACGGCGGGCAAACTAGAACCTCAAGCACCATTGAGGTCAAGGCGCCTTTTCACCTATTCCGCTCGAGCGAACTTGCAGGCATCAGGAACCCTCTGCCTCCCCGGTCGTTTGCGCAATGACCAGACAGAAAGGATACCACCATGGACCGCAAGAAAATCACACCTCTCAACGAAGACGCCATGGACGAGGAACTGCTCGATCTCGATATCGACGCCCTTCCGGCAAAGGGAGAAATTCCGCAGTCCATCGAACATGAAATCGAGGAAGAAGAGGCCGAGAGCGAGGACGACCCTTATCAGGAAAGCGACGAGGCCCTTCCCGATGACGCGGAAGAGCGCGTGATCGACCGCAATCCCTCGCGCGAAGGCGGTGCGTTCGACGAGGTTTAGGGACTGGCGGCGGGGCGGGATGCGGCCGTCAGTGGGCCTTCGCAGGCTTGTGGGCGGCCTTTTCGACGCCTGCCGCTAGATCATCGAGGATCGGGCAATCCGGCCGGTGGTCGCCGCCGCAGCAATGGGCAAGGTGGGACAGCGTCTTCACCATGCCCTTCATCTCGGCAATCTTCTGCTCGAGATCGGCGATATGGCCGAGCGCAATGTCCTTCACCGCCGAACTCTCGCGGCTCTTGTCCTGCCAGAGTTTCAGGAGCGTTTCGGTCTCCTCCAGCGAGAAGCCAAGCGTGCGCGCCCGCTTGATAAAGCGGAGATTATGCACGTCCTGCTCGCCATAGACCCGGTAGTTGTTGCCGGTGCGGGCGGCGGGGGTGATGAGGCCGATCTGTTCGTAATAACGGATCATCTTGGCGGAAACGCCGGATGCATCCGAAGCCTGTCCGATATTCATAATGCCACTTCCCTCGGGGCGACTTTCGCCAGTTTATGGCTACTATGTAAGGATTCCCATCATGGGAAGGTCAAGGGATAAGGACATTTTTTATCGCACGCACAATCGTGAGTGCCTGGCAGGGCTCTGAATTCGATGGTTACGCCGCCACACGTCTGGCGAGATAAATCGTCGCCCCACCGCAATCGGGATCGTTGACGATGTGGTCGAGAAGTCGAAACCCGTGCGCGGCAAGCAGGCTTTCATATTCTTCGCGAGCGAGGCTGGCATGGTAAAGCGGCTTTCCCTGAAGGGTCCCCGTCGCTTCCCCGTGTCCCGGCCCGGCCGTGAACATCAGTGCGGCGCCGTCATTGGCGTGCTGCCGGAAAATACCGAACATGCGGCGCTGATCGTCGGCCTTCAGATGGAAAAAACTATGCCAGGCAATCAACCCGTCGAAGCGGCAACTCAACACGAGTTCACGCATATCGGCGACCACCCAGCGCTTTTCCGGAAATCTGGTGCGGCAAATTTCTATCAGGGGATATGACGTATCGATGCCGGTCACGTCATATCCGTTGCCGATGAAGTAGCCGGCGATCGGCTCGCCTGAACCGCAGCCGATATCGAGGATGGATCCGCCCTGCGGCAAAAGCGACGTGAACCGATCCAGCCAGGGTTTTTCGGCAAGGGAGCGACCGCGCAGCCTGTCGAAATCGGCCCCATGGTCGGTGTAGAGCTTGATCACATCGTTGGAGGCGTCCGCCATGTCCGCTTTTCCTTGGGGCTGGCCAGCCGTGTAATCATCTGTGCACCGCCAGCCGGGCAATATCGCGCAGGAAGGCGTCGCGAACTGCGGGGCCGAGCGGTTCACTCGACGGCTTGTCGGCAACGCGAAGCCTTGCGAAGACGATGTGCTGGCCTTCGCGCTCCGCCCAGCCAACGAACCAGCCGAAGGGGCGGCTTCGGTCGGGGTTGCCTTTTTCGTCGCGCATGAAGCCCGTGCCGGTCTTGCCGTGCACGCTCCAGCTCTCCGGCGCATCGAACACCGGCACGATCGCCCGCGTCTTTGCCTGCGCGTCGCGCGAAACCGGCAGATTTCCGGCCAGAAGGCGGCGGATGAAGCCCACCTGCTCGACCGGGGAAACGGTCAGGGAAGCGCCGAGCCAGGAATGGGTGAGACCGTTATTCTTGCCGGGCTCACCCGAGACATCGGCATTGCCGTAACCCAGACGTTTGACATAGGCGGCGAATTTTTCCGGGCCGAGGCGGCGGGTGAGTTCGCGCGAATACCACAGCACCGAATCCTGCTCCCATATGGTCGGATCAACCGTCTTGCGGTCTTGCGCGCGGGCTTCCGTGCCGGGTTTCCAGTCCCATGCGGGGGTCTTGTTATCCAGCAGGATGCCGGCGTCATAACCGATCAGAGCCAACGGCACCTTGAAGGTGGAGGCCGGCGCCACGCGCTGATCGCAGGCGCCCTGCTGGTTGATGACAGCGCCGGTCTCGATGGAGGTGACCAGCGTGCATTCAAAAGCCTGCGATTGCTGGGCGGAGGCGGAAAGCGGCAGAATACCCTGAAGGGCAATGCACGAAAGAACGATGGCGGGCAGCCGATAGCGCATGCGTTTTGATGTCCCTCGTCCGCATTCTGCGGATCATATGCCGGAATGGATGAACGGCGGCCCTTGTTTCAGGCATGCCGTTATTCCGAAACATGCCTTAAGAAAACGATGGGGCAGGAATAGGACCAACACGAAAATTGGCGACTTCCGTCAGCTATTCTCTTTTTCGCCCGCCGTCTCACCCACTGTGAGCGGCCAGTCCACCACATAATCCTCGAAATCGTCAACCTCCACATCCAGCTCGTTGACGGTGCGGCCGCGCGCGGAAATGCCGGCCTGATGCACCGTGTTCACGTCGCCGGAGACGAGATAGTGCCACCAGTACAGATCCTTGCCATCGCGCACCAGCGCGTAGGCGCAGGTGGGCGGCAGCCAGCCGATTTCGTGCACCTTTTTCAAATCCAGCTGGATACAGTCCGGCACGGTTGCGCGGCGGTTCTCATAGTCGGAGCACCGACAGCTTTCACCGTCAAGCAGCTGACAGCGGACCGACGTGAACACCACTTCGCCGGTGTCCCAATCTTCCAGCTTGTTCAGACAGCACAGGCCGCAGCCGTCGCACAGGCTTTCCCATTCCTGGCCACTCATCTCTTCCAGTGATTTGGTTTTCCAGAACGGCGCGTCATTCATCGTTAACATTTCCGTTCCATTTTGATCTCTTGGAGGGCAAGGTTTAACCGATCCCTAATCCTTAATATCGTATCGCCAAGGGCTGGTTTGTACGATATTTTAGCATTTTGGCGAGTGGCAATGGGTCATTGACCCGCGAGAGGCCGCCGCGTCAAGCAATTCCAGCAGAACCATGTCATGGTTTTGCGTCCGGAATTGGATGAAGCGCAGAAACATCGACAATCCGCGTTGCGTTGAACAGGAAAACATCGCCAGGTGCAGGAAGAAAAAGACGATAAAAACGGTCGCAAAAAGCGGCACATCCTGCTGAGAATCGATAGCTTTATCGACTCCGGCCTGTGGACGGCTGCGGCAAGGCTGGTGGATTTCTGGGAAGACGTCACCATTGCCTCGCGCAAACTGCATGTGCGCGGCTGGAAGAAGCTTCTCGTCAACCTGACCTGCGACGCGCTGACCTTCGGAACGGCCGGCTGTGTCGTGCTTCTGGCGCTTGCCATGCCCGCCTTTGAGGAGACCAAGAAGGACTGGCGTTATCGCGGTGATTTTGCCGTGACCTTCCTTGACCGTTACGGCAACACCATCGGCCATCGCGGCATCATCCATGAGGATTCCGTCCCGATCGACCAGATGCCGGATCATTTCATCAAGGCGGTTCTGGCCACCGAAGACAGGCGTTTCTTCGACCATTTCGGCATCGATTTCATTGGCCTTGCACGCGCCATGAGCGAGAATGCCCGCGCCGGCGGCGTGGTGCAGGGCGGCTCGACGCTGACGCAGCAGCTTGCCAAGAACCTGTTCCTTACCAATGAGCGCTCGCTTGAGCGCAAGATCAAGGAAGCCTTCCTCGCGCTGTGGCTCGAGGCCAACATGTCGAAGAAGGAAATCCTCAGCCTTTATCTCGACCGCGCCTATATGGGCGGCGGCACGTTCGGGGCAGCAGCGGCGGCGCAATTTTACTTCGGCAAGAACCTGACCGATGTCACGCTTGCCGAATCCGCCATCCTCGCCGGCCTGTTCAAGGCGCCGGCCAAATACGCACCGCATGTCAACCTGCCCGCCGCACGTGCGCGCGCCAACACCGTGCTTTCCAACCTGGTGCAGAGCGGGCTGATGACCGAGGGTCAGGTGATCGGCGCGCGGCGCAATCCGGCCACCGTCATTGACCGCGCCGATGTGAAGGCCCCGGATTACTTCCTCGACTGGGCGTTTGACGAGGTACAGCGACTGGCGGCGCAGGGCAGGTTCAAGGACCATACCGTCGTCGTGCGCACCACCATCGATACCGGGCTGCAACAGGCAGCCGAGCAGGCGATGGAAATGGAGCTGCGCGAGTATGGCGAGGGCTACCGCGTCAAGCAGGGCGCGATGGTGATGATCGAAAACGGCGGCGCGTTGCGCGCCATGGTCGGCGGGCGTGACTACGGCGAAAGCCAGTTCAACCGCGCGACGGCGGCGCTGCGCCAGCCGGGATCCTCCTTCAAGGTCTATACCTACTCGGCCGCCATGGAAAAGGGCATGAAGCCGGAGACGCTGATTTCCGACGCGCCTGTGACCTGGCGCGGCTGGTCGCCGCAGAATTATGGCCGCTCCTACGCCGGCAAGGTGACGTTGCAGGTGGCGCTTGCCAAATCCTACAACACCGTGCCGGTGCGTCTCGCCAAAGACGTGCTCGGCACGCAGGTGATCGTCGACACCGCCAAGGCGATGGGCGTCGCCACGCCGCTGCGCAGCGACAAGACCATTCCGCTCGGCACATCGGAACTGACGGTTCTCGATCAGGCTACGGCCTATGCTGTGTTCCCGGCCGATGGCATGCAATCGCGCCGCCACGGCATCGAGCAGGTGCTGGATTACGAGGGCAAGGTTCTCTACGATTTCGGCCGTGACGAGGAACCCGCCAAGCGGGTGCTTTCCGAAGAGGCCAATTCGAAGATGAACCAGATGCTTGTCACCATTCCCGTGATGGGAACGGCCCGGCGCGGCGCGCTTGAAAACGGCATCGTTTCCGGCGGCAAGACCGGCACGTCGCAGGCTTACCGCGACGCCTGGTATGTGGGCTTCACCGGCAATTACACCACGGCGGTCTGGTTCGGAAACGACGATTTCACGCCGATGAACAACATGACCGGCGGCGCGCTTCCCGCCATGACCTTCAAGCGGCTTATGGACTACGCCCATCAAGGCATGGAGCTGCGCCCCATTCCCGGCATCCAGAACCCGCTGCCGACAGGCGCGCGCCCGCAGCCTTCGGCCCAGGTCGCTGCCGCATCCGCCACCGCTGCACCCGCCATGCCGGCACTCACCCGCCCACGCTCGCTCTCAGCCGAAGCAACCCGCGTCATCCGTTCCATCGCCAAGAAGATGAAGGAAGCTGCGCCTTTGACCGTCACGACGCAAAAGGTTGCGGATGCGTCGTTGCGGGATGGCCCGGGGGATGCGGCCCGGCGGTGACGGCTTGGCAACCTTGGCTCATAATGCTGAAGGCGTTTTTCCCTCCAGATTGCTGCCTGCACTCGGCTTTAGAAAAATCCATATTTGGTGCTTGACCTCAATCATGGTTGAGGTTGCACAGTCCGGTTGCAAGAAAGCGAATGCCCGAAAGGCGCAGCGCTAAGGCAATTGAGGACAGGAAATGGTGAAAGTAAAAGCATTGTTCGAGACGCATTTGACGGTTTCGAACCTGGAACGCTCGGTTGAGTTTTATCGTAATGTTGTCGGTCTGGAGCTGGCACAACGATTCCCTGAACGGAATGTGGCGTTCTTCTGGACCGGCGAACGTGGGCATTCGATGCTTGGCCTATGGTCCATCCAGTCCGCACCCATCAATATGAGACTGCACATCGCCTTCAGCGTCGATTTTGATCAGCTTCTCGCCGCACCGGAATATCTACGCCGGAACGGCGTAACGCCGCTCGGTTTTGACGGCGAAAAGGAGATCGACGAGCCCGTCGTCTTTCCATGGATGCCGGCAGCCAGCGTCTATTTCAAGGATCCCGACGGCCACTCGCTGGAATATATCGCGTTTCTTGGCGGCGAAGCAAAACCGCAGATTCCGCGCGTGTTGAACTGGAGCGAATGGCAGACTATTTGATCTGCCTCAGGAAAGAAGCGCCGCCCGTGCTGTTTCCACCACATGGGCGGTGAGCGTGCCGAGGCGTTCAGCGGCGAGCCGATTGACCTGCCAGTAGAGCGGGATATCGAGCGGTGTGCCGGGAACGACTTCCACAAGCCGCCCCGCCTCAAGGTGCTCTCCCACCAGCTGCACCGGGTTGAGGCCCCAGCCCATGCCGGCAAGACTTGCCTTCACGAAACCGTCGGTCGAGGGCAGCCAGTGGGTGGGATAGGATATATCCTCACCCAGCGCTTTTTTGATCCAGCTGGCCTGCAGCCTGTCCTTCTGGTTAAAGGTGAGCCCCGGCGCGCGGGCAAGCGCGGCAGGCGTGACGCCATCGGAGAAATGGCGCGCCATGAAAGCCGGGCTGGCGGTGGCGTGATATCTGAGCACACCGAGAGCCAAGACCCGGCAGCCCTGCACAGGCTTGGCATGGGCGGTGACGGCTGCGAGCACCCTGCCCCCGCGCAGCCATTCCACCGTATGGTCCTGATCGTCCACCGCGATGTTGACGAGATAGTCGCTGCCACCGGTGAATTTCGAAACCGCGTCGAGAAACCATGTGCCGAGACTATCGGCATTGGTGGCAATGTTGAGTGTGACACGCTCTGCCGCCGCGCCCGCTTCCGAAAGAACCGGAAGCTGCCGGAACAGTTCGGTTTCCAGCATGCCGACATGGTCCATGTGCCGGCAGAGCCACTCGCCCTTTTCCGTCGCCACGCAAGGATTACCGCGCACGATCAGCACCACGCCGAGGCGCTCCTCCAGCTGCTTGATACGCTGGGAAACGGCCGAGGGCGTGACACACAGCACCTGTGCCGCCTTCTCAAAGCTGCCAGTCTGGGCCACGAGCGCTACGGCGCGCATGGAAGGATAGTCCAGCATCAAAGGCCTCCTTGTAAAGATTGATATGGGCGTGGTTGGCGGGAAGCGTCCGGGCAGTAGCAGTAGCACTCTCCTCTTCCCTCATTCCTGTCCTTGTCACAGGAATGAGGGTCAGGCGAGGTGCCGGCACATGAAATCGCCCTGTCGCATCGTTTTTGCCCGTCATTAGTTCTACTTACTTGAACTGAGTTTGTTTAATTTGATTAAACCATGTGAGGGAAATATCAAAGCATTCGGTCTGGAAGCGGTGGCATCATCCATCCGCACAGGCAGAGACAAAAGGCAGCAGCCAGCACATGGACATTCAGATCTTCTTCACCGGCCTGACGATGGGTCTCAGCCTCATCGTTGCCATCGGCGCGCAGAATGCTTTCGTTCTAAAGCAGGGGCTGGCGCGCTCCCATGTCTTTGCCGTCTGTGCCACCTGCGCGATTTCCGATGCGCTGCTGATCACCGTCGGCGTCTTCGGTTTTCAGCGGATAAGCGCCGTCATGCCGGCACTCGATCCCATCATGCGGTATGCCGGTGCGGCGTTTCTCATCTGGTATGGCGCGAAAAGCCTACATTCGGCCCTGCGTTCGTCGGAGGTGCTTTCGGTGGCGGAAAGGCGGGAGGCGAGCCTGTGGCAGACGCTTGCCATTTGCCTGGCGCTGACCTTTCTCAACCCGCATGTCTATCTCGATACCGTCGTGTTGCTCGGCACCATCTCCACGCAATTTCCCGGCTTTGAAAAAACCTTCGCGGCGGGAGCCGCCACCGGCTCCCTGCTGTTCTTCTTTTCGCTGGGTTACGGCGCGCGCTGGCTGCGCCCGATCTTCGAAAAGCCGTCCGCCTGGCGCATCCTCGAAGGGGTTATCGCCTTCACCATGTGGGCCATCGCCTTCAAGCTGGTCATGGGCGCTTAAAGCGGAGGGGTATCTCCCTCCCCGAGGTCCCAGTAAAGCCCGGCCATGATGGCAAGCGCCTCGCGGGCAATCTCTTTCGGCAGATGTTCGTTCGGCGCATGCTGCGAGCAGCCGGGATAAGAATGCGGTACCCAGATGGTGCGCAGTTTCAGTATTTCGGCAAAGATATCGTTGGGCAGCGAGCCACCCAGATTGGGAAGAAGTGCCGGTTTCTTGCCCGTCGTGCGGGCCATGGAACTCAGAGTGAAGCCGACCCATGGGTCCTGCGGATCGAGCCGCGTGGCGCGGAAAATCTCGTCGCCGGCGGATACGATCCGCACCATGCTGAACCCCTGCCGGTCGAGATGGCGGCGTATGGCGGGCAGCACGGCTTCCGGATCGATGCCGACAACGAAGCGCAATTGCAGCCGCGCCCATGCCCGTGGCGGAATGGCATTGACCGGCGCGCGCGGATTGCCGGTCTCGAAGGCCAGCACCTCCAGCGCACACCAGCCGAACACACGCTCGGCGGTGGAAAGGCCGGGCTCGCCCCAGTCAGGATCGATTTTCGGACCATCCGCGCCGCCATCGATCTCGCAATCGGCAAGCGCGTCACGCACGGCCTGCGGCAGTTCTTCCGGCACCAGTTCGGGCACGCGGATCTGCCCGGATGGGCCAACGAGGCTTGCCATGGCATGCGCCAGCTGGACGCCGGGATTGGACAGCGCCCCGCCCCAATTGCCGGAATGATGGCCGCCTTCCCGCGCCTCGATCACCAGATCGAAGGTAATGCCGCCGCGCGCACCGAGAAAAACGGTCGGCCGCTCCGCATTCAGGCGCGGGCCGTCGGAGGCGATCAGAAGATCGGCTTTCAGCCGCTCGCTATAGTCCCGGCAAACTTCCCTCAAGCCGGGAGAACCCCTCTCCTCGCCCATCTCGATCAGATATTTGGCGTTGAACCCAAGTCTTCCACGCGTCTCCAGCACCGCTTTCAGCGCCGCCATGTTGACCGAATGCTGCCCCTTGTTGTCGGCGGTGCCGCGCCCGTACCACCTGCCATTGCGCTCGGACATCACGAAAGGCGAAAGGCCTTCTGCCCAGCCGTCATCAAGACCACGCACCACATCGCCGTGGCCATAACCCAGCACGGTCGGCAGATCTTCATCCTCGAAACGTTCGGCGATCAAAAACGGCAAATCCGCCGCCGGGTCGCGCAGGATCGTGCAGGAAAACCCCATGGCGGTGAAAGCGGGCAGCATTTCGCGCTCCAGATAGAGCGCCAGCTCGGCACCGCGCGCCTTATCCTGGCTTTCGGTGCGCAGCGAAACGCGCCGCGCCAAGTCCTGCTCGAACCTGCCATCGTCGAAAAAGCGGGTGGCGTGGTCGATGGCGGCTTGTCGCGACATGGTGGAATCCCTCTTCTGGTCATTTCCATCAAGACTAAACAAGGCGTACCATTTTCCAAACAGGGAATCAGTGATAGTCCTCGACCTGTTCAAAAACGGGAAAACAGCGTGTTTCGAGTTCCATTCCTTGTCGGCATCGCCCTATTGATCGCCTTTGGCGGCGGCATTGCCGCGACGCTGGCAGCACTTGAGGCGACATCCGGCTTCGGCTCGATCCGCATCGGCTCATGGGATGCCTTTCCGGAAGCGCAGACGATCGAGGCCGATCCCTACGCCAAGTCGCACCGCGCCGATGCCGGCAAGCTGCTTTATGGAACGGCCGAGGGGCTGGCCTTCACCGCCTCCGTCGACAGCGACGGCCAGCGCCTGACCGGCGAATGCCGTTACCAGCTGGCGGGCGCCGTGCCGCCCTCGCGGTTCTGGACGCTCTATACCGCCGACCAGCAGGGCAATGTTCTGGCGGAAGATGCCGGACGACCGTTTGCGCTCAATTCGCGGACGCTGCTGCGCAGCGCCGATGGCGGCATCGACATCACCATTGCACCCGATGCCCAGACCTATAACTGGCTGGCCGTGCCGCAGGGGCAGACATTCAAGCTGGTCATGACGCTGCTCGACACGCCGGTTGCCGGCAGTTCCGGCCTTATCGACATCGCCATGCCGCAAATCCGCAAGCTGGGGTGTGGCAATGCTTAGGACCCTGCTCGCCATCCTCACCGGCCTTGTCGCCGCCGCCGTGCTGCATGTCGTCATTCTTCTGGCGATACCGCATTTCAGCAATCGCGACGCCTATACCCGCGCCTTGGCGGACGGTAAGCCGCATCAGTTTCATCTTCTCGAAGAAACGACGGAGAAAAAGACACTGGGAAGCGGCGATCCCTTCATGCGGGTTGCCGTCTGCACCTTCAATATCGAGGAAAAGCCCGTCAGGCTGACGGCCATCGGCGCGGTGCCCTTCTGGTCGGTCGCGGTTTACGACAAGGCGTCGAACGAGGTGTTCAGCATGAACGACCGCACGTCCGCAGGCGGGGTGATGGATATTCTGGTGGCGGATTCGGTGCAGATCGCGGCCATTCGCAAGGCGCAGCCGCCATCGCTCTCACAGGCCATTCTGGCGGAATCGGATCAGACGGAAGGGTATGTGGTGTTGCGGACCATGGTGCCGCAGCCGAGCTTCGGGGAAGAAGCGGAACGGTTCCTGAACGAAGCGAAATGCCAGCCGACACCCTGGAAATAGCGCCGGTCAACCAAGCGTAATCAGGATTTGAAGACGGTTTCCGGTGCGGGCTTGCGCTTGCGCGCATCCTTGCCAGCCGGTTCCGTATCGCGTTTTTCATAACGCACGCCGGTAAACAGCACGACCTTTGCCGGGCCCATAACCTTGCCGGACATTCCGGCCGGGCGCAGGTTTCGTCGGGCTTCGGCGATTGGAATAATAACTGCCATGCTCGTCTCCTCTTCGGGAGTCAATGTTGCCCATGGGAACCGCGCAAGCCTCGTCTTGCGTCGGGAATTTCATCACCATCACATTGCGCATAATCCAGCCCACAGGCTGGTTTTCGCACGACCCAAAAATCGATGGCGATTTTGCAAGGTGTCGTGCGCATATCAAGGCTTCGGCATGCCATTTTCGAAATTATTCTATCAATCAGAATAACATGGAATCCTAATACTGCCCATGAAATTAGAAACAGACAGAGGTTAATGATCCGTTAACCCTAATCGCCGGGCGCCAACTTATCCTTCATAAAGCTGCACCCGTTGAAAACAAAGGCGAGACGGCAAGGTTCCATGACGTTTTGTCCGTCACGAAGGTTTTAAAATTTCCTTGTTGATAAACGCACAATAACGCTTGCCACCCCCCATAGTTAACAGGGTGTCAACGGATTTGCTCTAATTTGAACCGATATTGTGTTTGCGTTTTTGTTGGGTAGTGCGTTGACCGACCGGTTTCGAGAACTTGAGAGGCCAAGAGCCGTGAGGAAGAAAGATGTGGTGCTAATGGCCACTGTCACGAATTTTGAGACTGTTCCCCATCCGTCAAAAACGGACCTTCGGCAGTTTGCCGAGCTTTTCATGCCGCTTTTCAACGCTTCCACCGAAGAGGCCAAGCGGGAAGCCATTGCAGCGCTTTCCCAGCATCCAAACGTGCCTTCGGCGGTTGCCTTCTTCATCGCCTGCCAGCCGATTTCCATTGCCGCCCCCTTCCTGATTTCGTCGAAGTGCCTTGATGACGACACGCTGATCACCATTGCCCGCACGCAAGGGGCCGCCCATGCGCGCGCCATCGTGCGGCGCGAGGACCTGTCGCCGACCGTCATCGACGCGCTTGTCGGCCTGCGGCACATGGAAGACCTGAAGCGACCCGATGACGCGACGCCTCCCGCCATGCCGGAGCCCGCCATTGCGCAGCCGGCAGACGCGCAGATCAAATCCACCGCCGTGGAAGAGGAAATGCGCCAGCGCATCAAACGGATGGCGCATCAGCTCAGCCGCCCGGAAAGCGACGTTCTTGGCCTGCGCCGCCTGAGTGACGTGCAGGAAGCGCTGCTCGTGCGGTTCGCGCGCGAGCGTGATGCGCGGCAGTTTGCGGTGACGCTGGCGGATTCGCTGTCGTCCAGCTACTGGCTGTCGGAGCGCATCATGCTCGACATATCAGGCACGCAGCTCGCCACCACCCTCATCGGGCTTGGCATGGAATTTTCCGAAGCCGCCTTCATATTGCAATGCTTCTATCCGCATCTTGCCGCCGCCGAAGGCGATATGAGCCGCGCCGAGGCCATGCTCGACCGCCTCGAAATCATTGAATGCGAAGAGCGGGTGGAAAGCTGGCGGCGCGCCGACAGCTACACCCACGGCCGCGAACGACCGAACCACAGCGCACCTGTCATTCACAGAACGGGGACGTGAGGGTTAAGGCGGCCACCCCTCGCCCGGAGCAATTCCGGGCGCAAAGCTGCTGCACGCTTTAAATCTTCGGTTGGTCCACCAGCGTCAGGAGAGTGCCGATCTCGTCCGTTTCGATCTCGACGACCCATAGATCGCTGTCGAAGCGCCGCTCCCTTTCGAGAAGAGCAGCACTTTCCTCCCCCTCCACACCAGCAAGACGCGTCTCGAAACGGCGTTCGGCCCGGACTTCCTCGTCCTCGGCAAAACTCTGCGGCGCGGGTCCATAGAGGTTTTCGCGGCCATCACGAAGGCGCTGGCGGATGAAGATCGCACCGGCCTCTTCCGCACCCTTCTTTTCGACAGCGGCAAAGCCACCAGCGGAAAACACGCGGCGGATAAGGGCTGATACGAAGATTTCGGATTTGAGGCGCATTGGGGTGCTTTCGATGGAGGCGCCAGGCCGCTGCCTGTCCGTGTTGTTACGCTCTCTTCTTTCCTCGTTCCTGCGCTTGTCACAAGAATGGAGAGAGTTGAGACCCAGTCCCCTAAAGCGCCCCGATCGATTTCAGCTTCTTCAGCACGGCTTCGCTCGGTTCACCGGTCTCCGGCAGGCGGTAGTGTTTTTCGAAATGGCGGATGGCGTTGCGGGTCTGCTCGCCGGCCACACCGTCCACCTTCACATCGGCATAGGCGATATTGATCAGTCCCTGCTGGATCTTTGCAATCAGATCGCGGCTCACCGGCTTTGAAGCGGCGGCAGCGCTGTTCAAGGAGACCGGTTCGGCCTTGGGACGAGGCGCTTCAGCCTTGCGGATTGCGGCCGCGACCGGGTCGATCTCAACGCCGCCGCCGGTGTTGGCGTCGGAAGGCCGATCCTTCGGGATTGCGGCGACGGTTGCGCCGTCGATCCTGAGCGCCGCCAGCACCCGTGTCGTCGGTTCGCCGGTCTGTTCCATGCCGAGTGTTTCTTCGAAGAACATGATGGCGGCAGCCGTGCGCGGTCCCATCTTGCCGTCCGCCTCGCCTTCGTAAAGCCCGCGTTTTTTAAGTTCGGCCTGAATATCGGCAACGATCTGCTGCGGCTTCTGGGTTTCCGCCGCAACCGATGTCGCAGGCGTCGCCGTTGCGGCCGCCGGTTGCTGTGCCGTTTCGGTTTCGCTGGGGCGTTCTATGCGGAAGGTCGTAACATGGCCCTGCGTGCCGAGCGGCTCTGCCGCGCGATAACCGGCAATGCCGTTCGGGTTTGCCGCATCGCGGGTACGCAGAAAAGGAGACGGATGAACGCCCGGCTGGTACCAGAGCGCGTTTGCGGCGACAAAACCGAAAACGACCACGAAGGCGCCTGAGCCGCCCACCAGTTTCGGACGGCGCAGGAGTTCGCGCCCGATGGCCGAAACCACCAAGGAAACAATCCCGGCGCCAATCTGGGCCGTTGTTTTCTTAGGCGATTTTCGCTTTCGCGGGGCCATCGTCACCATCCTTCTTCATAATCGCGGCCATTTCGCCGAGCCGTTTGATGCGCGGCGGAAACTCCACCATGCATTCGGTTTCAGCGTTTTCGCCACCTGCCATGCCGGAACCGTCGGCAGGCAACATGATCGTTACGACCGTTCCCGCGCCGGGCTGGCTGGTGATGGCGAAAGTGCCGCCATGCAGTGCTACCAGACCCTTGACCAGGGACAATCCCAGACCCGTGCCCTCATAGCGACGGGTATATTCATTCTGGACCTGCATGAAAGGCTGGCCCAAGAGTTCAATCTTGTCGGATGCGATGCCGATGCCGGTATCGCTGACCGTCAGTTTCAGCATCCTGCCTTCACGCGCAGCATCGATCGACACTACACCGCCGGCATCGGTGAACTTGATGGCGTTACCGGCCAGATTAATGAGAACCTGGCGGATGGCGCGCTGGTCGGCGGAGATTTCGCCGATACCGCGCTGGATGCGGCTGGTCAATGTCAGACCTTTTTCCTTCGCCTGCAAGCCGAGCATGGCCTCGCAGGACGAGATGGTTTCGCCGATCGGGAAGCTTTCCATCATTAGCTCGTAACGGCCCGCTTCCAGCTTGCTCATATCCAGCATGGTGTTGACCACCGACAGGAGATGCGCGCCGGACTGGCGGATCAAGCCGACATATTCCCGCTGGCGGTCGTTTTCCAGCCGGCCGAAATATTCGCCCGCCAGAATGTCGGAAAAGCCGAGGACGGCGTTGAGCGGGGTGCGCAGCTCGTGGCTGACGGCAGCGAGGAACCGCGACTTGGCGTCGTTGGCCGATTCCGCCTCCGCCGCCTTGCGGGCGACATCGCGGCGCAGAAGCTCCATCTCGGTAACGTCGGAGAGCTGGGCGACGACGCGGCGCAGCCTGCCGGCCGCATTGCGGATCGCCGTCATTTCCATACGCGCGTGAATGAACTGCGCCTGGCGCGATTTCGCACCGGTTTCGAACCGCAGTTCCACGCTGGACTTTTCCTCGCCCTGCCGCAGAAGGTCGAAAGCCTGCATCAGCTCGATGCGATCAGAAACATAGACATATTCGGCAAAGACATGGCCCTTGCAGGCCTGAAGATCGGCTGGAAACGTTTCAAGGTCGCGGCCAGAGACGCGCTCGACGAGGCCGTTTTCATTGATGGTGAGTACGAGGCCGGGCACCTGCGATGCCGCAACGAGGTCATCGTCGCCGGCTTGAGCGGACAGGGACGCTGCGCCACGGGCAGGACGCGAAAAGGCGATCAACAGGGCGGCTGCGGCCAGATAGAGCGCCAGCACCAGAGCGGCGCCGATGGGCAGCGCGATGGCGGGGCTGAAGACGAGGCTGAACAGGGCGGGAACGACCAGAAAGCCGACGGCGCTGAAGGCAAACAGGCGGCGCAGGCGCGCAACGGTGCCGGCGCGCCTTTCGGCGTCCTCCTCCATACGCGCAAGCCATCTGCCTGCGGCATGGTCGACCAATGCGACCGCTTTTTTTCTCATATTACGCAATACCAAACCTGAATCCCTGAGACGGATCTAACGGCTCCGACAATAGAAGCCCGCGACTTAAGGAATGGATAAAAAGAACGGCACCAAACAGCCGCGAAATGCGCCGCAGTCCCATTACGGAGCATTTCAACCAAGCTTTGCCAATCATGGTTAATGACGGGTAAGCGACGGATTTCGCTTTATTTTTGCCATCGCGTTAACCTTTGTGGCAGCACGGGTGACCACTTTTGCCCGGAACAGACGGCATCTGTCGCAATTATGCTTAACATGGACTGTTAAAATGCGACGGAATTGCTGGAGCCGGTCCCGATGCGAGGAGAATAGATACAATTTGAATTAAATTGCGCGGCTTTTTGCAATTGGCTGTTCGCCGGTCGCCTGTAGCTTCTCTCCAAGCCCGAAAAACGGGACAAAGGCCGATGACCCAAAAAGGGCGGGGCTTCAAAACAAAGATCATCTGGCAGGGTAGTCTGACAATGTGGTTTCTGATCAAAGGAACATTCTGGTTTTCGCTGGTGCTGGTCGCGCTGTCCTATTTCGGTAGCAGCAACGATCCGACCAAGGAACCTTCGGCATTCGATATTCCCAGCGCCGTTTCGGCAGCCGGTGAGGCCTATCGTTATGTCAGCGCCATCTGCATCGAAAAACCCGACGTCTGCGTCAAGGGCGCCGAAACCTTCCACGCGCTCGGTGAACGGGCAAAGGAAGGCGCCAAGGTCGCCTATGAATTGCTCGACGCGCAGCTTGCATCCGGTGATAAAACGGCACCCGCAGCCGAACTCGCCAGCGAGAGCGAAAAACTGGCCGCAGCACCGGCGATCAGCGTCGAATTCCCTGGGAATGCCGACATGCTGAAGACCGGCACCATCATTCCCCTCCCGCAGAAGCGCCCTACCCCCTGATATTTCGCGCCGCCGCTTGACGCCGCGCCGCCCCTCCTCTGCAGCCGGATATGTCCGCCTGCGTGACTGCCTGCCAAACTTGCCCACGGAAACCTGTTTCCGTGGGCTTTTTCATGGTCCGCATGGTTCAAAACCGTCCGCACTTGCCCTATATCGTAGCAAAGCATGGCAATAACGAACGGTACGGCGCGCAACATGGCCTCTCTCGATACGATCCTTGACGATTTCGCCTTCCTCGACGACTGGGAGGATCGCTATCGTTACGTCATCGAACTCGGCAAGGCGCTTCCCGACCTTGCGGAAGACAAGCGCACGCCTGAGAACAAGGTGCAGGGCTGCGCAAGCCAGGTCTGGCTCGTCAGCCACAGCGATGGTGCTGAAGATCCTCTCATGACCTTCGAGGGCGATTCCGATGCGCATATCGTGCGCGGCCTCGTCGCCATCGTTCTTGCCGTCTATTCCGGTAAAAAAGCTTCCGAAATCGCCGGTCTGGACGCCATTGAGGTGTTCGACAAGATCGGGCTGGTGGAACATTTGTCCTCGCAGCGCGCCAATGGCCTGCGTTCCATGGTCAAACGTATCCGCGAGGAAGCGAGACTTCTGACCGCCTGAGCCTTCATTCTGTTGCCATCGTTGGCGCCATCGGCGGGCGATAATCTTCGTCGCCCCAATGGTGGCTTGTCCTTCTGCTGCGTTGCGCTTGCGGCGCATAATGCCGGGCAAGCGATAGCAGAGCGGCCCGCAGCAGCAGTTTTGCCGAACGCGCCGGCCATTGCCGCTCGCGCTCCACGGCCTCCAGCCCCTTTTCAAAGCAGCAGATATCGATGGCGACATCTGAAAGTTCAGGCCCCATAGCATCGGCTGCACGGGAAAACCGCGTCCGGGCGGAGATCGCCGCATCGGTAAGATCGAGCTTGCCACCCGCCTCCCCCTTCGTGCGGCTTGCAATTTTCGGTTCCCAAGTTGCCGTCACCTTTGGGCTCAATTGCGCGCGGTGAAAATCGGCGGCGAGGCGTTCGCCAGCCTGCAAGGCGTCGCTGGGGAAGAATGCCGTGCCATCCTTTTCCTTCAGCCGTGAAAGGCCTGTCAGTGGCGAGCTATTGAGGTTGCGCCGGGCCGGCTGCCTGTCCTTGCCGACATCCAGAACCACCGTCTGCAAATCCCAGTGCTGTTCCTGAAAAATCTCGTCGCGATCCCTGGCTATAGCGCGCTTCAAATAGGAGGCGAGCGGCGGCGCGGCGGAGAACGTGTTTTCGCGTCTTTCGATCAGCCCCGAAGAGAGGGCGAGCTGCACCGTGGCGGACGGAAACCGCAACGCCGGACGCCCTGTCCTGCCGTTCCCGGCCTCCGGTCGCTGCAATACCATATCGCCGCGATCCTCCGATATCTCAGCCGTGCCCGCAGCAATGCAGCGCAGGAGCCGCAACAGGACAGGATCGGGAAGTATCGATGGAGCGCTTTTTGTCTCACTCATCCCGAACACCTTTCATCACGTTGAAAATGCTGCCGGAAAGCCGCTCCAGTGTGGCGACGAACTCGTCAAAGGCGGGTTCGTCGCGACGATCCTCAACCACCTGGCAGGCATGGCCGACTGTCGTTCTGTCCCTGCCGAAACAGGGGCCGATATCCGACATGGGAATACCGAGCTGCACATGGCACACATACATGGCGATCTGGCGGATATGGCATTCGGTGCGCCGCCTGTCCCGGCGCGCAGCCACACGATCGCCGGTCAATTGCACCATTTCACCGGCCAGTTGCCGGACCAGCCGGCAAATCCGGGAAATCTCATCCCGCCCGGCAGAAGGCGGAAAACGGCGGAAATTGCTATCGGCAACCTGCACACAGGGCCGAAAGGGGGCAGGCAAAGACGATATGTCCGAAGGCATATGCAACTCCTTTACGAATAGGAATTAATTCATACACCTGAGGATGGACGCGGGGAAGGGCAAATTTGGCGTCGAAAAACACGCGATTGATTTCGCTCTGTTTTTGAATAAAGGTGACGCCTAGACAAGGATTTTTTTCCTCTGTCGAAATTGCGCGCGGCAATAAAAAAGCCGGTCTAAGGACCAGCCGGATATAACACTAGGTGCAAGATGAGTATGGAGCGGGCATGCGCACCCTGCCGCCATCTCCTGCTAAGGGAAAAGGTCACGGCGGCGAGTTAAGGGGCAAGGCCAGCAATATGCTGCCAAGGTCCCCTTTATCCGGCGCTTCGGGCCATCTTTCCCCGGACGGGGAGAAAATACAGCCGCGACACAATCCGTCTTAGAAAATCAACGGTTCGCCTTGCGGCGCTGACCGAGACCCATTTCCTTGGCGAGCCGCGAACGGGCTTCGGCATAGGCGGGAGCAACCATCGGATAATCGACCGGCAGATCCCATTTTTCGCGATATTCTTCCGGCGTCATGCTGTGATGCGTCGTCAGGTGGCGTTTGAGCGACTTGAACGAGCCACCACATTCCAAACAGACGATATGATCGTCCTGAACCGACTTGCGAACCGACACAGCAGGCTTCTGCTTTTCAACATTGACCGCCACCGATGCCGGTGCCGATGTTCCGCTGAGTGCCGTATGAACATCCGAAATAAGGCCGGGAAGCTCAGTTACCGGAACGACGTGGTTGCTAACATAGGCAGCCACAATATCCGCCGTCAGTTCGACCAGCAGATCCTGGGCGTTACCGTATGCAGTTTCCGTCATTTAAGTATCTCCTGTTATTTATCTCCAGACACGGATGAACGCCGCATCGAGCGATGTGAAGTTACCCGGTGCCCCTCCTTCGCCCTGTTGAAACCAACGTGAAATCTACCCCTAGATTTCAAGCGAAACCGGAAACGAATTGATCCGAGATTCAACTTGTAGCCCGCGACATGGCCAACAAAGGTCTGATCAACCATAGATTAGACATTAATAAAATGCCTATGCCGACCATGAAGAGGCTAGATGCAAATCGCAATAAGCAATTTTACACTTAATTTGGATAGCATCAAAACAGCAAAAGTCAAATTCCTATTATGATTTTTTCAGTTCAAAACAGTCTAATTGGAATACAAAAAATCACGGGTAATAAAATACTATGCCAAGTAGTAATGCAAAACGAAGACCCCCCATTATTAGGGGGTAATTCAACTTCAAATTTTCTTTAGGTCATCAACTACCGATTTATCAGCAAGTGGATAACCTGCCTTGTGTGCAGCCATTGCAAGAAGATGTGCGGAGACCGGTGCTGTCAGAACAAAGAAAAAGAAACCGGCAAGTGCCCGTGCCAGCGTCGATATTTCCGTGGAATGAATGCCGACAGCCAGCAGCAACAGGCCTGAGCCCACCGTTCCCGCCTTGGAAGCCGCATGCATGCGGGTGTAGACATCCGGCAGGCGATTAAGCCCGATTGCCGCAATCAGCGAGAAGGCGCCACCTGAGACCGTCAGTGCCGCAACCAGAATAGCCACGATCCAGCCCATCATCGACCGCCCCTTCTTTTTCCACGCCTGGATACTTGTTTTTCAGGCTTTTCAACAACTTCCGATGCCCGCTCACCGTCGAGAACAGCCTTTGTCCTGCGCCTGTCATCTGCACCGCGCGACAGGACGAAGCGGGCAAAAGCCACCGTTGCGAGAAAACCCACCAGTCCGAGCGCAATGGCGATATCGACATAAAGATCGACGCCGGTGCGGATGGCGATAACCGCAATGAAGCCGATGGCGATACCGACCAGCATGTCGAGCGCGACGATTCGGTCCGGCAAGGTCGGACCGACGACGACGCGATATACTGTCAGCAAAAAGGCAGCGGACAGTACAACCGTGGCAAGTACAGTTGCAAATGAAACTATGAGTTCCGGCGTCATCCCTGAAACGCCTCCATGATCTTTTTTTCGAAGCCGTTTCGGATGTCATTCTTTGCGGCTTCGATATTGCTGCAATCGATCGCGTGGACGTAGAGCGTTGTTTTATCCTCGGAAACATCGACCGAAAGTGTGCCGGGGGTCAGCGTGATGAGATTGGCAAGCAGCGTGATCTCGAAATCCGTCGTCAGCCTGAGCGGATAGGCGAAGATACCGGGCTGCACATCGAGCTTCGGCCGCGTCACCATCACCGCCACCTTCCAGGCCGATAGCGCCAGCTCCTTGAAGAACAGCATAAGCAGCGACAGCACGCGGACCGGACGCAGCCGATGACGGCCGCCCTTGGGGATCTGGTGACGGATAAGGCCCAGAGCCAGCGCCGAGACGATGAGGCCGAAGAGAATGTTCGCCGGCGTGACGCTGCCACTTACGGCGAGCCATACGCCAACGAAGAGCAGTAACAGGATGTAGCGGCTCATAGTCTGCTCCCCTCGGAAAACACCGACTGGATATAGGCTTCGGGGTTGCCAAGCCCCGCAGCCGCCTGCTGGCTGAGATTGAGCAGGCTTTCCGGAAACAGACCGAAGAATACCACCAGCAATGTCAGCCCGACCAGCGGGACGAAAGAAGGGGCCGCCAGAGGCGACGCAGGCAGCGACGGCGCCTGGCCGGTTGAGCCCACTGCCGGGCGCCAGAAACATAAGAGGAAGACCCGCCCGAAGGCGATGGTGGCGATGAAGCCGGACAGGAGAAGGGCTGCGGCAAGCCACCAGGCGCCGATATCGATCGCCGATTTGACGAGAACCACCTTCGGCCAGAAGCCGGAAAACGGCGGCAGGCCGGAACCGGCGAAAAACAAGGCGAGCGCGAGGCCCGAAAACCACGGCGCCTGCCGATAAAGGCCACCGAGCGAAGTCAGGGCGAAACTGCCGCCAAGGCGGGCGGCGTGGCCGGCGGCGAGATAAAGCGCCGTCATCAGCACCATGGAGTGCAGCGCGTAAAAGATCGCGCCGGCAACGCCGGAGGGCGTGCCGATGGCGATGCCCGCCATCATGTAACCGATGCCCGATATGACGATGTAACCGAGCATGCGGCGGATATCGTTCTGTGCCAGCGCACCCATGGCGCCGAGCACCATTGTCAGCGCCGCAGAGATGGCGATGACAATACTCAGCTCCTCCCGCTCGACCGGAAACAACATGACCATGACGCGCAGCAGCGCGTAGATGCCGACCTTGGTAAGCAGGCCGCCGAACAGGGCGGAAACGACGATGC
This sequence comes from Agrobacterium sp. S7/73, assembly GCF_019355535.1. Lineage (NCBI taxonomy): Bacteria > Pseudomonadati > Pseudomonadota > Alphaproteobacteria > Hyphomicrobiales > Rhizobiaceae > Agrobacterium > Agrobacterium sp. S7/73. The sequence continues at coordinate 2,070,680 of NZ_CP072136.1, forward strand.
GCGGCGTGTGATAGGAGGCGGGCAGCCAGAAATTCACCGGAAAGGCCGCCGCCTTCATGGCGAAGGCGAGAGCAAACAGGCTGGCAAGCGTCATCAGCGGAGCCGTGCCGCGCAGCTGCGTCGCCTTCAGCGCGATATCGGCCATATTGAGCGTGCCGAAGATGGCATAGAGATAACCGACCGTGATCAGGAACAGCGTCGTACCGATGAGGTTGAGGATGGCGTATTTCAGCGCGCCATCGATCTGCTCGCGCGTGGAGCCCAGCACGATGAGGCCGAAGGACGAGATCAGCAGCACCTCGAACCAGACATAGAGGTTGAAGAGGTCGCCGGTCAGGAACGCACCGGTGACACCCGCCATCAACAACATCAGGAATGGATAAAAACCGTATCGCCTGCCGCTGGCGTCGATATCGGCGCTGGCATGGATGGCACCGGCCAGCGCCACGATGGCGGCGGCGAGCGACAGCAGCGTGCCGGTCAGATCAGCCGTAAAGGCAATGCCGAAGGGTGGCAGCCAGCGGCCCATCACCATGGTGAACGGCCCTTGGGTCACGACCTTCCACAGAAGCGCAGCATCGAGCAATACCAGCAGAGCAAGTGCCGTGATTGCGATGGGCGCCTGCAGACGCATGGTGTGCCGCAGCATCATCAGCACCGCACCTGCGCCGATTGAGAGCGCGACGGGAAGGATGATCAGCCAGTCGGATAGCGGCACGGGTGCCGTGACAAGCGCTGCGGAAAGATCTGATATTGCAGAGGTGGTGGATGAAGCCATGTGTCTGTGCCCCGCCCCGCTCAATAACCGAGCGGCGGCAAAGGCTCGCCTGCCGGTTCTGCGGTGCGCATTTCGTCGGTGTCGTCGGTCTGCAATTCCTGGAACGCGCGCCAGGTCAGCACCAGCAGGAAACAGAAGAAGGAAAAGGAAATGACGATTGCCGTGAGGATAAGCGCCTGCGGCAGCGGATTGGCGGCGCCCGCCGGCAGCGTGTCCATGCCGGGCGGAATGATCGGCGGCACTTCGCGCGTCAGCCTTCCCGCCGTGAACAGCAGGAGGTTGACTGCGTTGCCGAGAATGGCGATGCCGAGCAGCATGCGGATGCTGTGACGCGAGAGCATGAGATAGATCGCCACCGAAAAAAAGATGCCGACGAGAATGGAGAAAACAGCTTCCATCAGTCGCTATCCCTTTCTTCCAGAGCCAGCGCAATGGAGGTGATGGCACCGACCACGACGAGATAAACGCCGATATCGAAGGACATGACGGTGGAGAGTGGCACTTCCACACCGAGCAGGCTCGGATAGACCCACAGCCCGGTCATGAAGGGCACGCCGGATGCAATCGAGACGAGACCAGACAACATCGCCAACAGCAGCCCCGCGCCGGCAATGGACAGCGGATGGTACACGATGGCGCGCCGGACTGCGGCCACACCATAAGCGATGCCGTAGATCGCCAGCGCCGAGACCGCGATCAACCCGCCGATGAAACCGCCGCCCGGCTCGTTATGGCCGCGCAGCAATACAAAGATGGAAAACAGCACCATGAGGCTGGTGACTACGGGGGCGACGGTGCGCAGGATAAGCGTGTTCAAGCCCGCGCTCCCTTCTTCTTCGCTATTTTTGCTGGTCCCTTGATGGCAGCAGCCGGGCGGATGCGGATGAGCGCGAGAATGGCCAGGCCTGTTATCATCACCACCGCAATCTCGCCCAGCGTATCCGTGCCGCGGAAATCGACGATGATGACGTTCACCACATTCGCCCCGTGGGCGATGACCTTGGAATAGGTGTTGTAGAAATCGGTGAGGCGATTATCGAACGACGCTTCCGTCGCCCGCATCAGGAACAGGGCAAAGCCGGTTCCGCAGGCAATGGCGATGGTGCTGTCCAGAAGCTTCTGGCCAGGGCCGCGGTGGTCTGACGGCGACAGGCGAAGCCTTGTCATCACCAGCGTCAGAATGACCACGGAGAGGGTTTCGACCATGAATTGCGTAAACGACAGATCGGGCGCGCCGAACAGCAGGAAGATGACCGCCACCGCAAACCCCTGAATGCCGAGCGCGATGATGGCCGTAAGCCGGCTGGACGCCGTGAGCACAGCGACAAGGCCCGCAACCGCAATGGCAATGAAGGTCAGCTCATGGATTTTCATGTCGTGCGGCCACGCCGGCATGGACGGCATTTCGCCATAGAGAAACAGCGGCGCAAGCAGCACGACGGCAATGACGGCGAAAGTGGCGGTGACGTAAAATTCCAGCCTGCCGGGCTGGATAAGCCTGACAACATGGAACGAGATTTTGACCAGCGTTTCGATGAAAACATCGAAGCCCTTGTCCGGCCCTGCACCCAGCGCCTTGAAGGTGCGCACCATCAGGCCGCGAACGGCGGAAAGCTGCATATAGAGGAGGATGCCGAGCGCGATCGTCAGCAGCGACAGGCCGAGCGGCACGCCGACATGGGGAATGAGCGAGATTTCCACCGGGCGCGCCTCACCCGCGATCGCGCTTGCCATCGGCGTCGAAATGTAAAAATGCGAAAGGCCAGCGAAGAGAGCGATGGTCAGCCCTTTTATCGCCAGCAGCGCCGGGCCGAGCCACAGCAGCAGTGGTCCCTCATGCGCGTGTTTCGGGGTTTTCACGGGCTTGCCGAGGAAAGGTTTCAGCGCCACGGCAAAAGCGACGGCAAACATCAGCGCATTGCCGAGAATGGCGATGCCGGTGAACAGCACGGCACGCGGATTGCCATGCGCCAGCGCATAATAAATCTCTTCCTTGGCGAGAAAGCCGAAGAAGGGCGGCAGGCCGGCCATGGAGATGGCCGCGGCAAGTGCTGCCGCAAAGGTGATCGGCATGGCTTTTCGCAAGCCGCCGAGCTTCGTCACATCGCGGGTTCCGGTCTCGTGGTCGATGATGCCGGCAACCATGAACAGTGCGCCCTTGAAAAGCGAATGCGCCACCAGATAAAGCACAGCCGCCTCGATAGCGTGGTCAGAGCCGAAGCCGGTCAGCATCACCAGCAGACCGAGCGAGGACATGGTGGTATAGGCCAGCATCAGCTTCAGGTCGGTCTGGCGCACGGCCAGCAGCGCGCCGGTCAGCATGGTCAACCCGCCGAAGAACGGCAGCAGGATCTGCCAGGCAGCGGTATCGCCGAGAACGGGGTTGAGGCGCATCAGAAGATAGACGCCGGCCTTCACCATGGTTGCCGAGTGCAGATAGGCCGAAACCGGTGTCGGTGCCTCCATCGCGTTGGGCAGCCAGAAATGGAACGGAAACTGCGCCGATTTGGTGAACGCGCCGCCGAGAACCAGCAGTAGCGCAGCCAGATAGAACGGGCTGTCGCGCAATATATCGCCGCCACGCACCAGCATGGACAATTGCGTCATGCCGCTCATGTCCCAGATGAAGATCAACCCGGCGAGCAGCAGCAGACCGCCGCCGCCCGTTACCACCAGCGCCTGTAAGGCGGCTCGGCGTGCGGCCGGGCGCGCATGGTCGAATCCGATCAGCAGGAACGAGGTTATCGAGGTCAGTTCCCAGTAAACGAACAGCATCAACAGGCTGTCCGAAACCACGACGCCCAGCATCGCGCCCATGAACAGAAGCAGGAAAGACAGGAAGCGGCCCTGCTGCGGATGCCCCTTCATGTAACCGCCGGCATAAAGCACGATCAGCAGACCGATACCGGTGATCAGAAGTGCAAAGGTCAGCGACAGGCCGTCAATGAACCACGAAAAGCTGAGGTTGAAACTTGGAACCCAGACGTAACCGCCCGTGACCACGCCGCCAGCCGCCACCTGCGGCAGCATCAGTGCGAAGTGGACAAAAGCCAGCGCGGGAGCGATCGCCAATATCCAGACGGCATTGTGACCTAATCTTTTCACCAGCATCGGTGCGGCAAGCGCTGCCAGAAACGGCAAAAACAGCGACAGGAATGTCAGCTGCGTGACATCTGATGTCATTCACATCTCCCAGGGCTTCCCCTACCCCTGTACGCCCATGAATGGCGTTCTTTTCAAATCGTATTTTTCAGTTAAGGCATAGACACCGCCATCTCAACCCAAATCGACTCTCATACCTGCCCATAACGTACTCGTTATGACAGCTGCCCTCTTTCAATCTGCAGCGCCGATGCCTATTTCTGGCAGGAACAGAAAGGATCATTCCATGAGCGATCTGACATCCCCGAAAGTGAACAAGAGCGATGCCGACTGGCGCGAGCAGCTGACCCCGGAGCAATATCGCATCCTGCGTGAACACGGCACCGAGCGCCCATTTACCGGTCCCTACTGGGACACGTTCCAGAAAGGCCTCTATCGCTGCGCCGCCTGCGACGAGCCGCTGTTCCTCTCCGATACCAAATTCGATGCAGGTTGCGGCTGGCCGAGCTATTTCGAACCGGTGAAACCGGGTGCGGTGACGGAACATCGCGATGCGACGCTTGGCATGGTGCGCACCGAAATCCGCTGCGCCAATTGCGGCGGCCACCTCGGCCACGTCTTCCCGGACGGCCCACCGCCCACCGGCCTGCGTTATTGCATCAACGGCCATTCGATGGTGTTCGAACCGATCTGATGAGAGACGGATAACGGCCGGCTGCCTGCCGGCCGTTTTTGCGAAGAAAATGACCGTCTCGACAGCCGGACCGGAGAGTGAGATTATCGCGATCTCACTCCTTCCGGATCACCATCATGGCGCTCGAAACCATCCTCATATTCATTCCCGCCTGCTTTGCCCTGAACATGGCGTTCGGGCCCAACAATCTCCTGTCGATGACGGTTGGTGCGCGATACGGCATGGCAACGGCAGTGATGGCCGCGAGCGGCCGGCTGGTTGCGTTTGCGGGCATGATCGCGATCGCCGCTTTGGGCCTCGGCGCACTTTTGATGGCTTCCGAAATGATGTTTTCGCTGATCAAATGGATCGGCGTTCTCTACCTGCTGTGGATCGGCTTCAAGCTCATCCGCTCAAGGGCGGATGTCACCGCTCCCGATATCTCCTCGGGCAACGGAAATATTCTCAAGACCTATCTGCGGCAGGAGTTTTTTGTCGCCTCCGGTAATCCGAAGGCCATCCTGATCTTCACGGCCTTTTTCCCGCAATTCATCCAGCAGGACGCCTATTGGCAGAGCTTCGCCACGCTCGGCGCAATTTTCCTGCTGCTCGAGGTGGTGGCGATCACCGTTTATGCCTTTGTCGGTTCGCGACTGTCCGGTCTTATGCGCAATGCGCGCGCCCTGAAGCGCGTCAACCGGATCAGCGGCTCGATGATGATGGCTTTCGGTGTCATGCTGGCCTTCGCCCGGCGCCCTGCCTAAGAGAAATCCCGGCTCACATACTAGTTCAGTTTAAGCTCCATGCAGGTCAGGTCCAGCCAGCGGCCAAACTTGGTGCCCACTTCCGAAAACCGGCCGGCAACGGTGAAACCGAGGCTTTCGTGCAGGCGGATGGAGGCGGCGTTTTCCGATTCGATCGCGGCGATCAGCACATGCACATCGTTGCCGGAGGCGTGGTCGATGAGCGCCTGCATCAGCCGCTTGCCGATGCCGTGGCCGCGCGCGTCCTTGTGGACATAAACCGAATGTTCGCGGGTGTGGCGATAGCCGTCGAAGGCGCGCCAGTCGCCATAGGAAGCGTAGCCGGCAACCTTGCCGTCAAGAATCGCGACTATCACAGGAAAGCCGCGTGACTTGCGGGCGGAAAACCATTCCTTGCGGTTTTCCAGATCGACCAGCACTTCGTTCCAGATCGCCGTCGTGTTCAGGACCGCGTCGTTGTAAATCTCCATGATGCCGGAAAGATCGTCCACGGTGGCATCGCGCAGTTCCAAACTCATTATCGTTCGCCCTCATTCTTGTCTGCATCGCGCGCCCAACGTTCCGGGGCACGACCTTCAGGCGAGCATTAGGCGATGACGCGGATGGCTGTCCAGTGCTCTCTAGCTCAGGAAGACATGGGAACGAGGCTGAAGGAAGTGACCACGGCAAAATAGTGGACAACGGCGGCGGCAACGACGAAACCGTGCCAGATGGCGTTCTGGAATCGCAGCTTTTCCCAGACATGGAAGACCACGCCGAGCGAATAGATGACACCGCCAGCGACAATCAGCCAGAGCGTGACGGGGGCCAGATGCGTCGAGAGTGGCTGCACCACCATGATGCCGCTCCAGCCCATGGCGAGATAAAGGCCTATGGCGACCCGGTCGTAACGGCCGGGAAACAGGCATTTGAGCAATATGCCACAGATGGCGGCAAGCCAGATCAGCGCCAGCATGGTGGCAATCAGCGGCTCGTGGATACCGCGCATCAGGAACGGCGTGTAGGTGGCGGCGATCAGGATGAAGATCGCCGAGTGGTCCAGCCGGCGCAGGAACCATTTTACGTTGGAATGCGGCCAGATATTATAGGTGAAGGACACGGAAAGGCAGGCAACAAGGCCGAGTCCGTAAATCCAGGCGGCCGCGATGGCGCTGAGGCTGCCCCAGACGGTCGCGTAAAAAATCAGCGCCGTGGCGCCCACCAGCGCAAAAACGATACCCACGCCGTGGACGATACCATCGGCGACAATCTCGTGAAAATCATACTGGCGACCAAACCGCCACACGTTACTCATAGTCCATTCCCGTTTGCCTGCTTGTGGCCAAGCATGACGGCAATATTAGACAGGAACAAGACAGCAGCCGGTTAACGGCGATCAAATTGCGTTCCGGGCTGTTGCGAAAGGAGAGGTTGATCGGTGGCCTCGCCGTTTCCCTCATTCCTGCGCTTGTCACAGGAATGAGGAGGGAAAAAGGAGCGCCCTCACAAGGCCGCAGCGCATTCCTGGCAGAACGGCGTATAGGGCACGGCTTTCAGGCGGTCTTCCGAAATTTTCTTGCCGCATTTGACGCAGGTGCCGTAGGTACCGTTCGCGATGCGGTCGAGTGCGGCGTCGATGGCGCGCAACTCGTCCTGGCCCACCTGCCCAATTTCATCCAGCACCTCGTCATTGCTGCGTTCAGCGGCGCGATCGTCGTCATCGGGGTTGCGCGGTTCTTCGAAATCCGCCTCGATTTTGTGCAGGCGGCTGTAAAGCTCGCGCTGGCGGTCGCGCAGGATTTTCTCGTAACTGTCGACATTCATGGTCTTCTCCTCCAGCCGGTGCGGGCGAAAATCGCCCGCAACCCCAAGATTTCAACTCACTTTACCTGTCAATCAGCACCGAGCACTTGGCATGGCGCACCACGCGGTCGGCGGTGGCGCCGATGAAATAATTGGTAAAGTCAGGCATATGCGATGCGATGATGATGAGATCGGCCTTGTGCTCTTCGGCAGCGGCAATGATTTCACGCGCCGGCGCGCCGCTTCTGATTTCGTGCTTGCCCTTGAAGCCGGCCTTCGCCTGAATATCCGCAAGTTTCGTCTTGGCATCCTTGATGGCATTTTCGATGAGGTCTACCGGCAGGTCGATCGCCATATAGCCGGGCAGTTCCTCAACCACATTGATGAGGACGATCTCGCCATCGGCATCCAGCAGCGCCCTGGCCTTGGCGAGAATCTTCTCTCCCTTGTCGATGGCGCTGAGGTCTACCGGTACGATGATTTTCTTGTACATGGCTATCTCCTTTGGCGTAATCTGCCGTTCACGTGTCGGGCTCATATTTCCCTGCCGATGCGCCCTTCGCCTTGATTGAAGTCAAAGCTGCGTCGGAGCAGCAACAGGGGCATTGTCAACGAATAGTGGACGGTCAATCGCCAGATGGCGATCTTTGCTGAACGACAAAACCCGCCCATATTCACCACAAATGAACGCCGCAAAGCGGCGTCGGCTGATGCAGACGCGCAAACCCGCGTCGTCAGCACGCCGGATTCAATATGGAGATTATGATGAGTGAAATCAAACAATTCGCCCTGACGCGGCCGGCTTATGTCGGTCAGGCTCATCTTGTCGTTCACGATCTGCCGCGCATTTCGGAATTCTACCAGAAAATCATCGGCCTCTCCGTCATCGAAAAAAGCCCGAGCGGCGAGGTTCTGGGCGTCAACGGCCAGCCGCTCCTGACACTTTCCACCTCCGGCACGGTTGAACGCGCGCCGCGCAATGCCGCAGGCCTGTTCCATACCGCCTTCCTGATGCCGCGCCGCGAGGATCTGGCTCATTGGCTGGCCCATGCCGCGCACAACAATATCCAGCTTCAGGGCGCATCCGACCATCTGGTGAGTGAAGCGATCTATCTGGCCGACCCCGAAGGCAACGGCATCGAGGTCTATCGCGACCGGTCGCCCTCGGAATGGACCTACCAGCAGGACGGCACGGTGGAGATGGCCACGCTCCGCCTCGACCTACAGGCGCTGTATGACAGTGCGCCGAAAACGGCGTTCGAGGGCGCTGCCGATGGAACGGCCATCGGCCACATGCATCTGCAGGTCGGCAATATTCCGCAGGCGGATGAGTTTTATAAGGATGTGCTGGGGTTGAAGATCATGGCGCGTTATCCGGGTGCCAGCTTCTTCGGCTCGGGCGCTTATCATCACCATGTGGCCGCCAATATCTGGAACAGCCGCGGCGCCACGGCCCGCAAGGACAACATGACGGGCCTTTCGGGCTACTCGCTGAAGTTCAACGACAGTGCGGCGCTCGATACTGCAATGGCTGCTCTCGACCGGCTGGAAATAGCTACGGAACGGCAGAGCGACGGTATTGTTCTCAAAGATCCGTGGGGCATAGGCCTGAAGCTTTCCGCGTAAAGACCACGGGGCGGCAGAAATTTTTGCCGCTCCGGAACCGCCTCATTTTTCGAACGTTTGATGTCTTATTGGGGGACAGTTCGATGAATGAGAATGCCAGGCCGGAAAAAACCGGCATATTGGGCAATATCGGGCGGCGCGCCGCAAACGCTCCGTCGACGAAGGCCGACCCTTTCGAGGGTCTGGCGTCCGGGTCGCACCGTGACGACGCGCGCAGCCAGCAGCCGCTCGGCCGAGAAGCGCTCGATGTGGCCGTTGCATGGTCGGTGATTGGCATTTTTCTCGTCGTCATGATGGCGGTCATTCATGAATTGTCTCTGATCCTCATACCCGTGGTGCTGGCGATTGTCGTGGGCATGATCCTCGGCATCGCGGCGGAAAAGCTCAGTTCCTATGGCATTCCCGGTGCCGGTGTGGCGGTCATTCTCTCCGGCCTTGTCGCGGCCGTGATGTTTTTCGTGATCAATTCGCTGATCGACCCGTTGTCGCAGCTCGCCTCCGAAGGACCAGCGCTGATCGAACGCAGTATGGACCGCTTCCTGCCCTATCTTCAAAGCATCCGATGGCTGAACATTTCGGCAGCGACCTTCAGCATGGGGTCGATTTCAATGGAGTCGCTGATTTCGCGCAGCGGCGAGATAATTTCCCTGCTCGGTTCCAACGTCACCCCCGCAGTCGTTCAGGGCATGATCTTCCTCGCCGCGCTTTTGATGTTCCTCTACAGCCGCCTGCGGCTGCGCAAGGCGATAATCATGGCCTTTCCGGCCCGGCACCAGCGGCTGAGGGCCATTCGGATCATCGCTTCGGTGGAAGAAGTGCTCGGCACCTATTTTGCCACGGCAGCGCTGATCTATGCGGCGCTGGGCGTGACGATGGTGGCGATCGCCTATTTCGGCGGGCTGGCCATGCCGCTTCTGTGGGGGCTCTTCGCCTTCCTCTCCAGCTTCGTGCCGTTTCTCGGCATCACCGCCATGACGGTGTCGCTGGCGGTGGCAGGCATCATCACGCATGACAACATGGTGCTGGCATTACTGCCATCCGCGATCTTCTTCACCATTCACCTGTTGATGGAAAACCTGGCCTTTCCGGCAGTGGTGGGCCGCAACATGGAGATCAACCCCTTCCTCGTCTTCGTGATGATCATCTTCTGGACGTGGATGTGGGGTGCTGCGGGCGCCATGCTGGCACTGCCGCTGTCGCTGATCGCCATGACAGTAACGCGCGAGCTGTTTCCTTCACGCCGCATCGTTCCAAACCTGCCGGCCTGAAGGCCGGTCAGGAGGCGAGAGGAATGCGGAGCTTATCGGCCATGCGCCGCTCGTGCTCGACCAGCCATTTCTTGCGCCACAGCCCACCGCCATACCCGGTCAGGCTGCCATCTGCGCCCAGCACCCGGTGGCAGGGAACGACGATGGCAATCTGGTTAGCGCCATTGGCGCGGGCGACGGCACGCACGGCGGATGGCCGTTGCATCGACGTCGCAAGCGAAGAATAGCTGACGATCTCTCCCGCCGGTATCTCCCGCAATGCGTGCCAGACATCGCGCTCGAAGGGTGTGCCGTGTCCGGCAAGCCGGGTTTCGAAGTCAGCCGAGTGCCCGGCGAAATAGGCCGCGAGTTCTGCTGCGATCTGGCCGGTGACCGGCGTCCTGCCCAGCACCATATCCGCGCCGGTGCGGGCCTTCAGCCGCTTCAATTCGGCCGGAAGCGCTGGCCGGTCGGCAAATTCTAGAAGATGCAGGGCATGATTATCGGCAACCACCAGCATCGGACCGATCGGCGTGTCGATCCAGTCGCCCTTCAGGAACCCCTTACCCTTCATGGCGGCGGGAGAGGTGCCGAAGAACTGGTTGATGGCCGAGCGGAAACCGCTGCCGGATTCATATCCGGCATCGATCTGAGCGCCGATCACGGCTTCTCCTGATGCAAGGCTTGTCGCCGCATCTCCCAGCCGCCGCAACCTTGCGATTTCCAGAAAACTCATGCCGAAACGGCGTTTGAAGGTGCGGCGCACGGTGGAAGGGTCATGGCCCATCGCCACCACATCCTCCTCACGCCAGCGCCGCGCCGGTTCGTTTTCCAGTGCCGTCAGAAGGGTGGTGACGGTTTCATCCGCCGTGCCATAGGAAAGCATCGGCTTGCAGCGCTTGCAGGGGCGGAAGCCAGCTTCCAGACATTCGGCGATGGTTTCGCGAAACCGGCAGTTTTCGATCTTCGGCTTTCGCGCCGTACAGGTAAAGCGACAGAAAATCTTCGTCGAGGTCACGCACACATAGGCCACGCCCTCATAGGCGGGGTCCTTGTTCACAAGGGCGGAATATAGGGTTTCGGTGTCGGGGCGTTTGAACAGCATGGGAGGATGCTAGCGCAAATTTGAGCGGTATGCCGCCGAAAAACGGGCGTGGATGTGGGATGCTCATTTCCCTCGTTCCCGTGCTTGTTACAGGAATGAGGAGAGAGCCGCCCCGCTCAATTACCCGGCGGCGTAAACGACGGGTCGTCCAGCCTTGTGAACACCACGCCGCGCGCCTTCAGCGCCAGAAGTCCCCTCACCACGCCCTCACCCGCTTCGTGGGTAGGCTGATTGATGTGGGAGATGATGACGTCGCCGTCCCTGGCCGAAGCGATGTGCTTTGCCGTGGCGGCCGCGCCCAGAAGCGAGCCGCCATCGCCATTGACGGAATAACCCGCCACCCGCATGCCGAGCCTGTTGATGGTAGCCATGGACGAGGTGGTATATTTCGCCGTCGCACCGCGAAACCATTGCGGTTGAAGACCGGTCATGGCGACAATTGCCTGCCTGCCGCCCTCGACCTCCTGCTCGACTGCCGCTTCCGAACCGGCAGCGGCAATGCCGTAGATGGCAACGGGCTTGTCCACCGCTGGCACATGGTTTTCGCCGTGGTTTTCAATCTCGAACAAATCCGGATGCGCCATCATTACGGCAAGCGCTTCGCTATTGTGCTTCAGCCAGCGGGCAGTGACGAAGATCGTCGCCGGTATCTTTTCCTGCACCAGCGTATCGAGAATGCGATGGTCGGTCTTGCCCATGCAGGCGTCCAGAGTCATCGCCACCCGCACCCTGCCGTCATGCCTCGGCGTCATTTTCAGCGTCGGCTCGACGAGACCCGTCCCCGCGAAGGCGGCAGTGGAGAGCGACAGGAAGAGAGCGGCAAAGGGCAGGCTACGCAGCATTTTTCAGTTTCCGAAGGGTAAGATGTGGCAATCCGCCTGCAAAACGCCCGAATTATGGCGCGGCTTCCAGCGTTGACAGAGCGTTCAGCACCTCTTCCACCCGCTGGCGCTCCGCGCTGGTGAGCGACAGGATTGGCCGGGGCGGCTCGCATGCCGTTACCGACAAAGCACTGGCGGCGGCGTAGATCACGCGGATACTGCCGAATTCCTTGAAAAGGGCCCAGAGCGGCTGGAAGGCCAGATCGAGCCTGCGCGTCTCCTCCGCATCCCCGGCCTGAGCGGCGCGCATCAACCGCAATGCCGGAACCGGCAGCAGGCCCGCAACGACGCTGTACCAGGCATCGCCACCGGCAAGCGTTGCTTCCGCACATCCCCAGTCGCCGCTGTAACCGATGGCGAAATCATCCGTCAGTTTCGGCCGCAGCCGCGCAAGCTCTCCCGCATAGTCGGAATCGGCCGGCAGCGGCATCTTTATGGCACGGATATTCGGGATATAGGCGAGCCTGACCAGAAGCTCATCGCTGAAGGAGAATCGCGTCGTCGTCGGGTTGTTGTAGATGGCGAGCGGCAAATCGGTTGCGCCGGCGACGGCGGCGAAATGGTGATAGGCCTCTTCCTGAGTCAGCGGCGTATAGGAAACGGGTGCCAGAAGCAGCGCATCGGCACCGGCAGCTTCGGCATCCTTCGCCAGCGCCACGGCCTCATCGGTACGCAATGCGCCGACGCCTGCCATCAATGTGCGCCTGCCCTTGAGGACGGCATGGGCTGCCTCGACCGCGCGCCGCCTCTCGGCACGCGACAGATACATATAGGTTCCGGTGCTGCCGAGAATACCGATGGAATCGACCTCCGCCGCATCCAGCCGCTCGACGAGGGCGGAAAAGGCTTGGCTATCCACCTGCCCGGCCTCGTCAGCGGGCGTGATCGGAAAAGCCGAAAGTCCCTTGAATTGCTTCGCCATGTTCTCGCCCCTCAATTCGATCGAAGGACAGCGTTACAGACCCATTGGCAGGGCGGCAAGAAAAGCGGGGTTTAAACCGGCGACCGCGGACGAAGAATTCCCCGATCAGTCATAAAGATACAACTTCTTCCACTGCTCTTCGGGAATCTTGTCGCCGACACGGTAATCGAAGGACTGGATGGAGAGGCTGTCGCTTTTCAGCTGGCACTTGTATTTGAGCTTGTACCATTCACCGGCGCTTCTGAAGACTGCACCCGACGCCTTGATCGAATTCTTGCCAACCTCGGGATCACCGAAGGTATAGGCAATGACCTTATCCGGCTTCATGCCCTTCTGCTCCGTCGCGATCCGCTCCATCGCCTCTATGTCGCAACGCTGCTCCAGACGCTCCTCGGGGGCGAGCACGTTCAGCTGCCGCATGACGTTGGCGTCTATTGCGAAAGCGGGTGTAGATGCCTGCAAGGCAAGGAAAAACGCAGAAAGAGCAGCGGGAAGAAACTTTCGCATGGGATCCTGTCAGTTTTCGTTTGTTCTTATCGATGCACGGCAGGCCGGTGGCAGGCGCGTATCATCGCTGATTTGCCGGATATTGCCAAAATGTGATCGAAAACTGACGAAATTGTGCCCAAGCCTCATTTCACCTGTGGAGATTTGAAACTTGATCGGTGGTGAGGGGCACTCTACATCTTGGGTGCCGCCCACGCATTTTTCATACGAAAGCGAGTTTCCCTTGCCGATTTTCAAGAACCTGCCCGCCGCCCCGACCGCCGAAAAACGGCCCGTCCAGGATACGCATCACGGCATCACCCGCACCGATGACTACGCATGGTTCCGGGCCGATAACTGGCAGGCCATGTTCAAGGACCCTACCCTGCTCGACCCAGCCATCCGCGCCCATCTGGAGGCCGAGAACGCCTATATGGAAGCCGCAATGGGCGACACCAAGGCGCTTCAGGAAAAGCTGTTCGAGGAGATGAAAGGCCGGATCAAGCAGGATGATTCCTCTGTTCCGGTCAACGATGGACCCTATGCCTATGGCACGCTGTTCGTGACCGGCGGCGAGCAACCGCATTATTTCCGCACCCCGCGTGATGGCGGCGAAAAGCACGTGCTGCTTGATGGCGACAGGGAAGCTGAAGGCAAGGATTATTTCCGTCTTGCCGGCCTCGACCAGTCTTCCGATCACAGTCACGGCATCTGGGGTTATGACGACAAGGGTTCGGAATATTTCACGCTGCGCATCCGTAATCTCGAAACCGGTGAAGACCTTGCCGATGTCGTGGAAAATACCGGCGGCGGCGGGGCATGGGCGCCTGACGGCAAGAGCTTCTTCTATACGCTGCAGGACGAAAACCACCGCCCCTCGAAGGTCTTCCACCACATCATCGGCGAGCCGCAGTCGGCCGACCGGCTGGTCTATGAGGAAAAGGACCCCGGCTTCTTCATGGGCGTTGGCGCGTCCGTGCTCGACGACTTCATCTTCATCGACATTCACGACCATGAGACCAGCGAATACCGCATTCTTTCCACCAAGGACCTGATGGCCGAGCCTGTCTTGGTTGCGGAGCGCGATGAAGGTATCGAATATTCGATGTGCGAAGGCGGCGATGTCTTCTACATCCTCACCAATGACGGCGATGCCAAGGATTTCCGCATCATGGAAGCGCCGGTTACCGCGCCGGGCAAGGAAAACTGGAAGGAGGTCGTGCCGCATGAGCCGGGTCGCCTCATTCTCTCCGTCGATGCCTATGCCCGCCATCTGATCTGGCTGGAGCGCCGCGACGGCCTGCCGCGCATCGTTATCCGTGATCGCCGCACGGGCCAGGAGCATTCCATCGCCTTTGCAGAGGAAGCCTATTCGCTTGGCCTGCATGGCGCTGCAGAATACGACACCGATGTCATCCGCTTCTCCTACTCCTCGATGACGACGCCAAGCCAGTTGTTCGACTACAATATGGTGACGCGCGACCGCACGCTGCTGAAAACGCAGGAAGTGCCTTCCGGCCATAATCCCGACGATTACATTACCCGCCGCATCATGGCGCCTGCCCATGACGGCGAGTTGGTGCCGGTCTCGCTGCTTTACCGCAAGGATGTAGCGCTCGACGGTTCGGCCCCCTGCCTGCTTTATGGCTACGGCGCCTATGGCATCACCATTCCCGCTTCCTTCTCCACCACAACGCTGTCTTTGGCAGACCGTGGCTTTATCTATGCCATCGCCCACATTCGCGGCGGCAAGGACAAGGGTTTCGAGTGGTATGAAACCGGCAAGATGAAAGACAAACAGAACACGTTTAAGGATTTCATCGCGGCTGCCGATCATCTGGTCAAGGAAGGCTTTACCTCCTACGACCGCATCATCGCGGAAGGCGGTTCGGCAGGGGGAATGCTGATGGGCGCCGTCGCCAACATGGCCCCGGAAAAATTTGCCGGCATCATCGCTGCGGTTCCCTTCGTGGACGTGCTGACGACCATGCTTGATGACACGCTGCCGCTAACCCCGCCGGAATGGCCGGAGTGGGGTAATCCGCTGGAATCGGAAGAGGAATATCAGTGGATCGCCGCCTACAGCCCCTATGACAATGTCGGGGAAAAGCCCTATCCGCCGCTGCTTGCGCTTTCCGGCCTCACCGACCCGCGCGTGACCTATTGGGAACCGACCAAATGGGTGGCGAAACTGCGCGAAAAGACGACGGGGGAAGCCCCGATCCTGCTTAAGACCAACATGGCGGCTGGCCATGGAGGCAAGTCGGGCCGTTTCCAGCGGCTGGAAGAAATTGCCTTCGAATATGCCTTCGCACTGAAGGTCGCGGGCAAGGACACCGTCTGACACGCTGAATGCAGAAACGGGCGGCGATCCAATCGTCGCCCGATCTTATTTTGGACTAAAATACCTGCAAAAATCTCGTTATTGAATATTTTTTCCACAAATTATCATACGCATCTTTTATTTAAATAAAATCTTTATCGACATTGAATTTTTATTTCTAGTTGCTGCAACTCATAATATATCTTCCGCAAACACAAATAATTCCCATGTATTACGTCACCGGAAAAAATGTTCCGGAAATCGAACGCATGGCTGCGTTGCGCCATTTCGCATTGCAATATCACTTTTCGGCCGTATTATCCGGGCCGTTGACATATTCATGCGCCTTTTCGCCGCCTTTCTCGCGGCAATCCTGCAGCACGTCTTGCGGATAATCTTATCGCCGGATTTTTTCGGCTTTTTCATGCGCCATGTCAGTTCGCCCTTGGCAATCCGGGCTTTGCAGTGCTCCCGCTTTGCCAATTGAAAACACTGCATCAGACTTGGAGGTCTCCCATGAAGAAACTCCTAGCCTCGACCATTCTCGTAACGGGCTTTACCATCGCTGCCGGTGCAGCAAATTCCGCCAACGCCGCAGAAACATGTGGCAGCGTCACCATCGCCGAAATGAACTGGGCATCCGCCGGTGTTGCGGCTTACGTCGACAAGTTCATCATGGAAAACGGCTATGATTGCACGGTCAACGTCATCAGCGGCGACACCACTCCCACATTCACCTCCATGAATGAAAAGGGCCAGCCGGATATGGCGCCCGAAATGTGGGTGAATACCCTTGGCGCCCCCTATGAGGACGCCGTCAAGAAAGGCAACCTGATCCAGGAAAGCAAAATCCTGAGTGAAGGTGGCGTTGAAGGCTGGTGGATTCCCAAATATCTCGCCGACGAACACCCCGATATCAAGACAGTTGAGGACGCACTCAAGCATCCCGAGCTTTTCCCCGCGCCGGAAGACGCCAGCAAGGGTGCCGTGTTTGGCTGCCCGCCGGGCTGGGGCTGCCAGCCAACGACCGCCAACCTGTTCAAGGCACGCAAGGCCGACGAGAAGGGCTTCGCCCTGATCGATACCGGCTCCGCCGCGGGCCTCGATGGCTCGATCTCCAATGCCTATGAGAAAAAGCAGGGCTGGCTCGGCTATTACTGGTCCCCGACGGCCATTCTTGGCAATTACAACATGGTGAAACTGGACGATGGCGTGGCACTCGACCGCGAGGCCTACGACAATTGCATCGCCAAGCCTGATTGCGCCGATCCCAAGCCAAACGCCTATCCGGTGGCAGAGGTATTCACTGTTGTCACCAAGGACTTCGCCGAGAAGGCCGGTCCTTCCATCGACTATATCCGCAAGCGGCAGTGGGACAACGAGACCGTCGCCAAGGTTCTTGCCTGGATGGATGAAAACCAGGGCACCAACGAAGACGGCGCAGAATATTTCCTCGAGAACAACGAGGATATCTGGACGAAGTGGGTTTCGCCCGAGGTGGCGGAGAAGATCAAGGCTTCGATGTAACGCATCCGCAGGAGGGAAAAGCTTGGGTTTGTATCCTTAGCTTACCCCCCTCTGCCCTGCCGGGCATCTCCCCCTCAAGGGGGGAGATCGACCTGCGGCAAGGCCTCGCTCCACTCCAACCTAGCGGATGAAGCGATGTGGCGCGTCTTGCCGATCTCCCCCCTTGAGGGGGAGATGTCCGGCAGGACAGAGGGGGGTGCCCGCACGCTCCAGCGACTCCATTGTCCCTCCCATTCATCCAAACCAAAGGGAAAACAACAATAATGGCCCTCTGTAACTATCTGCCGGATATGCTGTGCAAGTTTCCGGCCATCGATAACGGCACGATGCGTGTGGCACGCAAGACCATCGATGACGGTTTTCGCGATATCGTGCGCAATTACGGCGATGCGATCGATGTGATCGTGCATCCGCTGCAGCTCTTTCTCAACTCCTCGGAGCGGCTGTTCATCCAGACCCCGTGGATCGTCACTATGCTGGTCATTCTGGCGATCGTGCATCTGGCCGGGCGCAGCTTCAAGATCACCGGTGGCACGGCCATCTCCCTGCTCATGATCGGCGCAGTCGGCCTCTGGCGCGACGCCATGACGACGCTTTCCATCGTCGCCATCGCCACGCTGATCGCCATCGTCATCGGCCTGCCGCTCGGCATTTTGATGGGACGCTCCGAACGGTTGCAGCGTATCATCAATCCCGTGCTCGACGTGATGCAGACCCTGCCAAGCTTCGTTTATCTCATCCCCGTGGTGGTGATTTTCGGCATCGGCAAGGTACCGGGCCTGATCGCAGTGGTGATCTACGCCATTCCGCCCGTCATCCGCCTGACCAGCCTCGGCATCCGCCTGGTAGACCGGGAAGTGCTGGAAGCCGCCGATGCCTTCGGCTCCTCCAACGGCCAGAAGCTGTTTAATGTGCAGCTGCCGCTGGCGTTGCCCACCATCATGACCGGCATCAACCAGACCATCATGATGGCACTCGCCATGGTCGTCGTCGCCTCCATGGTCGGTGTCGGCGGGCTCGGCAAGAATGTCTTGCAGGCCATCAACAACCAGTTTTTCACGGTGGGCTTCCTGAACGGTTTCGCTCTGGTCGCCATCGCCATCATGTTCGACCGGGCAAGCCAGGCTTTCGGCAAGCGCCTGCAGAAATACCGCGAGGTCTCCCATGGCTAAAAGCATCGAAATCAGGAATCTTTACAAGATCTTCGGCAAGCATCCCGAGAAATATCTCGAAGCGGTGCGATCAGGCATGGACAAGGTCGAGCTGAACGACAAACACAACCATGTGCTTGGCCTCAACAACATCAACATCACCATGCCGGGCGGCAAGATCACCGTGATCATGGGGCTTTCCGGTTCCGGCAAGTCGACGCTGATCCGCCACATCAACCGGCTGATCGACCCGACCGCAGGTGAGGTTCTCTACGACGGCGAGGACATTTGCGGCATGAGCACTTCGGCGCTGCGGAAATTCCGCCGTCACAAAACGGCGATGGTGTTCCAGAAATTCGGCCTCCTGCCGCATCGCACCGTGCTGGAAAACAGCGTCTACGGCCTCGATATTCAGGGCATGCCACGCAAGGACAGCGAAGAGAAAGGCCGTTACTGGCTGGATCGTGTCGGTCTTGCCGGCTATGAGGATTATTATCCGAACCAGCTTTCCGGCGGCATGCAGCAGCGTGTCGGCCTTGCCCGCGCGCTTGCCAACGATGCCGATATTCTCCTGATGGACGAGGCCTATTCGGCTCTCGATCCGCTGATCCGTGTCGATATGCAGACGATGCTGCTGGACCTTCAGCAGGAGCTGAAAAAGACAGTAGTGTTCATCACCCACGATCTGGATGAGGCTTTGCGGCTCGGCGACCACATTGCCATTCTGAAAGACGGCCAAGTGGTGCAGCAGGGCGACGGCCAGAGCATCATCCTTTCCCCTGCGGATGGTTACGTCACCGACTTCGTGCGCGACGTCAACCGCAGCCGCGTGCTTCAGGCGACCACCGTGATGGAGCCGCTGACAGCGAAACCCGAGGGCATGTCGGTGCCGGAAAACGCGACTCTGGAAACCATCGCCCGCGATATGTCGGAGGCGAACGAAACCAGCGCCCATGTGGTGGATGAAGACGGCAAGCCAGTCGGCGCCATCGGCCTCGACACGCTGGTGGCGGCGATGGTCACGCCGGCACCTCAGGAGACGGAGGCCGGGGTGGCAGTCGCGGAGGAAGCGGAAAAAATCCCGGAACCGGCGGCGCCTGTGGAGAAGGAAACCGCGTAATCCGGCACCAACAGGATTTGCCTTTCTTTCAGAGGACCGAAACAGCCCCAGCCCCGCTGCGCAAAAGACATCGGAGCTGCCTGGCTGCGTCAAAACGCTCTTTCGTCATACCGGCCTAGAGCCGGCATGACGGGAGTTGGGGTGTTTGGCGCCAGAGTTTGAGCGGCACAACAGGGTCGCCATGGCGAGCACGACGCGAAGTGAGGGCAAGGCCGGCAATGCCCGCCTTCCCATCCAACCATGCAAAAACGAAGCACCCCTTTGCCACGTGTCAAGCCGGGAACGACATTGCAATGCAGCAAGCGCAAGCTTCGGGCAAGCCGCCGCCGTTAACCATTTGTTAACTTTTGAACGCGGAATCACTGGCATGCAGATCGAAAGCAATATTGGCGGATACAATTATCAGGCTCGTGTCCGCGACATTGAAAAACCCGGCAGCGCGCAGAGCGCGCCCGAGGAACAGGCCGTTAAACGCGGCCCCGGCAACCCGACCGTTTCCAGCACCGTTCTTTCCCGTTCGCTGGCCAACGTGCTGTGGGCCGTCGGCAATGGCAGCGCGCCGGCCCACACGCCGGCTGCGACCTCCGCCGAAGACAAGGCAGAAGCGCAGGCCGAATGGGTGCGCAGCGCCTATTCCGAATACGAATAGATGATTCCGATCAGGCCCTTGCCGGGCTGACCTCCACCGTTACATGTGAGAGTTCATGTATGGCTGCAAGCTTCTGCTTGTAGAAAGCCGGCGCCTTCGGCACCTGCGAGTGGATGGCGACAATGGCAGCGTGATGCCCCGGCCCCACCTGCCAGACGTGCAGGTCGGTGATGCGATCTTCTTCCGTTTCCACGCTTTCACGAATTTCCTGCGGCAAGTCCTCCGTCAGCGGAACCGCATCAACCAGCGTCGTTGCCGTGGAGCGAATGAGTCCCCATGACCAGCGGGCAATCACCACACCGCCGACAATACCCATCAACGGATCGAGGAAGGACCAGCCGTTCCACTTGCCGAGCAGCAGCGCGACAATGGCGAGAACGGAAGTCAGCGCATCGGCGAGTACATGCAGATAGGCTGCGCGCAGATTATTGTCCCTGCCGCCCTTCGCACCATGTTCGCCGTGATGCGCGTGCGAGCCGTGATCGTGATGGGCGTGGCTGCCATGGCCGTGATGGGCATGCGAACCATGTGCGTGACCATGGCCATGGCCATGATCGTGGTCATCCTTCAACAGCACGGCGCTGACGAGATTGACGGCAAGACCGATGACGGCGACGAGGATCGCCTGATTGAAGTCGATCTGAACAGGATTGAAAAGCCGCATCGCACTTTCAACGGCGATGAGCAGCGCCACCACCGCCAGCACGATGGCGCTGGCAAAACCGGCGAGATCACCGAACTTGCCGGTGCCGAAGGTGAAGCGCGGATTGCGCGCCTCACGCCGGGCATAGAGATAGGCCAGCGCCGAGATGAGCATTGCGCCCGCATGGGTGGACATGTGCCAGCCATCCGCCGTCAGCGCCATGGAACCGAACCAGTGGCCAGCGACGATCTCCGCCACCATCATGACTGTGGTCAGCGCAATCACCATCCACACGCGCTTTTCATTGCGCTCATGGTTACGGCCTAGGAAAACATGGTCGTGGCCGGACGCTGCGGGAAATTCGGATGTCGTCGTCATGTCGCTAATCCTGTTCGATCCTGGAATATTCTGTTTCACGCATGTCTTTTCCCAAAGCCGCGGACACTTTTGGGAGAGAGGTTAGCGGATGTAGGTCTTCAGCACCTGGGCCAGCTCTTCCGCCGCACGCGCCCGCTCGTCTTCATTTTCGGCGTGCACGACGTGCTCATGCAGATGTTCCTGCATCACCTCCCCCGTCAGGCCGGAAAGCGCACCGCGCACCGAGGCCAGCAATTGCAGCACCTCGCCGCAGGGCTTGGAATCGTCCAAGGCACGCTCCACCGCCTCCATCTGCCCCTTGAGGCGACGGATGCGAGCGAGAAGCTTCTCCTTGTTGCGGATCGTATGGGACATGAGTACCTCATATACTATAGGGGGGTATACTATATTGCGATGTTTTTTGGTTCAAGCCCTGCGCGACGCAATCTTCGCGAATGTTTCGACCCCTAAAAATACCCCATGAAACTTAGGGGACTCAGTCATGACGACTATCGCAGCAACAACCAGCAGCTATTACGCAACTCCGGTCCGGACCCTTGAGGCGACAAAGACCAGGGAAACAAATGCAACCACCGAGGCCCTGCTGGAACTGACACGGGCGGCACACCGCGCGATTTCCAGCGCCGAGAGCGTTGCCGTTTCCGCCGCACCTGCCGCCGCCAGCGTTTCCGCCGGACTTGCCGCAGCACTTTGGAACCTGGACAGCGGCGCACAGGCCAGAGCCGAACCGGCGGTAGAGATCGCCGCATCAGCGCAGCCTGACGCCGCCTCCAGCATCGAGACAGAAGTTCTCAAAGCCCTGGCGCAGGCACTCGGCGTGGATGCCGCCGCCTGACACCCATTGTATGGCAGGCTGAAAAGCTATATCTCTAGAGACTAGAGCATCCGGTTCGTTCTTGTCCCGGCTGCTCTTGAGGATATGGAGAAGGCAATGCTGTCCATCGGTGAATTGTCCAAACGTACCGGCGTGAAGGTTCCGACGATCCGCTATTATGAGCAGATGGGCCTCATCCGCGAGGCAGACCGCTCGGAAGGCAACCAGCGCCGTTACGAAAAATCCGATCTCGAAAGGCTGGCTTTCATCCGCCATGCCCGCGATATCGGGCTCAATATCGACGCCATCAGAGAATTGATCGCGCTCAGCCAGCACCGGCAAATGCCGTGCGAGGGTGCGGATCGCATTGCCGCCGAACACCTCGCCCATGTGCGCGAAAAAATCAGCAGCCTCAAGAAGCTCGAGCATGAGCTGGAACGTATCGTCTCCCATTGCCATGGTCATTCGATCGAGGATTGTTACGTCATCCGCGCACTTTCCGACCATGGCATGTGCGAAGGCGAGCATTGAGGCTAAACAGCAGGCTTGACAGATTTCAGATTCGAGCGCATTGCATGGAAATGATCAACGAACGCGCACCCATCTCCTGCTCGTACTTTTGGGCCTACCTGTAAAGGGCGGCTCGACAGATCATTTTGTCAACAAGCCGCCGTCAGGCGGCTTTGTTGTTTTTCAAGCGTCCTGACGGCACCGATAAAACCGAAGGACCAGAAAAATGACCGAAGATAGTTCCCTTACACTGGAAAGACCGCCCGTCGTCATCATTCGTGGCGCACGCAAGACCGATTTGCCTGAGCTCAATGAGATGATCACCCTGCTTGCCACCTTTCATGGCGATGCGGCGGCGATTACGCCGGCGAAACTGGAACGCGACCTGTTCGGCCCGCTTCCCTGGGTGCATGGGCTGGTTGCGGAAGCCGACGGCGCATTGATCGGTTACGCCCTGATGCTGCCGCTCTACAGGGCGCAGGAAGGCCGCCGCGGGCTTGAGCTGCACCATCTTTTCGTGCGTGACGGTCACCGCGGACATGGCACCGGCCAGCACCTGGTTTCCCGCGCCCGCGATATCGCCAAGCGCCTCGGTTGCGACTATCTTTCCGTCAGCGCCACGACCGGCAATGTCGCCGCGCATCGTTTCTACGAAAGCATGGATTTCGCGCCGCGCCCGGTCACCGGCATGCGCTACATGCAGTCTATCGCCTGATTGCAACCTTCGGAGACGGCCATGACACGGATTGCCATTGCGCTTGCGCAGGATTTTGCGGACTGGGAACCGGCGCTGCTTGCCGCCGCCGCGCGCGGCTATCTCGGCGTCGAGATCGTTTACGCAACCCCGGACGGCCGGCCCGTGGCTTCAATGGGCGGGCTCAACGTTACGCCCAACACATCCTATGATGCGCTTGATCCTGCTAACATCGATGCGCTCGTCATTCCCGGCGGCCTCGGCTGGGAAAAGGGAACGGCTGTCGATCTTGGCGGGCTGGTACAGCGGTTTCGCGAGAAGGGCCGACTGGTTGCCGGCATCTGCGCGGCTGCCAGCGCGCTTGCAGGCACGGGCGCCCTTGATGACGTCGCCCATACCGGAAATTCGCTCGCCTCTCACAAGGCCTATCCGTCCTATCGCGGCGAAGCGCTCTATCGCGACCAGCCGAAGGCGGTCAGCGATGGCGGAATCGTAACCGCAGCCGGCAGTGCACCCGTCAGTTTCGCAGTGGAAATTCTGAAACACCTCGGCCTCTTTGGTCCGGAAGCCGAGGCGGAACTTCAGGTTTTTGCGGCGGAGCACCGGTGAGGCTCACCTTGGTGTTGGGAGTTTTGCGGATCCTCCCACCTCATTCCTGTGCTTGTCACAGGAATGAGGGTGGTGGGGAAGTTAAGCCGCGAGACCATCACAAATCACCCCTGATCAAGCACCCGGCAGACACGGGGCGCGACATCCCCGCCCTCCCCCGCAATCGCACGGCGGATATCGCGGCTGTTGAGATGCAGACTGCGACCGGCCGGCAAAGCCGAGCGTTTTATCTTGGCAAGGGCTGCGGCCGTAAAGGCAGCCTCATTCTCATGAAAATAGGCGAGCGCCGCTTCCCGTTCCGGGCTGACGCCAAGGACTGCCTTGAAGGCAAGGCGGTGCACGGCGCAGGAAGCGCCGTGACCGGGAACGGCAAAACGCAGCGCGTCGAGTTCCTCACTCCATTCGGCTGCGTCCTGCATGGATTTAAGCCTGCTGGAAGCGCTTCAGGAAAAACGCGCTCAATGTTCCGAGCAAGGCCCAGAAGACAAAGCTGGTCACGGTGGCGGCGACGATGAACTGTCGTTCCAGCGGCAGCGGTGCCAGCGCATGTTCACCTTCCGGCGGCAGGGGCGCGCCCACCACATGTGGAGCAACGATCAACACCAGTGCGAGCACGATTGCCCAGGGTTCGCGCCGGAATGCGATCAGCGCGATGCCGCCTGCGGTCGCCGCAACCGTCGAAAGCCACCAGATTTGACGCGCCTCAAGCGCGGCCGCCGGGCTGCCCGGCAGTTCCGGCGGCAGGCCGATCATCGGCGCAAGCATGACGGCGGCAAAACCGGCCACACCCCACAAAAGGCCTTCGCGCCAGCCGGCATCGGTGCCGCGCAGCGAGATGAGGCCGGTCAGCACCAGCGCATAACCGATGGCGGTCAGCACGTTGGCGGCGACCGTATAGGCGGTGCGCTCGAAGCCGTCGGCCGGAGACCAGGCTTCCTCATTATGTTCGTGCGCGGGAACGGCAGCGCCGGTCGTGGCCGGAGCATCGTGGCTGTGGGGCGCTTCGCCACCCGCATTTTCATAGGTTTCCGCCTTCAGGATCAGCGGCGTGGTGCCGAAAGCCTGCATGGCCGAAACGGCGAAGCCGCCAACGATGCCGACGAGGACGGCGGTAAAAACTATACTGCGAAAGAACGACATGCTTTTTCCCTCAATGGCAAGGGAAAGCATTGGCATGACGTGTGTCATGCGCAGCGTTGTGAACGGCTTCCACATGCGAAAAGCCGACAAAACCGACGACGAACAGACCAAGCACGATCGCCGTCAGCGATTGCGCCAAGCTCCCCGTTTTTGCTGAAACGGCGGCATTTGCCGTATTCTGGTTGATGGACATGGTGACCCCTCTTACGGCGCGACCCCGCGCCTTTAGACGCGGCGGAACGGCAAACGCCGTGCAGCCGCATGCGATACACTTCACCACGGGGATACGAGACTGACACAGGGCGGCACGTTCAAGCGCCACCACCCTGAAATTCCGCTCTTCCGGACACCCCGCCGGCATGGACATTTCCGTGATGGCAGGTCTCCTGGCTTACGGGTCAAAACCTGAAACACCTTCCCGGCATTGCCCTCGCCCATATCCGGCGAGATGCTTACCAGTGGCATTTCGTTTCAGGCTCTCCGCTCACAGTTGCGGGGGCAGCCACGAATGAGGATGTCTCCCTATCGTGTTCCCTTTTCACCTTCCGGAACGCCCGGAAGGAACCATCACAGGATCGTTATCCGATGGGTGCGGGTGCGAGTCAATGGCAGGCCGGCGTGAGAATTGCGCGCCGTGGCTGGATGCCGGATCAAGTCCGGCATGACGGCAAAGGGCTACCGTGCCGGGATGGCCTTCAGATAGGCGGCGATCGCATTGCGGTCTTCGGCCGTCAGATGCGCCATATTCTGCTGCACCTTGACCATGGAGCCGCCGACGCTGTCGAATTCCGGGGTGAAGCCGGTTTCCAGATAGTTGGCAATATCGGCCGCCTCCCAGCTTCCGACGCTCTGCGAGCCGGGGGTAATATCGGGAATGCGGCCCTCGCCTTCGGGATTGGGACCACCGGCCAGCCATTTGCCATCGAGAAAACCGCCAAGCGCATTGCGCGGCGTGTGACATTCGCCGCAATGGCCCGGGCCTTCCACCAGATATTGGCCGCGCAGCAATTCGGCATTGGCATCGGCAAGCTCGACGCGGGGTGGCGCGGATGTATCGAAATAGAGGAATTTCCAGCCGCCCAATGCCATGCGCATGTTGAAGGGGAACGGCAGTTCGTGATCCGGCGCGTCATTCTGGCTGGCGGGCAGAACCCGCAAATAACCGAAGAGATCGTTGATGTCCTTCTGCGTCATGCGGGCATAGGAGGCGTAAGGGAAGGACGGGTAGAGATGTTCGCCGTTCTTGCCGACGCCGCGCGTCATCGCATCGCCGAATTCCGAAAGCGTCCAGCCGCCAATGCCATGCTGCGGATCGGAGGAAATATTGGGGACATGGAAGGTGCCGAAGGGGCTTTTCAACGCTTGCCCGCCCGAAAGCGTCAAAAGCGCATCGCCCTTGGCATCTGGTGCCGCATGGCAACTTGCGCAGCCACCCGCCCAGAACAGCGTTTCGCCATTGGCAAGGTCCGGCTCGCCAAGGCTCACCCAGTGGCTGGGTGCCTGACGCACAGGCGCGGTGACCCAGGCGAAAATGCCGAAACCGGCAATGGCCGCCACCGCGATCCCGCCCGCGAGCTTCGTCCAAATGGAGGCCATGACCCCTCTCCCCATTATCACCTGATGAGATCAGGCATCATTCCCGATGAAAAAAACGCCGCCGGGAAGCGGCGTTCTTAATAGGATCACTTCTTCAGACGGTAGGTCTGGTGGCACGCACCACAATCGGCACCGAGGGTCTGCATGGCGGCGGTGACGCCTGCCTGATCGGCGGGAAGGCTGGCGAGGACCTTGTCCGCATCGGCACCGAGCTTGGCGGCCTTGGACTTGAAGTCATCGAAATTTTCCCAGATCGCGGGTGCCGCAGAACTGCCAGTCTCGCTGCCCGGGGGAAACTGGTCGGGGAAAGCCTTGGCGTTGGTGCTGATGGTCGTCACGGCAGCCTTTACGGCTTCGGCGTCATAAGGCTTCTGGCCCTTGGAGATGGCAGCAAGCGCCCCCATGGAGCCGCCGATCTGCTTCATCATGCCTTCACGTTTTTCGACTTCGCCGGCAGCGTAGACCGCTCCGGCGCAAAGACAGCCGAAAAGCATGGCCGCCGCGATGGTTTTCAGTTTCATACACTCTCTCCTTGATTCCGGCAGATGCCGAACGCGCGATAACGGCGCGAGGATGCCCTTTCCGCATGGCGAAAAGAAGTCACATTGCAGTGAATTTCCCCAAGAAAACAGAAGTCTAGGAGAGTGCTTCCCAAAGCGTAACCAGGGCTGCGGCAATCAGCATGAAACCGGCGGCGCGGCCGATGAAAATCGTCGCGGCAGGCGAGGAAACGAGCCATGCCCGGCTTTTATCCGCCGTCAGCGCCAGAGCGCCATAGACCGTGAACTGCGTGATGGCCACCATCGCGCCCATTACCAGACCCTGCATCCAGATTGGACCATAGTCGGGTTTGAGGAATTGCGGATAGATCGCCATCATGAAGAGATAGGCTTTCGGATTGGAAAGGCAGGTGAGAACGGCCCGCCAGAACGCCTTTCTGACAGAGGCGCTCGCCTGCGCCTCATCGCCATTGACGGTGATGGCGCTGCGCATCAGCCCGACGCCGATCCAGACCATGTAAGCGGCGCCGGCGACCAGCAGCGGCAGGAACAGCGACGGCATCCAGGCGGCGAGCATGCCGACGCCCAACGCACCGTAAAGTGAATGCACCATGCCGCCGGCGCTCATGCCGCTTGCGGCGGAAAGCCCGGTTCTTTTGCCACCCGTCAACGCACTTGCCAGCACGAACAGCATATCCATGCCCGGCAGGATGATGATGCCGAACAGGACCAGAAAGAAAAGCCAGAGATTTTCGGCGTAACTCATGTCAGTATCTCCCAAAACAGTTTTCGACACATTCGGGAAAACTCATGTTTCTCAATGTGTTTTGCTGCTTATAGGAAAAGCCAACTGACAGCGTTGTGTCAGTTGCGTTGGGAAACCACCGGGAAAAACGGCAATGCGCAAGGCATCGAGACTGTTCGAGATCATCCAGATCCTGCGGGTGGCGCGCAGGCCGGTCACCGCGCAGACCATTGCCGAGGCACTGGAGGTCACGGTGCGCTCGGTCTATCGCGATATTTCGGCCCTTCAGACCATGCGCGTGCCGATCGAAGGCGAACGCGGCGTCGGTTACATCCTGCGTCCCGGCTTCAACCTGCCGCCGCTGATGTTTTCCATCGAGGAGACGGAGGCGATCGTGCTTGCGCTCGCCATGGTCGCGCGCACGGGCGATACTGAATTGCGGCAGGCGGCCAAAAAGGTCAGCGACAAGATTGCCGCATCCCTGCCCGAACCCCTGTCGAAAACCCTGTCGGCCAATGCTCTGCACGCCTGGGGCAGCATCGCGCCCTCACCCGCCGGCGTCGATCTTGCCATGGTCAGGCGGGCGGTGCGCGACGAGGAGCGGTTGGACATAACCTATGGCGATGAAACCGGCACCGAGACCCGGCGACAGATCCGGCCCATCGCCATGATCTATTATTCGGAGACGACCAACATCGTCGCTTGGTGCGAGCTAAGGCAAGCGATCCGCAATTTCCGCTCCGACCGCGTTCTGACCTGCAAGACAACCGGCAGCTTTTTCAAGATGGAAGGCGAAAGGTTGCGGCTATTGTGGATGAGCGGCTGGCAGAGCAATCAGCTGGGGACTTCGGAACGAACGACGAATCAAGCCGGCGCGTAAAGCAACTGATTTAGCGCGTCTTTCAACCTTCTTTGTGTGTCGGTGCCTCCGTCTCAACCGTCATTCCTGTGACAGGGACAGTAATGACGGTTGAGAGGGTGGTGCTGACTTCAAAGCACGTCAGCGTTATGCCGCAAATGCTCCAGCACCCTATCGTCCTCGCGCCCGAAACCGCGGATGACGATTCGGTCGGCAAACACATCGGCAATGGCGAAGGTGTTCTGGTCGGGCGTATCCACCATGCCCTTGAAGTTGACGAAGTGAGTGTTGCCCTGCACCCCGTAATTGCCCTCATGATTATGGCCGCTGAACCATGCGACGACCGAAGGGTGTACATCCAGAAGATCGAGGATGCGGGGCGCGTCCCACATATTATGGGCGTTGTTCGGATAGACCGGATAGTGGCAGAGAATGACCACTTTTTCACCCGCCGCATCCGCCTTTTGCAGAACGGTCCGCAGCCATTCGAACTGTTCGTCGCTGAGCGACGCATTCCAGTCCTGCGCATTGATCGCACCCACCTCTTGCAGGTGCTTCAGACGCTCTCGCGCTAGCGTGCGGCGTGGATCGCCGGGCGGCGGGGCAAACAGGCTGACCTCGTTGCCGTCAAGCACCACGAAACGTATCTCATCGATGGTGAAATCGTGCCAGGGCGACGCCATGCCGAGGCGGGCATGGATGGCGGACAGGTGTTCGGCGGCAACGGCGAAATCGTGATTTCCCGGCAGCATCACCGAAGGGTGGCGAAGCTGCTCGTAGACGCCAAGGATCGCATCGAAATTTTCAAAACCGCGATCGATGATATCGCCCAGCGTTACCACGAAGGCCAGTTCCTCGCGATTGAAGGCGTCGATCGCTTCGCCAAGCTTTTTCGGGCTTTCGGCATAATACCGGCCCATATCCGGGCGGGGTTCGGCATCGGCATATTGGGGATCGGCAACAATGCCGAATGAGAATAGCGGTGTGGTTTTTTCAGTCATGATGCGCCGCGATAAACCGGGCGGATGACAGGCTTGTGACAAATGGGAGCGACACGCTGGATTGTCGACCTCAAAAGCAGAACACCCGGCCTTTGGGGGGCCGGGTGCTCAAAAAATTACAATCCGCAAAACTTACTTGGAAGCGGCTTCGTAACGCTCCAGGACATAGTCCCAGTTGATGAGGTTGTCGACGAAGGCTTCGAGGTACTTCGGACGCAGGTTGCGGTAGTCGATGTAGTAGGAGTGTTCCCATACGTCGACGCCGAGGATCGGTTCTGCGCCATGAACCAGCGGATTTTCGCCGTTCGGGGTCTTGGAGATTTCGAGCTTGCCGTTCTTGACGGAAACCCATGCCCAGCCCGAGCCGAACTGCGTGGTGCCGGCAGCGATGAAATCAGCCTTGAACTTGTCGTAACCGCCGAGATCGGAGGCGAACGCCTGTTCCAGCTTGCCCGGCAGCTTGTTGCCGCCGCCGTCCTTCTTCAGCCACTTCCAGAAATGGACGTGGTTGTAATGCTGGGCAGCATTGTTGAAGAGACCAGCATTGGTGCCAAAGGACTTCTTCACGACTTCCTCAAGCGAAAGGTCGGAAAGACCGGCTTCCGCCGCCAGCTTGTTGCCGTTGTCGACATATGCCTTGTGGTGCTTGTCGTGATGGAACTCGAGCGTCTCGCGCGACATGTATGGTGCAAGCGCGTCGTAGTCGTAGGGGAGTTCAGGAAGTTCGAAGGCCATGGTTTTTACTCCTTTTTGCAGCGGGTTACCGCTCCTAGAAACCGTGTGAGCGGACCATAGGAGCGAACCTCTGTTTGGGCAACCTGTGAAATATCAAAATGTTCCGACAAAAGAGAAAATTCCTCTCAAGCCAGCCGCCACCACATTTGTTTCACAACCCTGGCGTACTGTTTTCCACCCTATCGGTTCGCTTTTGATGAAATTGCAGGAAGGAAATTCCATGACCCGCCCCATGATCCATCGCGCGCTGCTTTTCGCCGTCTTCTCCTCGCTGGCGCTACCCGCCGTCGCATCGTCTGACGATGCCTGGAAGGAATTCGTGGCGGATGTGCAGACGGCGTGCCTTGGCGCCGGCAATGACATGATCGAGGACGCCAAGGTGGTGGTCGATCCGGTGGGCAGCGAGAATTATGGCCTCGCCGTCCTCACCGGCAAGGCCAAGGGCGCGGATGCGACGATCAGCCATATCTGCGTTTACGACAAGAAGACCAAGGCCGTCGAACTCGGCAGCGAGCTTGCCGGCGATACGCTGAAGGTTGAAATCCCCGGCTCCACCAAGCCCTGAGGTTTCAGAAACGGGGCGTGGTGTCGCCATCGCCCAGCGCGCGCTGCATCAGCACCGTGTCCAGCCACTGGCCGTGTTTCCATCCGATGGACTTGAATGTGCCGACATGCTCGAAACCGGCGGCGCGGTGAACCCCGATGGAGGCGGCGTTGGCGCTATCGCCGATGACCGCAATCATCTGCCGAAAGCCGCGCGAAGTCGCATCCTCGATCAGCGCATCGAGCAGCTTGCGGCCAATTCCCATGCCCTTCATGGCCGGATCGATATAAACGGAATTCTCCACAGCAGCACCATAGGCCGGGCGCGGACGATAGGCGCCGGCATAGGCATATCCGGCTACCTTTCCGTCGATTTCGGCGACGAGATAGGAGTAGTTGCCTTCCACCAGCAATCGGCGGCGCTCAAGCATCATATCCACGCTTGGCGGATCGATCTCGAAGCTGGCGCGGCCATGCAGCACGGCATCCCGGTAGATTTCGGTAATGGCTGGAATATCCGCCTCCTCGCAGGGGCGGATGGTAAGGCTGGAAATTGTGGGAAGGGTCATTCTCGTGTCCTGTGGTCATTCACGGCATTATTGTGCATTGCGGCTCAGTCAAAATAAAGATTATCTGTCTTATACAAACGATAAGGTTTTCTTTGATGATGGACCTCGATCTGCGGCAGGTGCGCAGCTTCATGGATGTCGCCGAACTCGGCAGCTTTTCCGCCGCAGCCGATAAGGCGGGGCTGACGCAGCCGGCCATCAGCCTGCACATCCGGCTGCTGGAAAAGCAGCTCGGTGTGCGGCTGATCGAACGGGTCGGCAGGCGCGCGCAGCCGACGGCGGCGGGCCGGGACTTTCTCATCCATGCAAGACGGATTGCGGAAGAAGTGGCGCATGCCATCGATACCGTAGCCCCTCATCGCAGCGGCGTGACGGGACGCCTGCGCATCGGCACGGGCGCCACCGCCTGCATCTATCTTCTGCCGCCAGTGCTGGGCAAAATCCGCCAGGTGATGCCGGGGATAGACATCGTCGTGCAGACCGGCAATACCCACGATATACTGAGGCTTCTCGAAGCCAATACGATCGATGCGGCGGTGGTGGCCCTGCCGGCCAGCGGCCGCAGCCTCGATATCAGCGACATCCATCTCGATGAACTGGTTGCGGTTTTCCCGCTTGGCACCATCAGCGATGCAACAATCCTGAATGCCGAGACGCTTTCGACACAGCCATTGCTGCTTTACGAGGGCGGCAATACGCGCAAGCTCGTGGATCAATGGTTTTCGGCAAGCGGCCGCACCGTGCAACCCGCCATGGAACTGGGCAGCGTCGAGGCCATCAAGAAACTGGCCGGCGCGGGCCTTGGCCTTGCCATCGTGCCACGCATGGCGATGGAGCATGAAGGTGCTGCATCGGGGCTTGAATGGCGCTCGCTCGAGCCGCCGCTCGAACGGCGGATCGCCCTTGCCCTCAGACGCGACAAGCACATGACCGCGCCACTAAGGGCGCTCGCTGCTGCATTGCCAAACCTGCAGAAACGATGAAGCCCGCGTCGATTTCGGACGCGGGCTTCGATCTGTTGATGCTTGCGACTTTTTTCTTTCGCCATGCCGGATTGGATCCGGCATCCAGCCACGGCGCGTCTGCGCCGTGAGAAGAGTCGTGCGCGATCAGAGACTTGACCGCGCTGGACCCCGGAGCCAAAGGCAATCTCGTCCTCAGAACTCGGTCCAGTCATCACCCTTCACGGCCAGCGCGGCATTGCCACGCGAAGCAGTGACCGGGCGGGATCTGGACGGCTGGGAGACAGGTGCACGTGCGGGGCTTGCCTCTCGCATGTGCCTTGCCGTCTCGCGCAATGCGGAAGTCTGCTGACCGAGCTGGAATTGCGCCAACAAAGCCTGGAGGTTGGCACATTCCTGCGCAAGACCAGCACCGGCCGCATTCATTTCCTCAACCATCGCGGCGTTCTGCTGCGTAGCCTGATCCATGTGGTTGACGGCGGTGTTGACCTCGGAGAGACCGGCGGACTGTTCCTGCGCCGCGGTGGCGATGGCGTCCATATGCGTGTTGACGGACAGTACGAGCTGCTCGATCTCGGAAAGCCCGACGCCAGTATCGGCGACAAGCTTCACGCCTTCACCCACCGCAACGGCTGACGTGTTGATGAGCTGCTTGATTTCCTTGGCGGCCTTGGCGGAACGCTGGGCCAGTTCGCGCACTTCCTGTGCAACGACTGCAAAACCCTTGCCCGCATCGCCCGCCCGCGCCGCCTCGACGCCCGCATTCAGCGCCAGAAGGTTGGTCTGGAAGGCGATTTCGTCAATAACACCGATGATCTGGCCGATCTGGCGCGAGGAATGCTCGATGCGTTCCATGGCGGAAACGGCATCGCGCACCACCTTGCCGGAAAGATCGGCCTTTGCCCTTGCCTCACGCACCGTGTCACGCGCATCGCCTGCCCGCTTGGAGGTGGCCGAAACATTGGCGGTGATCTCTTCCAGCGCGGCAGCGGTCTCTTCCAGAGAGGCAGCCTGCTGCTCCGTGCGGCGGGAAAGATCGTCGGATGCCGACGAAACCTCGTGAGCGCCGCCATTTACCGTCTGCACGGACTGGCCGACACTTGTCAGCGCTTCGCGCAGTTGAACGACGGAGCTGTTGAAATCGTGCCGCAGCGCCTCGAATTGCGGTGCGAACGGCGTGGCGATCTCGCAGACCATATCGCCGGAAGCGAGACGGCGAAGACCGCCCGCCAGCGAACCCGTGGCCTGATTGAGCCGTTCTTCGGCCTCGGCCTCGGCGCGCTGCTGCAACTCGATACGGTCCCGCTCGGCCCGCTCGCGGTTGGCCAGGGCTTCGGATTCCAGCTGCCTGTTGCGGATTGCCGCCTCGCGGAAGATTTCCACCGCGCGGGCCATCTCGCCGATCTCGTCGCCGCGTTTTGCGCCGGCGACATCGATCGAAAGATTGCCGCCCGAAAGCTCCATCATCGCGTTGGTCAGGCGGCTGATCGGGCGGGTGACGCGGCCGACGATGACGGCAAGCGAGAGGATACAGAGCGCCAGTGTCGCGATGAAGACGACGAGATAGATCATCGCATCGATGAAGGCGTCCTGTTTGGCCTGTGCGGCATTTGCGTCCAGAACATCCATGGCGGCAGAAGCGATTTTCGCAATTGTGCCGAGGTTTTCGGTGACGGTGGTGCGCCAGCTGTCCATGGTGAAGGCAGGCGTGCGACCATTCATGAGATCGTCGATGAGCTTGGCGCGCTGCGTGCTGAAATCGCCCTTGAAGTAAGTCTTGTCCGCCGTGGCGTAGATATCCTTGAGCGATTGCGGCGTCGATTCATGCGTAACCAGATCGCCGGTCGCTTTCCAGGCGAAAGCCGCACCCGCATCGAATGCGCCGAGCTGCTGCATCTCCTGCGCCGTCAGTGGACGGTTCTGGGCAACGGCAGCGTTGAGAATGACGGTGGCGCTGCCGCCAAGGGCACGGGCAGACCAGCCGTAAGAGCGCAACTGGATCAAACCGGTCTGACCCTGATCGAGAGAGCGAACAGTGCCTTCAAGCGCCGTCGAGCCCGCCTCGAGCGAGGCGAGGAAATCGCCGCCGAGCGCCATTACCGTCTTGTCGAGCCCGCCTTCGCGCCGGTCGAGCGGCAGCGAAACGTTGGCGTCAACCTTCTTTCGCAATTCGACGAACTGCGCGTAGACATCTTTAACGCGCTTCAGCGGTGCCTGAAGCTGCGTGTCTTCAAGCGACGAAGACTGCGTGAGGAATGCCGTCATGGCAGCATCCACCTTCTGGCGTGCGGCCTGCACGCTGGCGACGCTGCCCGTCGATTTCGACGGATCGAGCGTCAGTGCCGTGGCGCTGTCGCCGCGTTCACTGCGGAAATTCAAAAGAGCGTTGAAAAGAAGCTTGTCGAGCGAGACGAGTTGCGCAACCTCTGAAAAGGTGCCGGCGCGATTGGCCGACCGCCACAACTCGTTTCCGACCAAACCGGCCAGCGCGAGGCTGATGGTAAGAAAAAATCCTACAAGTACATTACGAATGCTGAAAGACATCTGGCGGCCCTCGTTAGCCGGAAGGGAAGATGCTGCAAACTACGTGTGGTTTGTCTAAAATTGGATTAAATTCCCCTCAGTTTTCGCGGGAAAATACTGCACTGCAAAAACAAAAGGCCACGGCAAGCCGAACGCCTGCCATGGCCCTGATCGAAATACGTGTCAGCTTTGCCCACCAGACAGAAAATCACATTCGATTTTCGTCCGTAACGATGCGCAGATTAAAGAGAGTCAGAGCGTCCGGCAGGACGCACGGCGCTCTAGACGTCTGCGCCGAGACGTGCCCAATCCATGTAAAGATCGAGCGCCTTGCGGGCGACCGGACCTGCCTGCAATGCGCGGT
Source organism: Agrobacterium sp. S7/73 (assembly GCF_019355535.1). Taxonomy (NCBI): domain Bacteria; kingdom Pseudomonadati; phylum Pseudomonadota; class Alphaproteobacteria; order Hyphomicrobiales; family Rhizobiaceae; genus Agrobacterium; species Agrobacterium sp. S7/73. Next base: position 2,106,001 of record NZ_CP072136.1, read on the forward strand.
CATCCAGTTTCACAACAGGGGAAACCTTGGAATAATTGCCCGAGCAGAAGATTTCATCCGCCCCGCGGAAATCCTCGACCGACAGGGTCGCTTCGCGCACTTCGAAACCGGCCTGGCGCAGAAGGCTCATCACCCGCGAACGGGTGATGCCCGCAAGGAAGGTGCGGTTCGGAACCGGGGTGAAGACGACGCCGTCCTTGACCATGAAGACGTTGGACGATGCCGATTCAGCGACATTGCCGTTCATGTCGCACATCAGGGCGTTGTCGAAACCGCGTGCACGGGCTTCCAGAATGGCGCGGCCGCTATTGGGGTAAAGGCTACCGGCCTTGGCATCCGTCATCGCGGTTTCCGGTGAAGGACGGCGCAGCGGCGAGACGGTGAGTGTCAGCGATGCGCCGGCATTCATCGGCGCTTCGAAAAGGCACAGCGCAAAACGGGTGGAATTGGCATCGGGCGCGACGACGCTGCCCGGCGAACCGTGTTCTGCCCAATACATCGGCTTGATGTAGATTTCGGTCTTGCCGTCGAATTTATTGACGCCTTCCAGCGCCAATGCCTCGATCTCTTCCGCCGTCATGGTCGGCTTCATGCCCATGTTGATGGCCGAGCGGTTGACGCGCTGGCAATGCAGATCGAGATCGGGAGCCACGCCATCGAACCAGCGCGCGCCGTCAAACACCGTGGAGGCCAGCCACATGGCATGCGAGGTCGGGCCGATGAGCGGCGGATTGCCGGGCAGCCATTGACCATCAACATAGGTCCAGGTGGTTGATCGGGGTGCGGTATCGACGGTCATGACTGTCTCCTGTCTTGAGCATCTCCGCCTTTCTGCAAAAAGCGAAAGAGCTCCATCTTTTTCGTCCTGCCACATTGCCGCACGCAAAACCGCTCCGCACTTTTGCTGGCAATGCTCTGAAATCGGCGGGAGTGAATGCCTCTGACCGGGTGAGGTCAAGTTTTAATTGCCGCCATGTCTTATTTTGATGGAAAATAACAAATGCATGCCCTGACAAAGACGTTTTGTGAGGCGAAACAAAAGGTTGATGAATAGATCCATCACAATAATTCATGCGTTGGATGATGGCGGGGGGATTTCGCCCATGCGATGCTGGCAGTCTGACGGCGCTTGCAACGCCCCTTACCATTCTTGTTCGCCGATCCGAATGCAACACGTCAGCAGGAGAAAATCATGGCATGGTCCGCCCAGCAATATCTGAAATTTGAAGACGAGCGGACACGCCCGGCAAGGGATCTTCTGGCGCAGGTGCCGCTGGAGCGCGTGCTGAACGGTTACGATCTGGGCTGCGGCCCGGGCAATTCCACCGAGCTTTTGACCGATCGTTACGGCGTCAACGTCATCACCGGCATCGACAGCGACGACGACATGCTGGAAAAGGCGGCGGACCGGCTGCCCAACACCCGTTTCGGCAAGGCCGATCTCGGCAACTGGCGGCCCAGCCAGAAGGCGGACCTGCTTTATGCCAATGCGGTGTTCCAATGGGTGCCGGATCATCTTGCCGTTCTTTCGCAGCTGATGGACCAGCTGGAAAGCGGCGGCGTTCTTGCCGTGCAGATGCCTGACAATCTGCAGGAGCCGACACATCGCGCCATGGAGGAAACGGGAGCAGACGGCCCCTGGAAGGACAAGTTTGCGGATGGCAGATTACGCCGCAAACCCCTGCCCGCGCCATCAGCCTATTTCGATGCGCTGACACCGAAATCCGCGCGGGTGGATGTGTGGCACACCATCTACAACCACCCCATGAAGGATGCGGAAAGCATTGTGGAATGGGTGAAGGGCACGGGTCTGCGCCCCTATCTTGCCGCCGCCGGGGAGGAACACCGCGAGGCCTTCCTCAACGACTATACCAGGCGCATCGCAGCCGCCTATCCGCCCATGGCAGACGGCCGGCTGCTGTTGCGTTTTCCGCGCCTGTTCGTGGTGGCGGTGAAGAAGTAGCGTAGTTTTCGCCTCCCCTCATTCCTGTGCCTGTCACAGGGATGAGGGGAGCTTAGAGTACGACATGGCTACGGCACTATTTAGCCAATCGGCCTCAACGCATTATCTCTAACCCGCGAAGGCGTAGACCCTTAGACGATGGCCGTCGGGGTCGGCCGCAGTGAATGTGTAGCCGAAGTCCATCGTGCCGGGCTGCTGCAAAATGGCGATGCCCTTTGTCTTCCAGTCGGCGAAGGCTTCATCCACCTGCGCATCACTTTCGACGCGGAAGGCAAGCTCGCCGCCACCGCCCGTTAACGATGCCTTCGGCTCCACCGTATGCCTCGACCAGAGGCCGAGCTTCATGCCGTTTTGGAGCACGAAAAGGGAGAATGTCGGAGAGGCTTCGACCGGCTCTGCGCCGAGCAGGGCTTTATAAAATTCCGTGCTGGCCGGCGGGTTGTCGACGTAGAGAATGGTGAAATCGGGGTGGGTCATGGCTGTTCTCCTTGAGTTGCGGATGAACAGGTTCTAGACCCCCGTGCTGTCAGTTTTTGTCAGCATGATTTTGTTGCCGTCGCTTTTTTTCCCGCTCGCGCCAGTCCTTCAGCAGGGAATGGCGGCGGCGGGGATAACGCTTGTCCAGAGGGTTGAAGCTCTCGATGCGGTCGGCCCGGAAACTGCGGAAATCCTGCCTCGTCTCGCACCATGCCAGCACCACCCGCACCAGATCGAAAAAAGCGAGCGCGAAGGGCCAGATCACCCGCTCCGTCAATTCTCCCTTCTCGTCGCGATAGGTCATCACGACCTTACTTTCCTTGCGAATAATATCGCGAATGGCGGCGAGATCGACGTGGATGGTGGCCATGGCCTGCCCGGGGCCGACAAGCAGGGTGGAATTATCGAGTTCCTCACGCAGGGCATCGGGCAAAACGGCGGCGATCTTGACGAGTGCGGCGCGGGCGGCCTGCGCCAACCCCTCATCGGCGCGGCCCGCGACCCATCGCGACCCGAGCACAAGCGCCTCGATCTCCTGCTGCGAAAACATCAGCGGCGGCAGCAAAAAACCGGGACGCAGCACATAACCCACACCCGCCTCGCCCTCGATGTCAGCACCCTGCGCCTGAAGCGTTGCTATATCGCGGTAAAGCGTGCGCAGGCTGACGCCGGTTTGCGCGGCCAGCGCCATACCGCTGACCGGCATGCGGTGGGCGCGCAGGATTTGCAACAGATCAAGAAGCCGTTGTGAGCGCGACACGCGTGGTTCCTCCACATTCCGATCATGCCATCTACGACGTTTCGCCATCGACTGGTAGCCTCGCGCACAGCGCCTCGCAATGGCGAGACGCTTGAAACCAATGGCGCGGACACCAGTTAATAAAAGACCGCTTCCCCATCCGGCAGTCCTTGCCGGCCATGTTTGCAATAAACAGGAGAGACATGCATGTATGACGTCAACGCGAATGGCGCGAACATTCCCGCCCTCGGTTTCGGCACCTTCCGCATTCCGGAAGAGGATATCAGGCGCATTTTGCCGGAGGCGCTGAAACTCGGTTTCCGCCATGTCGATACGGCCCAGATCTACAAGAATGAAGGTGCGGTTGGCGAAGTGATCGCAAAGTCCGGCATTTCCCGGCACGATATTTTCCTGACCACCAAGGTCTGGGTGGACCGCTACCGCCACGCTGATTTTCTCGCCTCCGTCGATGAAAGCCTGCAAAAGCTGAAGACGGATTATGTCGATCTCCTGCTGCTGCACTGGCCGAAAAGCGATGTGCCGCTGGCGGAAAGGATCGGCGCGCTGAACGACGTGCGCAAGGCCGGAAAGGTGCGCAATATAGGCATTTCCAACTTCAACGTGGCGCTGACGGAAGAGGCGGTCAAACTCTCCGACACGCCGCTTGCCACCAACCAGATCGAATACCATCCCTATCTGGACCAGACGAAGGTGATTGCGGCCGCGCGCAAACACGGGCTTTCGGTCACTGCCTATTATCTGATGGCGGATGGCAAGGTGCCTGATGATTCGGTTCTGAAGGATATTGGTGCAAGGCACGGCAAGACGGCCGCACAGGTGGCGCTGCGCTGGGCGGTGCAGCAGCCGGATGTCGTGGCGCTTTCCAAGACCGCAACCGAAAGCCGCCTCAAGGAGAATTTCGACATTTTCGATTTTGCGCTCTCGGAAGAGGAAATGCAGGCGATCCACGCGCTTGCCAAACCCGATGGCCGCATCGTCAACCCCGGTCACCTCGCGCCCGACTGGGACGATTGACTGCGTGAACCCGGTCCGGTCTCACCGCTGCGTCAACGCCAGTTTCGCCCCGAGCGCCACAAACGCGGCGGCGAAACTGCGTCTCAGCCAGGTGAGCACGGCCGGGCGTGCCACAACCTGCCGCCTGACCGAGGCGGCAAAACAGCCGTAAAGCGCAAAGACCAGAAACGTCATGGCCATGAAGATCAGCCCGAGATTGACCATGCGCCACGTCGGAGAAACCTCCTCCGGCGCGATGAATTGCGGCAGGAAAGCAAAAAAGAAGATCGACAGTTTCGGGTTCAGGAGATTGATGAGGATAGCCTCGCCGATGACCCGCCCTGCCTTGCGGTGCTCCTGCTTGTCGTCGATCTTCAGCGCCCCATCTTCCCGAAGCGTGTTCCACGCCATGTAGAGCAGGTAGGCGACACCCAGATATTTGATCACGCCGAAGGCAAGGGCGCTCGCGTGCAGAATGGCGGCAAGTCCGGTGATGGCGGCCAGCAGATGCGGCACGATGCCGAGCGTGCAGCCGAAAGCCGCGACGACGCTCGCCTTCGACCCTTGGGACAGGCCGGCGGCCAGCGTGTAAACCACACCCGTTCCGGGAGAAGCGGCAATGATCAGGGATGTGACGAGGAATTCGGGCGTCATGGATTCTGCAAGTCCCGTTGAATGGAGAACAGGAGCGTGACTGTGTCCGACGCGGGGGTCTTGGATGAAATTGCAGCGTTGAGGCTTGGAGGCTCGCGTCTGTAGCCCTATTACCCCAACCTGCCCTACGAAACGGCTGCCCTATACGCCGCAGGCGTCACCCCGAACTGCCGTACGAAAAACCTGTTCAAATGGCTCTGGTCGGAGAAACCGGCGAAAAACGCCACCTCGGCGGGCGGTGCGCCTTTGGCCAGTGCACCCCGTGCCAGATGCAGGCGTCGCTGCAAAAGGTAGCTGTGCGGCGTCAGCCCCGTGGTCTTGCTGAAGGATCGCAGGAAGCGGAACTGGCTCATGCCGGCCTCCTGCGCCAGATCGGTTAGGCGCAATGGCCGGGCAGGATCGTCATCGATCCTGCTTTTCGCCCGTCTTATGCTATCGGGCGCTGCCGTCTGGCGTGGTGTTGCCACTGTTTCCATTGCACCCACGAGCAGCATAAGGAGGGTCTCGTCGCAGCGAAGGGTCTTACCCGGGCGATCAGTTGCCGTCACGGCTGAAAAAAGCGCGCGGAACCGGTCCGCCAGAGGCCTTGTATCGACGGGATAGGCAAATTCGAAAAAGCCGTGATCCTTTTCGATGATATCGGCAATGGCGGCCTGCACGATATCGATGTCGAGATAGATCATCCGCCAGGCGCGCCCGCCCTCTCCCAGCGGAATGCCGTCATGAACCTCACCCGGATTGACGGTGATGACATGGCCGGCTTCAGCCTCCACCATGCCGCGCCCGCTCAGCGATTTCTGCGCGCCGCGCTCCACAAGGCCGATGCCGAACTGATCGTGCATGTGACGTGGAAAAGAGCGGTCGCTATCCGCAACCACGGCAGCAATACCGGGCATGGCGGTTTTCGGCATGAGGAATTGACGGCTGCCCATAAAAAGCTGGCGCTCCCTTTAAAGAGCGCCACGCTATCACAGGCGATGCGTCCGAGACAGGGCCGAGTCTTACGGATGCATGCCGTTGACCATCGAAAACACCTGATCGAAATTGCCGTTCTGCGCGGCGAAACGCAGCGGCTTGCAGCGTTCCACAACCACTTCCTTCTCATCCGGGCGACCGCCAAGAATGTCCATCACTTCCGAAATGAAGGCCTCGAGCGGCATGGCTCTTTCGTCGCTTGCCTGGCCTTCCCCCATCAGCGTCGTCTGCACATAGGGCGGCACGATTTCGATGACCTCAACTGAGGTTTCTTTCAGCTGTTCGCGAAGTGCGACCGAGTAGGCATGGATGGCCGATTTGGTGGCGCTGTAGGTTGGGGTGACTACCATGGGCACGAAGGCCAAGCCGGAGGATACCGTCAGCACTGTCGCTTCAGGCTGCTTGAGGAAATGCGGCAGCAGCGCCGCCGTCAGGCGGATGGGCGCCAGAAGGTTGGTGGCGATGGTTTCCTCTGCCGTGTCCAGATAGTCCGGGGCCGAGGCGATGTCCTCCGGCCGCATGATGCCGGCATTGTTGATGACGGCGTTGAGCGTCGGATGTGTCTTGATGAGATTGTCGGCGAAAGAGCGGATGCCTTCGGCGTCGGTCGCGTCCATGACCATCGCGGCCATGCCGGGATTGGCGGCCGTTACCTCATCCAGCACATTCTGACGGCGGCCGGAAATGACGACCTTGTTTCCCAGCCGGTGAAACGCTTCCGCCAGCGCCCGGCCGATGCCGGAGCCGCCACCGGTGATGAGAATGGTGTTGCCTGTCGTTTTCATCGAAAAATCCTTTGCCTGTTGGATGACGGGAAATTAGCGGCTATACTCTCTATTCGTAAGTAGGCACCCAAAAGAATTATACTTACCCAAAGGAGAGTGTTAGATGAAACGGTATGCCGCCGATCCCATGATCGAGAACAGGCGCAAGTCTCCGCCGCCCACGGAAACCGATCCGGTCATCGAGGCGCTGGTCGAGGATATCATCGCGAAAGTGGCGGACAAATGGACGATGCTGATCCTTGAGGTGCTGGAAGAGCATGGCACGCTTCGCTTTACGCAGATCGGCAGGCTGGTCGGCACCATCAGCCAGAAGATGCTGACGAAAACGCTGAGGCAGATGGAAAGCGACGGACTGGTGCGCCGCACCGTGCACCCCGTCATTCCACCGCATGTGGATTATGGCCTCACGTCTCTCGGAGAGACCCTTGGCAGCGCCTTTTGCGGCGTTTGGATATGGGCGGAAACCCACCATGCGGAAATAGAAGAGGCGCGGCGCCGGTTCAATGAACAGCCGCCGCGCCCCGCTATCGAATAAAATGTCGCCTTACGCGAACTGGCTGAGGCCCGGAACCGAAGCGATCACCTGATCGACAGTCTCATCGCCCGCGTGCTGGCGAGCAACGGCGATGGTTTCCTTGGCGAGCGTGGTGATTTCGCTCATGCCGATGCCCTGGCTCATCAATTGCTGGCCGAGACCCATGATGCCGCCGCCGCCGATCGCGCTCATCAATCCGCCCAGCAGACCGCCGCCACCAGCGCCCTCGCCATTATACTGTGCCACGAGATCGCTGGCACCCGGAATGGCTTCGATCATGCGGGCGATCGGACCATCTGCCGCCTCGCGCTGGAGAAAACCCAGAATCATGCCAACAGCCTTTTCGGCCAGCGCAGGGTCTATGCCCGCCTTTGCGGCGATCTGGTCAACGACTTCGTTCATTCTTGCCTCCTGTTGAAAAACGACGCCAACACCGAATAACTGACGTTAACGTCAACGTAAAACAATCTCATGCCGCATTCAAGCGGGCGGCAGGCGGGTGCGACAACTTTCATGAAGCGGTTTTTCTTCATCGCCATCAAGCAGTTGTTGCGCCTTGAAACTGTCCTTATAAGATCATCACAACCATACTATGAAAAGGCCGCTTTGGCAGTAGCGGCTAGAGGGTGCCGTAAAAGTTCAATTCGGACATGACCATCTTCAAATCGATCGCGATTTAAGGGGCATGCATCAGTCGCAGGAGAAAATGGTCGATGTTGCAGGACGGACAGATCTATATCGGGACCAGCCGCAATCCGGACGACAGCCTGAACAAGGGTGAATATCTGGAGCTGAAATTCGGCAACCGCCACGGCCTGATCACCGGCGCAACGGGCACGGGCAAGACCGTGACCCTGCAGGTTCTTGCCGAAGGTTTCTCGCAAGCCGGCGTTCCCGTTTTCTGCGCCGATATCAAGGGCGACCTTTCCGGCATCGCCGCCCAGGGCGAAGCCAAGGACTGGGTGCAGAAACGTGCCGAACAGATCGGTTTCACGGATTTTTCCTACGGCAAATCGCCGGTGATCTTCTGGGATCTCTACGGTGAAAAAGGCCATCGCGTGCGCGCCACCATTGCCGAAATGGGCCCGCTGCTGCTGGCGCGACTGATGGATGCTTCGGAAGCCCAGGAAGGCGTGCTCAACATTGCCTTCAAGATCGCCGATCAGGGCGGGTTGCCGCTGCTCGATCTCAAAGACCTGCAATCGCTGCTGAACTACATGGGCGAGAATGCAAGTGCGCTGTCCAGCCAGTTCGGCCTGATTTCCAAGACCTCTGTCGGTTCGCTGCAACGCGGGCTGCTGGTTCTCGAACAGCAGGGTGCCGCAAACTTCTTCGGCGAGCCGGCGCTGAATATTGCCGACATCATGCGCGTCGGCACGGACGGGCGTGGCACGGTTTCCGTTCTCGCCGCCGACAAGCTGATGATGAACCCGCGCCTTTACGCCACCTTCCTGTTGTGGATGCTCTCCGAACTCTTCGAGGAACTGCCGGAAGTGGGCGACCCGGAGAAGCCGCGTCTGGTGTTCTTTTTCGATGAGGCGCATCTGCTGTTCAACGACGCGCCAAGGGTGCTCGTCGAGCGCGTGGAGCAGGTGGTGCGGCTTATCCGCTCCAAGGGTGTGGGCGTCTACTTCGTGACGCAGAACCCGCTGGACGTGCCGGAAACCGTTCTTGCGCAGCTGGGCAACCGCGTGCAGCATGCGCTTCGCGCCTATACGCCGCGCGAGCAGAAGGCTGTGCGCACCGCAGCCGATACGTTCCGCCAGAACCCCGCCTTCGACACAGCCGACATCATCACCACGCTCGGTACGGGCGAGGCTCTGATTTCGACCCTGCATGACAAGGGCGCGCCCTCCATCGTCGAGCGCACCCTTGTGCGGCCGCCCTCGGGCCGCGTCGGGCCGCTCACCGATGCCGAGCGCAAATTGCTGATGGATACCGGCCCGCTTGCCGGTCAATACGACAGGGATGTGGACCGGGAATCGGCCTTTGAAATCCTCAACGCACGCGCCCAGAAGGCTGCGGAAGCCGAAGCCGCCAAGCGCGCGGAAGAGGAAAATGCCTCCAGCCAGTCCGACAGTGCCTCGGGACGCTGGCGCCTGCCCGGTTTCGGCGACGAGGAACCCACAAAGGCCTCCACCACCGGCGCCCGCAAGACGAGCGGTTATCAGCGCGAAACCGTGATCGAGGCGGCAATGAAAAGTGCCGCCCGCTCGGTTGCCACATCTGTGGGCCGCGCCATCGTGCGCGGCATACTGGGAAGCCTGAAGCGTTAAAACAGATAAGCCGCCCGGCCTCGATCAGCCGGGCGGATTTTTTCCTGTTAGCGTGCCGGTTCACGGCTCACGATAGAAAATCATGCCGCCGTGGTAGAGCACATCGTCGATGAACTCGCCATCGGCGGTAAAGCCGGTATCATCCCAATAGTCGATATGGTTGCCCCTCACCTCGTAACGCCCCTGATAGGCGCTTTTGCGTTGGCCGCGCGCCTCGTCGTAGCGGCCATCAGGCAAAAGCTCCTGACGGATATGGCCGTCGCCGGTGACCCACATGCCGATATAGGGGTGGCTTTCGGTCTGGGCCATCTTGTCCATATTCCCTTTCAAGGCACGATCCTCCTGATGGTGGCCGGTATCGGCGGCGGCCGTTGCGAGTACAAGGGCAAGCGATGTCGAAACAATCTTCATTGGCCCGATCCTCCCTATGAGGCGGTCGGGCGGACGACGATTTCATTGACGTCCACGTCGTCGGGTTGTTCGATGGCATAGCGGACTGCGCGGCCAATGGCGTCCGGCTTCAATGCTATGGCTCGGTAGCTTTGCATCAGCTCCGCAGCGGCCGGATCGGTGATGGTGTCGGCAAGTTCGCTTTCCACCACGCCGGGATGAATGCAGGTGACCCGCAGGTCGCGGTTTTCCTGTCGCAGCCCGTCCGAAATCGCCCGCACCGCAAATTTCGTCGCGCAATAGACGGCAGCGGTGGGCGAAACGGCCAGTGCGCCGATGGAAGCGATGTTGACGATGTGGCCGGATGCGCGGGCGGTCATCTCAGGCAGAACGGCGGCGACGCCATAAAGCACGCCCTTGATGTTGACGTCGATCATGCGGTCCCATTCATCGACCTTGAGGGACGACATCAACGATAGCGGCATGATGCCGGCATTGTTGACGATAACGTCGATCCGTCCGAACGCCTTGCGTCCCGCCTCGGCAAAATCCTCGACACTCTGCCTTTCCGTGACGTTAAGGGGATGCACGACAACCTCAGCGCCCGTTTGGCGCAGTTCGTCGGCCAAAGCCTGCAAACGGTCCATGCGGCGCGCACCCAGAACCAGTTTCGCGCCTGCAGCGGCAAGTTCTCTGGCGATACCCTCACCTATCCCGCTCGACGCACCTGTTATGAGAATAACTTTGTTCAATGTCATGGCTTTCTCCTTGGCTTTACGGCCCGCTTTTTCGAGAGGAGGCCGTTGCAGGAAAGATAAAGCTTTGCCATTGTCGTGATAATTACCTCAATGATAACCTCCATGGATAGATTTACTAACCAATGAATGTTGATCTCAACGCGCTTTCCACCTTCTGCATGGTTGCCGAGGAACGCAATTTTCGGGCTACGGCGGACAGGCTCGGCGTAACACGGTCAGCCGTCAGCCAGACCATCCGCAGGCTTGAAGAAACGATGGGGATAGCGCTCGTTCAGCGCACAACGCGCAGCGTCAGCCTGACGGAAGCGGGGCAACAGCTTTACGCCGATGTTTCGCCATCCATCTCCAACCTCATGCAAGCGACACAGGCCGCCTCTTCCCTGAGTGGAACGCCTCGGGGGCAATTGCGGCTTGCTGTTTCCTCGATAGCGGAGCGCTTCTTGTCCGGGCCATTGCTGGCGCGCTTTGCTGAAATCCATCCGGAAGTGCAACTCGATATTGTCGTGACGGACGAGGAATTCGATATCGTCGCCGAACACTACGATGCCGGCGTGCGTCTGGGGGAGCTGATCGCGCAGGATATGATTGCCGTTCCGGTTTCCGGGCCGCAGCGGCAGCTCGCCGTCTGTTCCCCGCAATATCGAGATCGCGTCACCTTACCGACGCAGCCGCGCGAACTGATCCATCACAAATGTATCGGCTGGCGGCCTCGTCCGGACGTGGCGCCATATCGGTGGGAATTTGCCGAAAACGGCCGGGAATTCGCGGTCGCTGTCCAGCCGGACTTCACCACCAACGACATGCAGTTGATGATAAAGCTGGCCTGTGCCGGCGCCGGCATCACATTCGGCATGGAAGAGACCTTCCGTCCCTACCTGGAGAGCGGCCAACTTGTTTCCATGCTGGAGGACCATTCTCCGACTTTTGCGGGTTTTTATCTCTATTATCCGAATCGACGTCATCTTGCGCCGAAGCTCCGCGCCTTTATCGATCACGTTCGGCTACCGAGAAACCGGTAATCTGCCGGAGCAGCCTCCGGCAGATCGGTATATCAGCCCAGAAGGGTTACTTCTTCTGCGACAGCAGCGAGAAGAAAGCGCCCTGCGGGTCCTGGCAATTGACGATCCAGCTCTCGCCGGGAACCTCCATCGGGCCGTTGACGACCTTGCCGCCACCGGTGCTGACCCGGGTGATGGCGTCATCGATGCCGTCGACGTTGAAATAATAACCCCAATAACAGGTGGGCGCACCCGCCATACATTTCATCATGCCGCCGACGACCTTGCCGTTATGGGCGAAGATGCGATACGGGCCCATTTCTGCGCCCATGTCAAAATCATGGTCCTTGGTCCAGCCGAAGACCTCACCGTAAAAGGCTATGGCGTCGTCGACATTGTTGGTGGCAAGTTCGTACCAGCCGACGTGACCCGGCAGGTTCTGCGTCTCCTGCGGAAAACCGCCGGTTTCCATCGGCAGCGGCGTCATGATGCACAGAACCGCACCGGAAGGATCAGCCACCACGGCGAAACGACCGATCTCCGGGATATCCTGCGGCGGGCGCCTGACCGAACCGCCCTTTTCCGCGAAAAGTTTTGCCGTGGCGTCCACATCGTCAACGCCGACATAACCGGTCCAGTTGGGAGGAATGCCCTGGCTCTTGTGTTCTTCGGTCAGTTCCATGATGCCGCCCATGCCTTTACCATCGGCCTCCAGCACCAGATAGGGCATTTCCGGCGAACCGAAATCCTTGGTCTGCCAGCCGGCGACATGACCATAGAAGCGGGCACCCTGCTCCATGTCAGGCGTCATCAGTTCAACCCATATGAATTTTCCGTGTCTATCGGACATTGAATCTCTCCGGGGTTATGGCGTCATTTTTCTGGCGATCGGCCGCCGCAGGACGCGGCAGCGCATTATTCGGCGCGATCGGGCAAATTCCGGCGGGGCGTCACGCCTTGCGCTGGAACTCCGATGTCATGAAGGTCTTGAAACTGCCATCCGGCTGCCGGACGCTGCCGGAAAAGCTGCGGTTATTGTCGTCGTGCAGCACCAGCACGTCGCGATAGGTATCGATGCGGCCGGAACCGTCAAAGGCCGGTCCTTCCGCTTCGAGTGTCAGGGTCTTGCCGTCGTCTTCCAGCCAGCCCTTGTAGACCCAGAGATTGGTCATCATCGACCCCACCCAGGTGCCGACGAAATGGCCCTTGGCAGGGTCGAAACCCACGGTGATGACAGCCGTCATCTCCGTCCCGTCAGGCATCTTGCCGGTGCCGTGCCCGATGATCCACAGCCCGCCGATGGAGCTGACGGTTTCGGTGAACCGCTGGGCGGGGTCATCGGGATCGTATCCCTCATGCCCGGAACTGGCGGTCATGACCCAGTCGCCGACGATCCTGCCCAGGAACGCGTGTTCCTTCTGCGGCTTGGCATTTTCCATTGTCGTCTCCTCCTCCTCGTCCTATTTCAGTGGCAGCAAGACGCGGCCTTGGGCTCGTCCTCGTACTGGTCGTGCCGGCGCACCCAATCCATTACACCGTCTTCATTACGGCCTTTTGGCACCAGATCGAGCAGCATCAATGTACCGAGCGTCTCTTCCATGCCGCGGGCATAGGCGGAATAGCTATGGTAAATCCTGCCGTCCTCGCCCTTGGCGAAAATGCTGACGCCGTGCAGGTCCTTCAGGTCGCCCATCGGCTCGATCTCACGGTAATTGTAGGTGATCGCCCCGCTCTCGATATCCTCATCACGGAAGGAGGCCTGATAATCATAGTTGAAGTCGCTGCCGTTGGCCGAGACCCAAGGGAATTTCCAGCCCATGCGTTTTTTATAGGCCTCGATCTTTTCGAGCGGTGCGCGCGAGACCGCAACGAAACCCGCATCGCCGTGCTTCAGGTGAACCATCGCACCATCGACATGGTCGGCGAAAAAGGAACAGCCGGTGCAGCCCTCCTCCCAGTCGGGTGCCAGCATGAAGTGGTATACGATGAGCTGGCTGCAATTGCCGAAGAGTTCCTTCAGCGATTTCGGGCCGGACGGCGCGTCGAAAATATAATCTTTCGTCACCTCTTCCCATGGCAATGCGCGGCGCGCCTCGTTCAGCCTGTCGCGCGCGCGGGTCAATTCCTTTTCCTTCACCAGCAGATCGCGGCGGGCCGCAAGCCACTCCTCATTAGAAACGACGGGATGAGACATGATCTTTCCTCCTTGGATCCGTCTTTCACCACGGCACCGCTCCGCCTCCATGGTGGGCGCCGCCTGTGTCTGCATTGAAAGCCAGGAAACCGTCAGCAAGGCTACAGGTTCCGCTTGACTAATTACGTTGATATCAACATATATAGTCCATGTCAAACGCCAGCGTGATTCCTTTTTCGGCAACTCTTTTAGTGCGGGACTCCTGTCTTTGCCTGCATGCGCAACGTGCAGCGCGGGCGCTGGCGCGGCTGTTCGATAACGCATTGAAGCCCGTGGGCATCAACAACGGCCAATTTTCCCTGCTGATGTCGCTCAACCGGCCGGAGCCGCCGCCGATGGGGCCGGTCGCCAATCTTCTGGCGATGGACCGCACGACGCTGACGGCAGCGCTGAAGCCACTGGAGCGGCGTGGGCTGGTCAGTATCGAGCAAGACCCAAAGGACAAGCGCGGCAAGCGGCTGCGGCTGACAGTGGAAGGCATGGCCGTACTCACCGCGGCCTTCCCTATCTGGCAACAGACCCACGCCGAAATCGAGGCCCGCATCGGCAGCGGCGACCCCGACCGGCTGCGCCGCGACCTCATTGATCTCGGCTGACGGGAAAGCGGCGTATTGCCACTTTTACCCGTGAAAATGTCATCTACCCGTCGTGCCGGGCGGCGAAACTAACGAGGAAGACGCAACAAGGGAGGAAACCATGCGTGTTATCGTTTTCGTAAAGGCCACCCGCAGCAGCGAGGATGGCATAATGCCGACCACCGAACTGATGGAAGCCATGGGCAAGTTCAACGAGGAACTGGTCAATGCCGGCATCATGCTTTCCGGTGATGGCCTCCACCCTTCCTCCAAAGGCAAAAGAGTTGTTTTCGATGGTGACAGCCGCAGCGTGATCGACGGCCCCTTCCCGCACACCAACGAGCTGGTTGCCGGCTTCTGGCTCTGGAAGGTGAAGGACATGGATGAGGCCGTGGAGTGGGTGAAGCGTTGCCCCAACCCGATGCTGGAGCGCAGCGAAATCGAAATCCGCCCGATGTTCGAAATGGAGGATTTCGGCGACGCGGTGACACCTGAAATCGCCGAACATGTGGAAAAACTGCGCGAGCGCGTGGCAAAACAGTAAGGGCGCCGCGCTTGAGGGCTGGAGAATGCGGGTCGCCGTATTCTCCGGCACCACCCGCCTCTTCAAAAGCCATTGCCTCGAACCCCTGCCGCTGTTAATTGTTGAACGGTTGAACACGTATCAAGAAAGGAGGCTTCGCATGGATATTTCCTGCTTCTGGCGCAACCGCCAGATCTGCCACCTTTTTGCCCTGCAGACGCGTTTGCAGGGCTGACCGGAACACCAAAACTCTGGTTTGCCCAAAAGGCCGCGCAGAATGCAGCTTGTCTGCCGTTGCGCATGTTTTCACGACGGATCACCTCGAACCGATATCCCGTACTGCATTGTCGCAGACCACGGTTCGTCACAGATCCGTTTTGCCAGAGACAATTTCATGACCCTTATCACGCTTCGAAACCTCGGAATCATTCTGGGAAAGCCGCTTTTTTCCAATCTTGGCCTCACCGTGAATGCCGGAGACCGCATCGGCATCGTCGCCGCGAATGGCCACGGCAAATCCACCCTGCTGAATTGCCTTGCCGGTGAACTGGACGCTACCAGCGGTGATATCACCCGGCTGCGCGGGCTGACGCAGTCCATCGTCCACCAGCACCTGCCCTCCCCGCTTCTGGAAAAGACGATGCGGGACGCCGTGCTTTCCGCCCTGCCGGTGGATGAGATCGACAATGAGAGCTGGCGCGCCGACATTATTTTTGATGCCATGCTGGTGCCGGAACCCTATCGTCATCGCCATTTGAAAGAGCTGAGCGGTGGCTGGCAGCGACTTGCCATGCTGGCGCGGGCGTGGATCACCGAGCCTGACGTTCTCCTGCTCGATGAGCCGACCAACCATCTCGACCTCGAAAAAATCAACGTGCTGGAAAGCTGGCTCGGTCAATTGCCGCGCGACACGGCGGTCGTCATCGTCAGCCATGACCGCGCCTTTCTCGACAATGTCACGAAGACCACGCTGTTCCTGCGGCCGGAAAATTCGGCGCTGTTCCGGCTGCCTTACGGCCATGCGCGTGCGGCACTCGAAGAGGAGGATGCCGCCGATGAGCGGCGTTTCCAGCGCGACATGAAAACCGCGCAGCAATTGCGCCGGCAGGCCGCCAAGCTCAACAATATCGGCATCAATTCGGGCAGCGATCTTCTGACCGTCAAGACCAAGCAATTGCGCCAGCGTGCCGAGAAACTGGAGGAGAATGCGCGCCCAGCACATAGCGAGCGCTCCGCCGGCAAGATCCGGCTCGCCAATCGCGGTACCCATGCCAAGGTTCTGGTCACTCTGGAGGATGTGCCAGTCTCGACGCCGGACGGGACATTGCTGTTTCGCACCGGCCGGCAATTTGTCCACCAGGGCGACCGCATCGTCATTCTCGGCCGCAACGGCGTCGGCAAGACGCGGCTGATCTCGCTTCTGAAAGCGGCGATGATGGATGAAGGCCAAATACAGGACGGCATAAAGGTCACGCCTTCGCTGGTGGCCGGATATGTCGATCAGTCGCTTGCCGAAATCGACGACGACAGCACGCCATTTGCGCTCATGACCCACCGATTCGACATTGGCGACCAGCGCATACACGGCCTGCTTGCGGGTGCCGGTATCGACATGGAAATGCAGAAACGTCGGATCGCAACGCTTTCCGGCGGCCAGAAGGCGCGGCTCGCCATGCTGGCGCTGCGGTTGGCGGAACCGAATTTCTACCTGCTGGACGAGCCCACCAACCATCTTGATATAGATGGGCAGGAAGCGCTTGAGGCGGAAATCATCAACCGTTCGGCCAGTTGCGTCTTCGTCTCGCATGACAGGAGTTTCGTGCGGGCGGTCGGGACACGTTTCTGGCTGATCGACAAGCGCAGGCTGGTGGAAGTCGACGATCCCGAAGCGTTTTTCGCGTCGGCATGAGGCCCCTCAGACGGGCTCAGAGTAAAAACAAGCGAAACGCCCGTCAGCCCAGCAGGCTGGCGAGGCGTGGATCACCGGAAAAATCCGCGACCGCAAACCCTGTTCTGCGCATCGGAAATTCGCACAGTGCCTGCACCCCGGTCTTCGACAGGCGGATGCGCCAGCTCATCCGTTCCACCGGCATTTTTTCGGCAAAGGCTTTCGGCGACAGCACCGCGATATTGAGGCCACCTGCGGGATCGCGCACCGAGCGGTAGAGGATCGCCTCGATCTTCGCCAGACGCGCCTGCTCGGCCAACGCCTGGCATGGCTCGTAATTCTGCAGGTCGGTCCACAGCGCCTCGTCCCGGTTCAATTCCGGTTGCGTCAGGTCCAGCGCCGCATCGGTGGCGATACGGGCGGCAAAGGCGGAATAGTCGGCGGGATTGGCAGGCAGCGGTGTGCCGGGAGATTCCGCATAAAACAGCAGTCGGTAGAATGCCATTTCGGCAAGCGCGGTTTCCACCTTGGCTGCGGCGTAATAAACGCCTTCGGTAAAGCCAGCCCGGCGGAAACGCGAGCCATGTGGATAGGCCGCACCATACCGGAAGGGCGTGGCAAGAAGATAATCGAGCCCGGCGCATTCCGGCGGAAATGGCCGCTTGCTCGCCTCCAGAATATCTTCCAGCAGCGATTGCTCCTCCACCGTATCAACCAGCTTCATGGTGGAAACCTGATGCTGCGCTTCCACCAGCCGCCAGTATTTTCCCGATGCGGCGCGCTTTTCAGACAGGAGCGCGTCGGGCGTCCAGATAGGAGAGGACATCGATCAATCCGGTAATGGTGGTGAGCCTCTCGGCAGGCACGGCGTTGAGCGCCGTATTGTGATTGCGCAGCCAGTTTTTGGCTACCGCCTCGTCGCCGCCGGCGATTGCATCCAGCGAACGGAAAACCCGGATCAGCAGCACCGCAAGCTCGAAAGACTTGGCGCCCGGCTCCAGCAGGAAATCGAGCCGCTTCATGCGCGACACCGTCGGGGCGGAAACACCGAGAATATCCGCGGTGCGGGCCGCGTTAAGGCCCAGCCGCTCGGCAGCGGTCATAACGGCCTTGGTGACGACCCTGCCCTGCGAAGCAGGATCCATGGCGGTCTTGGCGTGAATATTCATGGCATATATCCTTTCCCTAGAAAGAATATAGCACTTTTCTTTCCATAAACAAGAAGGCCGGGGATTAACCCGGCCTTGCTGCTGGAACTTGCTGGATCAGGCCACAGAGACCGGCACTTCCGTAGAGGTGCGCATGGCGTGGCTGTAAGGGCACACGATGTGGGCGGCGGCTACCAGTTCTTCTGCCTTTTCGCGCTCAAGACCGGGAATGTTGACCTTCAGCGACACTTCGATGCCGAAGCCGGTGCCGTCTTCGCGCGGACCGATGCCAACGGTTGCCGTCACAGTCGTGTCTTCAGGAATCTTTACCTTCTGCTTGCCGGCGACAGCCTTCAAGGCGCCGAGGAAGCAGGCGGAATAACCGGCTGCGAAAAGCTGCTCCGGATTGGTGCCGCGGGCGCCATCGCCGCCGAGTTCCTTCGGAACGGTCAGCGTTACGTCGAGCACGCCGTCTTCCGACTTGGCGTTGCCGGCGCGGCCACCGGTGGCGGATGCTTTGGTCGTGTAGAGAATAGGCATGGCATTTACTCCCGTTGGGTTGGTGTTGGGTTTCTTATAATGCGCAATTCAATTGTGCGCAATATAATTTTGCACATTGAATAAAAAATTGTTTTTTGCGATAATTTCACGAAATTTCGCCGCGCATCCATGTGGCAGGAACCGAAAGGCAGGGCTGATTGTTCCCTTCCCGGTTGATTTTTGGAGCAGAACAATGGGCGCACAGAGCGACGACACCAATTTGGAAAGCCTGCTGAGGCTGGACCAGCAGATATGCTTTGCCCTTTACGGCGCGGCGCACGCTTTCACCCGCGCCTATAAGCCGCTGCTGGACCCGATCGGCCTGACCTATCCGCAATATCTGGTCATGATGGCCCTGTGGGAAAAGGAAACCTCCACCGTGAAGGCACTCGGTGAAATGCTGGGCCTCGATTCGGGCACGCTTTCGCCGTTGCTGAAAAGGCTGGAACATGCCGGGCTGATCACCCGCAAACGCGGAACTGTTGACGAGCGGCAGGTGCTGGTGGCCGTAACGCCCAAGGGCGCCGATCTCAAAAAGGAGGGCGTGAAGATCATGGCGGCAATCGGCGACGCCACGGGCTGCGGGCTGGAGGAACTGGTGCAGCTGCGCGACCAGGTGAATGCGCTTAAAGATGGGCTTGCGAGGAGTTAACCCCTGAAAAACCAGGGGTCATAAAGCATCTGTTAACCACTTCCCGATAAAGTTGCATTTATATTTTATGCAGCTAAAATGACTTATGGCTGCGTTCCAGCCCCAGAAGCCGATGAAGGCATTTTGCGGCAGATTTCAAAAGGCATGGCGATGGCTTTTATCTCTGCAAATTCAACGGCGCTGACCATTCTCAATCAAACTTTTTCAGTGACAAAAATATCGGACAAAGATGCCGCAAGCTCGATACTCGCGATGGTATCCGGAGGCCAGCAAAGAACTTCGCAGGCCATTGAGACGATTTCGACGCTCGCTTCGCAGGCTACCAAAGCAAAGCTGGAAACCGTCGCAAAAAAAGAAACCGTCTCCGCCGCCATTCCGCAGGCGACGATGAGCGCCATGAACGCCGCCGCCACGAATATGATGTCGTCCTATTACGTCAATCCGATTGAGCGCACCGCGGAAAATGCGGAGTTCATCGTAACGAACCTGATCATCCAAGCATCAAGAGCCAGTCCACGCTATGATCCCGAAATCATAGTACCGCCGCGTGAAGAATATAATGCTCAGTATGCTGAATGGGGTGCAAAACGCATCGCGAATGGCGAAGATGAAACTGTTGTTAAAAAGCAGGTCGAGCATTTCACCAGTGATCGCGCCTATGAGGCTCGCGTCGAATTGGCAGCACTCAGAAAAGCAAACAATGGCTATTACTGCGCAGTATCACGCCAAGATATGTATTATAGCGAAAGAGCTTTGAAGGAATTTTTCGGTTCCGCTATGGCTCTTAAACTTGGAGAAAACGGCCAAGTATCCGTGACACCAGGCGTTATATACTATGATAATGGACGGAAAATGATTGAATACAACGAAAACGGTGAGTTGGAAATATTTGATTCAAATGGAAATGTCACAAAGAAATATAAAAAGTCAGAGCTTCAATCCTAATAAATTTAATAAGGCTCCGCCGCTTGTCCCGGCGGAGCCGTTCGCATCATGCATACACGCCAAACTCAAACATAGAACTATTTAAAGAGGCTGATGACACCCCGTTCAAAATAACTTCAACATCGCCCACAGTTATACTTGCGTACCCGGTTGAATTATCGATGATCGTTAAATCGCTGAATTCATCGGCAATGGCGTTATGAAAACGTAGCTTATCAACGCCGATTTGAAAGTCTTCAACCAAACTCGAAGCGCCAATTGTTACGAACTGGAAAGTATCCGCGCCCGCGTCACCCCAGAGAATGTCCCTACCGGAACCGCCATCAAGCAGATCATCGTTATCTCCACCATGTAGCTCATCATTTCCCGCACCGCCGCGCAACTGGTCATTTCCGGTTCCGCCAAAAAGCTTATCGGCGCCGTCTCCACCGCTAAGCTGGTCGCTTCCGGGTCCGCCGTAAAGAGTGTCATCGCCAGCGTCGCCGGACAGATTGTCGTTACCACCCTGACCATCAAGATAGTCATTTCCGGCGCCACCGAACAACCAGTCATTGCCAGCGGCATTCAATTGCGCCGGCCAGGGATTTACCGCGGTCGTATCACCGTACAACGTGTCGTCTCCGGCGTTGCCAAAGAGCAGATCGTCACCGCCGTCGCCTTCGACCCTTTCCCCAAGCTGACTACCGACGAATATATTGCTGTTCTCGCGGCCATAGATCGTCACGCCGGGCGACATGTATGTGACGCTCGAAAAATCTGCCATTCCAGCGAAATAGACTGGTTTTACCGGCCAGGAGGTGGCGCTGTTAAACTCGATACGTTCCACGCTGTCCAAGCCATTGTGGTCGATCATCACGGCAGTCCAGGAGTAATAATACTTGGGAGCGACGTAAATCGTGTCTACACCCGCGCCGCCATAAAATTTTTCCCATCCGTTTCGAACACCACCCAGAGTGCCGGTCTCGCTGCCGCCCAGCTGAAATACGTCGTTTCTCGCCACACCATAGCGATCACCGTAAAAGATTTCGTAGGGGCTAGTACCGACCTGCCAAATATTTGAGAGATAAAGAGTCATGCCATTCACTCCTCGATTAACGACAGAGATATTAGAATGATTGCAATGCAGGAAATTCATTTCGAAAATAATTATGAATACCCAAACCCATTATAGTATAAAATCAACAAAAGTCACGGAATTTCTAAATATACTACAGAATTGATTATTAACATTAAAAATAATGTCGATATATTAGAAATAAATAATGGCCACAACATGCTTCATGTTGCAGCCATTATTCGCCAGTTAATTTAGCGGATGCCTATCAGAGCTTCCAGTCAGACCTACTGCCAAACAACCACACGTGCCTTCTGCGGCACGCGGTCATAGAGGTCGATGACGTCCTGGTTCATCAGGCGTACGCAGCCGGAAGAGACGGCCTTGCCGATGGAGTTCCATTCCGGCGATCCATGGAGGCGGTAAAGCGTGTCCTTGCCGTTCTGGAAGATATAGAGCGCGCGGGCACCGAGCGGGTTTTTCAGGCCCGGTGGCATGCCGCCGTTCTTGGAAGAATATTTGACCAGTTCCGGCTGGCGGGCGACCATTTCGTCCGGCGGGGTCCATTTCGGCCATTTCTGGCGCCACTGGATGACGCCTTCGCCGGACCAGGCGAAACCATCACGGCCGATGCCGACGCCGTAACGCATGGCGCTGCCGCCCTGCTCCACGACATAGAGGAAACGCGAGCGCGTATCCACGACGACGGTGCCGGGGCGTTCGCCGGTCGGATCGACGACGCGCTGACGATAATAACGCCGGTCGATCTTCTGGTAGGGAACCGCGGGAATGACGTAACCGCCATCCTCGACCGAACCGTACATGACGGCCAGTTCCGCATCGCTAACGCCCGACGAGAACATCTGGCGGAAATCGCTGCCGATGCTGCTCGCCTGCTGGCGAATGGCTTCACCCGTGCCGGAAGAAGCGCAGCCCGCCAGCAACGAAGCGGAGGAAATACCCAGAAGGGAAAGGAAAGTGCGTCTGGAAAGATCTGTGTCGGTGCTTGTCATAAGGCCGGATTGTCCCACATTTCGAACGGCTATATCGCCGTTGTACATCGTTTGTTCCACGTACACAGGCGTATTGCGAAAATAGTTAACCGACCGCTAAAAGCCAGTCAGAAGGCGCTGGGGGAACCCCACGATGCAGCGCTTTCTTTTAGAAAGTGGTCAGATAACCACAATCTGTGCGCCCTTCGGTACGCGCTCGTAGAGGTCGATCACATCCTGATTGAGCATGCGCACGCAGCCGGACGAAGTTGCCTTGCCGACGGACTGCCAGTCGGGCGTTCCGTGCACGCGGTAAAGCGTGTCCTTGCCGTCCTTGAAAATATAAAGGGCACGCGCGCCGAGCGGGTTGTTGAGACCCGGCGTCATGCCGCCATTGGCGGCGGAAATGGAGGTGAGTTCCGGCTGGCGCCTGACCATTTCGTCGGGCGGCGTCCAGCGCGGCCATTTCGCCTTCCACTGGATCTTGCCGCGACCCGACCAGGCGTAACCGTCGCGCCCGAGGCCAACGCCATACCGGATAGCCTTGCCGCCCGGCTGCACCAGATAGAGAAAATGCTGCTTCGTATCCACGACGATTGTACCCGGCGCTTCCGCTGTCTGGTAGCTCACCTCCTGCCGGAGATAACGCGGATCGATGCGACCATAGGGAATGGCCGGCAGGGACCGGTCGTCATCGCGAATCGGGCCATACATGACCCGGTGCAGCGGATTGGAGACTGGAAGGCCATAGGCCATCGCCTGACCTTGCGCCTGCGGCACATTCAATCCCTGCACCTGCGGCGCGCTCAGGCCCTGCCCGCGCACCGGCGGACCGTATTCCTGATGGAAGCGGGTTCTGAACAGATCCGGCGGGCGCGTGGAAAGCTGACCCGGCTGTGGTGGCAGTTCCGGCTGGCGATTGGAGCTTACGGAATTGAAATTGAACACCGGCGCCGTTTCCTGAACGAAGACGTCCGGGTTCATCCGGCTCGTATCCGTCACGAAAAGGCAGCCGCTCAGGAAAGGCAGCAGCGCAATAACCGCCAGCGAGGCCGCCCGGCGGCAGTTTTTCAATAGGAGTGCTGTCATCTGAACCGCTTCATGGAACCAAGTTTGAAGGCATGATGCATTGCGCGGCTGGCGCGAGGCTGGTGTGTGCCTTTCAAAAAAAATCGGAAAAGCGCATTTTTGCCCTTGAACCTCTAGTTGCTAGAGGTGCCAGATTGGCTGTCGAGTGGAATTCAGGAGCTAGAACCATGAATATTTCGACACGCGGCAGTTTGAACGGGGAATCAGGAGACCTGACCTTCACGGTCGGCGGCATGGATTGCGGCAGCTGTGCGGCGAAGATCGAAACGGCGCTCTCCCGGCTGCCCGGCGTTGCCGACGTCAAGGTCTCTGTTGCGCGCGAAAGGCTGAACCTTTCGCTGGCGGAAGACAAAACGTCGGTCGCAAAAATCGAGGATACGCTGCGCAAACTTGGCTTCAAGCCCGCTTTGCTGCCGCAGGACAAGGCTCCGCGCGAAAAGATTGCGGCGGCACATCATGGGCATGATCATGACCATTCATCTTGCGGTGGTCATCACCATGTGGAAGCAGCACCGAGCATTGAGCAGAACAATGCCCTGGCCTTCTCTGTCGGCGGCATGGATTGCGGCAGCTGCGCGGCCAAGATCGAAACCGCGCTCTCGCGTCTGCCCGGTGTTGCCGACGTCAAGGTATCCGTTGCGCGCGAAAGGCTGAACCTTTCTCTGGCAGATAACAAAACCCCGGTCGACAAGATCGAGGACACGCTGCGCAAGCTCGGCTTCAAGCCTGCCTTGCTGCCGCAGGAAAAAACCGCACTCGGCAAGGTCGAAGAACATAATCATGATCATGCGGACGACCATGACCATGGATCATGCGGCGGTCATCACGGCCTTGATCACGATCACAAACATGATCATTCAGGCGACGACCACTCAAGCTGCGGCGGCCACCATCATGACGATGCGAAGCACGCGCATAGCCACGGGAGCGTTGAAACCGTCGCGCAGAGCGCCGACATAGGCCACGCCCATGGCGCGGATGAAAAAGGCGTGTGGTGGCGCACGGCCAAGGCGCGCAACACCTTCACCGGCACCATTCTCGTGGCCGTTGCCTATGCGGCGGAGCTTGGCTTCCCGGCATGGGGCAGTTACGCCTTCATCGTCGCAACGCTGGTTACGCTGTTTCCCATTGCGCGCAACGCCTTCAACGCCGCGCGTTTCGGGGCGATCTTCACCATCGAGATGCTGATGACGATTGCCGCCATCGGTGCCATCATCATTGGCGAGGCGGAAGAAGCGGCGATCGTCGTGCTGCTGTTCTCCGTTGGCGAGTTGCTGGAAGGCTTTGCCGCCGCACGTGCCCGCTCGGGCATCAAGGCTCTCGGTTCCCTGCTGCCAAAAACGGCACTGGTGGAAGAAAACGGTACGCTCCGGCAGGTGGCCGCCGATAAGGTTCGCATCGGACAGGTGGTCGTGGCGCGTCCGGGCGACCGCATTGCTGCCGATGGCGTGGTGATGGAAGGCGAATCCAGCGTGGACGAATCGCCGATGACCGGCGAAAGCATTCCGGTCGCCAAGGAAAAAGGCGCACGCGTCTTTGCGGGTTCGATCAACCATGACGGTTCGCTGCGCATTCGGGTCGACCGCGCGCCGGAAGACAACACCATTGCCCGCATCATCACGCTCGTTGAAGAAGCACAGGACGCCCGCGCCCCGACCGAGCGCTTTATCCAGAACTTCTCGCGTTATTACATGCCGCTGATCGTCGCGATTTCCGCACTTACCATCGTCGTGCCGCCGCTTGTGGGCCTTGGCGATTGGGACACCTGGATTTATCGCGGTCTCGCCCTGCTTCTGATCGGTTGCCCCTGCGCACTCGTCATTTCCGTTCCGGCTGCCATCGCCTCCAGCCTTTCGGCTGCGGCACGGCACGGTATGTTGGTGAAGGGCGGTGCGGTTATCGAGATGCTGGCACGCACCGAAACCGTGGCCTTCGACAAGACCGGCACGCTGACGCTCGGCGAACCTGTCGTGACGGATGTGGTGGCTCTTGACGGCAACGAGGCCGGGCTGATCGCGCAAGCCGCGACCATCGAGAACGAGTCCAGCCATCCGCTTGCCAGAGCCATCGTCAACCATGCCAACAAGGCAGGCGTAACTCCCCTGCCCGGCTCGGAGATCAAGGCGATTTCCGGTCGTGGCATGCAGGGCACCGTCGGCGGCAAGCGCCTGTTCATCGGCGCGCCGCGTTTTGCAACCGAAGTCGGGACCGTATCGACGGAACTTGCAGAGCGCATTTCCGCACTGGAAAGCGAAGGCAAGACCGTGGCCGTCGTCATGGCCGAGGGAGCGGCGAGCGGTCTCTTCGCCATGCGCGACGAACCGCGCAAGGATGCGGCAGAAGGCATCAAGGCACTGAAGGAAATGGGTATTTCCTCGCTTATGCTGTCTGGCGACAATGCCCGCACGGCAAAGGCAATCGGCAACAAGCTGGGACTTGAAGCGCGCGGCGAACTCCTGCCGCAGAACAAGGTCGAGGAAATCCGCAAGCTTGCCCAGAAGAAAACCGTGGTGATGGTGGGCGACGGCATCAACGATGCGCCCGCCCTCGCGGCTGCAAGCGTCGGTGTCGCCATCGGCTCGGGCACGGATGTGGCGATGGAAGCGGCGGATGCAGCGCTGATGCGCAACAATGTCGGCGATGCTGCCCGCCTGATCGGCCTATCGCGCGCCACCATGCGCAATATCCACCAGAACGTAACGATCGCGCTCGGCCTGAAGGCGGTATTCCTGCTAACAACGGTTACCGGCCTCTCCGGCCTGTGGCTCGCTGTCTTCGCCGACACCGGCGCTACGGTTCTCGTCACCGCCAATGCCATGCGGCTGCTCGGCTACTTCAAGAAGAGCGCCTGACTTTACGAGAGGGCCGAAAGCTGCAAAGCGGTTTTCGGCCCTTTTTTATGCAAATTCGTTGAAAAAGCGGATGCTTTCCGTCACGGCGCCCGGCACCACGCCATTGTGTGTGCCGGGCAGCAGTTTTTTGTCGACCTTGAATCCCGAATACACGGCGCGGTCGACGAAAAGCTGGTGATCGGCGTCGAACGGGCGCTCCTCCGTGCCGCGCAGCAACAGCGCCGGGCATTTGAGGCTGGGACCGAAACAGACCGAAGAGCGCATGATGAATTCCCGCTCGTCGGTTTCGTCGAAACAGAGTTCGTCCGAATAGCGGTTGAAGTAACGCCATGAATTGACGCCCGCAGAAATCGGCGCGGCGGCACGGAATTTGCGGCTCATGGCGGCCAAGAGCGTCAGCGTGCCGCCATTGGAATGCCCGGCGATGAAGAAGCGTTTCCTGTCGATACCGGGCAGGCTTTCCAGATAGGCCGCCGCCGCCAGCGCATCCGCTGTTTCGTCGTAGAAACCGGAATAATTGCCGTTCTGGCCGTTTTCGCCCCGGAAGGACGGCAAAAGCACCACGAAACCCGCCTCCCAATAGGGCTTCATCATCGCCCAATGGCCGTCACCGGTGGCGTTGCCGCCGTGCAGGAAAAGCACCGCGGGTTTGAGTACCGTCGAGGGCTGATAATGGGAAAGCCAGGCCACAAGCTCGATGGAACCATCCGGCCCGCCACGATAGGTGACCCGTTCCGCGCCCGGCGGTGTGCCGAGCGGCGATGATTTTTCCGGAGCGGACATTTTGCGCAGCAAATGGGTATGGAACCGTTTACGCGCCTCGCCGTAATCCTGCTTTTCCAGCGGCAGCACTACGGGCGTGGGAATGCCCGCTTTCGCACCTGCGGGCAGAAGTGCCGCTGCTGACAGGCCCATGGCACCCACAAGCAGATTGCGTCGCGTCAGGCTCCTTAAGGTCGCGCCGCTTTCTTCCTGTCCGAATGCTGAGGAGAGAAAGCGTTTATCTGGCATATGCGCACCTGAGTGATCAAAACATTAGAAGCAGTTCAGCACTGCGGCGAGAGGCTGTCCAATCACGGATTCGCGAATGACAACAATGTATTCGCAGCCATCATGGCATTTTCTGGACAAAACATTCCCTTACTCCTGGGCTTGTCACAGGAATCCAGTCGACGCGCATCGGCTCGGCGGGAAGAGTCCCATCCGCCCAAGGACTTGGGCTGGCTGGATCCCTGTGACAAGCACAGGGATGAGGGAGACAGCGGAGACCCCTACCCATCAACGCCATCGATCATCGCCACAAGCGTCGCCAGGCGATCCGCCTCCGCCGGGAGTTTGTCGGCGCGGAGCCTCGCAATGCGCGGAAACCGCATGGCAACGCCGGATTTGTGGCGGTTAGAACGGTTGATGCCCTCGAAAGCCACCTCCAGCACGAAACCGAAATCCGGCGTGGCGCGCACCGCGCGCACGGGTCCGAAACGCTCGACGGTGTTGTCACGCACGAACTTGTCCAGCACTTCCAGCTCCGCATCGGTAAAACCGAAATAGGCCTTGCCAACCGGCACCAGCTGTTCGCCATCCTCACCTTCCGCCCATACGCCGAAGGTGAAATCGGAATAATAACTCGAGCGTTTGCCATGGCCGCGCTGCGCATACATCATGACAGCATCGATATTGTAGGGATCGCGTTTCCACTTGAACCACGGTCCCTTGGCGCGACCCGCCTGATAGGCGCTGTCGCGGCGCTTGATCATGACGCCTTCGATCACCGGATCGGGCGGCGCGGCGCGCAGCGTATTCAGCTCGTCCCATGTTGAAAAACCGATGAGCGGAGACAGGTCGAAGCGGTCATGCGGGGCATGCTCGATGATATCCGACAGGCGGCCACGGCGTTCTAGATAGGTCTGCGCGCGAATGTCGCTCTCGCCATCGAACAGCAGGTCGTAGGCGCGGATGAAGGCCGGATAGTCATCCTGCATCTTGGCCGTCACCGTCTTGCGGTTCAGCCGTTGTTGAAGGTCGGAAAAGGTGCGCGTGAGATTGTTGGAGCGCGCCGTGCCGCCAATCAGCAATTCACCATCCATCACGCCTTCGAAATCGATGGCATCGAGCACATCGGGAAATGCGCCGGAAATATCGTCGCCGGAGCGGGAGTAGAGTTTGCGCGTCTCACCTGCGCGGGAAAGCTGCACACGGATGCCGTCCCATTTCCACTCGGCCGCATAATCGGCAGGGTCCAGACCATCGAGATCGCCGTCTGCAACCGGGGTGGCCAGCATTACCGAGTGAAAGATGGCGGGCGTCGCCAGAACCGGCCGCTCGGACTTGCCCTCCAGCCAGGCGAAAAGCGTCGTGTAAGGCGGCGTCAGACCGTGCCAGAGGGTTTCGATTTCGATGATGTCCTTATCCGCGAAATCCGCCAGTGCCTGCCGCGCCAGCCGCGCCGAAACGCCGATGCGAAGGCTGCCGGTTGCGAGTTTCAGGAAGGCGAAACGCGAGGAGGTATCGAGCCGGTCGAGCAGATCGCGCACCGCTCCGCGCACTTCGGTGCGGCCGAGCGAATTCATCAGCGTCACGACTTCGCCAAGACGGGGATCCTGCGCCTCGGAATCATCCAGACCGCCGATATTGCCCCAGACCAGCGAGATGGTCTCGGCCAGGTCGCCGACATAATCGTATGAATAGCGGAACAGCACCTCGTCCATGCGCTCCAGCACCAGCTCGCGCAGCATTGCGGGCTTGACGCTTTTGAGGTCCAGCGTGCCGGCAATCGCCGCCAGCCCATACCCCCGGTCCGGGTCAGGCGTATCGCGGAAATAATCGGTCAAAAGCTTCAGCTTGCCGTTGCGCGATGGGGTGAGGACAAGTCGGTCGAGAAGGGTGGCGAAGGCTTTCATCTCAATCCCCCTCGTCTTCGTAACCGACAAGATGCAGCGGTTTGGCAGCAATGCCCTGCAATTCGCACCAGCGCACCAGCGCCTCCTCGCGACCATGCGTGACCCAGACGGCCTGCGGGCCAATTTCCTTGATGGTTTCCAGCAGTTCCGGCCAGTCGCAGTGGTCGGAGATGACCAAAGGCAGCTCCACGCCGCCCTGTTTCGCCCGCTGTCGGACCATCATCCAGCCGGACGCGAATGCGATCAGCGGCTCGTTGAAACGGCGCGCCCAGCGCTCCTGAAATGCAGAGGGCGGGCCGACGACGATCGCGCCCTTGAAGATGGCGGGATCGCTTTTTTCAAGCGTCGCGGGGCGCAGCTCACCGAGATCGATGCCTTGCGACACGTAATAATCGCAAAGCCGCGCCAGCGCGCCGTGGATATAGATGGGATCGGCATAACCATTATCGCGCAGGAGCCTGATAACGCGCTGCGCCTTGCCGAGCGAATAGGCGCCGACCAGATGGGTGCGCTCGGGAAACTGCTTGATGGAGGTGAGCAGCTTGCCGATTTCCACCCGCGGCAGCGGGTGGTGAAACACCGGCAACCCGAAGGTGGCCTCGGTGATGAAGACATCACACGGCACCGTTTCGAAGGGTGTACAGGTGGGATCGATACCGCGCTTGTAATCGCCGGAGGCAACGATGCGCATGCCATTCATGTCCACGGAGATCTGCGCCGAACCCAGCACATGGCCCGCCGGGTGGAAACCGACGGTCACGCCGTTTACCTCCACCGTCTCCCCGAATGCGACCGCCTGCTCGCTGCCGCAGAAGTCCTCGCCGCAACGGATGCGCATGATATCGAGCGTCTGGCGTGTGGCCAGCACCGCCCCGTGGCCGGCGCGGGCGTGATCGGAATGGCCGTGGGTTATCAATGCACGCGCCACCGGCCGCACCGGGTCGATATAAAAATCGCCCGGCGGGCAATAAAGACCCTTGGGCGTGGAGTTCAGGAGCTGTTCCGGCTTCATATTCATTGAGATAGGGCCGCCCGCGCGAATTTAAAGTGCTGCGAGCATAACGCGGAACGGGCGTTAAATTTCCAGGGGTGCGGTTTTGTTTTCGCGCTCAGAGGTCGCGGGCATATTGGAAAGGCCCGGAACCATCCCTCATCCTTGTGCTTCTCACAGGGAGGAGGGAAGAGCAAGTTGCCGGAGGAAGGCACAGCTCTAGTTCACCGCGCCTTATAGGGACAGCCGCCCCCTACTCCCCCGCACTTTCCGCCGGCTTGGCCGCCTGTGCTGCGGCTGGCAACCGGACCGGTTTCAGCATCAGTGCTGCGGCAAGGCCGATGGCGGCGGTTGCGGCGGCTGCGAAGAACAGCGGCGTGAAGGCATCCGAATAGAGCGAGGCAACGGCTGCCTGCGATGCCGCGGGCAGTTCGGAGAGCATCTTCGGCGTCAATTCCTCAATCCTTCCGACACCCGGAATGGTCACGGCAACGCCCTTGAGGCTGGAGGTGACGATCGCGCCATAGACCGAGATGGCGATTGCTGCGCCGCCCATGCGGGTGAGCGTCACCGCGCCGCTTGCGGCACCGATATCGGCCTTCGGCGCGGAATTCTGCACGCCGATAATGGGTGCCTGCTGGCCGAGGCCGACAGCGAAACCCTGCGCCAGCATGAGAATCGCAATCAGCCAAAGCGGCGTTCCCGCATGCATCTGCGTGAAGAGCAGCATGGCGATGACATTGATAGTGAGCCCGGCCACCGAAAACGGCTTGTAGACGCCGGTGATCGAGATCAACCGCCCGGCAGACAGTGAACCCATGACGATGCCGCCGGTGACGGCGATGAAGAACAGGCCGGCATGGGATGGGGAAAGCCCGGTCGTGGTCTGCAGGAACAGCGCGTAATAATTGACCATGCCGATGCCAATGCCGCCGCTGGTCAATGAAACGATCATCAACAGCGGAAAGGTGCTGTCCTTGAAGAGCCTGAGCGGCACCACGGGTTCCGGCGCGCGACGTTCCACCTGCACCCAGAGGAAGGCGGCGATGACGGCGAAAGCGATAATACCGAGGCTGGGACCGGCGATAAGCGAACCGAACAATTCGCTGCTGTCGGCCCAGAAGACGACGCTTGCGATCGTCGCTGCCAGCAGGACGGCGCCGAGATAGTCGATCTTCGGCTGACGCGCGGGACGGCGGTAGGGCAGCAGGAAAATCAGGCCGGTGATGACGATAAGCCCGAGTGGCAGGTTGATGAGGAAGATCGACCGCCAGCCGAACAGATCGCTCATCGTGCCGCCGAGAATGGGCCCGACGCTGCCCGACGCCATGATGGTGAGGCTGGAATAGCTCTGGTAACGGGCTCTTTCACGCGGTTCGAACAGATCCGCATTGACGGAGAAGATCGAAACCATGATGCCGCCGCCGCCAAGGCCCTGAAGCACGCGGGCCGCGATCAGGCTATCCATTGACCAGGCCAGTCCGCAGGCGAGCGAGCCGAGCGTGAAGATGATTACCGCCGCGATCATCACGTATTTTCGCCCGAACAGGTCTCCGAGCTT
Source organism: Agrobacterium sp. S7/73 (assembly GCF_019355535.1). Taxonomy (NCBI): domain Bacteria; kingdom Pseudomonadati; phylum Pseudomonadota; class Alphaproteobacteria; order Hyphomicrobiales; family Rhizobiaceae; genus Agrobacterium; species Agrobacterium sp. S7/73. Next base: position 2,137,466 of record NZ_CP072136.1, read on the forward strand.
GCCATAAACAGGCATGACCGCGCTGGTCGCCAGAAGATAGGCCGAGCCGATCCAGCCGAAACGCTCCAGCGCGCCGAATTCGCCGACGATGGTGGGCAGCGCTGTCGAGACGATCTGGTTGTCGAGGGTAGCCATGAACATGGCCAGCATCAGAAACAGGAAAACGATGAGCCTACGCCGGTGATCCGACACAAGCGGCGCCACAGGGGCAACGGACATATCCATGAAAAATCTCGTTGAGTTTCGGCAATTTTGCTGCGACAATTTGTGTGCTATTAGCATATATATGTCAATGGCAAGTTTTTGACATCCATGATATTGGCGCTAAATGTGATCGCAAATCGGGATTGAAAGGAACGGCTGAGCGTGTCGACTGAGGAAGACTGGAACGAGGATCTGCCCGAAGACATCAAGCGCATCGGCAATACGATGACGCGTATGCGCATCATGATCGGACGGCGCATCATCGGGCGCATGGCGCTTGCCAAGGTGGCTCCGGGTCTGGAACTCTCCCATATCGACGTTCTCGATATATTGCGCCGCGCGGACGGCGATGTCACCGTTGGTGCGATTGCCGAGGGCATGCGCATCGACCCCTCGCGCGGCAGCCGGGTGGTGGCGGATATGGTCGGGCGCGGCCTGTTGAAACGCGGCGTCTCGCAGGAGGATGCCCGCCGCAGCATCGTTGAGATCACACCACTTGGCACCAGTCTGCTGCAGGAAATGCGCCGGACCAAGATGAGCGTCATCCAGGACGTGATGGATGGATGGCCGGAGGAGGATGTCGAGACATTCGCCCGGCTTTTCGATCGGTTCATCGACCGTTTCGAGGCCCGGCTGTCACCGGATACGGACCTCCTGACGGATCAGAAAAAATCATAGTTGACCCTGACATCCACAACTTCACTTTAAAAGGACGAGACCTTAACGTGCCGCCATCGAAAAGGTAAAAGGGTGACTTCGATGTTGACGATCTATGGTGTCTACCGTTCCCGCGCCACGCGCACGCTCTGGCTTGCCGGGGAACTGGGCATGGAATTCAAGCACGTGCCTGTCGTGCAGGCCCGCCGCGTTGCCGATCCCCTGGCCGCAGACGCGCCGCTCAACACGCTGTCCCCCGCGTTTCTGGCCATCAATCCGATGGGCACCATCCCCTGCATCGAAGATGACGGCATGGTGCTTTATGAATCCATGGCCATCAACCTTTATCTCGTCCGCAAATATGGCGGACCGCTCGCACCGGTCGACCTGAAGGAAGATGCGGCGATGCTGCAATGGTCGTTCTTTGCCGCGACCGAAATCGAGACCAATTCGCTGAAGATTTCCTCCGCCATCGCCGAAGGGCTTTCGGAAAGCGATGCCGGCAAAGCGGTGATCGATGTCGCCGCGCGCCTCTTGAGGCGACCCTTCCGGGTGCTGGAGCAACATCTTGCCAGCCACGATTATCTGGTAGGCGACCGTTTCACCGTCGCCGATCTCAACGTGGCGGAGATCGTCCGTTACGCGCAGGGCCACCAGCCGCTGTTTGACGCCCATCCGGCGCTGAAAGCCTGGCTGGAGCGCTGCCAGGCCCGCACGGCATTCAAGTCCATGTGGGACAGCCGGGCCGCCGAGGCGGCGTGAACGAAGGCAGTAGCTGGGGATAGTTGGCAGACCTCTCTTCGCACTCGACGTCATCCTCGGAACAAGCCCGAGGATGACGAAGCAAGCTTTTTAGCACATCACCCCTTCTCACCCGCCAGCGCCCGCTGCACGGCCGGGCGCTCGTTCATGCGTCTGAAGTGATCATGCACCTTCGGGAAGCGGGCGATATCCACGCCGTCGCTTTCCAGCCAGCCGGACATGACGAATAGATAGGGATCGGCGACCGAATAGGCGGTGCCCAAGACCCACGGGCCGTGCAGCATGCCGTGCTCGATCAGTTCGAAACAATCGGTCATGGTCTGCGGCACCTTCGCTTTCATATCCGCCAGGGAGCTATCCTCGCTCGCCCAGCGGCTGCCGCGCCGGCCATGCGCATGGGCGACATGCACCGTGGAGGAAATGAAGGCGTTGAAGGCTTGCATCAGGGCGAATTCGAAGGGATCGTCGAGTGGGGCGAGTTTCTTCTCCGGAGCCATCTGCGCAATGAAGGCGAGGATGGCAGGCGTTTCCGTCAGCACCCCGCTTGCCGTTGCCAGCGCTGGCACGCGGCCTTTCGGGTTGATCTTCAGGAATGCCTCGGAGCGCTGCTCGCCCTCGGCGAAGTTGACGCGATGGGCCGTGTAAGGCAGGCCGGATTCCTCAAGCACGATATGGCTGGCGCGGGAGCAGGAACCGGGGGAGAAAAACAGTGTGAACATGGATATGCAACCTCCAGGGCAATGAGGGGCGCCCACCTCCTCGCGTGCAGACGCCAGCCCCTGCGGCGGCGATCTGGCAGACCATCACATGCAAGGGCAATCCATAATCCTGCCGGCAGCGGGCCGCGTCAAAGGTTATTTCTGAAGCGTGTCGCGTTTAACTGAAGGCATACCGCGCGCCTTATTTTTTGTATTAAGCCGCTGCGCAGTTTTACAGGAGATGCCTCTAGAGGCCGACAACCCGGATATCGCCGACGTGGATGCCGTTCCAGTTGCGCATCTGCCGGTTTGCCATGGCAAGCAGCGCCTCGTTCTCGGCGCCATCGAAATATTTCGCCAGCATTGCGGCAATCATCGCTTCCGCCGCACGCGTCGTGCCGTCTTCGCATTTCACCGCCATGGCGATGCCCTTTTCCGGCAGTGCGGCCACGAACACGCCTTCTGCGCCGGTCTTGGCGAAAATCCTGCCCGGCGCGATCTGCATCAGCCTGGTGCAGGTGCGGCCAGTGCCCGCCACGTAAAAGGGTTCCGCCATGCAGGCGTCAAAGAGCCGGCGGGAGGCTTGCGCGCGCCCGGCCTCCAGCCCCCTGCCCGTCGCCATCTTGGCAAAACCATGCGCCAGACCCTTGAGCGGCACGGCATAAGTGGGGATCGAGCAACCGTCCACGCCGCAATTGTCATGGCCAAGCGTCGCACCCGTCAGGCTTTCCATCGTCGCGCGGATTTCCCGCTGCAGGGGGTGGTCGTAACCGACATAGCCCTCGGGGTCGGTGCCTGTGTGACAGCAGGCGCAGATGAAGCCGGAGTGCTTGCCGGAGCAGTTATTGTGAAGTGCCGTCGGCTTTTCCAGCGTGCGGGCCTGATGGATGATGGTCTTCTGGTCGGAAGACCAGTGCGCGCCGCATTCCAGCGTATCCACATCCCTGCCCGCCCTTGCGAGCATGGAGGCGGCGAGCGCCGCGTGTTCGTCCTCGCCGGAATGAGAAGAGCAGGCAAGCGCCAGTTCGCGATTGCCGAAGCCATAGGCATCCGCCGCGCCGCTTTCCACCAGCGGCAGCGCCTGCATGGCCTTGCAGGCAGAACGCGGGAAGACGCCACGCTCGACATCACCAGCTGAAAACACGACGCCACCATCGCCATCCACCACCACTGCAAGACCCTGGTGGCGGCTTTCGACCAGACTGCCCCTGAGGACTTCGACGGTAACGGAATTGTTCATTTTTGCGGCCTCAAAAAGTTCTGATTTTATGTCGTTGATAGCGCAATTGATTTTTCGATGCACGAGGCTATCAGTGAAATTTGCAAAACGTCTGCTGCTGGCGATTGCCATCATCTATCTGCTGCCAGCTCTGGCATCGGCGGGGTTGTGGGCCATGAGGGATCACCCGCAGGGCTGGCGTGACGCGCGCTGGTCTTCCTCCGGCACCCTGCCGCAAGCAGGTGCCGACCGGCAGGCGGCGGTTTACGTTTTTTCCGCCATGACCGGTGGCTTTAAAGGCTCCGTCGCCAGCCATGCCTGGATCGTGCTGAAAAAGCCGGGCGCGACGGCCTACGATCGCTACGACAAGGTGGGCTGGGGAATGCCGATACGCCACAATGGCTATCCGGCGGATGCCTATTGGTATTCCAACACGCCGCGTCAGGTGGTGGCCATTCATGGGGCGGCAGCGGAAAAACTGATCCCGAAGATCGAACAGGCGATTGCCGACTATCCCTATGGCAAACCGGGCGGCTATCGTATCTATCCCGGTCCCAACTCCAACACTTTCGTTGCCCATGTGCTGCGCAGCGTGCCGGAGCTCGGTGTTGTTCTGCCATCAGACGCGGTGGGCCGCGACTATCTGCCCAACGGCGCGTTTTACCACGTCGCCGACGACTGGAAGGATGCTAGCCTCTCGCTTGGCGGGTTGTTCGGTATTTCGGCGGGCGCACGCAGTGGCTTCGAGGTCAATTTCCTCGGCCTGGTCGCGGGCTTCGATTTCAGCCGGCCCGGCGTGAAGATACCGGGACTTGGCTATTTCGGAGTGGCGGGTATCCGCGCGTAAAGTCGGGTCAGGTCTCAGCGGCCTGTGCTGCGCGTTTGGCGCGGATGCTCTGGGCAATAAAAACACGCGACAGGCCGTGATAGAGCGGCTCCCGGGAGAAAAGCCGGGAGGTTAGATATCCCAGCATCGATGCCACCATGATGGGGATGACGCCGTCATGATTGCCGGTCATTTCGAGGATGATCACGAAAGCCGTCATGGGGGCCTGCACCACGCCCGCGAAATATCCCGCCATGCCGACAATGGCGCCAAGGCCGATGCTCGTACCCAGCAAAGTCGCCATCGTACTGCCAAAGCCCGCGCCCACGGACAGCGACGGCGCGAATATGCCGCCCGGAATGCCCGACATCATCGCCAGAAACGTGGCCGCCAGCTTTTCAATGAAGAAGAAGGCCGGTGCGGCCTGGCCCTCGATTGCGGCGCGCGCCTGTTCGTAACCCGTTCCGAAGGTCGCGCCATCAGTCGCAATGCCGATCACGGCGGAGGCAAGGCCGCAGGCGGCGGCAACCGCCAGCATCCGCCTTGACGGCATGGCCTGGGCGAAGCGCCGGATGCGCGCGGACAGGCGCAGCGCCCCCGCGCTGAACAGCGCGCCGAACGCACCGCCGCCAATGCCGCAGACCAGCACGAGCAGCCAGTCCATCATGGTTTTCGCCATGACGGAACTGGTGCCAAAGTAAGTATAGCTGCCGACCAGCGCCAGCGAGGCAAGGCCGGACAGGATGACGGCGGTAAGGACGAGGCCGTTTGCCCGGGATTCGTAGGTCTTGCTCATTTCCTCGATGGCAAACACGATGCCGGCCAGCGGTGTGTTGAACGCTGCCGCAATACCCGCCGCTGATCCGGCAAGAATAAGACCTTTTGCCTGTGCCATGCCGCCCCAGCGCGCCGCCTGAAGCATGATCGAGGCCCCGACCTGCACGGTTGGTCCCTCTCTCCCGATCGACGCACCGGACAAAAGCCCGACGACCGTCAGCGCGACCTTGCCGAAAGCGAGTTTCAGCGACAGGAGCCGCGAACGATCCGCGTCGTCACGCAGGTGCCGCGCGGCGATGGCCTGGGGAATGCCGCTGCCGCCTGCATTGGGAAAAACCGTCAGCGCCAGCCAGGCGCACAGCGTGAAACCGAGCGGCGTCACGACAAGCGGCAGCAGAAACGCCCATTCGCCGGAAGATGTTGCCGAGAAGAAAAGATGCTGGGCGCGATCCGCCGCCCAGGCAAAACCGACGCTGATAAGGCCCACCGCAATCGCGCCGATCCAGAAAACCGCCCTCGGCTTCCACACCCGCCATGAACCCCACACAACACGGGAACGGCGGAGCATCTTCAGCTTTTTGTAGTCGACGGGCATGGGGATCCAGATCGGTGATTTCAGTTATTGTCGGGCGGGAGGCCCTTTTATCGGCCTGCCAGCCGGCGATTGCAAGTTTTGCATTTGACTCGTTGCGACAGATGGCAGAAGCTGCGCATCGCAAATGCAACGCATGGAGAGAAAAGATGAAAACCGCAACTTTGCCTTCGCTGCGTGTAACGGCGGATTTCCGCGAGGCGGCAGAAAGCGTTCTGAAAGACGGCGAGACGCTATCGTCATTTGTCGAGGATTCGGTCCGCAGGCAGGTGGAAATCCGCAAATCGCAGGCGGAATTCATTGCGCGCGGGCTGGCGTCGCTCGAACAAGCGGAGCGAACCGGTGTCTATTATAGCACCGACGATGTTCTTTCGATGATGCAAAGAAAACTCGATGCTGCGAAAGCCGCGAAACGGAAATGACATATCAGCTTCGTTATACCGAAGAAGCACTGGCGGATTTCGATCGCATCTATGATTTTCTGATCGCATACGACATCGATGTGGCCGAGAAGGCCATTCACGCCATAAGAGCAGGATTAGACATTCTTAGCGATTTTCCCTTCAGTTGCCGTAAGGCATCTTCTGAAAACGGGCTGATACGTGAACTCCTCGTGCCGTTCGGGTCATCCGGCTATATCGTGCTGTTCCGCATCGACGGCCCGGAAACAGTCACCATTGCCGCCGTTCGCCACCAGCGCGAGGACGATTACCATTGATCCTCACCGGTCGCTGACAGCCGCGCGCGGGTTTACCCACGGCTCCTGATTGGAGCGCGGCAGCGGGGTTTTGCCAAGGATGTGGTCCGCCGCCTTTTCGCCCGTCATGATCGAGGGACCGTTCAGGTTGCCATAGGTCACGTGCGGGAAGATCGAGCTGTCGGCGACCCGCAGCCCCTCCACGCCGATCACCCGGCATTCGGGATCAACGACCGCCATGGGGTCGTTCCTGTCGCCCATGCGGCAGGTGCCGCAGGGGTGATAGGCGCTTTCCAGATGTTCGCGCAGGAAGGCGTCGATCTGTTCGTCCGTCTCCACCTTTTCGCCCGGCTGGATTTCAGGCCCGCGAAAATCGTCGAAGGCTTTCTGGCCGAAAATCTCGCGCGTGAGGCGCACGCAATGGCGGAATTTTTCCCAGTCTTCCGGGTGGCTCATATAGTTGAAGCGGATGACGGGGTCGTCATGTGGATCGGCGGAACGCAGCGTGACATTGCCGCGCGACTTCGACAGGTTGTAGCCGACATGTGCCTGAAAACCATGGCTTTTCGCAGCAGCCTTGCCATCATAGGAGATGGCGACGGGCAGGAAATGGTACTGGATGTCAGGCTGTTTCAGGCCAGGCGCTGAACGCAGGAAGGCGCAGGCCTCGAACTGGTTGGAGGCCCCTAACCCGCCTTTCGACAGCAGCCATTGCGCACCAGCGACCCCCTGCCAGAACCAGGGCAGCCAGGAGTAAAGCGACACCGGCTTGGTGGAGACTTGCTGGAAATAAAACTCCATATGGTCCTGAAGGTTTGCACCGACACCCGGCCGATCCGCCTTAACCTCTATGCCCATGTCCTTCAGATGAGCGGCAGGCCCGATGCCCGAAAGCATCAGCAATTTCGGCGAATTGAAAGACGATGCCGAGACGATGACCTCACGATCGGCCCTGATGGTTTCCACCCCGCCCCTGCGCTCGATTTCGACGCCGACGGCACGGCCGTTCTCGATGACGACCTTGCGGGCGAAGCCGTTGACCAGCGTGACATTACCGCGCTTCAGCGCCGGCTTCAGATAGGCATTGGCGGCGGACCAGCGGCGGCCATTATGGATGGTCTGCTCCATCAGGCCAAAACCTTCCTGTTTGGAGCCGTTATAGTCGTCTGTCAGCTCGAAGCCTGCCTGCGCACCAGCCTGAATGAAGGCGTGGAACAGCGGATTGCTGACCGGCCCGCGCTGAACATGCAGCGGCCCATCCGTGCCGCGCCACCCCTCTTCGCCGCCATGGCTGTGTTCCATGCGCTTGAAATAAGGCAGCACATCCGCATAGGCCCAGCCATGCGCGCCCAATTCCTCCCAGCGGTTGAAATCCTCGGCATGGCCGCGCACGTAAACAAGGCCGTTAATGGAGGACGAACCGCCGATGACCTTGCCGCGTGGGGCGGTGATGCGGCGATTGTCGAGGTTCGGTTCGGGTTCGGAGAGATAGCCCCAATTGTAGCGCTTCATGCTCATCGGCCAGGCGAGTGCGGCCGGCATCTGGATGAAAGGCCCGAAATCCGAGCCGCCAGCCTCGATGACAATCACCGAATAACGGCCGTCTTCCGACAGGCGATAGGCGATGGCGGAGCCTGCGGAACCGGAACCGACGATGACGTAATCTGCGTGCATGATTTGCTCTCTCTTCAATGAGCGTTGGTTCCGATTAACGGGCTGAGGGTGGGGTCCCCCCCACCAAATCTCAATAAGGCGCGTCCACCTTGCCCGTGCTCACATAAACCGTCTTCAGCTCGCTATAATGATCCAGCGCCGCCGCCGAATTCTCGCGCCCGAAACCAGACTGCTTGGAGCCGCCGAATGGGATTTCCACCGGGCAGAGATTGTAGGTGTTGATCCACAGCGTGCCCGCCTCCAGCTGGTCGACCACGCGATGAGCGCGGGCCAGATCGGCGGTGAAGACGCCGCCGGCAAGGCCGAATTCGGTGGCGTTGGCGCGGGCGAGAACCTCATCCTCATCATCGAAATCCAGCACGCACATGACCGGGCCGAAGATTTCCTCGCGCGCGATAGTCATGTCATCGGTCACATCTGCAAACACGGTCGGCTGCACATAGGCGCCCTCGCCTGCAACATTGTTGGGAATGCCGCCGCCGGTTACCAGCGTCGCACCCTCCGCCTTGCCCTTTTCGATATAGCCAAGCACCTTTTCCTGCTGGGCTTTGGAGACCAGCGGGCCGAGATGGGTGGCGTAATCCAGGGGGTCGCCGAGGATCATCGCCTCGATGCGGCGCTTCAGGTTTTCGAGGAAGCGGTCCTTTGCCTTTTTCTGCACGAAAACGCGGGTACCGTTGGAGCAGACCTGACCGGAAGAATAGAAATTGCCGAGCATCGCGCCGCCGACAGCGCTTTCGATATCGGCATCGTCAAACACGATCAGCGGCGATTTGCCACCGAGTTCCATCGTCACATGCTTGAGATGCCCGGCGGCGGCGGCCGCCACCTTACGGCCGGTGGGCACCGAGCCGGTGAGCGAGACCTTGGCGACATCCGGGTGGTTGACCAGAAGCGGGCCGGTATCGCGATCACCCTGAATGACGTTGAACAGGCCCTTGGGCAGCCCTGCCTCGATCAGGATTTCGGCAATCTTCAGAGCGCCGAGCGGGGTGTTTTCCGAGGGCTTGAAGACCATGGCGTTGCCGGCAACGAGCGCCGGGGCCGCCTTCCAGCAGGCGATCTGCTGTGGATAGTTCCATGCGCCGATGCCGACACACACGCCGAGCGGCACGCGCTTGGTATAGGCGAAATCGCCGCCGAGCGGGATGTAGTTGCCGTTCAGCGCGGAAGGCGCGATACCGCCGAAAAATTCGAAGGCATCGGCACCCGAGGTCGGATCGGCGACGATGGTTTCCTGGATCGGCTTGCCGGTATCCAGCGTTTCGAGCGTGGAGAGCGCCTCGTTGCGTTCACGCATGATATCGGCGGCGCGTTTCAATATACGCCCGCGCGCCATGGGGCTCATTGCCGCCCATTCCTTCTGGGCGCGTTTGGCCGATGCAATGGCGCGCTCGACAATCGCGGGCGTTGCCGCATGCAGCTTTGCAATGACTTCGCCGGTGGCCGGAAAGACGCTTTCGAAAAGCGTGCCGGCATTGTCTTCGACATAGTCGCCATCAATGAAATGCGAGGCTTTGGGCTGCGCCCTGAGAGACGTCGCGATAGTCATGTCGAATACTCCTAGAGAATGCGGACGGACGGCTTCGGGCGCTGTCCATCAGGATATGGTTTGAGCTGCAAGTCGAAATAGTCTTCGACAAGGGCCGGCGCTGAGGCGAGCCCAAGCGGGGCCGAACGCAGGCTGTGCCTGATATACAGCCCGTCGATAAGGGCTGCCGCCCCTTCCGCAATGCGCGCGGCGTCATCGGGTGGACATAGCCGGTTCAGGCTTGCCATGAGGTTCGAGCGCAGGCGACGGGAATAGAGCACCAGCAGGCGGCGCGTTTCTTCCGAGCGCTGCGCCTCCACATAAAAGGCAAGCCATGCCGCCACCGTCTCGGGCGTGAACTGGTCGCTCTGGAAAGAGACGTGAACGATGGCGCTCAGCCGTTCGCGCGGGCCATTGGCGCGGGTCAGCGCCGCCACCGCATCGCGCCTCAGATCCCGCAGCAGGCTGCGGATGGTTTCCAGAAGAAGCTGCTGCTTGCTGCCGAAATAATGATGCGCAAGCGCCGGCGATACGCCCGCTTCCCGGGCAATATCCGACATTGTCACATTCAGCGAACCATGGTGGCCTATGGTGCGTAACGCCGCATCCACAAGCGCCTTGCGGCGCAAAGGCTCCATTCCGATCTTGGGCATAAGGGTCTCCTTGATGGCGGGCAAAATATTCTTGATTGATCAATCAATCAATAAAAAACGCGCCATTTCATGTCGCTGATTTGCCATGGGTCAAAGAAAACCGGGCAAGGCCGGATAAGACTAGCCGCTCCCATGCTGAGGAGCCGCTCACAGGGGAAAAACTAAACCGTGATATACTGCAAATTGGGAATGGAACACGTTTCGTGCTAATATGCAGAGTGATACAAATTTCGCTGGAAGCGGCGCCAGACGAAAACTGAAAAAACGCCCGCAAGACCGCGATCCCAATCAGGTCCCGGCACGGACCGGAGATGCCTTCGCAACGGTTGAACAAGGGAGTGATATCATGCCAATGGTGACAGTATCGATTTCCCCGGAACAGGCAGCAAGAATGCGCGAGGCCGTGAATAGCGGCGCCTACGCATCCGGCAGCGAGGTCGTAAGGGCCGCGCTGAGACTATGGGCGGCCTCTGCTGCCGCAACCGGCGCAGATACAGAGGCTGCAGCACCTGTCGAGGCGGATCGTGAACGCCTGAATGTTGCGGAACTTTACGCCGCTCACACCGGCCGTGTGCGCCGGGCCTGAGGGCCTGCCGGATACCCCTGGCTATTGAGGGGCCCGTGACAAAACCTTCATTAAAGCTTCACAGTCGTGAAAGCTTTTGTTGACCTGTAATCTGCGATTGTCTGCTGAAAAGAGACAAGTTCCCGTGTGTGCATTTGACTTGTCATGCCACCAACGGGAACTGGCAATAGCGGAGAACAGAAATGCCGGCCGTAACGCTGGAGAACGATGTCATAAGGCGGTTTGCCTCCGGGCACATGTTTCCCATGGCGAAGCTTGTGCTTGAAACCGCGTTTCAGCCGATCGTCGAGGCGACGACGGGCACGATTTTCGGGTATGAATCACTGATGCGCGGCCATGACCGGCTTGGGTTTTCCAATCCGCTCGCGCTTCTCGACCAGGCTGCCGAGGATGGCGAGCTGAAGGCCTTCGAGCAGATGCTGGCAAGCCGGGCGCTCGCTAAATTCTCCACCCTGGCGGATTTTTCCACCACCACCCTGTTCCTCAATCTCGATGTAAGGCTTATCCCGCACGGGGACGCCATTCTTGACAAGCTCGTTGGCCATCTGGCGCGGGCGGGCATTCCGGCCTCCTCCATCTGCTTTGAACTTTCCGAACGTTTCGACAATACCAGCGTGCCGGAGTTCAAGGCGCTGATCGCCCGCATGCGCAAGGAAGGTTTCAAGCTGGCGATCGACGATTTCGGCGCCGGTCACGGCGAGATGAAGCTTTTATGCGACTATCCGCTTGATTACCTGAAGATCGACCGGCATTTCATCAGCGGTGTCGATCATCTTCCGCGCAAGCAGCATCTCGTGCGCAACATCGTCAACATCGCTCATGTTCTCGGCGTCCGGGTCATTGCGGAAGGCATCGAAACCGAAGCGGAATTTCTCACCTGCCGCGAATATGGCGTCGATCTGGTGCAGGGCTGGCTGATCGCCAGGCCGACGGTTTTCACCAGCGAACTTCCCGAGAGCTTTCCGCACCTCAACCGCGTGGGCATGGCGCGGCGCAACAGCCAGTCGCTGGACGAAATCCTCATCCGTCGCGAAATAGAGCGTCTTCCCACCGTCTATGAGCATGACAGCGTCGACAGCGTCTTCGAATTGTTCCGCAGAAACCCGCAGCAGGCGTTTTTCCCGGTGCTCAACGCCAATGGCGAACCGCGCGGCGTCATCAACGAATATCACCTCAAGGAATACATCTACCGACCTTTCGGGCGCGATCTCCTCAAGAACAAGATCTACGAGCGCACCATTTCCCACTTCGTCGATCCTGCGCCGATCGTGGGTCTCGACGCCGATGCCGATCAACTGATGAACATGTTCGCCAGCATGGGCGGCAGCGCCTGCATCATCCTGACCGAAAACATGCGTTACGCCGGCATCGTCTCAGCCGCATCACTCATCAAGGTCATCAATGAAAAACAGCTCAAGATGGCGCAGGACCAGAACCCGCTGACGGCGCTACCGGGCAACCGCGCCATCGGCGGCTTCATCGCCGACAGCTGCGGCGATGGCGATGAGACCCGTTTCTTCTGCTATTGCGATTTCGACAATTTCAAACCTTTCAACGATAAATACGGCTTCAATGCCGGCGACCACGCCATCACCCTGTTTTCCGCACTGATGCGTCGCTACTTTTTCGCCGGCGACTGCTTTCTCGGCCATATCGGCGGCGACGACTTCTTCGTCGGCGTGCGTGACTGGGCGGTGGAGGAACTGACGGAAATCCTCGAGCGGCTGCTGAGCGATTTTCACGGTGAAGTGGCCGAACTCTATTCGCCAGAGGACCGTCAGGCTGGTCGCATGGTCGGGCTGGACCGTCGCGGCAATGAGCGGGATTTTGCCCTGCTGCGTTGCTCCATCGGCGTTCTCACATTGCCAAAAGGTTTGATCATCGCCAATCCCGAGCGCATCGGCAGCGAGATCGCCGGCATCAAGACAGCCGCGAAAGAAAACGAAGGCGGCCTCGTCATCCGGGTGTTCGGGGAGACAAAATGACATCAGCGACAAAGGGCCTCCTTCCCTAAGCGGTACATCTGTCCTAAATCTTCAGGTAACGCCGACAAATGAGGAATTGCCCCTGGCCATGCCCGAAAATGTGACCCTGCCCGAAAAAATGCGCTTCATCGACCTTCCCTCCCATGGTGGCCCGGAGGTGATGCAGCTTTCGCAAGCACCTTTGCCAACCCCCGCCAGAGGCGAAATCCTGGTGAGGGTCGAGGCGGCCGGCGTCAACCGCCCCGATGTCGCGCAGAGGCAGGGCGCCTATCCGCCACCGAAGGACGCAAGCCCGATCCTCGGCCTCGAAATTGCCGGAGAAGTGGTGGCGCTCGGCGAAGGCGTCAGCGAATTCAAACCTGGCGACAAGGTCTGCGCGCTCGCCAATGGCGGCGGTTATGCGCAATATTGCACCGTGCCGGCCGGTCAGGCCCTGCCCTTCCCCAAGGGGTACGACGCCGTCAAGGCCGCCGCGCTGCCGGAAACCTTCTTCACCGTCTGGGCCAACCTCTTCCAGATGGCGGGCCTGACCGAAGGCGAAAGCGTGCTCATCCACGGCGGCACCAGCGGTATCGGCACAACCGCCATCCAGCTCGCCAAAGCCTTCGGCGCTGATGTCTATGCGACGGCGGGTTCTGCGGAAAAATGCGAGGCCTGCGTCAAGCTTGGTGCCAAACGGGCCATCAATTACCGCGACGAGGATTTCACCGCCGTCATCAAGGCCGAAACCGATGGCAAGGGTGTCGATGTGGTTCTCGACATGATCGGTGCGGCCTATTTCGAAAAGAACATTGCCGCACTCGCCAAGGATGGCTGTCTGTCCATCATCGCCTTTCTGGGCGGCGCCGTGGCTGAAAAGGTTGATCTGCGGCCAATCATGGTCAAACGCCTGACCGTCACCGGCTCCACCATGCGGCCACGTACCGCTGACGAGAAACGCGCCATCCGTGATGAGCTTATCGAACAGGTCTGGCCACTCATCGAAAGCGGCAAGGTTACGCCTGTCATCAACAAGGTCTTCACGCTGGACGAAGTTGTGGAGGCCCACCGGCTGATGGAAACCAGCAATCATATCGGCAAGATCGTGATGCGGGTGTCCTGATCAGACCTCTTGCATTAATGACGAATCGTACTACCTTCTAGTTATGTTCAACGTATCGGAAGGAGGTGATCCAATGTCTAATGAGATTTCGGTCTCTGGTGCAGGCAATGGAAAGGGTGGGTTTTCGACGGGGCAGCCCTCGGCGTAAAAACCTCTTGCCTTCGGAACGTTGAGAAACAGTCCCGGGTCTGTAAACAGGACCAAGCTCATGGAAGGGTCGCCTCTGGCGACCCTTTTCCGTTTCTGGGGTGATTGGCGCGTTTACCCGGTTCCCTCATCTCTGTGCTTGTCACAGAGATCCAGCCAGACCAAGTCTTTGGGCTGAATGGAGTTTCACCGCCGCGCAGACGCGCGCCGGCTGGCAACCTGTGACGATCACAGGAATGACGGTGTGTACGCTAGCGTTGCAGACATCTTATACATCCGTCGGACGCGCGTCTGCGCGGCGGAAAGGTTCTTTTCAACCCACGGAGTTGGGTTGGCTGGATACCGGCTCAAGGCCGGTATGACGGGGAACTCAGGATAGGCGCAACCGCCAGCTGCCAATCGCAGCCGCATCTCCCCTACTTCTTGCCAAACACCTTCCACCGGGTCGGACGAAACCGCAGTTCGGCACCTACCGCCACGGCGGCGTTGAGCGGCACCTCGATTTCGAGGTGATAGGGGTCATGGCCGTTATTGGCGATGTCGATTTCGGCGATGCGGGTGCCGGCGAGGCGGCGACAGGTGGTAACCTTGCCGTAAAGCGCGTTTTTCTCGTCGGTCAACACCACATCTTCCGGACGGAAGAACAGCTCGCCCTCACCTGCGCCATTTTCGGCGACGCCGATGCTCTCGCCCTGAAACACCACCTGGCCGTCGCGGATCGTCACCGGCAGGCTGGAGGATTCGCCGATGAAGGAGAAGACGAACGGGGAATTGGGCGTGTCGTAGACGTCATCCGCCGTGCCGACCTGTTCGATCTTGCCCTGGCTCATGACGACGACGCGGTCGGCCAGTTCCAGTGCTTCTTCCTGATCGTGGGTAACGAAGACGGTGGTGTGGCCCGTGCGGTCGTGGAATTCGCGCAGCCAGCGGCGCAGTTCCTTGCGCACCTTGGCATCGAGTGCGCCGAAGGGTTCGTCAAGCAGCAGCACCTTCGGCTCGATGGCAACTGCGCGAGCCAGCGCCACGCGCTGGCGCTGGCCGCCGGAAAGCTGGGTCGGGTAGCGCTTTTCGAGGCCGGTCAGATGCACCATGTCCAGAAGCTCCGAAACTCGCCTGCGGATTTCCGCCTTCGGCGGGCGGGAGGCGGAAGGGCGCACCTTCAGGCCGAAGGCGATGTTGTCGGCAACTGTCATGTGGCGGAACAGGGCGTAGTGCTGAAACACAAAACCGACATTGCGCTCCTGCACCGAGCGGTGCGAGGCATCCTCATCGCCGAAGAAGATGCGGCCTTGGGTCGGCTGCTCCAGGCCGGCGATGAGGCGCAGCAGCGTCGTCTTGCCGGAACCGGAGGGACCGAGCAGCGCGATCAGCTCGCCGGAACGAATGTCGAGCGACACGTCGTTCAGCGCCGGAAAGCGATCAAACTGCTTGGTGATGCCGGAAACTTTCACTTCCATGAATATGCCTTTCAATGCTTGCCGGCTGCGTTGCCCGCGCCAAAGCGTATTTCGAGAATGGTTTTGAGAACGAGCGTCACGAGCGCCAGACCAGCCAGCAGCGTCGCCACCGCGAAGGCCGCGCCGATATTGTACTCATTATAGAGTATCTCGACATGCAGCGGCATGGTGTTGGTCTCGCCGCGAATATGGCCTGATACGACAGAGACGGCGCCGAACTCGCCCATGGCGCGGGCGTTGCAGAGCAGCACCCCGTAGAGCAGTCCCCATTTGATATTCGGCAGCGTGACATACCAGAAGGTCTGCCAGCCGGTTGCGCCAAGCGAGATCGCCGCCTCCTCATCGCCATTGCCCTGCTCCTGCATCAGCGGGATCAGTTCACGCGCGACGAAGGGAAAGGTGACGAAGATGGTGGCAAGCACGATGCCCGGAACAGCAAAGAGGATTTCGATGCCGTAACTTTTCAGCCATGGCCCGAGCACGCTGTGCGAAGAGAACAGGATGACATAGACCAGACCCGATATGACCGGCGAGATCGAGAACGGCAGGTCGATCAGCGTTATCAGGAATGCCTTGCCCTTGAACTCGAATTTCGCAATCGCCCAGGCGGCGGCGACACCGAAGATAAGGTTGAGCGGCACCGAAATGGCGGCGACAAGCAGTGTCAGACGGATGGCGGAGAGTGCATCCGGCTCGACGATCGCTTCCCAGAAGGCATCGGCGCCTTTGCGAAATGCCTCGAAGAACACCGATACCAGCGGCAGCACGAGGAAAGCCGCAAGGAATAGGAAGGCAATGGCAATCAGCACCAGCCGGACAGGCAGGCTCTCGCTGGCGGGATCGCGGAACGGTCGGGACGAGGTGCGGGAAGCATCAGACATAACCGTACCTCTTGCGGCTCCAGGCCTGAATGAGATTGATGAGGAACAGCATGGCGAAGGAAATGATCAGCATGATGGTGGCGATGGCCGTCGCGCCCGCATAATTGAACTCCTCCAGCCGTATGACGATGAGGAGCGGTGCGATTTCCGAGACGTAAGGAATATTGCCGGCGATGAAGATGACCGAACCGTACTCTCCGATACCACGCGCGAAGGCGAGTGCGAAGCCCGTCAGGATGGCGGGCGTGAGGCTTGGCAGCAGCACCCGGCTGATGGTCTGGAAACGGTTGGCGCCGAGCGTTGCCGCCACCTCCTCCACCTGCCGGTCTATTTCTTCCATGACCGGCTGCACGGTGCGGACCACGAATGGCAGGCCGATGAAGATCAGCGCGATGACGATACCGGTCGGCGTAAAAGCGATCTTGATGCCGAAGGGTTCGAACAGCGAGCCAACCCAGCCGCGATTGGCATAAAGCGTGGTGAGCGCGATGCCGGCAACCGCCGTCGGCAGGGCAAAGGGCAGATCCACGATGGCATCAACGAAACGCCGGCCGGGGAAACGATACCGCGTGAGAACCCAGGCGACGATGACGCCAAAAACAGCGTTCACCAGTGCGGCGATGAAGGCGGTGCCGAAACTGACGCGCAGCGCATTCAGCGTACGGCTATCGACAGCGATCGCAATAAAATCTGCAAAACCAAGTTTCGCCGTGGACCAGATGAGGCCGCCGAGCGGAATAAGAATGATGAGAAACAGATAGACGACCGTATAACCGAACGTCAGGCCGAAGCCGGGTATCACGCTCGATTGACGCCACTTCCACCTGTTTCCGGATGTATTATTGCTCATCAACGCTCCGGATAATCTTTAGTTTGGCACATTTCAGGACAGAAAACCGGGGTCCACTTTTCCTGGAAATGCTCTCTGGGAGCCGGTGTTCCCCGGCCTTGTTATAAAGGATCGACCGGCACGGTGTCCGGTCGATCGATTTGTCGTTTTTCAAGTTCCCTTAAGCGGGGTGGGCGGATTTGTCTTCAGCCCATCATCCGCTTACTTGGCGGGCTTGTAAATCTGGTCGAAGATGCCGCCGTCACCGAAATGTTCAGGCTGCGCCTTGGCCCAACCGCCAAACTGCGGATCGTCGATGGTGACGAGCTTGATGTCGGGCAGCTGCTTCAGCAGATCCTTGGAGACAACCGCGGGGTTCGAAGGACGATAGAAGTGCTTCGCCGCAATGTTCTGACCTTCGTCGGAATAGAGATATTGCAGATAGGCTTCCGCCGCCTTGCGGGTGCCCTTGGCGTCGACGTTCGCGTCAACCACGGCGACCGGCGGCTCGGCGAGGATCGAGATCGGCGGCACGATGATGTCGAAGGCATCCGCGCCGAATTCCTGACCGGCCAGATAGGCTTCGTTTTCCCAAGCCAGCAGCACGTCGCCGATCTGGCGCTGCGCAAATGTGACCGTGGAGCCGCGGGCACCGGTATCGAGCACCGGAGCGCGCTTGTAGAGTTCGCCGACATAGGCCTTGATCTTGTCCTGATCGCCCTTGAACTCTTCATTCGCCCATGCCCAGGCGGCAAGGTAATTCCAGCGTGCGCCACCTGATGTCTTGGGGTTCGGGGTAACGATCTGCACGTCGCCCTTTACCAGATCGCCCCAGTTATGGATGCCCTTCGGGTTGCCCTTGCGGACGAGGAACACGATGGTGGAGGTGTAGGGCGAGGAATTATGCGGCAGGCGGCCGCGCCAATCCTTGTTGATCTTGCCGGAATTCTGGACGATGGCATCGATATCGCTCTGCAGCGCCAGCGTCACCACATCGGCTTCCAGACCGTCGATGACCGAGCGAGCCTGCTTGCCGGAGCCGCCATGCGACTGCTGGATCGTGACATCCTCACCGGTATCGGCCTTCCACTTCTTGGCGAAGGCTTCGTTGAAATCCTTGTAGAGTTCGCGGGTCGGATCATAGGACACGTTAAGCAGCTTGGTCTGCGCGGCAGCCGAGCCGACACCTCCCAGAGCCAGCGATAGACCGAGAGCGAAAACGCTCAAACCGGACAGAAGCTTGGACATCGGTATTCCCTCCTGATGAAGATGGCTTAACTCTACTGGACCGGTAGAGTTGGTCAATGAGGCCGAATACGATCGAAAAAGTGTTTCCCGAGAGCGTTTCCACGGGCAACAAATACAGCGCAGCATAGGCGAAAGGCGCAACAAGCGTCGTGTAAAACTTTGCTGAATGCAAAACCGTTTCACATTTTTGACGATTTTTTGGCGTTACGGCGAAAAATATTCAGGTGTTTTAGACGATTTTTTCGTCAGGCCGTCAAAAGTTCGGGCACTTCCACACCTGAAACGGCATCCGCAACGGTGGTGTTGAAAAGGATATTGCGGGTCGCATCGGCCACGCGGGCGAAGACGTGGCGTATTTCGCACTGCTTTTCGCCATCGCAATCCTCGCACCGGCGATAGGCGGTCTGCGACAGGCAGGGCAAGGGAGCCAGCGGCCCGTCGATGAGGCGCAGCACCTCGCCGAAGGTGATATCGGCAGCCGGGCGCGCCAGCAAATAACCGCCCTGCTTGCCGCGCCTGCTTTCGACGATGCGTTCCTTCTTCATTTCGAGAAGGATCTGTTCAAGGAATTTTTTCGGAATGGCCTGTTCGCGGGCAATATCGGAAATTTGCACAGGACAGCCGCCGTCGGCCTTTGCCAGCGAAAGAAGCGCCCTCAGCGCATATTTTGCCTTCTGCGAAATCATCGTGAAACCAGTAGAACACAAGCCCGGATACCCGGCAATTCCGGCTTAGCGCAGAAGTTGTCACAATTCAAATCCAAGCTGCAAAGAAGGTGAACGGGCATCTTTTGCTCATAGATCGTGCGCGTGAGGCATTTTTGCTCTGAAGTGCAGCGCACAAAGACTGTCATTTCTGTTCCAGAGGCCCGATTTCAACAATAATCGGCCATGGAAATCCCGGACGTGACAATGACGATCAATTCAGCAAATGCCTCTGCCGATACCGCATCCCTCGACGCCACGCTTGCCGGGCTCGATCTTGCGGGACGACTTTCCTTTATCGCCGGTCTTGGCGGCCGTGCGGTCTTCACCACCAGCCTCGGCATCGAGGACCAGGTCATCACGGCGGCCATCGGCACCCACCGGTTGCCGATCGACGTCGTGACGCTGGAAACCGGCCGGCTCTTCAAGGAAACCGTCGATCTCATCGAGGAAACCGAGGAACGCTTCGGCATCGACATCCGTCGCTTTCGGCCCGAACAGGACGATATCGACGCCTATGCCGAAAAATACGGCCTCAACGGTTTTTACGAAAGCATCGAGGCCCGTCACGCCTGCTGTCATGTCAGAAAGCTGATCCCGCTCGGCAAGGCGCTGGAAGGTGCCACCTTCTGGATCACCGGGCTCCGCCGCGGCCAGTCGGGCAATCGTGCGACCACACCTTTTGCCGAGTTCGACGCCGAGCGTAATCTGATCAAGGTCAATGCCTTGGCGGACTGGGACATCGACCAGATCAAGGCCTATGTCGCTTCTGAAAACATTCCCGTCAATCCGTTGCATGCGCGTGGTTACCCCTCCATCGGCTGCGAGCCGTGTACACGCGCTATCAAGCCCGGCGAGCCTGAGCGCGCCGGACGATGGTGGTGGGAAAACGACGAGAAGCGCGAATGCGGTCTTCACGTCGCCGGTGCGGACCAGACATCCGCCATTTCCGCCATCCCACAACGATAATCATTCAGACCAGTTCCGGAGTTTAAAATGTCCAACGCAGTCCACGAGACGGACAGCAAGAATACTGTCGCATCCAAGCCGCCGCTCGATCCGCATCTGAAGGCGCTTGAAAACGAAGCCATTCATATCTTCCGCGAAGTCGCCGCCGAATTCGACAATCCCGTGATGCTCTATTCCATCGGCAAGGATTCGTCCGTGCTGCTGCATTTGGCGCGCAAGGCATTCTTCCCAGGCCGCGTGCCCTTCCCGCTGCTGCACGTCAATACGGGCTGGAAATTCAAGGAAATGATCGAATTCCGCGACAAGATCGTCAAGGAATATGACCTCGATCTCATCTCCTACACAAACCCGCGCGGCGCGAGCGAAAACGTGACGCCCTTCACCCACGGTTCGGCGCTCTACACCGACATCATGAAGACGGAAGCCCTGCGCCAGGCGCTAGACGCCGGTCAGTTCGATGCCGCCTTCGGCGGTGCGCGCCGCGACGAGGAAGCAAGCCGCGCCAAGGAGCGCATCTATTCCTTCCGCACGCCGGACCACAAATGGGACCCGCGCAACCAGCGCCCTGAGCTGTGGAACATCTATAACGGCATGGTCCGCAAGGGCGAAAGCGTGCGCGCCTTCCCGCTCTCCAACTGGACCGAAGTCGATATCTGGCGTTACATCGAGGCGGAAAACATTCCGCTCGTGCCGCTCTATTACGCCGCCGAGCGCCCCTATATCGAGCGTGACGGCATGATGATCCTTGCCGAAGACGAGCGGCTGGAGCTGCTGCCCGGCGAAGAGATCAAGCACGGCTCGATCCGCTTCCGCACGCTCGGCTGCTTCCCGCTGACCGGCGCGATCCACTCCGAGGCGGCGACGCTTCAGGAGGTCATCGCAGAGCTGGAAATCGCCACCGTTTCCGAGCGGCAGGGCCGCGCCATCGATCGAGACCAGTCCGGCTCGATGGAGAAGAAGAAGCGCGAGGGCTATTTCTGATGACCGCCGCTGCTACCAACACCGCCTCCACGGCCACCATTCTGCCCTTTGCAGAACATTCGAAGGCGACGCGTGATACGCGCCCGCTTCGTCTCATCACCTGCGGCAGCGTGGATGATGGCAAATCGACCCTGATCGGCCGTCTCCTGTGGGACACCAAGGCCGTCAAGGAAGATCAGGCCGCCACCCTGCACCGCGATAGCGGCAAGCAGAACGATCTCGGCCTGCCAGATTTCGCGCTGCTGCTCGACGGTTTGCAGGCAGAGCGCGAACAGGGCATCACCATCGATGTCGCTTATCGCTATTTCTCAACCGACCGGCGCGCCTTCATCGTGGCCGACACGCCCGGCCATGAGCAATATACCCGTAACATGGCGACCGGCGCTTCCACGGCCGATCTCGCCGTACTTTTGGTCGATGCGCGCACCGGCATTCTGGAACAGACACGCCGACACGCCACCATCGCGGCACTGATGGGCATCCGGCAATTCGTGCTGGCCATCAACAAGATCGACCTGACGAATTACGACAAGGCAGGTTTTGAACTGATCGCCCACGAATTCCGCGATTTCGCCTCCGACCTCGGCATCAAGCAGATCACAGCCATTCCAATGTCGGCGCTGAAGGGCGAAAACGTCGTACTATCAGGCAAGGCCTCCATGCCCTGGTATGAAGGCCCGACGCTGGTCGAAACGCTGGAGCTTGCCACGGTGCGCTCGGCGCAATCGGGTGGTTTCCGCTTCCCCGTACAGCGCGTGTCGCGCCCCGGCGAAAGTTTCCGCGGTTATCAGGGCACGGTTGCCGGCGGCTCGGTCAAGCCGGGCGACAGCGTTGTCGTGCTGCCGTCAGGCATGGTCGCGAATGTCAAGCAGATCGTCACTTTCGATCTGGTGCGTAACGCCGCCGTTGCTGGTGACGCGGTCACGCTCGTTCTCGACCGTCAGGTGGACGTCTCGCGCGGCGACATGATCGTGTCCATCGAGGCACAACCGCAGACAGGGCTTGCCTTCGACGCGCAGATCGTGGCGTTGCAGCCGGGTGGCATCGAGGCCGGCAAACGTTACTGGCTGAAAAGCGGCAGCCGCCGCCAGCGCGTCAGCGTGCAGCCGGTCAGCCAGCTCAACCTGAAAGAAGGCGAATGGCAGGCGCACGAGACATCGCTGCCGATGAACGCCATCGGCAAGGTGCGGCTCTCCTTCGACGAGACGGCGATCTTCGATGCCTATGAGCAGAACCGGGCAACGGGCTCTTTCATCCTGATCGACCCCGACACCAACAACACGGTGGCGGGTGGCATGATTGCCGGCAAACGCAGCGTTGGCGCGACGGAAGAACAGGGTGACCGTGTCATTCTCTCCCTGCCCGCCCATCTTGCCGAGAAGCTTCTGGCAAGCGAACTGCTGGCCAAGCACCGCGACGAGATCGACATCCGCCGCACGGATGGCGCGACAGCCTCACGGCTGATCAGCGATCTGGACTGACAGACACGCACGCACAACAAAAAGGCGACCGTCCAAGCGGTCGCCTTTTTTGTTTGAAAGCCTTTGGATCAGGCCTCGTTTAAAACACGAACATGTAAAGCAGAATGATCACAAAAATCGGAACACCCATCGCCCACAGTGCAATACCTTTTAGCATGTTATCCTCCATCGTTGTTGTGGTGGGATAACGGTTGAGGCGCAGTTGCGTTCCCTGCGACTGCGCTGACGACGGCTTCATCGCAGTCGATAACGTCAAACGCATCAAGTTTTCGACGCTTGGCAGAGCCCAGAAGATGGCCAGCGTCATGGCGCTGTGTTCAGGCCCGGTTAATGACCGACACCTCACTCTCTCAGCAATGGAACTGCGTGGTTCAGCGCACGTTAGTGTCCGTCATTGGGAGATGAAGATTATGAAAATTCTGACTGCAGCGATCTGCCTGGTTTCGGTGGGCATCCTAAGCGGCTGTGTCGATGATCGGGGCTACCGTAGCGGCGGATATTATACGACAGGCGTGTACTACCGCACTTATGAACGCGATCGCCACTACCGTGACTATGACCGTCGCGACTGGCGCGACCGGAGGGATTGGCGCGACCGGAGGGATTGGCGCGATCGGAGGGATTGGCGCGATCGGAGGGATTGGCACGATCGTCGCGACTGGCGCGGTGATTACCGCTACCGATGATCGACTGGACCTACATTCAAGACCATTGGGATTGGGCGGGGCACATTCTAGAGGCCGTCATCATGGCGGCGATTGTCGCCGTTCTGTTTCGCCTGCTCGTTAGCTGGCGAATGGCGTGGATAATCGGGCTGGCCTTCGCCGCCGGTCATTTTCATGGCAGGGAAAAGCGGGACTACGAGGTGTCCGTAGAAATGCCTCCTCCCCATCTGGAGGGTTATTACTTCTGGAATTGGTCCTGGGATGGTTTAACCGACTTCTGGCCGACGGCTCTTGTTTGCGTTTTGCTCATTCTCCCGTTGGCGAGGAGGAGAAATTGACCTTCCGTGCAATCACCAAAGTCGTGATTTGCAGCCGCGGACGCCGAATGCGTTTACCCGTCCGGTTTTAAACGGTCAGGTCTCCGTACGATGCCTTGATCCAAGGATCTTCAGAAGTGTTGGGATCATTTGAAAGCCCTGGGAGATATTGGGCTTAAGCTGGTCGGAGTGAGAGGATTCGAACCTCCGACCCCGTCGTCCCGAACGACGTGCGCTACCAGACTGCGCTACACTCCGTGACCAGCGGCGCTTCTATAGACCAGCCTCCAGCATTCGACAAGCGGCATATTGCATTTTTTGTGACAAGTTTTCAACGCGCTGCGAAGGGCGGTCGCCAAGTGCCTGCCGCACCGGGCGGCGTGTGTGAAAACGTTACAAAAAAGCAATTGTGGCAGGAAATTTTCGTCAAGCGGCACAGCTCCCCTGCCCGTCGCCGCCAAATCTGCTAGGGGAACGTAATGACCGGCGGGAAGCCGGACACGGCACAAAGGACATTTCACCATGCTATTTCGCAGCGTAACGCTCGCAGGGCTCGCCATTGCGCTCTCCGCCTGCACGACATCGACGGGCTCTGCCCCTTCCT
The DNA here is from genome assembly GCF_019355535.1 of Agrobacterium sp. S7/73. Taxonomy (NCBI): domain Bacteria; kingdom Pseudomonadati; phylum Pseudomonadota; class Alphaproteobacteria; order Hyphomicrobiales; family Rhizobiaceae; genus Agrobacterium; species Agrobacterium sp. S7/73. The sequence goes on from NZ_CP072136.1 coordinate 2,161,712, forward strand.
TCACCCAGAAGAGCCCCGTTGAAACGCGGTGGGTCGGTCAGTCCGCAGGTATTTTCTTTGCAAAATTCGGCCCGCCGCTGAGCGACACGGAAACCGGCAGCTCGACCATCTATAACTGGCGCGGCGGTTACAAGAAGGCCACCATTCCGGCCAAGTTCGAAGAAGGCAAGGACGGCAAGAAGGGTCGCCAGATTTCGCCCGCCCGCACCGCCTCGCTCTCCTGCACGGTTCAGCTCACCGTCTCCAGCGACTACACGATCACTTCGGTACGCACGGTTTCCGACCGCCCCGGCGTCAACGGCCCGAGCTATTGCGCGGAATTCCTCGCCGCAAACTGAGTTTTCGTCCAGCTGACGAAACGAGCCAAGGCCTGCCCTAACCGGCGGGCCTTTTCACTTTTTTGCGATTATTCTCATTTTTCCTGAATTTTTTTCACACGGACCAGCGCAACCTGATCCGCCAAGCGCGGCAAACGCCGAATTGACGGCGTTTTCGCGATATTCGCGCTTGAGACACTTTCAACCGTTTGAAAGCACCGTCTAATCCTCGCAACCACAAAAATGACAATCCGCAAAATGGCAAAAACTGCAAATGCGACCTTATGTCCCGGCAAAATCCCCCCAAAAGCGCTTGAACTGGAGTGAATAAGTCAGGGTTGTGCCTGTTTCGGCTTTGATGTAACGGGGCGGCTGGGAGGAGTGTTTTTAACACAAAACAAGAATCAGGTATGGCCGTGACTCCCATCGATCAAGACAAATCCCAGCTCACTGATCTTTCCTCAGACGCGCTTCCCTCCCATGCGCTTCCAATGAACCGCAGACAGGTTCTCGGCACTGCGCTCGCAGGGCTTGCAGCGACAGCGCTGCCGACATCCTCGCTTCTCGCCAATACGGCTACCAAGAAGGTCGACGTGCTTCTGATTGGTGGCGGCATCATGAGCGCGACGCTCGGCGTGTGGCTGCGTGAACTGGAGCCAACCTGGTCGATGCAGATGCTCGAGCGACTGGACGGCGTGGCGCTTGAAAGCTCCAACGGCTGGAACAATGCCGGCACCGGCCATTCCGCGCTTGCCGAACTGAACTACACGCCGGAAGACGACAACGGCAACATCAAGATCAGCCAAGCCGTCAACATCAACGAATCCTTCCAGATTTCCCGGCAGTTCTGGGCATGGCAGGTGCGTAACGGCGTTTTGAAGAACCCGCGCTCCTTCATCAACCACACGCCGCATATGAGCTTCGTCTGGGGCGATGAGAACATCGCCTATCTCGAAAAGCGCTTCGAGGCGCTGAAGGCAAGCCCGCTTTTTGCCGGCATGGAATATTCCAGCGACCCCGAGCAGCTTAAGAAATGGGTGCCGCTGATGATGGAAGGCCGCGATCCTTCCCAGAAGATCGGCGCGACCTGGTCGCCGCTCGGCACCGACATGGAATTCGGCGAGATCACCCGCCAGTTCGTTTCGCATCTGCAAAGCGACCGGAATTTTGACCTGCAGGTCAACAGCGAGGTTTCCGATATCCAGCGCAATGCCGATGGCAGCTGGCGAGTGACCTATAGCAACCTGAAGACCGATGCAGAGCAGACCGTGGATGCGAAATTCGTGTTCATCGGCGCCGGCGGCGGTGCGCTGCATCTGTTGCAGATGTCCGGTATTCCGGAAGGCGACAATTACGCCGGTTTCCCGGTTGGTGGCTCGTTCCTGATCAACGACAATCCTGACGTGACGATGCAGCATCTGGCCAAGGCCTACGGCAAGGCCTCGGTCGGCTCGCCGCCCATGTCGGTTCCACACCTCGATACCCGCGTGCTTGGTGGCAAGCGCGTCATCCTGTTTGGACCTTTCGCCACCTTCTCCACCAAGTTCCTGAAGGAAGGCTCCTATTTCGATCTCGTCTCCTCCGTCACGACAAGCAATGCCTGGCCGATGGTGCGCGTCGGCATTGATGAATATCCGCTGGTGGAATATCTCGCCGGCCAGCTGATGATGTCGGACGACGACCGCTTTGCCGCGTTGAAGGAATATTTCCCGAACGCGAAACAGGGCGAATGGCGTCTGTGGCAGGCGGGCCAGCGCGTGCAGATCATCAAGCGCGACGAGGAAAAGGGCGGTGTACTCAGGCTCGGCACGGAAATCGTCGCCGCGCAGGATGGCAGCATCGCCGGTCTGCTCGGCGCCTCCCCTGGCGCCTCCACGGCCGCACCGATCATGCTGAGCGTTCTGGAAAAGGTCTTCAAGGACAAGGTGGCGACACCGGAATGGCAGGCCAAGATCCGCCAGATCGTTCCGAGCTACGGCACCAAGCTCAATGACGACCCGGAAAAAGTTCAGCAGGAATGGGCTTATACGGCCGAGCACCTGCAATTGCCGACCCCGCCGCAGATCGATCTTGGCGCGCTGAAGGGCGCGGGAGCGGCACCTGCTGGCGCGCCGGTGAAGAAGGTTCCGGATATCGCGCTTTAAGGCTTAGCCGCGATTTTAAGTTTGGACGCCGCGTGTCTTTGGATGCGCGGCGTTTTTGTTTAAGCAGGCCTTTAACACACACGCGTCATCCTGGCCTCTTCGCGAGGATTCATGGATTTCAACGGCTTGTGGATTCTTGGGTCAAGGCTGGTGATGACGGAGGACAGGTTTTCGCGCGTCACAACATCCGGGATCGCAGTGAAATGGTACGGCTGATAGATGCACGCCGGCACCTGTGCACGCTGTTCTGATTTTGGAAGTGATGGCTGGGGCGCCAGGATTCGAACCTGGGAATGCCGGTACCAAAAACCGGTGCCTTACCGCTTGGCGACGCCCCAACAGGGCAGCTTGGGCGAAACGCCGCTGCCTGAACCGGGCCTGATTAGCAAAGCCTGCCCGACGCGGCAATGACCTGACGGCTTATTTTTTCACAAAATCCAAGCTTTTTGGATGCCGTGCCTGACATGGCATGTTAGGGCTTGGCGATTGCGCGGCTGAGGCTGCGGCTCTGCGTGGCATGGCATATTTCAGGAGGTCTTGATGGCGGACCCGGCATTCGATCTCGATTTCAGGCCGGCCTATGGCGAGGCGGTTCCCGTTGCCCCGCTCATCCAGCGCATCACCGTCAACAATCCTTCCGCGTTTACCTTCCATGGCACCAACTCCTATATCGTCGGCGACCGGTCCGTTGCCGTCATCGATCCCGGCCCGGAGGATGAGGCGCATTTTCAGGCGCTGATGGCGGCGCTTGATGGACGCGAGGTCACCCATATCTTCGTCAGCCACACCCATCGCGATCACTCGCCGCTTGCGCAGCGGCTGCGGCAGGCGACCGGCGCTATCACAGTTGCGGAAGGCCCGCACCGCGCCGCTCGGCCACTGCATGTGGGTGAGACCAATCCCTTTGCCGAAAGTTCCGATACGGCTTTCGCGCCGGATGTGACACTTGGCGACGGGCAGCGCCTTTCCGGCGACGGCTGGGCGCTGACGGCGCTGCACACGCCGGGGCACACCGCCAACCACGCCGCTTTCGCACTGGAAGGCAGCGGCATCGTCTTTTCCGCCGATCACGTCATGGCCTGGGCCACCACCATCGTCGCACCGCCTGATGGGTCGATGAGCGATTACATGGCCTCGCTGGAGCGCCTGCTCGCCCGCGACGACCGGCTGTTCCTGCCCGGCCATGGCGGCCCGGTCAACGATCCCGCAGCCTTCATGCGCGGGCTTCGCGCCCACCGCCGCATGCGGGAACGGGCAGTTCTGAAGCGCATCCGGGAAGGCGACCGGCGGATAGCCGATATGGTGAAGGTGATCTATGCCAGCACCGACAAACGCCTGCATGGGGCTGCGGCACTTTCCGTGCTCGCGCATATCGAAGACCTGATCGAAAAGGGCGAGGTGCGGACCGAGGGTGCGCCTTCGTTGCTGGGGGAATATTTTCCGGCGTGAGGCAGGCGTCTGGGCGTAACGCTCATATCGGCGTCATCATATCCGGTTCAAACATTTCAACCACCGTCGCATTTTCCCGTCGTTCCGGCCTTGAGCCGGAATGACGAAGAGGGAAACTAAGCCTTAATTGTCGTTCAGGCCCTGCATTTCCGCATCCAGCGCATCGAGATAGGCTTCTGCGATTGCTGCACCCATGCCGAGATCGTGCGGGCCGTAACGGGAGGCAACGCGCACATCGACGATCGTGGTTTCCGCCTCCTCTTTCAGGCGGATGAGGATGTCGAAACGCAGGCCCCAGATGCGCGTGCGCTTTTCGCCCTGCATCAGCACCACGCCGCTGCCGTTAAAGAAGGTGGGCTGCGGTGCCTCGACCGGCCGTGCCATGGGAACCGGCACGATGGAGGGCAGGTCCTCTACCGGCGCTTCCTCGGTGGGCTGAGACTTGTCCTGTTCGGGAACACCGACGGAGGGCGGCTCCACCGTGCCGATGACGCCTTTAGTATGGGTGATGCGGATGCTCTGGGCGGCGGCCATTTTTTTGGCGGCTGTGTAGATGCGGTCTATCGCACCTTCATAACGGCGTCCGGCAAGGCTCGCATAGGTCACCGCCTGCGCGTCCCGGTCCGCTTTTGCAACAGTGGCCGGTCTTGCCAGCCATTGCTGATTGGCAACGGGCGGCACCAGCCATTCCGGCGCATCGGCAAGATCGGTGGAGATGTCGTAAATCTTTGGCTGCTGCCAGTACAGAAATGCGCCGTAACCGACGACGCCGAGCGGCAGCGCCGACAACAGCAGCGCGGCAAGCGCAGAAAGGCCGCCGCGCGCACCCGTGGTCCATAGCCGTTCAAGACCAACCAACGCCAGAAGCATTGCCACCAAAGCGATTCCAGCGGCAATCATCAGCAGGCCGACGAGATCGGGCGTTGTCAACGGTCCGAAACGGTGGATGCCAGCGGCGACAAGAAAAAGCGCCAGCGCCGCCATACCGAGATAGCGGGAAAGATAGGCTGCAACTGAAAAAGGCCGGACGAAACGCACAGTCATGGAAGCGGATATCCGTTAGATCGCATTGGCGTAAAAGCGTTGCACCCGAAATCTGGCAAGGGAATCACCTGCATATGATGTCATAGACCGGATTTGCGGTTAGGAAAACAAGGACGGGTCTGATCTGCGGGTAAAGTGCGTAAACCCACGTTTGTCGCGCCGGACTTGATCCGGCATCCAGCCACGGTGCGTCTGCATGCTGAAAGAAGCCTCCCGCGATCAAGGACTTGATCGCAATGGACCCCGGATCTGGTCCGGGGTGACGGAGTGGGAACGCAACGGCCTCAGCCTACATCGTTTTGAGCGCGTGAAAGGCTGCGTCCACGATAGAGCGGAATATTTTTCCGCATTATCTCCCTTTAAGAGAATAATGCATCGGCAGTGCAACAAATACGCAAGCTCATCCCTTATTTGCTGAGGAAATCGGCGTATTCTTCGTCCCTTCCTTCGAGAATGCGTGTAAAAAGTGCATTATCCTCGTTTTCTTGCATAAAAAAGAGACAAGCCATGTCACAGGCAACGACGCCAGCCCGCTCATCCGGGTCAAAACCCTTTTATCGCAACTTCGGCTTTCAGGTTCTGATCGCCATGGTCATCGGCCTGCTGCTCGGGCTCGTTGCGCGCAATATCGGTCCTGATGCCGCCGGCAGCCCGAACTGGCTTTCCGTGACGTTGCAGACCATCGGCAGCATTTTCGTGCAGCTGTTGCGCGCGCTGGTGCCGCCGCTGATTTTCACGGCCATCGTCGCCTCCATCGCCAATCTCAAGAACCTCTCCAATGCGGCAAAGCTCGTCTGGCAGACGCTTCTGTGGTTCGCCATCACGGCGCTGATCGCCGTGGTCATCGGCATCGTCCTTGGCCTCGTCATTCAGCCGGGCGTGAACACCGCGATTGCCAATACGGCAGCGGCAGCACCCTCCTCCACCGGTTCCTGGCTCGACTTCCTGAAGGGTCTCGTGCCGGCCAACGTGTTCGGCCTCGAGGCCTCGACCAAGGTCAATAACGGTTCCGCCAGCACCTCGCTGAACTTCAACGTGTTGCAGCTGCTCGTGGTGTCGATTGCTTTTGGTGTCGCGGCGCTGAAAGCGGGCAAGGCGGCGGAGCCGTTCCTTGCCTTCAACCAGTCGCTGCTTGCCATCGTGCGCAAGATCCTGTGGTGGGTCATCCGCCTCACGCCCATTGGCACCATCGGCCTGCTCGGTCGCGCCGTTGACCAATATGGCTGGACGACGCTTTCGCAGCTTGGCTGGTATGCGGCGGCCGTTTATATCGGGTTGGCGCTGGTTCTCTTCGTGGTCTATCCGGCGCTGCTTCTCGCCCATGGCCTGAAGCCATCGCGCTTCTTTGCGGGCGCATGGCCGGCAATCCAGCTCGCCTTCGTGTCGCGCTCCTCCATCGGCACCCTGCCCGTCACCGAAACCGTGACGGAAAAGAGCCTCGGCGTGCCGCGCGAATATGCCGCCTTCGCCGTGCCGCTCGGCGCCACCACCAAGATGGACGGCTGCGCCGCCATCTATCCGGCGATTTCGGCGATCTTCATCGCCCAGTTCTTCCAGGTGCCGCTCGGCATTCAGGACTATGTGCTGATCGTGTTCGTCTCGGTGCTTGGCTCGGCCGCAACGGCGGGCCTGACGGGTGCCGTGGTGATGCTGACGCTGACGCTCTCCACGCTCGGTCTCCCGCTCGAAGGTGTTGGCCTGCTGCTCGCCATCGACCCGATCCTCGACATGGGCCGCACGGCCGTCAACGTCGCCGGTCAGGCGCTGGTGCCCACCATCGTCGCCAAACGTGAAGGCATTCTGGACGAGGCAGTCTACAACAACGCCAAGGACATCGAGGCACTCGATGACCGCGACGCGGTGGCCGCCTGAGTGAAGAACGAATGAAAGTGGTGCCGCCGAGGTGGTACCTTCATATCTCCATGACGGGCGCCGCTATCACTTTAGCGATGCCCACATTGACAATAATCCCAAAAATATTGAAGTATAAATTTGCGAATCATCAATTTTAACTGCAATTACCCTAATATAATTATGGGAAACAAAATTGCACCGAGAAAAAATATGAAAAAATCGTCTATAATTCTCCTGAGTATTTTCTCCTTCATTGCATTCCCTAATTTGACCGCAGCAGCGGGAACAACTGTTGATTCCGTGTCCTATTCGTGCGCCAAGAACGAAGTCCTACGTGTAGTTTACGTCAACGGCGCCGATGGAAAAAGCTTCGCGATCCTGCAGCAGATGGAAGAAATGATACCTATGGCGGAAACAATATCGGCGTCCGGAGCGGTTTATAACGCAATCGACCCGAACTATAGCTACACTTTGCGCACGAAAGGCAGCAACGCCTCGCTTGAAGATAGCAGGGGCACGATACTGGACGGCTGCTCAGAGTAATAATGCAAAACAAGAACGGGTGGCGGCCGCGGACATCCCTGGCGTGAAAAGAAGATTGCGGCATCAGGCAATAGACGATGCAACTTTCCAGTCTTCACCCGCTTTTCCCGATCATGAATCAGGCGTATCAATCGCGGCAATAAAAGTGCCGCCCGGCTGTCATGTTCTAGGGAGAAACAAAATGCGCGTTTCCATCGTCTTAGGTTCGCTCGCCGCTCTACTGGCGCTCACCGCCTGCCAGACGCTGACGCCGGAAGAGCGCCGGGCGCGGGATGAGGCGACATGCCGGGGTTATGGTTTCCGCCCCGGCACCGACCCCATGGCGGGTTGCCTTCTCGATCTGGAAATGGATCGTCGCGCCGACAACCGCGCCTGGCAGGCGCAGATGAACCGCGACATGTTCTATCGTCCGGTGGTGGTGGAGCGGCGGATCATCGTCCAACCAAACCCCTGACCGGAATGAAGGCGACATTGCTGGCGGTTTCACCCTGCCTTGCCCTTGCGGCAAGTGTCGCCTGCGCGGCGGCAAGACGCGCGATGGGCACGCGGAAGGGCGAGCAGGACACGTAGTCGAGATCCGCATCCTCGCAGAAATGGATCGAGGCCGGATCGCCGCCATGTTCGCCGCAGATGCCGAGTTTCAGCTCCGGACGCGTCTGGCGGCCGCGCTCGGCGGCAATGCGGATCAACTCTCCCACACCATCGAAATCGAGCGAGATGAACGGATCGCGTTCAATAATGCCCTTGCGCTGATAGGTATTGATAAAACGTGCCGCGTCATCGCGGGAAATCCCGAAGGTCGTCTGCGTCAGATCGTTGGTGCCGAAGGAGAAGAACTCCGCAGCTTCCGCAATCACATGTGCGCGCAGCGCCGCACGCGGCAATTCGATCATGGTGCCGGTCAGATATTCGAGCGTCATGCCGGTCTCTTCCGCCACCTCGGCGGCCACCGTGTCGATGACAGCCTTGACGTAATCGAGTTCGGACCGGAGGCCGACCAGCGGCACCATGATCTCAGGCACGACAGGTGCACCGGTGATGCGCGCCGCCGCAACCGCAGCCTCAAAAATAGCGCGCGCCTGCATTTCGGCAATTTCGGGATAGGAAATGGCAAGCCGGCAGCCGCGATGGCCGAGCATCGGGTTGAATTCGTGCAGCGCATCCAGCCGCTGGCGGAATACGGTCTGCGGCATGCCCATGGCGGCGGCGACCTCTACGATCTCGCCATCGCTCTTCGGCAGGAATTCGTGCAGCGGCGGATCAAGCAGGCGGATCGTCACCGGCAGGCCGTGCATGATCTGGAAAAGCTCGGTGAAATCCGAACGCTGCATCGGCAAAAGCCGGTCAAGCGCTGCCCGCCTGCCCTTTTCGCTTTCGGCGAGAATCATCTCGCGCATCACATGAATGCGGTCGCCTTCAAAGAACATATGCTCGGTGCGGCAAAGACCTATACCTTCTGCACCGAAAGCACGGGCGGCGCGGGCATCGGCCGGTGTATCGGCGTTGGTGCGCACTGTCATACGGCGCAGATTATCGGCCCATTGCATCAGCTTGCCGAAGTCGCCTGACAGTTCAGGCTGCGTCATCGGCACTTCACCTTTCATCACCCGGCCGGAAGAGCCGTCGATGGTGATGACATCGCCGCGTTTCAGCATGCAACCAACGCCGATCAGCACCTTGTTGCGCATATCGACGCGCATCGAACCCGCACCGGTAACACAGGGAATGCCCATGCCGCGCGCTACCACGGCGGCGTGGCTGGTCATGCCGCCTCGCGTCGTCAGAATGCCTTCGGCGGCATGCATGCCGTGAATATCTTCCGGACTGGTTTCGATGCGGACCAGAATGACGCTTCGGCCTTCGGCTTCCGCAGCGACCGCTTCTTCCGAGGTAAAGACAATCTCGCCGGTTGCCGCACCCGGGGAGGCAGGCAGGCCGGAGCCGATGATGGGCCGGGAAATACCGGGATCGATGGTGGGGTGCAGCAATTGGTCGAGCGATGACGGCTCGATGCGGCAGACGGCTTCTTCCTGCGAAATCAGCCCATCCTCGACCATATCGACGGCGATTTTCATGGCGGCGCGTGTGGTGCGCTTGCCGGAACGGGTCTGGAGCATCCAGAGCTTGCCGCGCTCGATGGTAAATTCCAGATCCTGCATGTCGCGATAGTGGGTCTCCAGCCGCTTGCAGATCACCATGAACTCGGCGAAAGCCTCCGGCATCAGCTTTTCCATGGAGGGTTTGTCGGAACCCGACGCCAGCCTCGCAGCCTCGGTGATGGATTGCGGCGTGCGGATGCCCGCCACCACATCTTCACCCTGGGCATTGACGAGGAACTCACCGTAAAGCTCCGCCTCTCCGGTGGAGGGATTGCGGGTGAAGGCAACGCCGGTTGCCGATGACGAGCCGAGATTGCCAAAGACCATGGCCTGGACGTTGACCGCCGTGCCCCAGTCGCCGGGAATATTGTGCAGGTGTCGATAGGTCACGGCGCGATGGTTCGTCCAGCTGGCAAAGACTGCACCGATCGCGCCCCAGAGCTGAACATGGCAATCCTGCGGGAAAGCCTCTCCCAACTCGTCCTCGATCAGTTGCTTGTAAAGCGCAACGACATGCTGCCACTCGACCGCCGACATATCGGTATCGTATTCATGGCCGAGCCGGCCTTTCTCGTCTTCGAGAATTTCCTCGAACAGCTCATGGTCGAGACCCATGACGACATCGGCATACATCTGGATGAAGCGGCGATAGCTGTCCCAGGCGAAACGGGCGTCGCCCGCATCGTGGCCCAGCGCCTGCACCGTGCGGTCGTTGAGGCCGAGATTGAGCACCGTGTCCATCATACCCGGCATGGAGGCACGCGCGCCTGATCGAACCGACAACAGCAGCGGCGTCTGGCTGCCGTCGAATGTCTTGCCGGTCACGGCTTCCATGCCGTGAAGGCCGGCCATGACCTGCAGCTTCAGCTCTTCGGGGAGATCGCGGCCGTTCTTGTGATAAAGGGCGCAGGCATCGGTTATGATGGTGAGGCCGGGGGGAACGGGAAGGCCGAGACTTGCCATTTCGGCAAGGTTTGCACCCTTGCCGCCCAATATAGCAACGTCACCTGCCCGGCCTTCGGCAGCACCGTTGCCGAAGGTATAAACCCACTTTTTCATTCCACGCTCTCCACCCAGAAGCGTTGTCATTTTTCTATCATCTACAGCATTGGCAGCATGTTGGAAACGCCACAACGTCCAGTTTACATCGCAGTGCAGCATAATTGCGGCGAATTGCGCGCCAGAATTGCCGCAAAAGCAAAATAACAGCGTTACTGACGCATTCGTGTAGTGCGCAGAAACGGAGTGTTCCCTAAGCCATCCACATCGCCCAAAAAGAGATTATTCATGCAATTTACTCGCCGCCACACGTTGAAATTTGCCGGAATTTCTTGCGCCGCCACCGCCCTTGCCGGTGCTCTTAGAGCAGAAGGCGCCCCACCCGCAGCAAGTGCAGGCATCGCCCTTCCCTTTGCGCTGACCACGCCGATGCATGTCAGTCAGGCGGCGCTTCGGGTGCGCGATCTCGATCAGATGATCGATTATTACCGTTCCGTGCTCGGGTTGAATGAGGTTGCGCGCAACGCACGGGGCGTGACGCTCGGCGCCGGCACCGTTCCCCTGCTTGATCTCGTTCACAAGCCAACGGCGGATTATGAAAGCCCCACCTCAGCCGGCCTGTTCCACATCGCCTATCTGATGCCCACCCGCAAGGATCTGGCGCGGTGGCTGGTACATGCGGCGTTAAGGCAGGTGCCGCTCACAGGCTTTGCCGACCATAATGTCAGTGAAGCGGTCTATCTCAACGATCCCGAAGGCAACGGCATCGAGGTTTACAGCGACCGGCCGAAGGACACATGGGTCTGGAGCGGCAGCGTGGTTAAAATGGGGACCGAACCGCTCGACGTCGATGATCTCGTAACGCTGACCGACACCAAAAAGAGCGATTACGAGGCCGCACCTTCCGGAATGCGCATCGGGCATATTCACCTTCGGGTCGGCGAGATTGCCACCGCACGCGCTTTTTACGAGGAAGCCGTTGGTCTCAAACCGACGCAGGATGCCCGTTCGGATGCCTCCTTCCTGTCATCGGGTGGATATCACCACCATCTGGCCGTCAACACATGGAACAGCCGGGGGGCGAAAGAGCGCAACGCCACCGAAACCGGCCTCGACTGGTTCTCTCTTGCCATCAAAAATACCACGGACCTTGAAGCGCAGAAAACGCGGCTGCGGGCGGCCGGTTATGTGCTGGTGGAGATGGAAAACAAGGTTGTGGAAGCGATTGATCCGTGGGGCACGCGGCTGCGGTTGGTGCCGGTGTAAGAGGGCGGCAAGTCGGCTGGTCTCCTGTGACTGGTTGAGGAACGACGGACGCTAGGCACAAGACCAAAAAAAAGCCTTGCGAGGCCACGGCAGCGACCTCGCAAGGCTTTCCATCCGGTACAGGAAACCGGATGGGGGGTCTGAAAAGAGCCCAAATTCCTTTCAAAAAGACATAGCAAAATGCCGCGCATTGTCGCCCACCCGAATGGGTGATGCGGCCAGATAAATTCGCGATGGACAAGGCTTAAGGGGCAGACCCGGAACGGGAAACTCAGACGGCTTCGCGCAGTTGCTCGGCAGTCTGCAAATCCACGGAAACCAGTTGCGACACGCCCTGTTCGGCCATGGTGACGCCGAAGAGGCGGTTCATGCGCGCCATGGTGATGGGATTGTGGGTGATGATGACGAAACGCGTTTCGGTGGAGGCAACCATTTCGTCCATCAGATTGCAGTAACGCTCGACATTATGGTCGTCGAGCGGCGCGTCCACCTCGTCCAGCACGCAGATCGGTGCGGGATTGGTGAGGAAGACCGCAAAGATCAGCGCCATGGCCGTCAGCGCCTGTTCACCGCCGGAAAGCAGCGTCATGGTCTGCGGCTTCTTGCCCGGAGGACGGGCGAGAATTTCCAGGCCGGCTTCCAGCGGATCGTCGGATTCGATCAGCTGCAATTCCGCCGTGCCGCCACCAAACAGATGGGTGAAAAGCCGCTGGAACTGCGAATTGACCACATCGAAGGCCGCAATCAACCGTTCACGGCCTTCGCGGTTGAGGTTCTGGATACCGGCGCGCAGCTTGCGCACCGCGTCGATGATATCGTCGCGTTCCTTGATGAGGGCCGCGAGCTTGGCGGAAAGCTCCGCCTGCTCTTCCTCGGCACGCAGGTTGACGGCGCCCAGCCTCTCACGCTCTATCTTCAGCCGGTCGAGATCGCGCTCGACATCGCGAATATCTGGCTTCGGCTGGTCGGGACCAAGGCCGGTCAGGCGCAACGCCATATGCGGCTCGGTATTCAGCGTTTCGCGGATGCGATGTTCGGTTTCCTGCCGCTTCTCGCGGGCGGAAACAAGCCGCTCTTCGGCGCGGCCGCGCTTTTCACGGGCTTCTGCCAGTTCGGAAAGGGCGGTGGTGGCAACGCGGTCGGCGGCGCGTTGCAGGTTTTCCGCCTCCGCCAGCCGGTCCGCGGCCAAGCGGCGGGCGTCTTCGGTTTTCTGAAGCTCGGTCAGGAGGTTGCGGCGTTTCTCGTCGAACTCTTCCGGCGCAATGTCCAGTTCGGCGATTTCCTCGCGCGCCTCTTCCTCACGCTCACGCAGGGTGGCGATGTGATCGGCGGCACTGGCGGCCCGCGATGCCCAGGTGGAGCGCTCCTGCGCGATTGCCTGAAGCCGGCGCTGGCGGCTTTCCGCCTCGCGGCTCACCCCCTCGTGGCGGGCGCGCGCTTCTGCCAGCAGGCCACGGTCTGTGGCGACCTCCAGCTGGCTTTCACGCAGGCGCAGATCAAGGGCGGAAAGATCCGGTGCATCTTCCATTTCGATGCGGGCGTTTTCTTCCTGAACGACGATCTCGTCGATCTGCGCGCCGATCTGGTTCAGCGCTTCCGAGACGATATCCCGGCGGCGCAGAAGATCGCCAGAGGCGCGTTCGGCTGATGTCAGCGCCTCTCGTGCCTCGGCAAGATGACGCGTCACCAGCCGGCTTCTGTCGCGCACTTCCGAAAGCCGCAACTCGGCGCTTTTGATGTCGTCGGTCCTGATGGAGAGCTGTTCTTCGGCCTCCTCCAGACTGAAACGGGCCTCTTCCAGTTCCGTCTCGATTTCGGCAAGCCGGTTCTTTTGTGCCAGACGAAGGGCGGCGGCTCCCGGCGCATCAGCGCTGGCGATGTGGCCATCCCAGCGAAACAGCGCGCCCTCGCGCGTCACCAGCCGCTGACCGGCCTTCAGCGATGGCATCAGGCGCAAGGCTTCCGCAGTGTCGGCTGCAACGCCGATCTGGGCGAGACCGCGCCTTAATGCGTCCGGCGCCTGCGCATAGTTCAGAAGCGGCTTGACGCCCTGCGGCAAAGCAGGATCGCCCGCACCATCGCCGTTGCCGGCCCAATAGGCGGGAGCAGCGGGATCAAGGGCACTTTCGAGGTCGTCGCCAAGGGCTGCACCAAGCGCTGCCTCAAAACCACGTTCCACCGTCATTTCTTCCGCCACCGGCGTGAAGCTGCCATTGGCGGCAGCACTGGCCGCCAGGATTTTGGTGATGGTGCGCGCTTCCGTATCCAGAGCGTTCAGCCGGTTTCTCGCCGTTTCCAGCGGGCCGCGCGCCAGCGCTTCGGCGGACCGCGCCTCGGCAACGGCGGCTTCGGCTTCCTCTGCCACGATCAGAGCATCTTCCACCGCGATCTCGGCTGCCTCGACCGCCTCGCGGCGCTCCGAAGGATCGGGAAGGCCGGAAAGTTTTTCATCGACGGCATCGATCTCGGAGGATGCCTCCTGCGACTGGCGTTCCAGCCGGAGTTTACGATCGGAAAGCTCGCGGATCGCCCGTTCCAGCTGCTGGCGCCCGGCGGCGGCCTCGGCGCGCTCGGCGGTGATGGCAGTGAAAACGGTTTCGCTTTCAGTCAGTTTAGCGGCAGCTGCCTCAAAGGCTTCGCGCATCTCTTCGGCATGGCGGCCGGAATCAGCGAGGATTTCGAGAAGGTCTGCCTCTTCCTCATCGAGCCGTGCAAGGATCTGGGCGTTATCAGAGACAAGCCGTTCTTCGCGAACGATGTCTTCGCCAAGCTGCGATAGACGGCGCGCCAGCTCATCACGGCGGCGCAGCAGGCGGTTAGCCTCGTCATCCAGCTGGGTGCGGGCAATCTGTAGACGTTGCAGGGCGGCAGCGACACGCGCTTCATCCTCGCGCAATTCCGGCAGCTTCAGGCTGGCAATGCCCTGCTGTTTGGCCGCCTCCATCTGCGCCTGCGCCTTTTCGGCAACGATGTTCGTGGCTTGATTAAGCGCGCTTTCCGCTTCGCCTTCGGCTTCCTTGGCTTCTACCCAGCGGATATGCAGCAGGGTCGCCTCGCGGGCGCGGATATCCGCCGACAGCATCTTGAAACGGTTGGCCTGCCGCGCCTGGCGTTTCAGGCTTTCGATCTGGCTTTCAAGCTGGGCGGTCACATCCTCCAGCCGCTCCAGATTGGTCTCCGCAGCACGCAGGCGAAGCTCCGCTTCATGGCGGCGGGAATGCAGGCCGGAAATGCCGGCCGCCTCTTCCAGAAGCTGGCGGCGGGCCTGCGGCTTGGCATTGATGAGTTCACCGATACGCCCCTGCCCCACCATCGAGGGCGAACGCGCGCCGGTGGAGGCATCGGCAAACAGAAGCTGCACATCCTTGGCGCGCGCTTCCTTGCCGTTGATGCGATAGACCGAGCCGTTTTCGCGCTCGATGCGGCGCGTCACCTGAATTTCATCGGCATCGTTGAAGGCGGCGGGCGCGGTGCGATCGGAATTGTCGAGATAAAGGCCGACCTCGGCGGTGTTGCGGGCCGGGCGATTGCCGGAACCGGAGAAGATGACGTCATCCATGCCGGATGCGCGCATGTTCTTGTAGGAGTTTTCGCCCATCACCCAGCGAAGCGCTTCGACCAGATTGGACTTGCCGCAACCATTGGGACCGACGACACCGGTCAGACCCGGCTCAATGATGAATTCCGAGGGTTCAACGAAGGATTTGAAACCGACGACGCGGAGCTTGTTGAACTTCATGCCGCTCCGCTCCGCCTGAAATAACGGCAATAAAAAACGGGCGAACGGAAATATCCGCCGCCCGTTCCTTTGAGGGTTCGGCGATCAGAGCAGCTTGTCGATGACAGCCGACATGGTTTCAACCGACATGTCTCCCGCGTATTTCTTGCCGTTGATGATGAAAGTCGGCGTGGAGTTGACGCCGAATTCCGTCGCACCGCGTTGCATCGTTGCGTTCACATCATCCAGAAGCTTCTGGTTCGTCAAGCAGGCCTCGAAAGACTCCTGTGAGAAACCGGCCATTTTCGACAATTGCAGCAGGGCCGCACGGGCATCCTGGGCTGTTGCCCAGCTCTGCTGCTGCTTGAACAGCATGGAAACGAACGGGAAATACTGTCCTTCCGGTGCGCAGCGCGCCAGCATGAAGGCAGCAGCGGCACGCGGATCGAACGGGAATTCGCGGATGACGAAATAGGCCTTGCCGGTATCGATGTATTTCTTCTTGATCTCGTCAAAGGTCTTGTTGTGGAAATTGGCGCAATGCGGGCAGGTCATCGACATATATTCGACGATCTTGACGGGAGCGTTCGCATCGCCGAGCGCCGCTTCCGGCAGCGGACCGGGCTTCAACACCGCAGCCATATCCACGTCACCGGTGGATTCAGGCAATTCCTGCGCCTGGGCAACGCCCGGCGTGAAGGCAAACGGCAGGGCCGTGGCAAGGGCAGCAAGTGCAACGCCGCCGAGAAGGCTGCGACGGGAAATGGTCAGTTCGGAAAAATGCATGAAAGCACCTGTTGGTAATAGACTCTATTGTCTGTTGATTCCGATATAGCGACGGCCTGTTCATCACAAGCGGGGTTTTGAACTCTTCTTGTCAAAGAATTGTGACCAGTCAAGGACCGTGCGCGACATCAAATCGTCCCGCCCCGCGGCTTCTTCTTCTGCATCACCGCCGTGCCGAGCCTTTCCACTGCCTTGCGCAGCGCTTCGCTCTCGATGCCGTCCATCATATCGTCGAGACGTTTTGCCGCATCACCGCGCAGCGGCGGCGGCTTTCGCCGGCGGGGAACGGGCTGCGATACCGGCTTCTGCACGATCCTGATCTGGCGTACCGCCGGAAAGCCAAAAAAGCCGTTGATGCGGGCGATGAGCTCGCCCTGTGCGTGGGTGAGGAACAGAGCGCGCGCGCCTTCGCAGGCAATCGTCAGCACGCCCGGCTGGTAACCGCCGCGATCCGGCCCCTCGTCGCGACGCGGCCAGGTAATCTTTTCGGGCCGCGTGCAATCGGCAAAGTCATCGCCGGCTATCTCGTCCCACGAGCCGAGCAGCGCCGTGTTGATGCCCGCCCGTTTAGACAGGAGGGGATCCATGATGCCATTGGCTATTTCGGCAATCTGGATGACGCCTTTGCGTGGATATCGCATTTTTCACTCGGGTTTCAGGACCGGACAGTCCGGAGCTTCTTGATAGGTCGGTATGAATGGCCCAACTATAGGCCGAATCGAAGAGAAACGGCAAACCATGCTTCAAAAAACCGCCCCGTCATCGCACGCGCAGATGCTGCTCGCATGGTACGACCGCCACCATCGCGAGTTGCCTTGGCGCACCTCGCCGGCCATGGCGGCACAAGGAAAACGTGCCGATCCCTATCATGTCTGGCTTTCCGAAGTGATGTTGCAGCAGACGACGGTGCAGGCGGTTAAACCCTATTTCCTGAAGTTCCTCGCAACGTGGCCTCATGTCAGCGATCTGGCGGCGGCACCGGTTGAGGATGTGATGGCTGCATGGGCGGGACTTGGTTATTACGCCCGCGCCCGCAACCTGAAAAAATGTGCGGAAGCTGTGGCGAAAGAGCATGGCGGCGTCTTTCCCGATACCGAAGAGGGCCTGAAGAAGCTGCCCGGCATCGGCGACTATACATCTGCTGCCGTGGCGGCCATTGCGTTCAACCGGCAGGCGGCGGTGATGGACGGTAATGTGGAGCGCGTCATCTCCCGCCTTTTCGCCATAGATGCACCCCTGCCCGGCTCGAAACCCGCCATGAAGGCGAAGGTGGCGGAGCTTACGCCTCCCGACCGGCCGGGCGATTTTGCGCAGGCGATGATGGATCTCGGTGCGACGATCTGCACGCCGAAGCGCCCTGCCTGCGCGCTCTGTCCGTTCAATGGCGGCTGTCTGGCGCTTGCCCATGACGAGCCGGAGCGGTTTCCGGTCAAGGCCGCGAAAAAGGCAAAACCGGTGCGGCTGGGAGCCGCCTTCGTGGCGGTGAATGCAAGCGGCGAAATTCTGCTGCGGCGGCGCATAGAAAGCGGCCTTCTCGGTGGCATGACGGAGGTGCCGACAACAGCATGGACCGCCCGCGTGGATGGCGGCACCGACACGAGCCACGCGCCTTTTGCCGCGTCTTGGCAAGCGGCGGGCGTCATTGTGCATGTCTTCACCCATTTCGAGCTGCGGCTCACCGTCTATCGGGCACAGGTACCGGATGGGCTTGAAACCGGCGCGGATGACGGATGGTGGGAGCCGGTTACAAATCTTGACGCGCAAGCTTTGCCGACGGTGATGAAAAAAGTCATCGCACAGGCTATTCCATCCGCATTCGATGAAAGCAGGAAGTTTCGATGACCAAGATTGAGCATATCGTATTCGACATCGGCAAGGTGCTGATCCACTACGATCCGCATATTCCCTATAGCCGCCTCATTCCCGATGCCGACGAGCGCAAATGGTTCTTCGAGAATGTCTGCACCCATGACTGGAACCTCGAACAGGATCGCGGACGCGGCTGGGAAGACGCCGAGGCGCTGCTGATGGAGCAGTTTCCCGAGCGGGAAGAGCATATCCGCGCCTTCCGCAAGTTCTGGCATGAGATGGTCTCGCATTCCTATGACGACAGCGTCGCGATCATGACCGGCCTGATCGATAACGGTCACGACGTGACGATGCTGACCAACTTCGCCTCAGATACCTTCCGCGAAGCGCAGAAGATGTTCCCCTTCCTCACCCTGCCGCGCGGCGTGACGGTCTCTGGCGATGTGAAGCTGCTTAAACCGGATGTGGCGATCTACGAGTTGCACGCGAAGGAATTTGGCCTCGACCCTGCCGCAAGCATCTTCATTGACGATACGCTTGTGAATGTCGAAGGCGCCAAGGCCGCCGGCTGGCAGGCGGTGCATTTTACCGGAGCGGAAAAGCTGAAGCAGGATCTGCAATCCTACGGCGTGGATGTCTGACAGACCATCAGATCCAAAAAGAAAATTGGCGCAGGCGGAAATGGCGGTCTCCTGCCTGCGCCAGTCCTGCCGCAAGCGGCATGGGACAGCAATGTTTTCGTGAACTTTCCGAACCGGATTTTCACAACCATTGCTTTGCGTAGGACACTATGACCGTTCTCTTGCGCGAAACTTGTCTGGCTAAATTTAGATATTCAAAAATACCAACGCCCGACACCGAAGTGCCGGGCGTTGGTCGTTCTCCATCCGGGACTGAAGGTACTAAACCGGACGGAGACGTATGCTGACAATGGCGGGCGGTGGATCGTTGCCTTCAGCCTTTTGGGCTTTAGACTGTCAGGCCTTTGCCAGTTCACTGCGGATGATTGTTCTCAGATCATCGATAGGCTTCAGTTGGTCGCCATCCTCGAAGTGCCAGAACGTCCATCCGTTGCATGCGTCGAGACCCTGCACCTTTGCACCAAGACGGTGAATGGAGCCGGCAGTCCCGCCGGATGCAATCGTACCATCGGCACGAATAATGGCGCTATAACGGCGCTTTGCATCGGTCAGCACCTGGCCGGGACGGACGAGACCGCTTTCCACCAGAGTGTTGAAGGCAACACGCGGTTCGGCCCTCTTGCCGGTCATGACGGTCAGCTCCGCCTTGCCGAGCGGCTCGACGGCGGCGATGCGGGCAGAGGCCGCGTCGATGTAATCCTGTTCGCGTTCGATACCAACGAAGTGGCGGCCGAGACGTTTTGCAACCGCACCCGTGGTGCCGGAGCCGAAGAACGGGTCGAGCACGATGTCGCCAGGCTTGGTGGAGGCCATGATGATGCGTGCCAGCAATGCTTCCGGCTTCTGGGTCGGATGCACCTTCTTGCCGTCGTCACCTTTCAGCCGCTCATGACCGCTGCAAATCGGGAACAGCCAGTCGGAGCGCATCTGCACGTCGTCGTTGGAGGCCTTCAGCGCTTCGTAATTGAAGGTATAGCCCTTGGCTTTCGGATCGCGGCTCGCCCAGATCATGGTCTCATGGGCGTTCTGGAAACGGCGGCCCTTGAAGTTGGGCATGGGATTGGTCTTGCGCCAGACGATATCGTTCAGGATCCAGAAATCGAGGTTCTGGAGCATGGAGCCGACGCGGAAGATGTTGTGGTAGGAGCCGATGACCCAGATGGTACCATTCGGCTTCAGCACGCGGCGGCAGGCCAGCAGCCAGGCGCGGGTGAAGGCATCATAGGCCTCGAAGGAGGAGAACTGGTCCCACTCGTCATCGACCGCATCAACCAGCGACTGATCTGGCCGGTGAAGCGTACCGCCAAGCTGGAGGTTGTAGGGCGGATCGGCGAAAATCGCATCCACCGACTGGCTCGGGAGGGCATCCAAGGCAGCGACACAATCACCTTTGATTATGCTGTCTTTCCAGGCGTCACTCTCGCCCGCACGATCAAAACCGGCACGCCGAAAATCGGCCAGCGGAAAAACTGCTGCCATTGGTACTCGCTCCATACGCTTACTCTCTACTGATGCTTATGGTTACCGAAGATGGTTATCAAAGCCTGAACAAGTCACGGAAAATGCGAAATAAATGGCTGTTGCGGCCGACACGCGCAATTTGCTGGCGCGGGCGGGGAACCCGAAGTGGCGCAAAAACGTTGTGCACAACGGGTTGTCCTGTTCCGCATGTCGGTGCTGGCAATACCGGCAACTCAGGGGGTAATCCGCAATGACGTCCGTAACGCGAGTGGCTTCTTTTTCAGTGCATGCCTTTTCCGCGGCTCTTCTTCTGGCGGCGCTGCCGTCAAGCTTGGGGGCGCAGGAGCCGGCACCGCTATACAACGTCGTCACCGACGCTGTGCTGTTCGATGGCGGCCCCTCGCTCGGCAATAGCGACAGGGTGCGGTGGGATTTCTACAAGGCCGACCGGGCCGGCGTGCGCAGCGACGTCAATGCCGGCGGCTCCTACGACGCCACCTTCGAAGCGAAGCTGCCGGCGGGCAAATATGTCGGCGTGGCAGCGCTGGGCAACATCCGTCGCGAAATACCCTTCGAGGTGAAGGAGGGAAGCCTAACGAGGCCAAAGGCGAATTTCGACGCGGCGGAACTGACGGTGGTGCCAAAACGCAGCCCCGGCGGCGATGTGGAAAGCCAGGCGAAAACCGAAATCACCAAGGACGATTTCAAGGACAGTGTCTACGGGCAGAACACGACCTTCGTGCCGGCGGGCGAACTCCTCCTCACCGGCAGCATCGGCCCTGCGCGTGCGCAGGAAACGCTTGCCATCAAGCCGGGCGAGACGATCAGCCACGATCTAGTCATCCCGAGCGGCGTGGTCGTTGCCAAGGCGGCCTATACGGACGGTGGCAAAGCTGTGGAAACGGACGATATCCGTTTCGAAGCGCTTTCAGCCAAGGAGACGCTCGATGGCACGCGCCAGACCATCAACGGCGTTTACGGCACCGGCAAAACCATGGAAATGCCTGCCGGCGATTTCGTGATGCGCGCGCGTCTGGGCAAGGTCACGGTGGAACAGCCCTTCACCGTAACTGCAGGAAAACGCACTGAGATCAACCTCAACCTCGATGCTGGTGTTCTGGCAATCACGGCACCGGGTGCGGAGCGGATCGACATCGTCGAAACGACCAAGGACCTTCAGGGTACGCAAAAGGAAATTTCCGGCCGTTATGGCAACCGGCATCAGGAGACCCTGCATCCCGGCGATTATTCGGTGAAGGTGAGCTACGACAAGAAATCCGGGCGCGAGCCGAAGGAGATCAAGGCGACGGTCAAGGCCGCCGAGAGAACCGAGACGAATGTGCCGGAGTAGCAGTAAGCCGCTGCCCGGCCGGGTGCGGCGGCGGCTCGCCAATCTTCACGCCGGTAAATCCTGATGCCGCGATGCGATCGCACAGCCTAATCCACTGGCAGCCGCGACAGGCCTGCCGGATATCTCCGGCGGCGAAGGCCAGACGCATTTTCTCCAGTAGCTCCGGCGTTGCCCGCAGCCGCTTTCCGGCGGTGATTGTCTCGTTCAAAAGCGTTGAAACCGAAAGCCGGGCCGCCTCGTCCCTCTGCACCACGCCCTCGTTGAAACAGTGGGCATGGCTTTCGCACAACAGGCCAACGCAGATATCGTCCGGCCCATCGACCAGCTCGATATCCTCTTCGCCGGCGTTCAGCCGAGCGGCGACACGGTCGTAGTTTTCGACAAAGCCGGAGGTATATCCCTTCCCCACATAGGTCAGCATACAGAGAAGGTGATGGGGGCGAAGGCGGACCGTCACAGGGCGCGTTTCCGATGAAGGAAACAGATCGGCGGACAGAGGAAAAATCCGCTCCGTGATTTCGCCGTATCAGCAGCCATCCATGCTCCCTTCACGCACCGCGGATCGTCATCGCGGGCGGATATCGATAACCGACTTTTCCGGCGGAGTCCAAACGAGCCCAGCCAATCGTTCCCGGCCTATCCGACGATGGCGAAGGCGTCGTGCACCGAGCCTGAAGGGGTGCGGATTGCCTTGCGGCCGATCCATTGCACGTGCCCGTCGAGAATTCGCACCGCCTCCTCGGCACGGCCGCCGCGCAATGCGTCGAGGATCGCGCGGTGATCGGTATCGGTGCGGCGCTCCCATCCTGCCCGCCAGGCGGAAAACAGGAACCGGGCGCTCGCGGCATGCAGGCCGTCGATCGCCTCCATCAGGCGCGGCATGTTGCAAGGCGCCGTGATGAGGCGGTGGAAGCGGCGATTGGCCTCTTCCCAATGCTGCACATCGACCGCGCTATCGCCTTCGAGCGTGGCGGCCTCCGCCTGGTCGAGAATGGCTGAAGTCATGTTTGGAATGGCGTGGCGCAGCGCCAGAACCTCAAGCGCGGCGCGCATTTCCGCGACTTCGCGCACATCGGCGAGGCCGAAATCCGCGACCCGCACGCCGCGGCGCGGAATGCTGGCGGCCAAGCCCTGCGCCTCCAGCCTGCGGAACGCTTCGCGCACCGGCACATGCGATGCGCCGAATTCGGCGGCGATGTGATCCTGCCTCAGACGTTCACCCGGCGACAGCTCACCGCGCACGATGCGGTCAGCCAGTGTGCGGCTGATGCGTGCGGCAATGGTATCTTCGGGTCTGGTTTTCGCTGTCTTGGGCATAACATCCCATAACGCATCCGGCGCTGATCTGTGTAGCTGTTTTTGCACGCAGGAAACGCGCAAAGCCAAATCCCAGCTATGAGCCGGGCGCGACCGACCCTTGCGGGCCAGCCGGTTGAGCTTGACGCGGACTTGGTCTAAAAGCCCGGGCATCACTTTTTTCCAAGGCAAATCCGATACAGGGAGCGCCCATGAGCGGCTTCGACCTCATTATTTTCGACTGTGACGGCGTTCTGGTCGATTCCGAAATCATCGCCGCACAGGTGGAGTCCCGACTTCTGACCGAGGCCGGGTATCCGATCTCCGTCGAGGAAATGGGCGAGCGTTTCGCCGGCATGACCTGGAAGAACATCCTCCTGCAGGTGGAAAGCGAAGCCAGCATCCCGTTTTCCGCATCGCTGCTCGACAAGTCGGAAAAGCTGCTCGACGCGCGGCTGGAACGCGACGTGAAGATCATCGAGGGCGTCAAGTTCGCTCTGTCGCGCCTGACGACACCACGCTGCATCTGCTCGAATTCCTCAAGCCACCGCCTCGACATGATGCTGACGAAGGTGGGCCTGAAGCCCTATTTCGCACCACATATCTACTCCGCCAAGGATCTCGGAGCCGACCGCGTCAAGCCGAAGCCGGATATCTTCCTGCATGGCGCAGCCCAGTTCGGCGTTTCACCGGATCGTGCCGTCGTAATCGAGGATTCCGTGCACGGCGCGCATGGTGCAAAGGCAGCCGGCATGCGCGTCATCGGCTTCACCGGCGCATCCCACACCTATCCGAGCCATGCCGACCGGTTGACGGACGCGGGCGCGGAAACGGTGATTTCACGCATGCAGGACCTGCCCGCCGTTATTGCAGCGATGGCGGAGTGGGAAGGCGCTTTTTAATCTCTGGCTTTGTCACAAACGCCACTTCGTCATGCTCGGGCCTGTCCCGAGCATCTGCAACGACTTGATTCCACGATACGTGTTCGAATCCTCGGGACAGGCCCGAGGATGACGTTGCGTATGAGGCATGGTTTGTTTGCGATCTGCCCGAAAGCCCGCAAAAGCAGCCTCCGGTTTTTACATTTCGCCCGTCAAATCACCGGCGCTTGGTCTTGGCCTTTGCGCCCTGCTCGGCAAAACCGATATAGACACTGACCGACCTCGGTGCGCCGCCCGGTCCGTTGGGAATGGCGACATGATCGTTGTTGAAGATGAACTGCGTGCCGGCACCGCCTGCAGCAACGTCGATGGCGAAATTGGTCGTTTCGCCGTAAATCTCGCCGTCGCCGTCCTTAACGGTGACGCGGATCGGTACGGTCACGCGGCCGGGCTTCGACATCGGGCCGGGAACGAGACGGCCCTGGGCCAGCACGTTTACCGTCAGCGTGGTTTCGTTCGCGGTGCAAGAGCGCGTCGTGTCTGACAGCGAAACCTGATAGGCGAGTTTCTGCGGATCGTCCTTTGCGCCACCGGCATAGACGCGGTGGACGGCATTGGCATCGAGAACCGTGACCGTCGGGCAGTTGGCCTGCACCACCGGAGCAACGGCATTTGCCTGCGCCGCCGGAGGGTTGACGGCAAGCGAGTCTGACGGATTGGAGGAATTGCATCCTGCAACAACGGCCAGAAGCGACATCGCGGCGGACAAACGCAAGAAATTCCCTGACACTCTTCTAATTCCCTCTCCATTGTCCCGGAACCGAACCGGAGACGCTGTTTATTGACCTTTCACGCAGGTTGGCGATGGTCTATAGCAGCGACGCCGGAAAAAATCGATTGGCATGTTTGGTTTTGCTTGAATTTTCAAAAAAGCCCTTCATTACCTCGCCAATCGCCTCATTCCGGCGGGATGCTGCTGATAAAGAGCCGGTAACGGCAACGGACAGACCGGTAAACGACAAGGGACTATCTCGTGAAATATGTATCGACCAGGGGTGCGGCCCCTTCGCTTGGTTTCTGCGACGCGCTTCTGGCGGGCCTTGGACGTGATGGCGGGCTTTACGTGCCGCGCGAATGGCCCTCCATGTCGAAAAAGGAAATCCGCAACCTGCGCGGCAAGTCCTATCAGGACATCGCGTTTGAGGTTCTCTACCGTTTCACCGGCGGTGAAATTCCGGCCGACAAGTTCAGGGCGATGATCGACGACGCCTATGCGACGTTCCGCCATCCGGCCGTAGCACCCCTGACGCAGACCGGGCCGAACACCTTCGTGCTGGAGCTTTTCCACGGCACCACGCTTGCCTTCAAGGACGTGGCGATGCAGCTTCTCGCCCGCCTGATGGATTATACGCTGGCTGAGCGCGGCGAGCGCGCCACCATCGTCGGCGCCACCTCCGGCGACACGGGCGGCGCAGCCATCGACGCCTTTGCCGGGCGCGAGCGCACCGACATCTTCATCCTTTTCCCCAATGGCAAGGTCTCTCCGGTGCAGCAGCGCCAGATGACGACCTCCACCGCCTCCAACGTGCATGCGCTGGCGATCAACGGCAATTTCGACGATTGCCAGAACCTCGTCAAAGAAATGTTCAACGACGCGAAATTCCGCGACGGCGTCAAGCTTTCGGGCGTCAACTCCATCAACTGGGCGCGCATCATGGCGCAGGTGGTCTATTATTTCACGGCGTCCCTGTCGCTCGGCGGTCCCGACCGGAAGATTTCCTTCACAGTTCCAACGGGCAATTTCGGTGATATCTTCGCCGGTTACGTCGCCAAGAAGATGGGCCTGCCGATCGACAAGCTTGTCATCGCCACCAACGACAACGACATTCTGGCGCGCACGCTGAAGACAGGCCGTTACGAGATGCGCGGCGTCACGCCCACCACTTCGCCCTCGATGGACATCCAGATCTCGTCCAATTTCGAGCGGCTGCTGTTTGAAGCCTATGGCCGCGATTCCGCTTCTGTAAAGGCATCGATGGATGGCCTCAAGCAATCCGGCGCGTTTGAAATCCCGCCGCATGCGCTGAAATTCATCAAGAAGGATTTCCGCGCCGGCCGTGCCACCGAAAAGCAGGTGGCGGCGACGATCCGCGATACGCTTGAGAAAACCGGTTACCTGATCGACCCGCATACGGCGACCGGCGTTTTTGTGGCGGAAAAACACGAAAAGGCATCAAGCCCGATGGTGGTCCTGTCCACTGCCCATCCGGCTAAATTCCCGGCCGCCGTAAAATCCGCTTGCGCAATCGACCCGGCGCTTCCAGTATGGCTAGCTGACATTATGAACCGGGAGGAGCGTTTCGACATTCTGGACGCAGAGCTGAAGACGGTGGAAACCTTCATCGGCAGCCACGCACGCGCCGGCAAATAGAGACGCGGAAAGACTTGATATGAGAGTTAATGTGACCCGGCTTTCGTCCGGGTTGACCGTTGTCACGGAAAGAATGCCGCATCTCGAAAGCGTTGCTCTTGGGGTGTGGATCAAATCCGGGTCCCGCAACGAGACGACTGCCGAGCACGGCATCGCCCATCTTCTCGAGCATATGGCCTTCAAGGGTACGGCGCGCCGCACCGCCCGGCAGATCGCCGAAGAGATCGAAAATGTCGGCGGCGAAGTCAACGCCGCGACATCGACGGAAACAACTTCATACTACGCCCGCGTCCTGAAAGACCACGTTCCGCTCGCCGTCGATATTCTTGCAGACATTCTGACAGAGTCGCTGTTCGACGAAGACGAGCTGGAGCGGGAGAAAAACGTCATCCTCCAGGAAATCGGTGCCGCCACCGATACGCCTGACGATGTGATTTTCGACAATTTTTCCGGCGTCGCCTATCGCGACCAGACCATCGGCCGCCCGATCCTCGGCACTCCGGAAACCGTGCAATCCTTCACCAGCGCCCAGATCAGGCATTATCTCGCCCGCAACTATACGACGGATCGCATCTTCGTGGTTGCAGCGGGTGCTGTCGATCACCAAAGCTTCGTGAAGCAGGTGGAAGAACGCTTTGCCTCGCTGCCGCAGCTGGCGGTCACCACGCCGGTTCTCGAAAAGGCGATCTATACCGGCGGGGAAATCCGCGAGACCCGTGACCTCATGGACGCGCAGGTGCTTCTCGGCTTCGAGGGCAAGGCCTATCACGCCCGCGATTTCTACTGTTCGCAAATTCTCGCCAATATTCTTGGGGGCGGCATGTCATCGCGCCTGTTCCAGGAAGTGCGAGAGTCCCGCGGCCTTTGTTATTCCGTTTATGCCTTCCATTGGGGTTTTTCCGACACCGGCATTTTCGGCGTGCATGCGGCGACCGGCGGCAACGACCTCCCGGAACTGATGCCCGTCATCGTCGACGAGTTGCGCAAGTCTTCCCAGACCATTCATCAGGAAGAAATCGACCGCGCCCGCGCACAAATCCGCGCGCAACTGCTGATGGGTCAGGAAAGCCCGGCAGCCCGTGCCGGCCAGATGGCACGGCAGATGATGCTTTACGGCCGACCCATCCCCAATGAGGAGATGATGGAGCGCCTGAACGACATCACGCGGGAACGCCTGACCGATCTTGCAGGACGGCTGTTTTTCGATACAGTTCCGACGTTGTCTGCAATTGGCCCGCTCGAACAGCTGCCGCCTCTTTCAGACATTACTGCCGCGCTTTCCGCGCAGCAGCCCGCAAGGATAAAGGCGAACGGCTGAGGGTTGCGGTTTCTTTCCGTACAGGGATGGTGAATGCTGCGTTTTCTTTCCCGACATAACGACACCCCGGAACTGCGCAGCGCCAACCATCTTCTCAGACTGCCGCGCTATGGCGATTTCAAGCAGTGGCACGTTCTGCGCTCGGAAAGCCGTCAGTTTCTCCAGCCATGGGAACCCACCTGGCGCCCGGACGAACTGACGGAAGGCTCCTTCCGCACGCGTGTGGTGCGCAACGGCCAGGAGTTTTCCTCCGGCACCGCCGTGTCGTTTCTGCTATTCGAGAAGGAGACGTTGCTCGTTGGCGGCATCACCATCGGTTATATCAGGAGGGGTGCTGCACAAAGCTGCATGATAGGATATTGGGTGGGCGAACGCTACGCCGCGCAAGGCCATATGTCTGCCGCATTAAAATTGGTAATACCCTATATCTTCAACGGACTTCAGTTGCACCGTATCGAGGCAGCCTGTATTCCGGAAAACTTCAAAAGCATCCGGCTTCTCGAAAATGCCGGGTTCCAGCGGGAAGGCCTCTTGCGGGAATATCTGAAAATCAACGGCCAATGGCGGGATCATACGATGTTTTCCCTTCTTGCCGACAAGCAAAGCTCCAGTGGAACGAAGTACGATACATGACTTACACTCACTCTGCGCCGTGCCTGTCGAAACGTCTGGCGGCAATTGCACTGGCTGCGCCGTTCTTCCTGTTTTTCCTGCTTTTTTCGTCTCTTTCCTACGCCTTCGAGCCGGTGAAGATTTCCCGTGACGATACGGCGCTCGATCTCACCGCGACAACCGATATCTATGCCAATCAGGGTGAAGCCTTTCAGGTCTCGACCGCGCCCGGTCCGGATGGCATCCGCCGCCGTATCGAGGTGCGCGCCAGCTCCACCGACCATCAGGGCGACTGGGCCGTCTTCGCGCTCGCCAACGTCTCGGAAGAGCAGCTGGAGCGCGTTATCGTCGCACCGCATTTCCGTCTGGTGAATTCCAAGCTGTTCTGGCCCGATCTCGGCTCGCAGCGCATCATCGCGATCACACCGAGCGAAGGCTTTGCGCTTGACCGGCAGCCAAGCCCGGATGCCGACGTCTTCCGCATCACGCTCAATCCCGGCTCCGTCATCACCTTCGTTGCCGAGCTGTCGACCCCGCAATTGCCGCAGATCTATCTGTGGGAACCGGAAGCCTACAAGGATACGATCAACGCCTTCACGCTCTATCGCGGCATCGTTCTCGGCATTGCCGGCCTGCTGGCCGTGCTCCTGACCATCCTGTTCGTCGTCAAGGGAACCTCGGTTCTGCCGGCGTCGGCCGCGCTCGCCTGGGCGGTGCTCGCCTATATCTGCGTCGATTTCGGCTTCCTTGAAAAACTCATCACCGTCACATCCAGCGATCAGCGAATATGGAGGGCGGGCGCCGAAGTGGCTCTCGCCTCCAGCTTCGTGGTCTTCCTGTTCACCTATCTCAATCTAAACCGCTGGCACGCGCATCTGGGTTATGCGACCTTTGCCTGGGTGGTGGGTCTGGCGCTGCTGTTCGGCGTCGCGATTTACGATCCTTCGGTCGCCTCCGGTATCGCGCGCGTCTCCTTCGCGCTGACGGCGACGGCCGGCATCGCACTCATCATCTATCTTGGCTTCAACCGTTACGACCGGGCGATTTTGCTCGTTCCGTCCTGGGCGCTCATCCTCGTCTGGCTGTTCGGCAGCTGGCTGACGGTGACCGGACAATTGGACAACGACATCGTTCAGCCGGCGCTTGGCGGCGGGCTGGTGCTGATCGTGCTTCTGATCGGCTTCACAGTCATCCAGCATGCCTTTGCCGGCAGCGCCTATCAGCAGGGCCTGTTTTCCGATCTCGAACGGCAATCTCTCGCACTGACGGGCAGCGGCGATACCGTGTGGGACTGGGACGTGACGCGCGACCGCATCGTCACCACACCTGACATTTCCAACCGTCTGGGGCTGGAGCCCGGCACGATGCATGGTGCTGCGCGCAACTGGCTGCCGCGCCTGCATCCTGACGATCGCGACCGGTTCAAGGCAACGCTCGACGTGCTGCTCGACCATCGCAAGGGCCGCCTCAATCACGAATTCCGCATTCGCGCTGAAGACGGACATTTCCATTGGCTGCAAATCCGCGCCCGCCCGGTTCTCGGCTCCAACGGCGAAATCATCCGCTGCGTCGGCACCATCACCGACATCACCGAGCAGAAGAACTCGGTGGAGCGGCTGTTGCAGGATGCGATGAATGACAATCTGACCGGGCTACCAAACCGGCAGGTCTTCCTCGACCGCCTGCAATCGATCCTCAACCTCTCTCCTGAAAGCGACGGCGTGCGCCCGACGGTGATGGCGATCGATATCGACCGTTACAAGCTGGTCAACGATACGCTCGGCATTGCTGCAGGCGACAATATTCTCATCGCACTGACACGGCGTCTGCGCCGCCTGTTGAAACCGCAGGATACGCTGGCGCGTCTCGGCGGCGATGAATTCGGCCTGATCCTGACCTCGGAGCGCGATCCGCAGCGGGTGGCCGATTTCGCCGATGCGGTGAACAAGGCAATCATGGTGCCGATCAATTTCGCCAATCGCGAAATCATCCTCACCGCCTCCATCGGCCTCGTTTCATGGATAGACCAGCAGGAAAGTGCCGCAGGTCTCTTGAGCGATGCGGAACTGGCGATGTACCGCGCCAAGCGCGCTGGCGGAAACCGCGTCGAGCCGTTCCGTCCCGCTTTCCGCACGTCCGGCACCGACCGCCTGCAAATGGAAAGCGATCTTCGCCGCGCCATCGAGCGCAAGGAGCTGTCGCTCGCCTATCAGCCCATCGTCAAGCTTGACGATGGCGCGCTGGCCGGTTTCGAGGCGCTGATGCGGTGGGAACACCCCAAACGCGGCAACATTCCGCCAAGCGAATTCATACCCATCGCGGAAGCCTCCGGTCTGATCGAACCGCTCGGCATGTTCGCGCTGGAAAGGGCAGCGACCGACCTGATGGACTGGCAGCATTCCATCGAGAAGATGCCGATCTTCATCTCCGTCAATATTTCCAGCGCGCAATTGCTGAATAACGAATTGTATAACGACGTGCGCGGCATGCTGACGCGAACGCGCTGTAATCCGCAGCAGCTGAAGCTGGAGCTGACGGAATCCGTGGTGATGGAGAACCCGGAACAGGCGCGGCTGGTGCTTTCCAAGCTGAAGGAAACGGGCATCAGCCTCGCCATGGACGATTTCGGCACCGGCTATTCGTCACTTGCCTATCTCACCCGCTTCCCCTTCGACACGATCAAGCTCGACAAGGCACTGGTGGCCAATACCAGCGACAAGCGCAACGTGCTGCTGCGCTCCGTTATCGCCATGGCGCGCGCGCTCGATATGCAGGTGGTGGCGGAAGGCATTGAAACGCCTGAGGATGCGGCGGAACTCTCACGCATGAACTGCCATTTCGGCCAGAGCTTCCTGTTCGGCACACCGGTTTCCGGCGATGCGGCGCTGAAGCTTCTGCGGGAGCGGTTCCAGCCGACGAAGCGAGCTTCGTAAGAGGTATTGGAATATGGGGTGGTAAAGGGCTACTCAATCCACCGCCGTCATTCCGGCATTGAGCCGGAATGACGGGAGAAGGAAACGACGCGTTTCCTGACTATGACTTCTCGTGTCTCGTATTCACTGCGCCATCGAGAACTGCTGCATCTGCTGTTGAGGCATCGCGTCGATCCTGCCGTGTAGCAGGTCGTGGATGAATTCCATCTTGCTCACAACAGGCGGGGCCAGCACGAAGGGATAAAGGTCCGCCTCCCCCATGCTGCGCTGGATCGAGTTGATGGCGACGCTGAGCGGAATCCAGGCCTTGACCAGTTGTGCGGCGCTACGGGCATTATAGGGATCGAAAGTGACCTCCGCCGCCATTTCCTCATGTCCGTCGGGGTCTATCGCCACGCCAAAGGCGCGCGCGGTTTCCAGCGTATCGACGATGTGAAGATAATGCGCGAAACACTCGGCAAAATCCTCCCAGGGATGCACGGAGGCATAGGCGCTTATGAAGGTTTCCTGCCAGTTGGGGCGCGGCCCCTGCTCGTAATTGCGCTGTAGCGCCGCGGCATAGTCTTCGCGCTCATCGCCGAATACCGCGCGGCAGGCCTCCAATCGGTTCTCATCACGAACCAGCTTGTTCCAGATGAAATGCCCAACCTCATGGCGGAAATGGCCAAGCATGGTGCGATACGGCTCGTTCATGTTGGTGCGCACCTGCTCGCGCGTCGCATCATCCACCTCTGCCGCGCGAATGGCGATCAGGCCCTCGTCGTGGCCGGTCATGGCGGGAATGACGGAACCGTCAGGTGCGACCTCGTCGACCAGAAAGTCGAAGACTAGCCCGCCGACAGGATCGGCATCGCGGTTGGGATGCGGCAGGCCGAGACGCAATATCGAATAGAACAAATGCCGCTGCGCCTGGCTGATGCCGCGCCATTGTTCGATACCCTCATCCGTCGCGATATTTGGAACGAGACGGTTATGGCTGCAGGCCGGGCAAAAGGCGTTCTGGCTTTCCGCCGGCACAGACCAGTTGCAGATGTCGTTCACCTCATTGGCGCAGAACCGCACATGTCTTTCCGGCTGGGCCACGAGTTGCCAGTTCGGCTCACCCGCAGGCGCCAGCGCTTCCATGGAAAGGCGCTCCGGCACGAAGGCCAGACGATGGCCGCAAGAGACGCAGAAACGATTGTCGAAGTGGACCGGCTGGCCACAGGAAGCGCAGGAAAAAAGCTTCATTCATGAAACCCTTGCGGTGGATGAATTGGGTGAAAGCGAATATATGAGACCAAGGTGAAAGGCGTAACAAACCCGCCCTTCAGGCCTCCAGACGACAAGAGCGCATGTGCGATAACACATGCGCTCCAAAGCACCGCATCAGAGACACGGGAGCCCGTCAGGCGACATTACATACGATCAACGACACCCTTGACCGCATCCTTGGCCTTGCCGACGTTCTTCTGTACCTTGCCTTCGGTTTCCTGAGCGGCACCCTTGGCGCGCAGCTCGTTGTTGCCGGTTGCTTCGCCGACGTTTTTCTTGACCTTGCCAGCAACTTCCTTGGCTGTACCGGCGATCTTGTCTGATGTGCTACCCATGTTACTGCTCCCTAGTTGAGCCGTACTGTCTGTGCGGCTTTCGGGATAGTTAACGTTAGGGATTGGGATTGGTTCCAGCAGTCGACAAAAGGAGCATCACGAAAAAATCAGGCGTGGCCGGCTTCCGCAGAAAGCATGCGAGCATCCACACCCATAAGCGCAAGCGCCCGCTCGTATTTGTTGTCCAGTCCACGGTCGAAAATCAGCTCTTCCGCCGCCGGGCAATTCAGCCATCCATTATTGGCGATCTCGTTTTCCAGCTGACCCGGACCCCAGCCGGCATAACCGAGCATCATGGTGGCCTTTTGCGGGCCGCGACCGTTGGAAATGGCGCGCACGATATCCAGCGTCGCCGTCAAGGAAATGTCGTCGCTGACGGGAATGCTCGATTCACTTAAATAATCATCGGAATGCAGCACGAAACCCCGGCCGGATTCGACCGGGCCGCCGCACTGGATCGGAAATTCCCGGGTGCGGTTGGGCAGCATGATGGCGTCGTTGCTGTCCACCAGCTTCAGATGCAGCAGAATATCCGTGAAGGTGATCTGTTGCGGCCGGTTGATGATGAAACCCATGGCTCCGGCATCCGAATGGGCGCAGATATAGACCACCGAACGGGCAAAATTGCCATTGTCCAGCCCCGGCATCGCAATGAGGAACTGGCTGTCAAAAAAGCCACGTTCGCGTTTGTCCATCAGGGTTGAAAAGCTCACCGGCGCCTCCAGCTTGCCGAATTCCATCATTGAACGGGAAAGCGGCGTTCGCACTTCGACAAAGCACAGGATGCGGCATCGCGCCCGATCAATCAACCGAAAATGATGAACCGCACGAATTCGTAACTGGTCCATCGGGCGATGTTGGGTTAGACGGAAAGAATGAGCGTCAGGACATTCTTTCGATTTTCACATCTTCGCCTCGCCGTTGCCTTCGCCGCCCTTCTCGGTAGCGGGCAAGTAGCGCAGGCCGAAATTACCGACTGGGCG
Source organism: Agrobacterium sp. S7/73 (assembly GCF_019355535.1). NCBI lineage: Bacteria > Pseudomonadati > Pseudomonadota > Alphaproteobacteria > Hyphomicrobiales > Rhizobiaceae > Agrobacterium > Agrobacterium sp. S7/73. Next base: position 2,195,236 of record NZ_CP072136.1, read on the forward strand.
AGAAGTGAAGGCGGCCAGATGCGTGTGGCAAGCCTTGCCATGGATGCGGACGGCCTGGTGCGCGGCGTGTTGCAGATCGAGCCGAAAGACGGCTGGATAACCTATTGGCGCGAACCGGGCGAAGCTGGAATACCGCCCAAGATCACGCTTGATCCGGCAAGCGGTGTAAGCCTGACATCGATGGCCTATCCCGTTCCCAAACTCATCGAGAACGGCGATATCACCGATATCGGCTACGATCACGCTGTTAGCATTCCCTTTCAGTTGAAAGCCGTGGACGCCAAAGCGGGAGGCAATATCGACCTCACCGCCTTCATCGGCGTCTGCCAGAATATCTGCATTCCCTTTGAGGCGACGTTTTCGATCAGCCGCGGCAATGCGGGCGATGACGACCACGAAGAGCGGCGATTGCTGGAAGAGGCGCGCGAGACGCTGCCAGAGGCTGCGTCCGACGATTTCAAGGTTGTCGATTTCCACATCACGCCCGACAAGACCATGCTTGGCGTGCAATTGCAGCTGCCGGAAAACGCGCCGAAGGACACCGAGATATTCATCGCCGGCCCCTCCGGTTTTGCCTATTATGAGCCGCAGAACCTGGTGCGAGACAAGCGCAAGCTCTCCTTCTACATGAACATCAAGGGCTTGCCAAAAACCTATCAGGTGCAGGGCAACAGCTGGCCCATTCTTGTCAAATCCGGCGATCGGACCATGGAGACCATGCTCAATTTTCCAAAGCCCTGACCGTTCAGGCGGCATATCCCGAACGGCTGTCTCAGCCATGTAATTTCCCGCGAAAACCGTATGACAGTTTTCTTTTCCTTGCTCTATAGTCGCGCGAACCAAACGGCCATAGGAGCATGGACATGACTATCAAGATCGGCGAAAAACTGCCTTCCGCAACCTTCAAGGAAAAGACCGCCGATGGCCCGGTGGAAACCACCACCGATGCGCTTTTTGGCGGCAAGACGGTGGTTCTTTTCGCCGTACCCGGCGCTTTCACTCCCACCTGCTCGCTGAACCACCTGCCGGGCTACCTCGAAAACCGCGACGCCATTCTCGCAAAGGGCGTGGATGACATCGCCGTCGTTTCCGTCAACGACTGGCACGTCATGGGCGCATGGGCACAATCGTCCGGCGGCCAGGGCAAAATTCACTTCCTCGCCGACTGGGACGCCGCCTTCACCAAGGCGCTCGGCCTCGATGCCGACCTCTCCGGCGGTGGCCTCGGCGTGCGCTCCAAGCGCTATTCGATGCTGGTGAAAGACGGCGTGGTTACATCGCTCAACGTGGAAGAAAATCCCGGCCAGGCGACGGTCTCGGCCGCTGCAGCGATGATCGAGCAGCTTTAAGCCACCTCTCTGTCGTCGCGAATGAAGCACAGTATCCATTAAAGGGCGGTCAAACCGCCCTTTTTCACACATTCATATCAAACACCAGAAGCCCTGCCAGACCGCCATCGGTCAGCGAGACCAGACGTTGACCGACTTCCATGTGTTGCGGATGCGCCAGATATTCGTCGCGGGCTTCCGGGCTGTCCAACGTCACGATGAAGCCATCGACGAAACCGCCATTCAGGCCTTCCGGCGAAACGTTCTGGCCGTATTTCACGTCGATTATGCCGGGTATCACGTCCTTGAGGGCCGCAATTGCTTCAAACACCGCGTGTTTTTCAGAGGATGCCGTTGCCGCCTTGAACCGTAGAAATACACAATGCAGGATCATCTGAATGTCTCTCCTCCGCTGGAACATCGTCCAACTGTTTGACGACAAGATAGATCGGGTTTCAGTTTTCACAATCCTTTATCACGGTTGGCTCGGACCAGGGCCGCATGGAAGAAATCAGACTTCCGTTACCGGCGTTTGAAAGGCTCCATGCCCTTGCGTGCCAATTCGTCGGCGCGCTCGTTTTCCGGGTGGCCGGCGTGGCCCTTGACCCAGTGCAGCGTCACTTTATGGCGCTCCTGCGCAGCCTCCAGCGCCTGCCACAGCTCCACATTCTTGACCGGCTTGTTATCGGCGGTTTTCCAGCCCTTCTTTTTCCAGCCGAAAATCCACTTGGTGATGCCATCCTTGACATAGGCGCTGTCGGTATAGAGATCGACTTCGCAGGGGCTTTTCAGCGCGTTGAGCGCCGAGATGGCCGCCAGCAGTTCCATGCGGTTGTTGGTGGTATCGGCCTCGCCGCCGGATAATTCCTTTTCGGTCTCGCCATATCGCAGCACAGCACCCCAGCCGCCCGGACCGGGATTGCCGGAGCAGGCGCCGTCGGTAAAGATATCGACATGTTTCATTCGCCAACCAGCCCGTATTCGGCGACATGGCTGACGGAGCGGTGGAACCGCAGCTTGCGCAGATATTCCAGCGGGTCTTTCTTCACCACCAGCGCGCCCGCCGGCGTCGTCAGCCAGTCATAGAGGCGGGTCAGGAAGAAGCGCAGCGCCGAGCCGCGTGCCAGAAGCGGCAAGGCATCCAGTTCCGCCTCACTCAACGGACGCACCGACTGGTAACCTTCCAGCAGCGCCTTGCCCTTGGTGACGTTATAAGCGCCATCCTTCTCGAAGCACCAGGCATTGAGGCAGATCGACACGTCATAGGCGAGCAGGTCGTTGCAGGCGAAGTAAAAATCGATGAGGCCGGAAAGCTCGTCACCGAGGAAGAACACGTTGTCCTGAAACAGGTCCGCATGGATGACGCCCGCGGGCAAATCCTTCGGCCAATGGGCGGCGAGATAATCGATTTCCGGGCGGATCTCCTGCTTCAGGCCCTTCTCCACCTCGTCGGCGCGGTCTTCAGACTTGTCCCACAGCACCTTCCAGCCATCGACGGAGAGTGCATTGAGGCGCTTGATCTCGAACCCCTCACCGGCAAGATGCATGGCGGCCAGCGCCTTGCCGACTTCCCGGCAATGTTTCGCTTCCGGTTTTCGCAGCCACATGCCTTCAAGGAAGGAGATCAGCGCCGCCGGGCGGCCGGACAATTCGCCCAGCAGTTCCCCGTCCTTGCGCGGCAGCGGCAAGGGGCAGGACAGACCCTTGGCGGCCAGATGCTGCATGAGACCGAGGAAGAACGGCAGATCGGATTTTTCCACGCGCTTTTCGTAAAGTGTCAGGATCAGCGGATCCTTCGTCGTATGCAGCAGGAAATTGGAGTTTTCGACGCCTTCGGCAATGCCCTTATAGGATGTGAGGCTGCCAACGTCGTATTGTACGAGGAAATTCCTCAGATCATCTTCGGTGATGTCCGTATAAACTGCCAATTTCAAATCTCTTGATGAAGGATGGAGTGAAAATCTGAAGAGGGGATGACATATGCGCGGTGGGAACCACTCACATATCTCGCCATCCCGGTCTAGGCGCCAGTGGCGGCTTTCGGTGGCAGGGCATTGCTGGCATTGCCGTTCACGAAAGCCATATCGTCCGTCGTCAGCTCGATGCTGCGCAGTTCGCGGTTGACGAGGAAATGTTCCGTTTCCTCCACCGTGACGGCCAGATCGAGCGTCGTATCGAAACGCGCCTTGAAGGCTTCGATGATCTCATCAACGATGACCTCCGGCGCAGAAGCGCCCGCCGAAAGACCGACGGTGCGGATATCGCCGATCGCATCCCAGTCGATTTCCGCCGCACGCTGCACCAGAACCGAATGTTTGGCGCCAGCGCGCAGCGCCACTTCCACCAGCCGCTTCGAGTTTGACGAATTGGGCGCGCCGACCACGATGAAGAGATCGCAGCCGGGGGCCGCCTGCTTCACCGCATCCTGACGGTTGGTGGTGGCGTAACAAATGCTGTCGGCGGCTGGCGCCTGAATGGCCGGGAAACGCTCCTGCAACCGGGCGATAACGCCTGCGGTATCATCGACAGACAGCGTTGTCTGGGTAACGAAACCGAGGTTTTCTCGGTCCACCGGTTCATAGGTGCCGGCATCCTCCACCGTCTCGACCAGCGAAACAGTACCTTCGGGCAGCTGGCCCATGGTGCCGATGACCTCAGGGTGACCGGCATGGCCGATCAACACGACATGGCGACCGAGGCGCTGGTGGCGCATGGCCTGCTTATGGACCTTGGAGACGAGCGGGCATGTGGCATCGAGATAAAACAGGTTGCGCGCCTGCGCATCCTCCGGCACGGATTTCGGCACGCCATGGGCGGAAAAGACCACCGGCTGCTCGCGATGCTCGGTGGGGATTTCGTGCAGTTCCTCGACGAAAATCGCGCCCTTGGCTTCCAGCCCCTCGACCACATATCGGTTATGGACGATTTCGTGGCGGACATAGACCGGCGCGCCATAGGCTTTCAGCGCCAGCACGACGATCTGGATCGCCCGGTCCACGCCCGCGCAAAAGCCGCGCGGTCCGCACAGCCTTATCGTCAAAGGGGGTTTGGAAACGGCGATGTTCATTCGTGCTCCTTGGCGTGCTCCTTGCCCTTGCCCGGTAGCCAGCCTTACCGGACAGGGCGCGCGTTATTCACCTTGCGCCTTACCGTTCCGGAAATAGGCAAAACCGGCGACGATGACAAGGGCCGCCGCCAGACCATACCACGTTATCGCATATTGCAGGTGATTGTTGGGCAAATCTATCAGCGTCACGCCGCCCTGTGGCCAGCCGCCGGGGTTCGGCGCATCGTCGGCATCCACGAACAGGTTAACCAGCCTGTTAGGCGGGATATCGGTGCTCGACGCCATGGCCGCCAGATCCTTCCAGTAGAAGATGTTCTTGGCGATATCGTTATCCGGCAGCAGGGAAGACGGTTTTGCAACGAGCGGCGCGCGCGCCAGCCCCTTGATCTCCACCTCGCCAACGATCTGCCCTTCAGGCCGCTTCGTTGCCTCCTTCATCTCAAACGGCACGAAGCCGCGATTGACGAAGAGGATGCGGCCATCGGCAAGCGACAGCGGAGTATAGATGTAATAGCCGGTTCTGCCCTGATGGGTGGCGAAGAAATGCCGCTCGCGGGCATGATCGAAAACGCCGGAAACGTTGACCCTGCGATATTCAATTTCGCCGCCGCTTTTGGCAATGACCTCGATCTGCGAGAGCGTGGCCGGACTTGCGTTGCGCCGCGCCTCGATATCGGCAATCAGCGCTTCTTTCCAGTAAAGCCGCTTCACCTGCCATGTGCCTAGCCCGAGAAGGATGGCAAGTGCCAAAAGGACGAGCGGCGCGGCAAACCAGATGCGTCTTTCCGCCGCCTTCATGTGGGAAACCTCATTCACGATCAAGCCTGCCTTCGCTTGCATTGTTGCGGTATTGCAGCGCAATCATGATGCCCTTCATCTTGCGCAGCAGCACGAGGGAGACGATCACCGCAAAAGGCAACCAGAGCATGACATGCACCCAGACGGGCGGCGCAAAACGCTGATCGAACCAAAGCGCCAGCCCGACGACAAGGAAACCGACGATCAGCATGACAAAGACGGCCGGGCCTTCACCCGCATCGGCAAAGCCGTAATCCAGCCCGCAGGCGCTGCATGCGGGTTTCGGGGTCAGGAAGCCGTCGAACAGCCTGCCATTGCCGCAACGCGGGCAGCAGCCCTTCAGCCCGACTTTTATTGGGTCCACCGGCGCAAAACCGCCGTTTCCGGGTTCAGACATGATGGCCTCCCGCCCTGGGCCGGTTAAACCTCCGTCCGGCCCGCCTGTTTAAACACAAAGGGCGGCAGATGCCGCCCTCCGAGTCAGAAAACAAACCGCATCACTCCGCCAGCGGCGCGCCCCAGCCGCCCCAGATGTAGATCGCGAAGAACAGGAACAGCCAGACGACGTCAACGAAGTGCCAGTACCAGGCAGCCGCTTCGAAGCCGAAATGCTGTTTCGGCGTGAAGCCGCCGGCAATGGCGCGCAGCAGGCAGACCAGCAGGAAAACCGTGCCGACGAAAACGTGGAAACCGTGGAAGCCGGTCGCCATGAAGAAGGTCGCGCCATAGATCGAGTTCTTGAAGTCGAACGGGGCGTGCATGTATTCGTAAACCTGCACGGTCGAGAACAGGACGCCGAGGGCAACGGTGAGGACGAGACCGGTGATCAGCCCCTTGCGGTCATTGTGCAGCAGGGCATGGTGCGCCCAGGTGACGCAGGTGCCCGACAAAAGCAGGATGACGGTGTTGTAGAGCGGCAGGTGCCAGGGATCGATGACCTCGATGCCCTTTGGCGGCCACTGACCGCCGGTATATTCGAGGCGGGACGCCTGAATGGCCTCGTGCGGATAAAGGCTGGCATCGAAATAGGCCCAGAACCACGCGACGAAGAACATCACCTCAGAGGCGATGAACATGATCATGCCGTAACGCAGGTGAAGCGAAACGACGCGGGTGTGGCTACCCTCATTGGCTTCCTTGATCGTGTCTGCCCACCATGCGTACATGGTGTAAAGCACGATGACGAGACCGATATAAAACAGCCAGGGATTGGCCAGTTCCATTCCGAACAGCTTGAAGGAGCCAGCCGACAGGTAACGCATGTAACAGACGCCGCCGAAGGTCAGAATGAAGGCGCCGATCGAGGCCAGAAGCGGCCAGGGGCTTGGATCTATGATGTGGTAGTCGTGGTTCTTCTGATGCGTATCTGCCATGTGTGACAATCCCCTGGTATCTCTTCCCAGACCCGGCCCTGCTCAAAAGGCCCGAGTCTCCTCTCACAATTTGCTTTCGCCAGATTCAGTCTTTACCGGCAAGGACGCAACCGGTTTTTCGGTTTTGGCCGGATAAAACGTATAGGACAGCGTCAAAGTATGAATGTTCTTCGTTTCGCGCGCCGTAGCGATATTCGGATCGATGAAAAACACCACCGGCATTTCGAGCGTTTCGCCCGGCTGAAGCGTCGTTTCGGTGAAGCAGAAACACTCCACCTTGTTGAAATAAGCGCCTGCTTCCATGGGCGTGACGTTAAAGACCGCCGTGCCCGTGGTTGCCACCGCTGAGCGGTTCGTCGCCTTGAAATTGATCTGCACCGTCTCGCCGATTTTCGGCGTGACCAGCTTGTCGACCGGGCGGAAATCCCAGTTGAGGCCATTCGACGTATTGGCGTCGAAGGTGACGTTGATAGTCTTGTCGAGAATGACGTCGGAATATTGCTCGACGCGCTGGGTCGTGCCGTTATAGCCAGTGACGCGGCAGAACAGGCTGTAGAGCGGAACGGCGGCGTAGGCCATGCCGATCATAGCGCAGAAAAACACGAGACAGAGCACGAGGATGGAGCGATTGCTCACCCGCTGCGTGCCGGCCGTTGCCTTGTCTGCCCCGATATTTGCCCCAGTATTCGCCATGTCCCCCTCCTCTCCTCCGATCATGCCCTCACTGTCAGGCCGTCAATGCGAGCCGATCTTGATGATGGTGATGACGTAAAACAGCACCACCAGACCGGCGAGCAAGACGCCGAGCGCGACGTTGCGCCCGCGCCTCGATTTTTTCTGCGCCGCGCTCAGTTCCACGGTTTCCATCAAAAAACTCCCGAAATCACGGCTTTCAGGGCCGGAGCGAAATGATCGGCCAAAAGGCCGGAGAAGATGGCGAAGAGGTAAAGCACCGAATAGGCGAACATCTTCTTGGCGGGCAGCATTTTTTCGTCACCGTCAGGCATGCGCCGGACATCGAGCGAACAGTACACAAAGATCGCGCTCAGCACGGCGGCGAAAATGCCATAACCGAGGCTCGCCAGACCGGTGAAATACGGCGCGACCGCAACTGCAGCCGTCAGCACTGCGTAAACGATCATCTGGTTCTTGGTGGAGCGCTCGCCCGCCACGTTCGGCATCATCGGAATGCCGACGGAGCCGTAGTCGCGCATCTTGAACAGCGCCAGCGCCCAGAAATGGGCTGGTGTCCACAAGAAGATGATGAGGAAGAGGATGACGCTATCAAGCGAAACGCCGCCGGTGACGCAGGCCCAGCCAAGCATGGGCGGGAAAGCGCCGGCAGCACCACCAATGACGATGTTCTGCGGTGTCGAGCGTTTCAGCCACATCGTATAAACGACGGCGTAGAAGAAAATGGTGAAGGCGAGCAATCCGGCGGAGAACCAGTTGACCGCAAGCCCGAGGATGACCACCGAAAAGGCCGAGAGCGTCAGTCCGAAGGCCAGCGCCTCGCCAGGTGCTACGCGGCCGGACGGGATCGGCCGCTTGGCGGTGCGGCTCATCACGGCGTCGATATCTGCATCGTACCACATGTTGAGCGCGCCGGATGCGCCGGCACCGACGGCAATACAGAGAATGGCGATGAGGCCGAGGACCGGGTTGATGTGGCCCGGCGCCAGCACGAGGCCCGCAAACGCCGTGAAGACGACGAGCGACATGACGCGCGGTTTCAGCAACTCGAAATAATCGCGCGCGCCGGCTTCCGAAAGTTCGGAGCTTTCCAGGCCAAGCATTTCGCGATTGTCGATGACGGTCATTTCGTATCCTGTTTTTCTTCAGATGCCGCTTGTCGCGGCATCCCTTGCACCAGCCCGAAAACAGAGTGTCGTTTTCGGCGTGCACGGTGCGTCAATTCATTGGTCCGAACGTTCCGGCACGAGCAGCACCGGGGTCAAAGACCCGATGCCATGCGCCTGGCATATCGCCACGCCCGTTCCGTCGCCCTGCTGCGTCTGCCCATTCATAGTGGCAGTACTTGGCTTTTATCATGTCGCACGAAAAGCTTCGCTTGGACAAAATGCCTCACGCAGCATCAGACTCCGTCCGCCTCAAGGGAAACGGCGCGGATAAGCCCACACCATCCCCTCTTTTCAGCTTCCGGAGTTCGCAAGCCCTGCCCGCGCACTCCGGTCCGGCATTCAGCGAATGCGCGGAAGCTGTTCCCACTGGTGGTACGGCGGCGGAGAGGACAGCTGCCATTCGAGCGTCGTCGCACCGTCACCCCAGGGATTGTTGCCAGCGATCCGCTTCTTGGCGAAGGCTTCCCAAACACCGAAGAGGAAGATCAACACGGCAACGGCCGAGATATAGGAACCATAGGAAGACACCAGGTTCCAGCCGGCATAGGCATCGGGATAATCGATGTAACGACGCGGCATGCCGGCAAGGCCGAGGAAGTGCTGCGGGAAGAAGATCAGGTTCACGCCAACGAACATCACCCAGAAGTGCAGCTTGCCGATGAACTCGTTGTACATGTAGCCGGTGATCTTCGGGAACCAGTAATACCAGCCGGCGAAGATCGCGAAGACCGCGCCGAGCGACAGAACGTAATGGAAGTGCGCCACGACGTAGTAGGTGTCGTGCAGCGAACGGTCGAGACCGGCATTGGCGAGCTGGACGCCGGTGACACCGCCGACCGTGAACAGGAAGATGAAGCCGATTGCCCAGACCATCGGGGTCGAGAAGGTCAGCGAACCACCCCACATCGTCGCGATCCACGAGAAGATCTTGATACCTGTCGGCACCGCGATGACCATGGTTGCGAAGACGAAATAACGCTGCGCTTCCAGCGAAAGGCCGACCGTGTACATGTGGTGTGCCCACACGATGAAGCCGACAGCGCCGATGGCGACCATGGCGTATGCCATGCCGAGATAGCCGAAGACCGGCTTCTTCGAGAAGGTGGACACGATGTGGCTGATGATGCCGAAGCCGGGCAGGATCAGGATGTACACTTCCGGGTGGCCGAAGAACCAGAACAGGTGCTGGTAGAGGATCGGATCACCGCCGCCTTCCGGCGAGAAGAATGCCGTGCCGAAGTTACGGTCGGTCAGAAGCATGGTGATGCCACCAGCCAGAACCGGCAGGGAAAGCAGCAGTAGGAATGCGGTGACCAGAACCGACCAGGCAAAAAGCGGCATCTTGTGCAGTGTCATGCCCGGAGCGCGCATGTTGAGGATGGTGGTGATGAAGTTGATGGCGCCAAGGATCGAGGACGCGCCGGCAACGTGCAGCGAGAAGATCGCAAGATCCACCGCCGGTCCCGGCATGCCGTTGGTCGAAAGCGGCGGATACATGGTCCAGCCGCCACCCACGCCGTAACCGCCCGCCGGACCTTCGACGAAAAGCGACAGGAGCAGCAGGATGAACGCCGGAACGATCAGCCAGAAGGAAATATTGTTGAGGCGCGGGAAAGCCATGTCAGGAGCGCCGATCATGATCGGGATCATCCAGTTGGCAAAGCCGCCGATCATCGCCGGCATGACCATGAAGAAGATCATGATGAGCGCGTGCGCTGTCGTGAACACGTTGAACATGTGCTTGCCGCCGTCGATGGCAGCGTCGCCCTCGAAACCGTAAACCATGGAGGCCAGACCGTGGAAGATCTGGATGCCCGGCTCCTGCAGCTCCATACGCATGACAACCGAAAGCCCGCCACCGATGATACCCGCCATGATGGCGAAGATCAGGTAGAGCGTGCCGATGTCTTTATGGTTGGTCGACAGGAACCAGCGGGCGAAAAAGCCCGGCTTGTGGGAATGATCATGAGAATGATCATCATGCGCGTGCCCATCATGAGCGGATTGACCATGCGAGTGATGATCGTCGTGTGCGGAAGGTCCAGCCATTGTCGTCACTCCAGGTCTCAGTTGGTTTCGTTGGCGGCAACGTCGACCGTGCGCGGAGCGCCATCGACGGAGGCCATCAGTGCCCGGTTCGCGCCGTTCAGATCTGAAGCGGCGGCGGCGTGCCAGGCATTGTACTGCTGTTCGGAAACCACCCGAATGGCGATCGGCATGAAGGCATGGTCCTTGCCGCAAAGCTCGGAACACTGGCCGTAATAAAGGCCTTCCTTCTCCGGCTTGAACCAAGTTTCGTTGAGGCGGCCCGGAACGGCGTCGATCTTAACACCGAAAGCGGGCATGGCGAAGGCGTGGATGACATCCGTAGGCGCCGCTGTCACCAGAAGGCGAACGGTCTTGCCGACCGGAACGACCATTTCATTGTCTACCGCGAGAAGACGCGGGTAGCGGGCCTTGTCCTCCTTGCCTGCAGCTGCACGATCCTGCTCTTTCAGCAGATAGCTGTCGAAGGCGAGCGGCTCGGCGCCCTCGGCAGCCTTGTATTCGTAGTTCCAGAGCCATTGCGTCGCAGTCGCCTTCAGCGTCAGATCAGGGTTTTCCGGCTGCGTCAGCTGCGCGTTCAGAAGATTGAACGACGGGAAAGCGAGGAACAGGAGAATGAGAACGGGCGCAAGTGTCCACACCACTTCGATCGCGGTGTTGTGGCTGGTCTTGGACGGCACCGGATTTTTCGATGCACGGAATTTCAAGGCGACGATAATGAGCAGCGCAAGAACGAAAAGCGTAACCGGAACAATGAACCAGAGCGTATATTGTTCAAACCAGCGTATTTCGTGCATGATCGGCGTGGCGGCCTCCTGCATGCCCATTTGCCAATGCACCGGCTGATCGGCGTGGGCGCCGACAGCCGTGAGCAGACAGGTCATCCCCGCCAATGCTGCGTAAATCCTATTCGTCACGGTACCCTCTCCCTCACGCGTCTGATCTTGATCAATTACAGACGCAGAATCCATGCTTATGGTACTAACTTCAAACCACAGTTTGTCCTCTGCCGCAATATGCGTAAGGACACGGATGTCAGCCAATTTCACCATTGTTCGTCGCAGTCGAGTTTCCCATGTCCCGTATCCCGCAAGATATTTCAGGTGCGCTTGGCAATGGTCAAAATCCGGCGCAGCCCCTGCTGGCAGCGCTTTTGCAGCAGGCTTGAGCCACCAGGGACCGGCTGCTGCACGGTCAAATCAGGCGCCTGCACCCGGCAACAGGTCCTATTTCCGCCCAACTCGGCTGGAATTGAGGTACCAAGGCTTTTTTTTCCGGATTATGGCGTCAAAATAGCCGCACTGATTCGAATCCCAGAGGTATCCATGCGTCTTTCCCCGCTCGCGCGCACTTTTCTTGCCGCCGCCGGTCTTGCCATCATCGCTCCCGCCGCAGCGGCGCTGGCGCAACAGCAGCCGCCCGGAACGCCGAAGTCGACGCATGGAGCATGGTCGGTGATCTGCGACAAGCCGGCAGGCGCATCCGAAGATCAATGCGCCCTGATGCAGAACGTGATTGCCGACGACCGCCCGGAAGTGGGGCTTTCGGTGGTGGTCCTGAAAACCGCGGACCGCAAGTCGCGCATCCTGCGTATCCTCGCACCGCTTGGCGTGCTTTTGAAGGACGGCATGGAGCTTTATATCGACAACAACAATATTGGCCGCGCCTATTTCACCCGCTGCTTCTCCGAAGGCTGCTATGTCGAGGTCGATATTGACGACGAGCTGCTGAAGGTTCTGCGCGCCGGCAAGAACGCGGTTTTCGCGCTGCGTGAATCCGTCGATCAGGATCGTGTCGGTATTCCGATCGAGCTCACCGGCTTTGCCGAAGGCTACGACGCGCTTCCCTGAAGCCTCGTGTAAAGAGACAGCCTTGCGTCTGTCGGCTCCAGTGCCTAAATCGAAGGAACGATAAAGACTGGAGCCTTCAATGACCAACGACCTTGTAAATCTCTTCGATTGCGACGAGACGCAGTTGCGCAAGCTGGTCGCGGAAGCGCTCACCGGCGCAGACGATGGCGAGTTGTTCATCGAACATGCGCAGGCCGAATCGCTGACCTTCGATAACGGCCGCCTCAAGGGCGGCTCCTTCAATACCGACCAGGGTTTTGGCCTGCGCGCCGTTGCCGGCGAGACCGTTGGCTACGCCCATGCGGGCGAGCTGTCGCAGGCTGCGCTGAAGCGGGCGTCGGATGCTGTCGGCGCCGTGACCAGAGGTTATTCCGGTTCCTATGCCGCAGCCCCACAACGCACTAACAAAAAGCTCTACGGCGACGAAAACCCGATCGGCAGCCCGAGCTTCGAGGAGAAGGTGAAACTTCTCACCGATATCGATGCCTATTTGCGCGACAAAGACGCGAATGTCCGACAGGTGACGGCGACGATTTCCGCAAGCTGGCAGGTGGTGGATATTCTGCGCGCCGATGGCCATCGCGTCAGCGATGTCAGGCCCATGACCCGTATCAATATTTCCGTGGTCGCAGGTGAAGGCGACCGGCAGGAAAGCGGCTCCTACGGCATTGGCGGCCGCGTCGGCTTTGGCGATTTCATTACCACGGAGAACTGGCAGCGCGGTGCGGACGAGGCGCTGCGCCAGGCGCTCGTCAACCTGACCGCCGTCGATGCGCCCGCTGGCACCATGGATGTGGTTCTCGGCTCCGGCTGGCCCGGCGTCATGCTGCATGAGGCTGTGGGCCATGGCCTCGAAGGCGATTTCAACCGCAAGAAAACCTCGGCCTTTGCCGGCCTGATGGGCGAGATGGTGGCAGCCCCGGGTGTGACTGTGGTGGATGACGGCACCATCGACAGCCGCCGTGGTTCACTCACCGTCGACGACGAGGGAACACCGTCGGCCTATAATGTGCTGATCGAGAACGGCAGGCTGGTGGGATACATGCAGGACCGCCAGAACGCCCGGCTGATGGGTGCAAAGGCGACAGGCAATGGCCGCCGGCAGGGTTATGCCTATGTGCCGATGCCGCGCATGACCAACACCTACATGCTGTCAGGCGACAAGACGCCCGAGGAGATCATCTCCTCCGTCAAGAAGGGCATCTATGCCGTTTCCTTCGGTGGCGGTCAGGTGGATATCACATCAGGCAAGTTCGTGTTCGGCTGCACCGAGGCTTATCTCATCGAGAACGGCAAGATCGGCGCGCCGGTGAAGGGTGCAATGCTGATCGGCAACGGGCCGGACGCAATGAAACGCGTCTCGATGATCGGCAACGATTCGAAACTGGACACCGGCATCGGCAATTGCGGCAAGGCCGGGCAATGGGTTCCGGTTGGCGTCGGCCAGCCGCATCTGCGCATGGACCAGATCACCGTCGGCGGCACGAAGGCGTAGTTCCGGCCTCGAGCCGGAATCCAGCCTACCCGCGTCCGCTTGGCGAGATGAGCCGTTTCAGCCCAAGGACTTGGGCTGACTAGGTGCCAGATCGTGTCCGGCATGAGGTGAGAAAAGCTGTGGCAGGGCGAAAAGTTGAACCTGCTTCAGCCCACAACTCCGCACATGGCTGCCATGATGAGGATTCCTCTGGCAAGTCACCCGGAAGACGATAATATCGCCCCATCACCGCAGGCCACGCCTCCCATCGCCGGGCCTGCGCGGCAAAGGAGACCATGACCATCATACGAAATGCCCTCGTCCCGGAACTAGCCGTCAGCGACTGGCAGAAAAGCCGCGCTTTTTATTGCGACCTGATCGGTTTTCATGTGGTTTATGAGCGCGCCGAAGAGGGCTTTGCCTATCTGGCGCTGGGTGATGCGCAGCTGATGATCGACCAGATCGGTGCGACCCGGACCTTCGTGGCGGAAAATGCAGCGCTTGAATTTCCGCTGGGCCGCGGCATGAATCTGCAACTTGCCGTTCCTTCCCTGCTGCCCATCCTCGCGCGGCTTGAGCGGGCCGCAATCGATCTTGTCCTGCCGTCAGAGGAAAAATGGTACAGGCGCGGCACAGTCGAGGTCGGCAACCGGCAATTCATCGTCGCCGATCCGGACGGTTACCTGCTCCGCCCGTTCGAAAGCCTCGGCGAACGCCCCTTCCGGTTCGGTTGAGCCGCCATGCTGCCTTTTCTCCCGCATGCAGTCGTTTTCGACATGGACGGATTGCTGATCGAAAGCGAGACGCTTTATCGCGATTCCTTTCTGGCCGCGTCAGATGAGGGCGGCCACGGAATGTTGGTCGAGACCTATCAGAAGGTCTGCGGCAGCCCGTGGGATGTCATTACCGGCACCATTTTCGCCGATTATGGCGCGGATTTTCCGATCGACAGCTTCCGCGACGCCTGGCTCCGGCATCTTGCCGTGATGATGGCGGAAGGCGTGGCGCTGAAACCCGGCGTCGTCGAAATCCTCGATCTTCTCGACAGGCTCGATATACGCCGCGCCATCGCCACCTCCTCGCGGCACGATTCCGTCACGCGTCATCTCGGCCCCTATGACCTGCTCAAACGTTTCGATACCATCGTCGCCCGCGGCGACTATTCGGAGCCGAAGCCGTCGCCCATGCCATATCTTACTGCCGCAAAACGTCTCGGCATCGATCCGGGCCGTTGCCTGGCGCTGGAGGATTCCTGGCACGGCGTGCGCTCCGCCTCCTCGGCGGGCATGATGACGATCATGGTGCCGGATGTCGCGCCGCCGACCGAGGAAATGCGGGAGAAGTGTATCGCCGTTTCAAGCGACCTTCATGCGGTTGCCGGCCTCCTGCAACAGGCGCCGTTATCAGAGGCATGAAGGCCCGTCACATGCCTTTAGCCATTGGTCTTTATGGAGCCTCACATATAGGCTGACAGGCCGATCCTGCTCGAATTCATTTGTCGGCTCATCCATAAACGGCGCGGCGCTGATATTGCTCGCTCTTTGCGCATTTCAGATTACCCTGCGGCAGGTCATGACGCCGGTGGCCGCCATTCTCGCAGCTCTGCTCTCTGTCGTTTCGCTCTCATAATCGCGGCAGCGGCAGAGCGCAGCGCTAGGGTCGCGTCCCTCCCCGCAAACTGTCAAACCGACGGTGTAAAACGCCACTTGCGCTCTATCGATGCTTCGATGTCGAGACCGTTATAATGGGCGAGCAGCAAAACGTGGCCGAGGAGATCGGCGGTTTCGTCGGCAAGATCGAGTTTCATCTCCTCTTCGCTTCTGCCTTTGCTGCGCCCACGCCCCGTCAGCCGGTTCCAGGCCTGCGTGACCTCACCAACCTCCTCCTGAAGCTTCAGCATATACCAGTCGGGATCGCGGACGATCCCATTTTCCTCGGCGTATTTCTGTGAGGCAGCTTCAAACTGGCGCATCAAGACAGCAAGCATTTGTTCATCCTTTGTTCGTGAGATACAAGTCTGATCACGATTCTCCGGCGGCGTCGATTCGAAAGCGTATCGTGCGATAATCAGCTGAAATTTCCGCGACAGGTGCCTGCATGCGGGATAAAGAGGTATTCGAAACCCATGCAGTCACCCATGCCTCTCCTCGATTTTTTCTCGGCTCTCATCATCGCGCATAGTCCGACGCTGCTCGCCATGTTTGTGGGCGCCGCCTTTCTCGCCGGACTTGCCCGCGGCTTTTCCGGCTTTGGTGCGGCCCTCATCTTCATTCCGCTGGCAAGCGCCATTGTCGGCCCGCGCATCGCCTCGGTGGTTCTTCTTGTGGTGGACGGCGTTTTGACGCCGGCATGATACCGCCGGCCTGGCGCATGGCCGACCGGCGTGAAGTCTTCACCATGGCAGCCGGTGCGCTTGTCGGCGTCCCGCTTGGAACGCTGCTGCTTTCCGGCGGGGATCCGCTCACCCTGCGCTGGATCATTTCCATCGTGGTTGTCGTGCTGCTGTCATTTCTCGTTTCCGGCTGGCGTTACAGCGGCCGGCCGAAAACGCCGCTCACCCTGTTCACCGGGCTTGTTGCCGGGCTGTTTTCAGGTGCGGCGCAACTGGGCGGTCCACCCATCGTCGCCTATTGGCTTGGCGGCGCCCTCAAGGGCGCTTTCGTGCGCGCGAATGTCATTCTCTATTTCGCGATTTCCACCGTGATCTCCGCCACCAGCTATTTTTTTGGTGGCCTGTTCACTGCCGACGTCTTTGTTTTTTTCCTGCTGGCCCTGCCGTTTTACGGGGCGGGTCTTTATGGCGGTGCACGGCTGCACGGGCTTGCCGACGAGGCGGCGTTCAGGCGCATCTGCTACGGCCTGATCGCCATTTCTGCCGTCATCGGCTTGCCGCTATTTGATTCGCTGCTGAAATAGGCAGGCAAGGACGGCCTGCCTCCTGCAGCTTTCAAGGATACATGCGGACCTTGGACCACGGTTCATCCGGCGTCTCGCGGCGGAATTCGACACGGTCGTGCAGGCGGAACTTGCGGTCGTGCCAGAACTCGATGCTGACCGGGCGAATGCGGAAACCGGACCAGTAGGAGGGGCGCGGAATATCGCCGATCGCATATTTCGCGGTGTATTCGGCAACCGCCTTTTCCAGGGCAAACCGGCCTTCCAGCGGCCGCGACTGCTTCGACGCCCAGGCGCCGATGCGGCTTCCGCGCGGACGCGAGGCGTAATAGCTATCCGCTTCCGCGTCGGTAACGATCTCCACTTCGCCGCGCAGACGCACCTGCCGGCGCAGGCTTTTCCAGTGGAAACACATGGCCGCTTTTTTCTGGCCCAGGATCTCGCGCCCCTTCTGGCTTTCGAAATTCGTATAGAAAACGAAGCCACGATCGTCGACGTCCTTCAGCAGCACCATGCGCACATTCGGTAGGCCGTTTTCATCGACGGTTGCGAGTGCTACCGCGTTCGGATCATTGATTTCGGAGGCCGTCGCGTCCTTCAGCCATTCGGCAAAAAGCGTGAACGGTTCATTTTCTTCAGTGAAGTCACTGGATGTTAACCCCATTTCCGACATATTGACTAAAATGCTCCCGAGCTGATTTGGACCCCAGAGATGATCTCTGGCGAAAGATGGTGACCGTCATAGCAAAGTCGAACAGTCGAACAAAGGGCCTCCTTTCATCGATAGCGGAAGTTTCCGCCATCGTGTCAATGCTTGTGGTGCTGAGCGGATGCGTCAGCCTTGACCTGTTCGGCGGCGACAAGGTCGATCGCTCGCTTTCCACCGCCTCTGTTCCCAACCAGCCCAATAATAGCCCGCAGACCGACGACGCGACCATCCGCAATGCGGTCACATCGGCGGATCTCACCAAACTCGCGGAACAGCCCCTGCCCTGGGCCAATGCCGCAACCGGCAGCGCCGGTGTCGTCACCACCATTCACGAAGACAAGTCCAGCGGTTTCGTCTGCCGCGATTTCAAGACGACACGCCACTCTTTCGAAGGTGTGGCGAGTTATGCCGGACAGGCCTGCCTGTCGGAAACCGGCGAATGGTTACTCACCCGCTTCGAACAGAAATAAACTGTTTACCCTGGCGCGCGGAATTAATCCGGCCGCATGGCGGCGCGCATTCCCCGTAAACAACTGCTTAGCAACTTATTGCCACAGTCGACGTTGTTTGAACCGAGGGCATGCATGCGAATGATCGCAGGCATCCCTTTTCGGAGGGGTTTGTTTCAGGATTGCGCCATGAGCGGCTGCACGTGCCTGAGCCAATGTAACTGGTGTTTCGCATGCGCGATCCGTATTCTATCCTCGGCTTAAAACGTGACGCCCGTCACGAAGACATCAAGGCTGCCTGGCGCACGAAGGCAAAAACCGTCCATCCGGACGCCAATCGCGATGACCCTGACGCGTCGGCGCGATTCGCCGAGGTCGGGCAGGCCTACGATCTTCTGAAAGACCCCAAAAAGCGCGATCTTTACGACCAGGCCCGCAAGGCGGCCGAGAAAAAGCAGCGCGGCGAAACAATCATGCAGCAGCGGGAGGCGGCGCGCGAGGCCGCCGAGCGCGCTAGGGCCGCTGAGAAGCTGATGGAGGAACTGGCCCGTGCGGATGCCCGCAACAGGGCGCAAACCGGCCAGAAAGCCGATGCAAAACCCGAAACGGCCGAAGATATCGTCGAGCGGATTTTTGGCGCAGACGCGCAGAACGACCCCAAGGTGCAGCAGGCAGCCGAAGCGGCGAAAGCCGCAGCCACGGGCGTTAAAGGCGATGCGCCCGGTGCTGGCGAGACCACGCAGACGTCTGCAAGCGAAACCGCAGCCGCTTCGCTCGCCGCCAATCTCTTCAGCGCTCTCGTGCGCCGCTTCCGCCCCCCGCAGACACCGCCGGAAAAGGCACCTGACATCACGGCGGAAGCCACCGTTACGGTCACCGAACTTCTGGAGCGCAAATGGATCACCGTATCCCTTGCCGACGAACGCGAGGTTCGCTTCCAGCTTGAACCCGGCATGACGGACGGTCATGTGGTGCGGCTAAAGGGCCAGGGGCTGAAGCTGCCGAACATTGCGCGCGGCGATCTGGCCGTCACGTTGCTGGCGGCACGCGACGACGTCTTTTCCCTTCGCGGCTTCGATATTCATACGACGCTGCCAATCTCTCTCAGTGACGCGGTTCTGGGTTGCGAGACGAGTATCCGGACGCCGCTTGGCGAGGAAACCGTCACCATTCCTGCCTGGTCCGGCTCCGATCGCGAGCTGCGGCTTGCCGAAAAGGGGCTTGCGGACGGCAAGGGTGGATATGGCGATCTCGTCATCGAATTGCGCATCATCCTGCTCGAAAAGCCGGACGAGAAGGTGACTGACCTCATGCGCCACATGCGCGAAGGCCTTTATTTGTAAAAGTTTTGCGAATAGGCGGGACAACGCACCCTTTGTTACGTTCCCTAACAGTAGATGATCCTCGGCAATCTTGAACAGGATTGCAGCCTATGCCATAGGCAGGATCAATCGAAAGTATCAGGGAGCATACAATGGCTCAGGCATCCGGCCTTATGGCTGGCAAACGCGGCATCATCTTGGGTGTCGCCAATAATCGTTCAATCGCTTGGGGCATTGCCAAGGCTTGCGCGGACGCGGGCGCGGAAATCGCGCTCACCTGGCAGGGCGACGCGCTGAAGAAGCGTGTTGAACCGCTGGCGCAGGAACTGGGCGCCTTCATGGCCGGCCACTGTGACGTGACCGACCTCGAGACGATCGATGCGGTTTTTGCCGGGCTGGAAAAGCATTGGGGCAAGATCGATTTCGTCGTGCACGCCATCGCCTTTTCGGACAAGGACGAGCTGACCGGCCGTTATCTCGACACCAGCCGCGACAACTTCAACCGCACCATGGACATTTCCGTCTTCTCGCTGGCCGCCGTTGCCAAGCGGGCAGAGCCGATCATGAATGATGGCGGTTCGATCATCACGCTCACCTATTACGGTGCCGAGAAGGTCATGCCGAACTACAACGTCATGGGCGTGGCCAAGGCTGCACTCGAGGCCAGCGTTCGTTATCTCGCGGTAGACCTCGGCAGTCGCGGCATCCGCGTCAACGCGGTTTCCGCTGGCCCGATCAAGACGCTTGCGGCTTCCGGTATCGGCGATTTCCGTTACATTCTGAAATGGAACGAATACAACGCGCCGCTGAAGCGCACCGTTTCCATCGAAGAAGTCGGCAAGTCGGCGCTTTACCTGCTGTCCGACCTTTCGACGGCTGTCACCGGCGAAATCCACCATGTGGATTCCGGTTATCACACCATCGGCATGAAGGCCGTTGACGCGCCGGATATTTCGGTGGTCAAGGACTGAGCCGACCGAACTTTGAAACAGGGGTATCGCCTTGCTCGTCTATGTGATCCGGCACGGACAAACGGACTGGAATGCGATACGCCGGCTTCAGGGCCAGAAAGACATTCCGCTCAATGATTTCGGCCGCGCGCAAGCGGTCGGCAACGGCAAGGTTCTGGCGCAAATTCTCGGCGACTCCGCGCGTGATTTCGATTACGTGGCAAGCCCGCTCGGGCGCACGCGCGAGACCATGGAGCTGATGCGCGGGGCGATGGGGCTCGATCCCCACGCATACCGTACCGATGACCGCCTCGTCGAAGTTTCCTTCGGCGACTGGGAAGGCCAGACCCTGCCGGAACTGAAAAAAGAATTTCCCGACCGGGTGAAAGCGCGCAAGGCCAACAAGTGGGACTTCATTCCCCCAGGTCAGCATGCCGAAAGCTATGAAATCCTGTCCTGGCGTATTGGCGCATGGCTTTCCTCAGTCGAGGTGCCGACGGTATGTGTCTGCCACGGCGGCGTGATCCGCTCGATCTTCCGCCTGGTTTCCGGCATGGACAAGGATGAAGCCTCTACGACGCAGATCCCGCAGGACCGGATTTTGAAGGTCGAGATCGACAGGAACAGTGCTGAGTGGATTTCGTGAGGGTACCGATCCTCTTCTGTCATTCCGGCCTCGAGCCGGAACCCGGCCAGCCCAAATCTTTAGGCTGAAAAACCAATCCCGCCACGCAGGCGCTCGTCGGCTGAATGTCGGATCAAGTCCGGCATAATGGAAATTCTGGAGCTTCCCGACCGGGACTAAAGAGGTCCGCCTCGACAACAGGCAGAGCCGAAACCGCAGTTTACTGCACGACCTCGAGATCATCGACCACGCGTTTTCCGTCCACTTCCGTGTAGAAAACAACGACCTTCACACCTGCCTTCAGGCCTTCAAAATTGAACTCTTCCGGCACACGGTAATTCTTGCCGTCGCTCAAGGTAATGGTCAGCGCATTCACGTCGATCTTGCTGATCGTTCCCTCGACATCGACGCTCTGGGCGTAGCTGTTGATAGGCATAAGCAAGTTGGCGGTGGCCAGAAAGGCGGCAATCATCATACGCATCGATCTAGCTTTCGTGAATTTGCGTGAAAACCTTACATGCATGAAGAATTGCCTTTCGAATGTGGCGGAAATTGCCCGCAACCATGACATTTTCGGCCCAATTGATGAACGGATTTTGGATCGCGTTCAAGTCGTTAGTGATTTTTACACCGCATTTCCCGGCAATATTGGAAAACCGCGAAACAGCGTGGAAAACACCAGCACCTTTACACTTTTGTCACCTGGAAAACTCTGCGCCGTTTCCGCCGAATCATTCATCCGGCCAGTCGTCAGCCATCGTCACGCCTGTCGATTTACGGGCTGCTCGCCGTCGTGAACGATGCGTCACCGTCTTATCGGACTTGCGATGAAAGAAAGGCTTTTGCCTTGGTCCGATTTTCTACTATGACAAATCCGCTTGTTTTAAACGGCCCCTGTCCGCAGGCGCGCCCTCGTTTTCCGGTCTAGAGAAATATGTCGCATAACAGCTTCGGTCATCTTTTTCGCGTTACCACCTGGGGCGAAAGCCATGGGCCCGCTTTGGGCTGCGTGGTGGACGGCTGCCCGCCCGGTATCCGCTTCACGCTTGCCGAAGTGCAGCACTGGATGGACAAGCGCAAGCCCGGCCAAAGCCGCTTCGTCACCCAGCGCCGTGAAGATGACATCGTCAAAGTCCTGTCCGGCGTGATGCTGGATGAGGACGGCGAGACGATGATAACCACCGGCACGCCGATCTCCATGCTGATCGAAAATACCGACCAGCGCTCCAAGGATTACGGCGAGATTGCCCGCAGCTTCCGCCCCGGCCATGCCGACTTCACCTATGACCTGAAATACGGCATTCGCGATTATCGCGGCGGCGGACGCTCTTCCGCCCGCGAGACGGCGGCGCGTGTTGCCGCAGGCGCAATCGCCCGCAAGGTGGTACCGAGCCTCAACGTGCGCGGTGCGCTGGTGCAGATCGGCAAACACAAGATCAACCGTGACAATTGGGATTGGGACCAGGTCGATCAGAACCCGTTCTTCTGCCCCGATCCGGCGATGGTGCCTGTGTGGGAAGAATATCTTGACGGCATCCGCAAGGCGGGATCGTCGATCGGCGCGGTCGTCGAAGTCGTGGCGGAAGGTGTTCCGGCCGGCATCGGCGCGCCGATCTACGCCAAGCTCGATCAGGATATTGCCTCCAGCCTGATGTCGATCAACGCCGTCAAGGGCGTGGAGATTGGCGAGGGATTTGCCTCGGCCGAGCTTTCCGGCGAGGAGAATGCCGACGAGATGCGCATGGGCAATGACGGCAAACCGATTTTCCTGTCGAACCATGCCGGCGGCATTCTGGGCGGCATCGCGACTGGCGAACCCGTTATCGCCCGCTTTGCCATCAAGCCCACCTCCTCCATTCTGACGGAGCGCCAGTCCATCGACACAGACGGCCGCAATGTGGATGTGCGCACCAAGGGCCGCCACGACCCCTGCGTCGGCATCCGCGCCGTGCCGATCGGCGAGGCGATGGTGGCCTGCACCGTTGCCGACCATTATTTGAGAGATCGTGGCCAGACCGGCCGGTTGAAGTGAGGTAAATCCGAAATGGCCTATGATCAGAAACGTGTCGTCGACGCTATCCGCGCTTTCGAAGCAGGCGAGATCGTTGTCGTGACCGACGACGACGACCGTGAAAACGAAGGCGATCTGATTATTTCGGCGGTTCATTGCACGCCGGAAAAAATGGCGCTGATCGTGCGCCACACATCCGGCATCGTTTGCGCGCCCATGCCGCGTGACGAGGCAAAGAGGCTGAACCTCAACGCCATGGTGGCGGAAAACGACAGCGCCCACACGACCGCCTTCACCGTCAGCGTCGATTTCAAGCATGGCACCACGACCGGTATCTCCGCGGATGACCGCACCTTGACAGTGCGCAACCTCGCCAACCCGAATGTCGGCGCGTCGGATTTCACCCGGCCAGGCCACATTTTCCCGCTGATTTCCCGCGAAGGCGGCGTGCTGATGCGTTCCGGCCATACCGAAGCGGCGGTCGATCTCTGCCGGCTCGCCGGCCTGCCGCCCATCGGCGTCATCAGCGAGCTGGTTAATGACGATGGCACCGTGATGCGTGGGCCGCAGGTCCTGGATTTCGCCGAAAAACACGGCATGAAGCATGTTTCGGTCGCCGATCTGATCGCCTATCGCCAGCGCAAGGAAACGCTGGTGGAGATGGAATCCTCCTTCACCATCCAAACCCCGTTCGGACCGGCCAAGGCGCATACCTATTCCCTGCCATGGGACCGGATGCAGCATATGGCGGTGATTTTCGGCGATATCCGCGATGGCGTCGATATTCCCGTCCGCCTGCACCCTGAAAACGTTGCTGACGACGTGTTCGGCGACCGCCAGCCGGTGCAGCACTATATGCAGAAGATCGCCGAAGAAGGCCGCGGCGTCATCGTCTATCTACGCGAAGGTTCTGTCGGCGTCGGCCAGGTGGACGGACGGCGCAAGGCGCGTGATCCCGACGAAGCGCACGCACAGGCCCGCTCCCGCGAAAATGAGTGGCTGGAAATCGGCCTCGGCGCGCAGATTCTCAAAGATCTCGGCATCAGCTCGATCAAGCTGATGACGACCCGCGAGCGCCACTATGTCGGGCTGGAAGGCTTCGGGATCAAGATTTCGGCAACGGATATCGGGTGATTTAGGGACGTCGCGAGGGCGCTTCGATTTGGCGTCCTCTCCGCCCGGCCGGCGTCATCCTCGGTCTTGTGCCGAGGATCTGCAGACGCATCCTATACATTTTTCGTTGCAGATGCTCGGGACGGGCCCGAGCATGACGGAAGAGGCAGTCGCCGGCTCAAGGCGCAATTACACTTCCCGCCACCCCTCCAGATAATTCACACTCTCCACCCCCGTAAACTTCGCAAGCCGCGACAATTCCGCGTCTAGTTTCTCGAGCCTTCCTGCTGAGGCGCGCACGCCCGGTTCCAGCCACAGGCGGCGCACATCCAGCGTGCTGCGCTTGCGGTCTGCCTTCATGTCGATACGGCCGATCAGCCGGTCGCCTTCCAGAAGCGGGAAGACGTAATAGCCATATTGCCGTTTCGGCTCGGGTACGAAGACCTCGATACGGTAATAGAAGCCAAACAGCCGCTCCGTGCGGTTGCGGTCGCGCAACAACGGATCGAAGGGGCTCAGCACACGGACGCGGGACGACGGTTCCGGCAGGTTGGCGACATCGGCGCTGAAATCCGCAAAGGCATAGGACGGACGGGCAGCACCGCCATCGCTCGCGAGAAGCGAGACCTCGCACAGTTCGTCACGGTGGCTCTTGACCCAGTCCCTCGCCTCCTGCGGGGTAACGAGATCAAAAAAGGCGGCGATTTCGCCATGGGTGGCAAAACCCAGCCGGGTGAGCGCCTGCCGGCAGGCCCAGTCGACGAATTGCGTATGCTCCACTTCGCTTTCGTGGTGCTCGCCGGGAATGACCCGCTCAGCCAGATCATAGACCTTCTGGAAATTCACGCGGCCGGATATGGCAAGCTTGCCGGTGTGCCACAGATATTCGAGTGCGGTCTTGGAAGGATGCCAGTTCCACCAGCCGCCGGACTGATCCCCCTCCTCCTTCAACTCACGCGCCAGAACAGGACCCGTGGCGGCGATGCGCTCCAGCGTCTCGGCGAAAGCCGCATCGAACCCCTCACCATGCCATTTGCGCCAGCGCTCCTGAATGATCGGCTCGCGGCGGCGGAAGCGGTGCTTCCAATAGGGGTAAAATTCGGTCGGCACGATAGAGGCATCATGCGTCCAGTGCTCGAACAGCGCGCGGTCTTTTTCCAGCAGTGCTGTCAGATGTTCGCGCCTGTAGGTCTGGTTTCGGGAGAATATTATCTGGTGATGGGCGCGCTCCACCGTGCCGATACTGTCCACCTGCACGAAACCGATATCGGTAATGAGCTGCAGCAGGCCATCCTTGGAAAGCGCCTTTCCGGGCGGAGAGCAAAGCCCCTGCCGCGCCAGAAAAATCCGCCTTGCCGCTTCGTTTGAAACCTTGATCGTCATAAAGCAGAAGGTATGACGGCTTTTTCAGGATTGCAATGTTCTTTTTTTGTTCTTTGTTTCACTTCTGTTGATGACACGATATAGAACCGGAAAGCGATAGAGGGATGCATCAATCTTGGAAATCCGTTTCGACACCGCAGGCGTCGCCTTCGAGGGCAGGCAGGCTTTACAGCCCGTGTCCCTGACATTGACTGAACGGCGTATCGGCGTCATCGGCCTCAACGGCTCGGGCAAGACCACCTTTGCGCGGCTGATTAATGGTCTGACAAAGCCGACGCGCGGCAAGGTGTCGGTGAACGGTCTCGACACCGTCAAAGATGCGAGAGCGGTATTGCAGGCAGTCGGTTTCATCTTCCAGAATCCGCAGAACCAGATCATCCTGCCGATCATACGCGACGATGTCGCCTTCGGCCTCAAGCGACTCGGTATCGGCAAGACGGAGACAGAAACGCGGGTCAAGGCCGTGCTTGCCCGGCTCGGTATCGCTCATCTGGAAGAACGGCGCGCGCACGAGCTTTCCGGCGGCGAATTGCAGCTGGCGGCGCTGGCCGCCCTGCTCGTCACTGAACCGCAAATCCTCATTCTCGATGAACCGACCAATCAGCTCGACCTCAAAAACCGCGCGATCGTTGAAAAGACAATGGCTGCGCTGTCGCAGGCGCTTGTCGTCATCACCCACGATCTGCCGCTGCTTTCCGGCTTCGATCGCGTACTGGTTTTTCACGAAGGCGAGCTTGTTGCAGACGCCAACCCCGAAGAGGGGGTGGCACGTTATCTGGAGGTTGCGTCGCGATGAAGTCGCTGCATGTCGAAGGCACGGGTTGGCTCTACCGCGTCTCTCCGCGACTCAAGCTCGTGACGCTGATGGTTTTCAGCATTGCGCTGTTTCTCACCCGCGATCTGCTTTTGCTGGGATGCGCCGTCGTTGTGGCCGCCGCCATTCTGCGCGAGACGCGGCTGCAATTCCGCGAGATCGGCCTGCGGCTACGCCCGGTGATGCTGACCATTCTCCTCGTTGCCGCCTTCAGCTATCTGCTGCTTCCGATACACGATGCGAGTGTCAATCTTTTGCGGCTGACTGCACTGGCGTTTCTCGCCACCGCCGTCACCATCACCGTCAGCATCTCGCAATTCATGGACGAAATCGCGCTTGCCGCCGCCCCGCTGGAAAGGCTGGGGCTGGTCAAGGCGGCCGATATCGGGCTCGCGGTCGGGCTCGTCGTGCGGTTCGTGCCGGAGATCGTCAACCGTTACCATGCCGTGCGCGATGCGCACCGCGCGCGCGGCCTCCCCGTTCGGCTGGCCACGATCATCGTGCCGCTCGTCATTATGACGTTGAAGGATGCGGATGCCATTGCCGACGCCATTGACGCGCGCGGTTTCAGAGGCCAAAGCTGACGGCAAAACAACCATCCGGAGTTCCCGAGCCATGACGACCCGCGACCTTGTGCTGATCTCGCTGTTTTCCGCCATCATCATCGCACTCGGACTTTTGCCGCCGATCACGCTTGGTTTCATTCCGGTGCCCATCACCGCGCAGTCGCTTGGCGTCATGCTGGCCGGTGTCGTGCTGGGGGCGAAACGCGGCACGCTCGCGATTCTTCTGACCATCCTCATCGCCGCTATCGGCCTGCCAGTCCTCTCAGGCGGACGCGGCGGCCTTTCCATCTTCACCACGCCGACCACGGGCTTCCTGATCGGTTGGATTGCTGCCGCTTTCGTCACCGGCACGCTCTCGGAAAAACTCGTCAATCGCGGCCAGTCGGCTCTGACGCAGGGTATCGGTTTCTTCATCGCAAGCCTCGCCGGCGGCGTGGTCGTGCTTTATGCCTTCGGCATCTCCTATCTGGCGCTGGTGGTCGGGCTCGGGTTTGAAAAGGCGTTCATGGGTTCGCTCGCCTTCATTCCCGGCGATGCGTTGAAGGCCGTGCTTGCCGCCCTTGCCGGCCGCGCTGTGATGGTCGGTTATCCGCTTTTGCCGCAGCGCGCTTGATCAGCTTATTTCGGGAGGATTAGAGAATGGCGACCCGTCTTTACGAACATCCGATCTTCCTTGAACACATCACGCCGGAAGGCCATCCCGAGCGGCCGGATCGGCTGCGATCTCTGAACATTGCGCTCGAACATCCGAATTTCGAGCGACTGGTCCGCAAGCAAGCACCGCAGGCCAACGAGGATGCCGTGCTTCTGGCGCATCCGGAGGAGCATCTGCTGTCCGTCATGCGCCAGATTCCCGAGGAAGATGGCGAGATCAACCGCGTCGAGGCCGACACCTATGTCTCGCCGAAAAGCCTCCAGGCGGCGCTGACCGGTATTGGCGCTGCGATGGTGGCGGTAGATGACGTGTTTACGGGTGCCGCCGACAACGTCTTCGTTGCGTCCCGCCCGCCCGGCCACCATGCGGAAACCGCAAAGGCCATGGGGTTCTGTCTCTTCAACAATGCGGCAATCGCCGCCCGTCACGCCCAGAAGGTGCACGGCGCAGAGCGCGTCGCCATCATCGACTGGGACGTGCATCACGGCAACGGTACGCAGGATATTTTCTGGAACGACACGTCAGTGCTGTTCTGTTCCACCCACCAGATGCCGCTTTACCCGTGGAGCGGCGATAAAAACGAAACCGGCTTGAAGAACAATGTCGTCAACGCGCCACTTTCCCCCAATACCGGCAGCGAGTATTTTCGCGAGGCGTTCAAATCCCGCGTCCTGCCGGCGATTGCCGATTTTTCGCCCGATCTCATCATCATCTCCGCCGGTTTCGACGCGCATCACCGCGATCCGCTGGCGCAGATCAATCTGGTGGGCGAGGATTTCGACTGGGCGACGGGGCGGCTGCTGGAAATGGCGGACAAATACGCCTCGAACCGGGTCGTCAGCCTGCTTGAAGGCGGTTATGATCTGGAAGGGCTGGCGGAATCGGCGGCCATGCATATTTTGAGAATGATGAAGGGTTGAAAATGACGGAAAATGCCAACACAGCCGATGTCAGCGGTTATTCCTTCGAAAAGGCCGTCGCCGAGCTGGAAAGCATTGTTGCACGCCTGGAGCGCGGAGACGTGGCGCTGGACGAGTCGATCGCCATCTACGAGCGCGGCGAAGCCCTGAAAAAACATTGCGAGACGCTGTTGAACGCCGCCGAAAAGCGTATCGAGAAAATCCGTCTCGACCGCGCCGGAAAACCACAGGGCGTGGAGCCGCTGGACGGGGAATAAACACGTCCTGTTGAACGGGGGCGACACAGCGTTCAACATTACGGCGCTCCCACGTCGTATCGTTCGTGGTAAGCTTGCGTGTAACGATACGAGGAGCTTCGGATGTCCTTCTTTCCCGGCAACGATCCTGTCGCGGGTGATGCTTTCGCCTGCGACGCCATCGAAAACCTC
This sequence comes from Agrobacterium sp. S7/73, assembly GCF_019355535.1. Lineage (NCBI taxonomy): Bacteria > Pseudomonadati > Pseudomonadota > Alphaproteobacteria > Hyphomicrobiales > Rhizobiaceae > Agrobacterium > Agrobacterium sp. S7/73. The sequence goes on from NZ_CP072136.1 coordinate 2,223,874, forward strand.
ATCATTCCGCGCACCAGCGATATTGGCGGCTTCGCCGTGCGGCGGGCGCTGCCGACGCGGCAGCGGCGGCTGGTCGGCCCATTCATCTTTTTCGACCGCATGGGTCCGGCCATCCTGAAGGCGGGCGAAGCGCTGGATGTCAAGCCGCATCCGCATATCGGGCTTTCCACCGTTACCTATCTGTTTGACGGCGAAATCAAGCATCGCGACAGCCTCGGCACCGAACTGGTCATCCGGCCCGGCGACATCAACCTGATGACGGCGGGGCGCGGAATCGTGCATTCGGAGCGCACGCCGGAAAACCTGCGCGGCCATCCGCTTTCCATGTCCGGCCTGCAGACCTGGCTTGCCCTCCCCGATCATATGGAGGAAATCGCTCCGGCTTTTTCCCATACCGCCCGGGAAGACATGCCTCTGATCGATATCAAGGGCGCATCCGGCCGGGTCGTTATCGGTGATTTCGAAGGCCTCACTTCCCCCGTTTCGGCTTTTACTGACACGCTTTACGTTGACCTGACGCTGGAACCGGGTGTGAAATTCCCGTTCTCCGCCGACCATGAGGAACGGGCGATCTACATTCTTTCCGGCTCTCTGGATGTCGCGGGTGACGTTTTTGCCGCCGACCAGTTGCTCGTCTTCCGGCCCGGCGACGACATCACATTGCAGAGCGGCAGCGGCGGCTGTCACATCATGATCTTCGGCGGTGCGGCACTCAACCAGCGCCGTTACATCTGGTGGAACTTCGTTTCGTCATCAAAAGAACGCATAGAGCAGGCCAAACAGGAGTGGAGAACCGGACGCTTCGATATCGTTCCCGGCGACGAAGAAGAGTTTGTCCCTTTGCCGGAGGGTTGAAATTCTATAGAAGTGAACGACATGCAGGGCTCAACTGCCGGCTTTCCATATGAAAGACGCACTGGTGCCCACCGCTGACACGAGAAAAGGCCGAACGATTGACCGGAATGCCACAGACCCCATTGCTTGACCGGGTGAATTTTCCATCCGATCTCAAGGAGATCGACGATCGCGACCTGCCGGAACTGGCAAGGGAGTTGCGCGACGAGATGATCGACGCGGTGTCGAGCACCGGCGGGCATCTGGGTGCCGGTCTGGGCGTGGTGGAGCTGACGATTGCCATCCACAAGGTGTTCAACACGCCGGAAGACCGGTTGATCTTCGATGTCGGCCACCAATGTTATCCGCACAAGATCCTGACCGGCCGTCGCGAGCGCATCCGCACGCTGCGCCAGGAAGGCGGGCTTTCCGGTTTCACGCGTCGGGCAGAGAGCGAATATGACGATTTCGGCGCCGGCCATTCCTCCACCTCCATTTCCGCCGGTCTCGGCATGGCGGTGGCTGCGGGGCTGGATCAGAGCGACCGCAAGGTTATCGCCGTCATCGGTGATGGCTCCATGTCTGCGGGCATGGCGTTTGAGGCGCTCAACAATGCCGGTGCGCTCGACGCGCGGCTGATCGTCATCCTCAACGACAACGACATGTCGATTGCGCCGCCGACGGGCGCGATGAGCGCTTATCTCGCGCGGCTGGCCTCCGGCCGCACCTATATGGGCTTTCGCGATTTCGGCAAGAAACTCACCGCCTATCTCGGCAAGACCATCGACCGCGCCATTACCCGCGCCGTGACCCATGCGCGCGGTTACGTAACCGGCGGCACGCTGTTCGAGGAGCTTGGCTTCTACCACATCGGCCCGATCGACGGTCATTCCTTCGATCACCTGCTGCCGGTGCTGCGCAATGTGCGCGACAACCAGAAAGGCCCTGTTCTCATCCATGTGGTGACGCAGAAGGGCAAGGGTTATGCGCCAGCAGAAGCGGCAGCGGACAAATATCACGGCGTCAACAAGTTCGATGTCATTACCGGCGCACAGGCGAAAGCCAAGCCGAATGCGCCAAGCTATACCAGCGTGTTTGCCGAAGCGCTTATCCAGGAAGCGACCCTCGACGACAAGATCATCGGCGTCACCGCCGCCATGCCTAATGGTACCGGGCTGGACAAGATGGCCGAGCTTTTCCCGGCCCGCACCTTCGATGTCGGCATTGCCGAGCAGCACGCCGTCACTTTCGCGGCGGGGCTTGCGGCTGACGGTTACAAGCCGTTCTGCGCGCTTTATTCCACCTTCCTGCAACGCGGTTACGACCAGCTGGTGCATGATGTGGCGATCCAGAGCTTGCCCGTGCGCTTCCCCATCGACCGCGCCGGTTTCGTCGGCGCAGACGGACCGACCCATGCCGGCTCTTTCGACACCACATTCCTCGCCACCCTGCCCGGCATGGTGGTTATGGCGGCGTCCGACGAGGCCGAGCTGAAACATATGGTTCGCACAGCCGCAGCCTATGATGAAGGCCCGATTTCCTTCCGTTATCCGCGCGGCGAAGGCGTGGGCGTGGAGATGCCCGCGCGCGGTGAGATTTTGCAGATCGGCAAGGGCCGCATCATCAAGGAAGGCACGAAGGTTGCACTCCTTTCCTTCGGCACACGCCTTGCCGAATGCCTGGCGGCTGCCGAAGACCTCGATGCCGCCGGACTTTCGACCACGGTTGCCGATGCGCGCTTCGCCAAGCCGCTCGACCTCGACCTCATCCGCCAGCTTGCCGCTCATCACGAGGTTCTGGTGACGATCGAGGAAGGCTCTGTCGGCGGTTTCGGTGCACATGTGCTGCATTTCATGGCAAGCGCAGGCTTGCTCGACCACGGCCCGAAGGTTCGGACCCTGACGCTGCCCGACCATTGGGTGGAGCAGGCCAAGCCCGAGACCATGTATGCCAATGCCGGCCTCGACCGCGCCGGCATCGTTTCCACCGTGTTCAATGCGCTCGGCCAGCGTCAGGCCGGCGTCGGTTTCGCCGGCTGACAGCATTACCGGGACAGAAGGCGGGACGACCCGCCTCTGCCTCAGGATGCGGCGCCATCGAGAAAACCGACGACATTTTCAATCTGCCCCTCGGCATTTAGGCTGACGCCATCGGTTCCGCCGGCGACATCTTCTCCGTCAGGCGAAATGAGACGCCATGAAAAACGGGTGAAGTTGCCGTGGCCATCCGGGGTGCCTGTGAGCACAAAGCGATATCCCGGAAATTTCTGCCGCGCCGCCTCGATCATCGCGGCGATCCCCTGCTGCCCCTCACCCTGCATCAAAGGATCTGTATAGCACGCCATTTCAGCCCAGCCTTGGCTGACGAGGCGCTGGCGGCGTTCATCGTTCTCCTCGTTCCAGACAGCGAGGTAGGTTTCGGCGATTTTGAGATGTTGCGTCATGATTGCGCTCCTTTTGGTTGACGGCCTGAGCATGCCGGGGGCTGTGACGCAGAACAATTACCTGCGAGGTAATCGCATTGCCGATATCTTCTGCTAGGCTGCGGGGCATGACACATCATCAAGAACATGTCGGCCAGGTGCTTAAGGAATGGCGGGCGCGCCGCAGATTGAGCCAGCTCGATCTGGCGTCCGATGCCGAGATATCGGCGCGCCATCTGAGTTTTGTGGAAAGCGGACGATCATCGCCCAGCCGTGAAATGCTGGCGAGGCTGGCAGAGCAGCTTTCCATGCCAGCCCGCGCCGCCAACCGGCTGATGCTGGCGGCAGGCTATGCGCCGATCCATTCCGAACGATCACTGGATGCGCCTGATATGACGGCCGTTCGTAAGGCCGTCGAAACCGTGGTGCAGGGCCACATGCCCTTCCCGGCACTTGCCGTCGACCGCCACTGGAATCTGGTTCTTGCAAATGATGCGATCAAATCGCTTCTCGCCGGCATATCCGAAGACCTGCTTCACCCGCCCCTCAATGTATTGCGGCTGAGCCTGCATCCTGATGGCTTGAGTTCACGCATCGTCAATCTTGCCGAATGGCGGCATCACCTGCTGGATCGCCTACGCCGCCAAGTCGAAGAGACCGGAGACGAGACGCTTTCCAGGCTGCATGCGGAACTTTCCGCCTATCCCGCGCCCGCAGCTCCACGGCATTCCGCCGGGGCCGATCCGCTGGCGATACCGCTCGAACTACGCGATCCGTTGTCCGGGGGCGTGCTGCGCTTCATTTCGACCACCACGGTTTTCGGAACCGCCACTGATGTGACGTTGTCCGAGCTGGTGCTGGAATGTTTCTACCCGGCCGACGCTGAGACCCGCGCCGCCCTGATGAACGGTACAAAGGAGTAACTATCCATGCACACCACCTATCTCATCGGCTTCAAGGTCCGTGCCGATCAGCGCGAACGTTTTCTAGGATTGCTGAATGATCTGCTCGACGCCATGCGACACGAGAACACCTTTGTGAACGCAACCCTGCATCGGGACGGCGAAAACGAAAACCACTTCCTGCTGCATGAGACCTGGAGCGATCATAAGGACGTACTCGCCGTTCAGATCCATCGTCCCTATCGGCAGGCTTGGCACGATGCCTTGCCCGAGCTTCTAGATGCCCCGCGCGACATTTCCGTCTGGCACCCCATGCGGGCCGATCACGCCGCGTGAGACTATCATCGTCCCACCAACGCATAGTGCATCAGTGTCGCTGCGAAATGGATATTAGATGAGCGAATGTCCTGCATTTTTCAGCAGAACGAAAGCTTTTTCCAGATCGTTCGATTTCACAAGCAGGTGGTCGCCATCGAAAGTCGAAACCACGAATATACCGATCTCATTGGTCGAGAGCGGCTCGATAACGGACAAGACGATGCCCGTTTCATCGAAGGCAAATGGCCCCTGTAGCTTTAGACAGGACCAACCCGTATCAGATCTGACATGCCCAGGTATACGATCTTCCCGGCAGACGATGGAAAGCTCATCATCGGTCCGGGTGATACTGACGAAGCCACCGCCATCGGCCCAGGCCGGAATGGCTTCAGATGCCTCAAGTCGGGCCACCCCATATGCACCATCCAGAACTTTCAACTTGATCCTAGGTGCCATCTCGAAATCACCTTTGTTGGGAAACTGCGACAGAACGCGTGGTTGAGTGCTCGCGCCGTAAATCTAGCAACAAAAAGGGGGCTTCACAGCCCCCTGATTCACGCTTGATGATCGTGACCGTCAGGCTCAGAACTCCGTCCAGTCCTGATCCTTGGCAGCCGGCGCTTCCGCTTTGCCGCCAAAGGCGCGGGCGAGGCTTTGGCCAAGGGCGCGGGCGGGTGAAGCGACCGGCCTTGCGGTTGTGGAGGCAGGCTTCACTGCGGCTTTTCTGACTGGTGCTGCGGGTGCGGACTGGTAGACAGGCTTCACCGAGGACTGGCGAGGAGCAGAATATCCGCCGGCGCCGGCAACGGCACCTCGAACGCCGCCCACCTTGAACTGGCCGAGCAGGCTATTGAGCGCTTCCGCTTCACGGGCGAGCGAATGGCTGGCGGCGGTCTGCTGCTCAACCATTGCGGCATTCTGCTGCGTGCCCTGATCCATGGTGTTCACGGCCGTGTTGATTTCCTGCAGACCAGTCGCCTGTTCGCGGGCAGCGACGACGATGGCGCTGACATGGGCGTTGATCTCCTCGACTTCTGCCACGATGAGTTCGAGCGCCTTGCCAGTCTCGTCGACGAGGTTGACGCCGTTTTCCACCTGCTGGCTGGAAGCGCCGATCAGCGTCTTGATTTCCTTTGCGGCATTGGCGGAACGCTGGGCGAGTTCACGCACTTCCTGCGCGACGACGGCAAAGCCCTTGCCCGCATCACCCGCACGGGCGGCTTCGACGCCTGCGTTCAGCGCAAGCAGGTTGGTCTGGAAAGCGATATCGTCGATGACGCCGATGATATTGCCGATTTCGCCTGATGATTTTTCGATCTCGCGCATGGCGGCAACCGCCTTGCGAACCACGACGCCGGATTTTTCCGCTCCGCTGCGGGCACGCTGAACCAGATTGCCGGCGTCCTCAGCACCCCTTGCGCTGTCGCGCACCGTGGTGGTGACTTCTTCCAGTGCTGCGGCGGTTTCCTCGATGGAAGCGGCCTGCTGTTCGGTGCGGCGCGACAGGTCGTCGGCAGCAGAGAGCATTTCCGAAGCCCCGGCATTGATTGCAGCGGCATTCTCGCCAACGGCGCGCATGGCCTGCTGCAGCTTTTCGACAGCGCTGTTGAAGTCGATACGGATGGGGTCGATGTAGGAGGCGAACGGCGTTTCGATACGGTAGGCGAGATCGCCTTCCGCCAGAGCCGCAAGACCCTTGCCAAGCTCGTCACGCGCAAGGGCGTTGGCGGCTTCGTCCTGGGCCTTCTCTTCTTCGTTGCGGCGGCGCTCGGTCTCGGTTGCGGAGCGCATGCGCTCGGTTTCGCCGGCAAGGCGGGATTTTTCCAGCCCGGCTTCCTTGAAGACGAGAACGGCCTTCGCCATTTTGCCGACTTCATCCTTGCGGTCGAGAGCCGGAACTTCCGTGGTCATGTCACCATCGGCAAGCCTGCTCATAGCCGCCGTCATACCGACGATCGGCGTGACGATGGAGCGCGACAGCGCCCAGATGAGGGCCACGGCCAGAAGACCGGCAACCGCGCCGCCACCCAGAAGTGCGAGCTTGAGGTTGAGTGCGGCAGCGTCCTGCTGTGCGGCGTAGCTTGCCGACAAGCCGTTCAGCTGGTCCTTGATCTTGGCGGCGGAGGCGCGGAAACCGTCGAGCTGACCCTTGGCCTGATTGCGACCGATCTCGATGATTTCGGAAATCGGTGCTTCGGTCGTCTTGCGGGCGGCAAGCTGCGGTTCCGCCAGTTCCTTGAAGAACACGGTGGCGGATGCCTGCATGTCATCGATGGATTTCAGAATGTCCGGCTGGCCGGCGGCAAGCGCACGGGCTTCACCAAGCTTCTTCAGCATCAGATCGCGCTGGGCGAAAACATCGTTGTAGGTGCTGTCGCTGCGAAACAGCAGAAAGCCGCGCTGGTTGACGGCCTGTTCCAGCATGGCGGCCGTTGCACCGTCAACCGCATGCAGGATGTTGTTGGCCTTGTTGTTCTGGACCGTGACGTGCTCGCTCCCCAGCGTCTGCCAGAAGACCACCGCCGAGGCGAGCAGGCAAACGCCCATCAAGACGCAGAAGGTGACAATGAGCTTAATGTTGATGGGGAAATTTTTTAGCGACATCGCAAACTCTCTCGGCGACCTGATGCCACGGAGCAAGCGTCTGCGCTGCAACGGTCGCAATTTTGGAAATGGGAGGAGATGCCGTCATGGCAGGTTCCGACTGGCCGCACGGGCCTTGCAGACAAAGTGCAATACAAGCCTTTATATTGGATTAATCGCATATGCTGTTTAACGACCACGAAACGACCCTGCGCTGCGGCAAATGGTGCCGTTGCGAAGCCTTGCCCGTGATAAATCGCTTGCATCTGCGGGGTTTGGCGGTCATTGACACGGGACCATGTCCAAAACACCTGAAAATGAACGGCTTGACCAGCTTCTTGTTTCGCTCGGCCACTTTGCCAGCCGCTCGCGTGCGCGCGATGCGATTGCGCGCGGCACCGTGAGCGTCAACGGGAAAACGGCCACAAAGCCCAGCCAAACCGTTGCCGGAAACGTCAAGATCGCCATTACCGATCCGGCGCAGGCCTATGTTTCCCGCGCCGCCCTCAAGCTCACCGCCGCGCTCGATCACTTCGGGCTCGATCCGAAGGGCCATGAATGCCTCGACGTCGGCGCCTCCACCGGCGGCTTCACCGAGGTATTGCTTCATCGCGGCGCAAAACACGTCACCTCCATCGATGTCGGCCACGGGCAGATGCATCCACGGATCGAGAACGATCCGCGCGTGACCAATCTGGAAGGGCTGAATGCGCGCTTCCTGACAACCGACGACATTGATGACCGGTCCGTGGACTTCATCGTCTCCGACGTGTCCTTCATCTCCATAAAGCTCGCCCTTGCCCCGGCACTCGCACTTGCCGCCTCCGGCGCGCAAGCGGTTCTGCTGGTCAAGCCGCAATTCGAGGCAGGCCGTGATGCCATCAGCAAGGCCGGGCTGTTGAAAGAGCCGGAAACGGCGCCTGCCGTTGCTGCCGAACTGGAACGCTGGCTCGTTGAAGACATGGGCTGGAAGAGCCTCGGTCTCATCCCCTCGCCGATTTCCGGCGGCGATGGCAATATCGAATTTCTTCTCGGAGGCGAAAAGCCATGAGCACGCAGACCGTCAGCATCAAGAGCCTTGGCGCCCAAGGCGACGGCATTGCGCACTGTCCCGACGGCCCGGTCTATGTGCCCTTCGCCCTGCCCGGCGAAACGGTGGCCATCGCCAAGGTCAAGGATACCGGCACCATCATCTCGATTGCGGAAGCCTCCGCGGATCGCCGCGAACCCGTGTGCCGCCACTTCGGCCCCGAGGGCGTTAACGGCACCTGCGGCGGCTGTTCGCTGCAGCATTTTGCCGACCAGCCCTACCACGCCTTCAAGCGAGAGCTGGTGGTTTCGGCGCTGAGATCGAAAGGCCTGACGCCGCCAGTAGACGATCTCGTCATCTGTCGCCCCGGCGAGCGCCGCCGCGCGGTGTTTGCCGCCCGCAAGACGGAAAAGGGCCTGCTGCTCGGCTTCAACCAGGCAAACAGCCATCACATCGTCGCCATCGAGGAATGTCCCGTCACCTCGCCCGGTATCGTCGCGCGGCTGGACGCCGTGCGCGCAATCGGCCTTTCCCTTGCGTCGAATGCCGAACCGTTCCGCATGACCGTTCTTGAAACGCTTTCGGGCCTCGACATTTCCGTCGAAGGCATCAAATCCGTCGGCGACAAACAGCGGCGCACATTGACGGAAACGGTGCTGGCAATGCGTGGCATCGCCCGTGTCGCGCTATCAGGCGAAATCCTGATCGAACCGCAAAAGCCGATCATCGAATTCGGCGGCATTCCGGTTTCCCCACCGGCCGGCGGTTTCACGCAGGCAACCAAACAGGCCGAAGACGCCATGGCGGAACTGGTGCTTGCCCATGTTGGCAAATCCAAACGCATCGCCGATCTCTTCTGCGGTTCCGGCACGTTTGCGCTGCGGCTTGCGCGCGCCGGCCGCGTGCATGCGGTTGAGGCAGAGGACAAGCCGCTGAAAGCGCTCGATTTCGCCGCGCGCAACACGCAGGGCCTGAAACCCGTCAGCATCGAAAAGCGTGATCTTTTCCGCCGGCCGTTGATGACGAGCGAAATGAAGAATTACGATGCCGTTGTGTTCGATCCGCCGCGCGCCGGTGCGGAAGTCCAGTGCAAGGAACTTGCGCGCAGCGCGGTGAAGAAAATCGTCGCCGTCAGCTGCAATCCGCTGACGCTTGCGCGCGACCTCGCCATTCTGGTGGAGGGCGGCTATCGCGTCACGCGCGTCACGCCGGTCGACCAGTTCTTGTGGTCGCCGCATGTGGAAGCGGTGGCGACGCTGGAGAAATAATCACCAGGCGGTGTCAACAGTGCCGTTGCCGACCACGCCCGAGCAACGGCAGGCGCCGCCAACGCGGCCCTGCTCGATGGGGCAGACATAGGGCCGACGACGATTGGCGCTGTCCGGTGGAGTGATGACGCAAACGAAACGCGCGCGGCGCTGGCGATCGCGGGAATTGCCGGAGTAATAATTCGGGCTGTCGTCTTGCGTGGACTGCGCCAAAATGACGTTATTGCTCGAACCCGGCAAAGGCACGGTCGCCGCCGCCTCTGCGACAGTCGCAGCGGAGAGGAGGACGGTCAGGGCGAAAACAAAGTGACGCATGGCGGGTGGCCTTCGAAGGATGACGTTGCGTTATCTAACCCAAGCCATATTACCCGGTTCCTTAACCGCAAGGAATTCCTGCCGGAACGCTTAACGCCGCATGAATGCCTCGAAAGCGGCCCGCGCCTCGGCACTCTGCAATTGCGCGGTGAAATGGCGGGCTTCCTCATCGATGCGGGCCAGCACATCTGCCGGATTGCCGCGCACGAGATCGCGGGCAATCTTCAGCGCCTGCTGCGGCTTGGCGGCAAGCCGCGTGGCAAGCGCCAGCGTTTCGCTTTCGACATGTTCCGGCGCCACGACTTTCCAGATCATTCCGGCCTGCAAGGCCTGTTCGGCGGTAAAACCTTCGCCCATGGCCAGCAGGGCAAAGGCGCGCTGATGGCCGATGAGCTTTGGCGCAAGCAGGCTGGACGCAGCTTCCGGCACCAGCGCCAGATCCACAAACGGCGTCTTGAACAGGCTGCGGTTGGAGGCAACGGTCAGATCGCAATGCAGGTTCAGCGTCGTGCCGATGCCGATGGCCAACCCATCGACGCCCGAAACCAGCGGCTTTTCGAAGGTTGCCAGCGCCTTCAGAAGATCGAGCACCGCGAGCTTGCCCTTTGCACCAGACATGGCGAAGGCAAGAAAATCGGCCATGTCATTGCCGGCGGAAAAGCAGCCTTCCGTACCCAGAAACGCGACGACACGGATATCCGGGTCTGCATTGGCGGCCTTCAGAGCCTCTGCCATGCGCAGATACATTGCATCGGTGATGGCATTTTTCTTTTCCGGCCGGTTGAAGCGGATGGTCATAACGTCAGGCGCATGACTGACCCGCTCGACTAAAATATGGTCGTCCGACATGGTTTTCTCCTTAACCCAGTACGGCGCGGGCGGCGGCAAGGCTTGCTGCACCGGCAATGACGCGATCCCTCAGCGCTGCCGTTTCCGCCAGCAGGTTTTCCGCCGCAAACCGGCAGAGCGATGCGCGATGCGCTCCCCTGCCGTCATCCACCTGGGCCAGGGCGCCCTTGGCAAGATAGGCTCCGGTGAGCGCCAGCCCGAAGAGGCGCTGATAGGGCGTGGCACCGGCGAGCGCGGTTTCGGTTTCGCCCGCTTTCAGGCGTTCCAGCAACCAGTCGGTCGCCGTTTCTAGATCGGTGAGACTCGTTTCGAGATAACGGGCAGTCTCGCCGAGATCACTGCGGTTCGAGGCAGCAGTTCGGGCGACGATTTCACGCAATTCTGCGATGAAACCGCGCACCTGTGCGCCATCGGAAAGCGGCAGCTTGCGCACCACCAGGTCGATCGCCTGAATGCCGTTGGTGCCTTCGTAGATCGGCGCGATGCGGGCATCGCGCAGGTAACGCGCCGCACCGGTTTCCTCGATGAAACCCATGCCGCCATGCACCTGAATGCCCATGGAAGCGACATCGACACCGGCATCGGTGGAGAAGGACTTGGCGATTGGCGTTAAAAGAGCTGCGCGCTCCTGCCAGTGAGCGCGTTCAGCCACGTCCTCGGCGGCATGCGCCATATCGATGGCGTGGGCGCAGTTGAAGGAGATGGCGCGCGCACCTTGCGTCAGCGCTTTCATCGTCAACAGCGTACGGGCGATATCGGGATGCTCGATGATCGGGCTCATGCCCGAACCCTGCCAGCCGGGCGCCTTGCCCTGCGTGCGTTCCCTGGCGTATTCGATTGCCTTCTGTGTCGCCGCCTCGCAGATCGCCACGCCCTGCATGCCAACGGCAAGGCGGGCGTTGTTCATCATGGTGAACATGCAGGTGAGACCCTTGTTCTCCTCGCCGATCAGCCAGCCCAAGGCACCCTTCTCTTCGCCAAACTTTCCGTCCCCGAAGATCATCGTGCAGGTGGGCGAACCGTGAATGCCGAGCTTGTGCTCCAGCGAATGGCAGAAGACGTCGTTGCGGCTGCCCGGCGTGCCGTCGTCTTCGGGCAGGAATTTCGGCACGAGGAACAGCGAAATTCCGCGCGTGCCGGCCGGCGCATCCGGCAGGCGGGCGAGAACGAGGTGGATGATATTGTCCGCGGCGTCATGTTCGCCCCAGGTGATGAAAATCTTCTGCCCGAAAACGCGGTAGGTGCCGTCACCATTACGCTCGGCACGGGTTTTCAGTACGCCAAGGTCCGATCCCGCATGCGGTTCGGTGAGGTTCATCGTGCCGGTCCATTCGCCGGAGACGAGTTTGGGAAGATAGATGCGCTTCAGGTCGTTGCTACCGTGGGCAACGAGAGCTTCCACCGCGCCCATGGTGAGCGTCGGCGCAAGCGCAAAAGCCATGGAACCGGAATTCCACATTTCGAGTGCGGCGACGTTCAGCATATGCGGCAGGTTCTGGCCGCCGAATTCTTCCGGTGCGGTGAGGCTGTTCCAGCCGGCCTCAGCCCAGCGCCGGTAAAGATCGGCCCAGCCGTCCGGCGTTGAGACCTTGCCGTCGCTCAGCCGCGCGCCCTGTCGGTCGCCTATATCGGCAAGCGGCGCGACCTGCTCGGTGGCGAAACGGCCGGCCTCCTGTAATATGGCATCGACCACATCTTCACCGAGGTCTCCCAGAGCACCTCTGGACAACGCGTCTTGCAGACCCGCCACATGTTTGAGTGTAAAGGCGATATCATCCACCGGCGCGGTATACATGCTGCCTCCTCCCGAAGCTCTTGCCTATCGTGCTGTTGCTTTCGGGCTAAATGATTTTTACGTAAACGTCAATTTGAAAATTCCCGCCTTTTCAGCGGGATTGTTATAAAACTGTCATATGAATTTGCTCAGCATGCGCTGACAGGTGCCGTGCCACCGCTGCCGTTTCCGTTTTGGGGCGACGGACGCCTCCCCTCCCATTCCGCCGGTCAGGACTGCCACGATGGATCTCATAACGCCCGCTATCCCCGGCCTTGTCTGGGCCTATCAATTCCACCCCGGAACGGCGCCATGCCGGCGGCTTGCGCCCGATGCGGGCTTTGGCGAGATGGCGCAATGCGAGGGCTTCTTCTGGCTGCACCTCAATCTCGCGGATCAGCGGGTGGCGGGCTTTCTCGAAACGATCGATGGTCTCGATCCGGCAGCGCTGGCAAGCCTCACCACCCATGAAACCCATCCGTCCATCACGGTGGATGAAAAGTCACTTTATGGAACGCTGGTCGATTTCCAGCGCGAGTTCGATCAGGAAACGCGTGATTTCGGTTGGCTGCATTTCGCGGTCAGCGACCGTTTCATCATTACCACCCGTCTGCAACCGTTGCGCTCAGTGGACCGGCTGAAAGCGGCAGTCGACAAGAATTCCAACCGCTACCTCACGCCGGCCCATGTCTTCGAAGGCCTCGTCGCGGAGTTCCAGCGTTCGCTGATCAGCCTGGTGATGGAAACGACCGAAGAGCTGAATGCCATCGAGGATCTGGTCTATGACAGCGAAAACCGCGACGAGCGGCGGCGGCTTGCGCCGCTCAGGCGCACGGTCGTTCGCCTCCACCGGCATCTGCGCACGGTGCTCACCCTGATGCGGCGGGCGTCTGCCGCCGATGAGGACGAGATGCCTGACGGTTTCGAGGATGTCGCCTCGCGGCTGATGGGCCGCCTCGAGGCCGTCGATCACGATGTCTACGCCCTTCAGGAACGCGCAAGGCTGCTGCACGAGGAAATCGATTCCAAGCTCTCGTCCGAAACCAACCGGCATCTTTATATCCTGTCGCTGATGACGGCATTCCTGCTGCCGCCATCGCTGGTCACTGGCTTCTTCGGCATGAACACGGATGAGTTGCCATTTACGGTCGGCACCGGCGGCACGATGGCGGCCAGCATCTTCATCGTGATTTCGGTTATGCTTGCCTGGTTCGTGCTGAAGCGGGCGCGCATTCTGTGAAAACAAAAAGCCGCCCGTATCCGGGCGGCTCGTAATAACTATCAGGCTGGTCAATCGCTACTCCGTCTTGCCGGATGAAGGCCGGAGTGACGGAGTAGTGCTATCAGCTGTAAGGCGAATAGCAGGGCTGGCGTGGGCCATTGTAGGGCTGGAACGTGTTGCTATAGGCATCGTAGGACCGATACCGGCCATAGCACCAGTTCACATGCGCCTGGCTCATGCCGGCACGACGGACCGGACGATATTCGCGGTAGACCGGACGCGGGCGATATTCCGGAACCGGACGGTAGACTTCGCGCGGCTGCGACAGTGCGCCGCCGATGATCGCGCCCGTCGCAAAGGCTGCGAGCGGGAACCAGTAACCGTCGTGGTGACGATAACCCGGGCGGTAGTCGCGATAACCGCGATGGCCGCCGTACCAGCCGCGGCGTTCGCCGCCCCAGCCGCCACGATTGCCACGATCGCGCCAGTATTGCACATTGACGACATTCTTGCCGGCATCGTTACCCAGGGTCTCGACACTCTTCGGCGCCATCAGCAATGGCATTGCCTCAGCGGGAACAATCGCTCCTGCAACCACGATTGCAGAAAGACCGACAGCCAGGATATTCTTCACATAGCTTCTCATCTGACTTCCTCCATTCACGACGGTCGACAGGCCGTTGCACGTGAATAATTACACCTTTTTCTTTTTATCCAGCCAGTTTGTCGGTGCTGGCTGGAACATCACAGGTTGCAGGCTAGGCGCTTTCGCCTGAACCCAGCATTAACGGCGTTGTCACGCTTCGGTTACCGAAACTCGCCACCCGAAAACAAAAGCCCGGATCCGATCCGGGCTTTCGAAAGGCGTGCTTAACGGCTGTATGGAGATACGCATACACGACGCGGACCGCTGTTCGGCTGGTAGCTGTTATCGTAGGCGCGGTAAGAGCGCCAACGATTCTGGCACCAGGCAACATGGCTGCCGCCATAAGCCGGTCTCGGCTGCGCCATGGCACCGCCAATGATTGCGCCAGTGGCGAATGCCGCCAGCGGGAACCACATTCCGTTGTGATAGCGGTAGCCCGGACGGCGGTCGCGATAGCCGCGATGGCCGTTATAATATCCGTCCCGCGACGGGCGCGGACGATACATGCGGTCGCCGTATCTACGGTCACCTCGGCGGTCCCATTCACGATACTGCACCGGCACTACATTCTCGGTTGAGATTGCCGGTTTCGCCATCGGAACAGGTGCCTGGAACGCCTGCGACGGCGTGAAGCTTGTCAGGAACAGGACAACCGCCGTAGCGACGCTCGTCGTGCGGAAATTCATCATGATCTTTCCTCCGTTTGCTGTAGCGCGTTGAACCGCGCTTTCTAACTACTCGGTCTTGTCGGAGGTAGGGGCAGCCCCATTGAAACACCCGAAAAGAATTCGATGACGTGCAAACGAGTTTTAAGACCTTTGGTTCCGGTTCAAAAATAGATTCCCGCATAAGACGCAGGATTTCGTGCGCTCAGGCTTCCACCTTCACGTCGGTCAACGGCCGCGAGCAGCAGGCGAGAATATAGCCTTCATCGATTTCGTCATCGAGAATGCCGCCATTGTGGTTCATCTCCACCTCGCCGGAGAGCTTCAGCACCCGGCAGGTGCCGCATATCCCCGATTCGCAGGCGGCACCGATGCGCACACCGGCGGCGCGCGCCGTCATCAGAACGGTCTGGCCGGGCTGGCACGGCACCTCCTTGCCGGAAAGCGTAAACCCCACCATCGAGAGTGCTTCGCCATCCGCCACGGTGTGAATACTCTCGCCCACAGCAACCGGGGCGGCTGGCGAAAAGCTTTCCTGGTGGTAACGGCTCATGTCGAAGCCGGAAGCATCCAGCATGGAGCGGATGGCGGCCATGAAAGGCTCCGGTCCACAACAGAACACCGTGCGATCCATGAAATCAGGCGACAGAAGCGCAATCTTGGCCTTGTCGACCATGCCCTTCAAGCCGGACCAGAGATCAGTGCGGCCGCAATTTTCCACGATGAAACCGAGCGACAGTTTCGGCATGAAGCGGGCAAGATATTCCAGCTCGTGACGGAACACGATATCGGATGGCGAGCGCGAGCAATTGATGAAGGCGATGTCACTCTGCGGCGCGCGGTCGCTCATGTCGCGCACCATCGACATCATCGGCGTCACGCCGGAGCCGGCCGAGATGAACAGGTATTTGTCGCCGGGATGCCGTACATAAGAGAAATCGCCGAGCGGGCCGAGCGCCCGGATTTTCATGCCGGGCTTCAGATTGTCGAACATCCAGCGCGTGCCGATGCTGGTGGCCTGCGCCTTGACCGTGACCGACAGCGCATAGGGCCGCGACGGGCTGGAGGACAATGTGTAGGTGCGGTAGAGCGGCTCCTTGCCTACCGGCAACTCCAGTGTCACGAACTGGCCCGGCAGGTAACGGAACCAGTTCTGATCCTCCGACCGGAACAGGAATGTCATCACGTCAGGCGTCTCGGGCGTCACCGAAATGCATTCCAGTAGGTGAAGCTTATCGCTCCACGGCTTCATCTCGTCTATGTGCTTGTAGGTCACAGCCATATTCATCTTCGCGTTACGCTACTGCCGAAAGGCGGGCCTTGTCGCCCGACAGCCGGTCAACCATGAAATCGGCATACCAGTTGACGAACTGCATCACGCCGCCCTCGTCTTCCATGGAATAGGGGCCGGGCTGGTAAGCGGGCGAGCGGATGCCGAAGGCGTTTTCCTCGACGATGCGGCGGTCCTGATCGTTGGTTTCGTTCCAGACGTGCGTGAGATCCTCGAGATCGTAATCCACACCTTCAACCGCATCCTTGTGCACCAGCCATTTGGTAGTGACCATGGTCTCATTGGCGTTGAGCGGCAGCACGCGGAAGGAAATGGTGTGGTCGCCGAGGAAGTGGTTCCAGGTCGTCGGATAATGGAACAGAAGCAGCGCGCCGATATGGCTGATGCTGACATCATCCGAAAGCGGCCGGCGCACGGCGCGTTTTCCCGACATGGTGTAGCTTTCCGCCTCGCCGATCAGCGGCATGCGGGCAACACGGAACTGGCCTTTCGGATCGATCTTGAAGCGGCTCGGCAGGCCGGCAGCCTCGCAGCGCGCCCAGTGGCCACCGATCTCGGGATCGCTTGCACCACCGTCCGTACCCGTAACGCTCGGGTTTTCAGGATAGGTGCGGCAGAGTTCCGGATGGTTGGCGGCGCAATGGTAGCACTCGCGGTTGTTTTCCCAGACGAGTTTCCAGTTACCCTTTTCGATGATCGTGTTTTCATGCGCGACCTTGGCTTCCCAGATGCGATGCGGCGCCATGTAGCTTTCGACCTCGGCGCGCATCGGCGCGAAATCGGCGGGCTGGTCTGCCAGGCAGATGAAGACGTAACCGGCAACGGTTTCGCAGTGGACCGGCTTCAGGCCGAATTCAGCCTTGTCGAAATCATCGCCCATATGGCGGGCAAACAGCAGCTTGCCGTCCAGATCGTAGGTCCACTGGTGATAGGGACAGACGAGGCGTGCGGACTGGCCCTTATGAGAAGAGCATACGCGGGAACCGCGATGGCGACAGGAATTATGGAGGGCGCGAATCTGTCCATCGCGACCGCGAATGATGACGACGGAATAGGCGCCGACCTGAACGGTGATGTAGTTACCGGCCTTCGGCACTTCGCAATCATGGCCGACAAACAGCCAGTCGCGGTACCAGATGGTTTCCATGTCCAGATTGAAATAATCCGGGTCCGTGTAGAAAGACTGTTCCAGGCTGAAGCCTTCGCGGCGGTTCTTCAGCTGACGCAGTACGGTATCACGCAATTCCATGGCCAAATCCTCGATCAAACCGCCCTGCCCCACACCATTTATCGGACTGCGGAAGTGTGATCCCATCTAAACATCAGCGTTCATTTGCGGTAGCGCAGACAGCGACATCGGCTTCCGCATTGGCGACAAATTGCGACATGCGCCAATGGCCGTTGCACGCCATTCCGCTGCGAAATCCGGCAGCTATTCCCCGCCGGAAACCACGTCGCAATATGACGGATGATGTCGCGCAGCTCCCTCTCTACCCGTTAAAAAACGGGGGTTGTGGCGCAACGGAGTTTTAACATGCCCTAAACTATATTGCCTGATCGACAACAACGAGGGCGTTCCGGGTGGAGAAGGCGACACGCATACGTTATTTCGATGCCGGCAAACATTCGGTCACGCCGATACGTTCAAAGACCGCGCATTCGGATTTCCTGCGAACCGGGCGCATAAGCCGCTACGAAGAACGCTGGCTGCCGAGGGAACGCGTCTATTACAGCCATGAAGAAGTGGCGGCGATGACCGGACGCAAGCTCGAGGCTGCTGCCGATGCCACCCATAGCCGTCTCAATGGCTTTCACCAGTCCATCCGTTTTCCCAAGATGGTTTTCCACCATCTGCTGGATGAGCGGCCGCATCTCGGCTATTGCCATGTCACGGCAGCGAAAACCAGTTTCGACGCAGAGCGCCATGTGCTCTGGTCATTCTATTTCGCGAATTTCTTCGCCGAGTTGAGTGGGGCCGAGAACTTCTTCGAAAACATCGATGCGCGCTATTCGCGGATGTATTTCGCAGTCGCCATCAACGCGCTTCCAAACAAGAACGTCGCCATCGATACCTCCTTCCATCGCGGCGGCCTGCTGTTCCAGACCCACGACCCGCGCGTAGCGCTCAAAAACGTGCTTATGCTCGGCGCCCGCTCGGACGAGATGCGCAAGATCATCAAGGCAATATAAAAGCCACGATAGCGCTTTCCATAAGGCCCTGAAATACGCTATTGACGCCCTGAAAGGCAGCATCATGGCGCGTCATATCGATATCGAAAACGAGCGGGAAACCGCCTTGCAGGCGGCTGTCGAGGAGCTTTCCCGCGGCCAGCCAATCGCCCTGCCCACGGAAACCGTCTACGGCCTTGCTGCGGACGCCACCGATCCGGCGGCCATTACCCGCATTTACGAAACGAAAGGCAGGCCGCAGTTCAATCCGCTGATCTGCCATATGGCCGATATCGCCATGGCCGAACGTTATGCGGTTTTCGATCCCGTGTCGCGACGCCTCGCCGAAGCCTTCTGGCCCGGCCCGTTGACGCTGGTTCTGCCACTGAAACCGGCAAGCGGCATTCACTCACTCGCAACGGCCGGGCTCGATACCGTCGGCATTCGCGTTCCGCAGGGTTTCGCCGGTGATCTGATCCGCCGGTTCGACAAACCTCTTGCTGCGCCCAGTGCCAATAGTTCAGGCAAGATCAGCCCCACTAGTGCCGCCCATGTCGAGGCTGATCTCGGTAAAAGGATCAACCTCATTCTTGATGGCGGTGCTGCCTCCGTCGGTGTCGAATCCACCATCGTCAAAGTGGAAGACGACGGGCGGGTGCGGCTGCTTCGTCCCGGCGGCATCGTCACCGAGGAGATCGAGCGCATCACCGGAACCCAGCTCGAACGGCCGGAAAAGGCATCAGCTGCCATCGAGGCACCCGGAATGCTCGCCTCGCATTATGCGCCCGGTGCAGCCGTTCGCCTCGACGCGACGTCCGTTTCTTCCGACGAGGCACTGATCCGGTTCGGCGGCATCGCGGTTGAGGGACAAGAGACGGCCCGTACCGTTCTCGACCTCAGCCCTTCCGGCGACCTTGCCGAGGCGGCCGCCAATCTGTTCGATTATCTCAAAGCGGCCGATGCGAGCGGTGCCGCGACAATCGCGGTCACAACCATTCCCGCCCACGGTCTTGGAGAGGCGATCAATGACCGCCTTTCCCGCGCCGCCGCGCCGCGAGGCTGACGGTACTTCACCATTTCGCCCACCGTTTCAAATGACAGCGAGACGCCAATGACAATCGCAGCCCCCTCCTCCGACATCCTCGACCGCTTCACTGCCATTGTCGGCGAAAAAAACGCGGTGCGCGACGCTGTGGAAATGGCGCCGCGTCTTGTGGAGAATCGCGGGCTTTACCATGGTGCGTCACCGCTGCTGCTCAAGCCCGGCACTGTCGAGGAGGTTGCAGCCATCCTGAAGCTAGCCAGCGAGACCGGCACGCCCATCGTGCCGCAGACCGGCAATACCGGCCTTGTGGGTGGCCAGACGCCGCGTGCTGACGGAACCGACATCATCCTCTCGCTCGAGCGTATGAACAGTATCCGCGACATCGATCCGGTCGCCAACACCATCGTTGCGGATGCCGGTTGCATTCTCGACGACATTCACAAGGCCGCATCGACCGTGGAGCGGATGTTCCCGCTGTCGCTCGGTTCGCAGGGCTCGTGCCGCATCGGCGGTAATCTGGCCACCAATGCCGGCGGCACGGCAGTTCTCGCTTATGGCAATATGCGCCAGCTTTGCCTGGGGCTTGAAGTGGTGCTGCCGACAGGTGAAATCTGGGACGGGCTTCGCCGGCTGAAAAAGGACAATACGGGTTACGATCTGCGCGATCTCTTCATCGGTTCGGAAGGCACGCTCGGCGTTATCACCGGTGCGGTGCTGAAGCTTTTCCCCGTGCCGCTCGGCCATCAGGTGGGTTTTGCCGGTCTTCGATCCACCGACGATGCGTTGAAGCTGTTCGAAATGGCCTCGAACCTCTGCGGCACAGCGCTGACCGGTTTTGAGCTGATGCCGCGCATCGGCGTGGAATTCACCGCCAAACATATTCCCGGCGTGCGCGATCCGCTACAAACGCCGCATGACTGGTACGC
This sequence comes from Agrobacterium sp. S7/73, assembly GCF_019355535.1. NCBI lineage: Bacteria > Pseudomonadati > Pseudomonadota > Alphaproteobacteria > Hyphomicrobiales > Rhizobiaceae > Agrobacterium > Agrobacterium sp. S7/73. The sequence continues at coordinate 2,244,133 of NZ_CP072136.1, forward strand.
GCTCATCGATATCTCCACCTCCGATTCGGCTGAGACGGCTGAAACAATGATGCAATCGCTGTTGGAGCGCGGTTTTTCGGCCGGGCTGGTCGAGGATGCGGTGATCGCTTCATCGGAAGCGCAGCGCCAGGCGCTCTGGCATATGCGCGAAAGCATGTCGGATGCGCAAAAGCCGGAAGGCGGCTCTATCAAACACGACGTTTCCGTTCCGGTGTCGAAGATACCGGAATTCATGGCAACGGCGGAAAAGGCCGTTCTTGCCGCCATTCCCGGCGCCCGCGTCTGCGCCTTCGGCCATCTGGGCGATGGCAACATCCACTACAATATTTCCCAGCCGGTTGGTGCAGACAAAGCTGAATTCATCGGTCGCTGGCGGGATATGAACGAGATCGTGCACGGCATCGTGCTGTCGCTCGGCGGCTCAATTTCGGCCGAACATGGCATCGGCCAGTTGAAGCGCGACGAGCTGGCCGCTATCAGGCCTGGCATCGAAATGGACCTGATGCGACGCATCAAACACGCCTTTGACCCCGCCGGCATTATGAACCCCGGCAAGGTGATCACCGCCCGCTAGGGACAGCAGCTTCATCATCGTTGCAGGTTAGTTGGAAGTTCTCGCCGTCCAGGCGGGAACCAGTTCCGCATTCAGGCGGCGCGGCTTTTGCGCGTGCACGAGCTGTGTCAGGGCCATGCCGGATTTTGCGATCGCCACTGCATGTTTCTTCGGCATCAGGTAGCCGCATTCCAAGGGAGGACGGCGGCGCACTATCCGGCTGAAAAAGGGCCGCTTGTGATACCGGGACGGTGAGAAACGCGCGGGCTCGGCACAGACAGCCACATATTCGAGAATCTCTTCGATCCAGCCGCTCTGCGGACGCGCACCCGGTTCGACCAGCAGGATCCAATGCCCGCGCGCCGAGCGCATGACATCCTCAATATCCCATTGCGCATAAAAACGGCAACCAGCGGCATCGGCGACGCGCGACGATCCATCGCGCGAACCGTGATCGAGGATCACAACGTCGCTTACCAGCCCTTCCACGGCCCCGGTTACAAGCGCAGACAGCGTATGCGCCAGTTCCGGTTCCTGATCCCGGCATTCCATTATGACTGTCAACATATGCATAGCTCTAACGCATCGCACAATAAATTGCCACTGCACTGGATGTCAGAAAATCCGCGACGTTCAGGCTTAACTCTAGCCTACCGTCAGGTGGGATTGATACAAACAAGACCCCGGCCGCGGGTCGGCCAGCTATCGATTTTGCATTTTTTGTTCTTGTAATGTTCTCGTTTCTGCGGTAGGAATTTAATCATTCGAAGAGGCAATGAAACGCCGGTTCGAGTGGAAACGGTTTAGGGCGTTGGCTTGCCTTGAGAGGCGTGCGGCACCCTGGGAGCATCCAGATGAGAGACCATACGCTTTCGGGGCAGGCTGCTTTCCAGCCGAGCCATACGCCTGACATTGCCAATGCGTTGGCCGATGCGTCGGGCCTGCGCATCGAGATCGACCGTCGTCGCGGGCGTGGTGCCGGACTTAACCCGGGCGGGCGCTTCGAGGCCCTGCAGCGGGAGGTTTTCGACGATGGCTGGCAGACCCTCGAGGAGCTGCCGGAGTTCCGCACCGAAGTGCAGGTGGAAAAGCCGCGCAGCATCATCAGCCGAAACGAATCGCCTGACATCCCTTTCGACCGTTCCATCAATCCCTATCGCGGCTGCGAACATGGCTGCATCTACTGTTTCGCCCGTCCGACGCACAGCTATATGGGGCTCTCTGCGGGGCTGGATTTCGAGGCGAAGCTTTTCGCCAAGCCGGATGCGGCAAAGCTGCTCGAAAGGGAGCTGGCGAAGCCCGGCTACAAGCCGCGCGTCATTGCCATCGGCACCAATACCGACCCCTATCAGCCGATCGAGCGCGAATGGCGGATCATGCGGCAGATACTGGAAGTGCTGGCAAAGGCCGACCATCCCGTCGCCATCGTCACCAAATCGGCCCTGATCAAGCGGGATATCGATATTCTCGCGCCCATGGCCAAGAAAGGTCTCGTCAAGGTTGGTATTTCCGTGACGACGCTGGACCGCAAGCTGGCACGCAGCATGGAACCGCGCGCCGCCACGCCCGAAAAGCGGCTGGAAGCGGTCAAGGCGCTGACGGATGCCGGCATTCCCGTGGCGGTGATGATGGCACCCGTCATTCCCGCACTCAACGATCATGAGATCGAACGCATTCTCGAAGCCGGCAAGGCGGCTGGCGCAACGGAGGCCTCCTATGTGCTGCTGCGCCTGCCGCTGGAGGTCAGCCCGCTCTTCCGCGACTGGCTGCTGCGCAACTATCCGGACCGCTACCGGCATGTCATGTCGCTGGTGCGCTCCATGCGCGACGGCAAGGATTACGATGCGGAATTCGGAAAACGCATGAAGGGTGCTGGTCCCTATGCATGGCAGATAGGCAGGCGTTTCGAAATGGCGACGAAACGGCTTGGCCTCATCCGCCGCGGCATTCACCTGCGCGACGATATCTTCGTGCCGCCGGGAGGTGCCGGCGTGCAATTGTCGCTGCTTTGAAAATATGAGGCCCGCTTGGCCGATCGAGGGCGCATTACGATGCGCGCAACGATACCCAGCGGTGCAGACACATAAGGAGTGGCAGCCCTTTCCTATTGACGGGGCCATGCTCTTGACGAAATGCCCGGCGGGTTTTCCCTGGCCCGTCGGACATCACCCCCGGAACCCGCCGCCTCGCGTGCGATCGTTTTTCCTCCGCCGCCCCGTTGGAGGATCAAAGGTCATGACGACCTAAGGGGCACGGTTGGCCACGCCCCTTGACCCGGCTGGCCGCGCCCGTCATCGCCCGCTTCCGGGGGCTTGCAGGAGATCGGGTGTGTGTGCAAGTTTCTGCCGCATGAAACGCCGCACCACACCCGATTCTCCTGCCCTCTTTGATCTCGCCGATACGGGCCCCGATTTCTCCTTCGAACTTGAAGCGAGGAAGAAGGGGCTTTGGCCCGTGGCCGGCACGGATGAGGCAGGCCGGGGGCCTCTCGCGGGACCAGTGGTTGCGGCAGCTGTCATTCTCGATCCCGACAATATTCCTGGTGGTCTTGACGATTCCAAGAAACTGACCAAGCTGAAACGGGAAAGCCTGTTTCTGCAAATCATGGAAACATCGATCGTTTCCGTCGCCTCCTCCGGCCCCGGCCTTATCGACACCATGAATATCCTGCGCGCCAGCCTCGACGCGATGCGTCGCGCCGTACTCGGCCTCGAAATTTCCCCAGCCCTCGTGCTGGCAGATGGCCGCGACAAGCCGCCGGGCATCACCTGCGAGTCGAAGGCCGTCATCAAGGGCGATTCCCGCTCCCTCTCAATCGCCGCCGCTTCGATCATCGCCAAGGTGACCCGTGACCGGATGATGGAACGGGCCGGTGTAGTGCACAGCTCCTATGGTTTCGAAGGCCATGCCGGCTACGGCACACCAGCCCACCTGCGCGCCATAGAAAGCCATGGGCCCTGCCCGCTGCACCGGATGAGTTTCAGGCCGCTGAAGCAGGACTGATCGAAAACCACGATCCTGAAGCGGAGAATGCGGTCTCGCCCGGGATTTCAGCGCCCTGCCATGAGGTGACGATCTCCGTCTCCACTGGTAGAATTCTATCTCAATGCGTGGACTTGACGGGCTTTGGGAGAAGAGATTTGGATTTCATGAAACTGTTGAAGTCGCTCGAAGAACTTCTCTACGAGCTGGTTTCATGGCTCCTCTTCTATCCGCTTACAATGTGGCGATCGGTCGTCGCACCGCTCAGCATGATGCGCTACGCCGATAGCGAACTCGCGGATCGGCTTGAGGACCAGTATGACGACACACTGAGTCCGCCCCTCTTCCTCCTGATCACTCTGCTATTTTCGCAGGGGCTCTCCGCCTCCCTTCCGACCATTTACGATCCCACATTGGCCGCCCGGGAGCTTGGTTCGGGTTCGAACCTGCTCATAGCGCGTGGCGTTATATTCGGGATTTATCCGCTGTGTATGGCCGTCACGCTTCTGCGGTGGAAACGGGTGAGGATCACCCGAAACTCCCTGCGTCCGCCGTTCTTCAGCCAATGTTACGTGGCTGCGCCGTTTACATTTGTCCTGGTTCTGGGCTTCGATTTTGCATCCATGCCTCTGGAACATGGCCTTACGTTCGGGCTCGCCATTATCGCGCTCGCCACGATCTGGTATGCGCAGGCTCAGATAAGATGGCTGATGCAGGATCTCGGCTTGGGCATCGCGAAAGCAGGCCTGGCTTTCAGTGGCGCATTTCTGGTTGCCACCGCGGCAGCTTTTGTACTGGCGGTGCTGATAGCGCTCGAGGCCAAGACAATCTATCCCGCGATCACTTAACAAGCCTCGACAAATTGGCAGCCGCGAATTGCCGGCCAGCATCCAGTCCTCAAAGCCGATGCTTTTGCTCCAAAGGTCGACAGACATCGATAGACACGCTGCAAGCCGGCACCACAGTGTGCACCCGCGAGCTTGCCAACACCGCCCCTGGCTGAAGCATAAAATAAAAAACCCCTCGCGGCGGGTGCCGGAGGGGTTTTGAATAGTCCGAGATGAACTTAGTTCAGCTTCGACTTCACTTCGCCAATGGTGTTGGCGAAAAGTTTGGCCTTTGCGGCAGCGGTGGTCTTTTCGGCAATGAGCTTCTCGGAAGCTGCAATGGCGATGTCCACGGCGGCGGCACGAACGGCGCCGATGGCGTCTTCTTCGGCCTGCTTGATCTTCTGTTCCGACAGGGCCGTGCGGCGGACGACGAATTCTTCCGTCTTCTGCTTTGCTTCGGCAGTCAGGGCGGCCGCTTCGCGTTCGGCAGCGGCAACGATGCCAGCTGCTTCAGCTTCGGCTTCCTTGCGCTTGCGCTGATATTCGGCCAGCAGGTGCTGTGCCTCTTCGCGCAGACGCTTGGCTTCGGCCAGTTCGTCCTGAATGTTCTGCGCGCGCTCGTCCAGAGACTTGGAGAGCATGCCCGGAACCTTGAGATAGGCGATCAGGACGAAGAAAAGGACAAGACCGACAAGAGCGAAAAATGATGCATCAAACGCCATATCAGGCTCCCTTCACAGTCGAAGCGGCTGCAATGGCGGCCTTGACGTCGGCATCCTTGACCTTGGCGCCAACCAGCTGGTCAACGATTGCGGTCGCGGTTTCCTCGGCAATGGCGCCGACATCCGCGAATGCCTGATCCCTGATACCCGCAATGCGCTTTTCGGCGGCGGCAAGCTTCTCGGCAAGTCCGGCTTCGATAGCGACGCGGTCGGCATCGGCTTTCGCCTTGGCGGCGTCACGTGCCGCGGAGCCTATCGAGCTTGCCTTGGCGCGGGCTGCCGCGAGTTCTTTTTCATAGGTTTCGACGGCTGCGTCGGCTTCGCTTTTCAGCCGTGCCGCTTCATCGAGATCCTGTGCAATGCGCCCATGACGGTTTTCGAGAATGCCGCCGACGCGAGGAACGATGACCTTCTGCATGAGCAGGTAGAAAAGGCCGAACGTGATCGCCAGCCACAGGACCTGCGATGCATAAGTAGACTGGTCGAACGGCGGGAAAACGCCGGAAGCACCGTGTTCGGCGCCGTGCGCTACACCGGTTTCCGTGTGCGTGGCTTCCGGTTGCGGCTGGCCGACAGCCGGAGTTTCCGTATGCGTTTCACCTACGGTCGGTGCTGACTGGGCATAAGCCTCGGTCACGAACATGCTCACCTCCAGGGGGACTGCAAATGCGAAGGATCACGGCACGCAATTTGCGCGAGCCGTGATCCAGACCTGATGCCGTTATTAGACAGCGAACAGGAGAAGGAGAGCTACGAGCAGCGAGAAGATGCCCAGAGCTTCCGTAACGGCGAAGCCGAATACCAGACGGCCGAACTGGCTGTCGGCAGCAGAGGGGTTGCGCAGTGCGCCGGAGAGGTAATCACCGAAGATACGGCCGAGTGCGAGGGACGTACCAGCCATGCCGAGGCATGCGAGACCTGCGCCGATGTACTTTGCTGCTTCCGCTTCCATGTGAGACTCCTTGAGATATTGGTTGTTGCGGCTATCTTTTGGCGCCCGTTGCCGGGGCCAGCGACTTTACTTCTCAGTGACCACCATGCACGGCGTCGTTCAGGTACATGCAAGTCAGTACCGCGAACACATAAGCCTGCAGGAAGGCAACGAGAAATTCGAGAGCGGTCATTGCGACCGTCATGATGAGAGGCAGGACTGCACCGCCGATACCGAGCGCGCCGAGCGCACCCATGGAGGCGACGAAGCCTGCGAAAACCTTGAGCGTGATGTGGCCAGCCAGCATGTTCGCGAAGAGACGAACGGAAAGGCTGATCGGACGCGACAGGAACGAAATCATTTCAATTGACGCGACAAGCGGCAAAAGCGCCTTCGGCACGCCAGAAGGTGCGAAGATGCCGAAGAAATGCAGACCGTGCTTGTAGAAACCGTAAACGACGACCGTGCCAATGACGAGGCAGGCAAGCGCGAAGGTGACGATGATCTGGCTGGTGACCGTGAAGAAATACGGGAACATGCCGAGAAGGTTCGCAGTCAGCACGAACATGAACAGCGAGAATACAAATGGGAAGAACACCATGCCCTTTTTGCCGGCGCCTTCGCGCAGCATGGAGGCGATGAATTCATAGGACATTTCAGCAACGGACTGCATGCGGGTCGGGATCAGACCGCGGCTCGACGTTGCGAAATAAAGGAAACCGGAAGCGGCGGCCACGGTCGCGACCATGAAAAGCGACGCATTGGTGAAGGAAAAATCGACGCCGCCAATTTCGATCGGAATGATCGGCTGCACCAAGAACTGATGGGTCGGATCGTTTGCCACCGGCTGCCCTCTTTACCTGTCGCCGCTCACGGCGGCATCTCAACTGCAAGAAAAAACAGCTTAAACGCCGTCTTTTCCACCCTCGTCTCGCTTGTCGGCTCTCTCAAGCAGCGGCGGCTTTGCCACCGCGCCCGTGGAGCGCAACACATTCAATACGCCTGCGCAGAAACCGAGAAGAAGAAGAACGATCATCCCCCACGGCGTCGTGCCGACAAAATAGTCCAGAAGATAACCCAGCATAGCGCCGACCACGATGGCCGAAATGAACTCCGATGAGAGCTTCACCGCCATCGCAAAGCCTTTCCGGCTTTCCGCGGCATTGGTCTCCGCCCTCACTTCCGCCTCATCCTCCGCCTTCACCTTTGCCAACTCTTCGGCAAGGCGCTTGCGACGCTCGTCCAGACTATCGTCACGGTTGCCAGTCATCTTAAAATCCCACCCATTTTCTCCGTTCCAGCCATGCCAGAACCCTTTGGAGTTGTAAACGGTGACGGATTAAGCCTGTTCCAGCCCGCTCTGAAGTCGCGCGCAACATAGTTTTAGGGGCTTCGCTAGTCAAGGCACTGGCGAAGCTTGTTTTTTCACAAATTAAATATTTAAAAACAAATACTTAACGCCAAATCGCCGTTTGTCGACGATGTTTCCCCCGGGAATCGGCATTTTTGACACGCAAATTGCGACAAATTGGCGGTGGTATCAGCTCCAGCCGCCACCATAGGTTCGATAAAAGACGTGCAAGCCAATCCTGCCGACCTTCTTCATGGATTTTCCCCAGGCGGGACGAACATAGACGGCATGATAGTGAGTCGCCGAGCCCACTTCCGTCAGCCAGATTTTACCGGCGGTGGTTGCCATGGCCACTTCGCGCGCCATTTTCCAGTGACGTTCGGAATTCACCCGGTCCTTTATATTGTCGCAGGCGAAGGAGAACTGGCAGCGGTTGCGCCAGTCCTTGTTCTGATAAACCACACCGCAGATGGTTTTCGGATAAGCGGGGTTGCGTACGCGGTTAAGGATCACCTGTGCCACCGCCGCCTGTCCCTTGACCGATTCACCGCGCGCCTCGAAATAGATGCCGGATGCGAGGCATTGCTGTTCGGCTGCGGAAAACACGGCAGCGGGCAGCGGCGTTGCCGCCCATGCGTGATCGTCCGCGCCGATCAACGGCACGAAGCGGCCGGCCTCCGGCTTTTTCAGAATGGCGTCGAACGGCGATTCACGGGCGAAATCCGGTTCGGCCGGCGCGTAAGCCGTGGCCAAAATATCGGGAGTCCTGTTGGTGACGAGTTCCGCCAGCATCGGAGAGACGCTTTTGTCCGCCTTCTTTTCTTCACGGCGGAAATAGAAGGAGGCAAGTTTGACGTCGCTGCCGCGTTTCGGTTTCACGAAAGCCGTGCGGTCCTTGCGCTTCAGCGGCTCTATATCCAGCATGCTGGTGCGTTCCAGCACGGAACCGGCGGTGAAGGCCTTTGGCGGCTGCATGATTTCGGTTGCGACGATGCGACCCTTCTTGGCGGCACGGTTGACGCGCTCGCTGTCGGGTGTCGTCTCGTCACCCTTCTTGTTGGTAACGAAAGCCACCTTGCGGCCATCGGGCAGGGTCATGCCGCTGCCATGCAGCGCCGCCTCCCCTTCCGCATCGTTAAAGGTGAGCGAGGCATTATGGACAGAGCCTGCCGGTGACGCGGTCAGCACCATGCGCCATTGCTCGCCGCCATTGTCCAGCCCTGCCAGCAGGGAGGCCAAATCCGCGCGTGCGGCAATGGAAGGAAAGACGAGCCAGGCAGCTAGGCCGAAGACAACGGGTGAGGTCCATGCCTGAAGGGACGCAAAGGACCGACGACGCATTACTCTTTTCGAACGCAAAACCAGCACTCCGAACACCAGGAACCATATTTGTTACAGGTGTTCGAGAATCTCTTATTAACCTTGATGCTTGGTTAACGCCGCGCGCGGGCGCGGCTTCACGTTAATGTGTAACCACCTTCTAATAATCAGACGACGACGTGAGACCCGAGTTCCACCACGCGGTTGGCCGGAAGGCGGAAGTAGTCAGAGGGATCGGCCGCCGTTTCGGCAAGCGCGATGAACAGTCGGTTCTGCCAGCCGGGCATGCCCGATTTCGGATCCGGCACCAGCTTGCGGCGACCGAGATAAAACGAGGTGGACATGATGTCGAACTTGTAACCCGTGCGCCTGAGGTAACCGAGCGCCTGGGTGACGTTCTGCGTTTCCATGAAGCCGAAATGCAGTTCGACCACGGCAAAACGATCGCTCAGCTTCGTCAGTGTGTAACGATTTTCGGGACGGACGCGCGGCTGGTCTTCCGTGCGGATCGTCAAAATCACGTTCTTGTCGTGCAGGACGTGGTTGTGCTTGAGATTGTGCAACAATGCAGCGGGTGCGGCATCCGGATCGCCAGTCAGGAAAATCGCTGTGCCGGGCACGCGCACCGGCGCATGGGCGCTTTCCTTTTCCACCGAAGCCACGAAAGCCTTCAGCGGCACATCGCTGCGGCGGGTTTTGGCGAAAAGGATTTTCGAGCCGCGCTGCCAGGTGGTCATGATGATGGTGAAAGCGATTGCCAGCAACACCGGCACATAGCCGCCATCATGTATCTTGAGCAGGTTTGCACCGAGGAAAATCAGTTCCAGCAGCAGAAGCGGCGCCAGCACGCCAATCGCCAGCCAGATGGACCATTGCCAGCGCTTGCGAACGAATTCGAAGAACATCATGCTGGTGACGACCATCGCGCCGGTAACGGAAATGCCGTAGGCGGTGGCCAGTGCATCCGAACTTTTGAAGGTGAGCACCAGTGCGACGACGCCGAACAGCAGGATGGTGTTGACGGCAGGAAGATAGATCTGCCCGGTATTGGTTTCCGAAGTGAAGAGGATTTCCATGCGCGGCAGATAGCCGAGATGGATCGCCTGACGCACGAGCGAGAACGCGCCTGTTATAACCGCCTGGCTGGCGATGATGGTGGCGGCGGTCGCCAGAATGACGGCCGGCAGGATCGCCCATTGCGGGAACATCAGGTAAAACGGATTGGACATCGCCGCCGGGTCCTTGAGAACCAGCGCGCCCTGACCGAGATAATTCAGCGTCAGTGCCGGGAAAACCAGACAGAACCATGCCCACTGGATGGGACGGCGGCCGAAATGGCCGAGATCGGCATAAAGCGCTTCAGCACCGGTGATCGTCAGGAAAACCGCGCCCAGCACGACGATGCCATAAAAGCCTTCATTGGCGAGAAACTCGACCGCATGCCAGGGGTTGAAGGCATAGAGAATGCCGAAATCATCGGCGATGTGAATGAGGCCGGCTAAACCCATGACCAGGAACCAGACGGCGGTGATCGGTCCGAAGAATTTCGCCACCGTTCCCGTACCGTGCGATTGGATCGCGAATAGGCCGATGAGAATGCAGACGGAGATCGGAATAATAAAGTCGTCCATGGCCGGAGTGACGAGCTTCAGACCCTCCACCGCCGAAAGCACTGATAGCGCCGGCGTGATCATGGCATCGCCCAGGAACAGGGCTGCGCCGATAAGGCCGAGCACGATGAGAACGCTGCGGTGAGTGCCCGCCGTCTTCATCAAAAGCGCCAGAAGCGAGAGTGTGCCGCCCTCGCCGTCATTGTCGGCGCGCAGCAGAAGCGTGATATATTTGAACGTCACGATGATCGTCAGAGACCAGATCATCAGGGATGTCAGGCCGATGACTTCTTCTCTCGTCACGCCATCATAGGCGATCGGCTTTAGCGCTTCGCGGAAGGCATAGAGCGGGCTGGTGCCGATATCGCCGTAGACGACGCCGATAGAACCAAGGATCGCGGCATAAAGCCCCTTGTTCTGATGCTTGTCATCCGAATCCGGCTTCTCGGTAAAGTCCTTGTCTGCGATTTGAGACATGATGATCCTGGCTCCTTAGAGCCAGCCCTTCCAACGGAAAAAGAGAAACGGGATGATTGCCGACATCAGCATGACGACGAGCGCGAGTGGATAGCCAAACGTCCAGTTCAACTCTGGCATGAGCTGAAAGTTCATTCCGTAAACCGACGCCACCAGAGTGGGCGGCAGGAACACGACCGACGCGATCGAGAAGATCTTGATGATGCCGTTCTGCTCGATGTTGATGATGCCGAGAGAAGCGTCCAGCAGGAATGTCAGATTGCCGGAAACGAAGGAGGCATGTTCGCTCAACGACTGGATATCCCGACCGATCGATTTGCTCTGTTCCCTCGCTTCCTTGTCCTGCTGGACCTGCCCACTTGTGGACAGGAAAGTCTGCAGGCGTGCAAGGGAAGCAAGGCTGTCGCGAACCTTGGAGATCAGCCGGTGATAGGCGGCAATGTTCGTCAGTCGGTCTTCCAGATAACGCGGCGCCTTGCGCTTGCTGCGCGCCTGGCTGCCGAGAAGATCGGCGGCGAGATTGTCGATGCCTGCCACCGAGTTTTCGAGAATTTCCGCCGTGCGATCGACGATGGTTTCCAGCAGTTTCAGCAACAGCGCGGTGCCGCTGCGCATCTCGTGCGGCACGCGGGTGATGGCGGCGGTGAAGAGGTGGAATGATTTCGGCTCGGCATAACGGATCGTCACAAGGCGCTTGCCGGCAAGAATGAAGGCGACATCGGTCAGGCGTGGACCGTCGGAATCTGCCTTCCAAACCAGAGAGGCGGTCATGAAGACGTTGCCATCTTCCATGTAAAGGCGGCTGGAAGGTTCGATATCCTTCAAATCCTCGCGGGTGGGCAGCTCAAGCCCCAGCAGTTTTTCAACATACTGCTCTTCCGTTCTCGTCGGATTGATAAGGTCGATCCAGACGATATCGTCGGGAATCTGTTCACGGCCGTCGTCTGGCGACAGGCTGATCGCCTCGCAGTTGGCGCGATAGGCTTTTATCAATCCGTTTCTCCGGTCCGCATCGCTGGCTTCAGCCGCAATGCTGCTTAACATATCCTGTTCAAGGTCGGCAAACCTTTGGACGACACTTCAGGGAACACCGGAACGAGCGGGATTTTCACATCCCGCCGGACTGACGGACCAAGAACCAAACGGCGCAGGGCTATGCTCCCAAAGCGAGACCCAATCAAGCAATATTTTCTCGCGACAGCATTGCAGGCGATGCATCTCTGGCGTTCAAATGCATCGGCCTTTCCCGAAGCCACCGGTTAACATATTGTTTTTAAAATATATCCAGGCAGGGCAACCGTCCGGCCTTTTTTCTTCCGCAACCGGTACGTTATTCGAAAACGATTTTCGGGGCGGCTTTTCTTTCGCCCGCACCGATGCGGGCCCAGACTTTTTCCGCAATATCGCGGTAGATGGCGGCCTGCGGACCATCCGGCTCGGCGGCAACCACCGGCGTTCCGGCATCAGACATTTCACGGATGGAAATGGTGAGCGGCACTTCGCCGAGGAACGGCACGCCAATCCGCTCAGCCTCTGCCTTAGCACCGCCATGGCCGAAAATATCATAACGCGCGCCGGTATCCGGTGCGATGAAGTAGCTCATATTCTCGACTACGCCGAGCAGCGGCACTTCCACCTTGCGGAACATGGTGATGCCCTTGCGCGCGTCGATCAGCGCCAGATCCTGCGGCGTGGAGACGATGACGGCGCCGGCGAGCGGCACCTGCTGGGCGATGGTGAGTTGCGCGTCGCCGGTGCCAGGCGGCATGTCGAGCACCAGCACATCGAGTTCACCCCAGGCGACTTCACGCAACATCTGCATCAATGCGGACTGAACCATCGGCCCACGCCAGATCATCGCCGCTTCCTCATCCACCAGAAATCCCATGGACATGACCTTCAGTCCGTAATTTTCCATGGGAATGATGATGCGGTCTTCCTGCTGCTGCGGGCGTCCTGAAATCTTCAGCAGTCGTGGCAGCGAGGGGCCGTAAATGTCGGCGTCGAGCATGCCAACCTTGAGGCCCAGCGCCTGCAGGCCCAGCGCCAGGTTGACGGCGGTCGTGGACTTGCCGACCCCGCCCTTGCCCGAGGCAACGGCGATGATCGCGCCGACGCCGGGAACGCCGACCTTCGACGAGCCGGGCTGCGCGGGCGGGCGGCTGGTTGCAGCCGCAGGGCGCGCGGGTGCTGGCGCCGGGCGCGCCGGTGCGGGTTGTTGTGTGCCGGGTTTGCGATCCGCCGTCAGCGCGACGACGGCACCGGCGATACCCGGAACGCCCTTGGCGGCCTGTTCAGCCGAAAGCCTCAACGGCTCCATGTCGGCTGCCCTGTCGGCCGGGACGGTAATAGAGAAATAGGCTTTCGCGTCGGCGATGAAGATTTCCGAGACCATGCCAAGCGCCACAATGCTTTTGCCGCTGCCCGGATAGATGACTGCCTCCAAAGCCTTTTCGACCTGGTGCTTGCTGACCTCTGCCATATGTTTACTCCGCTACATCATCCCGCCGGATATGGGCTGCATTCCGCGCCATCCATAGACAAACGCGGCCCGTTCGCCAATGCCAAACCGCAAACAGCGGATCGTCGCGACGGTTTATTCGCAGACTTCAGATTTCGTCGTCCATATCAAGCGTTTCCGGATCGAAAACCCGACCATCGAAAAAACAGTCGGGGCCGAGGACAAGACCCGAGCGTGACGCCCCGACATGGACCGGCTCCCGCAACGTGCCTTCCAGCTTCAGGTTCGCGCCCGGCACCGGCACGAAAAGCGGCTTCATCGCCTTGCGGAAGATATCTGGCCGATAGGCATTGCGCGCGGCCTCCACCACGGCTGCATCGAACCGGCGATCGGGGGGAACCTCGCCCCAGCGCAACATCTGGCTGAAGAACCACAGCGCCTGGCTTTGCCAGGGGAAATTGGCGGCCTTGGCGCTTGTTACGAAAAACTCCTGAAAACGCTGCATGTCCCTTTGCGAAGTGGAAATATAGCCCGTCAGCGCCGGAAGCAGGAATTCGCCGTTCTCGTCAATATAATGGGGGGCGGCAAGAATGCCGGTAAGTTCCTCGATATTGGCGGAGTTGGCGCACCATTCGCCGGCGCGATAAAGCGAACGCAGCAAGCCTTCCAGCACGGTGGCGTTCTCTTCCGCCCAGGGCCGCTTCACGGCCAGTATCTTTTCAGGCGCATTGTGCCAGATCAGCGCTCCCGTGGTAACGATCCGCCCGCCGCCACCCAGCACCACAGCGCTGCCCGCCGGTTCGGCGGTACAGAGCGCATCGACCTTGCCGCTTTCCAAAAGTGCCGGCATAGCCTTCGGCAGGGCTTCAACGATTTCCATGTCGCGGCCGAGCAGCACGCCGCAGCTTCCGAGCAGATACCGCAACGCATAAAACGGCGTGGACACAATATCCTCGATCGCAAAGACCGGCGGTTTTTCACCCGCCGCCCGGCGCGCGGAACAGACACGGGCCATCGCCCGCCCGAACGCGGCCGGGTCCGGCAGCTTCATGCCCTCCCGGTAAAGCTCGTCGAAAAATCCGTGCGAAACGGTCGTTGCCGATCCGCCAAGGGAAAGAGTGAAGACGCCGACAATATCGGCCGGCAGGTCATCGAGGCCAACCGCGGAACCGACGGGAACCGCGGCGGGCAAATGGGCGATCTGAACCTCGTCCTCGCCAAGTGCTGCAAGCACGGCGCGCGCGGATTGTTTTCGGATGAGTTCCAGTTCGACGCCTTCGTCGGCAGCAAAGCCTTTTTCGGCAGCGGCTATCAGTACGGCGCAATCGACAGTCGGAGAAAACCCCGCTTTTATCCTATGCCGTTCCGGCAAACGATTTCTCCTTCCCGGTGATTCGAAAGAAGGATCGCCCAGGAACCCATTTATCACAATGATAAATTTGCGGTTTCGCTATTTAATCAGACCGACCCGGAGCGCCTTTGCGACGGCTTGGGTGCGGTTGACCGTATCGAGTTTTTTCGTCGCACGGTTCAGGTAGTGATTGATGGTATGTTCCGAGAGCATCATGATTTCAGCGATCTCGGCGCTGGTCTTGCCGGCGGCCGTCCAGTTCAGACAATCTATCTCGCGCTCGTTCAATGTCTCGGGAACCCGCAGGTCAAGGCGGCGGATTTCAGATAGCCGGGCAAAGATGTGGCTGGAAATGTAAAAAAGTTCCGCTAGCTGGCTGGTGGGCAAAGTCGTTTTGTTACCGGAAAAGGACACCGCTCCCCGCATCGTGGTGATGTCGTGAACAGGAAACCACACCGAATTGATCATATCGAACCGCTCAAAAAGTCCGATGACCGGTTTCTTCGGCGCGTTTTCGTCGCCGCTGACCAGAAAATCCAGAGAGACGGAAAAGGGTGTGGTCGATTTTTTCAACTGCGCCATCACCCGGCTTCTCTGCAGCATGCCCTCTTCATCATAACGCTGCAAAAGCTCGGCCGGCCAGCTGGTGATGATGGTGCATTGCGACAATTCGCTCGCCATTTCGGCCGAGAGGTCAAGCACCATGAAGGCCTTGAATCCCCAGGCTTCCGTCAGCCGTTTCAAAAACCGGAATATATCGAATTGCGTGTTGAGACCGGCGATCTCGCGAACGCAATCAACACCAATCGACTGAACGGCGGCCGTCTCTGTTTTCTGCATGAAGCGGTTCTTCAAAAAAGAGAAAATACCGCCGCAAAGGCCTGCCTTCGTGCGGAAATTGCGCGGATGTTACTCGCCAAAATGATTCATGCAAACAAAAGTTGAAACTTAATTCCGAATAATCGAAAATAAGATTTCACTTACACGCATCGGCGCGCGATCTGCCGTTTTTGGAGCGGAAACCAACAGCTTCACGCATCCATTTTTCTCAACCATTCGCAACCGGAGATAATCTGCAGGCAAGTTCCGCCGAAATTTGATCGGCCGTTTCGCGCACCAGAGGACCCCATTTCCGCAGTTGCTCCACATCCACGCGATAGGCTGGGCCGGTGACGGAAATCGCCGCGAGAAAATTGCGCCCCGGCGCCCTTACCGGCGCGGCAACGCAGTGGATGCCGATTTCATGCTCCTGAAGGTCGAAACCGTAGCCATTGCTGCGAATGGCGGCCACATCCTGCGCCAGCATTTGCGGGGTTACGATCGTATTTTGCGTGAAGCGGTGGAAGTCCAGCTCTGCGGCAAGTGCAGCGAGTTCGTCAGGGGAAAGCATTGACAGCGCGGCCTTGCCCACCCCTGTGCAGTAGGCGGGGGATGTCTTGCCCACCTGCGAATGCATGCGCAAAGTATGCTTGCCCTCCATCTTGTCCAAATAGGTGACTTGCCCGCCGTTCAGAACGGCAAGATGCACGGATTCCTGCGTCGCCTCCTGCAATGCCGCCAGATGCGGCGCGGCAACGCTGCGCAGATCATTGCCGCTCCAGGCCTTGGCAGCCAATTGCAGCAGCCTCAGACCCACGACATAGGTCTGGTCGGCGACATGATCGACCAGACCTTCGGCCACGAGATGGGCGAGCTGGCGGTGCACCGTGCCGCGCGGCTGGCCGCAAGCCTCGACAACGTCGGTGAAGCGCATCGGTTTTTCGGCAAGGGCGATAAGCTCCAGAAGCGAGACGGCCTTACCAAGCGTGCCGGTTACGCTTTCCTTTTTTCGCTCCAAGGCAGGAACCACCTCATGCTCGCTGTCATTTGGGTTTTTGTGATCGGGCATGGCAACATCCACCGTCATCTGTCTTGACATAAGCCTGCGGCCAAGAGAATAATTCCACTTAGTAAAATCTAGTTCCAAATAATGGAACAATCAAGCCCCCACTGGACGAGACGATGCCGATGATGCAAGCCCATTTCCCTGACCTCAAGGACGCGGGCGTGCTCGTGACCGGCGGCGGCTCCGGCATCGGGGCATCGCTGGTGGAGGCCTTTGCGGCGCAGGGCGCGAGGGTCGCGTTCATCGACATCGCCGAAGAGCCGAGTGTGGCGCTCGTTGCGCGGCTTGCTCATGCCGCACGCCATCCGGTCCATTTCTTCAAGACCGACCTGCGCGACATTGCGGCGACCCGGCAGAGCGTGGAGGCGGCAGCAGCTGCAACCGGCGGCATCAAGGTGCTCGTCAACAATGCCGCATGGGACGACCGCCACGACATCGATACCGTCACAGAAGCCTATTGGGATGCCAATCAGGCCGTCAATATCAAGCAGATGTTCTTCACGGTTCAGGCCGCCTTGCCACATCTGCGGCAGGCGCAGGACGCAGCCATCATCAATTTCTCCTCGATTTCGTTTTTGCTGAACATGGGCGAGCTTCCTTCTTATGCGGCAGCCAAGGCCGGCATCATCGGCCTGACGAAAAGCCTGGCCGGACGGTTGGGGCCGGAAAATATCCGCGTCAACACGTTGCTGCCGGGCATGATCGTGACGGAACGGCAGAAAGAATTGTGGCTGACGGACGACGACGTCACCTCGACCACGGCACGGCAATGTCTCAAGCGCACGCTTGTCGCCGCCGATCTGGTGGGTCCGTGCCTGTTTCTCGCATCATCGGCATCGAGCGCGATCACCGCGCAATCCATAATCGTAGACGGAGGCCTGTTATAATGTCTGAACCCGCTTTTATCGTCGTCGACTGGGGCACGACCAGTTTCCGGCTCTGGCTGCTCAGCCGGTCCGGCGCGGTGCTGGCTGAGCGCAGAAGTGCTGAAGGCATGACGACGGCCATGCGGACCGGCTTTACAGAGGTGCTGCAATCGCATCTCGATGCCATCGGCGCACCGGAAAAACTGCCGGTTCTTATCTGCGGCATGGCGGGTGCGCGGCAGGGCTGGGTGGAGGCCGGTTATATCGACGTGCCTGCATCGCTTTCAGCCGTTCTTGATGGTGCGGTGCGCGTGCCGGGTCAGGAGCGGGATGTCCGCATTCTGCCGGGGTTGGCGCAGCGGGACAAAAACGCACCCGATGTGATGCGTGGCGAAGAAACGCAATTGCTCGGTGCACTCAGCTCTGCCGGCGGCGGCAGGAAGCTGGTCTGCATGCCCGGCACCCATTCCAAATGGGTAACGGTGGATGGCAGCGACGTGACGGGCTTTGCCACCTTCATGACCGGTGAGCTGTTCGAGGTCATCTCGAAACAGACCATCCTTTCCCATGCGGTGGCGGAAGCCGAAGCCTTTACCGGCGAGCACGAGGTATTCAGGGCGGCGGTGCGCGACGTCTATGCCAATCCGCAGCTCGCCACCAACCGTCTGTTCACCCTGCGCTCCGGACAATTGCTGCACGGCCTCACCGCGACAGACGCCAAGGCCAAGCTTTCCGGCATCATGATCGGACTGGAAATCGCCGGTGCGCATTCCTCCGTACGGCGGGACACGCCGGTGGTGCTGATCGGCTCTGGCGCGCTCGGCGCGCTTTACGAGGGTGCATTCGCAGCCCTTGAGATTCAATATACTGTCATCGACGCAGACGAGGCCGTTCGGCGCGGGTTGTTAGCCGCCGCAAATGCCATCTGGTCATAGATTATTCAGTGGAGCGGAATTCCAGGCGAAAACCGCTCACGCTTTTCGCCATCCCGCTCAAGGACGAAAGACCCACCATGCGTATCCCCTTCCCCGCCATGAAATATCCGCTGATCGCCATCCTGCGCGGCCTTAAACCCGAGGAAACCGAAGGCGTCGTCGGCGCGCTGATCGAGACCGGCTTCCGCGCCATCGAAATCCCGCTCAATTCGCCCGATCCGTTCCGCTCGATCGAGATCGCCGCGAAGATGGCGCCCGCCGATTGCCTGATCGGCGCCGGCACCGTGCTCAGCACGGAAGACGTGGATGCGCTGGACGCCGCCGGTGGCAAGCTGATGGTCAGCCCCAACGCCGATGCCGACGTCATCACCGCCGCGCGCGTCAAGGGCATGGTGACGATGCCGGGCGTTCTGACTCCGACCGAGGCTTTGGTTGCCGCAAAAGCCGGAGCAACCGGGCTGAAGTTCTTTCCCGCCAGCATCATCGGCCCGTCCGGCATCAATGCGATCCGGACGATCCTGCCGAAGGATCTGGTCATTGCCGCCGTCGGTGGCGTCTCGGACAAGAATTTCGCCGACTATACCAACGCCGGCATCCTCGCTTTCGGGCTTGGCACCAGTCTCTACAAGCCCGGCATGACGGCCGCGGAGGTGCGCGAGCGCGCCATCGTCACACTTTCGGCCTATGATGCAGCAATTGGAGGATAAAAGCATGGCGACCGTTTTTCCCTTTGCCGGACGTGTTCTTGACGAAACGCCGATGACGCTTGGCGAAGGCCCGACTTTCGACCCGGCGACCGGCACGGCCTGGTGGTTCAATATCATCGGGCGCGAACTGCATGAATTGCATCTCGCTTCCGGCCGCAAAACGGTGCACGCCCTGCCCTTCATGGGCAGCGCACTGGCGAAAATCAGCGACCACAAGCAATTGATCGCGTCCGATGACGGCCTTTTCCTTCGCGATACGGCAACCGGCGTGTTGACGCTGCATGCGGAGCTTGAAAATCACATGCCCGACAACCGCTCCAATGACGGGCGTATGCATCCCTCGGGCGCGCTGTGGATCGGCACCATGGGCCGCAAGGCGCAAATCGGCGCGGGCAGCATCTACCACGTTGCCAGGGGAACCGTGACCAAGCTGTTTGCCGATGTCAGCATTCCAAATTCGATCTGCTTTTCGCCCGATGGCGCGACCGGATATTACGTCGACACCAAGGTCAACGAGCTTATGAAGGTGCCGCTCGATGCCGAGACGGGACTTCCCACCGGCAAGGCAGAGGTGCTCATTGACACCGCCGGCATCGACGGTGGCGTAGACGGATCGGTCTGCGATGCGGAAGGGCATATCTGGAACGCCCGATGGGGGATGGGTGCGGTCGATCGTTACGATGCCGACGGCAACCACATCGAACGCTATCTGGTGCCAGCGGGACAGACCACCTGCCCGGCCTTCATCGGCCCCGATGCGTCGCGCCTTCTCGTCACATCCGCCCGCGAAAATCTTGACGACGACGCCATTGCCGCCAATCCGCAGCACGGAAAGACATTCGAGCTCGGGATTGAGGTGAAGGGCAGGTTCGAGCCGCTCTACCGGTTGTGAAGCGCGGCGCGTGCCGCCTTCTCATTCCTGTGCTCGTCACAGGGATGAGGTTGGGGAGGTCCCTACAGCCTTATGTGCAAGGCCACTCCATTTCTCAGGGAATATCCGACAGGATCTCGCGATAGTTTTCGTGAAGGTAACGCTGCGTGGCGGCGGCATCGGCGGGGCGGCCGTAAAAATAGCCCTGCCCCATAGCGCAGCCGAGCGCGCGCAGTTTTTCCTCTTCCGCCTGCTCCTCGATACCCTCCGCGACGACCTCGAGATCAAGCCCTTCGCACATGGCGACGATGGCCTTGATGATATGTTCCGAAGGACGGTCGCTGCTGATGCGGGAGACAAAGGCGCGGTCGATCTTGACCTTGTCGAAGGTAAAGTCGCGCAGGCGGCCAAGGCTCGACTGGCCGGTGCCGAAATCGTCGAGAGAGATACGAACACCCGCACCCTGCAATTCGCTAATGATGCGTTGCGCGGTATCGGCGGATGTCATGACAGCGGTTTCGGTGATTTCAAGCTCCAGCCGGTGCGGATCAAGGCCGACACGCGACAGGATGGACAGAATATTATCCGCTGTGCCGGGGTCCATCAATTGCGCGGAAGACAGGTTGAAGGACAGGAAAAGCTCTCGCGGCCAGAACAGCGCCGCTTCCGCCGCCTTCCTCAGCAGCGCTTCCGACAGCGCGTCGATGAAACCGCGTTCTTCGGCCAGCGGCACGAAAACGGCGGGCGACACGAAACCGAGATCGGGGTCGTTCCAGCGGGCGAGTGCCTCGAAACCGATGACCTTCGCTTCTTCCAGCCTGACGATGGGCTGGAAATGCACGTCGATCGCATCGGTGATGATGGCGTTCCGCAACGCCTGTTCCAGCTGGGTGGCGCGCTTCATTTCCTGCGCAATCTCGCGCGAATAGACCGTTATCTGTCCACGGCCACGGCGCTTGGAGCGGTAAAGCGCGGTCTCGGCGCTTTTCAGCAAATCCTCGAAATCATCGCCGGCGAAGGGATAGATGGCAAAACCGAAGGATGAGGAAAGCCGGACGTTGCGGTCGCCGAGATCGTAAGGCGCAGAAAGCACGTCCTTGATCATGTTGCCGATGCGCTCTGCGCCGGTGCGTTCGAATACCAGCGGCAGCACGAAGGCGAACTCGTCGCCATCATGGCGCGTCACGGCGGCGCCATCGGGAATGCAAGCCTTCAGCCGATGCGCGACCTGGCACAAAATCTCGTCGCCCGCCTGCACGCCGAAAAGATCGTTGATGGGTTTGAAGCCGTCAATATTCGCAATGCCGACGGTGAAGGGCGCGGGATCGCTGGAACGCTCGCTGGCGAGCATGCGGATTTTGTCCCGCAAACGGTAACGATTGCCAAGCCCCGTCAGCGGATCGCTGTAAGCCATCGCCTGCAGCTCGTTCTGGCTGACGTGCAACGCCTGCGGCTCTGCCCGTTTCATTCCTGCATCTCGTGAATCCCGTGTCGACCGCGATCACAATGCAGGGCAAGTATTAAAAAAGCCATAGAACCGCGCACCGAAAATGCGGCGGCGTTTCCGCAAGGCCAGCGGCTCGAACAAAAAAAACCGAAATGGAGGAGCTTCAGGCTTGCAGCCGCAGGGCATCCTTGCCGAAAAGGCGCAGAAAAACGGCATCGACCATATCGGGACTGACGGGTTTCAGCAGCATGTCTTCCATGCCCGCCGCCAGGCATTTGTCGAGATCGCCCTCGAAAGCGTGGGTGATGACGCCGACGATGGGAATGCGCTCGTCGCCGGCCAGTGCACGCATACGGCGGGCGACCTCAAAACCGTCGATATCGCCAAGCGTGGTGTCGAGCAAGACGACGGACGGCGCCTGTTCCGCAAAAAGACGCAACGCCTCCTCACCCGACGTGGCAAGCCGCCAGGACAGTCCCAATCCCTCAAGGATTTGTGAGAAGACGATCTGGTTGACCCTGTTGTCCTCAACGAGAAGTATCTCGCAGACGCCGCCAGTCTTGAGGATTTTGGGCAGGTCCTCGGTCATGATCTCCCAGTCCTCGTCGGAGGACTTTTCCTTCGGAGACGATTTGAGGCCGACGGCGAGATAATGCAGCAGCGAAGCGTCGATCTCCTCTTCCTCGATGGTGACGACCGGCAGGTCATGCGCAGCCGCGATATCGAGGCATGTGACACTCATCTGGGCGTCGACAACGACGACATCGATGCCGACGCCTGCGGAAGCGGCGATATCGATGAAACTACACTGTTCTTCCTCGCTCCTCACCACGGCATGATCCATGCCGCTCGCGGCAAGCCGGTGGCAGGCGGCTTCGGCAAAGCGCCCGTTTCCGGTAACCACCAGCACCGCCTTGCTTTTCAGCAGACCGCCTGCGGCATCGCGATCTTCATCCTTGCCATAGGTGGAGGCGACGAAATCGACATGTTCGAGCGAGGGGATGACGGGCATGCCGTTCGCGTCGATGGTGGCGAGCGCGGTCACGTCCTCCATCGTCGTGACCAGAAAATGCCGACCAGGCCGACCCACCCGCTGCTTGCGGGTAATCGTCAGCACCTCTTCACCATTCGCGCGCCTCACCCTTTCGGGAAGGATGCTCGGCGTGCCGCTGTCCAGCACCATGCGATCGGCAGCGTCGATCCGGCCTGCGACCTGGCGCGAATGCAGGTCGAAAACCGTGCGGCCGAGAATGCTCTCTGCACTGGTCTCGACCATGGTGCAGGCGGCTTTATTTACGGCGGCATAGGCGAGGTTCCGGTCCTTGACGAGGACCGGAAACGGCAGATTGTCGAGAATGTCTTCGATCAGCTGCACGCGTTCGAGGTCGATGCGCCACTGTTCTTCTCTTTTCTTCTGTTCGGAAATATCGGCAACGACGCTGATGCCCAGCCCGGAAGGCAGGCGGTTCATGACGAAGCGCAGGAAGCGCTCCCCCTTCAACCGCTCGGTTTTTTCAGACCTTTCCTTCCAGTGCAGCGCCAGCCGCTCGCCAATCCATTCCTCGCGTCCCAGCTGCCGGGCATTGGCGGACAGGCTTTCCGCTTCCAGAAGATAACAATCGTAAAGCGCGCTCAGATAGTCGCGCAGCCGCGCGCCCGGCCCGATAACGGCCTCTTGCAGTGGAAAAAAACTCAAAAGCTTCCGGCTTGCGAAAACGATGTGATCGTTCCGGTCGTAAACGACGATCGCCGCGCCAAGCGCGTCGCAAAGGGCATCAAGCATCACTGTATGAACGCCCGCGCCGGAGGACGCCAAATCACTCAACTGCAAACTCCCACCTGTTTTCAGGGTCAGGCTTATGTTTCTATTGGAATCGTCCGAGGCAAATGCCGGGATGAAACGGTAAATTCCGCAAAAGAGACATCAGGGTTCGCTACTTGAAGCAGTCTTGAGGGGAAGATGACGTTCACCCATATACGACGTCACACCACCCGGCGAAGGGGGGCCTCGTTCCTGCAGTCATTTCAAGCCGCCTCACCATATGCAAGGCCGATTAAAGGCGGATTAACGCTTATCCTGACGTTGAACGGAAATGATCAAACGCCGGGCAGGCCGCAAAACATGTGCAAACTTTCACGACTTGAGTTTTTTGCTTTCGAAGCCGTGACGAATCCGCGAAAATGACGATCATGGCCATCAAGCAGCTTTCAGAAACCCTCATCAACCAGATCGCCGCCGGCGAGGTCATCGAAAGACCCTCCAGCGCCACGAAGGAGCTGGTGGAAAACGCCATCGACGCGGGCGCAACGCGCATCGAGATCGCCACGGCGGGCGGTGGCAAGGGACTGGTCCGCATCACCGATAACGGCTCCGGCATGTCGCCTGCCGATCTGGAGCTTGCGGTCCGACGCCATTGCACCTCGAAAATATCCACCACGCTTGACGATATCCGCACGCTTGGCTTTCGCGGCGAGGCCCTGCCCTCCATCGGCTCGGTTGCCAAGCTTTCCATCACCAGCCGGCAACACGGCGCAGAACAGGGTTCGGTGATCTCCGTCACCGGCGGCAAAGTCTCCGAGGTCCGGCCCGCCGCTGCCAATGCCGGCACCATCGTCGAGGTGCGCGACCTGTTTTTCGCGACGCCCGCACGGCTGAAATTCCTGAAGACGGAGCGAGCGGAGGCTGCCGCCATTACCGAAGTCGTCAAGCGGATGGCAATTGCCTTTCCGCATATCCGCTTCGTGCTGTCAGGCACCGACCGCTCCACGCTTGAAATCCCCTCCACCGGCGACGATCACCTTGCCCGCATGGCGCAGATTCTCGGTGCCGAGTTCAAGGACAACGCCATCGAAATCGATGCCGGGCGCGAGGATGTAACGCTCTCCGGTTTTGCCGGCGTGCCGACCTTCAACCGCGGCAACTCGGCGCATCAATATGTTTTCGTCAACGGTCGCCCGGTGCAGGACAAATTGCTGTTGTCCGCCATTCGCGGTGCCTATGCCGAAACCGTACCGCACGGGCGATATCCGGTCGCGGTGCTGTCCCTGACCCTCGATCCCGCCTTCGTCGACGTAAACGTGCATCCGGCGAAATCAGATGTGCGCTTCCGCGATCCCGGCCTGGTTCGCGGGCTGATCGTCGGTGCGATCCGCCAGGCGCTGACCCGCGACGGTGACAGGGCGGCGACGACTGGTGCCAGCCAGATGATGAACGCCTTTCGCCCCGGCTACAGCCCGTCCAATCTCCGACCGTCTGCCGCTGCGACATGGTCCGCCGCGGCCTCGCCTTCCCGACCGCTTGCCGTTTCCGGGAACATGCAATTTGCCGAGGCAGTGCAATCGCGCTTTTCCGACATCACCATGCCGACCGCGCGGGCAGAACCCCGCGAGGTTTACGAGGCCTCGGCAAGCCCGTCGCTGGAACCGTCACAATATCCGCTCGGCGCCGCGCGGGCGCAGTTGCACCAAAATTACATCGTCGCGCAGACGGAAGACGGCCTCGTCATCGTCGACCAGCATGCGGCGCATGAACGGCTCGTGTTTGAGGAAATGCGCAATGCGCTGCATTCCAGACGCCCGCCTTCACAGGTGCTGCTCATTCCTGAGATCATCGACCTTCCCGAAGAGGATTGCGACCGGCTGATGGACCATGCGGCTGGTTTCGATGCGCTGGGACTGGTCATCGAGCGTTTCGGGCCGGGGGCGGTCGCGGTTCGCGAAACGCCGGCGATGCTTGGCGAGGTCAACGTGCAGGGGCTGGTGCGGCAGCTTGCCGACGAGATCGCTGAATGGGACGCTGCCTCCACGCTTGCCAACAAGCTGGAATATGTCGCCGCTACCATGGCTTGCCACGGCTCGGTGCGTTCAGGGCGGCGCATGCGGCCGGAGGAGATGAACGCGCTTTTACGGCAGATGGAAAACACGCCGGGTTCAGGACAGTGCAATCACGGTCGTCCGACCTATATTGAGCTAAAACTTTCCGATATAGAACGTCTCTTCGGCCGAAGCTGAGCCTTAACCCGGGGGCAGCAGGCAGGGCTGGCCTTGGGCGTAGCTCAGCGATATAAATTCAAGGGACTGGAGCATCCGGATTGTTCAGGAGAACGCTACGCCGTTTTGGGCTGGATGCACTGACAGGACATAGCAGGAGACGAAAACGGATGAACAGATTTGAGGGAGGCGGAAACCGCATCGCCGTCATCGAATATCTCGACGGTGACTTCCGGATCGTGCAGACCGGCTCGCATGTCATATGCGCCATCACCGGCAAGACCATTCCGGTCGACGAGCTGCGCTACTGGAGCGTCGCCCGGCAGGAAGCCTATGTGGATGCCAGCGCCTCACTGGAGGCAGAGCGCAAGGCTGGTAATTTGCCCGCCTGATCAGGCGCGGAAGCACGCCCGAAATGGCCGCGTGTGCGAATTCTTCTTTTCGCGCTGAGGGCTGCTCAATTCCTGTGACAAGCACAGGAATGAGGGGGTGAGTGCCCGGCGGCTTGCGTTCCGAGATGCTCTAAATTGACGTCCGCGCATTTTCCCGCAGCAAACGGGCGCGGCAGTTGCGCACCGCCGTCTCGATGATCGTTGTGGCCGCATTGGGATCGTCGAACACCATGTCGACCTCGATCACCAGGCTGTTCCACAGCAATTCTTCCGCACGGCCATGGTGTCCGTTAAGACGCACGGCGTCCTTGGCCGTTGTCACCAGCTGCAAGTTTTCCTTATCCGCGTCCTGCAGAAGATCGGCGATCTCATCATCGCTGAAATGGTGATGGTCAGGAAAGGAGCGCTGCAGCACGATTTCGCCACCAAGCCCCTCGACAGTTCGGAAAAACTTGGCGGGATCGGCGATACCAGCATAGGCCAGCACGCGCCTTCCCCTGAAATCCTGCGGTTCCTGCGGCTTTATCGCCGCGACGAAAACCGGTTTGGCGGCCTTTGCCGCGGTTCTGACCAGCGGATCGGCCGCATGGCCGTTACCGACCTTCAAGAGTCCGGTCATATGCCGCATCTGTTCGGCAAGCGGCGCCCGGACCGGGCCGCCCGGCACAAGATGGCCGTTGCCGATGCCACGCACCGTATCGATAACGACCAACGCATAATCCAATGTCAGGCGTGCGCTCTGGAAGCCATCATCCATGATGATGAGATCCACGCCCTCCTTCACCAGCCGATGTGCACCTTCCACCCGCTTGCGGGAGATGACCGTCACCGCCTCGCGGGCAAGCAGCAGGGGTTCATCGCCGACATCAGCGGAGCGGTGCTGCGCGGGATCGACGAGGGTGGTGACATCAAGTGTGCCGCCATAACCACGGCTCAGGAAGCCGGGTTTCAGGCCCTTTGCGGTGGCGGCTCGGGCGATTGCCATTGCGGTCGGCGTCTTTCCTGCACCACCAACGGTGAAGTTGCCGATGCAGATGACAGGAACGGAAACGCTCGCCCGTTTTGCCGTGCGCATCCGCCGGCCGGCAATATTGCCGTAGAGAAGGGAAAACGGTGATAACAGCCAGGCTTGCCAGCCTGCTTTCTGCCACCAGAAAGGCGGCGCTTCAGAAACCATATATGCCTGCTCCCGGCCGCATCACCCACGGCATTGCGCTTAAATTCGATAAGTCACATGGGTATTTGCCAGAAAAAACCCTGAATTGCAAAACCCGGCTATACATGCGCAGCTTGTCTCTTCCCATCTTGTGCGACAAGTGGCGCGCACTGCGGGGACATGACCTAAACAACGCGTTCCGGAAGCAGGGTTTCCAGCGCGGTAATATCATCGAAACAATAATGGGCGTCGGCGCCAAGGCTTTCGCGCGAGCCGGTTCCGGTGAGAACGGCAATGCGCAATCCTGCGCCGGCATTTCTTGCCATGTGCAGATCGTGATTATTGTCGCCGACCACTGCCACGCGTGCAGGCGCAAGACCAATCGCGTCGCAGAAACCGAGAACCATGCCGGGTTGCGGCTTCGTGCCGTAACCGCTGTCATAACCGGCGACGAAATCGACATCGCTTTCGAAACCGAAACGGATCGCCGTCTGGCGGATGGATTTTTCGTTGTCGCTGGAGGCGATGCCAAGCTTGTAGCCGCGTGCCTTGAGCCTTGCGAAAAATGCCTTGAGATCGGTGACCGGCACGGATTTATCCGCTGCTTCAGTGAATAGCCGGTCGAGCCGCGCAGTCAACTCCACGACATCGCAAGGCGAACCGGCGGCGACGAGACCGGCAGCTATCTCCGCCGTATTGCCGGCAGCCAAAAGACTGTCGGGCACCACATGCCCGGTAACCGGATCCATGCCGCAGGCGGCGAGAAGCTGGTCCGCAAGAACGGGATCGCCCTTGGCGGCAATCGCCGCAAGTTCACGGTTCACCGGCCCCCAGCTTGCGTCATAACCCAACAGCGTACCGTCCTTGTCGAAAAGGACTGCGGCAATCGATCGGGTCGCATCAATTTCCATATCCGCTACCATGAGCCGATGGCACTCCGCGGTTGCAGCTTGGCGGTGACTGTGAGCGGGTTGATGTAGGGCTCCAGCGCCTTGACGGTGGCGGAAAGCGCGCCGCGCATGTCCTGAATGACCCGGTTGCCGGCATCGATCATCTTGTAGCGTTCATTGTCGTTGACCAGGAGGTAATGCACCGCCTTGGCCAGCATCTCGACATCGCGGACGATGCGCCCGCCGCCGGCGCGGATCAGCTTCTGATAGGCCTCGCGGAAATTCTGTACATGCGCGCCTGACAGTACGGCGCAGCCCAGCATTGCCGGCTCCAGCGGGTTCTGCCCACCCTCGGCCGTCAGCGAACGGCCGACGAAGGCAAGTTCGGTGAGCCTCAGGTAAAGCCCCATTTCGCCAATGGAATCCCCGAGGAAGATATCGGTTTCCGGCGTGATCACGTCGTTGCGGCTTCTGCGCGCCACGGTCAACCCCATGCCCTTCAGCATGGCTTCCACGTCGTCGCCGCGCTCGGGGTGGCGCGGCACGATGATGGTCAATTGACCGTTGCGCGACTTGATCGCCGCATGCACGGTGGCTGCTGCCTTCTCTTCACCGTCGAAGGTGGAGATCGCCGCCCATGTCTTGCGGGTGCCGATCTGCCTGCGATAGTGCTCGAGCAGAGCTTCGTCGCAAGGCGGCGGATCCGTATCGCCCTTGAGGTTGCCGGATATAACCACCGGCCAGGAGCCGAGATCACGGAAGCGTTCGGCATCGACATCGGATTGCGCAACCACCAGCGCCAGCTTGGAGAACAGCGATTCCGCAATGTCGTGCCGGTTGTTCCAGCGGTCGAAGGAACGGTCTGAGAGCCGCGCATTGACCCGGATCTGCGGAATGTGCCGGCGCTCCAGCTCCATCATCGTTACCGGCCAGATTTCCGATTCAGCGGTGATGGCGGCATCCGGTGCCCAATAGGCGAGGAAACGGTTGACCGCGATCTTGATGTCGAGCGGCACATATTGGTGGATCACATCATCGCCAAGCCGGGTACGGGTCAGCTCGGCCGAGGTGACGGTGCCTGTGGTCAGAAGCACGAAGATATCGCGCTTGCGTATTTCGCGGATCAGCGGAATGAGGGCGAGCGTTTCGCCGACACTTGCGGCATGGAACCAGACGAGCGGGCCACGGGGGCGCTCCGCGCTGGCGTAACCGAAACGTTCTAGACGGCGGCGCTTGTCTTCCTTGCCCTTTGCGGCCCGATAGGAAAGATAAGGCCGTGCAAACGGATAAGCGGCTATACCGGCAATCCTGTAACCGGAAAGAGCGAAACGTGCGATACGGCTGCTCATGACATTCTGCCCTTGATCATTCCGCGCAATGCCCTGCCCCTGTTCTTTGTTGTTATCGCCGCCTACTTCTTCTCAAATTGCGTCATTTTTTATCATCGGAAACAAAAGCGCGATCACGTTTTCTCGCAACCGAATTTCCTGCCTGCCATTCCGGGCAGGAATCACGGGAAAACTCGCCTTCACCCAATAGTATTACAACGCAAGGGCAAAAGGACTCAATTTTTATCGTCGGGATTGAGAAGACGGTGCATATGCACGATAAAATAACGCATATGGGCGTTATCAACAGTCATCTGCGCCTTGGATCTCCACGCGGTCAGCGCGGAAGCGTAGTCAGGATAGATGCCGACGATATCGAGCGCATTCAAATCCCGGAACTGAACATCCTGAAGATTTTCCAGTTCGCCGCCGAACACAAGGTGCAGCAGCTGTTTCTGTTTGCCAGATTCCGTCATGTCTTGTCTCTTTCTTAAGCTCTGAGAGCCCCTCATCTGCGGGATTTCCGGGCAAACGTCAACCATCGGACAGATGTGAAAACGCTTTCAAAAGCGCGGGAAGCGCATATTCTGCTGCAGCGCACAATGCGGGGTGGTTTACCTCGCGGCGATTATACATCAGGGGTTTTCCGTCAAGTCCGACCAGACTGCCGCCTGCCCTTTCGAGGATCAGGTCTGCGGCGGCCAGATCCCACTCGTGCGAGTTCGCCTTGACCAGCGTTCCATCGATGCGGCCATCCGCCACCATCGCCAGCCGGTAGGCGAGCGAGGGCACATGCGGAATGCGCTTGACGGTGCTGCGCACCTCTTCCGGCAGATGCGTAATCACGTCTTCAGGTGCGGCGAGATGGAAAACGCCGGTGTTTTCACGGGCGGCTGAAATCGGCTTGCCATTCTTCAGCGCTTCGCCGCCTTCAAGTGCGGTGAATTCCTCTGCGAGTGCAGGCGCAACAAGGGCGGCAACGACGGGTCGGCCCTCATGCACCACGGCGACGCTGACGCACCAGGTATCCCGCCCACCGATGAAGGCGCGCGTTCCGTCGATGGGATCGATGACGAAGACGGTGGAGCGGGCCAGCCTTGTCGTATCGTCATCCGTCTCTTCCGAAAGCCAGCCATATTCCGGCCGGGCGGTACGCAGGATGGTTTCGAGAATTTCGTTTGCCGCGTAATCGGCCGCGCTGACCGGTGAAAGCCCGCCATTTTTCCACCAGACCTCGAGGTCCTTGCGGAAGAAACCGAGGGCCGTCTCGCCCGCCTTGCGTGCGGCTTCGAGGACCAGCCTCAGATCGGAAGCCCAGCGGGCCTCAGCCATATCGTTCATTTTGCCGTCTTTTCCGCGCGCCTCATACGGCGCGCCTGTTTTTCCCTTCGCACTTGCACACAAAGTGCTGGCGAAAACAACCCACAGGTCGCCTCACTTGCCCGCGATCGTCATGCCTTCGATAGCAAGTGTCGGTGCTGCGACACCATATTTGCGGTCGATATCGTTAGCCGGCGTGACACGCATGAACATGTCCTTCAGGTTCGAAGCGATGGTGACCTCGGAAACCGCGAAGGATTTTTCACCATTCTCGATCCAGAAGCCGCTCGCACCGCAGCTATATTCACCGGTGAGCATATTGGCGCCATGGCCTATCAGTTCGGTGACGTAAAAGCCGGTTCCGACGTCCCTCAGCAGATCTTCCGGCGAAATATCGCCTGGCTCCAGCGCGAGATTGGTTGAGGACGGCGATACCGAAGTGCCACCGCGCACGCCGCGACCGTTGGTTTCAAGGCCGAGTTCACGCGCTGCCGAGGTGGAGAGGAACCAATGCTTCAGCACCCCGTCCTCGATCATCGTCATCTTCTCGCCCCGGACACCCTCGCCATCGAAAGGACGCGACGAGGGGCCACGAACGATCTGCGGATCGTCCGTCAGATAAAGGCCCTTTTTCAGAACCTGCTGCCCCATCCTGTCGCGCAGGAAGCTGGTCTTGCGGGCAACGGAAGCGCCATTGATCGCGCCGGCAATGGCGCCGACGAAACCGCGCGCGATGCGGGGATCAAAAACCACGGTAATATTGCTGCCGGTATCGACCTGACGCGGGCCGACCCGCCGCACGACTTTTTCGCCGGCGCGGCGGCCGATCTCTTCTGCTGCATCCAGATCGGCGTAATAAAGGCGGCTGTCGAAATCGTAGTCGCGCTCCATCTTCGTGCCCTCGCCGGCGATGACACTGACGGAACGGCTGAAACGGCTGCCCATGTAGCTGCCGGAAAAACCGTGCGAGGTGGCAAGGACGAGGCCGCCCATGCCGCTCGATGCGCCAGCACCTGAGGAATTGCTGACGCCCTTGACGGCAAGCGCCGCCTCTTCCGAGGCGAGCGCTGCCTCACGCAATTGATCTGTAGAGACCTCGGTCGCATCGAAAAGCTCGAGATCGTCGTAGGAGGTTGCGAGCCGTTCCCTGTCTGCCAGGCAGGCGAAGGGGTCTTCCGGCGAAACCTTCGCCATGGCCACCGCCCGTTCCGCCAGGGTCTTCAGGTCGAAGCCGGGATTGGCCGAAACGCTCGCCACCCGCCGCCCGACGAAAACGCGAAGCGAAAAATCATCGCTTTCGGAGGATTCGGTACTTTCCACCTTGCCAAGCCGGACGCCGACCGATTGCGAGCGAGAGCGGACGACGACGGCATCCGCCTCATCCGCGCCTGCAGCACGGGCAAGATCGACAAGCTCGCTGGCGCGATCGAGAAGTTTGGAAGAATCTATTTCTGAGGACATGAGTTGGCCTTTCATTCCTGTTCCATTTATTGTGCCATCAACCCCGCATCAAGGGCGAAACGCCGCTTTCTCCATCGACAAGGCTTTGTCGCCACCATATTCGAAAGTCAGCCAGCATGACCGAGCACGACGCTCTCTTTTCCGAACCCTTGCTGCTTCTGGCCGGCGCTGTCATCGCGGCGTCGATTTTCCGCAAACTCGGCCTTGGCACCGTGCTCGGTTATCTGGTGGCGGGCATCGTCATCGGGCCGTTCCTGCATCTGGTGACAGACGCGAAAGATATCTTCAACGTCTCGGAACTGGGCGTGGTTTTCCTGCTCTTCATCATCGGCCTCGAACTCAAGCCATCGCGCATATGGCAGATGCGGCGCGATATTTTAGGGCTGGGGCTGGCGCAGGTGCTGGTGACGGGCAGCGTGCTGGCATTGATTGCCTGGTGGGCCGGACTGATCGACGCGCGCGGCAGCCTCGTTGCGGGTTTCGGCCTTGCACTCTCCTCCACCGCCTTTGCGTTACAGATTCTTGAAGACGATGGCGACATGAATACGCGGCATGGCAACCGCTCCTTCTCGATCCTGCTGTTTCAGGATCTCGCTATCGTACCGCTTCTTGCCCTTGTCACCATTCTTTCCAACCGCCCGGACGTGCCGACGGATTCGATGGCCTACGATCTCGTCGCCTCCGTTGTCGCGGTGGCGGGCATGGTGTTGGCCGGGCGTTATCTGCTGACGCCGATGTTCCAGATCATCGCCCGCACGGGTGCGCGGGAGGTGATGATCGCCGCCGCCCTCTTCGTCGTCATCGGTGCGGCCGCCATCATGGAGGCGGTTGGGCTTTCGATGGGCATGGGTGCGCTGCTGGCCGGGCTGATGCTGTCGGAATCCTCCTATAGGCACGAGCTGGAAGCCGATATCGAGCCGTTTCGCGGGCTGTTTCTGGCGCTGTTCTTCATGGCTGTCGGCATGTCGCTGCACATCAACATCGTCTACGAGCACATTCTTCTCATCCTGATCGCCGTGCCGGCGATGATGGCTGTGAAGGCGGCCGTAATCTATGGGCTGTGCCGCATCGCCGGTTCGTCCCGTTATGCATCGAGCCGTATCGCGCTGCTGCTGGCGCAGGGCGGCGAATTCGGTTTCGTGCTGTTTTCCACTGCTGCCGCCTCCCGCCTATTTCCGCAGGCGACGGCTTCCATCCTTGTCGCCATCGTGACGCTTTCCATGGCGCTGACGCCGCTGCTGGCAGTGGTTTCTCGCCGGCTGACGGCGGAGGATGCCGATGAGGACACGCTGGACGAGGATTTTGACGGGGCTGGCGCCGATGTGCTGATGATCGGCTTTTCGCGCTTCGGCCAGATCGCCTCGCAAATCCTGCTTGCCGGTGGGCGCGACGTGACAGTCATCGACAGTTCGGCCGATCGTGTACGTCAGGCTTCCCGCTTCGGTTTCCGCATCTTTTTTGGCGATGGTACACGCAAGGACGTGTTGATCGCGGCTGGCATAGAGCGCGCCGATCTCGTGGCGGTCTGCACACATAAAAAGGAAGTCACCGACCGCATCATCGACATGATCCAGTCGGAATTTCCAAGCGTGCGCATCTATGCCCGCTCCTATGACCGCATTCATTCCCTCGATCTCAGGAAAAAGGGCGTGGAATACGAAATCCGCGAGACTCTGGAATCCGGCCTGCTATTTGGCCGCCGCATTCTGGAAGGGCTGGACATGGACGGCGAAAGGGCGCTTGCCATTTCCGACGACATACGCGAGCGCGACGAGGAGAGATTGCAGCTACAGGCCGTGGAAGGGCTCGCCGCCGGCAGGCAGATGCTGCACAACAAGCCGGTGCGCGAAGTGAAGCCCGAGCCACTGATGAAGCCGAAGAACAAGGTGGAAAAGCGCGAGGAAGAAGAGGACGAAGACGAGGGTGAAATAGCAGTCACCCACTAAGCGGCACGCGCTCGCCCATAGCGAATACTCAAGGAGTACCGCTCAAGCCTCCACGCCCTGCCCGCGATGGAACAGTTCCACCTGCATTTCGATCTGCCGTTTCAGATCATCCTTGATCCCGGCGGAAGCGTTCAGAACTT
The DNA here is from genome assembly GCF_019355535.1 of Agrobacterium sp. S7/73. NCBI lineage: Bacteria > Pseudomonadati > Pseudomonadota > Alphaproteobacteria > Hyphomicrobiales > Rhizobiaceae > Agrobacterium > Agrobacterium sp. S7/73. The sequence goes on from NZ_CP072136.1 coordinate 2,278,055, forward strand.
CTTCCGATTTGAGGAAATCCAGCACGCCGAAACGGTGCACCGGTGGGCGCAGGAAAATATGCGGCGGGCGCAATCTGAGTTTCAGGGCAATGGCCGCCTGCATCATCAGCTGACTGGCGCCGAACAGGCTGTCCAGCCGGTTCGGCATGGTGGTGCCGTCACCTTCAGGGCCACCAACCACATCGATGCCGACGATGATATCGGCCTGATCCATCAGATGCTCATAGGGCACGGGATTGAAGATGCCGCCATCGATCATGATGCGGCCGTTAACGCGCACCGGCATGAATAGAGCCGGAATAGCCGCAGAAGCCGCCAGCGCCTGAATGATCTCGCCGGTTTCCACCACCACTTCGGTCTGCGCATAATAATCCGTGGTCACCACTTTCAGGGGAATGGCAAGTTCGGAAAAATCCTTCGGCAGGGCCTGCGGCATCAAGGCGTGCAGAATGAGTTCGAGATTGAACTGGCCAAGACGAAAACCATCTACCGCATGGCGCATGGATGCGGGGCCGAGGCTCCAGAGACGGTTGGCGACCGAACCCTTCCGCCCCATGAGTTCAAGCGTATATTCGCGGATTTCCTTGCCGCTCATGCCGGCCGCCATGCCTGCTGCGATGATGGAGCCGATGGAGGAGCCGGAAAGCGCGACCGGGCGAATGCCTAGTTCGTCGAATGCCTCGATAACGTTGATGTGGCAGATGCCGCGTGCGCCACCGCCGCCGAGCGCCAGGCCGAATGTCGGCTCATGACCGCTCTCGCGGCTGGCATCGATTGCCTCTTGCCCGGCGTGAACCATTGTGACGCTGTCGTTTACACCCTGCTCCATGCCAAATACCCAAGACCCTTTCCACGGCAAAGCCTCTGCCTATTCGGCAAACAAGACAAGACCGTGACGCGACGGGAAAGTGCTGCCGTCAGAGCGTTTTCGCTTTTCTTCAAATAGCGAAAACACTCTAACTCTTTGGCTTGCACCATTTCCGCACGGAAACCGGGGCCGTTTTTGCTGGAAATGCTCTAGGGCTCGTAGCGGTAGAAGTGCATTTTCGAGTCACCGAAGATGCGGCTTTCGAGCGGTTTGAACACCGGCTCGACATTGACCACAACATCGCCGCGCTCTTCCAGAATGGCGAGCGCACCGGGGGCCAGCCAGCCGCCAGCATGGGCAGCAGCAAATGCCTTCTCCCCGTGGCCCTGGCCATAGGGCGGATCGGCGAACAGGAGATCGAAGGGCTCGATATTGTTGACGCCGCCAAGCTTGGTCGCGTCACGCCGCAGGATGCGGGCACGCCCATGCAGCCCCAGCGCATCGATATTTTCCCACAACAGCCCCCTGCCCTCAACGCCGTTTTCGACGAAGAGCGCCACACGACAGCCACGCGAAAGCGCCTCCAGCCCGACCGCGCCCGTTCCGGCAAAAACGTCCAGAACGCGCGTACCGTCAAGACTTTCCGGATAGGCGTGGCTTAGAATATTGAAGAGGCTTTCCCGTGTCCTGTCGATTGTCGGACGAATGGAATTTGTTTTCGGCGCGGCCAGATTTCGGCCGCGGAACTCACCGCCTACGATCCGCATTACGTGTCATTCCCCTGCCACCAGAAGGTTTGCCACCCGGGCCTTTGCCGCCCGGTTTGCCGCCGCCGGGGCCGCTACCGCCACCGGGGCCTTTGCCCTTGCCTGAAAAACCCGAACGTTCGCCACGTTCACCCGGTTTTCCAAAAGAAGGCTTGCCCGATGAGGGCCTGCCGCCGGGTTTTCCACCCGGTTTTGCGCCTCTTGGCTTGTCACCAAAAGGCCGGTCGCCGCGTGGGCGATCACCGTCTTCGCGGGGCTTGTCGCGGAACGGACGCTCACCGAAAGGTTTCTCACCACGTGCTGTGCGATCTCCGAAGCTCTTCTCGCCGCGGGGGCGGTCGCTGCGCGGGCGATCACCCTCCTCACGTGGCTTGTCACGGAACGGACGGTCGCCAAACGGTTTTCCACCGCGTGCGGGGCGATCTCCGAAGCTCTTCTCGCCGCGAGGACCGTCGCCACGCGGGCGATCTCCCGCTTCACGTGGCTTGTCACGGAACGGGCGGTCACCGAAGGATTTCCCGCCGCGATCTCCAAAGCTCTTTCCACCGCGCGGGCCGTCGCCACGTCCACGACCGCCTTCCTCTTCGCGCGGGGAATCCGAACGGATCCACTCGCCCTCGGAATCGGCATGCCTGACGACGTTGCGGCGCGCTTCCGCCTGGGCGGATGGCTTCTTGAACAGGCTTTCCGCTTCCGCGCGGGCAGAAGACTTCCGCTCCTTGCCATCACGGGTGGGCTTTGCGCCGGGCGCCATCCAGACATTGGCCGTGCGGCTGGTGCCCGCGGGCGGGCGGGCGGGGCGGCGTTCTTCGCCATCCTCTTCGCCACGGGTTTTCGCGCCGAATTTCCCGGCAGGTTTGCCACCGAACTTGCCGGCTGGCTTGTCACCGCGCTTGGTGTCGAGACGGCCGAGCGCCTTTTCGCGGCGATCTTCCGGTTTGCCGGCAGCCCTGTCGAACCGCGGCTTGCCTTCCGGCGCATCGCTCTTTGCCCATTCGGACCGGGGCGCGCGCTTGGGCGTATTTTCTTCTTCATCGTCGGCGACAGGCGCATCGTAGATCGGCGCGTCGAAATTGGCGCCGGATTGTTCGATGAGGCGCGGACCAAGCTGGTCACGCAGCATGCGGCCACGCACTTCAAGCACCTTGCCTTCAGGCAGATCGCCAAGCTGGAACGGGCCGTAGGAGATACGGATCAGGCGGTTGACCTCAAGGCCGAGCGCGCCGAGCACGTTCTTGATCTCGCGGTTCTTGCCTTCGCGCAGACCCATGGTGATCCAGACGTTGTGACCCTGGGTGCGGTCGAGCGTCGCGTCGATAGCGCCATAAAGCACGCCGTCAACGGCAATGCCTTCCTTCAGCTTGTCGAGCGCTGCCTGATCGACCTCGCCATGGGCGCGCACGCGGTAGCGGCGCAGCCAGCCGGTCGTCGGCAGTTCCAGCACGCGGGAGAGACCGCCATCATTGGTCAACAGCAGCAGGCCTTCGGTATTGATGTCGAGGCGGCCGATAGAGAGCACACGCGGCAATTCACCCGGCAGATTGTCGAAAACGGTCGGGCGGCCTTCCGGGTCGGAATTGGTCGTCACCAGGCCAGCGGGCTTGTGGTAAAGCCACAGGCGCGTGCGCTCAGCCCCGCGGATGGGCATGCCATCCACTTCGATCTTGTCGGAAAGAGTCGCGTTCATCACCGGGGTGTCCAGCTTGACGCCGTTCAGCGACACGCGGCCTTCCATGATCATGCGCTCGATATCGCGGCGCGAGGCAACGCCGGCGCGCGCCATGATCTTGGAAATGCGCTCTGGCTTGGTGCCCATAACGGCTTCCTGCACCGGAGCCGCCTTGGCTTCTACCGGTTTCTTTTCACGCTCTGCGGCGGGCTTGCCGGGGCCTTTCGGCTTCTTGTCGCGGCTAAAAGTCTTGCCACCGTCACGCTTCGGCTTGTCTTTAAAAGTCATTTGCTGTTTGCCTGTTGTTTGGGCTGTCCTATCAGGTCCAAGCACAAGGGTTAAGAGGAAATTGAAACGCAATGGCCGAAAGGACGCATTTCATGGAACTGGCGCTGGCGGAAGCCCGTGCCGCCGGTGAGCGGCAGGAGGTTCCGATCGGCGCAGTCCTGGTTATGGACGGTCGCGTCATCGCCCGTTCCGGCAATCGCACCCGTGAATTGAACGATGTGACGGCGCATGCCGAAATCGCCGTAATCCGCATGGCCTGCGAGGCGCTGGAACAAGAACGCCTGCCCGGTGCCGATCTCTATGTAACGCTGGAACCCTGCACCATGTGCGCGGCGGCGATCTCGTTTGCCCGCATCCGTCGTCTCTATTACGGTGCGGAAGACCCGAAGGGCGGCGCGGTGCATAGTGGCGTGCGCTTCTTCAGCCAGCCGACATGCCACCACGCGCCTGATGTGTATTCGGGGCTGGCGGAAAGCGAAAGTGCTGAAATTCTGCGGAAATTCTTTCGCGAGAAACGTCTCGACGAATAAGCAGCCGGCGGGAGATGCAATCTTTCCCGCAGGCCATAAGCCCTTCATTTTATCAGAAGGGGTTCCACCAGGGTTTGCCGGTGTTTGCCATCGCCGCTTCTTTCTTACGGCGCTTTTCCTTCTTCTGCTCCGGCTCACCGAGGTCAGTCAGCTGATCCTGCGGAACGCTACGATATTCCTGCGGCGGATCAGTCAGGAACTTGCGCTGGGCGTTGACGACAGAGCCACCCTGGGCATCTGCCTTGGCCTTGCGGAAGGCTTCCCATTTCTGGCTTTCGGTCATCTGGCCGGCCGTGCCGTTGCCGGCAAGCAGCGGTGAGCGGTAATGCGGATTGTTCTTATTGGCATCCGCCTCGTCGCGCAGGCGTTCACGGGTTTCTTCCGGCGATTCGACCCATTGCGGGTTGTTTTCGCGGCTGGCCATGTTCTGCTGCGGCGTCGTCAATTGCTCGGCGCGGGACTGGGCGGGGACAACCAGACCCGGACGCGGGCTGTATTTCAGGTTGCGTTTTTCCTGATCGTTGCCGGTGATCGAAGTCGCGTTGCCGAGGTCGTCTACAAGCTGTTCTGCCGCAGTCTTGCCCGTACCATAGGTCGGGCTCGTGCAGGCGCTGAGCAGCACGCCTATCGCCGTGATACCTGCAACCGTGCGGAACATGCTCAAACCCTGCGCGTTATCCTGCCCAAAAGCCTTCATCGTCTTCATAAAAACCCTTCCAGCCGTCCGTCCCATTGCGCCAGACATCGTCTTTCGGCAGGCGGTAGCCCGCATTGCCGTGCAAATCCGGCCATTTTCAGGCAGGTGTACCGGATGAAGAGCTAAAGCGCAATTCATCCGGCCATTTTCCTCGCGCATCGGCCCGAAACTCGAAATCGATTTTTCGACAGGAACGATGCGCAGCAGCTTTAAATCATCCCAGCGCGGCAAGCTCGCGCAGTGCCGCCGCATCACGGGCCGAAACCTCCGGATAGTCCGGATCGGAACCGACATCGGTGGTGATACGCCAGGAGCGTGCGCATTTTGCGCCTTCCGCCAGCTTCTGCTCGACCACGACCTTTGCGACCTCCGGCAAGCGGAAGCCATCGGCAGGGCCTTCATCGCCGACCACCGAAATGGCCGAGGTGATGCAGATTTCGGCAAAATCCTGCCCGGAGAGAGCCGCCAGAAGATCGGCGTCGGCAATGTGCACGATGGGCGCTGCCTCAAGCGAGGAGCCGATACGCTTTTCACGGCGTTCCACTTCGAGCGCACCGGTGACGACCGTGCGGACCTTGCGGATTTTCTCCCACTTCGCTTCCAGCGCGTCGTTGTTCCACTCCGCCGGAATTTCCGGGAACTGGGCAAGATGCACCGATTCCGCATCCGGATAGCGCGAAAGCCATGCTTCTTCAGTGGTGAAGGGCAGCATGGGCGCAAGCCATGTGACGAGGCAATCGAACAGCTTGGCGATGACCGACAGCGATGCACGGCGCTTCAGCGACGACGGCGCGTCACAATAAAGCGTGTCCTTGCGGATGTCGAAGTAGAAAGCCGACAGCTCCACATTTGCGAAATCGATCAGGGCGCGGGCGATCTTCTTGAAGTCGAAGGCGTCGTACCCGTCGCGCACGACCTTGTCCAGCTCGGACAGGCGGTGCAGTACCAGCTTTTCCAGTTCCGGCAGATCGGCATAGGCGATCTCCTCGCCCTTGTCGTGGGCAAGCGTGCCGAGCATCCAGCGCACGGTGTTGCGCAGCTTGCGATACGCGTCGATGTTGGTCTGGATGATGGCCTTGCCCAGACGCTGGTCTTCCCAGTAATCGGTCGTCATGACCCACAGGCGCAGGATATCCGCGCCGGACTCTTTCATCACGTCCTGTGGTGCAACAACGTTGCCGAGAGACTTAGACTGCTTGCGGCCCTGCTCGTCCATGGTGAAGCCATGGGTGACGACGGCATTATAGGGCGCGCGGCCGCGCGTCGCGCAGCTTTCCAGCAGCGACGAATGGAACCAGCCGCGATGCTGGTCCGATCCTTCGAGATAGACATCCGCCGGCCACTTCATGTCCGGGCGGTCTTCCAGCGTGAAGGTATGAGTGCAGCCGCTATCGAACCACACATCGAGGATGTCCATGACCTGCTGCCATTTGGCGTGGTCATGGTCATTTCCGAGGAAACGTTCCTTGGCGCCTTCGGCGAACCAGGCATCCGCACCTTCAGCCTCGAAAGCCTCGAGGATGCGGGCGTTGACAGCCTCGTCGACCAGAACCTCACCCTGCTCGTCGGCGAAGACCGCGATCGGCACGCCCCAGCTGCGCTGGCGCGACAGAACCCAGTCGGGCCGACCTTCGATCATGGCGCGCAGGCGGTTCTGGCCGGATGCCGGAACGAAACGGGTCTGGTCGATGGCATCAAGCGAACGCGAGCGCAGCGTCGTGCCGTCGCCCAGTTCCTTGTCCATATAGACAAACCACTGCGGCGTGTTGCGGAAGATCACCGGCTTCTTGGAGCGCCAGCTATGCGGATAGCTGTGCTTCAGACGGCCGCGCGCGAACAGGTTGTTGGCCGCGATCAGCGCCTTGATGACGCGCTCGTTGGCATCGCCCTTCTTGCCGTTATCATCCATGACGCGGGCCGCACCGCCTTCGGCAGACGGGCCGAAACCGGGTGCGTCCTCGGTGTAGAAACCGTCATCGCCAACGGGGAACGGGATGGCCGGCGAAACGCCGCGCGCTTCCAGCTCACGCTGATGCGCGGTCCAGACGTCAAAGTCCTCGCGGCCATGGCTCGGCGCGGTGTGCACGAAGCCCGTGCCTGCATCGTCGGTGACGTGGTCGCCATCGAGAAGCGGAACCGGGAAATCGTAGCCAAGCGACGCCAAAGGATGGGCGCAGGTGATGGCGGCCAGTTCTTCAGCTTTCACATCGCGCACGAACTTGAAGGTCACCTTCGCCTTGGCAGCAGCCTCATCGGCAAGCTTTCTGGCGAAGATCAGCTTTTCACCCGGCTGCGGACCGAAATCGTTCTGCGCGCTTTCGACTTCGAACAGGCCATATTCGACCCGCGAGGAGAAGGCGATGGCGCGGTTGCCGGGGATGGTCCACGGCGTGGTTGTCCAGATGACGACAGAGACGCCGGAAAGAGCTGGCGCAGCGTCCTTCACCGGGAACTTCACCCAGATCATGTCGCTTTCAACGTCGTGATACTCAACCTCGGCTTCCGCCAGCGCCGTGCGCTCGACAACCGACCACATGATCGGCTTGGAACCGCGATAGAGCTGGCCGCTCTTGGCGATCTTCAGCAGTTCGCCGGCGATTCGGGCTTCCGCGTGGAAGTTCATGGTTGTGTAGGGGTTTTCGAAGTCACCCTCGATGCCGAGGCGCTTGAACTCTTCCGACTGAACCTTGATCCAGCCAGCCGCGAAGTCACGGCATTCCCTGCGGAACTCGTTGACCGGAACCTCGTCCTTGTTCTTGCCCTTGGCGCGGTAGGCTTCCTCGATCTTCCATTCGATCGGCAGGCCGTGGCAATCCCAGCCGGGCACGTAATTGGCGTCGAAACCGCGCATCTGGAACGAGCGGGTGATGACGTCTTTCAGGATCTTGTTCAGCGCATGGCCGATGTGGATGTTGCCGTTGGCATAGGGCGGGCCATCATGCAGCACGAATTTCTCGCGACCGGCGGCGGATGCGCGGAGCTTTTTATAAAGCCCCATTTCCTGCCAGCGCTTCACCGTTTCCGGTTCTTTCTGCGGCAGGCCGGCACGCATCGGGAAATCCGTCTGCGGCAAATAGAGGGTCGAGGAATAGTCGAATTTTTCTGCGGTGTCGCTCATAATTGTACCGTTGTTGCGCGCCGTGTCGGTCGCGCCGTCTCAATTTCAAAGAGGGCAAATACGGAAAGCGCCATGTCAAATGCCATGACGAGCGCCAAAATCCCGGACCTTCCGGCTCTTCAGAGCGGGCGGAAGGCCGGGCCAATAATTCGGCCTATCTGAACTTTAAACAGCAACCGGTATTGGGACATGGCCGGTTGTTTATGCGGTTTTCGGGCAAAAAGGAAGTGAAAAGCGACGACAATCCGGGACAGGATTATCTGCCCGCTCAAAATGCTATCTTCGCATCCAATTCACTGAGCGGCCGAACGCCTGACAGCATCGCCCGCGCCTCTTCCTCATCCCGCCTGATCTGCGCGACCAGAGGGTCCAAGCCGTCAAATTTCAGCTCGTCACGCAGGTGCCCGAAGAAGGATACCGAACACACCTCACCGTAGAGATCACCGGAAAAATCGAAGACGTAGGTTTCCAGAAGTGCCGCACCGTTATCGGTGACCGTCGGGCGGTAACCGAAGCTTGCAACGCCATCGTAAATCGCCCCGTCGGGGCGGCGGAACCGCACGGCATAGATGCCGGCTTTCAGCTCCGTTTCGGGTGAAAGCGCCATGTTGGCCGTTGGGTAACCCAGCGTTCGCCCCAGCTTCTGGCCGCCGATGACTTCACTTTCCACCGTGAAACGATACCCGAGTTGTCCGGCGGCACCTGCCACATCTCCTTCGCACAGAAGCGAGCGGATACGGCTAGAGGAGACGACATCCGCACCCTCGTCGCGAAAGGCATCCACGAGCGTCACGTCGAAGCCGTTGCGCTTGCCGGCCGCCATCAGAAATGCCGGGCCACCTTCGCGGCCCTTGCCGAAATGGAAATCAAAGCCGGTGACGACGGCGCTGGCGCCCAGCCAGTCGACCAGAATGGAATTGACGAACTCTTCCGCCGAGCGCTGCGAAAACTCGCGGTCGAAGGGGTATTCGATGACCGAGCGGAAACCGATGGCCTCGAGAATACGTGCCTTCAACGGCGCAGGTGTCAGGCGGAAGACCGGCGTTTCAGGGCGGAAGACGGAACGGGGATGCGGTTCGAAGGTCAGCACCAGTGCCGGAACGCCACGCGCCTCGGCCAGTTCCAGCGCACGGTCCAGAACGGCACGGTGGCCGCGATGCACACCATCGAAATTGCCGATCGCGATGACGCCGCCGCGCAAGCCTTCAGGCAGCGGCTCCTTTTTTTCATTGCGATGAAAGACGGTCATTGCAGTCGATCCATTGTTTACGCCGGCTTACGCCAGACGTTTCCTAGGCAAGGCGGGGCATCCACCAGCCGGGAGCCGCGCCCTGCCCCTTCAGATAGGCGTTCAGAAGCGCCTCGTCCGTCTGGCCATTCAGCGTATATTCGGCGGCGTGAATGCCGCCGCTGATATAAAGAAGGTTGAGGCCGCTCGCAATTGCGCCCTTCACATCCGTCGGCATGCCATCGCCAATGGCGAGCACGCGATCCTTCGGGAAATCGCCGCGCACTTCTTTCGCCGCCGCAAGGCAGGCTTCATAGATCGGCGCGTGCGGTTTGCCGGCAATACGGACTTCGCCGCCAAGCTGTTCGTAATATGCGGCCATGGCGCCGGCGCAGGGAATGATGCGCTCGCCGCGCTCTACCACCAGATCGGGGTTGGCGCAGATCATCGGCACCTTGCGGGCGACGAAGCCTTTCAACATTTCCGTATAATCTTCCGGCGTTTCCGTCTCGTCATCGAAGAAACCGGTGCAGACGACGGATTCCGCTTCCACCTCGCCGACCCGTTCGACATCGAGACCTTCGAGCAGCGGCATGTCCCGCTCGGGGCCGAGCAGAAAGACTTTTCTTGGGCCTTCCGCGATCAGGCCGCGGGTGACGTCGCCCGATGTGATGATGCGGTCATAGGCCTCATCCGGCACGCCGAGAACGCGAAGCTGGGCGATGACACCGGGGGCCGGACGCGGCGAATTGGTGATGAGCACCACGGTCTTGCCGGCCTTGCGCGCGTCGTGCAGCGCAACCGCCGCATCCGGGAAAGCGCTAACGCCATTGTGCAGCACGCCCCAGACATCCGAAAGAACAACGTCGAACCCATCAGTGATTTCGGCGAGGGTGAGAATGCGATGGGCCATGATATGCTTTCCGGGTGCGAAAAAAGGGTGTGCGTCACATGGCAAAGCAGGACGCCGATGGCAAGGAAAAAAGCGGTGCCAGGCCCGCCTCCGGCCCACCGGCCACCATCCGAACATAAAACCCCTCTACGCCGAAAACGAAGGCTGCCTGAAAAAGAGCGATTTGTCCGCGCGCGTCAGAGCGTGGAAATTTTCTGTCATGGAACGCTGGTAACCATAGGCCGTGAAATTTTTCCGGCAGTGCGTTCTTGACTCCGGGGGGACGCCTCCTTATCTCGGCTTTGCTGGCACTCCAACAAGAGGAGTGCTAACACCCATCACGTGAACCTGCAAAAGGTTCCTGAAGTCATTTGATCGAGGGATTAGGCAATGACAAGCACCAATTTCCGCCCGCTTCATGATCGCGTCGTCGTTCGTCGCGTTGAGTCCGAAGCAAAGACCAAGGGCGGCATCATCATTCCCGATACCGCCAAGGAAAAGCCGCAGGAAGGCGAAATCGTCGCCGTCGGTTCCGGCGCTCGCGATGAGGCCGGCAAGGTCGTCGCTCTCGACGTCAAGGTTGGCGATCGCGTCCTGTTCGGCAAGTGGTCGGGCACCGAAGTCAAGCTCGACGGCGAAGACCTTCTGATCATGAAGGAAGCCGACATCATGGGTATCATCGGCTGATTTCGCCGCACCCATCGTTTCCTTAAATTTCAAGCCGGACCCCGTCCGGCCATTCGAAACCAGGAGTTTTGAAAATGGCAGCCAAAGAAGTCAAATTCGGCCGCACAGCGCGCGAAAAGATGCTCAAGGGCGTCGACATTCTCGCTGATGCAGTGAAGGTCACCCTCGGCCCGAAGGGTCGTAACGTCGTTATCGACAAGTCCTTCGGCGCACCGCGCATCACCAAGGACGGCGTTTCTGTCGCCAAGGAAATCGAACTCGAAGACAAGTTCGAGAACATGGGCGCACAGCTCGTTCGCGAAGTTGCCTCCAAGACCAACGACATCGCCGGTGACGGCACCACCACCGCAACGGTTCTGGCCCAGGCCATCGTTCGCGAAGGTGCAAAGGCAGTTGCTGCCGGCATGAACCCGATGGACCTCAAGCGCGGTATCGATCTGGCCGTTGCTGAAGTCGTCAAGGACCTTCAGGCCAAGGCCAAGAAGATCAACACTTCGGAAGAAGTTGCACAGGTCGGCACGATCTCTGCAAACGGCGAGCGTCAGATCGGTCTCGACATTGCTGAAGCAATGCAGCGCGTGGGCAACGAAGGCGTGATCACCGTTGAAGAAGCCAAGACCGCTGAAACCGAACTCGAAGTCGTCGAAGGCATGCAGTTCGACCGCGGCTACCTGTCGCCTTACTTCGTGACCAACCCGGAAAAGATGGTTGCGGACCTCGAAGACGCATACATCCTTCTGCACGAAAAGAAGCTTTCGAACCTCCAGGCCATGCTGCCTGTTCTCGAAGCTGTCGTTCAGACCGGCAAGCCGCTCGTCATCATCGCTGAAGACGTAGAAGGCGAAGCCCTTGCAACGCTCGTCGTCAACAAGCTGCGTGGCGGCCTCAAGATCGCTGCCGTCAAGGCTCCTGGCTTCGGCGATCGCCGCAAGGCCATGCTGGAAGACATCGCCATCCTGACCGGTGGTACCGTCATTTCCGAAGACCTCGGCATCAAGCTCGAAAGCGTTACCCTCGACATGCTCGGCAAGTCGAAGAAGGTTTCGATCTCCAAGGAAAACACCACGATCGTTGACGGTGCTGGCCAGAAGTCCGACATCGAAGGCCGTGTTGCCCAGATCAAGGCGCAGATCGAAGAAACCACTTCCGACTACGACCGCGAAAAGCTGCAGGAACGTCTTGCCAAGCTCGCTGGCGGCGTTGCCGTGATCCGCGTTGGCGGTTCGACGGAAGTTGAAGTGAAGGAAAAGAAGGACCGCATCGACGACGCTCTCAACGCGACGCGCGCTGCTGTTCAGGAAGGCATCGTACCGGGCGGCGGCGTTGCCCTGCTGCGTTCTTCCACGAAGATCACCGTCAAGGGTGAGAACGACGACCAGGAAGCCGGCATCAACATCGTCCGCAAGGCTCTGCAGTCTCTGGTTCGCCAGATTGCAGAAAACGCAGGTGACGAAGCTTCCATCGTTGTTGGCAAGATCCTCGACCGGAACGAAGACAACTACGGCTACAACGCCCAGACCGGCGAATATGGCGACCTGATCCAGCTCGGCATCGTCGACCCGGTCAAGGTTGTTCGCACGGCCCTGCAGAACGCAGCTTCGGTTGCTTCGCTGCTGATCACCACCGAAGCCATGATCGCCGAACTTCCTAAGAAGGAATCGGCAATGCCCCAGATGCCTGGCGGCGGCATGGGCGGCATGGACTTCTAATCAGTCCTGTCACTGGAATACGAAAGGGCGGTCTTCGGATCGCCCTTTTTTCGTTGCCGCCCATGCCTTTTGGTGATCTGGCGTCGCAACCGCGCCAGACGGGCGGCATTGACTTCTAATCAGTCCTGTCACTGGAATACGAAAGGGCGGTCTTCGGATCGCCCTTTTTTCGTTACCGCCCATGCCTTTTGGTGATCTGGTGTCGCAAGCGCGCCAGACGGGCGGCATGGACTTCCAATCGGTCCTGCCATTTGAATACGAAAGGGCGGTCTTCGGATCGCCCTTTTTCGTTGCCACCCATGCCTTTTGGTGATTTGGCGCCGCAAGCGCGCCAGACGGGCGGCATGGACTTCCAATCAGTCCTGCCATTTGAATACGAAAGGGCGGTCTTCGGATCACCCTTTTTTCGTTGCCGCCCATGCGCCTTGTGAGAGCTGGCGCGATATCTTCACTTGCCGGGATAGGGCTTAAAAAATATTGTCTCTTTTTGAAACAGCGATAACTTTAGTCGGCTTGTTTTTGGCAGCGCGTGCAATAATCGGGTGCCGATAGAGGCGAATCACAATTGCCGATGGGGCGGATTTTCGCCCTCTCCAGTTTATAAGCACGACATTTAGTTGTCTTTTTTTCATATATTTCGCGATTACGATGAAGGAATACATATTATTTTTGATTTTCTCTCTGACAGGTTGTTGTGGGTAGAAGAAAATAAACTATAAGTCAGCGCCCGTGAGGGTGCCGCGGCGGGATGCAAGCATTGAAGGGGTTCGATGCTTGGCAAGCACGCTGGAATGCGGATGGCGATGAAAAATCAACTTGGCAGCGACGCTTGAGATTGCAGCGCTGGTACGATGTTCATGCGGGGGCGCGATTTGTTCGAAATATCAAGACGCAACGATGCTCTGCCTGCGGTCGCGACAACCATGCCGGATACTCAGACCCTGTCGCATTTCTTTATTTCGGAGGAATGGAGCGGCGATCTTTCGAGCGGCGTCATCAAGCTTGGCGAACACGCATCTTTCATGCATGGGCTGCCGCAGGGTGAGTGCGGCTTGCTCAGCCTGATCCGCTGTTACGATCGGGGTCACCACGACCGCGTGCTCGAAATTTTCGAACAGGCTTCCGCCGCACCCTCACGCTTCTGCTTTTCCACCGGCCTGTTCACCCTGCCGGCAATGCGGCAGCCGCTTATTTGCATGGGCGAATCCTCGGGTTTCGAGATCGGCCAGCAAGGGCGCATTTCGGGGCTCTTCCTGTTTCCGCGTTTCGAGGATATGCGCTTCGCCGCCTAGCGCGTTTCCAGTAAAACTGCGCAGCGGCTTTATGTCAGGAAATTTTTTTAAAACAAATAGATAGATCGAGTCGAATGGTCCCGTTCAAACGGGGGATGCGCGCTCAATGTCATTGAACGACATTGTTGGTCGTTCACAAAATGAAGACAATTTGTCTTCTATTGTTCATCTTTATAGATGCATGATTTTCGGTCATTGATATCTCCAGACATCACCTTGCAGTTTAACCGGCGACACGCCGATCACTTACCGGAGATACTCCATGTCCAGCAGCCAGAACGCTCTCGTTCTCATCGCCCGCATTCTGCTTTCCTTCATCTTCATCTATTCCGGCTTCGGCAAACTCACTGATCCGGCTGGCACTGCCGGCATGATCTCGGGCGCCGGCATGCCTGCCGCAACCGCGCTTGCCTATCTTGCCGGCCTGTTCGAACTCGTTGCCGGTCTTGCCATTCTCGCCGGTTTCCAGACGAAGATCGCCGCATGGGCGCTTGCAGCATTCTGCGTGTTCACCGGCCTCGTATTCCACAGCGGCACCGTTGCCGTTCCCGGTTGGCCTGAGCCTGCTCTCGGCTGGATCAACACGCTGAACGGCATCATGCTGATGAAGAACATCACCCTTGCCGGCGCCTATATCCTGCTCGCAACCTTCGGTGCAGGCGCCTACTCCGTCGACGCAAAGCGCGGCTTCGTTGCCGCCCGCGCCTGAACCCATAGGCTGACCAAGAAAAAAGCCGCCGGAGCGATCCGGCGGCCTTTTTTCTTTTGTGCTTTCAGACAGCCGCTTTTATTCGCGCCGCGATCTCCTGAACCGCCGGATCACCTTCGTGCTCCGGCTTGCGGGCGCGCACGAAACAGGCTTCCGAGCGGACGATGATGCCGTCGGAGAGGATTTTCAGGTGGTTAGCTTTCAGCGTCGAGCCGGTGGAGGTGATATCGACGATGATATCCGCCTGCCCTGCCGCCGGCGCACCTTCGGTGGCGCCAAGGCTTTCGACAATACGGTAAAGCTGAATGCCATGCTGGCGCGAAAAGAACTGCTGCGTCAGCCGCCAGTATTTGGTTGCGATTGCCAAACGGCGACCATGACGGGCACGGAATTCCGAGGCCACATCGCCGAGATCGGCCATGCTGTCCACATCCAGCCAGATTTCCGGCACGGCGACAACGACATCGGCATGGCCGAAACCGAGGCGGGCGCAGAATTCCACCTGCGCATCGGCGTTGGTCAGCCCCTCTCGCACCAGGTCTTCACCCGTCACGCCGAAATCCACGCTGCCAGCACCAATTTCGCGGGCGATCTCGGAGGCTGAGAGATAGGCAATCTCGATATCGTCGCGCCCTTCGATGCGGCCGCGATAGGACCGGTCGTTACCGACAGCGGCGACCTTCAGCCCGGCGCGTTCGAGAACGGCGGAGGCGTCTTCCTTCATCCGGCCCTTGGAGGGCAAGGCAATGGTGATCATGGCTTATCGCTCCCGCGCACCGTTTCGATGCGATCCAGCCAGAGGGAAAAGCCCACGGCCGGTATTTTTTCCTGCGCGCCAAGCAGCGTCAGCAGCCGGTCAAAACGGCCACCACCGGCCAAAACGCTATCGCTACCTTCTTCCATCACCTCGAAAACGAGGCCAGTATAATAATCGAGCGGACGGCCGAAGGCCGCGCCGTAGCTGACTGTTTCGAGATCGACCCCGGCATTCGCAAGGGCCGCGACACGCTTATCGAAAGCGGAAAGCGCACCGTCCAGCTTCAGCTTCGCCTTTGCGGCAAAATCGGCCAGAACTTGCGAGGCCTGCGGCAAGGGCGCCTGCAGGGCCAGGAACTGCTTGAGCAGTTCGAAACTCTCATCCGGCAGACGCGTGGCGGCAAGCGCCAGCTTTTCCCGCAGACGGCGGGCTATTTCCTGCGGCGAGCGGCTGGCATTGGTGGAATAGCCGGTTTCCTGCATTACCGTGTCGAGATAATCGACCAGCACCGCCTCTTCGCCCGTTGCCAGAAGTCCAGCGACCCGCGCGTCAAGGCCGGTCATGGGCTTGGGGTGCACGAGGCTTTCCAGCAGCGCGTCGAGCTGCGCCATATCGCCGAAAGCCTGCACCAGCCGTTTCTGCCAACCGAGCGGCAGGCCGAGCGCTGCAACGACCGCCTCGAACACCTGCTGGTCGCCCAGCGTGACGGCGAGCGAACGGCCAGGCAAAAGGCGTTTCAGAATGGCGGTTGCATCAATCACGGCGCGGGCATCGGCGGCGGCGATATCGGTATCGCCAAGATCCTCGATGCCGGCCTGATAAAACTCGTTCGCACCCTCCCGGCGCTGGCGGAAGACCTCACCCAGATAGGAGTAACGCTTCGGCGTACCCGTCGCTGTCTCGATATGGCGCAGGCAGACGGGAATAGTGAATTCGGGGCGCAGGCACAGGCTTTCGCCTGTCTCGCTCTCCGTCATGAAAATACGCCGACGCAAATCCTCGCCCGCCATATCCAGAAACGGTTCGGCAGGCTGGATCACAGGCGTGTTCACACGACTTGTGCGGCGCGCGGCGAATTCTTCCAGTAGCTCTCCGGAAAATTCCGGCATGTCGATCAGGGGCATGGAACGGTACTTTTCGTCACGGTTCGAGCGGCTGCATCATTTCGATGCGGTTTCCGAAGGGATCAAGGACATAAAACCGGTGATATCCTTCGAGCGGCTCATCCTCAACCACATGGTAGCCTGCAGTTTCAAGTGTTTTTCGCAAGATACTGAGATCGTCTACCAGAAAGGCAGGATGGGCTTTCCTGGCAGGTCTGAAATCCTGATCGATGCCGAGGTGGAGTTTTATCGGTCCAGATGAGAACCAACATCCGCCGCGCGCCGCCAGATTGGCGGGTTTTGCCTGCTCCGCAAAGCCGAGCAGGTCGCCATAAAAGGCGCGCGCCTCGTCTTCCCGGCCGACGGGCATCGCCAGTTGAAGGTGATCGAGCGCGAGGATCGCCATCGCCTCAGTGCCCTTCAGCGGCGCGGCGAACGTCCTCTGCATGATGCTCCAGAATCTCGCGAACCTTCGCCACCAGTTCGGCTTCTGGCGCGGTGATCTGTGCCACCCGCGCTTCGCGCCAGCTGGCATTGTCCTCGATTTCACCTGACAGGCGCTTGCCTTCGATCAGGTCCTTGATCTGCACGACGCCTTCGGCGCGCTCGTCACCGCCCTGGATGATGGCGATGGGGGAGCCGAGACGGTCGGCATATTTCAGCTGATTGCCGAATTTCTTCCAGTTGCCCTGGTACATTTCGGCGCGGATGCCCTCGGCACGCAGCGCCTGTGTGAAGCGCTGGTAACGTCCCATGCTGTCCACATCGCCATCCATGACGGTGATGAGAACCGGGGCGAGCGGCTTGACCTGACCGAGTTTGCCGAGGTTCTTCAAGGCCGTCATCAGTCGCGACACGCCGATGGAAAAACCCGTGGCCGGAACCGGCTGCCCCATGAAGCGCGAGACGAGACCGTCATAACGCCCGCCGCCGCCAACCGAGCCAAAGCGCACGATCTCACCTTTTTCATTCGGAATGGCTTTAGTAAGTTCTGCCTCGAATACAGGACCTGTATAATATTCCAAGCCACGCACTACGGAAGGAGTGATGCGAATTTGTTGAGTGCCATAACCTGCCGCACGAACGAGAGAACTGATCTTACGTAGTTCATCAAGACCTTCTCTAAACAAATCAGCGTCTGGGAAATGTTGCTCAAATACATCGAGAAAACTTGGATTCGCTATAACCAAAGGCAGTGAGCTTTGTCCTCCTGTCAGCAATGCGTCAGAGGGCAAAACATCGGACGGTTGCATAGCAGCAAAATAGTCCGCGGACTGGTCGCCGTTGTGGGTAAAAAGCAACATGATTTTTTCACGCGCATAGTCATCAAGACCCGCACCCTTGGTGAAATCGCCGGATTCATCCTTGCGGCCGGGGCCGAGCAGTAGTCTCACGCCTTCCGGGCCGAACTTGTCGAGCTTGTCGATGGCGCGCAGAACGTTCAGGCGACGACCGGCATTTTCCTCGCCGCCAAGGCCGATGGCCTCCATGACGCCGTCCAGCACCTTGCGGTTGTTGACGCGGATGACATAGTCACCGCGCGCAATGCCAAGCGCTTCCAGCGTATCGGCCATCATCATGCACATTTCGGCATCGGCCTGCACACCGGCAGCACCGACCGTATCGGCATCGAACTGCATGAACTGGCGGAAGCGGCCGGGGCCGGGCTTTTCATTGCGAAACACATAACCGGCGCGATAGGTACGGTAGGGCAGCTGGATTTCGTTAAAATTTTCCGCGACATGGCGGGCAAGCGGTGCAGTGAGATCGTAACGCAGGCTCATCCACTGGTCGTCGTCATCCTGCAGCGAAAATACGCCCTCGTTCGGACGGTCGCTATCAGGCAGGAATTTGCCGAGCGCATCGGTATATTCAAACAGCGGTGTTTCCACCGGATCGAAGCCGTAAAGCTCGTAGACCTTGCGGATCTTGTCGATCATTTCATTGGTGGCATGGATATCGGCAGCAGAACGGTCCACGAAGCCACGCGGCAGGCGGGCTTTCAGTTTCTGAGGCTTTTTTGCTTTTTCGCTCATGATGCCGATCCGATATTTTCCTGAAATTATGCCGGTGTATTAGATGATGAAGCCCGGTGCGGCAAGCCGCAAAGCCTCTGGTTCTACTGGCCGCACGGGGCAAACAATGCTATATGGGATGCATGTATCCCATTTTAGTCGAAAAGGGCGCAAGCAATGAGCAAACAGACTGCCATCCGCCTGCCGGACGAGACCTATGAACGGCTGAAAGCGCTTTCCGAGCGCACGGGCCGTACGTCCGCATACTATATCCGCGAGGCGATTGAGAAACATATTGAGGATATGGAAGATCTCTATCTAGCCGAAGAGGCGACGCGGCGCATCCAGCGCGGTGAATCAAAGGTGGTAAGCGCCGAGGAGTTCTGGCGTGATCTGGACAATTGAATACGATGTTCTTGTCCAGAAAGAGATGCGGAAAATCGATCCGCAGACGCGTCAGCGTATCCGAGTAGCGGCGCTCGACAATCCCCGCCAGACAGGTGCCGCCCTGCAAGGCTCAGAACTCGGCAGCTTCTGGCGTTACCGGGTAGGCGATTACCGTATCATCTGCGATATACAGGACCACAAGCTTGTCGTGCTGGTGGTGGAAATTGGCCATCGCCGCGAAATCTACCGTTAGGCATCAATGATCCTCGAAGCCCTGCAATATGCCGCCACGCGTGCGGCCACGCCGAAACCATTCCGGCCGCATATCCGCTATTCCGTCAATCTATGGGCGCGCGCCAATCGCTGCGCAACAGCATGGGCGGAGCATGAAAACAACAGCCAGCAATTTGTGCTGCAATCGGTGAGAAAACTCAAACAGAGGCGGACGGCGGTGGTGCTCGGGTCGGGTCTGCTGCGCGACGTGCCATACGATGCGCTGGTGGCGATGTTCGATACCGTGGTTCTGGTCGATCTGGTGCATCTTGCCAGCGTGCAGGCGAAACTGCGCTTCAATTCCAAAAAGAATGTGCGCATCGTCAACCGCGATCTTTCCGGTTTTGACGATATCGTTGCCGGTAAAGAACCGGAACCGCTCGAGTTCCTGCGGCGGGTGCCCTATCTGGATTTCGTCGTCTCGGCCAACCTCCTGTCACAGATCGGCACCGGCGCGCGGCATCGGCTGGAGCGGGAGAAGATTGCCGGCGCGCCTGATGACCTTTTGCCGAGGCTCATTCAGACGCATCTGGATGCGCTGGCCGCCCTTCCCTGCAAGGTGTGCCTGGTAACGGACACATCCTTTGACGTTATCGGCAAAGACGGCAGCCTGCACCAGCACGAGGACTTGCTGCATGGCGCTGATCTGTCCGCGCCGGCCGCCGCATGGGAATGGCCACTCGCTCCGTTGGGAGAGGAAAGCAGGGACTATCGAATCGTTCATCACGTTGTTGCGCATGAGCTGACGTGAGAGGCTCTGCCCCCGCGCCGCGATCCCGATAATGCCGCGCGGCCTTTCGACCTACAAACCGGCAAGACCGGCCTTGTAGTCCTCCGAGGCGGCACGGCTGAGGCGTTCCAGTTCCATGGCGGCACGGCTGGTGTGACGTTCCTTGTGGCGCAACAGAGCAAAATTGCGGGCGGGCAGATCGATGCCGGCGCGGACCAACAATCCCTGGCGTAAGAAGAGGGAGGCGACGGAAGCGGAAACCGCTGTCGCCGCGCCGCCGGAGCGTGCCGCCATCACCACGGCCTCGTTGGATGGCAGTTCCAGCATCACGGAAAGATCTGCCGGGTCGACACCCATCTGCCGCACCGCCGCCTCGAAGGCGGAGCGGGTGCCGGAACCCTGTTCGCGCAACACCCACGACGTTCCGTATAGAATATCGAGGGCGGTGAGATAACGGCCGTCGGCGAAGGGGTGGGCGGAGCCGGTGACGACCAGAAGCTTGTCGGATACCACGGGCTGCACCATCAGCGCCGGCTCGTCGATCTTGCCCTCGATGAAGCCGACCTCAGCCAGCCCATCGAGCACGGCCTGCGTTACCGTTTTCGTATTGCCGATATCGAGTTTCAGCGTCACACCCGGATAAAGCTTCTTGAATTGCATGAGGATCGGCGGCAGCCAGTAGCTGGCAATGGTCTGGCTGGCGCATACGGTGATTTCGCCGCGCGTCAGACCGCCCATCTCGGAGAGAATCAGTTCGGCGCTGCGCACACGCGCCAGCGTCGCCCTGGCCTCACCCAGAAACACCCGTCCGCTTTCGGTCAATTCGATATTGCGGCCGACGCGATGAAACAGCTCGACATTATAAAAGGCCTCGAGATTCTTGATCGCGGAACTGACGGCCGAGGCGGTCAGACCGATCGCCTGCGCGGCCCTTGTCAGGTGCTCGCGTTCGGCGACGGCGATGAAAATGCGGAGTTGTTCGAAGGTCATGGCTTTTTCATTCGATTTTATCGAATAATATATGCCATATTATTTGATAGAATAAAACAGGTCATTCCGGCATTGTCTGGCCATGGCACAGCATCGCACCCTCACTCATCCCTTCCAGTCTTCTTTTCGCTCGCTGACCCCGCTTCTGCCGGGCATTCTGCTTTGCGCGGCGGTCAGTTGCGCTGCCATTCTGGCGGAACGATTTCAGGTGCGGCTTGCCGGACATGCATGGCTCGGCGATCTGGTGCTGGCTATTCTGATCGGTACACTTTTGCGTTCGCTCGTGTCGCTGCCAGCGGTTGCTTCGGCCGGCATTAAGTTCAGTGCCAAGACCCTGCTCGAGATTGCGGTGGCGCTTCTTGGCGCATCCTTGAGCCTTGCCATTCTAAAAGGCGCCGGCGGTTTGCTGATCGGCGGCATCGCTGTCATCGTCGCCCTGTCGCTGATCTTCAGCTATGCCGCCGGGCGGATGCTGGGGCTGCCACCCAAACTCGCAACCCTTATCGCCTGCGGCAATTCCATCTGCGGCAATTCGGCGATCGCGGCGGCAGCGCCCGCCATTGGCGCCAAGCCAGAAGATGTCGCCGCATCGATTGCTTTTACAGCCGTTCTCGGTGTCGCCGCCGTTCTGCTGATGCCGTTTCTGCCGCAGCTTCTCGGTCTTGATGCCACCCAATATGGCATCTTCGCCGGCCTGACGGTCTATGCCGTACCGCAGGTGCTAGCCGCCACCGCCCCGCTCGGCGCCGTTGCGGTGCAGACCGGGACAATCGTCAAGCTCATACGCGTCCTGATGCTGGGGCCGGTCATTGCTGCCCTCTCCGTCATCCACGGCCAGTCTGGTAAGGGCCGGCTGAAGTTGCAGCAGATGGTTCCGTGGTTCATCATCTGCTTCGTGCTGATGATCATGGCCCGTTCCTTCGGCCTTATTCCCGAGGTTCTGCTAGGCCCCCTCGCCTCGCTCTCCAACATCCTCACCATCATGTCGATGGCGGCGCTTGGGCTGTCGGTCGACATTCGCAGCCTTCGCCATGCCGGGGGCAAGGTCATCGTCGCCGCCAGCCTCTCGCTCGTGCTGCTTGGAATCTTGAGCTTCGGCCTGATCGCGCTGACGCAAACGGCCTGAAGGTGCGGCGGGCCGTTATTTCTGAGTGCTGACCGTCAGGATATAATGCGCGCCGAGCCCGCGACGCGGTGATCCCAGGATAAGCGTCGGGCGGATCAGCCATTCGGTATCCGCCTTCGGCGTCAACGTGGCGATTTTACCTTCGGAGTCGCTGAAAAAGATCGCGTCCTGATCCGGCGTCGAAAAATCAAAGATCGCCATCAGGACAAATTCGCTGGAAGAGGTAAGCTCGACCTTCATCGTCTGCCCGGCCTTGACCTTCAGGCGGTAGACATCGCCACGGCCGCGCCGTGTCCAGCCATCTAGTTTCAGCGGCCCGGTGGGCGGCAGGGCAACTTCCTTGAGCCTTTCGCCGTCGTCCAGCCAGATGCCGTCGACGTTGCGGCTTTCCGCAGAGGATGGATGCGGCACGGCCGCCACGGCCATGGCAAAAGCCAGAAGAAGGGACTTTGCTTTCATGGACGTACAAACTCCCGCCGCATGGCCTCGATCGGCTCACGGCAATGACAGCCTTCGATATGATCGTTGACCATACCCATGGCCTGCATGAATGCATAGACGGTCGTCGGGCCGACGAAGGTCCAGCCGCGCTTTTTCAAATCCCTGGAAAGACGAATGGACGCGTCGCTGGTGGGGTTGGCCCTTAACGTCGCATAGTCCAGCCTTTGCGGCCTTTCTGCGGCGGAAGGCTCGAACCCCCAGAAATAATGGGCAAGCGAACCGAATTCGTCCCGGAGCGCTATGGCGCGACGGGCATTGTTGATGGTCGACACGATCTTGCCGCGATGACGGATGATGCCCTTGTCCGCAACACAGCGCTCAATGTCGGCTTCACCGAACTGCGCCACTTTTTCGAATTCGAAATTGGCAAAGGCAAGACGGAAAGCCTCGCGCTTGCGCAACACCGTCAGCCAAGAGAGGCCTGACTGGAAGCCCTCGAGACATATCTTCTCGAACAGGCGGCGATCGTCGGTGACGGGATAACCCCATTCTCCGTCATGGTAGCGGCTGTAATCCTCAAGTCCCTGCTGCCAGAAACACCGCACGCGGCCATCCGCGCCCGTTTCAAGTCCCGCCTCGTTCATACCGCAACCACCCTTTTTCGCTCCCGCCCGTGACCGGCGTGATGCGCGCACTTACCACTCATTCACCACGTTTCAAAACGGGTCGCTAACCTTAAATCCAGCTTTTTCTAATCAAGCGCTTTTTAATGAACAGCCATTTACGATTCGCTGGCGTCAAGGTGCGAACGTAGCCGGCAAGGCGGGCGAATGATCCCGCAATTGCTATTGTTGCGACATACCGCAGAGAGAGTCCACCCGATGACGATGAAGTCCGTTTTTCTGGCGCTGAGCCTCGTTTCCACCTTCGCCGCCCCGGCCGCCGCAGCTGGTGAGCGTTACCGGGAGCGCCCGCCTGTCGTCGTCAGTCCAGACCTTTCCGCCCCCTGGGTAACGCAGCTTGGTGGCGGCAATGTGCGCCCCGTGGTTTACCCGCGCGCGCCAGCAGCCCGCCAGCCTTTCTTCCAGCAGCGCCAGGCCGCCATGCCACAGCGCCCAAGCTCCGGCGTCACCTCGCAGCGCCCGGCCCGGGTACAGAACGCCGCCGTTCGCCCGAATGCGCCGGTGCGCACGCAGATCGCCCCGCAATTCCTGCCCCAGATCGTGAGCTACCAGACCACTCAGAAGCCCGGCACCATCGTCATCGATACGCCGAACCGCTTCCTCTATCTCGTCATGGCGGATGGCAAGGCCCGTCGTTATGGCGTCGGCGTCGGCAAGCCCGGTTTCGAATGGGCCGGAACGCACAAGGTAACCCGCAAGGCGGAATGGCCGAGCTGGACGCCCCCGAAAGAAATGATCAGCCGCGAAGCGACGAAGGGACACTACCTTCCGGCCTTCATGGAAGGCGGACCTGCCAATCCGATGGGCGCGCGCGCCATGTATCTCGGCTCCACGCTTTACCGCATCCACGGTACCAACCAGCCCTGGACGATCGGCAGCAACAATTCCTCAGGCTGCATCCGCATGCGCAACGAGGATGTCACCGATCTTTACGAGCGTGTGAACGTCGGAACAACCGTCATTGTGATATGACGGCAACGGTGCCGCTAATACGCGGACTTGCAGCCCACACCACGGCAGATCGCGCTTGAATTGATGTCCCGCAGCGGTACAATCGCTACTAGATTGATTGAAGGAGACTTGGCGGGGGACGCCAGGCGCCGGACCTCTCTCAGGGGATGATGGAACGGCCTTGAAACGGGTGGTCAACTGACCGCCCGTTTTTCGTTTCTGTCATTTAAATGTTACTAAAAAGCGGTTTGGTGTGTCCTCAACACCAAACTGGATTCTCCCCATGCTGCGCCACGTTTCCATTCTTTGCGCCCTGCTACTCAGCGGCGTTTCCTTCTCTTCCGCAATCGCGGGGGAATTTGAATTTTCCGGTTACGGCGGCTGGCAAAGCGCCCCGCACAGCGATGTCACGGTTTCGGACGGAACGGACTTCCGGGCGGGGTGGGAAGGGAAGGCATTTTCGAGCCCGGCCTATTGGGGGGTGCGCGGCACCTACTGGTTCGAGGAAGGCCAGCTCAACAATCTCGGCATCTCGCTCGATTACACCCACGACAAGGTCTATGCCGACGACCAGACGCTGGCGCGTTCCGGCTGGTCGCATTTCGAGTTCACCGACGGCCTGAACCTTTTGACGCTGAACGCGCTCTATCGTTTCCCGCTGGAGACCTGGCGCCTGACGCCTTACGTGGGCGCGGGCGTTGGCATCAACGTGCCGCATGTGGAGGTTACCCGGGCTTCCGGCAAAACCTTCGAATACCAGTTCGGTGGCGCAACCCTGCAGGCGCAGGCCGGCCTTAGCTACCGCATAACCGACAACTGGTCGACCTTCGTGGAATATAAAGGCACCTACTCCTTTATCGACGTGGATATCGACAATGGCGGCAAGCTGAAAACCGATATCATGACCAATGCGGTGAACTTCGGCGTGGCCTACAAGTTCTAAAGCTGGGATGGAAATAGAGGGCGCTTTCCGACAGGTGCCAAGCTACCCTCAAACCTCACTCCTGTGCTTGTCACAGGATGAGCAGAGCGAACGACGCACCGGCCCGAACCTTGTGTCGGGTCCGATGGCCCTTACAAGCGAACGGCGCTCTAAGCCAAAAGCCTCGCGGGTTTCGGTCCGCCATAAGCCCAGTCCAGCAGCTCGACCGTGTGCAGGATCGGCATTTCCGTGCCAGTCGCGATCTGCGTGATGCAGCCGATATTGCCGGTGGCAATGACATCCGCGCGTGTGGCCTCGATGTTCCTCACCTTGCGCGCCTTCAGCTTTCCTGAGATCTCCGGCTGCATGATGTTGTAGGTTCCGGCCGACCCGCAGCAGAGGTGCCCTTCCGCCGGATCGCGGACGGTAAAACCAGCCGCTTTCAGCAATTGCTTCGGTGCCATGGTGATCTTCTGGCCATGCTGCATGGAGCAGGCCGAATGATAGGCAACCGTCAGGCCCTGGCTTTCCTTTTGCGGCAGGTCGAGCGTGGCAAGATATTCGGTGATGTCCTTCGCGAGTGCCGATACCCGTGCGGCTTTGTCCGCATAGGCCGGATCAAGCCGTAGCATATGGCCGTAGTCCTTGATGGTCGTGCCGCAGCCGGATGCGGTGATGATGACGGCATCGAGGCCGCCATTTTCCATTTCACGCATCCATACATCGACATTGCGGCGGGCGGCGGCGAGCGCCTCGGCCTCGCGCCCCATATGATGCACCAGCGATCCGCAGCAGCCTTCCCCCTTCGGCACGACAACCTCGACGCCAAGCCGCGCCAGAAGACGCAGCGTCGCCTCGTTGATACCAGGGTCAAGCACCGGCTGGGCGCAGCCGGTAAGAATGGCGACACGTCCACGCTTTTCACCTTCGGCTGACCGTTCACCCGGACGGGCAGAAGCTGAAACGGCGGGCACGGAAGCCGGGGCGAGAGCGAGCATGGATTGCAGCGGTTTCAGCGCGGGAAACTTCGCGAGCACACCGGCGAAGGGTCGCGTGATCCGTGCCAGATGCAAGGCCAGCCGGAAGCGACCGGGATAAGGCAGAACTGCAGCCAGAAGATTGCGGGTCAGGCGGTCCATGAAGGGACGTTTATAGGTTTGTTCGATATGGGCGCGGGCGTGATCGACAAGATGCATGTAGTCGACGCCGGACGGACAGGTGGTGGTGCAGGCAAGGCAGGACAGGCAGCGGTCGATATGGGTGACGACTTCGCGGTCCGCCGGGCGGCTATTTTCCAGCATGTCCTTGATGAGGTAAATGCGGCCGCGCGGACTGTCCAGCTCATTGCCAAGCGTGACATAGGTGGGACAGGTGGCGGTGCAGAAGCCGCAATGCACACATTTGCGCAGGATTTTTTCTGATTCCGCCACATGCGGATCAGCCAGCTGCTCGGGCGTGAAGGATGTTTGCATGGTTCAGACGGCCCTTCCCATCTTGCCAGGATTGAAGATGCCCGCCGGATCGAGCTTTTCCCTGATGCGCGCAGACAATATGGCCTCCGCCGTCGGGCGCGGTTCGAATGCCGGCACGGTGGCGCGCACCGCGTCGCTCGCCCGCATCAAGGTGGCGTGCCCGCCGCCGAGCGCGCGGATGGCACCGCGCAGCAATTCCGCTTCGGGGTCCGCCTCCATCTGCATCCAGATGAGACCACCCTGCCAGTCGTAAAAGGCATCGATACCCGCTTCCATGCGCAAGGCAGCAACCAGCCTGTGGCCTTCGCTCGGCGCGACCGAGACTTTCCAGAGCGGTTTGGCATCTTGCCCGGCATAGGGCGCGACATTCCGCACCTGCCGCCATAAAACAGCACTCTCCTCGCCTTCCAGCAGCGCCCATGGGCCAACCCGATCCATGACGGAAAGGAGTTTCGCCGCGCGCGCCTCGACGGAAGCCCCGAGCCCTTCCAACCGCAGGATTGTCGCCGGACCTTCCGGCAGCGCGCCTGCGATGAAATGGGAGCGAACGCTTTCCGGCAGATGGGCCGCACCGGAAACCTCGACGCTCATCGCCATCGCCGCCGCCATGATCCGCGTCGCGGCCTCGTCGTCCAGACCGCAGACAACCACGGTTTTTTCCGCTGGCGGTTTCGGCAACACGCGGAAGGTTACTTCCGTGAGAAAACCGAGCGTGCCGTGTGAACCCGCCAGAAGCTTCGAGAGATCTAGCCCGGTGACATTCTTCATCACCCGGCCACCCGCCTTGATGACTTCCGCCTTTCCATTGACGAAACGGATGCCGAGCAGGCTGTCACGCGCCGCACCAGCCACATAACGGCGCGGGCCGGAAACATTGGCAGCAAAGACGCCGCCGATGGTCGGCTCGCCTGTGGTTCCCATGATCGGGCGGTGGTCCATCGGCTCGAAGGCCATCATCTGCCGGTTTTCGGCAAGGGCGGCCTCGACGGTGGCGAGAGGTGTGCCTGCTTTGACCGTCATGACCATTTCGGCGGGGTTGTAGGCGATGATGCCAGACATTGCGCGGGAGGAAAGCGTTTCATCTGCCTCGACCGCATTGCCGAAACCGGAGCGGGTGTTGCCGCCGATGATTTTCAGCGGGGTTTTTCGGGTTGTGTGGTCGCGGATGATGTCGGCGACCTGGGTTTCTGCATAAGGGGTCAGCATGGGGTGCGCTCCGAGCAAGAGATACCCTCCTCTGCCCTGCCGGGCACGGAGGGGTGAGCCGCACCCACCAAGGCTACAAAGCTAAAGTGCATCATCCCCTCCCCTCCAGCGGAAACACCTTGGAAGGGTTCATCAACCAACCCTCGTCAAAAGCAGCGCGAACCGCCATCTGCTGGGCAAGATCAGCCTCGGCATATTGGTGCCGCATCAGGTCGCGTTTTTCGATGCCGACACCGTGTTCGCCGGTGAGGCAACCGCCCGCATCGACGCAGAGCTTCAGGATTTCATTGCCCGCCTCTTCGGCCCTGGCGGCGTCTTCCGGATCGTTGGCGTTGAACAGGATCAGCGGATGCATGTTGCCATCGCCCGCATGAAAGACATTGGCGACGCGAAGGCCGAGGCGGTCGGTGATTTCGCTTGTTTTTTTCAGCACATAGGAAAGCTGGGAAAGCGGCACCGTGCCATCCATGCAGATATAGTCCGCGATGCGGCCCGTTGCGCCGAAAGCGGATTTCCGGCCCTTCCAGATCGCCGCGGCCTCCATGGCCGACTGGCATTCCCTGACCGTCTTCACGCCGTGTTTTTTCGCAATGGCGACAATATCGGCCAGCATGGCGTCCATTTCCGCCTCCGAGCCTTCGACCTCGACGATCAGCAGCGCGCCGACATCCAGCGGATATCCGGCCTTGGCGAAGGCCTCGCAAATCTCGATTGCCGGCTTGTCCATGAATTCGATGGCGACAGGAATGATGCCCGCGCCGATGATATCGGCCACGCAGGAGCCGGCTTCTTCGGAGGTTTCGAAACCAAACAGCACCGGGCGCGCGCCCTCCGGCTTGGCAATCAGCCGCACCGTCGCCTCGGTGACGATGCCGAGCTGGCCTTCCGAACCACAAACGAGGGCGAGAAGATCGTAACCGGCAGCGTCAAGATGCTTGCCGCCCAGCTCCAGCACCGTGCCATCGACAAGCACCATTTTTACGCCGAGCAGATTATTGGTGGTGACACCGTATTTCAGGCAGTGCGCACCGCCGGAATTCATGCCGACATTGCCGCCGATGGTGCAGGCAAGCTGCGAGCTTGGGTCCGGCGCATAAAAGAAGCCTTCCGCACCGGCCGCATCGGAAATGGAGAGATTGGTGACGCCCGCCTGTACCCTTGCCGTGCGATTGTAAAAATCGAGTTCGAGGATCGCGGACATCTTCGAAAGGCCGATCACCACCGCATCTTCCTGCGGAATGGCGCCGCCGGAAAGCGAGGTACCCGCGCCGCGCGGCACGACAGGAATGCCGTAACGGTGACAATATTTCAGTACCGCTGCGACCTCTTCGGTGGTCTTCGGCAAGGCGACGGCCAGCGGCAGGCGGCGGTAGGAGACGAAAGCGTCGGTCTCGAAAGGCACGAGCTCACGCGGCTCGTGCACGAGACAGTCCTCGGCCAGGATATCCTTCAGATCGGATATGATGCGGTCACGGCCCGATAAAACCGCCGCACGCGGCTCCAGAAACTTGATCGGCTGCGTCACCGCCCCCTCCTCCATGCACGTCTTGCCAAGTGGTATTGTTTCTTTACCACTTTGAAGGAGCGCAATCAAATGCTAAGGATTTTTTCCGTTCTGGAAATAATCGGGAGGCAACTGTGACAAATCTGGGCGACCTGGAGGTCTTCGCAACCGTTGCCGCCTCCGGCAGCATGTCGCTTGCCGCCAAGGAGCTTGGTTATTCGCCCGCTGTTATTTCCAAGCGCATCAAGCGGCTGGAAGAAAAGCTCGGCGCACGGCTGTTCCAGCGCACGACAAGGCAGATCTCACTGACCGAAGCGGGCCAGGGCTTTTACGAACGGGTACTTGCGGTGCTGGAAGGGCTGGAGGATGCCGAGGATTTCGTGTCTGGGCGCGCCAACACCGTCAACGGCACGCTGAAAATCTCAGCTCCCACCTCCTTCGGTCGCATGCATATTGCGCCGCATCTGAAGACGTTCATGGAGCGCCACCCGGACCTGTCGGTCAATCTGGTGCTCAGCGACGAATTCATCGATATCATCGAAGGCGGTTACGATCTGGCGATCCGCATCGCCGATCTCAATTCCTCCAGCCTCGTCGCCCGCCGGCTGGCGCCGGTCCGCCGCGTGCTATGCGCCTCGGCGGAATATGTCACTGCCCACGGCATGCCGGCTGCGATCGAGGACCTTAAGAAGCACCGCTGCCTGCCGGCCCACAACAACGATATCTGGCGACTGGAAGGACCTGGCGGGGCGCTCAGCATCCGCCCGGAAGGCATGCTGGTCACCAATTCCAGCGAAGTGATCCGCGAGGCGGTGATATCGGGACTGGGAATTGCGTTGCGCTCCACCTGGGATATCGGCCACGAATTGCGCGCCGGCCGGCTGGTGCAGGTTCTACCCAGCTATGAGGGATCGCGAAACGTGACGCTGTCGGCGGTCTATCCAAGCCGCCAGTTCCTGCCCGCGAAGGTGCGGCTGTTCATCGACTATCTCGCCGGACTTTACGGCCCCTCACCCTATTGGGAGCATGATTGACGCCGGTATTCAGTGCCCGCCCTCGACATGGGAGCGGCGAATGCGGCGCACCACCCACCAGACGCCGAGCACGGCAAAGGGAACGGAAAGACCGGTGACCACGGCGGGATCAACCGGCAGCACGTCGTGGCTGATCGCCTTGGTGAGATAACCGATCAATCCGACGACGTAATAGGAGATGGCGGCGACCGACAGGCCTTCCACCGTCTGCTGCAGGCGAAGCTGCATGGCGGCGCGCTTGTTCATGGTGTTCAGGAGCACCGTGTTCTGCCGTTCCAGTTCCACGTCGATCCAGCTTCTGACGAGTGCCGTGGCGCGATAGAGCTTGCGCGACAGGTTGGCCTGCCGCTCCTCGACCGACTGGCAGGTGCGCATGGCGGGCGCCAGACGCCTTTCCAGAAAGCTGCCCATGGTCTCGTGCCCCTGAACCGGCGTTTCCGCAAGCGCGCGAATACGTTCACGCACGATGCCGTCATAGGCGCGGCTGGCGCCAAAACGATAGAGGCTGAGCGCGGCATTGGCTTCCAGTTCCGCCGCAAGCCGGGTCATCTCCGCCAGCAGCGCATCGGCCTCGTCGCGTGCGCCGTTTTTCATGCGCTGGGTGATTCCCGTCAGGCCATCTTCGATGCGACGGATTTCCGGCGACAGCGTCTGCGCCATCGGCAGTCCGAGCATTGCAAGCGTGCGATAGGTCTCGATATCCAGCAGCCGCTGCACCAGCGCACCGCGGCTGTAATCGCTCAAGCCACGGTCGATCACCAATATCTGCGTTAACCCGTCGCGATCCTGACGAAAATCGGTGAGGATCGCCGCCTGCCCGTCGCGCACGTCGCTGTAACAGAGGCTCGTCGGCTCGAACATGGTCTCCGCGTTGGGGGCCGTTGCGCCATCTGGACGGATTTCCAGCCGTATGCCTGATATCAGGGAGCCGGGTGGTGAAAAACCGTCGCCGAACGGGTCGCCGACAATATCGCCGCCGAATTTTTCCGGCGCGGGGCCATCCCAGAACCATGTCGAGAATTCGGTATGCCGCTCCCAGCGCAGCGTACCCTGCCCCCAGGGCATGGCATGGTGGCGGGCATCCCGTTCCGGCGGCGCGACACCCCGGCTACGCGACATTTCCGCAATGACCGAGTGATGCACGGCAGAACCGCCATCCATCATGAAGGCAAGCTGGACGATGATGCGCGACGGCGCGAGAAGCACGGTCGGCCGCGCATGAACCTCGCCGAGAGCCAGCGATCTTTCCGGCGCGCTTGCGAAAGCAAATCTACCCTTGGCCATTGCGATATCGTCCCCGCCTGTTTCGCCGGTTATCTAGAACATCCATCGCGATGACGACACCGCAATCGAAGCATATGTAATTGTTTTGATGCACCTGACGGAGAAAACCGCCATCATCACCCTGTGCGGGTGCTTTAACAAAAGCCAGTTTAAAAAGGCAGGTGCCGTGTTGCCGCAGGCATGGCGCAGAGCTTATGGCAGAACTGGACAGAATATTTGACCAGTGCGATGCTTCGCTGATAATTTGCCTCATCGAATACGGGGCGGGACTTCGCCGGAGAATGTTGCGATGGACGAAACACTGTTCGCCCGAATAGAGCACAGCCGCACATCGCAGGAGGTGATCTTACGTTTCGAGGAGCTCATCCTCGACGGCATATTGCGGGATGGCGACCGGCTGCCCGGCGAGCGTGAACTGGCGCAGAAGCTCGATGTCTCGCGGCCAATCCTGCGGGAAGCGCTGAAGGAACTCGAAACGCGCGGCCTTCTCACCAGCCGGCACGGCGGTGGGACTTATGTGGCCGATATTGTCGGCCCGGTCTTTTCCGATCCCTTGAGCGCGCTGATCACACGCCACAGCCGCGCAACGCGGGATTTTCTGGAGTATCGCCGATATATCGAAGGCATGACCGCCGAACTTGCGGCACAGCGGGCGACTGAACCGGACAGGCGCAACCTTGCGGCTATCGTCGAAAAAATGCGGGAGGCGCATGAGGCTGGTCGCTTCGAAGAAGAACTTGCAAGCGATGTGGAATTTCACAACGCCATCGGCGAGGCGGCACATAATATCGTGCTGATGCACACATTGCGGTCCTGCTACCGGCTCCTGAGCGACGACATCTTCTATAACCGCCATCTCATATTCAGTGTCGCAGGTGCGCATGACGAGGTGCTGAGACAGCATATCGCCATCCACGAGGCCATTGCGGGCGGTAATGCGGCAGGGGCAAGGGCTGCGGCGGAAACCCATATCGATTTCATCGTGGACACCACATCCAAGGCGCATCAGGCAAGGGAATGGGACCGGATTTCACGCCTGCGACAACAGCAGCGCAACGCCTGAAAACAGCTTCAGACGAAATGCGGCATCGCTTTTCTTCAGATTTTATGGAACCTTTTGTCCTCTTTGGTCTTTTTCTGGGGTTAATTGGAAAAATTTACCAAGATGGGACCCATGACGACCACGAGCGAAACTGAACGCTATCCAAGGATAGCTCTCATATCGACGCATGGCTATGTCGCCGCGCACCCGCCACTCGGCGCAGCGGACACCGGGGGACAAGTGGTTTATGTGCTTGAGCTTGCACGCAAACTCGGCCAGCTCGGTTACACCGTTGATCTCTATACCCGCCGCTTCGAAGACCAGCCGGAATTCGACGAGGTTGACGAGCGCGTCCGTGTGGTGCGCATTCCCTGCGGCGGGCGCGATTTCATTCCCAAGGAATATCTGCACCGCCACCTGATGGAATGGTGCGAAAACGCGTTGCGCTTCATCAAGAAAAACAACCTCAACTACTCTTTCATCAACAGCCACTACTGGGATGCGGGCGTTGCCGGGCAGCGGCTTTCCGAGGCGCTGAAAGTCCCGCATCTGCACACGCCGCATTCGCTCGGCCTCTGGAAAAAACGCCAGATGGAAACCGATTACCCGGAAAAGGCCGATACCTTCGAACTTGAGTTCAATTTCAAGGAACGTATCCAGCACGAACTCATCATCTATCGCAGTTGCGACATGGTGATTGCGACGACGCCGGTGCAACTCGACGTCCTGATCGAAGATTACGGCCTGAAGCGCAAGCACATCCACATGATCCCGCCGGGTTATGACGACAACCGATTCTTCCCCGTCTCGGATGCGACGCGGCAAATGATCCGGCAGCGTTTCGGTTTCGAGGGCAAGGTGGTGCTGGCGCTTGGACGCCTTGCCACCAACAAGGGTTACGACCTTTTGATCGACGGCTTCTCGGTTCTTGCGGCGCGCGAACCGGAAGCCCGCCTTCATCTGGCTGTCGGCGGCGAGAATATGGACGAGCAGGAAACCACCATTCTCAATCAGCTGAAAGAGCGGGTCAAATCGCTCGGGCTGGAGGACAAGGTGGCGTTTTCCGGCTATGTCGAGGACGAGGATTTGCCTGATATCTACCGGGCAGCCGATCTTTTCGTTCTGTCGAGCCGTTACGAGCCATTCGGCATGACCGCAATCGAGGCGATGGCGAGCGGAACTCCGACCGTGGTAACCATCCACGGCGGGCTGTTCCGTGCCGTCAGCTACGGCCGCCACGCGCTATTTGCCGATCCTTTCGACAAGGAAGACCTTGGCATCACCATGATGAAGCCGTTCAAGCACGAGCGGCTGTATGGGCGGCTTTCCCGCATGGGGGCGCACAAGGCGCGCAGCCTTTTCACCTGGACGGGAATCGCGCAGCAATTGCTGGCGCTGGTGGAAGGCAGGCCGCTGATGCCTGTTCTGGAAGAATCCGATTGGGCAGAACCATGGAACGACGGCGATTGAAACCGCTTCGCCTGTTTTCCACCGATCTCGACGGAACCGTCGTCGGCGATAACGCCGCTACGCGCCGGTTCCGCGATTTCTGGCATTCGCTGCCGGACGATCTTCGCCCGGTTCTGGTCTTCAACAGCGGCAGGCTGGTCGATGACCAGCTCGCCCTCTTGGAAGACGTTCCCTTGCCGAGGCCCGACTACATTATCGGCGGGGTCGGCACCATGCTGCACGCAAGAGAGCGGGGCGAGCTTGAAAGCGCCTATACGCATTCGCTCGGTACGGGTTTCGACCGGCAAAAGATCGCCGATGTCATGGCCGGCCTGCCGGGTGTGACCATGCAGGCGGAACGCTATCAGCATGGCCTCAAATCCAGCTGGTTCCTGCATGGTGCGGATGAGAAGACGCTCAGTGATATCGAAGCCACGCTCGTCGCGGCGGATATCGATGCCCGGATCGTCTATTCCAGCAACCGCGACCTCGACATATTACCCAAGGCCGCAGACAAAGGTGCGGCATTGGCGTGGTTATGTGGACAACTGCACATTGGTCTCGACGAATCAGTGGTTGCGGGCGATACTTGCAATGATCGGGCGATGTTCGAGTTGAATGGTATTCGCGGTGTGATCGTTGGCAATGCCTTGCCGGAGCTTCTTTCGCTGGCGAACAATGACAGCCGTTTTTTCCTCTCGCGCGCGACCGAAGCTGACGGTGTGATCGAAGGTCTCCAGAATTGGGGATTGCACACTGGCCAACGCAGTTCCGGCAATAATTCATAGCGGTTTTGCGTTCTGAATAGCGTAAAACAGAAAAAATGCAGTATTCCCGCGATCGGTCGCTGACGGTTACGTACCGGGCAAAGCCTTCGTTCGCACCCCTGCCACATCCCCTGCTGCCTACGATCTTCAACGGCATGAAGACAATCGTGGGTTATGCGTGAGAGGGGATTGGCGGGACATAAAGGATATCTATATTAGCAGTTACGACTAACAGGCGAAGAAGGATCCACACGGATTGAAGATTTTGAATCGATTGGCGACAGATGTAGGCTTGATGTTGCGCAGACCGCCGCGACAGCAATACGCAGCGCTGTGCTATCGATCGTCCAAAAAACTTCGTGAGCCGGAAGTCCTGTTGCTGACAAGCAGGGATACGGGGCGCTGGGTCATTCCCAAAGGCTGGCCCATGGCCAACAAGAAGGCGCATGCAGTTGCCGAACAGGAAGCCTACGAGGAAGCCGGTGTCAAAGGCAGGGTGGATAAGGCCCCCTTCGGCTTTTATGAGTATGAGAAAAAGCTGAACAGCGGCATCAATGTGCTGTGTAAGGTTCAGGTACATCTGCTCGAAGTGGCGGAGCTGCAGGACAGCTTTCCCGAGAAGGATTCCAGACGGCTTGAATGGGTCACTCCCGAAGAGGCCGCCAAACGGGTCAACGAGCCGGAACTGAAAGCGCTCATGCTCACTTTCGACAAGCGGATGGCGCTTTCGAAATAGCGTCCACGCCCGAATAGTGGCAATCTGCAGTTTGTTTTTCCAACATGGCTTTTACTGTCTTTCATTTTGGAAAGATGTGCGAGATGTAACAGTCTTTCTGTAAATTGCCTTCAGCCCGCGACATTGCCGGACGAATGGGAATGCTGGCGAACGAGGTCTGAATGGCAATGAAGCCGCCACCGAACATGAAGCCGACGCTCGACAAGGATCTCGAGAAGATCACCCGTGTCGAAGAGGCGACGCTGCACGTCACGCAGCAGCTTGCCGGCCTTGGTGCGGGGGTGATGTTCGTTGTTCTGGCGGCGATATTTGCCGGCGCCTTCGTCACGGGCACGGCGGGCGCCGTCATCATCATCGCGGCCGTTGCCATCGGCGCCTATATGGCAATCAACATCGGCGCAAACGATGTGACAAACAATGTCGGCCCGGCGGTCGGCGCCAAGGCGATGCCGCTTGCAGCGGCACTCATCATCGCCGCCATCTGCGAGATCGCGGGTGCCTTGATCACCGGCGGCAACGTCGTCGAGACCATTTCCAGCGGCATCATCAACATCCAGACCATTCCCGACCGCACCGTGTTTTCCTGGGCTATGTTGTCGGCCCTTCTCGCCGCCGGTCTTCTCGTCAATATCTCGACCTGGACGAAAGCGCCGATTTCCACCACCCACACGGTGGTTGGCGGCGTTGCGGGGGCTGGAATGGCGGCCTATGGCATCCGGGCAGTCGACTGGCTATCGCTTGGCAGCATCGCCTTTGCCTGGGTTCTAGCGCCCTTTATAAGCGCGGCCATCGCCATCGCCCTCCTTGCCTTCATCAAGGAATTTATCATCTACCGGGAGGACAAGATCGACGCCGCGAAGCGTTGGGTTCCTGTTCTGATCGGCATCATGACCGGGGTCTTCACCGCTTATCTCATCTGGGTGGGGCTGAGGCAGATCGTGCATGTCTCGCTTGGCCATGCAAGCGGCATCGGGCTTTTGACCGGCCTCGTCGCCTGGCGGATGTGCGTGCCGATCATCCGCAAACAATCGGTGGGATTGGAAAACCGCAACCAGTCGCTTCGAACGCTGTTCCAGTGGCCGCTCGTTCTTGCGGCTGGCCTCATGTCCTTTGCGCATGGGGCAAATGACGTTTCGAACGCCATCGGCCCGGTGGTGGCAATCGTGCGGGCACTGCACGACGAGGCGGTGGAGACGTCCGCCCGAGCGCCGCTCTGGGTGATGCTGGTCGGCGCATTCGGGCTTTCCTGCGGTATTCTTCTCTATGGCCCGCGCCTCATCCGCCTTGTCGGTGAACAGATCACCAAGCTCAACCCGATGCGCGCTTTCTGCGTTTCCGTGGCTACGGCTCTGACGGTTCTCGTCGCATCACGCTTCGGCCTGCCGGTCAGCACCACCCATACGGCGATCGGCGCCGTGTTCGGCGTCGGCTTCTTCCGCGAATGGTACACGCAGGCGTCTCGACGGCGGCAGGAACTCGTCCAGGCCGGCACCAGCCAAATCCGCCGGGCCGATCGATATCTGGACAATCCTTCCGAGATACGCCGCCGTTATCTCGTCCGGCGATCCCACTTCATGACCATCATCGCCGCCTGGCTGGTGACCGTTCCCGCAAGTGCTACGCTTGCAGCACTGTTATATTGGCTTATGTCCTTCCTCTTTCTCTGACGCTGAAACCGAAAAGTCCCATGCGCGCAAATTTCCGGATGCAACGCCTGTTCGTCGAAACCCCGCTTGTCGCGGGCGCGGCGCAGGAAGCGACGACCGAACAGTTCAATTATC
Organism: Agrobacterium sp. S7/73; assembly: GCF_019355535.1. Lineage (NCBI taxonomy): Bacteria > Pseudomonadati > Pseudomonadota > Alphaproteobacteria > Hyphomicrobiales > Rhizobiaceae > Agrobacterium > Agrobacterium sp. S7/73. The sequence goes on from NZ_CP072136.1 coordinate 2,315,102, forward strand.
TCGCCAATGTGCTGCGCATGACCGATGGCGCGGAAATCCTGCTGTTCAACGGCCGCGACGGGGAATGGAAGGCGAGGCTCTCCTTTCCGAGCCGCAAGAAGATTACCCTCATCCCTCTGGAACAGACACGGCCCCAGCCGTCGGCATCAGATCTGCACTACCTCTTTGCGCCGCTGAAAGTCGGACGCATGGATTATCTGGTGCAGAAGGCGGTCGAGATGGGGGCCGGTCTTTTGCAGCCGGTGATGACCCAGCATGTGCAGGGCAAGATCCACAATACCGAAAAGCTGCGCGCCAATGCCATCGAGGCCGCCGAGCAATGCGGCATCCTGTCGTTGCCTGACGTGGCCGAGCCGGTGAAACTGAAAGACATGCTCGAGACCTGGCCCCAGGATCGACGGATCATCTATTGCGACGAGGGCGACGCGGGGCAAAATCCGCTGCCTGTCCTGCAATCCATCAAGGAACGCAAAATCGCTCTTCTGGTCGGCCCGGAAGGCGGGTTTTCCGAAGAGGAAAGAGAGTTGCTGCGCAGCCTTGCCTTCGTCACCCCCATCCCGCTCGGGCCGCGTATCCTCAGGGCCGATACGGCTGCGGTCGCAGCCCTTGCGGTCATTCAGGCATCGATCGGCGACTGGAATTGACCTATCTGGAACATGTCTTTATCGCAAAACCGCTGCACAGTTTTACGCGACATGCGCTGAACCATTGCGCTTCATGCATCTTTAAAAGAAATTCATTTGCCTCCGGATACGATCCGGCTCTATCTGCCACACATATGCCTCGCCGCAACAGAGACGTCATAACAAGGTAAGCCATGGCACGCGATACGACCGACCAGACACCCCTCTCCTCCGTCACGGAGCTTACAGATTATCTGGCCGGCGGTTGCAGAGCTGAAGCCGACTTCCGCATTGGCACCGAGCACGAGAAATTCGCCTTTTTCCGCGAGGGCAACCGGCCGGTTCCCTATTTCGGCGAGGCCAGCATTTCCGCTCTGCTGAAGGGCATGCAGGAAAAGCTCGGCTGGGAGCCGATCATGGATGGTGAAAACATCATCGGACTTGGCGAACAGCACGGCATGGGCGCCATATCGATCGAGCCGGGCGGCCAGTTCGAACTGTCAGGTGCCCCGCTCGAGAACCTGCATCAGACCTGCAAGGAATCCAACCAGCATCTGGCGACCCTGCGCGAAGTGGCGGAGCCGATGGGTATCCGTTTTCTCGGCATTGGCGGCAGCCCGCTGTGGAGCTATGACGAAACACCGCGCATGCCGAAATCGCGCTACGCGATCATGACGCGCTACATGCCGAAGGTCGGGACCAAGGGTCTCGACATGATGTACCGTACCTGCACCATTCAGGTTAACCTCGACTTCTCTTCCGAAGCGGATATGCGCCAGAAGATGCGCGTTTCCATGAAGCTCCAGTCGCTGGCCACCGCACTGTTTGCATCCTCGCCCTTTACCGAAGGCAAGCCGAACGGCCTGCTTTCCTGGCGTGGCGATATCTGGCGCGATACCGACAATCGCCGCTCCGGCGTGCTGCCCTTCACCTTCAATGACGATTTCGGCTTCAAGGATTATGTCGAATGGGCGCTGGATGTGCCGATGTATTTCATCGTGCGCGACGGCAAGTATCACGATTGCACCCATGTCACCTTCCGCCAGTTCATGAACGGGGCTCTGAAGGGTGAAATCGCCGAATGGGAACCGACCATGGGTGACTGGACGAACCATCTCTCCACGCTGTTCCCCGATGTGCGCCTGAAGCGCTTTCTGGAAATGCGTGGTGCCGATGGCGGCCCATGGAGACGCATCTGTGCCCTGCCCGCTTTCTGGGTCGGCCTTCTCTATAATCAGGAAGCGCTTGACGCAGCCGATGCGCTGACAGCCGACTGGAGTTTCGATGAGGTCATCGCCCTTCGTAATACCGTGCCGGCCAAGGGGCTGGCCGCGGAGATCGCCGGCAAGCCGCTTCTCGGTTTCGCCCGCGAGGTGCTCGACATTTCCCGCACCGGCCTCAAGAACCGCAACCGGCTGAACGGCGAAGGCCAGGACGAAACCGTGTTCCTGTCCTCGCTGGACGAGGTCCTTGCCAAGAAGACCACGCTCGCCGAAGACCTGCTTGCGCTCTATAACGGACGCTGGGGTGGATCGGTGCTGCCAGTATTCGATGAATATCAGTATTAAAGCATTTCGCTGAAACTGCGCAGCGGCTTTATGTCTGGACAATGCGCAAGACAGGCAAGGCGTTGCCATAAAAAAACCCGGTGCGGCCGAGGGGCCTGACACCGGGCAAAGGCAGGGTTATTGGCAAATCACCCTGCGGGGAAAACCTTATCGGTTCGCAAGCAATCCCGGCGTCTGGAGGTACGCCGGAATTGCACGAACACAAGCCTAGAGCGTCTTGAACCGCGTGACTGAGCGCGTGCGTGCGGCGCGGGTCAGATGGGCGGTCGGATCTTCGAGCAAGCCGGTATTGAGCGCGTTGGTCACATCCGAGCGCGCCAGCCCGATATCGGCGAGCAGGCGATCGTCAAGCTCCGTGAGACCATTTGCGACGATACGATTGTAGATGCGCTGCACAAACGTTTTCACGGTGGAAGCAACACCGAAAGCGATGCGACGCAGGGTGTCGCTCTGCTGGCCGGTTGCGAATTCCAGTTCCATTTTCCGTTCTGCCGTGCGCATAACAATGATCCTTCCGTAACGGCACGATGCGGCACCGCTCCCGACGCACCGTGCGCGGGAAGCTGCCTTGGGTTGGGGGCCTGACGATGTGCCCGCCCCGGGGTTGAGATTGATTTGCTGGGTGTCAAAATGTCGCAAGACTATTGATCAGTCCAACGAATGTTTCTAATGTGAGGCATCAATCATTCTGATGGATGAGTATCAATGTCCGCACCTCTCGACATAGACCAGCTGCACACCTTCATCGCCATTGTCGATACCGGCAGCTTTACCAAGGCCGCTGAGCGCGTTTTCAAGACGCAATCCGCCGTATCCATGCAGATGCGGCGACTTGAGGAGCGGATCGGCAAACAGCTCTTTGCAAAGGACGGGCGCGGCAACCGCCTGACGGCCGAGGGCGAGAAACTGATGAATTATGCCCGCCGCATCATTCGCCTTAACAACGAGGCGATTGCGGCCTTCGATGACAACAGGCTCGAGGGCACGTTGCGCATCGGCACCCCGGACGACTATGCCGACCGCTACATGCCAGAGATCATCGGGCGTTTCGCCAAGACCCATCCGAATGTCGAGCTTTACATCGTCTGCGAACCTTCGGTGAGCCTTGCCGAAAAAATGGCGCGCGGCGAGCTGGATATAGCACTCGTCACCCACAATCCCCGCGCCCGCTCATCCGATGTCGTGCGCACCGAGCCACTCTGCTGGGTCACCTCCGCGAACCATCCGCTGAAGGATGATGCGCCAGTGCCGCTGGCTGTCGGCCGGCGCGACTGTCACTGGCGCCAACTTGCCTGCTCGGCGCTCGATGCCGACGGGCGGGATTATCAGGTGCTGTTCACCAGCTGGTCTTCCACCGTGGTTGCCGCCGCCGTGCTGGCAGGCATGGCGGTTTCCGTGCTGCCGGAATCGGCGCTGCGTACCGGCATGAAGGTTTTGACCGCCTCGGACGGTTTCCCACCGCTGCCGCCGGTCCAGATCGGCCTGATGAAACGGCCCGGCCTGTCGCCCTCGCTGGTGAACGCCATTACAGACCACATCACCGCCTGCCTCGACAACATCTCTCCGATGAACGTCGCCGATGAGCTGGATAACGATGTGAAGACCTACCCGAAGATGCCGCGCCTACGCGCCGGGCACATGCTGCCGGGCTGGTGAATGGGTCCGCAAATGCGGTCGTGTGAGACGCCTTAACCGGGTAAGCTTGGCCTTTCCATCGTCCGTCTTCGCTTTCCAGCCTACCGCGCACGCAGCGATGCGACAGCCAGCAGCGTGTCGCCGCTGATGCCCACCGAGCCGCTGCCGTTGAACAGCATCATGATCGGGTTGGTGGTGTTCTGCTTGTCGTCGTACATGATGGTAAAACGGGCGATCAGCTTCTTGACCTTATCGGGGTCCTGGAAGTCCTCGATGTCGAAATATTTCTTCATCATCGCCACCTGCGTATCGACCCCGGCATTGCCGAGTTCATCGGGAATGCCAAAGGTGGTCGTGATGAAGTTCTGGATCGCGGTGTCGGCAAGAATGGAGTAATAGGACGTTGTTCCCGCCGCCATTCGCTTGAAATAGAGCGCCAGACGCACGCCCGCATTTTCTTCACCTGCCTGCGTCTCCAGCGTCTGCGTCAGATAATTGTCCAGCGTCTCGTAGAGGCCGCGACGAGTCTGGATGGAGCTTCGATCCTCGCGCAGGATATTACCGTCCGTATCGAAATTGAACGCGGTGACGAGACGGCGAAAAGCCGGGTCCATCTCCTTGTTGAGATAGCTGTCCTTGTCATCCAGATTGGACGTGAACATTTTTTGCAGCTGGTCCTTGGTGACCTTCGTCGGGTCGATGCCAAGCGATTCCATCGCGAATTTCGTCAGGCGATCATTCCCCAGAAAATCGCTGAGCGTCTTGACCTTCTGTAGCTCCGAACGGAAAAATTCCGCCTCCTTCTTGGCGGCTTCCTTTTCCTGGTCTGTTCCGAAGGCTGATTTCTTCTTGATGTAGTCGACCGACATGCTCTGAATTTCAAGTTCGGACTGCGCAAGAACCGGAGAGCCTGGCGATCCGTCAGACTTGAAGTTGAAGAGTTCCGCGAGTTTGACGTAACGGTCGTCTTTCAGCGCATAAACGTAGCTCTTCTTGTCCAGCAGGTCGCTGGTCAGGGCTCTACGAACGTCCGCAATATTCACCTTCGTCGGATCGAGGCCGACCGCCTTGAGCGCATAGGTGTAAACCGCGCTGCTTTCCAGGAAGTCCGCAACGGATTTGACGTTGGCAATATCGCTCTTGAACAGCTTCAAAGCGTTTTCGTCAGCGGCTTCGTCCTTGTCGTTATAATGGTTCATGTACCCGTTGGTCGTGGTAACGGTCTGGGTCGTCGTCTGTGGTGCCGTGCCGTCCGGCAGCGTTCCATCCGCCTTGAAATTGAACGCTTCGCGCAATGCGATGTAACGTTTGTCGCCATTGCCGAACTTGGCGATATAGTTGTTGGGATCGCTGAGATCGCTGGTCAAAATGTTCTCGATCGTCGCATTGACTATGGTCAAGTCATTCAGGTCGAATGCGACCTTGATGTAATTCACCAGACGCGGGTCTGCCATTAACTCATCGACGGTCTTGATCGAACCGATCTTCGATTCGAAATAATCCCTGTTCAAGGTGGCAACGGTCGGGGTCACACGCGGGGCACTGCCGACATAGGCCTGGGTCAGGATCTTGACGTTGTCGGCGGTCTGCGCCTGGCCGGCCGCAACGGTACCGTCATTGGCAAATTCGAAAGCCTGGGCCATCTGCGCCATCGTATTATATTGCGAGACGGTATTGGAGAGCTGGGTCTGCTCCGCCGTGATGGAGGCAAGGGTCGCCGCCCACTGGTCCTTCGGCGGCAGCACGGCTTCAAGCTGGGTGAGCTGATCCTGCCGGGTGGTTTTCTCTGTTTCAAGGGCGGTTCGCTGTTCGGCGGTCAGCGTGGTATCAGCCAGCGCGGTATCGATGGCCGTTATCCGATCCGTCACATCCCCATGCAACTCGATATTGCCCTTGGTCGTAAGCTTTTCCACGGCAGCGGAATAGGCCGCGCCGAACTTCTGGTTCAGATAGCTGTTCGGGTCATCGATATCGCTCGTCATCAATCCCTTGATGTGGGAATAGCTGTAGGTCTTCTCATCAATGCTGAAGACCTCGAAGATGTAGGCGCGGGTTCTATCGTTCTGAAGCAGCTGGTCCACGTTCGTGACCGTTCCGATGATCGCCTTATAATAACGGGTTTCTTCGGACAGGCTGTCATCGAGGTTGGTGATCGAGGTGTCGTAAAGCCCGATCATCTTGTCGAGCTGCGCCTCCGTCTGCACCGTGGTGGTGGACTGCGTGAAGTTGAAGGATGCGGCAAATTCGCGATAACGTTCATCGGTCAGCTTGTTGGCAAAGCTGTTCTGGTCGTTCAGGTCGCTTTCCAGCACCTTCTTCATGAAGGCCTTGGCATAGGTCATCTCGCCGAGACCGAAGGCATCCATGGCATAGGAATAGAGCTGGTAGTTATTGAGGAACTCGTCGACGCTTTTTACATTGCCGATGTTTTCCTTGTAATATTTCGTCTGCCGCTCGACGATCCCCTGCTGCGACACGCGTGAAATGCTTGCCTTCATATCGCGGTTGATGAGGTCGTAGGTCAGAAAAGTCGATACCATGCGAATGCCCCCTGGAGCACCGCGCATCACGCTGGATACGGCCGGCTCCGGTTTTGAATTCGCCCACCACACCTCCATCCGGACGCACGGCAGGCCTTGGCGCGACTGTGCATGACGCGCCTTGCCCGGAGCTTGAAAGAGCACAGTTTCGGGACTTAGAAAAATCGCATTGTCTCAATCGGCTTTACCTCAGCGAAACCATGCCACGGTGGGTTTTGCTAACCATTTGGGAATGCAAAGTTTTCTTAACCGCGATTTTTAAGCAGTCTCGAACATGCGGCGGATATTCTCCTGACATCAGAGGACGAAAAGTCCCGATGAGAAGACCGGAAACCGGCTCTCAGGTAAAACAAGGGTAGAATAAACATGACCAAGACCGTTCTGAAGCCCGACTGGGCCGTCGCCACACTCAGACTTGACCCGGCACGTTTTCCGCAACAGGTCACCTATGGCAGGGGCAATGGCGCAACCGATGTTGCCGTCACGCTCGATGAACGGGGTGCCGTTCTGCGAAAGGTCCTGTCCTCTTCCGGCCTGCCTTTGTCCTTCGCCCTGCCAGCCCGCGCTTTCAAGGGCGTTGCCGCCCGCGCCATCGACCATGGTGATGGACAGGTGACGGTGACGCTGGAGCTTCACCACGACGATCCGGAACTTTGCGTTCCGCTTCTCGTCGCCCATGATCTTTGCGACATCGCCGCCGACTGGCGCAGCTGGTCCGAGGCCTATCGTATTCCGATGCTGATGGTGGAGGCCGATGGCGTCGCCCGTCCGCTGGAAGAACATCTCGGCAAGGTGCGCACCAAGAACAGCCGCCCCCGTCGCCGGCACTCCTATTTCGCGGATCGTCGCCCGCGCTTCCTCGTGCGCCGCTCCACCGGTTCTCTCGGCATGAGCATGAAGATCGAGGGCAAGGAAATCATCGCTCGCAGCTGATAATCTTCAGACAAAACAATAAAAAGCCCGGCGCGGATATCGCGGCCGGGCTTTTTTGCATCTTGCCTTTCAACAACCTCACGCCAACAGAAGCGGCAGAATGAGGCCGGCGAAAATCAGCACGCCGACGCGGTTGTTGGATTTAAACAGCACAAGGCATTGCGCCACGTCGTCGATATCGAGCACCCAGACCTGCCGGAAAAGCATGATGGCGGCGGCGGCAAGGCCGCTATAGGCGATCAGGTTAACGCCCGCTCCCCAGAAGGACAGGGCGATCATGACAAGGGCTGTGCCATAAAGAAAAACCAGCCAGCGATGTGTGTTGTCTCCAAACAGCAGGGCAGTTGAACCGATGCCCACAGCCGTGTCGTCTTCCTTGTCCTGATGGGCGTAGATTGTATCATAACCGATCGTCCAGGCGATGGAGCCGACATAAAGCAGGACAGCTGGCCAGGCGATGGACCCGAACTGCCCGGCCCAGCCCATCAGCGCACCCCAGGAAAAGGCAAGGCCGAGAAAAAATTGCGGCCAGTTGGTGAAGCGCTTGGCGAAGGGATAGATTGCCACGAAGACCAGCGAGAATATGCCGGTGGCAATCGCAAATCCGTTGAACTGCAACAGCACCACGAGTCCGGCGAGCGCCTGCAACACGATGAAGACCTTCGCCTGCGCCCTGCTCACGCGACCAGATGGCAGCGGCCGCGAGCGCGTGCGCGCAACGGCCATGTCGATCTTGTGGTCCGCAAGATCGTTATAGGTGCAGCCTGCACCGCGCATCGCCACCGATCCGATGAAAAACAGCGCCAAATGCCAGATCAGCGTGCCCCAGGAAAAACCGCCGCTTGCTACCGCGGCATTGGCCGCGAGTGCTGCGGACCAGAAACACGGCCACATCAGCAATTGCCAGCCGATGGGGCGGTCCCATCTTGCCAGCTGCGCATAGGGCCAGAGGGGTCTCGGCAAAATCCGATAGACCCAGTTGTTGGATGGTGCGTCGGAGACGCGGTCTGACAAATCGCTGTGGTGAACCATGGCGATGGTTCTACAGCATCGGCAGGCGAATCGGAATCGATTTCAGCACTTGGCCGCAGACACAAAAAAGCCCCGCAACGCTTTCGCGGCGGGGCTTGGGGTGGGCATACTCGCCCGCCTCAGGGCAGCGTGAAGCCGAATTTGTAGCTTGCCTGGACGCCGACGACGAACTGGTTCTTGGAGCCGCGCTCACGCACCAGCGAGCTGTCGGCGGCATCGCCCGTCAGGCGGCGATATTCGGCGAAGGAACCAACTTCAGCGGCTTCCGTGACCTTCCATGTGATGGCGGCGCCAACGCCGGCGGAATGCAGGCCGCCGCCGGGGCTGTAGGGCGATGGCGCGCCGGCCGCTGTCTGCGCGGCGCTTACGCCGTAATAGCGTTCATTGTATTTGCTGCTGACCCATGTGGCGCGCGGGCCGGCGGAAATCTGGATACCGGGGGCGATATCAGTGAAGACGTCGGCCGAGAGGTCGGCGACCACGCCGCTATGGCTGCGGATGCCCTGACGGGCTTCGCCGCGAATACGCAGCCAGTCGGTGGGATAAGCCTCGGCGAAACCGCCAAGCTCGCCGCCGCGCTTGATGCGGGTCATGCCTTTCAGATCGGCCGAATCCTTCTGGTCACGCGGAGACACCAGCTTTCCCGCAAGACCCATGCTGATCGGGCCATTGTCCAGCAGCGAGATCGAGGCGCTGTCGTTGCGCGACGTGAAACGCGCGCCCTGACCCTGACGGCCGAGAGAAATGATGGGCGAAAAGCCGAATTCGTTCTTGTTGTCGCCCTGATATTTCGGCGCAGAAAAACCCGAACCGCCGAGCTTCAAATACCAGTCGCCGGAAAACCAGCCATCGGCATGGGCGTTACCGACGGCAAAAAGCGATAAAACACAAGCGGCGACGGCCGCTGATGGCTTGAACATGAAAATAACCCCAGGAAACGCAATACAAACAGGTAAGCGTAGAATTAGAGGGATTCCGTTTCCATTCCATTAACCAGCGCGAGAAGGCGGCGATTAGCTCTTCCGTCATTCCGGCCCTGAGCCGGAATTCAGACGTCGCGCGTCTGCGCGGCAGGAAGCCTTCTTTCAGCCCAAGGACTTGGGCTGGCTGGATGCCAGATCAGGTCCGGCTTGACGATGGCGAATGGACAAGCCTTAGAACATAACCTTCGCAAGCGGCGGCCGCGTCTTTTCGAACTCCAGCAGCTTTTCCTCGTTGCGGGCAATGTAATCGCGATTATGCGGAACAGCGTCGCGATCCTTGGCGAGCTGGATCTGGAAAATATGGAAATTTTCGTGGGTAAAGGCCATTTCGGACCCCGCCAGATAAAATTCCCACATGCGGAAGAAACGTTCGTCATAAAGTGCTACCGCCTCTGCCTTGCGCGCAACGAAACGTTCGCGCCAGTGCCGCAGCGTATGCGCATAATGCATGGGCAGGATTTCGATATCCTTCACCAGCAGCCCAGACTTCTGGATGGCCGGCAGCACCTCGGCAAGCGAGGGGATGTAACCACCAGGGAAAATATATTTTTCGATGAAGGGATTAGTCGCCAGTGCCGGACTGGGCTGGCCGATGGAATGCAGCACCATTACGCCCTTGTCGTCCAGAACCTCCGCCACCTTGTCGAAATAATCGCGGTAATGGGTCGGCCCGACATGTTCGAACATGCCGACCGAGACGATACGGTCGAATTTCTTCGAGGCAGGCAGGTAACGGTAGTCCTGCAATTCGAAACGAACATTGCCGGCAAGCCCACGTTTTGCTGCACGGTCGCGGGAAACGCGCAGTTGCTCCTCGCTGAGCGTGATGCCGGTCACATCGGCACCTGCACTTTCGGCAATATACATCGCCATGCCGCCCCAGCCGGATCCGATCTCCAGTACGCTCTGGCCCGGCTCCGTCATCAGCTTGGCGGCGATGTGCCGCTTCTTGGCGACCTGCGCCTCATAAAGGCTGATGCCCGGCGGATTGAAATAGGCGCAGGAATATTGCCAGTCCTCATCAAGGAAGATGTCGAACAGCTTGGCGCTCAGATCATAGTGATGGGCGACGTTGCTCTTGTTGTGGTTTACCGGCAGATGCATCCTGATGCGGGCGGCGATGATGCGGGCCATACCACGCCACACCATGCCGAAGGACAGCGCCTCGCTTAGCGTGTTGCTTTTAACCAGCGCCAGAAAGTCGTAGATGTCGCCCTCGACGACCTGCATACGGCCTTCCATATAAATTTCGGCGAGTTTCAGCGCAGGATCGGCAGCGATCTCCTGCATGGCAGCTTCGTCGGTGAAATTCAGAACCACCCTTGTTCCTGTACCGTTACCAAATGTACGGCTACCACCCGGGCTATTGACGACAAGATTACCGTTCTTGATTATCTTTTCGAGAAGAACATGCAGAGACGACGCCATGGCACCCCCAATTGCTAAGTCTCACTTATCAATTTTTCTGACCGTATTCCTTTCGGCACAAGTTTCAAGATAGTCTTATTTCAAAAAAATTGAACGATTTCATCAAGCAAAAAGCCCCACCGGGGTTTCCGGCAGGGCTTTTCCATAGAAATCATTTCAACCGGAGGTCAGCGTCGCTTCATCGCTTCGGCCAGAGCCGCAGCAAGAGCACCACCGGATTGCGACCCTTCGTTGTGTCCCTGCGGTTTGGAATTCGCGTGGCGCATGGCGCCCGCATTGCCCTTTTCGCGCATTGGCTGGGGTGCCGCCTCGCCGCCGTCCTTACGCATGGTGAGGGCAATACGCTTGCGCTTCACATCCACTTCCACGACACGGATTTTGACGACATCACCCGCTTTCACGACCTCATGCGGGTCTTTCACGAAACGGTCGGCCAGCTGCGAGACATGCACGAGCCCGTCCTGATGCACACCGATATCCACGAAAGCGCCGAAGGCGGCGACATTGGTGACGGTACCTTCCAGCAACATGCCCGGTTTCAGATCGGTGATCTCGTCCACGCCGTCAGCAAAGGTCGCCGTCTTGAAGCTTGGGCGCGGGTCTCGGCCGGGCTTTTCCAGTTCGGCGATGATGTCCTTGACGGTGGGCAGGCCGAATTGTTCGTCGATGAAGCGCTTCGGATCCAGCCCCTTCAGCGTGGCGCTGTCACCCATCAGCGTGCGCAGGTCGCGACCGCAGGCGGCAACGATCTTTTTCGCAACGCCATAGGCTTCGGGGTGCACGGAGGACGAATCCAGCGGTTCCTTGCCGTTGGGAATACGCAGAAAGCCGGCGCATTGCTCGAAGGTGCGCTGGCCAAGGCGCGGCACCTTCAACAGCTCCTTGCGGCTGGCAAAGGGGCCGGTCTGGTCGCGGTGTGCAACGATGGCATCGGCAATCGAAGCACCGAGGCCGGAAACCCGCGCCAGAAGCGGCGAGGAGGCGGTATTGAGATCGACACCGACGGCATTCACCGCATCTTCCACGACCGCGTCGAGTGAACGGCTAAGACGGCCCTGATCGACATCGTGCTGATACTGCCCGACGCCGATGGATTTCGGCTCGATCTTCACCAGTTCGGCCAGCGGGTCCTGAAGGCGGCGGGCGATGGACACCGCGCCACGCAGGGACACGTCGAGATTGGGGAATTCCGCCGCCGCCCGTTCCGACGCGGAATAGACAGATGCGCCCGCCTCCGAAACGATGACCTTGGTGGGCTTTGCGCCGGAAGCCGAAGCCGGCATCTGTGTCAGCAGATCGGCGACCAGCTTTTCCGTCTCACGGCTGCCCGTGCCGTTGCCGATGGCGATCAGCTCGACATTGTGCTTGCGGATGAGCATGGCGAGTTCCGCCTGCGCGCCGCGCACGTCGTTCCTCGGCTGGAAGGGATAGACCGTCGTGGTGTCGAGCAGCTTGCCGGTGCCATCCACCACGGCCACCTTGACGCCGGTGCGGATGCCCGGATCGAGCCCCATGGTGGCGCGTGAGCCCGCCGGTGCAGCCAGCAGCAAATCCTTGAGATTGCGGGCGAAAACATTGATCGCCTCTTCTTCCGCACGTTCGCGCAATTCGCGCATGAGATCGAGCGAAAGCGACATGGAGAGCTTCACACGCCAGGTCCAGCCTGCCACTTCCATCAACCATTGATCGGCGGGGCCGGCATTGCGGATATCGAAGGCCGCTGCGACGGTACGCTGCGCGGGTTTGACTGGAGAGGGATCATCCGCATCGACATCGATGGTCAGCGTCAGAATCTCCTCGTTCCAGCCGCGGAGCATAGCCAGCGCGCGGTGTCCCGGCACTGTCGCCCAGCGCTCGAAATGATCGAAATAATCGGAGAATTTTTCGCCTGCCGCCTGCTTGCCATCGACCACCTTGGCGCGGAAAATGGCGTTCTGGCGCATATAGTCGCGCAGGCGTCCAAGAAGATCGGCGTTTTCCGTCATGGTTTCCGCCACGATGTCGCGCGCGCCTTCAAGCGCTGCCTTCACATCCGCCACCTCGCCCTGCACATAGGCTTCGCCAAGCTTTGCCGGATCGGCTGCGCGGTTTGCCCAGATCGCTTCGGCCAGCGGACCGAGACCGCGCTCGCGGGCGATTTCGGCGCGGGTGCGGCGCTTCGGCTTGTAGGGCAGATAAAGGTCTTCCAGCTCCGCCTTGGTGCCCGCCTGCATGATCTTGACCATCAGGGCGTCCGTCATCTTGCCTTGACCGTTGATGGTATCAACAATGGAGGCGCGGCGCGCATTGAGTTCACGCAGATAGACGAGGCGTTCGGCAAGCGTTCGAAGCTGGGTATCATCCAGCCCTCCCGTCGCTTCCTTGCGGTAACGGGCGATGAAGGGCACGGTCGCTCCCTCGTCCAGCAACGCCACTGCCGCCTTCACCTGATCGGCGCGGGCGTTGATTTCGGAGGCGATGAGCGTGGCGAGGCGGGCATTATCTGCGGTCATGGGGTTCTCTGATGTCACATCTGGAGCGGCGAACATAATGTCTGATTGTGGCGTGACAACAAGAGGCGGCAACGATTCCACAGGAAAGGCTGAGTTCGAGGGAAAGACGGGCATTTGAGGCGCTTTCTCCTTGACCTTTCGCCCCCCTGCCCTTAACGCCCCTCAAACAAGGTTACAGGCGAATTTGCAGGGGTGTTGACCATGAAAGTTCTGTTGATCGGTTCCGGCGGACGCGAACATGCGCTGGCGTGGAAAATCGCCCAGTCTCCCCTGCTCGATGAACTTTATGCCGCTCCCGGCAATCCCGGCATCGCCGACCATGCGACACTCGTTTCGCTTGACGTGGAAGACCACGCCGCCGTTATCGCCTTTGCCAAGGAAAAGGCGATCGACTTCGTCGTCGTCGGACCGGAAGCGCCGCTGGTTGCCGGTCTGGCAGATGATCTGCGTGCGGCCGGTATTGCCACCTTCGGGCCTTCGAAAGCAGCCGCTCAGCTTGAGGGTTCCAAGGGGTTCACGAAGGATCTATGCGCCCGTTACGATATTCCAACCGGGGCTTACCAGCGTTTCAAGACCGCCGAACCGGCAAAGCAATATGTCCGTGAACAGGGCGCACCCATCGTCATCAAGGCCGACGGGCTTGCCGCCGGCAAGGGCGTAACGGTTGCCATGAGCGAGGCGGAAGCGCTTGCCGCCATCGACGACTGTTTCGACGGCGCTTTTGGCGCTGCCGGCGCCGAGGTTGTGGTGGAAGCTTTCCTCGACGGTGAGGAAGCCAGTTTCTTCTGCCTTTCCGATGGCAAAACCGCGCTGGCGTTGGCAACAGCCCAGGACCACAAGCGCGTGGGTGATGGCGACACCGGCCCCAACACCGGCGGCATGGGCGCCTATTCCCCCGCCCCGGTGATGACACCGGCCATGGTGGAGCGCACCATGAAAGAAATCATCGAACCGACGATTTCTGGCATGGCGAAAGACGGCAATCCCTTCTCCGGCGTATTTTTCGCCGGTCTGATGATCACCGCCAAAGGCCCCGAGCTGATCGAATACAATGTGCGTTTCGGCGATCCGGAATGTCAGGTGCTGATGATGCGCCTCAAGAGCGACCTGCTGCCGATCCTCTACGCCACTGCTACCGGCACGCTGGACAAGGTGGAAGCGGAATGGCGCGACGATGCGGCGCTGACCGTTGTTCTAGCTTCCAAGGGTTACCCCGGTGCCTACGACAAGAACACGCCCATCGCCCATATTCCCGATGCCAGCGAAGAGGCAAAGGTGTTCCATGCCGGGACGGCGCTGAAGGACGGCAGACTGGTGGCGACGGGCGGACGTGTGCTGAACGTCACCGCCTTTGGCAAGAACGTGATGGAAGCGCAGGCGCGCGCCTATGCGCTGGCGGCCAAGGTGGAATGGGAAAACGGCTTCTGCCGTCGCGATATCGGCTGGCAGGCCGTGGCGCGCGAAAAAGTCTGACCATTCAAGGCATACAGCGGCCCGAGCGCATATTTCGCTCAATTTTTACCAAGTTTGCTGACCTGATGGAAACGAAAGACCGATAATATCTGCCGAACATTGAAGGGCGCATTCTGTCTCGATCGTGAGGCTGCGCCGTCATTTCGGGGGTTTTTCGATGCGTCGTCTTCTTTTGACAGCGGTTGTCGCGCTGACCGGCGGGTCTGCGATGGCGTCTTCCATCGAATATGTAAACGGCACCCACACCAGCAATGGCAGCTTCGTTCGCCTCGACTGCGCCCGCTGCCAGCCCTTGAAGGACAACCCTGCCCCCGAGGGCTTTGCCATCCCCTCCATCGAGCCGGGCACGCAGCACACGGAAATGCGTGAAATCGAGGGTAAGCGCACGCTGGTGCGCACCGAGGCCTGGCTTGGCGGCGCGCCCGTCACCTTCGTCAGCACCAACCCCGCGTGGATGCCGCAGGAAACCCCCGGCACCGCAATTGCCACCTATGATGAGGGTGAAGCTGGCACTCCCCCCGAGGAAACGGCAGCCACGCCAGCAGGCATAGACATGACCGCGACCACGGCAGCGACGAAGACAATTTCGGCGGCCAATGCCACGGCACCGTCAAGCGCATCAGCAATGGCGGCACCCGATTTCCAGGATTTCAAATTGCGCGGCAATTGACCGACAGTGTCGGCGGCGTCTTTGATGACAAAAGTCAAATAATCGCGTCATCGCTGCATTTTTCGAAGTGCACGGCAACCATCCGGTGAATAATAAATTATGCATCCATTATTCTGCCAAGCACGCTCATAAAGCTTTTGCTAATTAAATATTTATTCAAATTTTTTGCCGCTAAGTGACCTCATAGTGCGATGCAGCACGACATGAGGGCTTGGAGCGGACTTTCGCTTTCAGGCTGATCACAGCGCATCAGGCGCCTTCCCATTTTCGAAACTTCGGCAGCGCGCGGCTTTTTCCGGCTCGCGACGCAAAAGCTTGTGAGCGCCCATGAAGAATCTTTCCATTTCCCGTCAGCTGATCGTGCTCGTGGTGGCCCTTATGGCCGCCTTCGCAGCAGCAACGTTTTACCAGCTGAAATCTGCCACCGACGCGATCTATGAAGAACGCTACGGCATGCTGCGGACACAGGTGCAATCAGCCATTTCCATCCTGCAATCCTTCCACGACAAGGAAAAGGCCGGGACGCTTTCACACGAAGACGCCATGAAGCAGGCCTTCGCCACCGTCAGCGCCATGCGGTTCACCCCGGATGGCTATCTGTTCGGTTACGACTACGACGTGACGATGAAATTCCATCCCGACGCGAAGCGTGTCGGCGAGAACTACAAGGGCAAGCCGGACAGCAAGGGCTTCCAGTATCGTGACGAGCTCGTACGGCTTGGCCGCAACGGCGGCGGCCAGACGGATTTCTACGGTCCGAAGCCCGGCATGGAAGGCAATGACTACGCCAAAAGCTCCTACGCCCTTGCTTTCGAGCCCTGGCAGGTGGTGGTCGTGACCGGCGTTTACATCGATGATCTGAATGCCCAGGTTCGTGGCGAGGTGATGAGGGCGCTGTCCATCGGTGCCGCCATCTTCGTGCTGGCACTTGCCGCCGCCTTCTACGTTATCCGGGGGATATCGAAGCCGCTCGGCGACATTCACAGGGCGCTCGGTGAAGTCGCCAATGAGAACGTCTCGCTCACCATACCCCATACCGGGCTGACCAACGAAGTGGGCATGATGGCGAAGGCCACGGCCTCGCTTCAGGACAAGGTGCGGGAGCGCCACGCCATGCAGCGCCGGGAGGAAGAACAGCAGCAGCAGCTCAACGCCGAGCGCCAGAACAACCTCGACATGCAGCGCGACGAGGCCGCATTGCAGGCGCGTGTCGTCACCACCATTGGCGAGGCGCTGGAAAAACTCGCCGGCGGTGATCTGACCGTGCGTTGCGCCGATCTCGGCAACCGTTACGCCGCGCTGCGCGACAATTTCAACGAGGCATTGACCCATCTCGACGCCGCCATGGCCAAGGTGAATTCCAAGAGCATCGATATCGGCGGCTCGAAGGAAGAAATCCGCAAGGCTTCCAACGAGCTTTCGCAGCGCACCGAACGGCAGGCGGCAAATCTCGAGGAAACCTCTGCCGCGCTCGACGAGTTGACGGTTGCGGTACGCCAGACGGCTGAAGGTGCAGCCGACGCCGCCAAACGCGTCACGACAGTCAGTTCCGAAGCGATGCGCAGCGACCGGGTGGTGGAAGAAGCGATTGCGGCGATGAGCGGCATCGAACAATCTTCCGATCAGATTTCGAACATCATCGGCGTGATCGACGATATCGCTTTCCAGACCAATCTTCTGGCACTGAATGCGGGCGTGGAAGCGGCGCGTGCCGGGGAAGCGGGCAAGGGCTTTGCCGTGGTGGCACAGGAAGTGCGCGAACTGGCGCAGAAATCTGCCGCCGCCGCCAAGGAGATCAAGGACCAGATCGCCCGCTCTTCCAACCAGGTGGAAAACGGCGTGCGTCTTGTCGGCGAAGCCGGTGACGCGCTGAAACGCATCTCGGACCAGATCAAATCCGCCAACGAGATCGTCGGCAAGATCGCCCATTCGGCGGCCGAACAGGACACGACGCTGCGCTCTATCTCCACATCGCTCAACCAGCTCGACGTCGCCACCCAGCACAATGCGGCGATGGCAGAAGAGACCACGGCTTCGGCGGAAGCGCTGGCCGTCGATACCGAAGAGCTGCTGAACCTCATCCGCGGCTTCCGCGTCTCCTCCAGCCACCAGCTGCACGGCATGGCAGAGCAGATGCGCATGGCGGGGTGATAGACGCTGAGGTGATGTATAAACGAAAACGCCGGAGGAAACTCCGGCGTTTTTTTGTTTCAACGTGTCAAAGTATCCAGCCGGTCGATATCGGCAGGCGAAAAGACCCTAATTCCCGCTCTTTCAAGCAGCGCCGCCGTCACGCCATTGCCCGCATGCTTGATGCTGGAGAACGAGCCGTCATAGATCGCAACCGATCCGCAGGACGGGCTGCCGTCGATCAACAGCGCGTGCGCGCAGCCATTGGCTTTAGCAAGGGCCAACGCCTTTTCCGCACCGGCAATAAATTCCGCCGTGACATCGCCGCCGGTTACTTCCAGCACCCGGGCGCGGCCTTCCAGCACATCGAGACCGGAAGCTCCCTTCTCGATCTCTGCCGGCGGGCGCGGCACGGGCATCCCGCCCGCCATTTCCGGACAGATCGCCACCAGCCTGCCTTCATCCCGCCAGCGGTCTATCGCCGGGTGTACGAGAGGTTTGCCCTTGCCGTCATATCTGACCGGCTGGCCGAGAAGGCAGGCGCTGATTAGGATTTTGGTGATCATCAGGCCGCTGCGACAGCGAGATGTATACCCGAGTTCTTCTGAAGCGCTTGAATGACACTAAACAGATTATCGGCCCGGGGATTTCCCTTCGGGCCGAACATGCGCATCAGGCTTTTCGCAGGCACATCCACGTGTTTGGATAAAGTCTCGAAACCGATCGTGGCGTTGATGAAATCTCGCAATACCGACTTGCCGGTTTCGACATCTCCCTCCAGCAACAGTTCCACAGCATCCGACAAGAGAGCCGCCCGGAAGGCTGGGTCTTTTTCCGCCCTCGCCTTGACTGTCTGTTTGAATTCCCGCGTTAGCGCCATGTCAATCACCCATCCCGGCACCCTTGTGGGCACCCTTTCTGGATTTATAATCCTGCCAAAAGGCCTTGGCCGCTTCGATATCGTTCTGCTGCCGCGCCTTGGTTCCACCAATCAGCAATATCACCAGCTCATCACCGTCACGCCCGAAATAGACACGATATCCGGGGCCATAATCGATCCGGTATTCGAGAACACCGGAGCCAACGGATTTTACGTTGGAGAGATTGCCCTGCCCCAATCGGGTCACGGCCATCGTTACCTTCGACGCTGCACGCGCGTCGATCTTCACGAACCATCGCTCAAATGGGCTCGATCCGTTAGGGTCCAGATATTCAACGACCTTCATGGAGCAATAGTAACATAAACATTACCATTGGCAACCCTGCCTCACCCCGTAATCTTCGAGAAATCCGCAACCGTTCCGGTGGCTTCACGAATGGCCTTCAACAGCGCCAAACGGTTTGCGCGGATGGCTGCGTCCTCGTCGTTGACGAGAACATCCTCGAAAAACTTGTCGACGGGCGCGCGAAGTGTCGAAAGCGCCTGCATGGCGGAGCGGAAATCTTCCGTCTCGACGGCCTTTGCGGCATCGGCGGAAGCGGTCTTGATCGCCGCGTAAAGCGCCTTTTCGGCGTCGAGCTTCAGCAGTTCTTCTGAAACGCTGTTCGCAACCACGGTGCCCTTCTTTTCCTCTGCGGCCAGAAGCTGGGTGGCGCGCTTTGCACCGGCCAGCAGGTTCCGGCCATCTTCGCCGGTGATGAAGGCGGTCAGCGCCTCGACACGGCGGGCGATCATCAGCAGGTCGTCGGACTCCGGTGTCAGGACTGCATCGATCAGATCGTAGCGGGCGCCAAGATCGCGCAGATAGACCTTCAGGCGGTCGTGGAAGAAGGAGAGAAGGTCAGTATCCTTCGCGACGCTCAAGAGAGGCAGGCGCACGTTCTTTTCAAGCAGAATACGAACTACGCCCAGCGCCGCACGGCGCAGTGCGAAGGGATCCTTCGAACCGGTAGGCTTTTCATCGATGGCCCAGAAGCCGACGAGCGTGTCGAGTTTGTCGGCGAGAGCAACCGTGATCGCCACCTTGTCGGCTGGCAGGCGGTCGGAGGGACCCTGCGGCTTGTAGTGATCCTCGATCGCCGCGGCGACACTTTCGTTTTCGCCCTGCAAGGTCGCATATTTGCGGCCCATCAGGCCCTGAAGCTCGGGGAATTCGCCGACGGCTTCGGTGCGCAGGTCGGCTTTCGCCAGCACCACGGCGCGGTCCACCAGAGCAGCATCGGCACCGACGACGGGGGCCAGAGCCTTGGCCAGTTCGCGAATGCGGGCCACACGCTGCCCTTGAGTGCCTAGCTTGGCATGGAAGGTAACGTTCAGCGCATCGAGCTTGGCCATGCGCTGGTCGAGCGGCTTCTTGAGATCGAGGCCAAATTTCGCAGCCGAATCCTTGAGCGTCTCCAGATCGGGCAGATCGCCCTGGTCACGGTTCCAGAAATGGCGGGCATCCGACAGGCGGGCGCGGACGACCTTGCCGTTGCCATGGATGATTTCCTTACCGCCGTCGCTTGCCTCGATGTTCGAGATCAGGATGAAGCGGTTGGAAAGACCCTCTTCCGCACCCTGATTGCGGGTGACGAAACACTTCTGGTTGGTCTTGATGGTCAGCCGGATGATTTCCGCCGGGATTTGCAGGTAATCCTCCTCGAAAGTGCCCATCAGCACCTGCGGCCATTCAACAAGGCCGGAGACTTCTTCCAGCAGGCCTTCGTCTTCCACCAGCTCAAGGCCGTTGGCAAATGCCAGATCCTTGGCATCGTGCAGGATGATATCCTTGCGGCGGTCGGCATCGAGAATGACCTTCGCCTTTTCAAGGCTGGAGACATAATCCTCGAAACGGCGCACGGTGATCGGACCCGGCGCATGGAAACGGTGGCCATAGGTGACGTTGCCAGCGACGATGCCGTCGATGACAAAGGGAATGACCTGGGTTTCGTCATGTTCGGGGCCGAACAGGCAGACGATGGATTGCAGCGGGCGCACCCAGCGCAGGCTCTCCGAGCCCTTGCCTTCGATGCCGGCATAGCTGGAACCCTTCGGCATGGAGGCCGGGCCGGAGCGCATGGATTTCGGCCAGGGGAAGGAGCGGATGATGCCGGGCATCACCTCGGCGATGATCTCTTCCGCCGGGCGGCCGGGCTTGTTGATGATGGCGATGTAGAAATCGCCTTTCTTCGGATCGGAAACGACCTGAGCCTCGGAGACATCATTAAGGCCAGCGCCGCGCAGAAAGCCCTCAATCGCCTTTTCGTTGGCATCGGTGCGCGGACCCTTCTTTTCCTCACGCACATCGGCGGAGCGGGCGTTGAGGCCCCGAATATCCAGCGTGAGGCGGCGCGGCGTCCAATATTCGCGCGCACCCTCATAGGTCAGCCCTCTCTCCACCAAGGCGTCAGTGACGAGTTTCTTCAGATCGCCCGCCGCCTTGCGCTGCATGCGTGCGGGGATTTCCTCGGAGCGAAGTTCAAGCAGAAGATCGGGCATGGGATAAGGACTTTAATCTGTTGCAAAAGAGTGTCGCGGACTTAGCAAGACCAGCGGCAAAAGTCATCAGCTATCGGTTAAATTACCGCCGGTGGACGTTACCAGCCGCCACCACCACCGCCGCCGCCGCCCGAACCGGAAGAACCACCGCCACCGCCACCTGAAAAGCTGGAGGAAGATGAGCTGACAGGCTGGGGAATGGTGGAAGCGATTGTATTCGCCATGGAAGTGGAGAACCCACCAATCCGGTCTCCGAAGCTGCCGTAATTGCTGCCCAAATACCAGCCGGGCGCATAACTTGCCGCGGCGGCACCAGCGGCGGCTGTCGCGAGCCAGGTCTCGAAGGTACGGCTCCAGGGTTTTTCCACGCCGAGCGCGACCGCATAGGGCAGCAATGTCTCAAAATGCTGCGGCGACATGGCGGGGGCATCCGCCATATTCATCCGGTCCTTTTCCGCCAGCGTCAGATAGGTTCTGAGGCCCTCGATGCCGTCCATCAGCTTGCGGCCGAGCGGCGTCGGCGCACCCATCAGGAACAGGAACAGCGCGTTGGTAAGCACGATGCCGCCGATGGCGGCCAGCGCCAGCGACTTGGTGTCATGCGTCACATCCAGCAGGATCTGCGTGGCAATGCCGCCAATGACCGAGAAAGCCACAAAACCGGCAAAGGCCAGCATGACGATGCCGCCGATGCGCTTGCTCAACGACGCGCCACGCGAGAACTGTCGGCCGATGCCGATCGACAGGATGCTGAAGAAGAAGGCGAAAAAGCCGAAGACCAGCACGGCGGCAATGGCGCTTTCATCGAGATCACCGAACACCAGCGTCGCGACGATGATGGCGACGCTGAAGAAGATGCCGAAAACGATGTAACCGGCATTGCTGCGGTAATATTTGCCGCGGTGCTCTTTCTCTATCGCCGCACGAAACTGCTTGCCGACCTTTTCGACTTCCGTTCCATGCGCCTTGTCGATGGTGAGCGTCTCGCCCGGACCACCGATGGAGGACAACAGCGTCTTCTGCCCGCTCGGCAACTCCACCCCAGCCTGCTTTTGCGTGCGGCGGATGACGATGGAGTTCTTCAGATCCTCCAGAACGACATAACCCTTGACCGCCAGATCAAGGGCGGAGGCGGACAGCGCTGTCCAGCCTGCGCCGGAAAAACCCCTGTTATCAACGTAATTGACCAGAGCCGGCGAAAGCCCCTCCGGTGCATCCCAGCGCGGCACGACTACACCCCTGGCCGGATCACGGCCGACCGCGAACCATGCTCGCAGATAATAGAGCAGCACTGCGAAAAGCCCGCCGCCCGAAAGCAGGATGGCAAGATTGTCACGTAGCCACCAACCTGCCTCCTGGGAGGAGTCGGGGGCGGTAATGGCGCCCTTCGGTAACTTCACGGCAACTGTCATGCCCTCGCCCACTGAAAACGGGCGGGTAGAGGCAAAAAACACCTCGTTGCCTTCGCTCAAAATGCGCGCATCCTTGCCCTTGGCACCGAGTGGACCGGTGAAAACGGCAGTATCGGTGGCCTTCACGCCCTGTGGCAAAGTGATGGTGGCGGAAATCTCACCCATCGGAAACTGCCAGCCATTGCCGGTGACATTCCAGGTGAGTTCGTCATAGTCGCTGAAATAACGGATCTGCCGGGCGGTGGTGTAGGTGATCTGGAAGATATGCTCGCCGGTCGGAAGAAAACGGTCGGCGCTGCCGGTATAAATGCGGATGCCGCCATCGATATTCTCGGTGCGCCAGTTCTCCGGCGCGCCGTCTCGCTCCACCGATACGACGTTAAAATCCACCTTGGTGCGTCGGTTATTCGCATCCAGCGCATAAAGCGGGAAATCGCGGAAGATGCCGCGCTTGATGTTCTGACCTTCAGCACGGGCGGTGATGGTTTCCGTCACCGTCAGTTCGCCACTCTTCGCAACCTCGACGACGGAATGATAGGAGCGGATGAATTCTTCCGCAAAGGCCGGGCAGGTCGCGCCCAGGAAGACAAGCAGCGCGAGAAGTCTTGCGGCGATGGTCTTCACGGGGCGGTCTCCTCCAGCCGGTTTCAGTGCTGCGGCTCGGCAGCACTTTCCTTTTCGGTATAGTCGACGCCGAGCGAGGCGAGCGCCTTCCAGTAGCCCGGATAGGTCTTGCCAACGCAGGCAGGGTTCTGGATGGCGATGCCGCCGATCTTCAGCGCCGCCAGCGCAAAGCTCATGGCGATGCGGTGATCGGCAAAAGTATCGATGGAGGCATCGACAGTCTGACCAGCGAGCGCCGGATCGGCATGCACGATCAGGTCGTCGCCTTCCTCATGCGCCAGACCGTTGCGGATTTCGTTGAGGCCGAGCGAGACGGCGCGGATGCGGTCGCATTCCTTCACACGCAGATTGGCAATGCCGACGAAACGTACTGGCGTTTCGTTGAACGCGGCGAGAACGGCGATGGTCGGAATGGCGTCCTGCATCTGCGAACCGTCGATTTCAGCGGGCAGATGCGGAAACTGCGCCATGACCTCATAGGCCTTGGCATCCGGCTGGGTGAACTTGTCGGCGGGCGTGCCGATGTCGATAGCACCGCCGGTCAGAAGCTCCGCGCCCCAGAGATACGTGGCGGCGGATGCATCCGGTTCGATGTGGAAATCGGTCGCGGTGTAGCCGGTCGGATGCACGCGCCAGATGGCGTTGCTGACCCGCTCCACCTTTGCGCCGAAAGCTTCCATGGCTGATGTTGTGAGATCGATATAACCCTTCGCGCCGATTTCCTCGCCCTTGAGGATGATATCGACAGGCTTGTCGCCGCAGGCGGCCG
Source organism: Agrobacterium sp. S7/73 (assembly GCF_019355535.1). Classification (NCBI taxonomy): domain Bacteria; kingdom Pseudomonadati; phylum Pseudomonadota; class Alphaproteobacteria; order Hyphomicrobiales; family Rhizobiaceae; genus Agrobacterium; species Agrobacterium sp. S7/73. Next base: position 2,338,835 of record NZ_CP072136.1, read on the forward strand.
CCATCAGAAGTGCCGACACATACTGACTGGAGAGGTTGGCATCGATGGTGACGCTGCCCTTCGGGAAACCCATGCCCTTGCCCCGCACGGTAACTGGCGGGCAGCCGGTCGGCGCATCCGCTTCGACGCCGAGGGCGCGCAGCGCTTCCACCAGCGGCATGATCGGGCGTTTGCGCATGTGCTCGTCGCCATCGATGATGACGGCGCCATCCACCAGTGCTGCAGCCGCAGTCAGGAACCGCGTGGCTGTGCCGGCATTGCCGAGAAAAAGCGGCTTTTCCGGCTGTTGAAGCACGCCTGTACCCTCCACCACGAAGGTCGTGGCGTCAGGTTCTGTCACCTTAACTCCCATGGCGCGCAGGGCTTCGGCCATATAGAGCGTATCATCACTCTTCAAAGCGCCGGTTAGGCGGCTTTTTCCCTTGGCGAGGCCAGCCAGCAGAAGCGCGCGGTTGGTGATGGATTTGGAGCCGGGTGGCTCTACCTTGCCGGAAAGCGGGTGGCCGGGCGGGGTGATGGTCAGTTCGATCATGATCGTCGTCTTGTCAAAGAATGCGGCAGAGAGCCAGGATACAGGAATGTCGGCGGGAGGATTTGGACCCGGGGAACGGTCGCCTTAGAATTTCACGGTCGGCACGGCGCGGTCTGCCGGGTTGTCGATCTCGAAATAGGGTGCCTTGGCAAAACCGAACTGGCCGGCAATCAGATTGGATGGGAAGCTTTCCACCCTGACGTTCAGATCGCGCGCGGCTCCATTGTAATAACGGCGCGACATCTGCAGTTCGCCCTCGATGGTTTCCAGCGAGCGCTGCAATTCCAGAAAGTTCGTGTTGGCTTTCAGATCAGGATAGGCTTCAGCGAGCGCAAAGAGCTTGCCGAGCGCCTGCGATAGCATGCCTTCCGCCTGGGCGCGGCCTTCGACATCGCCAGCCGGCACGGCTTGGGCCCGGTTGCGCATGGCAATCACCTCTTCGAAGGTGCTTTTTTCATGCGCCGCGTAGCCCTTCACGGTCTCGATGAGATTGGGAATGAGATCGGCGCGGCGTTTCAACTGCACGTCGATGCCCGACCACGCCTCTTCCTTCATCTGCCTCGCCTTGACGAGCCCGTTATAGATGAAGACGACATAGAGCGCGATTGCCGCGATGATTGCCAGCGTGATGAACATTCCCGACCCCTCCTCAAGAGGCGCGAGCGCCGCAACGGCACCCGCACGTTAGACTGTTGCCCCGCCTTACATAAAGGTTCAGGCGGCCCTGTTCCAGTTCAACCCGCCCGCATCCGTGAGCAGGAAGGCTTCGCCGCAGGCTTTTGCCAGCGTGCGCACGCGCAGGATATAGCTCTGGCGTTCCGTCACCGAGATCACGCCGCGCGCATCTAGCAGGTTAAAGACATGGCTTGCCTTGATGCACTGGTCATAGGCCGGGAACACGCATTTATGCAGGCGCTGATTGTCATCATCACCCGGCGCGCCCGCAGCGAGAAGCGCCAGGCATTCCTTTTCCGCGTCGATGAAATGGCGATGCAGCATGCCGGTGTCGGCAAATTCGAAATTATGGCGGGAGTATTCCTGCTCGGCCTGCAGGAAGACGTCACCATAGGAGATCTTCTCTTCACCCTCGCGGCCGTTGAAGTTGAGGTCGTAGACATTGTCGACGCCCTGAACATACATGGCCAGACGCTCCAGACCGTAGGTCAGTTCGCCAGCAACCGGCGAGCATTCGATGCCGCAGACCTGCTGGAAGTAGGTGAATTGCGACACTTCCATACCGTCGCACCAGCACTCCCAGCCGAGACCCCAGGCGCCGAGCGTCGGGCTTTCCCAGTCGTCTTCGACGAAGCGCACATCATGCAGCAGCGGATCGAGACCGATGGCCTTCAGCGAACCGAGATAGAGTTCCTGAAGGTTGGAAGGGTTGGGCTTCAGAATGACCTGATATTGGTAATAATGCTGCAAACGGTTGGGGTTTTCACCGTAGCGGCCATCGGAAGGCCGGCGCGAGGGCTGCACATAGGCAGCCTTCCACGGCTTCGGGCCCAGCGCGCGCAGCGTCGTTGCCGGATGAAACGTACCCGCGCCCACTTCCATATCATAGGGCTGCAATACCGCGCAGCCCTTGTCGGCCCAGTAATTGTGCAGCGTCAGGATCAGCGCCTGAAAGGAACGCTTGGGGTTCATATGGTCTGGAATATCGGTCATTGCAGTCATCGCGGCGTTGTGAGGATAAGTAAGCACTGACTTACTTCGGATGCGGACTGGTGCCACGGCATGGCGAAGGGGTCAAGGATTTATGCGTGGAGACACCGGCTTACGTCTCATCCTCACGCTTCACGCGGTATTCGCCGGTTTCGGGATCCTTGATCAGCGTGCCGATGGCGCCGGTTTCGCGTTCCTTTTCGCGCTGCTTCGATTTTGCCGAAAGCTTTTCCGCATCGCGAACGAAGCGGCGGTAGAGGATGACGGATCCCACCACCAGAAGAACAATTGTAATAAGCTGCGCCATAAGGCCCTATTCCTGCGACATCATAGACCGAAACGCGACCACAATGCCTTTTCTTCGGCAACTTCCGCAAGTCCCGAGACGGCGCCTGCCGCAAGCCTTTCGGCATTGAGGCCGAGTGCCGCATTCACGCCCGGCACTTTTTTGCCGAACAGCGAGCGCCCGCCGGTGACGAGCTGAAGCTTGACCTTCGTCCCGTAACGGCGGCGCAGAACTTCCCTCATGTCGCCCAAGCCGTCGATCAGGCCGAGATCCAGGCCACGCATACCGGTCCAGAACAGGCCGGAGAAGACCGTCTCATCGCCCTTCAGTTTTGCACCGCGGCGCATCTTGACCATATCGATGAAAACATTGTGGATTTCGACCTGAAGCGACTTCAGATATTCGATGTCGCCCTCTTTTTCCGGCTGGAAGGGATCGAGGATGACCTTGTTCTCGCCGGCCGTATAGACGCGGCGCTCCACCCCGATCTTCTTCAACATTTCCGGGAAACCGAAACCACCGGAAACGACGCCGATCGAACCGACGATGGAGGTGGGGTCGGCGATGATCTCGTCGCCGGCAAGCGCGATCATGTAGCCACCGGAGGCCGCCACATCCTCAACGAAGATCAGGACCTTCTTGTCCTTTTCCTCGGCAAGCTGGCGGATGCGATTATAGATCATTCGCGCCTGCACCGGCGAGCCACCGGGAGAATTCACGGAAATGGCGACAGCTGGCGCGTCCTTGACGGCAAAGGCCTTTTCCAGCAGCGGTGCATAGGAGGCAAGATTGAGAGCGGGGCGGAACTGGTTGCCGCCAGCCATGATGGCGCCATGCATGCGCACAACCGGGATGACGAGTTCTTTTTTGCGAAAGCGTTTCGGCACCAGATACTTCAGAAAACCCACAATTCACTCCTCGCAGCATTTGCCTGTTCGTCACGGATGTATGTATTGCCCTGCGAAACACAATGGTTTGCGGCCGGAGGAACGGCGAATTTATAGGCCAGGCCCGATTGCCTTTACATTACGGCGATAGGCGGTGCGGCCATTATTCAGGTCATCCACGATGGGCGTGAAGGCATGGCTGCCGGTCTCGTGCATGACGAGCGGCGCCCGGAACGACAGCCGCGCCCGTGACCCCTTGATCGCCGTTACGAGCATGCGCACCGCGTCCTCACCGGGGCGTGGGTGGATGAGTGTGATCTCGATGCCGCCGAAACGGCTGCCACAGGCGGCAATGATCTCCGTCACCGATTGCGGCCGTGCAATAAGGGAAAGCTGCCCGCCTGGAACCGTGATCGCACCTGCGGTCCTGATCCAGTCCTCGAACAGGCCCTCCGTCATGGCGTGGGCCTCAGCCTTCAGCGCATCGGGCGTGCGGCGGTCACCTGCATCATTATAGGGCGGGTTCATGATGACGTGGTGAAAATGCCCGTCCTGCAGTCCGGCCTCGACGCGCGCCTTGCCACGCAGTGTCACGTCGGCCTCACGCACGCTGATACGGGCGGAAAAAGCGGCATTTTGCGGCAATGCCAGGCTGCGGCGGGCAAATTCCACCATTTCCGGCGAACGTTCGAACAGGGTCACTTCGGCCTTTTCAAGCCGCGTGGCAACCGCGAAACCTGCCGCGCCCGCGCCCGCGCCGAGATCGGCTATGCGGCAGGCGCGCTCGTCTGCCACCATCGAGGCAAGAAGCATGGCGTCCATGCCGGCGCGGTGCCCCCTGCCCTTGGGCTGGAGAATGTGAAAACGGCCCCGGTGAAACGCATCCAAAGTTTCCGAAATCTCGCCGCCCACGTTCGTTTACGCCTCTTCGTTGCGCAATTCGTCGCCCAGACCGGCATCCACGAGAATGCGGCGGGCCTCACCGGCGCGGTCTTCCTCCACCAGCAACCGTCGGGGCAAAAGACCGAGCGATCCTTCCAGAATGCTCATTGCCTGATCGGCGACAAGGCAATGGATGCCAGCGTCCTTCATCAGGCTTTCGGCGAAGGATAACAGCACGGCATCGTTGGTACGGATCAGTTCACGCATGGATAAGCCCCAAATTCCCATTTTTTTGAATGGCTAGCGGCAATTCGCCCCTTGCCGCGACAGGCGCCAGTTTTTATTGTCGAACTCAAATTCGAACAGGAGTCCTGTCCCTTGGGCGTCGTCATACCGCTTGAAGAAAGCAAAAACAAACTCGCATCCGTCAAGCCGCTTGTCGACCTGACCCGTGCCGACATGGAACGGGTGAACCAGCTTATCCTTTCCAGAGCCGGTTCCGATGTCCAGATGATACCTGAGGTGGCTAACCATCTGATCTCGTCCGGAGGCAAACGCCTGCGGCCGATGCTGACGCTGGCCTCTGCCTCGATGTTCGGTTATGAGGGCGACCACCATATCAAGCTCGCCACCAGCGTGGAATTCATGCACACGGCGACGCTGCTGCATGACGACGTGGTGGATGAAAGCGATCTGCGCCGTGGCAAGTCCACCGCCCGCACCATCTGGGGCAACCAGGCAAGCGTTCTCGTCGGCGACTTCCTGCTCGGCCAAGCCTTCCGCATGATGGTGGATGTCGGCTCGCTGGATGCGCTCGACGTGCTGTCCACCGCCGCTTCGGTCATCGCCGAGGGCGAAGTGCTGCAGCTTTCGGTCGCCAAGAACATGGAGACGACCGAGGACGATTATCTGCAGGTGATTCGCGCCAAGACGGCCGCCCTTTTTGCAGCGGCCGCGGAAGTTGGCCCCATCGTCGCCAAAACCGACAAGGCAAGCCGCAGCGCGCTGAAATCCTACGGCATGAATCTCGGCCTCGCCTTCCAGCTCGTTGACGACGTGCTGGATTACGGCGGCAAATCCGCCGATCTCGGCAAGAATACGGGTGACGATTTCCGTGAGGGCAAGATAACCCTGCCGGTCATCCTGTCCTATCGCCGCGGCACGCAGGATGAGCGCGCCTTCTGGCGCAACGCCATCGAAAACGGCGAAAGCAGCGACGAAAACCTCGAAAAGGCGCTCGGTCTCATCACCAAATACAACGGTCTTGGCGATACGATCGGCCGGGCCACGCATTACGGCACCATTGCCCGCGATGCGCTTGCACCGCTGCCGGAAAGCCCGTGGAAAAACGCGCTTCTGGAAGTCATCGACTTCTGCATCGAGCGTCTCAACTGACGCTGGAGGCCTCAGGCAAACGGCGGATGGACAAGACCGTCCGCCGCTGTTTCGGACTGGGTGTCCCGCAAGGGTAGATTGTGGCGCGGGCCATAATTTCTTGCGGGGTTGCTTCAAAAAAGCCATTCTATCGTGACCAAACAATGGAAACTGATTTTTCCGTGCTTCTGCACAAAGGCAAAGGTTCCCTCATGCGGCGTAAACCAGCACTTCGTCTTCTCTGCAGCGCGGCTCTTGCCGCCGCTCTCGCACTTGGCGCGGGTGCAAGCCCCGGCTTTGCGGAGACGAAAACGGACGCCAAGGCCGTTACTTTCGATCCTGCCAAGGTAAATACCTTCTCCGGCGCATTCCTTGCCGCGCGCAATGCCGATGTCGATCAGGATTACCCCACCGCGATTTCGCTCTACAAGAAGGCGCTGGAATTCGATCCGGCCAATTCGGAAATCCGCCAGCGCCTGATGATCGCCGAACTGTTGAGCGGCAATTTCGAGGCTGGCGCCAAGATTGCCGATTCGATGAAGGACGATACCTCCGTCGAACGCGTGACGACCATCGTGCGCGGCCTCGACGCCATCAAGGACAAGGAATTCGTCAAAGCCGAGAAAATCCTGAAATATACCGGCCCGAACGATCTCGACCGCATGGTCAACACGCTTCTGACGGCATGGGCGCGCGCCGGTTCAGGCAAGCCCAAGGAAGCGCTGGCCCTCGTCAACAACATGAAGGGTCCGGGCTGGATTTCGATTTTCCAGAAATACAATGCCGCGGCGATCGCCCTTGTCTCCGGCAACACAGATGCTGCCCGCAAGAGCCTCAATGAGGCCGTGACGGATCGTGAAGGCGGGGCAACCGCTTCCGACACCTATATGCGCGCGGTGATGGCGCTTGCACGGCTGGAGGCTTCAGCCGGCAACAAGCAGAAGGCGCTGGACGCAATTGCGGTCGGCGACACTTTTGCGCCGAACTATGCGCCGCTCAAAGCGCTTCGCCAATCCATCGAGAAGGGCGAGAAGCCGCCGCAGCAGATCACCAATGCCGTTGAAGGCGCGGCTTCCGTGATGTTTTCCATCGCGGGCGCGCTGAACCGCGAAGGTGCCGAAGAGATCGTCACGCTTTACCTTCAGACGTCGCGTGCGCTCGATCCGCAAAGCGCCGATACGCTGATCCTTCTCGGCGGACTTGCCGAGGCGATGAAACAGCCCGACCGCGCCATCGCCTTCTACCGCGACGTGCCGAAGGATTCGCCGATGCACCGCATCTCCGAGCTGCAGCTCGGGCTGACGCTGGCGCAGACGGGCAAGGTGGAGGAAGCGCGCAACCACCTGCAATCCCTGCTGCAATCCGATCCGAAGGATATCCGTTCTTACCTCGCCTATGGCAGCGTGCTTTCCGACGCCAAGGACTACAAGGCCATGGCCGAAAACTACGACAAGGCTGTCGAGGTGATCGGTGCCGTGCCGCAGAAGTCGGACTGGACCGTGTTCTTCCAGCGCGCCATCGCCCATGAGCGCCTGAAGGAATGGGACAAGGCCGAGCCGGACTTCAAGCGTGCGCTCGAACTCAACCCGGAACAGCCGCAGGTGCTGAACTATCTCGGCTATTCCTGGGTGGACAAAGGTATCAACCTCGACGAAGCGATGAAGATGATCAGCCGCGCGGTCGAGCTTCGGCCGAATGACGGCTATATCGTCGACTCGCTTGGCTGGGCGCATTTCCGGCTGGGCGCGTTTGACCAGGCCGTCACCGAACTGGAGCGGGCAATCGAGCTCAAGGCCGGCGATCAGACCATCAACGATCATCTGGGCGATGCCTACTGGCGTGTCGGTCGCAAGATCGAGGCCGTGTATCAGTGGAACCGCGCGCTGATTGGCGACAATGACGATCTGGACAAGGCCAAGGTGAAGGAAAAGATTGCCAACGGCCTGCCGCCGCTGGAAAAGGACGCCGAAAACACCGCCAAGAAGGAGGCCGCGCCGCAGCCGCCGGCTCCGCCAGCACCGGCCCCTGTTGCCCCTGCCCCGGACAAGAAATCCTGACGCGACATGCGCGCGGATGACATTACCGGGGCTGTCGAAACAACCGAGGCGGCCCCGGCCAAGATCAATCTGGCACTGCATGTAACCGGTCAGCGGGCAGATGGTTATCATCTGCTCGAGACGCTGGTGACCTTCACCGAAGCAGGCGACGCGATCCATGTTCGCGATGCCGATGCCGACACTTTCTCCATCTCCGGCCCGTTTGGCGATCTGCTGCGCTCAGGCGATGGCGGCAACAATCTCGTCGTCCGTGCCAGAGACCTTTTGCGTGATGCGCTTGTGGCGGCAGGTCAATCGGCGCGCCCGGTTGCCATCCATCTCGAAAAGAACCTGCCGGTCGCCTCCGGCATTGGCGGCGGCTCAGCGGATGCGGCAGCGACACTGCGGGCGCTGTTGCGGCACTGGAATGCCGGGATTGTTTCTGAAAATCTCGCACCCATCGCGCTTGCGCTTGGCGCTGACGTGCCGATGTGCCTTCAAAGCCGTCCACTCATCGCACGAGGTATCGGCGAGGATATCGAGCCGGTCTCCGATCTGCCGGAATTCTTTCTGGTGCTGGCCAACCCTCTGAAAGCAGTCTCGACGCCGGAGATTTTTCGGCGATTGCTCGACAAGGCCAACCCGCCCCTGCCGGAGCGGAAAGAAGGCGGCTGGATGGATTTTCTGGCGCAAAGCCGCAACGATCTGGAAGTCCCCGCCAAGGCGCTCCTGCCGGATATCGGCGCAATCGCCGGTATGCTGTCGCAGGAAGGCGCTTCCCTTGTGCGCATGTCCGGTTCGGGTGCCACCTGTTTTGGACTATTTCATTCCTTCGAGGCCGCCCGAAAAGCGGAAACATCGCTTCGAAACAAGCGCCCCGGCTGGTATTTTCAGGCGACGCGGACCATCTGAAGACAACACAATTCGAGGATAAGGCCATGGCAGGCGAAAGACCCTTCATTCCCCTCGGCATCGCGGTTCTGACCGTTTCGGACAGCCGCACGCTTGAGAATGACAAGTCCGGCGACACGCTAGTCGCACGCATAGAGGAAGCCGGACACAAGGTCGCTGCTCGCACCATCGTGGCAGACGACAAGGCTGCTATTTTCAACACCGTGCGCGACTGGACGCTCAACGGGAGCGTGGATGTGGTCATCACCACCGGCGGCACCGGCTTTACAGGCCGCGACGTGACACCCGAGGCGCTGGAACCCCTGTTCGAAAAGCGCATGGACGGCTTTTCTGCCATCTTCCATCGCATTTCCTATGAAAAGATCGGCACCGCCACCATCCAGTCACGGGCGACCGGCGGCGTGGCAAACGCCACCTTCATCTTCGTGCTGCCCGGCTCTCCCGGCGCCTGCAAGGATGCCTGGGACGGTATTCTCAAAGCCCAGCTCGATTACCGCCACCTGCCCTGCAATTTCGTTGAGATCATGCCCCGGCTTGATGAGCATTTGAAACGCGGGGCTGGCGGCGTCTAGAGCGGGATTTCAGGGGTTGTCCGTCACAGCGGACCAAAACCCCATCACGCCAGATATTTTTTGAAGAACTCCGTTGTCCGGCCCCAGGCGAGATCGGCCGCGGCCTTGTCGTATCGCGCCGAGGACGTATCGTTGTTGAAGGCGTGGTTGACGCCGTCATAAACGAAGATTTCGAAGGTCTTGCCGTTTTCCTCCAGCGCCTTTTTATACGCGTCGATACCGGCATTGATGCGCTCGTCCAGACCGGCATACTGTAACAGCAGGGGCGCCTTGATAGCAGGCACATCGGCCGCCGGCGGTTGCTGGCCGTAATAGGCGACGCCGGCATTCAGGCCTGCCGATTTGGTGGCGAACCGGTTGACCAGCCCGCCGCCCCAGCAGAAACCGACCGCACCAACCTTGCCGTTCGCACCCTGCCTTGCAGCGAGCCACACCCGACCGGCTTCGGCATTGGCGACTGTCGCGTCCATATCGAGGCCGCTGAACATCTCCCGTGCCTTATCCTCGTCCGAAGGCGTGCCGCCCTGCGGCGACAGGAAATCAACCGCAAGCGCCCTGAACCCCGCAAGCGCCACGCGTCTTGCCACATCGCGGATATGGTCGTTCAGGCCCCGGTTTTCATGGATGACGATAACCGAGCCAATGGGGCCGGAAACCGATTTCGGCGTGACGAGATAGCCCTTCATCTCGCCACCGGGGGCGGGATAGGTCACCTCTTCCGCAACGATACCCGCATCATCAGGCGCGACGATTGCCGCACGGGCGCTGTTGGCCGAAAGAAGCGGCGCGATTGCGGCAGCAGCTGCGCCGGACCCGGCAAGCAGGCTGAGCTTTTCCATGAATTTGCGGCGATCGAGACTGAGATGGGTATATTCATCGTAAGCGTCGATCATGGCCTGCGTAATCTTCGGCTTGTCGTCCATCGCTCTCTTCTCCCTGAACGCGCAGATGCACAGGGAGGATAGCGCAGATCGCCGCCCGGTGAACAAGCGGCGGCACACTTTTGCGTGAGCGCCACCGCTGGTCATCTGTCTCAGGCGGCAAGGTCCACGACGATACGGCCGTCGATCTTGCCCTCTTCCATTCGACGGAAGATGTCGTTGATGTTTTCGAGTTTGTCCCAGGAGAAGTGGGCGGCTACCTTTCCTTCACCAGCGAAGGAAAGCGCCTCCTCCAGATCCTGCCTTGTGCCGACGATGGAGCCACGCACCGTGATGCGCTTCAGCACCGTTTCGAAAACCGGAATGGAGATGAAGCCCGGCGGCAGGCCAACAAGTGCCATCGTGCCCTTGGAGCGCAGGAAACCGTAGGCCTGCTCCATGGCTTTGGGCGAAACCGCCGTCACGAGCGCGCCGTGGACGCCGCCGGTCGCCTTCTGCACCTGTTCCACCGCATCCGGCGCCCGACCGTTGACGGTGAAATCCGCGCCCAGCTTTTTCGCAAGCTCCAGCTTGTCGTCATAAATATCGGCGGCAACGACATGCATGCCCATGGCCTTGGCATATTGCACGGCCATATGACCAAGCCCGCCAATGCCCGAAATGACCACCCATTCGCCGGGCCTCACTTCGGTTTCCTTGAGACCCTTGTAGACGGTGACACCGGCGCAGAGCACGGGTGCAGCGGGGCCGAATTCCAGATTGTCGGGAAGTCGGCCAACGAATTTCGGATCCGCAAGCCCGTATTCCGCAAAGCTGCCATTGACGGAATAACCCGAGTTCTTCTGACTTGGGCAAAGAGTTTCCCAGCCGGTACGGCACGGAATGCAGCATCCGCAGGCGGTATAAAGCCACGGCGTGCCGGCGCGGTCGCCTTCCTTGATGCCGGTCACGCCAGCGCCGATCTTGGCGACGTAGCCGACGCCTTCATGGCCGGGGATGAATGGTGGATTGGGTTTGACCGGCCAATCGCCCGTTGCGGCGTGCAGGTCCGTGTGGCAAATGCCGGTCGCCTTGTAATTGATGAGAATTTCACCCGGGCCAGGATCCGGTATCGCCACTTCCTCGATGGTCAGCGGTTTGCCAAATGCGCGGACAACCGCGGCCTTCATTGTTTTAGCCATGACATACTCCCTAATCTCTGCTCGCCTGAAATTCTCGACGGCGAGGCAGAGACTACCGGGGATGGGGCGTCACGGAATTGACCCATCGCAAATCGCAGCATTTTAGAGGCGCGATTGTCTCACTTATGAAGCAACCTTACGGTGCCATCTCACTCCAGCGCCAACCAGATGGCGAGCCAGCCCCAGAGGCAGACGAGAAGCGCGAAACCAATCGCGAACAATGGCGCACGATAACGCAGACGGTTGCTGGTGACGTGAACGAAGGAGTGCGCATAACGGGAAATCACGAACAGCCAGGCCAGAACGACGGTAACGATATTGTCCGCGTCGGTAATATAAAGCAGCAGGCAGACGGGGTGGAAGAGAACCGGAAGCTCGAACTGGTTGGCAATGTTTCGGTTGACCAGATAGCTTTCGCGCCCTTCCTGTCCCGTATCGCGATATCTAAGCGCGGTGTCGCGGTCCGTCAGCGTGTATTTTTTGCGGCGGTAAAGCAGTAGGGCGTAAAGAACGAACACGAGAAATGCATGGGCTATCATCGGCCAGAACATTGCGGTCGTTGGTGACATGCTTTCTCCTCCAATCACAATAACGCTCCCCGATCCGGCATGAATCGGGGAGCGCCAAATACTGAGACTATGTTGTTGCGGATTCGGCTCGAAAGATCAAACCGCGCCGGGGTAGTTCGGGCTTTCGCGGGTGATCGTCACGTCATGGGCGTGGCTTTCGCGCAAGCCCGCGCTGGAAATGCGCACGAAGGTGGCGCGCTCCTGGAATTCCTTGATCGTGCCGCCGCCGACATAACCCATGGCAGCCTTCAGGCCACCGGCCAGCTGGTGCAGGACGCCGGAGACCGGACCCTTATAGGGAACCTGACCTTCGATACCTTCCGGAACGAGCTTCAGCGTGTCGCGCACTTCCGCCTGGAAATAACGGTCGGCGGAGCCGCGCGCCATGGCGCCAACGGAACCCATGCCGCGATAGGCCTTGAAGGAACGGCCCTGATAGAGGAACACTTCGCCCGGGCTTTCATCCGTGCCGGCCAAAAGCGAGCCGATCATGACGGCGGAGGCGCCGGCGGCAATAGCCTTCGCCAGATCGCCCGAGAACTTGATGCCGCCATCGGCGATGACAGGAATATCTGCAGCATTGGCCACTTCGACCGAGGCCATGATCGCAGCAAGCTGCGGAACGCCAACGCCGGCGACGATACGGGTGGTGCAGATGGAACCGGGGCCGATACCGACCTTGACGCCATCGGCGCCGGCATCGATCAGTGCCTTGGTGCCGTCAGCGGTCGCAACATTGCCGGCGATGATGCGAACGGAGTTCGACATCTTCTTGACCACCGAAACGGCATCGAGCACGCGCTGCGAATGGCCATGCGCGGTATCAACGACCAGAAGGTCAACACCGGCATCGATGAGGCGTTCTGCGCGCTCGATGGCATCGGCACCGACGCTGATGGCGGCAGCGGCGCGAAGACGGCCCTGCGCATCCTTGGTGGCGTTGGGGTTGAGCTGCGACTTCTCCATATCCTTGACGGTGATGAGGCCGACGCAATTGCCCTTTCCATCCACCACCAGCAGCTTTTCAATGCGGTGCTTGTGCAACAGACGGCGCGCTTCCTGCTGATCGACGCTGCTTTCCTTGACCGTAACAAGGTTTTCGCGGGTCATCAGTTCATAGATCTTCTGCTGCGGATCGGATGCGAAACGCACGTCGCGGTTTGTCAGAATGCCGACGAGACGGCCATTCTTGTGGCCGCCGGCACCGCCGTTTTCAACCACCGGAATGCCGGAAATGCCGTGCGCCTTCATCAAAGCCTGTGCTTCTGCCAGCGTGGCATCCGGGCCGATGGTGACCGGGTTGACGACCATGCCGCTCTCGAACTTCTTTACCTGCCGGACTTCTTCGGCCTGTTCGATGGGGGTAAGGTTGCGGTGGATGACGCCGATGCCGCCGGCCTGCGCCATGGCGATGGCAAGACGGCCTTCCGTGACCGTGTCCATGGCGGAAGATAGGATCGGCAGGTTGAGATCGATATCACGGGCAATGCGGGTGGCGATATTTGTCTGTCCCGGCATAACCTCGGAATGTCCGGGCTGCAGCAACACATCGTCAAATGTGAGAGCGTCCAAACCAGTGGGTGTTTGAATGATGCGTGCCATGACCAAATTCCTTCATAATGAAAATGCGTGGCCGTCCCGGAACGAAAAGTTCACCCCGGCGCCCTGCAAGGATTGCTTGGAAGTTGGCGAGGGCTGGTAACACGTTCATGACAGGAAGGAAATAGAAAAAACCCGGAATGACCTTCCGGGCTTATTCTGTTGCTGCATTGCAGCAGGCGTTAAACAGCGTCCTGTGGATCCCTGTTCCGCACGACGCGCTTTAACTGCTTGTTTTTACGCATGTCGTTATCGCAAAACCGCTTAACGCTTTTGCGCGATATGCATCAGATGTCGAACTGGTAGGACTTCGGCACGAAACGGTACCCCGTATCCAGCTTTTCCGCGTAACCGACAGCCGGGAAAGGCATGTGATAGCCGAGGAACGGCAGCCGGTCCGTGGCGATCATGTCGTAGACCTTCTTGCGGGTTGCAGCGGCCGCCGCCTTGTCCATGTCGAACTTCACTTCCCAATCCGGCTTTTGCAGCGACAGGACGAAATGGTTGGCCGTGTCAGCCGTCAGGATCAGCTGCTTGCCTTCCGATTCGACACGGAAGATCATGTGGCCCGGCGAATGGCCAAACGCCGCAATGCCGGTGATGCCGGAAACCACGTCAGCGCCGTCGCCGATGAAGGTCGCCTTTTCCGCCAGCGGTTTGACGTTGGCGATGACGCCCTTCTGGCCGCCTTCGGCAGGCGTGCCAACCCGCTTCTCGTCCGTCCAGAAATCATATTCCGCCTGGCCGAAAACATAACGCGCCTTGGAGAAGGCCGGCGCGCCCTTTTCCATCAATCCGCCAATGTGGTCTCCGTGCATATGGGTCAGCACCACCACGGTCACGTCCTCAGGAGAGTAACCGGCAGCCGCCATGCCTTCGATAAGACGGCCATTACCAGCGCCACGGCCGGACTCGCCGAAACCCGTGTCGAACAGCACGAGGTCCGTGCCGGTATTTACGAGAACCGGCGAGAAGGAATTGACGAATTGCTCCTTCGGCAGAAAATTGTCTTCCAGCAGCTTGCCGACGGTTTCCGCCGATTGATCGGTGCCGAAGGTCTCGCCCGGATTGGGCGCGGCGCGCGCGCCATCCTTCACGACAAGCACTTCGAAATTACCAAGCTTGAAGCGATTGGTTTCAGGCGGCATGGCGTGTTTGATCTCCATGGAAGTTTGCGGCTGGTTCGTCTGCGCCGTTGCGGTGCGCGCCATCAAAAGCGGCGCGCCGAGAACGCTTGCTCCCGCCACACCGATAAGGCCGCGTCTGCTCATGCTCAAGGATTGAGTCATCATTTTTCTCCCGATTCTCGCCAATGTCACTTTGCCCAACGGACAATAGAGCGAGAAAGTTGCAAGAAAACCGGCCTCACGCAGGTTTGATCGGAACTTCAGAAATTGATAATTAACGTGTTGGCAAGTCGGCCCATCAGGCGTAGGAGGAACTGCGATACCATTGTCGCAGCGGAGAGCCGCAGGCAGCCTCATGAACCGCATCATTCCCCTGATACTGGCAGTCGCTCTCTTCATGGAGCAGATGGACTCCACCGTCATCGCAACGTCGCTTCCGGCCATTGCGGCCGATCTTCATGTGGGTCCGATCACGCTCAAGCTCGCACTGACGGCCTATATGGTGTCGCTGGCGATCTTCATTCCCATCAGCGGCTGGATGGCCGACAAATACGGCGCGAAGAAAATCTTCCGTTTCGCCATCGGCGTCTTCGTCGTCGGTTCGATCTGCTGCGCAGTCTCGTCATCGGTATTCGAATTCGTCGTTTCGCGCTTCCTGCAAGGCATGGGCGGGGCGATGATGACGCCCGTTGGCCGCCTCGTCCTCCTGCGGACGACGCAACGCAGCGAACTGGTTTCCGCCATGGCGCTTTTGACGATACCGGCGCTTGTCGGGCCTCTGACCGGCCCGCCGATCGGCGGCTTCATCACCACCTATTTTTCATGGCACTGGATTTTCCTCATCAACGTGCCCATCGGCGTCATCGGCATCTGGCTGTCGACGATCTTCCTGCCGGAAATCGAGACCACCAATCCGCCACCGATGGACGGCAAGGGTTTCGTATTATCCGGTCTTGCAGCATCGGGCGTGGTTTTCGGCGTGTCGGTCGTCAGCCTTCCTGCATTGCCGCCCGCCATCGGCATCGCTTCGACGGTCATCGGTTTCATCTGCGGCTTTCTTTATGTGCGCCACGCGGCAAACCACCCTGCCCCCATTCTGGATTTCCGCATTTTCCGCAACCCGACATTCCGGGCGGCCACCGTTGGCGGCACCGCCTTCCGCATTTCCACGGGCGCCATTCCCTTCCTGATGCCGTTGATGTTGCAGATCGGTTTCGGGCTCAACCCCTTTCAATCAGGCATGATCACCTTTGCCGGGGCAATCGGCGCGATCACCACGAAATTCATGGCCAAGCGGGTCTTTGCCGCAACGGGGTTCAGATCAACGCTGATCGGAGCCGGCATCGTCGGCGCCTTCACGACGCTCGCCAACAGCTTCTTCACGCCGGAAACGCCCTACCCGCTGATCATGATCTGCCTGGTCACGGCGGGCTTTGCCCGGTCCTTCTTCTTTACCGGATCCAACGCGCTCAGCTATTCCGATATAGACGACAGCCAGGCAAGTCAGGCAACTTCGATGGCATCCGTGCTGCAACAGATCAGCCTTGCGCTCGGCGTGGCTTTCGCAGCCGCCATCCTGGAAGTCAGCAGCATGTTATCCGGCTCGCATCTGCAGCTCGCCGATTTCCACGTTGCCTTCACCATCGTGGCGCTCGTTTCGCTGTTTGCAATCGTGCCGATCATCCGCATGGACGCGCAAGCGGGCGCGGCCGTTTCCGGCCACCGCGGCAAAGTCTCGCAACCGGCAGAGTGATTAGTCTTCGTCCGCCTCATCCACGTGCATAACGGACTGCGTTTCGGCTGTCCGGCCCTTGAAATGCTTGGCGAGCAGGAACATTTCGACTGATTCCGAGCGCGAGGACGCCGGCTTGATATGCAGGACCTGCTTGAAGTTCTTCTTCAGCATGTCGAGCAAGGCCTTTTCCGTGCCGCCCTGGAAGGTCTTGGCGAGGAAATGGCCGCCTTCCGCCAGCACCTGAACCGCGAAATCGGCCGCGACTTCGCACAGATGCATGGTGCGGATGTGGTCCGTCTTCTGGTGGCCCGTGGTTGGTGCCGCCATGTCGGACAGCACCAGATCCGGCGTGCCGCCAACGGCCTCCATCAACTGGTCCGGTGCGGTCGGATCGAGGAAGTCGAGCTGCAGGATCTTAACGCCGGGGATGGGATCGATTTCGAGAAAATCGATAGCGGCGACGCGGATATCATCCTCGGTGGAATCCGTCACCTTAGAAGCGATCTGCGACCAGCTTCCGGGTGCCGCACCAAGGTCGATGATGCGGGTGGCACCCTTCAGGATCTGGTGCTTGTCGTTGATTTCCAGAAGCTTGAAGGCGGCGCGGGCGCGATAGCCTTCAAGCTTTGCGCGCTGCACATAGGGGTCGTTGATATGACGTTCCAGCCAGCGGCGCGATGAGGCCTTGAGCTTGGTCTTCTTGACCTTCTGACCGATCTTTCGGCCGGTGCGATTGGTGCTTGTGGGCGCCTTGCTCATGTCAAACCTTCCGTTCTGTCCTGCCGTGCCATCTGCATGCGCCTTATCCGGTTACGCCGCCATGCGCCGTCATCCGCCATCATATCCGTCAACAGGCCTTCGCGCAGCCCGCGATCGGCCACACGCATGCGCCGCGCCGGCCAGCGACGGCGAATGGCCTCGAGGATGGCGCAGCCGGCCAGAACCAGATCGGCCCTGTCAGGACCGATGCAGGCATTGGCGGCGCGGCCGGCAAAATCCCATGCCAGAAGCTTGTCCTGCATCGCCGTCACCTCGGTATCTGAAAGCCAGAGGCCATCCACCTTGCGGCGATCGTAGCGCGGCAGGTCGAGGTGAACGCCCGCGAGCGTCGTCACCGTACCCGAGGTTCCGATCAGGTGAAAATCCTCGTGATGCGCAAGCGGCGCCAGAGGCGGGCACTGGAAGGCATCCAGCAGCCCTTCGACTTCCCGCACCATGGCGGCAAACACATCCGGCGTCACATCGCGGCCGCCATGGCGTTCCGAGAGGGTAACAACGCCGACCGGCAACGATGTCCAGTGGGTGATGTGGTTGGCGAGCCGGTTGGAACGGTTTTCGCCGACCTTGATGACCGCGATTTCCGACGATCCGCCGCCTATATCGAACAACACCACCGAACGGGCTTCACGCCCGACCAGGGAGGCGCAACCCGAAACGGCGAGACGCGCTTCCGTCTCGCGGCTGATGATCTCAAGCTTGAGCCCGGTTTCCCGGGTAACCCGCTCCAGAAACTCCTCGCCATTGGTTGCTGCCCGGCAAGCTTCGGTGGCGATGAGGCGCATACGCCTGATCGGGCGTCCAGCAAGTTTCGAGGAGCAGACCTTGAGAGCCTCCACCGCGCGATCCATGGCATCGTCTGAAAGACGGCCGGTCGATACCAGCCCCTCGCCCAGCCGGACGATGCGCGAAAAGGCATCGACGACCCGGAACTGGCCGGGCCGTGTCGGCTGCGCGATCAGCAGTCGGCAATTATTGGTTCCGAGATCGAGCGCCGCATACATGTCCGTTGCGAATTCGGAGCCATGCTCGTGATGGCGGGCGCCGTGACGGGCGGACATTTCGGATTGTTGCCGGTGCGGTTCCTGAGCCGTCCCATTGGCGCGACCGTTCTGCTTACCGACATGTCGGGGCGCATGGGAGGGAACCAGCGGGCGACCCTGCGGATCGCGGCTGCGCGGATCACGGTGAGCCCGCTTGCGGTTACGCGACTTGCGACCACCGGCAGGCGGCACGGAGGATGGATTGGTGGCATCCGTTGCGACGACAGCCTCTGGCTGTTCACTGGCAGCAGGCGGCGTCTGATGGGAGGTGCCTTTGCCACGGGAACGCCGACGCCGCTTTCTTTTGCGCGGTTCGGCATCCGGCTCGAGAGCCGATACATAGGGGGAACCGGCCGGAACATCCGCGGCAACATCATGCGACAGCACAGCAACGTCACGGGGTTTACCGTCACGCCTGTTTTTCTTGCCACGACGGGATCGCTTCGCTTTCCCTTTGTTTGCCACCGACGCCCCTTGTTCCGACGGCTTTGGGCCGTTTCCGGGGTCGATCACTGTCTTGTCCATTTCGCCGCGCACAAGCGTAGACGCTATGCTGCTGGCTTTCATAAGGTTTCGTTGGGCGGACAATACCAGCGCAAGAGATTTTAGCCAAATGGTTTTTGGAAGGGAGGAAACCGCACAGTCGACGCGCAGCAAAGACATGCGTTTGCGATAACCCAAATCGGGTTTGAAATCGCTGCAATGATTTTCAGGAATTTTAGGAAATTGGAGATGGTACGGTTGGGGGGTCTCGAACCTCCGACCTCAGGTGCCACAAACCTGCGCTCTAACCAACTGAGCTACAACCGCACATCAAACGCCGAACCGGCGCCACGGGGGGTGACATAAAAGGTGTTTTCGCTATTTGCAAGTCCTTCAGCGAATTTTGCGAAAAAAGGCTTGGAAAGGCAAGCCGTTTTCATGGCGCCAGAGCTGGCAACAGTCGATAGCCGGGTATACCGCTTGCAATCTGGAACGGGGCCAGAACGGGTCTTGCCGGGCCTGTTCATGTTAACTCTATTTGGCGATTCATTCAGGCGGCGGTGGACCGCGCCGCCCTGTGAAGTTATTTAAAATTCTGTTAACGTGGTGCCTCAGCGGGTTTACGTTTCAGCTTCATGAGGAAGCCGAAAGCCTCGCAAGGTCCGGTAGTGCCAGAATAGGTTTCGACATGCCCGCCGTCCAGTATCCCTTTATCGATATCGCAGTGCATGAACGGGTGCGCGAAGGTTTCGGGCGCGGCGAGGCGATGGCTTTGTTCTCGCTCGATCTTCAGAGTGCGCTCTGGGCCAATGGGCGCGGTGCAGCGCTGTTCGGCACGCCGATGGTCTATGATTTTCTGGAACAGGGACCCAAACGGCAGGACGTGACCTTCCGGCAGCTGGCCGCGACGGCGGCGCGTCTTTCGAAGACGGGCGACAGCCTGTCGTTTACCATTCGTATCAATGCGGGCTTCCGCAGCCTTGCCGTTACCGCCAAGGCGGAAATCATCGAGGCCGAACCGGGCCAGCCTGCTATTCTGTTTTCCGCCCTCACCGATCAGGCCGCACCTGACACGGCGGAATGCGCAAGGCGCATGATTGAAGGCTTTGACGATCCCGATATCCATATCGCTGTCATCAATGGCGATAACGAGGTCGTTGCCGCTTCGGCCAAGTTTGCGTCGCTCGGCATCACGCCGCATACGGCAAAGACGCTGGTTAGGATGGCCGCAGGTCAGGCTGGCCACCTCGTCAAACGGCCCGTGCCGACCGGCAAGGGTTACATGCCCGCCGCCGCCGGCCAGATCACGACATCGCCAGAACTCAATCTGTTGTTCGTGGTCGAAACCGCGCTCGGGACACTCGATCCCGTTAACGGCTTTGCCGAAGACAAGCCGCAAGAAGCACCGGCCGCCGCCCAACCGGCTTTGCCGGTTGCCGAGACCGCGCCTGTTGCCGCAACGGCTGCCTCGTTCGATTCCGTGCTCGACGCCGTCGCTGGGATAGAAGATGTGGACGTGCCGGAACTGCCTTCCGACGTCGAAGACGAAGTGACGGTGGAACAGGATGAGGAAGCCGTCCTGCCATTGCTTGCAGCAGAAGAAGAAACGGATGCTCCGGCGGATGTCCCGCTGGAGGATGCCGATACGGCTGCGAATGCGGCTATGACGGACGATATTGCCGATCTCTTCGAACTGGATGCGGATGAGGAAGAGGTTCCGGCAGCTGGTCAGGCTTCCAGCGAAGACCATACCGAACAGGCCCCGGACGTGGAGCGCGCAGAGGCGGAAGATGAGGTCGCTGAAACAATAGCGGCGCAGGACGCTGCACCCGTTGAAGAGGATGCCCCAGCGGCCGTGGAACAGACCGACGAACCCCGGCCTTTTGTCTTCAATGCCGGTGCGCGTGCATCCCGTTTCGTCTGGAAAATCGATGCCGAGGGCCGCTTCAGCTCGATCTCGCACGAATTTGCGGAGGCTGTGGGCGCGAAGGCGGCAGCTGTCGAAGGCATGAGTTTTGCCGATGTGGCGGCACTGTTCAATCTCGATCCGGAAGGCAAGATTCGCGAGCTTCTCGGCCGCCGTGATACCTGGTCTGGCAAGACGATCTATTGGCCGGTTGAAGGCACTTCTCTGATGGTGCCGATCGATCTCGCCGCCCTTCCCACCTATACGCGCTCGCGCGAATTTGACGGTTTCCGTGGTTTCGGCATCGTGCGGCTGGCCGATGCCGCAGAGGATCCGCACGCTACCGGCCTCACCTTCCTGCACGGCGAAGACATCCTTCAAACCGAGGTTTTGCCGCAGCCGGCTGCCGAGGATGAAGACGAGGAATTGCTGGCTTTTCTCGATGAGCTCGATGAGGAAACCCCGGCCGCTGAAGATGCGCCAGCCGAGATTTCGGACGAAGAGCGGCCCCACGATTACAGCCCGCCGGAATTCGAAGTGCCGGCCTTGGAAATCGTACCGACCACGGAACCAGAGCCTGAGCCAACCTACTCCGACAAAGTCGTCCATCTGGAAGAGCGCCGCTGGCGCTCCCGCGAGGGCCTGACCGCAGGCGAGCAGGCCGCCTTCCGCGAAATCGGCCGGACGCTGGCACCCGTAGATGCCGTTTCAGACGAAGGCCCGAAGGCGGAAGAAGACGCTCCTTCTACCGATCCGGCTGCACAGCATATCCAAGACGATATCGACGCGGTAACACCGGTGGACCTGCCGCCCGTGCTGGAAGAAGACGTTAATGCCGCAGAACCGGCTGAGGAAGACGATCTCTTCGCGGACTATGTTCGCGGCGAACGCCCTGCGGCCACGAACAAGCCTGCCGATGAAATCCACATCGAAGAAAAGACAGTCGCCTTCACCGAGGTGGTACCGGCGGCCGATATCGCCGCTGCGATGGTTAGCCCACAGCTGCGCCCCGCCGATGCGCTGAGCGCCGAAACGCTGGACCAGATGCCCGTGGCACTGCTGGTGCATGCCGGTGACAGGCTGATCCATGCCAATCCGGATTTCCTGCGGCTGACGGGCTACGGCTCTCTTGATGAATTGGACGAGGTCGGTGGACTGGAAGCCCTGCTGCAACGGCAGGAGCTTGAGGATATGCCTGATAACGAAGGCGGCATGGTCGTCGTCAGCGCCGAAAATGACATCATTCCGGTCAAGGCACGGCTGCAATCCATCCGCTGGGAAGACACCAAGGCGCTGATGCTGTCGCTGGTTCCGCTGGAAGAAAAGCAGGCACCGGTTACGGCAGCCAACGAGAATACGTCAGCGGCCGAAACCGCGAATGCCGACGCAGGCAGCGTTTCCGTATTGCAGGGCGAAGTCGAAGAACTGCATTCCATTCTGGAAACGGCAACGGATGGCGTGGTGCTTTTGGGAGACGACGGCGAAATCCGTTCGCTCAATCGCTCTGCCAGTGCGCTATTCAACTATGACAATGGCGAAATCGCAGGAAAGCCCTTCGTCACCCTGTTTGCGCATGAGAGCCAGCGCGCGGTGCTGGACTATCTTTCCGGCCTTGCCAATAACGGTGTCGCCAGTGTGCTGAACGATGGCCGCGAGGTGATTGGCCGCGAGGCATCCGGCGGTTTTCTGCCGCTGTTCATGACGATCGGGCGACTCAAATCCTCGCACGGCTATTGCGTGGTCATCCGTGACATCACCCAGTGGAAGCGCACGGAAGAAGAGTTACGCAACGCCAAGCGCGCGGCGGAAACCGCCAATGCACACAAGACCGATTTTCTTGCGCGTGTCAGCCACGAAATCCGCACGCCTCTCAACGCCATCATCGGCTTTGCGGACATGATGGCGACCGAGCGTTTCGGGCCGATCGGTCATCCACGTTATGTGGAGTATTCCAATGATATCGGACGTTCGGGCCGGCATGTGCTCGATATCGTCAACGACCTCCTCGACATCTCCAAGATCGAGGCCGGGCAGATGGATGTCGATTTCATCGCGGTTCCGCTGAACGAGACGGTGGCCGAGGCGGTCTCGCTGGTGCAGCCGCAAGCCAACAATCAGCGTGTCATCATCCGTACGGCGCTTTCGCAATCCGTTCCACAGATCGTTGCCGACCTGCGCTCGATCAAGCAGATCGTGCTCAACATCCTGTCGAACGCCATCCGCTTCACGCCATCAGGCGGCCAGATCGTGGTTTCCACCGCCTATGAGGCCAATGGCAGCGTCGCGCTGCGTATCCGCGATACGGGCATCGGCATGACCCGAGCTGAGTTGGAACAGGCCATGAAGCCGTTCCGGCAGGTGGCGTCATCGGGCAAGCGCGTGCGCGGCGATGGCACCGGGCTCGGCCTTCCCTTGACCAAGGCGATGGTGGACGCCAACCGCGCGAACTTCTCCATCACCTCGACACCGAACGAGGGAACGCTGGTGGAAATTACCTTTCCGTCGCAGCGGGTTCTTGCCAACTGAGGCCATGCGGGCGTAGCAATGCGGGAACCGCCGGCTAAACGGACAGCCGGTTGAGGCTTTCGCAGGACAGCAGGCTGGCATTTCCATGACGGTTTCCATTCCGGCAACAAGACGCGTTTCATTGTTGCCCATCACGGCGGTCATCGTCGCAGCCATCGCCGCCATGCCTGTTCTGGCGGTCTTCTGGCTGGCGCTGACCGGCAGCACGGAAGGATGGCAACACCTTCTAGCCAATGTTCTGCCGCGCGCCGGGTTGCGCACCTTCCTGCTGCTGGCGATGACGGCCGCAACGACGGCATTGTTCGGCATTGTCTGCGCCTGGCTCGTCACCACATTCGAATTCCCTTTGCGGCGGGTATTATCGGCGGCACTTGTCCTGCCGCTCGCCATTCCCTCGTATCTGGCAGCCTATGCTTTCGGCGAGTTCCTCGATTTCACCGGCCCGGTACAAAGCGCCCTTCGCGCCGCCTTCGGCTATCACAGCATCCGCGACTACTGGTTTCCGGACGTACGCTCGCTTGGCGGCGCCGTGGTGGTTCTGAGTTCGGTGCTTTACCCTTATGTCTATCTCTCGGCCCGCGCCGCCTTTTCCATGCAGGGACGGTTTGCGGCCGAAGCTGCGCGCACACTTGGTGCGAAACCGCTTGGCGTATTCTTTTCCGTGCAATTGCCAATGGCGCGGCCGGCGATCGCCATCGGTCTTTCGCTGGTTCTGATGGAAACGCTGAACGATATTGGCGCTGTCGAATATCTCGGTGTCCAGACGCTGACTTTCACGATTTACGAGACCTGGCTCAATCGCGGCAATCTTGCCAATGCGACACAGATCGCCGCTGTCATTCTGCTCATCGTTGGTGCGTTGATCTTCATCGAACGCAATGCCCGCGAAAAACAGCGCTTTGCCGCTCCAAAAGCCACGACCATGGCGCAACGCCACCGGTTGAAAAGCCTTCGCGGCTGGCGGCGCTGGTCTGCAAGCCTCTTCTGCATCGTTCCCGTGGCGAGTGGTTTCCTCATTCCCGTCATCGTTCTTGGCGGTTACGCCGCAAAAAGGCTGGATGCGCTGTTTGCGCCGAAGCTGCTGAAAGCACTCGGTCACAGTCTCGAGGTCTCGCTTTCCGCCGCCTTCGTCACCCTGATTGCGGCTTTCGTATTTTCCTATGCCATCCGCACCGAGCGCTCGCGCACGTCAAAGGTGGCCGCGCGACTTGGCTCCATGGGATATGGCGTGCCGGGAACGGTGCTCGCCATCGGCGTGCTCATTCCCCTGGCTGGTCTCGACAATCACGTCGACGGGTTTGTCCGCTCCCACTTTGGATTTTCGAGCGGCCTGCTGCTGTCAGGCACTGCCTTTGCCATCATCTACGCCCATTCAGTACGCTTCATGACCATGGCGGAGGGAACGCTTGATGCCGGGTTCCAGAAGCTCTCGCCGCATATCGACATGGCCTCGCGAACGCTTGGGCGCAACCGGTTGCAGACACTGTTCAAGGTGCTGCTGCCGAATATGCGGCCTGCGGCGCTGACAGCCTTTCTTCTGGTACTGATCGAATCCATGAAGGAGCTGCCGGCGACGATCCTGCTGCGGCCCTTCGGCTTCAACACGCTCGCCACGCTGGTCTATGAAGACGCGTCCCGCTCAAGAGTGCAGGATGCCGCCGTGCCGGCGATCATCATCATCATTGCCGGGCTTATCCCCGTGCTTCTCGTGTCGAAATCGATGGATCATCCGGAAAACCGCTGAAGGCAACCCGCATGGCGGCAAAAAGAAAGGCGGCCTCTCGGCCGCCTGTATTAGTTGTGCTTTTTTAACGAGAGAAAGGGGGACAACCTCGCCATATGGAAATTATCAATCCCGGCTATCTAAAGTTTGACAGCCCTGCGTTGGGATTTACTTTCCGCCAACTCCTATTAACAAGCGGTTAAAACCAAAATCGATCAATTACCGACGATAATTCCTATTTTGAGACCGTAAAAGTCAAAAACTAAATTACAGGTTTCTAATTTTATCGATGCCTCAACAGTAACGCGTAGAAATCGGAGAGGAATATTCGATCAGTTGCGCGCGGCTGCGTGTTCGTCCTTCATCCGCTGGAGTTCCGTGCGTTTGGAAGCGATGGAAGCGACAATCACGCCGATTGTGACAAGCCCGATAAGGATCGTACAGATGGCGTTGATCTCAGGTGTGACGCCAAGACGAACCTGCGAATAAATCTTGATCGGCAGCGTCGTCGCACCCGGACCAGTGGCGAAACTTGCGATCACGAGATCATCGAGCGACAGCGTAAACGCCAGCATCCAGCCGGCGATGACGGCCGGGAAGATCAGCGGCAGGGTAATTTTGAAGAAGGTCTTGACCGGCGGGCAACCGAGATCGAGCGCTGCTTCCTCGAGGCTGCGATCAAAGGTCAACAGACGCGACTGCACGACGATTGCCACATAACACATGGTGAAGGTGGTGTGGGCGATGACTACCGTCCAGAAGCCGCGATCCACCCCAACAGCCACGAACAGCAAAAGCAGCGACAGACCGGTAATGACCTCCGGCATGACGAGCGGCGCATAGATCATGCCCGAAAACAGCACGCGTCCCGGAAAGCGCGCAAAGCGCGTCAGAGACAGCGCCGCCAGCGTTCCGAGGATGGTGCCGATGGTGGCGCTCAAAATACCGACACGAAGCGTCACCCAGGCTGCATCCATCAGCCCCTGGTTCGACCACATGGACTTGTACCATTGCAGCGAAAATCCGCCCCAGACGGTGACCAGCTTCGAGGCATTGAAGGAATAAACGATCAGGATGATGATCGGGATATAGAGAAAGGCAAAACCGAGGGTCAGGACGGTGATGTCGAATTTTCCGCGTTTCATGGCCTCACCCGACTTTCTTCTGCTGGTTCTGGAAGATGGCGATGGGCACCACCAGCAACAGTAGAAGCAGCACCGCAACGGCGGATGCCAGGGGCCAGTCGCGGTTGCCGAAGAATTCCGTCCAGAGCGTCTTGCCGATCATCAGCGTCTGCGCACCGCCAAGCAGATCGGGAATGACGAATTCGCCGGTTATCGGGATGAAACAGATCATCGACCCGGCCACCACGCCCGGAAGCGACAGCGGGAAGGTAATCTTCCAGAAGGCTTTCCAGGGCGGGCAACCCAGATCGGCCGCCGCTTCCAGAAGCGTATTGTCGAATTTTTCCAGCGCCGAATAAAGCGGCAGCACCATGAACGGCAGATAGGAATAGACGATGCCGATGAAGATCGCCGTCTCGGTGCGGAAGATATTGACCTGCTGGTCCGGCCCCAGAAAACCGAGCCATTGGAACAGCACCGTCAGCAGACCTTCGGGCTTCAGAATACCAATCCAGGCGTAAACGCGGATCAGGAACGAGGTCCAGAACGGCAGGATGACCAGCATCACCAGCGTGGGGCGGATGGATGACGGCGAACGCGCCATGGCAAGAGCCATGGGATAACCGATCAGCAACAGCAGGAAGGTGGAGATGAATGCGATGCGCAGCGACGAGAGATAGGCGTCGATGTAGAGCGGGTCTTCCGTCAGAAACAGGTAGTTTTCGAAATCCAGCTGCGAGAAGAATGCGCCAAGCTTCGAAAACCCTTCGAAGACTGGCGTATAGGGCGGCATGGATATCGCCGTATCCGAAAGCGATATTTTGAAAATGATAAAAAAGGGCGCTGCGAAAAACAGCATCAGCCAGAAATAGGGAACGGCGACGACCAGCCATCGCCAGGGACTTTGCCGGTTTTCAGGAGTGGTGATCGCCATAAAAGCCTCCCTCAGTGCGTTAGCACAAGACCGGAATCCTGTTTCCAGTTCAACCACACCATATCGCCGAAGGTGATCGGGCGATCCACGAGACGCGAGACATTCGCCTGCGCTGCACGGATGACACGGCCATCGGCAAGCTTGACGATGAACACCGAGAAGTCACCGAGATAGCCGATATCCCAGACTTCGCCATAAGCGGAATTGACGGCGCTGTCGGTGGGTTGATCGAGCGAGATGCGGACCTTTTCCGGGCGGATGGCGAAAGCCACCCGGCTTCCGGTGACAGCGGCACATTCCTGCTCCACGGCAACTGTCAGCCCGTCGCAATCGAGTGTCACCAGTCCCGGCTTGCCGATATCGGACGCGTTAGTGACGACGTTGGCGTCGAAAATATTGATGTCGCCGATGAAATCCGCCACGTAACGGCTGTTCGGCGCCTCGTAGATCTCGGCAGGCGTTGCCACCTGCACCACAATGCCCTTGTCCATGACCGCGATCCGGTCCGACACCGTCATTGCCTCTTCCTGGTCATGGGTGACGATCAGGAAGGTGAGGCCGAGATTGGTCTGGATGTCCATCAGCTCGAATTGGGTTTCCTCGCGCAGCTTCTTGTCGAGCGCACCGAGCGGTTCATCCAGCAAAAGCACCTTCGGCCGCTTGGCAAGCGAGCGGGCAAGCGCCACGCGCTGCCGCTGGCCGCCCGAAAGCTGGCTCGGCTTGCGCTTGGCAAACTCGCTGAGCTTGACGAGCCGCAGCATTTCCTCGACCCGCGAGGATATTTCTGCCTTGGGCAGACCGTCCTGCTCCAGACCGAAGGCAATGTTCTTCTCCACCGACATATGCGGGAAAAGGGCGTAGGACTGAAACATCATATTGGTCGGGCGCTTGTAGGGCGGCACGCCGGAAATATCCTTGCCCTGAAGGAGAATACGCCCATTGGTCGGTTCCTCGAAACCGGCCAGCATGCGCATCAGCGTGGTCTTGCCGCAGCCGGAAGGACCGAGCAGCGAAAAGAACTCCCGCTCGTAAATATCGAGCGTCAGATTATCGACGGCGACGAAATCGCCAAACCGCTTGGTGACGTTTTCAAAACGGATGAAGGGAACCGCATCGGGATTGTCCCAAGGGCTAAATTTGCGTTTGACCGGCCCCAGAGTTTTCGCCATTCACCCTACCCTCAAATCCCGTTGATTTTGTAGATTTGAGCATCGGATTTCCCGAAAACCGCGTCACACTTTTCGGTCCGATGCCATGAGGCGGGCAGCGCCGGCAGGTTGCGTGACCTGCCGGCAAGGTATCAGAGAAACAGGCCCGCCGGCCGTTTCTCAACCAGCGCGCGGAGCTATCAGCTACCGGTCTTTATCTGCGTCCAGACGCGGTTCAAGACACGCTGTTCCTTCGGTCCGTAGGGTGAGATGGTGAAGAGCTTCTTCATCGTCTCGGCATTGGGGTAGACCGCCGGGTTCTTGGCAACCGACGGATCCATCAGCGCCTGCGAGGCAAGGTTGCCGTTCGCATACTGAACATAGTTGGACGCCTTGGCGATGACTTCCGGGCGCATCAGGTAGTTTATGAAGGTGTGAGCTTCCTCGACATTCTTCGCATCCGCCGGGATGGCAAGGTTGTCGAACCACATATAGGTGCCTTCCTTCGGGATGACGTAGTTCACCTCGACGCCGTTCTTGGCTTCTTCGGCACGCTTTTTCGCCTGAAGAATGTCACCCGACCAGCCGATCGTGATGCAGCTGTCGCCATTCGCCAGCTCGTCGATATAGGCGGAGGAGTTGAAGGTCTTCACAAAGGGACGGATCTTCGAATAGACGGCACCGCCCGCTTCCAGATCGGCCGTTTCCTTGCTGTCCGGGTTCTTGCCGAGGTAATTCATCGCGATGGCGAAGGTCTCGTCCGATGCATCGAGAATATTGATGCCACAGGATTTAAGCTTTTCGGCATTTTCCGGCTTGAAGAGAATATCCCAGCTGTCGACCGGAACATCACCAAGAGCCGCCTTCACCTTGGCGACGTTATAGCCGATGCCTGTTGTGCCCCACATGTAGTTCACGGCATACTCGTTGCCGGGGTCGTATTTCGCCAGACGCTCGGAGACATCCGGCCACATGTTCTTCAGATTCGGCAACTTGGACTTGTCGAGTTTCTGGAAAACACCGGCATTGATCTGGCGGGCGAGGAAGGGGCCTGTCGGCACCACCACGTCGTAGCCGGAGCTGCCGGCCAAAAGCTTCGTTTCCACGAGTTCGTTGCTGTCGAATACATCGTAAACGACCTTGATGCCGGTTTCCTTGGTGAAATCGGTAAGGATCGATTCGTCGATATAATCCGACCAGTTAAAGACGTGAACGACCTTCTCCTGGGCCATTGCCGAGCCTGCAGCAACGAGCGCCGTCGTGAGAGCCAAAGTGAAACGGAGCGAACGGTTTTTCATGATTTCTCCTGTTAACGCATCCTCGTGACGGAAGCGTGATCCCCTTTTTTAGTGAGACTAGAAAGGAAAACAAAAGGGAGCAAGCGGGAAATGTGCAGCACAGCATTTTCAACCGAATGTGTTCCACCGGGAAAAAAGTGATGCGAAACCTCTACTGGAAGTCGAAAACACTAAGACCGGTCACCATTTCGTCCAGGCCGAGCGGCCTCGTCAGCGGGGCCTCAGCCCGCGACAGACAGCCCTGCCTTTCACACAGCCGGCACGAGGGACCAATGGCAATGGTCGGCCCACCTGCGCCGGCAGCCCCATAAACCGTCTCCCCGGCCTGGGCGAGATCGCAGCCCAGAAGCACGGCCGTTCGCCGCACCCTTTCGCCGAAACCGGCCTGCGGGCCTTCAAGTGTGCGCGACACAGTCAGGAAGGCGTCACCGTCAGGCATCTCCACCGGCTCCACCAGCACCTGCCCCGGCTGGGCAAAAGCTGCGTGGATATTAAGACGCGGACAGAGGCCACCAAACCGTGCCCTCGGGAAGCCACCGGCGCCCGCAAGACGGAAACGGTTGCCGGCATTGTCAGTCTCCATCAAAAAGAACGGGATTGCCGCAGCCGTCGGCCTTTGCAGGCTGACGAGCCTGTTGGCGGCCTGCTCGAACGACACATTGAAGCGTGATCGCAGGACATCGAGATCGTATTTCGCGCGCTGGGCGGCACTCAAAAACGCACCATAGGGCATCATCAGGGCATGGGCGGCATAACGCGCCAGCTCGAAGCGGGCGATGCGCCGTGCCTCCTCCCCCTTCAGGCCAAGCGTCTCCAGCTCAGCGCCAATCTCCTCTCGAAGCGCCAGAAGACAGGTTTCCATCGCCATTTCCCTGAGCTGATCCGGCTGCGACAGGCGCTCGGACAAAAACAGCCGCATGGAATGGCGGTCATAACGCCGCCGCAGATTGGGCATGGCATGGACCGGCAGAGTTCTGACCACGATACCGTGGTTTTTCTGAAGCCATGCGCGAAGGCCCGCGGCGAGATCTTCGCCCGCCGACAATTGCTTGTGGAGTTCTTCTGCCGCCGCATCGATGGAATGGACATAGGCCGGCCGGTTTTCAAAGACGTGCCGCACCTCGTCTATCGGCAGGCGGGTGGAGGAAAGCGCCGTCTCATGCCCTTCGCGCGCCAGAAGATCCGAGAGGTCGGAAAGGCGCTGCGCCTGTTCCCGATACGCCCTATACAGCTTAACGACGCCACTTGCCGCATTGGGCGCGGCATCTGCCACCTCGATCAGCTCCTGCGGCGACGGCACCTCGCCCACCAAGAGCGGATCGGCGAAGACCTCGCGCAATTGCCCGGCGGAACCGGCACTCTCGCCTTGCAGGTCGTCCAGATCCACCTTGTAGACTGAAGCGAGCTTCAAGAGCAGCTGCACGGTCAGCGGCCGCTGATTGCGCTCGATGAGATTGAGGTAGGAAGGCGAGATTGCCAGCGCCTCGGCCATGGCCGTTTGCGTCAGCGCCAGACCGTTGCGAATACGACGTACGCGCGGGCCAGCAAAAATCTTGTTTTCCGACACAGCCTCAACCTCAACCTCAAATCGAAAGACTCATACAAGTCTGTTACAAAATCGCCGGGCACGAGGCTTTTACAAAATTTACAATTTTACAGCTCCACCCTGTCATGCACACTACAGCATAACCTCTTTCAAGTCACTGTTTTTATGTTTGTTCTGGCGCTCAAACTCATGAAAATGTAAATGTAGTCACATCGAACGGCGCTTCACACAGTTGAAGATAGCACGTTTCTGAAACCGCACTTATCATGGGAGAGAGAAGTATGACGGATTTTTACAAACTTGTTCCGGGCGCACCGCAGGGACGCTTCGACGGCATTGAGCGCACTTATACCGCCGCCGACGTGGAGCGGTTGCGCGGCTCCGTTGAAATCCGCCATTCGCTGGCCGAGATGGGTGCCAACCGGCTGTGGAAGCTGATCAACGAAGAGAATTTCATCAATGCGCTCGGCGCGCTTTCCGGCAACCAGGCCATGCAGATGGTTCGCGCCGGGCTGAAGGCGATCTATCTTTCCGGCTGGCAGGTTGCGGCAGATGCCAACACGGCCTCCGCCATGTATCCGGACCAATCGCTCTACCCCGCCAATGCGGCCCCGGAGCTCGCAAAGCGCATCAACCGCACCTTGCAACGGGCAGACCAGATCGAGACGGCAGAGGGCAAGGGCCTTTCGGTCGACACGTGGTTCGCGCCTATCGTTGCCGATGCGGAAGCAGGTTTCGGGGGACCGCTCAACGCCTTCGAGATCATGAAGGCATTCATCGAGGCCGGTGCAGCCGGTGTTCACTATGAAGACCAGCTGGCATCTGAAAAGAAGTGCGGCCATCTCGGCGGCAAGGTTCTGATCCCCACGGCGGCGCATATTCGCAACCTGACGGCGGCACGACTTGCAGCCGACGTCATGGGCGTGCCGACGCTGGTCATCGCCCGCACCGATGCGGAGGCAGCCAAGCTTTTGACCTCTGACATTGACGAGCGCGACCAGCCCTTCGTTGATTATGATGCCGGCCGCACCGTAGAGGGCTTCTATCAGGTGAAGAACGGTCTTGAACCCTGCATCGCCCGTGCGGTGGCCTATGCGCCCTATTGCGATCTGATCTGGTGCGAGACCTCCAAGCCAGATCTCGAGCAGGCGCGCAGGTTTGCCGAGGGCGTGCACAAGGCGCATCCCGGCAAGAAGCTGGCTTACAATTGCTCGCCGTCGTTCAACTGGAAAAAGCACCTCGACGACGCGACGATTGCCAAGTTCCAGCGCGAACTCGGGGCAATGGGCTACAAGTTCCAGTTCATCACGCTGGCCGGCTTCCACCAGCTGAATTACGGCATGTTCGAACTGGCGCGCGGCTATAAGGAGCGGCAGATGGCGGCCTATTCCGAGCTTCAGGAAGCGGAATTCGCGGCCGAGGTTAACGGCTACACCGCCACCAAACACCAGCGCGAAGTCGGCACCGGCTACTTCGACGCCGTGTCGCTGGCAATCTCGGGCGGCACGTCTTCGACCACCGCCATGAAGGAATCCACCGAGCACGACCAGTTCCGCCCGGCGGCGGAATAAACTGGAAAACTGCCCTTCCCTTGAACGGGAAGGGCTTGCAAATCGCATCAAGAACCCCAACCAATAAAGAGAGGAGAAATGCCATGAATGCCCATAACCCCATCAAGACCCACGTCAAGGAACGCGCCGAGGAGCAGTCCTCTGCCATGACGCAGGATCAACAGGTCGCCATCCGCATGCTGGCCAACGATCTGCACCGCCTCAATCAGGCCGTCATGAAGGCAGTTGAGGCCGGTGTTTCCGTTGAACTCGTCCGCTCAGCCCGCCATCACGGCGGGGGCGGCAACTGGGGCGATCTTCTGATCCCGGTCATCGTTGCGCAGGGAAGTGCTGCTGCGTGACACCGCTCACGCCGGACGGCTTTTTCGTCCGGCGTACAAATCGGAATGTCGCTTGATGAGACGCGTCATCCGGTCCGCCACCGTCCGTATATCGCGGCGGTGGCGATCGTCATTGTTCATGACGATCCACTGATTGTGACGAAGCGCTTCGATTTCGTCACCCTCACGCATTAGCCGCGCATCGGCATCGCCCACGAAACACGGCAGCACGGCAACCCCTGCTCCCGCCAGCGTGAGATCGAGCAGTGCCGTTGGCCTGTTGACGGTCACCACGATATTGTCTCGCCGGTTTTCATGCGGCCAGCGCAGGTAGGCGGAAATGGCGTTTTCTTCCGCCACCGCCAACCACCGGTCTGAAACGGAGCTGGCGGCGTTGCGCAACCTGTAGGGCGCATAGGCCACCTCCCCCGTCTTGATGGCAGCGAGGTTGCGTTCCTCGGGCTCGAAAGCGCGAATACCGATGTCGTTTTCACGGTGCGCCAAAGACGCCCTCTGTTCGGCGATGAAAAGATCGATGCGGAAATCATCGCGATCCGTGCAGATGGCGGAAAAGTTCCCGGTCAGCAGCCAGGCATTCCAGGTACCGACGGCGATACGTACGACGGAAGAGGCTGATGACGCCTTCTGCCATCCCTCGATATCCTTTGCCGCGTTTTCCATCGCCTGAAGGCGGTCAAACAGCGCGCGGCCATCCGGTGTCAACGCGTATCCCGTCTGGCTGCGCTGGAACAGCGCCTTGCCGATACGCTCCTCCAGTTCGACCATGCGTCGCCCGATAGTCGCAGGGCTCAAACCCGTCAGCGCCGCAGCACCCGTCAGGCCGCCGCTGCGTGACACATCGAGGAAAAGTTGGTATGAATCCCAAGTGACGTTTTTCATTTATGAAAAACGTAGCGCATTTTCTTGCGCAGATAAAACAAAAAACGGCGTGCATCATGGCCCTCCGCAACATGGAGAGTGACATGCACGTATTTTATTCAGCATTGGCCATCATCGAGAACCAGACGCCGCGCACGCGGCGGGAAGCCATCCGGCAGGAAGAGAAATTCTATGCCGATATGGCCGAGGCATCCTGGCCGTGGCGGCTGTTTACCGCGATTGCTGCAAAGGCGAAAGCGAAGAGCCTGACCTTAGTAAAAAAGGGCGATCAGGGCAGCCACGGCACCGGCTGCGATTGCAGTCAGGCGAAAGGCCAACTGCCTGCTCTCGCTTTCGGCGCGGGCGATAGCAATGGCGCGAGGGCGGCGATGTGCGGATCTGTTCATGCGCGGGCTCCTGACGAAAAACTCAACCGACCCATGCCCTGTTAAGAGCCTCCAGCATGACATCATGTACAGCGGAACCACAACGCGATCCGGCTTTGCTGGCATTCTGTCAGGATGACTCCGTGCCTATTAACAAGGTGTTAATACGAGCGGTTTCAGGCGAATTCACCTGCTGCCTGACCGGAGGCCCAGGCCCACTGGAAATTATAACCGCCCAGCCAGCCGGTCACGTCAACACATTCGCCGATGAAATAGAGGCCCGCCACGGTTTTCGCTGCCATGCTGCGGGAATCGAGGCCGGTCGTATCCACGCCGCCAAGCGTGACTTCCGCCGTGCGATACCCCTCGGAACCGGCTGGCTTGATCTGCCAGTCCTGCACCTCATTTGCCAGGGTCGCCAGAGCCTTGTCTGACATATCGGCAAGGTTGCCGGTCAGCCCCGATTTTTCGACGACATGCTGCGCCAGCCGTTTCGGCAGGATTTCCGCAAGAGCGGTCTGGGCCGACTGGCGGCCGTTCTTCTGTTTCGCTTCCTTTAGCAAGGCGACGATATCGCGCGCAGGCTCCAGTTTCAGGCGGATCGTATCGCCCTCCCGCCAATAGGAGGAGATTTGCAGGATTGAGGGGCCGCTTAGGCCCCGATGGGTAAACAGCAGTGCTTCGTTGAAAGCCGTTTTGCCATGGGAAATTTCGGCTGGCACGGCAACACCGGCAAGGGGGCTCAGTCTTTCCAGTGCCGCAGGATCAAGCGTCAGTGGCACGAGGCCGGGGCGCGTCTCGATGAGCGACAGGCCGAATTGCTCGCCGATCTGGTAGGCAAAACCCGTCGCACCCATTTTCGGGATCGACTTGCCGCCCGTTGCGACCACAAGGCTTTCCGCCTCGATCACGCCGCCGGAGGTCGTCAAGCGAAACCGGCCGCCATCATGGGCGACATCAGAAACAGCGGTTTCGAGCCTCAATTTCACCTTTGCAGCCTGCATTTCGCCAAGCAGCATGCGGATGATGTCCTTGGCGCTATCGTCGCAGAACAGCTGCCCAAGCGTCTTTTCATGCCAGGCGATACGATGTTTTTCGACCAGAGCGATGAAATCGCGCGGCGTGTAACGGGCAAGTGCGGATTTGGCGAAATGCGGGTTGGCGGAGAGATAATTCTTCGGCCCGGCGTGGATGTTGGTGAAATTGCAGCGGCCGCCGCCGGAGATGCGGATTTTCTCGCCCGGCGCCTTGGCATGGTCGAGGATGATGACGGAGCGGCCGCGCTGGCCGGCACGGATGGCGCACATCATGCCGGCAGCCCCCGCCCCCAAAATCAGCACGTCACATTTGTCTGCCATAGTTGCTTTCCGTTTGCTTCTCCCTTTCCTCTTTTCGAAGTGTCGCCCGTTGTCAATGGCGCTTTCCCCCTCGCCAATTGCCAAACTCCGGTTATGATGGCGCCAGTCGAAACACAGACCCGGTGATACATGCCCCCGAAGAAAACCATGCTCCGCCCGAAGAAACAGGCAACCATGGCAAAGAAACCTCCCCTCGACCTTTCCTCTACCCGTGGCGTTTCCTCCTGGCGCGAAGCTTCGCAATGGTTGAGGGCGCGCGGTATTGAGGATATTGAATGCATAACACCCGATCTTGCCGGGGTTGCGCGTGGCAAGATGATGCCGACGGCGAAATTTACGGGCGACACCTCGCTTGCCCTGCCCTCCGCGCTCTATCGCCACACGATCTCGGGCGAATACCCGGATGAGACGGCAAACTTCCGCTATGAGCCGCGCGACAGCGACCTGAAGCTCGTGCCTGATCTTTCCACGCTGTCCGTGGTGCCATGGGAAAGCGACCCGACCGCGCAAGTGATCTGCGATGTCGTGGATGCCGAGGGTAATTTCGTTCCCTATACGCCGCGCAACGTGCTGAAAAACGTGCTTTCGCTTTACACGGAAAAAGGCTGGAAGCCGGTCGTCGCGCCGGAAATCGAATTCTACCTGGTCGCCATGAATGACGACCCTGACTATCCGCTGCATCCGCCTAAGGGCCGCTCCGGACGCTCCATCGTCGGTGGGCAGAGCTATTCCATCGCCGGCATCAACGAGTTCGACGAACTGATCGACGATATCTATCACTTCTCCGAAAAGCAGGGCCTCGAGATCGATACCCTGATCCACGAGGAAGGCCCGGCCCAGCTGGAAATCAACCTGCGCCATGGCGATCCGATCGAACTTGCCGACCAGGTGTTCCTGTTCAAGCGCACGATCCGTGAAGCAGCATTGAAGCATGGCATCTACGCCACCTTCATGGCCAAGCCCATGCAGGGTCAACCGGGTTCGGCCATGCATATCCATCAGTCGGTGGTGGAGATCGACAGCGGCCGCAATATCTTCTCCAACAAGGACGGCGGCCCGTCCAAGGAGTTCTTCGCCTTCGTCGGCGGCATGCAGCGTTATGTTCCGAACGCGCTGGTGATGCTTGCTCCTTACGTGAATTCCTATCGCCGCCTGACACCTGACATGGCTTGCCCGGTCAACAATGCCTGGGGTTACGACAACCGCACGACGGCTTTCCGCGTGCCGATTTCCAGCCCGCAGGCAAGGCGTGTCGAAAACCGCCTGCCGAGTTCGGATGCCAATCCCTATCTCGCGCTCGCCGCTTCGCTTGCCTGCGGCTGGCTCGGCATCGTCAACAATATCGAGCCGACCGAACCGACCGCCGATACGGCCAATGAAGGCTCCATCGACCTGCCGCGCGGGCTGCTGGAAGCCGTGGCGCTGCTGGAAGGCGAAGAACAGTTCGAGCGGGTGTTCGGCCATGAATTCGTAGGCCTTTATGCGGGCCTGAAGCGCGGGGAATTCGAGACATTCATGCAGGTCATCAGCCCATGGGAGCGGGAATTCCTGCTTCTCAACGTGTGAGGTCTGAAGCATGACGTGGCAAAGCCCGATAGCGCCGGGGATTTCCTGGTATCAGGCAAGCGCCCAGGAGCGGCCGCAATATCCGGCGCTCGACGGGTCGAAAGCAGTGGACGTCGCGGTCGTCGGCGGTGGCTATACCGGGCTTCAGGCCGCCTTTAATCTTGCGGCCAACGGTGTCTCCGTCGCCTTGATCGAGGCGCATCGTTTCGGCGACGGCGCATCCGGCCGCAACGGCGGGCAATTCGGCACCGGGCAGCGCTCGTTTCCCGACGAGATGGAAGACGAGATCGGCTTCGAGCAGTCGAAGGTACTGTTCGATATCGCCGAGGATGCCAAACACTACGTCCTCAACTTCGCCCGCGATCACGGCATCGACATGGAGTATCTGCCGGGGCAGCTCTATGTGGCGCACAAGGCTGCTTACGAAGACGATTACCGCAAAAGCGTCGATGCGATGAACAATCGCTACGGCTACCCGCATATTTCCTACATGGAGCGGGCGGACGCACGCAGACGTGTCGGCTCCAGCCATTATTTCGGCGGCACACGCGATACCGGCACCGGCCATATCCATCCGCTGAAGCTGCTGGTCGGGCTTGCGAAAGCCGCAAAAGAGGCGGGCGCCGGCATCCATGAAATGACGCCCGCCAAATCCATACGCCAGGCGGGCGGCAAGACCATCATCGAAACGCCCTCCGGCACGCTGACCGCAACGCGGGTGCTGATTGCGACCAATGCCTATATCGGCAATCTGGAACCGGTGACGGCGGCCCATATCATGCCCATCCGCTCCTTCATCGGCGCGACCGCACCGCTTGACGCTTATCCCGACATTATTCCCGGCAAGGAAGCCGTGGCCGATTCCCGTTTCGTGGTGCGCTATTTCCGCAAGACGGTCGACAACCGGCTGCTGTTCGGCGGGCGCGAGGCCTATACGGCCGATACGCCGCGCGACATTTCCAGCCATATTCGCCGGCAGATCGCGGAAATCTATCCCGAACTCGGAAATGTCGAGATCACCCATTCCTGGGGCGGCTCCGTCGGCATCACCCTGCCAAGGCGGATGTTCGTGCGGGAAGTCATGCCAGGGGTCACCTCCATCGGCGGTTATTCCGGACACGGGGTTATGCTGTCGAACTATTGCGGCAAGCTCTATGCCGATCTCGTTCTCGGCAGACAGGATATGCTGGCGCCATTCGCGCGGTTGAAGGTTCCGTCGTTCCCCGGCGGTGCATCGCTGCGGGCGCCGCTGCTTTTCCTGGCGCTCTCATGGTACGCGTTGCGAGACAGGTTTTAGGAAATCCGCCCACCTCTGGAGATCTTATGGAAAGACCTAGCGACAGGCTTGTAACGATTGCGACCGGTTACGGGATGGCGGAAACCGCCGTGACGTGCTCGTTTCTGCGCGCCTATGGCATCCACACCACCGTGCCCTCGGCCCATATCGTTTCCGTGAACTGGCATTTGACGGTCGCTTTCGGAGGCATGGAAATCCGGGTGCCGGAGTGGCAGCGGCATGAGGCAAGACTGCTGCTGGACAGTATAGATGCCTCGCACAAGGTCGATGAGCCATCACCGCGATCATGGATGGGGAAAATCGCAGCAATCGTCGTTTTTTTCTTTTTTTCCGTTCCGCCGCCGGCCAAAGGCTTGTTCAAGAACCCTGCTTTCTAGCCGGCATCACTCAATGACAATCGGTACGGGTTTTCGACCCGTGAAACCAAAATTCATAATTTCACATAACTGAGACTGGCATTTTTAAATCGATTAGATTATGGATGCCCCAACCCTTGAAGATCGAGAGTATCGATATGAGCAGTCAGATCATTCCTGTTGAAGCTTTTGATTGTGTCGTTTTCGGCGGCACAGGCGATTTGGCAGAGCGCAAGCTTTTGCCGGCCCTTTATCACCGTCAGGTCGAAGGCCAGTTTACGGAGCCGACCCGCATCATCGGCGCGTCGCGTTCGGTCATGAGCCATGAGGAATATCGCAAATTCGCGCAGGACGCGCTGAAGGAGCATCTGAAGGCGGGCGAATATGATGATGCGCAGGTTGCGCTGTTCCTCAACCGGCTTTTCTACGTTCCCGTCGACGCAAAATCCGGCAACGGATGGGACGTGTTGAAGAAGCTGCTCGATGAGGGCAAGGAGCGCATACGCGCTTTCTATCTCGCTGTTGCGCCCGGCATTTTCGGCGATATCGCCGACAAGATCCGCGAACACAAGCTTATCACCCGCTCGACCCGCATCGTCGTCGAAAAGCCGATCGGCCGCGACCTTGCCTCGGCGCAGGAACTCAACGACACCATCGGCCATGTCTTCAAGGAAGAACAGATCTTCCGCATCGACCACTATCTCGGCAAGGAGACGGTGCAGAACCTGATGGCACTGCGTTTTGCCAACGCGCTTTACGAGCCGCTTTGGAATTCCGCCCATATCGACCACGTGCAGATCACGGTCGCAGAAGCTGTCGGCCTTGAGGGTCGCGCCGGATATTACGATACGGCCGGTGCGTTGCGCGACATGGTGCAGAACCACATTCTGCAATTGCTTTGCCTCGTTGCCATGGAGCCGCCCGCTTCCATGAACGCGGAAGCCGTGCGTGACGAAAAGCTCAAGGTTCTGCGCTCCCTGAAGCCGATCAACACCAGCAATGTTGAAAAGCTGACGGTTCGCGGCCAGTACCGCGCCGGCGCTTCCGCAGGCGGCCCGGTGAAAGGTTATCTGGAGGAGCTGGAGGGCGGCGTTTCCAACACGGAAACCTTCGTCGCCATCAAGGCCGAAATCGCAAACTGGCGCTGGGCCGGCGTTCCTTTCTACATTCGCACGGGAAAACGCCTTGCGACCCGCGTTTCGGAAATCGTCGTCACGTTCAAGCAGATCCCGCATTCGATCTTCGACGATGCGGCCGGCAAGATCGAAGCCAACAAGCTGGTCATTCGCCTCCAACCGGACGAAGGCGTCAAGCAGTCGCTGCTCATCAAGGATCCCGGCCCGGGCGGCATGCGGCTGCGTCAGGTCTCGCTGGACATGAGCTTTGCCGAGGCCTTCAATGTGCGCAGCCCCGATGCCTATGAGCGGCTTTTGATGGATACCATCCGCTCCAACCAGACACTCTTCATGCGCCGCGACGAAGTGGAAGCGGCATGGGACTGGGTCGATCCGATCCTCAAGAGCTGGGAAGAGCTGGGACAGGGCGTACAGGGTTACACTGCCGGAACCTGGGGTCCGAGCGGCTCGATCGCACTGATCGAGCGCGACGGCCGCACCTGGCACGACGCTGACTGAGGGCGCGGGTATGAGCGAAACAATCCATGTCTTCGACACAGCCGCTGAACTGGCGAAAACCTTGGCGGCGGATGTTGCCGCGCGTCTCGACGCGGCAACGAAAGAATACGGAACGGCAAGCATTGCCGTTTCGGGCGGTTCAACGCCCAAGCTGTTCTTCCAGGCGCTTTCCCATCATGATCTCGACTGGAGCAACATCAGCGTGACGCTGGTGGACGAACGGTTCGTGCCGCCGGAGAGCGAGCGCTCGAACCACCGGCTGGTCAGCGAGAACCTGTTGCAGGACAAGGCGAAGGCGGCCTATTTCGTGCCGCTGTTCCAGCCCGCGGCCTCGCCTGAGGATGCAGCGACGCTTGCGACCGTCAAGACCGAAGCGATCTGCGATCCTTTTGATGTCGTCGTGCTGGGCATGGGAACGGATGGGCATACGGCATCGTTCTTTCCCGGTGGCGACAATCTCTACGAAGCGCTCGACCTTGACGAACCGCGCGGCGTTTTGACCATGGCGGCGGAAACCGCGGGGGAAGAACGGTTGACGTTCAACTTCTCCAGCCTTCACGATGCAGGTTTTCTGGTGCTCCACATCGAAGGTGCAGCAAAAAAGGCGACGCTTGAAAAAGCACAGTCGGGCGAGGATGAGGACGAAATGCCGATCCGCGCCGTGCTGAACCGGGCAGAAACCGCCCTGGATATTTACTGGGCGCCATAACTGGATGCGGTTGCCGCGCAAGCGGCCCCGCGACAGCGCCCGACGACACAAGACTAAAACACGATAACCGGTCCTTCATCTCCCGGAACACCGGTTCTCGACCAACGAACAGGATGAACGCTCATGTCCGCCGATTCCCGCATTCAGGCCATTACCGCCCGCATCGTCGAACGCTCCAAGCCTTACCGCGAGACCTATCTCGAGCGGCTGCGGCTGCAGGTTTCGAAGGGCGTTCATCGCTCCACTCTCTCCTGCGGTAACCTCGCGCATGGATTTGCTGTCTGTTCCCCCGCCGACAAGGACCTCCTTGCCGGCGACCGGGTTGGTAATCTCGGCATCATAACCGCCTATAACGACATGCTGTCGGCGCACCAACCCTACGAGACCTTTCCGGCAATCATCCGCGAGGCCGCAGCGCAAGCCGGCGGCGTGGCGCAGGTCGCGGGTGCCGTGCCTGCCATGTGTGACGGCGTAACCCAGGGCCAGCCGGGCATGGAGCTCTCGCTATTCTCCCGTGATGCCATCGCCATGGCTGCCGGCATCGGCCTGTCGCATAACATGTTCGACGCCGCCGTCTATCTCGGTGTCTGCGACAAGATCGTTCCCGGCCTCGTCATCGCAGCGCTTTCCTTCGGTCACCTGCCCTCCATCTTCATCCCCGCCGGGCCGATGACCACCGGCCTGCCGAACGACGAGAAATCCCGCATTCGCCAGCTTTATGCAGAGGGCAAGGTTGGGCGCGCCGAGCTGCTGGAGGCGGAGTCCAAATCCTATCATGGTCCCGGCACCTGCACTTTCTACGGCACGGCAAATTCCAACCAGATGCTGATGGAGATCATGGGTTTCCACATGCCCGGCTCTTCCTTCATCAATCCCGGCACGCCGCTGCGCGACGCGCTGACACGCGAGGCCGCCAAACGGGCACTCGCTATCACCGCGCAGGGCAACGAGTTCACGCCTGCGGGCGAAATGATCGACGAGCGCTCTATCGTCAACGGCGTCGTTGGCCTGCACGCGACGGGCGGCTCGACCAACCACACCATGCATCTGATCGCCATGGCGCGCGCAGCCGGCATCATCCTCACTTGGCAGGATATTTCCGATCTGTCGGATACCGTGCCGCTGCTCGCCCGCGTTTATCCCAACGGTCTTGCGGATGTGAACCATTTCCACGCCGCAGGCGGCATGGGCTTCCTCATCAAGCAGCTTTTGAAACAGGGCTTCGTGCATGACGATGTCCGCACCGTCTTCGGACAGGGGCTCGAAGCCTACACCGTGGATGCAAAGCTTGACGAAAACGGCGCAGTGACCCGCGAGCCTTCTCCCGAGCAGAGCCACGACCCGAAGGTTCTCGCCAGCATTGAAACGCCGTTCCAGCCGACCGGCGGTCTGAAAATGCTGACCGGCAATCTCGGCAAATCGGTCATCAAGATCTCCGCCGTCAAGCCCGAACGCCATATCATCGAGGCGCCCGCGATCGTCTTTAACGACCAGCAGGAGCTTCAGGATGCCTTCAAGGACGGCAAGCTCAACCGCGATTTCATCGCTGTCGTCCGCTTCCAGGGTCCGAAGGCCAACGGCATGCCGGAACTGCACCGCCTGACACCGCCACTTGGCGTACTGCAGGATCGCGGCTTCAAGGTGGCGCTGGTGACGGATGGACGCATGTCCGGCGCTTCCGGCAAGGTGCCGGCCGCCATCCATGTCACGCCGGAAGCTTCCGAATGCGGCCCGATCTCGCTCATCCGCGATGGCGACATCATCCGTCTCGACGCCATTTCCGGAACGCTTGAAGTGCTTGTTCCAGCCGCAGAGCTGGCAAAGCGCGAACCGACGCGCGCCGACCTTTCCGCCAACGAATGGGGCATGGGCCGCGAACTTTTCGCCCCGTTCCGCCGTAATGTCGGCCCTGCCGACCAGGGCGCCAGCGTTCTGTTCCATTGATCGCCCGGAGGCGAAGGCCGGATTCGGCCTCGCCTCCGCACCCTCTTGGCATGACCTGCACAACCCGCGCTGAAACCGCTTTATTTCCCGTCTCTTAAACGCCAAACTTGTCATGCGGCTGTGATGATCGCCCTATAGGGGCTTCTCAGCCAGCCGCGGGACGATGACGCATTTCAAGATGATGGGGCCAGACATGACGATTTTCTCAAGCAAACGCCGTGACGTGCTGAAGCTTATGGCTGGCACCGCCATACTGCCGCTGATGGTGGTGGCAACGCCGGCGGAGGCGCAGGATGTGGCCCTGCGTGCAATCGTGATTTCCGACCTGCATTCGGCCTATGAGCGCATCGGGCAGCTCCTAGCGGCCATAGAAATGCGCATCGCGGCTGAAAAGACGCCCCACATTATTCTTCTGAACGGTGACCTGTTCGAAACCGGCAATGCTGTGGCAACAAGGTCGTCCGGCGAAATCGAGTGGACGTTCCTCTCGGCGCTCGCCAGGCTCGCGCCCACCGTCATCAATATCGGCAACCATGAACCGGATATCGATAACGACCTCGCCAATTTCGTCAGTCGTGCCCGCGCGCTCGGCATCACCGTGCTGTCCAACATCATCGACAAGCGCAGCGGCGCACCCTATGCACCGGCCAGTGTGGAGGTAAGTGTGGGCGGACGGCCGGTCGTCGTTGCGGGCCTTGCCACCAACGCGATCAATACCTATCCGAAGGCGACGCGTGAGATGCTGGATATTCCACAGCCTGTGGAATGGGCCAAGGCGAATCTGCCGGCAATCGTCAAGCCGGAGGCCATCAACATCGTTCTCAGCCACGCCGGTGTTGTTGCCGACCGCGATATCCTGCCTTTGCTGCCTGATGGCACCCTGCTGATCGGCGGCCACGATCACCTGAACTTCGTGCATGAACAGGGTGCGACGCGCTATGTCCACACGGGCTCATGGTGCACATCCATGGCCATTGCGACGATCGAAGCTTCTGGCAAGGCGCCGACGATCGAGACCGTCGCCATTGACAGCGACGCCCCCTCCTCCCCGGCGCTCAAAGGCCTGATCGAACAGACACTCGACAAACATCTGACGGCAGAAGAGAAGGCGGTTGTCGGCAAAACGGAAAAGGCGATGACAGTTGACGAGGCCGGACGCCGTGTGGCGCAACTGATCGCCGCAAAAACCGGCGCGGATGTCGGCTTCATAGGCCACACCTCCTTCGGCGCTGGTTTGCCAAAGGGTGATATCCGCCGCTACGATTTCAACGCCTCGCTGCGTTTCGACGGCAAGCTGATGGTGACGGAAGTGGATGGCGAAACGCTTGCGCAAATCCTCAAGCGCTGCAATCAGGACGGCGACATTCCGCTTGCTGACCGCACCGGCGAT
The DNA here is from genome assembly GCF_019355535.1 of Agrobacterium sp. S7/73. Taxonomy (NCBI): domain Bacteria; kingdom Pseudomonadati; phylum Pseudomonadota; class Alphaproteobacteria; order Hyphomicrobiales; family Rhizobiaceae; genus Agrobacterium; species Agrobacterium sp. S7/73. The sequence continues at coordinate 2,382,991 of NZ_CP072136.1, forward strand.
TATCTTTACGCCATGCCGGAAAAACCGGTCACAAGAGAGCGATACAAACTGGTCTGCAACGACTGGTCCGCCACCAACCAGAAATCCTATTTCGGCCGCAGCGATCTTGCCTTTGCGGAAGTGCCGGATGTGAAGCTGAAGCAGACGGTTCTGGGTGGGCTTTCCTGAAGCCGGAGATTCTCCAGCCCCTCAGAAAGACCGGATATCGAGCTTCCGGTCCTTATGCGCCGGATGCGTGCTGAACACGAAAATGCGGTCGAGTTCCTTTTGCGTCAACATGCGCAGAAAACGAACGTGGATGGTGTTGTTGGCGTTGACGCGCAACATAACGCAGCCGATCTTGGTGATGCGGGCGTCGGGAATATCCAGATAGAACTGGTTCGGAAGATTGTATTTCGTCAGCAGTGCCAGCACTGCCTCGGTCTGGGAAATGCGAATGACGTCGCAACGGCGAGCGGCCATATGCATGACGGCCTTCTCGGTATATTCGATGCGCGCCGCATTCATGGTGTCTTCCATGCGAAACCGGCCTTCGCGGTCGTACATGAAGGATTCTTCCTTGGTCAGGTAACTGTTCTTGATAACACCCGCACTGTTCTGCACGCCCTGACCTCCATGCTCTTTCTACGTCTCCGAGATTAAAACGTAGTCTTTAACAATTCATATCAGCGTCACCTTAAACAGACCGAAGACGGAACATTTTTGGCATTTTTCCACAGCGGCAAAATATCATGAAAAAACCCCGGAACGGGACGTTCCGGGGCATGTTTCCTGAAGCTCGCGGCCATTGTTTCCGCAACTATCTGCGGTAGTTCTTGCCCTCGGCATCAAAGAGGTGGAGCTTTGCCTGCGGTGCCGCAAAACGCAGGGTCTGACCCTTGGCGACGGATACGATGCCCGGCACCTTGACGATGATCGGCTCCTGCCCCTTGGGCGCTTCGAGATAAAGCAGGGTCACTTCACCGAGAGCCTCGACAATCGCGACTTTTCCCTCGAAAAGATAATCGTCGCCGGTGACGATGCTCAAATCCTCCGGCCGGACACCGAAGCTCGCGGCCTTGCCCTGCTCGGTTGCAGGCGTGGGAACGACGATGTTCAGCGTCTTGCCTCCGGCAAGTTCGATCGAAGTCCGCTCTCCGGTTACGGCAATTTTTGCCGCAATGATGTTCATGGCGGGCGAGCCGATGAACCGCGCCACGAAGAGGTTGGCGGGGTTTTCATAAAGTTCCAGCGGCGGGCCGACCTGTTCCACACGACCCGCATTCAAAACGACGATACGGTCGGCCAGCGTCATCGCCTCCACCTGATCGTGGGTGACGTAGATCATCGTCGTGTCTGCCATCTGCTCATTGAGCTTGGCGATCTCGATGCGGGTTGCCACGCGCAGCGCGGCATCGAGGTTCGACAGGGGTTCGTCGAACAGGAACACCTTGGGATTGCGGCAAATGGCACGGCCGATGGCGACGCGCTGGCGCTGGCCGCCAGAAAGAGCCTTGGGCAAACGCTCCAGATATTGCGTCAGCTGCAGGATTTCGGCAGCGGCGCGGACGCGGCGGTCGATCTCCTCCTTATTTTCCTTGGCGATCTTCATGCCGAAGGCCATGTTGTCGTAAACAGTCATATGCGGATAAAGCGCATAGGACTGGAACACCATGGCAATGCCGCGACGCGAGGGCGGGATTTCATTGACCAGCTGGCCGTCGATGAACATTTCGCCGCCGGTGATTTCCTCCAGACCCGCAATCATGCGCAGCAACGTCGATTTCCCGCAGCCGGACGGCCCGACGAAAACGATGAATTCGCCCTGTTCGATCTCCAGATCGATGCCGTGCAGGACTTTTACCTGCCCGTATGATTTGCGGATATCCTTGAGAACGAGACTTGTCATGGGTTGTTCCTCCCTGCTCTATCAGGCGTAACGGGCGAAGAAAGCGCCCCATGCCGGAAGTTCTACGCTTCTGCCGTCCACACCGTTTGCAAAGCCGTGGCCTTCGAGAACCTCCCAGTTCCCTTCCGGCAGCGTCGCCTTTGCCGGTGTCGCGGACAGATTGAAGAGGCACAGAACGGTTTCGTTGCCGAGCGTGCGGGTGTAGCTCAGCACGTCGCCCTCCACTGGCTGGAATTCGATTCCGCCCTTGGCAAAAGCGGGATGCTTTTTGCGGAAAGAAATGAAGCGGCGGTAGTGCTCCAGCACGGATGCCTCATTGCCCTGCTGGGCGCTGACGGCGCGCTGCTTGTGTTCGGCCGGAATGGGCAGCCAGGTCTTGTCCGACGTCGAGAAGCCGGCCTGCGCATGGCCCGCATCCCACACCATCGGTGTGCGGCAACCGTCGCGGCCTTTAAATTCCGGCCAGAACTGAATGCCGTAGGGGTCCTGCAAATCCTCAAAAGCAATATCGGCTTCAGTAAGGCCCAGCTCTTCACCCTCATAGATGCAGACGGAGCCGCGCTGCGTCATCAACAACGCCGAGAGCACCTTGGCGAAAGCATCCTTATCCTCGACATGCTCGCCCCAGCGGCTGACATGGCGAACGACATCGTGGTTGGAGAAAGCCCAGCAGGCCCAGCCTTCCGGTGCGGCCCTGGCAAAATCCGCCTGCACATCGGCAACACGCTGCGGCGTGAGCGCATCCGGCGCCAGGAATTCGAAGGCGTAGCACATCTGCATCTTGTCGTCGCCGGAGGTGTATTCACCGACGATTTCGAGCCCGCGCTGGCTGTCGCCCACTTCTCCGACGGCGGCGATATCCGGAAACTCGTCCAGCACGGCGCGGAAGCGTTTCAGGAAAGCGATGTTTTCGGGGCGGTTCTTGTCGTAGAGATGTTCCTGGAAATTGTAGGGATTGACCGCAGGTGCCGTGGAGGCGTTGCGGCGCTCCGGCGCCAGCGCCGGGTTGTCGCGCAATTCCAGATCATGGAAATAGAAGTTGATGGTATCGAGGCGGAAACCATCGACGCCGCGCTTCAGCCAGAAGCGGGTGATATTGAGCAGTTCTTCCTGCACTTCCGGATTATGCAGGTTGAGATCCGGCTGCGAGGTCAGGAAGTTGTGCATGTAATATTGCATGCGGGTGGGGTCCCACTGCCAGCCGGAGCCGCCGAAGATTGACAGCCAGTTGTTGGGCGGCGTGCCATCCGGCTTGCTGTCCGACCAGACATACCAGTCTGATTTCGGATTGTTGCGGCTGGCGCGGCTTTCCACGAACCAGGGATGCTGATCAGACGTGTGGGACATGACGAGGTCGATCATGACGCGGATGCCCAGACGATGCGCTTCTGCAATCAACCCGTCGAAATCGGCAAGCGTGCCGAACATCGGATCAACATCGACATAATTCGAGACGTCATAACCGAAATCCTTCATTGGCGAGGTGAAGAAGGGCGAAATCCAGATTGCGTCGGCACCGAGACCGGCAATATGCGCCAACCGGTCGGTGATGCCCTTGAGATCGCCGATGCCGTCGCCATTGGAGTCCTGATAGGAGCGCGGGTAGATCTGATAGATCACGGCGCCGCGCCACCAATCCTTGTTGGGCGTCAAAGCGGAAGTCACCGGAGCGGTCATAGTCTCATCCTGTCTGGTATGGGCGTTCATGGATAATCAGCCTCCCTTGACGGAGCCTGAGAGCAGGCCACGCACGAGATAACGTTGAAGGGCAAAGAAGACGCCAAGCGGCACGACAATGGTAACGAAGGCCGAGGCGGTGAGGATTTCCCAGTTGCCGCCGCGCGAACCGAGCAGCGCGTTTAGCGCTCCGGTCAGCACCAGCTCATCCTTCTGCGTGCCGAGGAAGACCATGGCGACGAGCAGGTCGTTCCAGGTCCACAGGAACTGGAAGATGGCGAAGGAGGCGAGCGCCGGGAAGGACAGCGGCAAGATGATCTTGACGAAGATTTCGAAATCGCTCGCGCCGTCGACACGCGCACTTTCGATGATCTCTTTCGGCAGGCCGGAAATGTAGTTGCGCAACAGGTAGATGGCGAGCGGCAGACCGAAGGCGGTGTGCGCCAGCCAGATGCCGGCATAGGTCTTGGACGGAACGCCGAAGATATTGCCGATTTCGTTGTAGAGTTTCAGGAGCGGTATCAGCGACATCTGCAACGGTACGACGATCAGGCCCACCACCATCGCAATCAGAAAATTGCGGCCGGAAAAGCTCATCCATGACAGCGCATAGGCGGCGAAGGCGGCGATGAGGATCGGAATGACGGTTGCCGGCACGGCGACTGTCAGCGAGTTGACGAAGGACTGGCCGATGCCTTCCGAGGTCAGGACGGTTCGATAATTGTCGAGTGTGAAGACCGGCGGTGTCGCGACGGAAATATAGACGCGCTTGCCGCGAGAGCCCTCGAAGCTTGAGGCCTTGCTGTATTCGTAGGTGCCATCGGTGTTGACGAGCAGCGTTTCCCCGTCGCCGATATCTGCCGCTTCACCGGCTTTGAAGGCCGTAGGCTCCTGCACGCGAACGCCGAAGGCTGCAACCTTGCCCCCCTGTCCGGTTTCAAAAACATTACCTGATATGACGTAGCGGTTCCCGTCCTGCTTCTGCACGGCAGCGTCGGCAAGGCGAACCGCCGCGGTCTGCTCGGAACTGGAAAAGGCCGTCCACCAGCCCGACACGGTGATCTGGTCCTTGTCGCGCAGGGAACTTACGAGAATACCGAGTGTGGGCAGAAGCCAGAGAAGCACGACGACCAGCACGCTGGCATGGACGATGAGGCGCGGCAGGCCGACGCGGCGCAGACGTTTTACGATATCCATCTCAGCGGCCCTCCATCTCACGGTTCGCCTGGCGGATGTTCCAGACCATGATCGGGGTGACGGCCGCCATGATGACGAGCGCTATGACCGCACTTCGGCCACTGTCACCACCGCCGCGGAACATCCAGTCGAACATGAGGTTGGCGAGAACCATGGTGTTCCACTGACCGTTGGTCATGGTCAGCACGATGTCGAAAACCTTGAGAACGAGAATGGTGATCGTCGTCCAGACGACGGCGATAGTGCCCCAGATTTGCGGGACCATGATCTTCCAGAAGATCTGCCAGCCATTGGCGCCATCGATGACGGCCGCTTCGATTGTCTCTTCCGGAATGCCGCGCAGCGCTGCCGACAGGATGACCATGGCAAAGCCGGTCTGAATCCAGATGAGGATGACCATCAGGAAAAAGTTGTTCCAGAAGGGCATGGAAATCCACACCTCCGGGCTGCCGCCGAAAAACTCGACGACGGCGTTGAGGAGGCCGATCTGCACCTGACCTTCGGCGCGATACTCGTAAATGAATTTCCAGATGACGGAGGCACCGACGAAGGAGATCGCCATCGGCATGAAGACGATGGATTTGGCGATGTTGCCCCACCAGATGCGGTCGGTCATGACGGCAATAACGAGGCCGAAGAAGGTGCAGGCGGCCGGCACCACGGCCAGCCAGAGGATGTTGTTGAAGATCGATTGCCGGAAGCCGGCATCGAAAAATGCCCAGCGATAATTGGCAAGACCTACGAATTCGGCGCCGGTCCGGTCATAGAACGAGAGGATGAGCGTCGCGATGACAGGATAGACCAGATAGACGAGAAGAAGGAGAAGAGCGGGGCCGATGAACAGCCAGGGCCTGACCGACGCGCGGCGGTTGAGGTTGCGGGATGCCTGCAACACGTCTCCCGAGCGGACGGGAAAGATTACCTGCAACAGTTTGTCGGATAGCCAATAATAGGCAGCGCAGGCAAAAACGCCGGCCACCATGACGCCGATGGCAGAAACGAGTTGTTGAGCCATGTTCCCTCCCTTGATCCTCTCCGCGCCGCGCTGATTTTATGCGGTCGACGGCCGTTCCGTTGGCAAAGGCCCGGCGGCATCACCGCCGGGCCAAGCTCTGTTGAGGTTACTTCAGGCCGTCCCAGGCCTTCTGGATATCGGCAGCGACCTGATCGGCCGACTTGCCGCCGACGAAATCGATCATGCCGGTCCAGAATGCACCCGCGCCGATCTTGCCCGGCATCAGGTCGGAACCGTCAAAGCCGAAGGTGGTCGCGGAGGTGAGGATTTCACCCTGGCGCTTCATCTGCTCATTGGCATAGGTATCGACATTCACACCCTTATACGGCGTCAGGAAGCTGGACTGTGCCATCCAGACTTCGTGGGCGATCGGGGTTTTCAGGAAGTCGACGAAAGCCTTGGCGGCGGGCGCTTCCTTGGTGATGGTGACGAGCGTGCCGGCGCCCAGAACCGGCTTGCCGAGTTCAGGCTTTGCGGCATAGGTCGGCATATAGAAGAAATCCACATCCGTTCCGACCTTGGTACCATCAGGGAAGAAGGACGGCACGAAGGAGGCTTGATGGTGGAGGTAGCACTTCGGCGGAATGTCGAAGAGACCCTTCGGGCTGTCGCGGAAGTCGGTGGAGGCCACAGCCGCAACGCCGCCGCTGACATATTTTTCGTTCTTGGCGAATTTGCCGAATTCATTGATTGCCGCAACTACGGCCGGATCGGTGAACTTCACTTCGTTCGTCGTCCATTTCTGATAGACGTCGAGCGGCTGCGTGCGCAGCATCAGGTCTTCCACCCAGTCCGTTGCCGGCCAGCCGGTCGCACCGCCGGAACCGAGGCCGATGCACCAGGGTGTGCCGCCATCGGCAACGATCTGGTCCGTCAGCTTGAACAGGTCTTCCATGCTCTCGGGCACTTTATAGCCCGCTTCCTCGAAGTTCTCAGGCACGTACCAGACGAGCGACTTCACGTCGGCCTTGAAGGGAAATGCAAAGTAAGCCTTGTTGCCGTCCTTGCCCTTGTAGCTGCCGAGATCAACCCAGGACTGGCCAGCGCCGTAATTGTCCTTGACCCAGTTTGCGGTCTCATCGCCGAGCGGAACCAGAAAACCCTTGGCGGCGAGATCGGCCAGAAGACCGGGCTGCGGCAGGATGGCGATGTTGGGCGGAGAACCCGCCTGCGTATCGATGACGATCTGCTGTTCGTAGTTTTCCGAGGAGGAATAGCGGACGTTCACGCCGGTCGCGTCGGAGAAATAGGCCAGCACCGTCTGGAACAGCGCCTCGTCCTCACCGCGCCAGGGCCCGAAAATCGTCAGCGTCTGACCTTTCAGATCGGCATGGGCCGCCTTGAAGTCTTCGTAGCTTTTCCAGTTGAACTTGGCATCCTGACCGGGCGCGAATTTCAGATCGGCGGCAAAGGCCGAACCCGACAGCAGCACTATAGAAGCCGCCGTCGCCAAAAAGGTCTTCTGCATGTGATTTACCTCCCATCACATAAAAGGCTCAAAGCATCTCCCATAAATCAAAGCGCTTTGGCTGCCTATTCATCTCATTGTCATTGAGAAGGAGTCAAGAGGCTCTTTCGCTAGACATGCCGCATTGTCGTATGAATAGTCATACTTACTTGGAAAGGCGGCTATCGTTTTCGATTGAGAAAACCGGCAGGGACTGGTAAAAAACTAAAGCGCTTTGGGAGTTAGAGGAGAGGCTTTTGCCATTTCCGATGCGCGCGCATGGAGGAAAAACAGACATGAACCTGAAACAGTTGTCGCAACTGCTGGGGATTTCTCAGACAACCGTCAGCAGAGCGCTCAACGGATATCCCGAGGTGAGCGCAGAGACGCGCCGCCGCGTCATGGAAGCCGCCGAAAAGACCGGATATCGCCCGAATGCCGCGGCGCAACGGTTGGCGACCGGCAAGGTCGGCTCCATCGGACTGGTCATGCCGGTTGGCGAGCACCACCGCTCGGATGTGCATTTCGGCGAATTCCTGAGTGGTCTAGGCGAAGAAGCGGCTCGCAGCGGATTTCACCTCGTCATCACGCCCACGGAGCCGGAAAAGGAACGGGAAGCCCTGCGGGGGCTGGCGGCGAGCGGCAGCGTCGATGGCATCTACCTCGCCTATATGAAGAAGAACGACGCCCGCATCGCCATGATGCAATCGCTTTCCCTGCCCTTCCTCGTCCATGGCCGCTCCATCGGCGTGGAAGAGGATTATCCCTTTCTCGACGTGGACAATGAGGCCGCATTTCGCGACGCTACCCAGCTGCTGCTTCAGCTTGGCCACAAGCGGATCGGGCTTCTGAACGGGCCGGAGGGCTACGACTTCACCTTCCGCCGCTGTCTCGGGGTGGAAAAGGCGCTGACGGCAAACGGGCTGACATTGCGCCCGGAAAATACAAGACACAGCAGCATGACCGACGAGGAGGGTTATCTCGGCATGGAAGCGCTGTTGTCACAGCCGGAAAGACCAACCGCCATCGTGTGCGCGAGTACCGCATTGGCACTCGGCGTGATCCGCTCGCTCAACCAGCGTGGCTTGAAACCGGGCAAGGATATTTCGCTGATTGCCCATGACGATGTGTTGCCGCTGTTGAAGCCCGACAATTTCTCGGTGCCGCTCACCACCACCCGTTCATCCTTGCGGGCGGCGGGGGTGCGTGTCGGGCAGCGCCTGATCAACCGGATCAAGCTTAACCAGACCGAACCTCATCAGGAACTCTGGAAGGCGGAACTTGTCGTCCGCGCCTCCACAGGACCGGCTCCGAAAGAGTAACTACCGATTTCAGAACTTCGGTGCGGTCTTTCCAAGTGCGCGATAGGCGGCGATGACGGTGTTGGCCATCAACATGGCAATCGTCATCGGGCCTACGCCGCCCGGAACGGGGGTGATGGCAGCAGCGACTGCGCTTGCCTCATCATAGGCGACGTCACCGACCAGCTTCGATTTGCCTTCACCCTTTTCCGGAGCGGGAATGCGGTTGATGCCGACATCGATGACGGTCGCGCCGGGCTTTACCCAATCGCCCTTCACCATTGCCGCGCGACCCACCGCCGCCACGAGAATATCGGCCGTCTTGCAGACGGTGGCGAGATCCTTGGTGCGCGAATGCGCCATCGTCACCGTGGCGTTGGCATTCAGGAGAAGCTGGCCCATCGGCTTGCCGAAGAGGTTGGAGCGGCCGATGACCACGGCGTTCAGGCCGGAAAGATCTTCGCCGTGAATGCTGCGCACCAGAAGCATGGCGCCGGCTGGCGTGCAGGAGATGAGGCCGGTTGCGAGATCGCCGGTCGCCAGCTTGCCGGCGTTCAGCACGCTCAGGCCATCCACATCCTTCTCGGGCAGGATCGACTGGATGATCTCATCGGAATTGAAGTGTTTCGGCAAAGGAAGCTGTACCAGAATGCCGTGGATGGAGGGATCGGCGTTCAGTTCGCCGACCAACTTCAGAAGCTGATCTTGAGTTGTTTCTTCCGGCAGCGTGTGCTGAACGGAATTGAAACCGCATTGCTTGGCTGTCTTGCTTTTGGAATTCACGTAAGCGTGGCTGGCCGGATCGTTGCCGACGATGACAACCGCCAGACCGGGCTTCACACCCTGTTCCGCCTCAAGCGTTTCTGCCGATTTGCGGACCGCCTCCGTTACCGAAGCCGCCTTTGCCTTTCCGTCAATCACAACTGCCATGCGTCCTGCTCCTGCTGGATTACGTTGGCCCCGTATGGTGCCGACTTTGCAGGAATGCAAGCAAAAATGCAGCTTCGTCAGGCAGTTTTGCGGTAGTCGTCGCGATGCTCGGCGTAATCGGCGAGGCGCTCCCTCAAGAGCGCCAACTCGCGTCTCAATTCCGCCAATTCCTCGGCTTCGGCCTGCTCGTGATCGAAATGCCCGGCAAGGGCTTCACTGAGCAAGGGCGGCAGCTCCGGTGTCGTCTGGGGGGTATTCCTGACGGTGCGGTTGCCCATCAGAACCTGCCGCACACGCTCGTCCAGCGGAATGTCATCGGTATCGAATCCGCTATCGTTCGCCGCCCCGGCGTAATAGTCCGCGAACTCAGCCTCCGGCTCGAATTCGCTATCCGCGGCCAGTTCTTCAAGATCATCGAACACATCCGGCTCGATCGGCTCGAACTCGGGAAACTGCCCCGATTGCTCAGGCGCTTTTTCGGAGGGCAGAACGTGCGCATCATCAAGGACGAGTGCCTCCTCCTCGTCATGGCGACGGTAGCTCAGGAGATACAGGCTGCCCAGCAGGCCGAGCAACGCGCCACCGCCTGCCAGCATAGCGGCTTGTGTGAGGTCGCGCGACAATTCGCCCGGTCCGGCCTTCCTGGTGAGGCGGGTCTCAACGGCGGTTGTGGTGGATGAGGACATGTCCCGACGCTCGCTCGCCTCAAGATAGGCATTTCGCGCCGTTTCCAGTTCACCCTGCAATCTGGAGAATTCACCGGGCGTGACGCCAAGGCTGCTCAGGCGGTCGAGATGTTTCGTTCGTTCGGCGTTCGCGGTTGCAACTTCCTGTGCGACGCGCTTCTCATCGGCGCGCAAGCCATCGACCAGCTGACGCAATGCGGGAGCGACAAGCGCCTGCACGGCGTCTACGGCATTCTGGGCGGCGATGCGGCGGGGATGTTTCGGGCCGTAATCGATCGAGACGCCTGAAAGCGCCATGCTGGCACTTGCATGTCTTTGCCTGATGTCCTCAAGCATAGAGAAAGCAGCGCCTGACGGCAGAGGCTTTGACAATACGTCACTCGGCTTGAGGCCGGTGGCCACCGCCAGATCCGTCTGAAGCGACTGCTGCTGCTGGGTCGTCCCCGCAAGGCTGTCATTGAGATCGCGCAATTGCTGCTCGAGTTGCTGCACTTCCGCCAGGACGGTCTCGCCGTGGCGCATCTGGAAACCGTTCAAGGCGGCTTCCGCCTCGTCCAACCGGGTGCGCGCCCGCTCCGTCTCGCGCATGGCGGGCGTCATGGTGCCGGCCTTGCCATCCGCCATGACACGCATCGAAAGATAATCCGTAAGCCGCATCGCGGTTTCCGGCGTCGCTGCCTTCGAGGTTACGATCAGCGTGTTTTCATCCGGCGTCAGTTCCAGACGGATCGCCTCGCCCACAGCACCGTTCAATGCTTCACGCGGGGAAAGCGAACGGGCATCCGCCCCGGTCAAAAGGTCGAAAAGCAGGCCAAGTTCGCCCTGATTGCGAACGCCGACCATGTCGGCGGGCTTCAATTTGAGGTCGCCCGTTATACGGTCCAGACCGGACGGAGAAAGCAGGGTGCGGCGGGCCATGGCAAGAAAGCGTGCCGCATCGGGTGCATCGTAGCCGGCCTGGGTAACCTCGACATGCGCCTGCGAAACATATCCGCGAAAACCGGAATCGATTAGCAGCAGCGGAAGTGCAGCCCCCACAACGGTGGCGGCGGCTACGCAACCGGCTGTCAGAAGCCGCAGACAATGTTTGCGAAATTGCGACGCAGGCACGGCAACACCATCCTCATCAGGGCGCGTCGCCATCATATCGGGACTGTGATCAACCATCTGAAGCCGTCTGCCACGCTCGGCGCCGCCCGCAACAGGCGGCTTTCAAAACCTTACGGGAGGTTAAAGGATCGTGGCAAACAAATGGTTAACGCGGGCCTTGCCGACCCGCCTCAGCCCTTGCCGAGCGCGATGTGCCAGGGCTCGGCGCAAAGGCTGTAAAGCCAGCTCATATGCAGCTTGCGAAAGATTTCGGGCATGCCAGCCACTTCGGACGCCAGCACCTTGAACAGGGGACCGACCGCGATGACGAGACGCGCATCATCGCGATTGATGCTGCGATGCAGCCATTTCTCCTGGTTTTCCGCAAGCATGCCCGCCAGCACGACATCCACCTTCACGCCCGACGTATCCCGGTTCAGCATGACGAAATCATGCCAGGGCGCATGTGCGCGCAGCTTGGCGAGGACCTCTCCGACCTGTGCTGCATCATCCCCCGCAACGCCGATACGTTTCGGCACCGCCATATAGGTCAGAAGTGCCATGACGAAGGCAACGCCATCGATGGTCTCGGGCAGAGGCTTGCCGTGTTCGGCGCGTGCGGCGGCATTCATCCCCCTGCCCTGCGGCAGAAGCAGACAGCTTTCCAGAATCTGCCTGTAAGCAATGTCCTTGAGGGATAGCCTGGCATTCTGGATGGTAAGAAACGAGAGCATCGTGTGGCCATCACAAGCCGAAGCCTGGCCGCTGACCATTTCCAGCGCCCCGTTCCAGTCCAGATCACAGACGCGCAGTCCGTGAATATTCCGTTGCGATCCCGTCCGCGCAAAATCTGCTGCGAAATTCATGCCAGCCCCCGAATGCCAAATCCACCGCCGCCAATCCGGCGCATGGTTTGCGGGACGGCAGCTCATGGGTCTGTTTATACAGGTGCTGGTTGAATTTACCCTGAAGGCAACCGATCGAATATTCCGGAAAATAGAAAGGGGCGATTAACCAGACCGGTGGCCTGCACCGCGCCGCCGTCAGTGGCTTGGGGCCGCTTCTTTTCCGGTGTCGACTTTCTCGCCTTCGACAAGCTTCACCGACCGGGGCGAGCCGTTGCCCTTTTGCTCGCGAATATCGGCCTTCGATAGATAATCGAGCTGCTCGATCAGTACGTCCCCGACCACCTCGTCTCCAAGTTTCTTGTTCAGCCCCTCTCGGATGCGCTGCTTGAAGACATCAGGGTCAAAGGTGGAGATATTGGCGATGTTGACCATGGAAGAACCCGCCAGAAGCGTGAAGAGTTCGTCGGTCATCAATTGCGTTGCGGGCAGTTCGATCTTCGCCATCTTGTCCTTGTCGACACGCAAGGAAATGCGGCTGAGGAAATAACCGTTCACACCACCGTCATTGATGACGGGGATGGTGATGCTTTCGCCTTTGACCAGCTGCAGACTTGCCTTTTTCGCCCCCGCCTCATCTCCCGACGAGGGGGCCGTCGCCATCTGGACGGAGAAATACACCGCGCCGAGCGTGACGGCGCAAACCCAGACGCCGGTGAGAAGAAGCTTCAACATCAGGAGGCTGCGCCGTACATGAACTGTTCCTGGGAATAGGTGCCGTCCGTATCGGCTTCCTGAATCGCGGTCTTGAGAAGATCCGCAACAGCGCGAACCGCATTCAGATGCGCCTCGACGCGGCTGGCATTGGTCGCGAGCTTGGACTTGATGCCCTGCACCTGATCGAGATGTCCGGCGGCGATTTCCTCATGGGGCGTATCGCGGAACAACATCGTCAACTCATAGAGGCAACGGCTTTTATGGGCATTGGAGACTTTGAAATCGAACTGGGGGTCCTTACCGATATTGTCATTCTCATTGTCGATGATCATTTCAAGACGGCCGAGAACGGATTTGATGCGGTGGTCGTTCGACATAAGGTCCATGCTTGTCTCCTCGTTATGATTTATCATGCTCAAGCCTCGTCCGTTTTATCATTGGAAACGCCGAGGACCTGCCTTTCGAACTCCGCCACCATCCGAATTGCAGCATTATGGTCTTTGTCATTCATGGATACGTCGGTAATGCCTTTGCTCTCGGCTTTCCGCAACGCATCCTTGTAGGCCTGTTCTGCAATGCCAACGCCGCCATTTCTGGAGATCGTGTCGGCAAACTGTTCCGCCATCATGCTTTTCCAGATCTCGCCGGCGTTGCCCTTGCCGTAGACCTCCTCGCTGTCTTTCGGCAGCATGTTGGCAACGAAGGTCTGAAGCACGGAAGCCTCATACTTGCGATATGTTTCCGGAACTTCGGTACGGGCAGAGCGGATGTTGGTATTGCCGAGACCTGCCTTCGAGGTGGCGCTGTCAAGCATATCAATGGCAGCGCCAAAGCCCTTGCCCGAATCGGCAAGGCTCGTCGCAGCGAAAGCCGCCTTGTTCGCCTTCAATTTTTCCTGGGCGACCTGCACTTCCTGAGGGTCCGCAGCGCGAACCACATCCATCACCAGATCGCTTATAACCGATATCGCCACGTCCAGAACTCCCGAGCTGACGAACGGGCGGCATTAAAACCGGGGCGTTCGCTCAATCAAGAAACACCGCTGAATACGTCTCTCTGGACGCCCAACGATGCAACAACGGGACAGACTATGGATCGCCAACCTTGCTGGAGGCTGGTGTCCGGGATGCGTTCGTGATTTCTAACAGATCATAGATTGCATTGTCGTCGGCCTCCCGATCCTCGAGATCGCGCGCGAGGTGCATCCTGTCCTCCAGCCGGTCGGCCTTGGTCTTTTCCTTGAGCACCTTGTTTTCCTGCAATTGCTGCACGCCGGAGAGCTGACGGTCCTTGACGACAAGGCGGCCGTAACGATCCGAATAGTGCCTGGAGAACGTCTGGTGGACCGGCTCCATGGAACTCATCGCTTCAAGCACGTTCTCCATGGATTGCGCCACTTCGGCACGCACGCGGGTGGTGTCGGCCAGTTCCACCTCGGCCATTTTCTCCATGTGGCGCTGGACCGTTACCAGGCGCTTGAGTTTGGCCGAACGCTTGTCCGAAGCCATGGCGTTTTCTCCAGATCAGAAGCCGATGAAGACCGGGCCGAAACCATCCACGAATTGCCGGATGAGGGCCGCGATCGACAGGTAAAGCATGAAAATACCGCCCGCGAGAACAAAAGGCGTCGATATGAAGTAGACCGGTATCTGCGGCGCCAGCTTGTTGATGAGGCCGACCGCAACGTTGAACATCAGACCGTAAATTACAAAGGGGCTGGCAAGCCGCAGCATGATGGAAAAGGAGGCGCGCAGCGTGTCTGTCAGGGTTATCAGCATCTTCTGGCCGCTGATGAGCGCGCCGACCGGTGTCGTGGCGTAGGAATCGACCAGCGCCCGCAGGACGATATGATGGAAATCCAGGATGAACAGCACCATGAGCCCACCGAAGGTGATGAAGTTCGATATCTGGTTTTCCTGCACGTCTTCAACGGCATCCGCTCCGCCGGGAGCGCTAAGCCCGATGGATGCGCCGATGAGCGCGCCCGTGAACTGGAAGCCGAGCGTGTAAAACCGCGCGATCAGCCCGTACATCGCGCCAATGACGATCTCGGTGAAGATGAGGCCGACAACGGCGCCCTGGCTTGCGCCGGAGACTTTCGGATAGATCGTATCCCACAGTACCGGCAGAAGCGCCATGGACACCGCAACGCACAGGAGAATGCGTATCTGCGGCGAGATGCGGGAGCTGGAAAAGCCCGGCATGGTCATGAAGCAGGCGCCGATACGGCAAATTGCAAGGAACAATGCGATAATTGTCCCTTGCGGGTCGGTTATCATGAAATGGCGCCCAGAATCTTGATCTCCAGCCCCTTGGCCAGTTCCACATGCGAGAGAACCGGCAGGGTCGCAAAGAGTCGTTCGATGATCATGCGCACATAGGACCGTGTTTCCGGCGACGTGACAAGGACAAAGGGTAGTCCGCGATCCATGAATTCACGGATAACTTTCGATGCCTGCTCGGAAAATTCCTCGAGATGGCGGGGATCGATATCGAATTCGACGATTTCGCCCTTTTGATCGCGCTTGAGCGCCTGATGGAAGACCATGTCCCATTTGTTGCCGAGGCGAAGCACACGCAATACGCCATTGTCGGCAAGATCGCCGCAGAGCTGCTGCGACATGCGCACCCGTACATGTTCGACGATCTGCTCGGTCTTGCGCACATGCGGGGCAAGTTCGGCGACCGCTTCCAGAATGAGATGCAGGTTGCGGATCGACACACGCTCGGCGAGCAGCAGTTTCAGCACGGCCTGCAGGCCGGAATAGGACATGTGCGACGAGCAGATTTCGTCGGCAAGCTTCTTGTATTCCGGGTCCAGCCGGTCGATGAGGATCTTGACGTCCTTATAGGACAGCAATTGCGGCAGATTGTTGCGAATGACTTCGCTCAGATGCGTCAGCACCACAGAGACATTGTCGATCGGGTGGAAACCTTCGCGCTTCAAATCCTCGGTGAATGTCTCGAGAATGGAAACGGCCGGCATGCCGAAGGCGGGTTCGCGGATTTCGTCGCCCGGAATGCTCGGCTTGCGCCCTGCCCCCGTCACGACAAGAACATCGCCAACGCGCAGATTGCTCGACGCGATCGTCGTGCCATGGACACGGATCTGGTAGGCCTTTTCCGGGATCATGATGTCGTCGGAGACCTTGATCTCCGGCACGACGAAGCCGTATTGGGTCGCGAATTTCTTGCGCATCTTGCCGACACGGAAAGCCAGTTCCTGATGCGCGCCGAGGAGGCGGGTCGAAACCTGCTTGCCGAGGGCAAGTTCGATTTCGGACGTCTTGAGGACCTGCTTGACGGAGTCCTTTTCCGCTTCGTTGGTCTGGAGAACCTTGTCCTCCTCTTCCTGACGGCGCTGCGCGCTTTCCGCTTCGACCTGGCGCGGAATATACCAGCTGCCGAAGGCCATGATGCCGCCCAAAAGCGTGAAGGGCAGGAAGGGCAATCCAGGCATGACGGCAAGAAGCCCCATCAGCATGGCTGCGACCATCAAGGCACGCGGATATCCGCTCAGCTGATTGATGACGGCCTGATCCGTCGATCCGGAGGTGCCGCCGCGCGACACCAGAAGGCCAGCCGCCAGCGACACGATAAGGGCCGGGATCTGCGAAACGATACCGTCGCCGACCGAAAGCTTTACGAAAACATCGGCAGCCTCGCCGATCGGCATGCCGTGGCGGAAGTAACCGATGATGATGCCGCCGAAAATATTGATCGCGGTGATGATCAGGCCGGCGATCGCATCGCCGCGTACGAATTTGGAAGCACCGTCCATCGAACCGAAGAACGAGCTTTCCTCTTCCAGCTCGCGGCGACGGCGTTGCGCTTCCTTTTCATCGATGATGCCGGCGGACAAATCCGCATCGATCGACATCTGCTTGCCGGGAATGGCATCCAGCGTAAAGCGCGCGCCGACTTCGGCGATACGGGTGGCACCCTTGGTGATAACGATGAAGTTGACGGTGATCAGGATCAGAAAGACGATCAGACCGATCACGAAGTCGCCGGACATGACGAGGCTGGAGAAGCCCGCAATCACGCCGCCCGCCGCCGTCGGCCCCTCGTTGCCGTGCGAAAGGATGACACGCGTCGTCGCAATGTTCAGCGACAGGCGAATCATGGTCGCGATCAGCAGCACGGTTGGAAAAGACGAGAAATCCAGCGGACGCTGTATCCAGAGCGCCACCATGAGGATGAGGACCGAAAGTGCTATGGAAAAGGCCAGACCGACATCCACCAGAACGACCGGAATGGGCAGGAACAGCACGCAGAGGATCGACACGATGCCCAATGCGAAACCGACATCCCGCATGCTCGGGCTTACCTTGGGCAAGGAAATGACTGGTGGTTGCGCCATAAAATCGTCCTGTCTCTTCATGAGAAGGGCGACGGAAAAGCCGCCGCACGGTTCCGCGGCACCGGTTTTCTAAAATCGCTGACGCAATTCAGCCCGATGCTTCAGCCTATCCCTAGTCGCTGAAGCTTGCGCGAGGATGGCATCCAGACGGTACGGGCGTCAGAAGCCCGACTGAACCCGCGAAAAGACGAGATTGGAAAAAAGGGCGATCTGCGCGCCCACGAACGGGGCGGCAACGCCGAGAACGATCATGATCGTTACGATTTTAGGGACAAAGGTCAGCGTCATTTCCTGAACCTGGGTCAGGGCCTGGATGAAGGCGATGGCGACACCAACGATCATGGCCGCGAGAACGGCGGGACCGGCCGCGACGAGAACCGTCCAGACTGCCGCCTGCATGATATCAAGCGCATCGGCCTCGTTCATCGTCGCATCCTTTATTCCGGAAAGGCGGCGTCATGCCGCCTCTTCAATGTCAGGAACCTGCCGGCACGTCCGAATCGGTGCCGCTATCAGGTGTAGTCGCGATCGGACCGTTCGAGAAGGTCACACCGGCCTGCAGCAGCACTTTGTCACCAGCTTCTGTGATGGCGACGACGCCGTCCGAATAGACTTCGACTTCCTTTACCACGCCGGTGACCTTGTCGTCGGCGCTCTTGACCGTTTTGCCAACCAGGTCGGAAGCGCGCGTCAGGGCTTCGGCCTGCAGCATGCTCTTCAGATGGGTGTTGGTCTTGATCGTCTGCTCAACCTGCGAGAAGCTCGCAAGCTGCGACATCTGCTGGCCGGCATCCATCGGGCTGGTCGGATCCTGGTTTTTCATCTGGGCGATGAGAAGCTTCAGGAAGCTGTCGTAGTTAAGCGAGGCCGCGCTTTTGTCGTTGCTGCTCGCCCCGGCATTTGCCCAGGGGTTAGAGGCTGCCGACGTGACTGCATCTACCGCCATGGTGCGATCTCCTTGCGAATCTGCTCGATCGTTGCGGGGGTCATTTCCTGATTGTTGAGGATCTTTTCCTCGGTCGGGTACAGGCCACGAATGGCCTTCAGCGCTTCGAAAGCCTTACCCGAGGCAACCAGACCGTCGATACGCTTGAGTTCGGCCAGAATCTCCTCATGCTGGAAGCAATTCAGCAGCATGCTCACGGATTTACGGAACAGGTTCGTCGACTGTTCGCGTCCTTCCGGGTTGATGAGGATCATCTGGGCGATGAAATAAAGCTGCCTGAGCGGCGTCGTCGCCTGCTCCGGCTGCAGGACGTGGTTTTCAAGCAGGAACGTGACGTCGTTCAGGAATTCGAGGGCCACCTTGCGATCCACCCGCAAAACCGCGCCGTTGATGAAAATCTTTTCGCCCGATTTCAGCGAGATTCGAAGTGTACTTTTCATTTCAGTCCATCCCTGATGATGGTTGTCACGTCAATTATACCCTGGAAATTCGTCGACTGACGTTTCCGGATCAGTTCGCACTCTTTCAAAATCCAGATCGCGATCGAAATCAGATTTGCCCTGAGTTCCATGGCCAGCTGGTTTTCGGGCTGCTTGAGGTCCTCAATGAAGCGGATCCAGACCCGTCGAGTGTAAAAAAGCGCTTCGATCGTGTGGCGCTGGGAAGAGGAATCCTTTGCCTCCACCAGTAGATCGATCGATTTTGTCAACGCCTGCCGCTCGCGATCCTTCGCGTCTGCGACACCATCCTCCATGATTTCGGCGTAGGAAAACTGGTACATTCATGTATCCTTTATCTGCCGCCACCCCTGTTCATCAGAGGTAGTTTACCAGACTCATTTTTTGCAGACGCGACGTAAGGCTGTAGGCAATTTCAATCTGCTGCTGGAGCAGATCCAGGCGTGTCTTCACCTCGTAGGTATCGATCCCCTCGATATCCAGCAGATGAGTCTCGATGATCTTTTTCTGGGCGGCGAGCGAGTCGTTCGCTTTCGAAACACGGCTTTCGGAAAGGCCGAGCTGGCTCTGCTGCTGGTTCAAACCACTAATGACCGTGCCTATATTGGTCACCGACCTGGTTGCCACCAATTCGCGAACGTCGCTTGGGACCTTGTCATCAAGGAACGTCATCGCCGTCATTGCTGTCATCGCGAAATAACGCATGCCCTGCGAGTTGCTGTTGGTCGATGTCTCGACCACCTCGTTCTGGCTGATGCGGCTCGTCATGTTCGTGTCGCTCGCCTTCGACCCATAGGTCGTCCAGAAATCGTAATTCTGGCCGGCCGTCAGATCGCTGTGCGGTGGGTTCGTAACCGGCGTAGTACCGTTGAACACGCCTTCGATACGGGTCATGAACGCCGCGGCCTGATCCTTGGACAGGTCGGCAATGTTACCGACCGCAGGTGTCTGTGCCGCCATGAACGCGTTCAGCTCAACCTCATAGGCTGCCTTCAGCGTCGATCCTTCGGCAAAGTAGTCATCGATAGGCTTCACATCCGTATTGATGCCGGAAAACAGAAATTCGCCACTGACTGCCGTATTGGCAAAACCGGTGAAGGTGTTGAACGCATTCGAAATGGTTTTGGCGACCGTTGCCAGCGTTGGTGCTGCGCTGCTGGTATTCGGAACAAGAACCTTCTGAATTTCCTGGGCGGCCTTTGCCATGCCATCAAGTGCCGCCTGAGAAGACTTGAGGCGCTGCGTGGCGATGGAATTGACGCTGACGAGCGAAGAGAGACGATCGACATCGCGATTAAGGTCAAGACTGCGGGCCGTGTTGGCACCCAGCGTCACGCCCAGGTCCGCATGTTTGCCCGTGGTCAGCTCGGTATTGAGGTTCGTCATCTCAAGCTGGGCCTTGAGGATGGTGCTGCGCATGCTGTTCTGCATCGCCAGCGATGAAATGAAGGACGTTTTCATCTATTACCTCACCATATCCATCAGCGACTTGAGCATGTCGTCGATGGTGGTCACCAGCTTCGTGGCGGCCTTGTAGGATTGCTCGATATCCATGAGCAGCGAAAGCTCCTCATCCAGGCTGACGGCAGTATTGTTCGAATAGGAGGTGGCGGAGCGCTCATAGAGCGCGCTTTTCGCTTCGTTTGCCGAAGTTGCGCCGGATCGTTCCTGTTCGAGCCACCCCACCGAGTTGGTGCCGTATTTCAGGATGCTTGTATTCGTATCGATACGTGTCGACGCGGCAAAATTCATGGGCGCGTCAAAAGCAGTGACATAGCTGTCGATCAGTGCGGAAAACCCGGTTCCGCCTGAAGTTGTGCTGTTGATTACATAAGCGGTACCGTTGATACCGCCGTCGCGCAACAATTCCGGGTTTCCACCTTTGGAAATAATTAACGCAGGGTTGACGGTAATGCTCGCAGCGAGCCCGGGAGAGACAACACCGCTTGCCGGAATGGTTGTGGCCGCAGGGGAGCCGTAGGTGAAGAGGCCTGGCATCTTCGGCAGCGTGCTGGTCGGGCTGGCCGGCTTTTCCGCAAACATGGTGATGAGGCCGCGCGCAATTTCGTCGAGCTGGCTCTGCATGGTTGGCGCCAGGTCGTCACGAACCTGCATCAGACCTTGAAGCGAACCTTCCGCTGTCGTGTTGCTGCCGCTGCTCGCCTTGATCGCGACGCCATCAACGTAGATCGCGTTCCCCGTGACCGTCGCGTCGTAGCCCGGCTGCGCCTTGAAAGTAACCTTGCGCGGTACAACTTCGAACAGGGTCGCGCCATCTGCCGTGTAGAGCGCCACGTCGTTGTTTTCACGATTGACGACGTTGATCCCGATGATGGACGAAATGTCCTTCAGCAGCGTCTCGCGCTGGTCGAGAGCATCACTTGGATTGCCGCCGATCGCGGTCTGCGCCTTGACCTCGTTATTGGCTTCCTCGAATTTCGCGAGCAGGCCGTTCAGCTTGTCGACCTGAAGGGACATTTCCTTGTCGGCACGCAGGCGCATCGCCTGCAACTCGGACGAAGCCTTGTTCAGGGAATTGGCGACGTCCACGGCGGATGTAACCGCAGTCGCAGCAAGCGCGGAATCGCTCGGCTTTGAGGCGTAACCGTCAAGGCTCTTCAGCAGTTCCTTCATATAGGTGGCAGGCGAACTCTCGTAATCGTTGCCGCCGAAAAGGCTTTTCATCTCCTCGAGCCCGGTCAGAACGGTTTTCTGGCCGGAGGCGAGGGATGCACTGGAGATCGTCTGCCTTAGGAGGCTCTCATTCTGGGCACGGCCGTTGGCGACAATACTTGCACCTGACATGGTCGTGCCGAGAATGGCGGTTCGCTTGACGTAGTTCGCATTACCCACATTGGCAATGTTTTTCGAAGTAACGTCCGTCTGCTTACCTGTATTGTTGAAGATCGACTGCGCAGTATTCATTGCTGACGTGAGCGACATTCATTTGTCCTCGTGAGAATTACTATCTCTTCAGATTGATCAGGACATCCATCAAATCCGACCCGGTCTGGAAGACTTTCGAATTCGCTGTATAGATACGCTGGGATTCAATCATGTCGGTGAGTTCGCTGGCGATATCGACGTTCGAGCCCTCAAGCGCACCCTTCTGGATGTAACCGAAGCTACCCGTCTGCGGGAAACCGATCGTGACGACGCCCGACTCGTTGCTCGGCAGATAAACGTTGCCGTTCTGAGGGGAGAGGTTGTCGACGCTCGGTACCGTGGCAACCGCCAGCTGGTAGATGTTGCGGCGGCCACCATCCTGATAGACTGCAGTCACTACGCCGTCCTTGCCGATTTCCACGTCCTTGATCTGGCTCGGGCCGTTACCGTTCAGGATCGCGGTGCCGGGCGTGAACTTCGTCGAGAACTGCGACATGTCGGACAGGTCGATACTTATTGCCTGCGGGACGCCGCTGACCGTGTCGTTGATGGTGATCGACTTTTGAGAGGTAGGTGTGAGCTTATTGGTCGCCGGGTCGAATGCCAGCGTGACTGATTCCTTGACAAGGTTCGCTGCTGGGGTCGCCGTGTAAGGGAAGCCGCCATTGGTCGACTGGTCCTGACGATAGACTGCCACTTCCCAGGTATTGGCGCCGGTCTTGGTGTAATAGAAATCGTAGAGAACCTTCGCGCCACCGCTGTCGTACGCCGTCAACGATGTCTTGTTACCGATCGTCGATGTTGCAAGGTTGTCGCTCGGACGCGAGCCCGCCGCAACAGCGGCTTCATCGCGATTGAGGTTGGCCGGGAAGCTGCCCTGCGTGGAGGGCGATGCTGTCAGGCCGAAATTATTGACGTTGACGGCCTCAAGGCCGGTAAAGCCGTTGACGACGGCAGCTGGCGCATTTGCCCCGTAGGGGTAACCCATCAGCTGGAAGCCCGCTGCGTTTTCCAGGTAGCCTTCCGCATTCTTCACGAACGAGCCGGCACGTGTGAGATAAGGCGTGCCGCCACCATCCTGAACCACGAAGAAACCGTTGCCCTGAATGGCAAGATCGGTGCTCGACGTGGTGTAGGACAGGTTGCCCTGCTCTGAAATGCTGTAGCGAACGTTGGACTGCACGCCGCCGGAGGCATAGCTGCCCGACGAGGAGGGCAGAACGAGCGAGGAGAACGACGTCGATGCGCGCTTGTAGCCGGTGGTGCTTGCGTTAGCGATGTTGTCGCCAACGGTTCCCAGCTTGTTAGCCTGTGCATTCATGCCGGACACACCGGTTCGCATAGTGCCGAAAATACTCATTCAAAAACCCTCGTGGTCATCTTCAGGGAGAAGGTAAAGCGTTTGGCTTGCGTGAAGCTGTCTGAAATACCGCGTTTGAAAAAGACCACGCGGATGAATGAATATTATTGCCAATCAATGCTGTAACCGAGGAAACGCTTGGAATCGACCGGATCGTAGCCGAGCTTCTTGCGAAGCTTCTTGCGCAGCTTGCTGATGTGGCTTTCCACGACGTTCTCTTCGACGTCATCATCGAAGATGCCGTAGATGGCATTGAAAATCTGCGCCTTGGAAACGCGGCGTCCGCGATTGGCAATCAAATATTCAAGGATGCGGCGCTCGCGCCGCGGCAAGGCGAAGACCTCGCCACCGACTTCGGGATCACGACCGTCGGAGAAAACCCGGATCGGTCCCGCATCGGTGAAATTCGAGATAACCTGCAGGCGGCGACGGATCGCCGCCGCACGCGCAAGGATTTCACGGGGGTGAACCGGCTTGCGCACGACATCGTCGACGCCGCTGTCGAACAGCGCCAGCGTCGATTCCAGCGATGGCTGGTCGCTGACCGCGATCACCGGTGCCGTCGTGCGATCCCTGATCGCCTTCGGCAAGGAGAAGCTCCGGTCGCCCTGACCGATCAGGAATGCCTCTACGGCCGCCAGATCGCTGTCCGCTGCCGTCGAGACCCATTCCCCGAATTCGACCGGATCGAAACCGGTCGAGGGGATGCCCTCACGCCCAAATAGAGAAGTATAGCCGTCTTTAACGAGCTCGCGCTCATCAACCACTACGATCATTCGTCCGCCTCCGAATCAGTGTGGTGTTTTCCAATGCGGCATTGGTACGAATCGGGGGATTCAGCGACAACTGTAGGAAATCATCGATAGTTATTAATAATTGATTAACCATTTTGTGCCGATTTGATCTATATATAGTGGTTGTTAACCATATACGGTACAAAATTTTTGTGTAAAAATTTCAAAAATCCGAAAAAATCGCTTGCGACGCCTTTTTAGGGCTTTCTCTCGCCACATTTCAAATTGCGAGTCCTTGACCGCATCAAAACAATCGATGGTTGTTATCCGTCGCAGAAATTTTTCGCGTTGGCGGTCCATTTTCCGTAGCCCGTCGCCACCAGATTGGCGATCACCCGGCAGACATATTTCTTTTGAGCCGGGTCGTTGTTGGGCCCGGCATGATAGCGGGCAACCGCCATGGTCCAGGTTTCGTGCCTGTTGTGGAGATTGCGCAGGAACATGGCGGCATATTCGACATTGCGGCGCGGATCGAACATTTCACGCGCGGATGTGAAGTTTTCGCCATGGAAATAGTGGTTTATCTGCATGCATCCGAGGTCGATCAGCTTGGCGCCGTTGCGCTTTGCCGTCTCGAAAGTGGTCAATGCCTCCTCGGTGGAGGAGGCAAATACCGGTTTTCCCTCAATATTCATGGCGTTGGGGTCAAGCCGACCCTTGCGACCGGTCTCGGTCAGGCCGACAGAATAGAGAATTCCCTCCGGCACGCCGTATTTGCGGGCAGCGGACTGAATTTCCCTTTCACAGACACCTGACGTTGCCGAAGCGGAGGCGTTTTCAGAGGTAAACGCCGTTGTCAGCAGAAGTGCGGGCAGAGCCAAGAGCGCCATCCATGCCTTCATTATGCACCCCCAAATTATCACCATTGCCCTGCCGTCCGCCGCGTGTGCCGGACTCGTCACGGTTGCGCCCTGCGGCGGCCTGTTGGCCATGCTGCTGCGCCTGCTGATTTTGCTGATTGTTGGCTTGTGTGCCCGTTTGGTCACTCTTGTCAGAAGAAGCAATGCTGATCGTGATGTTATCAACCGTCAGACCCTGCGCCTTGAGGCCCTCGAGGATGCTCTTGCTGTCCTGCTGAAGCTTTTTGTAGGCGGCCACGTTCTCCACCGTCATGTGAACGGCAAGCTCATCACCGGCAAGACGCAACGACATCGTCACCGATCCCAGCTCGATCGGCGTCATGTGCAGCTTCAGCGTATGGACGACTTTGCCGGTGCTGCTCTTGGCCGCCTCATTGGACAGCGACGAGCCGGGCTGCATGGCGCTAACCCATTCAGAATCATTGGCGATGAGGCCAGTCAGAGCCGAGGCGTTGGATGAAGGTGCCAGACCAATGAACCGCCGCGAATCGAGAACGGTAATCGTCTCGGTCGCCTTGCCACTGCTTTCCCGGGCATCGAACTCGACGCGGCCATCCCGCTGAACCGTACTCATATCGAGAGCGCGGGCTGTGCCGGAACGAGGAGATGCGAAGCGGAATGCCGAGGCGTCGCCTTCAGTGCCCGATCCGGATCCGGCTTCGTTTCCGGCAAGCTCGGTCCGTGCGTGCATGTCCTTCGCCAGAGGCTCAGCCTTACCCCTGACAGTTTCGACCTTTTCGGATTTGACATCGGCCTTGCCGGCAATCGCCTGCGCAATTTCCTCAAGGGGCGTCTTGGCTGTCACGATATCGCCGACATTGGCCGTGAGCGTCTGCAGCTCTGCCAGCTTCGGATCGGTTGCATCCGCCGCCGTCTGGCTCTCCTTGTCGGCGTCCTTGACCTTCTTGCCAGGTTTGCCGTTTTCAGGCGATGTGTGCGCCGTCTTAATCGCATTCTGAAGCTCCGCCAGCGCCTCGTGACCATGGCCTTCTCCGGAATGGTCCTTGACGAGCACGTTCAGGAAGCTCGGGGGCCGCTTGACCGGCACATCAGTCTTTTCCGCATCGTCATCCGGTTGCGCATGCTGCTCCTCAGCCGATCCCGCTTCCTGCTGATGACGCGAATGCGGTGCCTGCGGCGGGCGCTCTTCCCTGACCGTCGCGAGGGTGTCGCCGAAACTTCCGCCTTTGGCGTCGTCCCTCACACTGGCGCTGCCAGCGCGCGGATCGTTATATGGCGCATTCACTATCGCGTTGATGGTTGCGTCGATCATGGTGCCCCCTCGCCTTTCTTCAAAAGGCTGTCGATTTCATCGAGCTTACTGCGGCCGCTCGTCACGAGTTGCCGGACGTTCTCGCCCTCATCCTCAGCCTTGTGGTTTTCAACTCTCCATATGCCCTTGGTCTCGGCACTGGCCGCCTCATTCGCGGGCGCGCCCGACCCGGCCCCCTGCCCTGCCGTGACACCGGGATCGGCGCCAGGCTGCGGGGAAGGCGGACGAACCACCTGGTCGGCGATTGCCCTTGCCGCGTCCCGCAGGGCCCTGTCGCGATCCGAAAGCTGGGCCTCGGGAATTTGCCCGATTGTTTCAATCGCGCTCACCACATCGGGCGTGCCGATATTGGAAAGGCTTTCATATAGATTTGCCTGAACTTGCGGCTGGTCCGGCATATCCGGCGACAGCGCTTTCGCCTTCAACGCCGCCATGCGCGCCAGCGAATCCTTGCCGCTGATCGCCGCGAGACGGGACAGGCGCAGATAAGCTTCCTTCTGCCTCTCCGCGTCCATCATGGCGAATGTTTCCTCTATCGTGTCGTGCCCGATGGAATCGACACGTTTGACCACCAGTGAGACCAGAAGGTCCGCGAACTGGCTGGCATAGGGCGAATGCAGGAACCGCCGCGCGTAACGCTGTGCATATTCGACGCCACGCCCGGCATCGCCGTCTTCAACGGCGATAGCAAGCGAGCGGCGGAGTGCAGCCTCCTCCACGATGGTACCGGGCGCTTCGAGCCGGGCTATGTCATAGAAACCGAGGGCAGCCACCGGATCGCGGGGGATCGTCACATTGCCGCCGATCAGTGCAAGATAGGCGCCAATTCTCGTGCCGCGATACTCGGGCACCATGGCCGCGATGCTCTGGGCGACCAGCGTTCCCTTGCCGGACAGATATTTGCGCAGAATATCGGCGACGCGGCTGTCGAAATTGCCGTCCACATCCCGCGCGACGAGCAATTCGAGCGTGGCCGGATTGCCGCCGCTCATCGCGTAGACAAGCGCCGCATCGACATTGCGCGGATCCTTGAAGATCGCCGAAGGTGCGCTCTTAAGCCGCTCGTCGATCGTCTGGAGCAGAAACCGCTGCATTTCGGTTGCCGAATGGTCTCCCATGGTGACGGAATCCTGCACGAACTGCAGGGAGCGCAACATGGCATAGGGCATGAGGTTGTCTTGCGATTGCGCAAAAACCTTCGCCGGTTCGGCACCGAGACCACACAGTGTCGCCGCAAGAAAAACCCAACGTTTCGAGGATTTCGTCACACTCACCCCCGATCGGCCTCAAGCAGGATTTCGATACGGCGGTTCGCATTCGCCAGCGGGTCTGCCGGCACCTGCAATCTGCGATCCGCAAAACCCGAAACCTGTTTCACCCGCTCTTCCGATAGGCCGCCGCGAACCAGCATGTAATAGGCGCTATGCGCGCGGTCCATGGAAAGCCGCCAATTGTCATTGGCCTCACCCTTGAACTGGCGTCCATCGGTATGGCCGCGGATCACCACGCTGCCGCCACGCTCCTGAAGCAACTTGCCGATCTTCTCCATGGCCAGGACCATTTCGCCGCGGGGCACAGCCGATCCGACATTGAACATCGGCGTTTCCGTCTGGTCGGAAATGGTCAACAGCAATCCGCCTTCGGCGGGCGTCACCACCAGACCTTCGGCGAGCTTGCCGCTAATGCCGGATATCTGCTTCTCGATCTCTTGGCGCAGCTCTTTGGCCTCTTCCTTCTGCGCAGCAGTACCTTGCTGCTGCTCCGGCTGAGGCTGCGTAAGTGCTGCCTGCTCTGCGGCACCCGGCCGCTGCTGCGGCACCACGGCGGCGACTTCCATGGCCTTGCCGTGATCTGCACCATCGGCTGGCTGCTGAGACGATTTAGCCGCAACCGCTTCATTATCCTTGGCAGCGTCCTGCTGCTTGTTCTCGGCAGATTGCTGCTGTTCGACCGGATTTTGCTGCTGGTCCGCACGTGTGATCTTCACCTGCTGGGTCCAGAAATCGGGATCGAAGGGATCGCGGTAAGCCTCACCGCCGCTCGCACCCGTCGCCGGGCCGGAATCGGCAGCACCACCTTCGCCCTTGGCGCTGACATTGGCCTGCTGCCCGACCTGCTGGGCAATTTCCGCCAGAACGGAATAGGGATTCTCGAAAAAGTCCGCTTCTGAGAAGTTCGACTGCTCCCCGGTCTGCGAGGTCAGGTCTTCACCTGTCGCGGCGGCTGAACCCTGGGTGACCTTTTCCGCCTTTATGTTGGACTGGTCTTTCTTCTCGACGCCCTCTTCCTTGTCCACGGGTTTTTCCAGCCCCTTGGACGAGGGTTTCTCATCGGACAGCTTTATCGGATTGAAATAGCTGGCGACCGAGGCCTTGGTTTCCTCGTTTGCGGCGTTGACCAGCCACATGACGAGGAAGAACGCCATCATGGCCGTCATGAAGTCGGCATAAGCGATCTTCCACGCGCCGCCATGGGCGCCATCATGCCCGCCCTTGTGGCGTTTGACGATGATGATCTCGTTCTTGCCGTGGTGGTGATTTTCGCCTTCACTCATTTCATCACCTTGCGAAGACTGGACGCCCAGGCGGACATGCGCGTGACGAACACGCTTTCACCCAACTCAACGGAGAGGTCGATATCTGCCGTCTCGATAAATTTCATCGTCTCTTCTTCAAAGCCCGGCTGCGTCTTCAGCTGCTCAAACAAATCTTTCGGGCCTTTCACGACAAGGGTCACGGCCTCGCCATCCGGCATGGAAGCGCGAACGACATCCGCAAGCGCCGAAACCGCCTTCAGCGACAGCTCTTCGGTCAGAACCGGGGCAAGGATATTGGCGGTCTGTTCGCTGAGATTGGTGGCGATCGCATCGATGCCTTCACGCAGTCTTAGCGACAGGAAAACGGCAATTTCTTCCAGATAGACGGAACGTAAGCCTTCGAGTTCTGCGGCATGAGCAGCAAGAAGCTCCTCGCGCTCGGCCTGCATTTTCTCCGTGATCTCGCGGGTCGCATCCTCGTGACCACGGGCATAGGCGGCCTGTTTTTCGCTTTCGACGTCGAGCGGCTCGAATTCATCGAAACCGGACGCAATATCGCCAAAACCGGAAATGCCGTCGACATCCGCCAACGGTTCGCCGAACGTCAGTCCCGCGGGCTGCACGTCACCGAAATCCTTGAGATATCTTGCAATGGACGCGCTCATGCCCGCCCCCGGCAAAACAGGCCAAAGGGGCGAGACATGTTTCGTTGCCTGCGATCAAAGCCGTTTGGCGGCACCACCGTCATCCTTGCTACCCTGCCCGTCTCTTCAATTGTTTCCGGCCGGATCACGCCATGCGATCCACCCGATATTGCCCCGACGTTAGGTGTTCAAACTTGTGCGAGGATGAAGGCGGGCCCCGTTTTCAGAAACCTTGCAACCAACTCCCCCGAACCCGCCGGACCGACGCCGGTTTACTTGAAGAGCTGAAGGATGTTTTGCGCGTTGGCATTGGCGATCGAGAGCGCCTGGATGCCGAGCTGCTGCTGTGTCTGCAGAGCCTTCAGCCTGGTCGATTCCTCGTTCATATCCGCATCCACGAGACGGCCGATACCCTTGTCGATCACGTCCATCAGGCTCGAGACGAAGTTTTCCTGCATGTTGATGCGGCTCTGCAAGGAGCCGAGGCTGGAGGCCGTACTGGTCATGGCTTCGAGCTGCTTGTCGACAAAACTCATCATCACATCGATGGCGTCGGAAGCGGTGTAGTTCGTGGTGCCACCGGAAAAACCGCTCATGGCTGCCGCCACGACATCGAGATTGTCGAGATCGAGCGTGGAGACGGAAAGACCGAGGGATCTGGCAACGGAGGTCGGCGCACCGGTCGTGTCATAAAACCAATCGTTGCTGCCTGTGTCCCGATAGGCCGCCGCGACGGTGGTGGTGCCGCTCGAAGGGTTGGTCGCCGTCACCTTGACCCAGGTATTCTCGGACAAACGAAGATAATTCACCGTTCCGTTGCTGTAGACGCTCGGGTCGGTATTCGTATCCGGCGTCGCCGCATTCAGCGTGCCGATTTCCGCGTCCGTCAATTTCTTGACGACGTAACCCGCATTGGTGGTCACGCCGGCTGTCGTCGATGTTTGGGTGATCTGTTGTTCCGTCTTCGCGACAAAAACGGCGCTCTTGTCGAGAATACCGAGTTTTCCGCCGCTGAGGTCGAAAAGCACGGCACTGCCGTCCAGCACATAGTCAACCGTGGTGACGCCGACATTGCCCGAACCGGTGCGTGTGAAGGACGCGACGACCTTTTTGGTGATGGGTTCTACAACCGGCGGCGTGCCACCATTGCTGATGCTGGCCTGCAGCCAGTTCTCGCCGGAGAAGGAGGCAGATTCCGACGTGCTCTTCAGCTGTTCCTGAAGCTGCTTGATTTCGTCCTGGATCTTGCCGCGGTCAGCCCCGACGCCATAGGCGGCGACAAGCTTTTCCTTGATTTTCTTGACGACCTCGATCGAGTTCGCAAGGGCGTCATAGGCCGTATCGACCTTGGCGGCGCCCAGTCCCAATGCATCCTGCACGGCCGAGAGCGCTGCATTGTCGGAGCGCATGGTTGTGGAGATAGACCAGTAGGCGGCATTGTCCGCCGCCGTTTCGACACGGTAGCCGGACGACACACGCGCCTGCGTCGTCTCGAGATTCTTGTCGATCATGCGCAAGGTTTGCAGCGCGGCCATCGCCGCCGCATTGGTCAAAATGCTGGTCATTGGGTCCACCCAATTGGTACTGTCAGGAAAAATCCGGCGCTGCGCCGAAAACGAGCAGAGGCATCATGCGCATCAGCGATGGTAAAAAGAGCCACCGCGACCTGCCGTTCGTTAACAAATCGTTAATTCGATAGGTACCAAACAACAACGCTGATTTGCAAGGCGTTCCTTGCCTTCACAGGCCGGTTTTGCATAAACCGACACGCTTCAGGCAAGGTCGGGTGAAAAAGTGCCCGAATCAAGCCATCGCGCCCGCGAATTCGGAAGGCGCAATGGATAATATATGAAAATGTCCGCTGGACTGGTTCAGGCAGCTTCGCCCTGGCGGGCCGACACGAATCGGGCAGCCGTCAGGCTCTGACGGAGAAATTCGGTGTTCTCGTCCGGATTTTCCGAAGGGTTCTGAAACGAAACATGATTGATCTCGACCGCAGCATGCTCGTTGGCCAGAATCAATTGCGCATAAACCGTCGCGCCGTGCGGTTTCAGTTCGAGATCGAGGACGATCTCCGGCGCCCCTTCCCATTCGAGCCTGTATTCGCCACCGGCACCGAAATTGATCGTGCCCGGATGATAATAAAGCTCCGCGGCCGACGAGACGAGGTCGGCAATGCTGCCGTAGCACTCGAATCTGAGCAATGAAATCAGGTCGGCCGGATCGAGCAGGCGCAGTTCGGTGGCGATCGGGTTGATCGCCTCTGCGACGATCATTTCCCGCTTTTCAGAATAGGCGGATTTTTTCATTGGTTTTATTGAACCCGTATTTTCGATGACTTCATGGCGTAAACCCGATGAACGAGCTCAGCTACAGCCTTGTAAAAAGCTGGTGGAATCACACTATCGATCGAGACTTGCGCAAACATGGAGCGTGCGAGCGGCGGATCTTCAAAAACGGGGATATTATTTTTTTCCGCAATCTCGCGGATTTTCAATGCGATAAGGTCCTGACCCTTGGCAACGACGACAGGCGCGTCGCCTTCTTCGCGAACGTAACGCAACGCCACTGCAAAGTGTGTCGGGTTGGCAATCACCAGTGTCGCGCGCGGCACATTGTCGATCATGCGGCGGCGGGCGCGGTCACGGGCGACCGAACGCTGACGGGCTTTGACCACCGGGTCGCCCTGCGATTGCTTGTACTCTTCCTTCACCTCATGCTTCGTCATTTTCAGCTGGCTGAACCAGTGGTGGCGCGTCCACAAAAGGTCGACGGCGGCAAGCAGCGCGGTCGAAAAGAGAATCACGACCATCATCTTTTTGGTGAGTTCGACAACCCTGACGAAAATGACCTGCGGGTCGGAGAACATCAGGTCGATGAGACTGTAGAAATCGCCGCGCAGAGACAGGAACATGATGATCGAAACGATCAAGATCTTGAACAGCGATTTGCCGAATTCCACAAATCCCTGCTTGCTGTAGATGCGGCCGAACCCCTTTGCCGGCGAGATGCGCGACCATTGCGGACGCACCCTCTCAAGCACGGGCGACGGCAGGTTCTGGAAAAACGAGGAGGCAAGGCCGAAGACGATGAACATGATCATGGCCGGCATGAGCAGATAGGCCATGGACGTCCCGAGGAAATAAAGCAGCGACAGGGCATCCGGCCTGGTGCTGAGGTTCCATTGTTCGGGCTGGCCGAACAGGTCCTTCAGCGTTACGCCGAGGCGACCGGCGCCGTCGGGCAAAAAGAAAACCAGATAGCAGTAAAAGGCGAGTGACGAAGCAAAGATCGGCACCTCGCGGGAAAAGGGAAGATTGCCCTTTTCCGCCGCATCACGGAGTTTTTTCTCCGTTGGGTCTTCTGTTTTACTGTCCTTGTCCTGATCGTCTGCCAAGGCACGTTCCCGGGATAAAAAAAGGCCCGCCGATCGCGGCAGGCCGTCATTCCAAAACTAGCGCCCGAGACCGGCCATCGCAATGGCCGGCATTGCCTATAAGGCGGGTTATCAACCGGCTTCCGCTCAGGCTGCTGCGGATTGTTCCTCTGTGGAGGCTTCCTTCAGCTGAATCTGACCGGAATTGGCCAGCCGAATCGCTTCCTGCGCCACGGCGCGGCGTGCAATCGCCACTTCGCGGGTGTTGATGGAAGCCTGCGGCACGGCGAGGTCCGATTCGATCATGCGGCGCTGGCGCGGGCTGATGCTGGACAGCACACACTCCTTGATTTCCATGGTTGCGCCACGCAGCGCCATGGTGAGAACGTCCGCCGAGACATCGTTGAGCAGCAGGACGCGGCTGCGCTGCGGCATGAACATGAGATCGTCGAAGAGGAAGATCTTCGGCTTGACCTTGTTGGCAGCTTCCTTGCTGAGCGTTTCGAGCGAGCTGAGCAGCGTATCGACCTGCGGCTTTTCCATTTCGTTCATCAGGTCGGCAACCTTCGTGGAGCCGCCCGCATTGCGCTCTGCTTCGATCTCGTTGATGAGGTTGACCACACGCTTCTCGATGATCTGGGCAGCCGTTGGGCTGACTTCCTTCATGTTGACCGTGCGGTTCATGATATCGGCGCGCTGCCCTTCGGGAATGGTCAGAAGGACCTTGGCACCGAAGGACGAGGGCAGCATGGAGAGGATATAGGCGATGGTCTGGGGATGCTCGCGCAGCAGGAACTTGCCGACGAATTCCGGCTCCGCTTCCTGCAGGCGATCCCAGATCGACGCTTCATAGGCCTGGAAGGCTGCACGACGGCCGAGAAGGCTGTCCACCTCCTCCGGTGTCAGGCCCTCTTCGAGAATGCTTTCGATCGCCTTGGCATTGTCCATCAGACCCGTTCCTTCCGTGAACAGGTCTTCGAACTCCGCCACGATCTGGGCGAGTTCGTCAGGGGGAATGACACGCAGCGTCTGGGCCGAGGAAATGATCATCTGCAATTCGTGCTGCGTGAAAAATTTCAGCAGCTTGCCGGCGACGCCCTTGCCCATGGCAAGAAGCACCGCGGCCGCCTTGTCGGCCTGAGACAACGGCTTCCCTGCCAGCGGGTTACCGAAATCCTCGAAGTCCATCATGGTCTTTCCTCTCCGTCCCCACAGGGATCAGGCTTTTCTCGTACTCATTACTTCAATCAATTTTACGCCGAAGCGCGTATCGTCGTCTTCAAGTACCGTTATTTCACCGCGCGCAATACGGCGGCCATTCACCATGATCTCGACCGGTTCACCGATCTTGCGGTCAAGCGCGATCGTTGCACCCTCTTCAAGGCTCATCAGACCCGAGACGAGCATGCGGCTGGTGCCGAGAACGATCTGGACATCGATCGGGATATCCATGATCAGGTCCATATTGTCGGACAGGCCACTGCCGAGCGGCGCCTTGATGCCCGCGACCTGTGGGGTGGCCGCGAAATCGTTCATTGCAAAATCGCCCGCTCCACCACCGAAGGCGGAAAGGTCGCTGTCGGCGGAAGCGTCGTCAACGCTCCCGAAATCCCCGAAGTCGCCAAAGTCGGACAGCGAACCTTCCGCATCCGTCTTGAGGACGCCACGCAGATCGCCGATAGCCTGGTCGAGCTCACCGCCATCTTCAAGCGACGGCAGCGCCATATCATCGGTCACAGGTGTTTTCTTCGTAGCCATGCGCTGATTATTCCCTTTGAAACTTGCGTCAGCCTGCCCAGAACCCAAAAAAGGTGGACAGGTTTTAACCCATCAGATGTCGCAAGATCTCGTCGTCCGTGCTGACATTGTTCTTTACCCGAACCATGTAGCGGTCGCCGGACTTGCCGAATTCACAATTATAGAGCTTGGAGCCGTTGGCGCTGACCTCGACGCCGATGTCGTCCTGCTTCAGATCCTGAAACGGAATGACGTCGCCAGCCACCAGCCTGGAGATCGTCCGCAGGGTCAAGGTTTCGAGCTTGATGCGCGCCTCGAGCGTTACCTGCGATCTTTTCACCTGCTCAGAGATCAAATCCACCCATTCCGCCTGCTTCTTCAGCGCCTGGGCTGAAGCCTTGGGAGCGGCGATGGAGGTCTTGAGCAGGGGCCGCTGCGGCACGATCAGCGCGAATTCCGAAGAAACCTTGCCGATGGCGATCTTCATGCGGACTGTCACGCCGTAGAGGCCGGCGATCATCTCCTCGAAGGCGCTTTTTCCATTGGCCGTAAAGGGCGGGTCGATCGTCGCCTCGAAACCGCCCGGCGCGTTGACGCCCGACCGCAGGACACCCCCGATGCGCCCGAGAACCATGGCCGCCAGGTCGAGTTCGATGTGGGACAGGCTGCGCTCGTCCGGCTCGCCGATGGTGTCGGCGGCGGCGCCCAGCATGCGCTCCATGAGCGCGATGACGAAGCCGTTGCCGACCGCCATCATGAAATTGGGGCACCAGTTGCGCAGAGAACAATCCGCAACCGAGAAATTGCCGCCGATATTGGCGATGAGATCGGTCATCAGCCCCGATTCGGAGCCGATATATTCGACGTCTATCGCAATGCCGGTCTCGCTGTGAAAGATATCAGGCAGGAATTCGCTGTAGAGATGGCCGATATCGGAGCCGACCTTCGCGATTGTCTTGCGGTCGGAAAGCCCGCCGGTAAGTTTCGCGAGCAGCGACGTGTCGATGACGGGTGCTCTTTGCTGTGCAGCTTTAGCCATGGTCATGCCGCCTTGTTTTCGCCGCCGGGGTTCATCATCTCCTGTTCGACGGCGTCGATGGACGGCCGCTCGTAGTTGGAGATGGTCTTGCGCCCGTATTCAAGCGCGACCTGCGGCACCGAGCCGTTCATGTAGGCGATCAGCGTCTGCTTGACGATGATGTAGAGGCGGTGCTGCTTGGTGCGGACGATCTTGACCTGCGAAGCGAGTGGGTTGCAGATCGAATAGGACAGGATGATGCCGAGCATGGTGCCCACCAGTGCGGCGCCGATGAGGCCGCCCAGCACTTCCGGTGATTCGTTGATCTTGCCCATGGCCTTGATGACGCCGAGAACCGCCGCGACGATACCGATGGCGGGGAAGGAATCGCCCATGGTGGTGATCGCGTGGTAAGGTTTCAGCTTGTCGTGCAGGATGGTCTCGATTTCCTCGTCCATCAGTGCTTCGATTTCGTGGCTGCGCGCGTTGCCGATGATGATGAGGCGGACGTAGTCGCAGATGAACGACGTCAGCTCCTTGTTTTTCAGCACCGAGGGTGCGCTCTGGAAGATCGAGGATTCTTCCGGATTGTCGATATGCGCCTCGATCTCGTTGCGCGATTTCGTGCGCAGGTCGCGCATCAGCGAATAAAGTACGCCGAGTACGTCGAGATAGTTGCGCTCCTTCGGGACCGAGTGCTTGAAGGCCTCGCCGAGCGCCTTGCCCGAATCCTTCACGACCTTCATCGGGTTTGCCATGATGAAGCCGCCGAGGCCGGCACCGCCGATAATCAACAATTCGAACGGCTGAACCAGCACGTCCAGATGGCCGCCCATCGCCATGTAGCCGCCGATGATGCAGCCGAAGGTGATTATAAGTCCAATTACAATATTCATTGATCGACCACGCCCGAACAGTGTTCCATGCCGCCATCTCTAGAAAATGTGGCTTGCGTGAACCTGTCCGCGGGGCCTCTTTCCCTCGTCGCCGCAGCCAGTTTCGCACAAGCAACATCCGGCATTATCCCGACAAAGGCGGACGTGCGCCTTGGTATCGGGATCAAACGAGAGCGGCGGTTCAGTGACTTCCACCTACACCAGCTACAGACTGATCAGTCAGGACATCGGCAAATCGCTTGAGCGTGTGTCGAAGCAACCCGACGTGGCGCGCGAAACCGAATATTACCGGTCGAAGATCGGCAGCGTGAAATCCGTCGACGACTTCATGGCCGATACCCGTCTTTACAATTATGCGCTGAAAGCTAACGGCCTCGAGGACATGGCGTATGCGAAAGCCTTCATCCGCAAGGTGCTGACCGAAGGCACGGCCGACAAGAACGCCTTCGCCAACAAGCTTTCCGACAGCCGCTATTCGGACCTTGCGAAATCGCTCGACTTTGCAAGTCTCGGTGCAGCTGCA
Organism: Agrobacterium sp. S7/73; assembly: GCF_019355535.1. Lineage (NCBI taxonomy): Bacteria > Pseudomonadati > Pseudomonadota > Alphaproteobacteria > Hyphomicrobiales > Rhizobiaceae > Agrobacterium > Agrobacterium sp. S7/73. The sequence continues at coordinate 2,419,453 of NZ_CP072136.1, forward strand.
ACTGCGACCGAAGCGGCCCAGTCCGGCATCATCAGCAAATACACCCGCCAGACGCTGGAGCAGGAGGCGGGCGGCGACAATAACGGTGTCCGGCTTGCTCTTTACTTCGAGCGCAAGGCACCAACGATCAAATCGGGTCTCGATTTTCTAGCCGACGACGCGCTCGCGCAGGTGTTCCGCACCGCCTACAACCTGCCTGACGAAATTGCGGCAGGAAGCGTCGAAAAACAGGCCGCGCTCATCGAAAAATCCATCAATATCAAGGATCTGCAAAATCCTGAAAAGGTCGGCAAGCTGCTCGAGCGTTTCACCATCATGTGGGAAATGCAAAATCCCTCCACGACCTATGATCCTCTGGCCGTTTTCGGCTCCTCCAGCGGCTACGGCATTTCCCCGGACCTGCTGATCTCCATCAACTCCCTGAAACTCGGAGGCAAATGATATGCAATCCGGACTATACGTCGCCCTTTCCTCGCAGATTGCGCTGGAGCGTCGTCTCACCACCATTTCCGACAATATGGCGAATGCGAACACGGTGGGTTTCCGCGGTTCCGAAGTGAAATTCGACGAAATGGTCGCCAAGAACCACAATGACATGAATGCCAAGGTGGCGTTCGTATCGCAGGGTAACGACTATCTCTCCACCCGTCAGGGCGCCTTCGAACAGACTGGCAATAGTTTCGATTTCGCCATCAAGGGCGATGCCTGGTTCGCGATGGACACGCCAGACGGCCAGATCCTGAGCCGCGACGGGCGTTTCACCATGCGCCCGGACGGCGCGCTCATCTCCTCAAGCGGTTATCCGGTTCTCGACGCCGGCGGCGGTCCCATCCAGCTCAATGCGAATGGTGGCCCGATCACCGTCAGTCTCGATGGTGCGATCAGGCAGAACGACAACATCGTCGCCACGCTCGGTATCTTCCAGGCGGATTTCTCGAAAGGCTTCCTGCGCCATCCCAATAGCGGCGTGAAGCCCGTGGCCCCGCCGACGGCGGTCGTCAACAATCACGAGGTCGGCGTCGTTCAGGGTTATCTCGAGCAGTCGAACGTCAACGGCATTTCCCAGATGACGCAGCTCATCCAGGTCAACCGGGCCTTCGAGAGCATTTCGTCGCTGATGCGCGATACCGAATCCACTTTCGGCGATGCCATCAAGACGCTTGGCGGCGCACGTTAAGGAACTGAGCGATGACAATGCCGGAATCCACGCTCACGGTCGACGCGATTTCACCGAAGCTCGCCCTGCTGGCCAGCCTTGCCGGGCACTATGCCGATCCGGAGTTTTCGGTGGCGCCGGGCGGCCATGTCCGCACCATCGCCGCCGGACACTACACGGTTTCCGGCCTGTCGCGGCATGTGAGGCTGGGCGAGTTCGTCGCCCATCGCAGCGCGACCGGTATCCATCTCGGCGAAGTCGTGCGTGTGGAACCCGATATCTGCTACGTCTGCCCCATCGAACCGGGCGAGCCGATTGGCATTCACGACACCGTCATCCGCAAGGGTGCCTTCCGCGTTGCGCCTGACGACAGCTGGTGCGGCCGCACCATCAATGCGCTTGGCGAACCCATCGATGGCAAGGGTCCGCTTGCATCAGGCACGGAGCGCCGTCCGATTTCCAGCAGTGCACCGCCGTCGATGACGCGCAAGCGGGTGGAGACGCCATTCAAGACGGGTGTCCGGGCAATCGATATTTTCTCGCCTCTCTGCCTTGGTCAGCGTCTCGGCATTTTTGCGGGCTCAGGCGTGGGCAAATCCACGCTGCTATCGATGCTTGCCAAGGCCGATGCCTTCGACAAGGTCGTCATCGGGCTTGTCGGCGAGCGCGGTCGCGAAGTGCGCGAGTTCATCGAAGATACGATGGGCGAGAATATGGGCAAGTCCGTCGCCGTTGTCGCGACCAGCGACGAAAGCCCGATGCTGCGCAAGATGGCGCCGCTTTCGGCCGTCACCATTGCCGAATATTTCCGTGACAGGGGCGACAACGTCCTTCTTATCATCGACAGCGTGACCCGTTTTGCCCATGCGATCCGCGAAGTGGCGGTCGCTTCGGGTGAACCGCCGGTGGCACGCGGCTATCCGGCCTCGGTCTTCACCGAATTGCCGCGCCTTCTGGAGCGGGCGGGACCCGGCGCCGAAGGCAGCGGTACCATCACCGCCATCGTCTCCATTCTGGTGGACGGCGACAACCACAACGATCCGATTGCCGATTCGACCCGCGGTATTCTCGACGGCCACATCGTGCTGGATCGCAGCCTTGCAGAAGAAGGCCGCTATCCACCGATCAATCCTCTGGCCTCGATCTCGCGTCTCGCCAAGAAGGCATGGACCCCGGATCAGGAAAAGCTGGTGTCGCGTCTGAAAGCGCTGGTGCACCGCTTTGAGGAAACGCGGGATCTGCGCCTCATCGGCGGTTATCGACCCGGCACCGATCCCGATCTCGACATGGCGGTGAAACAGGTTCCGATCATCTATGAAACGCTGAAACAGCTTCCGAATGAACCGGCGGCGCAGGACGCCTACGCCGATCTGGCGACCGCGTTGCGCGGTGGAGTGCAAAATAATCAGCCACAGGTAAACCCGAGAATGAGAGGCTGACCCGTGAAAAAGAAACAGATCGACAAGATCGACGATAGCGACCTCGAGAACGTACAGCCGCAGCCTCCCTTCTTCACGCCCGACCGTATTCTGGCGTGGACGGGAATAGGACTTGCCGCCGCCGCCGCATTTTTCCCCTGGTACGTGTTCTTCAACGAGGACAAGTTTGGAATGAGAGTGGCAGACGGCGACCGCACGCGCGACCTGCCCCATACCGGTCCGCGTGAAGTCTTCAGCGTTTCGCCCCTGGCCATGACCAATCGCAACAAGGAAGACGCGCCAGCCCCCGGCGAATTGCCGGACATGCTGACGACGGCGACGGTCAGCGAAAAGGGTAAGGAAAAGCAGAACAATCTCGCCGCAGGGCTTGAAGACCAGCCCTTCCCCGGCCAGACCTCCTTCCGCCTGCTGCATGTCTCCAACGGCCGCGCCCTCATCGAGGACGGATCGGGCATGTATATGGTACGGGTGGGCTCCACATTGCCCGACAATGCGCGCCTGACCAAAATCGAGCAGCGCGACGGCGAGTGGATGATAGAGACTTCTTCCGGTAAAACCTATCATCCCGAGAAGTAGCCAGACCGGCACTCTGCTGAAGTCTGCTGCCGTCGCCGGATCCAGTCCGGCAGGACGGAGACGTCTTCGCAATCCACTATTCGATCCCAAGGCGTGCCGCATTTAACGGCGCGCCATTTTTGTTTCCGCAATCGCCTTCGGGATCAGATTCTCCAGTGCTTCCGCACCTGCGCCCCTCACCGCAAGTCTGACGCAAGATTAGCACCGTAGGTTCGGGCCATACGAGATGGAGAAGTCTATGCAACCGATTCAACTGTTCGATCTGGCCTCCCGCCAAGCGGAATGGCTGAGCGTGCGGCAGGAAGTCGTGGCGACCAACATCGCCAACGCCAACACACCCAAGTTTCACGCCAAGGATGTCAGTCCTTTCGAAGCGGTCATGCAGGCCACCAGCCAGCAGGTTGGCATGGCGAAGACCCATCCCGCCCATTTCGGTGCTAGCGAGCTCAGCGAAAATATCGCGGTGCGCGACAACCCGATCAATAACGAGATCGGCATGCAGGAGTCCGGCAATTCGGTCGCGCTTGCCGAGGAAATGACCAAGACCGGCGAGATCAAGCGGCAATACGACCTGAACGCCAGTCTCGTCAAATCCTTCCATCGCATGATGCTGATGACGGTAAAGAGGTAAACCATGGATCCCTTGAGTGCGGCGAGCAAGATCGCGGGCAGCGGCCTGGAAGTGCAGTCCACCCGACTGCGTATCGTTTCGGAAAACATTGCCAACGCAAGATCGACCGGCGACACGCCTGGCGCCGACCCCTATCGCCGCAAGACCGTGACATTCGGCTCCGAGCTTGACCGCGTAAGCGGCGTGCAGCGCGTGACGGTAAAGAAGCTTGGCGTCGACCGCGGCGATTTCGTCCATGAATACGACCCCGGCAATCCGGCCGCCGACACCAGCGGCATGGTCAAGATGCCGAACGTCAACGTTCTGATCGAAATGGCGGATATGCGCGAAGCCAACCGCAGCTACGACGCCAACCTCCAGGTCATCCGCCAGACACGCGACCTCGTCGCCTCCACCATCGACCTTCTGAAAGCATCGCAATGATCGACGGCATCAAACAACTCGGTTCCCTCTCGCTCACGCGTGGCACGAGCAACGTCTCTTCGCTGACCGACAGCATTTTCGGCAGCCAGCAGACGACGCCCGCCCAGCAGACGGGCGCAAGCTTCGCAAGCGTTCTCGGCAATATGTCGACGGATGCGATGAACAACCTGAAGAAGGCGGAAGTGGCCTCCTTCGAAGGTATTCAGGGCAAGGCAAACACACGCGAAGTGGTCGATGCCGTGCTTTCGGCCGAGCAGTCCCTGCAAACGGCCATCGCGTTCCGCGACAAGATCGTGTCGGCCTATCTCGACATTACCAAGATGCAGATCTAGAGCGCGTCCGGTTTGACGCCAATCGTTGGCCGCGCTCTAGGCCTTTGTTTTTAAGCACTTTCCGGACGCAGAACCGCTCCGCGCCTTTACTGGAAATGCTCTAGCCCCGCAGGAAAAATGACATGAGAGCTCTTGCCATCGCTGCCACCGGTATGGACGCCCAGCAGACCAATCTGGAAGTCATTGCCAACAACATCGCCAACATCAACACCACCGGCTACAAGCGCGCGCGTGCAGAGTTTACCGATCTTCTGTACCAGACCGAACGCATGCAGGGTGTGCCGAACCGTGCCAACCAGGCTATTGTGCCTGAGGGAGCCAATATCGGCCTCGGCGTGCAGACTTCCGCGGTGCGCAACATCCACACCCAGGGCAACCTGATCGAAACCGGCAACAAGCTCGACGTGGCAATCATCGGCCAGGGCTGGTTTCAGATCGAGGCGGCCGACGGTTCGACGCTCTACAGCCGCGCCGGCGCCTTCAACAAGAATGCTGACGGCAACCTCGTGACGGTTGATGGCTACAATGTCATCCCGAACATCAATATCCCGACCGACGCGCAGGACATCACCATCACCCGCACGGGTCAGGTGACCGCCCGCATCGGCAACGCTGCGGATTTCACTGAACTCGGCCAGTTGACCATCGCCAACTTTGCCAACGAGGCGGGCCTGAAGCCGCTCGGCGACAACCTCTTTTCCCAGACGCCGGCCTCCGGCGCCGCCGTTATCGGCGTGCCTGACGATCCGAGCTACGGCTACATCAAGCAATCCTACCTCGAAGGCTCGAACGTCGATGCCGTCAAGGAAATCACCGACCTCATCACGGCGCAGCGCGCCTACGAGATGAATTCCAAGGTCATCACCACCGCTGACGAAATGGCTTCGATTGTCAGCAAGAACCTGAAGTAAGAACGGAAAGGCAGGCGGACATGAGGTTTGGCCGGAAACATAGCAGCTGCAGAACGGCACTCGTCCGTATGTGCCTTGCGTCTGCCTTTTCACTGGGTGCCATGGCTCCCGCTTTTGCACAGGCACCGACGGCGCTGGTTCCTACTCGCACGATCTATCCGGGCGAGACGATCACGCCCGAACAGGTGAAGCCGGTGGAAGTGACCAACCCCAACATTTCCGCTGGTTACGCGAGCGATATCAGCGAAGTGGAAGGCATGATCTCCAAGCAGACATTGCTTCCCGGCCGCACAATCCCCATTGCAGCGCTTCGGGAACCGTCACTTGTGGTGCGCGGCACGAGCGTCAAACTCGTTTTCCACATCGGCAACATGACGCTGATGGCGTCCGGAACGCCCATGAGCGACGGCTCGCTCGGCGAGGTCGTAAGGGTACGCAACATCGATTCCGGCGTGATGGTCAGCGGTACCGTCATGAAGGACGGAACCATTCAGGTTATGGCGAAATGAAAGTGCTTCGTATCCTCTGTGCGGCTCTGGTCATTTCGGCCCTGCCCTTCCTCTCGACGCCGCCAGCCCAGGCAGACACGTCCCGTATCAAGGATATCGCATCCCTGCAGGCCGGACGCGACAACCAGCTGATCGGATATGGTCTCGTCGTGGGCCTACAGGGCACCGGCGACAGCCTGCGCTCTTCACCCTTCACCGAACAGTCCATGCGCGCCATGCTGCAGAACCTCGGCATCACCACGCAGGGCGGCCAGTCCAATGCCAAGAACATCGCCGCCGTGATGGTGACGGCCAACCTGCCGCCATTCGCCAGCCCCGGCAGCCGTGTAGACGTGACGGTCAGCTCACTCGGCGACGCCTCCTCGCTTCGCGGCGGCAACCTCATCATGACATCGCTTTCCGGTGCAGACGGGCAGATCTATGCGGTCGCGCAGGGAGCACTGATCGTCAACGGCTTTTCGGCACAGGGCGATGCAGCGACATTGACGCAGGGCGTAACGACCTCGGCGCGTGTGCCGAACGGCGCGATCATCGAGCGGGAACTGCCGTCGAAATTCAAGGATTCGGTCAATCTGGTCCTTCAGCTGCGCAATCCCGATTTTTCGACCGCGGTGCGCGTCGCCGATGTCGTTAACGCCTTTGCCCGCGCCCGTTACGGTGATGGCATCGCCGAACCGCGCGATTCGCAGGAAATCTCGGTGCAGAAGCCCCGCACCGCCGACCTGACGCGGTTGATGGCGGAAATCGAAAACCTGACGGTCCAGACGGATACGCCGGCGAAAGTCGTGATCAACGAGCGCACGGGCACGATCGTCATCGGCGCGGATGTGCGTATTTCCCGCGTGGCGGTGAGCTATGGAACGCTTACCGTGCAGGTGACGGAATCGCCGCAGGTCATCCAGCCGGCGCCCTTCTCGCGCGGCGAGACGGCGGTGCAACCGCAGACGGATATCATGGCACTGCAGGAAGGCAGCAAGGTCGCCATCGTCGAAGGCCCTGACCTTCGCACGCTGGTTGCCGGTCTCAACAGCATCGGGCTCAAGGCGGACGGCATCATCGCCATTCTGCAAGGCATCAAATCCGCCGGCGCCCTTCAGGCGGAGCTCGTGCTGCAATGATGGAACTTCAGAAGAAAACTGCTTTCAGGAACGGCTTTACCCGGTTCGCGGCCGTTGCCTCGCTGCTTTTCCTGCTGCCCGCCGCCGGCGCCGAAAGCCAGCAAAACGTGGTGTCCGAACTCAGCACGCAGGATGAAATCCAAAAATTCTGCACCAATATTGCCGATGCGGCCCGCGACCAGCGCTATCTCATGCAGAAGCAGGAGCTGGAAAAGCTTCAGGCTGACGTCAACGAGCGCATTTCCGCGTTGCAGGACCGCAAGGCGGAATATGAGGACTGGCTGGCACGCCGCAATCATTTCCTCGAGCAGGCGAAAAGCAATCTGGTCGATATCTACAAGACGATGAAGGCGGATGCCGCAGCACCGCAGCTCGAGAAGATGCATGTGGAAATCGCGGCTGCCATCATCATGCAGCTTCCGCCGCGCCAATCGGGCCTCATCCTCAGTGAAATGGATGCTCAGAAAGCCGCAATCGTCGCCGGCATCATGTCGCAGGCAATCGACAAAAACACTTCGAAGGATCCTTCATGACCCCGCGTCTTCCGGCCCTCCTCCTGCCGCTTGCCCTGCTTGCCGGCTGCCAGAACAACCAGACCCTTAAGGAAATCGGCAACGCTCCCGCGATGAGCCCGATCGGCAGCGGCCTGCAATTCAGCCAGACGCCGCAGATGGGCATGTATCCGAAGCAGCCAAAGCACATGGCGAGCGGCTATTCGTTGTGGAGCGACAGCCAGGGTGCGCTGTTCAAGGATCTACGTGCGCTTAACATCGGCGACATCCTGACCGTCAACATCCAGATCAACGACAAGGCCGATTTCGACAATGAAACCGAGCGCAACCGTACTAATTCCAGCGGCCTGAACTGGAAGGCAAAGGCGGAAATCTTAGGTTGGGCGCCGGAGGCAGATTCCAACATCAAATACGGCTCCGATACAGACACCCAGGCCAAGGGCAAGACCAAGCGTTCCGAAAAGCTGACGCTGATGGTGGCGGCCGTGGTGACCGGCATTCTCGAAAACGGCAACCTCATCATCAGCGGTTCGCAGGAAGTGCGCGTGAATCACGAAATCCGCATCCTCAACGTCGGCGGTATCGTCAGGCCGCAGGATGTCGATGCGCAGAACATGATCTCCTACGAGCGCATCGCCGAGGCGCGCATCTCCTACGGTGGCCGCGGCCGCCTGACGGAAGTGCAGCAACCCCCGGTCGGTCAGCAGGTCGTCGACCTGTTCTCGCCGCTCTGACGCCGACATGCGAAAGCGGGACTGACCCATGGAAAACGAACAGACTGAGGGCAAGAAAAAATCCTCGCCGATGGTCATTACCATCGCTGGCGTTGCAATCCTCACCCTGCTGGGTGCGGGCGGCGGCTGGTTCGTGGGCGGCATGGTCGCCCCGAAGATCGCCGGCGCCGAGGCGCATGCCCCGGTTGCCGCCGGCGAACATGGCGAGAAGAAGGGCGAGGGCATCGATAAAATCCCGGCAGAGGCGAACGGTATCGTCCAGCTCGATCCCATCACCACCAACCTTGCATACCCATCCACGAACTGGGTGCGGCTTGAAGTGGCGCTGATGTTCAAGGGTCCGGTAGAGGTCAATCTCGCGGAGGATATCCATCAGGATATCATGGCCTACGTCCGCACCGTTTCCCTTCAGCAGCTGGAAGGCCCGCGCGGCTTTCAATATCTTAAGGATGACATTCAGGAACGAGTTGACCTGCGCTCTCAAGGGCGCGTATCCAAGGTCATGTTCCGGACCTTTGTCATCGAATGATTCGATTTCTTGTTACCATCGCTGTTCTTTTGGCTTTGCCGGGCCTTGCCAACGCCCAGCAATTTCCGACCGATCTGTTCAATACACAGATAGACGGATCCGTCGCCGCATGGATCATTCGCACCTTCGGCCTTTTGACTGTCTTGTCAGTCGCGCCGGGCATCCTGATCATGGTCACGAGCTTTCCGCGCTTCGTGATCGCCTTTTCGATCCTGCGCTCCGGCATGGGGCTTGCCTCGACCCCGTCGAACATGATCCTCTTGTCGATGGCGATGTTCATGACCTTCTACGTCATGTCGCCGACCTTCGATAAAGCCTGGACAGACGGCGTGCAGCCGTTGCTGCAGAACCAGATCAACGAACAGCAGGCGATTGGGCGCATCGCCGAACCCTTCCGTACCTTCATGAACGCCAATACGCGCGACAAGGATCTGAAGCTGTTCGTCGATATCGCCCGCGAGCGCGGACAGGTCGTGATGACCGACAATGTGGTCGACTACCGCGTGCTCGTTCCGGCCTTCATGCTTTCGGAAATCCGGCGCGGTTTCGAGATCGGTTTCCTGATCATCCTGCCGTTTCTGGTCATCGATCTCATCGTCGCCACCATCACCATGGCCATGGGCATGATGATGCTGCCACCCACCTCGATTTCCCTGCCGTTCAAGATCCTTTTTTTCGTGCTGATCGACGGCTGGAACCTGCTGGTCGGCAGCCTTGTGAGATCGTTCAACTGACGGCAATTGTGCCGAAATAATCTTCGTTAATCCTGTTTGTTAACCCCGCAGCCCCACGGCTGCGGGGTTTTCGCATTTTAACCCTTTGGTTACCGTTTTTGCTAGGGGTCAGATAACTATAATTTTAAATTAAAAACTTACCAATTAAATATACGTCGCAGTAACCATAAGTATTTTCTAGTATTTCTTAGTGCTCAAATTAACAATTGGGCAATTCTTTGCTGCCAAATTCTCCCTACACACAGCGGGTTTGGTTTCCAAAGGCAAGTAATTCGGAACCGAGTGGCATGAAGCCGAAACGTTGTGACCGGTAATACAAAGTCCGGAATGTCCCCAACTCCAGTATCTCGTAAAAACAAGGGACAAAATATTATGGCAAGCATTCTCACCAACGCCTCCTCTATGGCTGCTCTCCAGACGCTGCGTTCGATCGGCAACAACATGGAGACCACGCAGGGTCGTATCTCGACCGGCCTGAAGGTAGGCTCCGCCTCCGACAACGCCGCTTACTGGTCCATCGCGACCACGATGCGTTCGGACGCTTCGGCGCTCTCCACCGTTTCTGACGCACTCGGCATCGGCGCAGCCAAGGTCGACACCGCGTACTCCGGCATGGAAGCGACGATCAAGGTCGTTCAGGAAATCAAGGACAAGCTGATCCTTGCCCAGGACCCGACTGCCGACAAGAAGAAGATCCAGAAGGAAATCGGCCAGCTCCAGAAGCAGCTGACGTCGATCGCCGACTCCGCGACCTTCAACGGTGAAAACTGGCTGAAGACGAAAGCATCCAACGACGGCGCAGCATTCGCTGCCGGTACTGACGATGCGGCTATTGCCAACCTGAAGAAGCAGGTTGTTGCTTCCTTCACCCGTGACTCCGCTGGCGCCGTCAAGGTTCAGCGCGTCGATCTGCAGCTCAGCGGCTCGAACGTTCTGTTCGATACCGGCGCTGTAACAGACGGCAAGGGTACGGGCATCCTCGACAAGGCAGCTGTCGCAGACGGCGTTAAGCAGTCGGTTTCGAACCTCGATATTTCCGACCTGAGCATCTACAAGGGCGCTGGTGCCACCATGCTCGGCACTGCCGCTGCAACGGACAACGACATCCTCGACAAGCTCATCACCCACGTTGACAAGCAGCTTGAAACCCTCAACAGCGCTGCTGCCGATCTGGGCGCGGTCTCCAATCGCATCTCGATGCAGGGCGACTTCGTTTCCAAGCTGACGGCAACGATGGAAAAGGGTATCGGCCGTCTGGTTGACGCCGACATGAACGAAGAGTCGACCCGCCTCAAGGCTCTGCAGACGCAGCAGCAGCTGGCAATCCAGGCTCTGTCGATCGCCAACAGCGACTCGCAGAACATCCTGTCGCTCTTCCGTTAATCGGACCGAAAATTACAAAAGTCGAGCCGCGCCCGAAAGGGCGCGGTTTTGCATTTGTGGAGTGCTCCGCAAACGGGAAGATTTCGTTTACCATCCTTGCTTTGAAAGCATTTACCACGATTTGAGCGAAGCGCCGGGAGCGCCCTGAAATTAGGGAATTGGAAAGCACCGGCTGTCAGATTTTGGGCATGGACAGGCGGATAGCCGCTGGCCTGAATGACACAACACGCAGGATCGCAAGCGGAGGCTGACTGTCTTGCAATTGCGTGAAACAGGCAAACGTGACGGAGGCTGACCCAAGCGTATTGCCCTTTTACCAAAGCCGCATCCGGAAACGGGTGCGGCTTTATTATTTTTTAAACATTTCAGGCTACGCGCGCATGCGCGCGAAGATTGCATAATAAAATCTCAGCGTGTGCATTTTTTTGCGACCCTTAGCTCTTCATTAACCATATGGAGGTTAGCTAGAGCCATCGAAACGGCGAGCTAACCATTAAAAATCAGCAGGTTAGCAGGCATGATGCTGTGCGCTGTTCCCGGTGAGACCGGAATGTCCCTTCTTTAATCAGCCATTCAAGGGGCAAATTTACTATGACGAGCATTCTCACTAACGTAGCAGCTATGTCTGCACTCCAGACCCTGCGCTCCATCGGCCAGAACATGGAAACGACGCAGGACCGCGTGTCTTCCGGCCAGCGCGTCGGCGAAGCTTCCGATAACGCCGCTTACTGGTCGATCGCGACCACCATGCGTTCGGACAACGGTGCGCTTTCTGCTGTTCAGGACGCCCTCGGCCTCGGCGCCGCAAAGGTCGACACTGCCTATTCGGGTATGGAATCGTCCATCGACGTCGTCAAGGAAATCAAGAACAAGCTGGTTGCCGCCCGCGAACCCGGTGTCGACAAGTCCAAGATCCAGGAAGAAATCACCCAGCTGCAGGATCAGCTGAAGTCGATCTCCAGCTCCTCGTCTTTCTCCGGTGAAAACTGGCTGCAGGCAACCGTCAGCAACGGTGCTGGCGAACTGAAAAACGTCACCAAGCAGATCGTTGGCTCCTTCATCCGCGACGCTGCCGGCAACGTGTCCGTAAAGACCGTTAATGTTGACCTGAGCCGCAACACGGTGCTTTTCGACACGTCTTCGGGCGCTGCAAAGGACAAGCAGGGCGTCCTCGACTCCTACGCCTATTTTTCTTCCACGGGCAGCTACAAGCTATTCGAAATCACCAATGACTCGGACGGCGTAGGCGCCGCCCAGCCGGTGACCAAGGTTGCAGCAGCCAAGGTTTACACTGAAGCCCAGCTGAAGGGCCTGAAGGAAGCAACTGCCGGCACCCCCGTCACCTTCACAACCGCTGCTGCAACGGGTATCGTCACGATCGCTAACGCCGATGCGACAGTCCCCGACGTCAACGGCACCTACTTCAATCTTGGCAACGACCAGTATGTGAAAATCAACACGACTGCGCCGACCTCGCCGGCAACCAAGACCAACATTGCCGTTGGCCTCGACGGCACCACCAAGATCTACCTCGAAGAAGGCGCAACCGCCCAGCTCGCAACGCAGCTCACCTACTCCCTGACGTCTCTGGACATCACCAAGGATCTGACCGGCACGTTCAAGAACAGCGACGGCTCGGCAGTCTCGGAAAACCAGTACCTCGACGCCATGGTTTCCTTCGTTGACAAGCAGCTCCAGAGCATGACGTCCGCCGCTGCCGACCTCGGCTCGGTCAAGATGCGCATCGAACTGCAGGAAAACTTCGTCAACAAGCTGACCGACTCGCTCGACAAGGGCATCGGCCGTCTCGTCGACGCTGAAATGAACGAAGAATCCACGAAGCTGAAGGCTCTTCAGACCCAGCAGCAGCTTGCTGTTCAGGCCCTGTCAATCGCCAACAACGACTCGCAGAGCATCCTGTCGCTCTTCCGTTAATCGGAAAAGACATCGCCAAAAAATCGAGCCGCATCCGAAAGGGTGCGGCTTTTTCCGTCATGGTTAAGAGAAATTATTATTTCCTAATTTTTATTAACGACAGTTTAGGCTTTGTTAACCATTCGGGCCCTAAAACCTAGCCATCGAAACGATTGGTTAACCAAGACGAAAAAGAGGTTAACAGGCATCAAGCCGCGCGATCGTTACCGGCGGCAATCCGGAATGTCCCTTTTCATTTAAGCCAATCAAGGGGCAAATAATTATGACCAGCATTTTGACGAACGTCGCGGCAATGGCCGCCCTTCAGACCCTCCGCGCAATCGGCAGCGACATGGAAGAAACGCAGTCGCGTGTGTCCTCCGGCCTGCGCGTCAAAACCGCCTCCGACAACGCCGCCTACTGGTCTATCGCGACCACCATGCGTTCGGATAACGGTGCTCTTTCCGCTGTTCAGGACGCCCTCGGCCTCGGCGCTGCAAAGGTCGATACAGCCTATTCCGCCATGGAAACCACTGTCGATGTCGTCAAGGAAATCAGCAAGAAGCTGGTTGCCGCCCGCGAGGCCGGCGTCGACAAGGCAAAGATCCAGGAAGAAATCCGTCAGCTACAGGACCAGCTGAAAAGCATCGGCGAATCCGCATCCTTCTCCGGTGAAAACTGGCTGAAGGGCAAGATCAGCGACGCATCCGGCAACCTCACCCCGATAACGAAGCAGATCGTCGGCTCCTTCATCCGTGACGGCGCGGGCAATGTTGCAGTCAAGACGATCAACGTTCAGGTCGACAACAAGACTGCCCTTTTCGATACCTCGACCGGTGCGGCGAAAAACGGTATCCTCGATAGCGCCGCCTATTATTCCGATACAGGCTCCCTGCGCAATTTCGAGATCACCACGACCACACCCGCAGGTGTTGCCACAAACACGCCCTCTACCGCAAAGGTGTTCACGCAATCCCAGCTTCTGGGTTTCCCCTCGGGGACGACGACCACAGTTTCTGCTCCAGACGCAGTAACCGGCCTCGTAACCGTTGCTGCGGCGACAACCGCACGAAACAACGGCACCTACTTCAAGATCGGCGAAAACGCAGCGGGTGAAGCCCTCTACGTAAAAGCCAACAATACCGCGCCGACGCCTGCAGGCACCACTGTAACGACAATCGGAACCGGCGGTTCGTCCAATAACAATATTTACCTCGAAACCGCCGCCGCAGATTCCCAGATGGCACAGAAGCTCGGCTACTCGCTGATCGATCTCGACATCACCAAGGATCTCAGCGGTTTGCTGGACGCCAAGGGTCAGCCGCTGACGGACAATGACGGCCTCGACAACATGATCCAGTTCGTCAACACCAAGCTGGAATCGCTGATCAGCGCGAGCGCCGATCTCGGCTCCATCAAGATGCGCCTCGATCTGCAGGAAGATTTCGTCAACAAGCTCACAGACTCCATCGACAAGGGCGTCGGCCGCCTCGTTGATGCCGACATGAACGAAGAGTCTACCAAGCTGAAGGCTCTGCAGACACAGCAGCAGCTGGCAATCCAGTCGCTCTCCATCGCCAATACCAGCTCCGAGAATATCCTGTCGCTATTCCGCCAGTAAGCGGCGCCCGTTGGCTACGGGCGGTTTCGTCCCGCTCTGGCAGCAACAGAATATTCGGAAATGGAAACCGCGCTTCGCAAGAGGCGCGGTTTTCACATTTACCGAGACCGGTGCAGAATGCGCGAAAAAGCAAGCCGACATAGTGGACAAGACCCACCGGCACGTTGCGTAAACTTCTGATTTTATTAGGGAAAATGGTGCTGCTAGAGAGATTTGAACTCTCGGCCTCTCCCTTACCAAGGGAGTGCTCTACCCCTGAGCTATAGCAGCATCCGGTGCCGAAGCGTTTGCTTCAGCATCAAGCGTGGCGGCCTATTGCCATAGGTTTTTGACGAGCGCAAGTCGCAAAACGATATTCTTCAACAAGCGAGGCAAAAAAGCGTTCCCCCTGTTGAAAAACGTATTTTTCGGATATTGCTGAATTTATGAACGAACATCATGACAAACAGGCAAAGGCGGCGTTTTCCGTGAACGCTTCAGAAGACCCCGTTGCCCTTGCGGCAAGCGGAAACGCGCAGGCAGGTCCCGGCGAGAAGGCGCGGCAACGCGAAGCGGAGCGCAAGGCGCGGGCAGCGAAGAAGCTGCGTGAAAACCTGCAGAAGCGCAAACAGCAGGTTCGCGCGCGCCGGGCCGGCGATGCGGATGAGACGATTGGCCTGCCTGCCGCAAAAACGGACGAATCATCCTCATAGAGAATTCACCAGCATCATTTGAAACGCCGCGGAAACTCGTCTAAGGACGCGCATTTCCGCAAGGCATGATTAAGAAAGGCGGGCACAGGCCCGTAGGGACGCATGGATCGCATCAGAATTACGGGTGGCAATAAGCTCAACGGCATCATCCCCATCTCCGGCGCGAAAAACGCCGCCTTGCCGTTGATGATCGCTTCGCTTCTGACCAGCGATACGCTGACGCTCGAAAACGTGCCGCATCTGGCGGATGTCGAGCAGCTCATCCGTATTCTCGGCAATCATGGCGTCGATATTTCGGTCAATGGCCGTCGTGAAAGCCAGGGCGAAGCCTATTCCCGCACGGTCCACTTCACCTGCCGTACCATTGTCGACACCACCGCACCTTACGAGCTGGTTTCCAAGATGCGCGCCAGCTTCTGGGTCATCGGCCCGCTTCTGGCCCGTGAAGGCCGTGCGCGCGTTTCACTGCCCGGCGGCTGTGCCATTGGCACACGTCCGGTGGACCTGTTCATCGAGGGCCTGCAGGCGCTTGGCGCAACGATGGAGATCGATGGCGGCTATATCAACGCCAGCGCTCCAAAGGGCGGCCTTATCGGCGCTGTTTATACCTTCCCGAAAGTCTCCGTCGGCGCGACGCATGTGATGCTGATGGCCGCGAGCCTTGCAAGAGGCACCACCGTCATTCACAACGCCGCCCGCGAACCGGAAGTCGTCGATCTAGCGCACTGCCTGATTGCGATGGGCGCGAAGATCGAAGGCGCTGGCACCTCCACCATCACCATCGAGGGCGTCACATCGCTTTCCGGCGCACGCCACCGGGTGCTGCCTGACCGTATCGAGACAGGCACCTATGCCATGGCCGTTGCCATGGCTGGCGGTGATGTGGTGCTGGAAGGCACGCGTGCATCGCTGCTCGACAATGCGCTGGACACGCTGCGGCTTGCCGGAGTGTCGATCAGCGACACGGAGACCGGTCTGCGCGTCGTGCGCAACGGCAACGGCATTCAGCCGGTCGATATCGTCACCGAACCCTTCCCCGGCTTCCCTACCGACCTTCAGGCGCAGTTCATGGCGCTGATGACCCGGTCGCAGGGTGTATCCCACATTACCGAAACCATCTTCGAAAACCGCTTCATGCATGTGCAGGAACTGGCCCGTCTCGGCGCGAAGATTTCGCTCTCCGGGCAGATGGCCCGTATCGAAGGCGTTACCCGCCTGAAGGGTGCGCCTGTCATGGCAACCGATCTGCGCGCCTCGGTGTCGTTGGTCATTGCGGGCCTGGTGGCGGAAGGCGAGACCATGGTTTCGCGCGTCTACCACCTCGATCGCGGTTTCGAACGGCTTGAAGAAAAGCTCACCCGCTGCGGTGCGCTGGTCGAACGCGTCAGCGATTGATCCTTTCATCGCCGCTCATTCGTTTTCTCCCCGTTGCAGAGCGGGCCGCGACTGCCTATTTCCTGTACAAGGAATAGACATTGCGGGCGCGGCCCCGCGGAAAAGGAAGAAAACGATGAGCGGCCTGAAATTGCTCGCGCTGGATACTGAAGATCTCTCCGTCATTTCGACGCACATGCAGGACAGCGTCTTCAAACTGAAGGACGTTGCATTCGAGGCAAAGCAGGGCCAATTTACACTTTCCGCCAATCGTTTCGTCTGGGAAAGCGCGAATAAAAAGAACCTGCCGCCGGAGCGATGCCGCAGCGTGGTTTTCCTGAAGCGGGTCTCCGCCGTCCGCTCGCACGGCATCAATCGCGCTGATAAGGAACAGGTGCTTTCGCTCCTTGCAATCCGCTTCGTGCAGAACGGCGAAGGCCCTGATGGCGCCGTCGAACTGACGCTTTCGGGCGGTGGCGCGATCGCACTCGATGTCGAATGCATCGAGGCGCAGCTGACGGATGTGAGCGGCGCCTGGGAAACTGCCGCTAAACCGCATCATCCCGATAGCGAATAAGCTCTCCACGCCATTGCAACGGTTGCCTTTCGTCACTGTTTCGATTTATGCCACATACCAGAGCCGCATTTTTCTGCGGTGAGTTCGTGCACCTCGCGGGATCGCCGCGAGGAAAATGAGAGGGTAATGGCGTGGCAATCTGGCTGGAGCGGGCATCGGCTGATTTCGAACAGAAATTCGCTGCCTTCCTGACAACCAAGAGGGAAGTTTCGGAAGACGTCAACGCGACCGTTCGCGACATCATCGATGACGTCCGCAATCGCGGCGATGCGGCCCTTGCCCACTACTCCATTAAATTCGACGGCATCGATTTCTCGAAGGTCTCGATGCGGGTGACAGCGGAAGAGATCGATGCGGCCGTCGCAGCCGTTGACAGAAGTGTCATCGAAGCTCTCGAACTCGCAGCCCGGCGCATTGAAAAACACCATGCGCGGCAGATGCCGAAGGACGATATCTACGAAGATGAGATCGGTGTGGGCCTTGGTTCACGCTGGACGGCGATCGAAGCTGTCGGCCTTTATGTGCCCGGCGGCACTGCGAGCTATCCGAGCTCCGTCCTTATGAATGCTGTCCCGGCCAAGGTTGCCGGTGTCGAGCGTATCGTCATGGTCGTGCCGGCGAATGGCGGCGTGATAAACCCCGCCGTTCTTGCCGCCGCGCGCATCGCAGGTGTTGAGGAAATCTACCGCATTGGCGGCGCACAGGCCGTGGCTGCACTCGCCTACGGCACGGAAACAATCACGCCTGTCGCCAAGATTGTCGGCCCCGGCAATGCCTATGTGGCGGCCGCGAAACGGCATGTCTTCGGAACTGTCGGCATCGACATGATCGCCGGGCCCTCCGAAGTGCTTGTCATTGCCGACAAGGACAACGATCCGGATTGGCTGGCCGCCGATCTTCTGGCGCAAGCGGAGCATGACCGTGGCGCGCAGTCCATCCTCATCACCGACAATGCCGAACTCGGCAAGGCGGTGGAGGCGGCGGTGGAACGGCAGCTGAAACGGCTGTCGCGCGCCGAGACGGCAGCGGCGAGCTGGGCGGATTTCGGTGCGATCATTCTCGTCGAAAAGCTCACCGATGCCATTCCCTTGGCCAACCGCATTGCGGCCGAGCATCTGGAGCTTGCCGTTGACGATCCGGACGCGCTGATGGCGCATATCCGCAATGCCGGCGCGATCTTCGTCGGGCGCCATACGCCTGAGGTGATCGGCGATTATGTCGGCGGCTCCAACCACGTTTTGCCGACGGCGCGCTCAGCGCGCTTCTCTTCCGGTCTTTCAGTGCTGGATTTCGTCAAACGTACCTCGATCCTGCGTCTCGGGCCTGAGCAGCTGCGGCAGCTTGCGCCGGCGGCGATCACCCTTGCCCGTTCGGAGGGGCTGGACGCGCATGCGCGCTCCGTCTCCATTCGCCTAAACCCGGAAAGTTAAGAGATGGCTTCAGGCGATTTCCGGCTCTGCGATGTGGTTCTGGACGATAGCATCGGCCGGTCCACGCCGGACGTGGAGCATGAACGCGCCGTCGCCATTTTCGATCTGATAGAGGAAAACACGTTCGAACCATTCGGCCATGAGGGCGGCCCATACCGGCTGCATATATCGCTGGTCGATGCCAAGCTGGTTTTCTCGATCAAGACCGAAGACGAGAAGGATGTCTCGACCCATATCCTGTCGCTGACGCCGTTCCGCCGCATCATCAAGGATTATTTCCTGATCTGCGAAAGCTATTACGAGGCGATACGCTCCTCCACTCCAAGCCAGATCGAGGCGATCGACATGGGCAGGCGGGGCATTCACAATGACGGCTCGCAGACTTTGATGGACCGGCTTTCCGGCAAGATCAAAATCGATTTCGATACTGCGCGCCGTCTTTTCACCCTTGTCTGTGTGCTTTATTGGCGGGGTTAGAGATGAGAAATCCCGCCACGGCTCCAAATGGGGGACAGGCTCCCAAATCGGTCCTCTTCATGTGCGGCATGAACTCCATCCGTTCTCCCATGGCCGAGGTCATCGCCAAACGACTGGTGGCGCCCGGCATCTACATCCAGTCGGCCGGCGTGCGGGCGGGCGAGCGTGACCCCTTTGTGGATGCGGTGCTGGAAGAACAGGGATTTTCGCTCGGCAAACACAAACCGCGCACATTGGACGAGATCGAGGATGATTTTTTCGATCTGATCATTACATTGACACCCGAAGCTCATCACGCAGCGCTTGAACTGACACGCTCGAACTCGCTCGACGTTGTCTATTGGCCAACCATGGACCCAACCGTCATCACCGGCACGCGGGACCAGATTCTGGATGCCTATCGCGAGGTGCGGGACCATCTTGCCAGGCTGATTGCCGAACGCCTGCCAGGAAGGCCGCAGCCGGCAGCAGATACGCTTTCAAAAGACTGAGGTTGAGTGTCCGCTTCGATCGGACCAGACACTTCAAACGCCGCACAGGACAGGCATTTATTCGATCCGCACCTCTCACCTGGCGAAAATCGGTTCCGATTTTCGCCGTGATGCTTTAGAGGTTCACAAATGTGCCGGGATTGTGTAGTTTCCGCGCAATTTTCCCGGACACGACAGGTCCGGCACTATCAACAGGAAGAAAACCCTTACATGACAAAAGAAGAAGTCCTCGAATTCCCGGGCATCGTAACCGAATTGCTGCCGAACGCAACATTCCGCGTGAAGCTTGAGAACGAACACGAAATCATCGCCCACACGGCGGGCCGCATGCGCAAGAACCGTATCCGCGTTCTGGCGGGCGACAAGGTGCTGGTCGAAATGACGCCTTACGACCTGAGCAAGGGCCGCATCACCTATCGCTTCAAGTAATCCGTTTTCGGCATTCGGAAGCCCGGGCAGCGCAATGACCAACTCAAAACAAAAGCTCGTTCTGGCATCCGGTTCGCCGCGGCGTCTGGAACTGTTGCATCAGATCGGCATCGAGCCGGCACGTCTGATGCCGATGGATATAGACGAAACGCCCGTAAAGCTTGAGCATCCGCGCACGCTGTGCCGTCGCCTGTCGCTACAGAAGGCCGAGGCTGCGCATGCGGCGCTGAAGAGCGAGCAGACGTGGAAAGACGCCTATGTTCTCGGCTCCGACACCGTGGTGGCCGTGGGTCGCCGCATTGTCGGCAAGGCGGAATATACCGAAGAGGCTTCCGCAGCGCTGCATCTTCTCTCGGGGCGCAGCCATTGGGTCTATACCGGCATCTGCCTTGTGACGCCCGGCGGCAAAATCCGTCAGAAGGTTGTGGAAACCAAGGTGCGTTTCAAACGCCTTACCACGCGCGAGATCGACGCCTATATCGCCTCCGGGCAATGGCGCGGCAAAGCCGGGGCCTATGGTATCCAGGGCATTGCCGGCTCATTCGTGCAGAAACTGACCGGCTCCTACACCAATGTCGTCGGCCTGCCGCTGTATGAGACCATGTCGCTTCTTTCCGGTGAAGGATTCGAGGTGACGTCGGGCTGGCTCGAAGGATAGACCATGACAAAATCATCTCCTGAAGGTGCGGGAAATGTTACGCCGCTTCGGAAAACGAAGCCATGTCCGGAGTGCGGGCGGCCCTCGACACGGGAAGACTATCCGTTCTGTTCGGATCGCTGCCGCTCGCTCGATCTCGCCCGCTGGCTGAACGGTTCCTACGCCATTCCTGTCGCCGACGACGAAAGCAGCGCGGACGAGCAGGACTCGTTCAAAAATTCCTCCGAATAACGTTGCGCCGCCGGAAAATCCGGCGGTGGAATACAGAATATTTTTAATGACCTTCAGCTCGCAGTATATTCACCGGGTTACCGACAGCCCGAAAGCCATATCAAAAACCGGTTGACGCCCCTCCCCCGGCAGCCATTAGGGTTCCCCGATGGACGCAAGCCTGCAAAAAAGAGTAAGGCCTGGCGCGCTGCTGTTTGCGGTGCTGGCAGTTTGTCTTGCCATATTGGCAACGGTGCTGCTTGCCAATGACAAGAAACATCTCAAAAGCCTGCTGAGCTATCTCAACCTTGCGCCTGCCACACGCTCCGCCGAGCAGCCAGCCCGGATGAAGCCCGTCAAGCGGCAAAAGGTTACCGCCCAAAAGCTCAATCTACCGCCGCATCTGCTGAAATTCGAGCAAGGCGGCGACAGGGCATCCTTTGCCCGCGACTTCGTTCTGTCCGGCAAGGACCTCTGCGACCGCTTTACCGCGGCGGGCTTTTCCAACCCGCAAGGCTGGCACGCAAGCCCGGTGAAGATCCGCAATTTCGAATGCATGGCCGATCTTGTGGTCGGGGACACGGCGAACGCGTCGGAACGGGCATCGCTTTTTCTCGACATCAGAGGCGAGGCGTCCGACGAGGTTCGCTCTATCAGGATGAAAGTGGTTGCGCCGCAGACACCTGATGGTGCCGTTATTCTGACGAAGCTTGAGGACGCGTTGGCGATGATCATCGAGCAGACGCGCTGGGCCGACCTTGCCAGCATGCTTGAGCCGGCACGCAGGCTGCAACCCTATCAGGCAGAGCATTTCGGTATTTCCGTCTCCCTAAAGCCGGAGCCGTCTGCGCCGCATCGGCTGAACCTGATTTTGCTGGCAACGGAACAATTGCCGGGACTGAAGCTCACGCGCAGCTTTTTCGACAGCGAGAAATGGCTTCCCGCTGCCACTCTTTCGGATCGACCGGTCCTCTATTTTTCCGTCAGGTAGAACCGCATCCCGAAAACCAACGGCTACTCAGCCTATCGCTGCCAGTTTATGTTGCCCAGGCAGAATCCTGTCGCTTCGCTGGGCTTGACGTTTAGCCTCCCACTGAAGGGCCGTGCGAACGATGGTTGTGAGATCATTGAAACGCGGCGACCATCCGAGTTCCGACTGGATGCGGCTCGAATCCGCAACCATCGCGGCAATGTCGCCGGCGCGGCGGGGACAATGGATAACCGGGAAATCGTTTCCAGATTCCCGCTGCACGGCGTGCAGCACGTCCAGTACCGAATAGCCGACGCCATAACCGCAATTGAGCGTTCGTGTGCCGCCACCAGCACGCAGATGCGCCATGGCGAGCATATGCGCGTCGATCAGATCGCTGACATGGATATAGTCGCGAACGCCGGTGCCGTCAGCGGTCGGATAATCGGTTCCGTAAACCTCAACCTTGTCGCGCCGGCCGGTTGCCGCTTCGCACGCTACCTTGATGAGGTTCGCCACACCCGTGGGGGACGGCCCGGCACGGCCCTTCGGGTCGGCGCCGGCAACATTGAAATAACGCAGCGCCACATAGTTGAAATCATGCGCCTGCACGACATCGCGCAACATGATTTCTGAGGCGAGTTTCGACAGGCCATAGGGATTTTCCGGGCTGAGAACTGCCGTTTCCGGCACCGGGCCATCAAAGGGTTGGTTCCCATAGACCGCGGCAGTTGAAGAGAAGATGAAATTGCGGATACCATGACCGACTGCCGCCGCAACAAGGGCGCGGGTCGTGCCGGTATTGTTTTCGTAATATTCCAGCGGCTGGCTGATCGATTCAGGGACGCTGACGGATCCAGCGAAGTGGAAAATGGTCTCGATCTGGTTGTGTTCGAAAATCTGGCCGAGCAAGTCGCGATCGGCGACGTCGCCGAGATAGAAACGCGCCGCTGGCGCGACCGCCCAACGTGATCCGGTCGAAAGACGGTCGACAACAACGACGTCTTCACCGGCGTCGAGCAAAGCCCACACCATGTGGCTTCCTATATAACCGGCCCCACCGGTGACCAGAACAGCCATGACATTACTTCCCTGTTTGCTTTTGTTGCGTCCATCAAAGCCAATAATTCTTCATCATTGATTACTTGCACAGCAAATACCCCACCTATCCCTCGCCCCTATGAAAAGGTGGCTTACGATTGGTTAGCGCAATGAAGTGTGTTTTATTTATTAGATGAAAATGTTCTCATAAATGGAACACAAGGCGCATAGCACAGAAAAGCCCGCACGTCGATTGGTACGCCGTGAGGTTGTAGTTTTAGCGGCTCGCCATGATTCTTTTGGTAGAAAATCTGCCTGCCGCGGCCAAATTCGGCGCGGCAGGGCGGGCTATCGCAGGATTGCGGTTATCTGCCGAGAATATAGGACGCAAGCCGATCGGCTGCGTCTTCGATCTGCTTTGGGTTGCGCAGGAAGCAGGCACGGAGAAACAGCTCTCCGCCTTGGCCGAAGGCGGTGCCCGGCGCGAGGCCGACGCCGGTCTTGTCAACGATATCCAGAGCCGTGGCGCGGCTGTCGGTCACGCCGTCCACCTTGAGGAAGGCATAAAGAGCGCCATCCGGCTTCAATGTTTCCACGCGGTTCGTCGCGATCAGCGCATCGCAGAGAATGTCGCGGGATGTCAGAGCGCGTTCGTAGTTCTCGCGGACGAAACCGTCGCCATGGTCGAGAGCCGCGACTGCGCCGCGCTGCATGAACTGCGCCACGCCGGAGGTGGAATATTGAATAAGGTTCTCGATCACTTGGCCGATGACCGGCGGCGCCACAAGCCAGCCAACACGCCAGCCCGTCATGGACCAGTTCTTCGAAAAAGAATTGGCGAAGACGATTTTGTCATCCGGTTCCATCACGTCGAGGAACGACGGCGCACGGGTGCCGGTATAGTGATAAAGTGCGTAAATCTCATCCGCCACGATCCAGAGGTCGTGCTTGCGGGCGAGTGCCAGAACATCGCGAAGATTGTCTCGCGTTGCGGTCCAGCCGGTCGGGTTGGACGGCGTGTTGATAAAGAGCGCCTTCGTCTTACCGGTGATCGCACTTTCCAGCTTGCCGATATCGAGATCCCAGCGACCATCGTGGAAATCGATGCCGGCTGCGACCGCCTTTGCGCCCGCCACGCCGATGGCGGCAACAATATTGGGCCAGGTGGGCGTGAGATAGATCATCTCGTCGCCCGGCGAGGTCAGCGCCTGCACGGCAAGCGCAATCGCTTGCATGCCGGAACCTGTTACGTAAAAATGATCTGCGGATAGAGAGGCTGAAAAGTGACGCTCGTAGTAGCTGCTGAGCGCCTGGCGCAATTCGGGAATGCCGCGTTGCCAGGTATAGAAGGTCTCGCCATTGTTGAGCCCGTCGATGGCCGCCTTGTTGATGAAGTCCGGGCTTGGCAGATCGCCTTCGCCGACCCAAAGCGGCAGAAGATTGTCCCGTCCCCGGGCATAATTCACGACCTCGACAATGCCGCTCTCGGGAGCCGCCAGAGAGCGCGCACTCAGACTGTTCAAAATGGACATTAAAGACACTCCGTTTGGTGTCTTCTTATCGCATCGAACGGGCGATATGCATGATATTCCGTGCAACAGTCATGGATTTTCTTTATGGATGGATGCCCGGCGAAAGGGAGCTGACCCATGGTCAGCAATATCGCGCCGGGACAATCTAAGCTTCAACGCGTCTTCAGCAGATCGCGGATTTCGGTGAGAAGCTTGACGTCTTCCGGCGGCGGAGCCGGTTCCGACTTTTCCTCGATCTTGTTCCGGTCGACAGAAGCGCGAAGCTTGTTGACCCCTTTGACCATCAGGAAAATGATCCAGGCGAGGATGAGGAAGTTGATGAGGACCGTGAGAAAGTTACCATAAGCGAAGACAGCGCCCTGATCGCGCGCGGCGGCAAGCGAGCTGGCGGTGACGCTGGAACTGAGTGGCAGGAAGTAGTTCGAAAAATCGAACCCGCCGAAAATCGCACCGACGATCGGCATTATAAGGTCGTTGACGACGGAATCGACGATCTTGCTGAACGCCGCCCCGATAATAACACCCACGGCCAGATCCATGACATTGCCACGGGCAATGAAGGTTTTAAATTCGTTAAGCATCAGATGGTCCCTCTCCTGCTTCGCGAGCTGAAGCTATGTGACTGTCCCTACGGGTTCAACCATATAGATTCCCTGTCCCATTTGGAATTCGTCAAGATTGCATTTATTAGGCTTTTTGCACGGTAGTCTTGAACTTTATGATCAGACCGCGCTCATTCTCAACGGCCCGGAATTCGCCTATGCTCGTTTTCAGGGATTGTTGCATGGGGAGGATGCGTGCTTCCTGGGTGGATCATATTCGGTTCGGCCTTCGCTTATGTCCTGCTGCTGTTTGCGGTTGCAAGTTATGGGGACAGGAACAGCCGGAAAAGAAACGCTCCCAAAAAGGGGCGGCCGTTCGTCTATGCGCTTAGCCTGGCGATCTATTGCACCTCCTGGACCTATTTCGGCGGCGTCGGGCTTGCGGCGGACAAGGGGCTGGAATTCCTCGGCATCTATACCGGGCCGATCCTTGCCTTCACCATCGGCATGCCGATCATTCGCCGGATCGTGGAGCTTGCCAAAACCGAAAAGCTGACGTCGGTTGCCGATTTCATTGCCGCCCGCTACGGCAAGAACTCCACCGTGGCGATGATTGTCGCCATCATCGCGCTTGTCGGCGCCATTCCCTATATCGCGCTGCAATTGAAGGCCGTTTCCAGTTCGGTGGCGACGATGGTCGATCCCGGCGATTACGGCATTGGCAGCGGCAACCTCTATTTCCTCGATCTGCCGCTGCTCGTCACCATCGTCATGGCGGGCTTCGCCGTCATGTTCGGCACCCGGCATACCGACGCCACCGAACATCAGGACGGGCTTATTCTGGCGATTTCGATGGAATCGCTCGTCAAGCTCGTGGCCATGTGCACCGTCGGCTTTTACGTTCTGTTCGTCCTCTTCGACGGCCCCTCGCATTTGTGGGAACTTGCGTCGGGCAATGAACGGGCTATGCGGGCCATATCCTATCACACGCCCATCAGCCGCTGGATCGTGATGACCCTGCTTTCCGGTTTCGCGATCATCCTGTTGCC
The DNA here is from genome assembly GCF_019355535.1 of Agrobacterium sp. S7/73. Lineage (NCBI taxonomy): Bacteria > Pseudomonadati > Pseudomonadota > Alphaproteobacteria > Hyphomicrobiales > Rhizobiaceae > Agrobacterium > Agrobacterium sp. S7/73. The sequence continues at coordinate 2,445,447 of NZ_CP072136.1, forward strand.
GCGCCAGTTCCATGTCACCGTGGTTGAAAATCGTACGCCGGAAGAGCTGCGCATGGCGGGGTTCCTGCTGCCGCTTTATCTGATTGCGATCAACATCTTCGTGCTGCCGATAGCGCTTGCCGGAATTTTGACGCTCGGCGCCAATGGCAACGCCGATCTTTACGTCCTGCAATTACCGCTCGCGCATCAGATGCCGGTCGTTTCGCTGATTACCTTCATTGGCGGATTTTCAGCGGCGACCGCCATGGTGATCGTTGCCTCGGTCGCGCTGTCGATCATGATTTCCAACGACATCGTCATGCCGATCTTTTTGCGGCAGAAGCTCTTGAACCGCTCGCCGCACCGGGACAACTTTGCCAAAACGCTTCTCAACATCCGCAGAACAGCGATCTTTGCGGTGATGCTTCTGGGCTACGGCTATTATCGTGCGGCCGATAGTGCCACCGGGCTTGCCTCCATCGGCCTCCTGGCATTTGCCGCCATCGCCCAGATGGCACCTGCCCTTTTCGGCGGGTTGTTCTGGCGGCGCGCCAATGCGCGCGGTGCGATTGCCGGTTTGAGTTCAGGCTTTTTTGTCTGGGCCTACCTGCTGTTTCTGCCAAGCTTCGGCGGGCCTGATAACTCAGAGGTCGCGGCCACCGTTCTCGGCTTCCTGTTTTCCGGCAGTACGGTCTTCAACGGTCCCGAGGCCGATCCTTTTGTGAACGCGGTCATCCTCAGCCTGCTCGTCAACAGCATGGCTTTCGTGCTTGGCTCGCTTTCACGCAACCCACGACCGGTGGAGCGCATCCAGTCCGGCATCTTCGTGAAGCGCCATTCGAAATCACAATTCGCCACGCGCGGCTGGAAAACCCGCGTCAGCGTCGGCGATCTCAAAAGCGCGATTGCCCGTTATCTCGGTGAAGAGCGCATGCTGCGCTCACTGGCGACCTATGAAAAGACGGCGGGCAGGAAGCTCAATGACGACCAGCCCGCCGACATGGCGCTGATCCATTTCTCCGAACAATTGTTGGGCAGCGCCATCGGCTCCTCCTCAGCCCGTCTCGTGCTTTCGATCATTCTCCAGAAGGCGGAGGACACCAGCGCCGACACGGCCTGGCTGCTGGATCAGGCAAGCGAAGCGCTGCAATATAATCAGGACATGCTGCAAACGGCGCTGGCGCAGATGGACCAGGGCATCGCCGTTTTCGACAGCTCGCTGTACTTTGTCACCACTTACTGCAATCTCTGGGAATATCCGGGAATATGTGGGAACTGGCGAGAAAGCCTTATAAATCAGGGGCTTTCGTAGGACTTGAAGATCACCATTCAAAACCGAGTTTGACAGACCTGCGCCGTGATCTGCGAACCGCCGTGGCAAAAATCGCGAAAACTCGAACGGCCCTCAACAACCCTTCAAGAATAGCTATAGCGGCCTTTTAAGAGCCTTCAAAGCCCGGAAAACCGGCCTTTCGAAAATCTCGGCGGACTAAGCTGCCGCACTCAAACAGACATCAAAGAGCGCCCACTTTCCAATTCTAAGATGGAAGAAGCTGCCATGTTCGTCTGAAAAGACAAATAACCTTGCAAAATCAACGCCGAAGCGAAAAAAGCCGCCCTCCAGAAGATGGAAGGCGGCTTTTTGCATTACCTGACCAGGCCAAATCGGGCGGGGCGTTCCGTTAAGCTCGCTCTCCAGTCACCATTGAAGCCGAAGGATGGTGCAATAACCGGCTCCGAAAACCAGAAATCCGTAAATGCCGCGATATCAGGTTCACAAAACCAGTGAGCCTCGCCAGTGGCATCGATCGCCCACCAGCGGGCGTTTTTCGGGGCAATCTTCCAGTCAACATCCACCATCTCAATTCTCCGCTCCGCGAATGGAACAACAACGAACTTATCAGTTGGCGCCATACCCTTTTACCTCACTTTTGGCGTTACCAATGTTCCTATTTTGTTCTCATTGAGAAATGAGTCAATGCCACCATTGAGAGAATCTCAAATTATGCTCGACGAAGAAGAGAGAGCACTTGGCCGATCACGGAAAGATCATCTGCAATGTCCTCGCTGATGACTTCGGCGGGATAGCCGTTCTGCTCGTTGTCGGATCGCAGTTCAAGCGAACCGTCCATGCGCCAGTTTGCCCGCTTTACCTTGATACCAGGGCCGACCCGGAAAACAAAAACCTCATCATCGACGATGTCAGTTTTGCTCTGATCGACGATCATAAATGCGCCGTCCGGAATGGTGGGCAACATGCTTTCGCCCTTCGCCTCAAGCATAATGCAGCTTTCGGGTTTCGCGCCGATGCTTTGGAGAAAAGCTCGGCTGAACGCCACCTCATTGTGGGGGCTGTCATCCTTTGGGATCAAGCCTGAGCCAGCGGCGGCTTGAACATCGTAGCGCGGAATTTTCACCATATCCACGCCTTCAGTTATCGTCGCAGATTCGGAAAACATGTCACCTTGCCCGGTGACAATCCATAGGACACTGGCTCCGAAATTCTGTCGGTAGGCATCAAGGATCGATGCGGTAGGTTCTGTTTCCCCGCGCTCATATGAAGCCAGCGTATTTTTACTGACGCCGAGTTGCTCGGCGAACAAATCTCTTTCGGGATCGCCGAGCCTACGCCGCAAGTCTCGCAGACGCTCCGCGAGCGGCGTTTTCGGTTTCGCTTCAGGTCTAGCCAATAATTTCCCAGTTAAACCAATAATCCAGTTTACAAAACCGAATTTCTGGTTTAATCCTTTCTGTGTTCGCAGAATTAATAACCCCAAAAAAGGAGGCCGGTCAGGGCCTCCCTTCTGGAAGGAATCCTTTATGCACCGTGTCTCTGACGACGGCAAGGTTACCCTTGCCGAACGCAGGCGGCTGGAAGAAATTGCCCGGATTAAGGGCATGCTCATCATTGCCAAAATTACGCTTGCCGAGATCGACAAGAAATATGGCCTGCCGACCGGCACGGCCGGTAACGCCGTATACGAGCCTCATGTGGCTGGCGAACGCGCTATTGCAGCGGCCCTTGATACCCGGCCCCACCTTCTATGGTTCTCCCGCTACCTGGCCGATGGTCGCAGGCTTAGCCCGCAGCCCTCGGAAAACTACCGGAACGGCCGTCGCGCCGTCGAGGCGGATCAGGCCGCAGCATGAAGCGTGGAACGGTTCGGGATTGCTGCTCTAGCCTGCCGCACATCGTGTGCAAGGCGCTCAATCGCCCCGGCTGTCAGACCCAATCTCTCGACCGCTCCACACCCCGACCATCGCCGATCAGCAGACACCCCACAATGACAAAACCGCATGCCAATTTCGACAGCCCGATTTTCATTCCGGCCCGCTCTCGCGTGTGCCGGTGGGCCGAAACCCTGCTGATTTTTAGTCCTGCGTTCGCAGGCGTTTCGGCCGTCCTTTTCACCATCATCAAACACTATGGAGCAGCTCAATGACCGCAGTCCGCAACTACGTCGCCGTGCCTTTCTTTGACCGTGTCCCGCCACGCATTATGGACTTGGTCATCACCACTTTCGACAACATCGTCGAGCGCGGGCAGTCAGTTCGTGAAGCCTATTATTTCTTCGGCAACGCCGTGAAAAAGCGCAATCTCGAAGGGCCAACGTTTGACGACTTCGCCCACTGGCACGAACGCGTCAAAAACGGTCTGATCGAGCGACCTCATCCGTCCGAGGTTCAGCCGGTAGCTGTCACCCGAAAGCAGTTGCTGACGGCTGTCTCTAACATCAGTGACGAGGCGGCGAACCAACTGCGCGTCAGTTCTGCTGAACGCCCGACGATCACAAAGATTGTGCAGCGCTCGGGACAGGACATGGCTTGTGAAGTGGCTCGATCTCCGGAGCGGACTTTGCGCCTAGAACAGGCTCGGGCTGTCGTTAAGGCTGCGCACGACCTGTTCGAAACAAAGCGTAAAGCGGGCTACAGCCCCGATTCAATCATCGTCGAAGATACGATCGTTGCAGAAGCGTTGCGCGATCTGCTTGAGGCCGAAGCGGAACACATGGTGACGGATGTCTTTGTCGATATGACGCCCGGAAACATGCTCGTCGATTTCCTTCTGTCCGAACAGAATGAGGATATCGACGCCAAGCTGATCGATTGCCTGACGATCGATATGCAGCCGGAGCTTTGCCACATCCTTTCTCGCCCCGGCACCCTCAAATCACGCTGATTTTCCGAACCGTCGCTCTGTTACCCCCTGGGAGCGACGCCAGATGCCGGGGCGGCCAAAATCCCGGTCCCCACCGCCCCGGCATCGATCTGCCGCAATGCCGTCGCCGCGCGACGAACCCGAGGTTTTCGATGGTCAATCCGTATTCCGATGAAGAGCGCCTGCAGGCGATGGTGGCGTCCAGCTACCGCGCCACTCGCTCTCACTTCAATCACCTTCCCCTTCGTCACATCATCAATCCCCCTGCCGAAATGTTTGACGCGAAGCTTGCTCGTCAGCTAGCGATCTATGTGCTTCATGTCGATTTCAATGTGCCGCGCCGGCGCCTGGTCGTGTTGCTCGGCGTGGCCCGCTGGACTGTGATGCAGGCTGTCCGCATCGTCGAGGCGAGACGCTTCGAGCCGGTATTTGACAAGGCTTACGAACGGATTGCCGCGCGGGCAAAAGACAACTTTATGACCATGCTGCACGAAGCAGCCGGACAGGACGCGGCATATGGCTGAGTTCATTCGCGTTGCCGTATCCAGCATCCATATCGGTGAGCGCCTTCGCCCGATCGACATGGATTATGCCGAGGCCATTGCCGCCTCGATGTCTGAACACGGGCAGATCAGCCCGATCATGATCCGCAAGACGCCTGCCAAAAAAGGAACTCCTTACACGCTGGTGGCAGGCGGCTACCGAACCACCGCCGCGACGTTGCTCGGCTGGACGGAGATCGACGCCATTGTCGTCAAGGCTGACGCCGTTGAAGCGCAGCTGCTCGAAATCTCCGAGAACCTATATCGCAACGAGTTGAACCCGCTCGATCGCGCCATCTTTGTCATGAAGTACCGCGAGTTGTGGGAAGAAAAGCACGGCAAGATCACACGAGGCGGCGACCAGAAATCAAAACCGCAAAATGCGGGTTTGGTTTTCAGCGCCGGCCGCGAGCTGTCCAAACTGGTGCAGGAACGCCTCGGCATTAGCCAAGACAAGTACGAACGCGCAGTCAGCATTGGAACGAAGCTTGATCCAGTGCTGAAGCAGGCGGTGCGCGGCACCACGGCTGAAAACGATCAGTCGCAGCTTTTGACCTTGGCCAAGCTTCCTCGGGAAGACCAGATCGCTATAGCCGGCGCGTTGAAGCACACCCGGGATGTGAAAAAGGTACTGGCCTTCACCAAGCCCCCGGCTCTGGTCGCCACGCCACCCGCCCCTTCTCAATCCATCATCCTCACGAAACTGATCGCCGCCTGGGACGAGGCGAGCGAGGAAACCCGCGACAGCTTCCTTGAGCACATCGGCATGTCGAACACGCCGGATGCCCTCATGGCTGCGATCCGCGAGGAGGCAGCATGAGCACGAAACGCGATCCCAACCAGATGGACTTTTTCAAAGAGACAGTTTTCCCGGTGCGCTCTGCATCGGAACGTCTCGATATCGACCGCTTCCGTTCGACCCTGAAACGCGAAATGGCGCGTGCCATCCGGGAATGCCAGTACGACCGCGACACGATCGCCGCGCGCATGGCTTACTATCTCGGCCTGGACAAGGTCTCGAAGTCCGCTCTCGACAGCTACACCGCCGAAAGCAAAACGGCCCACGACATCAGCATGCCGCGCTTCAAGGCGTTTGTCCGCGCGACCAACGCTTTCTGGCTTTGGGATGTCGTTGTTTCCGATGACGGCCTGTTGCTGCTCGAAGGCGACGAAGCCCGCCTCGCGGAAATGTCACGTATTCGCCAGGAGCAAAAGAAGCTCGCCCAGGAACTGAAAGTTCTTCAGGCGACGCCAGTGCACATTCGTCGGGTGCGCAAATGAAGAAAGAATGGTTCACATCCGCCGAGCTGTCTGACGCGGCCCTCCCCGGCCTGCCGCAGTCCCGAAAAGGCATCGATCTTTTTATCGACCGCTCTGGTGTGCGGTCCACCGCGAAGGCCCGCCCAAAGGCCGGTCAGGGCGGCGGGTTTGAGTACCATTATTCCTTCCTGCCTCCGGTGGCGCAGGCGAAGCTTGCTTTTCTCAATGCGGAGCCGACCGATCCGCGCCCGACAAAGCTTTCAAAGATGCTTTGGGACCGGTTTGAGGCCCTTTCGGATGCCCATAAAGCCATCTGCAAAACCCGCTTCGATGTGCTCACCGAAGTCGCAGAGCTTCGCGCGGCCGGGTTGCAGGTTGTAAAGGCAATAGAGTTTTGCGCCAGAAAAGCATCGGTATCTCCCCGCACCGTCTATAATTGGATGGAAAGCGTTGAGGGGCATTCCCGACAGGATTGGCTTGCCGCACTCGCCCCTTCGTTTTGCGGAAGCGCAAGCGGTGAAGTCGCCGATGTCACCCCCTGCCACCCGGAAGCATGGAAAATCCTGAAATCCGACTTCCTGCGGCCGGAACGTCCATCCTTTAGCGCCTGCTACCGTCGCATGATGATGGTCGCCCGTGACCAGAACCTGTCGCCGATCCCTTCGGAGCGTTCCTTGCGCCGCCGCCTCGACGCGGAAGTGCCGAAGGCCGCCCAGATCATCGCCCGCGAAGGCAAGGACAAGGCGAAACAGCTTTTCCCGGCACAAAAGCGCACCGTGGCCCACCTGCATGCCATGGAGATCGTCAACACCGACGGTCACCAGCTCGATCTGTTTGTTCGGGTTCCGTGGTCTCAAACGCCGGTGCGCATCATACTCATCGGTATTCAGGACATCTATTCCCGCAAGGTGCTTTCGTGGACGCTGGCCGAGGCTGAGACTTGGGAGGCTGTCCGCACCTGCATCGGTTCGATGATCGAGAACCATGACGGCATGCTGCCCTATCACATCTATATGGACAACGGCCGCGCGTTTGCGGGCAAGATGATTTCGGGCGGGGCAAAGACCCGCCACCGCTTCAAGGTCAATGAGGACGATGTTGCCGGCCTCCTGAAAACCCTCGACATCGAGCCGCATTTCGTCAAGCCGCGCTCCGGTCAGTCGAAGCCGATCGAACGCGCCTGGCGCGATCTAGCCGAGGAAATCTCCAAGCATCCGTCGATGTCCGGTTGCTACACCGGCAACAAGCCAGAGGCGAAGCCAGAAAACTACGGCAACAGCGCCATTCCGCTAGAAACGCTCCAGCGCCATGTCGCACATTGCGTTGACGAGCATAATCACAGGCTGAACCGCACCACGGAAACCGCCAACGGTCGCAGCTTCGCGCAGACGTTCGACGCGTCGATCGCGGAGCCGTCCACCATCGTTCGTTATGCCAGCATGGCACAGCGTTCGCTTTGGATGCTCTCGGCCGTTGCCATCACGGCGCGCAAGCCGGACGGCGCGATCCACATGCACGGTAATCGCTACTGGAATGCGGTGCTTAACGAGTGGATCGGCAAGAAGCTGACGGTTCGGTTTGATCCGGCTGACCTGCATAAGCCGGTCAAGGTCTACGATCCGGAAGGCCGTTTCCTTTGTGACGCCGATTGCCTTGTCAAGACTGGCTTTGCCGATACGGGTGCCGCCCGTCGTCAGGAGAAGGCGCGCAAGACCCACGTCAAGAACCTTCAGGCCGTGGCAAAGAGCAATGCGGCGCTCTCACCGATGCAGCTTGGCGAGATCATGGAGAAAGGCCGGAAGGCCGAGGCCGCGAAGCGTCCGCAGACGCCGGTTCGTTCCGTCGTCACGCGCCTCGTCACCGGCAACCTCGCACATGCGCCGGTCGAGACGGTCAGCGCCGATCAATTCGAAGACAGTTTTGCGCGTGGCCTCGCCAGAGTGGCAGGCGGGGAAAGCGCGATCATCCAATTCCCCACCGGGAATACCGAGGCAGGCGGCAAGCCTGCCCGCAAAAGAAGAGCCGAAAAGTACTGAGTACGGTTCCAGTCCAACAGGGCGAAAAAAAATGAGCGACCCGAAGGCCGCCCCGCAATTGAACAAAGGAACCTCTAGCATGAAAAAGACCACCAACACAAATATCGTGTGGGACCAGTCGCAACCGACAATCGAATTTATCGCAAAGCATCCTGCTTCCGACGTTGACGAATGGCGCAAGCTGACATCGCGGATGGTTGACGCTGCAACCGAATTCGGCTGGACCAAAGCCGAAGTGTCCCGCCGCACCGATGTACCTGACGGCACGCTGTCGCCGTGGTTCAGCGGTAAATATCTCGGCGTCCTGTCGAACATCAACCAGAAGGTCGCCAACTGGCTCGATGCGCTCGACGCGAGCCAGAACATGGCTGCCACGATGCCGGTATCGCCGCCATTCCAGCGCACGGCGGTGGGTATGGACGTTTATAATGCCCTGCTGTTTGCCCAGGTGACATCCGGTTTCATCCGCGTCACGCTTCCCGCAGGCTCCGGCAAGACCACGGCTGCAAAGCACTTCCTGAACACGCGGCCGCACGTCTTCATGGCCACACTTAGCCCGAGCACCAAAACCGTTCACGGCATGCTCGTTGAACTTTGCGCGGCACTGGAAGTGCACGAGCATAACCCTGCGCGGTTCGTCCGCTCGATCGGTGCCAAGCTGAAACGTGTCGGCGAAGGCTCGCTGCTGATCATCGACGAGGCACAGAACGCGGTACCGGAAGCCATCAACCAGCTTCGTCACTTCGTCGATAACGACCAGTGCGGCGTTGCCCTGCTCGGCAATGAGGATACCGCCACGGCCTTCGTGAAGGACCTCGGGCGTTCAGTAGCAAGCCGCGCACAGGTGCTTTCCCGGTTTGACCGACAGGTCAGGACGGCGCGCAATCCGGCTGCGGACGCTGCAATCCTCATCAAGGCCTGGGGCATTGAGGAAGGCACCGATTGCGCCACCTTCCTGAAAGGCATTGCCAGCAAGCCGGGTGCGCTGCGCCAGATCGACCGCACCATGAAAGCCGCCTCTATGCTTGCCATCGGAGACGGCGAGGAAGGCGTGCGGCTGGAGCATCTTCAGGCCGCCTGGAAGAACCGCGACATGGGAGACAGCCTATGACATCGGCGGCCCCTTCCCTGAAATCTCATCTGGATTACCTCGCGGGCATCTTCGCGGAAGCCAGAAAGATGAAGCCGGACGAAAAGCTGGAGCTGGATGCACAATCCGCCCAGACCGTCCTGAAAACCCTTCGCGCGCTTTCACAGCAGGCCGGCCACCTTGAGCTGGAGCTTTCCATCCTGCGCGACAGCGAGGCCGGGAAGCTTCTCGCCAAGACGGCCGAGCAACTCGCCACCGGCGAACTGACCGGCCTGCTGAAAAAGGCCGAAGGCAACATCATCCGCCCGAACTTTGGAGGAAAGAAGAATGACGGCGAAGCCTGAATGCGTTTCCGATTTTCTGCATGAGTTGCAGCGCGACCTGAATAGCGTCGTCGCTCAGCACGGTTTGATCCATCTCGATCGCGTCACGTCCGCCAGCTTCATCGTTCACCTCGGCCGGATAGCCGATCTGGCGCGAAGGCTCGAAAACGCCTGGTCGCAGGCGGAGTGGAACCGCCGCGCGTCTGAGGATCGCGTCAAGCTGCTCTCCGACATGAACACGATCACGGCCGAGGTCCTCGGCCTTATGCGGCCCGACACCATGGACGGCGGCAAGGTCGTCCAGTTCCGCCCCAAACCCTCCAATGCCCCTGCACCTACCGCGCCGTCCGGTGGCGACGCGGCCTGATCCCCTTTCACATTAAATTATGAGGTTAAACCCATGGAAGCTGTAATTCTGGAAGAAAAGGCCGCAGCCGGCATCACTGTCGTAAACGGCAAAGAATACGTCACCAACGGCGACGGCGGCCTGACGCCTCTCGCCCTGGTGAAGCCCGAAGACTTCCTTGAAGATCAGATGGTCCGCAAGATCATTGGTTTTGCCAAGACGCTTTCGGCCGAGTTGGGCCGGTTCAAGAAGCATACCCGCGCCGATATCGCCGAGTTCGATCGCAACCTTGAGGCCAAGTACGGCCTTATCAAGCGCGGTCGCGCCGGAGCCGGGAACCAGAAATATCGCACGATAGACGGGCTGATGTCGGTCGAGACCCGCGTAAACAAGCTGATCGAGTTCGGGCCGCAGTTACAGGTCGCGAAAGGTCTGATCGACGAATGCCTGAACGAATGGACGGAAGACGGTCGCGCCGAAATCCGTGGCCTCGTCACTCGTGCCTTCAATGTCGATCAGGCTGGTAAAATCAGCAAGGACGCCGTGTTCGAACTGTTCAAGATCGAAAGCGATGATCCGCGCTGGATCAATGCGATGGAGGCGATCAACGCGGCCGTGCGGGTAATCGGCTCGAAAGAGTATCTGCATTTCAGCTTCCGGGAATCGCACGATGCCGAGTGGATCCGCATTTCCCTCAACATTGCTGACGCGTGAGGGTGCAGCCATGACCAATATTCGATTTGACAACCCCGCCACACCCGAAGCGTTCCTCGCCGAAATGGAGAAGCGGAACATCCTGTTTCCTCTGGTGCCATCGAGCCTGGACGGTGGCACCATTCTCGACAATGCCGGAGAAGAAGTGCTGACCATCGACCCGACCGGCATGATGCCTGACGAGGATGTGACCGCACTCACTGCTTATTTCTGCATGGCCCTTAACAATGCAGCCGGTTTTCGCGCCATCGCCGCAACTGCCTCGTTCGACATCGAGGAAGGCGGTGCAGCATGAGCACGATCAGTTTACTGCCTTGCCCCTTTTGCGGCGGTGAGGCCACAGTGCAGCCTTGGCATGGTGGTCGTCCTACCAAGAAGCTGATCCGTTGCTCGAACGGTGACCATTACGACGAGGATGGCGGTTGCTCTGTTGGACCGTCCGTCTGCGGGGAAACCGAGGAAGAGGCGGCCGCTGCGTGGAATAGACGGGCAACTGATGAAAACAAGCTGACGCCAGAAGAGGCTTGGACGTATCTTTGTGAGACGCCTGACATAACCTCTCCTGAAGAATACCCGGATCACGCCCTCATCACCCTCGAACAGTTGCGGGACTACATGTGGCAGGCCGCGAAACCGGCCGGCGCCGCGCTGCCAATGGAACAGCCATCAACGGTTGTCACGAGGCAGGAAGCGCTAGATTTCCTCGGCATCGCGACCCGCAACTGGTCCGACATGCCATCGCTCTGTGAAGACGACATCGGAGACTTGGCAACCGGGCTTTCGTGGTTCACCGCCAAGAAAGCGGAACTCGGCAAGATCGAGGCCAACCTGAAAAGCCTTGTGATCGCCCATCCGGAGAAAGCGCTGCTTGCGGCGCTCGATGACGACACGCACATGTGGTTCGTCGCGCAGCTCACAACGATTGCCAGCGCCAGCGTGCCGCTCACAGAGATCGAGGCCATGGTGTTGCGGCATTTGGCCCCGGCGTTAGTCGGGGGCGTCCGCCAGTGAGCTACGATTACATCCGCAACTACTATGGCATTGAGATCACCGTGAACCGGCTCGTCCGGCACACGGTGACCGCCCGGTACGGCAAGATCAAGCCGGAAGGCCGCTCGCACCAGCACTATGTGCGCGTCCATTTTCACGGTGATGATCACTATAGCCATTGCCACCCCGGTGAACTGGAGTTTGTCGCTCATGACGAGTAAGCGGCAAATCCCTGCGGCCTTCGCGAAAGGCTACGTGCTCTGCTCTCCATCCGGAAAGCTTCAGCCGAAAACGTGGAGCGCGACCGCCGCCAAGGCGATCGCATCCAAATACCGCAAACGCGAGACCTGGGAAAAGGCACAACGTCGCGGCTGGTCCGTCCAGTTGGTCTACGTGCGCTTTTTCGTTCCGGTCTTCAAAGCCACCTTTACCACCAAGGAAATCAGCGAGGCCTACGATGCCGAGGACATTTGAACCTGATCAGTTTCTGACGGCGCTGATCGATGCATTTCTAAAGGACGGCCATTTCGTTCACGCCAAAGGCGGCAAGATGTACGTCCTGGTCGTGACCGAGGAAGGCGGCGAAGACAAGTCTTCCGAGTTTTGCCTTACCGACATTGCAGCCCACGCGGCGAAAGGAATGTCGAAATGAGCCGGACCATCGCTGCCATCAAGATCGAGCAGAAGAAACTCGGCCTGGACGATGACACCTATCGCGCCAAGCTGCACATTCTGACCGGCAAGACATCCATCAAGGACATGACGGAAGTCGAGCGCCAGAAGGTCCTTGTCAACTTTCGCGGCACTGTGACGCGACCCGTCCCGGTTCGCCAGGACGGCCGCGACGGCAAGCGCAAGCTTTCCGGCAAGTACCTGCCGAAGATGCGGGCGCTCTGGATCGCCTGCTACAATCTCGGTGTCATCGACGATCGCCGTGACAGCGCCCTGGAAGCCTTCGCTATGGGCCGGCAGTTGCCTGATATTTCCGACATGCGTTTCGTTCACAAGGCGAGCGACGGTGCCAGCGTCGTGGAGGCGCTGAAGGGTATGCTTGGGCGCGCCGGCGTCGCCTGGGCCGATCGGGTGCCTTGTGAGCCTTACGAGAAAAGCCCCGGTTACAAGATCGCCCGCGCGCAATGGGCAATCCTGCATCCGGCCGAGCCGAACGCTTTCTGGCAGGCCGTCACCCACATCGCCAACGAAAGCATCAGCTACCGGAACTTGAGCGATGCCGAGTGGATCACGGTCATGAACCATTTCGGGCCGCAGGTTCGCCGGCAGAAGAAGGCCCAACAGTGATGACCGGGAACGTCGCTCCCCCGACTGGCATGCCGTTGTTTGGCTGGCCGGACCGGCAGGCGATCGACGTTCTTCAATCGCGGCGCGACGAACTGGCGGTGCGGATCGCCAACCTACCGCGCTTTTCACATCGACGCATTGAGCTGGAAGCACGCCTGCGGGCGCTGACCGAAGAGCAACTCATCATTTCGAACAGGATTACCCGTGGCCGATGATCTCACCCTTGATCTGTTATCGACGCTTGGCGAAGACGGCTTCTTCTCCCTGGTCGAAGCGCACGCCGGTGTCAGGCTTTATGTCCCTGCTGATCCCGAGCGCAGCGAACTTCCTTCGACGATCGGAGTTGATGCTGCATACCGTCTAGCCAAAGCCTATCCGGGCGGATATATAAGGGTGCCTCTGGCACGCGAGTTCCGCGCCCGTCGTTATGTCGATGCCGAAATGAGCAACCGCGATATCGCCAAACGGCTCGGTTTGACAGAAAGCGGTGTTGAGAGACTTTTGAAGCGCGCCCGAAAGCGGGAACCGCTCAAGTCGAGGCGAAAGACAGACCCCCGCCAGATTGAAATGTTCTGAAGGCCCGCCCGCCACGGCGGGCCTGATTTGTTTCAGGCCCAAACTCTAATTTGCCCCCATATCGGCCCGCGCGATCTCCGCCAGTTGCCATCATGACGGGGCTTTCCTTGACCACTCAAACTTTCGACGAATGGCTGATCGAACGCCTGCGCGTCGCCGGCGCTTATGGTGGCGTCGCGGACGGTGTCCATGGCCGTGAGGTTATCGCGGCGCTCTTGCGTTTTCAGCATGCAGCAGGCCTGGACGAGACCGGCCGCGCTGATACTGCGACCGTAAATCTCCTACGCGGCGTGAAGAGCAAGAACCCGAGCAGCACGCTTGTTGTTCACGACAAGGTCGTGGTTCCCGCTGAGCCGGTCTGGATGCGCGAGGGCCACCGTTTCATGGGCCTGAAGGAAATCTCCGGCCCGAAATCCAACCCCACCATCATGGGATGGGCCAAGAAGCTCGGCGGCTGGATCTCCAGCTTTTTCACCGATGACGATATTCCGTGGTGCGGTCTGTTTATCGGCAATCTCATCGCCACCACGCTCCCCAAAGAGGCGCTCCCTGCAAATCCTCTCGGCGCTTTGAACTGGAAGAAGTTCGGCGTCGAAAGCCGGGTCGCACGCGGTGCAATCCTTGTCTTCAGCCGCAACGGCGGCGGGCATGTCGGTTTTTATGTCGGTGAGGACCGGACGCACTACCACGTGCTGGGCGGCAACCAGAACAATTCGGTTTCGATCACCCGTATCGAAAAAAGCCGCCTCGTAACTGGCGGTATCCGCTGGCCCAAGACGGCCGACGCGCCGATCGGCGGCAAGGTCGAGCTTTCCAGCGCCGGCGCGCCGGTCTCGAAAAGCGAGGCCTGACGGGAATGCCCCCCTCAACACCCATCACCAAAAGGACCATGATGTTCAAGTCTGTCTTTGTCGCAGTCGCTGCAACGCTTGCGTTGTCCGCCTGCCAGTCCACCGGATCGATCGACAATGCGATCCAGAAGAGTTTGCCGCAGGTCTGCTCGGCAGCTGCGACCGCGCATAGCGCTTTCGTCGTTGTCGCCAGCACCGGCACCATCAAGTCATCCACAGTGGCCAAGGAACAAGCCGCGTGGAACGCGGCGTACGTGGTCTGCCGTGATCCGTCTTCCGTCACCGCTGCGAACGCCCTCGTGAAGGCCGCCGAGGCATATGCCGCTATCACGCTCGCACTGCGCGAAGCCAGGAAGGTTGAGGACTGACCATGACCAGGCTGTTTTATTATCTTGCCGGCCTACTGGCTTTCATCTGCATCAGCTGGTTCGTCCTGACACCCGCCTTCGCCCAGGAGGCTGGCGCGATCATTGCACCGTCTTCGATCTGGTACGAGGTGTGGACGATCGTGCAGCCTGTCGCGGTGCTGCTCGTCTCGACGGTTGGACCGGTGCTTGTCGCCTGGATCAGCGCCCGCCTGATTTCGCTCCTGAAGATCACGGACGAAAAGCAGCGCGTCGATATCGAAAGCAAGTTGCGCGATGCCCTGCACCAATCGGCCGCGAATGCCGTGCGGTTCGCTCTGGCCAAAGCCGGGGTTATCCACGTGGGCGGGCGTGTCAGCGATTCAATTCTAGCGGACGCTGCAAAATACGTCATCGAGAAGAACCCGGAGGCGATCGAGAAACTCGGTGTCAACGCGAAGGCGTTGAACGAGATAATCATGTCGAAGCTGCCGGAGATGATCCAAGGCGTTGGTGTCCGCCAGGTGGTGGAGACCGCCAGATGAACTTTGGTGGAAACGCCGCCTTCGATTTAGCGGCCGAGCGGGCCGAACAGGAGCGCGAGGCGGCTATTGCCGCCGCCTCGCGCTCCCTGCGTACACCCGGCACGATCGAGTGTGAAGACTGCGGGAACGACATCGCCCGCGACCGTCGCATCGCATTGCCATCGGCCACCCGGTGCATCGCCTGTCAGACGAAGTTTGAGAAAGGCCGCAGATGACGCCTACCGAAATCATTCCCTGGCTGACGCTGGTGCTTTCCAGCGTGGCTCTGCTTGGTCATCTCAAAGGGTTTTTCTCCAGTGGCGAAAAGAAGCTTGAGGCTGACATCAAGAGTGGCCGCGACGAAATCGCGCTTCTTGGCAAAGACATCGAAGCCCATGAGACCAAGCTGATAAGCCACGATCGCCGCATCCAGGCAATCGAAGGGGAAATGCGCCACCTGCCCGATCGGGAAAGCCAGCACCGACTGGAGCTTGCCCTCGAAAAGGTGAACGGGCGTCTCGATACGCTGAACGAGACCCTCAAGCCCATCAAGGCCACCAACGAGAGAATGAACCAACTATTAGTGGAAACGGCAGCCAAACCATGAGCATCGGCATCGACTATATGAAAATCATGCGCGAGGAAGCGCGGCTCATCATCTTGAGGGCCTTGGCGGAACAGGTGAATGAGAGCCTGAGCAGTTCCATGCTTGAGCCGGTTCTTGCCAATTTCGGCATCAACCAGGAGCGGCCCTGGGTGCATCAGCAGATCGATTATCTGGAAACCATGGGCGCTGTCGTCGTCGTCAGCGCAGGAACCGTCAAGATTGCCTCGCTCACTGATCTCGGCCGCCGCCATGTCGATCGTCATGTCGCGATCGAGGGCGTGAAGCGTCCGTCCCGCGTGGGTGCGTAACATGGCAAAAGCACGCGGCCGTCTTTCAGCAATCGATCTCCTGCCCGAGGAATGCAGCGATGCCATCTCCTGGGCGTCGCAGGAACTTGCGGACCGTGATCGTAGCCAGCTCGACATTTATGCCGAGTGGAAAACGAAGCTGATCGCGCTTCAGGGCGAAATCGGCCTCGATTTCGACATCCCTTCATTTTCGGCATTCAACCGCTTTGCCATCCGGCTGTCGCAGATGACACGCCGGCTAGAACAGACACGCGAGATCGCCGCCACCATATCCGAGCGCATGGACGCGGCCGGCTCCGACGATCTCACCCTGATCGCGGCCGAGGCGATCAAGACGCTGATTTTCGAGCTGCTGCAATCTGCCGGCGACGCGGGCATTTCGCCCAAGGGTGCAATGGAACTGGCGAACGCGCTGCGCGCCGCTTCAGCCGCCCAGGTCACATCGTCGAACCGCCGCCTGAAGCTGGAAGCCGAAGAGAAGGCCCGCCGCATCGAGGCCGACATGAATGCCAAGGCGGAAAAGGCCCTGGACGTGCTGTCCAACGAACCCGGTATTTCGAAAGAGGCTATCGCCCGCGCCCGTCGCGAGTTCCTCGGCGTGCGGCCGAAGGCGAAATCTGTTCCCGAGGTTGCGCCTGACGCAGACAAGAAGGATGGCGAATAATGACTGTCACCCTTCCGAAAGACCCGTGCACCAGGTGCGATGGCACGGGGCGGGCCATCAGGCGGATCAACCGCCGACGTGACGGCAGCATTTCCAGCGCCGTCTATGACCTGAAGAACGATTGCCGGTCCTGCAAAGGGACCGGTCTTGCTTGCATGGAGGAACAGCGTGGCTGAAGCCTTGCCCGGTTTGCCGCAAGGCAAATGGACGGACCCGCCAGTGCTTCCGATCGATCCGGCCATGTTGCCGGTCGAATTGCCTCGTGGTGCCGATATTCCGGCCGACCTCGACCCGCTGGCCGAGGGCGTGCTTATGGCGCACCAGGCAGAGTGGCTTGCCGATGACAGCATCCTGAAGGGCTGCGCCAAGGGCCGACGTACCGGCATCACGTTTGCCGAGGCGCTCGACGCGACCCTTATTGCAGCCGCCCAGCGGTCAGCGGGCGGGCAGAACTATTTTTATATTCCCGACACCAAGCCCAAGGGCCGGGAATTCATCGGCTATGCCGCGCATTTCGCCAAGACCGTCGCCAAGGAACTGCTGACGATCGAGGATGGCATTTTCTTCGATCAGCGCGACGACGGCACCACGAACGCGATCTCCAGCTATATCATCCGCTTCAAGTCCGGTTTCCGCATCGAGGCGCTTTCTTCCCGCCCGGAAAACATTCGCGGTCTTCAGGGCACGGTCTGCATCGACGAAGCCGCCTTCCACCGTGATGTTCGCGCCGTCATTGATTCCGTCGCCGCACTTCTGATCTGGGGCGGCAAGGTCCGCATCATTTCCTCGCACAATGGCGTCAGCAACCCGTTCAACGAATTGATCAAGGAAGCGGAGGCCGGAAAGAACGGCTTCAACTTCCACACCTTCACCTTCGGCGACGCGGTCAAGAACGGCCTGTTCAAACGCGTCTGCCTGATCAAGGGCGAAGATTGGTCGCAGGAAAAGGAAGACGCCTGGGAAGCGAAAATCCGTTCGGCCTACGGCACGCGCACCTCCAAGATGAAACAGGAGCTGGACGCAATCCCGGCCGAGGCGGAAGGATCGGCACTGACCCGCGTCCTGATCGAGCGCTGCATGAGTGCCGATCTGCCGGCCGTCATTCGGTGGGACCGGCCGGACGAGTTCAAGAACCTTGACGATTTCGAGCGCGCCGAACAGGCTGAAGAGTTCTGTGAAGGCCTCTTGAAGCCGCTTTTAGACCGGCTCGACAAGGATCGCGAACACAGCTTCGGTGAAGACTTCGCCCGCTCCGGCGACAAGACGGCAATCGTGGTTTTCGAGATCGGGCCTGATCTCATTCGCCGTGCTCGCCTGATCGTCGAACTGAAGAACATCCCGTTCGACCAGCAACGCGATATTCTCTTCTATGTCGGCGATGCACTGCCGCGTCTGATCGGCGGCGCGCTCGATGCGCGAGGCAACGGCCAGTACCTTGCCGAGAAGGCCCGCCAGCGCTGGGGGGAATGCATCCATGAAGTGATGCTGTCGGCCAAATGGTACGCCGCCAATATGCCCGGTTACATCGAAGCATTCGGCGACAAGAGCGTATTGTTTCCGAACGACGCCGACGTTCTCGCCGATCACCAGGCACTGGCCTACGTCAACGGCATCATCAAGGTTCCGGACGAACACTCGACCAAGGGCGCTGACGGTTACGATCGTCATGGCGATACCGCGCCGGCCGGAGCGTTGGCATGGTTTGCCTCCAACCAGGAGGCAATCGCCTACGAGTACGAGACCAACCGCAAACCCACCAATCCGATGCAGGGCCACAATGGCGGCCCGCCGATGCATGACGATGACCGCCGTGGCGGGTCTGTCGATATCTACCTGAGAGGATCGCTCTGATGGCGAAAAAGAAGAAGCAGAAGATTTCTCGTCACCTCGCCAGCTCCATGAAGGATCAGGACGGCAAGGTCGTCAGCGCGGCCGAGCTGACGGAAGAAGTTGCCGGCGCACAGGTGGGCGGGGTTCGTCAGTGGATTTCCGGTCACCCTGCCGATGGCATGACGCCGTTGAAACTCGCGTCCATTCTGCGGGCCGCAGACCAGGGCGAGGTGGAAGCGTATTTCGAGCTGGCCGAGGACATCGAGGAGCGCGACAGTCACTACCTCGCGCAGCTCGCCACGCGCCGCCGATCGGTGGCGCAGCTTCCTATCACCGTCACGTCCGCGTCGGATAGCGAGGAACACAAGAAGCACGCCCAGTTCCTGCGGGATTGGATTGAGACAGGCGTGCTGCGTTCCTCTCTCTTTGACATGCTAGATGCGATCGGCAAGGCAATCTCTGTTCTGGAGACAGATTGGCACCACAAGAACGGCAACATCCTGCCGCGTGCTCTCGTCTGGCGGACACAGCGCTGGTTCACGTTTGATCGGGAAGATGGCGAAACCTTGCTGCTGCGCGAGGGCGTTGCCGGTGAGCCGCTCATTCCGCACAAGTTCGTTGTCCATCGCTCCAAGGCGAAGTCGGGCTTGACCATCCGGTCAGGCATCGCCCGTGTTGCCGTCTGGCTCTGGATGTTCAAGAGCTTCACCGTGAAAGACTGGGCGGTCTTCGTACAAAACTACGGCCAGCCGATCCGGATCGGCAAATATGGTCGGGGCGCAACCGAGCAGGAAAAGGATGTCTTGTGGCGGGCGGTCTCCGGCATTGCCGGCGACTGCGCGGCCATCATTCCCCGCGAGATGCTGATCGAGTTTCACGAGGTCGGGTCGAAGAGCAGCTCGACGGACATGTTCGAAAAGCGGGCTGACTGGTATAACCGCGAGATTTCCAAGCTGATCCTCGGCCAGACGACAACGACGGACGCTGTTTCCGGTGGCCATGCCGTCGCCAAGGAACATCGCCTTGTCCAGGAGGACATTGAACGTTCCGACGCGCTTGACGCATCCGACACGCTCAATGCGCAGCTCGTCCCTAATATCATCGCCTTCAATTTCGGTCCCCAGGACGAGTACCCGAAAATCCACATCGGCCGTCCGGACGAGGTGCCGCTGAAGGACTTTGCCGAGGCTTTCGACAAGCTCGCCAAGCATGGCCTGACCGCTGAGGCCAGCTTTCTCCGTGACCGCCTCGGCATTCCCACGCCCGCGACGGGTGCCGAGTTGGTCGGCGGACGTGAGACGGTCGTTCCGCCCGAGGCCAAAACAGAGAAAAAACCGCTGACCGCAAAGCAAAGCCTCGATCGGCTCTTTGCCTCGGCGCATTCCCGCGAGGAACCGGACCTGCTCGAAAAGCTGACCGACCGGTTGGAGAAGGACGCGGCGGCCGCCATGGACGGCATGATCGATGAAGTCCGCGATATCCTGTTTTCGGCCACGGACCTTCGGGAGGCGGCGCGCAATCTCGCGGATCTCAAATTGTCGGCCGAGGATCTCGGGGAAGCCATGGCGCGCGGCATGACGATGGCGCACCTGATTGGGCAGGCCGCGCTCATCGATGACCTCAAGAGGCAGTCATGACAGGAGGCCCGCTGGCGCGCTTCAGGGGGCTTTTTGCGGCATCCGTAGCTTCAGGCCCGAAAAACGCTTCCACGGCCTTTAAACCTGCTTCAATTTTTAAGCCTTTCGTCGTTGCTCTGATGGCGACGACCGTGGGCGCGATCAGTCTGCCGTTTGATGAGGCGATCGACTTCCTTCGTCAGAAAACGGCCGTCCCGACGACAAGCCATCGCGATGTCTGGGACGCGGCTCATTCGAAGATGTTCATGGTGGCCGGCGCAAATAAAAAGGCGCTGGTCGAAGACTTTCAGGCGGCGATCGTCAAGGCCGCCGAACAGGGTCTGACGCTCGAAGATTTCCGCGCCGACTTCGATGCGATCGTCGCGCGTCACGGCTGGCAATACAACGGTTCACGCGGCTGGCGCTCCCGCATCATCTTCGAAACCAATCTCAGCACCGCCTATGCGGCCGGCCGCTACGCCCAGATGTCGGCTCCGGAGACGCTCGAAGCGTTTCCCTACTGGATGTACAATCATTCCGGCGCGCTGCATCCGCGCCTGGAGCACAAAGCATGGGACGGCGAATGCTACGAAGCCACCGATCCGGTCTGGGCGAAAATGTATCCGCCGAACGGTTACCGGTGTGGTTGCTTCGTGACGCCTGTGTCTCGTCCTGGTCTTCGTCGCCTGGGTAAATCCAAGCCCGACACCCCGCCCAACCTTGACCAGCTCGGCACGGATCAGCCGCGGGGCATTGATCCGTCCTTCGCCTACAATCCCGGCGCTGCCTGGCTGACGCAAACCGCACCTGGTCCGAAGGCGGTCAGCGCCGACCAGGTGCAGGTCGCGGCCTTCGTTCAATCGGCGCTGAAGGGCAAATGGCCTGACGGTGCCTGGACGCCGGTTGCGACTGCAAACAAGGCAACGGGGGCCGCCCTCAATGTCGCCGCTGGCACGGAAATTCGCCTGACGGCCGACACCATCCGCAGCCAGGCGCAAATAGCTGAAGCTCTGACGCCCGACACGATCGGCGTCATTCCCGGCCAGCTCGTCCGATCGGGAAAACTGCTGCGCGACAATCGCGGCCGGTCGGCCTTCGTCGGTGAGCATGATGGCGTTTTTTATCGGGCCGATGTCGATATCGTCATGAAGGCCGATCGGAAGACGGTCTACATGACCTCGCTTCAGCGCGTCAGCCGGTCTGATCTGACCGACGCCTTCGGCTCCGGCTGGCAGTGAGGTTCTTGGCATGAGCGGCGCGTCGGTCTCGATCACGACACAGGTTCTCGATTCAGAAGTGCGGCGCGGCTTTCGCCAACTCGAAGGCCTGATGACGAATACCACGCCCGTCATGCGCGCGATCGGCGTCGGCCTTGTCGGTTCGACACATATGCGCTTCGTGACCCAGACCGATCCGGACGGCCAGGCGTGGCAAGCGCTGAACACGGCATACGCAGAAGGGAAGCGCAATTCACGCATCCTGACCGAAAGCGGACGGCTCCGGAACAGCATCAATGCCAGGGCCAGCAATGACGAGGTGCAGGTGGGCACCGATGTGATTTACGCGGCCGCTCACCAGTTCGGCGCGACGATCGTGCCGGTTCGGGCAACGCATCTCTGGTTCCGGATCGGCGGGAACCTTATCAAAGCCGACAGTGTTACCTTGCCCGCACGCCCCTTCCTCGGTATATCGTCGGATGACGAAGCGATGATCGCCGAGACCGTCTTCGGTTTTGTGGATCGCTATTCCTCCCGCTGAAATTCACTCTGCTTCAGGCCCGCCCGCAGGCGCAGGCATGAATTGAATTTTGCCCGCATGGCATATCCGGACCATGCGAAACCTGATCTCGACCACTGTTGTTGCACTTCATTCGGCCTCGGTTGTGCCGGTCTCGACCCATATTGTCGCGTTGCAGTCGGCCGCCACGGTGCCCGAATGGCTGCACGTTCTGCCGACCGGTCGTTTCTCTGGCGTTGATGGTCGCGGCCCTTACGTCCTGGACAATGCCGACGCCCTGATCTCGGCTTTCAATGCCGAGCGCAAGAAGCTGCCGGTCGATGAAAACCATTCGACAGACCTTGCGGCAAAGCAGGGTTTTTCCGCACCCGCCCGTGGCTGGCTGACAGCACTTGAGGGCCGAGACGATGGTGTCTGGGCAAAGGTCGAGTGGACGCCTGACGGCCTCGCGATGATGCAGGGCAAAGCCTACGGCTACATTTCCCCGGTTTTCACGCACAGCGCCAAAGCCCCTTTTGCGGTTCAAAAGCTGCTGCGCGTGGCGCTGACCAACGATCCCAACCTCAACCTGAAATCGCTTCACTCTCAAAATTTGGAGACCACCATGGATTTGGAAGCTCTCCGGAAGGCGCTTGGCCTGCCGGAAACCGCAGATGCAGCCGCGATCCTTGCGGCCATCACTGCGGCTCACTCTGCCGAGACCGCACATGCGGCCCTGATGGCGAGACTGGCGGAAGTCGCTGGCGTCGAAGTCACGGCCGGCGCTGACGCCCTCTTGACCGCCCTTCAGGCGAAAACGAAGCCGGCCACCGGCGTCGAGAAGGAAAACGAGACCCTGAAAAATCAGGTCAAGTCGCTCAACACCCGCCTTGAAACCCTCGTCACCGACACGGCGAAGGACAAGGCAACCACCGTGATCGACGCCGCGATCGCCAAGATGCAAGTCGTTCCTTCTCTGCGCGAGCACATGATCGCCCGCCACATGAAGGACCCGGCCGAGGTTGAGGCGGAGCTGAAGGTCATGCCGTCGCTCAACGCAGGCGGCCTCGGTGGCCGCCAGCCGCCCAAGGAGGGTGAGACCGCAACCAGCGAAGAGCTTTCTGTCGCCGCCATGATGGGTGTCGATCCGGAAGCCTTCAAGAAAGAGCACAAGTCGCTCTTCGGAAAGGACATGTGACATGACGGCTACGGCTGACATTCGCCCTAAAACCCGCTCTGGCAATGCTTACGGTTATTCCGTTCTTGCCGGCGTCCGCATCTTTGGTGGCACGATGTGCGGCGTGACGGCTGCTCTTGCCGCCGTGCCGGCAGGCCACGCGTCTTGCGTCGCGCTGATCGGGTTCGCCGAAGAGGCCGTCGATAACCGCGACGGCGCGACCGGTGATCGCCTGATCAACCTGAAAAAGGAAATCAGGCTCATTCCGCTGGCAGGCGCGACCCCGGCCGATATCGGCAAGACGGTCTATGCCTCGGCAGACGACACCTTCACGCTCGTTGCCGGCGCATTGCTGCCGGCCGGAAAAATCGATGCCATCGACGCTGACGGCGTCTGGCTGAAGCCCCTCTAAGGAACCACGATGGATATTAACGTCGCCAATTTGCGGGGCATTTACACCTCGCTTTCCACCATCTTCAACCAGTCGATGGCAACGGTTACGCCGTTTTACCAGAAGATTGCGATGACGGTGACCTCCACCACATTCGCCAACCAGTACCCGCGCCTGGATGATCTGCCCGGCTTCCGCGAATGGATCGGTGACCGCGTCGCCCATGATGTCGGCGCGACACTGTACCAGATCGCAAACCGCGATTTCGAAAAGACCCTGAAGATCAAGCGCAAGCAGATCGAGGACGATCAGGTCGGCATCTTCGCGCCGGTTGCGGCACAGTTCGGCCAGGACGGCGGCGCGTTCCCTGACAGTCTGGTGTGGCCACTGTTCAAGAAGGGCGAAACCACGCTCTGCTATGATGGCCAGTATTACTTCGACGGCGATCACCCTGGTTATAACGAGCAGGGCAATGTGATCTCGGTTTCGAACTTCACCGATGGCGCCGGCCCTGCTTGGTATCTGATCGATGATACGCAGGTTCTGAAGCCCATGGTCTGGCAGAGCCGCAAGCCGATCAAGCTGACGCAGATGTTCGACGAAAAAGACCCGAACGTCTTCTGGAAGGCTGAATACGTCTGGGGTGCCGACACGCGCGGCAATGCCGGTTTCGGCCTTTGGCAGCTTGCCTACAAATCGAAAGCCACACTGAACGTCGCAAACTACACGGCCGCCCGTACCGCCATGCAGACCATCCGTCAGCGTGACGGCCAGATCAAGGCCATCCGTCCGACCGTCTTGCTGGTGTCTCCGACCCTCGAAGCACAGGCCCGTCAGGTTGTCGAGGCCGCGTTGATCAACGGCGGTGAAACCAACGTCTGGGCGAAAACCGCCCGCGTCGAAGTCATCCCGCACCTCGCGTAACCGGCCGGGCGTTCCACATCGCCTGACCGCACCGCCAGCAGTCATCCTCCCGATTGCTGGCGGGTTTCCGGAAAACGGCCATGCAGCCGCTTTCCCGAACCCCGAAGCCCAAGGAACCACACATGTCGAAAATCCAGATCATTTGCTCGATACCGGGCCTTCGCCGCAACGGTGTCGTGCATCCCGCCCAGGAAACCTACGAACCCGGCCACTGGACGGAAGATCAGCTTAAGGCCTTCGATGCCGATCCTGCCTTCATCGTCCAGGAAGTCCATGGCAAGGCCGCCGAAGTATCCAGCGCCGACATCGAGCAGGCCGTGAAGGCTCGCGTCGAGATCGAGCGCCAGAAGCTTGAGGACAGTTTCAACAAAACGGTTTCTGATGCCGTCGCGGAAAAGCTCGCCGACACGAAGGCGGCCCACGACAACGCGATCGATGAACTTGGCAAGAAGCTGCTGGCCGCTGAAACCGAAATCGCCGTGCTGAAATCCGCCCAGGCGAACGGCTCCGAAAGCCAGCAGTCCGGCACCGAGGCGGGCGGCGCTGGCGAGGCCAACGGCAGCGACGGCAAAAAGACCGTCAAGAAGTAACTCCTGACGGGAGCGCCGCGAGGGGCTTGCGGACCGGATCAGGTCGCCGGACCAATCGCCCCGAAGCCCGCCGATGGCACGAGGCTCGCAAGAGGCCATCGGCAACAGCGGCAAAACCCTGAAGCCAACCCAAAGAGGAAATCTGCATGACACGACGTTACGGCTACTTCAGCCTCGCATTCTTCGCCTGCCTCACAGCTTTTTCGACGTTTGCCGGGCGCACCGTCGTCTTCGCCGTCAACATCGCGCGCTTCGTGGTGCACGCCCTGGCCAAGCCCGCCGCCTTCCTCTGGGCACGTCTCGCCCTACCGAAGGTCTCCGGTTTCAAGGCAATCGGCAAGCTGAAGGATATCTACCGCGAAAGCTGGCTGACCAGCGGGCAGTCTCTGCATTACCGCCGCTGGATTTACTGCTGATCGAACTGACTTGTCCGGGGCTGGCCTTCGGGTCAGCCCTTTTCCCCACTGGAGACTTTGCCATGTACGCCACCGTCACCGACATGATCGCCCGCTTTGGAGAGGTGCAGATCGTGCGTCTGTCCAATACGGAAGATCGAGAGGCCGAGACGCCGAACGTGGAAAAGGTCAACACTGCCCTGACCGACGCCACGTCGCTGATCAACAGCTACATTCGCGGTCGCTACATGACGCCGATCGCAAGTCCGCCAGAAGACTTGGTGCGCGCGACCTGCATCCTCGCCCGCTACGATCTCGCCGATACCGAGCGCTCCAGCCCTTCGGAAGAAATGGCGAAGGGTCGCGCCGAGGTCATCAAATGGCTTGAGAACATCGCCAAGGAAATGGTGCACCTGGACATTCCGCTGGCATCGCCGACAGGCGGCAACGCGGTCGGCTCCGGCCCGCGCATCTCCGATCGTGACCGCATCGTCACCTTCGAAACCTTACGGGGTTTCTGATGGACACGTTTCCCCTAATGCCGATCCGTAACCAGGAGCCGCTGATCATCGAGCGGCTCCGGATCGCCTTCCCGAAAAACCCTTTCACGATCGAGCGCGTGCCACAGGTTCTTAGCCTGGATGAGTTCAAGCGCGTCGTTAAGTTGTCGCCGTTCATCGGTCTCGCCTGGACGGGCATGAAACCGGACCCTGACAGTGGCCGTATGCTGAAGGGCAACATGCTCTGGCGGCTGATCCTGATAAACAGGGTTTCGAGCGGCCTTGAAGCCCGCTTTAAGGGCGACAAGTTCGATATCGGCATGGATGCGATGGTCGACGTCGCCTCCGTGCTTCTCCAGGGCATCAACTTCGATGACCAGGGCGTCACCAACATCACACTTTCCAACAGCGTCATTGCGGACGGCTGGACCGACGACAACGTCGCGATTGCCCAGCTCGATTTCACCTTCAGCTTCGCATGCCGTGCAGCTGCGACCGGGAAGATGCAGCCCGAAGATTTCAAGGCGCTTGGCGTCACCTGGTCTGTGAACGGCTCGACCGAAACCATCACCGACGAACTTCAACCACCCCAGGAGTAAAACCGGCCATGGCCACACAGAAAGTTCTCATCGCGGCCGAGGGCCGCACGGTCCACCTCCCGGACGGCTCCGAATGGCCGAAGGAAGGCATGCCCGATCCCGACACGCATTTCACGCGCCGCCGCGTCCAGGACGGCGATCTGATCGAAAAGCCGCGTGAACCGGCCAAGAAGCCTGAAGGAGACAAATAATGGATTTCAACGAAATCCCCGTCGATCGCCTCGAACCTGCGACACTGCTCGAAATCGGGCCGAACTATCGCAATGTCGGCATTCTGCCATGGCCGGAAAAGGCCTTCATTATCGGCCAGAAGCTCGCCACCGGCACGCTCGCTGCCGGCGCAATACAGGAAGTGACCCGCGCCGATCAGGCGATCGCACTATTCGGCCGTGGCTCGATCGGTGCGGAACAGGTGGCCTACTTCAAGAAGGCGAACCGTAACGCGCCGCTTTTCGTGATCGCACTCCCCGACGCCGGCGGCGCGCTGAAGGCGACTGGCACCTTCACCTTCGCGGGTTCGCCCACCAGCTCCGTCGTCTTGCGCTTCAAGATTGGCGGTCGGCAGGTGCGTATGACGGCGCTCTCCAGCGATGCCGTCGCCGCACTGGCGACAAAGCTTGCCGCCGCCATCAATGCCGATCTCGACATGGTCGTGACTGCGACGGCAGCACTCGGCGTGGTCACCGTCACTTCTCGTCATGGCGGGGAAGTCGGCAACGAAATCGATCTGCGCGTCGATACCAAAGCCCAGCCGCTTCCGGCCGGTCTGACTTGCGCTGTCGTCGCCATGGCGGGCGGCTCTGGAAATCCCGACGTGCAGCCGGCGCTTGATCTTCTTGTCAGCACCTGGGCAACCAAGCTCACGCATCCCTGGTCGGATGCGACCAACCTTGCCAAAACGGCCGAGTGGCTGCGGGTGCGTTATCTCGCCACCTCGAAGCTCGACTGCCATGGCTTCGTGTTCATGGGTGGCACATACGGCCAGCTCACGACCCTCGGCAATCTGACCAACTCACCATTCCTCACCACGGCAGGCCTGAAGAAAAGCCCGACGCCCTCCTGGGCGATGGCCGCCTCGGCCATGGGTATCGCGTCGTTCCACCTGACCAACGACCCGGCCCGCCAGTTGAAGT
This sequence comes from Agrobacterium sp. S7/73, assembly GCF_019355535.1. NCBI lineage: Bacteria > Pseudomonadati > Pseudomonadota > Alphaproteobacteria > Hyphomicrobiales > Rhizobiaceae > Agrobacterium > Agrobacterium sp. S7/73. Next base: position 2,472,930 of record NZ_CP072136.1, read on the forward strand.
CGCTCGTTCTGCCGGGTGTCGAAGCGCCGGCCGAGGCGGATCAGTTCCTTGACGAGGAAAACGATCTGCTGCTGCGCAACGGCATTTCCACCTTCGACTGCCTGTCTGACGGTTCGGTCACGATCTCGCGCATGATCACGACCTACAAGAAGACGACGCTCGACATCGCCGATCGCGCCTGGCTCGATATCATGGTGCCGGTCACCATGAGCCGCATCCGCTATGACTGGTCGGTCTACATCAACCTGATGTACCCGCGTTCCAAGCTCGTAGATGACGACAGCGACGCATCCTTCGCTACACGCGATGACGATGACGAGGACGCCGGCACGGCCGTGGTGACGGCGAAGCGCATGGCCGGTTCCTGGGCGGCACGATGCAAGCTTTATAGCAAGAAGGTTTGGATCGAAAACGTCCAACGCACCCTCAAGGAAAGCGTCTTCCAGCGTTCCACGGACGATCGACAGCGGCTGGAAAGCCGCCAGCAGGTGGTGATCGTCGGCAATCTCATGGTCTTCGCCGGCCGTCTCGAATTTCAGGTTTAACAGGAGCTTTAAGCGATGACACAGGTATTGGGCATCGTCGATATCGTCTGGCGGGGACGTAACATCCCCGTCGAGAAGGGGGCGAAATTCCGCAAAGGCGGTATCAAGAACAACGCCGTGACCTATGGCCGAGGCGTCGGCCGCGCCCAAGAGTATCAAGGGTCGCAGGTCACGGCCACAACCCACCTCGAAAGGGGGCAGCGCCTGGGCAGCCTGCTCGATCCCGGCGAGGGTGAATTGCAGATCGTCTGCGACACCGGCCAGACATACGTCTTGAACGACGCCTTTCTTGAGGGGGACATTCCCGACGTGACGGGCGGCGAAGGCGGGAAAATCGAACTCAAATGGGCTGGCGGATCGCCCGAGGAAATTCTCTGATGAGTACTACACTGAAGGTCGATCTCGACGAAGACGCACCGAACGACGACGTTGTTTCGAAAACGGAGACCGTCATCAATGAGGATGCCGGCACACTCGTGGACGACGACATCATCGACGAAGACGCCAGCGCCGATTCAAAGCTGCCGAAGCGTGCGCGCCCGAACGCCAATGGCTCGGTGACGCTTCCGCTCTTTGAAAAAGTCACGCTCACCACCCGTAAAGACGGCAAGGTCAGGGACCGCGTTTTCACCGAACTGGTCTTCCATCGCTTCAACGGCGCTGATTTGCGAGCCATCCAGGCGACCAGCGACGCCAAGGCATCTGTCGTGATGTTCTCACGCTCGACCCGCATTTCTGAAATGGTGATGGATAAACTCTTCGACAAAATGGATGGCGTCGATGTCGCAGACGGCCACAGGATTGTTATGAGTTTTTTGACGAGTGGGACGAAGACTGGCCAGTAAAGCTCGGCGGCATCGCTGACGGCTCCGGGTTCAGCGAGGCCGAGATCGCCAACATGACGATCGACAAAGTGCAGTTCTGGTGGAACTGCATCATGGCCTACCGAAAACATGTAAACGACCTCGCAAAGACCTAGATCAGGCCCGCCCGCAACGGCGGGCCTGATCAGTTTCACGCGCGCGTGAGAAATTCCGTTTTATTTTGAAGCGGGGCGCGCCGTGGCCAATCGGAACATGAATCTTGATGTCATCGTTCGCCTCAAGGACCTCTTGAGCGGACCTTTGCGCGGCATTAAAGGTGCGCTTAATGGCGTCATTGATGCCGCTCGCAAGATCGGGTTTGTCGGCGCTGCCATTGCCGGTATTTCCTTCCTCGGCCCCATGCAGGAGGCCGCAGCTTTTCAGCAGCAGTTGATCGACATAGCCGGAACGTCAAATCTGACGGGACAGGCGGCCTTTGCGTTCGTCGATCAGTCCAAGGCAAAATTCGAGCAGCTCGCCCTTGATGTCGGCCAACTCTCCGACACTGTCGCCCGAGGCGCGGGACAGATGATCGCGGCCGGCGTCGATAACGGGCTTGTAGACCGCTCCATCGGATCGATCAGCCGCGCCGCCACCGCCGCCAATGCCGAGATGAACGACATGGCGTCCGTCGCCACGTCGCTGCTCACCACGCTGAAGCTTCCGGCCGATCAATTGGATGACGCCATGGGCGCGCTGGTGACGGCCGGCAAGCTCGGTTCCTTCGAGCTGAAGGACATGTCGCGCTACTTCCCGACACTGACCGGGCAGATGGCGAAGTTCGGCGTGACCGGCCGCGAGGCGATCAACTTCCTAGGTTCCGCCCTCCAGATCGCCCGTAAAGGTACATCCGATCCGGCCGAGGCCGCCAACAACCTGAAGAACTTCCTGTCGAAAATCCTTGCCCCGGCCACGGTCAAGAACTTCGCGGACATGGGCGTCGATATTCAGAGTGTGATGCAGGACGCGGTGACGAAAGGCATCAACCCGATAGAAGCTGTTGTACAGAAGATCACGAAGCTGACCGGCGTTTCCAGCAAGGAAATTCAGGGCCTGATGGGCAAGGCGAAGGCTGCCGGCATGTCCGACGCTGACGCGCTGGCAACCGTGCGCGAGCAGCTCGAAAAGATTTACGGCGCTGGCAAGCTCGGCGAACTGTTCTCTGACATGCAGGTGATGGACTTCCTGATCCCGATGCTCGGCAACATCGACGAATACAAGTCGATCAAGGACGAGGTTGCCAAGGCGACCGGTAGCGCCGTCGATGCCGACTTTGAAACCCAGATGCAGGGCCTCAACCGCCAGCTCACAATCTTCCGCGAAATCGGCACGCAGGCATCCCGCGAAGTCGGCCTTGCCTTCGGCACATGGATGCCAGCGATCAACGGCTATCTGATGGATGGCCTCAAATGGGTTCGCGACTTCGACGCGGCGACGGGCGGAATGGTCAAGCAGGGCCTTGCCTTCGCAGGCGTGGCCGTTCTGGCGGCAGTCGGTCTCGGCGTCCTGGGCGTCGTGTTGCCTGCGATCGGCGCGGGTCTGTCGGTTCTGGCGGCGCTGTTCAGCCCGGTGGGTATCGCGCTGGCGGGCATCGCTGCTGCCGGCGTCTATATCTATCGCAACTGGTCAAGCTACGGTCCACGCCTGTCGCAAATGTGGAACCGGCTCGGCGATGTCTGGGGAACTGTTCGTCAGAAAGCCGCCGCAGCGGTTCCGCATCTGCGCAATATCGGCAACCAGGTCATGGGCGTTGCCCGCGATTTGGCTGGTCGCTACGGCCCCATTATCCGCGCCGGTCTCGGAGCAGCGCTCGACGACGTGACGGCAGGATGGCAAAACCTGAAGAAGCTGATGTCCGGCTTTGCCGATGGCCTCGATCTCAAGTTCGACCTTTCCGGCCTGACAATCGAGGATGCCAAGCTCGCGGCCTTCCGTGGTCTTGATGTCGCATTGAACGGCATTGCCAGGGCATGGCAGGGCATGAAGGAATTCGGCTCCGGATTTGCACCGTGGCTTGAGCCGATCGGCAAGGCGGCAGGCGGCGCGGTCAGATCGATCGGCGGCATCGCGACCGGCTTCATCCGGCTCGGAGCTGCTATCCGCGAACTTGTCGGGCTGGGCGAAGGCGGCAAAATGTCCGGCATGTTTACCGGCGTCATGAAATTCCTAGGAGACCTCGGCGGCCAGACGGTTCTAGCGGCATTCAAAATCCTTGAAGACGTAGCGGGGGCGATCGAGTGGGTGGTGAAAGGACTTGCGTCCCTGGTCGAAGCCGTCAACCGCGGGATCAATTGGAGCGCACTCATGCCGGACGGCATCGCCGAGGCGTGGAACAGTGTTGCCACGGCACTGGAGCGCGTGAAGGCCGCCCTCAGCATCGAAAGTGTTTCGAACGCACTAGGCGTTTCCGGCAAGCGCAATTTAACGGAGTTCGGTCCTGGCAGTCGCCAGCCCGCTAACCAGAACGGCGTCCTGCCGGCACAGGCATCGCCGACCGCGCCCGCCGCGCCGCAGCAGCTCAACGTCAAAACCGAGGCGAAGGTTGTTGTCGAAGGCCCCGGCAAGGTTGTCGGCCAAACTACCACGGTCACGTCGCCGTCGCCGAACGTCAATACCGGCCGCGCCGTCGGGAGGGACTGATGCTGCTCGACAGTCTCGATTCTGCTGAAGGGCTGCTGCCGGGTGTCTATCGCGGCATCCCGATTTCCATCGTCGATGTGTCGAGCGACCATGGACGGCGGGTTCTCGAATATCTGTTCCCCGGCGTCGATCCCGCCGCCTATGACGATTTCGGCGTGGGGCCCTCCGGCATCAGTATCGAAGCGCTTTATGTCGGAGACGATTATCGCGCACGGGCAAAGCTGCTCTCCAAGGCCTTTGAGACACCAGGGCCGGCGCTTCTCATTCATCCATGGCTTGGCCCGATGCAGGTCATCATGGAAGAGCCGGCGCAAATCCGCTTTTCCGAAAGGGAACTCCGGGTCTTCCGGATTTCAGCGCGGTTCAAGCGCGCGCCGGCGTCATCGGTGTCAGGTTTCTCTGGCGGACTTTTGCCCTCGGCCCTGTCCAACTTCACCAGCGCAGTAACCTCGCTTGCCACCTCGATCGCGCTGACCGTCATTTCCAGCGCCCGCACCGCTGCGACCATTCGCAGCCGGCGCATCACGTCTTCCGTGACCAATTCCATCGTGGCGCGTCCGGATGCCCGTTCGGCCGTCAGTGAGATACGTTCCGCGCTGGCCGCCGCTTCTCCTGTCTCGCCCTCCGCTTTCGACGCCTGGGCCAGCTCGGCCGCCTCGGTCATCGCGCAGACGATCGACGTTCCGGCCGTCGCCCCTGCGACGACGATCGCGACCACGACGCCCAGCGCCCAGGCACTGATGAGCGCTGGCCTTTCCATCGCAACAGGATTACTGGCGGAAGCGGGTAAGGCACCGTCTGCGATCGACGCACTTTTGCTGGTCGGCGCTGCCGGCCAATTCGTAGCCGCGTCGGCCGAGCAGTCTTCTTATGCGGATTTTGTATCTCGGCAGGAGGCCCTTCGGTATCGCGCCGCCATGACCTCGGCTCTCGGCTCGTTCATTGACCAGGTCGAACAACAAGCACCGGCCACCATGCAGGCCGCCAGTTCAGCCGCCTCATCATCCGCACGATCGTTGATTGCTGCCATCGTCTCCGATCTCAATGAGGTCATCGGCCGCCTGCCATCCGTGCGCCGCCTCTCCGTCAGCCGCGATACCGACGCCTGGCTAATCGCGCAGCACCTGTCGGGCGACACGCCAGCGCAGCTGGAAGCGGTCTATGCCGACCTCGTCGCTCGCAATGATCCGTCACACCCTGCGCAACTGCCTGCCGGCGATGTCGAGTTTCTGGAGCGCAGCTAATGGCCAAAAGCATCAAGCTCTTCCTCGACGGCGTGGCCTATGACCAATGGACATCAGGCGAAGTCACCCGCGACCTGAAGGATTTTTCCGGTGCCTTCAGCTTTACCTTTCGCGATGGCGAGGCTTCAAAACAGACTTTCGTCTTCGCTTCTATGCCGATCCTACCGCGCCTGCGCTCCCAGATGCAGGCTAAAATCATGATCGGTAAACGCACAGTCCTTTTGGGGCATGTCGAAGATGTGGCCTATGATGTTAGCGACGGTAATGCATCGGTGACGATCTCCGGCCGCGACAAGACCGGCGATCTGATCGACTGCTCGGCACTGGCGGAAGGTCCGGCCGAGCTGAAGGGCGTCAAGCTGGAAGACGCCGCCGCCAAGATCGCCGAACCGTTTGGCCTGAAGGTCCGCACGGAAGTGGACACCGGCGAGACCTTCGATCGCTATTCGATCGACCTTGGCGAGACCGCCTTTTCCGCCATCGAGAAAGGATCGCGGCAACGCAGTGTCCTCATTCTTTCCGATGGCGTCGGCAACATCGTCATCACCCGAACGGGCAAGACACGCGCACCCGATGGGATTAGCCTGCCAGGTAACGTCATGGCCGTCAGCGCATCCTTCAGTACCGCAAACCGCTTCAGCAAGACTGTAGTGCGGGGTCAATCGGAACGGTCTGGCAAAGCCCGCAGCGCTGCCGCGCTCGATGCTACAGCCGAGCCGATCGGCGCGGACGGTCGCAATGACGGTGACGGCTCGGCCCGTGAGCGAGAGCGCAAGGGAACCGTCGCGACTGGCCGGGCCGAAGATGATGAAATCAAGCGATATCGCCCGAAAGTCCATCTTGCCCGAAGCAAGGCTGGTGCAGACAGCGCCCAGGACGAAGCCGACTGGCGCAATCGAACGTCTCGTGCTGAAGGCGACGAACAGACCTACACCGTCAAGGGCCACGAGGCGAATGGTGCGCTTTGGACAGTCAACCAGGTCGTACCCGTATCGGATGCCTTCCTTGGCATTGAGCGCGATCTGCTAATCTCGGCTGTCCGTTATGCCGAGGCCGACCAGATCACCACGGATATCTCCGTTTGCTCGGCCGAGGCTTTCGATAAGGAGCCGGTCGGCAAGCGACGAACAAACAAATCCGGAAAGGGCAAGGCCAACAAAAGCACCGGGCCGCTCGATGGGAAGGCCGAGGCGTTATGAGCGAGATCGTCAACAAGCTGCGCGGTCTTGTCCGTCGCGTCACCGTCAAAGACATCAAGGATGACGGCCAGATGCAAACCGCCTCGGCGGAGGTGGCCGAGGGTGTCTGGCGTGACGATCTCGAAATCATGCAGCCCTATGGGTTCCACTCGGTTCCTGATGATGACGGCGCTGTCGGCGTGGCGCTGGCGATCGGCGGCGACGAAGGCGACATGGTGATCCTGCCGCTCGCCAATCCCTCCCAGCGCATGGGCGGCTTGAGCAAGGGCGACGTCGGTCTTTCTAATAAGTTCGGCGATCGCATTATCATCCGGGCAGGCGGCGGCATCGAGGTTCAGGCGGCCGCGTCCATCACGCAGAAGGTGGGCGGCGTGACCATGACACAAAGCGCAGATGGCGTTGCCATAGTTGGTGGCAGGCTGACGCACAACGGCATCAACATCGGCAGTGACCATGGGCGCGTTACTGCTCCGCCCGGTCCTCCTGGTCCGCCAGTTAGCGACTAACCGCCCGCCACGGCGGGCCTGATCAGCCTTGCGCGCGCGCGATAGTTTCGCGCCATGACCGGATTTTTCGACCTTGCCCTGACCTATGACGCCACGCGGCGCTGCTGCGATCTGGTGCTCGATGACGATTTCAACCTGGTCGTGGACGAAACCCCTATCACCCCGATCCTGCTTTCTCTTGGCATCGATCGCCGCGCCTCTCCGGATGATGAGCTGCCGGAAGGCCGATCGCAGTTTCTTGCGCCTGTTTCCTTTTCCGAGCGTCGTGGCGCGCTGCTTGATGGCCTGAATGCTGCCGGTGACATGTCCGGCTGCAAGCTCTGGCTTCTAGAGCGCGCGAAGGAAACCGAGATTACGCGCCAGCTCGCCGAGTATTATATTGCCGAGGGCCTTGCCTGGGCGGAAAGCGAAACAGGCACGCCAGCCGAAATCGAAGTCTGGTGGCTGCGCGACGGCGTGCTGGCCTATCGTGTCCTGGTCGAGGATGCCACCCTCGAATTGACGCGAAAGGTGGCGTGATGGTCTGGCCCGTTCCTGCCGCTAAAACGATCTTCTCACGCCTCGCAGCCGCCTCCGAAGTGCTGCTGCTGAGCATCTATCCGCAGGCGGATGTGAAAAAGATTTCCCGCGCCGTGCGCTCGGCAAACGGAATGTTCGCGGTGATCTGGAGTGCCGTCGCTCCTGAGGTCCGCGAAACCCACGACCATGTTGCATGGTGGGCGCGGCAATGGATGCCGGACAGTGCCGATGACGAAGCGATGATCATGCGGCACGCTTCCATCTGGGGCATCGATCCTCGTGATGCCAAAAAAGCCATCGGTTCGGTCACGATCGAGGGAGCGGCCGGAACGGTTCTTGCTTCGGGCATCGCGATGGCATCTACGGCTTCCACCACGTATGTCACGACAGCAGGCGGGACAATCGCGGCAGGCGGCACCGTCACCGTCACCGCCCAAGCCGTCGCGCCCGGAAGCTCTGGCAACCTCGAAAGCGGCGTGCAGCTCTCGACCGTTGTTGCCTTTCCTCAGATATCGAAAATCACGGTTGCCACCCCATTTGCCGGCGGCACCGATGATGAGGAACCGGAGAGCATTCAGGAGCGATACCTTCAGCGCATCCGTGAGCCGCCGATGGGCGGTTCTGCCTCGGATTACCGTGCTTGGGTTAGCAATGTCGCCAGCGTGTACGCCGTGAAGGTCGTGGAAGACTGGATTGGTCGCGGCTCCGTGGGTCTCGTCATCGCCCTGAAAAACGATGACGGCACGCCGCGCATCCCGACCGCGCTGGAGCTGACGGCGATCGGCAACTATCTCGGTGCACAGGGCAGTCAAACTGGCGCTCGTCCCGTCACTGCAAGGGTCATCCCGCTGGCGGCCGAGCTGGTCAGTATTCCCGTCAGCGTGCGCCTTCGCCCTGATGGCGCGTTGACGAGGGCGGCGGTTCAGGCGGCATTCAATCGCTTCATCGCCACCATCGGTGACGAGGACGATCCGCAGAACGAAAGCCCGATTGGCGCGACCATTGAGCCGTCGCGGATATCAGAAGCCATTTCCGCCGCAGATGGAGAATATTCCCATGACCTGACCATCCCGGCCGCAAGATACACGCTCGGCGTCAAAGCCTGTCCCGTCGCCACCGCCATCACCTGGCTGAATTAAGGAGGTCTTGAGACATGTCCAGGACCTCTTCAACCATCCTTCAAAGCCTCTTTTCGAAACTGCCGATCGGATGGGCGCTGCGTTATCGCGGTGGCGTCATGCGCGTGATCCTCGGCGCGGTCGCCGAGACCATCGCAGACGCCGAGGCGGCCGCCGAAGCGATGATGAATGAAACGGACCCGCGCCTGGCGGATAAGCTGCTTGCCGATTTTGAGCGATGCCTAGGCCCTGATCCATGCGGCCGCGACCAAGACGGTCTGTCCGTCCAGCAGCGCCGACAACTCGCTTTCCAGCGCTGGACTGCCCGAGGCGGACAATCGATCCCCTACTTTATCTCGGTCGCTGCCGCGCTTGGCGTCACCATTACGATAGAGGAATTCTGGCCCTCCCGCGCGGGCGTGCTTCGCGCTGGTCAGCGGCTGCGCCCCGAAGGGTCTCAATTCGTCTGGCGTGTCAATATTCCCGGCCTCGTCACACTCACTGACTTTCGGGCAGGTGCCAGCCGTGCCGGTCACAGGCTTGGATCATTCCAGGTCTCGGCCATCGAGTGCGTTCTGCGCCGCTACAAGCCCGCCCATACAACAATTGTTTTCAAGTACGGAGAAGCCTGATGGATCGCATCAATGGCGCTGACACTATCGATATCGGCGGCGGCCGTCGTGGCTTTCGCGACGAAAACCTTGCAGCTGGCGCGGCCGGCACAGAAGTCACCGCCCTTCACCTCAACAGTGTGCAGGAAGAAATCCTGAAGGTGATAACTTCAGCGGGCCTTGTTCCCAGCGATGCGGACTGGTCGCAGTTGTGGCAGGCGCTCAACGCTTTGGGCCTTTCCCCTCAGAATCAAAGCCGCCAGTGGCTGGCGGTTATCTCGATCACCTTATCCAGTCCGCCTGGCAGCCCAGGCATCGGGGACACCTATTATATTCCAGCTAATGCTTCCGGTCTTTGGGCAGGAAAATTTGGGCAGATCGCACAATGGACCGGTTCGTCTTGGCGGTATTTCGTCAATAACAATGGCCAAGGCCTCGGTCTGCCAGATGGTAGAGTGTTCATCAATTGCTTCGGCCTCGGCCTGATTGAGAAACCGGCGCTCGATGTGCAGTCAGGCAAATGGAGTTTTGCCGTTGCAGGTGGAACGGAGAACGCGCTGACAACGTCGCTGACGCCCGCTCCCGATGCCTATCGTGAGGGAACAGCCATTCGCCTTAAGGTCGCGGCGATTAACACCGGACCCGCTACTTTGAACGTCAACGGGCTCGGCGCAAAAGCTATCCGTCGCGCAGATCAAACGCCTCTTATTGCGGGTGACCTTGTGACAGGTCAGATCGTCGAGTTGATTTATGACGCAACCGGCTGGCAGATTTCAGGTCTTCTGACCTCACTGGCTCGTGGTGTTGGCGTACAATCTTATACCACGGCCGGCACCTTCACCTGGACTGCGCCGGCCGGTGTTACCCGCGTCGAGGTAGAGCTTTGGGCTGGTGGCGGCGGCGCTGCATCAGCGCCAAACGTCAACGGTCAATACGGCGGTGCGGCTGGTGCGGGCGGCTATTCCCTTGGCGTTTACGATGTCACGCCGGGGGCGAAATACACCGTTGTAGTGGGTGCAGGTGGGTCCGGAGCCTTGACTGCAAATAGTAACGCTCCGGGCGCTCCGGGTGGGCTTTCGTCGTTTTCGCCTGAAGGCGGCTCTGCACTGATTTACGCGACGGGCGGGCAGCGTGGTGAACCTCGCAGTGTGGGCGGGTCTGGTCCCGGACAAGGCATGTTAGGCACCATTCTCAATCTCAGAAGTATGGGCGGGTCCGGCTCTGGTGCGGGCGTCAACGATCCGCCTGTTGGTGGATCGGCGGCTCGCGGTGGTGCTGGCGGACTGACGGGTTCGCCGGGAACACAGCCCGGCGGTGGCGCTGGTGGAGCATATTTTAACGGAGTTCCTGCGGCGGGCGCTGCCGGTCTCGTCCTGCTACGTTGGTAAGGGAAACAGGCATGAAGTACGTTTTGGTTCAGGACAGCAAGGTTCTCCAGATTTTCGATGTCGACCCGAAACTTCCGACACGGGAGGGTGCCACGGGAGAGCACGATCCGGCTGTCTTGGAGGCTCCTGATGCGGTCGATCACGATTGGGTTCTGAAAGGGAATGAGCTGCTAGCGCCCGCGCCCGTGGACGGTTCGCTCGATGCGGTGAAGGCCGCTCGCGTTGAAGTTCTCAGGGCAGCATGTGAGGCAACGATCATAGGCGGCTTCGCGTCCAGCGCGCTTGGCAACCCCCACACCTATCCGAGCGACATCAAGGCGCAAATCAATCTCATGGGGTCTGTCACCGACAGCCTTATGCCAGACCTGCCAGCCGATTGGGCGACACCGTTCTGGGTCTGCGATGCAGTCGGAGCGTGGGCTTGGAAGATGCACAATGCGGCTCAAATTCAGCAGGCCGGCCGCAATGGCAAAGCGCATGTCGTCAAGTGCCAGACGCTGCTCGGTGAACTGACCATGCACGTTCTCGCAGCAACGACGGCCGAGGCCGTCGCGTCCATTGTCTGGCCTGAAGGAGGCAACGCATGATCAAGCTCACCACCATTGCCGAAACTCTCGAAGGCGCACCCTGGACACCAGCAGATGAGATTTACCTCCAGATCGCCGCCACCACCGACCAAGCGACCGTGGACGTACAAGCGCGCGTTTCCGTCGATGCAGATTGGGTGACCGTCGCCACACTTAACCGCACGTCCACGCCTATCGTGCGGATCGCCAAGCTTCCGAGCTTGCGCCTGGTCGCACGCAATAATCCGGCCAGCAAGACGCTGACCGTTTGGGACAACTCCTGATGCGGTTTGCGAACCTGCCTCTTATCCTGCCGCAGAATGGTCCACTGGCGCTGTCAGCGAATGAGGCAGACGTTTTCTCCGTCAACCAGGTAAGCTCTGCCTTCGGCCCGCTGAAGACCAAGCTGGCAGCGGGCAACAACGCCAACATTTTCGCAAACACCGACAGTACCGGCTATTCCGAATACGGGCCGTACTACAAATTCGCCGTGGCTCTAGGCGACCTCTACAACGCCACCGTTATCATGCACCGGTGGGCCGAATGGGGTGGTTCATCTGCCAATGGTCCGAAGGACTATGCCGCGCCGGTTGTCATCCGCAATGGAACGTCTCAGACGATTGACTTCTGGCTGGCTGCTCTTCCTGGCCAAGTCGCCGGCTGCATGTTTGAGGCATCGCGCAAGCCGACCGCAATCGACGCGATCCCGCGACCCGATGTTGCTATCACCCATCACGGCCACAACATGTCCTCATTCGAGACGCCGGGAAATGATTTGGCGATCGGGCGCGGGCTGTTCTGGTCGATCATCGGCTTGATCAGTTGGCAATGGAAGGACGTGCCGCAGGTCATCACCACCCAAAACCCGTGGCGCGACAACGCGGGATACGACAAGGTTTATAACGCCATCCTCGGCGTGGCATCGGTTTTCCCGAGCCTTACCATCGTCGATACCCACAAGCTTTATATCGACGCGGGCAAGGCACCGATCCTTTACCGGACGAACGATGTTTCGCCCGTGTACCATCCGTCCGATACCCAGGGTAACGATGAGGGTGCGCGGCTAGCGGCCGGTGCGCTTATGGCGTCCTTTAGGAAAGCAAAGAAGGCGGCGTTTTCAACCGTCAGCTGGATGGAATTGCCGATCGGCACAAACCTGTTCATCAACGGCGATCTTTCAAACTGGTCTGGTGCGCTTCCGGTTAACTTTTCTGCCGTGTCGGCCGGTTCGGCAACCAAAGATACCGACCCGGCAAATATCCACCCTGGCGCAGGTGCGGCATACTCGGCCAAGGTCAAGCCGGCAGACGCTAACGGGCATTTCTCGTCCATATCGAATTCGTTCGATGCGACGGAGCGGGCCTCGATGTCCGGGAAAACGGTCACAGCCATTATGCTCGCCAAGGCCAATCCCTTGCAGCGTGTACCGTTTACCAGCTTCGTCACACGGGCGAACAACGGTTTACGCACGTATTCCGGCGGTGCCTTGATGTGGGGTGCAGCGTCAGGTGCTGGCGGCTGGATGCCTATCACCTATGGCGGCATACCCTGCGATGCGGGCAATACCGATGCCAATTCAAGCTACAAGTTTGTGCCGGCATTCGGCGCTTCGGCACCGCCCACCGCTGATGTCGCATGGCTTCAACGATGCGTGATCATTGAAGGACTTGTGCCACGCCTCGGTCTGGTGCGGCCAGGTGCCTAAGTGCCACGCTCACGGCGTGACGTAGCCGCCCTCTGTACGGGTCATTTTGAAGTCGTTACAACCAAGTCACTAACGTTGGCTGGGGATACAGAATGACGCTCTTTCTCATCTTTATATGGATACTGGTCTGCGGGTTTGTTCTGTGGTCAGTCGTCTCGATGGTCTGGCGGAAAGACCACCGCAAGTTACTGAAGCGCCGAGCCATAGCCGGTTTCGTGGTAGGCGTTGGGGTTTTGGCTGGTATCGGTTTCTCTTTTGATCGCGACGCTAAAATGGCAGGCTTTGCGAGCATGGAAGATCAGTCTCGCGCAAACAAAGCTGGCATCGCCGATGCTGCAATTTGGGCTGATATAAAGAAGGCAGACGAAATAGTGCGGGTGCAGCGAGCCGCTGACGAGGCTGAGAAAACCCGTTTAGTGGAAGCAGAGCGGCAAGCGAAAGCCGACGAAGACGCAAAGACCGCAGCACTCGCAGCGGAAGCCCAAAGGCGGAAGGACGAGGAAGAGAGCAAGGCGAAGGACGTCGCGTGCCGCGCCGACATCCAGTGCTGGGGGGAAGAAGGTTGGGCGGCGGCTACAGCGCGTTGCCCGAATGAAATCGAAAAGCTCGCAAAATGGGATTTCGAATGGACCGACAGTTGGTCTGAAACGAAACTCTCGCACTATCGCTGGAAGAGCCAAAAAGACGGCATCGTCACCTACATTGGTGACAAGTTAAAAATGCAGAATGGCTTCGGCGCATGGAAGCATGTGAGGTACACTTGCGACTTCGATCCCGTCACGAAAACCGTGCTCGACGTATCTGCGCTGTGACGTGAACCGCCCGCGTTATTGAATGGGTTTTAAATGACCCTCAAGAACCACTTAAGGCAGGTTTGACACCGTTATTGGAATTCTAGAAATTCCGATTTCTGGTGTCAAAATTCCGATTTCGCGCTACAGGGTACAGACACTTAGGGCCACGTTGGAGCTAGTCTGACAGACTATTGCAAACGTTCGTTTTTGCAATTCCTCGTGTCAAATTTGCAAAAAACCGCTACAGGGTACACTCGCAGCAGCTGACGATCTGGAACCGGCGCTTCCGCACCCTTCTCGATCTACCTGAGCAATTCGGGCAGGTGGGGCTGCCGCTGACGGACATCGTTTCCATGCTGCAGGAGCGCGGCGACATGCCGCCGGGCGACACGGAACAGCTTATCACCAGTTTCCTGACCATGGACCTGCCTTTCTCGCTGGTGCTTGGCGGCGGCGAGCGCATCATCGAAGTGCGCTCCAACACCATGCCGGACAAGGGTATCGTCGCCACCTTCACCGATATCACGCAGAGAGTGGCGAGCGATCAGGCACTGAAACAGGCCAATGAAACGCTGGAACAGCGGGTGGCGGAACGAACCGTCGAGCTTACCCGCGTCAACCGCGAACTTGCGGAGGCAAGGGCATCGGCCGACGAGGCGAATATCGGCAAGACACGGTTTTTCGCTGCCGCTGGCCACGATATCCTCCAGCCGCTGAATGCCGCGCGGCTTTATTCCTCCTCGCTGGTCGAGCGGCTTGGCGCCTCGGGGGAAAGCGATCTCGTCCAGAACATCGATTCGGCGCTCGAGTCGGTAGAGACCATTCTCGGCGCGGTGCTCGATATTTCCCGCCTCGACACCGGTTCGATGAAAGCGCGCATGACATCGGTGCCGCTGAACGAGCTGCTGAAACGCATCGAAACCGATTTCGCGCCTATGGCGCAGGAAAAAAACCTCGATCTCGTGGTCATGCCCACCTCGCTCACCGTCCGCTCTGACCCCAACCTGTTGCGGCGGCTGATACAAAACCTCGTCTCCAATGCCATCAAATACACGCTGAGTGGCAAGGTCATCGTTGGCGCGCGCCGCCGGGGAGGCGATGTCGTCATTCAGGTGACGGATTCCGGCATCGGCATTCCCGCATCCAAATTCCGCACGGTTTTCAAGGAATTCGCCCGGCTGGATGAGGGTGCAAAAACGGCCTCCGGCCTCGGACTTGGTCTTTCAATTGTCGACCGGCTGTCGCGCATGCTGCACCATCCGGTACAGCTGATTTCCACACCCGGAAAAGGTACGACATTCCGTATCCACCTGCCGCGCGAGGCAGACCGCCTGACGCCAGCCAAGGCCGCTGGCGGGATCACCAATCCGGTGGCGAGCGACCGGCTTGCCGGCGTCAGGGTACTCTGCATCGACAACGAGCCGAAAATCCTCGAGGGCATGACGCTATTGCTGACGGGATGGGGCTGTGAGGTCTTACCCGCAGGTTCGGTGGCCACACTCGAAGAACCGTTCCTGACAATGTCAGCGGCGCCGGATGTCATCATTGCCGATTATCATCTCGACGACGGCGACGGTATCAGCGCCATCCGCCTGATCAGGACATTCTACGGCAAAACGATCCCTGCCCTGCTTGTGACGGCGGACCGCAGCCCGGAAGTGCGCAGCGATGCGGAAAAATATGGGATTTCCGTCCAGCATAAGCCGGTCAAACCGGCGGCGCTGCGGGCCTATATCAACCAGATATCCAGCACGACCCGCGCGGCGGCAGAATAAAAAAACTCCCGGACCTTGCGATCCGGGAGCTCTTCGACTTTCAAAAATTCCAATGTCAGGCTGCGCGGCTCAGTCGATCCTGGCCAGTCGCCGAGCCCTGCTCCATCTGAAAACGCTGAACCAGATCGAGCAACGCTTCCACTTCGCCCGACAGCACCCTGCTGGCTGCGCTCGACTGTTGGGCAAGCGCCGCGTTCTGCTGGGTCATCTGGTCCATCTGGTTGACGGACCCGTTGACGTTGTGGAGCGCGGAGGACTGATCCTGCGTCGCCGTCGCGATGGTTTCGACATGCTGGCTGACGGCGACAATCTGATGGCTGATGGCTGAAAGAACCGTGCCCGCTTCCTGCACCAGCTTCGATCCGGAGCTCACCTCATGCGTTGACTGGTTGATGAGCTGCTTGATTTCACGTGCCGCATCTGCGGAGCGTTGTGCAAGTTCACGCACTTCCTGCGCCACGACCGCAAAACCTTTGCCCGCCTCGCCCGCACGCGCAGCCTCGATGCCGGCATTGAGGGCGAGAAGGTTGGTCTGGAACGCGATGTCATCGATGACCTCGATGATCTGCTCGATCTTGCGCGAGGCGTCTTCGATACGGCCCATGGCGTCCACGGCATTGCTGACGACCGAACCGGAACTGTCGGCGCTCTGTTTGGTGATGCGGACGGCCTCGTTGGCTTCGCGCGCCCGCTCGGCCGACGATCTGACCGTTGCGGTGATTTCCTCGACAGCGGCTGCCGTCTCTTCCAGCGAGGCCGCCTGATTCTCCGTGCGCTTCGACAGATCGACCGACGATTGCTCGATTTCAAAACCGCTATGCTGGATGACCAGGGTGCGCTCGCGGATTTGCCCCAGCGCATCGCGCAGGTTGAGAAGGGATTCGTTGAAGTCCGTGCGCAGACGATCCAGACGGCCGTTAAAGGGTGTCTCGATCGTGCGGCTCAGATCACCGCGCGAAAGCCTGCCGAGGCCGGACGCGATCTCGCTGACTGCGAATTCGATCTGGCCGTCCAGCTCCTGCTTCTCGGCATCGTTGCGGTGACGCTCCGATTCCGCCACGGACCGTTCCTCAGCGCTTTTGCCCTCGATCGCGAGTTTCTCAAGCGCATTCTCGCGAAATATCACGAGAGCGCGGGCGATGTTGCCGAATTCATTGGTATTGGTGGCATAGGGGATCGGCGTATCGAGATTGCCGTCCGAAAGGGACTTCACCGCATCGGTAAGCTTGCCCAGAGGCTGCAGGGTGCGCCGGATGACGAAATAGGCGAGCAATCCCACGCCGACCATGGCAACTGCGCCACAGATCAGCATCAGGTCGCGCAGGCCGAAAATCTGGGCTTCGTAGACGGCCATGGGAACGCCCACGAAAAGAATACCGACGGTCGCTCCGGACCTGTTGAGAACCGGCATGTATCCGGTCATGTAATTGGTGCCGAAAAGCGTGGCGGCGCCGAAATAACCCTCACCCTTGGAAACCTTTTCGAAAGCGGGATGGTCGGTGGCGAGCTTCGTGCCCGCTGCTCTCTCGCCCTTTTCGTTCTTCAGATTGGTGGTCATGCGAATATAATCGCCGGCCTTGGCTTCAAAAACCGTGGCGATGCCGCCATTACCGGCAGCAGTGCGGTCGACGAGATCATTGTCGCGCAGTGTCCCGATGCTGGCGCGGCCGATACTCTTGAGCTCTCCATCCACCATTTCGAGGGCCACGCCGCCGACCTTCATCTCGTAAAGGATCGCCATGCCGCGCATCGCGCTGTGCGTGTCACGCAGCGCAGTGGTGATGATATTGTCCTTCAGGCGAATGTATGTCGAAAAACCAACTGCCGCGACGCTGAGCGCAATCAGGCCGATCGTCAGCACGACGACCTTACCCGCAACGGACTTAAAGAGCCGGTTGTGCATGAAACAGTTCCCCAAAACCAAACTTATAAAAGTTCTAGTTGGCAACTGTTAAAAAAACGCGAAGTACCGATAGCAGCTTTTAGAGTGGATTACACAAGCCGCGCCGGCGCCTGCCGACTTACAGGGACGGGAAAGCCCGCCCCCTTCATCAATGGATATAGCCGAGCCGGATGGCCTTTGCGATCGCCTGGATACGGTTGACGGAATCGAGCTTGATCGTCGCTGAACCCAGATAGGCGTTGACGGTGTGTACCGAAAGCCCGAGCTTCACCGCGATTTCTTCGCTGATACGGCCATCACCCGCCAGTTGCAGACAGGCGATTTCCCTTTCGCTCAACGCTTCAGACGGTGCCACCTTGCGCTCATCCAGCGCCAGCATATCGACCATGATCTCGCAGCATTTGATGTGCTGTTCGATGACGACCTCGTTGTCGAGAACGAGGTTGCTGCCACAGAAAACGATGTAGCCGTTGCCGATCGTGCCGAGCCGCACCGGCAAAGCCAGTCCCGCATAGGGCAATGTATCGTTCTCGATCCGGCGCATCAAAGCCGGCACGTCAGGAAGATCGGCAAAACCGCCGGCATTCTTGTTACGCCAGATGACCGGCAGCAGCGATGTCTCGATATGATCCAAAAGAATATCGCCGACAGCGCGGATGAACTGCGCGCTCTGTTCGGCGGCATTCATGCCCCAGTTCTCCAGCTCGCAGGTCAGCTTCTTCTTGTTGGGGAAGCCGGAGGCGGCAGCCTTCGTCACCACGAAATTACGTGCGCCGACCAGTTTCTGCATGGCGACCAGCTTCGGAAACAGATCCGACCGGCTTGTCACAACAGGGCTGCGGTAAAACATACCGCTGCTTTGACTCGTACCCTCATTATCTTTCGTCTGTACCATGGGTCCCGACCATCTATACGAGGTTGTTGCGCACGGCGTAGGCGATTGCCTCCGAGCGGGTTTTCGTCGCGGTTTTCCGCATCACGCTTGTAATGTAATTATTGATCGTATTGCGCGAAATGCCAAGTATCATCGCAATTTCGTCGCTTGTCTTGCCTTCCGCGATCCAGAACAGGCACTCAAGCTCACGTTCTGTGAGGTCGATGTCACGCACGGCCTTTGCTTCGCTGGCAATGCCGAAGCTGACGCAATAGCCGGTCAGAAGCGCGATTTCGCGCAGACGGTCCGGCGAAGGAACCGAGTGTTCTGGAAACAGCAGCAGAAGCGAAAGACGGATGCGGCCCACACAGAAGGAAAGCGCCGAATATTGCCGGTCGATGCCGAAGGGGACAGAAACGTCGTCCGGAAGAACAAGCAATCGCGGCTGCAGAAGCGAAAGGCACTTTTCCATTTCGCTCGATCTGTTCTGGCTGTTGGCGAGTTCGGCACCAAGCCTGCGTACCAGATCGAAAGGCCAGTCGGATGTGATGATGAATTTCAGTCCGGTTTCTTCGAGAAGATCCTCCCGCGCCAGCAGATAATGCGAGGCGCCGGCGTAGGTTACGAGCAGATCCAGCGCGCCTGAAACGTTGCCGGCAGCGGCCGAGGCTGCGACGTTCTTGGCAAGCTGGTCGCGTGGCAAGGGCTTACCCATGCCCTCCATAGGCTTGGCAGACAGCCTGCGGATATCAACATCGACTTTCAATCGCCTACGCCCTCTTGCTCCCAATGGGGAGATTATACCTCGGGATGGAATCATTCCATTCGAGAAGCTTACCAAAATGGGATGGTGAGCCCCCGGAGACCGAATCACTTCATTTTATGGAACGGACTGGGATTTGCCATTACCTGACACCAGCCTTTCCACGTATTTCCTTGTTCGTCTATTCCTAAAAAACATACTGAAAAGCTGACCAATCCATAAACGGCATTCTCAGCCTATTCCCAGCAAACTGTATCGTTGCTGAATTTTTTGTAAACAGTGTCCCAAAGCGGGAATGCGACGGCGCGCGGCGCCAAGATACCAAAGAACCCGGAAATGCGCAAAAGGCCGGGATAACCCCGGCCTTTTTCAAAATCATGCAGCTTTTTCCACTGCCCATTTGCGAAGTATCTTGGCTGCGCGTTCTTCGCTGATTTCCACCATGCGGGAGAGCCTGCGCTCGGGTCCTTCGCGAACCCGGCGGTTGAAGGTGCCTTCGCTGTCGCCGCCTGCCAGAAGATCGTCGGTGCTGTCGAAGCCGAAATCCGCCCCAAACCCTTCCATGAGACCACCAGCACCCGCATCCATGCCGGGAGAGAAATCCGGCAGTTCGAGGCCTGCGGTCTCCTGGCTGATCTGGCCTGCTGCCGCGCCGTTGCCGGTGACCGTACGAACCAGAGGGCGTACACCGAGCCAGACCACGAGGAAAGCAACAGCGACGAAGGCGAGCGAGTTGATGATGCCTGCCGAATTGCGGCTGAGCACTTCCATGATGCCCGGCCCGCTTGCGGCTTCGTCGAGCAGCTGCGTTTCGAGGAAGTCCATCGCCGTCAGCGTTACGATATCGCCGCGATCGGAGGAAACCCCCGCAGCCGAGGTGACGATCTTCTGCATTTCGGCAAGATAGGCGTCGATCTTGGCCTGGTCGACGGGTTCGCCGACCATCTTGGCGATGCGACCCTTGTTGACGACCACGGCGACCGAAATCTTCTCGACGGTATAGCCATTCTTGACGGTGGCGACCGTTTTGGAGTTGATTTCGTAGTTGGTCTGCTCTTCCTTCTTGGCAGACTGGTCGGAAGACTGCGGGCCGCCTGCGCCGCCCTGGGGCGCTGCCTGCGGTACGTTCTGTTCCACGGTCGCGGCCGTATCGGGCTGCGTTTCCTGGGACTTCTGGTCTTCCTTAACGGTGCGGACGGAGCGCTCGACGCGCGATTCCGGATCGTAGACGGTTTCCTGAATCTGCCGGCTGTCGGTATTGAGCTGCGCCGTCACGCTGGAGCGGAAATTGTCCATGCCGAGGAAAGGCGCCAGCGCCTTGTCGATATTGGTGGTAATTTCCTGCTGAACGTTCTGCGCCAGCGTCAGCGAGCGGTTCATGGCGGCGTTGGTGACGTCGTCACCGGAAGCGAGAAGCTGGCCGGTGGAATCGAGCAGCGTCACGTCATCGACTTCAAGGCCGGGAACGGCCGAGGCGACGAGATGACGGATGGAAGCGGACGCCTTGCGCCCGGCGGTGGCATTGGCTCGAATCATGACCGATGCGGTGGGCTTCTGCTCACCGCGGCGGAAATTACCGACATCCGGCATGACGATATGGACGCGTGCGGCCGCAATTCCGTCGATCTGCTGAATGGAGCGGCTGATCTCACCCTCAAGCGCGCGAACCCGGGTCACTTCCTGCATGAAGGAAGTCAGGCCGAGAGAACCGACATTGTCGAAAAGCTCATAACCGGCATTGGCACTGTCAGGCAGGCCGCGCTCGGCCAGAAGCAGCCTTGCCTTGCTGGTGAGGCCGACCGGAACCTGGAGGCTGGCGCCATCCGTTCCAACCTGAAAGTCCAGCCCCGCTTCGGCGAGTGCAATGCTGATCTTGTTGAGGTCGCTTTTTTCAAGTCCCACATAAAGGGTCTCGTAAGCGGGACGGTTCACGTAAAGTGCTGCTGCAAGGATAATGGCCATGGACAAAATGCCCACGCCGCCCAGCATCAACAACCGTGTCTGACCCAGCGCCGCGAAATTCTTCAAGACCTGAGGGATTTGATTTAACAGATTCATTCTGTTCCGCACCGTCATTCATAGAGTCCGAGACCTTTTGGCCCCGTAATGACAATAGGGTGCGAAGCTTGCGCGAGCGTTGCCTTTATCCGCAATCCGCGAAAGGAAGGGAACCGCCAGATGAATGCTGTCTAGAACAGATCGAAGTCGCCGGCGACCTTGTCCAGCGGCTGCGAATGGCCGTGGCGGATGGCTGCGCCCAGCGCCTTTTGCATTTCTGCCAGCTTGACGAGGCTGAGCGCGGTCGAGACATCCACGATCCAATCACCGGGAATTGAGCCGGTGACGGTATCGATGAACTCGGCAAGGCCGCGGGTTTTCTGGACGGCAAGGTCGATGCCCTGCAAGAGCTTGACGCCATCGCTGGACAATTCGCCGCTTGTCGCTTCCAGCAGTTGCGGCTCGATGCGCTCGATCAGATAGGCGACATCGTGCAGTTCCGATACCACGCGCATCAGAACGTCGGGCAAGGCTTCTTCGAACGGAGTGGTGCCGGTGTTGTTTGCAATCTGCATTGGAAACTCCGTGACTAGAAAAATTCGATGTCGTTGGCGACGGGCTTGGGGGCCGGCACCGGACGCGTTTCCATGGCGACCGTCTTCTGGGTTTCCGCGCCGCTCAGCGGATGCTGTCGTGCACGGCCCGAAACCGGCCAGAACTCGATCTTGCGGCCATGATCCCCGCCCGTGGAGGAGCTGATGACCGGTATGCCTTCATCCTTCAGAAACTGCATGGCAAAGATGGCGTTCTGCTCACCGACATTGGAGAAGCTGGCAATCGTTTTTGCGCCGCCGAAAACCTTCGCCTCCAGCCGGTCGCGGCGTGCGCCCTTCTTCAGAAGACCGTTGATCAGCAGTTCCATGAGATGCACGCCATAACGCGTCGCATCCCCACCGGTCACGTTGCCCGTTCCCGGCAGCAGGAAGTGGTTCATTCCTCCAATGCCGGCAACGGGGTCTCTCAGACAGGCGGCCACGCACGAACCGAGTATCGTCGTCATGACCACGTCGGGATCGCTGACAACCTTGTACTCGCCCTGAATGATATGTACGCGCTTGGCCGCAGCTTCAATCATTTCAGCGATCCGAAAACCGCTTCGATGGCTGCGCGCATCTTGTCGATGGTGAAGGGCTTGGCCAGCACGTTGTTTGCGCCGAGCTGCGCTGCCTTCTGCACCAGCGCACGGTCGCCCTGTGCGGTGAGGATGATGAAGGCCGCCTTTTTGAGGGTCGGGTTTGCCCGCACGGCGTGCAGGAAACCGAGGCCGTCCATCTTGGGCATGTTGAAGTCGGAGATAACGAGATGATGGGGCTGCTGCTCCATGATCTTCAATCCCTGCTCGCCGTCGCCAGCGGCAGTGATCTGCTTGAAGCCGAGCTGTGTCAGCGCATCGCTGAGCAGCAGCCGGCTGGTCACCTGATCGTCGACGATCAGAACTTTGATCTTTTCTGCGAGAGACATTAGTCAGCACCTTCTTTGCGGGCAGTGGTTAGTTTCAGGATTTCTTCGCCGATTGAGGCCAGCGGCAATTGCAGTTCAACGGCGCCAAGCTCAAAGGCCACTCTGGGCATGCCGTAGACGACACATGTTTTTTCGTTCTGGCCGACGGTTCGCGCACCGGCATGCCGCATTTTGAGCAGCCCGGCCGCGCCATCGCGGCCCATGCCGGTGAGAATGACGCCGACGGCGTTGCGTCCGGCAAGCTCGGCGACCGAATCGAACAGCACATCGACCGAAGGGCGATGGCCGTTGACGGGATCGCGCTCGATAAGCCGGCAGCAGGGCGCGTTGCGATTGGAAATCTGCAAATGGCGTTCACCGCCCGGCGCAAGGTAGATCTTGCCGGTCTGCAGGCGCGCGCCATCCGTCGCCTCTTCCACGACGGGTGCGCAGATGCGGTTCAGCCGTTCCGCGAAACTCTTGGTGAAAGTCGGCGGCATGTGCTGGGTGATGACCGTCGGCGGACAATTGGCCGGAAACTTCTGGAGCACGGCAATCAGTGCCTCGACACCGCCGGTGGAGGAGCCGATGGCGACGACTTTGCGGCCGGCACGATAATCGCTGACCGGGGTCGGCTGGGCTGCGACAACGGGTTCCGGGCGCGCCGCGCGGTAAGCTGCGTGTTGCGACCGTGCGGCGGCCTTGACCTTGTCGGCCAAGTCGCCGAAGGGGCGCGCATCGCCTGGAGCCGGCTTGCCGACACAGTCGAAAGCACCGATTTCAAGCGCGGCGAGCGAGGCATCCGCGCCGCGGTGCGTCAGGGACGAGACCATGATGACCGGCATCGGCCGCAGTCGCATGATCTTTTCGAGAAACTCGAGGCCATTCATTTCCGGCATCTCGATGTCGAGCGTCACGACATCGGGATTGAGTTGCTTGATGGCGGCGCGCGCTTCCATGGCATTGCCGGCCTGCCCAACCACCTCAACCTCCGGATCGGCCTTGAGGACGGCGGAAATCAGGCCACGCATGGTGGGGGAATCATCGACGACGAGGACCCGTGCGAGTGCGCTCATGCCTTCCTCCCGGACGTGTGACCAATGTAGCGGTAGGTGGTGATGCCGGTATTGTCGAACAGGTTCTTGGCGTCGCCGGACACTCTTTCGGAATGGCCGATGTAAAGATGACCGCCTTCCGGCAGCAGGCCTGCAAAACGCGTCCAGATACGCATCTGGGTCGGCTCGTCGAAATAGATGACGACGTTGCGGCAGAAGATGACGTCGAAATTGCCCTTGAAGGGCCATTGCGTCATCAGGTTCAGTTCATTGAAGGTGATGAGGCGCTTGACCTTGTCATCGATGCGGAACTTCCGGCGACCGCCGGCATCAACCTCCGTGAACCATTGCTTACGCATGGCGGGAGACACGGTTTCGAGCGCGTTGTCATCGTAAACGCCTGCACGGGCCTGCGCCAGGATCTTCGGATCGATGTCCGTCGCCAGGATCTTGAAATCGTAGTCCGCCGCATTGGGAAACATGGCGAGCACGGTGAGCGCAATCGAATAGGGCTCCTGCCCGTCTGAGCAGGCGGCCGACCAGATGCGGACGCGCCCGCCAGTCTTTGCCCTTGCAATGAGGCCCGGCAGAACCTCGTCGCGCAGGTGTTCGAAATGGTGGTTCTCGCGGAAGAAGCGCGTGAAATTCGTCGTCAGGTGCGACAGCATTTCGCGGCGTGCAGCCGCTCCATCGGGCGATGACACCAGTGCGCAATATTCCCGAAACCCGGCCAGTCCGAGATTGCGGATATGCTTGGACAAGCGCGAATAGACCAGCGACGCCTTGGTGTCGTTGAGATAGATGCCCGCATCCGCGTAGATCATCGCAGCGATCTCCGACAAATCGCGTCTCGTCAGCGGATATTCGCCGCTGGCAAGAACGTCATCGGGAGACTGTCGCTGATCGCTGAGATTAAGTGCTGCCATTGGATATCCGCCTTCAACCCGTCGCCGCGAGTGACATTTCCTGTTTCAGTGGCTGCCCGCGCGAAGCGCTGACGATGGCGTCGACATCCAGAATGAGCGCAACGCGTCCGTCACCCAGAATGGTGGCGGCGGCAATGCCTGGAACATGGGTATAGTTGGCTTCCAAAGACTTGATGACGACCTGGCGCTGTCCCTGGATCGCATCGACCATCAGGGCGCGCTGGCCGCCGCCTTCCGATTCCACCAGAAGCGCCACACCTTCCACAGGATCGGCCTGGGTCGGACGGAAGTTCAGAACGCGTCCGACATCGACCAGCGGGCAGAAAGAGTTGCGGATGGAAATCAGCCGCTGGTTGGCGCCGAAGGAGTGAATGTTCTTCGCTTCCGGCTGCAGGGTTTCCACGATCGCCGTCAACGGAACGACAAGCGTCTGCCCGGCCACGGTTACCACCATGCCGTCGAGAACGGCAAGCGTCAGCGGCAGGCTCATGGTGAAGGTCGAGCCAAGACCGGGGCGCGAGGAGATGTTGATACGGCCGCCAAGCGCCTGAATGGAACGCTTGACCACATCCATGCCGACGCCACGGCCGGAAATGTCGGAAATCTTGTCCGCGGTAGAGAAGCCCGGCGCGAAGATCAGATTGTCGATCTCCTCATCGGTGAGGTTCGCATCGGCGGCAATGAGATCATTGTCGATCGCCTTCTGGCGAACACGCTCGCGGTTGATGCCCGCGCCATCGTCCTGAAGCTCGATCAGGATGCGGCCCGACCGGTGCTTGGCCGAAAGCTTGATGGTGCCTTCCGGGTTCTTGCCAGCGGCTTCGCGTTTTTCCGGCGTTTCGATCCCGTGGTCCACCGCATTGCGGATCATGTGCGTCAGGGGTTCGGCCAGCTTGTCGATGACCGTCTTGTCGACTTCCGTGTTCTCGCCTTCGGTAACGAGGCGGATCTGCTTGCCGATCATGTCGGCAACTTCGCGAACGATACGCGACATGCGCTGGAAGACAGGCTTCACCGGCTGCGCACGGATCGCCATGACGCTGTCCTGGATTTCGCGCGTCAATTGCTGGAGTTCGTCGAGACCCATGTTGACGGCAGACGTGCCACTCGCATCGTTTTCGATGACGCTCTGCGACAGCATCGCCTGATTGATGACAAGCTCGCCGACGAGGTTGATCAGGCGGTCAACACGGTCGAGATCGACACGGATGGTCTGGCCGGCGCTTGCATTGGCCGCGGCATTGGCATTCGCCTGCGCTGCGGCCGGCGCTGCCGCAGCCTCACGCTTTTCGATGGCGGCGTTGACGCTCTGGGCGATCTGCGTCGTCGCGACGGCAGCCTCGACGACTGCGGCAACGTAGGGCTCTTCCGCCCCGGCGGTCACAACGGCCGTTTCCCCTTCCGCATCACCGTCGAGAGCCGACAGGTCGAACGGAACCGGGATCATCGGCAGCTCTTCCGCATCCGCAGCGGTTTCCGAGAGAATCGGGGTGATTTCGAGATCGCAATCCCATTCGGCGAATTCGAAGACGCTGCGGATACCCTCTTCACCCTTGTCGGTCGAGATCGAAACCGTCCAGGAGAAATAGGACGCTTCTGGATCGAGCTTGTCGAGCGAGGGTAGTTCCGACAGGTCGCAATTGACGCTCATCTCACCGATGCGCGAGAGATCGCGCAGGAGAAGGGCTGCTTCATTGCCTTTCGAATAAAGCGATGCGTGCGGCTTGAAGGTTATCTGGAAAGACGGCGTCTCCATCAACGGCGTCGTTTCATCGGCAAAGTCCGAGAAGGAGAACGGGATCGGCTCGAAACCGCTATCGTCCGTCGGCTTGGGCGCGACGGGTTCCGGCATCTTTGCGACAACCGGCGCTGCCACCGGCGCGGATGCGTGGACGGTTTCGCCGTTGGCCAGGGCTTCCAGTTCCTTGACGAGGCCACGGGTGCGGCTTTCGTCGACGCTGCCGCCGTCTCTTGCCGCATTGGTCAGGTCCGCCAGCACGTCGGCGGAACGCAGCATGACTTTCAGGACGTCCTGTGTCGGTTCCAGCTTGTTGGAGCGAACGCAGTCGAGGGTCGTTTCAAAAACGTGGGCGAAGGCCACGAGATCATCCAGACCGAAGGCACCCGCCCCGCCCTTGATGGAATGAACGGCACGGAAAACGGCGTTGACGGTTTCCGGATCACGGTCACCGTCATTCAATTTAAGAAGCCCCGATTCCAGTTCCGCGAGTTGTTCCTCGCATTCCTGGAAAAAGATTTCCTTGATTTCGTTCATATCCATCGTGAAATGTCCCGTATCAGGCAGTTACGCGTTCAATGGCATCGATGAGCTTCGCAGGATCGAACGGCTTGACGATCCAGCCGGTCGCACCGGCCTGACGGGCGCGGTTCTTCTTCTCTGCGTCGCTTTCGGTCGTCAGAACGAGGATCGGTATGGCCCGGTACTTCTCGTTGCGACGCACACCCTCGATGAAGCCGAAACCGTCAAGACGGGGCATGTTGATATCGGTCACGATAACGTCGGGGTTGCTCTGCTCCAGCACTTCGAGACCCTCAATGCCGTCTTCGGCCTGAATTGTCTCGAAACCGGCATTGTTGAGCGTGACCAGGAGCATGTTCCTGATCGTTCTGGAATCATCCACGGTAAGAACTTTTTTCTTCACTTCTTGATCTCCTTCAGGAGCAAATGATCGATTTCGACGCCTATCAGTTTCATGGTCTTGTCGAATGCATCGGACACTCTGGCAAAACCGAACGGCTTGCCGTCCTCTTCCCAGGACTTTGCACCGGCCATCAGGACCTGGGCGCAAAGCGCACCGATACGTTCCACCTCGGACGCATCCACCGACAAAGGTGCTCCTCTCAGCGTCATCAGCTTGCCGTGCAGCGCCGATGCCTCGTTGAGATCCAGCACCGGTGACAGTTTCAGCGTCGCCTCAGCTGCTTTTCTGGCTGCCATTACATGACTCCTTGGCGTCTGAATTGTTGGTAATCCTGGCCGTAATCCGTGCGGTTATCCGCACGGTCCACAAATGATGTGTCCTGCCGAGCCGTAGCGGCGACAGCTGCCGCCTGTCCCTGACGGGCAATGCGGAATTCGCGAATGGTGCGGCCGAGTTCCAGAATGACAGTGTGAAGCGTATCGGCCTCCGAGGAGCCATTGCCCATATCGGCAAGGTTCCGGTCAGCCTGTCTTTGCTGTTCACCGATGTCGGCAGCGACTGATTGCAATTCGCCGGCGTGCTCTGCCGCGTGCCGGGAGACCTCAGTGATCATGTCGTTGATGCCGGATACCTGCCGGACAACACCGCCGATTGCGTCCTGCGTGCGGTTGACCATGTGCACGCCGCCTTCGACCTGCTTTTTCGTGGAGCCAACGAGGCTTTTGATCTCTCTTGCAGCGTCTGCGGAACGCTGGGCCAATGCCCGGACCTCCTGCGCGACAACGGCAAAACCGCGTCCGCTGTCACCGGCGCGTGCTGCCTCGATGCCGGCGTTGAGGGCGAGAAGGTTCGTCTGGAAAGCGATCTCGTCAATCGTGCCGATGATCCGTCCGATCTGCTCGGCGGATTGCTCGATATCCGACATGGCGTTTATCGCCTCGCCGATTGCCTTGCCGCTTTCGACCGCCGCCTCTCGGGCATGGGAAACCGCCGTCTCCGCCGCCGAAATGCGGGCGCCGTTTTCGGTCACATCCCCGATCATCGTCTGGATCGCACGGGAGGTCTCGGCAAGGGCTGCGGCCTGCTGGCGGGAGCGCTCCGCCATGGAACGGCCAATGTCGGCAAACCGCGCGCTCAGCGCCTCGGCTTCGCCGATGCTGTTTTGAGCCGATGTCAGTGACACGCCAATCGTCTCGAGTGCCGCATTGAAAGTGGCAGCAACGTCGCGGTAGGCGTCGGGCACGTCGCCGCCGATGCGGGCCTGCAAATCGCCTGCGGCAAATGCCGTCAACGCTTCGCCCAGCAACCTTGCGGCTTCAGAGCGGTCATTGTCGCGCTGTTCTGCCAGTTCCCGGCCATGGCGCAGGCGCAATTCATTGAAGCGCAACGATACGGCAATCTCGGTATCGACCATCACCAGACGGACGACGTTCTTGACGGCTTCCGCCAGTTCGCGGCTCTTTTTGCGGTTGCCGGGCAGGATGGAGCGCGGCGCGTGCTCAGTCACCAGACCGCCCAGCAGATGTTCCAGAACGACGGCATGGCTGGCGATCTGCCAGCGCGGATCGAGACCCATGCGACCGGCATTGTCGGAAAGCACTTTCACCCGTTCCGCATAAAGCCCATCGAAACGCGCATCGGTAAGCACGCTCCAGTGCGAGGATTGCAAATCGTGCAGGCGGTCGAGCTGGTTTTCGCTTTCGAAAGACGGCGAACAGTCCGGCATAGACTGGAAACGGTTCATCACATCGCGCAGGCCGGCCTTAACGTAAGGCTCCAGCATGCTGCGATAATTGCGCAGGAAATCGGATTGCGTCTCGTCGAGGCCGGCAAAGCGCAACCGCCCCGCCAGGCTTGCGCCTGCCGATCTCCGCGCTTGTTCTGATGGCAAGTCCTGCCCCAACCGACGACCCCAATAATATGACGGCCGGTAAAACCCGGCCAAATGGCAAGGTTCAGAACGCCAGCACCCTTAAGGGGGATTTTTGAACGAACATACCCATCGCGGACGATGCGGCATCGACGCTTGCCTGACCTTCTTGAACCAAGAAACGAAATACCGGATCGGGCCCGGTACGGCAGTGCGGCGTCATGCCTGGAAGGGGAGATAACCCCATTCCGCCGTGGAAATACCATCAATCTTTATGGTTAATTCCTTGCTTGAAAGTTAAGAAACATCAGCACCGGCGTCAAACGGTAAAATTTGTAAAAGCTTTTAGCCATTGTCGCCCCTACTTTGCCGCAAACGGGCAAAAACGAAAAGGAATCGGACGCGACGGGCGGTTTTTCCAGCCTGTGCGCTGGACAAGCGTGTCCGCCTTCCCCTAAAACAAATCAACGGGATATTCGCTCAGCGGTGATGCTTTAGAGAGACCTTTACGATCAAGGAGACGCCAACTTGTTACGGATGGAGAAATGCCGCTGTTCAAGGCGCCATCCGCAAGTGTTGATCGGTCTTGTGGTTGCGAGCCTGCTCGTCATCATCGGCTTTCAGGCGCCATCCGGCATCAAGGCAATCTCAAAGACCAGCCGTCTGGAACGATTGCAGACGGCTGACCTAAGCCACTCCCCCTCGCTTCGCGATAAGGACTGCACCACCGGCGACGATCACGGCTGCAAGGCTCACAACGGTGCTCCGGGGCTTCGCCCCGTCGGTTTTCCCTCGACCATCCTGCGGATCGTGGCTGACGCCAAACCGGCCGTCACGCCTGTTGCCATCGCGCCACAAACTTTCCGAGACTTTGCGAACGTGGTTCCAAGAGCACCTCCGCATATTATCTCTTAGTCATTCCGGCGGTCCTCATCATTCGGTTCCTTGCGAACCTTGAGGGATCGGAGTCGTCGGAAACCCGCCGTAGGCTCCAATTCCAGAGAGAAAACCGCCGCCGCATATGACACTTGCAACCGTTCTACCATTTATTATCGCATTGCCGTTCGTCGGCGCTCTCATAACGGCCTTCATGCCGCGCGAAGGCGCGGCCGCAAGCGCGGCCTACGTAGCTAGCGCCGTAGCCCTCTTCGGCCTGGTCGGCAGCATCCTTCTTTATCCAAATGTCAGTGGCGGTGGCGTGCTGAAATACGATGTGGAATGGCTGCCGCAGCTGGGGCTTAATTTTACCCTGCGGCTGGATGGCTTCGCCTGGATTTTCGCGATCCTCATTACCGGCATCGGCCTGCTCGTGGTTCTCTACGCCCGATATTACATGTCGGCCCAGGACCCTATTCCACGGTTTTTCGCCTTTCTGCTCGCCTTCATGGGCTCGATGCTCGGCATAGTGCTGTCCGGCAACGTCATTTTGCTGTCGATCTTCTGGGAAATGACCAGCATCTTCTCGTTCCTGCTGATCGGCTACTGGCACCAGAAC
Source organism: Agrobacterium sp. S7/73 (assembly GCF_019355535.1). NCBI lineage: Bacteria > Pseudomonadati > Pseudomonadota > Alphaproteobacteria > Hyphomicrobiales > Rhizobiaceae > Agrobacterium > Agrobacterium sp. S7/73. The sequence continues at coordinate 2,503,450 of NZ_CP072136.1, forward strand.
GCCGGCGCGCGCGATGGCGCCCGCATGGCGCTGACCGTGACCGGCATCGGCGGCTTCAGCCTGCTCGCCGGGCTTCTGATCCTCGGCCACATGGCGGGAAGCTACGATCTGGACAAGATCATCGCGGCCGGTGCCGATATCCGCGCCCATTCCCTTTATCTGCCCGCACTTATTCTCATCCTTGGCGGCGCGCTGACGAAAAGCGCACAGTTTCCGTTTCATTTCTGGCTGCCCAATGCCATGGCGGCGCCCACGCCCGTTTCCGCCTATCTGCACTCGGCCACCATGGTGAAGGCCGGGGTTTTCCTGCTGGCGCGGTTCTGGCCGGTGCTGGCAGGCACGCCGGAATGGTTCTGGCTGGTGGGTGCTGCAGGCGTCATCACCCTGCTGCTCGGCGCCTATTTCGCCATGTTCCAGCAGGACCTGAAAGGCTTGCTCGCCTATTCGACCATCAGCCATCTGGGGCTCATCACCACGCTTTTGAGCCTGGGCAGCCCGCTTGCGGCGGTTGCAGCGATCTTCCACATGGTCAACCACGCCACCTTCAAGGCATCGCTGTTCATGGCGGCCGGCATCATCGACCATGAAACCGGCACGCGCGACATGCGGCGGCTGAGCGGGCTTTACACCTATATGCCGGCAACCGCGACGCTCGCCATGGCGGCGAGCGCTGCAATGGCCGGCGTACCCCTGTTCAACGGCTTCCTCTCCAAGGAAATGTTCTTTGCCGAGGCCGTCGAAACCCACGCAGACTCGCTACTCGACCGGGCTTTGCCATACGTCGCGACGTTGTCAGGCGCCTTCGCCGTCGCCTACTCGCTACGCTTCATTCACACGGTCTTCTTCGGCCCCAAGCCGGTTGACCTGCCGAACCCCAATCCGCATGAGCCGCCGCGCTGGATGCGTTTCCCTATCGAGTTCCTGGTTTTCGCCTGCCTGATCGTAGGCATCGTTCCGAGCCTGTCGATCGGCCCGTTCCTGCATTCGGCCGTGCTTTCCGTTCTCGGTCCGCAAACACCCGTCTACAGCCTGTCGATCTGGCACGGTTTCAACCTGCCGCTCATCATGAGTATTGCGGCACTCGGCGGCGGCGTTGCCATCTATGCCCTGCTCGGCGGCTATTTCTCCCGCTGCGACGACGGCCCGCCAATCTTCCGGCATCTTCGGGGACAGCGCATCTTCGAGCGCATTCTCGTCACCGTGTCCTGGAAGTGGGCGCGGTGGCTGGAAAGCACGCTCGGCACCCGGCGCCTGCAGCCGCAGCTGAGGCTTCTGATCCTCGTGGCGATTCTTGCCGGTTTCTCGCCGCTTTTCCTCTCGGAATTTTCATTGTCGCTGCCGCGCGTGACGTCCTTCGATCCGATCTTTGCCATTCTGTGGCTGATCGGCATGATCGCCGCGCTGGGTGCCGCCTGGCAGGCGAAATATCATCGTCTCGCCGCACTCATCATGCTCGGCGTCTCCGGCCTTGTCACCTGCCTCACATTCGTCTGGCTCTCTGCACCCGATCTCGCGATCACCCAGTTGCTGGTCGAAATCGTGACCACCGTTCTGATCCTGCTCGGTCTCAGATGGCTGCCGAAACGCTTCGAGAAGGTGGACAGCAGCGATGAATTGCCGGCGCAGCTTCGGCGCGCCCGTGACTTCCTGCTGGCCGCCGCAAGCGGCATTGGCATGTCCGTCATCGCCTATGCGGTCATGACCCTGCCCGTGCCGAACGCCATCGCGACCTATTTCCTCGAGCGCGCTTATTCGGAAGGCGGCGGCACCAATGTCGTCAACGTCATCCTCGTCGATTTCCGCGGTTTCGATACATTCGGCGAAATCGCGGTGCTGGCGATCGTGGCGCTGACGGTCTTTGCGCTGCTTCGCCGTTTCCGCCCTGCGCATGAAAGCATCGGGGTGCCGGAACAGCAGCAGATGCAAAACGCCTTCGATGCGGAGCGGCCCGACCGCAGCAAGGGCGATACGGTGCGCGACTATCTCTATGTACCGTCCATCGTCATGCAATGGATGTTCCCGGTTATCGTCACCTTTTCGATCTTCCTGTTCATACGCGGCCACGATCTGCCCGGCGGCGGCTTTGCGGCCGGCATCACCATGGCAATCGCGTTCCTGCTGCAATATCTCGCCGGCGGCGCGCGCTGGGCGGAGGATCGCATCCGCATCCTGCCGCTGCGCTGGATGGGCTTCGGCCTTCTGATGGCGGCGGCAACCGCCATGGGGTCCTGGTACTTCGGCTATCCGTTCCTGACCTCTTATTTCCAGTACACGGAGATACCCTATATCGGCAAAATGCCGACAGCATCCGCCTTGCTGTTCGACCTCGGCGTCTTCTCGCTGGTCGTCGGCTCCACCGTTCTTATTCTTATAGCACTGGCACACCAATCGTTGCGTAACTACCGCGTTCGCACGCCTGAAGCCGCAAAAGCGGAGGACGTGTAATGGAACTCATTCTTTCAATCGGCATCGGCATCATGACCGGCTCCGGCGTCTGGCTGATCCTGCGCCCACGCACTTATCAGGTCATCGTCGGGCTTTCGCTGCTGTCCTATGCCGTCAACCTGTTCATCTTCGGCGTCGGCGGCATCAAGACCAATGCGCCGCCGGTGCTGGTGAACGGCGTCGACAGTTCCACGCTTGCCGACCCCGTGCCGCAGGCGCTGGTGTTGACGGCAATCGTCATCGGCTTTGCGACGACTGCGCTGTTCCTCGTCGTGCTTTTGGCCGCCCGGGGGCTTACCGGCACCGACCATGTGGACGGGAGGGAATCGAAATGATGTCGTTCCCCTTCCACATCGTCATCGCGCCCATTCTGGTGCCGCTGATCACCGCAGCCCTCCTGTTGTTCTTCGACGAGCGCCAGCGCGTGGCGAAGGCCGCCATCAGCCTTGCCTCGACCGTGATATTGCTTGTTGTCGCCATCCTGCTGTTCCGCGAGGTGAACTCGACGGTCAATACCGAGATCGCGGCGGTGGTTTCGAGCGGGGTCTATCTGCTCGGCAACTGGCCGGCGCCCTTCGGCATCGTGCTCGTTGCCGATCGCCTCTCCGGGCTGATGGTGCTTTTGACGGCACTGCTTGCCATTCCCTCGCTGATCTATTCGCTGGCGAAATGGCATAAGGCAGGCGCGCATTTCCATTCGCTGTTCCAGATGATGCTGATGGGCGTCAACGGTGCTTTCCTGACCGGTGACCTCTTCAACCTCTTCGTTTTCTTCGAGGTTATGCTCGCGGCATCCTATGGTTTGCTGTTGCATGGCTCCGGTCAGCAGCGCGTCAAGGCCGGGCTGCATTACATCGCCATCAACCTCGTCGCCGCATTGTTCTTCCTGATCGGCGTCAGCCTCATCTATGGCGTCACCGGCACGCTGAACATGGGTGACCTTGCCCACCGCATCGACGGCCTCAACCCGGACCAGCGCATGCTGCTTGAAACCGGCGCTGCGGTTCTCGGCATCGCGTTCCTGGTCAAGGCCGGCATGTGGCCGCTGAATTTCTGGCTGCCTTCCGCCTATGGCTCGGCTTCAGCACCTGTCGGCGGGCTGTTTGCTATCATGAGCAAGGTCGGCATCTATGTCATTGCCCGCCTGTCCTTCCTGCTTTTCGGGCAGACGGCCGGGGAATCGGCCGGTTTTGGTCATGATGCCCTGCTTGTCGGCGGCATCGCCACCATCATCTTCGGCGCCATCGGCGTTCTTGCCTCGCAGGCGCTTGGGCGGCTGGCCGGGTTTTCGGTTCTGGTGTCCTCAGGAACGCTTCTCGCCGCCATGGGCACCGGCAATCCCACGGTTGCAGCCGGCGCGCTCTATTATCTCGTCAGTTCCACACTCACCATCAGCGCTTTCTTCATGCTGATCGAACTGGTGGAACGCGGGCAGGATGCCGGCGCGAACGTTCTTGCCGTAACCATGGAAGCCTATGGCGAGGGCGAAGAGGAGGAAGAGGAAGAAGAAGTCGGCGTAACCATGCCCGGCACCATGGCGGTGCTCGGGGCGTGTTTTGCAGCCTGCGGCATTCTCCTCGCCGGTCTGCCGCCGCTCTCGGGCTTCATCGCCAAATTCTCCATGCTGACCGCCATTCTCAACCCTTCAGGGCTGGGGGCCAATGACAGCGTCTCCACCCTTTCCTGGTGGCTGGTCTTCCTGATTGTCTTTGCAGGTTTCGCCTCGCTGATCTCGATGACCCGCGCGGGCATCCGCACCTTCTGGGCCTCCCTCGAAGGCACAGTGCCGCGTGTTCTCGTCATCGAAATAGCGCCCATCATGCTGCTGCTTGGACTGACACTCGCCATGACCGTGCAGGCGGGGCCGGTGATGCGCTACATGCAGGAGACGGCGCGTATTCTCGATCTGCCGGCCAGCTACATTCAGGGCGTCATTTCCGCCCCGAGAGCGGGAACCAATCCGGAGGCGCAGCCATGATAAGCCGTGTCCTGCCCTACCCGCTGCTGACGGTGTCGCTGATCATCTTCTGGATGACGATCAACAGCTTTTCAGCCGGACATCTGCTGCTAGGCACCGGTGTGGCCCTCATCGCCTCCTGGGCTATGGCGTCGCTCCGGCCGGCAAAACCGCGCATCCGCAACTGGCACAAGCTCGTCAAGCTGATCGCGATCGTGCTTTACGACATCGTCCTGTCCAATATTTCCGTCGTGAAGATCATTCTGTTCCAGCGCGAGAGAGACCGCAAATCCGGTTTCCTAGCGGTGCCGCTCGATATTCGCGATCCGATGGGATTGGCCGTTCTGGCGACAATCCTCACCTCGACACCGGGAAGCGCCTGGCTCGAATATAATTCCAGCCAGGGAACGCTTCTGCTCCATGTTCTCGACGATGAGGATGAGGCGGCCTGGATAAGCCTCATCAAGAACCGATATGAAAAACTTTTGATGGAGATATTCGAATGAGTTCGATTATCCTTTTCTGGTCCTTTTCGCTCGCGCAGCTGATGCTCGCCATTGCCATGACGATTTCCGTTTACCGCATCGCCATCGGCCCACGCGCCCAGGACCGGGTGCTCGGCGTCGACACGCTCTATGTCAACGCCATGCTGCTTCTCTTGACCTTCGGCCTGCGCACCGGCAACGACATCTATTTCGAGGCCTCGTTGCTCATTGCGATCCTCGGCTTCGTCTCCACCGTTGCCCTTTCCAAATTCATGATGCGTGGCGAGGTGATTGAATGAACAATGCAGCAGAATTTCCGCTCTGGGCCGCCATTCTGGTGGCGTTCTTCGTCCTTCTGGGCGCCTCGCTGACGCTGATCGGCACCATCGGCTTCGCCAAGCTCAACAGCTTCTACGAGCGCCTGCACGCACCGACGCTCGGCACCAGCTGGGGCACCGGCGGCATCGTCATGGCCTCCATCATCTATTTCTCCGTCTCCGGCGACCGTTTCGCCTTCCACGAGATCTTCATCGGCATCTTCGTGACGGTGACGACACCAGTGTCGCTGATGCTGCTGGGGCGTGCCGCGCTTTATCGGGACCGGGCGGAGCAGAACTCGGATAATCGGGAGCATCTTTAGCACCGCGGACTCAGACAAGTTTTGCGTGAATTACCTTCCTGAAGGTCAAGGAAACTCTCCTGCGACGGGTCTTATCCGATGATCCACTTGCGGGCGGCTTTCCGATTGTTGGACAAGTAGGCAGACGTAACGCATCGAGTTACATCGTCCGCGCTAAAAAACTGATGACAACGGAAGCAATCTGATCTCGCCAGCGCGGGGGAGGCAACACGCATTCAATTCAGGAAAAAATGAAATTAAGAAGAATGGTGCCCGGAGGCGGATTTGAACCACCGACACGCGGATTTTCAATCCGCTGCTCTACCAACTGAGCTATCCGGGCACTTCAGGTCCTTGAAGAACCTCCGCTTTTGGCGGGCGGGGCTGTTTGGTGCCCCGAAAGTGAGCGGGGTTATAACATCTTGTTCGGACATGGCAAGCGCCATAGCGAAGTTTTTTGACAGTTTTTTCACGGCGCCTGTGGATGGCTGGAATACGTGCGCTGTGAAGGCCTTATCGTGGCTGGAAACGCGCTATCGGCAAACCGCCAGACCTGATCAACATAAGTCAGGTGGCGGGTTCAGGCGCGGCTGATCCGGGCGAGCGGCGGTTGGGCGGCTTGGGGCAATTATGCCCCTTCCCTGCGCCGTGCGGCAAGTCCAAGCGCAAAAGGCACCACAGCCACCAGAGCTGCCATGACGGGTGAGGACGCGAAGATGCGGCTGGCAAGCGAGGTAACGGCAACGGAGCGCACAACCATCATCAGGCGCGAATTCTCGTGGTCTTTCTCGTGCCTGAGATCTGCGGGTTTGTGGCGGGTTGGATGGGACGCCGATTCCAGCTTTTTCACATCGCGGCGCAGCTTTTCCAACTGTTTGCGGAGTTCGTCCAGTTCCGCGCGTATCGACTGGTCCACCGTAGCGGAAGCACGCGCCTCTCGGACAGCGGGCTTTTCTGCCTCTTTCTCCGCAGCTTCTTCATCAAGTTCAGCCAAGTGGTCGTCAAGGTCCGATGGTTTGTCGAAACCATGGGATCGCAGCGATGTCTTCATTGCAGTCTCCTGAAGTGTCCTGAATTGCGGCACCGGGCGCGCATCGCCCGTTCACGCCTTCTCAACGCCCCAGCCGGGCAAAGGATGCACATAAAGCGACGGTATCGGCACGATAGGCCGATAAAAAAACAGGCCCCGAAGGGCCTGTTCATTTGTGTGTCTTGAAGGCTTATGCCGCTTTCGCGGTGCTGCCATAGGGATCGAAGCGACCGTAGAAGGTCTCGCCCTTGGCCGCCATGTCCTTCAGAAGCGGCGTCGGCTTGAAGCGTGGGCCATAGGTCTCGCTCAGCTTCTCGGCCAGCGCCACGAAGGTCTTCACGCCCATGCCGTCGATATAGGAGAGGGCGCCGCCGGTGTAGGGCGCAAAGCCGAAACCGAGGATGGAGCCGACATCGGCCTCACGCGGGTCGGTGACGATGCCTTCTTCCACGGTGCGGGCGGCTTCCAGCGCCACGGTGACCAGAAAGCGCTGTTTCAGCACTTCCATATCCACATCCTCCGGCTTCTGCTGAGGATAGAGATCCTTCAGGCCGGGCCAGAGGGACTTCTTGGCGGGCTTTGGCGGGTAGTCGTAAAAGCCCTTGGCGTTCTTGCGGCCAAAACGGCCCTCGCCTTCCACCAGCTTCTTCACCAGTTCCATATGGCGCGGATCGACAGCCTTTTCACCGAGATCGGCGACGGTTGCTTTCAGGATCTTGTAGGAAAGATCGATTGCCACTTCGTCGTTCAGCGCCAGCGGGCCGACCGGCATGCCGGCGAATTTCGCGGCATTCTCGATCATGGCGGGCGGCACACCCTCGATCAGCATGTCGTAGCTTTCCGCCATGTAACGCAGCACGCAGCGATTGACGAAGAAGCCGCGCGTATCGTTGACGACAATCGGCGTCTTCCTGATCTTGGCCACATAATCCAGCGCGACGGCCAGCGCCTTATCGCCCGTTTCCTTGCCGAGGATGACTTCCGTCAGCATCATCTTCTCGACCGGCGAGAAGAAGTGGATGCCGATGAAATCCACCGGGCGCTTGGAGTTCTTCGCAAGCCCGGTAATCGGCAAAGTGGAGGTGTTGGAGGCGAAAATTGCGCCTTGCGGCAACACGGCTTCCACGGCCTCGATGACGGCCTTTTTCACGTCGCGGTCTTCGAAGACGGCCTCGATGACGAGATCGGCGTCGGAGAGCGCCGCGTAATCCGCTGTCGGGGTAACGAGGTCGAGCAAGGCCTTGCCTTCATCCTGCGTCAGCCTGCCCTTGCCGATGGCGGCCTTGACGCTTTCCTCGCAATGGCCCTTGCCCTTGTCGGCGGCTTCCTGATCGCGGTCCACCAGCGTGACGGGGATACCGGCTGCGGCGGTGACATAAGCAACGGCGGCGCCCATGAAGCCCGCGCCGACGACGCCGACCTTTCTGAACTCCGTCTTCGGCTGACCGGCCGGGCGGCGCGCGCCCTTGCCCAGTTCCTGCATGGAAACGAACAGCGAGCGGATCATGCCGAAAGCTTCCTTCGAGCGAAGGATTTCGGTGAAATAACGCTGTTCCACCTTCAACGCCGTATCGAACGGCAATTGCAGACCCTCATAGACGCATTTCAGGATAGCAAGTGCTGCCGGATAGTTGCCGGCGCTTTCACGGCGCAGGATCGCCGGAGCGGCCGGCCAGAGCTGGGCAGCGGCCGGCGTCCAGATGCCGCCGCCGGGGGCCTTGAAGCCTTTTTCATCCCAGGGGGCAACCGGCTTCAGGCCGTCCTTGATCATTTGCTTGGCAGCGGAAATGAGCTGATCCGGCTCCACCACCTGATGAACCAGCCCCATGGCCTTGGCGCGCGCACCGGTCAGCGACTGGCCGGTGGTCATCATCTGCAAGGCGGATTGCGCATCGGTCAGGCGCGGCACGCGCTGGGTGCCGCCGGCACCAGGGAAGATGCCGACCTTGACTTCAGGAAGGGCTATCTTGAGGCTCTTGGCATTCGACGCGACGCGACCGTGGCAGGCAAGCGACAGCTCGAAAGCGCCGCCCATGCAGGTGCCGTTGATGGCTGAGACCCAGGGCTTGCCGTTGGTCTCCAGCTTGCGGAACAAGCCGGTCATGCGGCCGACCAGTTCGAACAGCTTGGCGGCTGCCTGATCCGGGTCCTTCGCCTTCTCGTCATTGTAGAAGGAGAACATCGACTTGATCATCGAAAGATCGGCACCGCCGGAAAACGTGCTCTTGCCGGAGGTGAAGACAACACCCTTGACGGCAGCGTCGGCGACAGTTGCGTCAACGATGGCGTTCAGTTCGTCCATCACCTCGGAAGTGAAGACATTCATGGACTTTTCCGGCATGTCCCAGGTGACGAGGGCAATGCCGTCTGCGTCCGTCTCGATGGTGAAATTGGTATAAGTGCTCATTTTGGGATTCCTCTTCCCTGAATTTCGTTTCGCCGAACTTCCCGATCCCTCATTCCTGTGCCTGTCACAGGAACCCAGTCAGCCCAAGTCTTTGGGCTGGAAGACTCTCGCGCGCCGCAGACGCGGCGCTGCTGGAATCCCTGTGACGAGCACAGGGTGAGGAGCCTGGGGTTAGCCCTCCGTAACTCAAACCCGCTCGATAACGGTCGCTGTGCCCATGCCCGCGCCGATGCAGAGCGTGACGAGCGCGGTGTTCAGATCGCGCCGCTCCAGCTCGTCAAGCACCGTGCCGAGGATCATCGCTCCTGTCGCACCCAGCGGATGGCCCATGGCGATTGCGCCGCCATTGACGTTCATCCTATCGTGGCTGATGTCGAAGGCCTGCATGTAACGCAGCACGACGGCGGCGAAGGCCTCGTTCAGTTCGAAAAGATCGATATCGGCAAGCGACATCCCGGTCTTTTTCAGAAGCTTCTCGGTCACATCCACCGGGCCGGTCAGCATCAGCGCCGGATCGGAACCGATATTGGCGAAAGCCCTGATGCGGGCACGCGGTTTCACGCCCATAGCCTCGCCGCCCGCCTTGGAACCAACCAGAACGGCGGCCGCGCCATCGACGATACCGGACGAATTGCCCGCATGGTGCACGTAGTTGATACGCTCCACTTCCGGGTGCGCCATGATGCCGACGGCTTCGAAGCCGCCCATTTCACCCGGCATTTGGAAAGAGGGGTTGAGGGAAGCCAGCGCCTGCATGTCCGTACCGGGTCGCATATGTTCGTCGCGGTCGAGGATCGTCAGGCCGTTGCGGTCCTTCACGGGGATAACGGACTTGTTGAAATAGCCCTTTTCCCAGGCATGCGCGGCGCGCTTCTGGCTCTCGACGGCATAGGCATCGACATCGTCCCTGGAGAAACCGTATTTCGTGGCGATGAGATCTGCCGACACGCCCTGCGGCATGAAGAAGGCGGGGAAGTTGACCGAAGGGTCCATGTACCAGGCGCCACCAGACATGCCCATGCCGACGCGCGACATGCTTTCCACGCCTCCGGCAATGACGATATCGTCGGAGCCTGCCTTGACCTTGCCGGCCGCGAAGTTGATGGCATCGAGACCTGAAGCGCAGAAGCGCGAGATCTGCATTCCCGGTGCCTTGTTGGAATAACCGGCCTCGAAGGCGGCGGCTTTCGGGATAACTGCACCGGCATCCATGACGGGATCGACACAGCCCATGATGATGTCATCGACAGCAGACGTATCGAGCCCGTTGCGGTCGCGGATGGCTTCCAGCGTCTTGGCGGCAAGGCGAACGGAGGGCACCTCATGCAGGCTGCCATCCTTCTTGCCGCGTCCGCGCGGGGTGCGGACATGGTCATAAATGTAAACGTCGGTCATTAACTCTCTCCCTCGGCGCGTGACACGCCCTGTCAGAATGCTTCCGCAGCCAGTTCCATCATGGTGTCCGCGCCGGTTTCGATGCGGGCCTTGCGTAGCGCCGTTTCCGGCATGATGCGCTCCATATAAAACTTCGCCGTGACAAGCTTGGTCTTGAGGAAATCCTCGTCAGAAGTGCTACCTGCCGCAAGGGCTTCGCTCGCCGCCTTCGCCATGCGGGCCTGCATGTAACCCAGCACCACGATACCGAAGAGGTGCATGTAATCGGTCGAACCGGCACCGGCATTGTCTGGCTTGGCCATGGCGTTCTGCATGAACCACATGGTTGCGGCCTGTAGATCGTTCAAGCCCTTCTTCAGGCCCTTTGTGTAAAGGCTGAGCTTTTCGTCGGCGCGGTTTTCCTCGCAGAAATCGCCGATTTCCTTGAACAGCGCCATGACGGCACGGCCGCCATTCATGCCGAGCTTGCGGCCGACCAGATCGAGCGCCTGAATGCCGTTCGCACCCTCATAGATCATGGTGATGCGGGCATCGCGGACATATTGGCTCATGCCATGTTCCTCGATATAGCCGTGACCGCCGAAGACCTGCTGCGCCATCACGGCATGGTCGAAGCCCTTGTCGGTCAGCACGCCTTTCAGGATCGGCGTGACGAGACCGAGCAGGTCATCTGCCGTCTGACGCTCTTTCTCATCGGTCGACCGATGGGCGATATCGGATTGCAGCGCGGTCCACAGAAGGAAGGCGCGACCAGCCTCGTTATAGGCCTTGATAGTCATCAGCGTACGGCGGATATCCGGGTGCACGATGATAGGATCGGCCTTTTTATCGGGGAATTTCGCACCGGAAAGTGAACGGCCCTGAATGCGCTCGCGGGCATATTCGACCGCATTCTGATAGGCGATCTCACCCACGGACAGGCCCTGAAGGCCGACGCCGAGGCGGGCTTCGTTCATCATCACGAACATGGCGGAGAGACCCTTGTTCTCCGCACCCAAGAGATACCCCGTCGCATCGTCATAGTTCATGACGCAGGTGGCGTTGCCGTGGATGCCCATCTTGTGTTCGATCGCGCCGCAGGTGACGCCGTTGCGCTCGCCGAGCGAACCGTCCTCCTTCACGAGGAATTTCGGCACGATGAACAGCGAAATACCCTTGGTGCCTTCCGGCGCGCCCTCGATGCGGGCAATCACCAGATGGACGATATTGTCAGTCATGGAATGTTCGCCGGCCGAAATGAAGATTTTCTGGCCGGAAATCTTGTAGCTGCCGTCGCCCTGCGGAACTGCTTTTGTGCGCAGCAGGCCGAGATCGGTGCCGCAATGGGGTTCCGTCAGGTTCATGGTGCCGGACCATGTTCCCTCGACCATCTTCGGCAGATAGGTTTCTTTCTGCTCCTGCGTGCCATGGACGAGGACGGCAGCGATGGCGCCCTGCGTCAGGCCGGGATACATCATCAGCGACAGGTTGGCGGACGACATATACTCGCCAATCGCCGCATGCAGCGTATAGGGCAGGCCCTGCCCGCCGAATTCCGGCGGTACGGCGAGGCCGATCCAGCCGCCTTCACAATAGGCGTCGTAAGACTCCTTGAAACCATCAGGAACGGAAACCGAACCATCATCTGCACGCTTGCAGCCCTGTTGATCGCCAGACAGGTTCAGCGGGAAAAGCCGCTCCTCGGCAAGTTTCGCCGCCTCGCCGGTAATAGCCTCGATCATGTCAGGGGTTGCATCCTCGAAGCCGGGCAGGTTGTTATACCGCTCGAGGCCAAGAACGTCGTTCAGAATAAAAAGCGTGTCTTTAACTGGGGCCTTGTAAACAGGCATTACCGATGTTCCTCCGCATCGTGAAAGCCGGAGCCGATCCGGCCGATATGGGATGACAATATTTGACGTGCGCGTAAACGTCAAATAAATTCCGGTCGAATGTCATGGCCCTTTTTCCGCGCAATGCTTGGCCAGCCCCACGCGAAAGCGTTACGCGCCGCAAAAGTTAAAAAATTCCAACCATAGTTAACCACTTCTTTACCACGTTTCGTGAATTCTCCGACACGAGGTAACTGCTTCGTCAATCGAAGCATTTTCCTCCATGGGGGCAAATACCGGCTCTAGAATTGCTGCATGTTGTGCGACGGCATTATCAGGCGGGTAGCCGTTGCAACAAACACCGGGCACGCCGGACGGAAGCGAAGCGAGCGAGAAGATGAACGGATTGCGATCGAAAAACCAAAGCCCGAGCGACAGGTCGTCTCTTGATGCTCTCAATCGCACCATTGAAGGCCTTGAAGCCCGCATCGAAGGGCTGATGAGCCAGAAATTTCCGCGCGACCACCGCGCCACGACAGCTGAGCCGAAAAACGAGGCCCATGCCGCGCCGCGCGAGCCACGCGCCACCGTCACCCCGCCGCAACTCGACCCGGTCAACGAAATCCGCCAGCGCCAGCGCCTGCTTGAGGCAAGCTTCCAGCGCCCGCAGGAGCCCGTTGCGCGCCCGGAACGAACCATTACCAGACCGCTTGCGCCTGAATACCGGCCGAACGACGTGCAGAACGCGGCGGCCAACCCCGCACCGCGCGCGCGCTCCATCCCGCCCTATCAGGAGCAGCAGCGAAACGACGCAGCCTTGCAGGAGATCGCGCAAGCGCTCGTCAACCTGCGGCATGAGCTGAAGCACGATATCTCGGAGGGCGTGGCGCGCGAAGCGCAAGGGCTGCGAGCCGAAATCCGAAACATTCGCGCGATCGCGGAAGACCAGCAGTTCATCGGCGACCTGCGCGACGATATTGCAAGGCTTGCCGGCAGCATCGACCAGCTCGGCAATCTGGCCTCTCCCGATGCCTACGGGCTGCGCAATGAATTCGATGACCTGCGCCTCACCATCGACCAGCTTGCGCGTGAAGACAGCGTACATCGGATCGAAAGCCGCTGGAACACCGTGGAAGACACGTTGCGCGGCTTCGACACGGCCTCGCTGCAGGATGAAATCGTCTCGCTCGCCTATCGTCTCGACGACATCAAGACCCAGCTCGGCGGCATGAGCAACAATCCCGCCGTGCGCGTGCTTGAGGAAAAGCTGATCACCATCGCAAGCGCGGTGGAGCAGCTCGGCAAGCATATGCAGCCGAACGAGGCTGCCTTTACCGAACAGTTTTCCGGTCTGGACCAGCGACTGGATGAAATCAGCCGCGCCATTGCCGCTACTGGCGCCCGCTCCAACAGTGCACAGGCCACCGACAACGCACTGGCACAGCGGCTGGAAACCCGCCTGAACGGCCTTGCCGAACAGCTCGGTGATATCAATCGTATTGCCGCCGCAAAGCCCGATCCTGCTGTGGATCTCACCGCCCGTCTTGAAACGCTGGCCGCCAAGATCGACGAATTGAGCACGGCGCGCGACGCGGCACAGCTGCACGAGCGGCTGGACCAGCTTTCCCTGCTTCTGGAGCGTTCGCAGCGCCCCTCACAGCAGGCGGAACTGACATCGTTCCTCAGCGACATTTCCCGCAAGATCGACGCGCTGGATCACGGCACCGTCAATGACGGCCTGGCGGAACGGCTCGACACGCTTTCCCGGCGCATCGAAGACCTCGACTATCGCTACAGCCAGCCGCAGCCCGTTGCTGGTTTCAACGAAGGCACTTTTTCGCGCCTGGAAGAACGGCTTGGCGATATCGCGGCCCGTCTGGACGAGACCGCCCATGCCGCACCCGCCGACAGCGGCGCTTTGCTCAGCCTCGAAAATCAGATCGCCCATCTCTCCTCGCTAATCAGCCAGCCGGGTCATCACCAGCCGGCGGGCATGTCGCCGGAACTCGATGCCCGCATGTCGGCGATCGAGGACTACATGGCGTCCAACGATGAGTATATCATCGAAGCGGCTCGACAGGCGGCCGAGGCCGTTCTGGACGCCTTTACGCGCAACAATGTCTCCTCCGGCGCAAACTTCGCCGATATGACGATGCTGACCGATCTTGCCACCGATCTGCGCAGCCTCGAGGCACTGAGCCGCAACACGGAAGAACGCACGCACCGCACCTTCGAGGCGCTGCACGAGACGCTGGTGCAGATCGCCGGTCGACTGGACAGCCTTGATAATCGCGCTCCCGCTCCCGCCTATCGCGAAGAGGCAGCGCCACGCAACGTCGCGCAGCATATGATTACGCCCGCCCGCGAAGACGTGGCCATGCCGGCCGCCATCTTCCCGCAAGAGGGCTACATCACCGAAGAACAGCTTATTCTCGAAGACACGCGCGATGCCGGCGAAAACGGCGCGGATGCGATGGCAATCGTGCCGCCCGCCGCTGCAAAACCCGCAAAAGCAGAGAAAAAGAGCCTGCTTGCCGGCCTGACCAAGCGTTTCAAAACCGGCACGGCGAAGACCGCCAAATCGGCAGAGGAACCCGTATCGGCAACCACCACCCGCACGCAGGTGGAACCCGCCCCCTCGCTCGATCCAATCGACGTGCTGCCCGCGGGCCAGGAGAACGAACTTCTGGAGCCCGGCTCTGGCGCACCTGATATCAAGAAAATACTGGAACGGGTGCGCGCCAGCCAGGTCGCTTCCAGCGGCAAGGCGGCGGATGCAGAAGGCCGCACGGATTTCATCGCCGCCGCCCGTCGCGCAGCGCAGGCTGCCGCCATGGAAACCTCACCGGAGAAGCTTGAAACCGGCAAGAAAAATCGCAAGCCCGACGCTTCGGCGCTTTCACGTTATCGTCGCCCGCTGCTGCTCGGCATCGGCGCCATTCTTCTTGCGATGATGGCCATGCCGCTCGTCAAGACGATGATGGGCGGCGCGGAAGCCCCGGCACCGGTCATCGAAGAGAAGATGGGCGATGCCCCGGTCTCCGCACTTCCCGAGACCGGCGACAAGGCCGTGACCATTCCGTCCGAACTGGCTATCGATCCGCAGGAGGCGGCATCCGCCGACAGCATCGAAAACGCAGCACCATCGGAAAACACCATCGATCCGCGTACCATTGGCGGCGCGCCGCTTGCCAATGAACCGCCTGTTGCCGATGCGCCCGCTGTGGATGCGGCGACGTCAGGCACTGTCGCACAGAGTGAGCCGCAGGCACCGGTGCAGGCCGCTACCACGGCTGCCGCCGCCCAGGGCGCGATTGTAGTTCCCGCCGGTATCGAGCCAGCATCGCTGGCGGAAGCCGCAGCGAAAGGCGACACGCAGGCGCTGTACGAGATCGCAGCACGCTACACCGAGGGTCGCGGCCTTGCCGCCGATCGCGCGGAAGCCGCCAAATGGTACAAGCTGGCTGCGGATCGCGGCCTTGCTCCCGCACAATATCGTCTCGCCAACCTTTACGAGAAGGCGAATGGCGTCGAGCGCAACCTTTCCGAAGCGAAGCGCTATTACACGCTGGCAGCCGAACAGGGCAATGCAGGCGCCATGCACAATCTCGCCGTCCTGCTCGCCTCCGATGCGGCCGGCCAGCCGGATTTCACCACCGCCGCGCAATGGTTCATCAAGGCTTCCGAACTCGGCGTCCGCGACAGCCAGTTCAACCTTGCCATTCTCTACGCGCGCGGAAGCGGCGTGAAGCAGGATATCGAGGAATCCTACAAGTGGTTCTCCATTGCCGCCAAGGATGGCGACACGGACGCTGCCCAGAAGCGTGACGAGGTTGCGGGAGCGATGAACCCGCAGCAGCTTCAGAGCGCACGTGCGAAAGCCGACGCGTGGAAGGTCAAGCCGCTTTCGGAAGACGCCAACAGTGTCAATCCGCCCGAGGAATGGGCTGGCAAGGACGGCGTGAAGACTGCCTCCGTGGACATGGAAAAGGCGATCCGCAACATTCAGGCAATCCTGAACAAGAACGGTTTCGATGCCGGCCAGCCCGACGGCAAGCTTGGCAAGAACACGGTTACCGCCATCAAGGATTTCCAGAAATCCGTTGGCCAGACACCCGACGGGCGCATCACCAACGAGCTGGTGACGGCGCTGCTCGCCCGCAACAAATAACCGTTTCGCAACGGATGAAGCGGCCTTCCCGGCCGCTTCCCCGCAGTTTGGCGCCGGAATGTGGCGCTGCTCCCACGCCTGATCGCTATCTTTCCAAATTATCAACGTATTTACCGTTGAATGTTGACACGTCGGACCCTCGCGGGCATGACGGATGAAGGCTGGGCATGCCCGGTCTTTTCAGACAGAAAATGTAAATCGCGGCGCGGCCCCACACCCGGACAAGCCCTGCCGCCCGGAACCATTTGCCCGAGGTCCGAGCCGTGACTGTCTATCTGCCGATTGCAGAACTGTCGGTGAACATTTTCATCATTCTCGGCATGGGCGCGGCCGTCGGTTTTCTTTCCGGCATGTTCGGCGTGGGCGGCGGTTTTCTCATCACCCCCTTGTTGATTTTTTACAATATTCCGCCCGTAGTGGCTGTGGCGACGGGCGCAAACCAGGTGGTGGCCTCTTCCGTCTCCGGCTCGATCACGCACTTCCGGCGCGGAACGCTGGATGTGAAGCTTGGGAGCGTCCTGCTGGTCGGCGGTCTTGTGGGCGCTACGGTGGGCGTGTGGATATTCTCCTTCCTGCGCAGCATCGGCCAGCTCGATCTCATCGTTTCGCTGCTTTATGTCATCCTGCTTGGCACTGTCGGCACCTTGATGCTGAAGGAGAGCATTTCCGCCCTGCGCCGTGCTGCCCGTAATGAGACGGTGACGCTGCGCCGCCCCGGCCATCACAACTGGGTTCACCGCCTGCCGCTGAAAATGCGGTTCAAGAAGTCGAAGATCTATCTCAGCATCATTCCCGTCGTCACGCTGGGTTTCGGTATCGGCATCCTGACCTCGATCATGGGTGTCGGCGGCGGCTTCATCATGGTGCCGGCCATGATTTATCTTCTGCGTATTCCGACCAACGTCGTTGTCGGGACCTCGCTGTTCCAGATCATTTTCGTTACCGCCTATACGACCATCGTTCAGGCCGCGACGAACTATTCCGTCGATGTGGTGCTGGCCTTCATCCTGATGGTCGCGGGCGTCATCGGCGCGCAATATGGCGTGCGCGTCGGGCAGAAACTGCGCGGCGAACAACTGCGCGCGCTTTTGGCGCTTCTGGTGCTTGCAGTCGCCCTTCGCCTTGCCGTGGCACTGGTTGTTCGCCCCGAAGACCTGTTCTCGGTCGCCGTCGGAGGGTTAGGTTATTGACCCACCGCCTGCTGCTTTGCGCCTTTCTGCTTATCGGTTCCTGCCTTGCCTTTACCGCTTCGGCGCAGACACCGCCGCTTGCCCTGCCTCCCGGCACACAGCAGCGGTCCTTGCAGGAAAATATCGAAATCGGCGCATCGACGACGGAGATTCCGATCACCTCCGATTTTCGCGGGGCGGATTTCACGCTTTTCGGCGCCCTTAACAACACCGACCAGTTGCTGCTCGCTATCGGCCAATATGATATCGTTGTTACCCTCGAAGGCCCCAGCGACTACATGACCGTGCGCAAGAAGGAGCGCGTGGCCGGTATCTGGATCAATACAAGCGCCATCACCTTCACGCCGCTACCGGAATCCTATTCCATGGCCAGCACGCGCGATATCAGCGCCGTCGCTTCGCCTGGCACCTTGCGGGCAATGGGGCTGGGTGTCGAACATCTGTCGCTCAAAAGTGCGGTGTTTTCCGGCGTGCCCGACAATGTCTTCGATTTTCAGGAGGCCTATCGGCGCCTGCGGCTTTCAAGCGGCATCTATCGCAACGACACGACCGGCGTGCGGCTTGAACGCACCGGTCTGTTCTGGGCAACCTTGCGCCTGCCCGCCAACGTCCCGAACGGCGTGCATACGGCCCGTGCCTATCTCTTCAAGAGCGGAAATTTCATCGCCCAGCGCGAGCTGAAACTGCGCGTCGTCAAGACCGGCATGGAACAGGCAATCACCGATGCCGCGCATCAGACACCGCTTGCCTATGGCGCGCTGTGCGTTCTCCTCGCCGTCGTCACGGGCTGGAGTGCCAGTATTATTTTCCGCAAGGACTGAGTGTTTTTCATTCCCGTAAAAGAGCGCGTCTTTCGCCTTCGGCGTAAAAGATAGCGTTCGCTTCCTTCAATGGTTTGCGGTAAAATTCAAGACGTTACAACCACGTACGCAGCTTATGGCGGCAAGTGCGGTTGTGACCGGGATGAAAAGGAGAAATGTCATGTTCAAGCACATTCTCATTCCCACCGATGGCTCGCCGCTGGCGCAGATCGCAATCGACCAAGGGTTCGCTCTCGCCAGAGAGGCAGGCGCAAAGGTGACCGTCGTGACGGTGTCCGAACCCTTTCACGTGATTGCCAGCGATGTCGAGGACATTGCCGCCATTGCCGAAGAGGAATTCCACCGTTGCGAGGAGGCGGAGCATTTTCTGAGAGATACGCAGGCGCACGCCGCATCGATGGGGCTGGATTGCGAAGCCCTGCTGGCGCGGGCGGGACGGCCGGATGAGGCGATTGTCGAAATCGCCAACAGGACAGGCTGCGACCTCATCGCCATGGCTTCGCACCGGCGCAGAAGCTTCGTCGAGATGCTTGTCGGCAGCGTTACGGCCAAGGTGCTGAAAAACTCGAAGATACCGGTGCTGGTATACCGCCAATAGACGGGCGGAGCGATGCGCTCAGCCGAGCAGATTTGAAAACCGTACCGAATAGATGCGGTCCCGCCCCATCAGATGCGCGACGAGTGCAGCGTGGTCGAAGAGACCGCGCATGGCCTTGTGCCGCAAATCCAGTCCGCCGCTCATCACCCCGAAGGCCGGCATCAACAGGCGGGAACCATCGGTGGCGAAACAGGGGCGCCGCACCGTTTTTTCGCGACGGCGAACAGTGGCGGAGGGATGCAGATGGCCTGCGATTTCACCCGCGGCATCTCCTACCTTAGGCTCGTGGCGGAAAACGAGATTGCCGTAAAACATCTCATCTACCGAAGATCCCGGCAGATCGACCGTGCCATCCGGATCGTGATTGCCGTTGATCCATATCCAGTCACGACCACGGGCCATCTCGCGGATCAGTTCGCGCAGCATAAGCGGCAGATGCTCGGACCCGACCCGATCGTGGAAATTGTCGCCGAGGCTGACGACGATCTTCGGATCGTAACGGCTGACAAGGGAAGACAGGATTTTGAGGGTAGCGATCGTGTCGTAAGGCGGCAACATGCGCCCGCGCCGGGCAAAGGCCGCACCTTTTTCCAGATGCAGGTCCGAGACAACCAGCAGCGACAGATCGGGCAGGTAAAGCCCACCCAACGGGTCACACCAGGCGGCGACGCCGTTGATGGCAGTTTCGCTGCCAAGGCATTCGAAGCCATTGGAAAACCTGTCGCTCAATGTCAGTCGGCTTAGCACTTTTGTGGTCGTTCCTTCATTCCAGTTTGATGCTTCAGGACATGGCTTCGGCGATAAGCTCGTCTGCGGCCTCGGCCAGCACCTGATCCATCGCCTCGCCCGCCACCGTCTCGCGGCCGATTTCCAGCATGACAGGAACGGCAAGCGGCGAGACGTGCTCCAGTGCACGATGGGTGGTGTGACCCTTGATTCGCTTCAGCATATCGCCAAGACGGCCAATGTCCAAAAGTCCCGCCGCCGCATCACGTCTGGTTGCCTCCAGCAGAATATGATCCGGCTCATGGCTGCGAAGAACGTCATAAATAAGATCGGCGGAGACCGTGACCTGACGGCCCGTCTTTTCCTTTCCGGGATGGCGGCGTTCGATGAGGCCTGAAATGACGGCACAGTTGCGGAAGGTCCGCTTCAGCATGAAGGATTCGTCCAGCCACGCCTCGAGATCGTCGCCCAGCATGTCCTCGTCGAGAAGTTCCGCCAACGACAGGCGGCGGGATTTCAGCCGCCTGCCAATATCCTCCATGGCCCAGATGGCGAGCGAATAATCGGTGGCAACGAAGCCCATGGGCTTTGCGCCCGCCCGTTCCAGCCGCCGTGTCAGAAGCATGCCGAGGGTCTGGTGGGCCAGACGCCCTTCAAAAGGATACATGACCATGAAGAAGCGTTTGCGGAAGGGAAATGTCTCGACCAGCAGCTCGTCGCGCTTGGGAATGATCGATTTTTCCTTCTGGATTGCCAGCCAGTCGCGCACCTGATCCGGCAGCGACTGCCAGCGGGCGGGATCGGACAGCATGGAGCGCACCTGGTCCGCAAGGTAGGTGGAAAGCGGAAACTTGCCGCCGGCATAGGAGGGTATCTTCGGGTCCATCGAAAAGGCCTGCGACACCAGGCATTCATTCTCCCGGATGCCTTCGAAGCGCAGAACCTTGCCGGCAAACAGGAAGGTATCGCCCTGCACCAGCTGCTCGAGGAAATATTCCTCGACCTTGCCGAGCGACATGCCGCCGCGTCCGACCGAGCCCTTGGCATTGCGCTTGACCATGCGGACATTGAGTTCCGCAGCCTCGACGATGGTGCCGAGGTTGAGGCGATATTGCTGCGCGACCGCCGGATTGGAGACACGCCAGCGGCCGTCCTTCATCTGGCGGATGCGGGCGTAACGTTCATAGGTGCGCAGTGCGTATCCACCGGTAGCGGTAAAATCCACAACGCGGTCGAAGGTAGAACGCGGTAGATCGGCATAGGGTGAAGCGCTGGTCACTTCACGATAGAGATCATCCGCATCGAAAGGTTCGGCGCAGGCCATACCGAGCACATGCTGGGCAAGAACATCCAGTGCGCCTTCGGCAATGGGGGGCGTATCCTGCGCGCCGATATAGTTCGCATCGAGTGCGGCCCGGCACTCCATCACCTCGAAACGGTTGGCGGGAACGAGGATTGCCTTTGACGGCTCATCCATGCGGTGATTGGCGCGGCCGATGCGTTGGGCAAGGCGGCTCGCCCCCTTTGGCGCGCCGACATGCACGACGAGATCGACATCGCCCCAGTCTATGCCGAGATCGAGCGTGGAGGTGGCGACGACCGCGCGCAATTTGTTTTCAGCCATCGCGGCCTCCACCCGGCGGCGCTGTCCGGCATCCAGCGAACCGTGATGCAAGGCGATCGGAAGATTATCGTCGTTTACATTCCAGAGTTCCTGAAAAATCCGTTCCGCCTGCGAACGGGTGTTAACGAAGATGAGCGTCGTCTGGTGCGCCTTCAGAGCGGGATACAAATCCTTCATGGCGTAGCGCGCGGAATGGCCGGACCATGGAATACGCTCCTCCGTCTGCAGAATGGCGATGTTTGGCTTGGCGCCGCCTTCCACTGTTATAAGACCTGCGGGCGGTTCTCCCTGCCCCTGCGGTGCCAGGTAACGGCGCAAATCCATCGGCTCCGCCACCGTGGCGGAAAGGCCAATGAAGCGGACATGCGGCGCGTGCCTGCGCACCCGCGCGAGCGCGAGCGACAGCAGATGGCCACGCTTGGAGGTGACGAGCGAGTGCAGCTCATCCAGCACCACATATTTCAGGTCGCGGAAAAAGCGCTCGGCTTCCTTGTTGGCAAGCAGCAGCGACACCTGTTCCGGCGTCGTCAGGAGAATATCGGGCGGTTTGACCTTCTGGCGCTGGCGTTTTGCCTGCGGCGTATCGCCGGTGCGGGTTTCGATTGAGATCGGCAGGCCCATTTCCGTGACAGGCTTGGTGAGATTGCGTTCGATATCCACCGCAAGTGCCTTGAGCGGCGAGATGTAAAGCGTGTGCACGCCGACAAAGGCGGAGCCCGGCGGCACCTTGCCGCGTTCAGCAAGATCGGTGAGCGACGCCATGAAGCCGCCCAGCGTCTTGCCGGCACCCGTCGGTGCAATCAGCAGCATGTTTTCGCCGCCACGCGCCCGAGCCATCAGCTCCAATTGATGCGCGCGCGGGGACCACCCTTTTTCGGCAAACCATTTCTGGAATGAAAGGGGCAAGGTGCCGACATGCGTGCCGGAAATGGGAGACTCAGCGTGTTTCACGCCTTCAAGGTAGTGAGAAACCTTGAAAAAAGAAGAGCGGAACAGAGCTGCTTGACAGGAATGCATAATCATGGATAAATAATGTCCACGATACTAAAGCAAACCAAACGTGAGCAAATCGGATGAAACTCGGCGACGGCGTTGAACAGGCCATTCACAGCGTAGGCATGTTAGCGGGACTTTCCGAAGGCGGCGTGCTCTCGGCGGCGGCGCTGGCAGAATTCCATGGCGTTTCCACGAGTTATCTCTTGAAGCACCTGCAATTGCTTTCCGGTGCCGGAATAGTTTCCACCGTACCAGGGCCGAAGGGCGGTTATCGTCTGGCCCGGACAACCGACAAGATTACCCTGCTTGATATTGTTCTGGCCGTGGAGGGACCACAGCCTGCCTTTCGCTGCGCGGAAATTCGCCAGCGTGGGCCGAACCCCTTGCCGGGACGTTATTTCACCAAGCCCTGCGGCATCAACGCCGCGATGCTGAAGGCGGAGAAAGCCTATCGGGCGGAACTCGCTAAAACCAGCATTGCCGACATTCTGGGCGACCTTGCCGCCACTGACGACGGCGGCATTGCGGCACGCGGCTGCGCCTTTCTGGAGCTGAACGAGCGCAGGACGGCGACGCGCTAGAACCTAAAAACACCCAACCATCTGAAATACCGGAGAGCTTCGCAGCTTCCCGGAACGATGACACATGCCCCTCAACCTGAACCACGAATGGAGAGAGACACATGAAAACCCGTTTGAACTACGCCAAGGCATCCCCTGAAGCCTTCAAAGCCGTGATGGCGCTCGAAACTTACGTCCAGAGCAGCGGCCTCGAGCGCCGCTTCGTTCATCTCATCAAGCTGCGCGCATCAATCATCAATGGCTGCGCGTTCTGTGTGGACATGCATGTGAAGGAAAGCCGTCACGACGGTCTTTCCGAACAGTGGATCAACCTGATGAGCGTTTGGCGGGAATCCCCGTTATATACCGAACAGGAACGGGCGTTGCTCGGCTGGGTGGATGCGGTAACGAAGATTGCCCAAACCGGCGCTCCGGATGACGCCTTCGAGGCCCTGAAGGCGCATTTCTCCGATGAGGACATCGTGAAGATCACCGTTGCCATCGGTGCCATCAACACCTGGAACCGCATCGCCGTCGGCTTCCGTTCGCAGCACCCGGTCGAAGCGGCAGCAAAAGCAGCCTGATCCGCTTTACCTGCACCGGACGACCGTTACATGGCGATGTAGCGGTCATTTCTATGATTGATGGCGAGCGCGAGGTTCATGACCAGCGCGCCGAGGATGGAGCACAGGATGACGAAGGGTGTCGCCACGAAGAATGAGCAGGCCAGCACCATGCCATCGAAGGCGAGCTGGACGAGACCGGCGCGCCAGCCAAAACGGTCCTGGAGATAAAGCGCCAATATGCCGAAGCCGCCGAGGCTAGTGCGATGGCGGAACAGTGCCAGCATGCCTGCCGCGACCGTCAACCCGCCGAAAAGGGCGGCCGCGACGGGATTGATGCTTTCGAAAGCGAAGAAGCCCGGCATATATTCCGAAAGCAGCGCCGTCATGGCAATGGAGCAAAAGGTCTTGACCGTGAAGGCAAGGCCGAGACGGCGGAAGGCGAGATAATAAAACGGCAGATTGACGAGGAAGAACACCGCGCCGAAGCTGAAGCCGATCGAATAGTGCACCAGAAAGGCAATACCCACCACACCCCCGGTGAGGAGGCCCGCAGCGGAAAGCAGCGTCACGCCGAGCGAGACCAGCATGCTGCCCGCCAGAACGCCCTGGGCATCTTCCAGCAGCGAATGGCGATCGGGCGCGGAAGCCCAGATATTCACGCGCTTTCGCGTAGTCGTATCGCCCATGCCTGTTCCCCTGATTTTCCGGCCTTGATCGAGCTATTGCGCCCAAGCGCGAGAGATTTCAAGCGTACTTTATTCAGCGCACAACGATGTATCTGTCCGAGCGGTGGTTGATGGCGAGAAACATGTTGAGGACGAAAGCGCCGACAATCGAATAAATAACGGTGGCCGGATCGATGACGAGGAAGGCGCAGAGCATCACGAATGCATCGAAGGCAAGCTGGATCAGGCCGGCGCGGATGCCGAAGCGGTCCTGAATATAGATGGCCAGAATGCCGATGCCGCCGAGGCTGGCGCGATGGCGATAAAGCGCCAGCAACCCGTAACCGAGGAGCAGGCCACCGAGCAGCGCCGCCCAGAGCGGGTTGATGCTGTCAATGACCATCCAGCGCGCTTCCACTTCCGTCAGCACCGAAACAAGACCGATGGCAATGAAGGTCTTGATGGAAAAGGCAAGACCGAGGCGGCGGAACGAGAGGTAATAGAAGGGCAGATTGACGAGGAAGAACAGGAGGCCGAAGCTGATGCCGAAGGCATAGTGAATGAGGAAGGCGACGCCGGCGGTGCCACCGGTCAAAAGGCCGACCTTGTTCAGCAGATAAAAACCGAGCGCCGATACGATAGCTCCGGTAACGATGCCCTGCACGTCTTCCACCGGCGCATGTTTGGCCGGATCCGAACTCCACATGCTGTAAACGCTTCTCGTTCTGCTCACGCTTTTTCCCTCAGGTTTCCGCGCATTTTGCACTGCAACAAACACGCGATCAAGATGGATACGTAAGGACGACTGACCTATCGTGAAAAAGGCAAGAAACGAAATGTTCAGGCTTTGGCGCGGGCAAGAAAAAGAATGCCGGAAAGGGGTTTTCCGGCATCCTTGCGAATGGTGGTTTTGCGGATTTCGATAAGAGAATAGCCCGCCCGCTCAAGAAGGCCGCTCACATAGCTTTTCGAATGTGCGTAACGCAGCGATTCCCGCAGCACGAAACCATCTTCATCCCCTGCGTCCTCCACCGAAAAGGCGAAGAAGCCGGAGGGCTCAAGCAGGGCCGAAACGAGGGGCATGACGGTTTCGAGACTGCCGAGATACATCATCACGTCGGCGGCGGCGACGAGGTCCGCGCGGTGGTGCGGCATTGCCGACGCGAACAGTCCCGAGGCGTCAGCTTCCAGCGATAGATCGGCCTGGCCGAGATGGTCGTAAAGTCCCTTTTCCTCCGCCTTGGCGAGCATGTTCTGGGAAATGTCGAAACCTTCCAGCCGCTTCGCCAGGGAGCGGATTTCAACGCCGAGAAGGCCGGTGCCGCAGCCGATATCGACAATGGTGTCGAAGACGCCGCCTCCCGTCGCCTTGCCGATCAGTTCCGCCAGCTTCTGCGGTACGCTGTAATCCAGTTTCTCGACGAGCGACGTTTCGAAACGGTCTGCATAATCGTCGAACAGCCCTTCCACATAACGGCTCGGCGGCTGCTCCGGTGTGTCCGCGGCGCCGAGAACCGCGAGTTTCAGTTCGGCTGCAAACAGCCCTTCCGTATCCAGTTCGGCGACTTTTTCGTAAGCCGCCACGGCTTTGTCCGTTTCCCCCGCCTTTTCATGATATTCCCCGAAGCGAAACCAGCCCGCCGTCCACCGCGGCGCAAGTTCAAGCGCCTGCTCCATGAGTTCGGCGGCGGCGGGATAATCACCGCTCTCCGCCAACATGCGGGCATAGTCCGCCCGGCGGTCGGCAATGACGTCACCGGAAGAAAACTGGTTTGGGGCCATTCAAGATTTCCTGAGAAGATGTCGGCTGTCATTTATCAAGCCATAAAAAAACTCAAGTCCTATTTCATGGCGCACTCATGGAATTGCGAATATGACGCGATATAGTGCACCGAAACTTGCATCGAAGCAGCGTGCTTCATATGTCAGGACAAAACAGGAGACTTGCTGATGGCCGGTGAGGTCAACAAAATGCTGGGTGATACGGTGGCCCGCACCGTGGTGAAGCTGCTGGTGGTTTCATTGCTCGTCGGCTTTCTGATGGCGATCTTCGGATTGACGCCATGGAATATCATCTATGGCGCACGCGACTTCGTGGTCGATCTGTGGCGCAGCGGTTTCCACGCGCTTGGCGCAATCGGCGACTATCTGATCCTTGGCGCGACGATCGTCATACCCATTTTCATCATCCTGCGCCTCCTGAGCTATCGCCGCTGACATGACCGACACATCTTTCCAGACGCTTACGCGGCGCGGCTTCGTGCTGATTTCCGCCGGTTCCGTTCTTTCCGCCTGTGTTTCCGTGCCTACAAACAAGGGCATGCCGTCAGGCACCCGCGATGAGACCGCGGCAGCGCTTCCAATGGTCAACGAGTTGCGCCGCTCGAAAGGGCTTTCGCCACTCTCCTTCAGTAGTGCGGCAAGTGGTGCGGCCGCTTATCAGGCCGGACGCATGGTCAAGGCGCAGAAGATGGCGCATCTGATCGGCCTGACCGACAGTTTCCTCATCCGCATGAAGGACGGCAATGTGCCGCTACCAGCAGCGGAAAACGTGGCGGCCGGGCAGGACAGCGTGGAGCGTGTCGTCAAGGCCTGGATCGGCTCGAAACATCATCTCGAAAACATGCTCGGACCATATAATGGCCTTGGCGTCGCGGTTGCCTATGATGCCGCAAGCCGCAACCGGCCCTACTGGGCGATGGTGCTCTGCGCGTGAGATAACGGGGGGCGCCCCCTCCACCCTCATTCCTGTCCCTGTCACAGGGATGAGACAGGAGAGCACACCACCACGATAAGCACTTATCTTAACCGACGCAGCGTCTCGACCGTTCAGGTCATCGTCATCCAAGCTTGCGGTCGGCCCAGCGGTCGACCGTGCTGTCGCGTAGGTCACGAATGGACTGCACACCTTCGCGAGAGACCAGCTTCGACAGGCCTTTGACGATGGACGACGGCAGGCCGGGGCCTTCATAGACCATGCAGGAATAGAGCTGAACCAGATCGGCCCCTGCCCTTACCTTTTCCAGTGCCGTTTCCGGCGAAGAAACGCCACCCACGCCGATGATGGGCAGATTGCTGCCGACGCGCCGGCGCATCTTGGCGAGAACAGTGGTCGACAGCTCGAATAGCGGCTTGCCGGACAATCCACCCGCCTCACCCTTATGCGGACCGGGCCGCAGGCCTTCACGCGAGAGCGTGGTGTTGGAGACGATCAGGCCATCGAGATCATGGGCCAGCGCCTCTTCCGCCACGTCATCCAGCCCTTCCTCGGTCAGATCGGGCGCGATCTTCAGGAAGATCGGAATGCGTTTGCCAAAACGTTCGGCTTCTGCCCTGCGGCGCTCCAGCACGGCGCCAAGAAGTGCCGCGAGGCTTTCGCGCGCCTGCAAGTCACGCAGACCCGGCGTATTGGGCGAAGAGATGTTGACGGTGAAATAGGATGCGACCGAATAAAAGGCCTCGATGCCCTGGACATAATCGGCGATGCGGTCTTCGCTGTCCTTGTTGGCACCGATATTGACGCCGACGATGCCGCGTAGCTGCGCCTGCTTCAGGCGCTCCAGCGCCGCGGCATGGCCTTCATTGTTGAAACCGAGGCGGTTGATGACGCCTTCATCCTCAACCAGACGGAAGATGCGCGGTTTGGGATTGCCGGATTGCCCACGCGGCGTGACGGTGCCGATTTCAGTAAAGCCGAAACCGAGCCTCAGAAGCGGTCCCGGGACTTCCGCATTCTTGTCGTAACCCGCCGCCATGCCGAGCGGATTGGGGAAAACGAGGCCTGCAACGGTCTGCTGCAGCCGCGGATCGTGCGGCACCATGCAGGTGGGCAGAAAGCCGCTTTTCAGCGCCGCCACGGACAGACCATGTGCCTTTTCCGCATCGACAAGAAACAGGCCCTTGCGGCCGATTGAGGAAAATAATCCGCTCATCACAAAATCTCCGGAAACTGGTGCTGGCCATCATGGCCGAGTGAAAGCGGCGTTTCCCAAAGCACGGCGGTCAAGGGAAGAGACGCATAGAGATGGGGGAAAAGGTCGCCGCCTCTCGAGGGTTCATAAACCAGCTTGTCGCCAAGTGCTGCACCATCAACAGCGATCAGAAGCAGGTCGGTCTGGCCGGAAAAATGCCGGGCGGCAGTCTCGGCCGCCTGCTTTGCCGTTGAAAAATGAATGAACCCATCCGTCAGATCGATGGCGGCGCCTTCGAAGACGCCTTGTGCCCTGGCTGCGTTCCACAACGTCTCCGGCACGATTTTGTAAATGATCGCGGACGTTTCCTGCATGGGGCTCTCCGAAGGCTTTCCAAGGCTTTTCAGTCTGGGCGGTTTGCCGCAAAGCGGGTCGATTGTCCACAGTTTCCACGGCATTTTTATTCCCGCGACGGCTGTTCCCAAGCTTTTTCTTGTAATACGCAACCGATTAGAGCAACCTTTCAGCAGAGGAGCCGGAAGCAGTCTAGACTGCCGGCAAACGGGAGTGCGCCATACCTTTCAAAGAACCGCATAACGCCCTTGGGAGGGGGCCAGAATGTCGGAACTTGTCATTATCATCGCAGACGACCACCCGCTTTTTCGCGGTGCCCTCAAACAGGCCGTATCCGGTCTCGACGGGCAGCAGACAATCATGGAAGCCGGGGATTTCGAGGCTGCCAGAAGTGCCGCGACGGCATGCAACGACGCCGATCTGATGCTTCTGGACCTCGCCATGCCGGGTGTCAGCGGATTTTCAGGCTTGATGGCGCTGCGGGCGGAATTTTCCAGCCTGCCCATCGTCATCGTTTCGGCAACGGACGACGCGACCACTGTTCGCCGGTCCATCGAACTCGGCGCTTCCGGTTTTATTTCCAAATCCTCGGGCATCGACGATATCAGGGATGGCATTCGCGCGGTTCTTGAAGGCGATGTGTGGATACCGGCAAGCTGTCAGGGCGAAAAGGAGCATGATCCTGACGTGGCTGATCTCATCGGCCGGCTCAGAACGCTGACGCCGCAACAGAGTCGGGTTCTGGGCATGCTGGCCGAAGGCCTGCTGAACAAGCAGATCGCCTATGCGCTGAATGTTTCGGAAGCCACCATCAAGGCGCATGTCTCCGCTATTCTGTTGAAGCTTAAGGTCGATAGCCGTACACAGGCGGTGATACAGCTCAGCAAGATAAACACATCGGCCATGGTGGCATAATCGAGGATTTTATTCCTTTCTTTTCTTTACTCCTGACGGGATATGGTCTAGATTCCGCGAAGTAAACGACAGGAGCTTTTCCGCCACGGGCTCCACCTGCGGGCTTTCATCATGCTTTCACACGAGACGATCTGGAGCGCCATCGATACGCTTGCCAAACGTCACCAACTGACGCCTTCGGCCTTGGCGAAGCGTGCCGGTCTCGATCCTACCTCGTTCAACAAATCGAAGCGTTTCGGCCCGGATGGCCGCAAACGCTGGCCTTCGACGGAATCGGTATCCAAGGTGCTGGAGGCGACGGGGGCAAGCGTCGACCAGTTTTTTGGTTATGCTTTCGGCAGGACGCAGACAATGCAGCCTTCAGGTGCGGACAATGCCATCCCCCTGCTCGGTTTTGCGCAGGCGGGCTCCGGCGGCTTTTTCGACGATGGCGGTTTTCCGGCCGGTCAAGGCTGGGATGTGGTGGAGTTCC
Organism: Agrobacterium sp. S7/73; assembly: GCF_019355535.1. Taxonomy (NCBI): domain Bacteria; kingdom Pseudomonadati; phylum Pseudomonadota; class Alphaproteobacteria; order Hyphomicrobiales; family Rhizobiaceae; genus Agrobacterium; species Agrobacterium sp. S7/73. Next base: position 2,533,165 of record NZ_CP072136.1, read on the forward strand.
CCTCTTCTCCCGAACGCAAGCAGGGCGTCTACGCGCTGGAAGTACAGGGCGAAAGCATGATGCCGCTTTACCGCGACGGCGATATCCTGATCGTGGAGCCGGGCGCGCAGGTGCGGCGCGGCGACCGCGTGGTGCTGAAAAGCCGAGACGGCGAAGTGATGGCCAAGGTGCTGGCGCGGCAAAGCCCCAAGAATATAGAGCTTCTTTCGCTCAATCCCGAACATCCGAACCGCAGCTTCGACATGGCCGATGTGGAATGGATCGCCCGCATCATCTGGGCCAGCCAATAGACACCGCCATTGCGAAGACAGGCGTCCTACTTGCCCGGGCACAACTCAGAGAGCAGGCGTCGATACTATCCCTTTACAGACCGAGTGACGTTGCCGCGGCATCAACCGTCATGATCTTCGCGCCGCCGGAAGCTGCCCTGCGGACAAGGCTCTGAAGTTTGTCTTCCGGGCAACCGTAAAAGCTCGGCGTCTGCGAAACATCATGGGTGAAAATGATGAGCCAGCCGCCATTTTGCAAAACATCCTCGAGCCAACGATCGGCGGCATCGAGATAGTTTTGGTCCGCGCGCAACTCCACCCCGGCAAGATTGTACGGATCGATGCTGCCCCGGTTGATGCCAGGCATGATGCCGCGAGCGGTCTTGAACCTTCGTCGTAACAGGGGCTGCATGACGGGCGAGGCCATGCCGAAAGGAACGGAGAAATTCCGCCTGCCTCGGTTTTTGGCGAACGATCCCAGCACGGTTTCGTTGTGATCAAGATCCTCTTCAAGCCCGCGCCGTGAAAAGCTCGAGAGTTTGCGATGGGAAAAAGTATGGCAGGCAAGCTCGTGGCCAGCCACTGCAAGTTCCGAACAGCCTTCGGTTGAAATCATGTCCTGCTGTTCATAGTGCTTGTCGATAAAAGTACCTGCGAGATAAAATGTCCCGCGAACACCCTCGCTTTCCAGAATGCGCGCGCCCTTTGTCCAGGCGGTCGCCGGCACATCATCGAATGTGAAGGAGACGATTGGTTCGGACGTTTTGATCAGCGCCGCCGGTCCTGGAAAGTACTGCACCAGCCGGTTATTGATCCTGTCTGCAAATGTCCCGATTTTTTGTGTCATGCATAAGCCCCCCGGCCTGTCTGCAAATTACTGCCCCTGCTCAAGTATGTCGTACGCCTGATGCCTCAAACAATAGATTGCAATCAGTAGAGAAGACCAGATAGGCCCGGTTCCGGTAAAGAAATTACTCTCAAGACACGAAGAAAGCAGTGCATACACCCAAATTCGTGCAAAAAGCCGCGTTAATGCCGGATCGGTACCCTTGTTCACAGCTATACGAAAATCGTTTGCGGGTATGATGACGAGCCATATGACGATGAGAACAAAGGCCGGCAGGCCGCCATTCAGCAGGCTTTCGACAAAGCCGTTATGGGCATGGAAGGCGGTGACCGCCCAGGTGCCGGCAGTATCGGCCTGCGCCAGAAGCCGGTCACTCGTCCAGAATGCCTGAAAACCCTGCCCGAAGATCGGCGATTGCGCAAACGTGTCGAAGGACAGGCGCCATATATCCGTTCGGCCGGTAAAGGTGGAATCGATCCCCAGACTATCGACCACATGCCGTATGCTCGGAAAATAGGTGGAGCCGACCGCGAGGATGTTGAGGAAAGCCAGAAGACCTCCGATCATCAGCAATGTCCGACCGGCATGTCTTTCCATGACCCAGACCAGCGCAACAGTGACGGGCAACAGCATTGCTGCGGTTTTCCCGTTGGTTTTCCAGAGGAAGAACCCTGCCAGAAGCGTGATGACAATGCCGCCAACCGTCGACCAGCTATTGCGCAGGTAAAGCCCGATCATGACGAGAATGATCATGGCCGGAGCGGCGGCATTCTTGTGATTGAAGATGCCGCGCCAATCGCCGGCGAGCGCCGTTTCATCGAGATCGTAGGGCTGGTGGATCGAGCGCGAGCGCAGGAAGATCACCCCGAAGTAGCAGAGCGCCAGCAGGATGACGGCGAAGATGGCCATCATCCGGTCGAACTGCCGCCTGTCGCGCGGCATGACGACGAGGACACTGGTGATGAAGCACAGAAGGCCCGTAAAGAGCAAACGTTGCAGCGAAGTGCCAGGCTGGGAGCCAAGCACCGAACAAATCACCAGCCAGGAAAACAACAGCAGAATGGGCAGACGCGGCCGCAACAAAAGCCCCGTCAGCCGATGACGCAGGGCAAAAACACCCAGCATCAGCGCAATTACCAGCCCGGTCAGCTGGTTTGCGGCGGCGTGCGGCACGGGTGCAGCCGCAAGATTTTCGAAAGGCGCAACGGAAATCCAGATATAAAGCATCGTGACGACGAAAAAAATCGCGTCGCGACGGCCGCCCGTAAGCGACATGCTGTTGCTTTGTACAGGAATGGACTGCGTATCAGTGAAAGGCGGCATCGTCGGCCACATCGAAAAAGGATAATCGGATCATTGGCCTGCCTTGTGACGAACAACGAAACCCTTTTTGAAACCGGGCCATGTCCAAATAACCATAACAGTCATTATCATCATTATTATACAATTGCTTTAACCCTCTCTTACCTCAAGAAGGCTAAGACTGGGCAACTGCCATTCATAGAGGTCGACGGCCTTCGAATTATTGCACCCTTGCCGGGTTTTCCAGTTCATCAATTTTAAGAACACGGCAGTTATCTTGAATTCGCCCGGCGACGCCGGAAAGCACGGAGAATAAGGTGTCGTTGAATACGCCGCGGTTCAGCCATCTAGTCAGACTCGGATTGACCTATATGGCATCCGGCGGGGCGCTTTTGATGTCCAGCGCCGCCCAGCTTTTGACCTTCGCCCTGCTTGCCCGCCATCTCGGCGTGGAACAATTCGCGCTCTATGCCTCGATCACGGCCGTGACCAATCTCGGCGTACAGATTTGTGGTTTCGGTTCGCAGGAATCGCTGATCCGCCGCGTGGCGCAGGATCGCAGCATGTTTCCCGTGATGCTCGGCCACAGCTATCTCTTGAGCGCCGCTACCGGCATTGTGCTGACCATCATCGGCATGGTCACGATCCCGGTGTTTTTCCCGACGTCGGAAACATTGCTGCATACCCTCATCACCACTTTCGTGATCCTGGTGACGAACCTCATCCTTCTGAAAGTCATTTCGCTTTCCACCCAAAGCTTCATCGCCCATTCCGACTTCGCCTCCGCCAACAAGCTGGAAGTGATGTTCGCCGTTGCCCGCACAATTGCCGCCGTGGTCGCCTGTCTCATCTTCAAGGTGGAGACGGTGGAGGCCTGGGCCCTGTGGAACCTGGCTGCCCATACAATTGCGGCAGTGATTTCGCTGAAGGCGATCAGCAGGCTCGGTCGGCCGGTCTTCCGGATCGTTCGCGATGAAATCCGCATTGGCATCCTGTTTTCCACCCAGTTCCTGTTCAAGGCCGTGCGTGGCAATGCCGATATTCTCGTTCTCGGTGCCGTTGCCAGCGCCGAGGTTCTGGGCAGCTACTCCATTGCCCGGCGAATTCTCGACAGCTCCTACCTCTCCGTCGAGGCTCTGAACCGGCTGATCTATCCGGGGTCGGCCTCAGCCGCCCTGCAGGGTATCGGAAAGACCATAGAGCGCGCTTATAATGTGCTGAAGGCAGCGCTTGTAATCGCAGTCGGCAGCGCGCTGGTCATCTTCATCATCGCACCCTTCCTGCCGCTACTGTTCGGCGACGAATACGTCTCGCTGCCGATCATCACCCGTATCCTTTGCTGGGTCGTGCTGCCGATGGCCGTTGCGGCGACCGCGCTTGAGGCGCTTGGCGCATCCGGACGGCAGGATATCCGCGCCAAGATATGGAACAGCGGCAATCTCATCGGCTCCGTTATCGTCGCCTTCCTCACCTGGTCCTTCAGCATTTCCGGAACGATCGGCAGCTATTTCTTCGTGGAAACCGCCATCGCCGCCGCCGTTTGGATCGCGCTTTTGCGATTGCGGCGCAACGAAGAAGCCTTTGCGACCGCCAAATAGAACGTCATCCGGGCCCCGATCCGAGTGAAACCGGATTTCTCTAATAGAGCCCGTAGGGGAAATAACGCCGGTAGATTTCTTCCAGCCGGCCATTACGCGAAAGCGCGGCAAGCGCCTGATCAAAGGCCGGTACTAGCACATCGTCCGGATCAACTGCCATGATGGAAAGGCCTTCGCCAAGAAATCTGTCGGATAAATAAGGTCCGCCGAAAAGCGCACAGCAAGCACCGGACGCGCTTCCCGAAACCCAGAAAGGCAGACGCAGCCCATCCGCAAAAACCGCGTCCACCTTGCCCGTCTTCAACGCCTCATACATGGGTTCGTAACCATTAAAGCCTTCAGCCGAGGCTTTGGGGAAAAATGCCTTGAGCATCTGTTCGTGCCGCGAGCCCGTGACCACACCCACCTTCTTTCCCGACAGGGCATCTGCGCCGGAGCCAGTGAATTTCGCAGCTTTGTTGACGGCAAGACGGGCGGGCAACAGCAGATAGGGTCGCGAGAAGGTGAAACTCTTGCGCAGATCGGCGGTGGTGGCAATGCCGGAAATCACCGCTTCGCCCTCTCCCATTTCCAGCGCTGCCTCCAGCTCGTCAAACGGCAGTGCCTGCACCTGGCATTTGCTCTCAACCTTCAGCTGGGCGCAGATTTCGCGCACCAGATCGACATGAAAACCGGCAAGCCGGCCTTCCTGATCGGTAAAATTAAAGGGTGGGAAATCGACCGACATCAAAAACCTGATCCGGGGGACGGAGGAGAGATCGCCACCCGGAAACCGCTCTTGCGCATCAAACAGCACCGGCATGCGGTTTCTGTCCGAGAGACCTTCCGCGTGAAGTTCTCCCAAATTACCACCGAATTGTAAAGCGACAGCTAAAGTAAAACCAATAACTATATTCCGCGTTACATTCATCATTCTCATCTATACTGTCCGTAGCAAGAAGCAGGGCGTTACCATGGCGGCGGCGGCGATGCATGGATTATTTTAGGCACTATACACGAGAATCGTTCCGCACGACGTCAGCGGGGCGAAAAATTGCGTTTTCGCTCATCGGCGACAATCCGCTTTGGACAGCGCCCGAACCGGACGAGCACGGACCAACACGCTTTCTCTCTTCGCTGGGGTTCGGCAAGCCTTACATCGCTGCATTCGAAGAGCAGGCCCTCAAAAACGGCTCAACCGTGGAAGACGAATTGCTGGCGAGCGGCCTGGTCGATGCGGATGCGTATTACGGTGCTTTTGCCAGATTGTTGCGATTGCCGTTCCGACCGGAAATCGATCCGGGTCGTGTGGCAGACCTCAATCACCTGGACGCGCAACTAGCCGAACCACGGCTCCTGCGGTTGACACCGCTGAATGGTAAGCCAGTGCTGCTGATCGTGCCGGAACTGGCAAGGATGGAATTGCTGAAAGGCATCCTCGATCAGCGTCCGTATCTTCTCGAAGAACTTGCCGTGACCACACCACAGGCCATGCGCAGCGCAATCTGGAAGGCCGGCGAAGCACGCCGCTGCCGAGACACGCGACATCAGCTTTTCAACGCGGCGCCGCAGCATTCCGCAAGGATCACGCTGCATGGCGAGCAGGGTTTTGTCAGCGGCATTTTCGTTACCCTGCTCGTTCTGTCGCTACTGTTTTATACGCAGGCGGCCATGGCCTATATTCACGTCACCCTCACGATGCTTTATCTCTCCACCTTGCTTTTCAGGTTGTTTGCACTTGTCCATACGCCAAAAGGAAACGATGCGAAAACCGTCATACCACTCCAGCAGGACGGGGAGCTGCCGGTCTACACTATTCTTGTGGCGCTTTATCGCGAAGAGGCGGTCGTTGAGCAGCTCATTCATGCGCTGGAGCGGCTGGACTGGCCCAAATCCCGGCTCGATATCAAGCTTGTATGCGAGGCAGACGACGTAGCGACGATCGAGGCCATCCAGCGGATAAATCCCGGTCCGCATATCGAGATCGTCAAGGTGCCGCCATCCATGCCACGCACGAAGCCCAAGGCCCTGACCTATGCGCTTTCCGGCGCGCGTGGCACTTTCGTTGCCGTTTACGACGCCGAGGACCGGCCGCATGCGCTGCAATTGCGCGAGGCCTATGCCGCCTTCCGCGACCAGCCGGACGAGGTGGCCTGTGTGCAGGCGCCGCTTATTATCAGCAATGCCAGTTCCTCCTGGCTCAGCGCCTGTTTCGCACTGGAATATTCCGGCCTTTTCCGCTGCATGTTGCCAGTTCTTGCAGCGTGCAGGTTACCGCTGCCGCTTGGTGGCACCTCCAACCATTTCCGCACCGCCGTGTTACGCCGGGTGGGAGGATGGGACCCCTATAATGTGACGGAAGATGCCGATATGGGCCTCCGGCTGCACAGGCTGGGTTATCGCTGCGGTGTCATCCGGCGACAGACACTGGAGGATGCCCCGACCTCGCTTTCCGTCTGGCTGAACCAGCGCGCGCGTTGGTACAAGGGCTGGCTGCAAAGCTGGCTGGTCATGACCCGCTCGCCCTTCACGACCGCGCGCCGCATGGGATGGATCGCCTATATCGTCTTTCAGCTGCTGATCGGCGGCATGCTTCTGTCGTCGCTGGCCCATCCCTTGCTGTTTGTTTCCTTCGCCTTCATGGCCATGGCAATCCGGGAAAACGGCACGGATATGCTGCTTTCCTGGCAGGGCATTCTGTTTTTCATCGATACGCTGAATATTTTCGGAAGCTACGCCATCTTCGTACTGATGGGCAGAAACAGGATGATAGCTCATGAGAAACAACAGGTCGGACGGCGCTGGTTGGCGATCCCGCTTTATTGGCTGATGCTGTCACTCGCCGCATGGCGCGCCGTGGTGGAATTGAAAACCAAGCCGTTCGTCTGGAACAAGACGCCGCATATGCCGGTCATCAGGAACAAGGCCTGACGACCAGATTTCATAAACGAATTCCGGTTCCGTCAGCGCCGCCACTGCGGATATGGCACAAACCAAAACGCCTTGCCGATCGAGGTTTCTCCATCGGCAAGCTTTATCGCTTCGCAAAAGATCGGCCGAGCAGCTCTACTTGGTAACGAGCTTGTTCTTGATAAGGCCCACAATGATCTGGACAATCAGGCCGCCGACGCCGCCGCCAACAAGCTGGCCGGCAAGAGCGCCTATATCCATGCCGCCGGCGGCAGCAGTTCCCGCCGTCCCGAGCAGCGATCCGAGCACGGTTCCTCCGCCGATGCCGCCAATAGCGCCGGCAATCAGGTTGCCGAGCGCACCGAGATCAGAATCCTTGAGTATTTTTCCGCCGGCCGAACCGCCAACCGCACCGCCGACAATTTGGGCCAATATCGAAGTAAGATCCATGTCATCCTCCTCACAGGTTTCCCCGACCATTCGGAGAAACAATGCTTCCCATTCATGTCTGTGCGGGCCGGAGAAAGCGGGCCTTGAGCCTTAGTCTTTCTCGCCGAAAAGTTTCCAGACCACGGCGCCGATTGCGCCTCCGAGGATCGGAGCGAGCCAGAACAGCCAGAGCTGTTGCAGCGCCCATCCACCAACAAACAATGCCTGTCCCGTCGAGCGGGCCGGATTGACGGATGTATTGGTGACCGGAATGGAGATCAGATGAATAAGTGTGAGAGCAAGGCCGATTGCGATCGGCGCAAAACCAATGGGAACCCTGCCATGCGTCGATCCCAGAATGACGATCAGGAAAAATGCCGTCAAAATGACTTCGATCAGCAGCGCCGACACGAGCGAATATCCACCCGGTGAATGTTCCCCGTAACCATTTGCGGCAAAACCGCCAATATCGGCACCGGCTTTGCCGGTAAGGATGACATAAAGCGCCCCCGCCGCGACAATCGCCCCTAAAACCTGCGCCACTATGTAAGGAACGAGGTTCGATGCCGGAAATTTGCCAGCAACGGACAGACCGACGGAAACGGCCGGATTAAAATGACCGCCCGAAATGCCGCCGACCGCATAGGCCATGGTCAAAACCGTGAGACCGAAAGCGAAAGCGACACCGAGAAAGCCAATGCCGAGTTCAGGAAAAGCAGCGGCAAAAACAGCACTGCCGCAACCTCCGAACACGAGCCAGAAAGTGCCAAGAAATTCCGAAAGAAGCTTGCGACTCATAACACTCCCCCAATAATGTTACGACCGCATCAACTATTACGTGCAATTTAATTGTAGTCAAGCTAAATCGCATAGTCGCACGTTTGCCGCAGCGATGGCGGTGACATGCGCGCTTTTGACCGGCCAGGAAGTTGTTTGGATTGCCTTGAAAATATGGAGCGGGTGAAGGGAATCGAACCCTCGTATTCAGCTTGGGAAGCTGCTGCTCTACCATTGAGCTACACCCGCGCCGCGCACAAGACATCGGACAGTTCTTATCGGGTGTCAAGCACCCGACAGGATCATTACTCGGTGCGGAAATGCTTGGAGAGCTTCAGGCCCTGTGCCTGATAGTTGGAGCCAAGGCCGCTGCCGTAGAGGCCATCAGGTTTTTGCAACATGTGCTCGTAAACAAGCCGGCCGACGATCTGGCCGTGTTCGAGGATGAAGGGCACCTCGTGGCTGCGCACCTCGAGAACGGCGCGGCTGCCCGTGCCGCCCGCCTGCGCATGGCCGAAGCCTGGATCGAAGAAGCCCGCATAATGCACGCGGAACTCGCCCACCAAGGGATCAAAGGGCGTCATTTCGGCCGCATAAAGTGGCGGTACATGCACGGCTTCACGCGAAACGAGAATATAGAACTCATCCGGATCGAGGATCAGTTCGGCACGGCCGCGGGCGTATAGAGGTTCCCAGAAATCGAGAACATCGTGCTGAGCCTTCTTGTCGACATCTACCACCGCTGTGTGATGCTTGCCGCGATAGCCGATCAGCCCTTTTTCGCCAAACCCCTTTAGGTCGATGGAAAGCGCGATGCCGCCGCCGGTCACATTAGGGGTTTCGCTGGCGACCAGCATCTCCGTCTCGTGCAATTTCAGAAGCTCGGCTTCGTTGAGCAACGAGTGGCCGATGCGGAAACGGATTTGCGAGAGGCGCGAGCCACGGCGCACGACGACCGGGAAGGTGCGCGGGCTGATTTCCAGATAGAGCGGGCCGGCATAGCCCGCAGGTATCTTGTCGAATTCCTGCGCATTGTCGGTCATGACACGGGTGAAGATATCAAGACGCCCCGTCGAGCTTTTCGGATTGGCCGAAGCCGACATATCCGCCGGCAGCTCGAGGCTCTCCATCAAGGGCACGATGTAGACGCAACCGGTTTCCAGCACCGCCCCCTCGCTCAGATCGACCTCGTGCAGGCTGAAGCGGTTGAGCTTGTCGATGACTCGGGTTCCGGGGCCGGGCATGAAACTGGCGCGCACGCGATAGGCTTTGGAGCCCAGTCTCAGATCGAGGCTCGCGGGTTGCACCTGATCGACATCGAGATCAGCCTCGCTTTTCAGCTTGCCGCCCGCAAACAGCGCCCTGATCGCGCCATCCGCCAAAATGCCCGTGGTTCTGGTCATGATCATCATTCCTTTTTACGGCGACAAAACCAAAAGGAAAGCATTGACGCAAGCCGGTAACGGCAGTATGGCAAGCTTATCCCGTGGTGATTTGGCCGGTCGGCTTGCAGCCACGTTAAACAAGTGGCTAAAAAGACCGGGTGCTAGGAACCGGTCTGCTTTTGCGACCGGTTTTTTTGTTTTGAGGTGATCACATGAGCAATAAATGGCGCCCGGCAACCCAGCTCGTTCACGGTGGTACGCTACGCTCACCCTATGGTGAAACGTCGGAAGCGATCTATCTGACCCAGGGTTTCGTTTACGAAAACTCCGAAGCCGCCGAAGCGCGCTTCAAGGGCGAAACGGATGGCTTCATCTATGCCCGCTATGCAAGCCCGACCAATGACATGTTCGAAAAGCGCATGTGCCTGCTGGAAGGTGCGGAAGACGCCCGTGCGCTTGCCTCCGGCATGGCCGCCGTGACAGCCGCCATCATGTGCCAGCTGCGTGCCGGCGATCACATCGTTGCTGCCCGCGCGCTTTTTGGCTCCTGCCGTTGGGTGGTAGAAACGCTTGCACCCAAATACGGCATCGAGTGCACGCTGATCGACGGACGCGATCTCAACAATTGGGAAAAGGCGATCCAGCCGAACACCAAGCTGTTTTTCCTCGAAAGCCCGACCAACCCAACGCTCGAAGTGGTGGATATTGCCGGCGTGGCGAAGCTCGCCAACCAGATCGGCGCGAAAGTGGTTGTCGACAATGTTTTCGCCACACCGCTTTTCCAGAAGCCACTCGAACTCGGCGCCCATATCGTCGTTTATTCGGCGACGAAGCATATTGACGGTCAGGGCCGTTGCCTTGGCGGCGTGATCCTTTCCGACAAGAAGTGGATTGAGGAAGAGCTGCAGGACTATTTCCGCCACACCGGCCCAGCCATGTCGCCGTTCAATGCCTGGACGCTGCTGAAGGGCATCGAAACCCTGCCGCTGCGTGTCAAGCAACAGACGGCCAATGCCTCGAAGATCGCCGATTTCCTCGCCGACAGCGGCAAGGTTGCCAAAGTGATCTATCCTGGTCGCGCCGACCATCCGCAGGCAGACATCATCGCGCGGCAGATGTCGGGCGGCTCGACGCTCGTGGCTTTCGAACTGAAGGGCGGCAAGGAAGCGGCATTCGCACTGCAGAACGCGCTTGATATCGTGAAGATTTCCAACAATCTCGGCGATGCCAAGAGCCTCATTACCCACCCTGGCACCACGACGCACAAGAACCTGACCGACGAGGCGCGTGCCGAACTGGGTATTTCCGGCGGGACCTTGCGTCTTTCCTGCGGTATCGAAGATACGGACGATCTGCTGGAAGATCTGGCGAAGGGTCTTGCGGCCGTTTCAGTTTAAGGATTCAATCGACATACCGCCATGGCCCGACTTCGCCGTCGGGCCATGGCACGCATCCCGCCTGGGTGAGAGCCCGCGTCGGGCAACCAATATTTACCTTTACCGTTATCCCTAACGGTGAAAAAACGGCGCAACAGAAGATGCACGTGGTCGTCAAGTCATTCATTTTCTTGACGATAGCCAGAACCTGTAGTGTAGGATGATGGCAGCAGGGAAAATATCGAGGTGTGGCGCGTATGTATCGTGCTCTGACAAGGGATATCGAGGTAACGGTCGATCCGTATTATCTCGAGGAGCAGTCCGACCCGGATGACGATCGTTATGTCTGGGGCTATAAAGTCGTGATCTCGAACAATTCCGATGTTCCGATAACACTCGTCAACCGCTATTGGCACATCACCGACCAGAACGGACAGGTGGATGAGGTCTACGGGCCGGGTGTCGTCGGCGAAAAACCGCATCTGAACCCCGGCGACAGTTACGAATATTCATCCGGCTGCCCGCTGGATACGCCGTCAGGCCTTATGTTTGGCCACTATGAAATGGAAACGGACAAAGGCGAGGTGTTCAACGTCACCATCCCCGCCTTTTCACTGGATTCACCCGGCCTGTTGCGGGTGCTGAACTGACAAAAAAGCCGCGCCATTCACAAGCGCGGCTCTCCTCGTCAGACGTTTTCAAACTCGCTGACATCGTAACGATAGGTCGTGGAGCAGAACTCGCACGTCACGGCAATCGCACCGTCTTCCTCACTCGCCTTGATCTCCTCAGCGGTGAAACCGGACAGCACACCCTTGATCTTGTCCCGTGAACAGCTGCAACGGTCGAAAATGACCTGCGGATCGTAGATGCGAACGCCGCTCTCGTGGAAAAGCCTGTAAAGCAGACGCTCCACTGGCACCTGCGGATCGGTCAGCTCGTCGGTATCCACCGTATTCAGCAGCGACACTGCCTCTGTCCAGGCATCGTCCTCCGCCACTTCATAATCGCCCTCGTCGCCGTCACCGCCATGGAGATCGCGCATGCGCAAACGCTCGGGCGCCTGCGGCAGGAACTGGGCAATCACGCCGCCTGCACGCCAGCTATGGCGCGGCTTGCCTTCGCCGTCACGGTCGAAGAACTGGGCAACGCCGAGGCGCACGCGGGTGGGAAGCTGTTCCGACTGACGGAAATAAACCCCGGCGATTTCTTCCAGCGAAGAACCGTCCAGCGGCACGATGCCCTGATAAGGCTGCATGCCGACGCCCTGATCGATGGTGAAGGCCAGAATGCCGGTTCCGAGCAGTTGTTCGGGCGAGGTTTGCCCCGCAGCGACAGCTTCCGCCAGCCGCTCCTCATCGAAACGAGCATAAGCGCGCATGCTCTCGGGCGCGGTGAAATCCGCCACCAGAAGGTCAACCGGGCCGTCGCCCTTGGTCTGCACAGTCAGCTTGCCGGAAAATTTCAGGGATGTGCCGATCAGCGCCGTCAGAACCGTTGCTTCCGCGAGCAGGCGGGCGACAATCTCGGGATATTCGTGACGTTCGAGGATGGCATTCAACAGCGGCCCGACCTGTACGGCGCGACCGCGCACGTCCAGACCTTCGACCTGAAAGGGCACAACCTTGTCGTCGCCAGCTAAATCGAGATTGTCCAGTTCAACCGTTACATCTGCCATGTCATAACTCCTTGGCGCAGCCGTTGCGCCGCTACCGTCCAAAAGTCCGGCTTTTAAAATGTACTTTTTCAGCTTGTCGCACAGAGATCCGGGAAGCGAAACCGCCTCCGGGGAAAATCGTGCAAATCGTGAGGTGGCCCGCCAGCGAAAAGCCGACGAGCGTCTTCGAAGCCCCACAGATGGGAATGTGCATCGCCGAGTTCAAGCACCCGGCCGATAGCGGTCAGATGACGCCCATGCACCATGCAATAATGGACTTCTGAGCATGGAGCCGGTTTTCCGCCTCGTCGAAGACCACCGATTGCGGCCCGTCGATCACTGCATCCGTTACTTCCTCGCCGCGATGCGCCGGCAGGCAGTGCATGAACAGCGCTTCCTTGTTGGCCTTCGCCATCAGCGCTTCATTGACCTGATAAGGCTGGAAGATATTGTGGCCGCGCGCCTTGTGTTCCTGGTTCATGGACACCCAGGTATCGGTGACGACGCAATCAGCGCCCGCCACTGCTTTATCGGCATCGTGGTACAGCGAGATTTCGCCACCATTGTTGCGTGCCCAGTTCAGGAACTTGTCGTGCGGTTCCGAACCCATCGGTACTGCCATCGCCATGCGGTAACCGAAACGGGCGGAGCCTTCCACGAACGAATGCAGCACATTATTGCCGTCACCCGTCCAGGCAATGGTCTTGCCCTTGACCGGGCCGCGATGTTCCTCGAACGTCAATATATCCGCCATAATCTGGCAGGGATGCGTGTCGTCCGTCAGGCCATTGATAACAGGCACGGTGGCGTGTTCGGCAAGCTCGAGCAGACGCGAGTGATCCGTGGTGCGGATCATGATGGCATCGACATAGCGCGACAGCACCTTGGCCGTATCGCCAATCGTTTCCGCGCGGCCCAGCTGCATTTCCGTGCCCGACAGGAACAGGGTCTCACCGCCGAGCTGGCGCATGCCGACATCGAAGGAGACGCGGGTGCGTGTGGACGGTTTTTCGAAAATCATTGCCAGCATCTTGCCAGCAAGCGGCTTTTCCGCCGTGCCGGTTTTGGTGGCAATCTTGCGCGTGCGCGCATCATCAAGAATTGTCCGCAGATCCTCCGACCCGACGGCCGAGAGGTCCAGAAAATGTTTTGGTGAACCCATTCTAATCTGTCCCATGCTTGCGAGCCCCTGAAGAGAGGCCCGCTCTTGATTTTTTCAGGCGCTTTTTGCCTGTTTCGCAACCGTCAGGGAGGCGGCAGCCGCGTCGATACGTGCAAGACCCTCACGGGCCTCTTCCGCCGTGGTGACGAGCGGCGGCAGAAGACGGATGACATTGTCGCCCGCAGGCACGCCAAGCAGATGCTCTGCGCGCATGGCCTGCAGCAATTCGCCCGAAGGAATCTTCGCCTTGATGCCCAGAAGCAGGCCTTCGCCGCGAATTTCCTCGATCACGTCAGGATAACGGTCCTTGAGCGAGGCCAGACCCTGCCGGAAGACCAGCGCGACGTCACGGACCTTCTCGAGAAAACCTTCGGAGAGAACGACGTCAAGCACGGCATTGCCGACTGCCATGGCCAGCGGGTTGCCGCCGTAAGTGGTGCCATGTACGCCCGCCGTCATGCCGGAAGCGGCATCTGCCGTGGCAAGGCATGCGCCGAGCGGGAAACCGCCACCGATACCCTTGGCGACCGCCATGATATCGGGCGCAACACCGGTATGTTCATAAGCAAACAGCTTGCCTGTGCGGCCGACACCCGTCTGGACCTCATCGAAAATCAGCAGCAGGCCGTGCTCGTTGCACAATCCGCGCAGGATTTGCAGGAATTCCTTGCTGGGCGAGCGAATGCCGCCCTCGCCCTGGATGGGCTCGATCAGAAGTGCTGCAGTCTCAGCCGTGATGACGGCCTTGAGGGCATCGACATCACCGAACGGAACCTGATCGAAACCTTCGACCTTGGGACCGAAACCTTCGAGGTATTTCTGCTGGCCACCCGCGGCGATCGTCGCCAGTGTACGGCCATGGAAAGCGCCTTCGAAGGACACGATGCGGAACTTCTCCGGATGGCCCTTGGTATAGTGATAACGGCGGGCGGTCTTGATGGCGCATTCCAGGGCTTCCGCGCCTGAATTTGTGAAGAATACCTTGTCCGCGAAAGTCGCTTCCGTCAGGCGCCTGGCGAGTTTTTCCTGTCCCGGCACTTCATAAAGGTTCGAGACGTGCCAGACCTTCTCGGCCTGCGTCTTGATCGCATCAACGAGGTGAGGATGGGCGTGGCCCAGCGAGTTGACAGCGACACCGGCCGCAAAATCCAGATATCGCTCGCCGCTTTCCGTGAACAGCCATACACCCTCACCGCGCTCGAAGCGCAGGGGGGCTCTTGAAAACGTATCAAACAATGGCGCGCCGGCTTCGGCCATGGCTGTATCACTCCTTGCGCAGATGCGCTGTCAAACTGTTGTCAATAGGCTTGCGGGGTTATCCCTCGCCTGAAAATCAAAATGCCGCCTTGCGGCGGCAGGGGCACTATTGTCACTTCGTTTGCCGATGTCAACAAAAGTCAGCGTTTCCCGGGCTTCTCAAGCACTAGTATGCGGCGGCGGGCCAGCCCCAAGGTGTTGCCTTTCAGACTCAATACGCCAGCAAGTTGGGGAAAACCGGAAAATCGATTCCAGATGATTCCCGCGACTCTTGCCACGGAGTCGGGCTGGCACTAGGTTAATCGCTAATTACTAGACTGCATTGCGGCGGAACTAGTCACCGAAAATCAGGCGGAAACCACGCTTGCGGCATGCGCGCGAGACGGAGAGGGATTCTGCCGAAAATACACGCGACAAGCGGAGAAGCGGCATGAACTGGACAGACGAACGAGTCGAAAAGCTCAAGAAATTGTGGTCCGAGGGCCTTAGCGCCAGCCAGATTGCAGCGCAGCTGGGCGGCGTCAGCCGTAATGCCGTGATCGGCAAGGTCCATCGTCTCAATCTGCCGGGACGCGTCAAGGCTGGCGGTCCAGTGACTTCGGCACGCTCCGCGCCGAAGCGCACAGCTGCCCCTGCCCCGCGCGCGACGACTTTCGCAGGTCGCGTCAACGCGGCACCGGCGCGTATCCTCACCCGTTCGAACGCTGCAACGGCGCTGCACGAGGAGATCGATATCGAGACCGCGCAGGTGCTCGATTACGTTCCTTCCAAGAACGTTGTCACGCCGATTTCCCGTCGCCTGACGCTGACGGAACTGACCGAGCGCACCTGCAAATGGCCGGTTGGCGATCCGCTGAAGGACGACTTCCATTTCTGCGGTTGTGAAGCGCTGGAATCTTCGCCCTATTGCAAGTTCCATGCGAAACTCGCCTACCAGCCGGTGAGCGAGCGCCGCAAGGCTTGAGTGTTGCGGCACGCATTCAGCACTCAAAAATTATGGGCCTTCGGGCCCGTTTTTTTATGACAAAAATAAAGCCGCTTTCTGGGCGGCTTGATGGCAGGCCACACCCTTTCCCCTTACTATTGGGCGTGACCCTTCAATCCGGATTTCAACGCGCAGCCGATCTCCTCCGGTTAAAACGGACAATGGCATCGAGTCTGGCGAATACTCATATAGAAAAAGCCCGAAATCGTTTCAGATTTCGGGCTTCCTGATTTTTTGCTGCACTACTTCGCCAGCGAAACTATCTGGTTCCGCTTCGCTCAGGCTTCCATCGAATATCCCGCACCACGCACCGTGCGGATGACATCCTGCATGTGCGAGAAGTTCAGGGCCTTGCGCAGACGTCCGACATGCACATCGACAGTGCGCTCGTCGACATAGATATCATGACCCCAGACGCCATCCAGCAATTGCGAGCGGGAAAACACCCGACCCGGCGACGTCATCAGGAATTCCAGCAAGCGGAATTCCGTCGGGCCGAGACGCACTTCGCGGCTTTTGCGGTGAACGCGATGGGTCTCGCGGTCCAGTTCGATATCGCCGCATTTGAGCACCGACGACAGAACCTCCGGACGGGCCCGGCGCAACATGGCCTTGACCCGGGCCATGAGTTCCGGCGTCGAGAACGGCTTGACGACATAATCGTCAGCGCCGGTAGCGAGACCGCGAACCCGTTCGCTCTCTTCGCCACGCGCCGTCAGCATGATGATGGGCAGGCGTTCTGTTTCCGGCCGCATTCTCAAGCGCCGGCACAGTTCGATACCGGAGACACCGGGCAACATCCAGTCCAGGATAAGAAGATCCGGAATGCGCTCCTGCAGCCTGATTTCCGCCTCATCGCCACGGGGTATCGTGTCGACGTCGTATCCCTCAGCCTCGAGATTGTAACGAAGCAGGACGCTCAGCGCTTCCTCGTCTTCCACAACTGCAATCTTGGGCACCATATGCTGAACTCCGCAAGCTTCTGCTTGTCTGTTACTCGGTCACCGAACCAAGCGTGTTGGAACTGTCGTCCTTCGGACGCTCGCCCTCCGGCTGGCTGCCGGTGGTCATGTAATAGATCGTCTCTGCGATATTCGTCGCATGATCGCCGATACGCTCGATGTTCTTGGCGCAGAACAGAAGATGCGTGCAAGTGGTGATGTTGCGCGGGTCTTCCATCATGTAGGTCAGAAGCTCCCGGAAGAGCGACGTGTACATGGCATCGATTTCCTCGTCGCGTTCACGGATCGCATTGGCCTTTTCGGCGGAGCGCGTGGAATAGACGTCGAGGACTTCCTTGAGCTGCACCAGCGCCAGGTCGGACAGATGCTCGATGCCGCGGGCGAGCTTGCGCGGAACGCCGGTGCCGGCGACAGCGATAACGCGCTTGGCCGTGTTCTTGCCAAGATCGCCGACGCGTTCGAGATCGGCGGCGATACGCAGGGTGCCGATGATCTCGCGAAGGTCTGCCGCCATCGGCTGACGCTTGGCGATGGTTACGATCGCCTTGTCGCCAATTTCGCGCTCAGCGTGGTCGAGAATGGTATCGTCCGAAATGACTTTCTGCGCGAGCGCAGCATCGGAATTGACGAGTGCGCGCACGGCGTCACCGCACATCTGCTCGGCAAGACCGCCCATTTCGGCGATGCGGCGCGTCAGAAACTTCAGTTCGTCGTCATAGGCAGACAGGATATGCGAATGGGTCGTTGTCTGTGTCATGGTCTATTCCTCCGGCTTGGCCTGCATGCGCGTGCCCAACAGCGGGGCACGGCAGAGGCACCAGTCTTGTACGGTTACGATAAAGCACCGGCCGGGGATCAGCCGAAGCGGCCCATGATGTAGTCCTGCGTGCGCTGGTCGTCCGGATTGGTGAACATCTTGTCGGTTTCGTTTTCTTCGACAAGATGACCAAGATGGAACATGGCCGTACGCTGGGAAACGCGCGCCGCCTGCTGCATGGAGTGCGTGACGATGACGATGGTGTAGTTGGTGCGCAGTTCGTGGATCAGTTCCTCGACCTTCGCAGTCGCGATCGGATCCAGCGCCGAGCACGGCTCGTCCATCAGGATCACTTCCGGGCTGACGGCAACCGCGCGTGCGATGCACAGACGCTGCTGCTGGCCACCGGAGAGACCCGTGCCGGATTCCAGCAAACGATCCTTCACCTCGTTCCAGAGACCCGCTTTCTGCAGGCTATGCTCGACGATCTGGTCCATATCCGCCTTGTTGCGGGCGAGACCGTGGATACGCGGGCCGTAGGCGATGTTCTCATAAATCGTCTTCGGAAACGGGTTCGGCTTCTGGAACACCATGCCGACGCGGGCACGCAGTTCCACGACGTCGATCTGCTGATCGTAGATATCGTCGGTATCGAGCGTGATCTTGCCGGTGACCCGGCAACCGTCGATCGTGTCGTTCATGCGGTTCAAGGTGCGCAGGAAAGTGGATTTACCGCAACCGGACGGGCCGATAAGTGCAGTCACCGTGTTTTCGCGGACATTGAGGTTCACGTCGTAAAGCGCGCGCTTTTCGCCGTAATAAACCGAAACATCCTTGCCGATCATCTTGTATGAGACTTCATTCATTTTCTTGTCCAGCGCCTTTTCAACTGCTGCTTCCGACAACATGTTCATTGCTCTAGCTCCCTCTACCAGCGCCGCTCAAAGCGGCGACGCAACAGGATTGCGCCAACATTCATGAGAATGAGGAACAGAAGCAGGATGATGATAGCGCCAGATGTCCGTTCGACAAAGGCACGCTCAGCTTCGTTCGCCCACATGTAAATCTGCACCGGCAGGGCCGTGGACGGATCCATAGGCGTTGTCGGATAGTTCGCGACGAATGCCACCATGCCGATCAGAAGCAGCGGCGCCGTTTCGCCCAGCGCGTGGGCGAGACCGATGATGGTGCCGGTCAGAATGCCAGGCATTGCCAGCGGCAGGACGTGATGGAAAATCGTCTGCATCTTGGAAGCGCCAAGACCAAGTGCGGCGGCGCGGATCGACGGCGGCACGGCCTTCAATGCAGCACGGGTGGCGATGATGATCGTCGGCAGGGTCATCAGCGTCAGGACGAGGCCGCCGACCAGCGAGGCCGAGCGTGGAAAGCCCATGAAGTTGATAAAGACGGAGAGACCGAGCAGACCGTAAACAATGGAGGGAACAGCCGCCAGATTGTTGATGTTGACCTCGATAAGGTCCGTCAAACGGTTCTTGGGGGCAAATTCCTCCAGATAGATGGAGGCCGCAACACCGATCGGCAGCGACAGCACCAGCACGATCAGCATCATGTAGAACGAGCCGATCAGCGCAACTCCAACACCCGCGGCTTCCGGACGGCTCGAAGCGCCGTTGACGAAGATGCCGGTATTGAAATGCTTGCCAAGCTGTCCGCTTTCCACGAGCTGGTTCATCCAGCCGAGCTGCTGGTTCGAGATACGGCGGTTTGCTTCATCCCCCGACATGTCGACCTGGCCCTTGAAGGCGCTGTCGACATCACCCGACGCCAGAAGCGTGACGCTGCGCGTGGTGCCGATGACGGACGGATCGGCGACGACGATATCACGCAACTGGGTGCGTACGCTGTCGGAGATCATGACGTTGACGGCGCGAAGACCGGCCTTATCCGTCGGCGCGACGCCGAGAACCTTGGCCACTGCATCACGGGCGAGGACGGGGTAGTTGGCCGTCATCAGCTTTGCGGGATTGGTTGCGCGCTCGTTCTTTGGATCGATGATCAGTTCGGAAAACTCGACCGGAACGGTGATCATCGTCTGCTGGAAGGCGGTGTGACCCTTGGATACGACCGACCAGAGCAGCAGAAAGAGGAAGATGAGGCCGAACGAGATTGCTGCCAATCCATAGGCGCGGAAGCGGCGTTCAGCAGCATAGCGACGCTTGATGCCGATATCACGGCGCGTGGCCTTGTTCACGGCGGCAGCACCGGCCGCCGGGGAAACGATGTCGGTCATTCATATTGCTCCCGGTATTTGCGCACGATGTAAAGCGCGTAGATATTCAGGCAAAGCGTGATTGCAAAAAGAGTTATGCCCAGCGCGAAGGCCACCAGCGTTTGCGGCGAGGTAAACTCAAGGTCACCCGTCAGCTGGCTGACAATCTTGACCGTCACTGTTGTCATGGGTTCGAAGGGGTTGAGCTGCAGGCGGGCAGCGACGCCAGCCGCAAGAACTACGATCATGGTCTCGCCGATCGCACGCGACGCCGTCATCAGCACGGCGCCGACGATGCCGGGAAGAGCGGCGGGAAGGATGACCTTCTTGATGGTCTCAGAGCGCGTGGCGCCGAGACCGAGAGAGCCATCGCGCAGCGAACGCGGCACGGCGGTGATGATGTCGTCAGACAGCGACGAAACATAAGGGATCAGCATGATGCCCATGACGAAGCCGGCGGTGATGACGCTCTGCGCCTGGATGAAGTTGGCGTAGTTGCCTGTCGCAAGACCGCTGATCTGCGTGGAAATGTCTCGCAGGAAAGGACCAACGGTCGTCAGCGCGAAGAAGCCGTAGACGATTGTCGGGATGCCCGCGAGCACCTCGAGCAGCGGCTTTACAATCGAGCGAAGGCGCGGCGTCGCATATTCCGACATATAGATCGCCGAAAACAGCCCGACCGGAACGGCGACCAGCATTGCGACGAAACCGATATAGAGCGTGCCGGCGAGCAGCGGGATCAGGCCGAACTGGCCGGAAGAGTCGGTCGCACCGGCAGCGGCAAAACGCGGATCCCATACCGTTCCGAAGAAGAACTGGTGCGCCGGAACCATGGTGAAGAACTGGATTGCTTCTGAAAGCATCGAAAGGACGATGCCGATGGTCGTCAGGATGGCGATGGACGACGCGACGACCAGAGCCGCGAGAATGACCCGCTCCACCCTGTTGCGCGCCCGAAAACGCGGCGCGATTGAACGCAGTGCATAAGCGGCACCGGCGAATGCGGCCAGCAGCACGGTGGCGATCATGCCCAGGCGGCTGGTGGAGGTCATCGCATTCAGCGTCTGGGCGGCATCGACCATGAAACGCTGGGGTTCGCCGGCAATTGCCACGCCCTTCGATGCAAGAAGCGATCTTACCGCAGCCGTATCCGCATCAACCTTTGCGGTTTCTTCCGGCGTCAGACGTTGAAGACCGCGGGCGATGGACGTTACCATGCCATAGGTCAGGCTCTGCTGCGCTTCGGATTGGGAGCGCACATCTTCGGGAAATTCGCCACGCACCGCAGAGGTAACGATCAGCGGGCTGATAACAAGCCAGATACAGAGAATGAGCGCTGCAGGCAGCACCGCCCAGACGACAGCGTAGGAACCGTGATAACCGGCACGGGAATGCATGCTGGAGGGACGCCCACCAGACAAAGCAACGGCGCGGCGGCTGCCGAGCAGATAACTGCCGATGCCGATCAACACCAGTATCAGCAAAAGGATCGATGTGTTCATTAGAGTTCCCTCGTCGTGCCTCAAGAGCACGGTGCGATATCGGGCAAATCAAAAAGTCATCAAAACGAGACCGCTGGACCATCCAGAGATGCTTGCCGCCTGACTGTAACAAAGTCTGGCAAGCGTCAAGGTTGATACATCCTATCCATCTGTAATCCATCAACAATTATGTGGACGGCGATGGATGGGAACTGTCAACCGTAGACAGCCGCCTTAAGCACAACGGTACCGGAGCGGAGAGAGGGGTGCGGCAGGCCGCACCCCTCCTTGTTTATTACATCGAAGCGCCGGCAGCGAACTTGGAGCGAATTTCTTCGCGTTCTTTTTCCGGAGCGGCAACGAGGCCGTAGTTTGCGAGCGGAGAGTCGGGGCCGATCATTTCGTCAGAAACGAAGAACTCGACATATTCCTTGAGGCCCGGGATAACGCCCAGGTGAGCCTTCTTCACGTAGAAGAACAGCGGGCGCGAAACCGGGTACTTGCCGCTGGCAACGGTTTCCGTGGACGGAACAACGCCGCTGACGGTCGCAACCTTCAGGCGGTCAGCGTTGTTCTCGTAAAATGCGAGGCCGAAAACGCCGAGGCCGGTCTTGTTGGCGTCGATGCGGGCAAGCGTCTCGGTGTAGTCGCCGTCGATGTCGACTGCAGCGCCGTCCTTGCGAACTGCAACGCACTTGGCAGCAGCCTGCTTGGCGTCGGTGATCAGCGCCTTGATGGCGTCGGTCGCCTTGGCTTCCTTGCAGCCGTCAGCCATGATCTTCTCTTCGAAGACTTCACGTGTGCCGTGCTTGGAACCCGGAATGTAAGCGGCGATCGCTACATCAGGCAGTTCCTTGTTGATTTCCGACCACTTCTTGTAAGGGTTGGCAACGAGCTTGCCATCCTTGACGATTTCAGCGGCGAGCGCGAGGTACAGATCCTTCGGCTCGAGCTTGATGTCCTTGTTGGAAGAGTCCATCGCGAAGACGATGCCGTCGTAGCCGATCTTCACTTCCTGAACGTCGGCAACGCCAGCGGCCTTACAAGCGGCAAGTTCGTCGCTCTTGATCGGGCGCGAAGCGTTTGCAATGTCGATGGTGCCTTCGCCGACGCCGGAGCAGAACGCCTTCAGACCGCCGCCCGTGCCGCCAGACTCAACAACCGGAGCCTTGAAGTTCGGGAAAGTCTCAGCAAAAGTTTCGGCAACGATCTTGGCATAGGGCAGAACCGTGGAGGAACCAGCAACCTGGATCTGGTCGCGAGCAGCGGCGGCGCCAGCGAAGGCGACAGAAGCCACCAGAGCTGCTGCGGAAAATTTAACGAAGTTCATTTGTCTCTCCCGTCGTGGGCTTGTTTGTGGACGCAGCCGATAGCGGCAGACGCTCTTAGCATGCGCTCGGCGGTCTCTTCTTAACCACCGTAACCACTTCCTTTTATGTCACTTCGGTGAAAGATTTGTGACAGCCTAAATTATTGATTTTATTTATAAAATTTTTCGAAGCTAAAGACTGGAACATACTCTATGTCAGAATCTGACGGTAAAGTCCGTGCCATTGCCCAGTTCCGATTTAATGATGAGGCGGGCGCGGTGGCGGGTGAGGATGTGCTTGACGATGGCAAGCCCGAGGCCGGTCCCTTTTTTGGAGCGACTGTCAGCGACACTGACGCGGTAAAACCGTTCCGTCAGACGCGGCACATGTTCAGCAGGAATGCCCGGCCCCTTGTCAATGACGCTCACCTCCACCGGCTTACCGGGTTCGGCACGCAGCCAGACATCCACGACCTTGCCTTCCTGGCCATATTTACAAGCATTTTCAACGAGGTTCTGAAACACTTGCACCAGCTCGTCGCGGTCGCCCTGCACTTCTGCCGGCCGGTCGGGCAGATGCAGCGTAATAACCACATCCAGCTCGTTGGCGAGCGGCAGCAACGCATCCCGCACATGGCCGATGACTGGGACGAGATCGACCTTCTGGTCCGGCGCAATATTCGCCCGCAATTCCAGCCTTGAAAGCGACATGAGGTCATCCACCAGCCTGCTCATGCGTGTGGCCTGATCCAGCATGATGGCGAGGAAACGTTCCTGCGCTTTGGGGTCGTTGCGGGCCGGCCCCTGCATGGTTTCGATGAAACCGCGCAGCGAGGCGAGCGGGGTGCGCAATTCATGGCTTGCATTGGCGACGAAGTCGCTGCGCATGCGGTCGATGCGGCGAAGCTCCGAAACATCGCGGAACGAAAGTATGTAGAACGGTGGACCCGCTGCCTCTCCCG
The DNA here is from genome assembly GCF_019355535.1 of Agrobacterium sp. S7/73. Classification (NCBI taxonomy): domain Bacteria; kingdom Pseudomonadati; phylum Pseudomonadota; class Alphaproteobacteria; order Hyphomicrobiales; family Rhizobiaceae; genus Agrobacterium; species Agrobacterium sp. S7/73. The sequence continues at coordinate 2,556,799 of NZ_CP072136.1, forward strand.
CATCCGCCCGGGCAATGCGGACGATGAAGACCCGCTCTGAGGGAAAACGCTCGGAATGCTCGACCTGGTTGGGCTGGCCGGTGGTGATGGTCTCGCGAATGACATCCAGCAAGCCCGGCGAACGCAGCCGGGCGGAAATATGCGCGCCGGCCGGAAGCTGGCCAAAGGCGCGTTCCGCCGCGCCGTTCTGATAAAGAACGCCTGCGTTTTTATCGAGGATGAAGACCGGCGTATCCAGAACGGCCAGACCCGCCCTCACCCCGGAAATGACGTTTTCGCCGGGCACATCAGGTTCTTCCGCCTCAGCAGCTGCGGTTTCATCCTTAGCCGGCTCCTCCGGCTTTTGCCGGGCGGTCAAAATAGCGATGACGGCACAGAGCCACAGGACGGCGGGCATGTAGGGCGTTTGCAACTCAGAAACGGCAGCGACTGCAAGCATGCTGACGACGAGAACAGGCAACCAGTTTCGGCCAAGCTTTTTCGCAAAAAGCTTCAATCCGCTCTCGCCTTTCATGACTGCCATTTCAGCACACTTTCCACTTTCACCTGACAGCGCATCGGAGTCTCATAGGCCAGCTTCATGACAGAGATTCATCATCGCGTATTTTCCACAGCGTATATGCGCAAAATCTGCGCCGCAATCGTCACTGCGGTAGCACTCCGGCTAACCAATCCTCTTTCACTTGAATTATGCGGGTGGATATGAACTCATTGGCAGCGAGTTGCCTTTACACAACAACATCAGGAGGAAAGCATGGGCGAAGAAACGAAGAAGCGATCGGTGGAGATCACCATTGGCGGCAAGCTGCGCAGCTTCGACATCGACGATCCGGTTCTTCCCGACTGGGTGGAGGAAAAAAAGCTTTCCGCCGGAGATTTTCCTTACGACAAAAAGATGAAGCGGGAGGAATACGACGCCACCCTCGAGGCCCTGCAGGTAGAGCTGGTCAAGGTGCAGTTCTGGCTGCAGGCCACCGGCAAACGAGTGATGGCAGTCTTCGAAGGACGCGATGCCGCCGGAAAGGGCGGCGCGATCTTTGCGGCCCACGCTTACCTCAACCCCCGCTATGCCCGTGTCGTGGCGCTGACCAAACCAACCGAGACCGAGCGTGGCCAATGGTATTTCCAGCGCTATATCTCGCATTTCCCGACGGCTGGAGAATTCGTCCTCTTCGACCGTTCCTGGTATAACCGCGCCGGGGTGGAGCCTGTCATGGGCTTCTGCACCCCGGAAGAGCACAAGCGCTTTCTCAAGGAAACACCACGCCTCGAAAAGATGCTGGTCCATGAGGGTGTTCATCTGTTCAAGTTCTGGCTTGATATCGGCCGCGAAACGCAGATCGAGCGCTTCCATGACCGTCGCCACAGCCCGCTGAAATGCTGGAAGCTTTCCGACATGGATATCGCCGCGCTGACGAAGTGGGACGACTACACACAAAAGCGCGACGAGATGCTGGAAAAGACCCACACCGATGTCGCCCCGTGGACGGTGGTGCGCGCCAACGACAAACGCCGTGCGAGGGTGAACCTCATTCGCCACATCCTCAATACGCTTGACTACGACGGCAAGGACAAAAAGGCGATTGGCGAAATCGACGACAAGATCCTTGGATCAGGACCGGGTTTTCTGAAATAAGACTGGGAGATGTCAACAAGCGCCCCGGCTGCGGCGCTTGTTCCCTCTTCTTGCTGGATTCTTACTGACCCGGCAAAATGCGCACGGAGTACAGGTTCACCGGGCGGGCATTGCCATCGATATCGCTGTTGATGAAGATCTTGCCGGGCGCATTCGGGGCAAGCGAACGCTCGAACGTCGTGTTCAGCAGCATATCCGCACGCTCGGCCGTTGCCGTGAAACGGTGACGGGAGCAATCGCCCAACGTGGCGAAATCGCATGCTACGGAAACCTGAGTTTGCCGATCGCTGGAGGATTGCAGCGTGATCGAGATGGTCGAGGATTTACCCGCCATGTCGCGCATCACTTCCACCGGAACCTCGACGCTGATTGCGCCGTCCTGAGAGACGCTTCTCGACGTCACCCGTATCGCCTTGCCGGCGGGTGTGGCGATGTTCTCGACACTGGCGCGGGAGCCTGCCGAAACTCCGGAACTGCCGCGCTCCGCATTAAATACTTCCACCCAGTCGTCGGAAAAACCGCGGCCGGCGGAAAGGCTCGGCGCGGGCTCGGTACCGTTGAAGTCCTCCGCCTGGACTTGTGCCGGCGGATTGGGCACGCTGGTATCGCGCTGCTCCGGCGTGAGCAGCAGGCCGGAGGAATAGACCCACCAGGCGCCGAAACCTACAAAGGCAAGCAGTGTCACGAGCATGAAAAGCCGGGCGAAAAGTCCGCGACGCTTGCGGCGGCCAACGGCACCTTCCGGACGAAACGCGAGCGAGGCGTCACCTGCGCTGGAGCCTCTCCTTGGCGGTTTTCCACTACGACGTCCAGCACTCAGCGGTTCCGGAGCCGCAGCGGCGCCCGGCCGCACATCGCGCGTTTCGCCACGCAATTCCGGCTCGACGGCCATATCGCCGTGATGCTGCGATTGTGAGACGGGATCGACCGAGGGGCCGTCATGCGCCGCACTTTCCGGCACAGGCGGCCGCAACTGCTGCTCCACCCTGTCCAGAAGACGGTTCCGCTCTTCGTTCTCTATAACATGGATCAGGCTTTCGAGCCGCTGGCGCTGCTGGCCCACAATCTGCGGGTCGTCTATGCCCTGCTTGCGCAGGCCCGCTTCCAGTGCCTGACGGGACGATTGGTAAATTCGTGCACGAACTTCGGCGTTCGATCTGTCCGATTTTTCCAGAGCATTTCTGATTGCCGTTTCCAGTCCGCTCACGACCGATCCTTATTCTACTGCTCTTCGCAAAAAATATGTGGCAGTGCGCCATTGGTTTACGATTCGGTAACGGCTATGCCGCGCCTCCGCAAGCATCGTTTGCGATAAAGACCGGATTGCCTTGGGGAAAATCGATCCATTGTGGCGCTGCGAGCGCAGGTCCGGCGGGCCAGTGCGACGCTGTTTTCGCTTTCAATCCGCCACCGAACACGATATTGACTTACGTGCGCGTAAACGTAATCCGTGGGAGGAGACATGCTGCCGTCCGTGCTGAAAGACAATCTGCGTCTTCCGGTCATAGCGTCACCGCTATTCATTATTTCGCATCCGCAATTGACGCTGGCGCAATGCAAGGCGGGCGTCATCGGCGCTTTCCCGGCGCTGAATGCGCGGCCCGAAAGCCAGCTGGACGAATGGCTGGCAATGATCACCGAGGAGCTGGCCGCCCACAACAGGGCCAACCCCGAGCGCCCGGCCGCTCCTTTCGCCGTCAACCAGATCGTACATATGTCCAACCGGCGGCTGGAACACGATCTCGGCCTCTGCGTCAAATACAAGGTGCCGGTGGTGATTTCCTCGCTTGGTGCAGTACCGGAAGTCAATGCGGCCGTGCATTCCTATGGCGGTATCGTGCTGCATGATGTCATCAACGATCGCCACGCCCGCTCCGCCATCCGTAAGGGCGCGGACGGGCTGATTGCAGTGGCAACGGGTGCCGGCGGACATGCGGGCACGCTTTCGCCCTTCGCCCTGGTTCAGGAAATCCGCGAATGGTTTGATGGCCCCCTGCTGCTGGCTGGCGCCATCGCCAATGGCGGCTCCATCCTTGCGGCGCAGGCCATGGGCGCGGATATGGCCTATATAGGCTCCCCCTTCATCGCGACGCAGGAAGCCCGGGCCTCCGACGCTTACAAGCAGGCGATCGTGGAGGCACAGGCCAAGGACATCGTTTATTCGAACTATTTCACGGGCGTACACGGCAACTACCTGAAAAGCTCGATCGTCGCCTCAGGCATGGACCCCGACAACCTGCCGGAAGCGGACCCTTCCAAGATGGACTTCGAAACCGCCACCGGCGGCGCAAAGGCCTGGAAGGATATCTGGGGCGCCGGACAAGGCATCGGCGCGGTCAAGGTGGTGGAGCCGGTGGCTGACCTCGTCGATCGGCTGGTACGCGAGTATGAGGCAGCCAGACAGCGCATCTGCGCGAGAGGCTGAGGCCACTTATAAACAACGGGCAGGCAAAGCTTTTTTTCGGATTTTTCGAAACCCGCGCATTCAAGGCTTGAAATCCGTCAGCATTGCCTGTATCAGCCCGCCATGAAGCTGATCCGTAACAAACGGGTCACAATCGGGCCGCTTTAGCTCAGTTGGTAGAGCACGTCATTCGTAATGACGGGGTCACGTGTTCGAGTCACGTAAGCGGCACCATTTCTTCCCAAAAAATTCATTTCCGACATTGAGTTGTCTTTGACGCGGCGTTGTCCACTGGCGGAAATCGTCATTTGGCGCTGCTGCTGCAATCATAAAACCTTTGAAACCAAACAGGCCTCCGCACGTTGAGCAGCAAGTCGCAATCAAATGGAAAGCTTGCCATCGTGGATGTCCTTCGTATTCTCATCGCCATCATTCTTCCGCCGGTTGGCGTGTTTCTCCAGGTCGGACTTGGCCTGCATTTCTGGTTGAATATCCTGCTCACGCTTTGCGGTTACATTCCCGGCATCATTCACGCGATCTGGGTGATCCTGCGCAAATGAGATTTGCGCGGCATATGACGGAACAACCATCAGATGCGCACAATATTTTAGTACGTGATTAAATTCGTAATTCCGACTGGAACCTCATCTTCTCCCTCACGTTATGGTGATGACACCAGCTAAGGAGAAAATCATGAACCAGATCATCTACATCGTGGGCCTCGTCGTCATCGTTCTGGCGATTCTTTCGTTTTTCGGCTTTCGTTGATCACCGTTGTCAATTCGATCGCTTGCGCTTATTCTAATCAGCGGTAACACACGGCTGCGTTCATGGGTTGCTTTGCTGTCGGGTGTATTTCGGGATCGCGTTGCTCTGGGAGGTGCACGATGAAGAACGAGAGATGGACAGAGCCTGTCGAGGTCAATCTCGAGGCGAAGGGCAAAAGCGTTATCGCCGGCCCGTTCGAGGCACTGATGTTATTGACGGAAGGCTGGCCCAAAATTCGCGGATTGAGTTTCGTGAGAGCCAGAAGCGCCTGCCGCGCTGCGCTTGATGGACGCAAATCGCCGGAGGAAGCGCGAAAGTGCTTTACCGATGCGGTTTCCGAGATGCAGAAAAATCCGCACTGACCATATTCAGACGACAAATGGCCCCTCGAAAGGGGCCATTTTCATGCTTGCTATATTTCGTTCGATCTACATCCAGTAAGGTGCGACGCCGTAGTAGTCGTAAACCTTGCGGTCTCGCGAATGCAGCAGGTCGTCGTCGTCCAGGTTGGCGAAGTGAGGCGCATTTTCGATCTGCTCTTTAGTAAGATCGATGCGATAGCCGTCAAGCTCTTCGTCATAATGCAACTTTTCCCACGGCAGCGGATAATAGTCGTCGCCGATTCCGAAAAAGCCACCGAAGCTCAAAACCGCATAAGCGACACGGCCGCCGCGTTTTTCCAGGATGATCCGCTGGATCGAGCCGATATGCTTACCATCGGCGCCATAGACGCGCGTGCCTTCAACCTTGTCGCTGGCGATCAGGCTCGGTGTATCCTTGACGTAAGGGTCCTGCCCGGCACGGGGTTCTTGATGCAACATAACGTCTTTCCTCCTTGGTTTTTTCCTCGTGAGTATTACGCCTGGTAAACCCCTCCACCGGAAATTCGTTCCGAAGCTTTTCGCGCGCTGCGGACTGAAGACGCGGATCAGGAGGCGCGGAAAAAGCCCTATTGGCGGATTTTTTGCCAGACGGAAGGAGAAACGCCGACCATTTTACGGAAGACGCGGGAAAAATGCGCCTGATCCGAAAACCCGGCTGCGATGGCGATGTCGGTCAGCGCCATGTCGGTTCGCATCATCAGGTCCTTGACCCGATCGATACGCGCCTGCATCTGCCATTGATGCGGCGGTACGCCTGTCGACGCCTTGAAGGCGTGGCTGAAATGGGATTGCGACAGGTTGGTGAGTTCTGCCAGTTCCTCCAGCCTTATCGACCGCAAGCAATGTTCGCGAATGTAATCGGTCGCCGCCCTCAACTGCCAGGAGGCCAGCTTGCTGCGTTTTTTGACCGGCTCCCGCTTCACCTTGAGGAAATCCGTCAACAGCGCCAGCACGAGGCTTTCGCCGTATAGATCGTGCAAAGGGTCTGGATTATCACATTCGGCGGCGATCAGCCGCGCAAGCACCAGCAGGCGCTCATCCTCGAACATCAGGTGCGGATCGAGCAACCCGTGCGGATCGAACCCCTGCACCAGCCGCGCCCCCAACAATCCCGCATCGAAGTGCAGATCGAGATGGCGCACGAAGGAAACATTGCTGAGTTCCGCATGTACATCCAGGTCGGCCGGTACGAAGGAAATGCGGTTCGCTTCGGATGACGCGTAATTGTCGCGGCGGCTACGGTTCATCATGAACTGGCCATCATCCGTGCCATCCATATCAAGCAGGAAAACGAAACGCGGGTCCTTGCCGACATAGCGGCCACCCGCCTTCGATGCGCAACGCACGTCCCAGAGATCGGCGACGATGCCGTTCCACACCCGCGAGCGTGGGCCGCCGATGACGGCAAAGCCCTCGATCTCATTTTCCATCCGAACGCGGAAAGCCATGGCCTCTCGATCCCGCAAGGCGCAAAGGCGCCCCTATAAACATGATAAGATTATTCATGTTTATAGGGGCAAACTATTTTCCCCGCAACTGCCAGCTACCCGTTACCACTTCTTGGAAAGCTTGAAGGTGATGGTGCGGCTGTCACCCCAGCCGCAAACCGAGACGCCGGCGCAACTCTTGACGTATTCCTTGTCGAAGACATTCGCGACGTTGACGGATGCCGTCCAGTCGTTCTTCTCGTAGCGGATCGCGGCATCGAAGACCGCAGCATCCGGAACACGCAGCGTGTTTGCCGCATCTGCCCAGGACTTGCCCTGATAGCGCACGCCGCCGCCAATGCTGAGGCCTTCAAACGTATCATCGGTGAAGGCGTAATCCACCCAAAGCGACGCGGTGTGAGCAGGCACGATCCACGGCGATTTGCCGATCAGGTTAGGATTGGCGTCCTTGGTGATATCGAGATCGGTATAGGAATAGGAGGCGATGGTTTTCCAGTTGTCGGTGAGATTGGCCTTCGCCTCCAGCTCGAAGCCGGTGGACTCCACCTGTCCGAACTGGCCGCTCGTCGTTACGCCGCCGGCGGTATAGGAAACGATGGCGTTGTCCTTCACCAGCTTGAAGACAGAGGCGGTGATGCTGCCATCGAAGAAGGTCGGCTCGTATTTGATACCGGCCTCGAACTGATGTCCTTCCTCGGGTACGGCGGAGCTGCCGTCCGCAAGTGTATCGATGAGCGGATTGAAGAAGGTGGCCGCCGAGACATAGGGCGTCAGGCCATTGTCGAATTCATAGGCAAGACCGGCGCGACCGCTCAGCGCATCGTCATTTGAGCGGCGAGACACACCCGCTGGCAGCCTGTTGTTCAGTTCCGTATCGACGTAATCGTAGCGCCCGTTCAGCGTTACCAGCCAGCCATCGCCGAAACGCAGCTGGTCCTGTGCATAGATGCCGATCTGCTGCTGCGTCACGACGTTATTGGCGTAGACGAAATTCGTTCCCTGCGTCGAACCATAGACCGGGTTGAGCGCACCGATCGCATTCGATCCGCAGCACGCCTGCACCTGATCCAGCTTGTAGTATTTATAATCGAGACCGAAGAGCAGCGAATGGCTGACAGCACCGGTATCGAACTGGCCTTCGACGCGGTTGTCGACGCCGAAACTGTCGACCTTCGACAGGCCGTCATAACCAAAGCGGGTCAGCATATAGTCATTGGTGGTGGCATCGAGGATTGGCTGGCCATTGGCGTCGGTATTGGCCCAGCCGCCCGAATAGGGTCCGGTTTCGTGCTTGTAGAGGTGGCCGTAGCGGGCATTTTGGCTGATCTTCCAGCCATTGTCGAATTCGTGGCTGACTTCGTAACCCACCATGGACTGGTAGACGCGACCATTGTCGATATCAGGCTCGCCATAAAAGGCCTTGCGGTCGAGCTTGCCGAAAGGTGCGTCAACCACAGTCCCGACATAGGGTAGGAAGCCATTCCCGACATGCACCTGATCCAGCGCCGAGAAATAGCCGTAGAGCGTGGCACTGGTCTGAGCATCCGGCTCGAAGGTGATCTGCGGCATGATGAAGCCACGCAGATCCTCGGAGTAGTCGGTGTAATTATCGCCGCCCGAGACCTTGCCAGTGACGCGGTATTTCCACACGCCCTCACCGTCAACCTTGTCGCCGAGATCGAAACCGAAGAAAGCATTGCCGAAATTGTTGATTCCGATTTCCGTTTCGCGGACTGGCTCATCCTGCGGGCGCTTGCGAACCATCTGCACGATGCCGCCGGGATTGGCGCCGCCATAGAGCACCGAAGCCGGTCCCTTCAGCACCTCCACCCGCTCCAAACCATAGGCATCCATCTGGAAACCGCCGAAACCGTAGCTGAACAGGTTCAGCCCATCCAGAAACACGCCGGTCTGGGTTGCCTGGAATCCGCGAATGTAAAACCAGTCCGTATCTGGGTCGGTGCCGAAAGGTTCCGCCGTTACGCCGGGCGTGTAGCGCAGTACCTCGTCGATCTTGGTCACGACGCCGCGGTCATCCATTTCCTTGCGGCCGACGACCGATACGGACTGAGGAATGTCCTTCGTTTCCGTCTCAGTTTTCGAACCCGTCGCGCTTTTCTTCGCGACGTACCCCCGGACCGGACCGGTGGCGTTTTCCGCGCCCTGCCCCTCGACGGTGATCTCACGCAGGACGGTCGTCTGCTGTGCGTGACCTACCAATGGCGCCATCAAGACAATGGCAGCCGTTCCCAAAGCCAGGCGGCCCAAAAACATCTCATGCAAATTTTTCAAGATATGCCCCGAAACAGATCACGGCCGACGTTTATATACGGCAGGCCGCAGCACCTCAATTAAGCTGAGTATTTACATCAGGATTAAGGCCGGATGCTTGTCGTTTTCTGGGCAGATTTGAAGCTTATTGGCTTCTCGCACAGTTTTGCGCCTGTCATTTATGGTGCAGGCGTCAGCTCTTGCGCCGCCCGATCCTTGCAAGCTGCATGACCGGCAGGATGCCGATGACGACAATCGCCAAGGCCGCAATCGACGCTTCCTCGTAGGTGCCACGCGCCGCCTCACCGTAAAGATGGGTTGCGAAAGTCTCGAAATTCAGCGGCCGTAACAGGAGTGTGGCGGGAAGTTCCTTGACGCAATCGACGAAGATCAGCAAGGCGGCGGCGGCCAGCGATGCCTTTGAAAGCGGCAGATGGATCTGTCGGAATGTCTGTGTTGCGGATCGTCCCAGCGTTCGCGAGGCGTGATCGAAGGATTGCGGGATACGGCTCAGGCCGGCATCGACGCCGCCAGCCGCAATGGTGAGGAACCGCGCCGAATAGGCGTAAATCAGGGCCGCACCGCTGCCGATGAAAATAAGGCCTGTGGATATGCCGAACCAGTCGCGCATGGTCTGGTCGACAAACCGGTCGAAGCCGCCAAGCGCGATCAGTACACCTATGGCGATGACCGTGCCGGGGGCCGCGTAACCTACCGTGGAAAGCCGGTAGGACCAGAGCGAGAGGCGTCCCGGAGCAAGGCGCATCGCGTAAGCGACCGCAAGGCCGAGGACGAGGGTGATCGCCGTCGCCAGTCCGGCAAAGAGGATGGTATTCAGAGCCTCATCGGCAAAACGGGACGACAGTCCGCTGAACCGGAAACGCTTCCATGCCTCGGTGACGAGATAGCTTGCCGGCGCCACGAAGCCGATCAGAACCGGCAGGCTGCCGAGCGCAAAGGCACCGCAAGCTTTAAGACCGGTGAGACGCACAGGCTCCAGTTCCCTGCTTTTCTGCGCCGACACGGTATAACGCTGCTTACGCCGCGCCCATCGTTCAAATGCCACGAGGGCAACCACGATGAATAACATGGAAAGCGCGATCTGCGCCGCACCTGGCAGGTCGGATTTCGTGACCCATGTGGTATAGACCGAAACGGTGAGTGTTCGGACACCAAGGAATTCCGATGCGCCGATATCGTTCAGCGCTTCCATCAGGGCAAGGCTGATGCCGACCGCGACGGCCGGGCGCGCCAAAGGCACCGCAACCTTGAAGAAAGCCGCGCGTCTGGAAACGCCAAGCGTGCGTGCCGCTTCAAGCAGGTTGCCCGCCTGCGTGAGGAACATGGCGCGCACGGGAATATAGACATAGGGAAACAGCACGAAACCGAGCAGGATGATGCAGCCCGTCATGGACCTTATGTCCGGCAGGCGGAATTCACGCGGGCTGGAATAGCCCAGCAGCCAGCGGATCGCCCCCTGCACCGGCCCGATCGGATGCAGGATATCGAGATAGGCGTAAGCGACGATATAGGTGGGCATGGCGAGCGGCAGCAGCAGCGCCCATTCCAGTATTTTGCGGCCGGGAAAATCATAGGCCGTAACCAGCCAGGCGGCAAATGTGCCGATAACACCGGCCAGCAACCCGACGCCGAGCATCAGAACGGCGGTATCCGGCAAAGCCGTCAAAATCACGCTGGAACCGAGATGGGACCACAGGCCATCAGACCCCTGCACCGCCTGTGAGACGAGTGCCAGAACCGGCAGCATGGCGCCACAGACCGCTGCCAGAGACAGGCTCAGCCACCAGAAGGAGGATGAAAACCTTGGTCTTGCGCGGGGCATCAATGGCTGGACGGCGTCTGGATTCATGAGCTTCTTGAAAATACAGGGAAGGCGCCCGCGGATGCGAACGCCTTCCAACTTGTTGTCGCCAATTGGCCTTTACTGGTCGAAACCGACCTTGTCGACCAGCTCGCTCGCCTGTTTGCGATGAGAGACGATCTCCGTCAGCGACTTGTTGTCAACCTTCAGGGTGCCGAAGGAGGCAACGATGTCGTTGAGTGCTGCGCCCTGCCTGACCGGATATTCGAAGTTGGCTTCGGCATAGATCTTCTGGGCTTCGTCCGAAACAAGGTATTCCAGAAGCTTGACGGCTTCGGCCTTGTTCGGAGCGTTCTTGGCAACAGCCGCACCGCTGATGTTGACCTGCGTGCCACCATTCTTGAACGTCGGCAGAACGACCTTGATCGCGTCGCCCCACTTCACCTGCTCCTCGCCGCCCTTGCCCGAGCGCATCAGGCCGACATAATAGGAGTTGGCGATGCCGATATCGCAAATGCCGCCGAGGATATCCTTGGCAACGTCACGGTCACCGCCGCCTGCCTTGCGGGCCAGGTTTTCCTTGACGCCGGCAAGCCACTTTTCGGTGTCCGCTGCGCCATAGTGAGCGATGTAGTCGGCAAAGAGAGCCGTATTATAGGGATGCTGGCCGGCGCGAATGCAGATCTTGCCCTTCCACTTCGCATCTGCCAGGTCTTCATAGTTGAAGGAGGCAAGGTCGAGATCCTTCGCCGCATAGAGAACGCGGGCACGCATGGAAAGTGCGAACCAGTGGCCCTTGGCGTCGCGAAGTTCCGCCGGAATAGCCTTGTTCAGGGTTTCGGATTCAACCGGCTGGGTAACACCCTTTTCCGCGAGATCGACGAGATTGCCGGCATCCACCGTCATCAGCACGTCGGCAGGTGAGCTTGCACCCTCGCTCAGAACGCGCTCTGCAAGGCCATCCTTGAGGAATACGGTGTTGACCTTGACACCGCTGGAGGCCGTGAAGGATTCCAGCAGGGGCTGGATCAGGGCCGGCTCTCTCGTGGTGTAGATATTCAGTTCAGCAGCGCTGACTGATCCCGCTGCAAAAGTGACCGTGCTGGCAAGCAGGGCAAGTTTGGCAAATTTCGTCATGGTGTGTCTCCCTCTTCGATGGCGCAATATAGGGGGAGCAAACATCATACATGACGTATCAAATCAAGTTTTATTTGGCCGTTTTCAGACGGGTTTCGATCACCAACAGTTGAAAATAGAGCGAAAATAAACATGCAAATCCGCTCATTCAACTTCAGGTAAATATCAGGACACCCTTCGGATCGATGTCGAAGCGCACGGCCTTGGTCTTGGCGGGTGTGCGCTGCATCGTCCTGACGCGCAGGTCGGCTGGAAGGCCGGGAACGGCTATGCCGAGCTGTTCGATCTCGCCGAGAAACACACGACTTGATATTTCGCCGGCAATCCCGTCTTTCGCAGCGCTGTCCTCGATGATCGAAATCGCATTGGGGCGAACATAGGCGGTGGCGGCAAGACCTTCCGCCAGACCGGACGCATCGCCCAGAGGCCCGAGCGGCGTTTCCACCCGCCCCTCCCTCACCCTGCCCTCGATCTTGTTGAAGGCGCAGAAAAAATCGGCGGCGTAGCGGCTTTTGGGATGATCGTGGATTTCGTAGCCCGTGCCGCTCTGGACGATACGACCGCGCTGCATCAGCACCACACGATCGCCGGCGGAAAGCGCTTCTTCCGGATCATGGGTGACCATGATCGCCGTCGTGCCCAGTTGCCGCAGGACGCCCAGCGTTTCCTCGCGCACAGTGTCGCGCAATCCCCGGTCCAGATTGGAAAAGGGCTCATCCATCAACAGCAGGCCGGGTTGCGGGGCAAGGGCGCGGGCGAGGGCTACGCGCTGCTGCTCACCGCCCGAAAGCGTGTGGGGATAGCGCTTGGCCAACTCCTGCAGATGAACGTGCTCGATCATCTCCGCAGCCCGGCGGCGGGCCTCGGCCTTTGGCAATGACCTGAGACCAAACATCACATTCTGTTCGACGGTGAGATGCGGGAAGAGCGCATAATCCTGAAAGACGAAACCGATATTGCGCTTTTCCGGTTCCACGAAACCGGCCGGACCAGCAACGACTGCGCCATTTACACAAACGTTGCCATGATCCGGCGTTTCCACACCCGCTATAATGCGCAGCAGGGTCGATTTTCCACAGCCGGAACGTCCCACCAGACAAATGATTTCGCCGCGTTCGACGGTCAGATCGATATCGGACAATACATCCGTATCGCCGAATCTTTTTCCGACCGATTTCAGTTCAAGCGCTGCGTTGCCTGCCATTTCCAATCCTGCCCTGCTTTGCGAATTATGTTGATCGCTCAAATCAGGATTAAAGTCAAAAGGCGGGGAAAATAGGTTTCCATTCACGAGGTTGCGAGATGTTCGGCAGGAATATTGACGTTTACGTTAGAGTTAAATAGGCTTTGCCGATACGATGGACGTCAGGTGATTAGACGTCTATCATTCGTCATCGGGGAGCGGAGGAGCAGTCGATCCGGTGACGCCACGTGCGGTTCCCTCAATCCGGCCATTACGCCGGTTGATTGGGGGTCTCATGATGATCAGGCAGCTTATAGCGCCTTTCATGCGTTCCATCGAACGCACGGCGCGACAGAGACTCTGGGAGGAGAAGCATGAGTGAATTGTCCCTGGGACATCCGGAAAATGTCAGCGCAGAGAAGCGCTGGCTGGCATCCTACCCGCCGGGCGTACCTTCCGAAATCCCCGCATCCGCCAATACCTCCCTTGTCGAACTTCTCGAAAAGAGCTGCGCGAAATTTGCCGACAGGAAGGCCTTTTCCAGCATGGGAAAGTCCCTGACCTACCGGGATCTGGATATTGAAACCCGCGCGGTGGCCGCATGGCTGCAATCCAGAGGGCTGGAAAAAGGCGACCGGGTTGCCGTGATGATGCCGAATATCCTGCAGAACCCCGTCGCCGTATACGGAATTTTGCGGGCAGGCATGATCGTGGTCAACGTCAATCCGCTCTATACGCCGCGCGAGCTGGAACACCAGCTGAAGGATTCCGGCTCAAAAGCGCTTTTCGTACTGGAGAATTTCGCCCATGTGGCGCAGCAGGCGGTGCCGAAAACCGCCGTCAGACATGTGGTCGTTGCGGCCATGGGTGATCTCCTCGGCCTCAAGGGACATATCGTCAATCTTGTGGTTCGCAAGGTGAAGAAACTGGTGCCGGCCTACGCTATTCCCGGCTCCATCAGCTTCAAGGCCGTGTTGAAGGAAGGTCAGGGTTTTTCCCTGAAGGCGGTCCGCCTCCTGCCGCAGGATATCGCATTCCTGCAATATACCGGCGGAACGACGGGCATTTCCAAAGGTGCGATCCTCACCCACGCCAATCTTCTGGCCAACAAGGCCCAGATCAGCCTGTGGCTGGATGCCGCTTTCACCCAACGCAAGGACCGTCCAGAAGTCCTCAACTTCATCTGCGCGCTGCCCCTGTGCCACATCTTTGCGCTGACAGTGAATTCGCTGATGGGCATCGCGCTTGGCGGCCATAACCTGCTGATCGCCAATCCACGCGATATTCCCGGCTTCGTGAAAGAGTTGTCGCATTATCGACCGCATATTTTTCCGGGTATCAATACGCTGTTCAACGCGCTGATGAACAATGAGGATTTCCGCAAGCTCGATCTGTCCTCGCTCATTCTCGTCCTCGGCGGCGGCATGGCGGTGCAGCGGCCGGTGGCCGAGCGTTGGCTTTCCATGGTCGGCTGCCCGATCGCCGAAGGTTACGGGCTATCGGAAACATCGCCCGTTGCCACCGTTAACAGACTCGATGCCACGGAATTCAGCGGCACCATCGGCCTGCCTATTTCCTCTACGGAAATCGACATTCGCGACGAGGAAGGCAAAAGCCTGCCGACCGGCGAGGTCGGCGAGATCTGCATTCGCGGGCCGCAGGTCATGGCAGGTTACTGGCAGAGGCCGGATGAAACCGCGAAAGCAATGACCGAAGACGGCTTCTTCCGTTCAGGCGACATGGGCTTCATGGACGAGCGCGGCTACACCAAGATCGTCGACCGCAAGAAGGACATGATCCTCGTTTCCGGTTTCAACGTCTATCCGAACGAGATCGAGGAAGTGGCCGCCAGCCATCCCGGCGTACTGGAATGCGCGGCAATCGGGGTTCCCGACGAACATTCCGGCGAGACCGTCAAGCTTTTCGTCGTCAAGAAGGATCAGTCGCTGACGGAAGCGGAACTCAAGGCCTTCTGCGCCAAAAGCCTGACAAACTACAAACGGCCGAAAATCATCGAGTTCCGAACGGAGCTGCCGAAATCGAACGTCGGCAAGATCTTGCGGCGTGAGTTGCGCAATCTGAACTGAAGGACGAGAGCCGGGTGACCGGCTCTTTTCTTTTCTCCCAGTCCATTTCTTTTACCGAAGTCGCCTTGATTTGGTCGCCTGAAAAAGAATAGTTTCCTCATCCTTCCAGGAAGCCGAGGAGCACGAGATGCAGGCCACCATCGAAAAACTGAAAGCAACGGCAAGCAGCACAGCCGCAACCGATCTGCGCGCTGCTTTTGCGGCCGACGACAAACGATTCAGCCGTTTCAGCGCCAAATTCGATGACCTGCTGATGGACTATTCCAAATGCGCTGTTAATGACGAAATCGTCACGCTTCTCGAACAGCTGGCGCGCGACGGTGGCGTCGAGGCAAAGCGCGAGGAGATGTTCTCCGGCAAGGCGATCAATTTCACCGAAGATCGTGCCGTGTTGCACACCGCACTACGCAATCGCTCCAACACGCCGGTTCTCGTTGACGGCAAGGATGTGATGCCGGATGTGAACGCCGTTCTTACCGCCATGGGCAAGTTTGCCGACGCCATTCGCTCCGGTTCCCTGAAAGGTGCGACCGGCAAGAAGATCACCGACATCATCAATATCGGTATCGGCGGCTCCGATCTCGGCCCCGTCATGGCGACGCTGGCGCTTGCGCCTTTCCATGATGGTCCGCGTGCGCATTTCGTCTCCAATATCGATGGCGCGCATATTGCCGACACGCTGAAGCTCGTTGATCCCGAGACCTCGCTCTTCATCGTCGCCTCCAAAACCTTCACCACAATCGAAACGATGACGAATGCCGCGACCGCGCGCCGTTTCATTGCCGAAAAGCTGGGTGAAGAGGCTGTGAAGCACCATTTCGCCGCCGTTTCGACAGCATTGGAAAAGGTTGCCGCCTTCGGCATCGAGAGCGATCGCATCTTCGGTTTCTGGGACTGGGTTGGCGGACGTTATTCGATCTGGTCGGCTATCGGCCTGCCGCTGATGATCGCCATCGGGCCGGAGAATTTCGGAAAGTTTCTGGATGGCGCGCATGCCATGGACAAGCACTTCCGCGAGGCGCCGATCCGTGAAAACCTGCCGATGCTGCTCGGTCTCATCGGATTTTATCACCGCAACGTGCTAAACTATTCCACACGGGCGATCCTGCCCTATGACCAGCGCCTGTCGCGTTTCCCTGCCTATCTGCAGCAACTCGACATGGAATCGAACGGCAAGGGCGTGACGATCGACGGGACACCTGTCGAAGGCCAGTCCGGCCCGGTCGTCTGGGGCGAACCCGGCACCAACGGCCAGCACGCCTTCTACCAGCTCATCCACCAGGGCACGAGCGTCATTCCGGCGGAATTCATGATCGCCGCCAACGGTTTCGAACCGGAACTGCGCCATCAGCACCAGCTTCTCATCGCCAATTGCCTGGCGCAGTCGGAAGCCCTGATGAAGGGCCGCACGCTGGCCGAAGCGAAAGCCCAGCTCACCTCCAAGGGCATGGAAGACAGCCAAGCAGATTTCATCGCGCCGCACCGCGTTTTCACCGGCAACCGCCCGTCCATTACCTTCGTCTACGACAAACTGACGCCATTTGCGCTTGGCCGTCTGATCGCGCTCTACGAACACCGCGTCTTCGTGGAAGGCGTGCTGTTCCGCATCAACTCCTTCGACCAGTGGGGTGTGGAGCTTGGCAAGGAACTGGCAACCGGCCTGCTTCCCGTCGTTGAAGGCAAGGAAAGTGCAGCCGGCCATGACAGCTCGACACAGGGTCTGGTGAAGGTACTGTCGGGACTGGCGGGGTAAAATCCTTGCTCCCTTGATGATTACGAAAGCCGGAAGGAAACTTCCGGCTTTTTCAATTCAGCATCGATGGAACGCCGATTGGAGGCACATATGGCACTGCGGCAAGGCAAGGATTTTCTGGCGTTTCATGACCTGCCTGAAGATGCGGTGCTGTCGATCATAGACCGTGCAGGCGGTCTGGCGCAGGACTGGTCAAAGGGCACGATGCCACAGCTGCTCAAGGGAAAACGCATCGGGCTGATCGTCGACGACACCGGTTGGCGCAACACCGCCGCCTTCGATCTCGGCATTCAGGCCATGGGCGGTATTTGTGTCACCGTCCCGATCAGCTTTAATGGCCGCGAAGAAATCGCCGACCTGGCGGGCTATCTCGACAACTGGTTCGATCTAGTCATTATCCGCACGAAAGAACTCTCGACCCTCCGGGCGCTTGCGGGCGAAATGCGCGCACCCGTCATCAACGCGCGGACCAAGTCCAATCATCCCTGCGAGACGCTTGGCGATCTTGCCCACATCAAAAGCTTGAGAGGCCGGGTCGACGGTCTCAAGATCGTCGGCGTCGCGCCGGATGCCAATATTTTGCGCTCTTGGGTCGAGGCCT
Organism: Agrobacterium sp. S7/73; assembly: GCF_019355535.1. Classification (NCBI taxonomy): domain Bacteria; kingdom Pseudomonadati; phylum Pseudomonadota; class Alphaproteobacteria; order Hyphomicrobiales; family Rhizobiaceae; genus Agrobacterium; species Agrobacterium sp. S7/73. The sequence continues at coordinate 2,574,292 of NZ_CP072136.1, forward strand.
CGATGTCCCTGCCAATTCAGGTCACACAAGTTTACCCCGAACAATGGCACGTCACCGATGCTGCGCTCATCAACCCGAATTTCCGGGCCAGCTCTGATATGGCGGAGTTGCTGGACGCGGATGTGGTCATTACCGATTCCTGGCCCGCCGGTTCGGATCATATCCTGATCGACTACCGTATATCCGCATCCCTTCTCGACAGGATGCAGCCCGAGGTGATCTTTTTACCCTGCCCGCCGGTCGCCCGTGGTCAGGAAGTGACGGCAGACGCAATGACCCATCCGGCCTGTCAAAGCCGGCCCGCAAAGGCATTTCTTCTGCACGCGCAGAATGCCCTGATGGAATTTCTCCTCGCCTGAGGCGGCGCCGGTCGCCTCAGATATACAGCGCCGCCATCTTGCGCCAGGGGCCTGCCCGATGGGCACGTCCCTCCCAGACATGCAACTGATGCCCTATGTGCTTGTCATTAAGAACCCGGCTCAGGTGATGGTTGTTGTCCAAAAACGGATCGGCATCGCCGATGGTGAAAACCATGTCGATGCGGCGGAGGTTTTCAAGCCGCCAGCCGCAGGCGAGGTCCGGCAGAAAGTGGCTCGGCATGTGGAAATAGACATCGTCATCGTAGTAACCGTCGAACAGATCGCCGAAGGATTCCACCTTCATCGTCAGATCGTAGCGGCCGGAAAAGGCGACGAGCTTGCGGAAAAGATGTGGGTGACGAAAGACGAGGCTGGCGGCCTGAAACGCGCCGAGACTGCAGCCCTGCACGATGGTATCACCATGCGGGTTTTTCTCAGCCATCAGCGGCAGCACTTCATTGAGAATATAATCTTCGAAGGCGGCATGGCGGCGAATGCGCTCGGCCGGGTGATTATAGGCCGCATAAAAGGTCTCTTTGGCCAGCCCCTCGATACAATAGAGCTGAAGATGACCGGCCTCCACTTTATCGGCCATACTGTCGACAAGGCCAAGTTCCTCATATTCGAAGAAGCGCCCGTCGCGTGTGGGAAACATCATCACCTTGGCGCCAGAATGACCGAATATCAACAGCTCCATATCACGATGAAGCCTTTGACTATACCAGCGGAGATATTCGCGTTTCATGGCACCTTGAAAAACTGTCTGACCTTGTCCCTGTGGACCGCATCTTGGGATGCACTGTCAGCGTATTCGAAATGTCCCGCGTCTAGGATGAAGATTTCATTAAATTTTGAGAACGGCAGGGCATTGGCAACCGCAAACTGGCACGGCGGCGCCACCGCCGGATCGAACAGGGCGGGCGCGACCAGCATCGGCACTTTTATGCGGGAAGCCGCAGAAGCGGCATCGAACAGACGCAGCATTTCCAGCACATTGGCATGGGTCTTCTGATAGGTCTGGACCGCATCCGCGCTGCCGACGGTCGGCAGCGTCAGCCAGAACGGCCGGTGTCCGAATGTGGGTACGACCAGATGGCCCCGGTCAATGCGCGCATCATATGGTATCGCCAAAGCCCCAATCCCGCCCCCGAAGCTGATGCCGCTGTAGCCCACCTGCCCCTCCAGCCATGGATAGAGCGTGACGAGCGTGGAGACGGCGATCCACAGATCATCGACACAGCCACCGATGATGTAGTCGTCTTTTCTGTCGATGTTGTAGAGGACATGAAGGGCCGGGTCAGACGAAATCGGCGGACAGGCGCTTAGCGAAAGCCCGCGAAAACAGGGAAACAGCACGGCCGTTTCTTCAACCGGCACATCGAAATCGGGCTCTCCCCGCCCGCCATAACCATGGCCGACAACAAGTCCGCGCCGCACCTGTCCTTTGCGCGGCAGAAGCATCCATCCACCGATGCGGAAGCCGCCGGTGGATGTGTATGAGATATCGAGAACATGCCAGCGGGGATGGCTGAGTTTGCTCTTGCGCAGCACCGGTCGCGGATCCGTGGCCAGCGCGCGGCGATAACGCTTCTTCCAGAAATCATCAAAGCCCGGCGGCGCCTCAGGCGGGATAATGGCCAGCAACTGCTCGCGCCGCATGCCATAGGTCGGGTCGAAATCGAAAGGATGGGTTGTTGGAACGCTCATGCGATGCTTGTTTCGTGAAAGACCGGCCGACACAAGCTTCTTGATATCCAAATATCGGTTTTTTACGACCCTGGCCCAGGCAGGAGTGGTGAACCGCCTTTTCAAAACGGTTCAACCATATCCTTTACAATCCGATTTCATGCGCGAAGGGCGGATTTGCGCCAGCTCGCGAGACGGTCACCGCAGCAGCCTTTGCGCCGAGCGCCAAAGCCTTCCTGATTTGCTCTTCCGTCAGCGAAGCGACCTGCGCCTTCGTCAGAAGCCCCTGCATTTTCAGCGAGGCGAGAATGCCGGCGTCGAAGGTGTCGCCCGCGCCGACGGTATCGACGACCTCCACCCGCTCGGAAGCCACTTCCACCTTGAAATTGGCGGTGTAACCGACCGCACCCTTGGCGCCACGGGTCACGACGACCAGTTTCGCGCCGTGATGCAGCCAGTGGCGAGCGAGCGTGTCCTCGTCACCTTCCAGACCGAACCACTCGAGGTCTTCGTCAGAGAATTTCACGATATCAGACATGGCAGCCATACGGCGGATGCGGGCCATATGCGACTGCTTGTCCTTGATGAAACCGGGGCGGATATTCGGATCGAGGGAGATGACTCGGCTTTGATGTTCGCGCACCATAAGCGCCTCATAGGTGCTGCCGCAGGGTTCCGGAATCAGGCTGATCGCGCCGAAATGCAGCGCCTCGCAATCGGCGCCCAAGGCCGGAAGCTCGGCCTCGGTGATCATCCGGCCGGCGGTGTTTTCGTCATAAAAGGCGTAGGTGGCATGGCCATCGACGAGCTTGACAAAGGCGATGGTGGTCGGCCGCGAAAGTGTTGCGCAATAGCTGAAATCCACGTTACTCGCCCGCAGGGTTGTCCGCAGGATATCGCCCATCATGTCATCGGAAAGACCCGTGAAGAAAGCGGACGGGACACCGAGACGCCCGAGCGCAATGGCCGTGTTGAAGACCGCTCCGCCTGCATAGGGGGCAAAACCCGCCTCACCCAGCGTCGTCTGCCGGGGCAGCATGTCGATCAGGGCTTCACCACAACACAGGATCATTACGGTCCTCCTCAAACAGCAAATCAAATGGACTTAAATCGATTTAGACGAAGATCGATCGGAAGGCCAGCCACAAGCTGGCTGGCCGCATCCGAAATTAAGATTGCGGCAATTCGCTGACGCCGCCGCGCTTTGCAGACCAGGGCAGCGGGTTATCGAGGAATGCTTCCACCTCCGACAGGGTCTTTTCGTCGAACAGCTTTTCAGCCCGGGCAACAGCCAGAACATCGCGCCAGGTCGTGAGATAATGCAGCTTGACATTGCCATTGGCAAAGCGCGCTTCGGCCTGTTCGAAAATGCCGTAATAGAAGAGCGCAATACCGTGATCGACAATGCCGCCTGCCGCGCGGATGGCGTCGATGAAGGTGAACATCGAGCCGCCGGCCGTCGTCAGGTCCTCAATGACGAGCACGCGGGCGCCTTCCGGCATATGGCCTTCGATCTGAGCGTTGCGGCCATGGCCCTTTGGCTTCTTGCGGCAATAGATCATCGGCAGGCCAAGACGCTCGGCAAGGAAAGCCGCGAAGGGAATGCCCGCCGTTTCACCGCCCGCGACACAGTCGAATTTCTCGAAACCGGCCTCGCGCATCACCGCCGCTGCCGCAAAATCCATTGCCGCAGAGCGAATACGCGGGAAGGAAATGAGCTTGCGCATGTCGATATAAACAGGGCTCTTCATGCCCGACGCGAAGGTGTACGGGCTTTCCGAGTTGAAGTGGACCGCCTTGATTTCCCACAACATCTTCGCAACCAGTTCTGCAACGACAGTGCGGTCAGTGAATGTGAAATGGTTCATAGGCGTTCTCCTTTTTCGGCCTTGGTTTATCGCTCCGAAAACCGGGGCCAGTTTTCGGAAAGCACAACGTCTCGGTTCAGCATTGCAGGCATCCGCAGGCGGCACCGGAACTTATGGATGCCTGTGGATCATAACAAAACCGCCGGCATTGCCGGCGGTCATCAAAAAAATCAGCTCACGTCCCAATGAAGCGGGAACATCGGATCGAATACGGTCACCGGCCCGGCGCCCGTCTCGATCTTGGCGGGAAACGACACCGGCTCATCGCGCTTCACCAGCGTGATCGTCTCCTCATTTGGCGCCAACCCGTACCAGGCTGGGCCGTTGAGGGAAGCGAAGGCTTCCAGCTTGTCGAGAGCGTTTTCCTGCTCGAAGACATGCGCAAGACAGCTCATGGTGTTGATCGAGGTATAGATGCCGGCGCAGCCGCAGGCGCATTCCTTCAGCGGATCGACATGCGGGGCGGAATCGGTGCCGAGGAAGAAGCGGGCATCACCCGAAATCGCGGCCGCACGGAGAGCCAACCGGTGCTCCTCGCGCTTGGCGACGGGCAGGCAGTAATAATGCGGCTTGATACCACCGACCAGAATGGCGTTGCGGTTGATGATGAGATGGTGAGTGGTGATGGAACCGGCGAGATTGGCCTTGGACGACTTGATGTAGTCCACGCCATCGCGGGTGGTAATGTGCTCCATCGTCACCTTGAGTTCAGGCAGGCGCTGGCGCAGCGGCTCCAGAACCGTGTCGATGAAGGCTTTCTCGCGGTCGAAAATATCGACCTCCGGCGTCGTCACCTCGCCATGCACGCAAAGCGGCAGGCCGATCTTCGCCATGCGTTCCAGAACCGGCATCGCCTTGTTGAAATCGCGTACGCCGCCGTGGGAATTGGTAGTCGCGCCGGCCGGATAGAGCTTCACGGCGGTGATAAGGCCGCTTTTCTTGCCCTCTTCCACGTCGTCGGCCTGCGTGTCCTCGGTGAGATAAAGCGTCATCAGCGGCTCAAAACGGTCGCCCGCCGGAATGGCCTTGACGATGCGTTCGCGATAGGCGCGGGCATCGGCGCAGGTGACTACCGGTGGCACCAGGTTCGGCATGATGATTGCGCGGGCGAAATGGCGACTCGTATCCCCGATCACGCCTTCCAGCATGGCGCCATCGCGCAGATGCAGATGCCAGTCATCAGGGCGGCGAAGGGTGAGCGACTTCATCGGGATACCTCGGAGCATGACGGAATTGGCGCCCGCTTAGCATCTTTCGTCACAGGAAAACAGCCGCCGAGAGGCATCGGGCGGCTGTAAATGTCATTTTTTTGAAGCGAGCCTCAGATGCCGCCCGCTTCGGGACCCCACACATCCGTCATGGCAAAGCCGTCCGCAAAGGGATCGAAGGGGTCAAGGCCGACCTGGTGCAGCCCGAAGGTGAAACCGCGGCCGGCAATGGTGGGAATGACCGCCGGACGACCTGCCACTTCGGTGACGGCGGAAAGGCCGACATCGAATTCCGAACCGATGATCGAACGGGATTTGTATTCGTCTCCCACCTTCACCTTGCCGCGCGCATAAAGCGTGGCGAGATTGGCGGAATTGCCGGTACCGCAGGGCGAGCGATCCGCCCGGCCCGGCCACATGGTGGTGCAGGTGCGGATGGAACCATCGGCATCCACATCGCGGAACATCACATAGGCCACGCCTGATATGGCGGGGATTTCGGGATGCACGACCGTCATTTCACTGTTGACGAGGTCCTTGAGGATCATGCCCGCAGCAACCAGTTTCGCTGCATTGGCCTTTTCGATGGTCAGGCCGATCTGGCGCACATCGACCAGCGCGTAAAAGATGCCGCCATAGGAAATATCCATCGTCACCTTGCCCCATTCGGGCGTGTCGATGGTCACATCCAGCTCATGCACGAAGGACGGCACCATGGTCAGCTTGACCTTTTCGCAGCGCCCGTCGCGGCATGTGGCGGTGGCCTTGACCAGACCGGCGGCCGTTTCCAGAATGACGACCGTTTCCGGTTCCTGCATCTCCACCATGCCGCTTTCCAGAAGTGCTGTCGTCGCGCAGATGGAATTGGAGCCGGAACTGGCATGCGCCTGATCCGGCTGGAGAATGACGAAGGCTGTATGGGCATCCGGGTGCTTCGGCGGCAGCAGAAGATTGACTGACCCCATGGGCGTGCCACGCGGCTCCAGCGTGAGAAAGCGGCGCAGGGCTTCCCCTTTTGGATCGGTATTCATCCAGTTAAGCTGCTCGGCCACGGTGTTGCCGGGAATTTTCGGCGCGCCGCCGGTGACGACACGGCCGATTTCGCCTTCGCAATGAACATCGAGAAGCTGCAGGGTGCGTTTCCAACGCATGGGATCTTACTCCGGAAGTTGAGCTGTTGACCCGACCATATAGGTAAAAATACAAGTTGTATACAAATCTGCGCGAGCTGGATGGCGAAAATCGCTTATGGTTTTCGCCATACACTTCTCATCGTGATCTAGCGATTTCGGCACTCCGCCCGGTTACGATTGGCGGCGGCGTCGCAATTCACTCGCGAAGACTGAACCGCCTGATCGTCCACCACGGAGCCGGCCGTATCACCAACCGATCCGACGGTGTTTTCGACAGAGCGGCCGAGCCTCTCCACCTGCCTGCCGTAATTTTCACGCGTGCGCGGATCGAAAACCGCAATGGGCGCGCTGACCACGACGCTTGCCGCCGTTCCGACAGTTTGCGCGGCACCGATGCTGACCGCGCCCAGCGCCTCCCCCAGACCGACATCGGAATCCGTCACAGTCTGGCCGGCAATGAGGCGGTCGCCGATCAGGCGCACGACTTCAGGGCTTTCTGCAAATTTGCCGTGGTTCAACCGGTCACCGGATTGCAGCTTGGTCAGATCAAGAACAGTGATGCCGGCCTTTTCCAGCTGGCTGCGATAGGGTTCGACGGAAGGGTCGATCTGGCCCAGACGGTCGACATTGCCGGAAATGCGGCGCGACAGGCTGAGCGCACGGTCATCCTGCGAGACGAACAGGGTGAATTTCGGCGGCGCCTTGCCGAAGCTGGCGAACTGCCGGCTGAACACGTCCACATCGAGATCTGGTGCTGCCAGAATGACATTGCTGATCTTCGGATCGACGCGGCCGTTGCGGATGGCCATCTGGCGCAGCGCCTCCACGGCAAGCCATGTGCCCATGGAATGCGCCATGACCGTGACCTCGCCGATCGACTTGTCCTTTGCCAGACGGGTCAGCATTTCCTCAAGCGCATCGCGCGAGTAATTGGTGCTTTCCTTGTCGTAATTATAGTCGAAAATACTCGCCCGTGACGGCCATGTGAAAACCACAGGCACGACATCCGAGCCGGAATCATAGACGATCTGCGCAAAGCGATAGACCGATTCCTCGTAACGATTGTTGAAACCGTGCACGAAGACCAGAACGCGGCGGTCCTTATGGATATGTTTGCTGATCCAGCTTTTCGTCTCCGCTTCGGAACGAACAGGCTCAACCGCCACCGTGGTGAAGTCCTTCAGAGGGTTAGGCGGCAGCTTCTTCGGCCACTGCACCTGCCCGACCTTGCGGTTGGCCTTGGGCGGAATGGAAATGGTGACGGCATCGACCTTCAAGCCGGTTCCGCGTTCGCCGCCGAAAAGCACGGCGGTATTGTCCGAGGGAGCTCGCGTGGTGGCGACCAGAAGATTGACGGGCGTGGTTCCCGCCACGGTCTGCCCTGTTGGCGTCATGACCCCGATGGGACGCCCCCCGCAGCCAGCGAGCAGGGCAACAATCGCGATTATGGCTACGAAGCGGATGGGCATCACATCATTCTCCTGCAACCCAAAGGCAGCCGGATAGCGGCCAGAGGACAGGAATTTCTACCGGAGGCGGAACTGCCGCGCCAGCAACCATCGTGCAAGCGCGGAGATTTCCGCGCCGGTGTGTCCAAACAGACCCAATTTTCCCGCCTTGCGGAGCCGAGAGACGTGATTGTGACGTGCAGGCGAGTTCTATCGCTGCGGCAGCATCGTGCCCCTTTCGCGAAGGGCATTGTGCCAGGACAGCGCCTCTTCAATGAGGTGCGGCGTATGTCCGCCGCGTGCCACCGCTCGCTGGAAATAGTCCGTTAGGGCATCGCGATAGTGGGGATGCACGCAATTTGCGATAATGACCGCAGCGCGCTCACGCGGGGCAAGACCGCGCAGATCGGCCAGCCCGATTTCCGTGACCAGAATATCCACATCATGTTCGGTATGGTCGACATGGCTGACCATCGGCACGACGCTGGAGATGGCGCCGCCCTTGGCAATCGACTTGGTGACGAAGATGGACATATAGGCGTTGCGGGCAAAATCCCCCGAGCCGCCAATGCCGTTCATCATGTGAGTGCCACCGACATGAGTGGAATTGACGTTCCCGTAAATATCGAACTCCAGCGCGGTGTTGATGCCGATGATGCCGAGGCGGCGGATGACCTCCGGGTGATTGCTGACCTCCTGCGGACGCAGGATCAGCCTGCTCTTGTAATCGGCCAGTCGCGGCATGACCCGTTCGTTCATGGCAGAGGAGAGCGTGATCGATGAACCGGAGGCGAAAGTCAGTTTGCCCGCGTCGAAAAGCTCGAAGGTCGAATCCTGCAGAACTTCCGAATACATTTTGAGATCGTGAAACGGCGTATCGATGAAACCGTGCATGACGGCATTGGCGATGGTGCCGATACCGGCCTGCAACGGCTGGAGTTCGTGGGTCATGCGGCCATGACGGACCTCATTCAGCAGGAATTCGGTGAGATGGCCGGCAATCGCCTTGGTCTCGACATCAGGTGGCAGCACCGTCGAAAAACTGTCACTCTTGTCGCTCAGGACGATTGCGGCGATTTTTTCCGGCGGCACCGGAATGAACGGCAGACCGACGCGACTGTCCGTTGCCACCACCGGAATGGGCATGCGGGTCGGGCGTTTTGCGGGGATGAAAATATCATGCAACCCCTCGAGAACGTCGGGTTGCGACAGATTGATCTCAACGATGACCTTTTCAGCAAGAATGGCAAAGCTCGCCGAATTGCCGACGGATGTGGTGGGCACGATACCGCCGTCCGCGGTAATCGCCACCGCCTCGATGATGGCAACATCGACGCCGTGGATCTGGCCGCCGCGCAATTGCTCGACCGTTTCAGAAAGGTGCTGGTCGATGAACATCACCTTGCCGTCATTGATCGCCTTGCGCAAAGCGGGGTCGGACTGAAACGGCATACGGCGCGCCAGCATGCCCGCCTCCACCATGGTCTTGTCGAGATCATTGCCAAGCGATGCACCGGTCATCAGGGTGATCTTCATCGGGTGCGTCTTCGCACGCTCGGCCAGCGCCAGCGGTACCGCCTTTGCTTCGCCGGCCCGCGTAAAGCCGCTCATGCCCACCGTCATGCCATCCTGAATGAGGCCGGCAGCCTCTTCGGCGCTGACGATCCTGTTCAAGAGGGACGCGTTGCGGATACGCTTTTCAAGCATGCACTTCTCCATGATCTGCATTCCAGATGGCGCGTCACGTGGCTGGCCACCTCACCAGTGACTATGGCGCGGAGTTTCAACGATGAAACTGACATAGATCAAGGGTGTGAAAGGGACCATGGCTTTGATCCATCAAATCTGATCGACAGACCGCAAGTGGCGCATCGGCGCGACAGGCTGCAGGGCCATCGCAGCATCGCAGCCGACCGCAACCGCTGATGAGGCGTATGGATCGCCTCATTACATACCGGAGGGTTGCCTCAGCTATTGCCTGCAGTCAGGGTCCTTCGCATGCGGAGGCCTGCCCCAGCACGACCTGCCCTACCTCGACATCATAGGCACGCATGCCGAATGTACCGAGGCTGATGACCCGGTAACAGGGGTTGCCGCCGGTCCACAGGGGATCGACAACCTCGATATCGGTGATGAAGCGATGCGCGCAGGCCTGGCCGGAACTATAGGCGATGCCTTCGGCGCTGGTGCCCGCCATCGGAACGTGGATATGGCCAAAAACAATATGGCGCACGCCGGCCGGATATCTGCCTAGACGCTGCATAACCGCGCCGTCATCATGCATGCCGATGTTTTCGAAATGCCGGATACCGCAATCCATTGGCGGATGGTGAACGAAAACCGTCACGGGCAGGTCGCCAGCACCTTCAAGCGCCTTGTCCAGCCATGTCAGGCGATCCGCACCGTACATGCCGCCGATGACATCGGCCTCGTGGCTGTCGAGAAACAGCAGCCGGCCGAATTCGGTATCGATAAAGGACTGGATATAGCCGTTTTCATCCCGTGGCTGTTCGGGAAAGGCCGCCACGAATTCCGGACGGCGGTCGTGATTGCCGAGCATCAGCCGTACGGGCAATGACACGGACGCCAAAATGTCGCGAAGGAGTTCATAGGCCTCCGGCTCGCCGTAATTGCAAAGATCGCCCGTCATCACCAGAAGGTCGGCGTCTGCGTGTTTTTCGACAATATCTGATATCGCCGCGCGCAACTGCTTCTCGGGATCCACGCCGTTTATCGCGATGCCTGGCGGCAAAAGATGGGTGTCTGTAATCTGGATGATCTTCATTGTCGGTCTCTCTGCATAAAATGGCTGCGGGAATGTGGTTCCCGCAGCCTTTTCCATGGTGTCGCTTACTTCAGCAGGGCGTTGGTCTGCTCGACGATCTGCTTGAGACCAGCTTCCGGCGACACTTCACCGCGCATGACGGTGCCGATGATATCGCGCTGGGTGCGCCAGATGCGGACGGAATCGCCACCGGGATAACCGGCCCACGGCAGAGAACGATCGGCCTGCAGCGAAGCTGTCTTCACATTCGGGTTCTCGGCGTAATAGGGAGCCAGGAAGTCGGCGCCGGTTGCCAGCTTGTTGGTCGGCAGGTAGCCGGTGATGCGCACGATGGTGTTCTGCGCCTCGGGGCCGGTGATCCACTTCAGGTACTTCCAGGCAGCATCCTGCTTGGCTTTTTCCTGCGTCAGGATAACGGCAGAGTTGCCGCCGGTCGGCACGCCGCCCTTTTCCTTGTTGTCGAGCGGGAAGGTTGCCGTCTTCAGTTTGAAGCGATCGCCAACCAGACCCTGGATTGTCTGAACGTGAGCGGGCGTCGAGAAGATGAAGCCGGTAAGGCCTGCACCGAACTGCTGGCGCGACTGGTCCCAGTCGAGCAGGTTCTGGCCACCTTCGGTGACGAACTGGCGGGTCATCTTCAGGGCGTTGAGGCCGATCTCGTTGTCGAACGCAACGGTCTTGGTCTTTTCGTCAACGAGCTTGCCGCCCTGTTCGAAAACGAGCGCCTGCCACAACCAGTCATCCGGCCAGCCATTGATGTCGTAGCTCATGCCCGCAAACTTCGGGTCGAGTGCCTTGATCTTCTTGGCGAGAGCGATCAGCTCCGGGAAGGTCGTCGGCATCTTGTCCGGGTCGCCGCCAGCCTTGGTGACGAGGTCGGAGTTGATGTAGATGATCGGCGAGGAAGCGTTGACCGGCAGGCCGTACTGCTTGCCGTCGATCTGGCCGAGAGCTGCCATCTTCGGGCTGTAGTTCTTGTCGAGGAAGGCCTGACCGCCTTCAGCCTGGATGAAGGGGCTAAGATCTGTGATCTGGTTGCGCGGTGCGAGCGTGTGCACCAGTTCCGCCGTCAGGTTGTAACCCGAGAAATAAACATCGGGCAGATTGCCGGTGACGGCGGAGCGCAAGACCTGCTGCTGGCCTTCATTGTAGCCTGCGGCCGGAGCGAGGAAGTTGATCTTCACATCCGGGTTCTTCTTCATGAATTCATCGGCCAGCGGCTGATGGAATTTCGTGAAACCCGGCAGGTTGTAGAGAACGTTCAGCGTGATTTCGTTGGCAAGAACCGGCGTTGCGAGGCCTGCAAAGGCCACGCCGAGTGCCAGACCGCCCATCAGAGCGCGTCGGTTGATTTTCATGTCATTCTCCAAAATGGGTTGGGAGGAGGAGTTCGAACGACGTCACTTGACGCCGGTCATGGTAATACCGGCGATGAAATGCCGCCGTGCGAGGAGGAAGCACAGCACCATTGGCGCGGTAATCAGTGTTGCGCCCGCCATCAGGGCACCGTAATTGGCGCCGGATTCGACATCCGCAAAAAGCATCATGCCGAGCGGCGGCGGGGCGAGATTGGTGTCGGAGACCACGATCATCGGCCAATAAAGGTCGTTCCAGTGGGCGACGAGCGAGAAGATCGAGAAAGCCGCGAGCGAAGGCAGCGAGCCGCGCAGCACCAGTCCCCAACAAATCTCCATTTCCGAAAAACCATCCATGCGGGCCGCTTCGATGATTTCATCCGGGTAGCTGCGGAAGGACTGGTTGAACAGGAAGATGGCGAAGACCGACAGGAAGAACGGCATCATCATCGCGAAATAGGTGTTCAGCAGTTCCGTCTTCGCCAGACCGACGAAAAGCGGCAGGGCAAGTGCCTGAATTGGCACGCAGAGTGCCGCGATGATGAGACCCAGCAGCAGCTTGCGACCCGGAAACCTGAGCTTCGCCAGCGCATAGGCCGCCGGCACCGATGTCAGGACCTGCACGGCGAGGATGCCGACGCAGACGATGACGCCGTTCAGCATGAAACGTGCCATCGGCACCTGGCTCGCTGCGCGGGTATAGTTTTCGACGGCATCGAATTTCGCCGGGATCGGCCAGAGCGAGACGTCGAATATTTCCGCAGGCGAGCGGATCGACGTCAACATCATCCAGTAGAACGGCAGGAGCATCACGAAAGCGCCGAGTGCCAGCACGAGATGCGGGAAGTATTTGCGGAGCGCGGCCATCAGTAGTGCACCTTCCGGTCCATATGCAGCGTCTGGCCGATCGAGAGGATCAACACGATAGCGAGGAAGATCACCGTCAGCGCAGCGGCATAACCGGTGTTGGAATATTCGAACCCTTCAAGATAGAGATCGAAAAGCAGGGTTTCGGAACCGAAGCGGCCCTTGGTCAGCACGGCAACCGTCTCAAACACCTTGAAGGCCGAGATCGAGGTGGTGACCACCACGAACATCGTCGTCGGCCCCAGCATTGGCCAAGTCACCGTCAGGAACCGGTCGATCGGGTTTTTCGCGCCGTCCAGTCTCGATGCCTCGTGCAGATCCTTCGAAATGGCGGTGAGGCCGGCGAGGAACAGCACCATGTTGAAGCCCAGAACCTGCCAGACACCCATCAGCGCCATGGTGGGAATGAGCAGGACCGGGTTGGAGAGGAACGCGACGGGCTCGAAGCCGAACCACTTGATCGCCGCATTCACCGGGCCAAGCGAAGGATGCAGCAGAAATTGCCACACGGTCGCCATGGCGACGAGCGTTGCGGTGACGGGCAGGAAATAAGCGACTTCCCAGAAGGCACGGCTGCGCTTGCGATTATAAACGAGCAAAGCCACGCCGAGCGCCAGGAAAACGCCGAAGGGAATGACGATGACCGCATAAATGGCCGTATTCGCCAGCGCGCGCAGGAAGACCGGGTCATGGAAAGCCTTCACGAAATTGTCGAGACCCACAAAGCGGGTGGAGAGTGCGCCGAGCTTGTAATCTGTGAGGGAAAAACCGGCCAGAACGAATATGGGAACGATATAGATCGCCAAAAGCAGCAGACTTGCCGGTGCCGCGAACATCAGGCCACGCCAGATCATCCGCCGGTCCGCCTTCGAGAGGCGCGGGCGAGGCTTTGCGCGCGTGGCCGAGGAAAAATCAACCGCCGTCATGCCGGCACCATTTCACGCACCGTCGTCTTGCGACGCAGGCCGTCTGCGGCAAAAAGATGCACGCGCTCCGGCGCAAAGCCGAGGTTCATCACGCCGTTCTCATCGGCGCCCAACACCTCGCCTGCGGCCTGACGCAGGGTAATGGCGACTGTCTCGTCGCTCAGAAGACGGCAGTTCACGAAACGGTCCGCGCCATGGGTTTCGCTGCGGGTCACCCGCACCGCGAAGCCTTCGGCACCCGGGCGCAGATCCTCGGCGCGAAGGCCAAGCGTCGCCGGGCCGGCATCACGACCAGAGGCCTCGACGCCAAGATCGCGGCCGAAAGCCGTGACCTTACCTCCAGCATGGATTTCCACCGGCAGCAGGTTGATCGACGGCGTGCCAATGAAGCGCGCAACCGTCAGTGTCGCCGGTTTCCGGTAAAGCTCGTCCGGCGTGCCCAGTTGCTCGATACGACCTTCCGACATCAGCGCGATGCGGTCCGACATTGTCATCGCTTCGATCTGGTCATGGGTGACGTAGATAAACGTCGCGCCCAACCGCCGGTGCAGCCCGGCAAGCTCCTCGCGCATGTGGGCGCGAAGCTTTGCATCTAGGTTGGAGAGTGGTTCGTCCATGAGGAATGCGGCAGGCGAGCGCACCAGTGCCCGGGCTAGCGCCACGCGCTGGCGTTGGCCGCCTGAAAGCTGGGCTGGCTTGCGGTCCAGCAGATGTGCGATCTGCAGGGTCTCGGCCGCCTGTTCGACGGCAGCATCGATCTGGCGCAAAGTTTCGGCAGGCGCCGCAAATCTTCCGATCAGCGGCAAGCGTGCAGCAAGCGGCAGACGTCGCATCCGAAGCGGCGTCGCGATGTTCTGGCGCACGCTCATATGCGGATAAAGCGCGTAGGATTGAAACACCATCGCCAGATTGCGGTCACTTGGATCGATCTCCGTCACATCCTGACCGCCGATCGTTACCGAACCGCGATCCGGCGTTTCCAGCCCCGCGATGATGCGCAGCAGCGTTGACTTGCCGCAGCCGGACATGCCGACGAGGGACAAAAATTCTCCGGGGCGGATGGAGAGATCGATCTCTTTCAGAACATCGTCAGCTCCAAAGCCTTTTCCGATACCCGAAAGTTCAAGTGATTGTGGCGTCATTCTGCGCTCCTTTTCTGGAGCGCATATGCTTATATTGTATGACAATATGACGAAGGTTTGCAGAAAGTTCCGTGACACTGAAAAGCCCGGCAATCCCGGCTCATCGCCATGCCTTGAGATACCGACCTTGACAAAAAACCGCTAATATCAGGGGGCAGTTCGACTATCCGAGCTCGACGCTTGTTCACCGGCCCTGCGAGCCTCGCGGGCCAGGTTTCTAAACGGCTGCAAGAATCACATGAGCCTGAATTTTGGTGACGACTTCGTCGCTGCCATAGCGCGCTTCAATGGCGGATGCGGCGCAGTCCGTCGCGGCTTCAAGTTTTCCCGGCGCTCTGGCTTCGATTTCGGTCCGGAGAACGGTTCCCTGACAATAGGCGATGGCAGGAATGCGCGGTGACGATGCACGGCTTTGCGCCGCTATCGTCTCGATCACCACCCGAGAGAAGCCGGCACTTTCCAGCTCACCACGAATCAATGTCGTATCGTGGTAGCCGTGCGGGGTGCGGACCATGAAGCGCGGCGGATCGTCGGGAAACAGGCTTGCAAGGGCGTTCGTCACCTCATTCGCGAGATGATTCTCCTCGATGCGGTCCCATACGTTGAATAAATAATGGCCGCCGGGCTTCAGCACCCTCTTCGCTTCGCGATAGGCAGACGGGCGGTCGGGAAAAAACATCGCACCGAACTGGCAGATAACGAGATCGAAAGCAGCATTTTCGAACGGCAGCGCCTGAGCGTCGGCTTGGCGCCACTGGATGCGATTGTCGGGCACCTGGCGCGACGCCGCAAAGTCGAGCATCGGCTGGTTGAGGTCTGTCACGACATAGTTTGCGGCGGGCGGTAATCCTGGTGCCAGTTCACGCGTGACAACCCCGGTACCTGCGGCGATTTCCAGAACATTGATCGGCGTCAACGCCGCCGCCCGCCGTGCCAGATCGCGGGCGAATGGCTCGAAAATCAACGGCACCATATAGCGGTCGTAGTTTTCCGGGATAGAGCCGGCAAAAACCTTGTCCGTTTCCAACATGGCTTTCACCCTGCGGTCAGCTGATGACCCCGGAACTTTAGCACATATAAGGGAAATTCGGAATCTGTTCGCCACGTGGGTTTTACGGATATGCCAACAGTACCGATATTCTATCGACACAACAAACAGCTTTAGGCAAAGGCCGTATCATAGTATTTTTGTGGGAAGAGAAATGGCGCACCCGAAGAGATTCGAACTCCTGACCCCCAGATTCGTAGTCTGGTGCTCTATCCAGCTGAGCTACGGGTGCGTGCCGTTCCGGTCATTTCCGGTGGCGTGGCGATCCTCTAAAACGTCCTCATTCCGATTGCAAGCGATTTCGTTTCGAAATTGTCATTTTTCCGCAGCAATTCACGTATCTTATTGATTACACTAGAAATTCCATCAAGGGCATTTTTGAGTGGCCATATGGGGCGCATATTCCGGGAGGTGCGGCGATTGTGCAGGACCTTCTTCAGGCGAAGTGGTCAGGCGGTCCGAGCGGCGTGTACGGAGGCGGCGCGGTCGGCGATCTCGATGCGAAACTGCGTGCCGGGACCGGGTTTTTCGACAAGCGCTATCGTGCCGCCATGGGCAAGCACAAGTTCCCGCGCAATCACGAGGCCGAGACCGGTGCCGCCTGAGCGGGCCGATCCCCTGAAGGCGGAAAACAGGTTCTCTTTCGCCTTGCGCGGCATTCCCGGCCCGTTGTCGTCTATCACGATGCTGACGACGTTGCCCGCCCTCTGGGCTGCAATCGACAGATGCCGAGGCGACGCGTTCGCCGTGTCGGATTGCAGTGCCTGAACGGCGTTGCGACAGAGATTGTGGATCACCCGGAAAAGCTGCTCGGCATCCGCATCGACGGTGAGATCGGGCGGCACGCTATCGTGAAACTCGATGCCGCTTTCCGGATCGAGCGCCAGAATGTCACGCACATCCCGCACCAGAAGACTTAACTGCACCGTCTTGCGTTTCGGCGCGCCTTCCGTCGCCTGCCCGTAGGCCAGAACCTCGGTTGTATAGGCCACGGCGCGGTCGATCGTGCGCAGCAGTTTCGGCGCAAAGCTCCTGACCATCGGATCCTTGGCGTCCACCAGCCGGTCCGACATAAGCTGTGCGGATGACAGGATATTGCGCATGTCGTGGTTGATCTTCGAAACCGCCAGACCGAGATCCACGAGGTTTTTCTGTTGCCGCAGGGTTTTCTGCAACTCCGTCTGCATGTCGGCCAGGTGACGGCCCGCGACGGACAGCTCGTCGCTTCCCTCCTCCGGCACGAAAATCCGCTCGGGATTGCCCGGTTCCTCGGAAAAACGCTGCATGCCGAGCGTCAGGCGACGTATGGGCCGGATCATGATGCGGTTGATGGAAACGAAGATGAGACCGGCGGTGACAAGCGACAGGACAATGGAGATCAGGAAAACATTGCGGGCATAAGCCAGCATCGCCGCCCGTAGTTTGTTTTCACCCAGCACGAGTTCAATGATGGTATCGCTGTCTCCGACCACATCGAAAACACGGATGACGCGATTGCCGCCAAACAGCAATGTGGAGAAGGCATCCCGCACCGCTGCCAGTTGCGAGACATCGGATAGATCATATTGCTCATCGACCCCGGGTGGCGTTTCCGCCACGGCAAGCAGGCGCGATGTGCCATCCTTGCGCAGCGCAATCAGCTTCGCCCCGGTGGCCATCAGCGTGTCGTTCTGCACGCTCCGCGGCAATTCGGCCTGCAAGCCATCGATCACCGCGCCGGCTGCTGCCGCCGTGTTCAGACGGTCCCGCAGCCATGAAAGGCGCATATTGGCGACCGAAGGCACGAAGATCAGCACTTCCGCAATCATCACGAAAATAACGGTGAGCAACAGCAGGCGCCCGGAAAGCCCCCCGGTCAATCCCGGCATGCAGTGCACCGGATTGTCTTCCGTGCCGTCCAAGCTGTCTACGCCTTTAGAAAACACCGGGCCCTGATCCTGTATGCGCGCCGCCGCTTCGGTGGAACGGCTCGGTTTATATGCAAGCACGATAATAGGACCTAACAGATATTTTTCAAATGCGTTGCAAAACAAACGTTTCCATCGCCTGAAAAACAAAACGCCGCCCGGGAGGGCGGCGTTTGACTTAGAACCGGTCTCAAGCGAAACCGCAGGCGGAATGGCTTAGAACTCCTGCCAGTCCCCGTTCGCTACGGCAGCGGCTGGTTGGGCGTTGAGAGCGCGGCTGACGCTGCTCATCAATTTACGTGCCGGAGAGGCCACGGCCGCTGCCCTTCCGGACACCGCCACGGGCCGCATCGGCTGTTCTGCGCGAGAGCGGATCTGACCATCCTCTACGCCGACCTTGAAGCGCGACACCAGCGTGACGAGATGGCCCGCTTCACCGCTCAGCTTGTGGGTTGCGGCCGAGGTTTCCTCGACCATTGCGGCATTGCGCTGCGTCACCTGATCCATCTGGTTGATGGCGGTATTCACCTCATGCAGGCCGGTCGACTGTTCCCGCGCCGCGGTAGCGATCGAATGGATATGTTCGTTGATAGCCAGAACGCGGGTCTCAATCTCGCCCAGCGCGCTGCCGGTTCTCTGCACCAGCGACACACCGCGTCCGACCTCTTCGCCGGATTTTGTGATCAGCGCCTTGATGTCCTTCGCAGCCGTCGCGGAGCGTTGCGCCAGTTCACGCACTTCCTGTGCGACGACAGCGAAGCCCTTGCCCGCCTCACCCGCACGCGCGGCCTCAACGCCGGCGTTCAGCGCCAGGAGGTTGGTCTGAAAGGCGATCTCGTCAATGACATTGATGATCTGGCTGATTTCCCGCGAGGCATGCTCGATCCGATCCATGGCGGAGACGGCATCGCGCACGACATTGGCGGATTCTGCCGTCTTCTGCTTGGTCTCGGCAACCATGGTGCTGGCTTCCTGAGCCCGATCCGTGGAATTGCGAACGACGGCGGTGATTTCGTCGAGGGCGGCGGAGGTTTCCTCCAGTGCCGCAGCCTGCTGTTCCGTCCGCTTCGAAAGATCGTCGGCCGCCGAACGCAATTCGTTCGCATTGCCGCTGATGCCTTCCGTGCTGCTGCGCACTTCCCGCATCGTCTCCCGCAGCTTGGCCAGCGTCTCGTTGACATTGGTCTGGAGCTCGGCGAACACGCCGCGGAACTCGCCATCCATCTTTTCCGTCAGATCGCCCCGCGCCAGACCTTCGATGACGCGGCTGGTCTCGGAAACACCATTGTCCACGCCGGTGAGCAGGGCATTGATCGTCGCAGCGAAACTATTGAGGTTTTCGTCGCCGTAATCCTTGTTGATGCGGCGGCTGAAATCGCCCTGGGCCGCAGCGTCGACGACAACGGCCATGCCGGCCTGCAGATCATCGCTCTTGGCACGCATGGCGGTTTCCTGCGCATTCATGCGGCGCACTTCACGACCGTTCTTCTTGAAGACTTCGACTGCCGCTGCCATTTCGCCGATTTCGTCGGTCCGGCCGAGATAGGGAACGTCCGCATCCAGATTTCCGTCCGCAACGGCATTCATCACTTCCGAAACCTTGCGGATGGGCGCGCTCAGCTGCCGCGCTCCGATGTAGAGGCCGAACGCCGCGCCGGCCAATATGCCGCTGCCGGTGACGATGATGACCAGCCAGAAGGTCGTCGTTACAAACCCGTCGATGCCCGCCTTGACGGCTTCAAGCCCGGCGATGTCATTCTTCACGACAGCATCGATTTCCGCCTGATAGGCTTTGCGGTTGGCCCGGTTCGCGTCGTTGTTACCCTGCTGGTTGGCGGCCTGCGGGCCGGCCTCGCGGGCAAGCCGCGCCGTTTCCAGACGGAAGGCCTTGAATTCCTTGAAGCGACTGGAGAGATTGTCGAAGGCCGCCTTCTGTTCTGCCGGAACGAGAGGGGTCCAGGTTGCGATCAGCTTCTCCATGGCGTCGAGGTTCTTGACGATGCCATCAGCAAAAGGTGCCGCCTTTTCGATATCGGGCGCAGCGTAGACCCCGCGCGCCTCCATGACGACCGCAGTCACAAGCCGGTTCAGCGCTTCACCCTTATAGGCGCGCTCCGCTGCCTTTTCGTATCCGACCGTGCGCACCTGAAATTCGCTGACCGCATATATGGACAGGCCGCCGATGGTGCAGGCCACAAGGCTCATAAGCCCGACAAGAAGATTGATACGACCGCGAATTCTCAATTTCGTTCCCCCAAAAGCCAGCCGCACGATGGAAAATGGGAAGCTGGCATAACTTTTCCCATCACAACATTTATCAATGCCGCCTTAAGAAAGAATTTCAGAATTTACCGATCGTGCGATCGGAATGCGCCCGCAGCGCCCGTGAGCGAAGCCAATTTCATGGCGCTTCCACAAAAGGTGAAGCGCGAAAACCCCTTCGGCAATTGACTTTGCTCGGCCTATGCCCTTATAAGCCGCGCACGCTCGGCCATTAAAAGCTCGCCCAGGCGGGGTTAGCCGTGCAAAAAACGAAACGCTCTTGCAAATAGTGCAAATTCAAGAAGGGCCGCACACCGCGGTATTAAATAAATGTCGAAGCGTACATTCCAGCCATCCAAGCTTGTTCGCAAGCGTCGTCATGGTTTCCGTGCCCGTATGGCTACTGCCGGCGGTCGCAAAGTTCTCGCAGCCCGCCGTGCGCGCGGCCGCGCAAGTCTGTCGGCTTAATTGCCGTCTCTGTGGCCCGATGAAAGTCGCGGGCACATGAGCAAGACAAAAAAACTGCCCGGCCGGCTTAAAAACCGGTCGGATTTTCTTGCCGTGCAGACGGGGGAAAAGCGTCGGGGAGGCACCTTTCTTCTGGAGGTCCTCGACAGGAAAACCCCGGAAACCGAACCTCGGGTCGGTTTCACCGTAACGAAAAGACAAGGCAACGCGGTCGAGCGAAATCGCATGCGCCGCCGTCTCAAGGAAGCCGTCAGGCTTTCTGCCGGATTCGCAATGAAGCCCGGCCATGACTATGTGATTGTCGCCCGCAGGGACGTGCTCGAGACGGCCTTCCCGAAACTTCAGTCTCTCCTTACCGAGCGAATTGAAGGAACGGCGAAACCGAAACGGTCCCAGGACACCCGCTCCAGGAAAGAATGATGGAAAAGAACCGCAATTACTTCATCGCGATAGCCCTTTCGGTTGTCATCGTCCTCGCCTGGCAATTCCTTTACATGAATCCACGCATCGAGCAGCAGCGCCGCGCCGAAGAGGCCCGCCAGGCGCAGCAGCAGACGACGCAGCAACAGCCGGCACCGGGTGCCGCACCCGGCGTGACCGTCGACGGCGCACCGCCTGCCTCCTCTACGCAGGCCGCCGCCACGGCGACGCGTGAAGAAGCTATTGCAAAAAGCCAGCGTGTCGCCATCGACACCAACGCCATCGCCGGCTCGATCAATCTGACCGGCGCCCGCTTCGATGACATCCGGCTCAAGGGCTACCATGAGACCGTCGATGACTCGAGCCCGATCATCACGCTGTTTTCGCCTTCCGACACCAAGGACGGCTACTTCACCGAACTCGGTTACGTTGGCGGTGCCGATGCCGGCAGCGTTCCCGGTCCTGCGACCGTGTGGACACTCGCAAGCGGCGACAAGCTGACGGAGACCACACCGGTTACGCTGAAGTATACCAACCAGAATGGAGTCGTTTTCTCCCGTACCGTTTCGATCGACCAGCATTACATGATCACGGTCAACGACAAGGTCGAGAACCCCGGGCAGGCGCCCGTCTCCTTTGCCACCTACGGCCGCGTGACGCGCAACAACAAGCCCGCAATACCGCCCGTTTTCGTCATCCATGAAGGCTTCCTCGGCGTCTCGGGCAAAGACGGCAGCCTGACGGAAGAAAAATACAAGGATGTCGAAGAAACCCCGGTAACGATTGCCAAGGCGACCGGCGGCTGGCTCGGCATTACCGACAAATATTGGGCCGCTGCCATTGTGCCGCCGCAGATGACACCGTTCGAAACGCGTTACTCGCACATCAAGGGCAATCAGCCGAGCTACCAGGCCGATTTCAAGAGCGACACGATGACGGTCGAACCCGGCCAGTCCATCGAACTGAAGAGCCTTGTCTTCGCCGGTGCCAAGGAAGTGCCGCTGGTTGACCGCTATGAAACCGAATATTCCATTCCGAAGTTCGACCTGTTGATCGACTGGGGCTGGTTCTACTTCATCACCAAGCCGATGTTCAAAATGATGGATTTCTTCTTCCGTTATTTTGGCAACTTCGGTGTGGCCATCCTGCTGACCACCATCGTCGTCAAGGCTCTCTTCTTCCCGCTCGCCAGCAAGCAATATGCATCCATGGCGAACATGAAGCGCATGCAGCCGAAGATGGAAGAGCTGAAGGCCAAGCATGGCGATGACCGCATGGCCATGCAGCAGGCGATGATGCAGCTCTACAAGGAAGAGAAGATCAATCCGGTTGCCGGCTGCTGGCCGATGCTGCTGCAGATTCCGGTCTTCTTCGCGCTCTACAAGGTCATCTACGTCACCATCGAAATGCGGCATGCACCGTTCTTCGGCTGGATTCACGACCTTTCCGCGCCAGATCCGACCTCGCTGTTCAATCTGTTCGGCCTTCTGCCCTACGACGTGCCGCACTTCCTGATGATCGGCGTCTGGCCGCTCGTCATGGGCATCACGATGTTCCTGCAGATGCGCATGAACCCGACCCCACCCGATCCGACACAGGCGATGATCTTCACCTGGATGCCGCTGATCTTCACCTTCATGCTGGCTTCGTTCCCCGCCGGTCTGGTTATCTACTGGGCATGGAACAACACGCTGTCGATCTCGCAGCAGGCCCTCATCATGAAGCGTCACGGTGCCAAGATCGAACTGTTCGATAATCTCAAAGGGCTATTCAAGCGAAAGCCGGTGCAATCGAAATGAGTGAAACCGGCCCGGCAACCGAAAAGCCCCTCTTTGGGCGACCCTGGATATTCATTCGCGGCGTTCCCGCGATGAAATTCCTGCCGCCCGAAGGCCCGCCGGAGATTGCCTTCGCCGGACGTTCGAATGTCGGCAAGTCTTCGCTCATCAATGCGCTGGTGGGCCACAAAGGCCTTGCCCGCACCTCCAACACACCCGGACGCACGCAGGAACTGAACTACTTCGTTCCTGAGGGTTATTCCGGTGAGCCGGGCGACCTGCCGCCGATGGCGCTGGTCGATATGCCGGGTTACGGCTATGCGCAGGCGCCGAAGGACCATGTCGATGCCTGGACGAAGCTCGTCTTCGATTACCTGCGTGGACGTGCGACGCTAAAACGCGTCTACGTGCTGATCGATTCCCGCCACGGAATAAAAAAGAACGACGAGGAGGTTCTTGGCCTGCTCGACAAGGCGGCCGTGTCCTATCAGGTCGTGCTGACGAAGACGGACAAGATCAAGGACGTTGGCGTTCCCCGGCTGATCAGTGAAACGCTGGAGAAAATCCGCAAGCGTCCCGCCGCCTATCCGGAAGTTCTCGCTACCTCTTCGGAAAAATCCTTCGGGCTGGATAGCCTGCGCGCCGAGATCGTACGAACGGTCTCGCTCTAAAAGACCATCGCCTTCATGCGATGGTGAAAAGCAGGACGGCGGTCCACAGCATCGCCGTCAATGCCAGAAGCCGCCAGAAACGCACGGAATTCCACACCTCCAGAAGCATTGCGGCGAATATGCTGCCATTGCGAAGCGGCTGGCCCTTGAATGGCAGACCGGAGCGAAGCGGATCCCTGTCAAGCAGGGCTGCAACGCCCGCTCTTTCGCGATATTCGGTTTCCGCCAGATTGTCCCGCCAGCGCCTGACCATGGCCGCAAACTGGCGGTCGCGTTTGACGCGTTTTGCAAGCTCCGCCATGCTTTCCGGTGGCAAGGCACCCAGCACATATTCGCCAGCGAGTACTTCGTCCCGCAAACCGCTTTGCTTGTCTCGATCCGGTACGGTCATATGTTTTCAAACTCCTCGGTCGTTCAGGCCAGCATCGTTTTTTGCGATGCGCAACGATCCTCCGTCGCCCTGCTGAATAACCCCTCCCCTGCTCGCCACAAGGCTGGTCCGATTGGTGCTTTATGTCAATCTTATTACGCGCCGCAGGCCGCCCAAAAGCGGAATTTTACTATGCGCCGACACAATATGGCCCGGAGGTTACTTCATTCATTCACCCCGCGTATTCACCTGTCTTTGCAAACGCATCGACATGCCGAATCTGCGCATCCTGCACCGCAAAAATCGATTCCGATTTTTGCTCCGATGCTGTAGAGCGATGAAAGGCTCTCAAGGGCCGCAACCACAGACCGAGGTTTTTCCATGACTGCTTCCGAAAGCGAGACTCAGGCGCGGCTGCTCGCACAGGCTCTGCCCTTTATGCAGAAATATGAGAACAAGACCATCGTGGTGAAATATGGCGGTCATGCCATGGGCGACTCAACACTTGGAAAGGCTTTTGCGGAAGATATCGCCCTGTTGAAGCAGTCCGGTATCAACCCCATCGTCGTGCACGGCGGCGGCCCGCAGATCGGCGCGATGCTGACGAAGATGGGCATTGAATCGAAGTTCGAAAGCGGCTTGCGCGTTACCGATGCCAAGACAGTCGAGATCGTCGAAATGGTTCTGGCCGGCTCGATCAACAAGGAGATCGTCGCGCTCATCAACCAGACGGGCGAATGGGCCATTGGCCTGTGCGGCAAGGACGGCAACATGGTCTTCGCCGAAAAGGCCAAAAAGACCGTCGTCGATCCCGACAGCAATATCGAGCGCGTTCTCGATCTTGGTTTTGTCGGTGAAGTCGTCGAGGTCGACCGCACCCTGCTCGACCTGCTTGCCAAGTCGGAGATGATCCCGGTCATCGCCCCCGTCGCTCCCGGTCGCGATGGCGCCACCTACAACATCAATGCCGACACCTTTGCCGGCGCAATTGCCGGTGCGCTCAACGCCACCCGCCTGCTGTTCCTCACCGATGTGCCCGGCGTGCTCGACAAGAACAAGGAACTCATCAAGGAACTGACGGTCTCCCAGGCGCGTGCGCTGATCAAGGACGGCACGATTTCCGGTGGGATGATCCCGAAGGTCGAGACCTGCATCGAGGCCATCAAGGCCGGCGTTCAGGGCGTGGTGATCCTCAACGGCAAGACCGCCCATTCCGTTCTTCTGGAAATCTTCACGGAAGGCGCCGGCACGCTCATCGTGCCCTGATACGGTTCATGTGGCGGACGGGAATGCCTGTCCGCCACGACAACACTTTCAGCCGAATATCAGAAGCGACAGCACGCCGAGCACGATCAGCAGGCAGCCCGAAAGTTCAAGCCGGTTGATCTTTTCCTTGAAGAAAAGCACGGTCGAGGCGAAGGCGAAGAGCATCTCCACCTGCGCCAGCGCCTTGACCACAGCCGCCTGTTGCAACGTCATCGCCGTGAACCAGCCGAATGACGCCGTGGCCCCCACGAAACCGACCGCAAGCGACGGTTTCCACGCCTTCGCGATCCGCCGCAATTCGTCCCTCTCCCGCCATACGATCCACAAGAACATCGCCAAGGTCTGCGTCACGATGACAACGACGAGGGTAAAGCCGGCCTGCATCACCGCATCCGGTTCCGGCAGGCTGGGTGCTAGCGCCAGCGAGGCCGAACGGTAAGCGACAGACGACAGGCCGAAAAAAGCCCCCGAGGCGAGGCCGATGCCCGCCGTCCGGCTGAAGATGGAGGTGAGAATGGAGGCAGGGGTCACTTCCGTGCGCGCAACCGAAATCAGCATGACGCCGGCCACCGAAATAGCGATGGCCGCAAGAGTGCCGCCATTGACGCTTTCGCCAACGAAAATCAGCGCAAACAATGCCGCCTGCGCCGGCTCAGTTCGGGAATAGGCCGTGCCAACCGCGAAGTTGCGGAAGGAAAACAGGTGCACCAACAAGAAAGTGGCGGCGATCTGCGCCATGGCCCCGACCATCGCCCAGACGGCGAATGACATGTTCGGCACCGGCAGCGGCCGGCCAAGTACACCATGCAGAAAACCGAGATAGGCAAGAGCGAAGGGCATTCCAAAAACGAAGCGCACGAAAGTTGCGCCCGTGGTGCCCATCATGCCCTTCAGGTGCTTTTGCAGGGTCGAGCGCAGGTTCTGCAAGAACGCGCTTGCGAAGGTTATGCCTATCCAGAGTTCCATGATCTTGGCGGTATCATGCGCTGGAGGCCGCAGCCAAGCCCGATTTTCCCGTCTGTCGTCGTCTTTTCGATTTTCTTCGGCATTCGAAACGGGCATAAAGCTGCCCATGGACACAAAGCCGAAAAACCTGCCCGATGCCGCCGATTTCGCCCACGTCAGCGAATGGGTCTTCGACCTCGACAACACGCTCTATCCGCATCACGTCAATCTGTTTTCCCAGATCGATCGTAACATGACGGCCTATGTTGCGGAGCTTTTAAAGCTCGAGCCCGACGAGGCTCGCGCGCTTCAGAAGCGCTATTACCACGAACATGGCACCACGCTTCAGGGCCTGATGATCCACTACGGCATCAGCCCGGACGAGTTTCTGGAGCGCGCGCATGCCATCGACTATTCCGCGCTGAGCCCGCATCCGGAGCTCGGCGAGGCAATCAAGGCGTTGCCGGGCCGCAAGTTCATCCTCACCAATGGCAGCGTCAAGCATGCACAGGCGGCGGCGGGCGCGCTCGGCATTCTCGACCAGTTCGAGGATATTTTCGATATCGTCGCCGCGGACTATCTGCCAAAACCGGCCAGTGCGACCTATGAGAAGTTTGCCGCACTTGCGAAGCTCGACACCAGAAAAGCCGCCATGTTCGAGGACCTGCCACGCAATCTCGCGGCACCCAAGGCACTCGGCATGAAGACCGTGCTGCTCGTTCCTTCGAACCTCGAAGGCGTGATCATGGAGCGCTGGGAGATCCCCGCCGCGACGGATGAGCATATCGACTACATCACTGACGATCTGACCGGTTTCCTGATCAAAACGATCGCCCGCTGACAGGTAACATCGAAATCGAGCGCAGACGACATTACCGAAGCTTCATGCACCTTACGGATGTTTAAGTAGTGAACTGCCACCTGCGCCACTATCTTCCTCCTCAGGGACACCAACGGAAGGTAATGACGATGTCTACACGAAAGATCGCACTCTCTGCTCTTGGCGCAGCCCTCTTGCTCGGCTCGGCCGCTACAGCCAGCTTTGCGGCCCCGCCAGCGCACGGCAAAGGCCACGGCGAACGCATGCCGTTCCGCCCGGAACTGGCGTTCGTTCAGCTGCTGAAGGTGGCCGACACCAACAAGGACGGCAAGATTACCAAGGAAGAGTTCGCCGCACGTCAGGACGCACTTTTTGCCGAGATCGACAAGGACAAGGACGGTTCGATCACGCCAAAGGAAATGCGTGAATACCGCCAGGCCAAAATGGAGGCGTTCCGTGCGGCTCATCCGCGCCCAGAGGCTGCTGACGCCAAAGCGGGCGAAGGAAAGGGACCTGAAGGCAAGCGCGCCGAACGCGAACATGGCGGTCGTCAGGGCTGGGGCAAGCATGGCGGCAAGGGTGGGGCGTTCGCGATGATGCGCATGGCCGACACCGATGAAAACGGCCAGGTCAGCAAGGCCGAATTTACCGCAGCCGGCGAAAAAATGTTCGAACGGTTGGACAGGAACAAGGACGGCGTCATCTCTATCGATGATATGCCAGACCGCCCGTTCCTTTAATAACATAAGAAAAAGCCCGCTCAATCGGCGGGCTTTTTTCCTTTCAATGCAGGCTGACGGTTTTCAGATCGTCTTCGGCAGCCTTGAAAAACGTGCTGGAACGATTGTCTGTGAGGAGGATCGGCGTGCCATCCGCGCCAAACAGGGCCCAGAGATCGAGTTGCGGATCGAGATCAGGCGCTTCCGGGAAACAGCGGCTTACGTCTTCCGCACGGATTTTACGGATATAGCCCACTTCTCCCTCGCCGATATGAGCGAGCTGGGACCGGGTGAGACGCGCATGCGCTTCTTTTAAAAGCATATTTCAGCCTCCTTCTTCACGCCGAGCGATTCGTGTCGGATTCCGGCGTTCACGTTCTACTCTGAGACGGAAATATTAATTTTCTTTACCACGTTTGAAATTTCGGGCTTCACCAGATCGATGGCAAGAAGGCCATTGCGCAGGCGCGCGTCCCTCACCTGCATGCCGTCTGCAAGCACGAAGACCCGCTGGAATTGCCGGGCAGCGATACCCCGGTAGAGAAAATCCCGCTTTTCCTGCTCCTGCTGGCGACCGCGAATGACGAGCTGGTTGTCGGCCGTCGTCACATCCAGATCGTCCTGCGAAAAACCGGCGACTGCAATCGTGATACGCAGGCGTTCCGGTACGTCTTCAGCGCCGGGCAGGCGCTCGATGTTGTATGGAGGATAGCCATCATTGGCCTTCGCCATACGCTCCAGCGTTTTTTCCATGGCATCAAAACCCAGCAAAAGCGGGTGGGTGAATGGCGTCATGCGGCTCATATCGTCTCTGTCCTTGCAACCAAGCGACGTTTCGCGGTCCCGCTTCCGGCAACCCTGCCGGTCAATCTTACCGGCTGTACGCAATATGGGAAGCAAAACCACGATGCGCAAGGCGGGGCCACAAGGCAAAGGCAGGCACTCCGAGGAATGAGGCTTGACAAGTGAGCGTCCGCCGCTCGAAAAAAGCGCCTTATCTCAACGGCGGGCAAGACATGGCAGAACGCAGAAAAATCATCATAGACACGGATCCAGGTCAGGACGACGCGGCAGCGATCATGCTGGCTTTCGCAAGCCCGCAAGAAATTGAGATTCTCGGTCTGTGCGCCGTCGCCGGCAATGTTCCGCTGAAACTGACCAGCCGCAACATCCGCATCATCTGCGAATTGTGCGACCGCACCGATATTCCGGTCTATGAGGGTGCCGAGCGGCCACTGGTGCGAAAGCCCATCACTGCCGAGCATGTTCACGGCAGCACCGGCCTTGATGGCCCGGTTCTCGACGAGCCGACGATGGAGGCACAAAAGCAGCACGCCGTCGATTTCATCATCGAAACGCTGCTGCGGGAGCCTGCGGGCACCGTGACCCTCTGCACGCTCGGCGCGTTGACCAATGTGGCGCTGGCCCTGCAGAAGGCCCCCGAGATTGCAGGCCGCGTCAAGGAACTGGTGATGATGGGTGGCGGCTTCTTTGAAGGCGGCAACATCACACCGGCTGCGGAATTCAACATCTATGTCGATCCGCAGGCTGCCGATATCGTCTTCCGTTCCGGCGTGCCCATCGTCGTGATGCCGCTTGACGTAACCCACCAGTTGCTGACCACCAAGGCGCGTGTCAGCCGCATTCGCGATATAGGCACACGCCCGGCAATCGCCATGGCGGAAATGCTGGAATTCTTTGAGCGTTTCGACATCGAGAAATACGGTTCGGACGGCGGCCCCCTGCACGATCCAAGCGTTATCGCCTATCTCCTCAAGCCCGAGCTGTTTCAGGGCCGCGATTGCAATGTCGAAATCGAGGTTAATTCCGAACTGACCATGGGCATGACGGTGGTGGATTGGTGGCGGGTGACCGAGCGCCCGGTCAACGCCCGCGTGATGCGAAATGTGGATGCGGACGGCTTCTTCGAGTTGCTGACGGAACGTTTCGCCCGCCTCTGATGGGAACGCAGACATGAAAAAGGGCCGCTGGCATGACCAGCGGCCCTTTCATTTGGAACCACGGGATATTCTCAGAACTCCGTCCAGTCGTCCTGTGCCAGCGCGTTTGCGCCGCTGGTTCTTGGGCGGGAACGTTGGGTCGCAGCCGAGCGGCCCGATGCCTGTGACGAGGCAACAGGCGCACGCATTGCCGCCGCGGTGGCGCGCAATTGCTGGCCGGACTGGCTGGAATGACCGCCGGATACGGAGAAACCGGCAACGAGCGATTTCAGCGTTTCCGCCTCGCTGTTCAGCGTCACGCTTGCCGCCGTTGTTTCTTCCACCATGGCCGCATTCTGCTGGGTGACCTGGTCCATCTGAGTGACGGCGGAGTTGATTTCCTTGAGACCGACCGCCTGCTCGCTGGCGGAGGCCGAAATCTGCCTTATCAGCTGGTTGATCTGCAGAACCTGATCGGCAATCTTTCTCATCGTCTCGCCGGCCTTGCCGACCAGCTGGACGCCCTCGCCCACCTGCCTTGCCGAGGTGTTGATCAGACCTTTGATCTCCTTCGCGGCCGTCGCGGAACGTTGCGCCAGTTCACGTACTTCCTGCGCGACGACGGCAAAACCCTTGCCAGCCTCGCCCGCACGGGCAGCTTCCACACCGGCATTCAGCGCCAGAAGGTTGGTCTGGAAAGCGATTTCGTCGATTACCCCGATGATGCGGGAGATTTCCGCCGAGGATTGAGCGATGCCTTCCATGGAACTGACGGCCTGCTGCACGACCTCGCCCGACTTGCCGGCGTCGTCGCAGGCATTGCTGACAGCTGTCGCCGCCTGCGCTGCGTTTTCCGCACTGGAATTGACCTGCGCCGTCAGCTGGTTGAGGGCGGCAGCGGTTTCTTCCAGGCTTGCAGCCTGCTGTTCCGTGCGGTGGGAGAGATCGCTCGCAGCGCGGGTGATCTCGCCGGTGCCGTTGCCGATGCTGGCAACGGTTCCGTTAACGGTGGAAACGGTTTCCTCGAGGCTGGCGAGCGCCGAGTTGAAGTCGTTGCGCAGCTTTGCATATTCACCGGGGAACTGGTCCTCGATGCGATAGGTCAGATTGCCCTGCGAGAGCGCATTGAGACCCGCGCCGAGTACGCTCACGATGTGTTGCTGCATCCGGCTGTTCTCATTGCGCTCGGATTCGGACCTTTGGCGCTCCGTTTCCGCATTGCCACGCTGCACGGCGGCATCCGCTTCCATTTCGCGGATACCGGCAAGCTTCGCACGGAAGCCTTCCAGAGCCGTTGCCACCGCGCCCGTCTCATCCCTGCGGTCCTGTCCGGAAACCGGCACATCGTAACGACCGTCACTCAGTGTTTTCACATCGGAGACCAGCGAGGCGAGCGGATTGCGGACGAAATAGCGGACGGAGAAATAGAGCGCGGCAATAACCGCCGCAAGAATGACGATCGCCCCGAGGATCATCAGATAAGTCTGCTCCTGCACCGGCGCGTTCAGCGCCTGATGCGGGATATCCACCAGAACCACCCAGGTGGCATTGAGGCCCGGAACCGCAAACGGATAGACAAGGCGGTTATAGGGCGCGTCGGTATCAAGACCGAGATTTTCGATCAGGCCCTGCTTGCCGGATGTGATCGCCGCCTGAACGGTGCTTGCACCCTCTCCGTCATAGGCCTTCATGTTCTGCTCGGGCGTCGGCGGTACCAGCCATTGGCCGCCCTGCGAAATGAGTGTCACACGGCCGGTTTCGAAAGGATGCAGCGCCTGCAGCTTCTGCGACAGAGCTGCCAGCGAGATATCGACCCCCGCCACACCAATCATCTTACCATCAGACATGACGGGATAGGCAAGCGAGGTCATTGTGGTGGGCACTTCCGTGCCTTCGGCCAGATAGGGCTGGGTAATGGCGCCCTTGCCGGATTTGGCAGCCAGCGAATACCACTCCGCCGCATAGTCGTTCTTGAAGGTCGAAAACTGGATGTCGCCTTTCTGGGTCTTCGACCAGTAGGGGGCAAATGCACCTGTTGCATTGGTGCCGAGATCGAGCCTGTTGGCGATCTCGGTGGTCTGTCCGTCGAAAAGGCCCAGCTGCTCACAGAACCAACTTCCGAAAGCGAAAGCATTCTGCTCGACATTGGCCTTGAGGATGTTGACGATGCCGGGGCGGTCCATCGATTTCGCCTGGTGCGCACGGCCGATGATACCGGCCATGGAGCGGGCAGCGCTACCGAGTTCACCGACATCGGCGGCGATGACGTTGGCGATGGCGCGTGCCTCGGTGTTCGCCTGATCCATGGTCAGCGAATGGACACGGTCGCTGGTCTGGGAAATGAGGAAGGAATTCGATGCGACAAGGACCGTGGTGATTGCACAGCCGGTTACAAGGATCAGCTTGGTCGCAAGCGACTTCACTTTGAAATTGAACATTTTGGCCTCGATCAAATCGCCGGCCGAAAAGGCTGGCGTCAACGGATGAGAAATCTCCGTCATGGAGGCCCGCCCGCTGGGGGCAGTGCGCTGCAACGCGACGAGGGGAAATTAGAATATCTTTGCTAATTAACCCCTAAAATTCCCCCGTCGCATCGAGCCGAAATCAGTGCTCGTAATAGGCGGATACGATGTTCCATGCATCGTCGGCCGTTTCGGCGAAATGTAGCAGCTCCATATCTTCGGGCGCAATGGTTCCGAAATCCGCGAGGAATTCGAAATTGACGACGGAGCGCCAGAATTTCTCTCCGAAGAGAATGAGCGGGATGGGCGCCATGCGCTTCGTCTGGATCAGCGTCAGCGTCTCGAACAGTTCATCGAGCGTGCCGAAACCGCCGGGGAAGATCACCACGGCCTTGGCCCGCATCAGGAAATGCATCTTGCGGATGGCGAAATAGTGGAAGTTGAAGCTTAGCTCCGGCGTGACATAGGGGTTGGGCGCCTGCTCATGCGGCAGAACGATGTTGAGGCCGATGGACGGGCCTCCGACATCGGCTGCGCCGCGATTGCCTGCTTCCATGACGCCGGGACCACCGCCAGTGACCACGACATATTCCAGATGGTCCGATTTCGCGCCGTAGTCGGTGCAGAGCCGGGCGAACTTGCGCGCCTCCTCGTAATAAACCGAGGATTGCTCCAGATTGCGTTTCTGCGTCTCGTTGCGGGCCGCCCAAGCCTCGCCGCCAGGCTCGGGAATGCGCGCGCCGCCGAACATGACGACGGTGGACTTGATGCCCCGCTCGGTCAGCGCCATTTCCGTCTTCAGAAGTTCGAGTTGAAGCCTGACAGGGCGCAACTCCTCGCGGCAGAGAAAATCCATATCCGCGTAGGCAAGCCGGTAGGATGGGGAATCCGACTGCGGTGTTTTGGGAATGACATCGGCCTGCTGCTTGTCCGCAGAGCTACGCTTCAACGGGTCCCACACCCCATCCTTGCGCCGCAATTTGCCGTTTTTCAGTCGTGTCATTTCCAAGCCTTTCGTCTGGTGCGCCAAATCACCCAAATCACATTGACGCCTTTCCAACACTCCCTTAGATCAAATGACCAGAGCCTTCCAGCGGCGCGGGACCATCCGTGGCCACGAACACACGCGACATTCAAGGAATTTTCCATGAGCCTTCCGGATCTCACCTCTCTCGAAACCACCATCGAAACAGCCTTCGACAACCGTGACGGTGTGAACGTATCGACAAAGGGCGAGGTTCGCGACGCGGTGAACACATCTCTTCAACTTCTCGACAGCGGCAAGGTCCGCGTCGCCGAAAAGCAGGCGGACGGGAACTGGAAAGTGAACCAATGGCTGAAAAAGGCCGTGCTCCTCTCCTTCCGTCTGAACGACATGGAAATCGTCACCGGCGGCCCCGGTGAATCCACCTGGTGGGACAAGGTGCCGTCGAAGTTCGAGAACTGGGGTGAAAACCAGTTCCGCGCTGCGGGCTTCCGCGCAGTGCCTAACGCCGTCGTGCGCCGCTCGGCCTATGTGGCCAAGAACGTGGTGCTGATGCCTTCCTTCGTCAATCTCGGCGCCTATGTCGATGAAGGCACGATGGTCGACACCTGGGCGACGGTCGGCTCCTGCGCGCAGATCGGCAAGAACGTGCATCTGTCCGGCGGCGTTGGCATCGGCGGCGTTCTGGAGCCGCTTCAGGCCGGCCCAACCATCATCGAGGACAATTGCTTCATCGGTGCCCGTTCGGAAGTCGTAGAAGGCTGCATCGTGCGCGAAGGCGCCGTTCTCGGCATGGGCGTCTTCATCGGCAAGTCGACCAAGATCGTCGATCGCGCCACCGGCGAGATCACCTATGGCGAAGTGCCACCCTATTCCGTCGTCGTTGCCGGCACCATGCCGGGCAAGCCGTTCCCGAACGGCGAGCCGGGCCCGAGCCTTTATTGCGCCGTCATCGTCAAGCGCGTCGATGAAAAGACCCGCTCCAAGACCGGCATCAACGAGCTTCTGCGCGACTGATAAAAGCTGATACCATGACCACGACCGATCCCGTTGCCAATCTCGCCGCCCTCATCCGTTGCCCTTCGGTGACGCCCGCCGAAGGTGGCGCGCTATCGCTGCTAGACACCCTGCTTTCACCGCTTGGCTTTGCGGTGGAAAAGATGGTGGCGAGGGAAGCGGGAACGCCTGACGTTGAAAACCTCTACGCCCGGCTTGGCACGGAAGGTCCGCACCTGATGTTTGCGGGCCATACCGATGTCGTTCCGGTGGGCGACGAGGCGGCATGGAGCCATCCGCCCTTTGCCGCTGAAATTGCCGGCGGCGAAATGTTCGGCCGTGGTGCGGTGGACATGAAGGGCGGCATTGCCTGTTTCGTTGCCGCCATTGCCCGCTACATCGAGAAACACGGAAAACCGAAAGGTTCCGTTTCTTTCCTGATCACCGGTGACGAGGAAGGCCCCTCGATCAACGGCACCTCCAAGTTGCTGGAATGGGCCGCCGCCAAAGGCGAGACATGGGATGCCTGCGTGGTTGGTGAACCGACCAACCCCGACCAGCTGGGCGACATGATCAAGATCGGCCGCCGGGGGTCGATTTCGGGCCGCATCACCGTGCATGGAGTGCAGGGTCATGCCGCATATCCGCATCTGGCCGACAACCCCATTCGCGGGCTGCTGCAACTGACCCACGCGCTGATGCATCCGCCCTTCGATCACGGCACTGACGACTTCCAGCCGTCTAATCTGGAAGTGACGACCATCGACACCGGCAACGCCGCCACAAATGTCATTCCGGCGCGGGCGACGGCGTCGTTCAACATCCGTTTCAATGACAGCTGGTCGGTGGAGAGCCTGCGGGCGGAAATCATCCGCCGCCTCGATGCCGCCGCTGCCGAGGGAGAACTTCGTCCCGACCGCAGCCCGGTCAAATATGAGATCGTTTGGGCGGACCGTCCCGCCCATGTTTTCCTGACACGGAACAATGCGCTCATCTCATCGCTTTCCGGCGCCGTGGAAGCCGTGACAGGCAAGGAGCCCAAGCTTTCGACCACTGGCGGCACGTCGGATGCGCGTTTCATCAAGGATTATTGCCCCGTCGTGGAATTCGGCCTCGTCGGGCAGACCATGCATATGGTCGATGAGCGCGTGGAAGTCGCCGATCTGGAGACTCTCACAAACATCTACGAGACCTTCATCGAACGCTGGTTCTCCCATGCCGACGGCAAGTGAAGTAAGGCTCTATCTGAAAGGCCTCTGGCTGCTGCTGCTCGGCGACCATACCGGCGCGCGTTATCTGGATCTGTCCGAACGCGGCATGTGGCGGTCCTTCTACTCCGCCCTCTGGTGCCTGCCCGCCATGCTGGTGTCCTGGCTGTGGCTGCGCGCTGCGTTCCTGGCAAGCTATCCGCCCGGAACAGGAACGGGACTAATCTACTTTTTCCGCCTTGCGATGGTCGAGGCTATCTGCTGGATCGTGCCGCTGCTGTTGATCGGCATGCTGCTGTTCGCCTTTGGCGCACGGGAAAAATTCACCGCACTGGTCACCACCATGAACTGGCTGTCGCTGCCGTTTTCCTATGCCTATGCGGTTCTGATCCTGATCGCGTTTTTTCTGCCGCCCTTGCAGGGGCTAATCGCCATCCTCTGGCTGGCGCTCCTGCTGTCGCTGGTCTTCGCCTTTTCGCGGATCGTGCGCTTCTTCATCCGCGACCAGTCGTTGCTTGTCTCGGCGATCGTTATGACCCTGCTGGTGCCGGGCATGCTTCTGTCCGAGGCGCTGCAGCGTTTTCTCGGCGTTTATCCGGCCTAAGAAACTAGACACTTCAGTCCGTGTCTTCGACCGTCTCGACCTTTGAATAGACACGCGGCGGAATGACATCGGGATAATCGACCTGCATGAAATAGAGACCATCCGGCGGCGCGACTGGGCCGCAGGCTTTGCGATCCCGTGCTTCCAGTGCCGCGCGCACGTCTTCCGGTGTCATGCTGCCTTCACCGGCCATTTTCAGCGTTCCGGCAAAAGAGCGTATCTGGTTGTGGAGAAAGCTCTGCGCGGTGGCGCGTATCTCGATAAGATCGCCATTGCGCGTCACATCCAGCCGGTCGAGCGTTCTGACCGGGCTGGTCGCCTGACAATGAACCGAGCGGAAAGTGGTAAAATCGTGCCGGCCGACGAGCATCTGTGCAGCTTCATGCATGCGTTCGTGGTCCAGATCTTTCGATACCCACCATGCGCGCTTGTGCTCGAGTGCCAGCCTCGCTTTCCGGCAAATGATGCGGTACAGATAATGGCGGCGAAGCGCGGAGAAGCGCGCGTCGAAATCCTCGGTCACCGCCGTTACGTCGACAACCGAGACGACCTCTCTCGCCATGGCCAGATGGGCGTTAAGAGCATTGCGAAGCTTATATGGCGCCCAATCGCGGGAAAGATCGACATGGGCTACCTGTCCCACGGCATGCACGCCGGAATCGGTGCGGCCAGCGCCGCGAATAGAAACGGTTTCGCCGGTCAGCGACCGGACGGCAGCTTCAAGCGCGCCCTGAACTGAAGGGCCGTTATCCTGTCTCTGCCAGCCGAAGTAAGGCGTACCGTCATATTCGACGGTCATGCGGAAACGCGGCATCAGCCGAGCCTCGTTCTGGCGGGAACGGGTGTGCCACGAACGAAATCGGCAGCCGACAGCGGCTTGCCACCCGCCTTCTGCAAACGGGTAAGCCGCACCGCGCCACTGCCGCAGGCGATGGTCAGGGCGTCATCGAGCACAGCGCCTGCTTCGCCCATACCGCTCGCCAGTTCTGACGCCAGAACCTTCACGCGCTCGGCCTTACCGCCGATTTCCATTTCCAGCCAGGCGCCGGGGAAAGGCGAAAGGCCGCGGATATGGTTATGGACGTCCTGTGCCGGCCGGGAAAAATTAATCCGGGTCTCGCCCTTGTCGATTTTCGAGGCATAAACGACGCCTTCTTCCGGCTGTGCAACGAGAGGAAGATCGTCTGCTTCCAGCTTGTCCATCGCCTGCCGCATCAGCCGCGCGCCTGTCAGCATCAGGCTGTCGTGCAATTCACCTGCCGTGGTATTCTCACCGATCGTGACCTTGGCGGTCAGCGCCACCGGGCCGGTATCCAGCCCCTTTTCCATTTTCATGACCATCATGCCCGTCTCGGCATCGCCAGCCATGATCGCCCGCTGAATGGGAGCAGCGCCGCGCCAGCGCGGCAGCAACGAGGCGTGGCCGTTATAGCAGCCAAGACGCGTACCGCTCAGGATCGCCTCGGGCAATAGCAGCCCATAGGCAACGACAACAGCGACATCGGCGTTGAATTCCCTGAATTGCTGCCGGTCTTCCTCGGCCTTGAAATTCACCGGCGTCAGCACGGGCAGACCCAGCAGTTCGGCCGCCTGATGCACCGGCGATTTCTGCAGATCGAGGCCACGGCGACCGCCTGGACGCGGCGGCTGCGTATAAACGGCAACGACCTCGTGACCAGCGTCCACCAATGCACGCAGCGTGGGAACGGAAAAATCCGGCGTGCCCATGAAAATGATGCGAAGAGCCATATCGCCCCCTGCCCTCTATGCCGGTCCGTCTACGTAATTAAGACGAATCAGACCTTAGCGCGGGCTGCCTTGGTGAATTTCTTGATGACCATTTCTCGCTTCAGCCGCGAAATATGGTCGATGAACAGAATGCCGTTCAGGTGGTCGATCTCATGCTGCAGACACGTCGCCAGAAGTCCGTCCGCATCGACCGTCTGCTGCTTTCCGTCACGATCGACATATCGCACTGTCAGGGATGCGGGACGCTCTACCTCGGCATAATAATCGGGAATGGAGAGACACCCTTCCTCATAGGCCGAGACGTCGTCCGACACTCTGAGGATTTCCGGATTGATGAAGACGACCGGCTTTTTCTCCTCGTCCTCGCGCGAAACGTCTATCACCAGCATGCGGCGCGGCACGCCCACCTGAATGGCGGCAAGGCCGATACCCGGCGCATCATACATGGTTTCAAGCATATCGTCGGCAAGGCGCAACACTTCGGCATCCACCTGTTCGATGGGCCTTGATTGCTGGCGCAGCACGGGATCGGGCAAAATGATAAGCGGTTTGATAGTCATGGCTTCCCATAACGTATCTCTTGCGCGGAGGAAATAAAAAATACGCGGTCGAAAAGAGACCTTCGGCTGGTTTTGCCCGACTCAATTCCGCCGCATGAATGTTCTTGTTTTGATCTTACGAATCACTGGAAATCTGGTAGATTTAGCCATGAGCATCGATTTCTCTTTTCTCCTCGATCCCGCCTTGCGGGCCGGCTCCGTCGACATCAGCTTCGGCGGGCTTCTTGCGGCTCTCGTTTTCGGCCTTTCCGCTTTCTGGATGGTCACGAAAAGTCGTGGGAAAAAAGCGGAAGCCGATGGTGAAATTTCCGATCTGTTGAAAACCCAGTCGGAACTGCACGGCCGGATCGCGGCGATGGCCGAGACGCTCGGCACACGCCAGAGCGAGATGGGCCAGACGATCAACCAGCGCCTCGACGGCATGTCGCAGCGGCTGGGCGAGACGCTGACAGAGCAGACCCGGTCGACACACGAGAATCTAAGCCGCCTGCAGGAGCGGCTTGCGGTTATCGATGCCGCGCAGGGTAATATTCAGGATCTGGCAAAGGACGTGGTCGGGCTTCAGGCGATCCTCTCCAACAAGCAGACGCGCGGCGCTTTCGGGCAGGCGCGGATGGAAGCGCTGATCGCCGATGCGCTTCCCACCGGGGCCTTTCAGCTTCAGCCCACGCTTTCGAATGGCTACCGACCGGACTGCATCATCAGGATGCCGAACAACGCCCCGTCCCTCGTCATCGACGCCAAGTTTCCGCTGGAGGCGTGGAATGCGCTGAAGGCGGATGAAACGCCCGAGGGCAAACGGGCTGCGACCCAGCAGTTCCGCCGCGATATGGAGGTGCATATTCGCGACGTGGCGGAGAAATATCTGATACGCGGCGAAACGCAGGATACGGCCTTCATCTTCGTGCCGTCGGAATCGATCTTCGCCGATATTCACCAGCATTTCGAATATCTGGTACAGCGTGCCCATCGCGCTCGTGTCGTCATTGTCTCGCCATCGCTTTTGATGCTGTCGGTGCAGGTTATCCAGTCGGTGCTGAAGGACCAGCGCATGCGCGAGCAGGCGCACCTCATTCAGGGTGAAGTCGCGCTTCTCATGGATGACGTGCGGCGGCTGGACGACCGGACGCGCAAGCTGCAAGCCCATTTCGGGCTGGCGCAGAAAGATGTCGATATGATGCTGATTTCCTCCGACAAGGTGCTGGCGCGTGGCCAGAAGATCGAGGGCCTCGATTTTTCGCCGACGGAAAAGGAGACCTCCCACAGCGAAATCGAGCAGGCGCGACGCTTTGCAGAGAACAGGGCAGGAACGGCCAAGTTGCGGGTGGTTGACGACGAGTGATCCCCTCGGGCAAAGTCGCCGCCTTGCTTTGAATTTCATACGGACATGCCCTGATGATTACTGTTTTCGGCTCCATCAACATGGATCTCGTCGCCACCGCCAAACGCCTGCCCAAACCCGGTGAAACCGTGACGGGAGAGACCTTTTCCACGGCGGCCGGCGGAAAGGGAGCCAATCAGGCGCTTGCCGCACGGCGCGCAGGTGCAACGGTCAAAATGGCGGGCGCTACGGGTGATGACACCTTTGCCGCGCCAGCGCTGACATTGCTGCGCGATGCCGGCACCGATCTATCGCTCGTCAAGACCGCGCCCGGCCCCACGGGAACCGCCGTAATCCTGATCGGTGAAGGCGGGGAGAACATGATCTCGGTCATTCCCGCCGCCAATGGCGAAGTTTCCGCATCCGACGCCGCAAGAGCCGTGGCGGAGATGGCAGCGGGCGATATTCTGATGCTTCAGTTCGAGGTGCCCGCACCCTCAATCGAAGCAGCACTGACGGCCGCGAAGGCTAAACGCATCACCACTATCATCAATACCGCGCCGCTGACCGCGGACGGGCCGCGCCTTGCCAGCCTTGCCGATATCGTCATCGCCAATGAGACCGAGTTCGAACTGCTGATCGGCAAAAATGGACTTTCAGCCTCCGAACGGGAAAATGAACTCAAATCCCTGCATGAGCAGACCGGCCAGACATTGATCGTGACGCTTGGTGCTGATGGCGTGATCGCCATTCGCAACGGCAAGGTCTTCAAGGCGTCCGGTCTCAAGATCGAGCCGGTCGATACTGTTGGCGCTGGCGATACATTCTGCGGTTATCTCGCCGCCAGCCTCGATCAGGGTATGGATTTCGAAAAGGCGCTGAAGCGCGCCGCAGTCGCAGGCTCGCTCGCCTGCACCCGCGCCGGCGCACAGCCTTCCATTCCGGTTGCTGCCGAAGTGGACGCGAATATCTGACGGTTCGAGCTGTTAAATGCGAATGAAAGTGAGATAGGCCGAGCTGCGGCCTTCTCTTTTCGCCTTGTTCTCATAACGCGTGCCCGGCCAGTTGGCATAGGGGGTGTGCCAGTCCTCGGCACTTGCCGCCGTCCACTCGAAACCGCCGTGGCGGGCGCAATGCTGTAGCGTCCAGTTGACGTAGGTATCGATATCGGAAGCAAAGCAGAACTTGCCACCGGGTTTCAGGACGCGATGGAAACGGGCAAGATTGACGTCGGAAACGAAACGGCGCTTCCAGTGCTTCTTCTTCGGCCAAGGATCGGGATAGAGAAGATCGATGTGATCGATCGACCCATCCGGCAGCCAATCCAGCAATTGCGTCGCGTCATCATCGTAAAGGCGGATATTCATCAACTCGCCTTCACGCACGCTTGCCAGCAGCTTGGCCATGGAATTGACGAAGGGCTCGACGCCGATAAAGCCGGTCTCAGGATTTTCAACCGCGCGGTGGGCAAGGTGCTCGCCGCCGCCGAAACCGATTTCCAGACGCACCGATTTCACATCCGCCGGAAAGAGAGCGACGAGATTTTTCGGAGGCGCGCTTTCCAGATCGATTTTCAGCAAAGGCAGCAGGTTTTCGATCGTATCGATCTGCTGATTGCGCAGGGGCTTGCCCTTGCGTCTGCCAAAAAACGCTTCCGTTGCGCGCGAACGCCGCTCTTCCGTCATGTCATACTCTCAAGAACAAATAGACTAAACCCGCACAGGGCCACTTGAATGGCACTATGCGGGTTACAAATGGTGCAACCGGTATCTCTCAATCCCCGTCGAATGACAAGGCTTAGAACAAGTCCCCGCATTTTCCGGACGTAAAATCGCTACGCAATTTTACTGGAAATGCTTCAAGCGCTCAAAGCTTCCTTGAGCGGCTTCACCAGATCGAGCTTCTCCCAGGAGAAGGAACCGTCACGGCCCGCCTTGCGACCGAAATGGCCGTAGGAAGATGTTTTGGCATAGATCGGCTTGTTGAGATCGAGATGACGGCGAATGCCCGACGGCGACAGATCCATGACCTTGCGGATGGCGCCTTCGACCTGATCTTCGCTGATCTTGCCGGTACCGTGCAGATCGACATAAATCGACAGAGGCTGGGCGATGCCGATCGCGTAGGAAATCTGAATGGTGCAGCGCTCGGCCAGACCGGCAGCCACCACGTTCTTGGCCAGATAGCGGGCAGCATAGGCCGCGGAACGGTCGACCTTGGTCGTGTCCTTGCCGGAGAATGCACCGCCGCCATGGGGGGCAGCACCGCCATAGGTGTCCACGATGATTTTGCGGCCGGTCAGACCCGCATCGCCATCCGGTCCACCGATGACGAATTTGCCCGTCGGGTTAATATACCACTGGCAATCATCGGCGATCTTCAGGTCACCCAGCGCTTCGCGGATATAGGGTTCGACAACTTCGCGAACCTTCTTCGAATCCCAGCTGGCATCGAGATGCTGCGTGGACAAAACGATGGATACGGCTTCCGAAGCCTTGCCGTCGACGTAACGAACCGTCACCTGGCTCTTGGCGTCGGGACCGAGTTTCGCAGCTTCGCCTTCGCCGCTTTTACGGGCGGTCGCGAGCAGCTGCAGAATACGGTGGGAATAATAGATCGGAGCCGGCATCAGGTCCGGCGTTTCCTTGCAGGCGTAACCGAACATGATGCCCTGGTCGCCGGCACCCTCGTCGCCCTGCTTGTCGGAGGCGTTGTCCACGCCCTGCGCGATATCCGCCGACTGCGGATGCAGGAGAACGTCGATCTTCGCCGTCTTCCAGTGGAAACCATCCTGCTCATAGCCGATGTCGCGGATCGCCTTGCGGGCAGCCGACTTGAACTTCGAGGGATTGATGACCGGGTGGCCGGCAGCATCCTTGAGAACCTTGCCGTCCTTGTCCTTTTTCAGCAGGGTATCGGGAACCCGAACCTCACCGGCGATAATGACGCGGTTCGTCGTCGCAAGCGTTTCGCATGCGATGCGCACGGTCCAGGGGTCGACACCCGTCTTGGATGCCTCACGATAGATGAGATCCACGATTTCATCGGAAATACGATCACAAACCTTGTCCGGATGACCTTCGGCCACGGACTCGCTGGTGAACAGGTAATTGGCACGCATGCGGGATTCCCCTCAAAGAACGGTCTTCGAGTTTGTTAGTCATTTCGGCCATGAAAGACAAGGACACAACCACATAAATATATCTTTATGTGAGAATTCCTTTCTAATTGGGCACAAAAAAACGGCCCTTGCGGACCGTTGAGTGTCCAGCGCCGTACGCTGGAAAATAAAGCAGTCGCCTGCGAGTACTACTCGGCATCCCCTTCGGCGGCGAGC
Organism: Agrobacterium sp. S7/73; assembly: GCF_019355535.1. Classification (NCBI taxonomy): domain Bacteria; kingdom Pseudomonadati; phylum Pseudomonadota; class Alphaproteobacteria; order Hyphomicrobiales; family Rhizobiaceae; genus Agrobacterium; species Agrobacterium sp. S7/73. The sequence continues at coordinate 2,616,905 of NZ_CP072136.1, forward strand.
GACTTGACGAGATCAACGAGGCGGCGGCGAACCTTCGGGTCGGCGATCTTCACGAAAGCGCGGTTCAGTTGCAAGCCTTCGGCAGACGACAGGAAATCCACCACGTAATTGGAACTCGATGCTTCTGCCATGCCCGTCGTGCCGACGGCCTGATCACCCGGCGCGTCCTCGAAGAAGAAGGAAACCGGCACATTCAGGATCGCGGAAATATTCTGCAGGCGGCTGGCGCCCACGCGGTTCGTGCCCTTTTCATACTTCTGAATTTGCTGAAAGGTAATTCCGAGGCTTTCACCCAGCTTTTCCTGGCTCATGCCCAGCATGGTTCTGCGAAGACGAATTCGGCTTCCGACATGAATGTCGATGGGGTTAGGCTTTTTCTTATTTTCGGTCATCATGCGGTCCTGACACTCGGAAAGGGTTGATATCTCGTTTCATTGCTTATTCGAAGAAATGAGCTGGTATTTCGACAGCGTCTAAACTTGTTTTACGACTGACGTATTCACTATGCAATTGTAGGGGTTCCCGGTCAATTCTGGCGCCGGGCAAAACGCCAGGCAGAAAATACCGAAACGGTCAGCATGATAGAAAAAATCAACCAGAAATACGTCCGATGTATGTCGTAAGTAACAGCGTCATTTGACCCACCACTCAAGGTGGCGTCAACAATTCCGACCCGGCCGTAATCCAACCCGGCAATAATACGACCATAGGGATCTATAACGGCTGAAATTCCGGTATTAGCGCCGCGAATCACCGGCACTCCCGTTTCAACGGCCCGTACTCTTGCCTGCAGAAAATGCTGATAAGGGCCGGGTGTATCGCCGAACCAGCCATCATTCGTGACGTTCAGGATCGCTGCGGCGCCCGCCAGACCAGGGGTCATCTCTTCGGGAAAAATGATCTCGTAGCAGATCAGGGGATAGAGGGTTTTACCGGAAGGAAGCGTCAAAGGCGTGCGCGAAGACGCGGCTGAAAAGCCGCCCGGCAGGCTGATGACATTATTGATGCCGAATCCCCGTAGAATATCCTCGAAAGGGACATATTCTCCAAAGGGTGTCAGATGGACCTTGTCGGTCGCGCCGATGATCTCGCCCTGACTGTCAATCGCATAGACCGAATTGTAGTAACGCGGAGGCCGGCCGGCACCGGCATCTTCCATTCTGACCGCACCGGTAAACAGGACCTGCCCGTCTTCAAGCGTCTTGGCGATTTCCGCCAGAGCGTCCGGATTTTGCGTCAGGATGAAAGGCACGGAGGTCTCCGGCCAAACGATGATATCTGGGCGTTTTTTTTCTTCGCCGGGCGGCAGGCCCGTCAAGCGCAGATGCTCGCTGAAAATCTCGGCCCTGTCTGCATTCAGCATCTTGCGGGACTGGTCGATCGACGGCTGCACGATCCTCACGGTCAGCGCGTCCGCAGGTGTCTCCAACGGTGTCTGAAGGCGGTAAAAGCCATAACCAAAATGGCCAGCCAGCAGCAGGCCCGCCACAATGAGACCCGGCCACATGCCTTTTTTCGTGCCGATCAAGGCAGGCGAGGCGAAGATGAAAACGGCAAGCGTGGTGACACCAAAAAGACCAAGCAGATGCGCCGACTGCATCATGATCGGCACAGGCATGATGCCATAACCGATGGCGTTCCAGGGAAAGCCAGTTGCTATGAAGCTGCGGAGCCATTCCAAAAGGCCGAATGCGGCCGCAAGTGCGGCGATACGGCCGAGACCGTCCGACCAGACGATATTGGCGGCTGCGACCGCAAAACCGTAAAACACGGCGAGAACAGCCGGAAGGCCGAGGATGGCGAGCGGTAGCGCCCAGGCGAACTCGTCAGCTTCCAGCAGGAGCGCATTGCCCAGCCACCACAGGCCCGCCACGAAATAACCAAGGCCGAAACACCAACCGATGCCGAAAGCGGGCATGATGCGGCTGAAGATGCCGCCGCCCGGCTTGCCGGTGCAGCCATCGACCAACCAGACAAGCAGGGTGAAAGACAAAAAAAGCGCCGCGAAAAAGCCAACCGGAGGCAAGGCCAGCGCTCCAACCGCGCCTGCGGCAATCGCCATCACTGCGCGGCTTTTGCCGCCGGCCAGCATTACCTTGCCTGCAAGACGCTCCATGCCATCTCCGTTTAATGCCCACCCGGAAAAGCCCAACCCCGGCATGGCCGCGCAAAGGAATTTCCCTTTAGACTCGACGTAAAGGAAAAAAGATTCGCAGTCCACAGAAGGGATGGTCGCCGGAGCACCGTGCGTCCTTTTGGACTCTTGATGACGCGTTCAAGGAGCGGCGGCGACGGGGAGCATCCCGTCGCCCACCTCAGTCAGCGTTTTGCTGGTGGGTGATGAGGCGAACATCCGGCGCGGGCAGCGGAATAACCTCATCGGCATCGGCATCGCCCGGCGCGCGGTCATCCTGCCCTTCCGAGCCATGATCGCGGACGATACGGACACCCTTGATACGCCTTGTATCCGCATCGAGGATCTGGAACTCGAAACCAGGTACGGCCCTGACCACTTCACCCTTGGCCGGAATGCGGCCGAGTGCGAAGAATATCAGGCCGCCGAGCGTATCGATTTCTTCAAGATGTTCGCGGACATCGAATTCCGGTCCGATTGCCTCGGCAAGCTCTGTAAGCTCTGCGCGGGCATCCGCCACCAGCACGTCAGCGGACAAACGCGAAAACATCGTCTCGTCCTTGTCGTGCTCGTCATCAATGTCACCCACGACCATCTCGACGATGTCCTCATGGCTGACGAGACCGTCCGTGCCACCATATTCGTCGATCACCAGGGCAAGCTGTGTTCTCTGTGCCTGCATGGTCTTCAAAAGATCGGAGGCCAGCATGGAGGGGGGTGCAAAAAGAATTTTACGCACCAGCCCGGCATCGGCGACCGTCTGTTCCAGATCCACCCGTGCCAGGTCAAAATTCGGTCGCGGCGAGCGCGGAGCCTTCGCCTCGCCATAGGCAACGCCACGCGATCCCACCCGGCGTTTGTTGCGCGCCTGCTTGGCGACATAGGCCAGCAGATCGCGAATGTGGATCATGCCCTTCGGATTATCCAGCGTCTCATCGTAGACCGGCATGCGGGAGCGCCCGGTTTCCTCAAAGAGGATCAGAGCTTCGCCGATGGTCATATTCTGGTCGAGACCGTCGATATCCACGCGTGGGATCATGATATCTTCGACCCGAACCTCCCGGAAACGCAGGATATTGTTCAGCATCGCCCGCTCTTCGGGCGAAAAGGCGGCACCGATTTCGGTGTCGTCCATCAGCGCGTCGGTCAAATCCTCGCGCAGGCGCTCGCCCTGGGACGGTTTCAGCAACCGTCCAATGCGCGACCAGATCGTCGATCTCGGCTTTGCATTGGAGTCGTTCCGTAAATGACTACTGCCCTCCTCCGAGGAGGACTGCTCGCCGTTTTCTCTGCCCTCATTGGCAGGTCGTGCAGAATGTTCGTTCATGGCTCCAGACAATATTCAAAGCGGTTCCTGTCCCGCATAAGGATCAGATAGGCCAAGCACCGCCAAAATGCGAGTCTCAAGCGACTCCATTTCTTCCGCCTCCTCCTCATCCATGTGGTCATAACCGAACAGGTGCAGGAACCCATGAACGAGAAGATGGGTCAGATGATCCTCGAAACTCTTCTCAAGTTCAAGAGCCTCGCGTTCAACCGTCTCGCGCGCGATGACGATATCGCCCAGCATCGGGCCGGGCATGCCGCCCGGTTCCAGCGGAAAAGCGGGGAAAGACAAGACATTGGTTGCCTTGTCCTTGTCGCGCCATTCGGCATTGATTTCCCGGATATTTTCATCGTCGGTAAAGACCAGCGACAGTTCCACCGGCATTTTCGGGAAGGGTTGGTTCTCTTCCCGCGTCAAAAAATCAACCGCTGCATCCAGCGCCTTGGTGGCGAAGGCAAGAAGGTCCTCTTCCGAGGACCAGCCTTCGGCCTCGACGCTGATTTGAATATCCAGAGCTGTCATTGTCTTGCGTCAGTTGCCCTTCACGAGGCTTTCATCCGGCACCGCCGTGTGGGATTCGTACGCCCGCACGATGCGCGCCACCATCGGATGGCGCACGACGTCCACATCCTTGAAGCGCACGACGGATACACCTTCCACATCGGTGAGGATTTGCAGGGCCTCGACCAGGCCCGACTTCACGCCGCGCGGAAGGTCCACCTGGCTTGGGTCGCCGGTCACGATCATGCGGCCTTTCTCACCGAGACGGGTGAGGAACATTTTCATCTGCATGGTCGTGGTGTTCTGGGCTTCGTCCAGAATGACGGCGGCGTTGGCAAGCGTGCGTCCGCGCATGAAGGCCAGTGGCGCAATTTCGATGACGCCCGCCTGAATGGCGCGCTCCACCTTGTCACCCGGCATCATGTCGTAAAGCGCGTCGTAAAGCGGGCGCAGATAAGGATCGACCTTCTCCTTCATGTCGCCCGGCAGGAAGCCAAGGCGTTCGCCCGCTTCTACTGCGGGACGCGAGAGGATGATGCGGTCGACCGCACCACGCTCCAGAAGTTGCGCTGCATGCGCCACGGCAAGATAGGTCTTGCCCGTGCCGGCGGGGCCGACGCCGAACACCAGTTCGGATTGCTCCAGCGCCCGCATGTAGACATCCTGGGTGGGCGTTCGGGCAGCGACGGTCTTCTTGCGCGTGGAAATCTGCGCCATGGAGATCTTCGCCTTGCGCTCCATCGTCGGCAAGGTCAGCTGGTCATCTGCCGCCATTGCCATGCGGATCGCGCCTTCCACGTCGGAAACCTCGGCGGTTCCGCCCTTGAGCAGACGTTCGTAAAGGAAATCCAGCGCCCGGCGAGCCTGATTGGTGGCAACGACATCGCCGGTGATGGCAACGGAATTGCCGCGCGGGCGCGCATCGATGTTGAGGCGTTGTTCCAGCAATTTGAGGTTCTGATCGAACTGACCGAATAGCTCTCCCGCTATCCTGTTATTCTCGAACGTGAGGACGAAGTGATTGGCGTCGGTCGCGGCTTGGCGTGGCTGGCGCGATGAAGGTGATACCAATTCATGTGCGTTCAAGCGGTCAGGCTCCTGTCCCAATCAGTGTCGGCTCCTCACTCTAACTCTCTGCCACCTCGGCAAACAAGCTGTTTGGACCCGTTGCGGTGATTCGTACATTAACAATGTCACCGATTTTCAAAGTCTTTGCATCAAGATTCACAGATTGCAGCCAGGGAGAGCGACCTATCAACTGTTCAGGCATGCGGCCGGGCTTTTCCAGCAACACATCCATCGTCTTTCCGACCAGCGATTCCGCAAATTCCTTCTGCTGCCGCAAGAGCAGCGCCTGCAATCGTTCCAGCCGCTCGGCCTTCACCTCTTCCGCAACCTGATCCGTCAGATCAGCGCCCGGCGTTCCTGGGCGTGTGGAATATTTGAATGAAAAGGCCTGCGCATATTTCACCTGTTCGATGAGCGCCATCGTGTCTTCGAAATCACGATCCGTCTCGCCGGGGAAGCCGACAATAAAATCCCCGGACATGGCGATATCAGGGCGGGCGGCCCGGATTTTTTCAATGAGCTGGATATATTCCTCACCTGTGTGGCGACGATTCATCGCCTTCAGAATGCGATCCGACCCGGACTGAACAGGCAGATGCAGATAGGGCATCAGAATGCGCAGGTCGCGATGTGCGCCAATCAAGCGGTCATCCATGTCGCGCGGATGGCTGGTGGTATAGCGAAGGCGTGCAAGACCGGGAATTTCCGCCAGCCGGTAAAGAAGCTCGGCAAGTCCCCATTTTTCGCCCTTCGAGCCTTCGCCCTGCCAGGCATTGACGTTCTGGCCGAGCAGCGTGATTTCGCGCACACCGGCATCCACCAGTTTCATCGCCTCATCGACGATCTGGCGCACGGGACGCGAAACTTCCGAACCACGCGTATAGGGCACAACACAGAAGGTGCAGAACTTGTCGCAGCCTTCCTGCACCGTCAAAAATGCCGTGACGCCGCGCGTACGCAGTGTTGCCTTTTCGGCCACCGGCAGATGTTCGAACTTGTCCTCAACGGCATATTCGGTCTCGATGACGCGCTCGCCGCCGCGCACCCGCTTCAGGGCGTCCGGCAGGCGATGATAGGTCTGTGGGCCGATGACGACGTCGACGGCTGGCGCACGGCGAAGGATTTCCTCGCCTTCCGCCTGTGCCACACATCCGGCAACGCCGATCACGAATTCGCGGCCCTGTTCTTCGCGCGTTTTTTTCATGTCGCGCAGGCGGCCGAGCGCCGAATAGACCTTTTCAGCGGCCTTCTCGCGGATGTGACAGGTGTTCAGAAGCACCAGATCCGCCTCGCCCATATCCTCCGTCTGAACGTAACCGTCCTTCGCCAGCGCATCGCTCATGCGGACGGAATCGTAGACGTTCATCTGACAGCCATAGGTCTTGATGAAGACCTTCCTGCTGTTAGAGCCCTCGCGGGCAATCATTTCGGGGGCATCGAGGCCAAGCGTTTCCTGGGTCATGGCGGTTATCTAGTGTTTTTCACGCCCGGATTAAACAGAAAAATACCGGAAAAGCTGGAATGCTCTATTTCCGCCAGCCACCACGCAGGCTGAAAGCCAACATGGAACGGATAGAAGCGGCGATATCGGTCGCCAGACGCTTGCGGTTATCCGTGCTGTGAAACGGAACGCTGTCGCCGAATGTAACGTCGACGTCGATAGCACCTGCCCTGATGATACCGAGCAGATGCGGCACCAGAGTTATGCTGCCCGGCCAGGCCGCAATGACCCGGTGGTAACGTCCCATGGCCATGCCCTGCACCCGCGTATAGGCGATTGCGACCGGCTGCACATAGACGAGCTTGCCCGGAACCTGCTCGGCAGCCGTGGAGGCTGCGCCAAACAGCGAGGATTTGACGGCAAGCATGCGGTTGCCGTCAGAGGTGGTGCCTTCCGGGAACAACACGACGATCTCGCCATCGGCCATGCGGGCGGCGATCTCGCCGACCTGCGCACCGGTGCTGCGCTTCTGCTCGCGCTGGACGAAGATGCTTTTCTGCAGACGGGCGAGCCAGCCAAAGACGGGCCAGTCACGCACTTCCGTCTTGGCGATGAACACCACGTCGGCAATACTGCCGAGAACGAGAATGTCCTTCCACGAGGCGTGGTTGACCGCCAGCATCAGCGGTTTTGCCCGCTCCACATCCCCATGGACATGCACGCGAATGCCGAGGACATGGCAGGCGATGCGGTGCCAGATGCGGGGAATGCGGCGACGAAGCTGCCAGTCGAAGGCAAGGCCCAACAGTTGCAGCGGCAGCAATATAAGCGTGACGATCAGGAGAACGACCGCAATATAGGCTGTCCGGAGCCACATCATGATTGAACCGTGCGCTTGCTCACCAGCGTCTCAATGTTCGCCAGGCTTCAACGGTACACCGTAGAGTTCGAGCCGGTGATCAACGAGCTTGAAGCCATGCTCCCTGGCGATCTTTTCCTGAAGCGCCTCGATCTCGGGTGAATGAAACTCGATGACCACACTGTTCTTCAGATCGATCAGATGATCGTGATGTTCCTCAGGCACGGTCTCGTAACGCGAGCGGCCATCGCGAAAATCATGACGCTCGATGATGCCGGCGTCCTCAAACAGCTTCACCGTTCTGTAAACGGTGGAAATCGAGATGCGCGGATCCACGGCGGAGGAACGGCGGTAAAGCTCCTCGACATCCGGATGGTCTGCCGATTCCTGCAGCACGCGGGCGATGACACGGCGCTGGTCCGTCATCCGCATGCCGCGTTCGGCACAAAGTTCCTCCAGCGTTTTCGAAAGGTCTATCACGTCTTCTGGCCTTTTGAGTATTCCGGTTGAATTTCGGGGCTGTCGCCGAAAAATGCCTGTCGCAGGGAACTAGCGAAGATCGCGGCGCATGACAAGCGCCGTCGACTTCGCGCCATCCTTGGCGGTGTAGTAGGCCTTGCGCTCAGCGACCGTTTTGAAGCCGAGCTTTTTATAAAGTCCCAGGGCGGAGGCATTGTTGCTGTCCACTTCCAGGAACATCGTTTCGGCACCGCGCATCATCGCCTCACGGACGGCCGATTGCATCAGGCGCCAGCCGAGGCCGGTGCGCGCGAACTTGTCGGCCACCGCAACGGTCAGGATTTCCGCCTCGCCGGCCACTTCGCGCGCAAGCACGAAACCACCGAGCGGTTTGCTGAAAAATGCGTTCGTCTGCCGCGCGACGGCACCGAAAACCGAGCCTTGCGTCAACAGCCCGGAAAACTCCCCGTCATTCCAGGGGCGCGGAAAGCGCAGCGCATGCAATTCCGCCACTCCGGCGCAATCCTCATGCTGCATCGGCACGATCTCGAAATAGGGCTTCCAGCTTAGATATTCGTCAAACATAACAAGGAATCATCCGCACGCATTTACGGGTGCCACCTATCAGGCAACGCTCTGGCGTGCCAGCGCAAAACCCGTCTGCGGCCGGGCATCCGGGCCGCGAAGGTAAAGCGGTGCGGGTTTCGGCATGCCTTTCGGCTTGCGTCCACCCGCCCGCGCGACAGTGGAAATCGGAAAATGATCGGGACCCGACCCCGTGTCGAAACCCTGAAAAAGGGGTGCGGCGGAACCGATAATGGCGCCATCGAAACCGGAGAGAGCCGTTTTGGCATCCTCCAGAGACAAAAGCGCGGCCTCGAGGAGCGGCGATCCATCCTCTGCAAATGTCTGGAGGTAGGCTTCGCCCCGTTTGGCGTCGAGCCCGACAGCCACTGGCCGGCCGGGATTTTCCAGCAGATGATGCAAGGCGATCGTCTCAAGCGTGGTTACGCCGACTGCCTCTATGCCGAGCGACAGGGCAAAACCACGCGCGGCGGCAACGCCGACGCGAATGCCGGTAAAGGAACCCGGTCCGATCGTTACCGCGATGCGTCCGACTTTCTGAAGCGGCAGCTGCGCCTGCTGCAGGGCACCATCAATCACAGCCATCAGCCGCTCGGCATGACCTTTTCCGATGGTTTCGCATACCTCGCCAAGCACCGTGTCGGAGGCGCTGTCATAGACGCAGGCGGAACAGTCCACACCTGAGGTATCGAGTGCGAGAACAATCATGGCGCGGCCTGGTTTATAACGTCATACAGCTTCGACTTCGCGCACTTCCGGCACGAAATGACGAAGCAGGTTCTGGACGCCGTGCTTCAGCGTGGCGGTGGAGGACGGGCAACCGGAGCAGGCGCCCTTCATGTTCAGGAACACGGTGCCGTCGCGGAAACCACGGAAGGTGATATCGCCACCATCCTGCGCCACGGCGGGGCGGACGCGGGTATCCAGCAGTTCCTTGATGGTGGCGACGATGGTTTCGTCACCCGCTTCAAAGAACTCGCCTTCCTCATCCGACACTTCAGCCGCAATGGCAGTGCCCATGATGGGGCGGCCAGACATGAAATGCTCCATGATCGAACCGAGAATGGCGGGCTTCAGATGCTGCCATTCGGCGTCATCCTTGGTTACGGTGATGAAATCGAAGCCGAAATAAACGCCGGTGACACCCGGAATGGTGAAGAGGCGCTCTGCCAGCGGCGAGGCCTGCGCCTGCGCGGGGTTGAGAAACTCAGCCGTGCCGCTTTCCAGCACCACCTTGCCCGGCAGGAACTTGAGGGTCGCGGGGTTCGGCGTGGCTTCCGTCTGAATGAACATTATCTGTCTCCTTCGAGGTCGCCGTTCACGCCCCGCAATTTAGAATTCTTCCAAAAAATACGCCTGGCGAAGCCTTACTTCAAGCCCTGACATGATAATTACATTCAAGAAATCGTCAGCCCCAAATTCTTGCCCGAATCCGTTCCTGCCTTTCGGGGTCGAACAAAGTTCAGCAGAGGGCGTCGATTTCCTCATCCGTCAGCGTATCCGGTAGCACGGTGACGGGGATGGGGAAGGCCGCACCGCGTCCTGAGATGGAGGAGACGAGCGGTCCCGGCCCTTCCTTCGTTGATCCTGCCGCCAAAACCAGAATGGCAATATCGCGATCTTCCTCGATGAGCCCGTGGATCTGTTCGGTTGCGCCGCCTTCACGGATCACCGCTTCCGGCTCGATGCCGATGGTCTCACGGACCTTCTGGGCGATCTTGGCAAGCGTTGCTTCCGCCTCCTCTCGCGCCTCGGCCCGCATGATCTGCTCGACGCCCAGCCACTGCTGGAAATCGCCTTCCGGTATCATGTAAAGCAGAACCAGTCCGCCATTGGAGTTCTTGGCGCGACGACCGGCATAATGCACGGCCCTTTCGCATTCCGGTGTGTCATCGATAACAGCGAGAAATTTGCGACGATGCCCTTCCAGACGCGACAGCCGTTTTGAAACCATTCCGCACTCCCTGTGTCCGCCGCGATCCGAAAAACCGCCCGACGGTTCGGGCGGAGATTATATCAAATCACGGCAGGCGCAAACCGCCCGCCGTGATCCGCAAGGCGATACGTGGTCAGCGCAGGAACCCGATGATGTCGCGCACCTCGTTCATCGTGTTTTCGGCGATCGCGCGCGCGCGCTCACCACCCTGTTTGAGGATGGCATCGATGTGGGTGGGATCGTCGAGAAGGCGGCGCATCTCGTTGTTGACCGGAGCCAGCACATTGACGGCAAGCTCGACGAGAGCCGGCTTGAAGGCCGAGAACTGCTGTCCGCCGAATTCTAAAAGAACTTCCGCTTTCGTCTTGTCAGACAGTGCTGCATAGATACCAACTAGGTTTTCGGCCTCCGGGCGGCCCTTCAGGCCTTCCACTTCGCTCGGCAGTGCATCCGGGTCCGTCTTCGCCTTCTTGATCTTTCTCGAAATGGCGTCGACATCGTCCATGAGGTTGATGCGCGACAGATCCGACGGATCGGACTTCGACATCTTCTTGGTGCCGTCCTTCAACGACATCACCCGCGGTGCCGGACCGCCGATCAGCGGCTCCACCATCGGGAAATAGGCATGCACCGGCTCATTGCCCACGGTGATGTCGAGCCCGAGACCGGCGTTGCGGATATGGTCACCGAAATCGATGTTGAATTTCTGGGCGATGTCGCGGGCCAGTTCCAGATGCTGCTTCTGGTCGTCGCCGACAGGAACGTGGGTCGCGCGGTAGACGAGAATGTCCGCAGCCATCAGGCTCGGATAGGCAAGCAGCCCAAGCGACACCTGCTCGGCATTCTTGCCGGACTTGTCCTTGAACTGCGTCATGCGCTCCATCCAGCCGATACGCGCCACGCAATTGAAGATCCAGGCGAGTTCGGCGTGCTGCGGCACAGCCGACTGGTTGAAGACGATATGCTTCACCGGATCAATGCCTGCGGCAATGAAGGCGGCAGCGATCGAGCGGGTCTGCGCCTTCAGGTCCGAATGAACGAGCTGGGCGGTGATGGCGTGCATGTCGACGACGCAATAGATGCAGTCGTTATCTTCCTGCAACGCCACGAATTTGCGGATGGCCCCGAGATAATTGCCGAGATGCAGATTGCCGGTCGGCTGGACGCCCGAGAAAACCAGCGGCTTGAATGCGTTCATTGTCGTCCTCGAAAAGGCTTGTGGAGGGCCCCGCCCCGTGGTTGGAATTGCACGCGCGCTTATGCACCTACAGCCCCTCGCAATCAAGCGGTTTCAAGGCGCGTCAGCCGCGTGGCTGAAGAAGATCCCAGTGATTTCCATAAGGGTCCGCAAAGACCGCGACGGAGCCATAAACCTCATGGCGCGGTTCTTCCAGAAAGCGCACGCCGCGCGCAAGCATCGTCTCGTAGTCACGACCGAAATCGTCGGTATGCAGGAAAAACCCGACACGGCCGCCGGTCTGGTTGCCGATGGCAAGACGCTGCGCTTCGCCATCCGCCTCGGCAAGCAAGAGGGCACAGCCATCGGTCCCTTGAGGCTTCACCACCAGCCAGCGTTTGCCGTCATCAAGAGGTTGGTCGGAAAGGCAGTCAAACCCCAGAACCTCGCAATAAAACGTCTTTGCCCGGTCATAATCGTCCACCACGAGTGTGATGAGGGCGATGCGACGGTTTTCTGCGAAGGACATCAGCTTGTCTCCGTCTGGGCATTCTTATTGCGGCGCTTTTTGATGGCTCTCTTGACCATGCCGAGATCGGCACCACCCGAAACGAAAGCCAGCACGAAATAAACGAGCATGGCGGAGAGCACGAGGCCCATGATGGTTCCGGCCCGGACGAAAATGGAAGAGGCGGAGGACAGCTCGAAGCTGAGATAGGTCAGCGCATAGTGAACGAAGCCCGCCATAAGGGCGGCGGCCAGCAGCAAGCGCGGAATGCGGGTGAGGAGCGGAATGTCCACATGCCAGTGACCCCGCCACAACAGCATGCCGAACAACAGGGCGGCATTGACCCAGCCGGCGGTGATCTCGGCAATGGCGATGCCCGGACCTCCGAGACGCGGGAATAGCGTCAGTGCGAGGGATACATTCACGACAACGGAAATCGCCGCGAAGATCATCGGCGTGCGGGTATCCTCGCGGGCAAAGAAGCCGGGAATGAACGCCTTTATCAGCACGAAAGCCGGCAGGCCGAGGCCATAAATACCGAGGATCTGCGCGACGGTGACGGTGGCCGAAGGCGCGAAATTGCCGCGCTCGTACAGAAAGCGCACGATGGGTTCCGCCATGACGAGAAGGGCAGCGGCAGCGGGCAATGTCAAAAACAGCACGAATTCGACCGAGCGGTTTTGCAGGCTTCCCGCCTCGACCATATGTCCGCCACGCAAAGCCCGCGCCAGCTCCGGCAAAAGCACGGTGGCAACGGCGATGCCGACGACACCGAGCGGCAGCTGGTAAATCCGGTCGGCATAGGCGAGCGAGGAGATCACACCCTCACCGGCAGACGCGATATTGGTGTTGATCAGGAGATTGATCTGGGTGATGCCGCCGGTGATAGCGGCCGGCAAAGCAAGGACCAGCAGGCGCTGGACATTCTTCGTCAGCCGGGGTCTGCGGAAACCGATGCGCATGCCGGCATTGCGCACGGCGATCCAGACGATGCCAAGCTGCACCACACCCGCCGCCATGACACCCCAGGACAGGGCATAACCCACCTGAAGCGGGTCGTAATGCTTCCACCAGGCCAGCATCAGAACAGCAATCAGAATGATGTTCAGGAAGACTGGTGCAATCGCGGCAGCGAAATAACGGTGCAGCGAATTCAGCATGCCGCCCATCATTGCCGCCAGCGACATGCAGGCGAGATAGGGAAACATGATGGTTGCGAGACGGACGGTGTTGTCGAATTTCACCGGGTCTTCCAGAAAGCCCGGCGCAATAACGGTGCGCACGATGAACGGCATCGACAGTTCCATCAGGATCGTCAAAGCCAGAAGCACGGTGAACAGAACGCCGAAAACTTCTTCGGAAAAGCGCCTTGCGCCCTCCATGCCGTTCGCCTCGATTTCCTTGGCAAAAAGCGGCACGAAGGCCGAGTTGAACGCGCCTTCGGCAAAAAGGCGCCGAAAGGTGTTCGGGAACCGGAAGGCAGCATTGAAGGCATCGGCGACCGGGCCGGTACCGACGGCTGCGGCCATCAGCGTCTCGCGGAGGAACCCGAAGATACGGCTTCCGAGCGTGGCCGTGCCGACCGTGGCGAACTTTCCGATCAAGCTCATGGGAATTTCAAGCCTTTGCCGTGCGCGTGGCCGGCAGCGCCGCCACATCGGGATGGGCGATGATGCCGTTTGGCATGCGATCGCGCAATTCGTCTTCCTGCTCGCTCATCACGGCCTTCAGGCGCGTGGCAATGCTGGCCTGCCGGTTGTCGTTGGTGACCTTCTGACCGAAGAGATCAGTCACGTAGAATGTGTCGATGACCTTCTCGCCGAAGGTGGTGATGCGTGCGGAATGAATATCCAGCGACAGATCGGCAATGACAGCCGTCATATCCGCCAGAAGCCCCGGCCGGTCGAGGCACTCGACCTCGATAACGGTGAACTTGTTCGAAAGCCCGTTGGAAATGATGACGGAGGGCGGAATGGTGAAGGCGCTTTTCTTCCTCCGGCTCTTGGTGCGGGTGGCAATCATTTCCGGCAGGCGCTGACGACCGGACAGAACCTCTTCGATCAGCTTGCCGACATTGTTGCCGCGCCGCGTCTCGTCTTCGTCGATCGGAAATTCGCGGTTGATCAGGATCGTATCGAGCGCCCGCCCATCGGATGTGGTGAAGATTTGCGCGTCGGCAATGTTGGCGCCGGCCGCAGCGCAGGCGCCGGTAATGATCGACAGCAGGCGCGGATGGTCGGGCGCCAGCACGGTGATTTCGGTGATGGCGTGGAAGGAATGTGTGCGCACCATGGTCGACAGCGCTTTTTCCTGCTTGTCGGCCTCGCGGATGAAGCGGGTGTGACGCACCTGATCTTCCAGCGCCACCGTCAGCAGATAGGGCTCATAGTGCAGCTTGGTGTATTTGCGCCGTGCCTTCTGGCCCCAGTCTTCCAGCGCGTCGTAAAGCGCCTGACGGGCAATATGCGCCCTTTCCTTACGTGAGACTTCCGAAAAGCCACCGGAGAGAAGCAGCTCGGTCTCGTAATAAAGCGAGCGGAGCAACTGACCCTTCCAGCCGTTCCAGACACCCGGACCGACCGCGCGGATATCGCAGACCGTCAGGATAAGCAGCATCTTCAGCCGCTCCATGGATTGCACCTTGTCGGCGAAATCGGTGATGGTCTTGCGGTCGTGCAGGTCGCGCGTCTGGGCGACCATGGACATCAGAAGATGCTGCTCGATCAGCCAGACGACCATTTCGGTCTGCTTGCCGGTCAGCCGGAAACGCTGGCAAAGCTTGCGGGCCACGCGCGCGCCGGCAATCGAGTGATCCTCCTGCCGGCCCTTGGCCACATCGTGCAGCAGAACGGCCACATAAAGTGCCTCACGCTCCTCGACACCCGGCATCAGCTGGTTGGCAAGCGGATGGGCATCCACAGCCGTTCCCTTATCCACCTCCGACAGTACGCCGACCGAGCGGATCAGATGCTCGTCCACCGTATAGTGATGATACATGTTGAACTGCATCATCGCGACGATCTTGCCGAATTCGGGAATGAACTTGCCGAGGACGCCAGCCTCGTTCATGCGCCGCAAGGTGAGCGCCGGATCACGCCTCGACGTGAGGATCGCCAGAAACAGCCGGTTCGCCTCCTCGTTCTCGCGAAGCCCGTCATTGATCAGCGACAGCGACCGGGTAACGACACGCAGCGCATCCGGGTGAAGTTCGAGATTGTTGATATCGGCGATATGAAAGAGCCGGATCAGATTGACCGGATCGTTTTTGAACACGTCCGGCTTGGCCAGCGCGATGCGGCCGCGATCCTCAACGAATTCAACAGAACCGGGAATTTTGCGGACGCGGTGGGCAAAGCGGCTGAGAACACCCGACAGGCCCGGCACGTCCTTTGCCTGCCTGTCCTCCAGTGCGGCGCAGACGATGCGGGTCAGGTCACCCACATCCTTCGCCACCAGGAAGTAATGCTTCATGAAACGTTCGACGGCGGAAAGCCCGGGGCGTGGCTGATAGCCCAGCGCATCGGCGATCTCGCGCTGAATGTCGAAGGAAAGGCGCTCTTCCGCCTTGTTGGTGATGAAATGCATCTGGCAACGGACGGCCCAGAGAAAATCATCGGCCTTTTCGAACAGCCTGAGTTCGCGCTTAGACAGGACGCCAAGCTTGACGAGATCGGCTGTATCGCGGACATGGTAATAATATTTGGCGATCCAGAACAGCGTGTGCAGGTCGCGCAGGCCGCCCTTGCCTTCCTTGACGTTCGGCTCCACCAGATAGCGCGTATCGCCCGCCTTGCGGTGACGCTGGTCACGCTCGGCCAGCTTGGCGGCGATGAATTCCGGCCCGGTGCCGGTGACAACTTCCGACTCGAAACGTTTTTCGAGATCATCGGTCAGGGATTTTTTACCGCAGATTGCCCGCACTTCCAGAATGGCGGTGCGGATGGTCATATCGGATTTCGAAAGGCGAACGCACTCATCCACCGTGCGCGTGGCGTGGCCGACCTTGAAGCCGAGATCCCAGAGCAGATAAAGCACGAACTCCACGGCCTTGTGCATATCCGGCGTGTTCTTGGCTGGCAGCAGGAACAGAAGGTCGATATCCGATCCCGGCGCCAGCGTGCCGCGACCGTAACCCCCCACCGCTGCAACGGCGATCTGCGGCGCGTCTTTCGGATAGACATATTGGCAGGCGAGATCATAGAGGATTTCGATCAGCCGGTCCTGGAGCCAGGAGATACGTCGGGCGCAATCGATGCCGCTGCCGTCGGATTTCAGCAGTTCGCGAGCCTTTTCCCGGCCTTCCGTGCTGGCCTTGCGAAAGATCGGCAGCAGGTCTGACCTGACATCGGCGATGCGCTTGCCGTCGTTCTTGAAGATGATGTCGCATTCGCGCTTCAGCGCCGAAACATCGAGAATTTCGGAAAAATCCAGGTCCTTGATGGCCATTTATGCCGTTATCCATGTCCTGTGGGAAAGCCACCGCTTGCGATGGGATTGTCCTATAGCGAGTTTCAAAGGCGATGGACAGGCAGTCTATCCTCTTAAGCCTTGCCAAGTTCTTTCTTTAACGCATAGAGCGCGTCCAATGCCTCACGCGGCGTCATTTCGTCCGGGTTGAACCCCTTCAAAGCTTCTTCCACCTTCGATGGTCCAGCCTTGCGGGTTTCCTCACGGCGAACCGCGATCTGGAACAGCGGAAGATCGTCGATCAGCTGACTGGCCGGGTTCTTTCGATCGGCATCTTCGAGCTTCGTCAGCACCTCACGGGCGCGCTCCACCACCGATGCCGGAAGTCCGGCGAGCCTTGCCACCTGAATACCGTAGGAACGATCCGCAGCACCCGGTCCGACCTCGTGCAGGAAGATGACGTCACCCTCCCATTCCTTCACCCGCATCGTGGCATTGGAAAGGCGACCAAGTTTTTCCGACAGCACCGTCAGTTCGTGGAAATGCGTGGCGAAGAGGCCACGGCAACGATTGACCTCGTGCAGATGCTCGACCGCCGCCCAGGCGATCGAAAGGCCGTCGAAGGTTGCCGTGCCACGGCCGATCTCATCCAGAATGACCAGCGAGCGATCCGTCGCCTGATTGAGGATGGCGGCCGTTTCCACCATTTCCACCATGAAGGTCGAGCGGCCACGCGCCAGATCGTCGGACGCGCCGACGCGGGAAAACAGCCGGTCTACGATGCCGATATGGGCGGCTTCTGCCGGAACGAAGGAGCCGATCTGCGCGAGGATGGCGATGAGCGCATTCTGACGCAGGAAAGTCGACTTACCGCCCATATTAGGGCCGGTCAGCAGCCAGATCGCACCATTTTTGCCGCCCTCAGCAGCCGACAGATCGCAATTATTGGCGATGAATGGCCCAGCCGACTGACGCCGCAGGGCCTGTTCAACCACCGGATGGCGCCCGCCTTTGATCGCGAAGGTCATGGAGGCATCGACGATCGGTCGGCAATAGGCCTGTTCGGTAGCGAGATAAGCAAGGCTTGAGGCGACATCGATCACCGCAAGCGCCAGCGCACCCGCCTTGATCGCCTCCGCCTGCTGCACCACGGCCTCGACCATGCGCTCGAAGGCTTCCAGCTCCATGGTCAATGCCTCAGCCGCGGCATTGGCGATGCGGCTTTCGAGATCGGCAAGTTCGGTCGTGGTGAAGCGCATGGCGCCGGCCATGGTCTGGCGGTGAATGAAGCGCGCCTTCGCCTCATCCGTCGCCATCATGACATCGGCGTTGCCCGCCGTCACCTCGATGAAGTAACCAAGCACATTGTTATGCTTGATCTTGAGCGACTTGATGCCGGTTTCCTCGGC
Organism: Agrobacterium sp. S7/73; assembly: GCF_019355535.1. Lineage (NCBI taxonomy): Bacteria > Pseudomonadati > Pseudomonadota > Alphaproteobacteria > Hyphomicrobiales > Rhizobiaceae > Agrobacterium > Agrobacterium sp. S7/73. Next base: position 2,634,716 of record NZ_CP072136.1, read on the forward strand.
ATATTGCAGCTGCAGCCCGGCGATCACCCGGCGCGACTGGTCACGCAATGCGCGCACGTCGTCGAGTTCTGGATTGGCGCCCTCACGCAGAAAACCGCCATCACGCTTCAAAAGCGGCAGATCGTCGGCCAGCATCGAGCCAAGCATGGCTTCCAGCCCGCCCGGCAAAGCCTTCAGATCCGCAAGTGCAGCAGCAAGCTCCTGCGGCAATAGTCCCTGATCGAGAATGGCGGCAATTCTCTCGGCCGACGCCAGGCCCTGCCTGATCGCCCCGAGATCGCGCGGGCCACCGCGCTCCAGCGCAAGACGGGAGAGCGCGCGCGGCATATCGGCAACCTGTTTCAAGGCATCGCGCAGGCCATCGCAAAGGGAGACGTCATCAATGAGATAGGCGACCGCATCGAGACGGGCATTAACCCTTTCCGGATCGGTCAAGGGAGACATCAGCCGCTCGGCCAGAAGCCGCGCACCGCCGCCCGTGACCGTGCGGTTGAGGGCATGCAGGAGCGATCCGTCCCTTTCGCCCGAGAGCGTCTTCACCAACTCCAGATTGGCGCGGGTCGCGGGATCGATGAACAGCGTGGAGGCAGCGCTTTCGCGTTCCGGCGCACCAAGCGGCGGGCGCTCGGCAATCTGGGTCTTTTCAACATAGGCAACCGCGGCAGCGGCAGCGGCCATCTCCACGCGCGAAAATGTGCCGAAACCATCGAGGGTCGAGACGTTGAAGTAACGCGCGATCCGCCCTTCCGCCGTAGCGCTGTCGAACAGAATGGCCGGCTGCGGCACGGCGACACGGCCAAGCATATCGAAAACCGGTCGCAGCTCTTCGTCATGGAACAGACTGTCGGCAACGATCAGCTCACGTGGATCGATGCGCCAGATATCAGCGAGGAGCCGCGTCAGCGTGGTTTCCGCCAAGCGGAAGACGCCGGTGGAAATATCAATCCAGGCAAGCGCAAACTGTGCCTCCGCACTGCCGCGAATACGAGCGAGCGCCATAAGATAGTTGGATTCCGTCGGCGACAGCAGCTTTTCTTCGGTGAGCGTGCCGGGCGTGACAAGCCGCACCACATCGCGTTTTACCACGGATTTCGATCCGCGCTTCTTCGCCTCGGCCGGGTCCTCCACCTGCTCGCAGACGGCGACGCGATAACCGCGCAGGATGAGCTTCTGGAGATAATCATCGGCGGCGTGAACGGGAACGCCGCACATGGGAATATCCTGCCCCATATGCTGGCCGCGTTTCGTCAGCGTGATGCCGAGCGACCGCGAGGCTTCCACCGCATCGTCAAAGAACAATTCGTAAAAATCGCCCATGCGGTAAAACAGCAGCGAACCGGGGTTGTTCGCCTTGATCTCGATATATTGCTCCATCATGGGAGTGGCCGTGGCGCGGCTCTCTTCCGAGATCAGGGAAGCGGTGGTCAAAACGTCCGTCAATGGCTTGCCGATGTCATATCGTGTTGCGGAAAGGGAGCGCCGACACTAGCGGCAATGGCCGCACCAAGACAACACACACGGCACCGCTGCCCACAGGAACATCCCGCTAGATCCGAGTTAAAACCGGTCAGCCGTTGATGCGCTCGGTCTCGCCGCCGTAATAGCTGATGTAGCGGCCGGCGATAGAGGAAACCGGCAGGACCACGAGAACATCTGTCGTGTTGAAGGCATGGTCCACCACGGCGCCGGAGCCGAACATGGCGCCGAGACGCATATAGCCCTTGATCAGCGGCGGCATGGCGTTCAGCGCCTTGCGGGCGTTCAGCGCCTCAGCCGGTACCAGGTCCATCTCGTGATAAAGCTCGGGAAGAGCGGAAGCCGCCCACTCGCCCTTTGCAACGCAATTGTGATGCAGGAAGGACAGAGCAAGCGCGTGGGCTTCCGGCTGCACGCCGGGGAACGAAGCGCAACCGATCATGGCATCCATGCGGTGTTTCACGGCATAGGCCCAGTTGCCCTGCCACAAAAGCTCAACCGTGCGCTTGGTGCGATACTCCGGCAGCACGCAGGAGCGGCCAAGCTCCATGAAGCGCTTGCCCGGATGGCGCGCTACCAGCCCGGCGATGTCGAATTCGCTTGCAGAATAAAAACCGTTATTGGCGAGTGCAGTTTCCTGACGTAACAAACGGTAGGTACCGACGATCTGGTCCTCGCTGTCGCCTTCAATCGCCTTGTCGAGCACGAGCAGATGGTCGCAGACACTGTCCCAGGCGTCGATGTCGCGCTTGCGGCGCATCGCGTCTGCGGGAAGGCGCGCCTTCATTTCATCAACGAAAACCCGGTAACGAACGGACTGCGCCGCGTCGATCTCCCGCTCGTTTCTTGCGAGCCGTGTTTCCAGCGAGCCGATACGGCCGAAAAGCCCCTCATTGTCCTGAGCGGTGTCTGGACGAGGATGAATAACAACTTTGTTTTCACAAATGTCGTGACTGTAGATTTCGGCAACCATGGGGAATCGCTCCGCCACCAAAAAGATTTTTCCTGTCATAAATCACTAATTGACGACAGAATAGTGACAAAATGCAGCCATTGCGAGTCTCTCAAGTCATGATGGAAACAGGCGTTTCGCCTCCAGCAAGCGGCGGATTTCCTCGACGAGTCGTCTCGGGTCGGCAGGCTTGGTCAAAACCTTGGCCGCACCGGCATTCAGCAGGATTTCGGCGGTTTCAACGCTCGCATCGCCGCTGAGCACGATGAGCGGAATATTTCTTCCACCCTTCAGCGTGCCGAGAAGCTCCGGCAGCACCTCAAGCCCCTCGCCGCCCGGCATATTGAGATCGGATATGATGAGGTGCGGCAGGCGGGTTGTGCCCGGCGCCACGGCTTGCTGCAGGGCCTGAAAATCGTCGACACCGCGCACGATGTAACCGCTTTTTTCCAGAACGGCCCGGATGATGCGCGCATTGACGGCGTCGTCCTCGGCCACGAGGATGTCGATGCCGCTTACCCCCTCCGTCACCCGTGACGAAAACCCCACATCCGGGTGGTTGTCGTTGATGGCGTCGCGCCGTTCTATGCCGCGCAGACGGCCGCAGAGGACGTCAATCAGGGACTTTTCGCGCAGCGGCCGGATCAACCAGGCGTCGAAGGACACATGCATGGTCGACGCCCGCTCTTCGGGACTGACCAGCAACGTGCGGCGGACATTCTGTTGCGGCCAATCCCTTAGCGCGTCTCTGAACAGAGGCGAAATACGCCTGTCGACAATGATATCGGTGAGATCGGCAACTGTACCGTGCAGCCTTTCAAAATCCTCCGGTTCGTGGATAAGAGCGCATTTACCGCCGAAAGCTTCGATCGCCTCCATCGTCACCGTCGCTGCCACGCCCCTCGGCGCGACCAGCAGGACATTGGTATGCTGCAGGCAATGGTGCCGGTCCGGGTCCGGCGTGCCGGTGGACGAACTGCCCGGACGGAATGCCAGCTTGAAGGTGCTGCCCTCACCCTTGCGGCTGAAGACCGTCAGGCTGCCGCCGAATTCCCGGACGATGCGGGCGGAAATAGCGAGCCCAAGCCCTGTTCCCCCACTTTGCTGCGACATCGGGCCTGCCTGTTCGAATTCGCCAAAGATACGGGCTTGTTCCGCTTGGCTCATGCCGGGGCCGGTGTCCTCGACGGTGATATGCAATTCGCCTTCAACCATGCGCGCCCGGATGACGACCCCGCCCACCTGCGTGAATTTGACGGCATTGCCGAGGAGGTTGAACAGAACCTGACGCAGCCTTGCCGGATCGAAATCCAGATAATCAGGCACATCCGGCGTGACGAAGGAGGTGATTTCGATGCCCTTTTCGTGGGCGCGATGCGCCAGCATCTCGACAATGCTCTCGATCAGCCGGCGCAGGTTTTCCGCACGCGGATTGAGTTTGAAACGGCCCGCCTCCATGGTCGAATAATCCAGCAGGTCCTCGACCAACTGTACCAGCGACTGACCGGACTGCTTCATGCCGTCGAGATAATTACGTTGCTCTTCATTGAGCTTCGTCTGCGACAGAAGATGGTTCATGCCGAGCATGCCGGAAAGCGGCAGGCGGATCTCGTGGCTAACAGTTGCCAGCAGCCTTGCCTTTTCGGCATCGGCCTTTTCCGCGCGTAAACGGGCGTTTTCCCGCTCGCCGAGTGCCAGCCGCTCCTCGGTGACATCTCTCGCGATGCTGCTGATGAGAAGACGACTGCTTGCCAGATCGCGGGTGACGACATCGTGCCAGGAGAAAATGCGCTGACCGAACGGGGTCGCGATTTCCACATCATAAGTGTGGGCCTTGTCGCCTGGCCGGAAAGCGATGCCGATTTCCTCACAGCTCAGCCCTTCGGGTGCCGAGCAGCCCGTCACTTCACGAAAAACCGCATTCGCCTCGACGATGCGCCGATCCATATTGCGGATGACTATGATATCGCCCATGGCCTCCTGGATCTCGGCAATCAGCGATCGGTTTTGAGTTTGGCGTAGCCGTACATCCAAATCATCTGCATATAGTTTGCCGGTATACTGGAAGGATTTGCCGAACATGGCGTAGGACAGGAGACCGACCAGCACCGCACCGAAGAAGGCTGCCAAGGCGACGGTGACCGCATAAGGCACCGCAAGCGCGATCAAGGCCGCGGAGAAGGCACCCACCGACAATGACGCGGCAACGTATAGCGTGATCGATCTGGCATCTATCCCGCGCTTCGCACCGCCATGGTGAGATGTCGTGTCGACGCGATCAGCCGGCTGCGCCGGGGTGGCGGCGAGGCCATCTGAAACTTTTTCCCGCAGTCGTGCCAGTTCGCTCATGCACAACCGCTACCACGGCAGCGGTTTTGATATGTTTGGCTCAAACGCTAAAATTTTACTTTTTAGCCGCCCGGGCGTGCAGAAACTCATCGAGAATGACGCAACCGGCACCGATTGTTATGAAAGTGTCGGCCAGATTGAAGACCGCGAACGACCATGTATCGGTGTGGAACAGGATGTAGTCGATGACGTGACCGTAGAAAAAGCGGTCGAGAAGATTGCCAGCCGCTCCAGCGATGATGAAGGCGAAGCCAAGATGGGCAAAAGTCCGATCCGCCGCCGTCTTGCGCCAGAGCCACAGAACGAAGACCACGATGACGAGCCGCATGCTGACGATGAACCAGCCGTGCATGTCCGCCAGCATCGAAAACGCCACACCGAGATTATAGGTGCGGTAAAGCGCCAGGAACGGAATGACCGGCACCATCTCCTGCAACGGCAGATAGGTCTCGACCAGTTGCTTGACGACTTGGTCCAGCACAAGGGCAGCAACGATAAGCGCGAAAGCCGGGCCGAATTTCGAAAACAACGCCGCTTTGGCCATTACTTCACCGGTGCCAGTTCGAGGAGATGTCGCCGCGCCTCGAAAAGCATGACAGCGGTTGCGATGGCGAGATTGAGACTATCGGCACGGCCCTGTTGTGGAATGCGCGCCAGTTGGTCGGCCTTGCCGGCCAGTTCAGGCGGCAGGCCGGATTGTTCGTTACCCATCAAAAGCACGACGGGCTTTCCGGCGTAATCGATTTTTCGATAGTCCACCGACCCGGCAAGATGGGTGGCAACGACACTGACATTGGCTGATTTTTTCCATGAGAGGAATTCCTCAACCGAGGCGCGGGCAACCGGCGTAGCGAAGACCGAACCCATGGTCGCACGCACCGTTTCCAGCGAAAACGGATCGGTGCAATCGCCGACCAGAATGACGCCTGAGGCACCCGCCGCATCCGCCGTGCGGATGATGGTGCCGAGATTGCCGGGATCACGCACCCGATCGAGCGCGATATAGGTCTCGCCTTTTTCCGGACGGATATCCTTCAATGGCTTCCATCTCTGGTCAAAGATGCCAACGACCATTTGCGGATTGTCGCGTCGGGTGATCGAGGCGATGACTTTTTCGCTGACTTCGAGCACCAGCCCGCCGGAAGCGACCGTCTTTACGGCCGCCTGCTCCACCAGCGGCTTGCCCTTGGCCGCCTTGGCGTAAACCAGGGTACGGATGGTCCAGCCCAGTTCGAGCGCGTCGATAACCAGCTTCAGGCCTTCCGCCATGAAGGTGCCGGTCTCTTCCCTGCCCTTTTTCTGGGTAAGCGCCTTGATATCCTTGATGATGGGATTGGCAAGGCTGGTGACTTCCTTGACCTGGCCAACCCGGCGCGTCGTGTTTTCGCGCATGTCGTTCGTCATTTCGGCTCCCAGCGGCTGAACAGCGATGTGGAAAGCACCCGGCCCGGCGTCTTGCCATCAAGCCCGGCCTCGCGAATGACGAGCTCGCCGGACGCAACGACGCCACCGGCGCCGCGCATGATTTCGCGCATCAATTCATGCATCGAATAGAAGCTGGCCCTGATAGAATAGGCCGTCAACACCAGACCGAGCGCTTTGGGCGACAGGATTTCCCGGCAGATATCGAGCATCAACGGAAGATGGTCGAACAATTGCCAGATTTCACCATGGGTGCCGCGGCCGAATTTCGGCGGGTCGGTGAGAATGATGTCGTAGGTGCTGCCGCGACGCTCCTCGCGCTGGATGAACTTCATCGCGTCTTCGCAAATCCAGCGGATCGGCGCCTGTTCGAGCCCGGCAAGCGCCTGGTTCTCCTTTGCCCAGCCGATAGCTTTCTTGGAGGCGTCGACATGGGTCACTTCAGCGCCTGCAGCAGCGGCGACCAAAGAAGCGACGCCGGTGTAACCAAACAGGTTCAGGACTTTCAGCGGCCGGTCAGCCGTTTCAACGGCATTTTTCAGCCATTCCCAGTGGACAATCTGCTCCGGGAAGACGCCGACATGCCGGAAGGCCGTGAAACGGCCGAGAAACTCGACGCCGAGCAGCGACAGGGGCCAGGTTTCGCCAAGTGCTGCCTTTGGAAAACGCCAACGGCCCATGCCGTCTTCATCCGTGTCGCCGGTAAAAATGGCGTCGGCATTCTGCCATACGCGGTCGGGAACCGACGGTTGCCAGAGAGCCTGCGCCTCGGGACGGACGACGCGATATTCGCCGTATTGTTCAAGCTTCAGGCCATTGCCGCTGTCGATGAGATGAAAATCACCCGCGCCACTCGATTCCAGAATAACCGGAACCTGTTCTGCGGGACGTTCGCCGGTGCGATGCTTGAGGGGCCGCGCAGGCACCTGCTCAACGGCCGGTACTGGGGCTATCTTTTCCCTCGGCGCAGATTTGGGCGCGCTGCGCACCGCGTCCGGCTCGCGCTTTTTCGGTGCCGCATCCATTCGCCGTGCCGGCTTTGCGGCATGAACCTGTTTTTTCTCGCTCCCGGCACGCACGCGATTGCCCGGCCGGCTGTCTTTTTTCTTCAATGGAAATCTTTCCGCTTCTGCCCGCGTCTTATCGCGCCAGCAAATAGCATTCCAAGCGTCGCTCGACTAGAGCCGCAACGAATGTCGGCACCATCACTTTGCCGGGAGCTGGCCCGCATTCGGAAGCTGCGCGGCTGTTGCCGCTTTGTGCCGGTTCGCCTCGTCATGCCAGCGAACGGCTTCCTTCGCCTCGATCCGGGCGCGCTTGCGATGCTTGCCCTGCGCAAACCATGTGGCGGAAGATCCCAGAAGCACACCGAAAATGACGGCCAGAAACAGGAACACGAAAAACGGCGCGGTGAAGGAAAGTACACCATCCTCCGGCCGGAACGGATTGAGCGCGAGCGTCACGGACTGACGATTGGCCACGCACAGGATGACGAGGATAATCGCCAGCGGAAGCAGGATGATGAGGTTGATGATTTTTTTCGACATCCGACATTACTCCATCGCGGCGTGCATTCCCTCGGCTCCGTTTCCGGGGCGGCGGTGAGAACGATCAATCGTCCTCTTCGTCACCCATACCGGGGTTCAGGCGCTCACGCAGTTCCTTGCCCGTCTTGAAGAAAGGCACCCATTTTTCCTCAACGAAAACCGATTCACCCGTGCGCGGGTTCCGACCGGATCGCGAAGGACGGTTCTTCACCGAAAATGCGCCGAAACCACGAAGCTCGACACGATTTCCCGCTGCCAAGGCATCGGTGATTTCATCCAGCACCGCATTGACGATATTTTCCACGTCACGGTGATAAAGGTGCGGGTTACGCGCAGCAACGATCTGCACCAGTTCAGACTTGATCACGGTTGCCCCCTGAAAGAATTGGATTTTTAATGCGGCTCAACCTGCCAAACGGAAACAAGACCGTCAAGAAACAACTTGTCCGCACCGAGCTGACCGGAGCCCGCAAACGGGATTAAATCGTCATATCCCAGAAGCTTCGCTATTTGAGCAACACTGAAAAGCGAAAAAGGCGAACTGGAAGACGGTGCGCGCCATTCCACGATCGGCAGATCCTTGGCAACACCGCGCGTTTCGAAATAGCCGCGAATTTCCTTTTCGCCGCCAAGCGTGTCGACCAGCTTGTTGGCGAGCGCCTGTCTGCCCGTGAAAATCGATCCGTCCGCCAGTTTCAACACATCCTCGCGCGGCAATTTGCGGCGATCGGCCACAAGATCGACGAACCAGCCGTAGCTGTCCATCACCATGGAACGGATCATCGTCTTCGCCTCTTCGGGCGCCTCATGGAACGGCGAAGGCTCCGCCTTCATCGGAGAGGACTTTATTTCCTGCAGCGAGACGCCGAGCTTATCCATCAGCTGGCCGATCTGGGGATATTGAAAGATCACGCCGATAGAGCCGGTGATCGAGGTTTCGCCAGCGACGATGACGTCACCTGCAGATGCGATCATATATCCAGCGGAGGCGGCAAGCGTGCGGACATCGGACACCACCGGCTTCTTTTCCGCAACGCCGCGAATGGCCTTGAAGATGCGCTCGCCGCCATAGGTGGTGCCACCGGGCGATGAAATCGACACGATCAGCCCTTTGACATTGTCACTCTTGGCAATCTTGTCCAGCCGCTCCAGAAGTTCGGTATTGTCCTGGATCAGCCCGGAGATCTGGACACGGGCAATATGGGGTCTCTCGCTTTGCTGCGGGGTGGCCCATAAAAACCGGTAGAGGCCGAAAATGCCGGCGACAAACAGAAAAACAGCGGCAATCCGCCAGAAAGTCAGCTTGCGGCGCAATCGTCTGCGATCCGCTATCGCCATATTATCCATCGAAAACCCCTGCCTTCCGGCATTTGAAGCGTAATGTAAGCGTCATGGCCATATGGTTCTTCTAGCGCGAAGCCGCAAGGAAACAATAAGGAAACCAGAATTACGATTAAATTCGCATTTCCCTTGCACCTTTCCAGACAAAAACCATATTGGCAGGACAAAGCACTCATGCCAAAGACATCAAGATAAACATATAAGCTTCAGTTGCGCGCCAAAGTGGCGCCCAGGAAGTTTTCCGGACCCACTCTTATGCTCGAAAGACTCCGCCAACCCGCGCCAGCGTTTCCGCTGCCCAATGACCAGAACGGCGCTTACGAGCGCGCGCTGAGGCATTCCGCGCGCGTGAAGCGGCTGAAAATCATTCTGCCGCTCGGTGCGGCGATCATCTCGTTTGCCTTCGTCGCCGTTTCGCTCATTCGCACCTGGGCGCCCGAAGAGGTTTCGCTTGAAAGCGCAAGGATCGAAGACGGCAAGATCGTGATGGAAAAGCCGGCCGTTGCGGGCCGCAACGAGAAGGGGATCGACTACTCCATGAACGCAGACCGTGCGTTGCAGGATATCGCCAACCCCAACCTCATGACGCTCGAAAGGGTTCTGGCCGCGGTGCCTGTGAACGACAGCGTCGCCCAGGTGATCGCCAAGGAAGGCATTTTCGACCGGGCCACCAACACGCTCAAGATGACCGCCCCTTTTGACATCAATCTCAGCAATGGCATACAAGCGAAGTTCCAATCTGCGGATGTCGATCTGAAGGCTGGAAAAATGAGCAGCAAAGAGCCGGTTTCGATCAAAACAAACGACGGCGCCATTGTTGCGCAATCGATTGATATCGCGGATAATGGCAAGACTATTACATTTTCGGGGCAGGTACGCGCACGTATCGCTGCATCCAATATCAAGAATGAAGGCAAGTGAGAGCCCGGTCCAGATGATGCAAATTTCCCGTCCCGTTTCCCTTGGCAAATCCGCAGGCGTTACAGCCGCAGCTTTTGCTTTTTCCTGTCTTGCAACCGTGGCTTTCGCTCAGAACACCACCAGCAACATGACAGGCGTCAAGCTCTCCGGCGACCAGCCGATCGCTATCGAAAGCGATCAGCTCGAAATTCGGGATCAGGAGCGCAAGGCCTATTTCACCGGTAACGTGAAAGTTGTGCAGGGCACCACCACCCTTCAGGCCGGCAAGATGACGGTCAATTACAAGGGTGAAGGTTCCTCGCTCACCAGCGGTGACGCCAACATCGAAAAAATCTTCGTCGACAATAACGTCTACCTGACGTCCGAGACGCAGAAGGCCACGGCCGATCACGGCGAATTCGACATGGCGGCGCAGACCTTCATTCTGACCGGCAAGCAGGTTGTGCTGTCCGAGGGCGCGAATGTCTTCACCGGCTGCAAGCTCACTGTTCTGATGAATTCGGGGCAGGCAAAGCTTGAAAGCTGCGGCGGCCCTGTCCGGATCATGCTCGATCCGAAATCGCAGCAGAAGAAACAGTAGTCTCACCTCGTGAAGATAGCCTCGATCTCAAAAATATTTGGCGGTGGGCGCGACCGACCTGTGGACGCTGCGTCGCAGGCCGACAAGGCTCGCTATGACGGCACCCTGATCGCGCATGGTCTGACGAAGACCTACAATACACGGCGCGTCGTCAACGGCGTCTCGCTGGTCGTGCGCCGCGGTGAAGCCGTGGGGCTGCTTGGCCCGAACGGCGCAGGCAAAACCACCTGTTTCTACATGATCACGGGCCTTGTACCCGTCGATAGCGGCAAGATCGCCATCAACGGCAACGACGTCACCACCATGCCGATGTACAGGCGTGCCCGCCTCGGTGTCGGCTATCTGCCACAGGAAGCCTCCATCTTCCGTGGACTGACAGTCGAGGAAAACATCCGCGCCGTGCTGGAAGTGCACGAACCTGACAGCGCCAAGCGCAGCCGCAAGCTCGATGAGTTGCTGGAAGAGTTCCACATTGCGCAGCTGCGCAAATCGCCCGCTGTCGCGCTGTCGGGCGGCGAACGTCGCCGTCTGGAAATCGCCCGTGCTCTGGCGACCGATCCGACCTTCATGCTTCTGGACGAACCTTTTGCCGGCGTCGATCCGATCTCCGTCAGCGACATTCAGAACCTTGTCAGACATTTGACCGCGCGCGGGATCGGCGTTCTCATCACTGACCACAATGTCCGCGAAACGCTCGGCCTCATTGACCGCGCCTATATCATCCATGCCGGTGAGGTTCTCACCCATGGCCGTGCAGACGATATCGTCAACAATCCGGATGTGCGCCGGCTCTATCTCGGCAATAATTTTAGCCTTTAAGCTCCCGGGCGCGAAAGATTCTTCATCGCGCCCCGCAGTGACGCTTGACCAAACATAATAAAAAAGCAATTTTTGGGCCAAGTTTCGTTGCCAGCGCAAAATTTATGAAATTTGTGGCGACGAAGAAGCTGTAAGGGGAGTTTCGCGTCCGCCATGGCATTATCTGCCAGCCTTTTGCTGCGTCAAAACCAGTCTCTCGTGATGACACCGCAACTGATGCAGTCCATCCAGCTGCTTCAGATGACGCATTTCGAACTGACGCAGTTCATCGCGCAGGAGGTGGAGCGCAATCCTTTGCTTGAAATTGCGGCAAACGACGGCGATTTGAGCAGCGATAGCCCTGTTGATGCGGAGAATTTCGGCGATGCCGACAGCGAAGGGTCCGACAAGTCCGCGCCGGTAACGGCCGACAGCGACGACTGGTACGGCGATCGCGCGGCAAATCTCGGCGAACAGCTCGACACCAGCTTCGAAAATGTCTTTCCTGACGATACCGAACCCAGAAAGCCCGACGCACCCGAACTGGCGGGGCAGTGGAAATCCATGCCCGGGCAGGAGTCAGGCGAGAGTTACGATCTCGACGACTTCGTTGCCGCGAAACAGACCCTCAGCGACCATCTCAATCAGCAATTGCCTCTCGCCATATCCTCTGTGGAAGACAGGATGATTGCCGATGCGCTGATCGGCCAGCTCGACGAGACCGGATATATCGCCGTAGATGCCGTCGAAGACGTCGCTGAACGGCTTGGGGCGGCGCCTTCGGCAGTGGAGCGCATTCTGGAGAAGCTTCAGGGCTTTGATCCTCCCGGCGTGTTTTCCCGCTCGCTGAGCGAATGTCTGGCGATCCAGCTTGCCCAGAAGGACAGGCTTGATCCGGCAATGCGGGCTTTTATCGACAATCTGGAGCTTCTGGCGAAACGGGATTTCGCTTCTCTAAAAAAACTCTGCGGTGTGGATGAGGAAGACCTTCTCGACATGCTGGCGGAAATCCGCACGCTCAATCCGCGTCCGGGCGCTGGTTACGATTCGACCGTTTCCGAGACAATCGTTCCTGATATAATCATTCGCCCCTCCTCTGCCGGCGGCTGGCTTGTGGAAATCAACCCCGAGACCCTGCCGCGCGTGCTCATCAACCAGACCTATTTCGCAGAGGTTTCAAGGCACAAGTCGCGCGAGGGAGAGGATCAGGATTTCCTTTCCGAATGCATGCAGACGGCCCATTGGCTGACCCGCAGCCTCGACCAGCGCGCCAGAACGATCATGAAGGTAGCGACCGAAATCGTGCGCCAGCAGGACGCCTTTCTCGTCAATGGCGTGGACCACCTTCGCCCGCTGAACCTCAAGACGGTGGCCGACGCCATCAAGATGCACGAATCCACCGTCAGCCGGGTGACGTCGAAAAAATACATGCTGACGCCGCGCGGCCTGTTTGAGCTGAAATATTTCTTCAGTGTCTCCATCAGCTCGGTGGAAGGCGGTGACAGCCATTCGGCAGAAGCGGTGCGTCATCGCATCAAGGCGATGATCGCGCAGGAGGCCGCCGACGCAGTGCTTTCCGACGACGATATCGTCGATAATCTGAAAAAGAGCGGTATCGATCTTGCCCGCCGGACCGTGGCCAAATATCGCGAGGCGATGAACATCCCATCCTCCGTTCAGAGACGGCGCGAGAAGAAGGCCCTGGCCAGACTGTCGGCGTTCTGAGCGGTGGCGCTGGTCACGTTTTCAGGGCTTTCCAGCCGCACCATTGACTCTTGCTACGGCAAGGGCTAGAAGCCCGCCGCACACGTAAGCAAGGTCATTTGTAACGGATTCATCTCCACCGTCCATGGGCGTAAAATTCGAATGGGGGCTTTTAAAGGCCTTCGAAACGCTTGGATGCGCGCGCGGCTTGACGTAAGCTGGTACTCGCAAATCACTACAAAAAGGAAATTTTCCATGAGTGTGCGTGTATCTGGTAAACATATGGAGATCGGCGAATCTTTCCGGCAGCGGATTGAGGACAATATAGGTCTGGCAGTTACCAAATACTTCGATGGGGGGTATTCAGGCCAAGTGACCGTAGAGAAGTCCGGATCGCGTTTTGCAGCCGATTGCAAACTGCATCTCGATACGGGCGTTGTATTGCATGCGGCGGGTCAGGCAAATGATCCGCAAGCGAGTTTCGATGCCGCCGCCGAGCGTATCGAGAAGCGCCTGCGTCGCTACAAACGGAAGCTGAAGGACCATCACCACAATGGTTCCGCGGCGAACGGCGCGATGTCGGAAATCGCCTATACGGTAATGGATGCTGTCCCCGATGAGGACCACGAGGTTCCGGAAGACTACGCACCCACGATCGTTGCGGAAAGTTCGAAACAGATAAAGACGATGTCCGTCGCCAGCGCGGTGATGGCGCTCGACATGACGGACGAACCGGTTCTGCTGTTCCGCAGCCCCGGCAAGGAATATCTCAACATCGTCTACCGACGACATGACGGCAATATTGGCTGGATCGACGCGGAAACGATCAAGAGCTGAACAGTCTGACAAGACATGGGAGGCAGAGCGCGAAAGCGTATCTGCCTCCTGCATCGTCTCGATGGCATGAAGGAAAAAGAGAATGGCGTTGGCAGATTTGCTGCAACAAGATGCGATTATTCCCGCCCTCAAGGTGAATTCCAAAAAGCAATTGCTTCAGGAGCTGGCCGCAAAGGCAGCCAGAATTACCGGAGTCTCGGAACGGGAAGTTTTCGACGTCATCCTCCAGCGTGAGAAACTCGGCTCCACCGGTGTGGGGCACGGCATTGCCATTCCGCATGGCAAGCTGAGCAGCATCCATCAGATCACCGGCGTCTTCGCACGTCTTGAAACACCTGTTGATTTCGAGGCGCTGGATGACCAGCCGGTCGATCTGGTTTTCCTGCTGCTTGCACCCGAAGGCGCCGGCGCGGATCATCTGAAGGCGCTGTCGAGAATTGCCCGAGCTTTGCGCGACCCCGAGCTGGTGGCCAAGCTGCGTGCCACCGATTCCGACACGGCAATCTACGCCTTCCTCAATCAGGAGCAGGCGACCGCTGCCTGATCAAAGGCTGCCGACGGTCCTTTCCATGGACAAAAAAACGCGCCCTTGAGGCGCGTTTTTTATTGGAGCATTTCAAACAAAAGCGCGCCCCGGTTTTACATCCGAACGCGCTTTAGATGAGGGAATGCCTCACGCATCCTTCTCGTTGACGGAGGCGGTGCCCGGCTCGGGCGCTGCGGCGGTCTCCACCTTCGGGCCACCCTTTGAGACGCCAACCATGGCGGGGCGCAGCACCCGGTCACCGATGGTGAAACCGGCCTGAACCACCTGCAGTACCGTGTTGTTCGGAACTGCCGTGTTCGGAATTTCGAACATCGCCTGGTGGAAATTCGGATCGAATTTCTGGCCTTCCGCATCGATCTTTTTGACGCCATGTCGCTCCAGCGTCGAGAGCATCGAGCGCTCCGTCATCTCGACACCTTCGATCAGGCCGTTGAGACCGGCTTCGCCATTGGTCTTGAGTTCGTCCGGAATGGCTTCAAGAGCGCGGCGAAGATTGTCGGAAACGGCAAGCATGTCGCGCGCGAAAGCGGCGAGAGAATAGGCCTTCGCATCCTTGACTTCGCGCTCTGTGCGGCGACGAAGATTGTCCATTTCTGCTGCAAGACGCAGGAACTTGTCGCGCAGATCGGCATTTTCGGTCCTGAGCAGTTCGATCGGATCGGGCTCGGCAGCTTCCGCCGTCTCTTCCCCTGTAAATGCGGGTTCGACAAACTCTTCGGCGACGTCCGCGTCAGGTCCGGGCTTTTTCGTATCGTCGGTCATGACGTTCTCCAGATTTGAATATTGTTGGTTGCGCCCGATATCGAGGTTTGAAGGGCAAAAATCAAGGCTTGCGGCGAAAAGCTTGCCGCATTCTCTAACCTTGCGGGCTTGTCCTATCTCTGCTTTCGGGAAAGGCGGGCCATAATTTGTGCTGTGTAGTCCACCATAGGCACGATACGGGCGTAATTGAGCCTTGTGGGACCGATGACGCCGACGGCACCCACAACGCGATTTTCCTCATCCCGATAAGGTGCCACGATCAGTGACGAGCCTGACAGCGAGAAGAGCTTGTTTTCCGAGCCGATGAAAATCCTGACGCCTGAGCCACTTTCCGCAAGGTTGAGGATCTCGATGAGGTTTTCCTTGCGTTCCAGATCGTCGAACAGCAAGCGCACACGATCGATATCTTCCTCACCGGCCAGACCTTCCAGCAGGTTGGAGCGTCCGCGGACGATGAGGCGGCCGAGCTTGCCCTCTTCATTGTCGCCCGCCCATATGGCGAGACCCCGTTCGATGAGGTCCTGCGCGAGCGTGCCGAGTTCCGACTGCAATTCGGCACGCTGCGTCTGAAACTGGCCCCGCAGTTCCTGCAGCGTCTGCCCGGAAAGATGGGCATTGATGAAATTCGCCGCCTCTGTCAATTGCGATGACGAAATGCCGACCGGCAATTCGATGATACGGTTTTCGACCTGATTGTGGTCCCCTACCAGCACGGCAAGCGCCTTGGTGGGCTCCAGCCGGATGAATTCAACGTGCTTGAGAATGACGTCGCTCTTGGCCGTCAGCACCAGGCCAGCACCGCGCGACATGCCTGAAAGCATGCGGCTTGCCTCCGTCAGCAACCCTTCCAGCGATTGCTCGTGGCCGGCGACCGGACCGATCTGGCGGTCGATACTGGCTCTCTCATCGGCGGGCAGATCGCCCACCTGCATGAATGCGTCCACGAAGAAGCGCAGCCCCGTCTGGGTGGGCAGGCGACCGGCGCTGATATGCGGCGAATAGATGAGACCCAGTTCCTCGAGGTCGCTCATGACGTTGCGAACGGAGGCCGGTGAAAGCGACATCGGCAACAGCCGCGACAGGCTGCGCGACCCCAAGGGTTCGCCGGTGTCGAGATAGCCTTCGACGATGCGCCGGAAAATCTCCCGCGACCGTTCATCCAGCAACGATGCCTGATCTTTTGAAAGCGGTGCGGAAAAGCCCATATCATCCGTTCTTTATCGTCAAAACTCTGTCCGTACCAATATAATGCGTTGCACCGCTGCGGCAAAATGGAAATTGGCTTTGCAAAACCCCGGGGCGCGCCTTAGAAGGCAGGAACCAACATGGAGAGTGGATCATATGCGGCCTTCAGGCAGAAAAACCGATCAGATGCGCAAGGTTTCCTTCGAGCGCAATTTCTCGAAACATGCCGAAGGTTCCTGTCTGGTCAAATTCGGTGATACGCATGTGCTCGTCACCGCAAGCCTTGAGGAAAAGACGCCGCCGTGGCTGCGCAACAGCGGCAAGGGCTGGGTCACCGCCGAATACGGCATGCTGCCGCGTTCCACCCATGAGCGGATGAAACGCGAGGCCTCAGCCGGCAAGCAGGGCGGACGCACGCAGGAAATCCAGCGCCTTATCGGCCGCTCGCTGCGCGCAGTGGTCGACCTGCAGGCGCTCGGCGAGCGCCAGATCAGCATTGACTGCGACGTCATTCAGGCCGATGGCGGCACGCGCACGGCTTCCATCACCGGCGCATGGATCGCCCTGCATGATTGCCTGAAGTGGATGGAAACTCGCAACATGATCAAGGTCGAGAAGGTCCTGAAAGACCATATCGCCGCGATCTCCTGCGGCATCTTTGCAAAACAGCCGGTCATCGATCTCGATTATCTCGAGGATTCCTCCGCCGAGACCGATGCGAATTTCGTCATCACCGGCTCCGGCGGCATCGTCGAAGTGCAGGGAACCGCGGAAGGTGCCCCCTTCTCCGAAGAGGAATTCCTGACGCTGCTCGGTCTTGCAAAGGCCGGATGCAGCGAACTGGTGGCCCTTCAGAAGCAGGCAATCGCCTGAGCCGACAGGAAAACGTCATGCGCAAGCTCGATACCAGAACGATCGTTGTCGCCAGCCACAACAAGGGCAAGATCGCCGAAATCGCCGACCTGATCGGGCCTTTCGGCTTTTCAGCCAAATCGGCTGCGGAGCTGAACTTCGTGGAGCCGGACGAGACAGGCACCACCTTTGAGGAAAATGCTGCCATCAAGGCGCTTGCGTCTGCGAAGGCGTCCGGCCTGCCGGCTCTGTCTGACGATTCCGGTCTGGTGATCGATGCGCTGGATGGCGCGCCGGGCGTTTACACCGCCAATTGGGCGGAAACCGCTGACGGTACGCGCGACTTCGCCATGGCCATGCAGAAGGTCGAGGATGCGCTTGCCGAACGCGGTGCAACGAAGCCGGAAGACCGCACGGGCCGCTTCGTCAGCGTGCTGTGCCTTGCCTGGCCGGACGGGCATGTCGAATATTTTCGCGGCGAGGTGGAAGGCACGGTGGCGTGGCCCCCGCGCGGAACGAGCGGTTTCGGCTATGACCCGATCTTCAAACCGGAAGGTTACGACACCACATTCGGTGAAATGACCGCAGACGAAAAACACGGCTGGAAGCACGGCGATGCGTTTGCGCTCTCCCACCGTGCCCGCGCGTTCAAAAAATTCGTCGAAACCTGTCTGGAGGCATGAACCCGATGACCGGGGAGCACCAACTTTCTGCCCCCGGCGCGTCGCTTCTGCCGGATACGGGCGATCCCGGTTTCGGGATCTATCTGCACTGGCCCTTCTGTGCGGCCAAATGCCCCTATTGCGATTTCAACAGCCATGTCCGCCACCGCCCGGTGGATCAGGAACGGTTCACTGCGGCGTTCCTCAGCGAAATGGCAAAGATGCGGGCGCTCAGCGGTCCGCGTGTCGTTACCAGCATTTTCATGGGCGGCGGCACACCTTCGCTGATGGACCCGCAGACCGTAGGCGCGCTTCTTGATGGCGTTTCGCGCTTCTGGCATGTGCCTGATGGTATCGAGATCACCATGGAGGCCAATCCTTCAAGCGTCGAGGCGGAGCGGTTTCGCGGTTACCGGGCAGCCGGCGTCAATCGCGTCTCGCTCGGCGTCCAGGCGCTGAACGACCGGGACCTGAAGTTCCTTGGCCGTCTGCATGATGTTGCCGATGCGCTTAAAGCCATCCGTCTGGCGCGGGAGATTTTTCCGCGCATGTCCTTCGATCTGATTTACGCCCGCCCGAACCAGACGGTGGCCGAATGGGACGCTGAGCTGAAGGAAGCCGTCTCCTACGCCGTCGACCATCTGTCGCTCTATCAGCTCACTATCGAGGAAGGCACGCCGTTCTACGGGCTGCACAAGGCTGGCAAGCTGATCGTACCGGATGGCGAGCATTCGGCGGTGCTTTATGAAGCGACGCAGGAAATCACCGAGCGTTACGGCATGCCGGCGTACGAGGTTTCCAATCATGCCCGCCCCGGTGCGGAAAGCCGCCATAACCTGACCTATTGGCGTTATGGCGATTATGCCGGTATTGGACCCGGTGCGCATGGACGCCTGACCAATGGCGCCTCCAAGCTCGCCACCGTCACCGAGCGCCATCCCGAAACCTGGCTCGAGACCGTCGAGCGTGAAGGCCACGGCATGGTCGATCAGGAGCTTCTCGGCGTCGACGAACAGGCAGACGAATTGCTGCTGATGGGCCTTCGCCTGCGCGAAGGCATTGATCTTGCTCGCTGGAGCGATCTCTCCGGCCGCGAGCTCGACCCGGAGAAAGAGGAATTCCTCCTGCAACACGGCTTCGTGGAACGGATCGGCAATTCCCGCCTGCGCTGCACTCCTTCCGGCATGCTTATTCTGGATGCCGTGGTCGCCGATCTCGCCTGCTGACCGGCAGCCTGCCTGGTCCTGAGCCAATCAACAACCGAGAAACCAATAAAAAAGCGGCCCAAAGGCCGCTTTTTTCATGCGTTGTTTTCGTTGATCAGGCGCTTCAGCAGCTCAACCTCGTGGCCGAGCTTGGTGTCGCCGGAAATCAGATCCTCGATCTTGCGCACCGCGTGAAGAACCGTGGTGTGGTCGCGACCGCCGAAACGGCGACCGATCTCGGGAAATGAGCGCGGTGTCAGCATCTTGGCCAGATACATGGCGATCTGGCGCGGCTTGACGATGACGCGGGTGCGACGGTTGGAAACCAGCTCCTGCCGCGACACATTATAATGCCTGGCGACGATGCGCTGAATATCCTCGATACGGACGCGCTTGGCCTCCCCACTACCGACGAGGTGCGACAGCAGCTCATCGACACGGTCAACCGAGAGGTTCGGCTCGAAAGAGCGTCGGAACATCAGCTGGTTGAAGGCGCCTTCAAGCTCGCGTCCGCTCGCTGTCACGCTTTTGGCCACATGGGTCAGTATTTCGTCCGAAATCTCGAAAGACGGATCGTCCTGACGCGCAGAACCCATGCGACGGTTGAGCATTTCGTAGCGCATGTCGTAATCGGGACCTTCGATCTCGATGGCCATGCCACCCTGAAGGCGCGAACGGACACGCGGATCAAGCGATTCCAGCTCCCACGGCGCGCGGTCAGCGGCCACGACTACCTGCTTGGCGCTGTCGAGCAGCATGTTCAACAGGTGGCAGAATTCGTGCTGGATCATCTTGCCCTGCAGGAACTGCATGTCGTCGATGACAAGAAGGTCGATATTGCGCAGGGTGTCCTTCAGCGTCAGCGCATCATTGTCGCGGATCGCGGTCGCAAAACGCCACATGAAATATTCGGCCGTCAGATAGACCACACGCGGGTTGCGCGGGCTGTCGATGGCGGCATTGGCAATCGCCTGCAGAAGGTGTGTCTTGCCAAGCCCGACACCCGCATGAATGAACAGCGGATTGAAGCGCACAGCACCGGCACCCGCTTCAGCGATCGTCTTTGCCGCCGCAAGCGCGACGCGGTTGGACGAGCCCTCGACAAAAGTGTCAAAGGTGAAACGTGTATCGAGCGGCGAACCGAACAGCGGCCCGGAGCTACCCTGCCGCAGCGTCGCCTGCGCCGCCGCAGGCTGTGCAGAAGGTGCTGTCGCCGGCTGCGACGGAATGAAGGACTTGTTGCGCGCAACCGCGCCCATGTCCTGAACGGGCTGCACCCGTTCCTCGACCTGCGCGGGGCGGGCCGGGCGGCTGGCGGAGCGGACAAGAATTTCCACCTTCAGCACGTCCGGATCCTCGCTTTGGACGAGACTGGTGATCAGATCCATATAACGGTTGTTGATCCAGGACTTCAGAAAGGTCGTCGGAACGGTAAAACGGACGACGCTTTTCGAAACGGTGTGGAGTTTGAGCCGTGCAAACCAGCTTGCATAGACCTCGGGACCAACCTGTGCCTTCAGCCGCGCGCTAAAACGTTCAAACAGCGCATCGTGCTTCATTGCCGATTTATCCCCTGCCGCTTCTGAGCAAGCTGCATCACGAGCCTGTGGTGCGCGGTCCCCATCGGCCACCGCACCCATCGCCAAATTCAATTGCATATTGCCGCCTTTCAAATTGCCAATCATAGCCTGACGATCAAAAAACGATCGCCAGAGATCCCCCTCGTATTATTTCCCGCCTCCAGCACTCCCCTCGAAAGAGCGTCAAAGACTACTACTTGTTTGCGAGCCGGTTATCCCATTTCCCTCCCCTTCATGGAGAGGCCTGCGACACGCTAAAAACGCTCCTTTCGCTACAACTGTAAGGCGCATTCTTAAGGACAAAAAGCTCCAGCCCGTTCCGAGACCGAAACGGCACAAAAAGCTCAATGACCTGAGAAAACGGACCTCGAAAGGCCCGCCAGCAAGAAGGTGAATATCGTCGATACGATCATCGAGATAATCTGTGGACTGAGATCCGCACCCCTTGTTGAAATGCATTTAGGCAGGATCGTGGGGAGAGATCAATGGCGTTTTTTCTGCAAAAACTCAGATCGACCATTGACTCGCAATGGTCGTTTTGCATCACCGGCAAGGTCCGAAGCAGAATCGCTTATGAATCAATGAGATTCAATTTTGGCATTTTTCGATAGCCCGTTTTGGCAAAAAAATAAAAATCTTCTTGACTCAAAACTGGCTGCGACTTCCGTAGAGAAAGCTTCCCATTTTTCGGGAGACCTCCGGCAATCCATTGTTTTTATTCAGTTTTTCTTGTCGCTCATCTGACACGCGTTTGTCACGTTACGGCAGGAATGATTAACGTAGGGTTAGAATCACAAAAAGCCCGGTCAAAAGACCAGGCTTTTTGAATAGTTAATTGTGATTAGCCGGATTAGGCGGAAAGAGCCTTAACGCGCTGGGCAAGACGCGACACCTTACGGGATGCCGTGTTGCCATGCAGAACGCCACGCGTCGCTGCGCGCTGGATCTCAGGCTGAGCTGCCTTCAGAGCTTCGGTGGCTACTGCCAGATCGCCCGAAGCGATAGCTTCCTCGACCTTGCGGATGAAGCCGCGAACGCGCGAACGGCGAGCCTTGTTGACTGCGGTACGGCGAGCGATCTTGCGGGTCGCCTTTTTCGCCGAAGTTGTATTGGCCATGTATGCCTCTCTTCGAATTCAAACCAAATTCCGCAACCAGAGGATCGGGTCGTTCGAAGACCTCGCTTAACCCAAGAATGCGGGAGTAATTTCGGACAAGCCGGATGGCTTTCCTTAACCGTGGGCGGGCATATACCGCTAAAGCGTACGCCCGTCAACGCGCAAATGGCGGAAAACGCCGATATTCCGAATCCTTAGCGATTCCGGAAAGCGGGTTTGCGCTTTTCAACGAAGGCCGCCATGCCCTCCTTCTGATCCGCTGTTGCAAAGAGCGACTGAAAGGATCGCCTTTCATATCTCAGCCCTTCCGAAAGAGGAACCTCGAAGGAGCGATTGACGCTTTCCTTGGCCATGAGAACGGAAGCGCGAGACAGCGAGGCGATGCGCGTGGCGGCATCCACCGCCTCATCCATGAGATTTGCCGCGGGGACGATCCGCGAAACGAGGCCGGCGCGCTCTGCCTCGGCCGCATCCATCATGCGGCCGGTCAGAACCAGATCCATCGCCTTCGCCTTGCCCACCGCCCGCGTCAGCCGCTGCGAGCCGCCCATGCCGGGAATGACGCCAAGCGTGATTTCCGGCTGGCCGAATTTCGCCGTGTCCGAAGCGATGATGAAATCGCACATCATTGCCAGCTCACACCCGCCGCCCAGCGCAAAGCCGGAGACTGCGGCAATGACCGGCTTGCGGGTCGATGCGACCTCGTCCCAGCCGCCGAGAAAGTCGCCGACATAGGCATCGACAAAATCCAGCCCCTGCATTTCCTTGATGTCCGCGCCAGCGGCAAATGCCTTTTCCGACCCCGTTATAATGATCGCGCCGATGGAATCGTCAGCAGAGAACGAGGAGAGAATGTGCCGCAGCTCCTTCAGAAGCACCGAATTGAGGGCGTTGAGCGCCTTGGGCCGGTTTAGCGTGATGACGCCCACCTCGTCGCGTTTCTCGACCAGTATCGTTTCATAATCCACGGCAGTCTCCCTCGCCATTATTCCGCCTCAGCTACTTCTGGCAGGCCGCGCAATAAAAGGTCGAACGACCGGCCTGCACTATCCTTTCAACCGTACCCCCGCAGCCGGGTGTACGGCAAGGCTGGCCTTCCTGATCGTAGACTGAAAAGGAATGCTGGAAATAACCGAGCGTTCCGTCCGTCTGTATATGGTCGCGCAGGGAAGAGCCGCCGGCGGCGATTGCGTCCGCGATCACGTCCCGGATCCTCTCCGTGAGGTTGATGAGCTGCGGCTTCGGCTCTCCGGTTTTGGTCACCAGCGTTCCCGCCGCCCGCAAAGGAGAGAGATGGGCACGCCACAGCGCCTCACAGACATAGATATTGCCAAGGCCCGCAATAACCTTCTGGTCCAGCAGCGTGCTTTTTAACGGCTGGCTTTTACCCTGGAACCGGCTCGCGAGATAATCCGCGCTCAGCACGTTGCCGGTCGGTTCCGGTCCCAGCCCCGCAAAAGCGGGGTAGAGGTCGAGCTTGTTGCGCTCCACCAGATGCATGAAGCCAAAGCGGCGCGGGTCATTATAGATGACGCAGATGCGCTCTTCGCCCTTATCCAGATGAAAGACGACATGATCGTGCTTGCCGTCCTTCGAGCGGGCATAATGAAACGCGCCGGGCGCGTTCCTATTCCCTGCCTCATCTGCCGCCGCCTCGATACGGAACGAGCCGGACATTCCAAGATGGGCAACGATCGTCAGCCCGTCTTCCAGCTCTATCAAGAGATACTTCGCCCTGCGCCCGAGCGATATGATCGTCCTGCCCTCGATCAGGCCCGCGAAGTCCTCCGGGAACGGAAAGCGCAGATCGGGACGGCCAAGATGGAGCTTGCGGATTCTTGCCCCTTCCATGGTGGGCGCGAGGCCGCGTCTGACGGTTTCGACTTCTGGCAATTCTGGCATCTGGCTTATCCGGCAGTTTATCGTTAGGACCATGTGGTCTATACAATGCACGCGAAATGTCGCGCCCAGGCGATGCGGCAACAGATAGCGTCGCCATGGCGTTTCCGCTATGGTCCGCCACGCAATTAATATGGAGACAGACGATGACCGACGCCCGTACCAACGCCCAAGGCGGCATGGAAACGTCCTATGGCTTCCACAAAGTGGACGAAGGCAAAAAGCAGGGGCTGGTCAACGATGTCTTCCACAAGGTGGCCAAGCGCTACGACATTATGAACGACGTGATGTCGGCCGGCCTGCACCGGCTGTGGAAGGACGCCATGGTGTCCTCGCTTTCACCGCGCAAGGACGCCTCTTACAAGGTGCTTGACGTAGCTGGTGGCACCGGCGATATCGCTTTCCGCATCGTGGAAGCCTCCAACCGTCTGGCGCATGCCACCGTTCTCGATATCAACGGCTCGATGCTTGCCGTTGGCGAGGAGCGCGCGGCAAAACGAAAACTCTCCGACAATCTGACCTTCGTTGAAGCCAATGCCGAGGAGCTGCCCTTCGAGGCGAATACCTTCGACGCCTATACGGTCGCCTTCGGCATTCGCAACGTACCGCGCATCGACGTTGCGCTGAAAGAAGCCTACCGCGTGCTGAAACGTGGCGGGCGACTGTTGGTGTTGGAATTTTCCGAAGTGGAAATGCCGCTACTCGACCGCGTCTATGATGCATGGTCGTTCAACGCCATTCCGCAATTCGGCAAGATGATCACCGGGGATGCCGAGCCCTATCAATATCTGGTCGAGTCTATCCGCAAATTCCCCAATCAGGAGGATTTCGCAACGATGATCCGTACCGCCGGCTTTTCGCGCGTGACCTATACCAATTACACCGGCGGTATCGCCGCCCTGCATTCCGGCTGGAAGCTTTAAGACCATGCCCGGCAAAAGCAGGAGACAAGCATAAGCATGAGCACTTTGGGCGCATATTTCCGCCTCGCAAGGGTTGGCTGGGTTCTCGTGCGCGAAGGCGTCGTGCTGGCCTTGCCATCCGATGACCTTCCTGCCTCCGCGCAAGTGATGAAGGCATTGCTGAAGCCATTCGCCCGCAGCAAGGCCAAGCGGGCGCAACGTAGCGACCGGCTGGCGGTAGCTGTCGAGCGGCTTGGCCCGTCCTATGTGAAGATGGGACAGTTTCTGGCCACAAGGCCGGATGTGGTCGGCGCCGACTTCGCCGACGATCTTGCGAGCCTGCAGGACCGCATGGCATTTTTCCCCGCAGCCGCGGCCAAGGCTAACATCGAAGGTTCGCTCGGGCGGTCTGTTTCAGAACTCTACACGGAATTTGGCGATCCGATCGCCGCCGCTTCCATCGCCCAGGTTCACCCGGCGATAGTGGATACGCCGAAAGGGCCGCGCAAGGTCGCCGTCAAGGTCATTCGCCCCGGCGTTCGCCAGCGCTTCCAGAACGATCTGGAGGCGATGTATCTGATCGCCGACCTGCAACAGCGTTTCGTCCGCTCTGCCCGCCGCCTGCGGCCGGTGGAAGTCACTCGCACGCTGGAACAGACAACCAAGATCGAGATGGATCTGCGGCTTGAGGCCGCCGCCCTTTCCGAACTTGCCGAAAATACCAAAGAAGACCCCGGATTCCGCGTTCCGGAGGTAGATTGGGAACGCACCGGCCGCGATGTCGTCACCATGGAATGGATCGACGGCGTCAAGATGTCGGATATTGAGGGACTGAAGGCTGCCGGTCACGATCTGAACAAGCTGGCTGATACCCTCATCCAGTCCTTCCTGCGGCACACGTTGCGCGACGGCTTTTTCCATGCCGACATGCACCCCGGCAATCTCTTTGTCGATCCGCAGGGCATGATCGTAGCCGTGGATATGGGCATTGCCGGGCGGCTGGGCAAAAAAGAACGCAGGTTCCTTGCCGAAATCCTCTACGGCTTCATCACCCGCGATTACATGCGCGTCGCGGAGGTGCATTTCGAGGCCGGTTATGTGCCGGGCCATCACGACAAAGCCAGCTTTGCGCAGGCGATCCGCGCCATCGGCGAACCGATCCACGGCCAGCCGGCCGAGACGATCTCCATGGGCAAGTTGCTGACGCTACTGTTCGAAGTTACCGAGCTCTTCGACATGGAAACGCGCCCGGAACTGGTGATGCTGCAAAAGACCATGGTGGTGGTGGAAGGCGTATCCCGCATGCTCAATCCGCGTTTCAACATGTGGAAAGCGGCCGATCCGGTCGTCAGCGGCTGGATAAGAGACAATCTTGGCCCGAAACGCATTGTCACCGATCTGAAGGACGGCGTGAAGGCGGCTCTCAAGCTTGCGGAAGCGGCTCCCGAGATCGCTGCCAAGACGGAGAAGCTGCATTCCGACCTGGTGTATATGAGCGAGAACGGCCTGCGTTTCGACGCCCAGACCGCGGAAGCGATCGGCAAGGCGGAAGCGCGCCACACCAAATGGGGCCGGGCGGCGCTCTGGGTGATTGCGCTGACGCTTCTCTATATCGCGATCAGGATCAGCTAAACGATATTCAAACTCGGCGCTCACGCCGGTGCGGCACACTTTCGAACCGAAAATCGCCGGTCTTCCAGTTCGATAGATGCGTACCATGCTGCTGCAACATATCGAGGATAATGACCTGATCTTGGTTGAAAGTTAAATGATTGCCGGACGGGAATTGAGATTGATGGCAAAAAATGAAGCCGTAAAACGGGTCCTTACCTATTGCTCGTGGCCCATGGTGTTTTTTCTCGGTCTTACCGGGGCTTATTTCGCTTTTTCGAGTGAGCATCCGATCACCACATTCCTCGCCGTCTACGCGGGCGCGGTGGCCAGCCTGTTTCTTCTTGAGCGTTACATTCCCTATGAGACGGAATGGCTTCAGTCTGATGGTGAAACCGTCAACAATATCGCCCACACGCTCTTGACCAAGGGGCTTGTTCAGCTTGCTGCCACGGCAGCGGTGCTCTTTCCAATGCTGACCGCAATTTTTCTGCAACCTTTGGCGGCCATGAAATTCGACCTGTGGCCTTCTCAGTTGCCGATGGTTGTTCAGGTCACGCTCGCCCTGATGATCGCTGAATTCGGTCTCTACTGGGCGCACCGTATCG
Organism: Agrobacterium sp. S7/73; assembly: GCF_019355535.1. Classification (NCBI taxonomy): domain Bacteria; kingdom Pseudomonadati; phylum Pseudomonadota; class Alphaproteobacteria; order Hyphomicrobiales; family Rhizobiaceae; genus Agrobacterium; species Agrobacterium sp. S7/73. The sequence goes on from NZ_CP072136.1 coordinate 2,661,573, forward strand.
CCCATGAAACGGTGTTCTTCTGGCGTTTTCACGCGCTTCATCACAGCGTTGTCCGCCTTTGGGTCGTCAATACGGGCCGTTTTCATGTGGCCGACTCGCTGTTCAAGATCGCGCTCAGCCAGATTCCGCTTTATCTCATGGGCGCGCCGTTGCAGGTGTTTTGGTGGCTCGCGGCTGTGACCGCCTTCATCGGCATTCTGACCCATTGCAATGTGGATATGAAAACCGGGCCGCTGGACTACGTGTTCAGCACGCCCCGGCTGCACCGTTGGCACCACTCCAAAGAGCTGCCTGAGGGAAATACCAATTATGGCGAGAACCTTGTCATTTTTGACCAGTTGTTCGGCAGCTATTTCAATCCCGATCGCCCTTCCTCGACCAACATCGGCATCAAGGGAGAAATCGCAAAGGGCTTTCTGCCGCAGCTTTTTCAGCCTTTCACTAAAGAAGGGGTTCGCCAGATCATCGGGCGAAACACGAAAGAAAATTGAAGGGATTGGCGACAATGCCGCCTTCAGGCCCGGAGAATTCCCAGTTCGACCCGCAGCTTCTTCGTCAGCCCTGCAGCAACGAGTTCATAGGAGCGGCGGACATAATGTTCCAGCTCCTCTTGCTCCAGCGGTGAATGATCGGAGATCGATATCCATTTGCGCTTGGCGAAATAAGGTGCCTGATGGATACCTTCCAGCGAGGTGAGGATTTCGAAGCTTTCCTCCGAACATTTCACCACAAGCCGCCAGTCGTCACGCTCACCCAAAACTGAAAAGACCTTGTCTCCGACCTTGGCAACGTGGGAGTCCCATTGATCGACGAAACGGACGCCCGGCCATTCTCCGAGCACCCTGTCGAATGTCTTGCGATCGAAAAGGCTCATGCGAGTTTCTCCGCGATGAGGGCCGCCAGACGTTTGGCGACTTCGGCCTTGTCCATATCAGGCCAGGCCTCGATACCCTCATTCGAAATGATCTTCACGCTGTTGCGGTCTCCGCCCATGATGCCGGTTTCCGCCGACACATCATTGGCAACGATATAATCGGCGCCCTTGCGCTCCAGTTTGGCTCGGCCGTTTTTCTCCACATCCTGCGTCTCGGCGGCGAAACCCACCACCAGCTTCGGGCGCTTTTCGTGGTGGCCGACGGTTTTGAGAATATCGGGGTTTTCCATAAGTTGCAGCGCAGGCGGGGCATCGCCCGGCTGCTTTTTGATCTTTTGCTCCGAAGAACCCGCCACCCGCCAGTCGGCGACAGCGGCAACCATGACGGCGATATCCACCGGCAGCCTTGAAATCACCGCATCGCGCATCTCCTCGGCACGCTCGACATGGACCGTTGCAACGCCCGCCAAATCGGCAATCGTGACGGGACCCGAGACCAGCGTTACCTCCGCACCCAACTCCGCAAGCGCAGCTGCGATGGCATGGCCCTGCTTGCCGGAGGAGCGGTTGGCGATGTAACGCACCGGATCGATCGGCTCATGGGTGGGGCCGGAGGTAACGATCGCCGTTCTGCCTCTTAAAGGCTTCAGCCCGCCATCCAGCAAAGCCTCAACGCCTTGAACGATCTGCAAAGGCTCCGCCATACGACCAAGACCGGCCTCGGCCTTTTCCGCCATTTCGCCTGCCATAGGGCCGATGAAAAACACGCCGTCTTTTTTCAGCGTTTCGACATTGCGCACCGTTGGCTTTGCCGACCACATTTTCGGGTTCATGGCAGGTGCGACCAGCACCTTCCGATCGGTCGCCAGAAGGATCGTGGAGGCAAGATCATCAGCCAGACCATTCGCCATCTTCGCCATCAGATCAGCGGTGGCGGGCGCGACCAGCACGAGGTCGCATTCGCGCGCGAGCCGGATATGCCCGACATCCTGCTCGTCCTGCCTCGAAAAAAGCTCGGTGAAGACGTGGGTGGCGGACAGTGCGCCAACAGCAAGCGGAGTGACGAATTCCTGTGCGCCCTTCGTCATGACTGGCGTCACCTTGGCGCCGCGCTCTTTCAGACGGCGGATGAGGTCGAGGCTCTTATAGGCCGCGATGCCGCCGGAGATGATGAGGAGAATATGTTTGCCTGAAAGCGTCATGATGCCGGACCAGTTTCCCGTTTAACCGGGAAACTAAGCCCTTGGCATTCAAAGTGCAATCCGGCTGATATCACGCCGCCTTGGCGACGTGATATTCCTTGATCGCGACCATCTTGATCGCCGGAAACCGCTCGGATTCATACCGCAGCGAGAAGGCATCCTGCGCCAGAAACACCGGATCGCCATCCAGATCGCGAGCGATATCGCCGCGCTTGACGTTGAGGAACTTGTCCATTTCCGCCGGCTGATCGGACGAGATCCAGCGGCAGACGGAAAAGCGAGACATTTCAAACGAGACCGGCAGGCCATATTCGCCCATCAGCCGTTCCTTCAACACATCGAGCTGCAGCGCGCCGACAACGCCGACGATGGCGGGCGAGCCGTCTTCTGGCGAAAAGAGCTGCACGACACCTTCTTCCGCCATCTGCTGCAAAGCTTCCTTCAGCTTCTTCGCCTTCATCGCGTCTTCCAAGCGCACGCGGCGCAGGATTTCCGGCGAGAAGTTCGGCACGCCCTGGAATACGAGGTTTTCACCTTCGGTCAGCGTATCACCGATGCGCAGCGTGCCGTGGTTGGGAATGCCGACCACATCGCCCGCAAAGGCGGTATCGGCCAGCTGGCGCTGTGACGCGAAGAAGAATTGCGGTGCTGTCAGCCCCATGAGCTTGCCGGTGCGCGACAGCCGCGCCTTCATGCCGCGCTCCAGCTTGCCGGAGCAGATGCGGGCAAACGCGATGCGGTCGCGATGGTTGGGATCCATATTGGCCTGAATCTTGAACACGAAGGCCGTCATCTTGTCTTCCGCCGCATGCACGGTGCGGGTATCCGCCACCTGATCGCGCGGCGGCGGGGCGAAATCACCCAGCGCATTGATGAGGTCGCGCACACCGAAATTGCGCAGCGCCGAACCGAAGAATACCGGCGTCATGTGACCTTCCAGGAACGCCTGACGGTCGAAGGGGCGGCAGGCTTCCAGAGCCAGTTCCGTTTCCTCGATAAAGACCTTGCGCTCATTTTCCGGCAGACGATCGGCGACAGCCTGAGGGCCGTTGACCGAAAGGCCATCCACCTGCGTGTCGTTGCCACGAAAGGTGTTTTCAGCAAGATTGTAAGCGCCACAGAAGCTCTTCGCCCGGCCGACCGGCCAGGTGATCGGCGCGGTATCGAGCGCCAGCTTTTCCTCGACCTCATCCAGAATCTCGAAGGGATCGCGGCTTTCGCGGTCCATCTTGTTGATGAAGGTGATGATCGGAATATCGCGCATGCGGCAAACTTCGAAAAGCTTCAGCGTGCGCGGCTCGATACCCTTGGCGGCATCGATGACCATGATCGCCGCATCCACCGCCGTCAGCGTGCGGTAGGTGTCATCGGCAAAGTCTTCGTGGCCGGGCGTATCGAGGATGTTGAAGACGCGGTCGTTATATTCGAAGGTCATGACCGAAGTGACGACCGAAATGCCGCGCTCGCGCTCGATCTTCATCCAGTCCGAACGGGTCTGGATGCGATCCTTCTTCGCCTTCACCTCGCCGGCAAGCTGGATCGCTCCGCCGAACAGCAGCAGTTTTTCCGTAAGCGTGGTCTTACCCGCGTCCGGGTGCGCAATAATAGCAAAGGTGCGGCGGCGGGAGACCGCCTCGGCAAGTGTTTCGGCCATCTGACAAATCCTGTGGAATTGCGGGGTATCTAGCGTTTCAGGCCCGCATTTGCAATTGACCTTGCCGCGATCTCGGCAAACTAATGCCGCATGACCGTTCAAAATGATAATCGCCCCCTCCTCCGGCTTGTGCGTCTCGCCAATGGCGCAGACCTCGAATTGCCTTCCTATGAAACCCGTGGCGCCGCCGGAATGGACCTGCGCGCCGCAGTGCCGGCCGATGAACCGCTCACTTTGCAGCCGGGCGAACGGGCGCTGGTGCCGACCGGCTTCGTCTTCGAGGTTCCGCAAGGCTATGAGGCGCAAATCCGTCCGCGCTCCGGCCTCGCCATCAAGAACGGCATCACCTGCCTCAATTCCCCCGGCACGGTGGACAGCGACTATCGCGGCGAAGTGAAGGTCATTCTCGCCAATCTGGGGCAGGCCGATTTTGTCATCGAGCGCGGCATGCGCATCGCACAGATGGTGATTGCACCAGTTACGCAGGTGGCAGTCAGCGAAGTGGCCGAAACATCCGAGACGGCACGCGGTGCCGGTGGTTTCGGCTCCACGGGGCTTTGACCAGCCCCCTTTATGGGCGATTGTTTTCACCCCTGATTTTCGCTATTGATCTGGCGGATTTTCGGGGAATATGACCATGACGCTGACGACCCTTCTTGCCTATGCCACCGCACTCTTCATCGCCGCTGCCATCCCTGGCCCCGGCATGACGGCGATCGTGGCGCGGGCGCTTGGATCGGGGTTTCGGGAAACCTTCTTCATGGGCCTCGGGCTGGTGCTGGGCGACATGATCTACCTGACGGGCGTGATCCTCGGCCTCGCCTTCGTGGCGCAGACTTTTCAGGAGGCCTTCATGGTCCTGAAGTTTGCCGGCGCAGCCTATCTTCTCTATATCGCATGGAAGCTCTGGACCGCCGGCCTCTTGCCACAGGACCTGAAGGCGAAAAAAAGCACCAGCATTCCCATGTCGTTTCTGTCCGGCCTGCTGATCACGCTGGGTAATCCAAAAACCATGCTGTTTTATGTGGCGCTGGTGCCGACGCTGATCGACATCCGCATGATCGGCCCATCGGAATATGCGACACTTCTGGCGCTGACCTTCATCGTATTGATGGCCGTTCTCCTGCCTTACATTCTGCTTGCTGCCAAGGCGCGCAACCTCCTGAAACGGCCAAGTGCATTGACGATCCTCAACCGCACCGCGGCGGGAATTCTGGCGGGAACGGCGACCATGATCGCGATCCGCAGCACCTGAAACGATTTCGTGCATTTGCCTGATTTATCGTGAATTTTTTCCGGTAATCAGATGATATTAGGACGAACGTTCGCTGGCCTGACAAGACTATTGCTCCTATTCTGCCGCTGAAATCTTGCGGCCACACATCGTGTGGCCTTCATACAGGAGAGCATCATGCCCGAAGCCAGAAAGCCCGGACGCGGACGCGTCTATTCCTCCATCACCGAAACAATCGGCGATACGCCGATCGTGCGGCTGGACAAGCTGGCGAGGGAAAAGGGCGTGAAGGCCAATCTTCTCGCCAAGCTGGAGTTCTTCAACCCCATCGCCTCCGTGAAAGACCGCATTGGCGTTGCCATGATCGAAGCGCTGGAAGCCCAGGGCAAGATCACCCCCGGCAAAACGACGCTGGTTGAACCGACCTCCGGCAACACGGGCATTGCGCTAGCCTTTGCCGCCGCCGCCAAGGGTTACAAGCTGATCTTGACCATGCCGGAAACGATGTCGGTCGAACGCCGGAAAATGCTCGCCTTGCTGGGCGCGGAACTGGTGTTGACCGAAGGCCCGAAGGGCATGAAGGGCGCCATCGCCAAGGCACAGGAACTGGCCGAAACCCTGCCAGACGCGATTATTCCCCAGCAGTTCGAAAACCCCGCAAACCCGGACATTCATCGCAAGACGACGGCGGAAGAAATCTGGAACGACACCGAGGGTGCTGTCGATATTTTTGTTTCGGGCATCGGCACCGGTGGCACTATCACTGGTACGGGCCAGGTGCTGAAATCCCGCAAGCCGGAGGTGAAGGTCATTGCCGTCGAGCCAGCCGACAGCCCAGTTCTTTCCGGTGGAAACCCCGGTCCGCACAAGATCCAGGGCATCGGCGCCGGTTTTGCACCCGCGATCCTCGACACTGGAATCTATGACGAAATCGTCACCGTGACTAATGACGACGCTTTTGAAATCGCCCGTCTGGTGGCGAAGCTGGAAGGCGTACCCGTCGGCATCTCCTCAGGCGCGGCACTCGCAGCGGCAATCAAGGTCGGCGCACGTGAGGAAAATGCCGGCAAGAATATCGTCGTCATCATTCCCTCCTTCGCGGAACGTTACCTTTCGACCGCCCTTTTCGAAGGGCTTGGGCTTTAAGCCGTTCCTCTTCGGTCAGGCCGCAAACGCGCGCCTGACCGCAATGACCGATTGTGCCGCCGGCCATCCGCCAGCGGCACAATTGTTTTAGCCGGTAAAGGGCGAAGGAAGGCCTCTTATGCCGCCGCCGTCAGTCTTTCACCGGCAATGCGGTATGAAATGGCTTCCGCCACATGGATACGTCCGACAGTTTGTTTGCCGTCCAAATCAGCCAATGTGCGGGCGACCTTGAGAATGCGATGATAACCGCGTGCGGAGAACTTCAACCGTTCGGCAGCATCGCGCAGCAATTGCAGCCCGGACGCATCGGGCTCCGCATATTTTTCGATCAGCGTTGTCGTGCAGCGAGCGTTGGTGCGAATGCCTGAAAAGCCCGCCGCCGCATAACGCTCCTGCTGCGCAAGGCGGGCGCGAGCGACACGGGCGGCCACCACCGAACTCGGTTCGGCAGTCATGGGACGGATAAGGTCAGTGGCGGAGACGGCGGGAACGTCGATGCGGATATCGATGCGATCCATCAGCGGGCCGGAAATGCGGGCCTGATAATCTGTCACGCAACGTGGCCCTCTGGCGCAGGTGAAACCCGGCTCCCCCGCTCTGCCGCACCGGCAGGGGTTCATCGCAGCGACAAGCTGGATTTCCGCCGGATAGGTGACGCGGTGATTGGCACGGGCGATGATGCATTCGCCCGTTTCCAGCGGCTGGCGCAGCGCATCCAGCACCTGAGGCGCAAATTCCGGGAACTCATCGAGGAAAAGAACGCCGTGGTGGGCAAGTGAAGCCTCACCCGGCTTGGCACGCAGCCCTCCGCCGATAAGCGCGGCCATGGTGGCGGAATGGTGTGGCGTGCGAAACGGTCTGCGGTCCGACAGCTTGCCGCCGGACAATTGGCCGGCGATGGAGTGGACCATGGACACTTCCAGCAATTCCGCAGCCTCGAGCGGTGGCAGAATTGAGGGCAAGCGCGCGGCGAGCATGGATTTGCCGGAGCCGGGCGGGCCAACCATCAGCAGATTATGGCCACCGGCAGCTGCCACCTCCAACGCGCGCCGGGCCGTCTCCTGCCCCTTGATATCGGCCAGATCCGGCAAATTGACCGGATTGGCGCGGATCGCGGGCATCGGGCGGGCGAGAAGCTGGGTGCCGCGAAAATGGTTGGCAAGCGCAATAAGGCTGCGTGGGGCGAGAATATCGATGCCAGCCCCGGCCCAGGCTGCTTCCGGCCCGCTATCAGCCGGGCAAATCAAACCCTTCCCGAGCGCATTGGCACCGATGGCCGCGGGCAGAGCGCCCGAAACCGTGCCGATGGTGCCATCGAGATTGAGTTCGCCGAGAACCACATATTGCCCGAGCGCTTCCGCCGGGATCGCTCCCAACGCGGCCATGAGACCCAAAGCGATCGGAAGATCGAAATGCGATCCTTCCTTGGGCAAATCCGCAGGCGCCAGATTGACCGTGACTTTTTTTGCCGGCAGCGCCAGACCGGAGGCGTGGAGCGCGGCCTGCACCCGCTCCCGGCTTTCCGCCACCGCCTTGTCCGGCAGGCCGACGATCTGGATGCCGACCTTTCCGGGTGCGACCATCACCTGCACCTCGACCGGCACACCCTCTATTCCCTGAAATGCAACCGTATTGACCCGCGCCACCATGGCCTGCCCCCGCAAACCGGCCACAACATCAAAGCATTATGCCCCGATGGCGGCCACTCTCAAGTAACCTGCCACAGAGCAAAGAATAAAACAAGAACATTAAGCGAACAATTTCGCGCGCACGGTGTATTTCAGTTGTATAGAGTTGTGCACGCGGAACAAACGCAGGTGGCGAGGAAATTGCCTCAGAAATCCTGTGCTTCGCGCTTTTTCTCGATCGCATCCCACAACAGGCTTGCCACATCGGCACCGCCGAATTTCTGCACTTCACGAATGCCTGTCGGTGAGGTGACGTTGATTTCCGTGAGGTAATCGCCGATCACATCGATGCCAACGAACAGGAAACCGCGCTCGCGCAGGGCGGGGCCGATGCGGCGGCAGATTTCCTTCTCACGCGCGGTGAGTTCCGTTGGCTCCGGGCGGCCGCCGGCATGCATGTTGGAGCGGGCATCATTTTCCGCCGGCACGCGATTGATCGCGCCCACGGGCTCGCCATCCACCAGAAGGATACGCTTGTCGCCCTTGCGAACATCCGGCAAGTATTCCTGGGCGATATAGGGTTCGCGGAACATCTGGCCGAACATTTCCAGCAGCGATGAGAAATTGCGGTCGTCCCGCGCGGAATGGAAGACGCCTGCACCACCATTGCCATAAAGCGGCTTGAGGATGATATCGCCCATTTCATTGCGGAAGCGGGCGATTTCAGAGACATCCTTGGTGATCAGCGTCTTCGGCATCAGATCGGCGAATTCGGTGACGAAAATCTTTTCCGGCGAGTTGCGGACCCAGGCAGGATCGTTGACAACAAGCGTTTTCGGATGAATGCGCTCGAGCAAATGGGTCGAGGTGATGTAGGCCATGTCGAATGGCGGATCCTGGCGCAGATGAATGACATCCATGGTCGAGAGATCGACCCGCTCCGGCTCCGAGAGCGAAAAATGGTCGCCCTTGATATCGCGCAGTTCCATCTGTTCGACGGTCGCGTAGATCTTGCCATCGCGCATGGAGAGGCGTTCGGGGGTATAGTGAAACAGCCGGTATCCACGTGCCTGCGCCTCAAGGCTCATGGCGAAGGTGGAGTCGCCGGCGATATTGATGCCGGAGACATGATCCATCTGGATCGCGACGTTCTTGATCTTCGCCATGCGCATCTTCCTCTTGCAGCATGCGGACGCTTCGCGGTTCCGCCGTGCCCATTGCCTCGTCTGTTCGCGATTCCCCGCAGGACCGGAAGAGACCCGGAAATGCTTCAGAAAACCCTGAAGATGTAGGGCAGCGACCATTCAAACGCAACTGCTGCGAGGGGTGCTTTTTGTGAGTTTTATTGAACCTTCACAATTCCGCAGGTGGCGCTGCGCAGAGCCCCACCTGACGGAGTGTTTTACCAGTTCAGGCCGCCAGCTTGTAGGAACGACCGGCAAACAGCTTGTTCTTGACCCGGTAGGCCAGAGCTAGCGCCGTGGGGAAAGGACGGCGCATGAAGGCAACCTTGCGGACATACTCATCCACGCGCCAGGTGGCCCATGTACCCGCGCGGAAATAAGCGACGTCACCCACCCGCAGGATACTGACTGTGCCGTCTTCCGCCGTCACATGCACCTCACCCTCAAGGATATAGACGGTCTCGTCCCAACCGAAGAACCATCGGAACTCGCCCGCCGTACAATCCCACATGGCTGTGCTGGAGGCGCGGTCTCCGCTTCTGGAATGATCCGCCGCACGCGCCTGAGGATCACCGGAAATTATCCAGTCGGGGTTGATGGGGGCCGGCTGCAGCCGCAAATCGGTGCAGGACGCGCTAACCACGCTCTCGTCTTTTGCCCGGCGCAAAGAGGCGGGCAATATCGGCACCGTGCGGATGGCCATGGTCGCAGCCGCCGCGAACATCATCTTTAAAGGCATATTAGAAAACCCCCGTGAAATATTGGAGATCTTCTATCATCGGGATCGTAACGAAGCGGTTTTGACAATCGGCGCAATTTTAGTCATCGCGCCGATTTCTTATCGTCCACTCAGGCCGTTGCCAGCTGCACGGGCTGCGCCACAGCCTGTTCCGCCTTGCTGGCTATGCGCTTGCCGGTCTCGCTGGAGAAGAAGTGCAGCTTGTCCGGAGATATGGCGACCGACAAGGTAGCCGTAATCTCGACCTCCGGCGAAAACGCCACAGTCAGGTTCTGGTCGCCGATCATGCCGTGGATAAGACGCTGCGAGCCGAGTTCCTCGATATACTCGACGCGTAGCGAAAAACCGGGCTCACCTGCCGCCGCCAGGCGGAAATCTTCCGCCCGCATGCCCACAGTAACCGGGCCGGAGGTGGGGGCGAAACCGTTGAGCGCGATCAGGGACGGCCCGACCGCAAGGCTATCCCCATGCAACTCGCCGTTCAGCAGGTTCATGGCGGGAGAACCGATGAAGCTTGCGACAAAGGTGGAAGCGGGGGTGTGATAGACCTCAAGCGGTGCGCCGATCTGTTCGATGCGGCCGCCGTTCAGCACCACCAGACGATCTGCCAGCGTCATGGCTTCCAGCTGATCGTGCGTGACGTAGATCGAAGTGGTGCCGAGGCGCTTTTGCAGGCGCTTGATCTCGCCGCGCATGGAAACGCGCAGTTTGGCATCAAGGTTGGACAGGGGCTCATCAAACAGGAAGGCCGCCGGTTTGCGCACGATGGCGCGGCCCATGGCGACTCGCTGACGCTGGCCGCCGGAAAGGGCGCGCGGCTTGCGCTCCAGATAGGGTTCGAGCTGGAGCATGCGGGCGGCCTCGGCCACGCGCGCATCGATCTCCGCCTTCGGCGTCTTGCGGTTCTTCAACCCGTATTCCAGGTTCTGGCGCACCGACATATGCGGATAGAGCGCATAGTTCTGGAACACCATGGCGATATCCCGGTCAGCCGGATCTACCTGGTTGACCACCCGGTCACCGATCTTCACCGTGCCTTCGGAAATATCCTCAAGTCCGGCTACCATACGCAGGAGCGTGGACTTGCCGCAGCCGGAAGGACCGACGAGAACAATGAACTCGCCGTCCCTGATGTCGATATCGACGTGATGCACGGCACGCACGCCGCCATGATAATCTTTGCAGACCTGACTGATTTCTATCGCGGCCATTTTCGGTTTCCTTATTTGTCGCTTTCGGTCAGGCCCTTGATGAACCAGCGCTGGAAGATCACGACGATCATCACAGGCGGCAGCATGGCCAGAACGGCAAGCGCGAAAGCTTCGTTGTAATCGGGGATTTGCGAACCGACCCAGACTTGCAGGATCGACTTGATGCCGCGCATCAGGGTGAAGAAACTCTCGTCCGTGGTCATCAGCATGGGCCAGAGGTACTGGTTCCAGCCGTAAACGAACATGATGATGAAGATCGCCGCCATCATGGTACGGGAAAGCGGGATGATCACATCAATGAAGAACTTGACCGGGCCCGCACCGTCTATGCGAGCAGCTTCTAGCAATTCTTCAGGAATGGATTTGAAGAACTGCCGGAAATAGAAGGTGCCCGTCGCAGACGCCAGAAGCGGCACGATCAGACCGGTGTAGGAGTTCAAGAGGCCGAGTTTGCTCATCACCTCATAGGACGGCATGATGCGTACTTCGAGCGGCAGAAGCAGGGTGGTGAAGATGATCCAGAAGGCAAGCGTTGCAAACCGGAACCGGAAATAGACGATCGCATAGGCTGCCATCATCGACAGGACGATCTTGCCGACGGCAAAACCGATGCCGAGGATCAGCGAGTTGAGCACCATGTTGAGACCGGTGATCTGCCCGGTAAAGCCGCCCTTCTGCGTCAGGACCTTTTCATAGGTCCCGACGAAATTGTCGCCCGGAACGAGTGTCAGGCCGCTGCGATGGATTTCCGCCGCCGTATGAGTGGACGTCATGAATGCCACGACGACAGGCAATATCAGAAACAGTGCGCCAATGATCAGCACCAGATGGTCGAGGGGTTTTGTCTTGTACATTGTCTTTTCCCTCAATTGTAATGGATGCGTTTTTCGATGAAGCGGAACTGGATGATGGTCAGTACGAAGACGACCAGCATCAGGATGACGGACTGGGCAGAGGAACCGCCGATGTCATTGCCGCGGAAACCGTCGAGAAAGACCTTGTAGACCAGCGTAATCGGATTGTTTGCGGCCTTGTCCTTCACCATCACGTCGATAATGCCGAACGTATCGAACAGCGAATAGGTGATGTTGATGATCAGCAGGAAGAAGGCAGTCGGTGCCAGAAGCGGCATGATGACCGTCCAGAACCGGCGCACGCCCGATCGGCAATCGATGGCGGCAGCCTCGCGCACGGCGACGGATACGCCCTGCAATCCGGACAGGAAGAAAATGAAATTATAAGGGATCTGCTTCCAGACCGCGACGGCAATCATGGCGAAGGCTGTATCGAAGTAGTTGAGGCCAACCTTCATATCCCAGCCCAAAAACGCAGCCATCTTGACGAAAGGCCCGATATGCTGGTCGAAAAACATCATGCCGATGAGACCCGCAACCGGCGGCGCGATGGCGTAAACGGAGATCAGCAACGTCTTGTAGGCGGAACTGCCGCGAACGAGCGCATCGGCCTTGACCGCAAGCAAAAGACCGAGCGCCAGCGAAAAGAAAGTAACCAGCACGGTGAAGACAACCGTGAACTTGGCGATGTTTAGATATTCCGGATTGAAGATAGCATCGGAATAATTGGCGAAGCCCACGAACGTTGCACCGAACCCGAAAGGGTCTTCGATAAAGAACGACGATTGCACGGCCTGGACGGAGGGCCAGTAGAAGAAGATGAAAATCACCGCCAGTTGCGGCGCCAGAAACAGATAGGGCACGTAGGACGAGGAGAACTGCACGCGCTTCATGCTGGCTTCTGCGGCCTTCGCCGCTTTTCCGGTTTTTGCAGACCGGCCGGATAGAAACCGGGCCAGACGCGGTTGAGACGATGTATAGGCCACGCTTGCGCCTCCTTAATCCAAGAGCGAGCCTCCTTTCCGGCGGAAAGGAGGCTCGACAACTATCGTTGGTTTCAAAAGGGAGATCAGCCGGCCGTTTTAGCGAAACGGGCGAGAAGATCGTTGCCTTCCTTTTCGATGATGTCGAAGGCGTCCTTCGGCGTTACTTCGCCGGAGAAGATGCGGTTGTATTCGCGTTCCATGATGGAGCGGATCTGCGGGTAGAAACCGAGGCGGTAGCCCTTGGACCATTCGCCTGAAGGCAGCGACAGCTGCTGGATACCGACTTCGGCGGCAGGCTTTTCCTTGTAGAAGCCTTCAGCCTTGGCCTTTTCGTAAGCAGCCGTGGTGATAGCGACGTAACCGGTTGCCTTGTGGTAGAAGACCTGGATTTCCGGCGAAGTCAGGAACTGGAAGAAGTCAGCCACGCACTTGTTTTCGGCTTCAGACTTGCCCGACATTGCAAAGAGGGCAGCGCCGCCGATGAAGGAGTTGGTGCCAGCGCCCTTGATGGAGCCCCAGTAGGGAAGGAAGGTTGCCGAGAACGGCATGGACGCCGTCTTCTGCAGGCCACCGAACGAACCCGAGGAACCGATCCAGAGGGCAACCTTGCCTTCTTCGAAGGGCTTCTGGTTGTCGTTCCAGCCGGCGCCGTAGTAGGCGAACAGACCCTTGTCTTTCCAGTCCTTCAGCTTGTCGAACATCATGACGAGGTTCGGATCGGTGACCTTCAGCTTGGTGTCGGTGACGCTGTCGTAACCATTGTTGTTGGTTGCGAACTGGATGTTGTTGCGGGAGAAGAAGTTCTCCGTGAACTGCCAGGTGAGCTGCGACTGGACGAGCGGGATGTAACCGGCTTCCTTCAGCTTCGGTGCGACCTTTTCAAAATCTTCCCAGGTCTTCGGAGCTTCGACGCCGGCCTTCTTCAGGGCTTCGTCGTTGACATACATGATCGGCGCGGAAGTGTTGAAAGGCATGCCGACGAACTTGCCGTCAGCGGCAGCGTAGAAATAGCGGACGCCGTTGATGAAGGCTTCGCGGTCGAACTTGTAACCGGCCTTGTTGATGAGGTCTTCTGCAGGAATGACAGCGCCCTTGGCGTTGATGATGGTGGCAGCGCCAGCATCGAAAACCTGAAGAATGTTCGGCTGTTCGCCCGAACGGAAAGCAGCGATGCCGCTTGCAAGCGCTTCTTCGTATGAGCCCTTGGAAACCGGCGTCAGAGCGCATTCCTTCTGGGCTTCGTTGAACTTCTGCGAAACTTCGTTGATGACTTCGCCGTTACGGCCGCCCATGCCGTGCCACCAGGTGATGTTGGTCGCAGCCATGGAAGACGTTGCCGAAATGCTGACCGCCACTGCGGCCATGGAAATCTTCTTCAACATTACTAAATCCTCTCCACCATTTATTGGGATGAGGATGCGAATAGAGACGTTCCATGACGCCTCTTTAACGGTTTTATGTCAGATTTATTACAGTCCCTGCGATAGGGACTCCATTCTTCCAGAAACGGATGTCTCAAGCGTCCTTGCGCTTTATGGGGCGAGCCGGATTTCCGACCACCGTCGTCCCGGCCAAGACATCCCGCGTCACCACCGAACCGGCCCCGACGATCGCGCCATCGCCAATGGTGATGCCGGCCAGAAGGATCGCGCCGCCGCCGATCCAGACATCGCGACCGATCGTGACCGGCTTTGCGATTTCAATGCCTTGCGAACGCGGAACCGGGTCCAGGTGATGTTCGGCGCAATAGATCTGCACGGCCGGCCCCAACATCGCGCCATCGCCAATCCGCACGGGCGCAGAATCAAGAATGACGCAGCCGGTATTGAGATAGACGTTCGCACCCAACGTAATGTTGAAGCCGTAAGCGCAATGAAACGGTGCTTCGATAAAGGCTCCTTCCGCAACGGAGGCAAAGAGCGCCCGCAGCAAAGGCGACATGGCCTCACGCTCATCCGGCGGCGCGGTGTTGTGCTGGTGAACGGCACGGCGGGCGCGGGCGCGCAGCACGTCCAGTTCGGCATCCATGCAACAGTACCATTCGCCCGCAGCCATTTTTTCCCGCTCAGTGGACATTGCCTCCCCCCTCAAAAAGCGTCGATGAAATGCTGCGGCAGGCGTCGTGGCAGGACTGCGACGATATCGAAACGCAACGAAAACCGCGCGGCATCCTTGCGGCGGGAGAGCCAAATATCGGCAGCCGCCCGAATGCGCTGTTGCGAACGGAAGCCGACCGCATCGACAGCCCCGGCACCGGAAGGCCGCGCCTTGACCTCGACGATGGCGACGACATCCTTCTTGCGGGCAATGAGATCGATTTCCCCCAGTCGGGTTCGATAACGAATGGCGAGGATGCGGTATCCCCGAAACAGCAGATAGAGTGCTGCCCAGTATTCCGCAGTGTGGCCGCGTCGCTCGGCCTTTCGTCTCTTGTTCGTTTGCCCGTCAGCGGCCATCCGCATCCTTCATATCCAGCAGCCGTTGATAAAGCTCCTTGCGCGGCAGGCCCGTCAGCTTTGCCGCCTCGGCTGCGGCCCTTGCGGCAGGCATGGTTGTGACGAGATCCTTCAGGAGTCTCTCGACATCCTCGATATCGGGAATTTCGTCATAGGAGGGCGGCTCTATCAGGAGCACGATCTCGCCCTTCACCACACGGTCCTCGTCGTAATATTCCGCAAGCTCGCCCAGCGTGCCACGCCGGAACTCCTCGAAAGTCTTGGTCAGCTCGCGGCACACCACAGCACGGCGATCGCGGCCAAGGACTTCCGATGCCACCTTTACGGAGGTGCCAATGCGGCGTGGCGATTCAAAAAACATGAGGGTGGCCGGAATTTTCGCAAGTTCGGCAAAACGGTCGCGCTTGCCGCGATCCTTTACGGGCAGAAAGCCCGCAAACAGAAAGGCGTCACTCGGCATGCCAGAACCGACAAGGGCAGCAAGCGGCGCAGATGCTCCCGGCACCGGCACGACGCGATGACCGGCCTCAAGCGCGAGCTGACCAAGGCGATAACCGGGATCGGAGACGAGTGGCGTTCCGGCATCCGACACCAGCGCCACGGATTTTCCGGCCTCCAAAGCGGCTATGAGTTTTGGCCCCGCTTCCTGCGCATTATGCTCGTGATAGGAGAGCGGACGTGTGCGGATACCGTAACGTTCGAGCAAAATGCGGGTGACGCGGGTATCCTCGCAGGCAAGGACGTCAGCCGAAGCCAGCGTTTCCAGCGCCCGGATGGTGATGTCGCCGAGATTGCCGATGGGAGTGGCCACGAGATAGAGCGCCGGCTCCAACGGCCGCGCCGGAATAGTGGCCGTGCCGATCCTGAAGCTCTTGGTCGCCTGTCCGGCGTCGCTGTTCGATATTTCTTCCGTCACACGGCTTCCAATCATTCTGGCCGATCATTCCCGGCCGGTCGCTCCAGTTTTACCCCTTTATGGGCAATAGAAAACCGGCGAACAAGGTCCACGGGCGGTCACAGGCTGTGGATCATGCTGTATAGCAGCAAAATGACCGGCGGCAGATGCACTCGGCTCTTGCATTTTCTGCAATAACTCTGCCATTTTGCCCGTCCACATTATCCGGCGTTCCGGCCGGTCAAGACTCTTCTTACCGATCCGGCGGTGGCCGGGTCGCAACGGTTGAAAGCGGTAGCGTCCATGCGTATTACTCTTGAGCGGTCGAACCTTCTTAAATCGCTGAACCACGTCCACAGGGTCGTAGAGCGTCGTAACACGATCCCGATCCTGTCCAACGTTCTGCTGCGCGCATCCGGCGCCAATCTGGATATGAAGGCGACCGACCTCGACCTCGAAATCACCGAAGCGACGCCGGCCATGGTGGAGCAGGCGGGCGCGACCACCGTGCCGGCGCATCTGCTTTATGAAATCGTGCGCAAGCTGCCGGATGGTTCCGAAGTGCTTCTGGCCACCAATCCGGATGGCTCCACAATGACGGTTGCTTCCGGCCGTTCGAAATTCTCGCTGCAATGCCTTCCAGAAACCGATTTCCCGGATCTGACCGCCGGTACCTTCAGCCACACCTTCAAACTGAAGGCGACCGACCTGAAGATGCTGATCGACCGAACGCAATTTGCGATTTCGACCGAAGAGACACGCTATTATCTGAACGGCATCTTCTTCCACACCATCGAAAGCAACGGCGACCTCAAGCTGCGCGCAGTCGCGACGGACGGTCACCGCCTTGCGCGCGCCGATGTGGATGCGCCTTCCGGCTCCGAAGGCATGCCGGGCATCATCATTCCGCGCAAGACCGTCGGCGAATTGCAGAAGCTGATGGACAATCCCGAACTTGATGTCACTGTCGAGGTATCGGACGCGAAAATCCGCCTGACCATCGGCTCGGTCGTTTTGACCTCGAAGCTGATCGACGGCACCTTCCCGGATTACCAGCGCGTCATCCCCACCGGCAACGACAAGGAAATGCGCGTCGATTGCCAGACCTTCGCCCGTGCGGTCGATCGCGTGTCGACCATCTCTTCCGAGCGTGGCCGCGCCGTGAAGCTGGCGTTGACCAACGGCCAGCTGACGCTGACCGTCAACAATCCGGATTCCGGCAGTGCGACGGAAGAAGTGGCTGTCGGTTACGACAATGATTCGATGGAAATCGGCTTCAATGCCAAATATCTCCTCGACATCACCTCGCAGCTTTCCGGTGAAGACGCGATTTTCCTTCTGGCGGATGCGGGCTCGCCAACGCTCGTTCGCGACACCGCCGGCGACGATGCGCTTTATGTTCTGATGCCGATGCGCGTTTAAAGTGGACTTTTTGTCCTCAAATCAATCAAAAAACGCCGGTGGATCGCTCCACCGGCGTTTTTTGATTCGGCGCAGACAGATTTCTAACGCTAAACGAATTTTTCCAATTACGACATTTTGCCTTGTTTTAGCGCCAAATGAGATCAACAGTGCGTAACATTTTTTTGACAATGACCAAAATACATCCGAGGGGAATTATGGCACTCAACCTGAAGCAACGCTTTGAAAGAAAATTTGAGGAAGAAATCCGCTTTTTCAAAGGCATGGTCAGCCAGCCGAAAAAGGTCGGAGCCATCGTCCCGACATCCTCCATCACGGCAAGAAAAATGGCGAGTGTCATCGACCCGCATTCGGACTTGCCAGTTCTCGAACTCGGCCCCGGTACCGGTGTCATCACCAAGGCCATTCTGGCACGCGGCATCAAGCCGGAGCGCCTGACGGCCATCGAATATTCGACCGATTTCTACAACCAGCTTCTCAGAAGTTATCCGGGCGTCAACTTCATCAATGGCGATGCCTTCGATCTGAATGCGACACTTGGCGAGCACCAGGGCCAGATGTTCGACAGCGTCATTTCCGCCGTACCGATGCTGAATTTTCCGATGGCCGCCCGCATCAAGCTTCTCGACGAATTGCTGAAACGCGTGCCGCACGGTCGCCCCGTCATACAGATATCCTACGGTCCGATTTCCCCGATCGTTGCGCAGCCGCATCTCTACCACATCCGCCATTTCGATTTCATCGTGCGCAACATTCCTCCGGCGCAATTGTGGACCTATACGCGGGCCTGATCACACGGCAGAGTGGGCAAAGGCCGTCATTTCCCGGTCGTGACAGATGGTTAGGGTCCTGATTTTCCCTTTCCATCGCCATTGAGGACCGTTCCCATGCATGCCCTTTACATTACCCATCCCCAGGTCCGGATCGATCCGGCGGTTCCGGTTCCGGAATGGGGACTTTCGGACTTGGGTGCACGGCGGGCGTGTGAGGCAAGCCGCCTGCCATGGGCACGCGCATTGCGCCGGATCGTGTCGAGCGCGGAAACCAAAGCCATCGAAACCGCCCGAATCCTTGCTGAAACATCCGGCGCGGATATTGAGATCATCGAGGTGATGCATGAGAACGACCGGTCGGCAACAGGCTTCCTGACGCCGCCGGAATTCGAAAAGGCTGCCGACTGGTTTTTTGCCCATCCGCGAGAAAGCTTTCACGGCTGGGAACGGGCAATCGATGCGCAGGCGCGAATTGTTAACGCCGTCTTGGCCGTTCTAGACCGGCACGACCCGCAACAGCCGATTGCCTTTGTCGGCCATGGCGGCGTCGGCACGCTTTTGAAATGCCATATCGAAGGCGTCGGCATCAGTCGCAGCAAGGACCAGCCACCCGGCGGCGGCAATCTTTTCCGGTTCCCAATCGCCGAATTTTCACTTGCAGCTCAGCGCCCCACATGCGACTGGACGGCAATGGAAACATGGCAGGGATAAGACAATGACCGCGCGCGAAAAACTGATCGTCGGGCTCGATGTTCCGACTGTGCAACAAGCTGAAGACATCGTGTCGAAGATCGGCGATGAGGTTCTGTTCTACAAGATCGGCTATCAGCTGGTATTTGCCGGTGGTCTCGAATTCGCCCGCGACCTTGCCCAGAGCGGCAAGAAAGTCTTTCTCGACATGAAACTGCTCGACATCGACAACACCGTCGCCTCCGGCGTCGAAAACATCGCCCGCATGGGCATGTCGATGCTGACCCTGCATGCCTACCCGAAAGCCATGCGCGCCGCAGTCAAGGCAGCCGAAGGCTCTGGCCTCTGCCTGCTTGGTGTCACCGTGCTAACCTCGATGGATGATGCCGATCTTGCGGAAGCCGGCTATGCATCGGATGCCCGTTCGCTGGTGCTGCGCCGTGCGGAACAGGCGCGCGAGGCAGGCATGGGCGGCATCGTCTGTTCGGCAGAGGAATCGACGGCGGTGCGTGAAATCTTGGGCCCCGACCTTGCCGTCGTCACCCCTGGTATTCGCCCGGCCGGTGCCGAGGCGGGAGACCAGAAGCGCGTGATGACGCCTTTTGACGCCATCAAAGCCGGTTCGAGCCATCTGGTTGTCGGCCGCCCCATCGTCAGAGCAGAAGATCCGAAAGCAGCAGCCCGCGCCATTCTTGACGACATGCTGCGCGCCAGCTTTCCGGCAAATCAATAAGGACCATCGGAGGAGACGAAATGGCAAAGGGCTACTGGATCGCGCGCGTCGATGTACGCGACAACGAACGCTACAAGGACTACGTGTCGACTGCGAAGCCCGCTTTCGAGCGGTTCGGCGCCAACTTTCTCGCCCGCGGCGGTGCGTTGACCGAACTTGAGGGCAAGGCACGCGCACGCAACGTCATCATCGAATTCCCCTCGGTGCAGCACGCGATCGATTGCTACAACTCGCCCGAATACCAGGCGGCGGCCAAAATCCGTCAGGAAGTCGCCGACGCGGAGATGATGATCGTCGAAGGAATTTGACGGTCGTCAACCGCATTTCCGAAACTAGTCCCGGGCCTTGTGACAACGTCTCTTCACGCGCGCACGGCTTTGGGCTAAGAGACTGAAAAACGCTTTATCGACAGCTTCTGAGGAGCCTCCCATGACCTTGGCCAACCTTCCACCCCTCGTCACCGTTTTCGGCGGTTCGGGTTTCGTCGGGCGGCATGTCGTGCGGATGCTCGCCAAGCGCGGTTATCGCATCCGCGTGGCCGTGCGCCGTCCCGATCTTGCTGGTTTCCTGCAGCCGCTCGGCAATGTCGGCCAGATCTCGTTTGCCCAGGCGAACCTGCGGTATCGCGACTCCATCGTCAAAGCCATCGAAGACGCCGACCACGTGGTCAATTGCGTTGGCATTCTGGCCGAAAGCGGCCGCAACACCTTTGACGCCGTGCAGGAATTCGGCGCGAAAGCCATTGCCGAGGCAGCCCGCAACGCCGGTGCAACGCTGACGCACATCTCCGCCATCGGTGCCGATGCCAATTCGTCGACCGGCTACGGCCGCACAAAGGGCCGCGCCGAGGCAGCAATCCATTCCGTTCTGCCCGGCGCCGTGATCCTGCGCCCTTCGATCATCTTTGGACCGGAAGACGACTTCTTCAATAAATTCGCCAAGATGGCCCGCAGCCTGCCGTTCCTGCCGCTGATCGGCGGCGGAAAAACCAAGTTCCAGCCGGTCTATGTCGAAGATGTAGCGGAGGCCGTTGCCCGCAGCGTGGATGGCAAGCTGAAGCCCGGCGCCATCTATGAACTGGGTGGCCAGGACGTCATGACGTTCCGCGACTGTCTTGAGGCGGTTCTTGCCGCAACCTACCGTCAGCGTCCTTTCGTCAACCTGCCTTTCGGCGTCGCCTCAATGATCGGCAAAATCGCTTCGCTGGTGCCGCTGATTACGCCGCCGCTGACTGTCGATCAGGTGACCATGCTGAAAAAGGATAATGTCGTTTCCGCTGACGCGGAAAAGAACGGCCTGACCCTGGAAGGCATCGGCATTACGCCCGTTCGCGTTGCTTCCGTCCTGCCGTCCTACATGGTGCACTATCGCCCGCACGGACAGTTCTCGAACGCCGGAAAAGCAGCATAAACCTGCCGTCGCGCATTAAAGATCTGAACGAAAGCGGGAACCATTCCCGCTTTTTGTTTTTGCGCAATTCAATCGCAACCAAACCGCTATTGGCGCATTTCCCCCTCAACTGCAGGGGAGGTGCAACATCGACTGAAGCTGTTTTGAACAGCCGGGTAAAAGTTAACGGCCAAGTGGCCTCCACAGCCAAGCGTGGCACAAGCGCAACTGTGGAAAAGACTTCGCATTAACCCGGTATTCAGCAAGCCGCTTTATTGATAATGGCCACATTCCTAACATATCCAGAACCCTCACTTCACACACGGCGGCGTAATCCGCGCGAACGAACGTCTGAAAGGCAATAATAAAATGGGCAGATCTATCGCACTCTTTTTTGCGTGTGCGGCTTTGGTGGTTCTGGCGGGTTCTTTCATGGCGCCGGGCACGGTTGCAGCGGGCAAGAGCGGTTGCGCTCCCGCCTACGGTGTCGACCCTTGCGCAACGGCTTCGATCAGCACGAACTGATCAGCTTTCACAAGTCTCAAATAAAAAGCGCCTCCGGATTCTCCGGGGCGCTTTTTATTTTGTCCGTGCATTGGAAACGAACGGCTATTTTAAAGCCCGGCTCAACGGTAGAGCAGAAGTGCTGCTAGACCCAGCGAGCCGATGACGATGCGCCACCAGGCAAAGGGTGCAAAACCGCGTCGCGAGACGAAGTCCAGCAGCGAGCGCACGACGAACAGGCCGGAGACGAAAGCGGCGATGAAGCCTACGGCAATCAGCGCACTGTCATCGAAGCTCAGCGCATCGCGGTTCTTGTAGAGATCGAGCACAAACGCGCCGAGCATGGTCGGCATCGCCAGGAAAAACGAGAATTCGGCGGCGGAGCGCTTGTCCGTGCCCATCAACAGCGCGCCAACAATGGTAGCGCCGGACCGGGAGGTGCCCGGAACCATCGCAAGGCACTGGAACAGACCGATCTTGAAGGCAAGCGACGGCGGATAATCCATGATGTCGGTATATCTGGGCTTCAGCGGCATTCGGTCGACGGCCAGCAATATGACGCCGCCGATAACCAGTACGATACAGATGAGGATGGGTGTTTCGAACAGCACCGTCTTGATGAAGTCATGCGCCAGAGCGCCGATCACCGCCGCCGGCAGGAAGGCGACAGCGACAGCCAGCACGAAGCGGCGCGCCTTGGCACTTGTTGGCATCGCCATGGCGATCGACACAAGCTTCTGAAAATAAACAAGAAGGATAGCAATGATCGCGCCGAGCTGAATGAGAACGGCAAAGGTGTTGCCCGGCGATTTGAAGCCGAGAAAATGCCCGGCCAGCAGCACATGCGCCGTTGAGGAAACGGGAATGAACTCCGTAAGACCCTCGATAATGCCCAGCAAAAGCGCGCTGATGATCGATTGGTCACCCATGAGGTATCCTTTTTTCAGGGGGAAGCGGGAATGGAAAGCAATTGCGTTAAACTTGTTTTAAAGTAGCCAAGCTCTTATAGCGTCTTGATGAAGCGAAACTGAAAAAGTTTTCCGGCAATTGTCGATCATGACAACCAATCGTAAAAATTGAGTACCGATGCCAACTCTCTATCACTCTCCCATGTCGACCGCATCGCGGTTCGTTCGTCTGATCCTTTCGGAATACGGGTTCCAGACCGATCTCGCGGAGGAGCAGCCGTGGGAAAGAAGGCGGGAGTTTCTGGCGCTGAATCCGGCGGGCACCCTGCCGGTCTATCTCGATGATAATATGCGCTCTCTCAGCGGTCCCTACGTGCTCGCCGAGTTTCTCGACGAAACGCACGGGGTTTTGAAGCGTGACCGGCGATTGCTGGCGGAAGACCCGTTTCAGCGGGCGGAAATCCGCCGCTTGACCGAGTGGTTCCTGCAGAAGATGGAAAACGATGTGACCCGACCGCTGGTGCGGGAGCGGGTTTATAAATTGCAGATGACGGCGGCCCAGGGTGGTGGCCCCCCGGATTCCAAGCTTCTGCGCACCGCGCGTAACAATGTTCGTCAGCACATCAAATATCTGGAATGGCTGGCGGGTTCGCGGACGTGGCTCGCCGGCGACCGGTTGAGTTATGCCGACCTTGCCGCCGCCGCCTCTGTCTCGGTGCTGGATTATCTCGGCGAAATCAACTGGCTCGAAGCGCCAATTGCCAAAGAATGGTATCAGCGGCTGAAATCGCGCCCGTCCTTCCGGCCGTTCCTCAGCGAGCGCATTCCGCGCCTTGCCCCCTCCTCTCACTACGCCGATCTGGATTTCTAAGTTCGGGCCTCCCGGTTATTTGCTGCGGCGTGTAGCTACGCATATATATGTCGCAGAGTAACCCGCAGGAGAAACGACCATCGACGTTGCCAGCGACAAGCAGCGGATACGCGCTCGCAAACTGACGGACTTCGTTCGTCAGGAGGCGCTTTCGCTCGGCTTCGATCTCTGTCGTATCACCGCGCCGGACAGCATTCCGCTGGCACCGGAACGGTTGAGGCAGTTTCTGGATAAGGGCTATCATGGCACCATGGCGTGGATGGAGGAGACCGAGGCCCGTCGCGCTGAGCCGAAAACGCTGTGGGGCGACGTGCGCTCCATTGTCATGTTCGGGCTGAATTACGGGCCTGAAGAAGATCCTCGCGGCCTTCTTTCGAAATCCGACAAGGCAGCCATTTCTGTCTATGCCCGCAACCGCGACTATCACGACGTCATAAAAGGGCGACTGAAAGAAATCGCCACCCGTTTTGCCGCGCGCGCCGGCGAGGACGTGAAGGTCTTCGTAGACACTGCGCCGGTGATGGAAAAACCGCTTGCCGCAGCCGCGGGTCTCGGCTGGCAGGGCAAACACACCAATCTGGTCAGCCGCACCCATGGTTCCTGGCTGTTTCTCGGCAGCATGTTCACCACCGCCGAGCTTTTTCTTGATGAGGCAGAGAAGGACCATTGCGGCTCCTGTCGCGCCTGTCTCGATGCCTGTCCGACGGCCGCCTTCCCCGCCCCCTACCAGCTGGACGCCCGCCGCTGCATCTCCTACCTCACCATTGAGCACAAAGGCGTCATCCCGCACGAGTTCCGGCCGATGATAGGCAACCGCATCTATGGCTGCGACGATTGCCTTGCCGCCTGTCCCTGGAACAAATTCGCGGCCAGCGCCTCCGAGATGAAGCTGCAGGCGCGCGAGGATTTGAAGGAACCTTCCATCGCCTTCCTGCTGACGCTGGACGACGCTGCCTTCCGCAGCTTCTTCAGCGGCTCACCAGTCAAGCGCATCGGGCGTAACCGCTTCATCCGCAACGTGCTGATAGCGGCTGGAAACTCGCGCGACCGGCAATTCGTGCAGCAATGCAAGTCTCTCGCCGAAAAAGACCCGGCACCGGAGGTGCGCGGCATGGCCGCATGGGCTTTGTCGCAGCTTATGGACAGCGAGGAATTCCGTGCATACTCTGCCGGCCGCGCCCCGGAGCCTGATCCAGAGGCGGAAATGGAATGGCAACTGGCAGAGGCGTGACCCATGCATGTGATGATTTTCGGCGCAGGATATTCGGGCAAGGCCATTGCAAACGCGCTGAAAACCGAAGCTGCAACGATATCGGGCACCACGCGCAGCACGGACAAGTTCGCAAGCCTTGCTGCAACTGGCATGACACCCTTCCTGTTTGACGGTGCCCATCTTAATGACGATCTCATCGCCACAATGGCCAATGTCACGCATCTCGTGCAGTCCATCGCGCCGGGCAAGGATGGAGATCCACTGCTTGCGCTTTTGGGCGACGACCTGAAACGGCTTCTGCCCAAGCTTGAATGGATCGCTTATCTTTCCACCGTTGGCGTCTATGGCGACCATAACGGCGCATGGGTGGATGAGGAAACCCCGTGCCGCCCGGTTTCCGCCCGGTCCGTTGAACGCGTTGCTGCCGAAACCGCCTGGGCTGCGGCTGCTGAAAAAGCGGGGGTGCCGCTTGCCATCTTGCGCCTGTCGGGAATTTACGGCCCCGGACGCAATAGTTTCATGAATTTCGAAAAGGGAACGGCGCGCAGGCTGGTGAAGAAAGACCAGGTGTTCAACCGGATCCGGGTTGAGGATATTGGTGCGGCCCACGCCTTTCTGGCGCGGAGAAATGAACGCGGCGTCTTCAATGTGACGGATGATGAACCCGCCCCGCCGCAGGATGTGGTGAGCTTCGCCGCCACGTTGATGGGCGTTGAGCCGCCGCCCGAACAGGCATTCGAGACCGCCGATCTGACGCCGATGGCACGCTCCTTCTACGGCGAGAACAAGCGTGTTTCCAACGCCAGGATACGTGGCCTCGGTTTCGATTTCAGCTTCCCGGAGTACAAAATCTCCCTGACACAATTGTGGGAAAGCGGCCTCTGGCGGGGCTAAAAATCCCCCATTTAAAAGCGATGAAAAATCCTTCCAAACCCGTTTTTGAGGATGGTTTTGGTGGCTTTTCAGTCAATTAGGCTTTTATTAACCATACAAAAATCGCTAAAATCGTAGCCATTAGAAAAATATTTCACTCACATTTCGTGAACTCGATTCACGAAGGCGTGACTTGTAGCAACATTTCGATTGAGCATTGATTCTGCGTCATTTTTTCCACTTTTCAACAATAAGGCACCGGCAACACCTTTCCGGCTAACGATCACGAATGTTACAGCCTGTAACACTTCGTGATTTGAGATCAGCTTTTTTTCGCCATTTTTCCCTCGCCCTACAATCTCGCATTCAAACGCGTTCAGGCCAGACAATGGCCGTTTAGCAAGGGCACAATCAATCGGCGCGGGGCCGATTTTCAGGGAAGCACAGTTTGTTGAATATCCGTCGTATAACTTTCACCGTCGCAACTATAGCTGCCTGTTCCATCATTGCGCCTCTTCAGGCGAATGCGGCAAATGGTTGTGGAGGGGCATCGTGGTATGCGTTGAGCTCCAAGACTGCTTCGGGCGAGCGTATGAACGCCGCCAACATGACCGCCGCTCACCGCTCGCTGCGGTTCGGCACCAAGGTCAAGGTTACCAATGCCCGTAACGGCAAGGCCGTTGTGGTGCGCATCAATGACCGCGGTCCGTTCATCAAGGGTCGCGTTCTCGATCTTTCCAAGGCCGCTGCCAAAAACATCGGCATGATCAGTTCCGGCACCGCCAAGGTCTGCTACGAGGTCGTCAGCGCCGATTGAGCCTTGCCCTTGCCGCCATTCGCGTCTACCAACCGGGCTAATCAGCAAAATGAGGTAGACAATGCGTTTGGGCGGGCGTTTGGCCGGAGCAATCGAAGTATTGGCGGATATTGAGGGACGCAGGCGTCCCGTTGCCGATGCTCTGAAGGACTGGGGACTTGCCCATCGTTTCGCGGGTTCGGGTGACAGGGCCGCGATCGGCAACATCGTCTATGACGCGCTGCGCATGAAACTGTCACACGCCTGGCTGATGGATGACGACAGCGCCGCCTCGCTTGGTTATGCAGTTCTGCTGCGCCAATGGGGCAAGAGCTTTTCGGAACTTGCGGCGGAATTCGACGGCGACAAATTTGCCCCTGCCGCGCCTGATGAAGAAAAGCAGAAAGCCTTTCTCTCCCGTTCTCTCGCCGATGCACCAGCCCATATTCAGGGCGACATTCCCGAATGGGTTCAAGCATCCTTCGAGACGGCGTTCGGAGAGGGCTGGCTTGCCGAGGCGCAGGCGCTGAACCAGCGCCCGACACTTGATCTGCGGGCCAACACGCTGAAGGCCACTCGCGACAAGGTGCTGAAGGCGCTGGAAGAGAGCGGTGCGGAAGCAACGCATATCGCCCGTCAGGGTGTCCGCATCCCCGCCGGCGAAGGCCCTTCCCGCCTGCCGAATGTGACCGCCGAACTATCCTTCCAGAAAGGCTGGTTCGAAGTTCAGGACGAGGGATCGCAGATCGTTGCCGATCTTGCCGGCGCGCATGAAGGCGAACAGATACTCGATTATTGCGCCGGTGGCGGCGGCAAGACGCTGGCCATGGCCGCCAGCATGAACAACAAGGGTCAGGTTCACGCCTTCGACGCCGATCGCAAGCGGCTCGCGCCGATCATCGAGCGGCTGAAACGAGCCGGCACGCGCAATGTGCAGGTTCATGACCGCGCAGCCGGACTTGTCCCGTTTCATGAAAAATTCGATCGCGTTCTGGTGGACGCCCCCTGCACTGGCACCGGAACATGGCGCCGGCGGCCCGACACCAAATGGCGGCTGACGACACGCAATCTGGAAGAACGGGTACAGCAGCAGGGCGAGGCCCTTTCGCAGGCCAAGGGTTTTGTACGCCCCGGCGGCGAGCTGCTTTATGTCACTTGCTCGGTTCTGCCCGAGGAAAACGAGCAGCAGGTCACGCGCTTCTGCGAAGAAAATCCGCAATTCTATATCGGTTCGGCACTGGATCGCTGGCAGACGACTTTTGGCGGCAATGCAAACAAACCGCATTCCTCTGACGGCAAGACAGTGACGCTGACGCCTGCAACTACAGATACGGACGGTTTCTTCTTCTGCGTAATGAAACGCAAAGCCTGAAACAGGTTTTGCACGCGCTGATTTTACTTCGAAAAATACCGAGTAGCTTGTTTCAAAGCATTCTAAACTAGAATATTTGACACAAGTTTGCGATTGGGTCAGAACTCGCTTGCCGCAGCGTGAAGTTATTTCACGCCTGCCCAAGGAGAGGGATCATGATCCGCAAAACCATTCTCAGCGCGTCTTTCGCGCTTCTGGCCGCATCCGCGACCTTCACCGCGCTTCCCGCCCGCGCTGCGACCGACGCCGCCGCTGTCGTCAAGCATTACGCCGACGTCGCGCATGCGAAATACGAGGATTCGCTGACCACGGCGAAGGCGCTGGACAAGGCAATCGACGCGCTGATCGCAACACCGAGCGAAGGAACGCTGAAAGCTGCACGTGAAGCGTGGATCAAGGCGCGCGTTCCATACCAGCAATCGGAAGTCTACCGGTTCGGCAACCCTGTGGTCGACGCCTGGGAAGGCAAGGTAAACGCCTGGCCGCTGGATGAAGGCCTGATCGACTATGTCGACGGTTCCTACGGCACCGAGAGCGACGAGAACGAGCTTTACGTCGCAAACATCATCGCCAATCCGAAAATCAAGATCAGCGGCGAAGATGTCGATACCTCGAAGATCACCCCCGAACTGATCGAAAGCCTGCACGAGGCGGGCGATGTCGAAGCCAATGTGACGACCGGTTACCACGCCATCGAATTCCTGCTCTGGGGCCAGGACCTGAACGGCACCGGACCGGGTGCGGGCAACCGCCCCTATACCGACTACGACAAGAAGAATTGCACGAACGGCAATTGCGACCGCCGCGCCGATTACCTGAAGTCCGCCTCCACCCTGCTGATCAAGGATCTTCAGGAAATGGTGGACGCCTGGGCGCCGGAAGGCGAGGCCACCAAGACAGTGGAAGCCGACCCGAAAGCCGGCCTGACCGCCATTCTCACCGGCATGGGCTCTCTTTCCTATGGCGAGCTGGCAGGGGAGCGCATGAAGCTCGGCCTTCTGCTGCACGATCCGGAAGAGGAGCATGATTGCTTCTCAGACAATACCTATAATTCGCATCTTAACGACGCCATCGGCATCGCATCTGCCTATACCGGCGAATATACCCGTGTGGATGGAACGAAGATGACCGGCGCCTCGCTGTCGGAGCTGGTCGGCGCCAAGGACAAGGCGCTGAACGACGAGATGACGGCGAAGCTGAACAAGACGCTCGACGCCATGCATGCCATGGAAAAGCGTGCCCAGACGGTCGAGGCCTACGACCAGATGATCGGCGAAGGCAACAAGGAAGGCAACGCCGTGGTTCAGGCTGCCATCGACGGCCTTCTCGACCAGACGAAAACCGTCGAACGCGTGATTGCGGCACTCGATCTCGGCAAGATCGAACTTGAGGGTTCCGCCAGCCTCGATAATCCGAACGCCGTCTTCAAATAAGAGCCAATGCGGGCCGCAGATCGCTGCGGCCCGCCATTCCCATGCTTTCCATGAAGTCATCGCTGCCGCGGATCCGCAAGCCGTTCTTCTTCGCCGGGGCAGCCTGCCTTGTGGCATCGATGGTGCTTGCCGCGCCGCTTCGTGACGATCTGACGGAAAAAGACCAAAGCCGCGTTCAGGCTGTCACCGCGCCGACGATGGATTTTACCATGCCGGAGCCCTTCGAGGCCATGTCCGGCGGGGCAACGACCAGCACCCATAAAGCCGATAGCGGCGCGTTTTCGCATCCATCCGCAACAATGCCGTTTGAGCGAAAACAGGATTTCAAGCTCGGCAATGCGCTGTTCCAGAAGCTCTGGGTGTCTTCCCCCTCCTCCACGCAAGCCTCAGACGGGTTGGGGCCGCTCTATAACGCCCGATCCTGCCAGGCCTGCCATGTGAAGGACGGCAGGGGCCGACCGCCACTTGCCGGCGAAAATGCCGTCTCCCTGTTTTTGCGGCTGGCCCGGCCTGCCCGCAACGAGGCGGAACGGGCAGCGATTGCGCGCCACGAGGTGTTGAATTTTCCCGACGAGACCTATGGCCGGCAGCTTCAGAACGTTGCCATTCCCGGCCTCGCTGCAGAGGGCAAACCTGTCGTCACCTATATCGAAAAGCCCGTGCGGCTGGCCGACGGCGAGGTGGTGATGCTGCGCAAGCCAGACTATGCCGTGGCAGGCCTGCACTATGGCCCCCTGGGCGTCGATACGACTTTGTCGGCGCGGATTGCCATGCCAACCCTTGGGCTTGGGCTGATCGAGGCCATTGCCGAGGCCGATATTCTGGCCGGCGCCGATCCGGATGACAAAAATGGCGACGGCATTTCCGGGCGCCCTGCTTTTGTACGGGATCACCGGACCGGCGAAGTGAAGCTCGGCCGATTTGGCTGGAAAGCCCAGAACGCCAGCGTCCGCGACCAGAGCGCCAGCGCTTTCTCCCACGATATCGGTATTTCCACGCCGGATGCACAAAACGCCTATGGTGATTGCACCGACGTTCAAAAAGACTGTCTTGCCATGCCGACCGGCGTGCAGCCACGGCTTGGGCCAGTGGAGGCGCCGGACCCCATTCTCGATCTCGTGACCTTTTACACCGAAAACCTTGCAGTGCCGCAGCGCCGCGATGTGGGTGATCCCACCGTGTTGCGGGGAAAGCAGCTTTTTTACGCATCTGGCTGCACATCCTGCCATACACCGAAATTCGTCACCCGCCGTGACGCTGCCGACCCCATGCAGTCTTTCCAGCTGATCTGGCCCTATTCGGATTTTCTGCTGCACGACATGGGAGAGGAGCTTGCCGACGGCCAGCAGGTGGGCGAAGCAAGCGGGCAGGAATGGCGAACCCAGCCGCTCTGGGGTATCGGTCTGACGCGAAGCGTGAATGGCAACGGTTTTTACCTGCATGACGGGCGGGCGCGCAGCCTGACAGAAGCGATATTATGGCACGGCGGCGAAGCGCAAAAAGCGCGCGATGCCTTTGCCGCCTTGCAAAAATCCGACCGGCAGGCTTTGCTGGCTTTTCTGGAGTCCCTTTGATGAAAAATGCCATGCGAAAAATACCCGGTCTCATCTCCGTGCTGCTGCTTTTGGGTATGCGGCCCGCAATGGCGCAGGATGTGGAGCTGATGCCGCCGCCACCGCTCGACCCCGTACAGGTGCGGGGCGTGATGGAAAAAGCGGTGAACGGTTTCATCCGTCCCGGCTATGACCACTTCCGGCAATCGGCAGAGAAGCTGGAAGGCAGCATGAAGGCGTTCTGCGCCGCCCCTTCCAAGACGACGGATGAAGCGGCCAAAGCGGCCTTTGCCGATACGGTCTCCAGTTGGTCAACCATCGAGATCGTTCGGGTCGGTCCGGTGATCGAGCACAACCGCTTCGAACGTGTGCTCTATTACCCAGACAAGAAGGGTCTTGGCCTGAAACAGGTACAGCGTTACCTTGCGGAAAAGGACGAAAGCGTCACCAGCGCCGAGAGCCTGAAGGGCAAGAGTGTCGCAGCGCAGGGCCTCGGCGCGCTGGAATTCGTGCTCTATGGCACCGATGCGGGTGACCTGTTCGACAAGAAGGGCGATTTCCGTTGCCGTTATGGCGCGGCGATTGCCGGCAACGTTGCCAATGTGGCGGCGGAGCTTTCCGACAGCTGGAACGCACCTGATGGCGCGCAGAAAAACTGGACGCAGCCCGGCGCGGATAATCCCGTCTTTCGCGATGAGCGTGAGGCGCTGGTTGCCCTGCTTGGCATTCTCGTGCACGGCGCCGAAGCAATCCGCGACCAGCGCATAGAGACGTTCTACAAAGGGCCAGACAAGGCGAAGTTTCCCCGCACGGCGATCTACTGGCGGTCCGGCCTGACGTGGAAAAGCATTGCCGCAAACATCAAGGCCGTTCAAACCCTCCTGCACACGGCCGATATGGTCGAACTCGTGCCATCCGACCAGCGCTCCATCGTCAACTCCATCGATTTCATCGCCAAATCGATGATCCGCATTGCCGGAACGATTGATACCAACGTGGAAAAGGCCCTTGATGACGACCAGCAACGCGCCAAGGTGGATTACCTGCTGCTGAACGGCAAAGACCTCATCTACCGCCTCAACGACCAGTATGGCGGCGCAATCGGTCTCAGCTCCGGCTTTTCCTTCGCCGACGGAGATTGAGGCGGTGATATCATGCAAAAAGCCGACGCTGATAGACAGGCGCAGCTTCATCAAGGCGGCGGGCATTCCGTTCCTAGCGACGCTCGCTCCCGGCTCGCTGCATGCGCTTGAACGCGCCGACGCTGTCTTCGCTTCCGCTTTTCGCGCTCATGACGGTTCCTACGGCATTGCGACTGTGAGCGAACGCGGCGAGATCATCGACCGTGTTGCGCTCCCGGCCCGCGCCCATGGAATGGCAACGAGCCATGCGACCGGCATGACAGTGGCCTTTGCGCGCCGGCCCGGCACCTTCTTCATGGCCTTTGACCCCGCGCGACGCCGCGAGCCTGTCGTGATGCACACGCCGGAAAACCGCCACTTCTACGGCCACGGACAATTTTCTCCCGACGGTGCGATCCTCTACGCCAGCGAAAACGACTTCGATGGCAATCGCGGTGTTATCGGGCTTTACGATGCGCGCAACGGATTTGCCCGCATCGGTGAATACGACGCCCACGGCATTGGCACCCATGACATGACCGTGAGCGACGATGGCAGGCTGATCGTGATCGCCAATGGCGGCATCGAGACCCACCCGGATTTCGGCCGAACCAAACTCAATGTCGACAGCATGCAGCCGTCGCTCGTGCTTCTGGACGCCGCCAGCGGCCAATTGATCCAGAAACATACGATGCCAGACCAGTTGCGACAGCTTTCCACCCGCCATGTCGATCTCGGCGATGACGGGCGTGTCTGGTTCGCCTGCCAATATGAGGGACCGCGCAACGATCTTCCGCCGCTTGTTGGCCATTTCTCGAAGGGCGAGGACCTTGCCTTCGTCGATCTACCAGAGCAAACGACGGTGCGCCTTGCCAATTATGTCGGTGCCATCGCCGTCAACCGGCGCGATGGCCTGGTGGGCCTGACCTCACCCAATGGCAACGCGGCCGTGACGCTGGATGCGAAAACCGGGCGTGTTGTATCCGAGACGACCGTGCGGGAGGCTGCGGGCGTTGCCCCCGCCATAAAGGGCATTGCGGTTTCTTCCTATGACGGATTTTTCGAGGCTATTCGCAGCGACGTGGCGTGGGACCAGCATATCGCGCGTATTTCAGGCTAAAATACTGAAAATGCATCGGAACAAAAAAGACCAAAAAGCATTTGAGGCGTCATGAAAAACCTGTCCGTGTATATCATTTTCGTGGTTGTGGTTGTTGCGCTGGGTGCGCTCATCGGCATCAACAACGTGCCGGGCGAATGGTACCAGTCGCTTCAGAAGCCGCCCTTCAACCCGCCCAACTGGATATTCGGCCCCGTTTGGACAACGCTCTACGTGATGATCGGCATTACAGGCGCGCGAACATGGATCGTGAGACCGGCGGGCACGCGCATGCGTCTGTGGTTCACGCAGCTGGTGCTGAATTTCCTGTGGTCGCCCATCTTTTTCGGCATGCAAAGCCCGACAGGCGCGCTCGTTATCATCGTGCCTATGCTGATCTGCATTCTGGCTTTCATTGCGCTCACCTATAGTCGCGACCGCATCTCCATGTGGCTTTTCGTGCCCTACGCCCTTTGGGTCGCCTTTGCCACGCTGCTGAATGCCAGCATCGCCGTGCTGAACTAATTGCTCCTGCGGCACTTGCCTTGCCCGCCGCCACACGCCATGTCAGTTTGCGGTGAGGACAAAAGCAGGCAGGTAAGCCAATGGAGATCACGGATCCCGGCGATTTTCGTCAGCGGATAGAAAGAAGCTTTGCGCGGCAGGGTGTGGTGCAGGCAATCGGTGCGCAGATAAGCCGCATCGAACACCGTCTGGTGGAAATCGAGCTGCCGTTTCATGAAAAGCTGACACAGCAGCACGGCATATTGCATGCCGGTGTCATTGCCGCCGGCCTGGATACCGCCTGCACCTATGCCGCCTATACGATCATAGAGCCGGAAGCCTCGCTGCTGACAATCGAGTTCAAGGTCAACCTCATGTCGCCCGGGCGCGGCGAGCGGTTTCTGTTTCGTGGCGAAATCATCAAGCCGGGCAACAACCTGATCGTTGCCGATGGCCGCGCTTACGCCCTTTCCGACGGGCCGGCGAAGCTCATCGCCTCCATGACAGGCACGATGATGGTGGTGAAGGGCCGCGAGGATATTACCGGATGAGCTACCGGCTTTTGCATGTTGCAGACAAATCCATACTTTTCGTCATGGCGGCTTCCGCCGAATACGGCCCCCACCTGCAGGCGCGCATCGCGCCCTTGATGACCGGCGTCGGCCCGGTCGAGGCAGCGATTTCGGTCACGGCAATTCTTGCCGGTCTCGATGCGGCGGACCATCTGCCTGACCTTGTCGTTTCGCTCGGCTCCGCCGGCTCGCGGACGCTCGACCAGACTGGCATCTATCAGGCGATTTCTGTTGCCTATCGCGACATGGATGCCTCAGCCTTCGGTTTTGAAAAGGGTCGCACGCCGTTTCTCGATCTGCCGGCCGAGGTGGCCTTGCCCCTGCGCATACCCGATATTGCCGAGGCGCGACTTTCCACGGGCGCCAACGTCGTCTCTGGTGCCACCTATGGGTCGATCGATGCCGATATGGTGGAAATGGAAACCTATGCCGTGCTCCGGGCCTGCCAGCGCTTCGGCGTGCCGCTCATCGGCCTGCGCGGTATTTCCGATGGCAGGGAAGATGTGAACCATGTGGACGACTGGACGGAATACTTGCATATCATCGATGAAAAGCTCGCAGACGCCGTCGACAGGCTTTGCCGCGCTATCGAAGATGGTGCGATCACCCTTTGAACCTCGCGATTTTAGTAAATTTCCGCTGTTAGATGCCCGCTTCCGGGTTGCCTAAAGCCGCCATTTTCTTTAAAGGCTCGCCATGACCCAGATAGCCCATCCCGACAGCATTCTCATCATCGATTTCGGCAGCCAGGTGACGCAGCTGATTGCGCGCCGCATTCGCGAAGCCGGGGTCTATTGCGAAATCCACCCGTTTCAGAATGCCGCAGAGGCGTTTGAGAAGCTCCAGCCCAAGGGCGTGATCTTCTCCGGCGGCCCCGCATCTGTCACGGCGGAAGGCAGCCCGCGTGCGCCGCAGGCGGTGTTCGACAGCAAGGTTCCGATCCTCGGCATCTGCTACGGCCAGCAGACGCTCTGCACCCAGCTCGGCGGCGTTGTCGAGGGCGGTCACGCGGCGGAATTCGGGCGCGCCGATATCGACATCAAAAAGGCAAGCCCTCTGTTCGACGGTTTCTGGGAACAGGGCAAGAGCTATCCCGTCTGGATGAGCCACGGCGACCGCGTGACGAAACTGCCGGAGGGTTTCGAGGTTATCGCAACCTCCGAGAACGCACCCTTCGCCATAGCTGCCGACGAGACACGCCACTATTACACCACCATGTTCCACCCGGAAGTGGTGCATACGCCAGATGGCGGCAAGCTGCTCTCCAACTTCGTGCACAAGATCGTCGGTCTCAAATCCGATTGGACGATGGCAGCCTATCGCGCCGAGATGATCCGCAAGATCCGCGATCAGGTCGGCACCGGGCGCGTGCTCTGCGCACTCTCCGGCGGCGTCGATTCCTCGGTTGCGGCGATCCTCATCCATGAGGCGATCGGTGACCAGCTGACCTGCGTTTACGTCGACCACGGTCTGATGCGGCTTGGCGAAAGCGAGCAGGTCGTCGGCATGTTCCGCGACCATTACAATATTCCGCTGGTACATGTGGATGCCGCAGACATGTTCCTGGGCCAGCTTTCTGGCGTCTCCGACCCGGAAGTGAAGCGCAAGACTATCGGCCGTTTGTTCATCGAGGTCTTCGAGGCGGAAGCTGCCAAGATCGCAGCAGACGGCAAGGGTGCTCCGAATTTCCTCGCGCAGGGCACGCTTTACCCTGACGTCATCGAGAGCGTTTCCTTCTCTGGCGGTCCTTCCGTCACCATCAAGAGCCACCACAATGTCGGTGGCCTTCCCGAGCGCATGAACATGCAGCTGGTGGAGCCGCTGCGCGAGCTCTTCAAGGACGAGGTGCGTGCGCTTGGCCGTGAACTTGGCCTGCCGGAAAGCTTCATCGGGCGCCATCCCTTCCCCGGCCCGGGTCTGGCGATCCGTTGCCCCGGTGCGGTTACCCGCGAGAAGCTCGATATTCTGCGCAAGGCAGATGCGATCTATCTCGACGAAATCCGCAAGGCGGGTCTTTACGACACCATCTGGCAGGCCTTCGCAGTGCTCCTGCCGGTGCAGACCGTGGGCGTCATGGGTGACTACCGCACCTATGACTTCGTCTGTGCGCTCCGCGCTGTGACCTCCGTGGATGGCATGACGGCGGATTTCTACCCCTACGACATGAATTTCCTCGGCCGCGCCGCGACCCGCATCATCAACGAAGTCCGCGGCATCAACCGTGTCGTCTATGACGTGACGAGCAAGCCGCCCGGCACGATCGAGTGGGAATGATTCAGGCCCATCCGAACGCCGCCGATTCTACGCTCCGGTACGATCTAAGATACTGAAAACAAAAATAAAATTATCCTGTTCCTATCGATATCTATCGGTGGGCATAGATGGCCTTCGGCGGCCTCGCTGACGGGCCTCGCCCCCATTGATCAGCCGGAAAAACGAAAGTACCGTCAGGTCAACCGAGGCCAATGACGGTACTTTTTTCGAACTAATACGCTGAAATATAAGCGTTTTCGACGACATCGGCCTCCAAAAACCGCGTGACGGTACTTTTCCGCGAGGAGGCCCTAAATGTTGACCGATGCAGCGCTCAAGTCTTTGAAACCAAAAGCCAAAATGTACAAGGTTTCCGATCGTGACGGCATGTATGTGCGCGTCGCGCCGTCGGGTGCCATTTCGTTCAGGCTCGACTATCGGCTGAACGGCAGGCGGGAGACCGTCTATCTCGGCAGATATGCCCGTGACGGAATATCGCTCGCCAGGGCTCGCGAGCTATGCATCGACGCGCGGCGCGCGATCACCGAGGGGCGGTCCCCCGCCATCGAGAAGCAGCGGGACAAGCGCCGGATCAAGGAGGCAAAGAGTTTCGGCCAGTTCGGCGAGAAGTGGCTGACCAACGCGACCATGGCCGACAGCACGCGCGCGATGCGTCGCTCCATCTTCGAACGCGAACTCATGCCAGTCTGGCGAAATCGTCTCCTGACGGAGATCACACCGGATGATCTACGCGCTCACTGCGGCAAGATCGTCGAACGGGGTGCGCCTGCAACTGCTATCCATGTGCGGGATATCCTGAAGCAGATCTACGGCTTTGCCATTCTGCACGGTGAGAAGGTCGCCAATCCGGCCGATGACGTCGGTCCAGCCTCGATCGCTACCTTTACGCCCAAGGACCGCGCGCTTTCACCCGCAGAGATCCGCATCATGTTCAAGCAGCTCGAGCATGTTGCGACGTTGCCAACGATCCGCCTCGGTATGAAGCTCTACCTCCTCACCATGGTCCGGAAGAGCGAGTTGCAGGATGCAGTTTGGGACGAAATCGATTTCGACAACGCCGTCTGGACCATCCCGAAGGAGCGCATGAAGCGGTCGAAGCCGCACAACGTGTACCTGTGCCGACAGACGTTAGACATCATGATCGCGCTCAAGACGTGCTCCGGCAACTCTCGATATCTTTTGCCATCCCGGTACGACGCGGACGCGCCAATGTCCCGCGCGACCTTCAATCGGATCACCTACTCCGTCGTCGAGCGAGCCAAGAAGGAGGGGCTCCCGCTGGAGCCATTCACGGTCCATGATCTGCGGCGGACGGGGTCGACGCTGTTAAATGAGCTCGGCTTTAACAGCGACTGGATCGAAAAGTGCCTGGCGCACGAGGACGGGCGTTCGTCGCGCGGCGTCTATAACAAGGCCGAGTACGAGGTGCAGCGTCGGCATATGATGCAGCAGTGGGCGGATACCGTGGACGCCTGGATCGACGGCCGGAAGTACGCCCCCACACTTTTGCCGCAAGCTATGCCCTTGATGGAGCTTGATCCCGCCCTTTGACGGGGCGGGTTTTACGCTTGGTGACATCGGGGTGTTGGGCGCGCCGGATCGGCGCAGCCCGCCGGGCCATCAGCCAAGCCTCGACCTCGGCCAGGTCCCAAACTATACAGCGTGGCGAGAGCGCAAACCGGCGGGGAAACTCGCCACGCTGCTCCATTTCATAAATAGTGCTGTCAGCCATCGGCACCATCTCGCGCAACTGCTGCCGCCGGATTGTTCTCCGAATTTGCGTAGTTTCGATCTTTGCCATGCTCAATCTCCTGCGTTGCTGAAGCGATTGAGACTGATAGATGCCGATACTGGAAGCCCTGCCGATATTCCGTGCGGTGTTTTCGGGCTATAGCGTACACATCGGCGGGTTCTTCTTGACTGCTTGGTGCAGTATACGGGCGAACAGGCGCTGTTTGATAAGCTGGAAACGTGTGGGGCTCGCTACGAGGGGACGCATTCAGTAAACGCGACTCCCTTCAAAATCTTGTTCCAAAAGGCGTGCCGGTTCGACCCCGGCCACCCGCACCATCCTTATCCCGAGTTTGCTTTCACCCGTCAGTAGGAGGCGCTAGATGGGCGCTCGCTGCTGGCTCGCGTTGAACGGCTGTTCAACCCCACCGTTCAGGCGCAACCTGATCTTCGCGCGCATCATAGCTGCGCTGAGACTCCTGAATCACTTCGATGTTCTCGACGGTCCAGTCGAACAGGATCGCAAACGGTCCTTGCAGCGATAGGCCGAGCGGTGTCAGCGCATATGCAACGCCGAGAACGCGCCCATCCAGAACCCTGCGCGTCACCATGCCGTTGCGCTCCAGCTTGTGCAGCGTCTGGGTCAGCACGCGTTCCCGGCGCGTTCGAGGGACGCTACCTTAGGGCTGGCTGCAAAATGCCGCCTTGTCGGATGGCATCGCGACGGCTGCGGCCTGCTCCGCTTCATCCTCGATATCCTCCACCGTTTCGTGGCTTCGGCCGAGGAAGAGGAAGACGACGACGGCGGTCAGCGCTGTGATCGCACTCAGCAACCACAGCAGTGTCGAGAATCCATCGCTATATCCTGGGAGGAGTGCCGACCGCTCCATGGATGGCACGTGCGCCGCCACCTCCGGAAGGTCACCCGTGACGAGTCGCTGCGCGATCACGCCCGCTTGGCCACCAGCGGCCGCGCCAAGGTTGGTGCTGATAAGCACTGACAGCCCCGCCGACACCAATGCAAGCGCTATGCCCTCGCCGGCCACGCGAGACGTGCTGAAGATGCCGGTCGCCATGCCCGCCCGCTCCTTAGGCACGACGCTGACGGCAAGCCCGTCCATCAAGCCCCAAGGCAAGCCTACACCCACGCCTATGGTGATCAGCGGTGCAATCAGTGCAGCGGGGTCGGAACCGACCGGGAACCGGCCGAGCCAGTAGAGGCCCGCTGCGGCGATCGCGAGTCCTGCTCCGCAGATCGTGGCCGGCGCGAGCCAGCGGGTCAGTAGCCCGGCTGCGATCGGCAGAACGAGCAAGGGGGCGGACAGCGCAATCATCATCTGGCCGGCTGCGATCTCGTCCATCCCCTCGATCCCGATGAAGCGCACCGGCATCAGAACCAGGAGCACGACGAAGGCATAGGCTGGCGCCACCGCCAGCAATTGTGCGCCGACGAAACGCGGAAAGCGAAACAGCGAAAGGTCCAGCATCGGCCGGGCAACCGTCCGTTCGATCATTCCGAAGGCGACGAACAGCAGGACAGCACCGATCAGCAGCACGACGATGAGTGGATCGCCCCAGCCGCTTTCCGGAGCCTGTAGCACGCCAAAGGTCAGTGCGGTGAGTGCGAGGGTAAAGCTGATGGCCCCTTTCCAGTCGATCCCAGAGGCAGTCGGATCTCCCGATTCCCGCATGAAGATCGCGCCGAGAAGAAGCCCGATCACCACCAGCGCCACGAGCAGCATGAAGATTGCCGGCCAGCCCATCGTGGCGATCATCCATCCCGCCGCGACCGGCCCGAAGGCGAGCCCGATGCCGAAGTTGGCGCCAACGATGCTGAATGCGCGAAGCCGCGCGGCCCCGTCGAATTCTTGGGCAAGCGCAGCTAGGCCACCGGCAAAGGCTGCCGCCGCGCCCACGCCCTGAAGCGCCCTCAGAAGGTCGAACCAGACGATGTCGCGTGTAAAAATGAGGGCGACCGAAAGCAGCCCGAAAGCCGCCAGGCCGGACAGGAACACCTTCTTGCGTCCATAGCTGTCGGCGAGCGCGCCGGCCGCCATCAGCGTGCTCCCGAATGTCAGGATAAAAGCATTGAGAGCCCAGTTGAGCTGAATCGGGCTGCCGCCGAGTTCGCGGCTGATCGCAGGCAAGCCGACCGCAATGCCGGTAAACGCCAGTGGCGCGGTTATAGCCGCGCAACAGACGGCAATAAGAACCAGCACCATTCCAGCCGTCGGTGCCGCATTTGCGGTAGGTAAATTGTGTTCGTGATCTCTCATCTTCGATTTCGCTATCTTGGAAAAGTGAAGTAGTCGCCGCGTGGACGGTGAGCTTGGGAGCGTTCAGTCGGCGCGGCGAGCTTCGGCAACAGCGGCAGTGTTTTCGTACATCTGCCCTCGGACGATCCTTCCATCCTTCATCTCAAAGCGGACAATGAAATCGCTGTCTGCGATCTTCGCCGTCTCGCGATGACGCAACCGAAAATGGCCCTCAACGAAGACTTGGTCGCCAGCGTCGGTGAAGCGCGTGACTTCAAACGCGAGCGATTGGTATTCGGAGAAGACGAGAGCCCTGAGGCGTTTGTAACCTTCGCAACCCTTGTGCTCATAACCCGCCCAAGGAATGAGGGCGCGCAGCTCGTCATTGTTTGCGCTCGAGACCACAAAGCGGAAATCAGGATGGACGTAGCCGATCATCGCACGATCGAAACCATCGTCGCGTTGGGCGTTTAAAAAGCCCTTCGTCGCTTCGATATTGGGTGTCTCAGCCATTATGACGTCCTCCATGCGCGTTCGCGCGCCAGGGCGCACGCGCGGGCATGTTCGTGCTGTTGCTCATCGTTGGTTCCCTGATGCTCGCAACCCAATGGCTGCCGATGAGGCACAATGACAGTTGTTTGCATCTTGATAATTCGTTCAAAAAATTACAGACTGTTGTTATGGCGACAACAGTAGATTTCCTTGAGATGCAGGCCTTTGTCGCTGTGGTGACGGAAGGATCTTTCACAGCAGCGGCAGAGCGCCTTGAGACGGACAAGGCGCGGGTGAGCCGTATTGTGCGGCGAATGGAAGAGAAGCTTGGCGCGCGGCTTTTGAACCGATCGACCCGGCACCTCAGCGTGACGGAGGCCGGCCGTGATTATTTTGAGCGCGCCTCGTCGATTTTGGCCGCAGCCGAAGCGGCCGAATCCGCAGTGGCGCAACGGACTCAGGAGCCAAAGGGTCGTCTCAAGATAACGGCCGGCGCTGAGTTTGGTACGATGCGCGTCGATAGCTGGATCGCCACGTTCCTGCGCAAGTGGCCGAAGGTGACCGTCGAGACCGAATACACGAACCGTCTCGTCGACATCATCCATGAAGGGGTCGATGTGGCGATCCGGATCGGACCCCTGCAGGACTCAGAGCTTTCGGCCCGTCGGCTTGGAGAACTGACCTACGGCCTATATGCCGCGCCCGACTACGTGCAGGGTGCCGCGCCTGTGCGCACGATCGATGATCTGAGGCGACGTCACCTGATCATGCATGCGCCGCGCGGCCGTCCGGCCTGGACCTTGGTGAATGGCGAGCAGACCGAAAAGGTGTGGCAGGCGCCACGCTGCGCCGTCAATAACACCATGTCCGCCAGGAACCTCGCGCTGTCTGGCCTGGGGATCGTGCAGCTTCCGCGATACATGGCTGAGCCGCATGTGGCGGACGGTGCTTTTGTCAGGGTCCTCCATGACTGGGCATGTATCCCGGTGCCGGTCCATGCCGTCTTCGCTTCGACGCGTTATATGGACCCGAAGGTACGGGGCTTTGTCGATGTCTGTCGCGATGGCTTTCTGAATGACGTCGAGAGCTTCGACTGAGGCGGCGCCTGCACAGCCCTTGAGGTCATGGCGCGTGCAACGGAACCAGTCGTCGCGCGCAACCTATTCTCCAGTTGTCCGGCGCTGTGCTTCCACTGCTTGAAGTATTGTCGGCCCAAGAGACAACAGTGTGTTGTCGTCTGCCCCACTGTTAGCATCTTTGCCAAATTCATATTTCTCGGTCGTGCCGCTTGCTGTGGCTCTCACCGACGCGGTGCGTGAGAGGCAGCGCGGGGGCACATGAATCCCGTTGGCGGCTACCGCCTCTATGAAGAAAGATATCTTACATGACACAAACAATCGGAATTATCGGCTCAGGCCTTGTCGGCAAGGCAGTCGCGCGTCTCGCGATCGCAGCTGGCTACAAGGTGTTGATCAGCAACTCCCGCGGCACGGAAACCATCAAGGAGCTGATCGCAGAGCTTGGTCCGCTGGCGAGCGCCGGCACCACAGAGGAGGCTATCGCGGCGGGTGACATCGTCACGCTCTCGATCCCGATCGCCGCCTCCGAACAGCTGCCCGCCGACAAGTTCGCGGGCAAGGTCGTACTCGACCAGACGAACTACTATCCAGCATTCGGCAACAACGACGTCCTCGACAAGGCCGAGCTGACTTCCAGCGAGCTGAT
Source organism: Agrobacterium sp. S7/73 (assembly GCF_019355535.1). Lineage (NCBI taxonomy): Bacteria > Pseudomonadati > Pseudomonadota > Alphaproteobacteria > Hyphomicrobiales > Rhizobiaceae > Agrobacterium > Agrobacterium sp. S7/73. The sequence goes on from NZ_CP072136.1 coordinate 2,703,939, forward strand.
CCAGCAGCGTCTGCCGGGGGCGAAGGTCGTCAAGGGCTTCCACAACCTCAGCTGGCTCCACATGAAGGCCAACGCGACGCCGAAGGGTTCGGCGTCCCGGACGACGCTGCCGATCGCGGGCGACGACGCCGGCGCGAAGCAGGCGGTGACCGAGTTCTTTGACAAGATCGGTTTCGATGCCATCGACGCGGGTTCGCTCGCGGATAGCTGGCGCATCGAGCCGAGCACGCCGATCTACTTCTGGGCTTACGCTCCGACGGTGGACCTTAAGGCGACAGGCCCGGAAGCCGAGCGCGCCTACACGCAGCCCGGCTCGCCGGTGTCGCGCGACGATGCTCGCAAGCTGATCGATGAGGCCGTGCGCCCGTCGCCGATCGGCGGCACCTTCGAGGGCATGCCGCAGGTCCATGTCGACCTCTTCATGGCCCAGGCAAGCGCCGCGACCGTCGCAAATTGACCCCCTGCCGGACGCCCCTCCAAGGGCGTCCGGCATTTGGTTGTTGGAGGCCCCGCGGGGCTCGCCGGGACGCACATAATCATGATGCTAAGTGAAGACCATCTCACCCCTTTCCTTGAGGCAATGCACGAGGGCGACGTTGCGCGCGCCAGCGAGCACTTGTCCGAGGCCGTCGAACTCAATAGCCCGATCCTTCCCGCGCCATTCAAGGGACGGGTCAGTGTGGCCGCTGTCCTCCGCGAACTGCTCTCCACGGTCGACGCGTTCGAGCCGAAGATGATGATGCGCGACGGTGCCGACGTCATCGCCGTCATCACGATCCGTTTCGAAGATCATGTGATCGATGCGTTCGACCACGTCCACTTGGGCGACGATGGCCGCATCGAGACCATGACCATCGCATGGCGCCCGCTGGCCGCCGTCGTCGCTGTGCAGCAAAAACTTGTTCCAAAGCTCGGTGGCCAGGCCCTTCAACTGGTTCCGCTGAAACAAACACAGTAGCTGTAATCTCTGTCGGCATCGGCGGCGTCGCGACATCGCTGCTGATCGTGCGCCCGACATCGCGGGGGGCTTGAATTCACAGTGCCGTCCTCATTCACATGGGGATGGTCGTCAACAAGGAAAAAGTTCATGCAAGGTGGAAAGCAGCCCAGTCCTGATCATCCGATTACCGTCGCACCGGCGGATGAGAGGGTCATCGTGCGGATTGGCAGTACTGTCTTGGCGGAAAGCTGCAATGCGCTGATACTTCGTGAAGCAAGCTTGCCGCCGGTCTTCTACATTCCGCGCGCCGACGTGGCGATGGAAGCGCTAATGTCTAGCCCAACACGCACCCATTGCCCTATAAGGGGGACGCCAGCTATTTTGATGCATGCGACAGCGTCACCCAAGATGTTGCCTGGTCCTACGAGGACCCCTTCGACCACATGCTGATGATCAAGGGGCATCTGGCGTTTTATCCAGACCGTGTCGATGCGATCGAGATAATGCCGCGCGCGTGAATGCTGGTCGCAGGTTCCAGATCGTCTGCACTTCATGATTATCCAAACCATAACAGTGCGTCGGTGCGGGATCGGTAATATCAGCCCGAGGGGCTTGCGTTGATTTAATAATACGAGCGGCGCATGACAGGACGTTGTTCATGACAACAGTTGGTTTTTCCGAAATGCAGGTCTTCGTCGCTGTGGTGACGGAAGAATCATTCACCGCCGCAGCCGAACGGCTTGAGACCGACAAGGCGCGGGTGAGCCGCATCGTGCAGCGCATCGAGGAGAAGCTCGGCGCACGACTCCTCAATCGGTCAACGCGGCGACTTAGCGTGACGGAAGTCGGTCGGGATTATTTCGAACGCGCCTCGTCGATCCTGGCGGCCGCAGAAGCGGCCGAGGCCGCGGTAGCGCAGCAAAGCCAGGAACCCACGGGCCGCTTGAAGATCACGGCAACTCCAGAGTTTGGCACGACCCGTGTCGACCACTGGGTCGCCGCGTACTTGTCCACATGGCCAAAGGTTTCCGTGGAAACGGTATACTCCATTCGCTTCGTCGACATCATTCATGAGGGTATCGACGTCGCGATCCGCATCGGCGCCTTGCAGGATTCTGATTTGTCGGCGCGCAAACTCGGAGAGATAACCTACGGTCTTTATGCTTCCCCTGATTACCTGAAGCGTGCCGCGCCGCACCGCACGGTCGAAGACCTGAAACGCCATGATCTCATCATGAAAACATCGAGTGGCCGCTCAACTTGGACCTTGGTCAATGGTCAGGCAACGGAGAAGGTGTCGCAGACACCGCGCTGCGCACTCGACAATATAATCGCGGCCAAGAACCTGACGCTATCCGGTTTAGGAATTGCGCAACTCCCGCGATTCATGGCCGAGCCACACGTGGTCGAGGGAGCTCTGGTGAAAGTTTTGCCAGGCTGGGCGAGTATCCCAATGCCGGTTCACGCAGTTTTCGCCTCCACACGCTACATGGACCCGAAGGTGCGTGGCTTCATCGATCTTTGTCGCGATGCGTTCAGGGATGACGGCGACACGGATCTACGCTGACGAGAAGCCATTTACAGCTGCGGTAGCATGCGACCATGCGAAGTAGGAGCCGCGCTCGATCGGCAGAAGCCCGCTGCTATCGGGTCGGACCCAAACACCTCCTCCTGCGCCGCGCAACGGAAATTAGGCGGGCTGCCCTTTGCCTGCTCAATTCCAGGACCACATGCGAAAAATGGGGGGGACGACGCCCGTGATCTTGGAGCGCCCATGATTGTTGCTCGTATGAACAACAGACTGAGGTTCGTCCGGCATCTAATCTATTCCTGAGCGATATCCTAACTTTCAACAGAACCGCTCCTCGGGGGCATAAATGTTGAGTAGACAGGATATTCAATGAAAATCGGAATCTTAAACGCCGGCAATCTCGGCAGTCGTCTGGCGCGAGCCTGGGCGACCGCAGGCCATGACCTCGTGATCGCGAAGGACGGTGAGGACCGGAAGATCGCGCCATTACTTGCGGAACTGGGCGATAAGGCTCGACCCGGCACGATTCGCGAGGCGGCCGAGTTCGGCGACGCCGTTCTATTCTCCGTCTATTGGCCGCGGGTCGAAGCAATCGTTGCCGAGGTTGGCGATGCGCTCGACGGCAAGGTCGTTATCGAGACCATGAACCCGCTCGGTGTTACCGCCGATTTCGTGCACTTCCACGATCTGGAGTTCATGCGCGACAGCTCGACTTCAGAAGACCTGCAGCGGCGCTTGCCTAAGGCGCGCATCGTCAAGGGATTCAACTTGATCGCGGCTCCGTCGCTTGAGGCGGCGGCATGGGCTGAAGCGCCGGTGCAGGCCAATGTCTTCTACGCAACCGACGACAGTGCCGCTGGCGACGTAACGCGGGGCCTCATCGCCGACGCGGGCTTTAAGCCCGTCAACGCCGGCAATCTCAAGGGCGCCCGGCAGCTCGAACAGGTCGGCGTGCTTCTGCATCACGTCGCAGACAATGAATATGGCGGCGACCCTGACCTGATCCGCCTCGCGCTTGCAGTCGTCGAAGCCAATCCTGGCCCGATCACGCGCGAACGTGTCGCCTGATCGAGCGAGCCAGCTCGAGCGCAAATTCCAAAATCGCAATTCGCTTTAAGAAGGAAAATTACAATGGCGCAGACATTGAATGGCAAAACCGCCCTCGTGACCGGCGCGGGCCGGGGCATCGGCCGGACGATCGCTGAACGGCTCGCTGCTGCCGGCGCGACCGTAGCGATCACGTACAATGCAAGCAGCGCCGGCGCTGAAGAGGCTGTCGCCGCCATCGAGAAGGCGGGTGGCACCGCTTTTTCGCTGCACGCCGATCTCTCCGACGCCGGGTCGATCCCTGGCTTGTACGACGAGCTGGATCGCGAGCTGACGAAACGCAAGGGCAGCAAGACGCTCGACATTCTCGTTAACAATGCGGGCAATTCGGGTTGGGGCGGTCTCTCCGACGCCACGCCGGAGGCTTGGGACACCATGATCTCGGTCCATGCCCGCGCGCCGTTCTTCATGGTGCAGTCGGCGCTAAGCCGTCTGTCGGATGGCGGGCGGATCATCAATATCTCGTCGGGCCTCTCCACGCGCCCGCAACCAATGGTGCCGATCTATTCGATGGCAAAGGCGGCGATCAACAACCTCACCCATGCGCTTGCAATGGAGCTTGGTCCGCGCGGGATTGCCGTGAATGCGGTGGCACCGGGTTGGACGCGAACGGACATGAATGCTGCCGTCCGAGAGGATGCCAACATCGTAAAGGCCATCGAGGCCGACACGGCGTTCGGCCGCTTCGGTGAAACGTCGGACATCGCCGCGGTGGTTGCCTTCCTCGCGTCTGACGAAGCCCGATGGGTGACCGGTCAGGTGATCGAGGCGAGCGGCGGCTACAGGCTCTGATCGGCTGAACTGCCCCGGCGTCGGCGCTCGCATGCGTCGGCGCCGGCAACGGTCCGCCGCCACGCAGGCGACGTCCGAACCATTCCATAGCTTGGGAGAGCGATGATGAAGATTGGAATCATAGGATCAGGGGAAATTGGCGGCTCGCTGGCCCGACGGCTCTCAAAGCTGGGCCATCAAGTATCCATCGCCAATTCGCGCGGCCCTGGATCGCTTGCGGATCTCGCCGCCGAGACCGGCGCCAAGGCCGTGACCGTCCATGAAGCGGCACGCAGCGGCGACATCGTCTTCGTCGCGATCCCGGCCTTCAAGATCGCCGATCTGCCGAAGAATCTGTTCGACGAGGTCGATGCCGATGTCGCTGTCGTGGAGACGGGAAATTACTATCCCCAGGAGCGGGATGGGCGGATCGATCCGATCGAACAGGGCATGGCCGAAAGCCGCTGGGTGGCAAATCAGCTTGGTCGGCCGGTGCTGAAGGCCATCAACAACCTGCACTGGCGCAGCCTCCTCGATGGCGGCGAGCCCGCGGGCACGCCGGGCCGCATCGCACTGCCGGTCGCTGGCGATAGCGAGGCCCACAAAGCGCGGGTCATCCGACTGTTCGACGAACTCGGATACGACGGTATCGATGCCGGCCCGCTCGACGAGTCCTGGCGCCAGCAGCCGGGAACCCCGGTCTATGCTGCCAATCTAAATGCAGAAGGCGTCCGCAAGGCGCTGGCCGCGGCTAGTCCGGAGCGCAAGCCGGAATTCCGCGCATCCCCCAACAGCAACATCGGCAAGCCGTAGGAGGACCTATGGTCACGCAGCCAAAAGGACGGGTCGTTCTGGTTACGGGAGCGAGCCAGGGTATCGGACGTGCGATTGCGCTACGTCTGGCCAAAGACGGTGCCAAGGTCGGATTGGTCGATCTGAAAGAAGACAAACTCGCCGAGGTCAAGGAAGAGGTCGAGGCTCTTGGTTCCAGGGCCACATCTGTTGTTGCCGATGTCAGCAAACGCGATGAGGTGTTTTCGGCCGTACATCAGGTCGATCGGGATCTCGGCGGCTTCGACGCTATCGTCAACAATGCGGGCATAGCGCAGGTAAAGCCGCTCGCCGACGTCCTTCCGGACGACATGGAGCGAATCTTCCGCGTAAATGTCGACAGCGTCGTTTGGGGCATTCAGGCCGCTGCGACCAAGTTCAAGGCGCGCGGCAAGAAGGGCAAAATCATCAACGCATCTTCTGCCGCCGGCCACGAAGGCTTTCCAATGGTGAGCGTTTATTCGGCGACGAAGTTTGCCGTCCGAGCGCTGACGCAAGCCGCCGCCAAAGAATATGCCAGCGCCGGCATAACAGTGAACGCTTATTGCCCCGGTATCGTCGGAACCGACATGTGGGTCGAGATCGACGAGCGCTTTTCGCAGCTCACCGGTGCGCCGAAAGGCGAAACCGACAAGAAGTATGTCGAGGGCATCGCGCTCGGCCGCGCCCAGACGCCGGAAGATGTTGCGGCTCTTGTCGCGTTCCTCTGTAGCGACAACGCCGACTACATCACCGGTCAAGCAATCCTGACCGATGGCGGGCTCGTCTATCGCTAAGCCCGACGTCCCTTAACACCCGACGCGGCATGGCAGGAGCCACATGAAGGGCTCCACCAAAGAGGAGCTGCGTCCCTTCAAAGGAGGCTGGAATGGACACGCAACTCAATGGTCGTACTGCTCTGGTGACCGGAGCAAGCCAGGGCATCGGTGAGGCGATCGCCCGCGCATTGCACGCCGAGGGCGCCAAGGTGGCGTTCCTGGCCCGCAGCGAAGCGAAACTGGCGGCGATCACCGATGCGCTCGGCGAGCGAGCGCTGGCGGTCGGCGCTGACGTGACCAATGAAGAGAGCCTGGCGCAGGCGCTTGCCACGATCGAAGCGAAACTCGGACCGATCGACATCCTCGTGAACAATGCGGGCGGCCTTCGGTCGTCGACGGGCGAGCTGTTCCGGCCCTTCGAGGAAATCCCCGATGCGGATTGGCTGGAGACCTGGGAGTTCAATGTCCTTTCCGTGGTGCGTGTCACCCGGGCGTTGGCGCCGGCAATGGCGGAGCGCGGATGGGGTCGGATCATCAACATCTCGTCGGAGAGCGGCATCCAACCCGACGCGGTCGCGCTCGAATATGCCTCGGCCAAGAGCGCGCTGAACATCCTGACCAAGGGCATCTCGAAGACCTACGCGAGCCGCGGCGTGGTCGTGAACGTGGTGTCGCCGGCCTATGTCGATACTCCCATTCTTCGTGATTTGTTGGCCCAGCAGGACGGGGCAGACAATCTCTCGCCTGACGAACTGGCCGCTCATTTCCAGCCGGCCCTGCGGCCCAATATCGCGGTGGGCCGCCCCGGCAATCCGGAGGACGTCGCCGCTGCGGTCGTGTTTCTGGCGTCGGAACGGGCGAGCTTCATTACCGGGACAAATCTTCGGGTTGATGGCGGCTCGGTGATGGCGATCTAGCGGCGCCATGGCGGGAAATATGTACAACGCGGTCGGCGGCGTGAGGTCGATGGCGCCGCCCGCTCAAAGCAGCATCGCGGGCTGGTACGGCGGAGCCGACCTGGTTGATTCTTTTGCCACGACCTTCGGTGCTGGAATCTCGCGTGACCCGGAAGCTGTAGCGCACGCGATCCTCGGCCGTCCGGCCTGGTGGGTCCGCGGGCTCCTCGCGACACGCGATATGACCGTAGCTCGCTTTGGCTTGAAAACGACGGATGAACTTCAACGCAACGCGCGCGAGAACGAGTCCATCGCCTTTTTCCCCGTCCTATCTCGATCAGAAAACGAACTGGTGCTCGGTGTGGATGATCGACACCTTGATTTCAGAGCGTCGATACTGCTGGGGGCGTTGAATGGCGAGGGCGCTTTCGAAGTCGTCGTAACGACGGTCGTTCATTGTCACAATACCTTTGGGCGCGCTTATCTGAATCTAATTAGGCCATTTCACGTACTTGTTGTTCGTTCAAATCTGAGGCGCGCCGCCGCAACAGCACGCCGACAGGCGCGGCGCTTTGCGAAAGGAGACAACAGTGCCGGACGTCTCCTTTGACTTGCGTTATCTGCGTTACGCGATGCTCGCTGCGGAGCATGGTAGTTTCCGGCGCACGGCGGAGCTCCTCTCGGTATCGCAGTCTACCGTCAGCAGGCGCATCCAAATATTGGAGCGACGTATCGGTATCGCCCTGTTTGAGCGGCATAGGTCGGGTGCTCGCGTAACCGTTGCGGGCGAGCGCTTTCTCAGGGAGGCGGTGATCGGCGCGAGACATCTTCACCAGGCTGTTGATGCAGTCGCTCAAGCCAAACGTGGCGCTACAGGTGTGCTCCGCGTGGGTCTGACAGCCTGCTTCGGCAACGGTTTTCTGGCCGAGCTGCTTGCCGCATATCATCGGCGCTATCCGGATATCGACGTTTCTTTCCAAGATGGCACATCGCAAACCACCGCTGGTGCTCTTCTGAACGGCCGGCTCGACGTTGCCTTCATGCTGACAGATCCGCGATTGCCAGGCTGCCGATCTGAAAGGCTGTGGGACGAAACAATTCACGTCGCGGTTCCTACGTCCCACCGGGTCGCGACGTTGGGCGGGGTCAGTTGGGAAGATGTGAAGAATGAGACTTTTCTCGTCATGGCAGACGCAGCAGGACCAGAGGTTACAGATTATCTGGAGCGGCAACTATCAGGCTTCGGAGTTTGCCCGGCGATTTCCGTACAGCACATCGGTTGCGACAATCTGCTGAGCATGGTCGCTCAGGGGTTTGGGATCACTCTCGCCACAAGCTCGGTCGGTGGCGTCAATTATCCTGGCCTTCGTTTCGTCCCAATCGGCTGCGGCGAAGAGACGTTTTCGTTTAGCGCCGTGTGGTCCGCGACCAATCAGAATCCAGCGCTCAAATTCTTGTTGGCCATGAGCAGCCAGCGACGCATGAAGTAGTGTCAAAGATCAATGGACCCATCCGAGATTGTAGAAGCTAATGGCGCAATTGCTGTCACGAGGATTGCCGGCGCGCCTTCGCAAAGGCGCGGTCTGTGGCGATGAAGCGCTGAATCATGGGCGCGATTAGCTTGGTCGGATCGCTGACAGGTTGCCCCGTCTCGCGCGCAAGGATCTCGGCATAGGCAACGAGATCACGGTGCAGTAGCGCCGGCAATTCGATGTTGAACTTGATTGGCTTGTCATCGGCAATCGCGCCGAGCTTCAGCTTGGTCATATCAACCTCCGTAGGGTTCGAGAACGAGATCGCGCGTGACGATGACCCGAACCGGGAAGCCCGGTCGTATCGTCAGCGTGGGCGCAACGTTGAGCTGACGTCTGACGATCTGCTGGCCGGCGTCATTGATGGTGTCCTGGCCACCATTGCGGATCGCCTGGATGAGGCGATCATCATTGTCTACGGCGAGTTCGGCGCCAACGCTGAGCAGCGTTGAAAGCCCGGCAGCTTTGGCAAGATCCCACCAATGGTAATCGACGCCATCCTGCAAGCCGGCGTAACCCTCAGCGTCAGCGCCAGGCTGACGCTCGAGAACGATCGAGCGGCCGTTCGGAAAGATCAGCCGATTCCAGACAAGCAGTACGCGGCTCTGCCCAAACTGCACATTGTTGTCGTACTGGCCGATGACACGCGTTCCCTGCGGGACGAGAAGGATGCGGCCGGTCGGGCTGTCATAGATGTTCTCGGTGACCTGCGCGGTGATCTGGCCCGGAAGATCGGACCGGATCCCGGTGATCAGGGCCGCCGATATGACGGCGCCCGCTTGCAGGATATTCGGCGACGCCGGTGCGGCGACTCTATCGGCGGCGACGGTGCGCCGATCGGCGGCCGCATTGAGGAAGGCGTTCTGACGGTCCTGCGCAGAAGGTGTCGCCGGAGGAGGCATTAGGCCGAGGCTGGCCAGGTCGGGCACCGGCGGAGGTGCGATAGCGGTTGATGGTGTTCCCGCTCCGGCGCGGGTCTCGGTCCCGGAGAAGAGTCTGCTCGTCCGCGCCGTTTCGATCTCCTGCAGCCTGCGCTGTTCCTCCGGGCTGATGCCGGGATTCGGGGTGGCGACATTCGGCGTCGGCACAGGCTGTCCACGATCCTGGGCGCTGACGATGGGGCGACCGAGATCGCCCGGCAGCGGCGGACCCAGGCGCGGCACTCCGCTGTAATCGCGTGGGAGACCGGCCAGCCCATCGGCGGTCGAGCGGTTTTCCGTCGAATAGAGTTCCTCGTTCGGACGGCCGCCGTCTCGGGTCTGGAGCGCGTAGATCAGGGCGCCGCCGAGCCCGACGCTGGCGACCAGACCGACGCCTGCGAGAACCTTTCGAGATAACCGGGTCACGCGCGGCGGCTCCGCGCGCAGCCGCATCGGCGCGGCGCTGGCCGGCTCGCCGGTCAGCGGCTGCGCGTCATCGTCCGGCACTTCCTCATTCCGGGGCTCCGTCTCGCTCACGACGCCGGTCTCCCATCGGTGCGCACGATCCGAACGCGCTTCTGGCGATCGCCGGAGCCGTACCGCAACTCGGCGGCGGCGAAGAGCCTATCGACAATCATGTGATGGCCGCGAACCCGGTAGTTCACCAGTTCCGAGGTGTTACCCTCGGGACCAACCACGAACAGCGGCGGCATCTCCCCCTGGCCAATACCGCGTGGGAATTCGATGAAGACCTGGCGGCCGTCGTCAAAGGCGCGCAGCGGCCTCCAAGGGGCGCGGTCGCCTTCGATCGCGTAGCGGAAGTTGACGTTGGCGAGGTCGACGCCGCTTGCCACCGGCTGGGCGACTTGCGCCTCGGCGTTCTGCCGGCGCAGCGCGATGAGCTGGTCCTGCGGATACTGCCAGGAGACGGAGGCCATATAGGTCCGCTCGGTCGAGCGCAGCTCCATGTGATAGGTGCGCAGGTTGGTGTTGATGACGAGGTTCGTCATCAGGTCGGGGCGGGTCGGCTTCACGAGGATATGGATTTGGCGCGTCGCCCCCGATCCGCTCTCGGTGTCGCCGATGATCCAGCGCACCGTATCGCCCGCCGCGACGGGGCCGGAGCCGACGAGCTGCTCACCGGGCTGCAAGGCAATGTCGGTGATCTGTCCGACGGCCGTATAGACCTGATAGAGCGCCCCTTGCGTGAAGGGGTAAACCTGCATCGAATTGATGAAGCCGTCGCGCACGGGCTGGATGCGCGCGGCGGCATTGGCCTGGTTCACCCGCGCGGTCGGGTCAGCGGCCTCGGGTGTGCGCCGCGAAGGCTCCACACGTTGCAACTGGCCAGGCAGCGGGAGCGGTCGCGGCAGCTCGACCACGGTGACCGGCGCTGGCGGATCGACCGCCTGCACGGCGGGAGCCGCGTTGTCGTAGGAGATCTCGGGCGGCGGGTTGGTGGTGGCGCAGCCGGCGAGCGCGGTTGTCGCCAGCAGAACCATCGGGATCGCGGCTCTCCGCAGAGCCGGGAACGCGCGTGTGTGCGAAGCCGGGTTTCCGGCTTTACGGAAAGACGGCTTCATTGCCCAAGCTCCCGTGACCAGTTGATGGCGTTCACGTAGATGCCGAGCGGGTTCGCCCTGAGCCGATCGGCGTTTCTGGGGACCTGCACGACGATCGTCAGGATCGCGGTCCAGCGCGTGGTCTCGGCGAGCTGGCCGTTCTCATAGCGTCGCTCGACCCAGGCGACGCGGAAACTGTCCGGAGAGGCGCGGATGACGCTGGACACGTCCACCGCAACCTGCTGGCGGCCGACCCGCGTGAACGGGTCGTTCGAGCGCGCGTAGTCGTTCAGCGCCATCGCGCCGCGATCGGTCGTGAAATCGTAGGCCCGGAGCCAGTTCTGACGCACGATGATCGCGTCGGCGGGAATGCTGCGGACCTGTTCGATGAAGCGCGCGAGGTGGAAGGCGATCTGCGGATCGGTCGGGCGGTAATCCGCCTCGGCGGGTGCGACCGCCTGGGCCTGACCGAGCCGATCGACCTGAACCACCCACGGTACGATGGTTCCGCGCGCCGATTGAACGACGAGCGCGGTGGCGAACCCGGCGGAGAGAACCAACGAGCCGAAGGCCATCAGCCGCCAGTTCTTGGCTTGGATGCGCGAGGCGCCGATGCGCTCGTCCCAGACCTGGGCCGCGCGTTGATACGGCGTCTCCGGCTCGGGTGCTTTGCCGTAATGGGTGGAGGGTCGTTTGAACATCAGCGGTCGCCTTCGGAAAGATTGACGGAAGAGCCGCCGCCATGCGGGTCGCCGGAGCGAACGGCGTGGGCCGTAGCCTGGACGGCGTGGGTCATGTGCTGGGTGCGACGCATCCGCTGCGCCCAGGCGGGAGGACCGCCAGCACTCGCAGGCGCCGCGCCGTCGCCGGCAGCATCACCGCCGATCGAGCCCGTGGTGGATGAGCCGCCCGTGGCTTCGAATGCCGCTTTGCCGCCGGCGTTGAAGCTGGACTTCATGCTATCGGCCGCACGCGATGCGGCGCGGCGTAGCGGTGAGACGGCGGCACTGCCGCCTGCACGAGCAATGCCGCCGAGGCCGGATGCGACGCCGGCCGCGCCGGACTGTCCGGCTGCGCCGAGGCTGTAGGCAGTCGATACGCCTCCCGCGACGGCTGCGCCGCCGCGAGCGGCGGCCGCTGCACCTCCAGCCAAAGCCGCGCCACCGGAGGCGGCCGCGCCGACGGCGCCAGCGCCGAGCGCAACCATGCCGCCTGCGGCGAGACCCGTTCCAACGGCTGCGCCGGCGCTGAGCTGGGGACCGCCCGAGACGATGCCGCTCGCGATGCCGGGTCCGAAGATGCCGAGGCCGAGCAGCGACAGTGCGGCGAGGACGATCGCCATCGCCTCGTCGATCGAGGGCGTGGCGCCGCCAAAGCCAGCGGTGAACTCGGAAAATAGCGTCGAGCCGATGCCGATGATGACGGCGAGCACCAGCACCTTGATGCCGGACGAGATGACGTTGCCGAGCACGCGCTCCGCCATGAAGGCGGACTTGCCGAAGAGGCCGAAGGGAATCAGCACAAAGCCGGCGAGCGTCGTCAGCTTGAATTCGATGAGCGTGACGAAGAGCTGGATGGCGAGGATGAAGAAGGCGAGCAGGACCAGCGCCCAAGCGAGGAACATGCAGGCGATCTGGATGAAGTTCTCAAAGAACGACCAGTAGCCCATCAGGCTGGAGATGGAATCGAGCAGCGGCCGGCGAGCGTCGAGGCCGGTCTGGGCGACCTTTCCGGGACGCATGAGGTCAGCGGTCGAGAAGCCGGTGCCGCTCGCCTTCAGACCGAGGCCGGCGAAGCTTTCGAAGACGATCCGGGCGAGGTTGTTCCAGTTGCCGATGATGTAGGCGAAGACGCCGACGAACAGGGTCTTCTTGACCAGCCGCGCCATGATGTCGTCATCGGCGCCCCAGCTCCAGAACAGCGCTGCGAGCGTCACGTCGATGACGATCAGCGTCGTGGCGATGAAGGCGACTTCGCCGCTGAGCAGCCCGAACCCACTGTCGATGTAGCGGGTGAAGACCTCGAGGAAATGGTCGATGACGCCGGTGCCGCCCATGATGCTATCGCGCCTCGTCGAGCTGCGGATTGCTCGGTGCGGAGGGTGTCGCGGTCGGCACGTCGGTCCGCTGGGATGGAGGGGTAAGGCGATCGCGCGGTGCGGGCGGCATGTCCGGCAACCGCTCGGCGGGACGGGCGCCTGGCGCGAGGAAGCGCTGGCGGTTCTCCGCCCAGGCACGGCGGCATTCCGGATCGTGCGGCCCCTCTTCGCCGAGCGCCTGGCAGCGGATCAATGCGTCCCGCAGGGGATCGGCCGGCGTCTCCGCGGCGCGGCCAGACGGCCAGGTCTCAGGCGCTTCCTCTTTCCGGGTCATCTCGATAGCCGTCGCGGTGATCGCGACCGCGACGAACACGACGGCGCCGAGGCGAGCGAGCATCTTCCCGTCCATCGCCGTGCCTCAGTTGCCGTTAGGGAACATGCGGGCGTTGCCGGGTTGGTAGCCGCTGCCCGGCGTCAGGAAGCGGCGGCGCTGCTCGCGCCCTTGCTCGGCCGCTGCCGCCCGCTCGGCCTCGGACAGGCTCTGGGCGCGGCCATTGGCAGCGACGACGGCGGTGAGGTCCGCGAGCTGCTGGGCCTGCAGGGCGAGAAGCTGATTGCCGGCCTGCGTCGCCTGCAACGCGCCCGTCGCACCCTGGCTCTGGCCGACCAGCGCCGACATCTCGCTGCGATTGGTGTCGATGTTGCCGACGACGCCGGCCTGCACGCGCATGGCGTCCTGCAAGCCGCCGACGGTGTTTTGCCAGCGCTCGCGCGCCTGCGTGACGAGCGCCTGATCCGACGCGGACATCGACGCATTGCCATAGGTGGTCTGGAACGCGCGGTCGATCTGCTGGACGTTCAGGGCGATGCCCTGCGCCTGTTGCAGAAGCTGCTGCGTGCGCTGGACGGACTGCTGAAGCTGCTGGAGCGAGGAGTACGGCAAGCTCGCCAGGTTGCGAGCCTGATTGATCAGCATGGTCGCTTCGTTCTGAAGCTGGGTGATCTGCTGATTGACCTGCTGGAGCGTGCGCGCCGCCGTCAGCACGTTTTGCGCATAGTTAGTCGGGTCGTAGACGATCCACTGCGCGGCGGCGGGCGGCGTGAGGACGGGAGACAGAGCAAGAGGGGCCGCAAGAATTGCGGCCGTCATGCGCAGAGTGCGCGCGCGGCTTTGAAGGGAACGGATCATGGACGTACCTCCGGTTGGTTTTGCGGGATGACATTGGTGAGGCCGGCGATGAGGTCGGCAGCCCAGTCGAGTCGGTTCGCCGCGAGCCACTCGCGCAGGAACCCGTCCGTGCCGCTGCGGGCATGAACGTCGGCGATCATCGCCTGGTGCTGTTTCGACGAGGCCGCGCACAGAGCCAGGGCCACGTCCGATAGGCCCAGCTCGAACAGGCGATTGCCCCGCCGCGACTGGCAGTAATAGTCGCGCTTGGGCATGGCCCGCGCGAGGATCTCGATCTGGCGATCGTTGAGACCGAAGCGGCGGTAGATGGCCGTGATCTGCGGCTCGATCGCGCGCTCGTTGGGGAGCAGGATGCGCGTCTGGCAGCTCTCGATGATGGCCGGTGCGATCGCCGAGCCGTCTATGTCGGACAGCGACTGGGTGGCGAAGATGACGCTGGCGTTCTTCTTGCGCAGCGTCTTCAGCCATTCGCGGAGCTGGCCGGCGAACCCTTCGTCGTCGAGAGCAAGCCAGCCTTCATCGACGATCAGGAGCGTCGGCCGTCCGTCGAGGCGGTCCTCGATGCGGTGGAAGAGATAGGCGAGCACGGCGGCGGCGGCGCCGGTGCCGATCAGGCCCTCGGTCTCGAAGGCCTGGACATTCGCCTCGCCGAGATGTTCGGACTCGGCGTCGAGCAGCCGGCCATAGGGACCGCCGACACAATAGGGTCGCAGCGCCTGCTTCAGGTCATTGGACTGGAGCAGGACGGACAGGCCCGTGAGCGTACGCTCCGCGACGGGCGCGGACGACAGCGAGGATAACGCCGACCAGAGATGCTCCTTGACCTCCGGCGTGACTGGTACGCTCTCGCGGGAGAGGATCGCGATCAGCCAGTCGGAGGCCCAGGCGCGCTCGGCGATGTCGTCGATGCGGGCCAGCGGCTGGAGCGAAACGCTGTCATCGGCGCCGTCGGTCAATCCGCCGCCGAGATCATGCCAATCGCCGCGCATGGCGAGTGCGGCGGCGCGGATCGATCCGCCGAAATCGAAGGCGAAGACCTGGGATTGTGCATAGCGCCGGAATTGAAGCGCCATGAGAGCCAGCAGCACGGACTTGCCAGCGCCGGTCGGCCCGACGATCAGCGTATGGCCGACGTCGCCGACATGGATGGAAAGCCGGAACGGGGTCGAGCCCTCCGTTCTGCCGTAAAGCAGTGGGGGTGCTTCGAAGTGCTCGTCCCGTTCCGGTCCCGCCCACACCGCCGACAGCGGGATCATGTGGGCGAGATTCAAAGTGCTGATGGGCGGCTGGCGGACATTGGCGTAGACGTGACCAGGCAGCGAGCCCAGCCACGCATCCACGGCATTGATGGTCTCGGCCATCGCCGTGAAGTCGCGCCCCTGGATGACCTTCTCCACCAGCCGCAGCTTCTCGGCGGCAATGCGGGGGTCATCGTCCCAGACCGTGATCGTCGCCGTCACATAGGCCTGGCCGGCATAGTCGGCGCCCAGCTCCTGCAGCGCCATGTCGGCGTCGGCCGCCTTGTTGGCCGCGTCGGTGTCGACGAGCGCCGAGGCCTCGTTGGTCATGATCTCCTTGAGGATGGCGGCGATGGATTTGCGCTTGGCGAACCACTGCCGGCGGATCTTGGTCAGCAGCTTGGTGGCGTCGGTCTTGTCGAGCAGGATGGCCCGGGTAGACCAGCGATAGGGAAAGGCGAGCCGATTGAGCTCGTCGAGGATGCCGGGCGTGGTCGCGGACGGGAAACCGACGATGGAGAGGATGCGCAGGTTCGTGTCGCCGAGGCACGGCTCGAGCCCGCCGGTGAGTGGCTGATCGGCCAGCAGCGCGTCGAGATACATCGGCGTCTCGGGAACACGGACGCGGTGCCGCTTCGTCGAGATGGTCGAGTGCAGGTATGTGAGTGTCTCGGCATCATCGAGCCAGGCGCATTCCGGCATGAAGGCGTCGATGAGGTTCAGAATGCGGTCGGTGCGATTGATGAAGCCGCGCAGGATCTCGTGCGCATCGACACCGGTGTGATCGCGGCCCTCGTAGAGCCAGGTCTCGGCGCGGGCCGCGTCCTCGGCCGGCGGCAGGTACAGGAAGGTGAGGAAGTAGCTGGATTCGAAATGCGCGCCGGCTTCCTCGAAGTCGGCTTTGCGTTCGGCGTCGACCAGCGCGGAAGCGCTGTCGGCGAACATGCTAGCCGGATAGGTCGCGGCGCCATGGCGCTGCGCCTCGACGAAGATGGCCCAGCCGGAGCCGAGGCGACGGAAGGCATTGTTCAACCGGCCGGCGACGGCGACCAGCTCGGCCGGCACGGCGCTGTCGAGATCTGGGCCACGGAAGCGCGCGGTGCGCTGCAGGCTGCCATCCTTGTTGAGGACGACGCCTTCGCCGGCGAGCGCGGCCCAGGGCAGGAAATCTGCGAGCCGGGTGTTGCGGTTGCGGTACTCGGCAAGGTTCATCATCGCGCCGCTCCTCAGACCGACAGGTGACCGGGGATGCGCAGATGCTTGCGCACGACGTCGACGAACTGCGGGTCGCGCTTGGCTGCCCAGACGGCAGCAAAGTGGCCGAGAGCCCAGAGGCCAAGACCGACCAGCCAGAGACGAAGGCCGAGGCCGAGCGCGGCCGCCAGCGTGCCGTTGAGGATGGCGATCGAGCGCGGGGCGCCGCCGAGCAGGATGTGCTCGGTCAGCGCCCGGTGGACGGACACGGAAAAGCCCGGAACCTCGCCGCTATGATCCGCGCCCTCGGCCATCAGACGAGCGCCCCGCCGCCGAACGAGAAGAACGACAGGAAGAAGCTCGACGCGGCGAAGGCGATCGACAGGCCGAACACGATCTGGATCAGGCGGCGAGCGCCGCCCGACGTATCGCCGAAGGCGAGCGTCAGGCCGGTGATGATGATGATCATCACGGCGATGATCTTGGCGACCGGCCCCTCGATCGATTCGAGGATCGACTGAAGCGGCGCTTCCCAAGGCATGGACGAACCGGACGCATGGGCGGCCGGCGCGAGGGCGAGCGTCAGGAAGGTGACGGACACCGCCGTGGCGATGTGGCGGCGAATGCGCAAAGCATGCTTGATCATGACGGGTCTCCTGTGAGGGGCTGGCTTGCGGGGGTGACGCGGTAGTCGCCGTCGGGGCCGAGGCCCTGGATGCGGGCGAGTTCGGCGAGGCGGCGTGAAGAGCCGCGGCCGGAGAGCACTGCGACCAGGTCGATCGTCTCGGCGATCAGCGCGCGCGGGACGGTGACGACGGCTTCCTGGATGAGCTGCTCCATGCGGCGCAGCGCGCCGATGGCGGTGCCGGCGTGGATGGTCCCCACGCCGCCGGGGTGGCCGGTGCCCCAGGCCTTCAGCAGGTCGAGCGCTTCCGAGCCGCGCACCTCGCCGATCGGAATGCGGTCGGGGCGCAGGCGCAGCGATGACCGGACGAGATCGGAGAGCGAGGCGACGCCGTCCTTGGTCCGCATGGCGACGAGATTGGGCGCCGCGCATTGCAGCTCGCGGGTGTCCTCGATCAGGACGACGCGGTCCGAGGTCTTCGAGACTTCGGCCAGCAGCGCATTGGTGAGGGTGGTCTTGCCGGTCGAGGTGCCGCCGGCGACGAGAATGTTGCGCCGATCCGCCACGGCCTGGCGCAGCATCTCGGCCTGGCCCGCTGCCATGATGCCGGCGGCGACGTAGTCGTCGAGCGTGAACACCGCCACGGCAGGCTTGCGGATTGCGAAGGCCGGAGAGGACACGACGGGGGGCAACAGCCCCTCGAACCGCTCCCCCGTTTCGGGCAGCTCGGCCGAGACGCGCGGAGCGCCGGGATGGACCTCGGCACCGACATGGTGCGCGACCAGACGGATAATCCGCTCGCCGTCCGACGGCGACAGCAGCTCACCTGTGTCCGAAAGCCCTTCTGAAAGACGGTCGACCCAGAGCCGCCCATCGGGGTTGAGCATCACCTCGACGATCGCGGGGTCTTCCAGAAACCGGGCGATGGCGGGGCCGAGCGCGGTGCGCAGCATGCGCGCGCCGCGTAGGATCGCTTCCGATTTCTGGTGATTTGCCGCCACGTCGTCCCCGTTCTCTTGCGGGACCGCGACACGCGGCCCTGGATCGGGGATGAGTAAAAGAGGCAGAAATTATGGTCTGACAACAACCATCATGTGGCCGTCGTAGTGTGGCGTACAAAGACAGGGAAACGGCGGGGTCGTTCTCCCAAGGCCGTGGCTAGATGAATCTCGCGTACCGAGGAATACTGGCTGCGCCACGCTTATCTAAGCGCAGCCTATTTGGTATGCATCGAAGCTAGCTCAATGAAATAATTGCTAACGGTAGCGCGGGTGTCGATGAAGTGTGGAATTCTGATCATTGGCTCATTGTTTTGGGATGCCGACACCGCCGGGCGAGCTGAGTGGCGACGTGATCGCCTTACAATGGAAATGTCCGGTTTGGTCCGGGCACCGATATATTACGGACGGAAATCAGTAAAACGCGGCGGCACTTTCACGATGACGTTTCGTCAGGAAGAGCCGTCAGGTTTCGCCCGCCTAGTGCCTTGCAAGCGCGACGTCGAAAGCATCGATGATTTGGTGGAAGAAGCGCGCGCGCTCTGGAAGGCGGAGGCTCCAGACTCGAAGGTCGGTAAAATTGCCGCTGGGTGGGGAAGCGTTGGTGTTTTGTTTGGAAATGCCGGCGCGCGCGAGCGGCTGGCGTCGGATTGGAGCGAGCGCTTCAAAGGTAGTGGCGGTAAAGCACTGTCGGTCGTAACCGCCGATGGCGAGTTTGATATTCCGTGGCCGAACGATTTGGACGGGAAGCCCATCGAACTCGATATCGTGTTGGCCACTGCCACCGATCCAGAGACCAGCCAGCCTGGCGCGGAGTCTGTCGCCGAGGCATGGATGAAACAGGCCGGTGGCTACGAGACGTACTTTCTTCAGAATGTGCGGCACGGCATCAGGACGGGCGACGATCTCGCGATTTGGCGCCATATCGCATCGAACCCGCCGGCGTGGATGAATGCAGCGGATAGTTATGCTGAAGCCTTCGACGTGTTGAGGAAGGAAGCCCAACAACTAGCAGCTAGTTGAGCCGCGAAATCACGATACGGCGTCATCGTTGGTCATCAGCGGCGTCAATGTCCTCGGAGATCTCCTGTCTGAGTTGTGGTCCCTGCGCGAGTCGCCGGCCGAGCGCGGTCACGAACGCTTCGTAGCGCTCCGCCGCCTTGGCGCGTGCCGCGACCTGAGCCGGCTCCGGGAGCGGCGGATTAGAGGTCAGCCAGAAGCGGATGAACACGGCGAGCGTTTCGACCGATATGCCGACATCGCGCTCCATGCGCGCCATGCGGCGGTCGAGCTGATCGAGCCGCTTTGTTGTCGCGGCTTCCTGCCGTTCCGCGGCATCTGGTGAGAGGAAAGAGGCGATACCGGCCTCGGCAACCAGCGACAACGATAGATCGCGTCGTGCTGCATGAGCCGCCAGCGCTTTCATCACGTCCGGATCGAGATAGACGGAAAGGCGCTGCTTCTTCGGCTGCTTGCTCACGGGCGCCTCCTACAATTCGATGCCGTCGCCCGGATCGAGCGAGGCTTGGCGCGCGACCTGGCGCATCGTTTGCGTCATGCGGCTGAGGCGGGCGGCATCTTCGTCGACGTCATCACGGGAATCGATCTCGAATTCGTTTTCGATGACGGGCTTTCGCTCAACGGTCTTGGTGCGGCTCAGCTCGGGCTGATGCCGGCGCTCTGAATCCGTCGGATCGTCATCGGCCACGTCGTCCACGGCGACGGGCCTATCCAGCACCGGCCGTTCGGGCAAAGCCAGCGTGCTCCAATCGTCTGCTCTTGCGCTCGCGGGTTTGGTCAGGCCGGGCGGCGTCAGGATGCGCTCCTGAAACCGCAGATCCTCATAGTAGCGGGCCTTCTTCGCGCGTATCGGCGGAATGCCGGCAACCATGACGATCTCGTCGGAGGGCGGGAGCTGCATGATCTCGCCGGGCGTCAGCAATTGCCGGGCGGTCTCCGAGCGCGACACCATCAAGTGGCCGAGCCAGGGCGAGAGGCGGTGACCGGCATAGTTCTTCATCGCCTTCATCTCGGTGGCGGTGCCGAGCGCATCGGAAACGCGTTTGGCGGTACGCTCGTCATTGGTCGCGAAGCTGACCCGGACGTGGCAGTTGTCGAGGATCGAGTTGTTGGGGCCATAGGCCTTTTCGATCTGGTTCAGCGACTGCGCGATGAGGAATGCTTTCAGGCCGTAACCCGCCATGAACGCCAGGGCGCTCTCGAAGAAGTCGAGGCGGCCGAGCGCGGGAAACTCGTCGAGCATGAGCAGCAGCCGATAGCGGTTGCCCTTCGCCTGCAAATCCTCGGTCAACCGACGCCCGACCTGATTGAGGATCAGGCGGATCAGCGGCTTGGTCCGGTTGATGTCGGAGGGCGGCACAACGAGGTAGAGGGTGGTCGGATGCTTGCCACCGACCATGTCGGCGATGCGCCAGTCGCAGCGGCGCGTCACCTCGGCGACGACGGGATCGCGATACAGACCCAGAAACGACATCGCGGTGGACAGCACGCCGGACCGCTCGTTGTCCGATTTGTTGAGCAACTCGCGGGCCGCGCTGGCGATTACCGGGTGCGGACCGGCCTCGCCGAGATGTGCGGTCTTCATCATCGCCGCGAGGGTCGACTCGATCGGGCGCTTCGGATCCGACAGGAAGGCGGCGACGCCGGCCAAGGTCTTGTCGGCCTCGGCATAGAGGACGTGCAGGATCGCGCCGACCAGAAGCGCGTGCGACGTCTTCTCCCAGTGGTTCCGCTTTTCGAGCGAACCTTCCGGGTCGACCAGGATGTCGGCGATGTTCTGCACGTCACGGACTTCCCATTCGCCGCGGCGCACCTCGAGCAGCGGATTATAGGCTGCCGACTTGGCATTGGTCGGATCGAACAACAGCACGCGGCCGTGCCGGGCGCGATAGCCGGCGGTCAGCGTCCAGTTCTCGCCCTTGATGTCGTGAACGATCGCCGAGCCCGGCCAGGTCAGGAGCGAGGGCACGACCAGGCCCACGCCCTTGCCGGAACGTGTTGGCGCGAAACACAGGACATGCTCCGGACCGTCATGGCGAAGATACTCGCGCTCATGCATGCCGAGGACGACGCCGTCGGGACCGAGGAGGCCGGCGGCCTTCACCTCTTCCGGCCGCGCCCAGCGGGCCGAGCCGTAGGTCTCCACGTTCTTCGCTTCGCGTGCCCGCCACACGGACATGCCAATGGCAACTGCGATGGAGATGAAGCCGCCCGACGCGGCGATATAGGCGCCCTCGATGAAGATCGGCGGGGCGTAGGCGTCGTAGAAATACCACCACCAGAAGAAGGCCGGCGGATAGTAGATCGGCCAGCCCGCCAGCTCGAACCAGGGCTGCCCGAGCTGTGGCTGGAAGCCGAGCCGGTAGGCCGTCCATTGTGTCGCGCCCCAGGTCGTCATCAGCACGATCAGGAAGACGGTGAGGATCTGGCCCCAGAGGATTTTCGTCGCCGACATGGCGGGCACTCCTTTCTTGATTGGGCTACATGCCGAGGCCGCGATTGCGGCCGAAGCTCCAGTCGACGCCGCCGGGGCCGCGCGATACGCCTGAGACGTGCTGACCGAGCTGGCGTTCGAGGGACGGAGACCAGGGCACGAGCTGGAAGCCGAGGCCGTCGTCGATCATGGCGAAGCGGCCCGAGGCGAGCGCGAAGCGCTGCCGGTAAGTGCCCGCCACATACTCGCCCGTTCCGGCCTTTGTGAACGGACGCCCGGTTTCGGCGGCAAGCTTCTCGCCCAGAGCTTCCACCTCACGCTGGCGCAACTGGTCGATCAGCCCCGGCGCAAAACTGACACCGCGCGACTGCCGCTCGGCGAGGCCCCGGCTGACGAGATGGTCGGCACGCCGGTCCATCGCCTGACGCACCTCCGCGCCGAAGCCGCCACCTCCAAGCGCGACGGGATCGCGGGCGATCGCCTGCCGGTCGAGCCACGTAGCGCCGGCCGCACTGACCTGCCGTTCGATGTCGAGATCGGAGCGGACGGCGAGCGCCACGCGGCGCCGACCCTGCGCGTCATCGAACTTGCGCAGCTCGACGATCGAGCCTTGCGCGCTGTCGCCAGCGGCATCGAGGTCGGGAAGTTTGATGTGGTGGGTGCGCCCGTCCGTGCCGTCGACCACGGCATAGGCCGTGCCCTTCAGCTCATCGTCGAGACCACGATCAACGAGCCGACCAACGATAGGATCGTTGAGGCTCTCGCCGGCGAGCACATAGCTCGCGGCGCCACGCTCGATGCCGCGTTCCGTCAGGCCGCGGTGGATGCGCTTGATGATGTCGCCACGCTCGCCGAGCGCGCGCAGCGTCGCCTCGGCATTCTCGGACACGACCCATTGGCCCGGTCCGATCTGATCGGCGAGGCCGAGCGTCTCCAGCTTGCCCAGCCGGCCGACCTTCATCGCGTGGAATTCGTCGGGCTGGCGGTCCGGGTGCGGAGCGAGATCGACGACGCCGGTGCGATAGCTGTCGCGGGCGAGCTGGCGATCGAGATTGGTCCAGCGCTCCGCCTCGATCTGCCGTTCGAGATTGCGGCGGATCTCGTGATCCGTGCGCGGCCCCAGCTCCTGGGTGACGAGATCCTGCGCGCGGGCGCGCATGCCTTCCTTGATGTAGTCGCGGGAGATGACGAGGTCCTGGCCGTCGTCGGTCCGCCCCCGCAGGATGATATGGACATGCGGATTGTCGGTGTTCCAGTGATCAACGCCGACCCAGTCGAGCTTGGTGCCGAGGTCTTTCCCCATCTGCCGCATCAGCTCGCGGGCATAGGTCTTGAGGTCGGACATCTCGGTCGCGTCCTCGGGCGACACGATGAAGCGGAAGTGATGCCGGTCGTCCTGGGTGCGCTCGGCGAAGGCCTTCGGATCGGCGTCCTCGGTCTCGGGGCCGAACAGGTGGGCCTTCTCGCCATCCCGGGTGACGCCCTCGCGACGAAGATAGCTGAGGTGGTCGGAAAGCGGCGCGGCCCGCGCCGTATGGCGGACAACGCGGGTCTTAATGACCGTGTTGCGTGATCGGCTGGTCAGCAGCCGGTTGGCCTGCACGGTCGCGCGCTGACCACGCCCGAACCGCGAGCGGTTGCCCGAGCTGATCTTGCCGGAGCGCGAGACGCTGCCGCCGGCGCGTTGCGCGGCCGCCAGCGCTTGCGCAATGAAAGGCCGCGCCGCTTGAGCCCGGGTGGAGCGGATGCGGCCAGGCCGGATGCGGAAATCGTCCTCTCCGCTCATGGCCGAAGCCCCGCACATCGCGCAAAGCCGAGGAAAATCCCGAATAAATTGCGAGAGCGCAGGCTGCACCGATCAGGCGCACCTCGCGCAAATGCTCTGTAAGCCCCTGAAAAGACACGACCGCACCAAGCCGCACCTCGCGCGCTTTTATCTCGCCATCGTGCGGTTGTGCTGACTGCTCCCCCTCTCCGGACCGCCATTTGCCCGCCAGAGCACGCCACAATGCGAACGGGTGCGAACGCGGTCATCGCGGGCCACCAGGCACATGGCGCGCAACGAAAAGGCCATCGGTGCGCGAAGCCGCCGGGCCTTGATCGCGCGCCGGTGTAGCCGCGGTGACGTCACCGGGCGCACCTTCGGACTGCGCTGGCGCGGCAGGTCCACTGCCAGACGACTGCACCACGAAGAGCGGCGCGCGCGTCCAGGCGAGCGGATCGGCGGCCGCTACCACGACAGGGCCGGCGAGTTCACCGCCACCGACAATGGGGGCGAGCGTCGCGACATAGGCGCGCGTTTCGGCCGGCAATGGTCGACCGGCGAGAAACTCTTCGTAGCGGCCGGGACCGGCATTGTAGGCCGCCAGGAAGCCGGGCGATCCGTAGCGGTCGTGCATTTCGCGCAGATAGGCGGCGCCCGCCAGAATATTGTCGCGCGGATCGTAGGGGTTGCCGCCGAGCCGATGGCGGACGCGCAGGTCGGCCCATGTGGCGGGCATGATCTGCATCAGGCCCATCGCGCCCGCCGACGAGATGGCGCGCACGTCGCCAGCGCTTTCGACACGCATGACGGCGCGAATCCATGCTTCTGGGACGCCGAACCTCTGCGCGGCCTCGGTGATGAAAGCGCCATAGGGATCACTGGGCGACGGCCGCTCGGCGGGCGCCTGCTGTGCGCCGGCCGGGTTGGCCCCCGGTGCGGCGAGGATCAGGCCGGAAAGGAGAAGGAGGGCTGCACGTCGGAGGGTGATCCTTCCTCGGACGACAGGCTGAAGGGGCGCGGCGGGCATCGTTCAGTCCCGCTCGCCGCGCTTCGGCGGGCGATTCCAGTGCAGGCCCCAGGCGGATTTGTCGTCGGCCGACTGGAACAGGTTGGCGCGGATCGGATGTTCGAAGGTCGGATCGTCGAGCTGCAGCGAGACGTATTCGCCGGCCTTCTCGCCGGTACGTTTCCAGCCCGCGCCGATCTCCGCGCCGGTCTCGTTGCTCATGGTGTCGAGCAAATGTACGCGGTAGTCCGGCGCGTTCTCGGCTTCGGCCGGCTCGGCCGCGACGATGATGATGTCCTGATGCAGCGACAGCGTCGTCAGGTGGCCGATGAAGCCATCATTCTCGCGCATGAATTGACCGATCACGGGCATGGGTCGTCTCCTTCAGATGCGGTGGACTGGTCATGGGCGCGCCGTCACCGCGTCGGCGCGCGCCAGACGAAGCGGCCATCGCCGTCCTCGTCGGTGTAGAGAGGGGTGGCCCGGCCGATCACAGCGGTGGCCGGAAGCGGGCCGAAATAGCGACCGTCGAGGCTGTCGCGGACCTGCCAGTTCATCAGGAACAGCTCGCCATTCGCGACCAATCGGCAGCCCTGCCAGATCGGGAGCGGACGGCCGCGACGATCGTGGTCGAGAGCGTCGCCCATCGGCACGCCGTCGACGGTGATGGCGAGCCCGGTGCGGCAAACCCGCTGTTCCGGGAGCGCGGCGACGCGCTTCAGCAGCGGCACGCCACGCGGCAGGTAGCCGCCATCGGCGAGGAAGCTCGCGAGCGGCTCGGGCGCATTCACGGCGACCAAATCGGTGACGTCCGGGGACTGGTCGGCTTCGATGGCGTAGAGCCCGATCGGCGTGCTGGCCGACGCGTTCCAGATCAGCTTCGGTGCGAAGGATACGAAGGATACGAAGGACAGGATGCCGAGCAACGACGCTGCGGCGGTGGTCGTGATGGCGTAGCCGAGCCGGGTCATGCGCCCATCCTCCGCGCCAGGAGGAAGGCGCGGTGGCGCTGCATCGTGTAGCCGCGCGGCGTCTCGCCGACGGCCAGGCGGTTGTGAACGTGTCGCCAGTAATCCGGCGAGACATCGACGGGATCGATGCCGATCGCCTCGATCGCGTCGATGAGCTGGAGCATGCGCTCCACCTTCGGCCAGCCATCGACGCGCAGCAGGACGTCGCCGCCAGGCTTCACGGTTGGGATCGTCTGGCAGGGTTCGTCGGCACCGACCGCGCGCAGAATGTCGAGGCGGGAGAGCACGGTGCCATGCTCGTTCGAGGCCCAGCGCACCAGCGCGAAGGTCGTGCCGGGAGGGAAGAAGAGGATGCGGCGGCGACGGTCGAGGACCTGTTCGCGCACCTCGCGGCCGAAGCGGATCCAGTGCTCCGTCTGCTTCTCGATCCAGACGAGTTCGATCTGGGTGAGATATTCCGGCGGCGCGTGAAGAGCGCGGCCGGCGCGCGCGGATGCGGCGGCAAGGCCGGTCATCAGTCGTCTCCTTGGGATGGTGGGAATTCACGCTCGAACAGCGCGCGCAGCATGTCTGCGACGGTCTGGCCGCGCTGGAAGGCCGCGATCTTGATCCGCCCGCGCATGTCGGCGGTCACGTCGATGGTCAGCCTGGCCGAGAAGTCGTCGGCGAGTTGCGGGCGCTGCGTCTGGCGATCGGTCGCTTTGATCCAGCTCTCCGGATCGCCAGGCCGGGATGCGAAGCCGCGCTTGGGGGATCGTTCGCTCATGCGCCGATCCTCGCGATTTCGGCCGCGAGCGCGGCGATCTCGCGCGCGCCCGGACAATCCTCGTCATGCTCGGCGGCGATCCGACCGGTCTGCACGACATCAGCAAAGACGATGCGCTGGCCGATTGTCGTCGCGAGTAATGGCGGATCATGATCCGCGAGTGTCTCTGCGGTTTCGCGCGCCAACACCGTGCGCGCCGCGCAGCGGTTCAGCACGAAGCGAGCGGCAAGCTGCGGGCGGTAGATGCGCGCTTCGCCGAGTAGCGCCAGCATCTCGGCCGAGGCCCAGCCATCGAGCGGCGACGGCTGCACCGGGATCAGCACGAGATCGGCGGCGAGCAGCGCCGAGCGCATCAGACCGGCGACACGCGGCGGTCCGTCGATGACGACATGATCGACGTTGCGCGCCAGTTCCGGCGCTTCGCGATGCAGGGTGTCGCGCGCCAGGCCGACAACACCGAACAGCCGCTCTAATCCCTCCCGGCTGCGCTGCTGCGACCAGTCCAGCGCCGAGCCCTGCGGATCGGCGTCAATCAGCGTGACGCGCTGTCCACGCCGAGCCCATTCGCCGGCGAGATGCAGCGCCAGCGTCGTCTTGCCGACGCCGCCCTTCTGGTTGAGGAGCGCGACGATCATGCGGGTCTCCCGGGAAACGGGGACTCGTCCACACGGCGCGAAAAAGCGGGTTCCGTTAGAGAGATTCCGAAGGAATCTAGGTTAGATAAGTTACAGGGCTCGCAAGCGACTGATTCAGCGCGATGAATCGGCGATTCCGGTCCCCGATAGCACGAGAGTCCGGTCCCCGATGGCACGATAGTGCCGGTCCCTGATAGCACGAGACTATTCACAGCTTATCCCCAGGGCGAGTTAACGAGCGGCGACGGCGGCGCGGGATGCCGAGCGCGTCGGGATCGGTGGGTGCGAAGGACAAGATTTCGGGACCGCCGAGGCATTGCTCGATGGTCAGGCGGTAGCCGGGCAGCGGCTGGCGGCGGACGATGTCGCGCAGGTCGTAGGCGAAGTGCTTAAGTGGAGAGAGACTGCCGGATTTCGCGTGGAGGTGCGGGAAGTCGAAACTCCAACCGAACTCCTGTTTGCCGCCGTGCTTGCGCACGAGGCGGTAAAGCCAGCGCTCCAGGCCACCAGTGAGATCGAAGTATTTGCGGTCGATCGTCAGCACGAGCGCATCGTCAAGCACCGCGCCATAGAACCAGTCGGGGAGGATCAGTTCGAGACCGAGCGGCCGGCCTCGATGGTCGGCGCGCTCCTTCCATTCGTTGATCCAGGAGAAGCGGTGCATCCGCCGTTCGGTCGGCTGGCGGATCGAGGTCGCGACCGTGGTCGACTGCAATCGGTCGAGTGCCGCCTTCAGGCGGTCGTAGTCGCGCAGCGATACGCCGCGGCCGATGAAGTTCAGGATTTCATAGGGGGTGGTCGCCATCAGGCGCGATGGGCGCAAGCCGACATCGCGCGCCTCGACGATCTGCGAGGCAGCCCAGATGAGGACGTCCGCGTCCCAGATCGTCGCCATGCCATGTTCCGGCACCGCTTCGACACGGATCTTCACCGAGCCGGCCTTGAAGTCTATCGGCGCCAGACGCTTCGACTTGGCGAGCGAAAAGAACGGGTAGGCCATGAGGTCCTGCGCATCGCGCGGCGCGAGATCGCCGGGCAGCGCCCGAAACAGATCGAGTTGGGCGCGCTCATCGTATTGGGTGTGGCGGGACGACATGGCCGGTCGTCTCAGCGCGGGAAGCGTCCGCCGGCGGCGGTCGAGGCTGTTTGGCGCTTGGCCGGTAAAACAGTGCCGCCCCGCGGATCGGACGTGGAGGTGACGAGACCGCGATCCGCCCAGGCCTGAAGGTCGTCGACGGAATAGACCACGCGGCCGCCGAGCTTGCGGTAGATCGGACCGGTCCCGTAGGTCCGATGCTTCTCAAGGGTGCGTTCGGAAAGGCCGAGGAAGCGCGCCGCCTCCTGCGTTCTCAGGTAGCGTGGCGGTAAATTGGCGGCTCTTTCGGCCATGATCGCACCTCCGTGGTCTCGCGGGCGGCCGCTTCGAATAAGCGGCGGGTTGCGAGCACGGTGGCGCGAAGACGGCGCCCCGGACGATGTCGAAGTAAGATGCTAAAATCGACACGCGAGCGGGTATCAGCGATCCCGGCGTGGGCGGCGCAGCAATGTCCGATAGCCGCCGCGAACGAGCTTCATGCCGTCGCGGGCGAGACGGATGGTGATCTCCCGGATCGGGTCGCCTACCCAGGATGCTGCGTCAATCTTGTGCTGGGGGAAGAGATGCTCGGCGACGGTGCGGTAGATCGCGCCGCTCTCGCGCGCGTCGATCGCGCGCAGCATCTGGCGGGCGCGCTGACGTCTTTGTGGCGTCAGGCGTGGATCGGGCGGCACGCGCTTGCCGAACATCGCGTGCCAGAGGCGTTCAACCGCGGTCAGTCGGTCGGGCGTCAGTTCATCGAATATGATGAACGCGCCAAGGGGGCGGGCATCATCGACGCCGGTCAGGGCGACGTCGTGGGGGTCGCCGCGCAGTACGAGCCGGATCAGACCAGGATCATGCTTGATGATGGCGTGGGCGTGCAGATCCTCAACGCGGAGGCGGAGATGTCCCGCCGGGTTCGGTCCGACGGTGAACGGCAGTGTCGCGGGATCGGTTTGCGGGGTCCAGAAGATCGGCTGGACGAGCGCCGAGTTGCGAGGGTCGGCGACGAAATCGCAAACCCCATTGCTCGGCGAACTCGCCCGCGACATCCTCGGTCAACCGCCCGACGGCTACCAGTTCCTGATAGGATTTTCTGTATTCAGGGTTGCGACGCAGGAACTCCCAGGCGAGATCGCTGGGCGTCAACTTCTCGATATAGTCATAAGCGGCTTCAGACCGCCAACTTTCATCCTCGGACATTCTCCACTGCCTCCGCGTAAGGTTGTGCAACGCGAGTTTTGCAGTGGATACGATTCCGGGTTGAACGGGGCGCGGGAAGAACGAAGTGGCCGCAACGTGATGCGGTTTACGCATCACCTCAGTGCAGGCGGCCCTGGAGCAACTCGCAAAAACCGCTCTTCGTCATCCATTTCGCGCGGTCGAGATGACTGGTGTAGATGCGCTGAGCGCGTTCCGGTTCGGCCTTGGCATCGAGGCCGAAGAGGACTTCGACGACTTCGCGCCAGTCGGCTTTTTCAGCGTCGGCATCCAGCAGCCGAACGTACAGCTTCAGATGCGCCTCGTCATAGGCGGTCAATGCCGCCCCAGCCGGCGGCTGGTCGAGAAAATCGTCTTTGGTCACAACATCCCCCGATGGCGAGATGTATCCAAACTGGAGGATATTGTTAACCGTGATTTGATCGGAATGATAACGCATGACCTTGACGCGAGACGAATTTGCAACGCCGCGACCTGTCGAACGTCAGGTTTCCTTCTTCGCATCAACGAGCAGCACTCCCTTGCCCTGATCGGAGTTCAGGAAGACAATGCCGGCGCGTTCGAAAGCCCGTCTCACCTCATCGCGCGTGCTCTCAAAAACCTCGAGGCCACTGGTGGATTCGAGGCGTTTGAGCGCGGTCAATGAGACCCGGGCCTTGTCAGCGAGCGTCTCCTGTGTCCAACCCAGCAACGCACGTGCGGCCCGAAACTGTCGGGCGGTGATCATGCATGATCACCTCCCACACGGACCTACGCGTACGCCAAAACTACGACTATAATAGTCGTTCTTGGCAGCGTATTCCAGTCGGAAGTGCTTATTTGCTCTCTGTCAGGCCGCCGAGATCGCAACTGATTCGGTCGCAGCAAAGCCGAGGCCCCGGCCTTCCGGTCGGGGCCTCGCGGGGGGCCTCAGTCGCCCCGGCGCCCGTTGGGACGGGACCAGATGAGCGAGAGGGTCTCGCCTTCCTCGTCGTCGAAGAGGTTAGCGTAGATCGGGGCGTTGAAGCTGGGATCGTCGAGCTTCAGGCCCAGATAGGCACGCCCTTCGTTGGAGGTCTTGGACCAGGCGGCGCCGATCTCGGCGCGGCCGACGAACACGCGGTGGCTGGGGGCGTTCTCGCCGGTGGCGCGAGCCTCGGGGACGATGCGGACATTCTTGGTCTGGACGCTGAGGGTGACGATTTCGCCGGTGAACTCGTTGTTGCCGGTCTTCTTGAAGGTGCCGATGGTCGCCATGGTAGTTCTCCTTGAACGCTGTTCCGAGCCCGCACCATTGCGGCCTCGATGGCGATCGAGAGGCCGGAGGCGATTGGCGGCGCACCCCGCAGGGGCCTGACAGCAAAGGAGAGGCTTTCTTGCCTCGCGAGGAATGACGGCGCAGCCGGCAGGGGAAGAAAGTTTCGACGCCGCTGTTGCGGCATAGGCGATCGAGGCGCAGCCGACCTTCGGCCAGATCAGCCCATTGAAGAGGCCGTTTTGGAGCGGTCGATATGACAGAGACGCATCACAGGAGAACGTGGCGACCATACCGACCGATGGACCCGTAGCGACGTCTGACACCGCGGGTCAAACCAGCTCCGCCAGACGCTACGTACCGCCGATTCCTGCCCGTCGCCCACGAGATCGCCCCCTCCCGGCACTCGCACCGTCTGCGCGCTGTCACGGCATTGCCACCGGCGCCGTCACCGATGGCATGGCGCATCGGTTGGGTTAGCCGTCGATCCGGTCAGCGCGATTGCAAACCAGCCTCGCGACATGGAAGGCATGACCGCCAAGACATCAATTGACCATCCCGCCGCCGCCTGCACCGATGTCAGGTTCGCACGATGGTCTGCCCGGTTGGCCCGGGCGTGCCCATGGCCGTCACCCGGATCAGCGCCGTGACGCCAACGGCGATTGCGCCGATAACTGAGAAGATGAGCTGCCAGATGTCGGAGGGCATGGTGTGTTTCACGATGCCATGCGTCGCGTGGTAGCCGGCGAGCGCCGCGGGCGCGACGAAGGCGAGTGCGATCGTGAGCCGTATCCAGAGCGGACGGATGAAAGCGAGCAGGAACTGGCCGAGGCCGAGCGTCACTGCGGCGGCGGCGAGGCCGACGAGGATCGCTCCGAGCCAACCAGCGCCGCTGCTATAGGCCCAAGTCCCGGCGCTGACGCCCGCGAAAAACGGCAGCGCGAAGACAGCTAGTGTGAATAGAAGCCAGCACAGGACGCCGATCGCCGCGATGCCGGAGAGGATGCCGGAGAGGATGCCGATGAAGACCATGGTGGTGTTCTCCGTGAGATAAAGGTCTGACGGTCGCGCCACCACCACCACCACGGCGCATTGATAGTATAGCCGAAGAGAAGGCAGGACGGGAGCGGAAATCCCGCGGGACTGCCGCTTGCGGCCCTGTCGCCTTGCCCGCGACTAGCGGGAGAAGGGGTCGATCTCGTGAACGATGGCGGCGGCTTCGCCGTCATATTCGCCTGCGGGCATGACGCCCATGGTGCCGTCCCCGGCCCGGAAGATGACGATCGAGACCATGAGGGTGGCGGCGAGGCTGAAGGCGAAGGCGTGAGCTTGATTGAGAGACATATGACCGGCTCCTGTCTTGGAGGCGGGAGACCATCTTTCGCGCGACAGGCGCCCGATGTGTCCGGCCGATGGCCGCAATCACCGCGAAGGCGAAGCTGGAGCGGCGGCACGCTTTGCGTAGTCCGACCCTTCACGGGTTGATGGCGTCAGGCCAGCGGCTGGACCAAGGATTAGCGCAATGGAAGCGGGGGATGGTTTCTCGCTTCGACCGGGTGCTAGGATCGCCCCACAGCAATTCACTGCGTTGGATTCGAGCCGTGTCCTGGTCGTCCGCGTCGGAAGGCAGGAGGGCGCAAGCAAACGATGGCATCCGGATTTCACATACCAGACGGCAACGACGCCCTTCGAGATGATCTTCCGGCAGTGGTCGAACTGATCGAGCGTACGGCCCGGTGGGTGAATCCGGAGACTTTCCGGCGTCTGCCGGTATGGGCGCCGCATACGGCTCGCGGCCGGCCTCTCTATGACGCCGCGTGGTCGCGCCGGTACACGAACACGAAAAAGGCGACCAAGATCACCGCTGAGAAGTTCGAGGGCAATGTCGCCGCGCTCAATGCACTCGTGGCGGCTCTGGGGGTCGCGGCGCCGAAGCCGAAGAACTGGACCGTGTGTCACATCTGGGGATACGACGATCCCTCGTTTGCTCAGCAAAGCAGCGTCGTCCAGGATCTGCGCTACTTCTCCTGCGTCGCCAATATGGTGTGGCTGCCGACCCCGCTCAAAGGCTTCACGGACACGATGCCTGAAATCAAGGCGATGCTGCGGGTCTGCGCTTTCCACCTTTATGGCTGGGCTTGCGAGCATCCATCGGTTGCCGAGCAATATGAGAAGGTCAAGAACGGCTGGATTCCCGAAGGCTATCCGAAGAGTTGGCCTTGCCCGGAGCGCCCTGGACTGCTTCCGCCCGGGACCGCGCCGTTCGGGGAACGGATCGAGCGTGAGATTGCCAAGCGAAAGCGCAAGCTGAAGGCTGACCTCGCGAATGCTGCATTCCTCCATTACCCGAAGGAGGAAGTGCTCGCGGTGCTGAAGTTCTGGGGCGTCGACCTGGGGTGACGGCGCTCACGCGCCGCCTCCCTTCGGGCGAAAGTCGAAGACCGGGATGCCGAGCTTCCTCGCCTTGTCGGCCAGATTGTCCTGAATGCCGGTGCCGGGGAAGACGATGACCCCGATCGGCAGGACGTCGAGCATCTGATCGTTGCGCTTGAACGGTGCGGCCTTGGCGTGTTTCGTCCAGTCGGGGGCGAAGCCGACCTGCGGCACCTTGCGCGTGTCGGCCCATTTGGCGGCGATCTTCTCGGCGCCCTTCGGCGACTTGCCGTGCAACAGCACCATGTCCGGGTGCTTGGCGTGGACTTGATCGAGTTTGGCCCAGATCAGGCGGTGATCATTGAAGTCGAGCCCGCCGGTGAGGGCAATTTTAGGACCGGCGGGCAGGAGCACTTGATTGTCAGCCCGCTTCTTGGCGGCGAGGAAATCGCGGCTGTCGATCATCGCCGAGGTCAGGTTGCGATGGTTGACCATCGATCCGCTGCGCGGTCGCCAGTTCGATCCGGTGTGGTGCTCGTAGTGCTCGGCGGCCTGGTCGCGCATTAGCTCGAAGGCGTTGCGCCGTTCGATCATGGTCTGGCCCTCGGCCGTAAGGCGCTCCAGCTCGACGGCCTTCACTTCGCTGCCGTCTTGTTCGCGCTGGCCGCGGCGCTGCGCCTGTTCATTGTCGTCCAACTCGCGCTCGATCCGTTCGGTGGCCCGATGGAAGACGTTGACCGTCGACCAGAGGAGATCGTGGAGGTCGGGCTCGAGGCGGGTGTCTTCCAGCGGGGCTATCAGGGCGTCGAAGATGTCGGCGATGGCGCCGGCGACCTGGTCGCCCTCCGGAAGCGGCCGGGGGTCGGGTTCATCCGTGAAGGGACGGTAGCCGTAGAGCTGGAGTTCGCTGAGGATATGGGCGGTGGGTGAAGAGGCTTGGGTAGCGTCGTAGTCGTTGTGCTCGCTCATCGGGATGCTCCGTCGGTTCGACCGCGACCCTCGCGGCCTTCATGGCGACGAAAGCCGGCGGGCGGGCCGGACCTGCATCCGCAGCGAAGCGGAGGGCCGGAGCGCAGCGGAGGATGGCGAAGGCGGGCTATTTTGCCTCGCGATGGAAAGGCCCGCAGGGCCGCCGGAAAATAGTCCGCCGCAGACGTTGCGGGTCCGGGCCGTTTGCTGGCCGATCGCCCTCTCGAAGGCCGGGGACGCGGTTCTCTCCGACCTGGGATCATTCGAGCGATGTCGACGACGGCGCTCCCGCCGCCTGCATTCTCCTCGCGGTCTATGCCGCCAGCGCCATGAAGCGTGCGACGTCTTGGGGCGCGATCTGCACGCGGACCGCTGCCCGGAGGCTATCCAGCCCCGTCAGGCGGAGATCCTCGTTGAAGTCGCCCAATGTTGGAGACACCACGACCGCCTCGATCCCGGCCGAGTTCGCCCGTTCGATCAAGGTCGCCATCGCGCCGTCGCCGGCCGGATCATTGTCGCGGGCGATGTAGAGTCGGCGCAGCGTGTCGGGGAACAGGATGGCCGAGAGATGCGCCGCCGAAAGCGCCGCCGCCATCGGCATGGTGGGCAGCGCCATCCTGAGCGACAGCATCGTTTCGATGCCTTCGCCCGCCGCCATCACTTCGCCCGCCACAGCGAAGCGAACGGCATGCCCCAGCAGATCGCCCATCGCCCGTCTCGGCGTGTCGATCGGAGCCTTGCCCGAGCCGTCGGGAGCGAGCCAGGTGCGGTGCGCGCCGGTCTGATGTCCGGCGAGATCTGTGACCGATGCGATCATTGCTGGCCAGGTCTCGGTCGGGGAGTGTTCGTCGGGCCGGTAATAGCAGCGGGGGTGGAAGCGGAGGCTTCCGATTCCGTGCAAATCCGTAATGCCGCGTGTGCGGAGATACGTCTTTACGAGCGTGCCCGAGATCGGCTGCGCCATGGCGAAGAGCCGCTGTGCCGCTTCCGGTGATCCGGTCGGCGCCGGTGAGTGGCGCTCGCCGCCATGCGAACGGTCCGGTTCGGGATGCGGCATCGACAGGAAGGTGCGCGCCTCGTCGGCGACGTCCTTGAAGTCGACCAGGCCGCAGCTCTCGCGGATGACGTCTAGGAGATCGCCATGCTCGCCTGTGGCGGCGTCGGTCCATTTGCCGGCGGCGCCCTTGCCGGTCTCGCCACCCTTCAGCCGCACGAACATCGAGCGGCCGGGGGTGTTGCGAACATCGCCGACCAGCCAGTAGCGGCCCTCGCGATGACCGGCCTTGAGATAATGACGGCACACCGCCTCGGCTTGTCGGCCGAGACGGATCGCCAGTTCGGAAGCGTCCTGCCGCGCCATCACGCCGCCTCCCGCTCACTGACGCGCTCGACGGGATAGCGCTCCAGCACCTTGGCCAGAATGGCAGCGCCGGTCCCATCGGTCGGCACGAACATCCGCAGCTTCCACGAGATGATCTCGTGGAACAGGCCATAGGCCCGCAGGCGATCGCGCATGGCGTCGGTGAAGCCCGACAGCTCGATGCGGTTGGCGCCCATGACCCGGACGCGACGGAGTTGAAGCCCCTCGGCCAGGTCGAGGATGGTCTTGCCATCCATCAGCGCCATGAAGGCGTCGTCCGGTGTCAGGGTCGATGTGCCGGTGGCGAGCGCGCCGGCTACCCAGGCGGCGGAGACACGGCGGCCAACGATGCGCTCGCCGTCGTCGGTCTGGAGTCGATACACCCGCGTCGACTCGCTCGGGAGGCGTTTCCAGATCGGCAGCAACAGGCCGCTGACGACATGGATGGTGCTTTCGGCAAACTCCGGCACCTCGCCTACCTCGGCGTTCCATGCCGCGGTGAAGCCCGCCCGGTCCGCGCCGACCCAATGGGTGTCATCCATCATCTTGATGGGGATGTTGTGCGCCTCCATCGGTCGGATCAACCGCACGCGCCGTTCGATCTCGCCATCGTCCAGCATGATGCTGGTGGTCGGGATCTGCACGGCGCCGCGGCCCGAACGCTCGTTGACCAGCAGCTTCGCGCCCGGATCATCGAGATGGTCGAGCGCCTCGGCCAGCGTCACCGGACGGTTTCGCTGGCGCTGGGTGATGGTCAGCAGCCGAGCCTCGGCCCCGGTGCCAGGATGGACGTGGATGGTTCGGCGGTCGGTGACGATGAAGCTCTCGGCCTGCAGTGTCTCTAGCCCGACGTCATAGCTGCCCGAGGCGATGGCGCCTTCGATCTTGGCGTTCAACAGCCGCTCGAACGCGGTGAACAGGACACCCTGAAGGTCGATGGTCAGTGCCAACAGCCTGTTCAGGAAGGTGGTGATCGGCGGCAGTTCGTCCTTGATGCCGGTGGAATCCATCAGCGAGAGGCCGGTGGCGTCCTCGAACATCTGGAGCGAGCAGCCGTCGACCTTGCCGCGCACCAACAGCAGGTAGAGCTGCCGCAGCGCGTCGCGGGCGTAATGGCTTTCGAGATTATCCTCCGGCCGGAACAGGCCTTGGCCGCCCGTCTGGCGCTGGCCGCGCGTGATCGCGCCCAGCGTGTCGAGGCGGCGGGCGATGGTCGACAGGAACCGCTTCTCGGCCTTCACGTCCGTCGAGATCGGCCGGAACAGCGGTGGCTGCGCCTGGTTGGTCCGGTTGGTGCGGCCCAGGCCCTGAATGGCGGCGTCGGCTTTCCACCCCGGCTCCAACAGATAGTGGACGCGCAGCCGCTGGTTCCGCGCCGACAGATCGGCGTGGTAGCTGCGCCCGGTGCCGCCGGCGTCGGAGAAGATCAGGATACGCTTCTGATCATCCATGAACGCTTGAGTCTCGGCGAGATTGGCCGATCCGGCGCGGTTCTCCACGGCAAGGCGGGCGATGCCGCCGGGGCTGGACTTGCGGACGATGCGGCGCGAACGTCCCGTCACCTCCGCCACGACATCGGTTCCGAAGCGCTGGACGATCTGATCGAGCGCGCCGGGAACCGGGGGCAGCGAAGCGAGCCTCTCGATCAGGCGGTCACGACGGGCAACGGCATCGCGGCTCTCGACCGGCTGGCCGTCGCGAAACACCGGTCGCGACGACAGGTTGCCCTCGCTGTCGGTGAAGGGCTCGTAAAGCTGCACCGGGAAGGAATGGGCGAGATAATCCAGAACGTATTCGCGCGGGGTGATGTCCACCCGGATGTCGTTCCATTCTTCCGTCGGGATCTCCGCGAGCCGGCGTTCCATCAATGCCTCGCCGGTCGAGACGATCTGGATCACGGCGGCATGGCCGTCCGCCAGGTCCTGCTCGATTGACCGGATCAGGGTCGGCGTTTTCATGCTGGTGAGGAGATGACCAAAGAAGCGCTGTTTGGCGGATTCGAAGGCCGAGCGGGCGGCGGACTTGGCCTGCCGGTTCAGCGTGCCCCCGCTGCCATCAGGGCCGCCGGTGATGTTGGCGGCCTGCATTGCGGCGTCGAGATTGTTATGGATGACGGCGAAGGCCCCGGCGTAGACATCGTAAATGCCGATCTGCTCGGGGGTTAGCTGGTGTTCGAGCAGTTCGTATTCGACGCCGTCATAGGAGAGCGACCGCGCGGTGTAGAGGCCGAGTGAGCGCAGGTCGCGGGCCAGCACTTCCATCGCCGCGACGCCGCCGTCCTCGATCGCTTCGACGAATTCGGCGCGGGTCGAGAACGGGAAGTCCTCGCCGCCCCACAGACCGAGGCGCTGGGCGTAGGCGAGGTTGTGGACGGTGGTCGCGCCGGTTGCCGAGACATAGACGACGCGCGCATTCGGCAGGGCGTGCTGGAGCCGAAGGCCCGCACGACCCTGCTGCGAAGCGGCGACATCGCCGCGTTCGCCCTTTCCACCAGCGGCGTTCTGCATGGCGTGGCTCTCGTCGAAAATGATCACTCCATCGAAATCGGAGCCTAACCATTCGACGATCTGCTTGACGCGGGAAAGCTTCTCGCCCCGGTCGTCGGACCGTAGCGTGGCATAGGTGGTGAATAGGACGGCTTCCGAGAGCGTGATGTTCTTGCCCTGCGGGAAACGCGACAGCGGCGTGACCAGCAGGCGCTCCATGCCGAGCGCCGACCAGTCGCGTTGTGCATCCTCCAGCAGTTTGTCGGATTTGGAGATCCACACCGCCTTGCGGCGGCCCTGCATCCAGTTGTCGAGGATGATGCCGGCCGACTGGCGACCCTTTCCGGCGCCGGTGCCGTCGCCGAGCATGAAGCCCCGGCGGAAGCGCGCAGCGTTCGGCGCGTCGTCTGGCGCGGCCGAGATGACGTCGAATGTGTCGTCAAGCGTCCATGATCCCGCGAGGAAGTCGGCATGCGCCTCGCCGGCGTAGATAACGGTTTCGAGCTGGGCGTCAGAGAGCAGGCCATCCGGGACGATGTTTGCAGGCAGCCGGGGCCGGTAGCTCGGCCTGGGCGGCGCGACCGAGGCCATCGCGACGGATTGCACAAGCTTGGTCGGATGGGCCTGCGCCCCGGGAATACGGATCGCCTGCAATCCATATTCTTCATAGATCGCGTCGGTGATCCGGCCGTCTTCGGCGGGTGTCCATTCCATGGTTTCATAGGCGAGGTCGACGCCTTCCGGCTCGATGGACGCGGGCGTGGCGGGCGCGGCAGTGGTACCGGCGCGGTATCCACGAATGGTGCGGGGCGACGCGGCGGACGCCGAGGTTTTCACTGGCGGCAGGGTTGCAGTCGGACGCGGCGGAACCTGTGTCGCGATCCAGCCGAGCAGCGTGGAGACGTCGGGTGCGATGCCTGGCGAGAGGGGAAATGCCGAATGATCGTCGGCCGGCAGCTTGTCGATGACCGTCAGCCGCGTACCGATGGTCGTGCCGTGCTTGGCATAGACCGAGCCGTCCACGGCTGCGGTGAAGACGACGCGGCCACGCTCCTGAAGCCGGACGAAGGCCGCTGCCCAAGCCGGGTGGTCGGGGCTGAAGTTGGCGCCGGTGATCGCCACCAGCCGCCCGCCATCGGCAAGCCGGGCCAGTGCTGAAGCGACATGGCGATAGGCGGCGTCGACCACGCGGCCGGAGACGTGCGCCATGACGGAGAATGGCGGGTTCATCAGCACGACTGTGGGGGTGGCGTCCGGCGCGAGGTGATCGTCGATCTGGGCCGCGTCGAAGCGCATGACGGCGACAGCCGGAAACAGCGCAGCGAGCAGATCGGCGCGGGTATCGGCCAACTCGTTGAGGAGGAGCGTTCCGCCTGATATCTCCGCCAGTATGGCGAGCAGGCCGGTGCCAGCCGACGGCTCCAGCACGATGTCGCCAGCAGTTATGGAGGCGGCCGCCACGGCGGCAAGGCCGAGTGGCACCGGCGTCGAGAACTGCTGGAGCGCCTGCGATTCTTCCGAGCGCCGCGTATGCGTTGGCAGGAGCCCGGCGATCTTCGCAAGAGCGGAAAGACGTGCAGCCGGAGATGCGGCCTTACGGAAAAGCGCCTTTCCGTATTTGCGCAGGAAGAGGACTGTCGCGACCTCGCATGCCTCATAGGCCACCTTCCAGTCCCAGACGCCGCTGGTGTCGGATGCGCCGAAGGCTGTTTCCATCGCTGCACGGAGGATCGCGGCATCGATGCGCTGGCCGCGTTCGAGATGTTCGAGAAGCTGCTGCGCCACGGCGAGGATCGGGGACGCACGGGTGACGGGCGCGGCCGGAAGGGCCGCGGGAGACAGAATGTTCATGGGAGGAATCTCGGGAGAGCGGAAGGGACAAGCCCGGTCGGCGCTCTCTCTCGACCGCCCGAACTCGACCCATCCCGGCCGTCCTCTTCCTCTTGTCCGCTGATATAAAAAAGCGCCCGACCGTGAGGCCGGGCGCGCGCATGGTCGGGGATCATCGCATTCGGCTTTCGGCCAGCCAGCGGCCGGTACTGATCCATTCAATCGTGCGGCCTGTGCCGAGGTCGAGCAGATGGGCGCCGCCGGAGAAGCCCTCCACGACAGGGTCAGAAGCAATACCGGCCCACTGAAATCCCCAGGTGCCGGTGAGTGCGAATGTCTCCGCGCAGCGGGTGACGAAGGTGACCAGCAATTGCGGATCGGCGGTTCCGGGGTCGCGAAGCCAGAGGCGCGTCGCGCCGTGCTCGGGTGTCAGGGAGAGCAGGAACGGCTCGGCGGGCGGGCCCTCGCGACCGTTTTCGGCCATCAGCGCGGTGTAGATGTCGAAGGCCCGCGCAACATTGGCAACCGAGCCGACGTCGAGCAGGCAGGAGAAGCGGGTGAGATATTCGGCCATATCAGGCTCCTGAAACGAAAAGAGCCCGGCGCTGGGCCGGGCTCTGAGTGGATGGGATTGGAAGGTGCGGAGCGACCGAAGCTGCCCCGCGAGCCGATCATTCGGCGGCGATGAGGTGACGTTCGTCGTCCTCGCCATCGGCCGGCGGTTCCGACTCGTCGTCGGCGCTGAGGAAGTCGGGCAGCGCGGCGTCCTCGGTTTTGCCATCGTCGTCCGCGTCCGGTGCCGGATCGCCGTCGACACCGGCAAGTCGAAGCGGCTCGGGCAGCCAGCCGCTGTCGGCCAGGAGACGCTCGGCCTCCTTGGCCATGTCGCCCTTTTTCAGATGACCGATAAGCTCGGCCGCCCGTTCGCCGGTGCCTTCGCGGACGGCTTCGAGGATGCGCGGCTTGGTGACACGGTTGAGGTAGTTGCCGAAGGTCGGACGCCAGCCGGCTTCGACCAAGTCCAGCCCGGTCGCCCGCGTCAGCCGGTCGGCCTGCGCGAGCCTCATATCGAGCGTATGCTGCGACACGCCGTCCGCGCTGTGCGGGTTCGGCCGCTCATAGAGCGCGTTGACCCCATAGCTGACGCAATGCGCCAGCAGCGCCATGCGGCTGGCATCGTCGAGACCAGCGAGCCAATCCCACAGGGCGTCGTCGTCCTTCGGGATGTCGGCGGCCCAGGCGTCGTGACGCTCCTGCACAGCCCGCGCGGAGGGGCTGTCCTTCAGCGTCTCGTCCTGAACGGGGAAGAAGATGTGTTTCACCCCCGCTTCCATGGCGCCCGTGTACATGCGGGTCATGAAGCTGTCCGAGACCAGCTTGTGGAGAAGCGCCGTCATGGCGATGTGCGGGTTTTCCGCCACCGCGTTGCGCAACGCGAGGGTGCGGTAGGCGGTCAGCTCGATGACGAGGCGCTCGGGCAACGGCTTGATCCCGTCGTCCTCTTCGTCGTCATCGGGCTCGGCAGGCCGGCCGCCGATCGTGATGACGGCGCGTTGCACCGACGGGCTCGCGGTGCAATCGGATTCGATCTCCTTCTCCGATCCTTCCTCACCATCGGTCCGGACCTGAGGCACATCCTCGGGCCGGACGAAGCCGCGATCGACCGAAAGTGATCCGTCGGCGTTGATGCTGACGAACACGCCGGCGATGGCGATGTCGGCCGGGTCGAAATGCTCGGGGCGATCGTCGAACGCGGCCAGAGCCGTCTCGATCTCGCCCATACGCTCGTCGATCTCGTCAGGCAGTTCGTCGGCGTCCTGATATTCCGCTTCGAGCCTGGCCTGCTCTGCGGTGAGCGCCTCGATCGTCGCCTGCTCCTCGGCCGATAGATCGATCGGCGTGCCGGAGACCTCGTGCAGGCCGCGCACCACGTCGTAGGGGAAGCTGACCGCGACCTCGATCCACTTCCAGCCCTCGGCGGCGATCGCCTCGGCCTCGGCCTTCAGCTTCTCGGCGACGAGGCGATCGAGAAGCCCGACGTCCTGCAGCCATCCTCCGTCGTCGGCCTGGAACAGGTCGCGCATGACGATGCCGCCGGCCGCCTCATAGGCTTCGATGCCCAGGAAGACGGCACGCTTGTCGGAGGCGCGCACGGTGGTCTCGGTCAGCATGCGCCGGATCTGGTAGGGCTCCTTCGACCAGGCGTCCTTGATCGCGTCCCAGACCAGGGTCTGACGCTCGTGGTCTACGGAGACCGTGAAGGCCATGAGCTGCTCCAGCGTCATGCCGTCGTCGGCATAGACGTCGTGCAGAGCGGGCGAGACGGTTGCGAGGCGCAGCCGCTGCTTGACCACGTTGACGGGCACGAAGAACGCCGCGGCGATCTCCTCCTCGGTCATGCCCTTGGTCAGCATGTCGTGGAAGGCGCGGAACTGATCGAGCGGATGGAGCGGGGCGCGCTCGATATTCTCGGCCAGCGACACCTCCTCGGGGAGGATGGCGCCGTCGCGATCGCGCACCACGCAGGGCACGGGCGCGACCTTGGCGAGACGCTTCTGCTTCACCAGCAGTTCGAGTGCGCGGAAGCGGCGGCCGCCGGCGGGCACCTCGAACATGCCGGTCTCGTTGCCTTCGGCGTCAACGACGGGGAAGACGCTGAGGCTCTGGATCAGGCCGCGACGAGCGATCGAAGCCGCCAGGTCCTCGATCGAGACGCCGGCCTTCACGCGCCGGACGTTGGACTGGCTGAGCACCAGCTTGTTGAAGGGGATGTCGCGCGAGGACGACAGGATGATCTTCTGAACGGCAGTAGCCATCGGGATTTACTCCGCGACGGGCGGCCGA
Organism: Agrobacterium sp. S7/73; assembly: GCF_019355535.1. NCBI lineage: Bacteria > Pseudomonadati > Pseudomonadota > Alphaproteobacteria > Hyphomicrobiales > Rhizobiaceae > Agrobacterium > Agrobacterium sp. S7/73. Next base: position 2,746,061 of record NZ_CP072136.1, read on the forward strand.
GAGACTCTCTCTCAACCTCCAACCCGTCACGAAGCGAAGCGCCGCCCTCTTCCTCTAAAGGGGGCAGCGCCACGAACCGGCAAACCTGAAAGGCACGGAAGCGCAAAGCCGGAGACACGGAAAACCGCATCCCCGGCTTCGCGGAAATCAGGCGGCTCGATCGAGCAGCTTCTTGGCCTTGCCCTCCATGTCGAGGCGGGCGTCCTGATGCGGCTTGTCGCGCGCGACTGCAGTGATGCCCTGCACGAAATCGAAGATGCTCTCCGGCGGCCGACCTTCCTCGGCCAGCACCGTGTCGATGATCTTGCCGGTCTCGGCCTTCGAGAAGCCGCGGCGACGCAGGAAGTCGGTACGATCCTCGTCGGTGCGCGCCACGATCCGCTCGCGGGCCATCTTGATGCCGTTGACGAATGGCATCGGCGAGGAATTGGCGAAGTTCGCCAGCGCCGGGGCTGCCTCGTGCGCGAAGCGATTGGCCGCATATTTGGAGTGGCGGATGGTGATTTCCTCGAAATCCTCCACGCCCCACAAATTGCGGTTCTGGCAGACAGCGCGGAGGTAGAAGCTCGCCATGCCGAGCGTCTTGGCGCCGACCTCGGAATTCCAGCAGTAGAATCCCCGGAAATAGAGGTCGGGCGAACCATCTGGAAGGCGACCAGCCTCGATCGGATTCAGGTCGTCGACCAGGAACAGGAAGACGTCGCGGTCGGAGGCGTAGAGCGTGGTCGTGTCCTTGGTGATGTCGACGCGGGGATTGTAGATCCCGGTCGACCAATCGAGCACACCCGGAACCTTCCAGCGGGTGTCGCCCGTGCCATTGCCGGCGATGCGCTGCACCGCTTCGACCAGTTCATGGTCGAAGATGCGGCCATAATCGGGGCCAGTGACGGCGCGAAGCTCGACGCGGCCGTTGTCGGTTTCGAGCGTCTTGATCTGCTCCGCCCGATTGGAGGTCAGGCCATATTGCAGGTTGATCGCGGCGAGCGCTGCGGGGAGCTGCCGCAAATAGGCGGCGGGGGCGCCAACCAGGCTGGCGAGTTGTCCGAAGCTCCAATGGGTCGGCGCGACTGCCATATCTGTGCCGGGCAGGATCAGCGCCAGCCGTTCTGAATAATTGCGGTTTGCCTCGACATGGATGAGCGCGCTTTCCACCACCCGCGTCCGGCTGCGATCGGCGCGGTCGCGCACCGATCGCGCCAACTCGGACAGCGACAGGTAGCGCTCGTCGGCCGGGCGAGAGAACCACTCAGATGAGACGCGGCCGACCCGCTCCCCCCGGCTGACATCGACCTTGTAACCGCCGCCGGTGTCACGGCGCGCATCGAGGACCTGCATATTCATGGGACCAAACTCCATGACGGGCGTCGGAGACCTCTTCTCCAACCCTCAACCCGTCACGGAAAACCGATCCCCTCTCTCACTCTCAGCGGGGCGTTGCGGGGCAGCAGTCCCGCAGAAGGGGTCGGCCGAGACCGCAGGGCTCGGAACGCAGGGGAAGGCCTTCCCCTTCCGATGCGGATTTAAAAGGTGATCCGAAGAGCGGTCGTCGCTGTTGGTGAGATCTGTTTGAGGCGAACGGGTTTCGTGGAACTGCTGCCTCTTCGATCTGGCACCTTTCTTCATCGACAGAGAATGATACAAATCCTCGGATGATAGGTTCTACGCTCCGAGTTTCTGTAACGTGCCAACATCCATGTCCCAACGCCAGATCGCCCATACCGTGCTGACCGCACGCGGAATTGCGCGCCTGGCAGAACTGCGCGAGGCGGGCGTAACAGCCGCCACCATGAGCCGCATGGAACGTGACGGCGAGGTGCTTCGGCTCGCGCGCGGACTTTATCAGCTTTCTGACGCGCCCCTCGACGTCCACCACAGTCTTGCAGAGGTCGCCAAGCGGGCCCCCAAGGGCGTAGTCTGCCTCGTTTCGGCCCTGGCGTTCCACGGGCTGACCGATCAACTGCCGAGGCAGGTTTGGCTCGCCGTGGGGCAGAAGGATTGGTCCCCCAAACCCGATGGTACGCCCATTCGGCTGGTACGTTTCACAGATCGTCTCCTGACGGAGGGTGTTGAAACCCACGCTGTCGAGGGGGTGGACGTAAAGGTCTTCGGCGTTGCCAAGACCATCGCCGATTGCTTCCGATATCGGAATAAGATTGGCCTGTCGGTGGCGATCGAAGGCCTGCAGGAAGCGCTGCGTCAGCGCAAGACGACGCCAAGCGAGATTGCCAGCCGGGCTGAGCGAGGAGCGGTCGCCACGGTCATTCGGCCCTATCTCGAGGCACTGACCGCCAATGGCTAGCGAGGTCGAGACTATCGGCTCCTTAGCTCGCGCCCCGCCTCGCAGATTGCCAAAACGAGCGATGTGGTCCGGACGGGCATGGACGAGAATTCTTGACCTAGATGTAATTCCTCATATATGACAGTTAATGGGATGCATTACGTCAAATATGGATGATTAACATGGGTTCCCCCAAGGCGAAGCCAGCACTGGAACGGCTGGGACAGGATATCCGCAACGCGCGTCTGCGGCGTGGCATCGCCGTGGCGGATCTCGCTGTGCGTGCGGGAACCTCGCCAAGTTCCGTCGCCCGCCTTGAACGGGGTGATCCGGGCGTTGCCATCGGAACGCTTGCCGACGTTCTCGTTGTGCTGGGCCTTCTGGAGCGGCTCGCTGACCTGGTCGATATCCGCAAGGACGATCTGGGGCTGGCGCTGGCAGCGGAGCACGGACCGCGCCGGGGCCGCTCCTTCGCGGCAAGGCTGAAAAAGCAGAAGGCTCAGACGGAGGAGACGCAGGATCGGCAGGACGTTGTGGACCCTGACGGGGCTTCCTTCTGATGGCCGATTTCGTCGCCCATGTCGCGCTTGGCGAAGGCCGGACATCGGTGGGCCAGTTGCGTTTCACCCATGCCGGGCCGCGTCAATTCTCGACCTTCGCCTATGGCGCCGAATGGATCGAGAATCCGCGCGCCTTCGCCATACAGCCCGATTTCCCTCTCGAGGCCGGCCCATTTCACACCTCGGGTCAGCCCGGCAACATGCGCGACGCCTTGGCGGGCGTTTTCGCGGATGCGGCTCCAGACAGTTGGGGACGCAGGCTGCTCGAACGCGCCTATGGCAATGGTCTCAACGAATTCGAGTATCTGACGCTTTCCGACGATGCCTGCCGGCAAGGCGCGCTGCGCTTTCTGGATGAAAAGGGCGAGGTCATTCGCGGCAAGGCCGCGGACGCCGTTCCGCGTCTGGTCGATCTCGAAACCATCACGGCGATCGCGCGCGCCTATGAGCAAGGCAAGGAAATCTCGCCCGAGGAGATGCAGGCGCTGGCCGGCGCCGGCGGATCCGGCGGCGCTCGCCCCAAAGCCAATGTCAGGGACAGCGATGCGCTTTGGCTGGCGAAGTTCACCTCGGTCCACGATCAGCAGCCGATCGAGCGCGTCGAGGTCGCGACGCTGCGCTTGGCGGCCGCCTGCGGTATCCGCACGCCCGAGACACGGTTGGAGTTGGCCGACACGCCGTTTCCGGTGGCGCTGATCAAACGGTTCGACCGGCGCGGGTCCGCACGGATTCCCTACATCTCCGCGCGTACCGCGCTCGGCAAGACGGGCGCAGAACTGGGTTCCTATACAGAGATCGTCGATTTCATGCGGTCTCATTCATCCGACCCCATGTCCGACTTTCGCGAACTTTATCGGCGTCTGATCTTCACCATCCTCGTGTCCAACAAGGACGATCACCTGAAGAACCACGGCTTCCTCTATGTGGGGGCGGGTCAGTGGCGCTTGTCGCCGGTATTCGACGTGAACCCGGCGCCGGACCGCGATCCGCATCTCGAGACCGCGATCCTTGAGGGCGGTGCCCATGATCGGTCGGTCGCCGTCGCGCTGGAAGCCTGCGCGTTTTTCGAGATCCCCGAGGCCGAGGCACGGGAGATCATCCGAACAACGGCGCAGTGCATATCGGACGGCTGGCGTGAAGCCTTCAGACAGGTGGGCGTCTCTGGCGCGCTGGCGCGCGACTATGAGGCTGCTTTCGTCAGCGATGAGATGGTAACGGCGCGAAGTTTTTAAGTCATATTTGGCGAATTATTGACGATTGTTGGTCAAATATGATTTTTAAGATCACCGATCCGCCTCATGAACCATCTTGCGCCGCCTAGATGGTTGCGGGGACGATCCAGAGAACCATGAAGCCGGGTACCGTGCTCAAGGCCTCAAAAACGCGTGCGTTGATATCGCCATGGATCCATCGGCCGCCCATGACGGTCGGCCTTCTTCCGAACGATCTCCGCCGAAAGCACGTCGTCGATCCGCGCGCGTGCTGCCTCCTCTTTCAAGCCCAACGCTTGCCGTTTTTCAAAGTCGTGCTCCCACAACAGCGCCTCCTGGCATTCGAGGACTGCGACCCTTTCGGCAAGTACCTTCGGATGGGTGTGCAGCCAGCGGACAAAGGCGACCGCACCTGGGGTTCGCTGCCAAAGGTCCCCGCACTGATCCAGATAGCTGCGAGCCGTCTCCGGTTCGGCAAGGTTCGAGCCGTGCCAGATCGCAAGCGCCGCCGGCTCGGGGTTCCCTGACAACATCTCGGCGATATAGCCGTTCGCGACAAAACCATGGCGCAGCCTCGTCGCGGCAGCGATGGGATCACCGGCTTTCAGGTACAGCAGGGCATGCTCATAGTGATAGGGCGGGTAGTGCAGGGCTTCGTCGGTGAAAACGCGCTCGGCCTTTGCCGTTTCGCCAGCACGCAGATATTCCGGACCGATCAGGTAGCGGATGCCCTGATTGTCGTTCGGATTCCAGGCAAGCATCCTCTCCATCAGCCGTAGAGCATCCTTGCGCTGGCCAAGCCGGAGCTGCGAAAGGACAACGCCATGCGCCGCGCGCAGAAAGGGGCGATTTTCGAGGAAGCCCCATTCGATCGAACCGGCGTAGCTGGCGGGGATCGCGCGCTCACCCACTTCCAGACCCTGAAGGCAGGCTTGTAGTGCGAGCTTGGGCTTGCCTTCCTCCATGAGCGCATTGCCCAGATGGGCATGGCCATCGATGAAGTGGGGATGACGATCGACCAGCACCTTCAGCGTCTTGAGGTACTTTGCAGGCGGGAGCGACCCGCCATCGCGCTGCTCGAGCGCGTCATCCAGTTCCTCGACGGTCCGATCATAGTCATCGCCATGACGGAAAACACCGCCGTCATCGAAGATTTCAAGCGTGAGCATGCCCTGTCTCCTGTCCTGCCCTTTCTGCGGGCATATGCGTTGCGAGCGATTGCCATGCTCTTGGATTGAGCGAATCGACACCCCAGATACTGCAGAAGAATCTCTTGGGAGGACTATATTTTGGCAGACTATCTCGTCACTTATGATTTCAAGGACGGCGCGTCGAAGCAATGGGAAGAGTTCGTCAAATGCGCCGAGCTGGAAGGTTTTATCTATGTATATAACGTTGGCGAAGAACTCGCGCGGCTGACCAACACGACGCTGTGGGGCGAGTTTGAAAACAAAACGGCTGCAAAGGCCGCCTTCGAGAGAGCGCAAGCTGCCGCAGGAAAGAAAATTGGGCGGACCATTACACTCGAAAAGCGGGTCATCACGAAAATGGCGGACGTTTTCGTCAGGTCAGACAAGAAAAAGAAGCCAGACTCTCGTTGGACGAAGTCAACACCGTTCGAGACGTGCCGCGCCCATCAGAAGAACGATCCGTTTTTCGCGTATTGAGATTAAATCAATTGATTGGGGTGCGCTGATGAAAGTGGCTCCGATATCGGATTTATTAGATCTTCATGGCTCGTTTTATTCGGCTATCAACGAAAACTCGCTTGAAATGCCGTCGCAGTCAGCGAGACGTGGGCATCCAGTGGCGGGTATAATTCGAACGCTCTTGGCTCGCGAGAGAAGTTCCACAGGCGGAAAAGGCACCACTCCGAGCGCCTATGGTCGGCAACCGAGAGTTCGTTCCGCGTGATTTCAAAGGGAGTACGTTCCCAGCCATTGGTGGTTTTGACCTCAATGAGGCGTGATCGGCCATCGGGAGTGAAACTCTCGATATCGTATCCGAGGCCATCCCCATCTTCGTTCGCTACCCAGCGTATCTTCCGGGCGAGGTCATTGCGACCTGCGCCGAGCAAAGCTGCGCGTTCGTGCTCCAATACGCGTTCTTCTCCAGCTCGCCCCAGCGCACGATTGCGTTGGTCTCTTCCCGCAACGTCGAATTTCCGGGCGATATTAAGCGTCTGCTCCAATTCTTGCGGGGGTGGCTGATTGGAATGTGTGGGCGGAGGTCCTATCCAAATAGACGAAGGCTCACTCAGTGATAGCCGGGACGACCTGTCCGGCTTCCGAGCTATCCAATGTGGGTTGCGGACAAGCCAGCGCACTATCGCGTCGACCAAAGATGCCTGGAAATGGAACGCGGGCTTGTAGCCCGGAATCCAATCCTCGCCGAGGCCCTTCAGTACCGCGCTGATGTTTTGGTGCTTGAACTCGATGGACTTTCGAGAACGGTCGATCTTCTCCAACAGTTCCCGGTTGTGATCGGATTTGCTGTAAGGACGGCCCGCAACGTCATCCGCGAGCATCGTGAAATAATCCACGACGATCAGATCATTCTCTTCGTCTGTCCAAGGTCCGGTCGACATTCCGCAAATGCTAAAGGTACGAGAGCCAACTGTCAGGCATTTTTCACGTACATCCACGCCTACCGTGGAGACGCATGACGTGCGGAGGGCAGACGCATGCGGTGGACGCCGCAAAAGCGCAAACGGAATTACCGGCTTGTCGTCGTTTGCATCTCAATGGCATTGAGTGCGAGGCGAAGGTTTTCATACATCCATCCCGCCTTCTTGTCGGAAGTCATCAGCCCCTCGTAATAGGTGGCGTACACAGCAAAGCTTAGGTCGATGAGATCGTTTCTTGCTCGATCGATTCGCCTTTGGGCCTGATTTCCATTCTTGATCCACCACAGAAGGTAGATGACGAGCGCGAGAGCGTAGCGGTATAGATAGGTGTGAGTTCTATGCTCGTCGGGTCCTGTCGGAGTGGAACGTTGCTTTCCTTTATCCGACAAGGTCTCACATATCTGGTCGGCAGCTCCGAAAATCGAAGAGAACATTTCCGTAGTATATTGCGAGTTCTGCCTGATAATACGAAGGTGCTGTGGCTTGAACATTTGCTCAGACATCTCTGGCAGAGATGTGATTATATCTTGAGCGCCTTCGAGCATGCCAGGAAGAAAATTCACGGCGCCATCCCACAGGCGATCCAATTGATCTAGAATCTCTGGGTCGCTTCGGGCAGGTCCATTCAGGATATCGACCATTTCTCGAATGCTCCCTGCCGCATCCTCATACTGCATCATGAACAGCATCTTTGCCGTGCGGGGATCGATTTCCGCAATCTCTCGTCCCGACTTCAGAACAATAACCTGTTCAGGAAAATCACCGATCACAGCCAGGGCGGAAACAACCGCTTCGATTGATCTCTGCTTGTAAATTTCAAACCAAGCGAAATCGGGCAGAACCGCAAAATTGGTAGATGACGTCTTGAGAAAATGCCTGAGGTTTTCCGATTGCAGCATATTGCTGTCGATGACCAGACGCTGAATCACTGCAATACTTCCGATGCTGAATTAACCAGTAACTCTAATGACCTTTGTTTCGATTAGTGCGCACAAGTGATCACGCAAATTGGCAGGGGTTGGTCCGCCCGTGAGCAGAACCCCTGCCTCCATATTTTTTTCAAGTGCGTGTCCCGTCAAATTGGCACTCGTCAAGAATGCAATGGCGCCGTCAGCGACGGCGACTTTCGCATGGACCCGGCCGTTGGTGAACGGGTGCGGGCGATCAGTCCAGACATATAATCGGGCCGAGGGAACGGCTTTTCTCATTGTCGCCACCGGATCGACGAGCAAACTACCACCTTGGGTCAAAGAGGCCTCGACGAGAATGCGGGTGTCGACACCTCGATCAATAGCGTCGTTTATTGCAGCAATCACCGAAGGAACATCGTAGGCGACGAAACTCACGACAAAAAGCTCTCGCTTTGCCTGTCGGATGAGATCCAGGAGCACCTGTTCGGTACGACGGGTCGCGACGAACGGCGTCGTCGGTCCAGTCCACACGAGTTCGACGCTATGGTCTCGCTGCGTCTGCTGCCTGGAATGAGCGGCCCCCAACAGCATTCCCGCCACGACGTCACCGGGCAAATCGGTGTCCCGCCATGCAGTCATAAGCGCGGCCAAGGCAGATCGAGCCGCTGGTGTGCCAATTACCTCCCGGAGGTTTTGCTCACGGTCGGAAGCGCAAGCGCCACGCAGTCGTGACGCTATTGCTTCGATCTTCGATGGCGACACCAAGGCCACGAGTTTCGCGACCGCATCCAAGAGCGGTCCCATCATGAACTCCGGAAGAACGCCGCGTTCGGATTTTCAAGCGTGGGGACCACCAGCGCACGATCCAAATGCCCATTGCCCCTTTCGCACGACGTTTCCGAGACGAAGGAGCAGGCGTGGCAGGCGGCGCCGTGCAGTGACTGGTCTTTGCTAGGATCGTGCTCGGAGCATAGAGGGTCGGAAGCACAGACGTGGGCGCGTTCCAGAGCCTGCCTGAGCAATCGTCCTAGGTTTTCAGGTTTCCCCAGATCGACCAAGCCACCAAGCGTTCCGTCGGAATCTGCCGCGGCGGTATAAATCAAGATTCCGGCTTGATCTTTTTCGCCGTCGACTTCTCCATATATTCGTTCGCGGATGCTGGCGGAATTATATCCGCATTCGAGTGCCAGTTCTCTGATCAGAATGTGGGCTAAGGTGTGTAGAAACACATACCGCACGCCCGGATAACCTTCTCTCGGATCAAGGTTACGTTTTTGGCGCCACCCTCGATGTCCTGTACGCAGACGGGCATCGATTTCCTTGACCGGATTCTCGTCCGCCCAAGCGTCCAATGCACCGGTATTGAAGCGAATGAAGATTCCCTCACCATGCACCTGGGTCGCCGGGACCCAATTGGGTGCCGAACGCCCCAACGGAGCCCGTGGCGCAGCATCGTCGCCGGATCCCTCGTTAGGTGATTCGACGCGCGTGAAACCGAGCAAAGCATTCACCTCGCGAAGGCGTTCCAATAGCAAGACGCGAGAGATTGCCTTTTCGAAGCCTTTTGGAATCCCAACCTTCCGGCTCATGAAATGCGGGTAGTCGGTCGGTGGATCGTCTGCCGTGAGAACCTGCCATTCGGGTTCTTTGAGGTCGCTTTGGTCGATGTCCACGCCTCCGCTTCTCTGAGCCTCCATCGCAGTCCAAATTTGCTGGCTGGAGAACTTTTCGATACCGGGAAGCTGAGCTGTCTTCTTAAGTGTCTTGACCACGAATCCGACCTCGTCGGCCGACGAGACGTCTTCGAAGAAGGTCCAGCCATCTCCAATCAGTTGCGCCAAAGGGCTCCCCGTTTGAGGAATGGCGAGGACGGACAAGGTTACCGGAAACCACCCATTGGTAGCGCCGAGAAGGATCGCACGAGGATCTTCGGGGCAGTCATCATCGAACCGATCGATATGGGGATGCCGTCCGCGGCAGGCAGGGAGGTTGTCTCTTCCGGCTTGACCGAAGGCCTGGGCCATATTCTTCGCTGAGCCGCAGGCATCGCACTTAACCCAGAGATTCTCGGTTTGCAGTGATGCTCCGCTTTCGAAAAACCTCAGTGTCCCACGGCATTCCGACGGGCCGCCATGAACGAACCAGTGCCATGGGAAATCATCAAGATGCCCCGCACGGCAGGCCATCAAAAAACGAGCAGGCACGGCATCGGCGTCCTTGGCCCGCTGATCGTTGTTCGAACCTCGACATCCCTCATGGACGAAGCGTGTCAGTTCCGGACGATACCGGTTCTCTTTCAATTTGAAGAGGCCAGCATCGTAAGGCGACAGCAGACCGCATTTCACGCATCGCAACCAACGGGGAAACGGCTTGACCGGGACACCTATAAGCGCCGCAGCGGAGAATGGGTCGATTACATCACGATCGCCTAACGGGGGCATTCGGAGCGATTCGACTTGCGGGCCGAGAACGCTTCGAACGTTTGCGAGTAAGCGGGCCTCCTGAATGGGCTGGCACCTGTCTTTCTCCCAACGGTCGGTGCCCATCGTGACGACAGAGAGGTTGGGTAGATCGATCAGGGCGCCGGGGCCGTAAGTCCAAAGGAGTTGGCTGGGCCGAATTTCACCGACGGGCGTCTTGCTCATGCGTCACCCCTATCGGCTGGAACAACGCGGGCGCGCCAAACCGGATCGCTGGTCGATCGCGAATCTTCCATCACTAGTCTCACGCCGGGTTCGACTTCGCGCATTGACATCGGAACGGTCCAATCCGTCCAAGGCTTCACCCCCGGTGTTTCCAACAGGGGATAGGCTGTTGGGCCAGCGCCATATTTTTGATAGACAAGGGTGCGACCTCCGACGCTCGCCTCCTTGGCCCAGTCGTCGGCGCGATGCTTGAGTTCCTGCTCGGCCAACGATTTTTTTGCCGAGTCTTCCGTGACCTCCCAGGTTCGTTCGGAAACGACGCCTATCGTCGCCGTCATTTCTGGTCGGCTGGGGCTATTCATGGCGCCCGCGCCTACATTTGGAGCGAAGGGATCATAAGTGTTTCGCATGATGGACAGCATCGCCCCCGTGAGACCGCGATCCAACGCCCGCGGAGAGAATGGCGTCACGGATTGGGCTTCTACATGCTGATAGAAGGTCGCGTGGTAGTGCTCGAACGTCTCATAGTGAGAGAGGTCACGAGGACGGGCCCAAGTGAGCACGGTAGCAACCAGACCCGGCGGCGAGCGACCCACACGGCTGGTCGCCTGTATATATTCGGCGGTTCCCTTTGGCTGACCGTTGACGACCATGACGCCGAGACGATTCACGTCGACGCCGACTGAAAGCATGTTGGTGGCGAGAACGACATCAATAGGGCGCGGGGAGCCCGGAGTCCGATGCTCCGCCCATTTCCCCGTTGCGGGGTCAAGGGTCCCCGTGAATGGAATCTCCATCTGATCGAGATAGCGCGGGATGTCATGACTGGAGACACGTGAGGTGAGTTCACGAACGTCATCGACGCGGCGTTGTGACAAACCCGGCCGATCCACCAAGCTCATGTTGACGCGGAAGGAACGCGTCTGCACGTCATCCTCCGCGAGACGCTTCATTCCGCCCAACTCGCGCAACGAATTGAAGTAACCGACGAGCGTCATGTAGGGGTCGGCGACCGGGCCGAAGCGATCGTAGAGAGCTTGGGCGGCGGTGAGAAAGGCCGTGTACGTCCGGATTAAAACCGCAGGTCGGGAACTACCCGGCGCGCAGATACCCATGTAACGGCGGCCGGGCTTCGCGTCGACGGGGCGCTGGACCGAAAAGAAATTGTCCTCGACGTCGAGGCCGGTGGGTGGAAAGATCGAGGTGCGCCGCATGAATACATTGCGGACCTGATCTTCGGCACGCCGAACTGTGGCGGTCGATGCCACGACCTTGGGCCGGACCTTCGTGTCGTCCAGATGCCACGAACTCAACTCGTCGACGGCGCTCTCGTAGAGACCAACCATGGTGCCGAGCGGCCCGCTGATGAGATGGAACTCATCCTGGATGATGAGATCGGGAGGCCGAACGGCGGCGCGAACCGGCTTCACCCTAGCAGCGCGGTGAGCGCCGCGCGCGCGATGCCCTGTGCCACAATCGTGCCCCGGCCAGAGCAGGCCGTGACGTTCGCATTCTTCATCGACGCGACCGAACAGGGTTCGCACTTCTGGCCGCCAGGCCATCATTGCGAACTTGTCGACGGTGGCGATCATCATGGTCGGCGGACGATGATAGATTTCCTCATCAACCACCTTCACGGGCAAGCCGGGATGTGGGCCGCCGCTTGAGCCGGCACGAGAGAATTCACACGTTCCGAGTTTGTCGCTGCAATGAATGAGCGTTTTTCCTGCGACACGATCGACCTCAATGTCGCGCCCCGCGGAGATCTCGGACCCGCACCAAGGGCAACTCGTCAACTGTGCCGGCGACGCAACACCAGATTTGTTTCGGTCGCCGTTCCGCAATGCCTCGATTGCTTGATGGGCGTCGTCGGTTCGGCCCGGTGTCACCCGATTGCCGACCCACAAGCCCAGCGAAAATGGCTCATTGCCCCAGAGTTTTTCATCGGCGCGGCGGATCACTTCCATCGCACAAAGAAGCGCCGCAGCACGCTGGAACTGTTGCAGCGTCAAAAGGCGCAGCGTGTACCGCATGATAACGGCCAGACCACGTGATGCATCAAGGCCGCCGAGATTACTCTTCAATCGTCGCATCGCCATGGCGAAGGCCGCTACACCCAGATAGGCTTCGGTCTTGCCACCGCCCGTCGGGAACCAGAGGAGATCAGCGAAGGCTTCCGTGGGCTTCGTCCGATCTGGATGCGCTGGATCGGCGAGAGATGGAACCGACAGCAAAAGAAACGCCAACTGGAACGGGCGCCAGGACCGATTCGTCGGGATGTCGAGTTGCGCTGCGTCGGCCGTCTCGCCTTGTCTGCGTTTGCGGGCATAGAGGCTGCGCACTCGCTGGAGTGCCATCGACTTGTTGGCGAAACGGAATGCCGATAGCGCAGCTTCGTCGGAAAAGAGCGTGTCCATTCCTTCTCGAAGACGGCGCAAGATCTCTTCGCAGCGGGCGATCACGTCTTGTCCCGGAACGTCGAAACCGGAGATCTCGGATTTCAGTCGTGCTTGCTGTTCCCTGATCCAGGCGGCATAGTCGTCAACTAGGCACGACAGAGCCTCCCCCAATTGCTGCGCCTCCATCTCCGCGAGGTGGCTCATGTCAAGCCACCCTTCATCGACCATCCGACGCATGGCAGGACGGTCGCCCGAATCGAGGCCAGGCGTTTCGGTCACAGCGACCTCGTAGCGCGGGATGATTTCCGTGCGCAGGAGCGAAGCTTTCGCGGAATCCTCTGACGTCGTGTCCGCGTGTACGGAGACGCCGTGGCCCACGGCGAACTCCAGTCGGTTGCGATAGATCAGAGCCAGGCGATCGCGTTCTGGGTCATCGACCACGATTTCATTCGATGGGCGCCGTCTGAAGATCGACGGGTCTGCGACGCCTTCCGCCGCAGCCACCGAGATTTCCGGTTGGAACAGCCAGGCGCGATCCTTGTTGTCGTCGGGCTCCAACTGGCCGTTCACCAGGAAGAGGGTGACGAGGCGCTCTCCTTGGGCATTCGTTCGGATAGTCCCCTGCAGCCGCACCTCGGGCTGGTCACGATCCGGCGTTGCCGGCCGCACCGGTCCGTCTTTCAGAGAGAGGCAAACCTCACCGCCGCACGGGACTCTCCGCCATACCCTGACTTTGGTCTCTTCCTCATGGCCGGTCGCTCGATTTTTACGTGTCTTGACGATGTCATGCTCGTCGCCCGGGACGCGCTCGTAGCGGCCCCACCGGACCTCGGCGGCGAGTGACTTCACACCTGGCGCGACGCAGAAGGTGAGCCCCATGCTGGACGGAACGAGAGACTGATTGTTGGTGGTGTCGATTTCGTCGAGGGCGTCGTCCTCCGGCTCCACGCGCCCTGACACGCTCGCGAACTCGGCGCCGGGTTCGTGGATCGGTGCCGCCCGCTCATCCTCGATGTCCCGAATTTCATCCGCGCCGGTCGCCGGCTCCACGGCGACGATATAGATGTCGCTGGGCCGACGGGGTGCGAGCTTGCCGACTAGGTAGCGGTCGCGGACGCTCATGTCCTTGATGAGTTCGTGCGGCCCGCCGGCCGGTCCGAGTAGATCGTCGCGGACGGCTATTTCAAGCAGGTCACGGACATAGGCGACGTTTTGGATGAGCGGAACATCGTTGAGAGAAATGCCGTCGAGAGCGAAAATGCCCGTCAAGTCTTCTGGCCGGAGGCGCGCGATCGGGCCGGTCGGCAGCGTCAGCCCCAGGCCGAACACCGTCCCCGACGTGCGGAACGTATGCACATGGTCAAGATAGATCGTCGTGCTATCGAGGTCACCGCGAATGCGCAAAATCCGACCGGCTCTTGTCAGAGTGCCATCGGCTTCAGCCGCGACGATCCAATGCCCTTCAGCGATCGCCGAATAGGCCGAACGCTCGCCGTTCAATCGAGCTGTGCATGGGCTGGGCCAGGTCGGTTCATTGGCAAGCCAGCTCTGCACGTTTGGATCAGTAGTCAAGGTCATGCGTCGCCCCCGAATAAGTCTCTACAGCTCGACGCGCGAGAAATGTGGATAGATGCGGTAGAATTTCTTGAAGACCGTTATCGGATCTTCGCCCATGTCAGACTTGGGGAGGTCGAAGGCCATCTTCTCCCGAACATCGTCGTTCGATTCCATGGTCAACCGCTCCAGAGTGGAGAGCGCGGGCAGATCAAGGCGATGGGGAATGTCCGGCGTCGAAAGAAACTCCCATTCCTTCAGGAGATTTCCAACGGTGGCGTCAGCGGCTGCGCACACGACGAGTGCAGCCGTCACCATGGCCTGGCCGTCCTTGTAATGGGTCGATAGTGACCATACGATCTCACGATCGCGAAAATTGAGCGCTTCCTTCTCGACCGCCAGTTTGAGAACGCGCAGCACGCTCGCCCCATAGGTCTTATGCGTCATACCCTCGGGGGACAGCCCGCTCGGAAAGAGTTGACCAACCCGTTCCTTGAAACGAGCGAGGCGCCACTCTTGCACTGTTGGCTTTGCCGCACGATCATCGGATGCAGCGTCACCGATCTCAACGGAGATGTCGTTTGGGAGCGGCTTCCCCAGCGATTCAGGATTGGCATTCAATGTCACGCGAAGCACGCTTCCCAAAGGAACAGTGCCGATCGTTCGAGCGAAGCGTTCGATTTGTGTGGTGATACCCTTCGGCTCTGTGTAGTCGAACCAGATAATAGCGGGCGTCTCGAAATCGTGCCCATCAAGGTAGTCTTCGAGCGTCTTGTGTACGCACTCGATAGAAGCGACCGGTCGGTTGAATTGTTGCCGTTTATGGACCTCAGCCTCAGTTTCGACGCAGGTCATCCGCCCAACGCCCAGCCTGGCATGAACCAATCGGAAGTCTTCAAGGAATGGTCCGCCAAGGCCGACGTAATGATATTTCTCGAGCGAAAGGACTGGAGCTAAACGCATCAATAGCGAGAGAAACAATTCTCGATCGACGGCCTTGTTGGGCCTCAGCCGGTAGGGAAGCGAAGATCCGGCGCTCATGTTTCAAGCGTCCTGTTTCTTGGCTTTGGCGAGTGTCAGCTCAAAACATTTCTCTCCGACGATCCCTGGCTTCTCGTCCTCGACGTCGAATAGCATTTTTGAAACGAGTCGCAATTCTTCCACGGGCCGGGAAAATACGATCCGCCTTGATGACGGCGTCTTTCCTGGCGGTTCCGGCAAAACCTTCGCCTTCTGCGGATTGAATTCGATTTGGCTGTCACTCTTCTTGACATCGCTACGCAAAGCGATGGCTGCGATCGTCTTGCCCAAAGACAAGGGCTTGGAGTCCTCCCAGTAATTCGACTGATCTGCGCGCGGATGGTTCTTCCACTGGTTGGTATACGAGATCCAGATCCGCATACCTTCCTTCATTTTTACCAAGGACTCGAGCCAAACGTTCGAAGACGTATCGAGCGCGCGTTTCGTCGTCGTGACAGGGAGTTTGTCGGCAAGCTTGGAGCGGAATTCGATGATACCGGTGATGATCGCGAACTGCGGATGGTAAAGCGGGATGCCGTCGCCCCAGCCCGTCAGGCGGCTCTTATCGCCGACGATCACCGCGCGATCGTTACAGAGGACCGTCCAACCGGCGGTCGCGGACGAGCGGTCGCGCTCGAAACCCGGCTCGTCGTCGTCCTCGCTACCCAGGCTGCGACCCGTGTTAAGACCAACGGTGATCGAAACGAGCACATCGTCGATGGTTTTCTGGAAAACGAACGGGGCCGGTCCATCAGCACGGTCTGATACCAAAACTTCGACAAAGACGGGCTCCACCGGCTTGCCGTTGAGATCGACCCTCAACCCCCATTGCAGGAACATAGTGAAATGCTCAGAGATGGCTGTGCGGACTTCGTTCTCGAATGCCTCGTTGGCGAAGTGTCTTGCGACGCCCTCATACAATTCGTCGACCCGGATCACAGTGCCAGGCTCCGCGAGCTTCTCACTCGCGTCCGTCGGCTCATTGATCGGTAAAGGATCCCAGCCTTTGGCTTCGAGCCAAGTCGAGGTGATCGGCACCTCGAACGTGTCATCCCCGTGGCGGGTTCGCACCAGCGCTTCACGCCCCATTTTGAAGATCGCGCGCTTCATGCCGACGCCGTACATCCCGATGGTCTCGGTTTCGGAGTCACGGTCATCGTCAGGCTCGCGGCCCATCTTGAAAGCGTAGTTCTTGGCAACCTCGCGCGGGATGCCGCCGCAGTTGTCTTCTATCGAGAAATGATCGCCAGCGAGTTCGATTTTCACGAAGTGCTGCGAGTAATCGACGTTATTGCCGTCAGCCAGTCGGAGAGCACCGTCGAGGCAGTTGTCGAGCAGGTCGAGGATCGCATCCGCCAGGTTGATGTCGCGCGTTAGCATCGACACAAAGAACCGTTTTGTTGGGCTCGCCTCTGCCCGGTCGGCGCTAGGTTTTGTCATCGGCAGGCCCTCTTCTTAATATTCTCGAGCACATTTATAGCGACTATCAGTTTTGCAGATATCAGTCATCAACCGCTCCCAATTCAGCGTTTTCAGCATTGAATAGATCGCCAGAAACTAGACTTGCTCGTTTTCTGGTCGGTGATGACTTCCTGGTAGCCTTGTGCAGCCCTGCTTCGACCTCTTGTTCGTATTGATTTCGATTCAATTCCGATAGACGCCGAAGTATTTCGATGCGCGCCTCCTCCGAAATGGTGAAGCGCACGCGGTCGTTCTCCGGCAAATAGGGAACATCGCGAAAACTATGGTTCAAATCTATATCTTCCCAACCATACGAGTTAGTTACAAACTCATCAATTTCCTTGTGGACTATCCGAAGCTTCTCAATGCGAGCGTCATGTTCATCGGGGCGGTGAACGAGGTTGTAAAGCTTGGTTAGTCCAATTTGATTCAATTGACATATGCTGCGACGTAGTTCTGATAGGGAACTGCCGAGATGCTCGAAATCAATACTTTTAGTAATAGGGAATGGAAAAGTTTCGAAGGCCGCCGTGTTTATATACTTTAAGCGAGTTTCGAGAGTAGACGACTGCTTCCTTGCCCAAGCCTCGTGAATTGTTGAGTTTAAGATGCACAACATTTCGTAAGAGTCGTCCGCAACGATCTTTAGCATATGCGAAAATACAATATTATTTTCGATAAGTGAGAATAGGCAATATTTTGTCGTTTCGGGAATGGCCAAAACAGAAGGCAGGGTAAGTGAATTTTGAGTCCAGCCTTCGGGGTGATGGTCGAAGAAGCGCCCGCGTCCTATGGTGTGATAGAGTGCGGGGCGTTTATCTCCATACTGCCACCACCGCTGAGGTAACGGATTTCGAAGTACATAATCGCCGTTCTCGTCACAGCGTTGACGCTCTGGCTGTACGCGCTCTTCAATCCATCTCCATGGCTTATCGTAGGATCTCGCCTTCTGCTCGGACCAATCCCAAAAGTTGACTGCCCAACGACTTGGCTTCTGTAGAGGGTCTGAATTGAGGTCTTCACCATTGAGGTAAGGAAATATGACGTCTGCGTTGCGAGGATCTGCGTCAAGCATCTGCTGGGCGTCGTCATGCGAGAGTAGGAAGCCCATACCGATTACAATCGATCCTTGAAAAGACTTTCCTTCTCTCCCCTTCAGTCGAATTGGGCTCCATTCGTCTTGATCGGAGAGATAAGCCGAGATGAATTTAACTGATTTACCGAGCAGAGAACGCGTCCCGTCCCAAGCTCCCTTCCGAACGTGTACTCGGCTCGTGACGACCGCCGCTTTTCCGGGCCAAGGTTCGTTCGGATAGGCGGCCTGGATGATGGCGCCTGCGCCGACCATAGCCTCCAACCCGACCTGCCGCGTATCGCCTTCAGCGATCGTGTTCACGGCAAGAAGTCCGAACCCGCCGCTGCTACGCATTAGGCTCCATGCCCGTAGAAAGAAGTAAGCGACCAAATCCGCAGAGCCGCGGCGTCCCTCCGCCATGTGAGCCACCAGCCAATTGCGGAATGCTGTTCCCATAGCACCGGTAATGCGCTTCCCTCCCAAGAAGGGAGGGTTGCCTACCAAAGCGTCGAACCCACCATTCTCCCGTAAAAAGACTTCCGGGAATTCGAGCGGCCAATGGAACGGGCGTCGTACCGTTCCGTCTGGAACATCATTCGACAGGTCGGCCGTTGCTTGCCCCATCAAGCCGAGCCGTGCATTTTCGTTACCGCCAGCGGCCTCATCGGCCAACGTCCCCAGTGTCGTAATTCTCACGGCTCGCTTATCGGCGAGGAATACACCAACGAGTGCGTCGGCGAGCAGCTCCGGTAGAGACAGTTCAATCCGCGACTTAGCGTCGAGTGCGGCCATTGCCTCGACATCGCCGATGTCGCGGATGGGGATTGAGCGAAGCTGGATGCGAAGTGCGAGCGCTTTGTCGACGGCTGATCGGATCGTTCGACCGAAAAGGCGGAGCTGCGCCTTGCCCTTCGGCTTCATATCCAGCTCAATGAGCTGACCGAGATTATGGATCCCTAGCAGACTGTCGCCGCTGCGAAGGTTGTGATCGAGGAAGCCGAAGGGCCGCCCCTTGGCGAGGGTGGTCAGCCACAGCGACAGCTTGGCGAGTTCGACCGCGAGCCGGTTCTTGTCGACGCCGTAGAGGCAGCGCTCGGCGATCAGCCGACGCGCCAAGATAGCCCGCTCTTCCGTGTCGCGTGATAGCGGCTCAAACCCGGCTGTGTCGTCGGCGGCGCGGGTGCGGCCTTCGTCGTCGATCCTTCCGCCCGCCGCTTCCAAGGCTGACCAGCCTTCGACCAACCGATCGGCGAGCCAGCGGCAAGCCTGTACGAGGAACGCACCCGATCCCATCGCGGGATCGCAGACCTTGAGATCGAGAAGTTCTTCGGCGCTCTTGAGTGTCCAATCCTCTCGTGCCGCGCCTTCGGCCGGGCCGCGATAGACGATCGGGGTCAGCGTCTCCTCGACGATCTTCTCGGTCAGGCTCTTGGGCGTGTAGTGGGTTCCGCTCTCGCGGCGGTCGGAACCGAGGACGACGACGAAAGCGCCGGCGTGGTGGACCAGGGGGTATCCCCACGGGTCCGTCCGCAGGAGCTCGGCATAGGGCAGGATGCGGTCACGTAGCGCCACGTCGCCACGGCACACGCTGAGCAGTCGCGCCGCCACGCGCTCATCCGGTTCCCGGACGATGGCGTTGCGAATGGCCGGCTCGGAACGCTCGCTGCGCTCCTTCAGGAGATCGACGATCTTGGCAGCGCCGTCGAGCCGTGCGGACTCGATCTCGCCGAGCACCACGCGCGTATTCTTGGCCTTGGCCGACCCTTGGAGTTCGAGCGTAACGTCCTCGACTCGCTGAACCGTGCGTTCGAGGAGGCCCTCATAGACGTGACCAATCTGCTCCACATCAAGCGCGCGATAGGAGAGCGTGCGCCCCTCGAAGGTCTGGATAGCTTCCAGTAGTAGCAGGACCGTCCGGTCGTCGATCGGCAATGGCTCGGCAGGATCGCTCCGCCAATTCGTGCCCTTCTTGCGGCCTTCCAGGAAAGGGTAACGATCCGGGTCGAAGAGCGAGCCGCCCATCGCCGGTAGCCGCAGGAGCGGATGGTCGATGCCACCATAAACGCCACGAAATAGGGCGAGCAGCCGCGACCAGGCCGAGCGGCGGCGTTCGAGTATCTCCTCGGCGTCGGAGCGCAACTGCATCCGCAAGCTGGAGAGCGCATAGAAGGCGTCGTAGCGAGGATCGCCGAGGAGGAGCAGGCCGCGCTCTTCCGCCGCCAGCAGGAAGACGAGCCGCATCATGACCGTCAGGCCGGCTTCGTAGAGTTCCTTCGGATCGACGTCGTGCAACAGATCCCGGTTCCGATCCTGGTCGGCACGGTCGAGTGACTGAACCAGCAACTCCACCGCGCGACGGACCTGCTCACCGAGCGCGTCGGTCACGTCGTCCTGATGTTTCAATGACCGCTCGAACAGAGCCGGGAGCCTTTCGGCTTCCGGGCCGAAGAAGCGGCGAACTCCCAACAGACTGACGAACGCACGGAGCGTTTCGGGCTCCTGGTTCCAAAGACGGGCATACCAACTGGCGAGGCTCGCGACGGCGCCGACCGGTGCATGAATGAGCATCCAGCGTTCGCCGTTGGTCACGAGACCGACCGTGCACCCGACGGAACGAAGCAGTGCCACCATATGGTCGCCCGGTGTCGTGGCCAACCCGTCGTAATTCCGAGTGGCGTCGAGATCGGTGTCGGGAGCGTAGAGCTGAACGAGCAACAGCGGGGCGTCACCCTGGGTCGGATTTACAATCGCCAGGTCAGGCGCGATCGTAACGCCATGTTCCGGTAGCGACACCTTAAACCGCTCCGGCAAAGTCGCCGCCGACCACAAAACCTGATCGTCCACCTCCAGAGCACTCTGGAGAACCTCGTCGATCCACGCCGAATGGATCGCCGACAGGTCGGCATCGTCCGCATCGACGGCATCACGCCATTCGTTATAGGCAGCGCTCAGCCGCTGCGGGCGGCCGGAATTTAAGGCTTCCAATCCCTGGGGCAGCACCTCGTGCAGGACCGGCACCGCAAGGAATGGTCCCGACACCTCAATGAGGTTGAGCCAGTCGTGGTTGGCACTCATCGGGTCTGTCCCTTCGTCAAGGACTCCGGTACGAGCAGGATGACCGCGACGGGAAAGGTGTGATCCCTAACATTGGAATATCTGTTCTCAATGGCGCGCACCTCTTGTTCCCGTTCTAGCGGGATACGGGCGAGACGCGCTTCGAGGGCGATGTGATCGCGCCGGAGCTGGGTGCGCTCGTCCTCGGAGAAGAGGGAAAGCTGTTGGGGTTCGCGGTCGACGACGAGTTCGGCGCGCAGGGCCTTGTCCAGATCGTCCAGCACTTGCCGGATGTCGTCGCTCTCCCGTTCCTTACGGGTGTCGATCGAATTGGACAGGAAGCGCAGACGATCCTTGGAGCGCGCATCGACCGACCCCAACACGGAGTCGCGCTGCTTATCGAAGCGGGTTTTCAGGGCCGCGAATGTCGTGTCGGGCAAGACGGCGGGGGTGGAATCCTGGAGCCATCGGCGCACCTCCGTCACGCGATCTTCCCGACGGAATCCGGCGTCACGCAGATAACCGCCGGCCTCGGTGAGTTCCTCGTGCAGGCGGTAATGGCTGCCGCCGGTGATGACCAGTCGGGAAACCACGATGACAGCTGGGCCTTCGAGCTGGCCATCGGGCAAGGACCGGGCGGAGACGCGATGGATCTTCTTCACGTCGTCCCGTGCCCAGATTTCGGCGCGCAGCAGGCGCAGGCTCATTTGGACGAGGGGATGATTGAGATGCACCAGCACGACGTCATCGCGCCCCTTCGCCACGTCATGGTCGAACGTGATAGGTCGGACCTTTTTCGTATAGGGATGCTCCAGTCCTTCCAGGCACCGCGTCCATGAACCGGACAGCGCCGGCATGGTGAAAATGCTCCCGTCGGGAGCGCCGGGCAGAGACGCGGCCCCGAGGTCGGGTTTGTCTGAAAGGCGCAGGGCCGCTCTCACGGCCCGTTCGATGTGATCGGGCGTGAGATTTTGCTCGCGCTTGGTCTCGGCGAGGCGTTCATGCAGCTTTGCGATCCGATCCCGGAGGTCGCGCTCGGCCCTGACGAAGCGCCGCGATTTTTCCATGCGAGCTTCGGCCAGCCGGGTATCCAGGTCGCGCCGACTTCCCTCGATCAGGTCCGGGAGCTGCGGGGCGATGACCGGATTGACGCTTCCCATATCGGCCCGCATGGCGTCGAGCTTCCGAAGCGCCCGCAGGATGTCCTGTCCGTGATCGCCTTCGTCATCGACCGGATGCCAGATGACCACCTCGCTGGAGCGTTGGCCGTGGCGATCAATGCGCCCGTTCCGCTGCTCCATCACGTTGGGATTGTATGGAATTTCCAGATGAATCATTAAGTGGCAATGGTTCTGAAGGTCGATGCCTTCGGATGCCGCATCGGTCGCCAACAGGATTCTGACCGGCGATTCGGAGGGGTTGGCCTGGAACGCCGCCTTCACGGCTTCGCGTTCGTCGTGATCCATGCCGCCATAGATCAGCTCCAGCCGGTCGCCGCCGAAGCCGTGAGAAACGAGTGTCTCCTGCATCCACTGCTGCGTCGTCCGGTATTCGGTGAACAGGATGACCCGCTCATTCGTCCATTCGCCGCCTTCCTGGAGATGCTCGGTCAGCCATTCCAATATGGCGCGCGCCTTGGAATCTGCCCTGCGTGACGCCTGCTGCGCCCAGGAGCGCAGGCGTTCCAGCATACGCCGCTCTTGCTCACTGGGTGGCCGGATGTGTTTGCCGGCTTCGCTGAGCGCGTCGTCTTCCGCCGCCTCGCGCAATGCGTCGTCGGCGTAGTCTTCTTCGGCTTTCGATATGGCACGGCGAAGGATGCGATCGTCCAGCTTGCGCCGGGGCTGGTCGGCCGACGAACGGCCCTCGATCGTCGCTATGTGCTTTTCCAGCGTCGCCGCGAACGCGGCGGGGGACGACGCGAGGCGCTTGCGCAGCAATTGGTGGACGAAGCGATCGACGGCCCGTGCGCTGCCCTCGCCATTCTCTCGTGACGATATGTAGTCGCCGAGAAGAAGCCGGATTTGCCTCTCGTCATCTTCATACTTGATGGGGAGACCTTCGAGCCGCCGCACCGGGTAGAGCCGCTTGCCGTTCGCATCCACCAGGTCGCTCTTCAGTCGCCGCACCATGACCCGAGCGCGCTGGGGCTCACTCGGCAGGACGTTTCGGGCGAAGCGTTGGTCGTCGAGTAGTTCGAGCAGAGCGGTGAACGACTCGGTGTAGCCGTCATGAGGCGTGGCGGTGAGAAACAGCTTGTGCTGGAAATGCGGCGCGAGCAGCCGCACCAGCCGGGTTCGAAGGCTCTCGACCGCATAGTGTCCGACCGTGGGCGCAATGTTGTGCGCCTCGTCGATGACCAGGAGATCGAATTTTCGAGGATGGGTGACGGTAGGTGGCAGCGCATCTCGGAACAGACGCAGCCCTTCGCCTTGCTTCACCCAATCCATTGATGTGATGAGGAGGGGAAACGAAGTCCAGGGATTGGCGTGCAGGCCGCGCTCGCGACGCAGACGCCTGACGAACTCGGTATCGACGATGCGGAAGTCGAGACCGAATTTCTCCTGCATCTCCGTGCGCCACTTCTCCTGGAGGGAGGCTGGGCACAATACCAACGCAGTGCGGGCGCGGTGGCGTAGGAGCATTTCCTGTATCACCAGTCCGGCTTCGATCGTCTTTCCGAGGCCGACGTCGTCCGCGATGAGCAGGCTGGTGCGGGCCATATCGATGGCTCGCACCAATGGATCGAGCTGGAAGTCCTCAATGCTTACGCCGCTGCGGAATGGGGCTTGGAGATATGCCCTGTCAGCATTGGTGGCGGCGCCCCATCGAACGGCATCAAGAAACGCCTGCAGGGAGGCGGGGTCATCCAAGCCGGTGATGCGTGGGAGGCCCGCTCGCTCAATGACATGAGCGCCAGGTTCCAACTCCCAAAGGACTTCGATTTCTTCGCCAAGGGCGTCTTCGTCGATTGACGTCAATCGGATGAGGTGGCGTGTGGGAAGACTGGGGCCCGTCGATCCGCCATCAACCTCCGACACGATCCATTGCCGTCTGCGCGCTTCGACCAACTGACCAGGCTCTGGAATCGTGTGGTGAGCGATCTGAGCCGCCGCGCTGCTCGCATCTGCGATGATCATTGCAGCTCACTCCCACTTCGAACGATGCTCTCGATGCGTTCAGCCGCTTCGCCGGGGAGCTCATGCGCCCATACGCGGATGACACGCCAACCCGAAGCGCTGAGGCGTCGATCGGTGTCCGCATCTCGGGCGCGATTCGTTTCGATTTTATCACGCCAAAACTGCGCGTTGCTTTTCGGCCAAGAGGCGTGCTGAGGGCAACCATGCCAGAAACAACCGTCGACGAAGACGGCGAGTTTGGCGCGGGGAAAGACGATGTCAGCAACCCGCCGCGGCTTGGTCAGCAGCGGCACTTGCAGACGATAGCGCAGCCCTCTCGCATGTAGTTCTTTGCGCAAAGAGAGCTCGACGTCAGTGCCCTTCTGCCGCACTCGAGCCATGCGGAGGCTCGCCTCATGCGACGAGGGGCTTACGCGCGACATTCGCGGTGCCTCCCTTCTTCGCCTGTTCCGTTTGCACTCCGACGCCGAGATGCGTCACGATGCTTTGGCCGATCGCCTCGCCGAGAGCGACGGGGACCGCGTTGCCGATCATCCGGCCCAACGCCTTGAAGTGGGTAGGGCCATCATCCGCCACAAATGCGTATTTCTTGGGAAAGCCTTGCAAGATCGCCCCCTCCCGCAGGGAGATTGCCCTATCTTGCTCGGGATGCCCGAAGCGCCCGTTCCCAAAACCAAAGAACTGCGTGGTAATCGTCGGAGACGGATCTTCCCAAGTCATGCGCCCATAGACGCCGGGATAGGTACGGCCCGTTTCTCGCCGATGGCATTCGGCAACTAGATTCTCGGGCCAATCACGCCAAGTTCCGCCGGGACGGGAAGCACGAATGCGCTCCAAGTTTAAATCCGAAAGCCTGGAAGCGATATGGAAGCTGTCATCGTCGTGGACGCTCCCCGCCTTGATGGCGGGTAGCTTTCCAATGACGTCTTTGACGGTGCGCGGCTTCTTGTGGGTCGGCGAGATCAACTCGATTGGGCCGATCAGACTCGCAAGGATGACCATACGCCGTCTGGTCTGAGGCAACCCATATTGGGTGCAATCCACGACGCTCTTCCAGACTTTATAGCCCAGCCGCTCAAGCGTGGCGACGAAGTCGTCGAAGACCGCGTGCTTTTCGACCAGAGGCACGTTCTCCATGGTGACGATATCAGGGCGGACGGATTTGACGAGGCGCGCGAACTGATACAGCAGCGGCCAACGTGGACTGGTGAGGGTGTCGTACCGCTGGGAGTACGTCGAGAACGGTTGGCACGGAGCACAGCCCGCCAGAATCCGTATCTTTGCATCGCCATACAACTTGTTCAGATCCGATGGCTTGACGCTCTTGATATCTTTGATGAGGAACCGCGCACCATTATTGGCCTCAAACGGATAGCGGCATGCCGTATCGACGTCGATGCCCGCGACCACCGGGACACCTGCTCGGATGAGACCATGCGTCAAGCCGCCGGCACCACAGAACAGATCAATACAGGCGACTTCGCTCATTTCTTCCCTCTCGTGGCAGGCCCTTTGCTGCTCCGCGGATCGCTCGCCGTATTCTCACTACTGTCGTCGCAAGCCTTGCCAGCTCTCACCCATGAATCAACCTCATCCGACTTGAACTTCCAGAGCCTTCCGACCTTATGGGCCGGCAGATCTCTCTTGGTTATCCACCCGTAGACCGTGTCTTTGCTGACACCCAGATAGCCGGCGATTTCCTCGACGGACATCCAGCGATCAGTCATGAGTCACCCTTTCTCCGCATGCTGCGAATAATCGAACTATTACATCAACATATACAGCAGTAAAGCGGATTTGATCGGATCTACTGGGATTAACTCCGGTTTTCCGGAACTGCGTGGCGCGCAAACAAAATTCTCTAATGTCGGCAGTAGCTCTGTTGGCGGTCGCCTCCGCGAGGGCGATGCGATCGTCGGCGACGAAAAGAGCAATCCTATCCATCGATATTGGCCGCCGCCGTGTTGGCGATCAAGGTCAGCGTTGGCCGCATCCAAGCGGGACCCTGAGCGGCGGTCGAGGCCAGTGTCTTCTTGTCGCTGGCCGAAAGCAGCCGCGCCGCGACCTGTGCGACATCCGCTGCGCGCGCAGGACCGACATGACGAAGCGCCTGAACGACCGTACCGGCGGGACTGCCGGGAGCGATCAGATGCTTGGGCGACGCGTGGCGAAGGTTGACCACACGCTTTCCCAGGACGACGCGCCGCGATGGGCCATCGGTCAGATAGATGCTTTGGGCGGGAACTTGCGCCGAGAGGCCCAGCGCGTTCGCTGCCCGCACACCTGCGATCTGCACCTGCGAGCCTGTCTCCCGGGCGAGGGCCTGGGCGACATCATCGGGATCGGGCAAGAGCGCACCGAGCTTTGGATGCATCTTGGGGAAGTCGTATAGCCCGCGCGCGAGGCGACGAAGCTGGCCGGCCTTCACCAGCCGCGAGAGGGCCTGATCGACGGATGAACGGGCGGCGACGGTAAGGAAATCGCTGGGCGTGAAGACACTGCCTCGTCCACTCGCGCGGACACGCTTCATAACCCGAGCGGGAACGGAGGAAGCGATCATCTTCATGCGTCAGAAAATGGTGTATGTTTTTCTGACATACAAGGAGCGAGCCTTGAACGCCGAAGAGCTCGTCCCAGGCCGTCTCGATTTTGGGGAGCTGGCGTGCTAAAATCGCTGATGGCGGTACTTCTAGGTGGTGCCGGTAAGAATGGTGCGGTCCAGAAATTCTGACTTTAGCGGTCGATTGGTGCCGATAGATGGCGAAGCCGCTAAATTTTTTTTAAAAGTGATTTCCCTTTAAAATCAATACCGTACGATTTTGACGGCCCACGGGTCGGCGACCTGCGTGTAATGAAAGAAAAAGCCAATTCATATCAATGCTTTAGATGAGTTTTCGACAATTGAGTGGGAATAAAACGAAGGCGGAGCAATTCCGCCTTTTGCTCCTCTTTTGTTCTTTATTTTATCACCGCGCAATGATAGGTTTCCGGCCTTGGTATAAGGCTGTGGAGCATCGTCATGGAGTGCGAGTTGGCGGACGAAAGAGCCTTAAGGCAGCTTTGTTTTGATGGGCTGGAACCGCAGAAAATACGGCGCATCAATCCGCGCTTTCGAAACAAGCTCCTGCTACTGCTGAAGCCACCACGGCAATTGGCGGAAAGAATTTTTGTCGATGCGTCGCATCATGCCATGGGTCGGACAACCCGCGAGGCATATCCCGCCGAGCTTCTGCACATAACCCTGCTGTGTTTGGGATGTTTCGAGACAATCCCTCACGGACTGACAAGCAGGCTGAAGGCAGCAATGGGTGCTGTAAACGCGCGGCCTGTTCCAGTCACCCTGGACGCAAGCGCGCTTTTCGGCAGTCGCAATAGTCTGGTGCTGCGAAACGGTGGTGATCTGCCGGAGATCAACGCTCTGGTGAAGCTGCTGCAACGCGCGCTTCGACAAGCAAACCTTCCCTATATCGCGGCACCATCTTTCACGCCGCATATCACGATGATTTATGGCTGCGGGAAGATAGAGCCGATGCCGGCAGGAAAACCCTATAGCTGGCTTGCGGGTAATTTCGAGCTTGTTTTCAGCCATAATGGCGAAACGCGACATGAGTCCCTTGGACGCTTCGCACTCTCCGCAAAAGCAGATCGTTATGAGCCGCTCGAAAGCCAGCTGCATTTACCGGATAAACTGATCGGTCCGAGAAAACGGCCTAACCGAAAGCAGGCGGAACGCTAAGGCCCGCCAACATATACGCACGAGCGAGGCGATGTCGCCTCGCTGCAAACGATAATCAGCTTAGAGCTGAACCTTGTCGAAAGCCTTGCCGTCGATGCCAAGCGCTTCGAGGTCGGCGCGGGCCGGCTTGCGATGCGCGCGAACAGCGGCCGAAACCGAAAGTGCGGCACCAAGAACGGCGAAAGTTTCGCCAAAGAAGTTACGCGATGTCTTTGCAACCTGACGCATTTTTCTCTCCATCTTTGATGCCCAGATAATGGGCATTTTTGGCCTCTGCTACAACTCATGATGTAGCAGGGAAGCCATGCAGCTTTGCTCGCGCTCGTTTGGATGTCAGACACTGCATTTTTGCATGGCTCGAATTCCGTGCTTAAGGCTGCGGGTTGAATACGGCGCATTATTTGTTATGCCGGAAGTTCAAGACAAAGAGGCAGGCAACATGACGGTCACCATTTACGGCATCAAGAACTGCGACACGATGAAAAAGGCCAGAAGCTGGCTGGAAGCCAACGGTGTCGACTATTCTTTCCATGACTACAAGACGGCCGGCATCGACCAGGCCCATCTCGAAACATGGTGCGATGCCGCGGGCTGGGAAACGGTTCTGAACCGGGCCGGCACCACCTTCAAAAAACTGGACGATAGCCAGAAAGCCGATCTTACGCGCGAAAAGGCCATTGGCCTGATGCTGGAGCAGCCCTCCATGATCAAGCGACCGGTGCTGGAGGCCAAGGAGGCGATAACCGTCGGTTTCAAGCCGGAAACCTATCAGTCCCTCTTTGCGTGAGCGCAGGCCACCATGTCCAAGACAACCCGCGCTACGCAGATGCTGACCAAGGCCGGTGTGAACTTCACCACAGTTACCTATGACTACGACCCGAATGCCGACCGGATCGGCCTGCAGGCGGCCGAAGCTATCGGCGAACCGCCACATCTGGTTCTGAAAACACTGATGGCTGAGCTGGATGGCAAGCCGGTCTGCGTCGTCGTCCCGTCCGACCGGGAAGTGAGTATGAAGAAGCTCGCCGCCGCCTTCGGGGGGAAATCTGCCAGCATGATGAAGCCCGCCGATGCGGAGCGGGCAACCGGTTATCATGTGGGCGGCATCAGCCCTTTTGGACAGAAAAAACAGGTTCCGACCGCCATAGAGACTGGGGCCATGACCCATTCCTATGTCTACATGAATGGTGGCCAGCGCGGTTTGCAGGTAAGGCTTTCCCCCGGCGACGCGCAGGCGGCGCTGAAAGCCGTTGTCGCACCTTTGGTGGCCGATTGACGTCTCGACACAGCTTTGAAAGCATTTGGCTTTCGAAGCGAATGGGCTATGGTCGGCGCCTCCGATTGAAATATACGAAGGCAGATCATGACTGTTTCCCCCATCGATCCCGTCAAACTCGAGAAACTGGCTGAAGTCGCCGTCAAGGTCGGCCTGCAATTGCAGAAGGATCAGGATCTGGTGATCACCGCTCCGCTGGCGGCGTTGCCGCTGGTGCGGTTTTTGACCAAACACGCCTATCTTGCCGGCGGCGGGCTGGTCACCACCTTCTATTCCGACGAAGAAACCACGCTTTCCCGCTACCGCCACGCCAGCGACGCCAATTTCGACCGGGCTTCCGGCTGGCTCTATGACGGCATGGCCAAGGCCTATGCCAATGGCGCGGCGCGGCTTGCAATTGCCGGCGACAACCCCATGCTGCTGGCCGAACAGGATCCCGCCAAGGTGGCGCGCGCCAACAAGGCCAATTCCACGGCCTATAAGCCGGCGCTTGAGAAGATTTCCAACTTCGATATCAACTGGAACATCATCTCCTATCCAAACCCGTCCTGGGCAAAACAGGTCTTTCCCGGCGTGACGGAAGACGAAGCGGTTCGCAAGCTCGCGGACGCCATCTTCGCTGCTTCGCGGGTAGATCTCGCCGATCCGGTCGCGGCATGGGCGGAGCATAACTCCAATCTCGCCAAGCGTTCGGCATGGCTGAACGGTGAACGTTTCTCTTCGCTGCATTTCACCGGTCCCGGCACGGACGTGAAAATCGGCCTGGCGGACGGCCACGAATGGCATGGGGGCGCCTCCACCGCCAAGAACGGCGTCACCTGCAACCCGAACATTCCGACGGAAGAAGTGTTCACCACACCGCATGCGCTGCGCGTGGATGGTTACGTGTCCAGCACCAAGCCGCTTTCACATCAGGGAACGCTGATCGACGATATCCAGGTGAAGTTCGAAGACGGCCGCATCGTGGAAGCCAAGGCTTCGAAGGGCGAAGCCGTGCTGAACAAGGTGCTCGATACCGACGAGGGTGCGCGGCGTCTGGGTGAAGTGGCGCTGGTGCCGCATTCCTCGCCGATTTCGGCAAGTGGCATCCTGTTCTACAACACGCTGTTCGACGAAAACGCCTCCTGCCACATTGCGCTCGGCCAATGCTATTCGAAATGCTTCGTTGATGGTGCTTCGTTGTCGCAGGACCAGATCAAGGCGCAAGGCGGCAATTCCAGCCTGATCCACATCGACTGGATGATCGGTTCCGATAAGGTGGATATCGATGGCGTGAAGCCGGATGGCTCCACAGTTCCGGTGATGCGCAAGGGCGAATGGGCCTGAGCTATTTCGGCAGCTGGCTCCGCTGACTGAGCCAGATGCTGAAAAGCACTGCAACGAAGCCGACGATTTGCGCTGGCGTGAGGCTTTGGCCGAGCGCCAGCCAGCCGAGCAGGGTCGCAACGACGGGGCTTAGGAAACCGAGCGAGGCTGCAGCAGAGGGTTCGATGCGGGCGAGACCCCGGAACCACAGAAAATAGGTCAAGGCGGCACCAATAATGCCGAGATAGGCCATGCCGAGAATATTGGCCGCGGTAGGTGCAGGCAGGGCCGGTTCCAGTAAATATGCGACCGGCAGAAGCAGAATGCCTCCAGCCGTCAATTGCCAGGCCGTAAAGGTGAGGTTCGACACCGGCGGTCGCCATTTGCGGGTGAGCACGGTTCCGAAGGCCATGGATACGGCGCCTGCAAGACCCGCAGCCACGCCGACGGCATCCAGCGCGGCAGCACCCGGCGCCAAAACCAGAAGTGCGACGCCGACAATACCCAGAAGACCAGCGACAATGGCCAGCGGCCGGACCGGCGCGGCGAGAAACAACCGCGAAAGGCCGATGACGATCAGGGGTTGGATCGCACCCACAGTCGCAGCCACTCCACCCGGCAGCCGGTAAGCCGAAACGAAAAGCATCGCCCAGAAAAACGAGAAATTCAGCGCACCTAGAATAAGGCTGCGAGACCACCAGATGCCCTTCGGTAGTTTTCTGACCAGAAGCAACAACAATACTCCGGCCGGCAAGGCGCGTAGCATCGCAACATGGAATGGATATCCATGCGGCAGGAATTCGGTGGTGACGAAGTAGGTCGTCCCCCAGATGGCGGGCGCAAGTGCCGTCACCAGCACATCGGCGGCGTAGGCGGTATTTTTCTTCATTTCAAGAATCTCTATATCAAGATAAATACAACTTAGCCAATTTTATCTTGACGTCAAGATATCAGTTGTTATGCCTTGGTGATGAACAAAGAACCGATTGATCACGTCGATCACATTCTGGCGCAATGGCGCAAGGAGAGGCCCGATCTTGATGTCGAGCCAATGGGGCTGCTTGGGCGCTTGAAACGGCTAACCACGCACCTGGGTCGCGAGGTGGAGGCGGTGCTGCTGAAACACGGCCTCTCCTCTTCCGCTTTTGATGTGCTGGCGACATTACGGCGCGCGGGCGCGCCCTACCGGCTTTCGCCCGGTGATCTGCTGGCCATGACAATGGTAAGCTCCGGCACAATGACCAACCGGATCGACCAGCTGGAAAAAGCGGGTCTGGTGGAGCGCGTCCACAACCCGCTGGATCGTCGCAGCGTGTTGATATCATTGACGGAGCGGGGATTTGCCATTGTCGAGGACGCGGTCAGCGCCCATGTCGAGAACCAGCAACGGCTGGTCGCACAGCTCAGCGAAGAAGAACGCACGGCGCTGAACAAGCTTGTGAAGCGGTTTCTACAGGGGTTTGAAGCTTAGTTCCCTAAAAAGCGGACAGGAACCAGCAATCGCGCAGGTGATGGCGCTTGTTTTGGCGCTAAGAATCCTTTAAGCAATTTTCCGTTAACCTGTCCTACAGGTTGGAGGAACGATTGTATAAGCCCATTTCGCAGGAAACCGATCTCGTCAGCAGCGCGATTGGCGCAATCACGCGCCACATTCGCGAAAACGAACTTGCCCCCGGAGCGAAGCTGCCCAGCGAGCTTTCGCTCTCGCAGCAGCTCGGTGTCTCGCGCACCGTGGTTCGCGAGGCTTTCCGGTCCTTGTCGGCCATGCGGCTGATCGATGTCAGCGTCGGCAAGCGCGCCACGGTGGCGACGCTGGATCATGGCGCGATGTCGCTGATGTTCGAACATGGCATTCACACCGAGCAGATCAACATCCAGCAGATTTACGACGTGCGCCGCACCATCGAAGTCAGAACCGTGACATTGGCGGCGCTGCGGCGAACGGATGCGGAGGCGCTCACCATTCTCGACCACGCCAACAATATGGAGCGGGACTTCGGTAATAGTGACAGGGTCATGGAACACGACCTTGCCTTTCACCTTGCCGTTGCCAGAGCCTCCAAGAACCCGGTTTTCGAACTCATTCTCGGCGCCTTTCAGAATGTGACACGCCAGACATGGCCGATCGGCTGGAAGAGCCGCAAATCCGACGCGCAGCGTCATGCCGCGACTGAACTTCATATCGCCATCGGACAGGCCATTGCCGCGGGCGACCCGCAAACGGCCTCAACACTTATGGCGCGGCATTTCGATGAAAGCGTGCATGCGCTTCTGGCCGCCGGCATCGCCTGATTTTTCAAACGCAGTTCCAGACCGAAAACTGCCTGCCTCTGGAGGAGACACTTCATGAAAATTACGAAACTCGAAACCGTCCGCGTGGCGGAACGGGCAAACCTGCTCTGGGTTCTGGTCCACACGGATGAGGGCATTACCGGACTTGGTGAAACCTTCTACGGCGCCGAGACGGTTGAAACCTATGTGCATGAATATATCGCACCCCGCGTGATCGGCCGCGATCCGCTGCAGATCGACCTTCTGGCACAGGACCTTGTCGGTTATCTCGGCTTCCGTTCATCGGGGGCGGAAGTACGCGGCAATTCGGCCTTCGATATCGCGCTTTGGGATATTTTCGGCAAGGCCACCAACCAGCCTATTGCGCAATTGCTTGGCGGCTTCAGCCGCAGGGAAATCCGCACCTACAATACCTGCGCGGGCACGGAATATATCAAGAAGGCGACCGGCCAGCAGACGGCCAATTACGGCCTGTCCGGCGGCAAGGATTATGACGACCTCAACGGCTTCCTGCACCGGGCCGACGAGCTTGCCCATTCGCTGCTGGAAGACGGCATCACGGCCATGAAGATCTGGCCTTTCGATGCGGCGGCGGAAAAGACGCGCGGCCAATATATCTCGATGCCTGACCTGAAAAGCGCGCTCGAGCCGTTCGAGAAAATTCGCAAGGCGGTGGGCGACAAGATGGATATCATGGTGGAGTTTCACTCCATGTGGCAGCTGCTGCCCGCCATGCAGATCGCCAAGGCGCTCACCCCTTACCAGACCTTCTGGCACGAAGATCCGATCAAGATGGACAGCCTTTCCAGCCTGACGCGTTATGCCGCCGTTTCACCCGCGCCGATTTCCGCATCGGAGACGCTCGGCTCACGATGGGCTTTCCGAGATCTCCTGGAAACTGGCGCCGCCGGCGTGGTGATGCTTGACATCAGCTGGTGTGGTGGACTTTCCGAAGCGCGCAAGATCGCTTCCATGGCCGAAGCCTGGCATCTGCCGGTTGCGCCGCATGATTGCACCGGCCCGGTGGTACTCTGCGCCTCCACGCATCTGTCGCTCAACGCACCGAATGCGCTGGTTCAGGAAAGCGTGCGCGCCTTCTACAAGACCTGGTACCGCGATCTCGTTACCGCATTGCCGGAAGTTAAAAACGGCATGATCACCGTGCCGCCGGGTGCCGGCCTTGGCATGGAGCTGCATCCCGATATTGAAAAGACCTTCACCGTCAGCCGTCGTTTTTCAGATGCGGCATCGATCTGATCAGAACAGACTGCCCTGATTTCCCGGGTCGGAAGAGGCCGGTTTCACCGGCTTCTTTTTGGGAGCGGCAGGCGTGGGAACGTCAGATGATGGAGTAGCCTCGCCTGTCGTCAGGGCGGCCACGCGACCGTCGGCGAACTCCATCGACACCACAGCGCCGGACGCGATGGCAGCAGCCCGGGTCAGGGGCCGGTTCTCCTCGTCGCGGATGACAGCATAACCGCGGTTCAACACATTCTTGTAGGACAGCGACTGCAGGATGCGGTCATGGGCAGCAAGGCCCGAGCGGTTCTGCGCCATGCGGTGAAGCACGGCGGTATCGGCACGTCGCGTTGCGGTGACGACCCGTTCCTTCTGCCGCTCCAACTGGCCGAGCAAGCGGGCGGGCAGCGAACGCAGCGCGGAATTGGTCGAGGAAATTCTCGACTGCGCCTGCAACAGGCGGCGCTCCACAAGCGCCTCGGCCCTCTGCATGCGTTCCGTAACACGCTGGCGATGCTGCCGCAGGCCATTCAGCAGGATTTCCGGCCTCAGACCCGAAGTAGAGCGTTCGAACGCGCGGCGCTTGTTGAGCGTCGTCATTTCAAGCCCGCGACCCAAACCGCTTGCGGCCTCGTCGAAACGACGGCGCGGCAGAGCCAGAAGCTGGTCAAGCGATGGCAGCGCACGCACCAGAGCACGCACGCCCTGTCGGCGATTGTCCATTTGGCGTGATACCGAGCCGGAAAGGCGCGCCGCAAGGCCGGAGAGCTGCGCCTCCAGTTCCGCACGCACCGGCACGGCCATTTCGGCGGCACCCGTCGGTGTCGGTGCGCGCACGTCGGCGGCGTAGTCGATCAGGGTCGTATCCGTCTCATGCCCCACAGCGGAAATCAGCGGGATTTCGCTCTCGGCAGCGGCGCGCACGACGATTTCGTCGTTGAAGCTCCAGAGATCTTCCAGACTGCCGCCACCACGGGCGACGATCAGCACGTCGGGGCGCGCAATCTCACCGCCGGGCTGAAGCGCATTGAAACCGCGAATGGCGTTCGCCACTTCCTCACCCGAGCCTTCCCCCTGCACCTTGACCGGCCAGACGACGACATGGACCGGAAAGCGATCCGAAATGCGGTGGAGAATATCGCGAATGACTGCGCCCGTGGGCGATGTGACAACACCGATGACACGCGGCATGAACGGCAGGCGGCGTTTGCGTTCCGCATCGAACAGCCCTTCCGCCGCCAGACGCCGGCGGCGGTCCTCCAGCAAAGCCATCAGCGCGCCCGCTCCGGCCGGTTCCAGGCTTTCTATGACGATCTGATATTTCGAGGAGCCGGGAAAGGTGGTGACCTTGCCGGTGGCGATGACCTCCATGCCCTCTTCCGGGCGGAACTTCAGCCGCGAGAAAGTACCCTTCCAGATAACCGCATCGATGCGGGCGCGATCGTCCTTCAGGGAGAAATAGGCGTGACCCGAAGAATGCGGACCCCGGTAGCCGGAAATCTCGCCGCGCACCCTCACCTGATCGAAAGCCGTCTCCACCGTTCGCTTGATGGAACCCGACAGTTCGGAAACCGAGAACTCGGCAAGATTGCTCAATGCGGCATTGGAGAAAATATCGCTCATGCCCGTTTGTAACCAAAACCCGTCGATTCGGAAATGCCGGTACTGGCCGGGTCTATTTTAACGGCGGTGAAACCATATCCTCAACTAACGAGTTAGGAAAATGGGTGAGGGAGGAGAAAACAAGGGTTCGTTAGGGAAGAGGACGCTACGTCTTATCCCAGACCCGGCAACCAAAGAGGAGGCGGCATTCATGATTTTTCTTACCGCCACATTGCTCGGCGTAACCGCAGTTGCGTTGCGTTCGGTATTCAGCATCATTTTCATCTGCCTGATGGTTATCGGCGCCTATGGTGTCGCACTGGCGATTTCTGCAACCGCCGTGCCGCTGATGTCGCTGCTCCTGGCGCTTGCGGGTTATAATTTCGGCGTTGTGAGTGTGGTCATCGGCCTTCTCGTGCTGCAACGTCCGCGCTCCACCCAGCCGACGCTTTAAAGCACACGGCCTTGCGGCTTCGCCACTTCGCCCTGACCGAGGTTTACGGACTGGCTGTAGACCTTTCCATCTCTTTTCTGCTGATTTTTTATATCGGCATCGACCCGCTTGCCGCCCGTCTTCCGGGCGCTTTGGCAGGGCTTGCGACGAGTTGGAGGCTAAACCATTCGAATGGCGATGGCCGCAATGAGCTGAACGGCTTTCTAATGAACGCCGTCACGCTTATCTCCCGCATGGTTGGCGTCGGGCTGTTCGCCCTGCTGCAATGGCGCAATCCACTGGTGCAGCCGCTGGTCCCGCTTGCCTTTTCGGCACTCGCGGCACTGGTGCTGGCGCTTTACGGCTATAGGCGGCTTCAAAAGCAGCGTGCGGATCAGGATTAAACCGTCTCCCAACCGTCCTTTTCCGCCGCACGGTAGATGGCATCGATGAAAAGCTGGTTCTTCCTCGAGCTTTCCAGGGTGACGACCTCGCCCTCACCTTTCACCGCGCGGGCAAAGGCCTCCGCCTCCAGCTTGTACTGGCGACTATCCTGAAACCGGAAGACTTGCGACTGGTTATGGCCCTGGTTGGTCAACTCGATTTCCTCCGCACCCCAGCGATTTGCATTGAAGGGAGACTTGATCTCGATGTACCCGTCCGTGCCGTGGAAAACCATCAGCTGGCGGGCGGCAAGCTGCGTCGCCAGATAAAAGCTCAGTTCGAAGCCGCCGAAATCGGCCCTGACGCTGGAATAGATATCGGTGCCGAATTCCTTATCACGCTCGACGCTCGCCTGTACGCGCTTCGGCTCGGCACCCGTGGCAAAACGGGTGACGATGGTCGGGTAGACACCGATATCCGGCAAGGCCCCGCCGCCCAGTTCGGGAATATTGCGCATATTGCCGGGATCGCGGTTGAAGTAGCTGAAAGCGCCCTGCACATGCTTCAGCGTTCCGATTGCACCTGATGCCAGCAATTCCTTCACCTTGGCCCAAACAGGAGAATAGGTGACCATGAAAGCCTCCGACACGACAACGCCATTGTCGTCCCGCGCCGCGATGATGGCGTCGATCTCTTCAGCCTTGAGTGCGATCGGCTTTTCACACAGCACGTGTTTGCCGGCATTGGCGGCTTTTATGGTCCATTCCACATGTTGCGAGGTGGGAAGCGGAATATAGACGGCATCGATGACATCGGACGCAAGCATTTCCTCATAGGAGCCGAAGGCATGCGGGACGGAAAAACGATCTGCAACCGCGCGCGCCTTGGCATGATCGCGGCTGGCGATGGCGCTGACCACACAGTTCCGCGCATCCTGAATCGCCGGAATGACGTGATCCTGAGCGATTTTCGCCGTTGAAATTATTCCGAAGCGCAGCATCTCATTCTCCCACTCTGTAATTCCGGGAACTTACCACTGTCGCGACGCCTGGCAAGTCGCACGAAACGTAACTGCAAACGCTATGGCCGGATTCGTCCTTCCTTTGTCGGTTTCCATGCTTTTATCCAGCCTTTCAAAGGTGAATTATGCTATGCATGAACCCAATGGAGAATCATGAAATGTCCTCTTCTCACACAGCACTCCTTGTCATCGACGTTCAGGAATCCTTTCGGCACACCCCCTATTTCGAGGAAAGCGAACTTCCCGCCTATCTGGAAAAACAGCAGGCACTGATCGACGGCGCCAAGGCATCGGGCATTCCAATCGTGCAAATCTTTCATGTCGATGGCGACCGGGCCTTTGCAGAGGAGAGCGCCTATATTCGCGCGCTGGAAGGTGTGCGCATTACCCCTGACGTCACCTTTCGCAAGAACCGCCACTCTGCTTTCGCCGGCACCGGCCTCGATATCTGGCTGACGCAAAAGGGTATCAACCGGCTGATCGTATCCGGCATCCGCACCGAACAGTGCTGCGAAACGACCACACGGCATGCATCGGACCTCGGTTACACAGTCGATTACGTCACCGAGGCGACGCTTACCTTTCCAATGACGCACGCCTCAGGCACCGTGTTCAGCCCTGATGATATTCGCACCCGAACCGAGCTGGTGCTGGCCGGTCGCTTTGCGCGCATCGCAACCGTCGGCGACGTTCTCGAAACGGTACGAAAGGCCGCCTGATGGACAATGGCGGCACGCGGACAATTCCCTTTTATACGCTTGTGCCGCCACACGCGCTGTTGCTCGATATTGCCGGCCCGCTGGAGGTGATCCGTTATGCCAACGCGGAACAGCGGGATATCCATTTCGACTGCCGTTACATCGCGGAACATGACCAACAGCAATCCTCCATCGGCCTTGGGCTTTGCGGGCTGGAGGCCTTGCCCGAGAGCCTGCCGGACAATGCTTTCCTGCTGATTTCCGGCAGCATCTCCCGATTCGACAACGCGCCGGAGATGCGACGGGAGCGGCAGGCGCTGGTGGCATGGTTGCGCCGCGCAGTGCGCGCGGACACCACAGTCATTTCCATTTGCTCCGGCGCACTGCTGGCGGGCGAAGCAGGACTTTTCGACGGGCGGAGCTGTACGACACATGCGGATTGCATCGAAGCGCTGCGCCGCACCGCACCGCTGTCGCAGGTGGCCGAAAACCGTCTTTTCGTGGAGGATGGCAACCGCTTCTCCAGCGCCGGTATTTCCACCGGCACCGACCTCATGCTGCATGTCGTTTCCCGACTGACATCGCCTGCGGTCGCGGCGCGCATTGCCAAAAATATGGTCGTTTATCTCAGGCGCAGCGGCAGTGATCCGCAAATCTCCCCCTGGCTTACCGGCCGCAACCACATTCACCCCGCCATTCACCGGGTGCAGGACCGGGTGATGACTGAACCGGCTCAGGACTGGTCGCTGGAACGGCTGGCCGATATTGCCGCACTGAGCGAGAGGCACCTGTCCCGCCTGTTTCGCGAGCATACCGGCATCAGCGTCATCGACTACGTCAACCTGATGCGTGTCAATCTTGCCCGCGACATCCTTGCAAACAGCCGTCTGGATATGGAAGCCATTGCCGAGCGGGCGGGCTTTGCCTCCGCCCGGCATTTGCGGCGCGTGTGGCAACAGCACAATCACCTCCCGCCCAGCCACTATCGCGGCTTTCAGGCCTGATCTCACCCGCTTTTGCCCGTTGCCTGATGAATGCCATCAAAGGAATTGAATGGTTATGCCGGCAAGCAGTTGATAACCTTGCCGCCAAAGACAGCAACAGGAGCATTCCCCGTGGAAAAACGAAGCCTTGGCCGCACCGGCCTCTCCATCGCCCCGATCGTCTTCGGCGGCAACGTGTTCGGCTGGACAGCGGACGAGAAGACTTCCTTTGCCCTGCTCGATGCATTTTTCGACGCCGGGTTCAACGCCATCGACACGGCAGACGTCTATTCCGCCTGGGTGGACGGGCATGAGGGCGGCGAGTCGGAAGCAATCATCGGAAAATGGCTGAAACAGTCGAGCGTCAAGCGTGAGGACGCGGTGATCGTTACCAAGGTCGGTTTCGACAATCGCGGTCAGAAGACAGGCCTTAGCGCCAAATGGATCGCAGAGGCTGTCGACGCCTCGCTGAAGCGCCTGCAAACCGACTATATCGATCTCTACCTCGCCCATAAGCCGGACGCGGATGTGCCGCTGGAGGAAACGCTTGCAGCCTTTGCAAAGCTGAAGGAACAGGGAAAGATACGCGCCATCGGGTGCTCCAACTATTCGGTGAGCCAGCTTCAGGAAGCGCTGGACACGGCCGCGAAGAACGATCTGCCCCGTTACGATGTGCTGCAGCCGGAATATAATCTCTACAACCGTGCGGATTTCGAAGGCCCGCTTGCCGATCTTTGCGTCGCCCAGGAAATTGGTGTCATCAATTATTATAGCCTCGCGGCAGGGTTCCTCACCGGGAAATATCGCGCCAAGGCGGATACCGAGGGCGTCGCCCGCAGCTACCGGGTGGGTGAATATGTCAACGCCCGCGGCCTTGCCGTTCTGGGCGCCATGGATGCGGTTGCCGTGGAAACCGGAGCCAAGCTTGCCGATATCGCGCTGGCGTGGCTATTGCGGAAGAAGGCCGTAACGGCACCGATTGCCAGCGCCACCAGCCTGCCGCAACTCGAAAGCTTCAAACGCGCCGTCAATCTCAAGCTGACGGATGAGATGATGACGCTGCTCGACAAGGCGGGCGCGTGACATGGACCTTGTAATTCGCGACGCGGAGCCGGAAGACCGGGCGGAATGGCTGCGCCTGTGGCACGACTATCTCGCCTTCTATAACGTACACCTTGCCGAGGAAGTTACGGACCATACATGGGCGCGTGTCCTCGATCCGGCATCACGCGTTTCAATGCGCGTGGCTCTTCTGGGCGACAGGATGGCCGGTTTCGCCATCCATCACTTCCATGATTCCACCTGGGTGAAAACGCCCGACTGCTATCTGGAAGACCTGTTCGTTGACGGCGCGATCCGCGGCAAGGGAACAGGCCGGGCGCTGATGGATGACCTCATTGCCATATGCAAGGAAAAGGGCTGGTCCCGGCTTTACTGGAACACGGACGAGCACAATCACCGTGCCCAGAAGCTTTACGACAGCTACGTCAAAAGCGACGGCCATATCCGCTATCGCATCAAGTTCTGATCACCCTCTGAAGCGGAAGAAATCCACGAAAGCCCTTAGCGCCGGGCGCATCTGCCGGCGCGAGGGGTAATAGATATAAAAACCATCGAAGGGCGCACACCAGTCCTCCAGCACCCGGACCAGCCTGCCTTCCTTGATGTCGTCTTCTACGCGCTGTTCGAAAACGAAAGCCAGACCCGCGCCGTCGATCGCCGCCCGGCGAATAAGGCTCTGGTCCGACAGGATGAGCGGCCCCTGCACATCGACCACCAAAGGTCTGCCGTCCTTTTCCAGCTCCCAGCGGTAGAGCAGACCACTGGAGAAGCGACGGAGAATACAGCGATGCCGCATCAAATCCCTCGGCTCACGGGGCGGCAGATTTTCTTCGAAATAGGTGGGCGCGCCGACAATCGCGCCACGCCATGGGCCGCTCGCCTTCACGGCAATCATATCCGCTTCAAGATTCTCGCCGAGCCGCAGGCCGGCATCGAAACCTTTCGCGACAATATCCTCGAAGCGGTCATCGGTCGAAATCTCCAGCGAGATATCTGGATATAGCCGCAGGAACTCGCCAAGCCGGGGCATGATCAGGTCCTCCGCCGCAAGTCTTGGCAGGGTTATCCGCAACGGTCCGGCCGGCCTTCCGCCATGCTCGGCAAGCGTATCGATGACGGCATCGATTTCAGCAAGGGCCGGCCCAAGCGTCTCGAGAAGCCGCCTGCCCTCCTCTGTCGGCGAAACGCTGCGGGTGGTACGATGCAGCAGGCGCAGGCCAAGGCTCGCTTCGAGCGACGATACTGCATGGCTGACGGCGGAAGGCGCAATGGCAAGTTCGGCGGCAGCTTTACGAAAGCTGCGGCCTTCGGCAACGGCAGCGAGGACAGCGAGTTGAGAGAGTTGCACACGGTTCATTGTTCTAAATAATAGAACAACCCGCAACGATTTGCAGCGATTATTTTTGCCGTCTTAGGGCGCTATCTTCTCACCACGCCCCTGACAACGGGCGGTTCCTCATGGAAGGACGAACAGATGAAAAAAAGAACTCTCGGAAACAACCTTTCCGTTTCGGCGCTTGGCCTCGGCTGCATGGGCATGACCCATGCCTATAGCCCGACCGGCGACGAAAATAGTGCAATAGCGACGCTGCACCGCGCCGTCGAACTCGGTGTCACTTTTTTTGACACGGCAGAGGTCTATGGGCCCTACAACAATGAAATCCTCGTCGGCAAGGGTTTGAAGCCCTATCGCGACAAGGTGGTCATTGCTACCAAGTTCGGTTTCAAAATCGACGCCAGCAAACCCGCAGGCCAGATGATGGTGGGTACCGACAGCCGCCCGGAAAATGTGCGCGCCGTCGCCGAAGCCTCTCTCAAACGCCTAGGCGTCGACACCATCGACTTGTTCTATCAGCATCGCGTCGATCCGGATGTTCCAATCGAAGATACGGTCGGCGCCATGGCGGAACTGGTCCGGCAGGGCAAGGTGAAACATCTGGGCCTTTCGGAAGCGAGTGCCGAAACACTTCGCAAGGCGCACTCCACTCACCCGATCGCTGCCATACAGAGCGAATATTCGTTGTGGACCCGCGATGTGGAGGAAAACGGCGTGCTGGAAACATGCCGCGAACTCGGTATCGGTTTCGTCCCCTTCAGCCCGCTCGGGCGTGGTGCCCTGACGGGCGCGCTGAAGTCGCTCGACGGACTTGCATCCGACGATTTCCGCCGCGGCCTGCCGCGCTTCCAAAGTGAAAACTTCGATGCCAATCTGGCGCTCATCAAGCTTCTGGAAGACATGGCTGCCGAAAAGGGTGTTACCGCCGGGCAACTGGCGCTGGCCTGGGTTCTGGCGCAGGGTGACTTTATCGTTCCGATCCCCGGTACGACGAAAATCGCCAATCTTGAGTCAAACGTGGCGGCAGCGGATGTATCGCTGACGGCAGAAGAAGTCGCCAGCCTCGGCGCGTTGCTTTCTCCAGCAAAGGTTGCCGGCCAACGATATCCCGAGCGTATGTCCCAGATGGCGAACCGCTAAAAACAAAAAAGCCGAGGCGACTGCCTCGGCTTTTTCAATTCATGAAACAGAGCTTTACGCTCTCAGCACGCCGCCCGTCGATTTCTCGACATTACCGACGATCTTTGCGGTCAGCGCCTCGAAATCCTCGTCCGTCAGCGTCTTGTCGACCGGCTGGATCTGAACTTCAATGGCGATGGACTTGCGGCTTTCGCCAAGCGATGCACCTTCGAAGACGTCAAAGACATTGACGCCGGTGATCAGCTTCCGATCAGCGCTTGTTGCAGCCTTGATGATGGCCCCTGCCTCGACCGACTTGTCGACCACGAAGGCGAAGTCGCGCTTGACCGCCTGGAAGGGCGAAAGCTCAAGGGCCGGCTTTGTGCGGGTCGCCTTCTTCTTCGGCTCCGGCATGGCGTCGAGATAGATCTCGAAACCGCTATAGACACCGGAAACATCCAGCTCTGACAGAGTCTTCGGGTGGAATTCACCGAAATAGCCGAGCACGACCTTCGGACCCATCTTGATGGTGCCGGAGCGGCCAGGGTGATACCAGCCGGGAGCACCGGCCTCGATCTGCACATTGGCCATCGGCAGGCCACAGGCTTCGAGCACCGAAAGCGCATCGGCCTTGGCGTCATAGACATCCACCGGCTTGCCGCCGCCCTTTGTGGCATTGGACCACATGCGGCCGCTGCCTGCGAGCGAGGCCGTGCCACGGCGTACACCGCCGGCAACACGGCGCTGGGTGTCTGGCGTGTCACCCTCATAGGTGCCGGAGACCTCGAAGATTGCCACATCGCCATGGCCCTTGTCGGCATTTCGCTGTGCTGCGGTCAGAAGGCCCGGCAGAAGCGAAGGACGCATATCCGACATATCGGCCGCGATGGGGTTGGCCAGTTTCAGAGCGGGCGAACCGCCACCGAAAAGCTTCGCGTGAGCTTCCGGGATGAAGGACCACGTGACGGCCTCCAGCATGCCACGGCTGGCAAGCGCACGGCGCGCGGTGCGGGTGCGCACCTGCAGCGTCGTCAAAATGCGACGGTTGACGGCACCGAAGCTCTCCAGCGGTTCCGGCTTGATGTTGTCGACGCCATGAATACGCATGACCTCTTCCACCAGATCGGCCTTGCCGTCGACATCCGGGCGCCAGGACGGCACGGTGACGGAAACACGCTCGCCCGTTCCCTCGATGCCGAAACCGAGACCCTTGAGAATGGCCAGGCTTTCTTCCGCCGAAACTTCTAGACCGGTCAGACGCTTAACTTCCGAGAGCGGAAAATCAACGACCTTGGGCTGATGCCCCTTGTAACCGACGACCTTGGCTTCGCCGGCAACGCCGCCGCAGAGTTCCAGAACCAGTTCGGTGGTGCGTTCCAGACCCGGAACCATATATTCCGGATCGACGCCGCGCTCGAAGCGATAACGGGCATCGGTGATGATGCCGAGCGAACGGCCGGTCTTGGCGATGTTGATCGGATCCCAGAGAGCGGACTCGATCAACACGTCAACGGTGTTTTCATCACAGCCGGAGTGTTCACCGCCCATGACGCCGCCGATGGACTCGAGGCCCTTTTCGTCGGCGATGACGACATTGTTCGGGCCGAGCTTGTATTCGCGCTGATCAAGCGCGAGGATCGTCTCACCCTCTTTCGCACGGCGGACCGTCAGGTCGCCCTTGACCTTGGCGGCATCGAAGACGTGCATCGGCCGGCCCTGATCGAAGGTCATGTAGTTGGTGATGTCCACGAGCGCATTGATGGGACGCAGGCCGATCGCCATCAGACGCTGCTGCATCCACTTCGGG
The DNA here is from genome assembly GCF_019355535.1 of Agrobacterium sp. S7/73. NCBI lineage: Bacteria > Pseudomonadati > Pseudomonadota > Alphaproteobacteria > Hyphomicrobiales > Rhizobiaceae > Agrobacterium > Agrobacterium sp. S7/73. The sequence continues at coordinate 2,790,288 of NZ_CP072136.1, forward strand.
CTCGGGCCGTTCTTCACACCGCGCACGATGCGCAGCGAAAAGCCGGGGCAGAGCGCCGCGTCATCCAGCTCCAGCTTCACGTCGACCGGGGTTGAGCCTTCGACCTTGAAGGACGGCGCTGGCTTGGTCTTGAGCTTGCCGAGACCGGAAGCGGCGAGATCGCGGGCGATGCCATAGATCGAGGTGCAATCCGGGCGGTTTGGCGTCAGATTGATCTCGATGACCGGATCGTCAAGTCCGGCATAGGTCGCGAAAGAAGTGCCGACCGGCGCGTCTTCCGGCAGATCGATGATGCCGTCGTGATCGTCGGAAATGTTCAGCTCTTTTTCCGAGCACATCATGCCGTGGCTTTCGACACCGCGTATCTTGCCGACGGCAAGCGTGACATCGATGCCCGGCACGTAAACGCCAGGACGCGCCAGCGCACCGACGAGGCCGGCGCGCGCATTCGGTGCGCCGCAGACGATCTGCACCGGCTTGCCGTCACCGGCATCCACCATCAACACCTTGAGGCGGTCGGCCTCGGGATGTTTTTCGGCGGAGACGACCTTGGCAATGACGAAAGGCTTATAGGCCGCCTTGTCGTCGACGTCCTCGACCTCAAGCCCGATCGCCGTCAACCGTTCGCAAATCTCGTCCAGCGTCGCATCCGTTTCGAGATGCTCTTTCAGCCAGGAAAGAGTGAATTTCATGTCTTTGCTCCTTGGCTAACCGGATTAAACGCTCAAACCGCCGAACAGCGTCGGCATGTCGAGCGGGCGGAAGCCGTAGTGGTTCATCCAGCGGACATCGGCGTTGAAGAAATCACGCAGGTCCGGCATGCCGTATTTCAGCATGGCGATGCGGTCGAGGCCCATGCCCCAGGCAAAGCCCTGATATTCATCCGGGTCCAGACCGCCGGCGCGCAGCACATTCGGGTGCACCATGCCGCAGCCAAGGATTTCCATCCAGTCGTTGCCTTCGCCGAACTTGACGATCGGGCCGGAGCGGTCGCACTGAATATCCACCTCGAAGCTCGGCTCCGTGAAGGGGAAGAACGACGGGCGGAAGCGCATGACAACGCTATCCACCTCAAAGAAGGTCTTGCAGAACTCTTCAAGTACCCAGCGCAGATTGCCAACATGCGCCTTCTTGTCGATCACCAGACCTTCGACCTGATGGAACATCGGCGAATGGGTGGCATCGGAATCCTGACGATAGGTCTTGCCCGGAATGACGATGCGGATCGGCGGCTTCTGGCTTTCCATGGTGCGGATCTGCACCGGCGAGGTGTGCGTGCGCAGCACCTTGCGCTCGCCGTTTTCATCCGGCTGGAAGAAGAAGGTGTCATGCATTTCGCGGGCCGGATGGCCTTCAGGGAAATTCAGCGCCGTGAAGTTGTAATAGTCCGTTTCGATATCCGGACCTTCGGCGATCGAGAAGCCCATATCCGCAAAGATCGCGGTGATTTCATCGACGATCTGGCTGATCGGATGAATGCGGCCGCGCTCGGTCGGAGATTGGCGGACCGGCAGGCTGACATCAAGCGTTTCCGCCTTCAGGCGGGCGGCAATCGCAGCATCTTTCAGGCCACTCCTGCGTTCACCGATCAGGTCGGTGATTTCAGTCTTGAGCTGGTTGATGGCAGCGCCCCGGGTCTGGCGCTCTTCCGGCGTCATCGACCCCAGCGTCTTCAGAAGCTCCGAAACCGAGCCCTTCTTGCCAAGCGCGGAGACGCGCACGGCTTCGATGGCCGGCTCATCGGCGGCGGCGGCGATCTCCGACATCAGTTGCGATTTCAAGGTATCAAGTTCAGTCATCTTTTCCTGCCTTGCCGGTATTTTTAACAGCGGCTTCGGGGTTCACAGCATTCATCAGATAGTCGGTCGCCATGATAAAGCGTCGCAGATCACTACCCATCCGCACGCGCCCGATCAACCGGGCAAGCGGTAAAAATCGCCCCAGAATGCCGATCAGACGGCACAATTCTTCAAGCGCCCGCGGCGGGGCGTTTTCACGCCAGCGGGCAAAGGCGGCGTCGCAGGTTTTAGGCGCATCGCAGGCGCGGGTCGCGACCTGCAAAAACAGCAGCCAGATATCGCGCGCCTGCGCCGTCTCCAGCGGCATGACCTCCTGAGGGCGCTCCTCGAAATCCATGAAACCGATACGGTCGTCTTTTAAAAAGAAGTCACGCACATGCGGGCGGCCGTGGCAGAGGCCCGCCGCATGCAGCTCGCCAAGCGCTTCTGCGGATTTCACAAGCAAGGCGTCATGTCGCACCGGATCGGACGCCTTTAGCGCATCCATCCGCTCCATGAGCGTCGGACCGACATCTCCCAGCACCATTGCTGTGCGCGACGAGTAGATCAGCGGCGGAACCGGGAAACCGCCTTGCTGGAACTGCTGCAACGTTTCCAGCTCTCGCTGCATGAGGCCCGCGCCGTCCAGCGGTTCAGAAGGGCGAAGAAAAGCATAAGGCAGAAGTTTTGACAGCAGCTTCTGCATTTTCATCCACCAGGTCACACGTTCCGTGCCCTGCCGTTTGATCCAAACCGTCAATTGCGAGAGCTCGACCTTTTGAATGCGCCGGTCACTTTTCAGGAGGACGCGCATCAGGGTTGCGATGTCGTCATCGTCGAGATGAACGCGAAAGCCTTCTGCTTCCACAACCTGAATTTTATTGACCAGCATTTCCGTCCACCAAGGATTTCGCTTCAAACGGCGTGAATACTCCAACTCTTCTAAATTTCTAAATTAAAAAACGCCGATAGAGCTGTATCAGAAACTGAAAACGAAAAACCCGCGCCGGAGGACCGGCGCGGGTTTCAAATGAACAACAGATTGTCCGCGCCGTAATTACTTTACAGCGGTTTCAAACTCGTTGGTCGTACCAGCTTCCTTGAGGTACTCAAGAGCCTTCTTCGCGGTCTCGACGAGCACGCCGAATGCTGCCGGCTCATGGATAGCCATGTCGGACAGAACCTTGCGGTCAACTTCGATGCCAGCCTTGTTCAGGCCGTCGATGAAGCGGCCGTAGGTCAGGCCGAATTCGCGAACAGCAGCGTTGATACGCTGGATCCACAGAGCGCGGAAGTTGCGCTTGTTGACCTTGCGGTCGCGGTAAGCGTACTGCTTGGAACGATCCACGGCAGCCTTAGCTGCGCGGATGGTGTTCTTGCGGCGGCCGTAGAAGCCCTTGGCTGCCTTGAGTGTCTTGGTGTGCTTGGCGCGGGAAGTTACGCCACGTTTTACGCGTGCCATGTCATGATCTCCTTAAAGTGTCCAAAAGTGCGGAAAAGTCTCAGAGACCGTTCGGCAGGTAGTTCTTGACGACTTTTTTGCCGTCAGCTTCGGCGAGAACCATGGTTCCACGCGCGTCGCGAATGAACTTGTTGGTACGCTTGATCATGCCGTGGCGCTTACCGGCGGCGGCTGCAACAACCTTGCCGGTGGCGGTGATCTTGAACCGCTTTTTTGCAGCGGACTTCGTCTTCATCTTGGGCATTTTGCTACTCCGTGTTTTTGTATCGAAACAGGCAGACGAGGCCTATTTCAAGCTATTCAGGAACGGCCTCGGCATGCCCTGCCGGACCGTTCGGACGCGCGCTTATAACCGCAGTCGGTTAAAAGCGCAACGGGGAATACGAACTTCCCCTTGCGGTGGTGCTTCATGCCGCCCGGGCGGCGTGCGCGAAAGAGTTATTTCGGCGCGAGAACCATCATCATCTGACGGCCTTCCAGCTTCGGCTCGGCTTCAACCTTGGCAATCGCCTGGGTATCTTCCTTCACCTGGAGGAGAAGCTTCATGCCGAGTTCCTGGTGGGCCATTTCGCGGCCGCGGAACTTCAGCGTCACCTTCACCTTGTCACCTTCGTCAAAGAAACGGTTCATCGCCTTCATCTTCACGTCATAGTCATGCGTGTCGATGTTGGGGCGCATCTTGATTTCCTTGACCTCGACGATCTTCTGTTTCTTGCGCGCTTCAGCGGCTTTTTTCTGGGTCGAGTATTTAAGCTTGCCGAGATCGAGGATCTTGCATACCGGCGGTTCAGCGTTCGGCGAAATCTCAACGAGATCGAGACCGGCATCCTCCGCCATTTTCAAAGCCTGGTCCGTCGGCATGCTACCGAGGTTCTGGCCCTCTTCATCAATAAGCTGAACTCTGGGAACCCGGATTTCCCGGTTGGAGCGCGGGCCCTCCTTGACGGGGGCATCGGCTTTGAAAGGTCTGCGAATGGTCGTATTCTCCTGATCTGTTTCTGGATCACATCGGCAAAAAACAGCTTGTTTGGTACAAGCGGCGGAAATGTCGTTATTGCCGTGGCGAAGTCAATAGCATATCTGCCCGAAAAGATCACCTGTTGTCACGGTTTTTGCAAATACGCCGCCTTTGTTGCGCGAAATTCAGGAGAATTGCATATACATGACAGAACAAGCCGCTGAATTCCTGCGTGTAGGCATGGGCGACGACGCCCGCGACATCGCCGTCCTTCACCGCCCGTCAACTTCACGAGAAGATGCACCCACGCTTGTCTGGCTCGGCGGTTACCGTTCCGACATGACGGGAACCAAGGCGGTGGAACTCGACCGCTTTGCGGCGGAAAACGGCATTGCGTGCCTGCGGCTCGATTATTCCGGGCACGGCGCTTCCGGCGGTGACTTCAAAAAGGGCACGATTTCAAGATGGCTGGAAGAGGCACTTGCCGTCGTGCGCGAAAAGGCGCCATCGCGCGTCGTCCTTATCGGTTCGTCGATGGGTGGATGGATCGCGCTGCGCATGGTCGAGGAACTGCGCAAGGCTGGCGGCACGCCGTCCGTCGCTGGTCTGGTCCTCATTGCGCCAGCCCCCGATTTCACGGCGGACCTGATAGAGCCGAGCCTCACGGATGCGGAAAAACGGTCGCTTGAAGACAAGGGTTATTTCGAGGAACATTCGGAATACAGCCCCGAGCCGAACATCTTTACGCGCGCGCTGATGGAAGACGGGCAGCAGAACCGCGTCCTCACCGGCATCATTACCACGGGCTGCCCGGTTCACATCCTGCAGGGAATGCGCGATCCCGATGTTCCCTATCAGCATGCGCTGAAGCTCCTCGAACATCTTCCTGCCGACGACGTCGTCTTGACGCTGATCCGGGATGGCGACCACCGGCTGTCCCGGCCGCAGGATATCGACAGGATGCTGGCTGCCGTCAAAGCCCTTGCAACATAGGCATTTGCGCAACGATCTTAACCATATTTAACGAGTCTTGCGCGCCGCCGATGGCTAGTGATTGACTCCTGCCCCCCAACCCTCTTAACTTTTCATTAAGAATTAAGGGACGGGTTTCATGATGAACGCACCGCTGGCGCGTGCGCTGCTGTTTGCAGTTGCCGCCGGGCTATTGACTGCTGCCTCCGCCGTGGCGGAAACCAAGGGAAGCCCTTCCATGGTGACGGGCGGGATCACATCCCAGCCGATCGGCCATTATGAGTTCTGTCAGAAATACGCGAGCGAGTGCAACATTCGAAGCAAGCTGACGCCGCCACCACGCGTCACGGAGTATGGCTGGGGTGTGGTTCGCGAGATCAACACATCCGTCAACACCTCGATCGTCGCCATGACCGACATGGAAATCTACGGCAAGGAAGAAGTCTGGGAATATCCCACGACCGCTGGCGATTGTGAGGACTTCGTGCTGCTGAAGCGCAAGAAGCTGATCGAGCGTGGGTTTTCCGTTGCTGACCTGCTAATTACTGTCGTGCGCAAGCCTGATGGCGAGGGCCACGCCGTGCTGACGCTCCGCACCACCGATGGCGATTATATTCTCGACAATCTCACCGACGACGTGAAGCTCTGGACCGACACCAACTACACTTATCTGAAGCGGCAGGCGTCCTTCAATTCGGGCCGCTGGGTTTCCATCGAGGATGGCCGCGACGTTCTGGTCGGCGCATTGCGCTGATCGGCAGATATTATAGGCTCAATGCAGAAAGCCCGCAGCAAACGCTGCGGGCTTTATTATTCACTAGGCGTTGCCGATGATGATACCGGCGGCCAGCACCAGCGAACCGCCGAGCACTACCTGAAACACTGCCCGCAGGAACGGCGTTTCCATGAAGCGGTTCTGAATAAAGGCGATGGCCCAGAGTTCCACGAAGACGACGACCGCGGCGATGGCCGTTGCTGTCCAGAAATGCGGAATGAGATAGGGCAGCGCATGGCCAAGGCCACCAACGGCCGTCATGATGCCTGAGGCGAGACCGCGCTTTACCGGAGAGCCACGACCGGAAAGCTTGCCATCATCATGGGCCGCCTCGGTGAAGCCCATGGAAATACCCGCGCCAACGGAGGCCGAAAGACCGATCAGGAAGGTTTGCCACGTATCCTGCGTGGCGAAGGCGGCTGCGAAGATCGGCGCCAGCGTCGATACGGAACCATCCATCAGTCCCGCAAGACCCGGCTGCACGAAGGTCAGAAGAAATTGCCGCTTTGCGGTTTCCGCCTCTTCTGTCTTGCCGTTTTCGTCGAGATGTTTCTCTTCCAGCATCTGTGCGATGTCTTCGTGACCACGCTCCGCCTCGGCCAGATCGCCGAGCAGCTTGCGGGTCGAGGCATCGCTGGTGCGCTTGACAGCCTCATCGTAAAAACGGATCGCCTGGGCCTCCATCAATTCCGCCTGCGCACGAATTTTGTCAAGCGACAGGTTCTTCACCAGCCAGTCCGGCGTGCGCTCGTAAAAGCCACGCACATGCTCACGGCGGATCAGGGGGATCGTTTCCCCAAATCGCCTGCGGTGCATGTCGATCAGCACGTTTCGATGCTGCTGCTCCACCTCGGCCATATCATCGAAGATTTTTGCGGATTGCGGATATTGCGCGCGCAGATGATCGGCATAGGAGCGGTAGATGCGGGAATCGTCTTCTTCGGACGAGATGGCAAGTGCGAGGATTTCCTGTTCGCCAAGCGAGGAGAACGGGCGTTTGGACAGGGAAAAAAGACTGCGGAACATGACTGGAACCTCTTTAGAATAATTCTAAATACATCCTGATCACGTCACAATCAAGCCTTTTAGAATTATTCTAATATGCCAAAGGGTCGCATTGCGGAGTGTCGAAGAGCCACGTAGGTTCTGCCGCAAAAGGAAGCACAATGCAGGACCAGATCGCGGCAAAGGCCGCCCACAACGCGGAAATTCAGAACAGGGCGGAAAAGGCCATGGCGGCTATCGGCATCGACGCCGGTTTCGTCGACCTGCTGGTCGAGACATTTTACGCCCGCGTTCTGGAACATCCCACGCTGGGCCCTGTCTTCGATGCGCGGCTTTCCGGGCGCTGGCCGGAGCATATGGCCAGGATGAAACAGTTCTGGGCCGCCGTCGCCTTCAAGAATGGCGGCTACGGCGGCAAGCCGGTGCAGGCGCATCTTGGCGTAAAAGGCATGTCGGCGGAACTGTTCCCGCAATGGCTGGCGCTTTTTTCGGCCACCCTTGACGATATCGCGCCGAGCCCACAAGCCCATAGCTGGTTCATGGAAACTGCGGAACGCATCGCAAAAAGCCTGACGCTTTCGCTGTTTTATAATCCTGCAATGGATGATCCGGCGTTAAAACGCATGCATCCGAAGCCCCATCCGGGCGATGATAGCAGGCCCGGCAAGTTCAAATATTCCCCTTGATGGCCGCGAGGATAAATGTTTAGTAGCCACTGGGAGGCGTACCGTACGGTTCGCCTGTAATATGCAGACATATCAGGGCTTATCGACATGGATCGCAGATCATTTATTCGCAAGGCGGGCGCTGTTGGTGCCGGTGTTACCGCAACCGTGCTGGCCGCTCCGGCCATTGCGCAGGAAAACCCCAAAATCACCTGGCGCATGACGTCGTCATTCACCAAGGGCCTCGACATTCTATTCGGTGCCGGCCAGATCGTCGCCGATCATGTCAAGGAAGCATCCGGCGGCAACTTCGTCATCCAGCATTTCGCCGGTGGCGAAATCGTGCCGGCGCTGCAGGCAGCGGATGCGGTGACGGCCGGAACCGTCGAAATGGCGCATACCTGCTCGTACTACTATGTCGGCAAGGACCCGACCTTCGCGCTCGGGACCTCGGTTCCCTTCGGTCTCAATGCACGCCAGACGAATGCATGGTTCAATCAGGCGGGCGGCAACGAGTTGCTCAATGAGTTTCTTGCCCAGCACAATATCTACTCGATCCTGCTCGGCAATACCGGCGCCCAGATGGGCGGCTGGTTCCGCAAGGAAATCAACACCATCGATGACCTGAAGGGCTTGAAAATGCGCATTGCCGGCCTGACCGGCCAGGTGATGCAGAAGGTTGGCGTGACACCGCAGCAGATCGCCGGCGGCGATGTTTACGCCGCTCTCGAAAAGGGCACCATCGATGCAACCGAATTCGTCGGTCCCTATGACGACCAGAAGCTCGGCTTCTACAAGGTTGCGAAATATTACTACTACCCCGCATGGTGGGAAGGTGGCCCAGCCGTTCATGCTTTCGTGAACCTGCAGAAGTTCAACGAGTTGCCGGAGAACTACAAGCGTATTCTGAAAGACGCCTGCGCCGCCGGCAGCGCCAGCATGCTGGAGCGTTATGACGCGCGCAATCCGAAGGCTTTGAAGGAACTCGTGGCGCAGGGCGCCATCCTGCGGCCGTTCAGCCAGGAAATCCTCGACGTCTGCCACAAGGCGGCGCAGGACACCTATGCCGAGATTTCGGCCAAGAACGAAAGCTTCAAGAAGATCTACGAAAGCCAGCAGGCGTTCAAGAAAGACGCCTATCTCTGGGCACAGATCGCCGAATATACCTATGACACCTATATGATGATCCAGCAGCGCAACGGCACGCTCTGATCCTCATTTCAGTATCTTCAAACGGCCATCCGGCATCTGCCGGGTGGCCGTTTTTGTATTCGACACCAGCTTCCACACCTCGCGTTCACGCCAGTCCATCGGGCTCATGCCGGTGACGCGGCGAAATTCCCGGTTGAAGTTGGATTTGGTCTGAAAGCCGGAAGACAGCATGATCGCAGTGACCGACTGATCCGTCTCCTCCAGCAGCCGGCAGGCTTCGCGGATGCGCAGCTGGTTGACATATTGCGAGACGTTAACGCCGAGCGAGCGATTGATCGCGCCCGAGATTTGCCGGCTCGGCAGACCGAGACGTTTTGCGAGCCGTGACAGGTTTAGGTTCTCATCGCGGTAGAGCGTGTGGGTCTCCATCAAGCGATCAAGCCTTTCGACAACGTCCCGGTCCTGTTGTGAAGGCGCCGGTGAAGACAACTCCGCAGCAGGCTGGGCAGCCGTTTGCGGCGCTTTGCTTTTGCCGGCAAGTGCAGCCATGAGACCGATCAGCAGAAGCCCGAGAAGATTGGCATTGCTAACAAGTGCGGCGACATTTTCTCCATGCGCCCACTCGAAATCGAAAAACACCAGAAGATCGAAGAACGCGGAAACGCAGAGAGCGACCGCGGCGACAATAAGCGCCTTGTGCGCAGATGCGACGCTGGCAAATTGTGCCTCGTCCAGCCCATCCGGCCCTTTTCTTGCCAAGAGAAGCAAGGCAATGGCGTGCCCGACAAAAATCACGATCAGCGCAAAATCGATCGCAACGGGAAGGACGAACTCCAGAAAGACGACGAAGAAAGGTGAGAGCAGAAGACTGGCAAACATCGCCCTCCTGCTTTCAACTCCAACGCCCATCAGTCCGCGAAAGGCGATGTAGACGAGAGGCGGCAGGCAGGCAGCCAGAACAGGCAAAACATAACGCGCTTCGCTCACACCATATCCCCAGCGCAAGCCGACAAGAACGGACTGCACGGCGCAAAGCGAGATGAGCGCCAGAAACGCCCGGTTGGTTCGCATATCCTCTGCGCCTCGAAAGAAGACGATGAACATGACGACCAGCAGAAGTGCGACGACAAAAGGCAATGGAATGAAAAGCACGGATAACGATCCCGAAGCGATGAATTACCACCCATTCATGGACCAGATCGCGTTTCGGCACGACCTTTAACGCGATCAAGGACGCATTTATTCACCCTAGAAGGAAAACGGGAGCATCCACCTTGTCAAACGGAGAGGCTCTCATGACACTGAAAAACACCCTTGTCGCACTTCTGATGTGCGCGGCTTTTTCCCCACAGGCATTTGCCGCAGAGGATGTCGGGCTTACCAGCATCCCAGTTTCTTCCAAGGCTCGCGACACAAACCTTGACGTTACGATCTGGTATCCGGCCAAAGGCGGAGACGGCACACCGGCGCTTTCCTCCGAGAATCGTATCTTTCAGGGAACGGCGGTTCGGAAGGACGCGACCATCAAAGACGGCCATTTCCCCCTCGTGTTGATTTCGCACGGGTCCGGCTCGCGCGGTGAAGGCATGGCCTGGATCGCCGCGAAACTCGCCAGCGAAGGTTTCATCGTCGCCGGAACCAATCATCCCGGCACGACCAGTGGTGACTCGACGCCTGCCGATACGCCGAAAATCTGGGAACGGACGAACGATCTAACCACAATCGTTACGGCCTTGACGACGGACGGCACGTGGTCAGGTGCGATCGACGGGCAACGCATCGGTGTTCTCGGCTTTTCGCTGGGCGGTAGCGCGGCGATGGAGATTGCAGGTGCACGCGCCGATCTTGACGCCTATGTGCGCTATTGTGAAGAGGATGCAGCAATGATGGATTGCCAGTGGTTTGCCGGCGGCCGGGCCTATGTCAATAACGAGCCGGTCAGCGTACCGAAGCTCGATCTAAGAACCATCGACAAGGCCCGTTTCGAGCAGCAGAACCGCGATCCACGCATCCGTTCCGCCGTGTTGGTCGATCCGGGTCTGGCGCTGGCTTTCCAGCCGGACAGCCTGAGACAAATCGATATTCCGCTGACCTTCATCAATCTTGGCAGCGAAGGTAAAATACCGCCCGCCGTGCTTGCCGACGAGCTTGCAGCACAAGTGCCTGCCTCTACTTACCGACAGGTCGACGAGGCCAACCATTTCAGCTTCCTGCCCCTTTGCAAGCCGGATGCCGACGCGTTTCTCAAATCCGTTGGCGAGCGCGATCCGATCTGCGAACCGGCCGGGCCCCGCGACCGTAAGGATATTCATGCACAGCTGGAAACGATGATCGTCAACGCCTTCAACCGCACGCTGAAGGCGGGTCAATAACAATAAGAACCTAGCCGATCCTTTTGTAAAACAGGGTCGTGCCGCAATAACGCCCGTCGGGAAAAAGCGCATAGTCGGGGATGACGCCGACGCGTTCCCAGCCAAGACGGGGATAAATTGCCTCCGCATCGCTACCCGTGGCCGTATCCAGCACCAAGAGGGTACGGCCACGTTTTGCCGCTTCCTGCTCCACCTTTTCCATGAGCTTTCGTGCAAGTCCCAGCCCGCGTGCCGACCGATGCACAAGAAGCTTCATCAGATCACCGCGATGTGGCTGGTTGGGCTTGGAGGCCAGACCGACCTGCACCGTGCCCACCACTTTATCGTTTACTTCCGCCACCACATGAATGGTGCCGCCTGCTTCCACGGCATCGGCTACATCCTGCCAGAACGGCTCGGCATCTTTTGGGGAGAAAGGCAGCATGAAACCGACAGACGCGCCGCCATTAACGCAGTCGGCGATAACGTTACAAAGTTCGGGCAAGGCATTGATCGTCTCTGCCCGGTTCAATACGCGGATGGTGGCCATTAATAACTCCTGTCGGGGAAAATCAGCGCTGTCTTTGATCCAGCACGACGGCATAACGGGCAGGTTTTTCTGAGGGATTGTGGAAGACATGTCCCTCACCCACCGGCATGAAAAGGCAATCGCCGGGTTCCAGCCGGTGCACGTCTCCACCGCTCGTCATCTCCAGCACACCTTCGAAAAGCCAGACATATTGCGTCATTCCGCGGCTTGCCGCATGCGGCGGGAAACCGACCCGTGCGCCCGCCGGGAACTCGACCTCGACAATATCGACATCGGAACCGACGCGTGGCGGAGAGATGGCACGGCGCACATAACCGGTCTCCGGGTCTTTCCAGAGCTGCTGGTCACGCTTTTTCACCAGCGGTGAAACAGCCTCTTCGTCTTCGGCGAAAAAGCCGGAGAGCGACAGGCCTAGCGCTGCGCAGATGCGGGCAAGAAGCGAGGCCGTGGGGCTCGCCTCGCCACGTTCGATGCGGGAAATCATGGCGCGGCTGACGCCGGATTCGGCGGCGAGCCGATCCAGCGTCAAACCATTTTCAGCGCGCAACGTCTTGATGCGGTCGCCGATAGAGCGTTCGAGAATATGATCTTCGTTTTCCATCATGCGAGAATACATTCTCACAAGATGGAGTCAATATCTACCATAATGGAAATTACGATCGCTTTTTTACCGCGGGTTCTGCGCGCGGCAAAGATGCATCAGGCACCGACCTGGGCGATCCAATCGTTCAGATTATAGTAGTTCGTTACTCGACTAACTTTTCCATCCTTCAGGTCAAAGAATGCACCAGCCGGCAGGACGTATGTCTGGCCATCGGCTTCCGGCAGGCCTTCATCGGTTGCGAGATATTCGCCGTTTACGATGAATTCCGCAGAGGCGCGCTTACCGTCCTCGCTCGCCATGATGACCATGTCGGTGAGGTTTTCCTTATAGCAGCGGTTCATGTGCTGCATGAAGGACGCAAAAGCCGGCTTTCCGGTCTGACGCTCGCCCTGATTGATGTCATGTACCACCTCGTCGTGAAGAAGCGCCAGAAAGGCATCCATGTCCTGACGGTTGAAGGCATCGTAATAGGCGCGGATGGTCTCAGTGGCGGTCATTGTCTTCTCCGTTCAATGCTTGCGCGGGTTTTCCATGACGGTATAACCAGTGCAACCGAAAGTGAAAATGCCCATGACCGTCGAAATCAAGTCTCTTTCCGGCATCGAGGCCGCGCCCTATTTCGATGACCTTGCGCGCCTGCGGATCGAAGTGTTTCGCGCCTTTCCCTATCTCTATGACGGATCGCTGGATTACGAGCGCAAATATCTCGCCACCTATGCCGACACGAAAGGCGCGGTTTTCGTGCTGGCGCTGGATGGCGCACACGTGGTGGGCATGTCCACCGGCATGCCGATGGCGGCCGAGACCGACGAGGTGAAGGCGCCCTTCCTGAAGGCGGGTTACGATCCGGACCGGATATTTTACTTCGGCGAAAGCGTGCTTCTGCCCAGCTATCGCGGGCATGGCATCGGGGTGCGGTTCTTTGCGGAGCGGGAGGCGCATGCGAGCAAGCTCGGCTTCAACTGCTGCACCTTCTGCGAGGTCGAGCGCCCCGCCGACCACCCGCGCCGGCCGTTGGATTACGTGCCGCTGAATACCTTCTGGGAAAAACGCGGCTATCGCCATCACCCGGAATTGCACACCAGCTTCACCTGGCGGGATCTAGACGAGAGCACCGAAAGCCCAAAGCCCCTGTCATTCTGGATGAAGACCATTGCTGCCGGAGAGGAAAACAGATGACGAAACTCGCCGCCAGCCAATATGCCATCGAACTCATCGAGACATGGGAAGGCTATGCCGCCCATCTTTCCGCGATCGTGCGCGAGGCGAAAGAAAAAGGCGCCGAGCTGCTGCTGTTGCCGGAATATTCGGCCATGACGCTGACCGGGCAGTTGCCGCCGGATGCGCGCTCGGACCTACACCGCTCCATCGAAGAGATACAGCCGCTCATCCCCTCATGGGTCGAGCTTTGCGAAGAGCTGGCGCGGCAACATCAAATCCTGTTTCAGCCGGGCAGCGCGCCAGTGAAAGACAAGGACGGCAAGTTCCGCAACCGCGCATGGCTGTTCGGCCCCAACGGACTGATCGGGTATCAGGACAAGCAGATCATGACGCGGTTCGAGCGGGAGAAATGGAACATCCATGCCGGCATCGAGGGTCTGAAAGCCTTCGAGACGCCGATCGGCAGGCTCGGCATCCTCATCTGTTACGACAACGAGTTCCCGATGCTTGGCCGGAAGCTGGCCGAGCTTGGCGTCGAACTGGTTCTCGCTCCCAGCTGCACCGATACGCTGGCCGGCGCCTACCGGGTGCGCATCGGCGCGCAGGCGCGGGCATTGGAAAACCAATATGCCGTTCTTTCCTCCCCCACGGCGGGTGAGGCTCCATGGTCTCCCGCCGTCGATGAAAATCGTGGCCGCGCAGCACTTTACGTGCCATCCGACTATGGCATGCCGGCATCGGGTATCGTCGCGGAAAGCGAAAGCGATGCGGTGACACACAGCACGTTGCTGATCGCCGATATCGACCTTGCTGCCGTGGCCAAGCTTAGAACCGAAGGACAAGTGGCCACCCGCCGCGACTGGCCGGAGCAGTTTGCGATCTGAAAAGCCCATTTTAAAGGGCTTTTAACCAAATTCCCGCTTTGCGGCATGAGAAGCCCCTGCTATAGCGCGGGGCATGAGCACAAATTCGACCCGCACGCCCCTGGACCATATCCGCAACTTCTCGATCGTTGCCCACATCGATCACGGCAAATCGACGCTGGCCGACCGGTTGATCCAGTCGACAGGCGGCCTTGCCGAGCGCGATATGTCGGAACAGGTTCTCGATTCGATGGATATCGAACGCGAGCGCGGCATCACCATCAAGGCCCAGACCGTGCGCCTGCACTACAAGGCGAATAACGGCGAAACCTATGTGCTGAACCTCATCGACACGCCCGGTCACGTCGACTTTGCCTACGAAGTGTCCCGCTCGCTTTCGGCCTGCGAAGGTTCGCTGCTGGTGGTGGACGCATCTCAGGGTGTGGAAGCCCAGACGCTGGCCAACGTTTATCAGGCGATCGACAACAATCACGAGCTGGTGACGGTCTTGAACAAGATCGACCTGCCGGCCGCGGAGCCCGACCGGATCAAGGAACAGATTGAGGAAGTAATCGGCATCGATGCTTCCGAAGCTGTGTTGATTTCGGCCAAGACCGGGCTTGGCATCCCCGATGTTCTCGAAGCCATCGTCAACCGCCTGCCACCGCCCAAGAGCGAAGTCGGCGAGAACGGGCCGCTCAAGGCGCTGCTCGTCGACAGCTGGTACGACACCTATTTGGGCGTCATGGTTCTGGTGCGCGTCATCGACGGCGTGCTGACCAAGGGCCAGCAGATCCGCATGATGGGTTCCGGCGCGAAATACGGCGTCGAGCGCGTTGGCGTACTTACCCCGAAGATGGTCAATGTCGACAGCCTCGGCCCCGGCGAGATCGGTTTCATCACCGCCTCGATCAAGGAAGTCGCCGATACGCGTGTTGGCGATACCATTACCGACGACAAGCGCCCGACGGCGCAGGCCCTGCCCGGCTTCAAGCCAGCGCAGCCCGTGGTTTTCTGCGGCCTCTTCCCTGTCGATGCAGCCGACTTCGAAGATCTGCGCGCGGCGGTGGGCAAGCTTCGCCTCAACGACGCCTCCTTCTCCTTCGAAATGGAATCGTCTGCCGCTCTCGGCTTTGGTTTCCGTTGCGGCTTCCTCGGTCTGCTGCATCTTGAAATCATTCAGGAACGCCTCGAGCGCGAGTTCAATCTCGATCTGGTCGCCACAGCACCTTCGGTCGTCTATGAAATGACGCTGACGGATGGCACCGAGAAGGAACTGCACAACCCGGCGGATATGCCTGATGTCGTGAAGATCAAGGAAATCCGCGAACCGTGGATCAAGGCGACGATCCTGACACCCGACGAATATCTCGGTGGTATTCTGAAACTCTGTCAGGACCGGCGCGGCCTGCAGACGGAGCTGACCTATGTCGGCAACCGCGCGATGATCACCTATGAATTGCCGCTCAACGAAGTGGTGTTCGATTTCTACGACCGCCTGAAATCCATCTCGAAGGGTTACGCCTCGTTCGACTACAATATCATCGACTATCGTGAAGGCGATCTCGTTAAGATGTCGATCCTCGTGAACGGCGACCCGGTGGACGCACTCTCCATGCTGGTCCACCGCTCGGCGGCTGACCGGCGCGGACGCGGCATGTGCGAAAAGCTGAAGGAACTCATTCCGCCGCACATGTTCCAGATCCCGATCCAGGCGGCCATTGGCGGCAAGGTCATCGCCCGCGAAACCGTGCGCGCGCTGCGCAAGGACGTGACGGCGAAGTGCTACGGTGGCGATGCGACGCGTAAACGCAAACTTCTGGACAAGCAGAAGGAAGGCAAAAAGCGCATGCGCCAGTTCGGCAAGGTGGAGATTCCGCAGGAAGCTTTCATCGCTGCGCTGAAGATGAACGACGAATAAGCGGCCGCTAAATCGTCGCTGATTTGACAAGGGAGGCTCACGGCCTCCCTTTTTACATTCACGGCACCTGCTCAGGCATGCAGCTTCGCGCCCTTGGTAATCTTGTCGACGATTTTCTTGTCCGCCCTCAGCGCCATGCCGACGACCTTTGCATTGTCGGGAGAAAATTCCGAAAACACCTGGCGGTTGGCAACATCATGACCGGTTGCGAACATTTCCTCGATATAGAGCGATGTCGTGACCTCGCGTTCCAGGGATCGCTGATGGATTTTGCGCAGTGCCTCCTGATCCGTGGCCATGACGACTATCGGCTGGACGGACAGGGGATTGTAGACGTTACCCGCCCCGTCGCGGTATGGTTCCCCGATGATCTCTCTGGTCTGGGCGACGATGCCGGACATGAGAAATGCGGTGACGTTCAGTTTTTGCCACACGGCAAGGTCATCACGAAGGATGACGGCGATCTTGGTATCAAACATGCGAACTCAATCTGGCTGTGGTTACGAAAGAGAAGCGACCCTAGCCCCTCAGGGTACGAGCGATCTTGAACGTTCGTGCAAATTCGAGGGGATCGTGCAGGCCCCTTCCAGCGAAGGGATCGAGCGCATTGAAGCGCGCTTTCACGGCAACGCCTATGCACCCCATCGCCATGACACCTATGCGCTCGGTGTGACGCTTTCCGGCGTCCAGACCTTTTCCTATCGTGGCACATCGCATTTCAGCACGCCCGGAAAGGTTATCGTGCTGCATCCGGACGAAGTTCACGATGGTGGTGCCGGCACCGACGAAGGTCTGCGCTACCGTATGCTCTATCTTCCGCCGGAAAAAACCATGCAGGTGCCGACCGGATTTCACGCGCTGCCATTTGCAAAAAATCCCGTCATCGAAGACGATGAGTTCCGTCAATGCCTGATAGAGGCTCTCGGCAATCTCGAAGGCGAGCCGGACAATCTGCTCCTGACCGACTGGCAATCGAGACTGTCGGATCTGCTCTGGAAGCATTCGAACGGAAACCAGAGAACAATCAAGCGGCTTGACCGAATCGCCGTTTTCCGTTGCCGGGATTACCTGCTGGAGAACAGCGCGCTTGCCGTCAGCTCAGAGAAGCTGGAGCAAATAAGCGGGTTAGATCGCTTCACGCTCTTTCGGCACTTCCGCTCCCTGTTTGGCACGAGCCCGCACCGTTATCTCATCATGCGGCGTCTGCAAAAATGCAAGGACATGATGCGGGCTGGTGCGGGTCTTGCGGAAACGGCGTTTGCCTGCGGCTTTGCGGATCAGGCGCATTTTACCCGCCACTTCAAGAATGCCTTCGGAATGCCTCCGGGGCGCTGGCTAAGCCTTGTTTCGCACTGATCATTCCGGAAACATGATCGACCTGTGAGCCGCAGTCCCTGCCATGGCGCCATCGCCCACGGAAAGAGCGACCGAGCCAGCGGGCCTCGCCACATCACCGCATGCGAAGATTCCGCGCACTGTCGTCTGTTTCATGGCATCCGTCACGATGCTTGAACCCATCGGCCCTTCTTCCACGGTGCAACCGAGCTTTTCGATCCAATCCGAGGCAATCCGCAATTTCGGTTGCGTGAAAAGACCGGCCAAAGCAATGCTACGCCCATCCGCAAGAACGACATCCGCATGCCCTGCGATCTCTCTGATACGCTCTTTTTCCACCCGAACGCCCCGGGCTGACAAAAGCGCATTCTGTTCGGCATCCGGAACGAATATACCATTGGTAAAAAAGGTCGTTTCACCCCAGTCCGGAAGCATCAATGCATGGTGGATGGCCAGCGGTGAGGCCGTGATGACGCCGATCCTGCGCTGATCCAGTTCGTATCCGTGGCAATAGGGGCAATGGAAGACGGCGCTGCCCCAGCGTTCCTTCAGCCCGGCTATATCAGGCAGTTCATCCGTAACGCCTGTGGCAAGGATTAGTCTGGCCGCCCTTTCGCGGCGATTGCCATCGATCTCGATAACGAAGTCATCGAATGATCCTTCGGCATTCGTTACCCTGCCCTTTGCCCAGTGTATCGTCGGGTAGCGCTCGATCTGGCGGCGTGCCTCGGCGATGATGTCGCCCGGCGCCTTGCCGTCCTGTCCGAGAAAACCGTGGGAATGGCTGGCGAAGCGATTTCTCCGCTCACCCGCATCCACCACCAAGATGTTTTTTCTCGCGCGCCCGAGCTGCAGGGCGGCGGACAGGCCCGCATAGCTGCCGCCGATGATGATGACTTCGTATTTCATGATGCACCTATCGTTCACCGAGCCGGAAGCGCCCGTTCGTTTCACGATACTTATATTGTTACATGAATTTTAGAGTCAATAGTCACGCAACTTATATTGTTACGTCATATGCTAACTGGTAATGTCGCGAAAAACAGGCGGATTTCACCGATGAGACACGACACGCGCCTTTCACGGGTGCTGCATATTCTGATCCATATGGAGAAACACGAGGGTGCGGCGACCTCGGAAAGCATCGCGGCGATGTTGCAGACGAACCCGGTGGTGGTGCGCAGAACCATGGCGGGCTTGCGGGAGCACGGTTACGTGTCGTCGGAAAAAGGCCATGGCGGTGGCTGGGTTCTGGCGCGACCGCTCAGCGAAATCACGCTGCTCGATATTTACCGGGCGCTTGGCGCGCCGGAATTGTTCTCGATTGGGCTGGCAGGAGATAATCCTAACTGCGTCATAGAGCAGGCCGTCAATGCTGCCCTTTTCGATGCCATGAACGAGGCGGAGACCATTCTCCTGTCCCGCTTCGGAAACATTACGCTTTCGGCGCTGGCGGAGGAATCGATGAGCCGCTGGTCCAGATTGTCCAACCACCCCTCCGCGATGGATCAGCTCTAACGCCGCAGAGTTGGCGCAATAAA
Source organism: Agrobacterium sp. S7/73 (assembly GCF_019355535.1). NCBI lineage: Bacteria > Pseudomonadati > Pseudomonadota > Alphaproteobacteria > Hyphomicrobiales > Rhizobiaceae > Agrobacterium > Agrobacterium sp. S7/73. The sequence goes on from NZ_CP072136.1 coordinate 2,809,381, forward strand.
AAACCGCCTGCCGTAAGGCAGGCGGTTTTGTCAGATGATCTAACCCATTACGGCTGCGTCTGCGTGCCGCCAGTATTCGGGCTTGCCGGTGCTGCATTGTTGGCAGGCGGTGTTGCCGGGACAGTCGGAGTCACGGGCGCCGGTGCCTGTTGCGTTGCCGCAGGCGGCATGGTCGAGGATGTCGTGGCCGGATCGGTGTTCGGGCCGCTCATCTGCGACCAGGCAAAAACGCCCACCAATGCGACAACGAGAATCGCCAGCCATGGCATCCAGGACGGAGACTTGCGGGCAAGCGGTTCATTGCTGATATTCAGTTCCGGACGAAGATCACGGTCCGGGCGCGGATTGTTTGGATCGAATGTCATGGTATTTCCTCCTCTTCATTCTGAGAAGAAAACGGCGTTCACGGGATTTTGTTCCGATTCTCCTCGGCCAGCACAATATGGGCGACAATTACGCGCTCTGCCTGAGGGCATCTGCCAGCACGGCCATGACCTGAGGAGCGGCCATTTGCGACACATTGAAACGCATGAAAGCGGATGCGTTCTGCGCGGAGCTGAAAACATTGCCGGGTGCCAGCACCACCTGTTGCACCAGTGCCCGGCGTGCAACATCGGCGGCGTCGACCCCCTCCGGCAGGCGGCACCATAAGAACATGCCCGCCTGCGGTTCGATCCACGGCACACATCCAAGCGCTTTCAAACGCGCCGCCGCCTCAGGCACCGCCGCCGCGAGACGCTGTCGAAGAGCCTCGACATGCTTGCGATAACTACCGTCAGTCAAAAGCGACAGGATCAATGCAGCCGAAAAATTTGCTCCACCAAAAGCAGTGGCAATCTTGAGATCGGTCAGGGCTTCCACCCATGCCGGAGGCGCTGCGATGAAACCGCACCGCACGGAAGCAGACAGGGTTTTTGAAAAACTACCGATCTGGACGACCCGGTTCAGACCATCGAAAGCAGCCAGCCGTGGTGCCGCCTGCGTTTCAAAATCGGCAAAAATATCATCCTCGATGATGGTGAGGCCCGCCTGTTCGGCCAGCATCAGCAGGCGATGGGCGGAAACGGCAGAAAGCCTTGCGCCTGTCGGATTATGGATCGCGGAATTAGTGATATAAAGGCGCGGCTGATGCTCTTTCAGTGCCTGCTCGAAAAGCGGCAGGTCCGGTCCAGCCGGCGTATAGGGCACACCAACGATTTTCACCCGATGCGCCCGCAAGAGAGCGCGGAAGTTAAAATAGCAGGGATCATCGACAATAACCGTATCCCCTGGCTGCAGCAGGAAACGACACAGGAGATCGATCGCCTGCGTGCCGGAATCGGTGAGCATGATCTGGCTGGCGCCCGCCTGGACGCCATGTTCGGCAAGTCTGCGGGACAAAAGCTGGCGTAGCGGCAACAGCCCCATCGGGCTCGCATAATCCGTCAGCAAGGACGCATCCGCGCGGGCAAGCCCCCTCATCGCCCGCCGTAGCGCTTGCTCCGGCATCCATGACGCTGGAAGCCAGCCGCAGCCGGGCTTGGCAAGCGCCGCCCCCTCGTCCAGCGCCTGGCGCGACACCCAGAGCGGATCCACCGCCCTGTCCAGCCGAGGCTCGATATCGGCCAGAGACAGGGGCGCTAGCGGACCCGCCACATAAAATCCCGAACCCGGTCGCGAGCTTATGGTGCCATCGGCAACCAGCCGGTCATACGCCTCGACGACGGTTGAAGTTGAGACCTGCATGGCCTTCGCAAGCGCTCGAACGGATGGCAATCTGGCGCCGGGAACGAGGCTTCGCGAAGCGATGCGTTGCCGCATGCTGGCCATCACCTGTTCTATGCGCGTTCCCGTCGCGAGGTGTCCGTCCACATTTCTCTCCAACCGTACCGTCCAAACAACCATAACAGTTTCTTGAAATTGTATATGATTGTCGCTGTTTTCACCAGCCGTTCCAGATCAAGAAAGTGAAATTGCAGGAGACGGTCATGGACAAGACGACAAGCGGTTGGCTAAGCGGCCTTATCGGCGTGGTGATATTCAGCGGCTCGCTGCCCGCCACGCGGGTTGCGGTAACGGGTTTCGATCCGGTGTTCCTGACCCTCGCCCGCGCCAGCATAGCCGGCCTTCTGGCGCTCGCTTTGCTTTTTGTGTTCCGGCAAAAACGCCCGGCGCGCGATGATCTGGCATCGCTTTTCATCGTATCCTTCGGCGTGGTGGTTGGCTTCCCGCTGTTGACTGCTCTCGCCTTGCGGCACATCACCTCGGCCCACTCCATCGTCTTTGTCGGGCTTTTGCCGCTCGCAACCGCGGTTTTTGCCGTGCTGCGTGGGGGAGAACGCCCGCGGCCCGCCTTCTGGTTCTTTTCCTGCCTGGGCAGCGTCCTCGTTGCCGGCTTTTCATTGTCGAATTCGCTGGCCTCCGGGCTCGGAGCCTCACTTGCCGGCGATCTCTTGATGCTGGGCGCGATTATCGTCTGTGGGCTGGGATATGCCGAGGGTGCTGCCCTTTCCCGCAAACTGGGGGGCTGGCAGGTCATCTCATGGGCATTGGTCCTCTCCCTGCCTCTGATGCTGCCGCTTGCCTTTTTCACAGGGCCGCAAACCCTCGCAGGCATCGACCCGCAGGCCTGGGGCGGCCTTGCCTATGTCTCGCTGTTCAGCATGCTGATCGGCTTCATCTTCTGGTATCGCGGGCTGGCGCTTGGCGGCATTGCCGCAGTGGGCCAGCTGCAATTGCTGCAGCCGTTCTTCGGGCTGGTGCTTGCAGCAACCCTGCTTCACGAGGAGGTCAGCCCTGCGATGATCGGCATCACGCTCGTGGTGGTGCTCTGCGTTGCCGGCGCGCGAAAATTTTCGCGCTGACGCCCGCCCCGTCAACTCGAGCGGCGGTCTACCCAGCGATGCCAGGCATCCTCGCTGCCGTTGAAGACATTGAGATCGATGCGTCCATCGACACCATGCGACAGGCCGGAGCCGGAATATTGCCAGAACAACCACTTGCGGCCGGGATAGACCACGGACGGATGCTGGGCAACGGCGCGCAGCCAGAAGGGATAGTCCTGGAACTCGCCGGTCAGATTGTCCTTATAAAAATCGGGCGCCGTATAGATAATCGGACGCTGGCCGTAATGGCGCTCCAGCTTGTCCATGAACACGCGCATCTTTTCGAGAATACGCTCACGGGAATGGCGCATCTTGCAGCTCGATTCGCCGTTATATTCCACGTCGATCACCGGCGGCAGCGCATCCGGATCGCGCGGTACGTTGCGAATGAACCAATCCGCCTGCTCGCCGGCCGACCGGCACCAGTAGAAGAAATGGTAGGCGCCACGACGGATGCCCGCCTCCTTCGCACGCTGCCAGTTGGTGCGGAACATCGGGTCAAGATGATCGCCGCCATCCGTAGCCTTGATGAAGGCGAAGTTGGCACCGCGTGTGCGCAGCTGCGGCCAGTCTATATTGGCCTGCCAGCGCGAGACATCCACCCCGTGGACCTGAAAATGGCGCGGCTGAACCCTGCCGAAATTGATCGGTTTGGCATCGCTGAAGCTGGAGCGGAAAATGCGCGAACGGATCTGCGCACCGGCACTGGCCGCCGGGGCTGCAGCCATGGCCAATTGTACCGGACGCTCCATCGGACGCTCTGCCGGTCGTACCATTCCAGCCTGTGACGGTGAGGGCAAACGGGTTTCAAGCGCGTTCTGCGGCACGGGCGCTCGTGGGGTAACGGCTGAAAAGGCCTTTGGCTCTTCGGGCACCGGCCCGCCCCATGCCAGAACTTCCTGTCGCGGCTGGGCCGTGATGGGTTGGCTGCCCACGCTTGCCTGCGGCACCGGCGCGGATGGCGTAACCGAGCTCGTGGTTTCCTTCGACGGCAGGCCGGCCATCAGGCTTTCCGGCCCGGAACTGGACGTACAGCCACCAAGCAGAAGGCAACCGAAGAGAAGTGCTGGCACAGCCGATGAACGCATGAGAACCCGTACGCAAAACAATCCAGGGGCACTCTGACGCCGCCCGGGAACCTCGAAATACAATTGCTAACGGAAGATTATCAAAAAAGACTGAATCTTATCTTTACGCCGACACCTTCCAACGCGCCCGTCATTTCTGGCAGGAGAATGCCTCGAGGTTTCGCGAAACGGCGAGCTTCAGGCGGTCATCGTGCTCAGATCGACCGTATCGGCGCCGGGGGAATTTTTCTTGATCGATTCGATGGCGTGGATGGCCGATGCCTTGGCCTTGTATCCTTCGGAGGAAAACATCGTTTCCCCGTTGGATGCTTTGAAGCGGAAGCGATATTCCCCGGCCCTGTCCTGATAGATTTCGAATTTATACATGATCTTGGTGCCTCCTTGGCAAACGTCGGTGAAACACACTCAATTCTGAGCGGCCTTGGCCATATTCGCAACCGATAATTGCCAGATCAGACAAGCCGTACCCAGGCACGGGCAATTTCCAGACCGGTCGCATCGGCCACATCGGCACGCCCGCCACGGTGATCGCGGTAATTGTTCATCCAGCCGGGCGCCATTTTTTCTACGGAAGCAGGGAATGCCTCACACCATCCGTCGACCACGGCCGTGGATGCCTCAAAATGAAATTGCGTGCCATAGGCAGCGCGGCCAACGCGAAAAGCCTGATTTCGCGTTGCACCATTGGTCGCAAGTCTCGTTGCCTCGGGCGGAAGCGTGAATGTGTCGCAATGCCACTGAAAAATGGGAAATGTCTTGTCGAGCCCCGCCAAGAGCGGATCGGACACGCCCTCTTCCGTGAGGGATACGTCTTCCCAGCCGAATTCGGGCGGGCCGGCCAGAATATTTTCTCCGCCATAGGCGCGCGCCAGCAACTGGCTGCCGAGACAGACGCCCATCACGGCCTTGTCCGCATCGCCAAACGCTTTCATCAAAAGTGCGAGGTCTGGAAGATAGGGATAAAGCACGTCGTCAAGAGCGTTCTGCTCCCCGCCCAAAACGACGAGCGCATCGTGTGCAGCTGCATCGAGAGGAAGAGGCTCACCCGAATAGGCGCAGATGACATGCACGTCAGCCCCTGCCTCTTCCAGAGCGACGCCGATCTGTCCATGCGGCGTGCCCGCCATGTTTTCGATAATTGCAACGCGCATGGGGCCTCTTGCCGACAACGGGGAATTCGATCGGCCGGTATCGCCGATCGAATTCAGCTTCACCACGAGAAAAACGGATTTTCAAGAGGCGCGATATCGTTAGCGAGGCAATAAGGGGACAAGCCGGCCTGTGGCATCTTAAAATTCCCGCGACAGCTTCGCGTCGACGGAATGCCGGTTGCCGCCACGGACAGCGAAGAACAGGAAAATGGCTGCCCAGAGAACTGATTTTTCCGCGCCACCCAGACCTTCCGCCTTTACGATACCGTGAAAATAGACCGTTACTAAAAGCACGATCATTGCGGCAAAGGATGCCGGCCGCGTGAACAGCCCAATGGCCACGAGAATTCCACCGAAAAATTCGGTGGCGGCCAGGAGAGGTGACCAGAATACACCCGGATAAAAGCCGAGGCTCTCCACCATGCCGACAGCCCCGAACGGATTGGCGATCTTGCCGAAGCCGTGGGTGACAAGAAGAAGCCCGGCCACGACGCGCAGAACGGTCTCCACCAGATCATGTGTCGAATTATAAAGAGGTGCGACCGCCGGAACGAAAAGACGCTGACGATTATTGTCGAACTGGGCCATGGGATCTCCGCGTTTTAGCCTTCGATGGCTTATCTGTTCGCAAAGCAGCATGATAAGAACAAGCATGCCGCAGGTAAAAACATGAGTGTCATAGTTGACATTATCGTGAGCATTATTGTCATCGGGCGCTGAAGGAGACGTGATCATGGCCGAGACCAAGCCCCGCATAACCATCCGCTACTGCACACAATGCAACTGGCTGCTTCGTGCGGGATGGATGGCGCAGGAGATTTTGCAAACCTTCGCTTCTGACATCGGCGAAGTCAGCCTCATTCCCTCAACGGGTGGCCTGTTCGAGATCACCGTTGATGGTGAAACCATATGGGAGCGCAAGCGCGATGGCGGTTTCCCCGGTCCAAAAGAGCTCAAACAGAGAATCCGCGATGTCATCGACCCGGAACGGGACCTAGGTCACGTCGACAGGACGAAGCATGAAGGGCTCGACAATTGACGCGGCAACATGTTTCAACAGCGTCTAACCAAGTTTTTTCCCTTTAAAATCAATGATCGTCATAAAAGTTCAAAAAGTCTGTTGACACCGGGCGGCTGCCCTCGTACATCGCTCTCCGTCGCCCAGATGGCGGAATTGGTAGACGCGCCAGCTTCAGGTGCTGGTACTCGCAAGGGTGTGGAGGTTCGAGTCCTCTTCTGGGCACCATTCCATTTTTGATCTTAGCCAGATCAAACACTTAGACGAAAAAACAGCAACATTCAGTCCTCCTGCAAAACGCAGGGGAACATGTTGCGGTTTTTCGTTTTGCTGGCGATCAACCCCGATTTTTCCCATAAAAATACTGCCCAGGACGAGCACTAAGCCTTTGTCACTTTGACAAAATGCCAGCCATTCTCGCGCGCGGAATTCCGATATATTCAGACCTGGTATTGGGTTGTAGTTCGCTTAAGGCTGGGCGTCTTTGTCGCCACTGTTTTGCGAATGCTGTTCGCAATTCGGCGTACAGGAAAGCACGGTCCGTTCCGTTTGTCGAAAAACGCGAACCGTATTGCCCTCATCGATGGAGACGAGAATGCGCTCATCGACGATTGGATTGCCCTCGGCATCGAGAAGAACAAGATTCGTCGTGCCGAAACTGCGCCCGGTCAGCACGATCGTGGTGGCATCGGCCACCGTCGCATCGGCGACTTTCGAGTTGCCGACAATAACCTTGCTTACCGGGCGGTCGAGGCGAAGGACACGGGCGTGGTTCATCGAAACGCGCAATATATCTTCCTGAGCAAAAACAGGCTGTAACGAACCCGATAGGATGACGGACAAGCCGACCACGATTTTCGCCAGTTTTCCGGATGACACGCGTTTCGCCCCTGCTCACTACCCGCACTTACTGTGCAGCAGAATGCGTGTTTTTAGTGAATGAAGCGTTAAATGATAGAGGCCCCTAATGTGAACGGTAACCATGCCTGACATGGCAATATTTTCGAGGCTCTCGCTGTCCCGCACCAAAACTGAACATCTATGTCTCACCGGGAGGACACTTTGCCGGAAATAAGAAACTGACAGTCTCTGGAATATATTTGTTTATCAGCAACTATAAAAATAGAGACAATACTTTTTTGTTTTGTTTACCAAGAGAAACTCATCCTGTCGTTTACTTTGGATTAATCCTCTTCTTTAAGCGCTTGGAAATCGCTCACCTGTAATTTGAACGCAACCGAACAACGGAAAACAGTTGTCGGCGTGCTGAACACAACACAAGAGTTAGGAGAGACCCATGACCAAGATTTTCGCTCGCTTCCTGAAGGATGAGTCCGGCGCAACGGCAATTGAATACGGCCTGATTGCTGCGCTTATTTCTGTCGCTATCGTTGGCGGCGCCACAACCGTTGGCAGCAAACTCAAGACGACCTTTGATTACATCAGTACTCAGTTTACGAATTCCAAGGCTTCTACCGGCGGCGTTTGATTTTACTGACAGTACAATACAGGTGATGATCCGCTGGGACATCACCTGTATTTTCTTGGATTGAACCAAAACCGAATCGCAAGGGAATTCTACTTATGGTTATCGCAGCGATTTTCCTCATCGTTCCGCTTTGCCTGAGTTTTGCTGCCCTTAACGATCTCTTCAGCATGACGATTCCCAACGTGATAGCTGTCGTGCTTTTGCTTTCTTTCGCTTTCGTCGCGCCACTGGCGGGAATGAATTTACACACTTTCGGCTTGAGTCTTGCTGCCGGATTGGCCGTTTTTCTTGGCTGTTTCACCCTATTCGCTGCAAATGTTATGGGCGGGGGCGACGCCAAGCTGTTGACGGGAGCGGCAGTGTGGTACGGCTTCAACATTTCTCTCGTAGACTTTCTACTTGCAGTGACATTGATCGGCGGTGTCTTGACGCTTGGAATCCTGCTTCTGCGATCGCGCTCGCAGGAAATCATGGCGGCCGGCATTCCCATTCCGGATTCCCTGCTGGTTGCGAAGAAAATCCCCTATGGCATAGGCATCGCCATTGCCGGGCTTTTGACCTATGGCGAAACACCAATTGTGAAAGCCGCCATCGCAAGTCTTTCCTGAGAAATCTGCGTTCACTGCAGGTTAAAGGCTTGTTAACCAGAAATCCAAGCATAATATTAACCATAATTATACCAATGACGGGCCATCCTGACGGGAGAAGAATCTGATTCCCTCAAGGATCGAGCATGAAACCGTCGCGTATCGTCATTCTCTCCGTTGCCCTGGTCGCCGCCGGTCTTGCCGGCATCGTTGCCATGCAGATTTCCGGCGCGAAGCAGGTCATCGAAAAAGCGGAAACGATCATAGAGAAGGAACCGACGGTTAACGTTCTCGTTTCCTCGGTCAACCTACCCGTTGGCAGCCGCCTGAACGATAGTTCGGTACACTGGACGCCCTGGCCCACTGGTAACGTCATCGACAGCTTCATAACGGAAGCGAAAAACCCGAACGCCATAACCGAACTATCCGGCGCTGTCGTGCGGCTGCCTTTGTTTCAGGGCGAGCCGGTACGGCCTGAAAAAGTGGTCGATTCCAGCACCCGCATCATGTCCTCGCTTTTGCCGGCCGGCAAACGCGCCGTCGCCACGGAAATTTCCGTCTCGACAGGTGCTGGCGGTTTCGTGCTGCCGAATGACCGAGTCGATGTCATCATGGTCCGCAAGGGCGATTCAGGTCATTTTTTAACTGAAAATGTTTTGAACAATGTCCGTGTTCTGGCGATCGACCAGCAGATCAAGGAAGGCGAGGACGGCACCTCAGCCGTTGTGGGTGCAACCGCAACGCTCGAACTCACACCCGAACAGGCCAAAATCATCACCGTGGCGCAACAGATGGCGGATCGCCTTACGCTGGCTTTGCGCTCAGTCGCCGATGCGCAGGAAAACGACACGCTTTCAGCAGGTTACCTTCTCAACGGCGGCTCCGGGCAGCCGGAGATTCAGGTGATCAAATCCGGTTCGATCGTCAAAGCCGGACAGGGAGCATCGCAATGACCGGGGGTTCCATGGCAAAGCGCATTAAACAACACCTGCGTTCCTCGATGGCGGGCAGCCTTGCATTTTGCCTGGCTTTTTCAGGTATTCCGGGTCAGCACTCACCCGCGTTTTTGCGTATCAGCGAAGCCGAGGCTCAAAGCGCGAGCATCGTGCGGATCACCGAAAGCGGTAGTGGCATTCGCAAGCGCCTGAAGCTCGGTCTCAACAAGGCACTGGTCATCGATCTGCCGGAGGATGCCCATGATATTCTCGTCGCCGATCCGAGCCTTGCCGATGCCGTAACCCGTACGTCCAAGCGCATCTACCTGTTCGGAAAAACGGTGGGCCAGACCAATATCTTCATTTTCGGAGATGGTGGGCGCGAAATCGTCAGTCTTGATCTTGAGGTCGAGCGCGATATCTCCGGGCTTGAGGCCAATATCCGCCGTTTCATTCCCGAATCGGACATCAAGGTAGAGATCGTTTCGGACAACATCGTTCTCACTGGATCAGTGCGCACGCCGCAGGATTCTGCACGCGCTGTCCAGCTTGCCGAAGCATTTCTGAAAGGCGGCGAAGCCACCACCCGCAACATATCGCTGACGGGCGGTGACAATGGCGGTGACGCGGCTATATTTGCCGAAAACCGCCAGACATCGCAGATCGTCAATATGCTGACGATTGAGGGCGAAGATCAGGTGACGCTGAAAGTCACCGTTGCTGAAGTTAGCCGGCAGGTGCTGAAACAGCTTGGCTTCAATGGTTCCATCAGCAGCTCGACAAGCAATAACGGTTTCGAATTTTCAAATCCGTCCAATCTCGGAAATGCAATTAGCGGTGCGTCGCGAATAGCCAGTGGCGCGATTGGCTCCGGCTCGCTCAACTTTGCTTCCTATCTCAACGCCATGGAACAGGCGGGTGTCGTGCGCACTCTGGCCGAACCAAGTCTTACCGCCATCTCCGGCGAACAGGCCAAGTTCTACGTGGGGGGCGATTTCCGTCTGCCTGCAGAGCAGGAAGTTACCATCGACAAGGAAACGGGCCAGCCAACCATAACGCGTACCACCAACACGGTCGACTACGGCATCACGTTGAACTTCAGGCCCGTCGTGCTTTCACCGGGACGGATCAGCCTTAAAATCGAGACCAATGTTTCCGAGCCGACATATGAAGGCAACGTTGTAACCGGAAATGCGGGCCGCACCATCCCAGGTTCTACCTACATGTCGATCCGCAAACGCGAGACATCGACAACAGTCGAACTTCCGTCCGGCGGCTCGATTGTGATCGCAGGTCTGGTCCAGGACAATATTCGCCAGGCCATGTCAGGACTTCCCGGCATTTCCAAAGTCCCGATCTTCGGCACGCTTTTCCGCAGCAAGGATTTCATCCGCAACGAGACGGAGCTTGTCATCATAGCAACGCCCTATCTGGTACGTCCCGTTGCGCGCAACCAGATCGCCCGGCCGGATGACAACTTCAACCCGGAAAACGATGCGGCCATGTATTTCATGAACCGTGTCAACAAGGTCTATGGCCGCAAGGACCAGGTTCAGGCGGCTCCCTATCAGGGATCAGTGGGGTTCATCTACAAATGACGACACGCGCACGAAATCCCTTTTTCACAGCAAGCCCGGTCCGGGCAGGAAACGCCATGCAGGAAAACCCTCCCTCCTTTTCCTCAAGCCTGCCGGGCAGACGGGCAGGTCTCGTCGCCATGGTGGCGCTTGCCGCCGGCCTGTTGCAGGGTTGCGCACGCGACCCGATGACGACCAACGCCATTCCCGACGACTACCGCACGCGCCATCCGATCACCCTCTCGGAAGCCGAGCATTCGCTGGATATTCCGGTTTCCGCAGGCGATAGCCGGCTGACCACGGCAATGGCAGATAATGTCCGTGGTTTCGCCCAGAATTACGCCTCGATGTCGACCGGTATCGTCAATATCCAGATGCCGTCGGGATCAGCCAACTCGGCAGCGGCTTCAAAAATGGCGAGACAAATCCGCTCCGCGCTTTCCGGCGCTGGTGTGCCTTCTGGCAAGATCATGGAAACACGTTACGCTGCATCCCCGAATGGCGACGCCGCCCCCATTCGACTGAGTTATGTGGCCGTTACCGCCATGACCGGGCAATGCGGCCAATGGCCTGAAGACCTTTCCGACAATACCTTTGCCAACAAGAACTGGTACAATTTCGGATGTGCCTCCCAGAGCAATCTCGCGGCACAGGTTGCCAACCCCATGGATCTGGTTGGCCCGCGTGGAATGAGTCCGATCGACGCGGAGCGCCGAGCAGTGGTGATTGACGCCTATCGCAGCGGCAAAAACACGGCGACGCCAAATTGACGCGGTTCCAACAATTGTCAGGGCAGGAAAGACGATGAGCGCTGTAGAATACGATATCAAGTCAAGCGGCGACGCGGAAGCCGAACAGTCGGCGCCGCGTGCCTCGGATATGGATCGCCTGCGGCCCCTGCCCCGCATATCCGTCCATGCCTTCTGCGTCAGCGAAAACATGCAGCGCGTGATGGATGCCTTGTCCAGTGACAGGCGGATGAGCAAGGTCACCCTGCGGGTAACCAAGGGCGACATCAACGCGGCGGCGACGATGTTTTCCGCCTCACCAACGCCCAACCTCATCGTTCTCGAAACAGCAAGCTCACCGTCTTCTCTGCTGGATGATCTCGCTCCTCTGGCGGAGGTCTGCGACCCCACCACCCGTGTCATCATCGTTGGCCGGCACAACGACATAACGCTTTATCGCGATCTCATCCGCAACGGCATTTCCGAATATCTCGTCGCACCGATCAACATGGCCGATCTATTGGCCTCGATCGCGACGATCTTCGTTGATCCGGAAGCGGAGCCGCTCGGTCGCAACATAGCCTTTATCGGTGCCAAAGGCGGGGTGGGCTCGTCGACGATCGCGCATAATTGCGCCTTCGGCATCTCTACCCTCTTCTCCACCGAAACCATTCTGGCGGATATGGATCTTGCCTATGGCACGGCCAACATCGATTTCGATCAGGATCCCGCTCAGGGCATGGCGGAAGCGGTGTTTTCGCCGGAACGGCTGGACGAGGTGTTCCTCGACCGTCTGCTGACGAAATGTTCCGACCACCTCTCACTTTTGGCCGCACCCTCTCTCCTCGACAGGACCTATGATTTCGATCGTCAGGCGTTTCTGCCGATTCTTGAGGTCCTGCAGCGCAGTGCGCCCGTCGCCGTTCTCGACCTTCCCCATCAATGGTGTGACTGGACGCGGGCGGTGCTTGCGGAAGCCGACGAGGTGGTCATTACGGCGGTTCCGGATCTCGCAAACCTGCGCAATACGAAGAACCTGTTCGACGCGCTGATAAAACTGAGACCCAACGACAAGTTACCGCATCTCGTTCTCAATCAGGTCGGCATGCCGAAACGCCCGGAGATCGCCCCTGCGGATTTTCTCGACCCACTGGAAATCGAGCCGGTCGCCATCATTCCGTTCGACACCCAGCTGTTCGGAAATGCCGCCAACAGCGGTCGCATGATCAGCGAGATGGACGAAAAATCCCAGATCGCGGAAACGTTCTCGCAAATTGCCCATACCATTACAGGCCGTACCATTCTGCGCAAAAACAAGCGCGGCGGTCTGGACAAGCTCAAGAATATTCTCAAGCGCAAATAGGCTCCCTTTCTGGGCCTTTAGACGGAAACGCCGATGTTCGGAAAACGCGGGCCAGAAGGCCCAGCCAGAACCATAAAGCCGGATTTTGTCGCGCCTGCCATACAGCAGGTGAAGGCAACGCCTGAGCCGCGATCTCTGGCGATCGACACTTTGGAGCCCGGCCAATCGCCTGCAACGCGGCAGGCACAATCTCCCATGCAATCGCCGCAGAAAAAGCGTGCCCGCACGGAAGATTATTACAATACCAAGGGCCAAGTCTTTTCCGCGCTCATCGATACGATCGACCTTTCGCAGCTCGCCAAGCTCGACGCGGAGAGCGCACGCGAGGAAATCCGTGATATCGTCAACGATATCATAACGATCAAGAATTTCGCCATGTCCATCGCCGAGCAGGAAGAGCTGCTCGAAGACATTTGCAACGACGTTCTTGGTTATGGGCCGCTGGAGCCGCTTCTCGCACGCGATGATATTGCCGATATCATGGTCAACGGTTCCGGCCAGACCTTCATCGAAGTCGGCGGCAAGACCATCGAATCCGACATACGGTTCCGTGACAATGGTCAATTACTTTCCATCTGCCAGCGCATCGTCAGCCAGGTCGGCCGACGCGTGGACGAATCGAGCCCGATATGCGACGCCCGCTTACCCGATGGATCGCGTGTCAACGTCATCGCACCACCGCTCGCCATCGATGGTCCGGCGCTTACGATCCGAAAATTCAAGAAGGACAAGCTCACGCTAGACCAGCTGGTGCGTTTCGGCGCGATCACGCCTGAAGGCGCGACCCTGCTCAAGATCATCGGCCGCGTCCGCTGCAATGTCGTCATCTCTGGTGGTACCGGCTCGGGCAAGACCACGCTTCTCAATTGCCTGACGAGCTTCATCGACAAGGATGAACGCGTCATCACCTGTGAGGACACCGCCGAACTGCAACTGCAGCAACCGCATGTGGTGAGGCTGGAAACGCGCCCGCCGAATATCGAAGGTGAAGGCGAGATCACCATGCGTGATCTGATCAAGAACTGCCTTCGTATGCGGCCTGAACGTATCATCGTCGGCGAAGTGCGTGGACCGGAGGTTTTCGACCTTCTTCAGGCGATGAACACCGGCCATGACGGATCGATGGGAACGCTCCACGCCAATACGCCGCGGGAATGCCTCAGCCGTATCGAATCGATGATCGCCATGGGCGGGTTTACCCTGCCGGCAAAGACGGTACGCGAAATCATCTCGGGCTCTATCGATATCGTCATTCAGGCCCAGCGCCTTCGCGACGGCTCGCGCCGGATAACGCAGATCACCGAAGTGATCGGCATGGAAGGCGACGTCATCGTGACCCAGGATCTGATGCGATACGAAATTGACGGCGAAGACGCGCATGGCAAGCTGATCGGCAAGCACGTCTCCACGGGCATCAGCAAACCTCATTTCTGGGATCGCGCGCGCTACTATGGCGAGGAAAAACGCCTGGCCACCGCGCTCGACGAGATGGAAAAGACATCCTAGAGCAAGTCTTGTTTAAACGGAATCGTCTGACGTGCTCTAACACTTTGTTTCTACGCATTTTCCGGACGGATAACCACGACGCAATTTTACTGGAAATGCTCTAAGGAAGGCGACTGCCATGGACCCCACAATCCTGTTACTGGCCGCACTTGTCGCTATTTCGGCAGGGGCGCTTGCTTATGCCTTCCTCTTCCAGCAGATCGAGGTCGAGAAAAAGACCACCAGTCGCGTCAAGCGGGTCAAGGCCGCCGAAACGGATCACGCAAACATCAAGGCCGCGCGGGACCGGGTCCAGGAACTTGGCAAACGCCGCAAGTCCATGCAGGACAGCCTGCGGGAAATGGAAAAGAAACAAAGCGAAAAGGCGAAGAAAGCAAAGAATGTCGGTTTGCGCGAAAAGCTGGTTCAGGCGGGACTGCAACTTTCTGTCCGGCAGTTCCACCTTCTGAGCGCAGGCGCGGCTGCTTTCTCCGTCGTCATTGCGCTTCTTTATGGCCTGTCGTTGCTTATCGCTCTGCTCATAGGAGCCGTCGTGGCCTTGGGACTGCCGAGATGGGTATTGGGATTTATACTCAAGCGCCGGCAGAAAAAATTCCTCGAGGAATTCCCAAATGCGCTGGATGTCATGTGCCGGTCGATCAAATCCGGATTGCCGCTCAACGACGCCGTGCGACTGATCGCGTCGGACGGACAGGAACCGGTGAAGACGGAGTTCCAGCGCGTCGTCGATGCGCAGCAGGTCGGCATCGGCATTCCGCAGGGGATCGAGCGCATGATGCTGACCGTGCCGCTTTTCGAAGTTAGCTTCTTCAGCACCGTCATCAACATTCAGGCGCAGGCGGGCGGCAACCTTTCGGAGGCTCTTTCCAACCTTTCGAAAGTTCTGCGTGAACGCAGGAAAATGCGTGCCAAAGTCAACGCGTTATCGATGGAGGCGAAGGCCTCGGCAGTTATTATTGGCGCGCTGCCTTTCATCGTCATGCTGCTGGTGCACTTCACCTCGCCCGACTATCTGTCGGTGCTCTTCACCGACATGCGTGGGCACATCATTCTGGGGGTGTCGGGATTATGGATGCTGATCGGGATTTTCATCATGCGCCAAATGATCAATTTCGACATATGAGGGCACGACCATGACAGGAAGCCTCTTTTCCAGCCTGACGGACCCGCAAACGATCATTGCCATTCTCGTCACCCTTGCGGTTTTCGCAACCCTCTATACGCTCATCATGCCGCTCTTTGAGCGAAAAGACTTCGCCAAGCGCATGAAAGCCGTGTCATCGGAGCGCGATCTCATTCGCAGCCGCGAGCGTGAGCGCCTGGCCGCCGCCACTAGGGACGGCAAGGCCTCCCTGCGTGGCAATAATAATAAATCGGCGCGCCGCATCGTCGAAAAATTCAACCTTCAGGAAGCGCTTGCCGACAAGAACACGATGAACAAGCTGCGCGCTGCGGGTTTTCGTTCACAGAATGCGCTCAACACATTTCTTGCCGCCCGGTTCGTGCTGCCATTCGTTTTTCTGGCCCTGGCCTTTACCTGGGTTTTCGTTCTCGGAAACCTCGCCGATAAGGCTTTCGTCGTCCGGCTGATGGCAGTGCTCATTTTCGGTTATCTGGGTTTTTACGCACCCAATATCTATGTTTCCAACGCCATGAACAAGCGGCAGGCCTCGATCAGGCGCGCTTGGCCGGATGCGCTGGATCTGATGCTGATCTGCATCGAATCCGGTGTGTCCATGGAGGCCGCCATGCGTCGTGTTGCGGAAGAAATGGGTGAGCAGTCGCCCGAACTGGCGGAGGAAATGATGCTGACGACTGCGGAGCTTTCCTTCCTTCAGGACCGGCGCATCGCACTTGAGAATTTTGGCATGCGCACGCAGCTAGACGGCGTCAAAAGCGTGGTGCAAGCGCTTATCCAGGCGGAACGATACGGCACGCCATTGGCTCAGGCGCTGCGCGTTCTGGCCCAGGAAGGCCGCGACGAGCGGATGAACGAAGCCGAAAAGAAGGCCGCCGCCCTGCCGCCAAAGCTGACCGTGCCGATGATCATATTTTTCCTGCCGGTGCTCATCGCAGTCATTCTCGGACCAGCCGGCATTCGCGTCGCCGATACGTTTTGACACGCTAAACGCGCCCGCACTATAGGCGGTAGCGCGTGATGAGGCGGAGCTGTGAAATTATCTGCGATCTGGCATTGATGGACGTGCCTGAACCCGCATCAGCCTGCTGGCTTGTTGTCCTTCTTCGCCAGTTGCTGCCAGGAATTCTGCTGCGACAGCATTGCACGCAGATAACCGAGATTTGCCTGCGCCTGCTGTGGCGAAAGTTCCTGAACCGCGATGCGCTCAGCCTCGGCAAACCGTCCCTGAAGACCCACCACGAGCGCGAGATTCTGGCGAACGCGGCTGTCGGCGCCCGGCTGGGCAATGGCCGATTGCAGATATGTCTCGGCGGTACGGGGATCGCTCGACAGGACATACGACATGCCAAGGTTCGAGAGCACACTTGGATCGTTCGGTTTGAGATCGAGTGCCTGCCTGTATTTGGTGCGGGCCTCGTTCGACCTGCCAAGCTGGTCGAGCACGGCACCTTCGGCAGAATACAGCCGCCAGTCTGGACGATCAGGCGTCTGTGCTCTCTGGATGGTTGAAAGGGCCTGTTCGAGCTGGCCTGATGCTGCCTGCGCCTTGCCATAGGCGGCAAGCACCTCACGGTCGGCCGGATTGGCGATGGCGATCTGCTGCATGACCGCGAGCGCCTGCGTGTTCTTGCCGGTCATCATCAGCACGTTGGCATAATTCATGCCGACGGACCTGTCCTTGGGGCTGCGTTCATAGGCCTTGCCGGCCGTCTCTTCCGCCTGCCGGAGCTGGTCCATGTTCATGTGGTCATAGGAGCGTGTGGCCGCAGGAATGGAGCCGGTGGACATGCGATCCGGCTTGTTGGTGCTCGCGCATCCGGAAACGGCGAAAACCAGCGCTGCGAGACATGCTCCCCGCAGTAAGCCTGTCCGACCTATCTCGCTCAAAGAAAAAGCAGTCATGGCAGTGCCCCCGCCCAAGAATTATCGATCTTGCGCCCGACATACGACAGACTCACATGACGCAACTTTCGCTTAAGCAATAATCTGTTAACCCTAACAGAGCGTTAATCGCACCGATTCTCGACAGTTACGAAAGCAGACCATGGCGCCCTATCAGTTCATCGAACGCCCGACACCTTTCAGCTCCAAGGCTGGCAGCACCCTGCCGGTTTTCGCCGTGACGCCAGCCCATATCGAACAGGGTGCCATAGATCCTGTTGCTCTGGACTGGGCGAAAAAAGCGGGTTTCAAGGCCGAAGCAGGCGCCGTATTGCTTGTTCCCTCTTCCGATGGTTCGCTGGGTGGCGTTCTTCTCGGCCTTGGAGGCAATCCCTCAGAAATCCCGTTCATAACCGGAAAACTGGCCCGCGAGCTGCCCGAAGGCGAGTGGCATATTGAAACCGCGCCATTGACGGCCAATCGGCTGGCTCTCGGTTTCGGCCTCGGCAGCTACCGCTTCGACAAATACAAGACAACCAAAACCAGCGGGGCCAAGCTTCTCATTCCGCAGGATGCCGAAGATGGCGAGATCAAGCGCGTTCTGGCCGGCGTCTTCCTCGCCCGCGATCTCATCAATGTTCCGGCCAACGATATGGGACCGGACGAGCTTGAGATCGCCTTCCGCAGCCTTGCCGCACACTACAAGGCAAAGGTGGGCGTCATAACCGGCGACGATCTGCTGAAGGAAAACTTCCCGCTCATCCATGCCGTCGGCCGCGCCAGCGAAAGCGCACCGCGCCTTCTGGAAATGAACTGGGGCAAGAAGGGAAATCCCCGCCTGACCCTCGTTGGCAAGGGTGTCTGCTTCGATACTGGTGGTCTCGATATCAAGCCAGCCGCCTCCATGGCGCTGATGAAGAAGGACATGGGTGGTGCGGCCAATGTTCTCGGTCTCGCGCTGATGATCATGGACGCGAAACTGCCGGTCAATCTTCGCGTCCTCGTGCCCGCCGTCGAAAACTCCATTTCCGCCAATGCCTTCCGTCCCGGTGACATCTACAGGAGCCGCAAGGGCTTGACGGTACAGATCGACAATACGGATGCGGAAGGCCGTCTCGTTCTGGCCGATGCGCTGGCCTATGCCGACGAGGATGCGCCGGACCTGATGATTGACATGGCAACGCTCACGGGTGCCGCCCGCGTTGCTCTCGGCCCGGATCTGCCGCCCTTCTATACCGATGACGACGATCTGGCCCACGATATCGCGGAAGCCAGCATCGATACCGACGATCCCCTTTGGCGCATGCCGCTCTACATGGGGTACGACAAGGATATCCGCTCACGCGCGGCCGATATCACCAACGCGCCATCAGGCGGCATGGCAGGATCGATCACCGCCGCCCTGTTCCTGAAGCGTTTCGTCACCAATACGAAAAAATGGGCACATTTCGATATTTACGGCTGGTCCTTGAGCGAAAGGCACCATTCATCGATCGGCGGCGAGGCTCAAGGTATCAGAGCACTCTTCCATTACATCACACACCAGTTTGCGAAGTAAATCGGTACCACGGTTGATCTGACTGGCCCACGGGCGCTTCGTTAAGCGGAGCGCCCGGCCTTACTCAAACCAGAACCTTCTGTTCCTTGAGATCTTCCTCACCAAAGAACTTCAGATAACGCTCCACCTCGGATCGTTCGCCTGTCGCTTTTTGCGGATTATCGGAGAGTTTGACGGCTGGCCGACCATTGGCGTCGCTGACCTTGCAGACAATGGAAATTGGCTTCAAGCTGGCGATGGTCTTCGGCGCGCAACCGGCGAAATCATTGGTCAGATTGGTGCCCCAGCCGAAGCTCATGCGCACCCGGCCTTCGAAATGCCTGTATGTATCGACGATGGCATCGACATCGAGCCCATCTGAGAAAATCAGCATCTTCTTGCGGGGGTCACGGCCCATCTTCTGCCACCACTCGATGATCTTTTCCCCGCCTTCGATCGGCGGCGCGCTGTCGGGACGGAAGCCCGTCCAGTCCGCCACCCATTCCGGCGCATTGCGCAGAAAGGCCGCCGTGCCAAAAGCATCGGGCAGCACGATCAGCAGGTTGCCGCCGTAAAGCCGGTTCCAGTCCTTCAGAACCTGATAGGGTGCTGCGGCCAATTCCTCGTTGGTCTGCGCCAGCGCCGCAACCACCATCGGCAATTCATGCGCATTGGTGCCGACCGCCTCAAGGTCGGAATCCATGGCGAGAAGGACATTGCTCGTGCCGGTGAAGGCAGGGCCGATGCCTTCCTTCAGCGCCTCGACGCACCAGCGCTGCCACAGAAAACTGTGGCGGCGGCGGGTGCCGAAATCGGAAATGCGCAGGCCCGGCAGTTCCCGCAACCGTTCGACCTTTTCCCACATCTTGGCCTTTGCGCGGGCGTAGAGAACATCCAGCGTGAAATAACCAAGCGAGCGCATTGCGCTGCGCGAGCGTAGCTCATTGATGATCGCCAGTGCCGGGATTTCCCAGAGTGTCGTATCCATCCAGCGGCCGTGGAAATTCAGCTCATATTGCCCGTCGCGCTTGAAAAGCTCGTATTCGGGCAGTTGGTAGCTCGAAAGCCAGGAGAGGAATTCAGGCTCGAAGATTTGCGAGCGGCCGTAGAAGGTGTTACCCGCAAGCCAGATGTTCTCCTTCTTGGAGAGGCGCAGGGTACGCGCGTGATCGAGCTGCTCGCGCAGTTCCATCTCGTCGATCTCTTCCGCCAGCCGCACCGTCTTCGTGCGGTTGATGAGCGAAAACGTCGCGTCGACTTCCGGATAGAGTTTCCAGATCATCTGCAACATCAGCAGCTTGTAGAAATCCGTATCGATCAGGCTGCGGACGATCGGATCGAGTTTCCAGGTGTGATTGTGGACACGGGTTGCTATATCGGTCTTCGTCATGCTTGCATTCCCCAGCATCGGCCCAGAACATCGGCAGGGCCGACGTCACCCCGCACCTCGGCAGGTATTATCAACCTGTCATGTCAAAGATTTATCTGAAAAAGCAACAACAAGTCCAGAGTGCGGGCGGCGCAAACGCCGCTTTAAGTCATATTACTTCAGAAGGTCGGGTCGACAGGATTGATGCCGGGATACCAGTCCTTGGAGATGGGATTTCTGCCACCGAAGCTGGAGATGCCGTTCTCATCAGTGCAGCGATAGCCCTGAACCGGCAGACCGCGGCTACCGAAAACATCCCGGTATGGGCCGCGGGCATATCCAGTTACACCAAGTTCGCTATGGCAATTGTAACGCACCTTGGGCTGTAGCGTTCGCGGGTCCTTGACACCCGGCAGGTTCGCATAGGCATCTGGAGCCGGAGCAAAACCATTCTGAAAAACGGTCTGCGCCTGCGCGGAAGCGCTCATTAAAAGCGCTGCCAGGATCGCTGCCAATCGTGTTGCCATTTTTGTGTTCATCGATGCCGGTCCCGTACCATCATTCAACCGATGTAGGCTTTCGGCTGTGGTCGCACAAAGGGCGAGGCAGGCACAATTTCGTGAAGCCGCCGCCTCAGCCTTCCAGACGCCGGAAAGCCGTCGGCTTTTCGTAAAGCCAGCCGATGCGCTCGATGGCCTCATTGAGATTTTCGCGTGCAACATTCATCGTGTGGCCATTGGCATGCAGCAGCGTCTCTTCGTTTTCCATAAGGCCGACATGGCCCTTCCAGAAAACCAGATCGCCGCGGCGCAATTCATCGCGTTCTATTTCCACGCCGAGCGATTTCACCTGCATGTCGGTATCGCGCAGAACCCGTCGGCCCGTCATCGCCATGGACAATTGCACGAGGCCCGAGCAATCGATGCCAAAGCCGGAGCGGCCGCCCCAGAGATAAGGTGTCTCGATAAAGCGCAAGGCCACCGCAACATAGTCCTCTTCGAGAGCGGCATCGACTGGTCGGCAATGGGCGGCGATTATGCCCTCGCCTTTTTCAGTCAGCAGATAGCGGGTGCCGCGTGTCTCGGCCTCACCAACGATCCGGACCATGCTGCCCATGGAAATGGCTGCGACCGGCGGTTTGCGCAATTCGGCGGAAGGATAGAGGAAGGTGCGTGGCGCAACCACCTGGTGGGTAACGGCAACGACATCGCCGATTGCCGTCTCCGGCACGTAACCGGCATAACCATCCGCATCCGCCTGCACCCAGGCCCAGCCATTCGCCCGGTCGAAAATGCGCACGGTTTCACCAAACAGCAGCTCCGTATCGATGCCGGCGGCGAGGTCAGGCGTTGGCCGCAGGCCAATAACAGGCACCGCGATCTGGGCGGGCGAACCGCTGACGAAACGCTCGGCCTGAACCACGCCTTGCAGTTTCTCATCGGCCAGATCGGAGCGGAAGACATTCAGGCGGCGGTCGAGCATCATGGTTTCACATCCAGAGGTTAGATCTTGCGTGCCTGATCAATAATCAGATCGCCGAATTTTTCCAGATAGAGCGCACCTGCCACGGTGCGTTTTATCACGACATTGCGCTTGTCCCGTTCGTCCCGCACCCTGTCAACCAGCCCGAGCGCTCCCAGACTGTCGAGTGCGCGGGTGATGACCGGTTTGGTCACGCACAGCAAGGCGGCGAGGCCCCGGACGGTATGTGGCGGCGGCACGAGGTATATCTGCAGCAGGATTGTAGTCTGGCGCAAGGTCAAATCCGGCGCATCGGCCGTGACCTGCGCAGCAGATACGCGATGCCAAAGCCCCAAGGCCTCCGTAGGCGAAAGTTCTGCAGGCAAACCGGTAACCTTCCAGTCGTTATCCCACCGTTTTCATTCAACGGAGCGGAAAACTCAAGAAGCATACCGCACAAACAGAACCGCCGCGCCTTCGCAGATCATAAAAGATCGCGCGGCGCGGCGGTGTTGTTTCAACCCGTTTGTCGGGCCTTTAATGTCCCCTCTGGACTTGCAAGATGAGATGCAGGAAGCGTGCCAGTTTTACTGCAGTGCACAAATATGAGCAAAAACAGGTGCTTGGGGTATAATTCCGATGTTATGTTCAAATTTTCCGCAAGGCGGAAACAGCAACAAAAACAGGCAATCAGCAATTCAGTGCTTAAAAACTGCCTTCCGCCGTAACAGCGGAAGGCTGGGATCGGGATGGGTCAGATTTCCGCACCGCGAGCGGCATCGGTCGCATCTGCATTGTGCCGCCGGTTATGTCGGATCGACGACCAGAGCGAAATGCCGATCAGGGTCGCGCCACCAAGGCCGGTAATGACCTCCGGAATGTGGAACATCGTCTGCACGTACATGATGACGGACAGGATGAGGATCGCGTAGAAAGCGCCGTGTTCCAGATAGCGGTATTCGGCGAGCGTTCCCTTTTCCACCAGCATGATCGTCATCGAGCGCACGTACATGGCGCCGATACCGAGGCCGATGGCGATGATGAACAGGTTCTGCGTCAGCGCAAAAGCACCGATGACGCCATCGAAGGAGAAGCTTGCATCGAGCACTTCGAGATAGAGAAACGCACCGAAGCCGCCTTTTGCAGCGCCTTCGAGCACTTCCTGGCTACGATCGAGAATACCGCCGACGACTTCCACCAGCAGGAAGGTCAAAAGACCCCAGATTGCCGCATGGAAAAAGGTGTTGGCCGCAACCGGACCAAGCTCCGGATTGTCGCTGGCGCCGATGATACGAGAGAAGGCCAGCATGACGACCAGCACGAAGGCGATCTCGATACCCTTGACGGAGGAATAGACCGCAGCCTTTTCCTCGATCCAGCGCACCCAGTGCACGTCCTTTTCATGGTCGAAGAAGAAGTTGAGACCGACCATCATCAGGAAGGTACCGCCGAAAGCAGCGATTGGCAGATGGGCGTCACGCATGATTTCTGCATAACGTTCCGGCTGCGTGGCCGCCATGACGAGCGCCGTCCAGGGGCCGACATTGGCGGCAACGACCACGATCAGCAGCGGGAAGACGATACGCATGCCGAAAACGGCAATCAGAATACCCCAGGTCAGGAAGCGATGCTGCCAGACTGGCGTCATCTCTTTCAGCTTGTTGGCGTTGACGATGGCGTTGTCGAAGGAAAGCGAAATTTCCAGCACGGCAAGCACCGCACAAATGAAGAAGATCGTCGCTGTTCCACTGACAGTTCCGGTCATTTCCCAGCCGAGATAGCCGCCAAGGATCAGACCGACGATGGTGACGATAAAAGCCCACTTGAAGTAGGAAAGTGTGGTTTTCTGGGCGGCGCTCATGTCCGGTTACCTCCGGTAACGAGAGCGATTGCGGAACGACGCAGGACGTCGGGCCGCACGCAGAAAGCACGCGCGCGAAGCACATTCAGGTTTTTCATAGTTTTTAATCCGCCGGCCAATTTTTGCAGGCGGTACCGACATCACGAGAGCGCCGTAAAACTCTCGCCAGAGGGGCCCGGCACCTTTGTTTCCTCTGCCCTTGCGAGACATATGATCGCAGGACCTTCTCTTACTCCTCGAAGATCACCTCTTCGTCAAGTCCCGTGATGATTTCGGCGGCAACATCACGGGTAAACAGAGGAAATGTCTAGTCCGCAGCCAGTATATCCACCTTTTCGCGACCGCGTTTGAGCGTATTTTCACGGAAGAAAATATAAAGGCCGGAAAGAACGATCAGGCCCGCACCGACGACGATACTGGTCTGCGGCACATCATCAAAGAACAGCCAACCAAAGACCACCGCCCAGAGCAGCAATGTGTATTGCAGCGGCGCGACGGTCGCGGCGTCCGCGAGCTTCAGAGCGCGGTTGACCAGCACATGCGCCGCCATGGCGACCACGCCGAGCAGGCCGAGGAAAGCGAGATCGAAACCGGACTGGACCGGCAACCAGCCAGACGGCGTGACGAACACCGCAACGAGGCCCGCAAGCCCCGCACCGATGATCTGCCAGAAAGCGAGCACCGTGTCAGGCGTGTTGCGTAGCTGGCGTCCGGACAACATCATGAAGGCGAAGGCGGCGCTGCCGAGAATGGAAAACAGTGCGGCCGAGGTGAGGCTTGCCGAGCTTGGCTGCAAGGCAATGAGAACACCGACGAAACCAATGGCGATGGCCGTCCAGCGACGCCAGCCGACCTTTTCTCCCAGGAGAAACGGCGATAGAGCCGCCACATAAATGGGGGCGGCGAGCCAGTAGGTCATCACGTCTGCCAGCGGCAGGGCAGCGACTGCGAAATAGAAACAGAAAAGCTCGGCGGTGGAGAAGAATACGCGCGCCACCTGAAGAGACGGTCGCTCGATTTTCATGAGGCCGGAAAGACCGCCTTTCCACACGATCGGAACCAGAATGACAAGGGCAGCGACGCTGCGGATGAGGATCACCTGCCCCTGGCTGTAGGTCGAAACCAGCCATTTTCCCATAGCGTCGTTCAACGCGAAAAGCAGCATTCCAAGCAGCATGACGGCCACGCCGAGGCCAGTCGGCGAAAGCTTTCGTAATATATTCGGCATGTCAGGTTCCGTTCTCTCCCAATGGCTGCATTGGTCGTTCAGCCAGCCCTCGTTTGTCAAGCCCGAAGCGGGAGGAGTCGCGTATTAATAGTACTAATAAATCGGCAATTTCGATGTCACGCGAACATGCGCTTCTCTTCGGCAACGAGTTCCTGGAGAAAATCGACCACCGTGCGCACGCGGACCAACTGACGGGCGGATTCGTGATAGGCCGTCCAATAGGACCGACTTATGCTCATATGCGGCATGATCCGCAGAAGTTCGGGATATTGTCCGGCAATGTAATTGTGCAGGATGCCGATACCGGCGCCCGAGCGCACCGCCTCGGTCTGACCGGTGGCGCTGGATATTTCAAAGGCGGCGTCCCAGTCGCGCATGATCTCGCCGGTATAGTTCAGAGAAGGCGAGAAGATCAGATCCTCGACGTAGCCGATGCGCCGATGGCGCTTGAGTGTTTCCACATCCGCCGGCGTTCCATATTCGGAGAGATAGGACTTCGATGCGTAGAGCCCCAGCGAATAGTCGGTGAGCTTGGAAAACATCAGCCTACCCTGTTCCGGCCGCTCGATGGTGATGGCGATATCGGCCTCTCGCTGCGACAGGGAAAAGGAGCGCGGCACCGGCACGAGCTGGATTTTCAGGTCGGGATAACGCGCGGTCAGCCGGCCAAGCCGTGGCGCAAGAAAAGAAACCCCGAGACCATCGGGCGCGCCGATGCGCACCGTTCCCGCCACTGCCGTATCGACACGACCGAGATTTGCCTGCGCATTCAGCATTTCGGTTTCCATGCGCTCGGCGGCGCCCAAAAACAGCTGACCTTCTTCGGTCAGTTCGCAACCGTTCGTCCGGCGGATGAATAATTGGGTCTTCAGTGCCTGCTCCAGCGACGTCAATCGTCGCGAAAGCGTTGCGTGGTTGAGGCCGAGCCGTTTCGATGCGGCAAGGATCTGCCCGGAGCGGGCAACGGCGAGGAAGATGCGGACGTCATCCCAATTCATGGTTTGCTGCGCAGCATTATGGGTTCGACGTCAAGCAAGGTCAGCGACGTCACCATTCCTGCCACACCCTCTTTGTATTTCAGAAAATGCGGCGTTTGCAGATGCGCTTCATATGCCGCCCGGTCCGCGTAGACTTCGAGGATGCGAATCTTTTCCGGGCTGCCTTTAATTGCCACCGCATTTAATGCAAGCACACCAATTTCCAGGCTGACCGAAGCTTCGATCTCTTCTGCAAGCAGTCTGCGGTAGGCATCCAGCTGGGTTGGATCGATTTCGATTTCAGCCATCCGCACGACCGGTTCATCGCTCATCAAGCTTCTGACCTTCTGTTGACCGGCGAACGTGTGGGTGTCGGAAATCCGCCGCCACCCTCAAAATACTCGCCTTGCTTCAATTTACGCACAACGGTTTCTTATCTGAGTTCATTGATTTGTACAAATTCAAGTGCAATGCTACACCCATCAAAAAATCGCGGAGGAAAGCCCCATGAGGGAAATCGGTCACTTCATCAACGGCAAGCATGTGTCTGGCACAAGTGGCCGCACATCTAACGTCTACAACCCGGCAACCGGCGAAGTGCAGGCGACTGTCGCGCTTGCCAGCGACGCCGAGCTGCGCGCTGCCGTGGAAAGCGCAAAAGCGGCACAGCCGAAGTGGGCCGCCACCAACCCGCAGCGCCGCGCCCGCGTTTTCTTCAAGTTCGTCGAACTTCTTAACCGCGACATGAATGAGCT
Source organism: Agrobacterium sp. S7/73 (assembly GCF_019355535.1). Lineage (NCBI taxonomy): Bacteria > Pseudomonadati > Pseudomonadota > Alphaproteobacteria > Hyphomicrobiales > Rhizobiaceae > Agrobacterium > Agrobacterium sp. S7/73. The sequence goes on from NZ_CP072136.1 coordinate 2,835,897, forward strand.
GGCGGTGCTGCTCTCCAGCGAGCACGGAAAGACCGTCGAAGATTCCAAGGGCGATATCGTGCGCGGCCTCGAAGTCTGCGAATTCGTCTGCGGCATTCCGCATCTGCAGAAGGGTGAGTTCACCGAGGGCGCAGGTCCCGCGATTGACATGTATTCGATCCGCCAGCCGGTCGGCATCGGTGCGGGCATCACGCCGTTCAACTTCCCCGGCATGATCCCAATGTGGATGTTTGCGCCGGCAATCGCCTGCGGCAACGCCTTTATCCTCAAGCCTTCCGAGCGCGATCCGTCCCTGCCGATCCGCCTTGCCGAACTGATGATCGAGGCAGGTCTTCCGGCCGGCATCCTCAACGTCGTCAATGGTGACAAGGGCGCTGTCGACGCCATCCTGACCGATCCGGATATTGGCGCGGTTTCCTTCGTCGGTTCCACGCCGATTGCCCGCTACGTCTACGGTACTGCCGCCATGAACGGCAAGCGCGCACAGTGCTTCGGCGGCGCGAAGAACCACATGATCATCATGCCTGATGCCGATCTCGATCAGGCCGTGAACGCCCTGATGGGCGCCGGTTACGGTTCGGCCGGCGAACGCTGCATGGCTGTGTCGGTTGCGGTTCCGGTTGGCGAAGAAACGGCCAACCGTCTCGTTGAAAAGCTCATCCCGCAGATCGAAGCACTGAAGATCGGCCCCTACACCGACGACAAGGCCGATATGGGCCCGCTCGTTACCAAGGAAGCCCAGACGCGCGTCAAGGGTCTGATCGACAGCGGTGTCGAGCAGGGCGCGAAACTGCTAGTCGATGGCCGCGACTTCAAGCTCCAGGGTTATGAAGACGGCTATTTCGTCGGTGGCTGCCTGTTCGACCACGTCACCCCTGACATGGACATCTACAAGACGGAAATCTTCGGACCTGTTCTCTCCGTCGTTCGCGCCAAGAACTACGAAGACGCGCTGGAACTGCCGATGAAGCATGAATATGGCAACGGTGTTGCGATCTACACCCGTGACGGCGATGCTGCGCGTGACTTCGCCAGCCGCATCAATATCGGCATGATCGGCATCAACGTTCCGATCCCTGTTCCGCTCGCCTACCACTCCTTCGGCGGCTGGAAGGCCTCAAGCTTCGGCGATCTCAACCAGCATGGAACGGATTCGATCAAGTTCTGGACGAAGACCAAGACGATCACCTCGCGCTGGCCGTCCGGCATCAAATCGGGTGCCGAATTCGTCATGCCGACGATGAAGTAAGCAATGCGTCTCTAAACAATGAACCGGCGGGCGATTGACCCGCCGGTATCCTAACCGGTCACAGGCGTGTTAACGGCGTCAATTGGTCGGGCCGTCGTTGAAACCCACTTCGTCCACCAGCTCGGATGCCTGTTTGCGGTGGGCGGCAATATCCGTCAGTGGCAGCTTGTCCGGATTGATGGGGCCGAAGCCCTTCACGACATCGGAAGGCTCCGCGCCGGGCAGCACCGGGTATTCGAAGACCTGCTTGGCATAGATTTCCTGCGCCTCGCGCGATGCCAAGAATTCCATCAGCTTCAGCGCATTGTCCTTGTTGGGTGCGTATTTGGTCAGCGCCATGCCGGAAATATTCACATGCGTTCCGCGATCTCCCGCATTGGGAAAGATCACCCGCACCGATCCCGCCCAGACCTTTTCCTCCGGCTCGCGGTCGTTGGTCAGCATCAGGCCGACATAATAGGTATTGCCGAGCGCGATATCGCATTCGCCGGAAAAGATCGATTTGGCCTGGCTGCGGTCTGTTCCATCAGGCTTGCGGGCAAGATTGTTCTTAAGGCCGGTCAGCCATGTCCGGGTATAATCGACGCCATGATGGGCGATCATCGAGGCGATCAGCGCGATATTGTAGGAATGCTGGCCGTCGCGAATGCAGATCTTGCCCTTCCATTTCGGATCGGCAAGCTCTTCATAGGTGATGTCTTTCTGGGTGACCCGCTCCTTCGAGGCATATACCACGCGGCCACGCGTCGTCAGGCCGAACCATTCGCCTTGCGGATCGCGCAGATTGGCCGGGATATCCTTTTCAATGACGGGATCGTTCAGCACCGGCTGTGTGACACCGCCTTCTTTTGCCTCGACAAGCCGGGCGATATCGACCGTCAACAGCACGTCGGCCGGCGAATTGACGCCTTCTGCCTGAATGCGCTCCACCAGACCCTTGTCGAGGAAGAGAACGTTGGCCTCTATGCCCGTTTCTTTCGTAAAGGCATCGAGCAGCGGCTGGATCAACTCGGGCTGCCGGTAGGAATAGACGTTCACCTCGCCGTCCGCAAAAGCAGCGGGCGCGGCCCAAAGGATCGTCAGACCCGAAAAAACGGCAGCGGAAAAACACGATTTCAAGCTTGCCATTAAGAATGCCTCCATTACATTCAGATTCTTGACTTGTTTGTTCATGAATCATCAAAGCGGTCAACAACGCTGTCCGAGAAATATCGGATGGCTGCCAGTTTTTTCAGTTTCTGGAATTGTTCTAAACTGAAAAAGAGACTATATAACTCCACATTGAGAGTTAGGAGACCAGCATGCGTTTGACCAAACAGACCAACTATGCCGTTCGCATGTTGATGTATTGCGCCGCAAATGAAGGCAAGTTGAGCCGCATTCCGGAGATCGCCAGGGCTTATGGCGTATCTGAGCTGTTCCTTTTCAAAATTCTGCAGCCGCTCAACAAGGCCGGTCTGGTGGAAACCGTGCGCGGCCGTAACGGCGGCGTGCGTCTTGGCAAACCCGCTGAGAAAATCAGCCTGTTTGACGTGGTGAAGGTGACCGAAGACAGTTTTGCCATGGCGGAATGTTTCGAGGACGGTGCTGTCGAATGTCCGCTTGTAGATAGCTGCGGCCTCAACTCGGCGCTTCGCAAGGCGCTCAATGCCTTCTTCGATGTGCTGGCGGAATATTCCATCGACGATCTCGTCAAGGCGCGGCCGCAGATCAACTTCCTGCTCGGCATCGACACGGAAATGCCGAAGATCGCCGCCTTGCCGGCCGCCTGATCATCCCATTGCCCAAGCAACAATTGCGCTAGCCCGTGTCCGCCGGTCACCGGCTTTTCTTTTATAGAATACTTCGGAAATGCAATATTTTTGGTCGAGCGTGTTGACGCCAGGAGACGAAGCGGCGCATTTGGTCGCGAGCTTTTTTGAAGCAATCAGCCAGCGTCGCAATGATCATCAAGCCTGAATTCCATACATTTGCACTTACCGCGCTCGTCGGCAGCATGGGTGCGCTGCTTGCCAGTCTCCTTAACGTTCCAGCGCCGTTTCTGTCCGGTCCGGCGCTCGCCGTGACGATTACGGGACTGGCGGGCGTGAAGCTTGGGATTCCCGCCTTCATCCGCAATGCCTGTTTCGTTGTGGTCGGCATTTCGATGGGAACGAGCGTAACGCCGTCGGTGATCGATGCCGCGAAGACATGGCCACTGAGCTTCGTCATCGTGCTCGTTGCAGTCGTCATCATGCTGTATGTCGCCTATTGGATCCTGCATTACGGCTTCGGATACGACAGGACGACGGCGATGCTGGGCGCTTCGCCCGGGCACCTCAGCTATATCATCAGCCTCGGCGCCGAGACGAAAAGCGACCTTGCGACCGTCAGCATCGTGCAAAGCGTGAGGGTGCTGGCGCTGACGCTTTCCGTGCCGCTGATTGTTGAATATTTCGATCTCGTCAGCACGGAACCGCTCATCGCCAATCCACCGATGGGCCTGTTCACACTGGCCCTGACCATTGGCGCGTCGCTTGCGATGGGATGGCTGTTCCTTCGCTGGAGATTTCCCGCAGCCCTGCTGCTGGGCGGCGTCGCCGTTTCCATCGGCACTCATATTACCGGCCTTACCGAGGGCGGTGTTCCGAGCTGGCTCAGCCTGCCGGTCTATGTGCTGATCGGCTGTCTCATCGGCACGCGCTTTTCGAATGTGTCGCTGATGGATGTGCGAAAAGGCTTTCTGGCAGGTTTCGTCGTCACCATCGCCGTGATGGTGATCGCCGGAAGTATCGCCTGGATGATTTCCAACATTACAGGCGTTCCGCTCAATGCGGTGATGATCGCCTATTCGCCGGGCGGTCTTGAAACCATGGCGGCGATGGCCGTGATGATGCATGCCGATACCGCCTATGTCGGGTCACATCACGTCTTACGGCTCCTGTTCCTGTCGGTTCTCATGCCGCTCGTCATGGGCAAGGATGCACGCAAGCGGGACGGCGAAATCTAAGCCGGGCCAGCGCCCTCGCCATTCAGGTAAAAAACGCCAATGGCGTTGCAACCATTTGTTCCTCTGGCCGTTCATGTTTCTCCGCAATTGCGGCGGCGATTTTTCGCGTGTTCGACAGGCTGACCCACCGGAGGACTATTCATGAACCGCTTGATGATGTTGACAGGCGCCGGATTTGCGCTTGCCCTTTCTGTTTCCTTCGCTCAGGCGCAGGTGGTGGTGTCGTCTAAAATCGACACGGAGGGCGGCGTTCTCGGCAACATCATCCTTGCCGTGCTGAACAAGAACAATATCGAGACGACGGATCGCATCCAGCTTGGCGCTACCCCGGTCGTCAGAAAAGCGATCACTGCTGGCGAGATCGACATTTATCCGGAATACACAGGCAACGCCGCCTTCTTCTTCTCCAAGGCGGACGACCCGCTCTGGAAAGATGCCGCCAAGGCTTATCAGGAAGCCAAGACACTCGACTATGACGCCAACAAGATCGTCTGGCTGACACCATCGCCCGCAAACAACACCTGGGCGATCGCGCTGCGCAAGGATGTTGCCGACAAGAACAATCTGAAGACGCTTTCGGATTTCGGCAAATACATTGCCGGTGGCGGTGAGGTGGTTCTTGCCGCCTCCTCGGAATTCGTCAATTCCGCAGCCGCCCTGCCGGCATTTCAGACAACCTACGGCTTTACCATGAAGCCGGATCAGCTGATCACGCTTTCCGGTGGCGACACGGCTGCCACTATCGCTGCCGCCGCAAATCAGACGAACAATGCCAATGCGGCCATGGTCTATGGCACCGATGGTGGCATAGCGCCGTCCGGTCTTGTCGTGCTTGAGGACGACAAGCATGTGCAACCCGTCTACCAGCCCGCGCCGATCATTCGCGAGGAAGTTCTGAAAAAGAACCCCAATATCGAGACATTGCTGAAACCTGTTTTCGAAAAGCTGGATCTGGCAACCTTGCAGGAGCTGAACGCCCGCGTGCAGGTGGGGGGCGAACAGGCCAAGGCAGTTGCGACCGACTTCCTGACAAAGAACGGTTTCCTCAAGTAATTTCCAGAGAACCGTTGGGGCGGGATATCGGAAACGATGTGAGGTTCACCATCCCGTCCGAACCTATGACCCGGGGGAGCGGAATTTGACGAAATGGCCTGACAAGGTAGGCGTGCTGATTTCGTGCCTGCTTCTCTACGCGCTTGCAGCGGCCCCCTTCATGACATTCCGAGCTAACCGGATCATTCAGGGTGAAACGCGGACGATCTTCGAGGCGCTTCCGGTTGCTGCTGCTACCCTCCTCGTCGCCATCATTATTGTCGCCGCCTTCATCGCCTTTTTCCGGTTTCCGGCGCACCTGAAACTCGCCGCTGCGCTGGTCGGTCTCGCGGCACTGGCGATCTTCGTCGGGCAGGCGGCGTCTGCGCTGACACCTGAGGGCAACAGTTTTGCCCGCGTTTCGCCCGCCAGCGGTTTCTGGTTGATGTTTGCAGGGCTTGCATTGCTTGCCGCCGATTGCATTGCACGTCTCCAGCCGAAACCCACTTTGCGGATTTTGCTGTTGCTGGTGGCAACCGGGACGCTTGCGGCGGTACTGACAAGCGGCCTCTGGGACGATCTCTCCATCATCAAGGAATATACCGGCCGGGCAGATATCTTCTGGACCGAAGCACTGCGGCATGTGGAACTTGCCATCGGGTCGCTGGTTGCAGCCACCCTCGCCGGTATCCCGCTCGGCATTCTCTGTTACAAGGTCGAGCGTTTGCGCTCCGGTCTACTGAACGCTCTCAATATCGTCCAGACCATTCCCTCCATCGCGCTTTTCGGCCTTTTGATCGCGCCACTCGGATGGATGGCAGCCAATGTGCCGGGTGCGGCGAAGATCGGCATCGCCGGCATCGGCATGGCGCCGGCCTTCGTGGCGCTATTTCTCTATTCGCTGCTGCCCGTTGTCTCCAATACGGTGGTCGGCCTGTCCGGCGTTTCGCAGGCAGTGCGGGAAGCCGCGCGCGGGCTTGGCATGACGCCACTGCAAAGGCTGCTGCGGGTGGAGTTTCCGCTCGCCATGCCCGTCATCCTCACCGGCATCCGTATCGTACTGGTGCAGAATATCGGTCTTGCGACCATCGCAGCTCTGATCGGCGGCGGTGGATTTGGCGTTTTCGTGTTTCAGGGCATAGGGCAGACCGCGATGGACCTCGTACTGCTCGGCACCGTGCCGACCGTTCTGCTCGGCTTCGCCGCCGCGATTACGCTCGACGCCCTTATCGACAGCAATCTCTTCAGCGCAGGCGGAAGGCAAAAGGCATGATCGAGATCGACACCATCACGAAACGATATGGCGATACGGTCGTGGTCGACCAGGTCTCCCTGACTGTGGCGCCGCGCACCGTCACCGTCATCGTCGGCACTTCCGGGTCGGGAAAAACCACACTGCTGCGCATGATAAACCGGCTGGTGGAGCCGACCTCCGGCACTATCCGCATCGACGGAGACGATGTGAGCACCATGCCCGGCTACAAGCTGCGCCGTCAGATCGGCTACGCCATTCAGGGCCATGGGTTGTTTCCGCATCGCACCGTGGCGGAGAATATCGCGACGGTTCCGCAGCTCATCGGCTGGGACCGCAAGCGCATCGATGCGAAAATCGACGCGCTGATGCAGCTCTTCCAGCTGGATCCGGCGCTTTATGCCAACCGCTTTCCGCATGAGCTTTCAGGCGGCCAGCAACAGCGTGTCGGCGTGGCGCGCGCGCTTGCAGCAGAACCGAACATTCTCCTGATGGACGAACCTTTCGGTGCACTGGACCCGGTTATCCGCGCCAAGGCCCAGAACGATCTTCTCGATATCCAGAAGAAGCTCGGTGTGACCATCGTTCTTGTCACGCATGATATGGACGAGGCCTTTCACCTGGCGGATCGTATTGCCGTCATGGACAAGGGCCGTATCGTTCAGGACTGCCCGCCGGCCGAGCTGGTGCTGAAACCGGCAACGAATTTCGTCCGCACCATGATCGGCGAAAACGAGCGCGCCCTGAAACTGCTATCCGTCCTGTCGGTTGCAGACGTCGTGGAGCCGGGAAGCGCTGAAGGCGAACCTTTGAATGAACATACCAGCCAGCGCGACGCCCTGTCTGCAATGTTGTGGGCGGGCTGCGATACCTTGCCGGTGCTGAAAGACGATGGCAAACCCGCAGGTATCGTGCGGCGCGATGTTCTGCTCCAGCGGGCTGCCGGAACCCCATGAAAAATGCCGCTTCGTTTTTCGCCCCCGGGCTTCTGGTGCTGGCGCTGATGGCCTTTCTCGCGGCGCCGCAGGTTTTCGCACCGATATTCCGCCCTCTTGTGCAGACCAACGCGCCGGCGATCTACACGCAGGCCAATCTGCTTTCCCTGACACTGTCGCATCTGACCATTGTCGCAATCGCAACGGGGCTGGCCACGCTGGTGGCGGGAGCCCTTGCGGTTCTCGTCACCCGCCCTTTCGGCGCGGATTTTCTGCCGCTATCGCGCAGCATCGTCAATATCGGCCAGACCTTTCCGCCGGTGGCGGTGCTGGCGCTTGCCGTGCCGATGATCGGCTTTGGCGAGAAACCGACGCTCATCGCGCTGTTTCTCTATGCGCTTTTACCGGTTTTCGAAAATACGCTGACAGGGCTGACCACGCTGCCGCCAACCGTCATGGATGCCGCAAAGGGCGCCGGCATGACCGGCTGGCAACGGCTCGTCAAGGTGGAGCTGCCACTTGCCCTTCCGGCGATCCTCGCAGGCATCAGGCTTTCGGCGGTGATCAGCCTTTCAACAGCAACCATCGGTTCCACCGTCGCGGCCCGCACGCTCGGAGAGGTGATTATCGCCGGCCTGCAATCCAACAATCTCGCCTTCATCCTTCAGGGCGGATTGATCGTCGCTGTGCTGGCAATCCTGATCCACGCCAGCTTTTCTGCACTGGAAAAAGCAGCGGCCCGCAAAACCGGGCACTGACAAATGCAAGCTCCTCATTTTTATGTTCACGACATCCGCCGCGCATGTTAGGGGCGGACCGTCGAAACAGAAACATTCGAGGTTCGGGTGACAAAGGCAATCGTCGTGATGGGAGTGAGCGGCTCTGGCAAGTCCACGGTCGCAGAGGAACTGGCGGAAAAACTGGGCATTGCCTTTATTGAGGGCGACAAGCTTCACCCGAAATCCAATGTCGACAAAATGTCAGAGGGCATTCCGCTGACCGACGAAGATCGCTGGCCCTGGCTCGATCTGATTGGCGCAGAACTGCGCAAGGGAAACGAAAATAGCGGTGTCGTCGTTTCCTGCTCGGCGCTGAAGAAAATCTATCGCGACCGCCTTCGCGAGGCTACCGGTGGCCCGCTCGCTTTCGTCTATCTGGACGGCAGCCTGGAACTTCTCAGCAGGCGTATGGGCGAACGCAAGGGCCACTTCATGCCGCTCTCGCTGCTCCAGACCCAGCTTGCCACGCTGGAAGTGCCGACCGGCGAACCCGGCGTCGTAACCGTCAGCATCGACGCCACGCCGGAGGAAATTACCGCAAACGCACTTTCGGGCCTGAAAGCGGTGATTTTTTAAAATCCGAGCCTGTCGCGCAGGCCGTACCACCATGCACCAAGCACGGTCAGCGGCACGCGGAACGTCTTACCGCCCGGGAACGGATAATTCGGCAGGGAACTCCAGACATCGAAACGCTCTGCGTGGCCTGCAACGGCCTCGCCCAATATCTTGCCGAGCAGATGCGTGGTGGTGACACCGTGGCCGCTGTCGCCATGCGAAAAATAGACATTGTCCGACAGTTTGCCCATATGCGGGATGCGCGTCAGCGTCAGCGCGAAATTGCCGCTCCAGGCAAAATCGATCTTCGTTTTTTCCAGTTGCGGGAAAGTCTTCAGCATATTCGGACGGATCACCCCGGTCAGATCCGCCGGATCGCTGCCGCCATAACCGATACCACCGCCATAAAGCAGGCGGTTGTCGGAGGTGCGGCGATAATAATCGAGAATATAATTGGCATCCTCGACGCAATAATTGGCTGGCAGGAGTTGCTCGATCAGATCGGCATCAAGCGGCTCTGTCGCCATGACCTGGCTTGAGACCGGCATCATCCGGTCGCCGATTTCCGGCAGCAGCTTGCCGAGATAGGCATTGCCGCAGACGAGAACATATTTCGCCTTCACGCTGCCCGTCGCCGTGCGCACGACAGGGTTTACGCCCTGCTCCAGCGAAATGACCCTCGAATTTTCGAATATGCGCGCACCGAGACTTTCGGCCGCCGCGGCTTCCCCCTGCACCAGATTGAGCGGATGGATGTGGCCGCCGAAACGGTCGATCATGCCGCCGGCATAACGATCGGTCCGCACGTATTTTCCGACATCGGCTTTGGAGACCATCTCAAGCCCGCCATGGCCATGTTTTTCCCAATGGGCCTTGTGGGCCTCCATCTCGCGAATCTGTTTCGTCGTAAAGGCCGCAAAGAAACCGCCATCGACGAGATCGCAATCGATAGCGTATTTCGAAATGCGGCTGCGGATGATCTCCCCGCCTTCCAGCGACATTTCGCCGAGTTTCACCGCCTTGTCGTGGCCGTAACGACTGGCGATTGTTTCGAGGTCGCGGCTATAGCCATTGACGATCTGGCCGCCATTGCGCCCCGAGGCGCCGAAGCCGACCCGCACGCCTTCCAGCACGATAACGGAATAGCCGCGTTCGGAAAGTTCGAGTGCTGCGGAAATACCGGTAAACCCGCCACCGATGACGCAGACATCCGCTTCCATTGCGCCTTCAAGCGTTGGCCGCACGGATTTGACATTGGCGGAGGCCGCATACCAGGAGGATGTGTGGCCGGGATTGGGAATAGTCGTCACCTCAGCCATCTCACACCGTCCTGATATAGGCGTCATATTCGACGTCGGTTACACGCAGGGAAAATTCGGAAAGTTCCTGCTGTTTGCAGGCAGAAAACAGCGTGCGATAACGCTGGCCAAGCGTCGCATAGGCGAAACTCGAACGCGTGAAACGCTGCAATGCATAATCCCAGTTGGTGGGCAAAGGTTCGTGATTGATGGCGTGGCTGTCGCCGGAAATCGCGCCGCCCGGCTGGCGTTTTTCCTTCATGCCGGCAAGGGCAGCACTCAGGATCATCGCCACAACAAGATAGGGATTGGTATCGGCACCGGCGACACGATGTTCGATGCGGGTTGCGGCCTTGCTGGCAGTGATAACGCGCACCGCCGCCGAGCGGTTGTCTATGCCCCAGGAGGCATAGGTGGGCGCATGTTCGCTGGGCGTCAGGCGGCGATAGGAATTGGCATGGGGAGCGAAGATCGCCATGCTCTCCCCCATGTTTTCCAGAAGGCCGCCGACGGAATGCATCAGCGCGTCCGATGGGCCGTTTTCGCCGGCGTAGATATTCCTGCCGTCACTATCGAGAACAGAAAAATGCACATGCATGCCATTGCCGGCCTGTAACCCGTACGGCTTCGCCATGAAGGTGGCGTCGAGATCGTGCCGCCGCGCCACACCCTTGACGATACGTTTCAGGAAAACAGCGAAATCGGCGGCCCGCAACGCGTCCGGCACATGATTGAGGTTGATTTCATATTGGCCGGGGCCGTTCTCCCGCAGCGTCGTGTCGGCAAGAACACCCTGCGCCCTGCATGCGGTTGCGATATCATGGAAGACATCCTCGAAATCCTGCAATTCGGAAATCGACAGAACCTGTGTCTGGCCCGTGTGCCACCGGCCTTCGCGGCTGTGCGGCGGACGCACCGGATCGAGCGCAGAGCGAACCGGGTCGATCAGGTAAAATTCAAGTTCGGTCGCCACGACCGGCGTGAGGCCGGCCTTTTTGTAGGCTTCCAGCACCCTTGCCAGAACATTGCGCGGATCGCCATAAAACCCGGTTCCATCAGGATTTTTCATCGCGAGCAGGACTTGCGCGGTCGGCCGGCCGAGCCATGTCACCCGAGACAGCGTGCCGGGAACAGGAAAGCAGAACCCGTCCGGATCGCCCGTCCCTTCGGCGAGGCCTGCGGCATGCACATCGCGGCCCCAGATATCCAGCGCATAGACCGAGCGTGGGATCGCCATTCCCTTTTCAAGGACATCGATCGCCCTTTCGCGCGGAATCCATTTGCCGCGCGGCACGCCATTTGCATCTATGACGAAGGCTTCGAGAATTTCGATATCGGGGTTATCGTCGAAAAATTTCTTTGCTTTTTCAATATCATCCATCATGCACCAGCAGGCTGTTTCTCTTCTGTTTCGCGCGCAGAAGCGCTTCGCTAACGAAAATCGTCCTGCTGTTGATAGATGAGAAACCTCGCCGTCATGATGACGCTTGCCCCTTTTCCCTTTTTATAAGCTCATGTTACGTGGCCCGCCGCGGGAAGGCCAGCGGATTCGGCCATCAGAGCGGGATGGCGAAAAGTGTACACGGTTTTCGCCAGAGATGATTTCAGTTCATCAGGATCTAGGGATTGAACCTTTCGGGTCGATAGGCATCGATGGCGATGACCGGCGTTTCTCCCAGCATGGTTTCCGCCAGCACACGGCCAGTGATGGGCCCGAGTGTCAGGCCGTGATGGGCGTGACCGAACGAGAACCACAATGTCCTGTGGCGCGGCGCCTTGCCGATGATCGGCATCATATCCGGTGTGCAGGGACGCGCGCCCATCCAGGGTTCCGCATCCAGCCTGCCGCCCAGAGGAAAGACGGTGCGGGCGACCCGTTCCGCCCGCTCGATCTGCACGGGAGATTTCGGCGCATCGCGTTCGGCAAATTCCGCGCCGGTCGTCAGGCGGATGCCTTTGCGCATTGGCGCGAGGAAATAACCGCGCTCGGCGTCGATCAACCAGTTGTTGAGCTTGGTGCCCTCCTGCGGCGCATAGTGCATGTGATAGCCGCGTTTCACACCGAGCGGAAAGCGGTAACCGAGCCGTTCCGTCACCGTATCCGCCCAGGGGCCTAGTGCGACAACGGCATGTTCAGCCTCCACCGCCCCGGTTTCGGTGCGTACCGTCCAACCACTTGTCGTCTGGCTGAGCGTGGATGCATCACCCCGGACAAAGGTTCCGCCAAGGCTCTCGAACAGTTTGACATAGGCGAGCGTCAGCGCATGTGGATCGCGCACCGACCATGGATCGTTCCATTTCAAACCGCCGACGAAATCCCGGCTGAGATGCGGCTCCGCCGCGGCGAGTTCCGCCCCATCGAGTTTCGTGTGGGAGATGCCGTGGTCGCGCGCCAGACGTTCGGCGAAAGCAAAGTCTGCATCCCGCCTTTCGGCGGTCCTGTAGGCCTCCATCCAACCGTTTTTCACGATTAGATCGCCAGCCTTGGCTTCATCGATCAGGATGCTGTGTTCGGAGACCGAGTGCTCGATCAGCGGCGCGTAGGCGCGGGCAATTGCTGCGTGGCGCGTGGCTGCGGAATTATACCAGTAGCGGCCAAGAAAAGGCGCGATCCTGGGCAGGGCCGAGAGATGATAACGGGCATCGATGCTGTTGTTCAGGGAATAGCGGAGAAGCCGGCTAACTTCCTGCGGGAAGGCGTAGGGAACGACACCCTCTCTCTGGATCAGTCCGGCATTGCCGAAGGAGGTTTCCTCACCCGGTCCCCGCCGGTCCACCAGCACCACCGATTTGCCCCTGCGGGCCAGTTGCAAAGCGACGGAGACCCCGATGATCCCCGCCCCCAAAACGATCACATCCGCTGCCATGGCATTCAATCCGTTTGCGTATCTCGTCCCCTCAACATGGGTCGGCATTTTGCGCAAAGCAACAGAAAAATCATCGTCTTAATAGAAAGAGCAATGCGCCTGCTACTGGCTCACCGCTTTAGTTTCGACTGCCTCGATATTGAAAGCAGCAGCCAGCAGGGCCTTGGTATATTCCTGTTGCGGATCGGCGAATATCTCCGCTGCCGGGCCGCTCTCCACCACCTTGCCGTTGCGCATGACGATTACGTCGTTGGCAAGCGCTTTAACTACCTTCAGGTCATGACTGATGAAGAGATAGGCGAGTTCGTGGCGGGCCTGAAGATCGCGCAAGAGATCGACCACCTGTGCCTGCACGCTCATGTCGAGCGCCGATGTGGGCTCGTCCAACATGACGAAGCGGGGTTTCAACACCATGGCGCGGGCAATGGCGATACGCTGACGCTGGCCACCGGAAAATTCATGCGGATAGCGCCAGCGCGTCGCCGGGTCGAGCCCGACTTCTTCCAGCGCCTGGGCGACACGGGTATCCCGCTCATCGGCGGAAAGCTGTCGCTCGTGCACCTTCAGACCCTCGGCAACGATTTCGCCCACCGACATGCGTGGGCTGAGCGAACCATAAGGATCCTGAAACACCACCTGAAGCCGATTTCTGAGCGGCTTCATCATTTCATAGGAATAGCTGTCGATCGACTGACCGATGAAACTGATACGCCCCTCAGACGCTATAAGACGCGATAGGGCGAGACCAAGTGTCGTTTTGCCGGAGCCGGATTCGCCCACGACGCCAACCGTCTGTCCTGCGCGCAGGGTAATATCGATACCGTCAACCGCCTTCACGTGGTCGACCACCTTGCGCATCAGCCCCGCCTTGATCGGGAACCAGACTTTTATGTCGTCGCCCTGCATGACGACAGGTTTGCTGGCATCGGAAAGCGGCGGCTCGCCCTTGGGTTCGGCAGCCAGAAGATGGCGGGTATAGGCATGCTGCGGATCGGTAAACACCTGCTCAACCGTGCCGGTCTCGACGATCTTTCCCTTGGTCATCACGCAGACACGATCGGCAAACTTACGGACAATGCCGAGATCGTGGGTGATGAACAGCATGGACATGCCGTGCCGGTTTTTGAGGTCGCTCAGCAGTTCAAGGATCTGCGCCTGAACGGTTACATCGAGTGCGGTCGTGGGTTCATCTGCGATCAGCAGTTTCGGCCGGTTGGCAAGCGCCATGGCGATCATCACGCGCTGCCGCTGGCCGCCGGACAATTCATGCGGATAGGCCTTCAGGCGCTTTTCCGGCTCGCGGATGCCCACCTGCAATAACAGTTCCAGCGTGCGCGCCCGCGCTTCAGCGCCGGTGATTGCCTGATGCAGCTCCAGAATCTCGCCGATCTGCCGCTCGATGGTGTGGAGCGGGTTGAGCGAGGTCATCGGCTCCTGGAAAATCATGGTGATGTCGTTGCCGCGAACAGCGCGCAACGCGCGTTCCGGCAGGGTCAGCATATCCTTGCCGTCGAACAGGATTTTGCCTGAAGGATGGCTCGCCGCCGGATAGGGCAGCAATTTGAGAATGGAGTTCGCCGTGACCGATTTTCCGGAGCCGGATTCCCCGACTAGGGCGACAACTTCGCCCGGCATCAGGTCGAAGGAGACATGATCTACGGCGACGCTGGTCGCTCCACCCTGATGAAAGGCAACGGAGAGATCACGGACGGAGAGAAGCGGCTGCGTCTTTGTTTCCATCATGGCGATCACCGGAACGTCTTGCGTGGGTCGAAGGCGTCTCGCACCGCCTCGCCGACGAAGATCAGCAGCGACAGCATGATGGACATGGTGAAGAAGGCGGTGAGGCCAAGCCAGGGCGCCTGAAGATTGTTCTTGCCCTGCGCGATCATCTCGCCCAGCGATGGCGATCCCGGCGGCATGCCGAAGCCGAGGAAATCGAGCGAGGTCAAAGTGGTGATCGAGCCGGAGAGGATGAACGGCAGGAAGGTCAGTGTTGCCACCATGGCGTTTGGCAGAAGATGCCGGAACATGATTGTCCAGTTGCCGACGCCAAGGGCGCGGGCGGCGCGGACATATTCGAAGTTTCTGGCACGCAGGAATTCCGCGCGCACGATGCCGACGAAGCCGACCCATGAAAACAGCAACATGATGCCAAGCAGCACGAAGAAACCCGGCGGCAGAATAGCCGCGATGATCAGCAGGATGTAAAGCACTGGCATCGATGACCAGATTTCAATGAAACGCTGCAACAGCAGGTCCGTCCAGCCGCCGAAATAACCCTGGATGGCGCCGGCAGTCACCCCAACGAGGGCGGATGCGATCGTCAGCGTCAGGCCGAAAAGCACGGAAATACGGAAGCCATAGATCATCCGCGCCGTGACGTCGCGCGCTTGATTGTCGGTTCCAAGCCAATTGAGATTGCCGAGCGTACAGCCGGGATCGGCATTACCCTGCGGATAGGCCGAGCAGCGGTCCTTTTCATCCATCAGCCAGAAGGGTGCTGTGGGGGCGGAATGCGGAATGTTGGAATTGACCGTCTGATAGGAATAGCGGATCGGCGGCCAGATCATCCAGCCATTGGCGTTGATCTCGTCCTGAATGAAGGAGGATTTGTAGTCAGTCTGGGCAAGGAACCCGCCAAACTTTTCCTCCGGATAATCGACCATGACCGGCACCAGAAATTCGCCCTTGTAGGAAGCGAAAATGGGTTTGTCATTGGCGATGAATTCCGCAATCAGGCTCAGGAAAAACAGGATCAGGAACAGCCAGAAGGACCAGTAACCGCGCCGGTTTGCCTTGAAATTCTGCCAGCGGCGCTTGGTGGTTGGTGAAAACCACGGGCGCTTCGGCTTTACCAATGTTTCCGTTGCGGCGGTATGGGCAAGCGTCATCACACGTCCCTCCGCTCGAAATCGATTCGCGGATCGATCCATGTGTAGATAAGGTCGGATAGGAGGCTGACCACGAGGCCCATCAGCGAAAAGATGAAGAGCGTGCCGAACACGATCGGGTAGTCGCGATTGACGACCGAGAGATAACCGAGGCGGCCTAGGCCATCCAGCGAGAAGATATTCTCGATCAGCAGCGAACCGGTGAAGAATGCCGAGATGAAGGCGCCCGGAAAACCGGCGATCACGATCAGCATCGCATTGCGGAAGACGTGGCCATAAAGAACCTTGCGTTCGCTGAGCCCCTTGGCGCGGGCGGTCACGACATATTGCTTCTTGATCTCGTCAATGAAGGAATTTTTCGTCAGAAGCGTCGTCGTCGCGAAAGCCGAAAGCGATAGCGCGATCAGCGGCAGGGTCAGGTGCCAGAAATAGTCGATGATCTTCTGCCACCAGTTCAGCTGGTCAAAATTGTCCGATACCAGACCGCGCAGCGGGAACCAGTCGAAGAACGATCCGCCGGCGAAAAGCACGATGAGAAGAATGCCGAACAGGAAGCTTGGAACGGCATAACCGATGATGATGATGCCTGATGTCCAGATATCAAAGGTCGAGCCGTCGGAAACGGCTTTCTTGATGCCGAGTGGAATGGAGATCATGTAGGAGATGATCAGGATCCAGAAGCCGAGCGACATCGAGACCGGCAGCTTGTCGATGATGAGATCGATGACCGAGGAATTGCGGAAGAAGCTGTCGCCGAAATCGAAGCGTATGTAATTCCACATCATTTCGAGAAAACGGGTGAGCGGCGGCTTGTCGAAACCGAACTGTTTCTCAAGCTTGGCGATCAGCTCCGGATCAAGGCCCTGCGCACCGCGATATTTCGAGCCGCTTTCATCGAAACCGCCGGACTGGCCCATAAGATCGCCGCCGCCGGAGAGGCGGTCGGAGGCGCTGTCGCCCTGCCCAGTCAGTTGCGCGACGACCTGTTCCACCGGCCCGCCCGGCGCGAACTGGATGACAAGAAACGAAATGCCCATAATGCCGATAATGGTCGGGATCATCAGCGCCAGACGTCTGAGAATATAGGCGCCCATCAGCCTTTGCTCCCGGCTGATACGTCAGCGGTTTTCGTTTCTGTCAAACCCGGTCCTTTCCTGAAAGCGCTGCCTTGCGCGATCCAAGCGATTCGTCTCGCCCTATGTGAATCAAGCCTTCGGCGCGAAAGCAAGCGCGGCGTCAGTTTGCGGCCTGGCTGGACCACCATGCTTCCGGAAAACCGATGCCATATTGCGGCAGGTTTTCCGGACGGATGAGCGTGTTCCAGTAAGCGATGAACATCTCGCCGCGATAAAATTGCGGTATGACGTAGCTGTTTGCCAGAAGCACCCGGTCAAGCGCCCGCGCGGCGGCCACCTGCTCATCCCGGTTGGGCGCAAATATGACCTTCCTGACCAAAGCGTCGACGGCAGGGTTCTTGATGCCGGCGAGATTGTTGGAGCCCTGCCGGTCGGCCGCCGCCGAACCCCAGAAATCCGCCTGTTCGTTTCCGGGATTTGCCGACGTCGCCCAGAGCTTGACCGCAACGTCGAAATCGAAGCTGCGGGTACGGTTGGTATATTGCGAGGCATCGACGGTGCGGATGGTCGCATTGACGCCGATCTTCTTCAGGTTCTGGACATAGGGCAGGATAGTTCTTTCCATGCCGGAGGAATCGATCAGAAACTCCATATCCAGCGGCTGCCCGCTCGCCGCGTTGACCATGCGGTTGCCGCGAAGCTCATAACCGGCCTCCTTCATCAGCTTGACCGCCTCGCGCAGATTGTCACGCTGTTTGGCGGGTTCACCGGCGACGGGATTGCTATATTCGGTGGTGAAGACCTCCGGCGGCACCTGATCCTTCAACTCCTGAAGAATTTCGAGTTCACGACCGGTCGGCAGGCCGGAAGAGGCGAGCTCGCTGCCCATGAAAAAGCTGTTGATGCGCTGAAACTGACCGTAAGCCAGCGTCCTGTTCAGCTCTTCGAAATCGAAAGCATAGTTAAGCGCCTTGCGCAGTTTCGGGTTCTGGAACTTCTCCCGCCGCATGTTCGGCACGAAGGCCTGCATGATGCCGACGGCGCGATAGATGTTCGGCAATTCCTCCTTTGTGACGCGGCCTTCCTTGACGGCCGGAAAATCATAACCAGTGACCCAGCGGCTGGAAGAAGCCTCCTGCCGGAAATCGACTGTGCCTGATTTGAAAGCCTGGAACTCGACGTCCTGATCGGCAAAGAAGGTATAGGTGATTGTTTTGAAATTGTGCTGGCCGACATTCACATTGATGTCCTTGCCCCAATAGTCGTCACGTCGCTCATAGGTCATCGTCGATCCGGGAGACAGCGACGCTATTTTATAGGGGCCAGAACCCATCACCGGCTCCAGCGTGCCACGCGATATGTCGCGCGGCTTGCCATCCGGACCAACGCCCTCCCACCAGTGTTTGGGAACAATCAGCAACTGCCCGACGATCTGCGGCAATTCGCGATTGTTCTTTTCATCGAAGGTAAAGGTGATGTCCCTTTCACCCGTCACCTCTGCCTTGGTGACATGGGTGTAATAGGTCGCAAGCTGCGGGCTGAGATCTTTGGCTTTTTCAAAACTGAAGACGACATCTTCCGGCGTCACCGGCTTGCCGTCGGCCCATTTCGCTTCTGCACGCAGCCGGAAGGTGGCTTTGGAGATATCGTCGGGATAGCTCACACCCTCGGCCAGGAGACCGTAGGAGGCCGAGAGTTCCTCTTCCGTCGATTTCATAAGAGTGTCGAAAACCAGCGAAAGACCTGTGGCCGCCTCACCCTTGGCGAGCAGCGGATTGAGCGTGTCGAAGGTTCCCGATGTCGACAGGCGTAGTGTGCCGCCTTTCGGCGCCTTGGTGTTCACATAGTCAAAATGATCAAAACCATCGGGATGCTTCAATTCACCGACCGTCGAGATTCCCTTTCGCCACACATCCGCAGACTGTGCGGAGGCGGCCGCCGGCATCAGCATGGCGGAGGCCGCAAGAGCGACGAGGAGCCGGGATTTCAACGGTGCCAATTTCATTCGGGACGTTCCCTGTTTTCGTGTTTGTTGAAGAGAGCATAAAACAAACATTGGCAAAAAACAGATGCTCCGGCTCACAAGCTCTTTATTGAGGCCTTTATTCGCATGCCTTGGTGCAGGCGGCTTGAAACATGGTTTCAACAAAATCCCGATCCAGTTTATCCTGAGGGGCGAGAGAATCATTTAGTCGGAACGGGCACGAATATATGACGGCGGGATCATCCAGAATTTTCAAGGCGGCCATGCTGGCGATTTCGGTCGTTTCGGCGCTCCAGTTGCAGACGCAAATCGCATCGGCCGAGGACAGGCCCGCGAAAGAAGTATTCGGCCACATCGACCTGCCATCTGCGAATAGCTCCCAGCCGATCGGCTCCTATGCAAAGGGATGTCAGTCCGGCGCCATCGCCATGCCCGCAGATGGCCCGACGTGGCAAGCCATGCGCCTTTCCCGCAATCGCAACTGGGGCCAACCGCAGCTGATTTCCTTCCTCGAGCGGTTTTCGCAGGATGCACAGAAAATCGGCTGGCCGGGCCTGTTGCTCGGAGATATCTCACAGCCGCGCGGTGGACCGATGCTGACAGGCCATGCCTCGCACCAGATCGGCCTCGATGTCGATGTGTGGTGGCGGCCCATGCCGAACCCAAGGCTGACGGTGCAGCAGCGCGAGACGCTGCCTTTCATTTCCATGCTTGATAAGTCCAAGTTCCTGACGGTCGATGACCGCAAATGGTCGCCGCTCAATGCACGGCTGGTAATGATGGCAGCGAGCTATCCGCAGGTGGAGCGGGTCTTCGTTAACCCGGCAATCAAGCAGAAACTCTGCCAGACATGGACCGGCGACCGCACCTTCATGGGCAAGATCAGGCCAATCTACGGTCACGACGAACATTTCCACATCCGGCTGGAATGCCCGCCTGGCGCGCCCAACTGCAAACCTCAGGCCGAAGTTGGCAAAGGTGACGGTTGCGACAAGTCGCTGGCCTGGTGGTTCACCAAGGAACCATGGGCGCCGCCGAAAAAAGACCCCAATGCCAAGCCTGTGAAACCCCGTCAGGTCATGGTCTCCGATCTGCCCGCAGCCTGTGCCGCCGTGGCCGCCGCCCCATCCGCCAATACGGAAGGTTTTGCTGCCCAGGCATATTCCCCGGCCCAGGCCGTGCGCCAGCAAGGCGTGGAACAGATCATCCAGAACGCTCCGGCCATTCAGCCACCTGCGGATATTCCGCTTCCGACCCAGCGCCCGACATTGAACTGAAACAGAAATGCGGCATTAAACAGCTTCCCTTTTCAAATGGGGACAAGCTGTTATAGAAGGCTTCAAATCGATTTAATTCTTTATGGGAACAGGCTGGGGACATGGCAGGACAACGCTGTATCGCACTCATCGCTCACGACGAGAAAAAAGACGATATGGCGGATTTTGCGCGTCATCACCAAAAGGTGCTTTCCGGCTTCAAGATCGTCGCCACCGGCACCACCGGCGGGCGCGTTCAGGAAGCCTGCCCCGACCTCAGCGTCATTCGCCTCAAAAGCGGCCCGCTTGGCGGTGACCAGCAGATCGGTGCGATGATCGCCACCGGTGAGGTCGATATGCTTATCTTCTTCACCGACCCGCTGACGGCGATGCCGCATGATGTGGATGTGAAGGCGCTGACGCGGCTTGCCACGGTTTACGACATTCCCATGGCGCTCAATCGCGCCACCGCAGAAAACCTGATCGACTTCAACCTCGCCAAATGACGCGCCAACATGGAACAGGTAATGCCGAAGACGTCCGATACCGAATATCTTTCCTTTCCGATCCTTCTTGGCGACATCGGCGGCACCAATGCCCGCTTTTCCATTCTGATCGATTCCTTTGCGGAACCGGTGCACCTCACCACCGTGAAAACAGCGGAATATCCGACAATTGACGACGCCATCCAGCAGGCGGTTCTGGACAAGACCTCGCTTCAGCCCGTGTCGACCATCCTTGCGATCGCCGGCCCCATCGAAGGCGACGAAATTCCGCTGACCAACTGCCATTGGGTTGTGAAGCCGAAAGATATGCTGGCCAAACTCGGCCTGAAAGACGTCATCGTCATCAACGATTTCGAGGCGCAGGCACTGGCTATTGCCGCGCTCGACGACGACAACCGCGATTCTATCGGCTCCGGCAAAAAAGACATGCTGGCATCGCGCGTCGTTCTCGGACCAGGCACGGGCCTTGGCGTTGCCGGTCTGGTTTACGCCCGGCATATGTGGTTTCCAGTGCCCGGCGAAGGCGGCCACATCGATATCGGCCCCAGAAGCGCGCGTGACTATGCGGTCTTTCCGCATATCGAGACCATCGAGGGCCGTGTCGCCGGCGAACAGATCCTTTGCGGGCGCGGGCTGGTCAATCTTTACCGGGCCATCTGCACCGCCGATGGCATCGAGCCGATCTTTTCCGATCCGGCCGACATAACCTCGCAGGGGCTTTCGGGCCAGAACCCGCAGGCGAAAGAGACGCTTTCGCTTTTCAGCACCTATCTCGGCCGTGTGGCGGGTGACCTTGCCCTGATCTTCATGGCCAAGGGCGGTGTCTATCTCGCAGGTGGCATTTCGCAGAAAATCGTTCCGGCGCTGAAAAGCCCTGAATTCCGGGCGGCGTTCGAAGACAAGGCGCCGCACAGTGCCCTGATGCGCAGCATTCCCACCTTCGTCGTTACGCATCCACAGGCGGCCCTTTCCGGTCTCGCCACCTACGCGCGCACCCCTTCGGATTTCGGCCTTTCACTCGACGGGCGGCGCTGGAGAGCCTGATCTGCGCTTGGGACAGGCTTGCGAAGCGGGCGGGCGGTCATTAACGTCGGTGAGGTATGGGTCAGTCAATTGAATGGCGACCTTGAACGGCAGGACGTGAAAAGTGAGTGAAGGCATGAGCGGCAGCGATATGAAACTGGTGGTGGTTGGTGCGGCGGGCCGCATGGGACAGGCGCTGATCCGCCTTATTCACCAGACACCGGGTGTAACGCTGCATGCCGCCGTGGCGCGCGAAGGGTCTGCTTTTGTTGGCCGCGATGCCGGCGAGATTGCCGGTCTCGGACCAATCGGCATCGAGATCACCAGCGATCCCTTGCAGGCATTCCTGCATGCGGAAGGGGTGATCGACTTCACCTCGCCTGCAACCAGCGTCACTTTCGCCGGTCTCGCCGCGCAGGCCCGCATCGTGCACGTCATTGGCACCACCGGTTGCTCACTGGGCGACGAGGAAAAATTCAAGGCAGCGTCACGCCATGCCCGCATCGTCAAATCGGGCAATATGAGCCTCGGCGTCAATCTGCTCAGCGTTTTGACGCAGCAGGCCGCCAAGGCACTGGATGCGCAGAACTGGGATATCGAAATCCTGGAAATGCACCACAAACACAAGGTGGACGCGCCCTCCGGAACAGCGCTGCTGCTCGGCGAAGCGGCGGCAGCGGGCCGTAAGGTCGATCTCGCCACCTCCTCCGTTCGTGTGCGTGACGGGCATACGGGTGCGCGCGAAGCGGGCACAATCGGTTTTGCGACGCTGCGCGGCGGCTCGGTGATCGGCGAACATTCGGTGATCTTCGCTGGCGAGGGAGAGCGCGTCGAGCTTTCCCACTACGCCGGGGACCGCTCCATCTTCGCACGCGGCGCGATTGCGGCGGCGGTCTGGGCCTTCGACAAGAAGCCGGGCTTCTATTCGATGCTGGATGTTCTCGGCCTTTCGCAGGCAGAATAACGCTTCAGTCTATGTCTGCGCCTTAATTTTCCACGGTAAACTCAACCGTATCGGCCGAGAACCGGCTGATGGCATATTGCACGGGAATGCCGTCCATATCCGCGTTCAGCGCCTGAGTGACGAGCAGTATTGCGCCCGGCGACAATTCGAGATCGGCCAGATCCTGCGTATCAGCGTGGCTCGCGGAAATGACGGTAGAGATGCGCACATAATCCGCGACGCCCAGCATTTCGAAGGCGGCGGTGATCGACCCACTTTTTTGATAGGCTTCCCCTATCCCTGAAAAACGGTCCGCCGGAAACCACGTGGTCGAGCGGGAAACCGGCCGGCTGTCGGCCTTTCGCAGGGTTTCCAGACGCACAAGCGGTGCACCCGGCTGTAATTGCAGCCGTGCCGCCAAGTCGGCATTTGCCGGCTCGGTGGTGTGGGAAAGAAGCAGCGCCTGCATATCCTTCACCTGATCGCTGATACCGGCCGTGAACCGTGTGCGCAGTGAAATCGGAAAGCTCAGTCGTTCCTTGCGCGCAATCATCGTGCCGCGCCCCTGCCTCGCCTCGAGAATGCCTTCGCTTGCCAGCGCGGCAATGGCGCTCCTGACGGTATGGCGGTTGACACCGAATTTTTCGGCCAGCGTCATTTCTGGCGGCAACATGCCGGTTGCGTCGTGATCGCCCGCTGCGATCTCGCCCCTGATCCTGTCGGCGATCTGTCGCCAGAGCGCCACGCCGTTCTTTCTTTTCATCGCTGCCGAAGGGCTCATGTCACACGCTTGTCATTCATCGACGTTAATTGTAACTTATATTGTATAGTTGTCTATATCAATAGACATTAGAGGTCAAGCGATGAATAACGAAGATGCGAATTCACATGCGGAAAGGAAACGGGTGGCAGCACTTCTTGCCCGCGCCACCGTTCAGGAACTTGAGGCCGTCTGGAGCCGGCAGGATGCCAGCCCGCAGACGGAAAACGTGCGGGGGCCTGAAACCGGCCTCGTGATGGTCAAGGGCCGTATCGGCGGCGGCGGTGCGCCCTTTAATCTGGGCGAAACCACCGTGACCCGGGCAACCGTGAAGCTCGCATCCGGCACCGTCGGCCATGCGCATGTGCTCGGCACCGGTCGCAAGAAGGCCTGGTACGCTGCGGTTTTCGATGCGCTCTGGCAGGAAAACCCGACACGCGGCTTCATCGAGACCGAGCTTCTTTCACCGGTCGAAAAAAGACTGGCCGAGGAGAAAGACCGGAAAACGAAAGAAACAGCCGCAACTCGTGTGGATTTCTTCACCATGGTTCGAGGAGAGGATTGATGGGCGTGAAAGCGGAAGCATTGACGGGCGGTTTTTCCGACGCCGTTTTCGATTCACAGCGAATCTTCAAGAAGCTCATGGACGGCATGGCCCGGCCAGGCACAGCGCAAACCACTGAAACAACAGTTGCCCCGCCGCTGCCGCTTGGCGCGGCCAGCGGCGCCGTTCTTCTTGCACTTTGCGACCATGACACGCCGGTCTGGCTGAGCGGCACGCTACGCAAAACCACGGTGCCGGGATGGATCGGATTTCACACCGGGGCGGTTACAACAGAGGAAAAAAGCGCGGCGCATTTCGCCGTCATTGAGGCGGGAAGCGCAATTGCCTCCTTCGGTCTCTTTGCCCAGGGCAGTCAGGAATACCCCGACCGTTCCACGACGGTCATCATCGAATTGCCCGATCTTGACGGCGGACGGGAACTGTTGCTGTCCGGCCCCGGCATCCGCCATATCAACATCATTAGCCCATCCGGCCTGCCGGACATATTCCCGAGGCTATGGGCGGAAAACAACGCCATCTTCCCGCGCGGCATCGACATCATCCTGACGGCTGGCGACAAATTCGTCTGCCTGCCACGCACGACGCGCATTCAACCCGTGGAGGCATAAGATGTATGTTGCTGTCAAAGGCGGGGAAACCGCCATCGCCAACGCCCACCGGCTTCTGGCCGACAAGCGGCGCGGAGACCGCGACCTGCCCGCCATGACGGTGACGCAGATCGTTTCGCAGCTTTCGCTCGCCGTTGACCGGGTCATGGCGGAGGCTTCGCTTTACGACCAGTCGCTGGCCGCCCTTGCCGTCAAGCAGTCTCGCGGCGACATGATAGAAGCGATTTTCCTGCTGCGCGCCTACCGCACGACCCTGCCCCGTTTCGGCTACTCTGTTCCCGTGGATACTGCGAAGATGACGGTCCAACGGCGCGTTTCGGCGACCTACAAGGATTTGCCGGGCGGGCAATTGCTGGGACCGACCTTCGATTACACCCACCGCCTGCTCGATCCCTCGCTGCTGGAGAACGGAGCTGTCGAGATCCCTGCCATCCGTGAGGGCGAGACAGAATACGTCATGCGCGTATCCGACATTCTCGCCGAAGAAGGCTTGATCGAAAGTGACGGCGACATGCCGGATGACCACGTTGCCGGCGATCTGACACGCGAACCAATAGAGTTTCCGATGGCGCGCGACCTGCGCCTGCAATCGCTTGCACGCGGCGACGAGGGCTTTCTTCTGGCGCTCGCCTATTCGACGCAGCGCGGTTACGGACGCACACACCCGTTCGTCGGTGAAATCCGCATCGGCGAGGTGGAGGTCGAACTGGATGTGCCGGAGCTCGGTTTTGCTGTCTCGCTCGGCGACATCAAGGTCACCGAATGTCAGATGGTCAACCAGTTCAAGGGTTCTGCCAAGGCACCTCCGCAATTCACCCGCGGTTACGGTCTGGTGTTCGGCCAGAGCGAGCGCAAGGCGATGGCCATGTCACTGGTCGACCGTGCGCTACGCGCCGCTGAATTCGGTGAGGATGTGGTTGCCCCGGCGCAGGACGAGGAATTCGTCATCTCGCACGCCGACAATGTGCAGGCGACGGGCTTTGTCGAACATCTGAAATTGCCGCACTACGTGGATTTTCAGGCCGAACTGGGCTTGGTGCGCAAAATGCGCGCCGATTTCGACGCGACCGACACCGATGCCGGGGAATGGATGAGCGATGCCGCCGAATAAATCAGCGACTGTGCTGCTCGCCGAACCAATAGGCGCAAAAGACGGTCAATGCTGCAAAAGCGGCAAAGAACACGGCTGCAAGAATTCCAATCTCCATGAGCTTGTACTCCTTTTTTCGCAAGGTTAACGCGCAATGCTTAAAGAAGTTTCATTCGACGACGGGCTGGCTGCCTACAACTTCGCCTATCTGGACGAACAGACCAAGCGGATGATCCGCCGGGCGATCCTGAAGGCAATTGCCATTCCCGGTTATCAGGTTCCCTTCGCTTCCCGTGAAATGCCCATGCCTTACGGCTGGGGCACCGGCGGCGTGCAGGTGACCGCCGCCATCCTCGGTCCAGACGATGTCCTGAAGGTTATCGACCAGGGCGCCGACGACACCACCAACGCCGTTTCCATCCGCGCCTTCTTCCAGAAGGTCGCTGATGTCGCCGTCACCACCCGCACCAAGGATGCAACCATCATCCAGACGCGGCACCGCATTCCCGAAGAAGAACTGCATTCGGGGCAGGTGCTTGTCTATCAGGTTCCCATTCCTGAACCCTTGCGGTTCCTCGAGCCGCGTGAGACCGAAACCCGCGTCATGCATGCGCTGGAGGAATACGGCCTGATGCACGTCAAGCTTTATGAGGACATCGCCCGCAACGGCCGTATCTCCACCACCTATGCCTATCCGGTGAAGGTTGCGGGGCGCTATGTGATGGACCCCTCGCCAACCCCGAAGTTCGACAATCCGAAAATGCACCTGTCGGACGCCCTGCAATTGTTCGGGGCCGGGCGCGAAAAGCGCATCTATGCCGTGCCACCCTACACGGATGTCGTCAGCCTGGATTTCGAGGACCATCCGTTTGAAATCCAGAGCTTCGACAAGCCCTGCGCGCTGTGCGGCGGGGAGAATGTCTATCTGGACGAGGTGGTGCTGGACGACAAGGGCGGGCGGATGTTCGTCTGCTCCGACACCGACCATTGCGAAGACCGCCGCGCCCATGGCCACAAGGGCCATTTGCTGGCGGATGTGAAGGAGGCCGCAGAATGAGCGACGCACCGCTTCTGAAAGTCAGGGACGTTTCGAAATATTACGGCGACCGCGCCGGTTGCCGCAACGTCTCCTTCGAGCTTTATCCGGGCGAAGTTCTGGCAATCGTCGGTGAATCCGGCTCCGGCAAGACCACGCTTCTCAACTGCATTTCCACACGGCTCGTGCCGACGGCTGGCAGCGTGGAATATCGCATGCGCGATGGCTCGGTGCGAGACCTCTATCATATGGGCGAGGCCGAACGGCGTTTCCTGATGCGGACAGACTGGGGTTTCGTGCACCAGAACCCAGCGGATGGACTACGCATGGCGGTTTCGGCGGGCGCCAATGTCGGCGAGCGGCTTATGGCTGTCGGTAACCGGCATTACGGCAATATCCGGCAATCAGCCAGCGAGTGGCTGGAGCGGGTGGAAATCGGCACAGACCGCATTGACGACCAGCCACGCGCCTTTTCCGGCGGCATGCGTCAGCGTCTGCAGATTGCCCGCAACCTGGTGACCTCACCGCGCCTCGTCTTTATGGACGAACCGACCGGCGGCCTCGATGTCTCGGTGCAGGCACGCCTGCTCGATCTCGTGCGTGGTCTCGTCAACGATCTCGGCCTCGCCGTTATCGTCGTCACCCATGATCTGGCGGTCGCGCGGCTGCTTTCCCATCGCATGATGGTGATGAAGGGTGGTGACGTCATCGAACACGGTCTGACAGACCGGGTGCTGGATGATCCGCGCGAACCCTACACGCAATTGCTTGTTTCCTCCATTTTGCAGGTTTGACGCCATGCCGACACCCCTCATCGTTTCGGAAGTCTTCAAAAGCTTCACCATGCATCTTCGCGATGGCATCGAACTGCCTGTTGTCCGCGATGTCAGTTTCTCCGTGTCCGGCGGAGAATGTGTCGTGCTCGGCGGCCCGTCCGGCATCGGCAAAAGCTCGATCCTGAAAATGCTCTATGGCAATTATGCCATCGACAGCGGCCAGATCCTCATCCGCCACGAGGATCAGGTCATCGACATGGGCAGCGCCTCGCCGCGCACCATCCTCGAGATTCGCCATCGCACCATCGGGTATGTCAGCCAGTTTCTGCGCACCGTGCCGCGCGTTCCGGCGATCGACGTCGTCGCCGAGCCGCTTTTTGCGCGCAAGGTTGCCGCGGAAGAGGCCCGCAAGCAGGCAGCCGTTCTGCTTTCGAAACTCAACCTGCCGCGGGAACTGTGGTCGCTGCCGCCAGCAACCTTTTCCGGCGGCGAGCAGCAGCGCGTCAACATCGCACGCGGTTTCATCACCGATCACGCGATCCTGCTTCTCGATGAACCGACCGCATCCCTGGATGCCGCCAACCGACGGGTGGTCGTGGAGATGATCGCGGAAAAGAAGCGCAAAGGGACGGCCTTGCTCGGTATTTTCCATGACGAGGAAGTGCGGGAAGCCGTGGCCGATCGCGTTCTGGATGTCTCGCAATTCTCCCCCCGGAAGGCAGCGGCATGAGTGTGAAGGTCGGTCTCGAACCTGTTGTCCACGAAAGTGCCCGCGTCACCAATTCATCGATCGGCCGCTATACCGAAATTTCGGAACGCTGCCGCATCGAGGAAGTGGAGATGGGCGACTATTCCTATGTCATGCAGGACGGTGCGATCTGGTGCGCCACCATCGGCAAATTCGTCAACATCGCCGCATCCGTCCGCATCAACGCGACCAATCATCCGATGTCGCGCGCCACACTTCACCATTTCACCTACCGCGCCCGCAATTATTGGGACGACGCCGATGATGAAAATGACTTCTTCGCCGCCCGCCGCGCCAAGCGCGTGGTGATCGGCCACGATGTCTGGATCGGCCATGGCGCGACCATCCTGCCTGGCGTCACAATCGGAAACGGTGCGGTAATCGGGGCCGGTGCGGTCGTGTCGAAAGACGTTGCGCCCTATACCATCGTCGGCGGCGTACCCGCCCGGCTGATCAGGAACCGCTTCCCGGCGGACCTTGGCCAGCGCATGGACGATCTCAAATGGTGGGACTGGGACCACGCAAAGCTGCGCGGCGCACTGGACGATTTCCGCACCCTCGCCGCCGAGGATTTCGTGGCGAAATACGCCGGGTAAAATCGCCCCACACCGAAGAAACTGCAGATTCCGGGGTCATGCTCCGGGGTCTCCCTAACCATGTCTGCGAGACAAAGCGCGGGCTTCAAGCCCTTGGCACGACTACTAAAAGGTTCGCAGGCGACCACGCGCACGCCTTATCTGCGCATTCTGTAATATTTTCTTCATCAAACTGACATTCACGCTTCACGCACCGCTGTTAGGTCGAACCCCATCAGAAGAAGATTGGACGGGGAAATGAGCTTTCACCTGAAGCAAGTCACGCGCCGTTTCGGCAACCACACTGCGGTCGATTCCGTGAATGTGGAAATTCCGCAAGGCCAGATGGTTGGCGTGATTGGACGTTCTGGCGCAGGAAAGTCAACGCTGCTGCGCATGATCAACCGCCTCGTCGATCCCTCCTCGGGTTCCATTCATTTCAACGACACGGAAGTCTCTTCGCTGAAGGGTGCCGCCCTGCGCAACTGGCAGCGCGACTGCGCGATGATCTTCCAGCAGTTCAATCTGGTGCCGCGTCTCGACGTGCTCACCAATGTCATGCTCGGCCGCCTGAACCACCGTTCGACCGTGCTCAGCCTGTTCAACATTTTCACGGATGAAGAGCGCCTGATGGCGATTGCCGCCCTCGAGCGGCTCGGCATCGAGCACGTGGCCATGCAGGCGGCGGGCACGCTTTCCGGCGGCCAGCAGCAGCGCGTCGCTATCGCCCGGGCACTAATGCAGTCTCCGAAGATGGTTCTCGCCGACGAGCCGATCGCCTCTCTCGATCCCCTGAACGCCAAGATCGTCATGGACGCCCTGCGCGACATCAACGAGCGTGAAGGCATCACCGTCATCACCAATCTGCATACGCTGGATACGGCGCGCAATTATTGCGAACGCATCATCGGCATGTCGCAGGGTCGAGTCGTTTTCGACGGAACACCCGCCGAACTGACGGCGGCGGCGGTCACGGAGATTTACGGCACGGATTCACACGGCGCCGGCATCGACGAGACCATGACCTCGACCAGCATCAATATTCCCGGCGCGCAGCTTGCCGCGCGTCCGGTTCAGCAATCTGCCGGTCCCGAACCGCTGGCTCTCGCCGGGCTCTGAGGAACCGCTCAGCATCGTTTGCGCCCGCGTCAAGGGCCGATACTTCACAACAAACTCCGGCTCGCCGGGAAACAGGAGAAAGTCCATGTTGAAGAAAATCCTTCTTTCGGCAGTCGCCCTTGGCGTTCTGGCCGGTTCGGCCATGGCTCAGGACGTCAAGGTCCTGCGTATCGGCCTCGACGGTTCGGAAAATGAAGCCGACCAGATCCGCAACACGAAGTGCGTTGCCGATGGCCTCAAGGCTGCAACCGGCGTTTCCGAAGTTCAGGTTTTCCCGTCGCCGGACTATAACGGCGTTATCCAGGGCCTGCTCGGCGGCACCATCGACATTGCATCCATGGGCGCTTCTTCCTACGCCAAGATCGCCATTGCCGATCCCAAGGCCGTCGATCCGATCCTGACCTATACCGGCTCTGACGGTTCCAGCGGCTACTACACGATCATGGTTGCCCGCAAGGACAGCGGCATCAAGTCTCTGGCTGACGCCAAGGGCAAGAAGATCGGCTTCGCCGACCCTGACTCCACCTCGGGCTTCCTCGTCCCGAACGTATCGATCCCGAAGGAAACCGGCGTTCCGGTCAAGGAATATTTCTCCGAAACCGGCTTCGGCGGCGGCCATGAGAACCTCGTTCTCGCCGTTCTCGACAAAAAGTTCGACGTCGGCACGACATTCGGTTCGGGCGTCGGCAAGTGGGAAGAAGGCTACTCCGGCGGCAACCTTCACCAGATGGTCAAGAAGGGCAACCTCGACATGGACGATATCGTTCAGGTCTGGAAATCCCCGCTGATCCCGAACGGTCCGCTTCTCGTTGCCAACAAGATCGGTGACAGCATGAAGCAGAAGGTCGAAGACTTCTTCATGGAACTGCCGAAGAAGGATCTCGCCTGCTTCCAGGGTTACACCCAGGGCAAGAACACTGCCTACATCAAGGTCGACCCGGCTTTCTACCAGACGATCATCGACGCCCGTAAGTCCGTTATCGGCGGCTGATCCTCAGATCATATCCGGAAGCGGCGGTGCCTTGCGGCACCGCCGCTTTTGCCAATAAAGGAAAGCGGCATGGCGACCACACTGCAACATGGTACCCTCACGCCCGAGGGATTGAGCGCATCGTCCCGAACGGTGATGCGTCATTATCAACAGCAGCTTAGGACACGGCGGATTTATACCGTTATGTCGCTCGTTATCTTCCTCATCGTCCTTGCCGCCTCACTGAATTTCGCCAATGAGGCCAATTCGGGCAAGTTCTTCGAGCGCCTGCCATATTTTTTCGACTTCATGAAAACATTCGTGCCGGATAGCCCGCTCGAGGTCTTCCGGGCGATGTTCGACCTGCCGTCGCCCTATGACAACGGTTCGCTGAAATACAACTATGTCGCGGATCGCGTTTACATCACCAACGGTTTCTACATACCGCATTTCATCTATCAGCTGATCATCACGCTCAACATCGCGCTGGTCTCGACGATAATAGGCACGACCTTCGCATTTGTGCTGTGCTTCTTTGCCTCCACCAACCTTATCGGTGCCGGCCTCGTGCGCTGGGTTGTACGCCGGGTAATGGAGATCCTGCGCGCTTTTCCGGAGATCGTCGTCGCGGGATTGCTGACTGCCATCTTATCGATCGGGCCGATCGCGGCGATCATCGCGATTTCCGTGCACACCATCGGGGCTCTGGGGAAGCTATTCTTCGAAGTCGTGGAAAATGCCGACATGAAGGCGGATGAAGGCCTGCGTGCCGCGGGTGCCAACTGGCTGGAGCGGGTTCGCTTTGCCATCGTGCCGCAGGTCCTGCCCAATTTCGTGTCCTATGCATTGCTGCGTGCCGAAATCAACGTACGCGCCTCGACCATCATCGGCGCCGTTGGTGGTGGCGGCATTGGCGAGGTCTTCCGGCTGTCGATCGGTAACGATCACGCTTCCAAGACCTATGCCATCATCATCCTGCTGCTGATCACCATCATCGCCGTAGACCAGTTTTCAAGCTGGTTGCGCCGCAGGCTGATCGGCCATCAATCCTTCGAATTCGGACGGGGAGCGGCCTGATGTCGTCCAGCTTCATTCTCAATACCGCAGACCGCGAGAGGCTGACGGCCGCACATCCCGCAATTTTCAATCGCGGCTTCATGCAGCGATACGGCTTGCTGACCGGTATTGTCGCCGTCCTCGTCTATCTCACCGCCTGCTTTTTCTTCTTCAATGTCGGCCCCGCTTTCATGCAGGGTCGATGGGATCGCGCTTCGAGCTACATTCAGGACTGGTATTCCTGGCGGGCCCAGCCACGCCTTCGTTTCGAAGACGGCAAGGTGAACCCGCAGTGGTCAAGCCGGATGCAATATCCCGCCGATGCGCCGATCGACTGGCTGCAACCCTTGCCGGATGGCGGCTACAGCGTCGTTTACGCGGGCACGCAAAACCGTCTCGACGTAACGCCGACCCGGGTGGACGTCTATGTGGACGGCAAGAACTATCCCGTCATCATCAATGGCGACAAGGCTCTGGCGCCTGAGGTCCTGCCGCAAGAGATCACGCAGGACGGCAACAAGGTTCTCGTGCACTACGGTTTTGCCGGACAGGCGGAAATCCGCACCAGCCAGGTTTACGTGCAGCGGCGGTTCCTCGGGTGGGCGAACTTCCTGTTCGATACCAAATCGGAATTCTGGGGCAAGGGCTACGGCGACCTTGCCGCACTGGCGCTGTGGGGGGAAAGGCTCGATCCCACGCGCTCAAACATCAGCCACATGGTCGATGATTTCCTCGACAATGGTGTCTGGCAGCACGCCGATATTCTTTCCAAGCTGATGCAGACGCTGGTGATGGCCTTTGTGGGTACGCTGTTCGGCACGCTCGTTGCCCTGCCGCTCGCTTTTCTCGCCGCACGCAATATCACCGCCAACAGGGCCGCCAACTGGGGCATGAAGCGTCTGTTCGACTTCCTGCGCTCGATCGACATGCTGATCTGGGCGCTGTTTTTCACCCGCAGCTTCGGTCCGGGGCCGATCCCCGGGATTGCCGCGATCTTCTTCACCGATACCGGTGCGCTCGGCAAGGTCTATGCCGAGGCGCTGGAGAATGTTGACGACAAGCAGCGCGAGGGCGTCAAATCGGTTGGCGCTTCTCCCATTGCCGTCAATCGTTTCGGCGTGCTTCCGCAGGTCCTGCCGGTCTTCATTTCCCAGTCGCTTTATTTCTGGGAAAGCAACACCCGTTCCGCCACGATCATCGGTGCGGTTGGCGCTGGCGGCATCGGTTTGAAACTGCTGGAAGCGATGGGTACCAATGCCGACTGGGACAAGGTCGCTTATATGGTGCTGCTCATTCTCTTCGTGGTTTTCCTGTTCGACCACATCTCGAATTCCCTGCGATCGCGCCTGATCGGGAAAACCCAGCATTAATTCATAAAGCGGGAGCGGGGTTTGGTTATCCCGCTTCCCGAGACGTGCGCAAAACCGGAACCTCTTTGCAAAGTCAGATACATCCCCTCAATGCGCCAGCATCCGTCTTGCGGACATTCGAGAGACACGCGGCGTTTCAAGCGCTTTTTTTCCTGGGGCATCATCATTCTGTCACGGAAAGCGATTACCTCGCACTCCTGACCTTGCGGGAAGCGGGCGAGTCACGCCAAATAGCTTTTCATCCAGGTTTTCCATGACACCGAAGAGTGCTTGCCGTGCGCTACGCCATCTATTTTTCTCCGGCTAAAGATCATCCACTGACTGAAGCGGCGTCGCGCTGGCTGGGACGCAATGCGTTTTCCGGCGCGCAACATGATGACCATGCCGCTTATGCGGAGATGACGGAGGAGCCGCGCCGTTACGGTTTCCACGCGACGCTGAAAGCCCCCTTCGAGCTTTCCGAAAAATACAGCGAAGCGGAACTCGTCGCCGCCCTCGAACAGTTTGCGGCCAGCCAGTCCGTCTTCGATATTCCGCGTGTTGTCATCGGCGCACTCGGGCCGTTTTTCGCGCTCGTTCCGGATCGCACCTACCAGCCGCTGCAGGATTTTGCCGCTGAGATCGTCGACCATTTCGACCGGTTTCGCGCGCCCTTGTCCGAGACCGACATTGCCCGCCGGCGCCCGCAAAACCTGACCGAAAGCCAGCGGCAAAATCTTTCGCTCTGGGGTTATCCGCATGTCATGGACGACTTCCGCTTTCATATGACGCTGACGGGCCGCATCGACGAAAGCGACGCGCCCGCTATCGAGGGTGTGCTTTCGACAAAGTTTTCCGAGTTCGTCGACCGGCCTCTCACCATTTCCGGCCTCGCTTTGTTCGTTGAGGAAACGCGCGGCGCACCATTTACCGTTCATCGCTGGCACCCGCTTGGCCAGCCGCCAAAGAAAGATGCTGACCCATGACCGAGCATGCCCTTTCCAACGCCCGTATCGTTCTGGAAGACGATATTATTCTGGGATCCGTTCTGATCCGTGACGGCAAGATCGCCGATATCAGCGAAGGCGCCTCCAAAACCGGTGAGGATCTTGAAGGCGATTTCCTCATCCCGGGTCTGGTGGAACTGCACACCGACCATCTGGAACAGCACTATTCGCCGCGTCCCGGGGTTATCTGGGATAAGATCGCCGCCATTCAGGCTCACGATGCGCAGGTCGCGTCATCAGGCATTACCACTGTTTTCGACTGCCTGCGGCTGGGCTCCGACGAAGATGGCGGGTTCAAGAAGGGCGAGATGCGGGAAATGGCGGATGCCATTGAAACCGCTGCCGATCAGAACCGCCTGCGGGCAGATCACCTGCTGCACCTGCGCTGTGAAGTCGCCTCCGCCGATGTGCTCGAGCATTTCGAAGATTTTGAGACCGATCCGCGTGTACGGCTGATTTCGATGATGGATCACTCCCCGGGACAGCGCCAGTTCCAGTCGATGGACCAATATATCTTCTATTACCAGAAGAAGCGCGGACTGAGCGACGAGGCTTTCGCCGAGTTCGTCAGACGCCGGCAGACGGCATCGGCGGAGTTTTCTGCCAAGCACCGGGATTACCTGGCGGCCCGCTGCGCCGAGCGCGGCATAACCGTTGCAAGCCATGACGACGCTACAGAAGCGCATGTGGGCGAAGCGATCGGGCACGGCGTGAAACTCGCGGAGTTCCCCACCAGCGTCGAGGCGGCTAAGGCTTCGCACAGCGCCGGCATGAGCGTGCTGATGGGCGCACCGAACATCGTTCGCGGCAAGTCCCATTCCGGCAACATCGCCGCGCGTGATCTTGCCGAACTTGGCGTGCTGGATGTTCTCTCTTCCGACTATGTGCCGTTCAGCCTGCTTTACGCACCGTTCCTGCTCGCCGACCAGGTGGAAGCCATCACTCTGCCGGAAGCGTTGCGCATGGTTACCTCCACGCCGGCACGAACGGTGGGCCTTCGCGATCGCGGCAGCATCGCAACGGGATTGCGGGCCGATCTGGTCCGAGTTCACCGTGAGGACGGCGTTCCCGTCGCCCGCTCGGTCTGGCGTCAGGGCAAACGTGTGGCATGACCGGCAACGGACAGGATAGCCGGCTTGACGGCCAGACACTGGGTACGGTGCCCGGAACCATGATCGTAATTGTCGGCCCGAGTGGGGCCGGCAAGGACACGCTGATGGATTATGCGGCAGCGCAGCTGTCCGGGCGGCCGGGCTTCCATTTCACCCGCCGGGTCATTACCCGCAGCGGCGATGCCGGCGGCGAAAATCACGATGCGGTTTCCATGCACGAGTTCAACCGGCTGGAAGAGGAAGGTGCTTTTGCCGTTTCCTGGCAGGCGCATGGGCTGAAATATGGCATTCCGGCCGCCGTCTATCGTCATCTTAATGCGGGAGACGTGGTCATCGCCAACGGCTCCCGCTCGGCCCTGCCCCAGTTCGGCACCGCCTTTGCGCGCCTCAAGGTCGTGAACATCGTTGCACGGCCGGACGTGCTGGCGAAGCGGCTGGAGCAGCGCGGGCGGGAAAGCCGGGAGGATATTCTCCGGCGGCTGGAACGCAGTTCGCTCACGGTCGTCGGAGATTTTGATGTGACGACCGTGGACAATAGCGGTTCCATGGAAGATGCGGGCAAAACCATCATGCAGGTGCTGGAGCAGAGCGCCTGCCGTCGCCACATTTAAACTCCATAGGCCGAACTGCTCGACAAATGGCTTCCCAACGCTTACCATCAGGCGACAATTTCCAAACATGGTACGCCAAGGCGAGGGATGCCTGAAAAGAGGGTCAGCGACGAGATAACAGTGGTGGCCGGTCTGGCCGCCGGCGTCGCCAATTATGCACGGTCGCGGGGCATCGATATTGCCCCCATCTGCAAGGCTCTCGATATCGATCCCGCCACTTTCGGCAGCGTGACGGAGCGCATCAGCCTCGACCGATTTTGCCGCCTGCTCGAGACATGTGCGTTGATTTCCGGCGACGACGCCTTTGGTTTGCAATGCGCGTCCACCTTTCCCGCCGGCGCATCCGGCGCATTCGGATATGGCCTGATCAGCGCGCCGACAGTGCGGGCTTTCCTGCGTTTTCTTCAGGATCACGTTTATTACGCGACCAATAACAGCAATTTCACCATGGTCACGGATGCCGCGCACGTAACCCTGTCGTGGTCCTTTGCGCCTGTCATCGCCAAACGCGATCAATATGTGGATTTGTCGCTGACAGCTCTGATCCAGCGCCTTCGCGATATTCTGGGGGAGCGCGTCAACCTGATCGAGATCGGTCTGGAACGGCCGAAACCGGTTAATATTCAGCTATTTAAAGAAAGAATGACCAAGCGCGTCAGCTTTTCGCAACCCATCCATACCATGCGTCTTCCCACATCACTTCTGGACGTGGTCAACCCAAATGCAGATGAGCGGCTGTTCGAGCTGATGAACTTGCAATGCCGGATGCTGCGGCCGGAGACATCGGCAGACGCCACGCATTTCATCGATCAGGTGAAGCGTTACATGCAGGTGCGGCTGTCGGATGCCGAGCTTTCGCTGAGCGAGATCGCCCCCTATTTCAACCTGTCGGAACGCAGTTTTCAAAGACGGCTTGCCGAGCTTGGGACTAATCTCAACGAGATAAAGGACGCCATTCGCAAGAATGCCGGCTTCAAGCTCCTCGTGGAAAGCGATCTTCCGGTTTCCGATATCAGCTACAGGCTCGGCTATTCTACGCCGGGTGCGTTTTCGCGTTCCGTTTCCCGCTGGTTCGGGGCAACGCCCACGGATATTCGCAAGAAACACGCGCATCATTCCGCCGTATAGGACGCATTCCCAGCATCAATATTCCATATATCCAAAATAAAATTGGGAAATATGTCGGCGTTCATTGGATTATGTATCGAAACATAACAATAAAAACGCAAAACTTGGCGTGAGATGTTATTCTCTTGAGATGGCAGACCGCCTAATAGAACGCCGCAATATGCCTTCGGGCATGACGGAAAACATTCCAAAGCTTTGAATTTTACATTGTTCTGGACAAGAACCGATTTCAGGTTTTTGGGAAGGACGATGCAGTCATTCTTTCATCGCCGAGGATATGCCCATGCCGGGACCGGCTGGCTGCGAGATCAGCTGCTTACTGCCTGGTTCCTGAGGCCACATCCGGCTTTGGGAAGGTCAATCTCTTTTGAGGCTGAAAGACTATGTCGTCAAAAACGCAGCATGAACGTCATCAGGCGCGTGAAATCGTCCTTTCGGATCGTGAGCGGCAATATCTGGGGCTCGTTGCGCGAGGCCGACATCCTTCTCACATTGCCTTGATAACGGGAGCGGACGAAGCGGATGTTAAAGATACTCTGGAACGGGTCCGCCTAAGGCTAGGTGCGGCCAATCTGCTGAATGCCGTCAGCATCGCCCTGCTGCGTGGACTGATCGAACAGGATATTTAGAGCTTCCCTCTCGCTCCAAAAGCTTACGCGAAATCGTCCCCTTCCCGTAAGCCAAAACCGGATGTGTTGCTTTCTGCGCCAAAAACCCACCATTTCGATGGCGGGACGGCGGACCAAAAGGCGGGTCGGAAATGATTTCCGGCCTATCGGCGCAACTGCAAGGCAGCCATACACGGTTTACCCGGCGGACTTTCCGGTCCGCCGGGTTTTCATTTTCAGTTCCTCACAGCGACTGAATCTCGGCAAGAATATCGCTTTCGACGATGATACCGCTTTCCAGCGCCTGCCTTCGAATGCCCTGGCTTCGCCGACCGGGCAAACGCACGTTTTCCTGCTTCTCTATCTCTCCGGCGATAAGCGCCAGTCGCTCGGTAAAGGCCGCACCGCCCGACGATACGGGGTCTATGGCGATGATCGTGTGGCCGAGAGAGGGTGGCGCACCCTTGTCGTCCAGAAGGGAAGAGGCCTCGAAGGCGAAGCTTCCACCGGTGAGCGCGGCGGCCATGATCTCCACCATCAGCGCCAGGGCAGC
Organism: Agrobacterium sp. S7/73; assembly: GCF_019355535.1. NCBI lineage: Bacteria > Pseudomonadati > Pseudomonadota > Alphaproteobacteria > Hyphomicrobiales > Rhizobiaceae > Agrobacterium > Agrobacterium sp. S7/73. The sequence continues at coordinate 2,874,206 of NZ_CP072136.1, forward strand.
ACCCTTGGCCTCGCCCGCAGGCACCATCGTTCCGGCTAGGGCTTCTTCGGGATCGGTCGTGGGCCGGCCATTCGTATCAAGCGCCCAGTCGCCCGGAATGGTTTCGCCCTTCTGGCGGGCCGCCATGATCTTTCCGCGCGCAACCTTGGAAAGCGCCAGATCGATCACCAGCGGATCTGCCTCGCCAACAGGGCTGGCGAAAGCAATCGGATTGGTGCCATAGAGCGGTTTGGTGCCACCCCAAGGCGCCATGGATGCAGGCGCATTGGCGAACATCAGCGCCACGAGGCCCATTTCCGCGAAACGCTCGACTGTAAGTGCCATGACGCCTGCATGATGGGAGCGATGGATCGCGGCGAGCGCGATGCCCTGCTGCCGGGCCATGTCCGGCAACTCGTCTACGGCGCAGTCGATCGCGGGATAGGCGTAACCGTTGTTAGCGTCGATTGACAGCACACCCGGTTTGACACGACTTGCCACCGGCCGCGCATTGCCATTGACCTTGCCAACCCGCGCCTGACGGACATAAACGGGGATACGCCGAAAACCGTGGCCGCCCTGGCCTGCAGCCTCGGATGCCACGAGCGCCTTCGCCACGGAGCGGGCGTTTTGCGGCAGAACGCCGTTACGCTCAAAGATAGAGGATACGAGATCCTCCGCCTCTGCGATTGAGAATTTCATTCCGGAATGCCTCTGCGTGTTAAGTCGACAAGACCTACACCATCGAAAACATTCGCGAAATGCAATTCAGGCCCGAATGGATATCTTATCGAGAATAACGGTCGGGCACGCATTCGCCCTTTGGCAGGGCGTCATACCAGGCAAGAGCTTATTCCAGCAGAACCGCGACGTGGCCTTGGAATCGATCTAGCGGATGCTGATCGGCAAGGTGATTGTCTTATTTGCATCCGGTGGCGGCGCGGGCACGGGTGACGCGCTCTGGATCCAGGCCGCAATCTGCTGGTCGATGGAGGAATCACCAGTGGACTGCACCACACTGACACCGCTGATGGCGCCTGTATCGTTAACCCGGAACCGCACGGTCGCTGTCATCGCATCGCTGCGAAGCGAGCGGGGCTTACGCCTCTGGATATGCGAGCGAACCTTCGATCCCCATTTTGCCGGCGAGGCGGAGGATGAAGAGAAGAAACCGGCATTGTTGCGCGATGCCGCCGTCCGGTCGGATTGCTGTGTCTCGGCCTTGGCCGTTTCGCGCAGTTCCGATGCCTGTTGCGGTTTGGGGCGCTGGCGCTCGACCTTCTTCTTGTCGTCCGGTTCTTTCTTCTCCACCTTCTTTTCGACCGGCGGCGGCGGCGGCCGGATGACGGGCAAGGGAACCTCGACATTTTCGAGTTCCGCCATCATCTGTTCCTGCACGGGATCGATCGGCTCCACCGGTTCGGGAATTTCCTGCGGCTCGACGATCTCCTCGACCGGCGGTTCCGGCGGCTGCACGGGTTCCGGCGGCGGCGTTTCCACAACCGGCTCAGGCGGCGGCGGCTCCTCCGGGGTGACTTCCTCTACCGGCTGGCTGTTGTCGCTCTTTACCTCTTCGGCATCTTCAACGTCCTGCGCAGGCGTCGTTTCCTCGGTGTTGACGGCTTCCGGTATGGCTGCCATTTCGATCATGATCGCGGCAGGCGGCGGCCCGCCGGCATCCAGTTCCTCTGGTTCCTGCATCAGGTAATAGGCAAAACCCGCATGAACGCCCAGCATGAGCAGTGCTGCGGCGGACCACAACGCCGCTTCCCCGAGGCGGGAATGTCGGGACTGCGGGTAGCCGTTTTCAGTCATGGCGCGGTTCCTGGCACTGCGGGCGCGGCGGGCGGAACGGCACCGGCTGGCTGCGTTGCCGCAGCGGCATTTTCCAGCCCTACCAGAGCGATTTTCAGATATCCGGCATCGCGAAGCAGGTTCATGATTTCCATGAAGTGGCCATAGTCGACGGCTTTGTCGGCGCGCAGGAAAATTCGCGTATCTTTCTTGCCGCCCGTCTGCCGGTCGATCGCCGCTGCCAGGGCTTCGCGGGCAACCGCATCATTGCCGAGATTGAGCGACAGATCATCCTTGACGGTCAGATAAAGCGGCTCTTCCGGGCGCTCCGCCGGCTTGGCGGTGGATGCGGGCAGATCGACATTCACATCCACGGTCGCCAGCGGTGCGGCAACCATGAAGATGATGAGCAGAACCAGCATCACGTCGATGAAAGGCGTGACATTGATTTCGTGGTTTTCGGAGAGATCGTCTCCGCTATTTTCGCGAATACCGCCAGCCATGACCGATCACCGCCCAACCAACGACACAGCGGGCTTGCTGCTGCCCGGCGGAATGCGGCGGAAATCGAGGTCGCGGCTGACGAGGCGTTCCACGCCGGCTGCGGCATCCGCCAGCAAATGCCGGTATCCCGTGATCGAGCGGGCGAAGACGTTGTAGATCACCACCGCTGGAATAGCAGCAACAAGGCCGATTGCCGTGGCAAGCAGCGCCTCGGCAATGCCGGGTGCCACGACGGCAAGATTGGTGGTCTGCGATTCCGAGATGCTGATGAAGGAATTCATGATGCCCCAGACGGTACCGAACAGACCGACAAAGGGAGCGGTGGAGCCGATGGTCGCCAAGGCGCCCGTTCCGCGCGACATGCGGCGACCGGCGTGGGTTTCAATGCGTGACAGGGCCGAGGATACACGCTCCTTGATGCCGCCGCCGTCGGTGTGTTCGACCACCGCGTCGGAAAGCTGCATTTCGTGAGTTGCCATGCGCAACATCAGCGCTGCCGGCCCGCCCTTCTTTTCGACGGCCTCAGTCGCCTCGTTCAGGGTTTTCGCCCTGCGAATAACCTTGAGCGTCGCACCGGCGCGCACCCGTGCACCGGCCAGCTCGATAGACTTCGCCACCCAGACCGTCCAGGTGACGAGCGATGCGAAAGCGAGACCGATCATCACGCCCTTCACGACCCAGTCCGCCGCCATGAACATGCCCCAGGGAGACAGGTTGTGCGGAATGTCCGCACGATGTCCGGCACTTGCGGGTTCGGCGACTACCGGTTCAACCGGGGTGGAGACCTCGTTCGGCGCTGCCGTACCGTTCGTCGGAGCGGGTTGCTCCGTCTGTGTCGGCTGCGGTGAAACACCTTCGGCTGCCGGCGTGGGATTACTTGCGGCGGGCGCAGGCTGGGCCGGCGCGGGCTGTGTGGGCGCGGCAGCGGAAGGCGGCACAGGCTGGACTGCCGGAGCGCTCGGCGTCTCAGCCGGCGACTGCGCGGGCTGCATCGTTTCCGTTGCCGGTGCAGGTGCTGGTTGGATCTGGGTTTCGGATGCCGACTGAGCAAAAACCGCTCCGGCACTCAAGCCGGCCAGCAAAGTGACCGTCATGGCAAGTGAGATATGCCGTGTTTTGTTTGCTCTGGTGAAGCACGCGGAAGAAGTTGAGGTCTCAGCTGACATAATTTTTATCCCGGATTTCCGTCGATGAACTCATCCGCAGATTGACCGGTTCATTAAAACCGGGGCCATGAACGGATGCCGTCGTGAAAGCTTGACGTTCCGATAATAAACCTGAGTTCTTTTGACAACTATTATATTGCCAAAAGACGACCCGTAAACTCTTCTTTACAAAAAATTGACCACCTGCGGTCTTCAGGTGTTTTGCGAAGGCGAAAACTGCGCCACCAGCGCGTGTCGGTCGCCGGGATAGGTGACCCGAACACTGGTGACATAATCCGCTCCGTGCCAGGTGCGGCGGTGGATGACCAGACACGCCGCACCGGAAGCAATGCCGAGCGCGGTCGCATTTTTGCGATCAGCGGAAACTGCGCTGATGCGATGTTCCGCGGCACTCCAGGGAACCATTTTCAGCAGCCAAGTGCCCGGCCCGATCTGTGAAAAATCCGCTGCCTCAGCCTCCGGAACGGCGGTGACATTGATGATGCGTTCCTCGAGGCAAAAGGGAACGCCGCCGGCAAAATGCGTGCAGGTGAGTTCCAGAACCGGGGCATCCGCGGCAAGCGCCATGGCCGCGCCGTCTTCTTCCCCCGCAGGGCGCAGTCGCCGTCTGTCGAGACGGTAACCGTAAACGAGGCCGAGGGCCTGCACCTCCCGCTCGATATCGTGGATTTCCAGCACGGCCGATTGCGCATGGGGCTGGCGAACGAAAGTGCCAAGACGACGGCGTCTTTCAATCAGGCCACGCTGCACCAGTTCGCCGAGCGCCTTGTTCACCGTCATGCGCGAGCAGGCATATTGCCGGGTCATCTCGTGTTCGTAGGGAATACGGTACCCCGGCGGCCACTCGCCCGACATGATGTGGCGCTCGACATCGTTGCGGATGCGCTCGTGCAGTGATTTTTCCTGAAGATCGGCGCCTATACTCCTCATACCGATGCTTCCTTCCTCCCGGTTCTATGGATCAACTATCCATGGGCAGCGGCGGCAATCGCCTCGCTGCGAATTTCCTCCGTCAACTTGGCGCGTAGCTGCGAAAACTCCGGGCTGGCCTTGACGGTGTAGTGACGCGGATGCGGCAGGTCGACCGGCATGATCGACTTGATGCGCCCCGGCCGCGCTGACATCGTCACAACCCGCGACGCCATGAATACCGCCTCCTCGATGTCATGCGTCACAAAAATGACGGTCTTCTGCTCGCGCTCCCATATGCCGAGCAGCAATTCCTGCATCAGTCCGCGCGTCTGGTTGTCGAGTGCGCCGAAAGGCTCGTCCAGCAGCAGGATTTTCGGGCCGTTTGCCAGAGCGCGAGCGATGGCTGTTCTCTGCTGCATGCCGCCGGACAGCTGTTTCGGCCAATGGTTCTCGAAACCGCGCAGGCCAACCTTGTCGATATAGCTGTCGACGATCTCCCATTTTTCCTTCTCGGCCACACCACGCTCGCGCAGACCGAAGGCGACGTTTTCCCGGATCGTTAGCCACGGAAACAGCGTGTAGGACTGGAACACCATGCCGCGATCCGCCCCCGGCCCTGTCACTGCCCGGCCGGACAAAAGGACTTCACCCGTCGTTGGACGGTCAAGACCGGCGATGATGCGCAGCAAGGTCGACTTTCCGCATCCGGACGGGCCGAGAATGGTGACGAAATCGTTGCGGGAGATTTCCAGATCCGTGGGCTGCAAGGCCAGCGTTGGCTGGCCGCCCTGAACGCCGGGGAAAGTGCGGCTGACGCCCTTGATAACGAGTTCGCTCATCAGGCAAGCCTCCAGGCGAAAAGCTTCCGGTTCAGCGATTTGAACGCGAAGTCAGAAATAAGTCCGATGACACCGATGACGATGATGCCGAAGATGATCTGCCCGGTCGCCATCAGCGCCTGGCTGTTGATTATCATATAGCCGATGCCCGACGACGCGCCGATCAACTCGGCAACAATGACATAGGTCCAGGCCCAGCCGAGGACGAGACGGAGAATTTCCGCAATATCGGGCGCATTGGCGGGAATGAGAACGCGGCGGACCACGCCCCGGTCTTTTGCGCCAAGTGTATAGGCAGCCTCCACCAGATCGCGTCTTGTGCCGGCAACCGCCACGGCAACCATGAGAATGATCTGGAAAACTGCGCCGATGAAGATCACCAGCAGTTTCTGCATCTCGCCGATGCCGGCCCAGAGAATAAGCAGCGGCACGAAGGCGGAAGCCGGAAGATAGCGCGCGAAGGAGACGAAGGGTTCAAGCAGCGCCTCGACCGGCTTGTAAGCGCCCATGGCGATGCCGACCGGTACGGCAACGAGCGAGGCCAGCACGAAGCCGCCGACAACACGCCAGATCGTCATGCCGATATCGCTGGCAAATCCCTGATCGGTCAGCAGATAGATGCCGTCCTTCAGCATGGTGATCGGGTCAGCCAGAAAGGTCGGCGATACGAAGCCGCCGAGCGTGGCAAAGCCCCAGGCGGAGAAAAAAAGCACGAAGAACAGAATGCCGAGAAAAATCCGCGTGCTGTTCTTTATGGGTTGAAGAGGTTGCATTCTGTCGCCTGTCCGGAAAACGGGCGCGGCACTCTATCGCCGCACCATCTAGGCGCCGTGCGTCGTCCGTGACACACAGGCGCTGTAAGGCTTCTCACTGGCTGCAATAATCCCCGAAGGAAAAGCAGCAGTTTGCTTCTGTTACTTGATGAAGGACGTGTCCGCGAGTGTCGAAAGATCGGGTTTCGATTTTATCACGCCGATTTCCAGAAGCAGATCAGCCGATTTTTCGGAGAATGTCTTGAATTCACCGTCGAAGAACTTCTGGTTGGCGGCCTTGTCCTGCCATTCCAGGAATTTCGCCGAAGCTGCGAATGCCTCGCCCGCCTGTTTTACGTCCGCTCCCATGGTCTCATAGGATTTTGCAGGGTCCGTCTTGATGAGCTCGAGCGCCTGGAAATAGCTGTCCGCAAGGGCTTTTGCCGCCTGCGGATTGGCCTTCAAGAAATCCGGCGTGCAGCCGAACGTATCCATGACGGCGGGATAATCCAGCGTCGTCGCAAGGATTTTCCCCTTGTCCGGTGCGGCGCGCACTGTGGACAGATAAGGCTCATAGGTCATGGCGGCTTCATTCTGGCCGGCGACGAATGCCTGCGCGGCCGGTCCCGGCTCAAGGTTGACGACCTTCACGTCCTTCAGGGTCAAGCCGTTTTCCTTCAGTATCCAGGCAAGGAAGAAATAGGGGGATGTGCCCGGTGCAGAAGCGGCAACCGTCTTGCCCTTCAGGTCCGACACCTTTGCAACATCACTGCGCACCGCAATGCCGTCGGCTCCGTGCGACTTGTCCATCTGGAAAATCTGGGTGGACTTCACGCCGTTGGCATTCCACGCGATCCATGTTTCGACCGTGGTGGCGGCGCACTGGATGTCACTGGAAGCAAGCGCCAGATGCCGGCTTGCCTGCGGAATCTTCTTGATATCGACCTTGAGGCCATTCTTTTCGAAAATGCCGGCCTGCTTGGCAAGCGTCAGTGGCGCAAAGCCGGTCCAGCCGGACATGCCTATTGTAACCGATGTTTCGGCATAGGCGGAAGCAGATGAAACAAGCGTCGCGATTGCGGCGATAACCCATGTCTTTTTCATGATCGGAACCCCTTTTGATTTATTTTTGTGCGATATTTTTTTCGCTTTATTTGAGGCATGCTAGGCAGGGATTTTGCATTTGTCTAGACAAAATAGAGGCGCTCAAACGCTTCCAGAAAGATTGCAAACAAGCCGCCCGGCATTCTAGACATAGGATAGCACAGCCCGGCGCATCGGCCCGCTGTTTTCCATATCGAGCTTTTCCATGACCAGACAGAGACGCCGTAACATCATCAGGGCAAGGCGCACCGGCACCGGCATTGCGCTCGTCGCCGCCATTTCATTCATCGCCGGAATGACAGATGCGGTGGGTCTTCATCTTTCCGGCGATTTCGTTTCCTTCATGACCGGCAACACCACCCGCGCGGCCATTTCGGTGGAAGCTGGCGTTTATTCCCATGCGGCGAAACTACTCTTCGCGATCATCGCTTTCGTGGCGGGCAATGCTGGCGGTATCGTGGTCGCGCATAAATTCGACCGGAGCATCTTTGCCGTTCTCGTGGCCGTCGGGTCGCTGGTGGCGATTGCCGCATTGCTGCGCGGCGATGCTTCCGCCCTGGCGCAGTTTTATCTTGTCGTTTTCGCCATGGGGATGGTCAACGCTGCCGTCGAACATATTGAGGGGCTGCCGATCGGTCTTACCTATGTGACCGGCGCCCTTTCCCGTTTTGGCCGTGGCATCGGTCGCTATCTTCTGGGGGAGCGAAGCCTCGATTGGGGCATCCAGATCGTGCCCTGGCTCGGTATGATAAGCGGCGCAATCTGCGGGGCGGTGTTGGGCGCCACGCTGCAGTACGATGCCCTGTGGGTGGTTGCGGCAACCGTTTTTGCGGTCGCCATCGCCACACTCGTCATTCCGCGTTCGCTTCGCCACCGCTATAATCAAAGGGTCCGGATCAGGCGCATCTCGCCCTGACGGACTGCGTCGTCACTTGCGTGAGATGGTGACGAATTTCGTGCCGCGCACCCGCACCGTCATCAGGCAGGCTTCCTTGTCGGTTCGATCGCAATAACGCGGGTGCATCTTCAGTACGAAGACCATGTTGCCGAAACGTTTGATGAAATCGTAGCCGTAAATCCGGGCCGTCGCGATCATCAGATATCCGCCCTCTTTGACCTGGACGTAAAAATTGTAAGGGCAACCTTCGTCATCGCAGCTGCGGCCTTTTTCGCCATCGCAATCCAGCACGCCGTGATTGACGACGGCATCCATCAGGCCATCATTGTTGATATCCAGTCTGGTGATGAAATCATCGCCGAAGCCAGCCGTCTTGCACTCCTTGCGGAAATGATCCTTCTCATAGATCTCAGGATCGTTCACCAGCTGCTGCTGTGCCGCCAGCGCGACCGGAAACATCAAGAGGACCAGCGCCTGAAGAGCGGCAACGATAGCGATTCGCACGGCATTTTCCTTTGCATCCGTTTCGTTTATGGATGTTGCGATCATCCGGGCGACCAGCCTAGAGTTCCGTGCTTGCGCGACACTGACGCAAACGCATCCAAATTTCCGGGGGGACCTTTTCCATGACACTGCTGGGTTTTCTCGATTATGCCGGCGTTGCCGTGTTTGCCGCAACCGGCGCATTGGCCGCCTCACGCAAGCAGCTCGACCTGATCGGCTTCCTGTTTTTCGCCGCCGCGACCGGGATCGGCGGCGGCACGGTGCGCGATCTCGTGCTGGGCAGGGCGCCCGTGTTCTGGGTGTTGAACCCGACCTATATTCTGGTCTGCGTATCGGTTGCGGTTCTGCTTTTCTTCACCGCCTACCTGTTCGAATCCCGGTATCGGGTGCTCATCTGGCTCGATGCCGTCGGCCTCTCAGCCTATTGCGTCATGGGAGCCGCCAAGGGTCTGGCTGCAAGCGGCTCCGCAACCGTGGCGATCGTGACAGGCGTTTTGACAGCGACGTTCGGCGGCGTATTGCGCGATGTTCTCGCGGGAGAACCCTCCGTGCTGCTGCGCCCGGAAATCTACATCACTTGCGCGCTTTTGGGGGCCTCCATCTTCACCGGCGCTTATTTCCTCGGCGCGCCGCTTTATGTCGCGTCGGGCATCGGCGTATTGACGGCTTTCGGTGTCCGGTCCGGAGCGTTGATCTTCGGATGGACCTTTCCGCCCTATAAGGGCAAGCCCGGCAGACGGCCTGAAGATATATTGAAGTAATATAACTTACGCCTATGGCGGTCGCGCCAACTCTTGCGGTGACCCTTTAAGTTCTAGATAGGAAACAACTCCAGCGCTGAGAATACCAAACCCATAAATTCAGCATCATTTTCCTCGTCTCTAAAAGACAGCACATGACTACGGCGTTCGCTACCCAGTTCGTATTTTACATCCCTATATTTGCATTGCATTATATTCATTCATCAGTATTATTTTTGTTTTTTTAATGAAAAGCGACAATATTAAATTAATTCCATTAAAAATTCCTTTAATTTGCTCTCCACCATTGAATAATTTATAGTAATTTGTTGTGTCTTTTTCTATTTTTTCTAAAGTAGAATTTTTTTTGTTATTTTTCATAAAATACAAATCCAAAAAATAAGCCATTAATATAGAGAATTTCTTATAAAATACTTTGAAACTCAACACAACTACATAAGATAATTTACGGAAAAAATTGATCGCACGGGAACGTTGTGAATCGAAGAAGAATTAATACTTTCGGCGCGAAGTTCTGCCTCAGCCGAAAGCATAAGCCATCGAAACATTCCACAGAAATGAGCGCTGAAAACAGAAATGGCACCCGTGGGCGCCATTTACATTCCGTGATAGGGTAAAAGCTTCAACCGCGCTTGCGACGCAGGCGAATGACCACATCCACATGGGCGATTTCCATGCCTTCGGGCGCCTCTGGCAGATTGTCGATCTGGAGATTGTTGACGGGAATGTCGAGAACCTCGTTCTCTCCTTCCACGAAGAAGTGATGGTGATCGGACACGTTGGTGTCGAAATAGGTGCGCGCACCTTCGACGGCCAGAACGCGGATCAGGCCGGCTTCGGTAAACTGATGCAGCGTGTTGTATACCGTCGCGAGAGAAACGGGCACGCCGGCGGTCACCGCCTCGTCATGCAGCTCCTCGACCGTCAGGTGGCGATCACCCTTTGCAAAAAGAAGATCGCCCAAAGCAACGCGTTGGCGCGTGGGGCGCAGCCCCGAGCGCCGCAGCCTCGTCCCGATATCCAATGTGGCGTCAAATGCCATGCAATCCCATTCCAAACACAGGTGTGAAACCCATCAATTGCAATAGCATATATCTTTTGCGGTGAATGCTTTCAATAGTTTCAGCGTCGCCGAGTGTCGCAAATGGCTGCAAACCGGCCATTCTTGCAAATTTCCTCTGGTTCCTGCCGGATGGTTCCTGTATGCGGACGGCATATTGAGGTAATGACTTCTCTAAAGAAGGTTCGAAGACAAAGAATGGGGGCATAATGGCCTCTGCCCTTGCAGCGCTTCATTTTGAACCTAACTTGCTCTAGTGAAGTCGATAAACACCAGTGATTGAGGAAGTGAAAGCGGTATGGCAACGAGGCAATCAAGTTACAATTACGAGGAGATCCTTTCCTGCGGACGCGGCGAATTGTTCGGTCCGGGAAATGCCCAGCTTCCGTTGCCTCCCATGCTCATGGTTCACCGCATCACCGAAATTTCCGAAACCGGCGGCGCGTTCGACAAGGGTTTCATCCGCGCTGAATACGATGTCAGCCCAGACGACTGGTATTTCCCCTGCCATTTCCAGGGCAACCCGATCATGCCGGGTTGCCTCGGCCTTGACGGCATGTGGCAGCTGACCGGCTTCTTCCTCGGTTGGCTGGGCGAAGAAGGCCGCGGCATGGCGCTCTCCACCGGCGAAGTCAAGTTCAAGGGCATGGTTCGCCCGGAGACGAAGCTCCTCCAGTACGGCATAGATTTCAAGCGCGTGATGCGCGGACGTCTCGTCCTGGGTACCGCAGACGGATGGCTGAAGGCAGACGGCGAAACCATTTATCAAGCGACGGACCTTCGTGTGGGGCTGTCGAAGGAAAAGACCGCCTGAAGCGGACGGAATAGTCCTGGCAAACGCCGGGCGGCTTCGGTCGTCCAGCCGAAATCTTAAGAAAAGGTCCATTTCATGAGACGAGTTGTTGTCACCGGCCTCGGCATTGTTTCTTCCATCGGTGGTGATGCCGCCGAAGTCACCGCATCCCTGCGCGACGCCAAATCCGGCATTTCATTTTCACCGGATTTTGCTGAACACGGTTTCAAGTGCCAGGTATGGGGCAAGCCGTCTCTCGATCCGACCGAGCTGGTCGACCGTCGCGCCATGCGCTTCCTTTCGCAGGGCGGCGCATGGAACCACGTTGCCATGAAGCAGGCGATTGCCGATTCCGGTCTCGAGGAAAGCGACATCAGCGGCAACGAGCGCACCGGCATCATCATGGGTTCGGGCGGTCCTTCCACCCGCACCATCGTCGAAGCCGCCGATATCACGCTGAAGAACAACAGTCCGAAGCGTATTGGCCCGTTTGCCGTGCCGAAGGCCATGTCCTCGACCGCATCGGCTACACTTGCGACCTGGTTCAAGATCCACGGCGTCAACTATTCGATCTCTTCGGCCTGCTCCACATCGGCGCATTGCATCGGCAACGCCGCGGAGATGATCCAGTGGGGCAAGCAGGACGTGATGTTTGCTGGCGGCCATGAAGACCTCGATTGGTCCATGTCCAACCTCTTCGACGCCATGGGCGCGATGTCGTCGAAATATAATGAGACGCCAAACCTCGCTTCCCGCGCCTATGACGTCAACCGCGACGGTTTCGTGATCGCCGGCGGTGCTGGCGTACTGGTTCTTGAAGAGCTGGAACATGCAAAGGCGCGCGGCGCCAAGATTTACGCCGAGATCGTCGGTTATGGCGCAACCTCGGATGGTTACGACATGGTGGCTCCTTCCGGCGAGGGCGCGATCCGCTGCATGCGTCAAGCCCTTTCCACCGTCAAGGGCGATATCGACTACATCAACACCCACGGCACCTCGACGCCGGTTGGCGACAGCAAGGAAATCGGCGCGATCCGGGAAGTCTTCGGCGACAAGATCCCGCATATCCAGTCGACCAAGTCCCTCACCGGCCACTCGCTGGGCGCAGCAGGCGTTCAGGAATCGATCTACGGCCTGTTGATGATGCAGGAACGCTTCATCGGCGAGAGCGCGCATATTTCCGAACTCGATCCGGAATTTGCGGGCGTCCCGATTGTTCGCAGCCGCATCGACAATGCCAAGATCGACACGATCCTTTCCAATTCCTTCGGCTTCGGCGGCACCAACGCCACGCTGGTCTTCCAGCGTCATAACGGATAATTGCCATGAACGGCATCATGCAGGGTAAACGCGGCCTCATCATGGGCGTCGCAAACAATCACTCTATCGCCTGGGGTATCTCCAAGGCTCTTGCGGCGCAGGGCGCAGAGCTCGCCTTCACCTATCAGGGTGAGGCGCTCGGCAAGCGGGTAAAGCCGCTCGCCGCCGAGCTCGGATCCGACTTTATCGTGCCTTGCGATGTCGAGGATATCGCCTCGGTTGACGCGCTTTTTGCGGCAATCCGCGAAAAATGGGGTACGCTGGATTTCGTCGTGCACGCGATCGGCTTTTCCGACAAGAACGAGCTGAAGGGTCTTTACGCGGATACGACCCGCGAGAATTTCAGCCGCACTATGGTTATCTCCTGTTTCTCGTTCACAGAAATCGCCAAGCGTGCCGCCGAACTGATGACGAATGGCGGATCCATGCTGACGCTGACCTATAACGGTTCGCAGCGGGTCATCCCCAACTACAACGTCATGGGCGTTGCCAAGGCAGCTCTAGAAGCGTCCGTGCGTTATCTCGCTGCCGACTATGGCCCGCGCGATATTCGCGTCAACGCCATCTCGGCCGGACCGGTCCGCACACTGGCGGGCGCCGGCATTTCCGATGCGCGCGCAATTTATGCGTGGAACCAGAAAAACGCACCGCTGCGGCGGACAGCGGATATCGACGATATCGGCGGATCGGCACTTTATCTGCTGTCCAACATGTCGCGCGGCGTTACCGGCGAGTGCCACTACGTGGATTGCGGCTACAACATCACCTCCACACCCACCCTTGAGGTTCTCTCAAAAGCGGATGCGGAATAAGCTATCGTTTTTCCAGTAAGTAAAAGCCCGGCGATATGCCGGGCTTTTTGCGTTTATAGCCTGTGCCATTTTTGCGAACTGATAAAGTATAACTCGTTGGGGTAACTGAATTTAAACACCGGCTGGTTATGGTCCGCAACAAATTCAACGGTTGCGCTTGCCGCATATTCTAAAGATCGACACCGACATATGCGACTGGCCAAATTGAAGCCATTGCTGGAAAAATTCGGGCTCTCGCGTGACGGGACAGCAGCCATCGAATTCGCGATCCTGGCGCTTCCCTATTTCCTCGTCGTCTTTGCGATCATCGAAACTTTCATCGCCTTGATGGCGGAGCAAGTGGTCGTCAATGCTACCGACACGATGGCGAGGCGTCTGCGCACCGGGCAGATCAGCAGTTCGATTTCCAAAGAGGATTTTCGCAAGAGTTTCTGCAACGAAGTTTCGGTGATTATCACCTGCTCGGCTGATGAGATCAAAAAAGAACAGAAGCTTTACATAGACCTTCGCTCCTTCACCGCCTTCAAAGATATTCCAACTACGATACCTTTGAAAGCTAACGGCGAATATTACGATCTCGACACGGCGCAATTCGGCTTCAAGCCGGGTGGGCCGGACACGATCAACATGCTGCGCGTCTATTATCGCTGGCGTGTAGTCGCAGATATCATCCGACCATATCTTACCAAAATACGCCCAGCCGACGGGTCGATGCCGTCGCATTTCCTCATTGTCGCGACCGACGCTTTCATGAATGAGAAATACACCACGAGCGGGGGCTCATGATGGCAGGTCTTGTTTCCACCATCACGAACGGCCGACTTCGTTTCATCGCGCTCGTTGCACGCTTCGCAAGGGATCGCCGTGGCGTGGGTGCGGTAGAATTTGCAATCGTCTTCCCGATATTGCTTGCGCTTTATCTGACGTCCTTCGAACTCACAATCGGCTATAATACCTACAAGCGGGCAAGCAGCGCCTCCGCAACGATCAACGACCTGATCTCCAAAACAAATTCCGTCGACAAGGCTTATCTGACAAGCATGCAGGACGTAACGGCTGCCGTCTTTGCGCCTTACAGCACCAAGGGTCTGCAGCTGAAGATCAGCGGCATCAAGATCGACAAGCAGAAACAGGCGACTATCGCCTGGTCCTGGAACGAGAAAAACGCGCGGCCCTATGTGGTGGGATCACCAGTCTCCGTTCCCACACGTTTGCTTGTAGCGGACAGTTTCCTCATCCACGTCGAGCTTTCCGTGCCGCATGAATTGTTGATGTTCATGCCAGATATTTCTTCGTCCGGCGTACGATCGATCACGATCGCACGCGATTATTTCTTCAAGCAGCGCGACGCTGAGATAACCTGCTCCAATTGCTGATGCGCCTCAGCGCTTTGCTCTAATAAACATCGCGCAGATACCGTTTTTCGCGCTTCAGCCGGTTTACATAGTCGCTTGCCGCTTCCGCAGAGATGCCCGCCTCGTCAATAACGATCCGGTACAGGGCATCGTCAACATCCTTCGCCATGCGGGTCGCGTCGCCGCAAACATAGAAATGGCCGCCCTCTTCGAGCCATTGATAGAGTGCCTTGCCGTTTTGGCGCATACGGGTCTGAACATAGATCTTTTCGGCCTGATCCCTCGAGAAAGCGAGATCGAGACGGGTCAGCACGCCATCGCGACTCATCTTTCCAAGTTCGTCTTCGTAGATGAAATCCGACTGCCGGTGTTGATCGCCGAAAAACAGCCAGTTCCGGCCCTTTGCGCCCCGCGCCTGCCGTTCCTGCAAAAAAGCCCGGAATGGCGCAATGCCCGTGCCGGGTCCCACCATGATAACAGGTGCGTCATTATCCTGAGGCACGCGAAACGCCTTGTTCGGAGAGACGAAAATCCCGGCACTCTGCCCCGCTTCTACCCGGTCCGCGAGATAGGTGGAGCACACGCCGCCACGCTCGCGACCTTCGGCGCGATAACGCACGCTGGCGACTGTCAGATGCACGCTGTTGTGCGCGGCCAGAGGGCTGGAAGAGATAGAATAGGCGCGATGCTGTAACGGCTTCAGGAAAGTCACGAATTCAGCAAGCTCGAATACGGGTTTTTCACCGAGACTAAGCAGGTCGAGAATATCCTTGCTCCAGAGAAAGGCGGCAAGCTGTTCCCTGTCTCCATTCGCAAGGATGTGGCTGAGTTCATCGTGCCCTGCGCGCTTGCCGATCTCCGCGACCAGTTCACGCGACGGTGTCGATATCTCGAACATATTGAGAAGCGCATCGCCGACCGGACGGTCGAGTCCGGCGACTTCGCCATCCGCGCTCACTCCGAAGCGTTCGAGCAGCGCGCCCACTAGTTTCGGGTCGTTTAGGGGAACGACGCCCAGAGCATCCCCCGCCTCATAATCGAGACCACTTTCGCCAAGATCAAATTCGTAGTGGCGAATTTCCTTGGACGAAGCATGCCCGGAAAGAAGGCGATTGACGCTCACCTGCGCAGCATAGGGGTTCTTGCGGCTCCAGCCCTGTTTTGCCCGCGCGGGCGCCTCGGCGATCGCCGGCACAACCGCCACCTTATTGCCACCATCGATGGCGAGCG
Organism: Agrobacterium sp. S7/73; assembly: GCF_019355535.1. NCBI lineage: Bacteria > Pseudomonadati > Pseudomonadota > Alphaproteobacteria > Hyphomicrobiales > Rhizobiaceae > Agrobacterium > Agrobacterium sp. S7/73. Next base: position 2,889,989 of record NZ_CP072136.1, read on the forward strand.
CGAGTGGCAGGGTCTCGCCGATCCAGTTGGCGGCGACATCTTCGAAATCGATATCGCAATCGATACGCGTCTTCATGCGTTTGCCGCCAAGCTGCTCGAAGCGGGTATCGATGAGCTTGCCCGCCTGGCAGAAGCCATCGTAACCGGTGTCGCCAAGCGCAAGCACGGCAAAGTTCATCTCATCCAGCCGGGGTGCGGCCTCCGTGGAAAGTGCCTCCCAGAAAAGCTGGGCATTGTCAGGCATTTCACCTTCGCCGTAGGTGGAGGTGACGACAATGACGCGCTTCATGACGCCCAGACTATCCATGGAAACATCGTCCAAGGCTGTCACCACAGGCTGCATGCCCTGGGCACGGGCGGCGTCGGCTATATCCATCGCCAGCGCCTCGGCATTGCCGGTCTGGGTGCCAAAGAGAATGTTCAGCACGCTGGCCGCCGCCTTGGGAGCGGCAGCGGCAACCGATGTGTCCATACCCATTGCTGCGCGGGAATGAAGCCCGGCCAGGAAGCCGGATAGCCAAGCGCGCTGGTCGCCATTGAAAGGGGCATCTTGAGGAATGTAAGGTATCTTCATCATGCTGCCCTGTTCTGGCTGGATGCGGTGGCAAGGTCGGGAATGGCACGCGCCGCGAAAAGCTCCTCAAAGCCCGGCAGACGACCGATCTTCTCGATGTTTTTGCGGTTCTGCTGAATGATCCAGCCATAGGTGCCGGGACTATCCACCGACCAGATGTTGCGGCGCGCAAGCGCCTGCTTGTAATCGTCAAGCCGCTTGGCGGCGATCATCACCGCAAGCTGCTCGTCATCATGATCGGAAAGCGCCTCGCGCGCATATTTCAGCAGCCGCTGCATCAGCGCATAGTCCTCCGTGAGGACGAGATTGCGCACGGCTTTTTCGATGGCGGGATCGGAAGGACCGGATGCCATCGGCAACCGTTGGAGAGCAATGGCCTGCGCCATACTCAAAACCGTGTAGTTGTTGATGAGCGCATACATGTCTTCCGTATCCGTCTCACCATAACCAGGGACGGTTCCGTTCAACACGGCCTTGCGGTCGCGATAGGCCAGCTTGAACTTCCGCACCTGATGGGCGGCAAGCGCGGATGCCAGTTCCTCCAGCAGCTCCTTGCGGGGCTTGGCTTTCAGAATTTCGTCGCTGTCCTGATAAAGCAACAGGGCGCGCGGCATGCCGTAAACGAAATTGTGCTGTTCGCTTTCCCAGTTTTCCAGAATCCATGCGGCCTTGGCCGACCCTGTTTCGTCGACATGCCAGGTCAAAAGCTGGTGAACGGCCTGATTGTGGATAGATGCCTGTTCGTCCTCGCCGGTGATGGAGCCGAGCATGATGGAATCATGGCTCACCTTCTTCAGCAGATCGCCGTAAGGGTCATATTGATAGACGAAGCCGCCGCTCATGCCGTTGCCGAAACCCTTGCCGAAACTGCCGAGGTTAAGCACAGCGCCATTGGTCATATATTCGCAGGCGAAGTCGCCCACACCTTCGACAACGGCTGTCGCACCCGAATTGCGCACCGCGAAACGGTCGCCCGCCTGCCCTTCCACGAAAGTGCGACCGCCGGTGGCGCCGAACAATGCAAAATTGCCGACGAGCACATTGCCATCAGCATCTTGCGAACCGCCACCGGGGGAGCGCACTACAATGGTGCCGCCGCAGGCGCTTTTGCCGACGCCATCATTGCAGGTACCGGTATGGACCATGACCATGCCGTCATTGCAGAAAGCGCCGAAGGACTGCCCTGCTGAACCTGATGTTTCGATGCGCACCGAACCCGCCTCCAGAAAACGGCGGCCACGGCTATCCCGCTTCACAGCCGGAAGCGCATCCGCCTCTTCGTCGGAAAGTTCGTGGTTCAGCATGCGCTCGATATCGACGGCGAGCTGGCCGCCAACACTCTTGTTGCAATTGTTGAGGAAGCGGTTGCCGCCAAGCTCGATGTTTTCCCGTCTGCTGTCGATCAGAGCCGAGCGCACGAGTTCAATGAAGGCATCGTCCAGCGCGAAGTCCTTTTCCATATAGACCGGGCTGTCGATCTTCACTTCCTCCACCACCGTAAGCATCGCCCGCAGGTCAAGCTGGCCGACGCTAGCCGGATGATCGAGGAGGTGAAGAAGATCGGAACGGCCCCGAGCTTCGCGCAGCGAGCGCAGCCCCAGTGCGGCCAATATCTCGCGGGTTTCATGGGCGATGTTCATGAGATATTGCGCCAGCGCGCGCGGATCGCCGTTGAAGGCTTCCTGATTGGTGGTGAGACCGGCGGGGCACTTGATGTTGCAGTTCTTCGCCATGACGCATTTCAACATCATCAGCGCCGTGGTGCCGAATTCGAAGCTGTCGCCGCCGAGAAGGGCCGATTTCACCACGTCGCTCGCCGTCTGGTGCGCGCCGGAGCAGCGCAGCAGCACCTTGGCACGAAGGCCCGTGGCGCAAAGCGCCTGATGCACCTCGGCGATGCCGATTTCCGCCGCGCGGCCGGTATATTTGAGGCTGGTGACAGCGGCCGCACCCGTGCCACCGGTATTGCCGGCAACGTTGATGACATCCGCACCCGCTTTCGCAACACCGACTGCAATCGTGCCGATGCCTTCCGACGAAACGAGCTTGACGATGACGCGCACGCGCGCCGCCTTGGCGTCGTGGATAAGCTGGGCCAGATCCTCGATCGAATAGGTATCATGGTGCGGCGGCGGCGAAACCAGCTCGACGCCTGGGGTGCCGCCACGGGCCGCGGCTATTTCCACCGTTACCTTGGGAGACGGCAATTGCCCGCCCTCGCCGGGCTTTGCACCCTGGCCGATCTTGATCTCTATTTCCTCCAGCATCGGGTCGGCAAGATAACCCGCCCAGACACCAAAACGGCCAGAGGCGAACTGCTTGATGCGCGAGGCGCGGATGGTGCCGTAACGGGAAATATGCTCGCCGCCCTCCCCAGAATTCGACATGCCGCCAACCATATTGGTGCCATGCGCCACCGCCTCATGGGCGGCTGCGACCAGCGCGCCATGGCTCATCGCACCCGAAGCGAGGGTCTTGGTGATCTCACTCGCCTTTTGCACAGCGTCGAGCGCAATGCTGTCAGGTGCGGTGCGGATCAGCGACAGATAGGTGAATGCTTCACCCTTCGCCCGAACCAGAAGCGCGCCGCCCTCCAGCCAATGGCCGGCAATATCCTCACCGAAACGATCGAGCAGCGACTGTCCGAGTGCGGCAAGCCGGGCAAGCTCATGACCGTGCGGGCCGGTCAATTGCAGCCGGAACGCGCCTTCCCCGCCACTTTCGCAGAGCAATCCGCGCACCATGAAGCTGTTGTTGCCACGTCTGGAAAAGCGCCCCATCTCGCGGCGGAATTCTTCGGCCGAACCGGCAAAGGTCACATCAGCCGGCAATTCCAGAACATCACGCAGGGCTGCCGGACGGCGGGCCCTTTCTTCGGCCATCATGCGTGCGAAGGCGCGGTAACCCGGCGTTACCTCGAAAGCGTCGATTGCTTCGGGCGTCAGCCGGTCGAAGCTGTTGTGATAATAGGCCGCATCGCTGAGGCCGAAAGCATCCTCCAGCCGGTTGAGCGGCAGGAGACGCAGCGCCTCTTCGTTGTCGGTTCCCTTGTCGAAACCGATCTTTTCCTCCGTCATATCGACGAAACCGCGAACCGCCGTCGTGCCATAGGAATGGCCAGCACCTTCGGCGCGCTCCTTGAAGAGACCGAGCAGCGGAATGTCGTTTTCACCCTTTACCGACAGCGCCTTGCGATGCCAATCCGACACCGCCTGCGCGATGACAGCGAAGGTAACGCCACCGACCGGGGTCTTAACATTGGGGAAATAACGCTTCAGCACAGGATCGTTGGTGTCGAGGAAGTTCGGTTCGAAGAACTCGCCGCCAATATAGCTTTCCGCCGTGCACAGCCCGACCTTGCCCATGGTCTTCATCAGCGACTTTTCAGCCGCCTTGGCAAAACGCTTGAAGGCCTTGTCAGCATCGGCACCAAATTTCTCCTCGGCACGGAACTGCACGCCGAGTGGGTAGACAGCCGAAGCCCCGAAACCAAGGCCCGCTGCGATGTGATGCGAGGAGGAAAATTGCCCACTTTCAACGATCAGGGACACGCGTAGCCGAAGCCCCTCCTCGATCAGCCGCTGGTTGATGGCGGAGACGACCATGATCATAGGCAACGCCGCACGACCTGCCGAAACGTGCCGGTCAGTGACGACGGCAATACCGCCCTCCCCGGCCGCGAAAGCCACAACCTCACCGCAGAGGCCATCTATCGCCTGACGCAAGGCCGCTTCGTTGGCACTCGCAGCATCAAAGATCGGCGTATAAAGCATCTCGAAACGACGAACTGGCGTCTCCGACTGCTCGCGAATGCGCAGCATGTCGAGATGGGTCAGGATCGGGGAGCGCACGACAATCTGCCGGGCCGCTTTCGCACCGCTATTCGGCTTTGCGCCAAGCGCCACGCGCAGCGTCATGCCATCGGCTTCACGAATGCTGTCGAGCGGGGGGTTGGTGACCTGCGCAAAGCGTTGCGAGAAATATTTGGCGACCCCGCCTTCCTGATCGGAGAGCGCGTTGATGGCATTGCCATAACCCATGGCCGAGATTTTTTCAGCACCCGACGCCAGCATCGGATCCATCAGGAACTTGAAGCTTTCCTGATTGTGCGAATAGGCGACATAACGCTGATGCCGTTCCAGATCGCCATTGTATCGAAGCGGCGATCCCTGCTTTTCGGCGGGCACCTCCGGCAAATCCGCAAGCATGACGCGCGCTTCAGACAATAGCGACGGGTAGTCCCGCCGCGCCGCCAGAAGCTCCAGCGCCTCGACGGTGGAAAAGGCGCGCCGTTCGGCGTGGTCGTAATAAAGCATGCCGCCGGCCTCGATGCGGCCGCGACGAATGACGCTTTCGGCCGGAAAGGCGATCTGCCCCGCCTCCGACATGACGCAGAGATAATCGTCTGTCTCGACGGTCCGCAGCGGGCGCAGGCCGAGGCGATCAAGCCGTGCGCCGATGACGGTGCCGTCGCCGAAAATCAGCGCAGCCGGGCCGTCATTCTTCTCCTCGTAGAGCGAGAAATATTCCAGCATCGCCTTGACGCCGGGCGAGAGCGTGTCGTCGTTTTCCCAGGCGGGCGGCATCATCGAGACGACGGCGGTGACGAGGTCGAGACCGTCTTCCATCACCCGCGCCTGCAATGTCTGGTCCAGACGGCAGCTATCAGACTGGCCCTTCGGCCGGATGATGCTTGCATTTTTCGCCAGCGCCACGGCCGCTTCCGACAGCCGGTTCTTCTTGTCAGTGTTGAGTTCGCCATTATGCGCCATCAGCCGAAAGGGCTGCGCCATGGAGGGGTGCGGATCCGTATTGGTGGAAAACCGCGTGTGGAAATACATCGTATGCACTTCATGGCGCGGATCGGTCAGGTCGCAGAAATAGGGCATGACCTCATGCGAGTTCAAACGCCCTTTCAGAACCTGCGTGCGTGCGCTGAGCGACAGCGGATAAAAACCGGCAAGTTCCGGCGCAGTATAGGCAAGCGCCTCGATAGCGAGCAGCGCCTTGTGAATACGCCAGTCGAACTCGGCAAGGGTTGCGCATTCCGCTGGGGCCGAAAAGACCCATTGCCGGATCGGCAATTGGTAGGAAATGGCGGCCGCGCGGATGGCCGCGTCATTCACCGGTACATTGCGGACGAGCAGGATCGAGAAGCCCTGTTCCTCCAGAGCACTGCCGATGATGCCGATCGCCTGGTCATGAAAAGCAGGGTTCTGCGGCAGGAAAAAATTGCCGACGCCGAACCGGCCGGCTTGCAAGGAATCGTTGTCCGTCAGCTTCCGGAAAAATGAGAGTGAAAGATCGAGCGACACGCCAGCACCATCACCCACGCCCTCCGCCGACATGCCGCCGCGATGCGGCACGGCACAGAGCGCCTCGTGACCGCGCTTCAGCACATCATGCGTCTGCACGCCGTCCTTGCGGGTGATGAAACCGACGCCACAGCTGCTTTTCTCAAAAGCCGCATCGTAAAGGCCGAATTTTTGCTCCGTCACGCTCAAGGTTCTCTCCTCTCGTTGCGCATTCCGCGCGGCATCGCCCTTTTCCCGAAACCCGGCGCGTCAGCCGGCACTCTGCGGGCGGAGCCGCAGGCGACCTGGCTGCTCCTCTTCTTTTCTGCTTATCGGCGTTTAATGGCGCGAACGGTCGTTTTGCGGCCGCCAAACGGCGTGGCGGCATTGGCCGCTTTCTCGCAAATAATGATCGTCATCGTTCGCATTGCGTTCCCTGATGGCCGGCAATTCCGGCAGTGAGACACATTGAATTACGTCAGTATTGCTTACATAATATTTCATGATTGGCCGAGTCAAGATTAAAATCGGTCCCACGCAATAAAAAAACAAAAACGCCGCGAAATCCGACAGGATTCCGCGGCGCGATGGCTGCAGAGATGTTTATATTGCCCTGCTCACTCCGAGGGCATGTCCAGCGTTCGGCTGAACCACAGTGCGACCAGTGTACAGACTGCACCCGACATCAGGTAAATGCCGACCGCAAACAGTCCGAATTTGGACGAAAATCCGAGCGCCACGAGCGGTGCAAAACCAGCGCCGATCAGCCACGAAATATCCGAGGTGAGCGAAGCGCCGGTATAACGGTATTCGCGGCTGAAGCGGGAGGCGAGCGCACCGCCCGCCTGGCCGAAGGACAGACCAAGCAATGCAAAGCCGACCAAGACGAAAAGATAGCGCCCTATATCGCCCGAACTCAGCAGAAGCGGCGCCACGAGGCTGAAAAGACCGATCAGCACTGCGGCGAAAGCCAGCAGCTTCCGCCGGCCGATTTTGTCGGCGAGAATACCAGACACGACGATCATGCCGCCGGCGATGATGGCGCTGACGAATTGCACGAACAGAAAGTCCGAAACCCGCTGGGTGGTATTGAGGGAAACCCAGCTCAGCGGGAAGACCGTGACAAGATGGAAGAGCGCGAAGCTTGCCAACGGCACGAAAGCGCCCGTCAGCACGACCGGAAACTGCGAGCGCAGCATCTTGAACACGGCGCGCGGCTCCAGCTCATGCTGTGCAAGCATGGACTGGAATTCCGGCGTGACAATCATGCGCAGGCGGGCAAAGAGCGCGAGAACATTGAGCGCCAGTGCAACGAAGAACGGGAAACGCCAGCCCCAGGCCAAGAATTCCGCGCTGGAGAGCTGCGTCACGAACACGATGAAGAATGCGCTGGCAAGACCAAAGCCCATCGCCGCACCAATTTGCGGCATCATGGCGTACCAGCCGCGCTGCTTCGGCGGTGCGTTCATGGCGAGGAGCGAGACAAGACCATCCCAGGCACCGCCGAGACCAAGTCCCTGACCGATACGGAATACCGCCAGAAGACAGGGGGCAAGCATGCCGGCTTCCGCATAGGACGGAAGAAAGCTGATCGCCATCGTGGAACCGCAAAGAGTGAACAGGGCCGCCATCAGCTTGACGGCACGGCCGAACTTTCGGTCGATCTGGAGGAAGATCAATGAACCGATCGGCCTAGCGATGAAGGCCAGCGAGAAGACCGCGAAGGAATAAAGCGTCGCCGTCAGCGGATCGACGAAGGAAAAGAAGACATGCGGAAAAACGAGCGCGGAGGCGATGGCGTAGATGAAAAAGTCGAAAAACTCCGTCATTCTCGCAAGAATGACAGCAATTGTAATGCGATCCGGATCGACCTTGACCGGATCGGTCCCATGTCCCTTCGCTTCCGGCGCCTGCCCAAAAGATGGAGCAGCATCAGTATAACTCATAATATCCCTCCTGCGTCATGGACGAACCATTTCCTGTAACGCGCCGGCTCCTCTTCCTTAGCGTTACGATGCGACGGATTGTCACACGCACCCTACGTAACGTCAATTGAAGTTTGATAAGAAAGGCTTGCCCCGCAAGCTCCCTATGCGATAATGCAGCCGCTCCGCCTTCAAACGCGGCTCCGCTAAGCCTATGGTGCATCGCGAAGGTTTCGCTGCACCGCGACAATATACCTCATTTCAAAAATGATGTTCGGCAATTAATCGCGGCATAATCCAAACTGTACGAGTTCAAAGAACGTGCGCATGATCAAGAAAATCACATCTGCCCTTCTGGCAATCCCCGCACTGCTGCTGCTTAGCGGCTGTAACCTCGTGGTGATGAACCCTTCGGGCGACGTCGCCATCCAGCAGCGCGACCTCATCATCACGTCCACGGTTCTGATGCTGCTCATCATCGTCCCGGTTATCGCCCTGACGCTGTTCTTCGCGTGGAAGTATCGCGAATCGGCGAAGGCCGAGGACTACGATCCCGAGTGGCATCACTCGACGCGCCTTGAAATGGTGATCTGGTCCGCCCCGGTCGCCATCATCCTGATGCTAGGCACGGTGACCTGGATTTCCACCCACCGTCTCGACCCCTACCGCCCGCTGGAGCGTATCGACGAAAACCGTCAGGTTACCGCCGAGACCAAGCCGCTTACGGTGGAAGTGGTGGCCATGGACTGGAAGTGGCTGTTCTTCTACCCCGAGCTCGGCATTGGCAGCGTCAATGAATTTGCAGCTCCGGTCGATGTTCCGATCAACTTCAAGATCACCGGCACGACCGCGATGAATTCGTTCTTCGTTCCGGCACTCGCCGGCCAGATCTACGCCATGGGTGGCATGCAGACCAAGCTGCACGCGGTCATCAACAAGGAAGGCGTTTATGACGGCTTCTCGGCCAACTTCTCCGGCCCTGGCTTCTCGCATATGCGCTTCAAGTTCCATGGTCTCAGCCAGCAAGGCTTCGATCAGTGGGTTGCGAAGATCAAGGATGGCGGCAAAGGCTTCGGCCGCCAGGAATATCTCGACTTTGCCAAGCCTTCGGAACGTGAGCCGGTGCAATATTTCGCCTCCGTCGATCCGCAGCTTTACGATGCCATCCTCAACCGCTGTGTCGAGCCCAACAAGCTCTGCATGCGTGACATGATGCATATCGACGCCAAGGGCGGCGGCGGCAAGGAAGGCATCGATATCGCCAAGGCGCTGAACTCCGTCGTCTGTACACCGCTTTCACCTTACGGTGTCGCGAGCGGACCCCAATCCACTCCGGCTGCGATCGAAGGACAGACTTTCGAACCCGCGGCGCTGCCGGAAACGAAACAAGTCGCTGGCTGACGGATAAGTCCCGGCATTATGCGGCGCGGCCAATGGCTGCGCCGATCTTATGTCTTAGAATCGCAAGAGGCTAAAAATGATCGTCAATTCCGATCAAACGTCATTCCTGTTCGGGAAGCTGACATGGGAGTCCATCCCGCTTCACGAGCCCATTCTCGTCGCGACCTTCGCGGCAGTGGCTCTGGGCGGCATCGCCGTCGTCGGCGCCCTCACCTATTTCCGGCTGTGGGGTTATCTCTGGAATGAATGGTTCACGAGCATCGATCACAAGAAGATCGGTATCATGTACATCATTCTGGCACTCGTCATGCTGCTGCGCGGTTTCGCAGATGCCATCATGATGCGCGTCCAGCAGGCGATCGCCTCTGGTGGATCGGAAGGCTATCTTCCGCCGCACCATTACGACCAGATTTTTACGGCCCATGGCGTCATCATGATCTTCTTCATGGCCATGCCGATGATCACCGGTCTAATGAACTTCGTCGTGCCGCTGCAAATCGGCGCCCGCGACGTTTCGTTCCCCTTCCTCAACAACTTCTCGTTCTGGATGACCACGGCCGGCGCCGTCATCACCATGATCTCGCTGTTCATCGGTGAATATGCGCAGACGGGCTGGCTTGCCTATCCGCCGCTTTCCGGCATTGATGGAAGTCCGGGCGTGGGTGTGGATTATTACATCTGGGGTCTGCAGATCGCCGGTGTGGGCACGACGCTCTCGGGTATCAACCTGATCGTCACGATCATCAAGATGCGCGCACCTGGCATGACCATGATGCGCCTGCCGATCTTCGTCTGGACGTCGCTGTGTTCGAACATCCTGATCGTGGCATCCTTCCCGATCCTCACCGGCACGCTCGCCCTTCTGACCCTTGACCGTTACGTTGGCACGAATTTCTTCACCAACGATCTCGGCGGCAACCCGATGATGTATGTCAACCTCATCTGGATCTGGGGCCATCCCGAAGTTTACATCCTGGTGCTGCCGGCCTTCGGCGTCTTCTCGGAAATCGTCTCGACCTTCTCCAACAAGCGTCTTTTCGGTTATGCCTCGATGGTCTATGCGACGGGTGTCATCACCATCCTCGCCTACATCGTTTGGCTGCACCACTTCTTCACCATGGGTTCCGGCGCAAGCGTCAACGCTTTCTTCGGCATCACCACGATGATCATATCGATCCCGACCGGTGCGAAGATCTTCAACTGGCTCTTCACCATGTACAAGGGCCGCATCAAGTTCGACGTTCCGATGCTGTGGACGATCGGTTTCATGATCACCTTCGTCATCGGCGGCATGACCGGCGTTCTTCTCGCTGTTCCGCCGGCGGACTTCGTGCTCCACAACTCGCTGTTCCTCATCGCCCACTTCCACAACACCATCATCGGTGGCGTGGTGTTCGGTGTGCTTGCGGGTATCGTCTACTGGTTCCCGAAGGCCTTCGGCTACCGCCTCGATCCGTTCTGGGGCAAGCTGTCCTTCTGGTTCTGGTTCATCGGCTTCTACTTCGCCTTCATGCCGCTCTACATTCTCGGCCTGATGGGTGTGACCCGCCGTATCAGCCAGTTCGAAGACAATTCGCTCCAGATCTGGTTCCTGATCGCAGCCTTCGGCGCCTTCCTGATCGCGCTTGGCATCGCTTCCTTCGTCATCCAGCTCATCGTCAGCTTCTTGAAGCGCGATCAGCTCCGTGACGTGACAGGCGATCCCTATCATGGGCGTACGCTGGAGTGGTCGACCTCGTCGCCTCCGCCTGCCTACAACTTCGCTTTCACGCCGGTTGTGCATGACGTCGACGCCTGGGCGGATATGAAGAAGCGCGGTTACGACCGTCCCAAGGAAGGCTTCATACCGATCCATATGCCGAAGAACACCGGTGCGGGCGTAATCATCAGCGCCATCAGCGTCGTGCTTGGCTTTGCCTTGGTGTGGCACATCTGGTGGCTGGCGGCTCTGTCCATGCTCGCCATCATCGCGGTCTCGATCGCCCATACCTTCAACTACAACCGCGAATACTACATTCCTGCCTCCGATGTTTCGACAGTCGAGGCGGAACGTACGAAGCTGCTTGCGGAACAGGCGTAACGAATATGGCTCATACACCTGCACAAAGCGCCGCGGGCGCGGAAACACCGGTCTTCTACCTGAAAGAAGACCACCATCCGGAGAACGGCACCTCGCTGGGCTTCTGGCTCTATCTGATGAGCGACTGCCTCATCTTCGCAACGCTGTTTGCCACCTATGCCGTTGTCGGCCGCAACTACGCGGCCGGCCCTTCGGGCGCAGATCTGTTCGATCTGAAGCTTGTGGCGATCAACACCGCCTTCCTGCTTTTCTCTTCCATCACCTATGGCTTCGCCATGCTGGAAATGGAAAAGCAGAAGGTGAAGACGACGCTGATCTGGCTCGGCATCACCGGTCTCTTCGGTCTCGCCTTCCTCGCCGTGGAACTTTACGAGTTCCATCACCTGATCGAAGAAGGTGCAGGTCCACAGCGTTCAGCGTTCCTTTCCGCCTTCTTCGCGCTGGTTGGAACGCACGGTCTGCACGTCACCTTCGGCGTGATCTGGCTCGTCACACTGATGTTCCAAGTCGCAAAACATGGTCTGATCGCCGCAAACAAGCGTCGCCTGATGTGCCTGTCGATGTTCTGGCACTTCCTTGACGTCATCTGGATCGGCGTCTTCTCCTTCGTTTATCTCATGGGAGTTCTTTGATGAGTTCCGAAGCACACGCACACCACGACGCGCATGGCGACGACCATCATCACCATGATGGCGCCAGCCACGGCACGTTCAAAAGCTACATGATCGGCTTCGTCCTGTCGGTCATCCTGACGGCGATCCCGTTCTGGCTGGTCATGGGCGACGTTCTTGAAAACAAGACGCTGCTGGTCATCGCGATCATGGGTCTCGGCGTCATCCAGATCTTCGTGCACATGATCTACTTCCTGCACATGGACACCAAGTCCGAAGGCGGCTGGACCTTCATGGCGCTGATCTTCACCGTCGTGGTGCTGCTGATCACGCTCTCCGGCTCACTCTGGGTCATGTACAACATGAACAAGAACATGATGCCGCTGCACATCGAGGATGTGAAAAACCTGCCCTGAGCAGCCATAGATCAACGGCCTGCCGGATTTCCGGCGGGCCGCTTTCTGCGCCAGCACACGACCCCCGCAGCGCATAACCCCATGAATCGTCGGCGCGATTTATGGGGTTATTTGCTGGAAGACCCGGATGCCGACAGCCGACAGCCGACAGTGTTGCCGCAGCAAACCGCATGGCCTTGCAAGGACTGTGAAACCATGACCGATCCGTCGACAACCGCCCCGCACACGCGACGCATCCGCCCCGCAGCAATCGTCGTCCTGCTTCTGACTATTGTACTGACAGGCTTCCTGCTGGCGCTTGGAACATGGCAGGTTCAACGCCTCTTCTGGAAGCTCGATCTCATCGAACGCGTCGAAGCTCGCGCCCATGCCGCACCTGTGGATGCACCGGCAGCCCGCGAATGGCCGGCCCTTGCCGATCCCGCAGAGTATGAATATCGCCGCGTGAAACTGTCCGGCACCTTCCTCAACGACAAGGAGGTCCAGGTCTATACGGTCAGCGATCTCGGCCCCGGCTACTGGGTGATGACGCCGCTGAGACGCGATGACGGATCGAATATCATCGTCAATCGTGGCTTCGTGCCTTCCGACAAACGCGATCCATCCTCGCGCCGCGAAGGGGAACCAACCGGGCAGGTCGAGATCGTCGGGCTGATGCGCGCGCCAGAAACCGGCGGGCTTTTCCTTCGAACCAACGATCCGGCAAATCGGCGCTGGTACTCCCGCAATATCCCGCAGATATCGCAGGCATCCGGCCTTTCCGGCGTGGCGCCCTTTTATGTCGATGCCGATGCGACGCCCAATCCGGGTGGCCTACCGGTCGGCGGCAAGACCATGCTCACCTTCCCCAACAACCACCTGTCGTACGCCATCACATGGTATATTCTGGCGGCCATGGTAATTGCCGCTGGATGGTATGTGCTGCGCAATCTCAACGCGCCGAAATCGAAACGGGAAGAGGATTGAACAGCCGGTTTTACCGGATGGTTCATAAAATCACTTCCTTCTTCACGTTTTGCTGATCTATAACGACAGTTCGGCCTGACATTGCCCGTCGGCGCATTTTCGTTTCGGTGAGTTATGGCAAGAGCATTTCTTCTCGTTCTGGATTCCTTCGGTGTCGGCGGTGCGCCTGACGCGGAGCATTATGGCGACCTCGGCGCCAATACGCTCGGTCATATCGCCGAATTCTGCGCGGCAGGTGCTGCCGACAGGCCTGGCCTTCGGGCGGGTCCGCTGAAGCTGCCCAACATGTCTTCGCTTGGTCTTCTGGAGATTGCGCGACAATCAAGCGGCGACATTCCCGCCGGCATGGAACCGCCGGAACGTATTTTCGGCCTGCATGGCTCTGCCAGCGAAATATCGAAGGGCAAGGATACGCCCTCAGGCCATTGGGAGATCGCGGGCACGCCCGTCACCTTCGACTGGGGCTACTTCCCGACAGAAGGCGACGCCTTTTCTCCCGAACTGGTGGAAGCCATCTGCACGCAAGCGGATATTCCAGGCATTCTCGGCAATTGCCACGCTTCCGGCACCGAGATCATCGCGAAGTTCGGCGAAGAGCATATCAGGAGCGGCAAGCCGATCTGCTACACCTCATCCGATTCCGTGTTCCAGATCGCCGCGCACGAGGCCCATTTCGGATTGCAGCGGCTCGTCACGCTCTGCGAGACGGTGCGCAAGCTGCTCGATCCGCTGAATATCGGCCGTGTCATTGCCCGTCCCTTCATCGGCGAGACGGTCGCAACCTTCGAACGCACCGGCAACCGCCGCGACTTCTCCGTTCCGCCGCCCGAACAGACATTGCTCGACCGCCTTGTGGAGGCTGGCAGGAAAGTGCACGCGATCGGCAAGATCGGCGATATCTATGCCCACAAGGGTGTCTCGCGCGTCATCAAGGCAAATGGCAACAGCGCCCTGATGGATGCAACGCTGCACGCTATTGACGAAGCCGAAAACGGCGATCTTGTCTTCACCAATTTCGTGGATTTCGACATGCTCTACGGCCATCGCCGCGATGTTGCCGGTTATGCGGCGGCGCTTGAAGCCTTCGATGCGCGCATTCCGGAAATCCATCGCAAAATGGCGCCGGGCGACATCGCCATTCTTACCGCTGACCATGGTTGCGATCCCACATGGCGGGGCACGGACCATACACGGGAAAGAGTCCCGATCATGGCATTCGGGCCGGGCATCCGCTCCCGCGATGTCGGCATTCGTTCAAGCTACGCCGACATCGGCGAGAGCATCGCCCACCATCTAGGTATCGAGGCCGGTTCGCACGGCAGGAGCTTCATTTGACATCGCATTTGCTGAAAGCGGAAATTCACTGCCACCTGGAAGGTGCGGCACCCCCTGCCCTCGTCGCAAAACAGGCCGAGAAATACGGCATAGACACCAGTAGCTTTCTGCGCGACGGCCAGTACGTCTGGTCGGATTTTGCGCAATTCATCCAGTGCTACGATGCGGTGGCGCAGGTGTTCAAGACCGATGAGGACTATGCGGTTCTGACGCAAACCTATCTGACCGAACTTGCCGAGGCCAATACGATCTATAGCGAGCTCATCATCTCGCCCGATCATGGCGACCGCATCGGGCTCGGCGCTGACGCCTATCTCTCCGGTATCGCCGAGGGCATCCGGATCGCGAAAGAAAAGACCGGTATCGAAACCCGCATCATCGTGACCGGCGAGCGGCATTTCGGTCCTGAACGGGTCATCGCGGCGGCTGAATATGCAGCACGGACGAAACACCCGCTGGTGACCGGTTTCAACATGGCGGGCGAGGAGCGCATGGGCCGCGTCGCCGATTACGCACGCGCCTTCGACATTGCCCGCGATGCCGGCCTTGGGCTGACCATCCATGCGGGTGAGGTCTGCGGACCGGAAAGCGTCGTCGATGCGCTCGACCTCGTAAAGCCGTCGCGCATCGGGCATGGCGTGCGCGCCATCGAAGACGCCGCTCTCGTCGCCCGGCTGGTTGAGGCGGGAACAGTGCTTGAGGTCTGCCCCGGATCAAATATCGCGCTCAACGTTTATCCCGATTTCGGCAGCCATCCGCTGAGGGCGTTGCGCGATGCCGGGGTGCGCGTCTGCATCAGTTCCGACGATCCGCCATTCTTCTTTACCTCGCTTGCCCGGGAATACGCGCTGGCTGCGGATGCTTTCGGTTTCAGCGATGCCGAGATCAACCGCATGACCCGAACCGCACTGGAAAGCGCCTTTGTGGATGAAGTCACACGCGCCCGGCTGCTTGCGAAACTCGATAGCCACTAGGCATCGGTTGGCGGGGTAAAACCGCGAAGAAGGCTTGCGAAAAGCCTGCTTTCGGTGAATTACAGGGGCACAGGATAAAAAAGGAAGGCCAGTTTCATGGACGGCGTCACAGTCATCGAACATCCGCTGGTGCGGCACAAACTTACCATCATGCGCAAGAAGGAAACCTCGACAGCCGGCTTCCGCCGCCTGCTCAGGGAAATCTCGACGCTGCTCTGCTATGAAGTGACGCGCGACCTTGAAATGACGATGGAAACCATCGATACGCCGCTCGAAACCATCGAGGCTCCGGTGCTGGAGGGCAAGAAGCTGGTTTTCGCCTCCATCCTGCGTGCCGGCAACGGCCTTCTGGAAGGCATGCTCGAACTCGTGCCTTCGGCGCGTGTTGCGCATATCGGTGTGTATCGCGATCACGATACGCTGGAGGCGGTCGAATATTACTTCAAGGCTCCCGAAAGCCTCGATGCCCGCCTTATCATCGTCGTCGATCCAATGCTGGCGACCGGCAATTCCTCCATCGCTGCGGTTGAAAAGCTGAAAGAGCGGGGCGCGAAGAACATCCGCTTCCTGTGTCTGCTGGCTGCACCCGAAGGCATCAAGAATTTCCGTGAAGCGCATCCCGATGTGCCGATCTATACTGCCGCAATCGACAAGCAGCTGAATGAAAAGGGTTATATCGTTCCCGGCCTCGGCGATGCGGGCGACCGCATGTACGGCACGAAATAACACCGTTCATCATCGCTTAACCGTTTGAGCCATTCGCCGACCAACAAGCGGCGAATGGCTTTTTTCTTTTAAGATTTCAGCACGTTTTGCGTCTATTCTGCATAGGGATAACCCTGCCTTCTCAGGAGCGACGACTTGCTGGCGCGTACGATTTTTCTGCTTATCGGTCTTTCGGTCAGCGCCACGCAGATTCCGGCGCTGGTGGAAAAATTTCAGCCGCGCCCGGAAGCCACGGTGGAAAAAGCCGAAGTCAAATCGGAAGCCGTCAAACCGGAGCCCGTTTCGCTTGGTGGCGTCAATCTGAAAGCGGACGCACGCGGCCACTTCAACGCCGCCTTCCGTATCAACGGTAAATCTTTCGACGGGCTTGTCGATACCGGCGCCTCCATGGTTGCCATCAATGAGACGATCGCCCGGCGGCTCGGTTTCGGCGTCAACAGCCTCGATTTCAAATATCCGATCTCAACCGCCAACGGCCAGACCATGGCGGCCTATCTGAAGCTCGACCGGGTGGAAATCGGCACGATCCGCGTTCAGAATGTCGACGCCATGGTGCTGAAAGATAATGCGTTGAGCAACATGCTTGTTGGCATGAGCTTCCTGAAACAACTATCGTCATTCAAGGTATCGGGTGGCGAAATGAGGCTGGTCAGGTAATTCGCTCGAGGACCACAGTGCTGGTTTCCATCGCAGTGTCAGCAACCCCATAGCAGGCCGTAATCCTTTTGACGGCAAGTTCCGCTTCTTGCTTAGAGGCCGCATGGACGCAGGCGAGTGGTTCGCCTTTTTCCACTTTTGTGCCGAGCGGCAGGATATCGGAAATCCCGACCGAAGGGTCGATCTTGTCTGACGGCATTCTTCTGCCGCCGCCAAGCTCGACAACGACCATGCCGAGATCGCGCGTCGCACAGGATGCCAGCCAGCCGCTGCGCTCAGCCGAAACCGGGAGAATGACCGGCGCCGATGGCAGGTAACGCGATGGATGATCGACAAAGTCCGCAGGCCCGCCAAGTGCTGCGACCATTTTCGCAAAGACTTCCATGGCACGCCCGGAGGAAAGGGCGGCCTCAGCCAGCGCCTCGCCTTCATCCAGAGTGGCCGCGCTGCCCGCTTGCACCAGCATTTCCGCAGCAAAGGCAAGAACCACCTTTTCGAGACGTGTTCCAGCCTTGCGGCCAGCCAGAAAGTCCAGGCAATTGACGATTTCGACCGCATTGCCTGCGGCATCGCCAAGCGGCTGGTTCATGTCGGTTATAAGAGCCGTCGTCGGCAGGCCTGCGCCATTTGCCACATCGACCAGCGCGACGGCGAGATTACGGGCATCCTCCACACTCTGCATGAAAGCGCCGTTGCCGACCTTCACATCCAGAACCAGCGTCTGAAGTCCGGCCGCAAGCTTCTTCGATAGAATGGAGGCGGTGATCAACGGGATGGAATCTACCGTCGCGGTCACGTCCCTGATAGCATAGAGGCGCTTGTCTGCGGGGGCGAGATCGCCCGTCTGGCCGATGATGGCACAGCCGACCGTCTTGACCGTCCGGCGGAACAGGGCTTCGTCCGGCATCACATCGTAACCGGGGATCGCTTCCAGCTTGTCGAGCGTGCCGCCGGTATGGCCAAGGCCCCTGCCGGAAATCATCGGCACCGCAAGACCGCAGGCGGCAACGATCGGGGCGAGCATCAGGGAGACGTTGTCGCCGACGCCGCCGGTCGAGTGCTTGTCCGCCACCGGCCTGCCAATATCGTTCCAGGACAGGACATCACCGCTGTCGCGCATGGCGAGTGTCAGCGCCACCATCTCGTCGCGGTTCATACCCCGGAAAAACACCGCCATGGCAAAGGCAGCGGCCTGGCCTTCCGATATGCCGTCCTTGGACAGCGCCTCGATGAAAGCGGCAATCTCCTGCGGCGCAAGAGACAGGCCATCACGTTTGCGGCGGATGATTTCCTGCGGGATCAAGCTCAATACCCGCTGGCGGCCTTGGCCGGTTCGCCGCCGGCCAGCACGTTCAGGACATCATCGAGAACGCCGGAAGCGCCGAAGCGGAACGTGGACGGCATGGCCCAGTCGGGCGCCATGATTGTTTCCGCCAGCCGCAGATAAAGCGTGGCGTCTTCCACCGTGCCGACACCGCCGGCAGGCTTGAAGCCCACCTTCTGCCTGCTGTCGCGGATCGCCTGCAACATGATATCGGCGGCTTCCAGCGTGGCGTTGATGGCGACCTTGCCTGTTGAGGTCTTGATGAAATCGGCCCCTTCGGCAATGGCGAGTTCGGAAGCACGACGAATGAGAGCCTTGTCCTTCAGCTCGCCGGTTTCGAGAATGACCTTGAGAAGAACGGGTGCGACGCAGACCTTGCGTACGGCAGCCACCATCTCGGAAACAGCCGTTTCATCGCCTGCTATGAACTTACGATAGGGGATGACCAGATCGATTTCGTCGGCACCGTCGCGGATAGCCGCCTCGGTCTCCGCCACCACGGTCGCAACATCCAGATCGCCCGACGGAAAATTGACGACCGTGGCGATACGGATCGCATGGTCTTTTCCGAAAGCGGCACGCGCCTGGGCGACGAAACGCGGCCAGATGCAGATCGCGGCGGTATTGCCGTATTCGGTATGAGCCCTCTGGCACAAAGCAGCAATCTGCTCGGGCGTGCAGTCTTCCTTGAGGTTGGTCAGGTCCAGCAAGGATAATGTCAGGGCAGCCGCTTCGCGCGGACGCTGGAGTTCCATGGTCACGCTCCTCCTGCGATCATTTCTTTCAAGATGGCGGCAAGCCTCTTGCCGCCTACCGGAGCCATGTCCTTGGTTTCCTCATGGCTCAGTTCAGCGCCAGTCATGCCGGCACCGTAATTGGTAATAACCGATGCGGCGGCAACGCGCATCCCGAAAAAGCGGGCGAGGATGACTTCCGGCACGGTGGACATGCCGACGGCATCCGCACCCAGCAGCCGCGCCATGCGGATTTCCGCCGGCGTTTCGAAGCTCGGGCCGGAAAACCACATATAGACGCCGCCGAACAAGGGCACCGTCGCGCGGATCGCGGCATTACGCATGGCGAGCATCAGGTCTGGATCATAAGCCGTGGTCATGCCGACGAAGCGGTTGTCGCTCTCTTCGCCAATCAGCGGGTTCATGCCGGAATAATTGATATGATCGGTGATCTGCATGACCGAGCCGGGCGGTATGTCCTGCCTGACCGAGCCTGCAGAATTGGTGAGGATGAGCGACTGCACGCCAAGACCGGCGAGCGCCTCAATGACCGCGCGCATGGCGGCCGGATCGCCTTTTTCGTAATAGTGCACCCGGCCGGACAGCATCATCACCGGCTCGCCACCGAGATATCCGGCCACCAACTCGCCCGCATGGCCAGAAACGCCGCTTGCAGGGAAACCGGGAAGTTCGGCATAGGGCACGCGGATCGCATCGCTGACCTCGTCCACCAGCGACCCCAGGCCTGAGCCCAGCACGATGGCGATGCGCGGCATCAGGCCATTCAGACGCTCCACCAGAATATCGATCAGCGTATCCGGCATCAGGGCAGCTCGGTCTTGAAGCTGAAGGGCAAAAGTTCATCCATGGTCATGACTTTCTGAACACCGGTTTCGTCACAGAGATAGACCTTGGTGTCTGGCGAGGCGAATTCGGCGATCTTCTGCCGGCAGCCGCCGCAGGGCGGGCAAAGAGCAAGCTTTTCCGCGATGACGGCGATCTCGCTTATCTTCTTTGCTCCACCCATGATCATGGCGCTGATGGCCGAAGGCTCGGCGCACCAGCCTTGAGGGAAGGAGAGGTTCTCGATATTGGCGCCCTTGTAGATCTTACCGTCTTCAGCGCGGATTGCCGCACCGACAGGGAATTTCGAATAGGGCGCATGGGCAAAGGCCATGGCCTCCACCGCTGCCTCGAACAACTGATGGGACATTGGTTCACGGGACATGGATTTAACGCTCCTTCGCATAGGCAACGCCACCGGCCTTGGGGGGCTTGGCGACGCCGATGAAACCGGCAAGCAGGATGCAGGTCAGAATATAGGGCATGGCCTGGAAAATCTGCACCGGCACTTCACCGATACCCGGCACGGATTTGCCCTGCATGAAGTTGGCGAAAGCGTCCAGGAAACCGAAGAGCAGGCATGCGAACATGACCGGCACCGGCTTCCATTTCGCGAAGATCAGCGCGGCGAGTGCGATATAGCCCTTACCGGCCGACATGTTGGCGATGAAGGCCGCCGATTGCGCAACGGCGAGATAGGCGCCCGAGAAACCGCAGAGGAAGCCGGCAACGATGACGGCGCGGTAACGCATCCATGTCACCGAAATGCCCGCCGTATCGACCGCGCCCGGATTTTCACCCACCGCGCGCAGGCGAAGGCCGAAACGGGTACGGTAAAGCACCCACCAGGACAGCGGCACCGCCAGAAAGGCGAGATAGGTCAGGATATTGTTGCCGGAAATGACATTGGCGTAGAGCGGGCCGATGAAAGGCACTTCGCGCATCGCATCCGCACCGGGCAGGATGATCGGTGCGAAACGGCCTTCGCCCGGCAATTGCGGCGTGCGCCCGCCCTGCCCGAACCACGCCTGCCCCAGAACCACCGTCAGACCGGCGGCAATGAAGTTGAGCGCCACGCCCGACACGATCTGGTTGCCGCGATTTGTGATGACGGCAAAGCCGTGGATCAGCGAAAACAGGATGGAGACGGCAATGCCCGCAAGCAGGCCGGCCCAGGGATTTGCGGTGAGATAGGCGACACAAGCCGAAGCAAAGGCTGCCGCCAGCATCTTGCCTTCAAGGCCGATATCGAACACGCCCGCGCGTTCGGAAAACAGCCCGGCAAGCGCCGTGAACAGAAGCGGGATGGTGAGACGGACGGTCGAGCCGAGAATGCTGACCAGCATATCGAAGAAATCCATATCAGCTCACCCCTTTGCCAAGCGCTGGTAGATGCGGACGATAGCCGGCCGGTACATGTATTCGAGCGCGCCGGCAAACAGGATAACCAGACCCTGGATGACGACGATCATCTCACGAGTAATATTCGGCATCTCGAAAGAGAGGTCTGCACCACCCTGATAGAGAATGCCGAACAGCAGCGCCGAAAACAGGATGCCGAGCGGGTGGCTTCGCCCCATCAGCGACACGGCGATGCCGACGAAACCCGCACCGCCGACAAATTCCACCTGCAAGCGGGCGGAAGCTCCCATGACCGGGTTCAGCGCCATCATACCTGCCAGACCGCCGGAAATGAGCATGGCGATGATGACGGTGCGCGCATAGGGAATGCCGGCATAGACGGCGGCCGAGGGGCTGACGCCGAGCGTGCGCATCTCATAACCGAGCTTGGTGCGCCAGATCAGCACCCAGACGAGAAAACACATGACCAGTGCAATGATGAAGGAGACGTTGAACGGCGCCGGCCCGAGCTTCAGGCCGAACAGCGCCATCAGCCAGTCGAGCTTCGGCAATTGCCCACCTGGCAGAAAGGTGCGCGTTTCCGGCGCCATCTTGCCCGGCACGATCAGCACGTTCACCAGCAGATAGACCATCAACGCCGCAGCGATGAAGTTGAACATGATGGTGGTTATGACGACGTGGCTACCGCGTTTTGCCTGCAGCCATGCCGGAATAAACGCCCAGGCCGCGCCGAAAACCGCAGCGCCGATGATGGCGAAGGGCATCGTCACATACCACGGCACATAACGGTCGAGCGCCAGCGCCACCAACGCCGCGCCCAATCCACCAATATAGGCCTGACCTTCAGAACCGATGTTGAACAGACCGGCATGGAAGGCGACCGCCACAGAGAGGCCGGTGAAGATGAAACTCGTCGTATAAAACAGCGTGAAGCCGATGGCATCGCCACGACCTAGCGCCCCTTCGATGAGCAGGCGAAGCGCCGCGAGCGGATTTTCACCGATCGACCAGACGACGAGGCCGGAAATCAGAAATGCGGTAACTACATTTAAAAACGGCAGGAGGCCGTAGGTGATCCAGTTTGGCAGGGGTACGGAAGCGGTGCTCATTCATGCCTCATGCGGCGATGCCGGCCATCATCAGGCCCAGCGTCTGTTCTTCGGCTTCCGCCGTTTTTTCTCCAACGACACGCCCGGCGAACATGACCATGATCCGGTCCGAAAGGGAACGGATTTCATCGAGTTCGACCGAAACCAGCAAGATCGCCTTGCCGGCATCGCGCATTTCGATGATGCGGCGATGGATGAATTCGATGGCGCCGATATCCACACCGCGGGTCGGCTGGCCGATGATCAGCATCTTGGGGTCACGCTCGATTTCGCGGGCAACGACGATCTTCTGCTGGTTGCCGCCGGAAAAATTGGCGGTCTTCAGCTGCGGGTTCGGCGGGCGGATATCGTATTTCTCGATTTTTTCGACCGCATCCTTGCGGATGGCCTCGGGGTTGAGGAAAGGGCCTTTGCCGTATCGCTCGTCATGGTGATAGCCGAGGATGGAATTTTCATATTCCTCGAATTTCAGCACCAGCCCCATATGGTGCCGGTCTTCCGGAATATGTGCGAGACCGAGTTCGCGCAGAATGGACGGATCGGGTCGGTCAACCTTCTGCCCGGCCACCCATATCTCGCCTGAGTAAGGCTTGCGGATGCCTGCGATCGCTTCGAGAAGTTCGGACTGGCCATTGCCGGCCACACCGGCGATGCCGACGATTTCACCGGCGCGGACATCGAGCGAGACATCGTCCACCATGGTGACGCCGCGGCTGTCCTTGACGGTCAGATTACGGATGGAAAGGAGAACTTCGCCCGGCGTCGTCTCGCCTTTTTCCACCCGCAGCAGCACGCGACGGCCGACCATCAGTTCGGCCAGTTCCTCAACGCTGGTTTCGGAGGTTTTGCGGGTCGCCACCATTTCGCCGCGGCGCATGACGGAGACGGAATCCGTGATCGCCATGATCTCGCGCAGCTTGTGGGTGATGAGGATGACGGTTTTGCCCTGCTCACGCAGGACACCGAGGATCTTGAAAAGATGATCGGCTTCCGCAGGCGTGAGAACGCCGGTCGGCTCGTCGAGGATCAGGATTTCGGCGCCACGATACATGGCTTTCAGGATTTCGACGCGCTGTTGCAGGCCGACCGGCAGTTCCTCGATCACAGCATCCGGATCGACTTCCAGCCCGTAGTCGTCTTCAAGGCGCTTCAACTCCTTGCGCGCAGCAGCCCTCCCCTTGGCAAGCGATGCGCCGCCTTCCGCGCCCAGCATGACGTTTTCCAGCACGGTGAAATTTTCCACCAGCATGAAATGCTGATGCACCATGCCGATGCCAGCACTGATCGCAGCCTGGCTGTCGCGGATCGATACCGGCGCGCCGTTTACCCGGATTTCACCGGCATCAGCCTGGTAAAAACCGTAGAGGATCGACATCAGGGTCGATTTTCCGGCACCGTTTTCCCCGATGATGCCGTGGATCGTACCCTTGGCAACGGTCAGGTTGATATTCTTATTGGCGTGAACGGCACCGAATTTTTTATCGATGCCCACGAGTTCGATTGCTGGGTCCATACTCAAACCGAAACCTCTCCGAAGGCTGGATATGAAAAGGGCGCAAGGTGAAAAATCACCATGCGCCCCAGACACATATCATATCATTTCGGGCAGGAATTGTCCGCCATGTAGTCATGAACCTTGATGGTGCCGGCAATGATGTCGGCCTTCGCCTTGTCCACGGCGGCGGTCATTTCCGGCGAGATCAGGGCCTTGTTGTTGTCGTCGAGAGCATAGGCAACGCCGTCTTCCTTGACGCCGAGAGCAACGATGCCGGGGGTGAACTTGTCGTCCTTGGCATCCTTGTAGGCGTTGTAGACAGCCAGATCGACGCGCTTGACCATCGAGGTCAGAACCGAGCCGGGGTGCAGGTGGTTCTGGTTGGAATCGACGCCGATCGAGAATTTCTTGTTGTCGGCAGCGGTCTGCAACACGCCGATACCGGTCGCACCGGCTGCCGCGTAGATCACGTCAGCGCCCTGGTCGATCTGGTTCTTGGTCAGTTCGCCACCGCGCACCGGATCATTCCAGGCCGCACCCGTGGTGCCGGTCATGTTCTGGAAGACTTCGATCTTGTCGTTGGCAGCCTTGGCGCCCTGCGCATAACCACAGGCGAATTTACGGATCAGCGGAATATCCATGCCGCCGATGAAGCCGACCTTACCGGTCTTGGAGGCCATGCCTGCCAGAAGACCGACGAGATAAGAGCCTTCGTGCTCCTTGTAGACGACCGAGCGGACATTCGGCAGCTCGACGACGGAATCGACGATGACGAACTTGGTGTCAGGGAATTCGGCTGCAACCTTTTCCATGGCCGACGTCCAGGCGAAGGACACGGCAACAACCGGGTTAAAGCCCTTGCTGGCGAAGTTGCGGATAGCCTGCTCGCCCTGCGTATCGCTGGTCGGTTCAAAATCGCGGAACTCGATGCCCGTTTCTGCCTTGAACTTCTCAGCGCCAGCCGCGGCGGCTTCGTTGAACGACTTGTCGAACTTGCCGCCCGTACCATAAACCAATGCCGGCTTGATATCGGCAGCAAGCGCGGAAGCCGACATGGCGGCGAGCGCAAAAAGCGTCAGAAGGGATTTTTTCATTGTGCAGCCCTGTTGTTGCAATTGATATTTTAAGGGTCCTCCCGCAAACCCGTTGACCGGGAATGTCTGCGGAACCGCCAGCCGTTATCCCGGCTGTGCTTGGCTCATATCCTTGCATGGCTCAATGAAAAATTCATCCGGTTTTTTTGACCCGGTGGAAAAACTTTATTCTGGCGTTTTTTTGGTCTTTCCACCTGGGCAACGTGCAAAAAATCTAGCCGATATTGCAGCTTACGCCGGTTCCCCTGAGGCCGCAGTAGCCGCCCGGATTCTTGGCAAGATATTGCTGGTGATAGTCTTCCGCGTAATAAAATGTTTCAAGCGGTCCAATTTCGGTGGTGATGGCGCGGCCATGCCCCGCCTCGTCCAAAGCCTGCTGAAAAGTGTCGTGCGCCTTCTGCGCCTGCTGCAACTGGCCTTCGGTATTGGCATAGATGGCGGAACGATAGGTCGTGCCGACATCGTTTCCCTGCCGCATCCCTTGCGTCGGATCATGCTCCTCGAAGAATATCTTGAGCAGCCCTGACAGCGAGATGACGGTCGGATCGTAGACGACCTTGACCACTTCGGCGTGGCCCGTCTGGCCCGTCGTCGTCTCCTGATAGGTGGGATTGCGGGTAAAACCGCCGGCGTAACCCACCGCCGTCACCCACACACCCGGCGTCTGCCAGAACAGGCGCTCCGCACCCCAGAAGCAACCCATACCCAGATAGATGATTTCCAAACCATCGGGATAAGGCCCCTTCAAGGGCCGACCATTGACGAAATGGGTCTCGGGCACGGCAAGCGCCTCTTCACGGCCGGGCAAAGCCGTCTCTTCGGTCGGCATCGTCGTCTTTTTTGAAAGCGTATCGAACAGGAACATTCGGTCCTCCGTGCGGCCGATTATGCCGCTTCTCAGGGTTCACATCTGCGGGGCGCGCGCTGTCAGTTGATAAATTCAGACTGACGAACGCCTCATCACTTTGCGCTTCCTGTAACCGGCCATCCAGCAAAGCAGGGATAGCGCGAGGAAAAAAGCAAATGCCGGCAGTCCCGACAGGGCATTTTCAATGAAGCGCCACGCTTCAGGGTGAATATAGTGAGCCAAGGCCGTTTCCACCATGGTGCGCGAGGCAGGAAGAAGATAGTTCCAGACGGACAGGATGCCGGTGATATTGACCGAGGATGTGGAAACCGAGCGGATCGAATCGAGTACGCCAAGAAAAACAGCTGCAGTGAGAAGAAGAAAGCTCAAAAACCGCAAAAAAGCTTTCATCAGGATACCTCGGTTGCGGCCCGTCGTTTCGACAGCCATGTTTTGAAAGATATATTGCATCGATAAAGGCGGGAAAACCGGTTTGCAATCGCATCGGAAGGCAGGAAATTGCCGACAATTCAAAAAACTGTCAGATTCGTGTTGATCCCAGCGAATTCATCGGTATATATCGCGCCGTTCCAGTGATTTGCATTCCTCAAAACATGCAGATTTGAAAAAAGGACAGGTGGCCGAGTGGTTTAAGGCGCACGCCTGGAACGCGTGTGTGCGTGAAAGCGTACCGTGGGTTCGAATCCCACCCTGTCCGCCATTTCACCTCACCTCAATGACTTTATAAACGCGCCTCCGCGTCGCCATGACCGTGGCAGTCAAAGTCACGTTTTTGCCCTTCTGCATGCCTTGATGGCTATGCTTCTGCACAGACAGGGGTTTCATCCGCTTTTTTGCAGCGCTTCACCCTCTCTTGCGCCTTGCAGCAGGAAAAATCGCTCCTTATATACGCCGCATAACAGCAGCGAATACTGCAAATCCAAGTCAAGGAGTTGTCCATGGAATGCCTCACGGGGTTCCGACAGCTCGCTTCAAGGAGAGAAGAGCATGGCAAAAGTAATCGGTATCGACCTTGGCACAACCAATTCCTGCGTTGCAGTGATGGACGGCAAGGACACGAAAGTTATTGAAAACGCGGAAGGCGCGCGCACTACGCCATCCATGGTGGCATTTTCCGACGATGGCGAACGCCTTGTCGGCCAGCCGGCCAAGCGCCAGGCGGTCACCAACCCGACCAACACCCTGTTTGCGGTCAAGCGCCTCATCGGTCGCCGTTATGAAGACCCGACCGTCGAAAAGGACAAGGCTCTCGTTCCCTTTGAAATCGTCAAGGGCGACAATGGCGACGCATGGGTGAAGGCTCAGGACAAGAACTATTCCCCTTCGCAGATTTCCGCGATGATCCTTCAGAAGATGAAGGAAACGGCTGAATCCTACCTCGGCGAAAAGGTCGAGAAGGCCGTCATCACCGTTCCGGCATACTTCAACGACGCCCAGCGCCAGGCAACCAAGGATGCCGGCCGCATCGCCGGTCTGGACGTCCTGCGTATCATCAACGAGCCGACCGCAGCAGCCCTCGCTTACGGCCTCGACAAGAAGGACGGCAAGACCATCGCCGTTTACGACCTTGGCGGCGGCACCTTCGATATTTCCGTTCTGGAAATAGGCGACGGCGTTTTCGAAGTGAAGTCCACCAACGGCGATACCTTCCTCGGCGGTGAAGACTTCGACATGCGTCTGGTCGAATATCTGGCCGGCGAGTTCAAGAAGGATCAGGGCATCGACCTGAAGAACGACAAGCTCGCTCTGCAGCGCCTCAAGGAAGCTGCCGAAAAGGCCAAGATCGAACTTTCGTCGTCGCAGCAGACCGAAATCAACCTGCCGTTCATCACGGCTGATGCTTCCGGTCCGAAGCACCTGACGCTGAAGCTGACCCGCGCCAAGTTCGAAAGCCTGGTGGACGATCTGGTGCAGCGCACCGTCGCCCCTTGCAAGGCTGCCCTTAAGGATGCCGGCGTTACCGCTGCCGAGATCGACGAAGTCGTTCTCGTTGGTGGCATGAGCCGCATGCCGAAGGTGCAGGAAGTCGTCAAGCAGCTGTTCGGCAAGGAGCCGCACAAGGGCGTGAACCCTGATGAAGTGGTTGCCATGGGCGCCGCCATTCAGGCCGGCGTTCTGCAGGGCGACGTCAAGGACGTTCTGCTTCTCGACGTGACGCCGCTGTCGCTCGGCATCGAAACGCTGGGTGGCGTCTTCACCCGTCTGATCGATCGCAACACGACGATCCCGACGAAGAAGAGCCAGACCTTCTCGACCGCCGAAGACAGCCAGTCGGCCGTGACGATCCGCGTCTCGCAGGGCGAGCGCGAAATGGCACAGGATAACAAGCTGCTCGGCCAGTTCGACCTCGTCGGCCTGCCGCCGGCACCCCGCGGCGTTCCGCAGATCGAAGTGACCTTCGATATCGACGCCAACGGCATCGTGCAGGTTTCGGCGAAAGACAAGGGCACCGGCAAGGAACAGCAGATCCGTATCCAGGCTTCCGGTGGTCTTTCCGATGCCGACATCGAGAAGATGGTCAAGGACGCTGAAGCCAATGCCGAAGCCGACAAGAAGCGTCGTGCGGGTGTCGAAGCCAAGAACCAGGCCGAAAGCCTC
The DNA here is from genome assembly GCF_019355535.1 of Agrobacterium sp. S7/73. Lineage (NCBI taxonomy): Bacteria > Pseudomonadati > Pseudomonadota > Alphaproteobacteria > Hyphomicrobiales > Rhizobiaceae > Agrobacterium > Agrobacterium sp. S7/73. The sequence goes on from NZ_CP072136.1 coordinate 2,918,375, forward strand.
GTTCACTCCACCGAGAAATCGGTGAAGGAATATGGCGACAAGGTTTCCGAAACCGACCGCAAGGCCATCGAAGACGCCATTGCCAGCCTGAAGACGGCCGTTGAGGCTTCCGAACCGGATGCCGACGACATTCAGGCAAAGACCCAGACCCTCATGGAAGTTTCCATGAAGCTCGGTCAGGCCATCTACGAAGCGCAGCAGGCTGAAGCCGGTGCTAACGGAGAAGGCGGCAAGGACGACGTCGTCGACGCCGACTATGAGGAAATCAAGGACGACAAGAAGTCCGCATAATCGCGTGGCTTCCCGTCTCCTGTCGATACATGCAAGACATCCGGCTGCCGAAGTGCAGCCGGAAATCCATTTGCGAGGCTTGTTATCTTAATGGCGAAAGCAGACTTTTACGAAACACTCGGCGTCAGCAAGACCGCGGACGAAAAAGAGCTGAAAAGCGCCTTCCGCAAACTCGCGATGAAATACCATCCGGACAAGAACCCGGATGATGCTGATTCCGAACGGAAGTTCAAGGAAATCAACGAAGCCTATGAAACGCTGAAGGACCCGCAAAAACGCGCGGCCTATGACCGTTTTGGCCACGCCGCCTTTGAAAATGGCGGCATGGGCGGCGGTGGTATGGGCGGCGGCGGTTTCGCCAATGGCGGCTTCTCGGATATCTTCGAAGACATCTTCGGCGAGATGATGGGCGGCGGACGCGCACGCCGCTCTTCCGGCGGTCGCGAGCGCGGCGCCGACCTTCGCTACAACATGGAAATCACGCTGGAAGAAGCGTTTGCCGGCAAGACGGCGCAGATCAGGGTTCCAACCTCGATAACCTGCGATGTCTGTTCCGGTTCCGGCGCAAAACCCGGCACGCAACCCAAAACCTGCGGCACCTGTCAGGGTTCCGGTCGCGTGCGCGCAGCCCAGGGCTTCTTCTCGGTAGAACGCACCTGCCCCACCTGCCACGGGCGTGGACAGACGATTTCCGATCCGTGCAGCAAGTGCCACGGCCAGGGCCGCGTGACGGAAGAGCGTTCGCTTTCGGTCAACATTCCCTCGGGTATCGAGGATGGCACCCGCATTCGCCTGCAGGGCGAAGGCGAAGCCGGCATGCGTGGTGGCCCGGCGGGTGATCTCTACATCTTCCTGTCCGTGCGTCCCCATGAGTTCTTCCAGCGCGACGGCGCCGATCTCTATTGCACCGTGCCGATCTCCATGACGACGGCCGCTCTTGGCGGCACCTTCGATGTGACGACGCTCGACGGCACGAAGTCTCGCGTCACGGTTCCGGAAGGCACCCAGCCAGGCAAGCAGTTCCGCCTGAAGGGTAAGGGCATGCCGGTGCTGCGTTCGGCGCAGACTGGCGATCTCTACATCCAGATCCAGATCGAGACACCGCAGAAGCTCAGCAAGCGCCAGCGCGAGCTGTTGCAGGAGTTCGAGCAACTCTCGTCCCAGGAGAATAATCCGGAATCGACCGGCTTCTTTGCCCGGATGAAGGAATTCTTCGACGGCTGATCTGCGGCCGTTACCCACCAAAAAAAAGCGCCGCCGTCTTTCGGGACTGGCGGCGTTTTTCGTTGATATCAGCCAGTAAAACCGCCCGCATCAAGATATTGCCGTTCCTCCGGCGCCGTTTCCCGCAGCAATATGTCGTTGCGATGCGGAAAGCGGCCAAAACGCGCGACGATATCGCGATGCTCTTCGGCATGGTGGAGATAAAGCCCGCCAAGCGGCCGGTTGAGCGTGCAGGCACGCTCCTGATCCTCGATGCTTTCCGAATGGGAAAAGGGCAGATAGAAAAAGACCCGCAAATCCTCGGTCACCGCCTGATCGTGGCCGCGACGGATGGCCTCGCTGGCGAACATGCGTGCCAGCGGATCGGTCGCATACATATGCGCTGTCTCGCGAAAGCAGTTACGCGGGAACTGATCCAGCAGAAGCATCAGCGCGAGGCTGCTTTCCGCACCGTCCAGCCAGCCATCCAATTCGCGCCTTGCAGCGGCAAAATGGGCATCGCGGAAACGGTCATGAAAGTGATCGTCGAAGGCGGCGTCCTTGTCGAACCATTTGTCCGGTCCTGCCTTCTTCCAGAAATCCACAATTTCGGCGGCAAGTGCGGCTGTATCGCTCGTCATGGGGTCTTCCTCATCAATAATGCGGCGGCCGGGTAATTGCGGGCGCGTCCAGCGACTGCTCCTCGAGGCTCAGGAACCTTTCCGTCAACCGGTCGAGCTTGGCGCGGGTCTGTTCCACCACCTTCCACTGTTCCGTCAGCTGGTCGGACAGTTCCTCTATAGTCTTGGCCTGATGCGCGATCGTTTCCTCAAGCGCAATGATCCGTTTTTCGGTTTCCGACGTCATATCGACCTCTCTTTCCCGCCCTTCCTTGGCCCTAAAACGCTTCAAGTCAACCATATGCCGCTTCGGTGAACCGGATTCCTCACAGCGATCCCATCAACGCAGAAACGCCGGCGACATTTCCATCACCGGCGTTCCGAATATTTCGAGACCTGCTCAGTCTTCTTCTACGAAAACCTCTTCGCGCTTTTTCTTCACGCTGGGCAGGAAGACGATGATCAGCACGGCCAGAGCAATAAACAGCAGGGTAGCGCTGATCGGTCGGGTGACGAAGGTCGTCGGATCGCCACGTGACAAGATCATGGCGCGTCGCAGGTTTTCCTCCAGCAGCGGCCCAAGCACGAAGCCCAGCAGCAGCGGCGCCGGCTCGCAGCGCAGCTTCACGAGCACATAACCAATGAAGCCGAAGAAGGCGACGGCGTAGAGATCGAAGACGTTGGAATTGACGCTGTAAACCCCGATGGCGCAGAAGGCCATGATGATGGGGAAAAGCACGTAATAAGGCACCGTCAGCAGCTTCACCCAAAGCCCGATCAGGGGCAGGTTGAGGATGACGAGCATCAGATTGCCAATCCACATCGAGGCGATGATGCCCCAGAACAGCGCCGGCTGCTCGGTCGCAACGTTCGGACCGGGCACGATGCCCTGAATGATCATCGCACCGATCATCAGCGCCATCACTGGGTTTGCGGGAATACCGAGCGTCAGAAGCGGGATGAACGATGTCTGGGCACCGGCATTATTGGCGGATTCCGGACCGGCAACACCGGCGACGGCACCGTGTCCAAACTCCTCAGGATGCTTGGAGACGCGTTTCTCGACGGTGTAGGATGCGAAGGCAGCGAGAATTGCACCGCCGCCTGGCAGGATGCCCAGTGCCGAACCGATGACCGTACCGCGCAGCACCGGGCCGACCATGGCCTTGAAGTCTTCCTTCGACGGCATCAGGCTGCTGACCTTGGCGATCAGCACCGAGCGCGTGCGCTCGTTTTCGAGATTGCGCAGGATTTCGGCGATACCGAATACGCCCACCGCCACCGCAACGAAATTCAGCCCATCGGCATATTCACGGATGCCGAGAGTGAAGCGTGGCGCGCCGCTGTAGATATCCGTACCGACCAGACCGAGCAGCAGGCCAAGCACGACCATGGCCAGCGCCTTGACGATGGAACCATGGGCAAGCGCGATGGATGAGACAAGGCCGACGACCATCAGCGAGAAATATTCCGCCGCGCCGAATTCCAGCGCAATCGCCGTCAACGGCGGTGCAAAGACTGCCACGAGAAAGGTGGAAACCGTGCCGGCGAAAAACGAGCCGATGGCGGCAATTGCAAGTGCGGCACCCGCCTTGCCCTTGCGCGCCATCTGGTAGCCGTCAATGGCGGTAACGGCGGATGAGGATTCCCCCGGCATGTTGATGAGGATCGCCGTGGTGGAGCCGCCATATTGCGCGCCGTAATAGATGCCTGCGAGCATGATGAGCGATGAGACGGGCTCAAGCTGAAAGGTGATCGGCAACAGCATGGCGATGGTTGCGGTTGCGCCGATGCCCGGCAGCACGCCAATCAGCGTGCCGAGCAGCACGCCAATCAGGCAGAAAAACAGGTTTGCCAGCGACGTGGCCGTGACGAAACCGAGAGCAAGATTATCAAGCAATTCCATTACGGCACCTCAAAATTTAAGCCAGGGGCCGAAGCGCTGGAATGGCAGGCCGAGACCATAATTGAACACAGCAACGGAAAAGACCGTGATGGCGGCGGAAATAATGACGGCCATGAGCGGGCTCATCTTGTGCGAGGCGAAGGCTGCGATAAGGGCGCTGAAAAAAAGCGCCGGTACGAAACCAAGCCCCCGGACCGTGAAACCGAAAAAGATCGGCGCGGGCAGGATGAAAAAAATCCCCCGCCAGGCGATTGCACCGAGGGCATCGCCCTGCACACGGGTGGCGCGAATGAATATTACCGCGCCAAGCAGGATCAGCACGATTGCCAGAACAAGCGGAAAATAACCCGGCCCCATGCGGAAGGCGGTTCCGATATCCAGCCCGAAAGACTGCAACGCGAAAAAAGCGCCAAAACCGATGAAAATTGCCCCACAGGCTGCCTCGGCAGGGTCAATGAAAAACGACTTCATGAAAGATGCCCCTCCACTGCGGCCGGCTACACACCGTTCCGCGCGTTAAATTGACGGCAAGAAGCCGGCGGCAGGGTGCCGCCGGCAATTGCTTCAGCCATCAGTCGGCATATTGGCCGGCGCCCTCGATCACAGGCTTCCAGCGGGCGATTTCGCTTTCAAGCTTGGTCTTGAGCGCTGCGGGCGTCGCATCGGCTTCCGGGGAAGGTGTGGTGCCAAGTTCGGCAAAACGGGCCGCCACGTTCTTGTCCTTCAGCGCGACCTGCAGCGACTTGGAGAGCTTTTCGTTGATCTCAGCCGGTGTACCCTTCGGCGTGTAGATACCGTGCCAGATACCCACCTCAAGCTTCGGCAGGCCCGATTCGGCAACTGTCGGTACGTCCGGCAGCACGTCGAGCCGTTTGGCCGAGGTTACGGCATAGGCTTTAACGGTCCCGCCCTGGATTTGCTTGGTGGTGTTTGTGGTCTGGTCGCACATGATATCGACCTGTCCGCCGAGCAGGTCGGTCATGGCCGGGCCTGTGCCCTTGTAGGGAACAGTGACCAGCGGTGTCTCGATAGCGCTCATGAACAACATGCCGCACAGATGCGAAGCAGCACCGATGCCGGCATTGGCAACGGTGACCTTGTCCTTGTTCGCCTTGGCGTAGTCGATCAGACCCTTGAGATCCTTGGTTTCGAGCGTCTTGCGCGACAGAATGGTCATCGGCACTTCCGTGACCAGACCGACATATTCGAAAGCGTTCAGGGTGTCATAGGCGAGCTTGCGATAAAGCGTGGCGCTCGTCGCCATGCCGATGTGATGCAGCAGAACGGTGTAACCGTCCGGATCCGACGCCGCCACGCGGCCAGCGCCCAGCGTGCCACCAGCGCCGCCAACATTCTCGACGATGATCTGCTGGCCGAGATCCTTCGACATGGATTCAGCGACAAGACGCGCGACCGTATCTGTCGGGCCGCCGGCGGCAAAGGGCACGACCATGGTGATGTTGCGCTCGGGGTAGTTCTGAGCGGATGCAGAAAGCGCAAAAAGGGAAACGGCAGCGGCGGCAGCGAGGCCGGTAACTGTCTTCAGTATTTTCATCGATTCCTCCCGGATGAAAATGTTCGCCACTTCAGCCGCGCATGCTCCTCCATGGCGACCGGGGTGAGCCATTTGCGATCCGGGATTGCCGTTCAGCAACGGCGGTCTTGCGGCAAGGCGCGCTTTTATCGCCATCATGGGCAGCAATGGGTGGATTTCTACCCATACGGGCTCATCCATGGGTGGAAATCCACCCATCACACCTCGGTCATGTGCCGGTGCAGCTCGTATTTCTGCATTTTTTCGTAAAGCGTTTTGCGTGAAATGCCGAGGCTCTCATAGACGGATTTCAGATTTCCGCCGTGGGCGGCGATCGCGCGCGCAATAAGGCTTTTTTCATAAGCGGCGACCCTTGCGGCAAGCGCCGCCTTGCCATCGCCCTCAAATGGCAGCGAGGTTTCGGAGACATCGCTTTCCAGACCGAGAACGAAACGGTCCGCCGCATTGCGCAATTCCCGGACATTGCCCGGCCACTCACGCAGGGAAATGACTGAGAGCAGATGCTGCGGAACGTCCGTATCTTCCCGACCGTAACGGGCAGCAGCCTCCCGCACCAGATGGAGGAAAAGCAGCGGTATGTCGGCACTGCGCTGCGAGAGGGACGGCACGAGAATCGTCGCCACGTTCAGGCGGTAAAGAAGATCGGCACGGAACCGCCCTGCCGCGACTTCCTGCTCCAGATCGACCTTGCTGGTGGCGATGAAGCGGACGTCGAGCTCGACTGTTTCATTGGAGCCAAGACGGGTGATCACCCGTTCCTGCAACACGCGCAGGAACCGGCCCTGCAATTCAAAGGGCATGGAGCCGATCTCGTCCAGCAATATGGTGCCGCCGCGGGCATGCTCGAACTTGCCGTAGCGCGGGCGCAGCGCGCCGGGAAAAGCGCCAGCCTCGTGGCCGAACAGCTCGCTTTCGATCAGCGTTTGCGGAAGGGCGGCACAATTGATGGCGACAAAGGGCCGGTTGGCTCTGGCGCTGATATCGTGAAGTGCGCGCGCCACCACTTCCTTGCCCGCACCGGTATCGCCGACAATGAGCGTATCGGCATCGGTCGCACCGATGGCGCGAATGCGGTATCGCAGATCGACCATGACCTGGGTTCTGCCGGGCAGACGCGTTTCGAGATCGTCATGCTTGCCCGCCACCGCCTTCAGGCGGCGATTTTCCAGCACCAGCGCCCGCCGGTCGTTGGCTCTTTTTATGATGCCGGCGAGATATTGCGGGGTGAAGGGCTTTTCGATGAAATCATAAGCACCGTTGCGCATGGCATTGACGGCAAGCTGCACATCGCCATGGCCCGTCATCAGGATGACAGGTATTTCCGGGTCAAGTTCCCGCACCTTCTGCAGCAGTGTCATGCCATCCATGCCGGGCATCCTGATATCGCTGACCACGACGCCATCGAAGCTGTAGCCGATGAGTTCAAGCGCATGTTCGGCGCTTGCCAGCATGGTGACCGCAAAACCGGAAAGTTCCAGCGCCTGCGCGGTGGAAAAACGCAGTTCCTCCTCGTCATCAATCAACAGAACCCGCGACATCGTCATTCCGCCGCCACCTCCACACGATAGGCTGCTGCCGGTAATTCGATCTCGAATTCCGCGCCGCCGTCTTCATGGTTTCTGACACGCAGCTGGCCGCCAAAATCCTTGATGATGTTGTAGGTGATGGAAAGGCCGAGACCCAGGCCACGGCCCACGCCCTTGGTGGTGAAGAAGGGATCGAAGATGCGCTCCGAAATCGCCGGAGGAACGCCCGGACCTCGGTCACGAATGAAAATCGACACCGTCTGACCGTGCAGCACGGCTTTCAAAGCGATGCGACGATCCTCGCGCCCTTCCACCGCATCGGCGGCATTGGAGATGATGTTGACCAGCACCTGCTGCAGCCGCACCGGCCCGGCCTTCACCGCAAGCGGCACCGGACCAAGATCAACATCCAGCACCGCATCGGCGGCCTTCAGCCGTGCTCCAACAATTTCCAGCGTATCGCGAAGGACGGCATCCAGCGCGACCGCAGCCATTTTCTCATTGGGTTTGCGGGCAAAATTTCTCAGATGCCTGCTGATAGAAGCCATGCGATCGATAAGGCCCGAAATACGCCTGAGGTTTTCCGTCACCTCTTCCAGACGTCCACGTTCCACGAGAAGAGAGGCGTTTTCCGCATAATTCTTGGCGGCTGCGAGCGGCTGGTTGAACTCGTGCGAAAGTGCTGCCGACATTTGTCCGAGCGCTGCAAGCTTGCCCGCCTGAACCAGGTCATTCTGCATCTTGCGCAATTGTTTCTCCGTCTGGCGGCGCTCGGCGATTTCGTGTTCGATCTCACGGTTCACCCGCGCGAGATCGGCTGTGCGCTCCTCCACCCGCCGCTCCAGCTCCGCCTGAGCTTCGGCCTGGTGGGTCAGGCGTTCACGCAGGCGCCGCCGTCTTTGCAGCATGGCGGCGACCACGGCAGCGGCAAGACACAGGCAGAGGATGATCGCGATCATCGCCGTCTTGACCTGCGTCCTGAGTGAGCCGGTATCCATCAGCACGCTGACCGTCCAACCCGCGTCGGGCATCGGCTGCGACAGGACGAGATATTCCCTGTCACCGTCGTTCTGACTGATCGTCATCAACTGATGAGAGCCGAAATTGCCGTTTTTCAGCGGCAGTTCCTTCAGGTCGGCATTGGCGTAACGGCGGGATGCCGCCGTGCGCGCAAGCCTTTCCGGTGTCAGCGGCATCAGGCCGGAATAAAGCCACTGCGGCGTTCCGGTCATGAAGATGATGCCTTCCGGGTCCGATACGAGAATTCGGTTTTCACCATCGCCGAACGACGCCTCTATGCCTTCAATGTCGACCTTGAAGACGATGACGCCCTTGATCTCCTCGTTGAAGAGAATAGGCGCGGAAAAATAATAACCGCGCTTGTGGGAGGTGGTGCCTAGCGCAAAGAAACGCGACGGGAAGCCCTTGGCGGCATCCTGAAAATAGGGACGGTAGCTGAAATTCTCACCGACGAAGCTCGTGGGTCCATCATAGTTACTGGCGGCGATGGTCACTCCGTCCAGCGTGATGATGTAGATGTCGGAGGATTCCAGCAATGTATTGATGGATTTGAGATAGATATTGGCGCGCTGGCGCATCGCCTCATCCTGCGGATGCGCGACAAGCTCCTCAATGTCGTCGTGATCGGCGATCAGGGCGGGCAGCGGCTCGAAACGGCTCAAAAGCCCGCCAAGAGCCGAGACGGCCAGCCTGAGGGTGGTGCGGCCCTGATCGGAGACTTCGCCGAAATAGCTTTCCGCAATGATGCCGCTGCCCTTGGTCACGGCGCCGTAACCGAGGCCGAGGCTGAGCAGCGTCAATAAAATCCAGCGATATTTCACCGAAGCGCCCCTCCCCGTTGCAGGCATCAGACCTGCTCTCCCGAACAGAGTGTAGGAGGAGTGATCGGATTTTCCAAGTAACCGAAAAAAGCAGCTAAACGACCTGAAAACAAAAAACCGGCCACGAGGGCCGGTTTTCCGTAAAGATTATTTCAGAAAGCTTATGCGCTTTCCTTCGGCGTCAGAACCTGACGACCGCGATACATACCGGTCTTCAGATCGATATGGTGCGGACGGCGCAGTTCGCCGGAGTTCTTGTCTTCAACGTAGGTCGAAGCCTTGAGACCGTCAGCCGAGCGGCGCATGCCGCGCTTGGACGGGCTTGTTTTTCTTTTTGGTACAGCCATTTTTGTTACTCCACTTTAGCGGCGAAACAACGTAACCGGCCATAACCAAAGGCCGAATGTCGGGTGTCTCGATATCGGAAATTTGGCGCGCTTATACATGCCCAAACGGGCTTTGACCAGCCCTGACGCGCATTTTTTCCGATTAAGCCGGTTTGCTGCGACGGACGGGCGGCAGGCCTTTGCAAATCATGCTTCACTTCCTATCAAAAACCACGAGTTCCCTAAAGTGGTTCATGTCCCTGAATTCACAGAAAGCTGGAGCGCGCATCTCGATTATCGGCGCTGCCGCACGCAGTTTTTCCAGCTCTTCATCCAGCATCGCCTGCCATCGCGGCAGGCACTCCGGATCGAACCAGCGCGTGACATAAGCCAGCGTAATATGGAATTGGTAGGTGTTGTGATCGGGATGCCGATAACCGAAAGCTCCGGCAAATGTATCCCGCCACAGCGCAATGATCCGGTCGTCTTCGGCGGTGGCCCCCTTCAGCACCAGCCCCGTCGGCTTGAGACCAGTCACCTGCATATTGAAACCAGGCAGGCCCGGAAAATCCGCCAGACGATCACAATAATACTCCGTCATCGTGTCGATGGGCGTATCGAGTGGCATGTCTGCCGGCCAGTAGGGAAATGCACGGCGATATTCGATAATGCCCTGAAATACCGTCATATGCAGGCTGGAAACCGGCGTGAAGGCCAGCTGCGATGCCTCGGGCATATCCAGAAAACGCTGGCGTGTCCCGATGATTGCGCTTTCGGTTTTCGACCCTTCAACGAGATGGCAAACCACGGTATTGCCCGGCTCGAGCAGGAATTCACCATCCGTATTATAGCGGCGACCCAAATGGCGCGGCGGCTGATCGTGGCTGGCAGCGGAAAAAGATTCCAGATCTTTTGAAACGAGCGGGGCGTGCATGGGGAACTCCTTTTGAGACGTTTCCCCTAATCTGCGCACGCAACAAACCAATGACACCAATCGGTCAATGGCCGGTCAATTCCCGTCAATGCGCCTCGTCCCAGTTGTCGGCCGCGCGGGCATCCACCTTGAGCGGAACCCTCATGGAAATAGCCGGCATGGCTGCATTTTCCATCACCGAGACGACGATGGGCAGTGTCTTTTCGATTTCCCCTTCCTCGACTTCGAAGATGAGTTCGTCATGTACCTGCAGCAGCATGCGGGCGGAAAGCTTTTCCGCCTCCAGCACCGGCTCCATACGGACCATCGCACGGCGAATGATATCGGCTGCAGACCCCTGGATTGGTGCGTTGATGGCTGCACGCTCGTTGAAGGCCTTCATGGAAGGGTTGGAGGAGCGGATTTCCGGATAATGCGCACGGCGGCCGAAAATCGTCTCGACATAGCCGTTCTCGCGGGCGAAAGCCTTGGTCGCTTCCATGTAATCGCGAATGCCAGGAAAACGCTCGAAATATTTCTTGATATATTCGCCCGCTTCGGAGCGCGCGATGCTGAGCTGGTTGGCAAGGCCGAAAGCGGAAATACCGTAGATGATGCCGAAGTTGATGGCCTTGGCACGTCGGCGCACTTCAGACGGCATGCCTTCCACCGGCACCCCGAACATTTCCGATGCGGTCATCGCATGAATGTCGATGCCGTTTTCGAATGCGCTGCGAAGCTGCGGAATGTCGGCGACATGGGCAAGCACACGTAGCTCGATCTGGCTGTAATCGGCGGAAAGAAGCTTGTGTCCGGGGGTGGAGATGAAGGCCGTGCGGATCTTGCGGCCTTCCGCCGTGCGCACCGGAATGTTCTGAAGGTTCGGCTCCGAGGACGACAGGCGCCCCGTGGTGGTGGAGGCCAGCGCGTAGGACGTGTGTACCCGTTTCGTCTGCGGATGGACATATCCGGGAAGCGCATCCGTATAGGTCGATTTCAGCTTGGTCAGCTGCCGCCAGTCGACGATCTTTCGCGGTAATTCGGCACCTTCCGCCGCCAGATCTTCGAGAACCTGCGCCGATGTGGACCATTGGCCCGTCTTGGTCTTGGAGCCGCCAGGCAGGCCCATCCGGCCGAACAGGATATCGCCGAGCTGCTTCGGCGATCCGATGTTGAAACGCTCGCCTGCCAGTTGGTAGACTTCCTCTTCGAAAGCAGCCGCCTTCTGGGCGAGTTCACCGGAGAGACGCGACAGGATCTGTCGGTCCACGGTGATGCCACGCTCCTCCATATGCGCCAGTACAGGCACCAGAGGGCGCTCCAGCCGCTCATACACACTGGTCAGCCGCTCTGCGGCAAGCCGGGGCTTCAGCACCATCCACAGCCGCAGGGTGACATCCGCGTCTTCGGCGGCGTAAGCGGTCGCCTTGTCAATATCGACGAAGTCGAAGGTGATGCTCGACTTGCCCGATCCCGCCACGTCCTTGTAGGCGATCGGCGTGTGGCCGAGCCAGCGTTCGGAAAGCGTATCCATGCCATGCGTGGTTTTTCCCGCCTCAAGAACGTAGGAAATCAGCATGGTATCGTCGAAACTCTGCATGACGACGCCGTGGCGCTTCATCAGCAGGTAGTCATATTTGAGGTTCTGCGCGATTTTCAGAACGGCTTCGTCCTCAAGAAGATCCTTTAAACGTGCCAGCGCCTCGGCAAACGGCACCTGTCCTTCAGCAAGCCTGATGCCATCGCTGAAAAGATCGCCACCGGAGCCGGTCTTGTGCGTCAATGGCACATAGGCAGCGCGGATATCGGTGCCTGAGGCATCCTTGCCGTTATCGGCAATCGCCAGCGAGAAACCGACGAGTTCCGCCTGCATGGGGTCGAGCGAGGTCGTCTCCGTGTCGAAGGCGACGACACCTGTTTCGCGGGCAGCGGCAACCCAACGATCCAGCTCCGCCAAATCCCTGATCGTCGTATAGGCGGTCGTATCGATCTTGGCGGCGGAGAAAACCGTCTGCCGTGCCGTGGCGAGATCGGTGGGCGCACTGCCCTCCCCTGTCACCTTCCGTGCCGGAGCGGTGGTTGACGCTGGCGCAGCGGTCTTGTCATCAGCTGCGGCAACTGCAGGCGTGGCATCGAGGTCTGGTCCATGGGCATCAGCGCCCCATTGCACCGGCACATTGGCGGCTTCGATGGCCGAGGCATCGCTATCGGTGGCTTCAGCTACCCGGCGCGTCAGCGTCGTGAACTCCATCGCCTTCAGGAAAGCGATGAGTTTCGGGCCGTTCTGCGGTTCGAGCACCAGTTCTTCCAGAGACTGCTCCAGCGGCACATCGGTTCTGAGCGCCACGAGCTGTCTGGAAAGGCGGGCAAGATCGGCATTGGCGATGATATTCTCGCGGCGTTTCTGCTGCTTGATTTCTCCTGCCCGCGCCAGCAGCGTGTCGAGATCGCCGTATTCTTCCAGCAATTGCGCGGCCGTCTTCGGCCCGATACCAGGAATACCAGGAACATTATCGGTGGAATCGCCGGTCATCGCCTGAAGGTCGATCATCTTTTCCGGGGCTACACCCCATTTTTCGACGACATCGGGAACGCCGATCTGCTTGTCCTTCATGGCGTCGTACATATGCACATTGGCCGTGACGAGCTGCATCAGATCCTTGTCGGAAGAAATGATGGTGACATCGGCGCCAATCGCCTCCGCCTGACGGGCGTAAGTGGCGATGATGTCATCCGCCTCGAAGCCTTCCGTCTCAATGCAGGGAAGGTTGAAGGCCCGTGTCGCCTCGCGGATCAGGCCAAACTGCGGCACCAGATCTTCCGGCGGTGCGGTGCGGTTGGCCTTGTATAGATCGTACAGCTCGTTGCGGAAGGTTTTCGACGAATAGTCGAAAATCACGGCAAAATGCGTGGGCGTGACGCCGACATCGGTATTGCGCGCATCCTTCAGGAGCTTCCACAACATGTTGCAGAAGCCGGAAACGGCGTTGACCGGCAGCCCATCCGACTTGCGGTTCAGCGGGGGAATGGCATGGAACGCCCGGAAAATGAAACCGGAGCCGTCAACGAGGAAGAGATGATCGCCTTTTTTCATGGCGATATGGATAGCGCGGGGCCGTTTTGACGTCCACAGAAAGTTCAAACAACGCACCGCAAAGCGCACGGGGCTAAGCCGCTGGAGGCACCGGCGAAATTCGCGTGAACCTTACGAATTTGTAATAGATTTTCCCTTGAAAAGCCGCATTTGCACACACATTTCTTAGGGGACGGCGCCTGATCACGCCGTAGTCTGATTGTAGGCTCGTCCCCCGCCGCATCAGACCGGACAAAGGCCTTTCCCCCCTCTCCGGGCCTTTGTCCTCTTATATGACCGCCATGGCCGTCCCCTCCCGGCCATGGCGGTTTTTATTTGTGCCGGGTTTCTGACTGGCATAAACATACCGTGCGATATATATCCCACTATCGAAATCGCGCGATTGCGCCGACCAGATGCCAGACGGATTGATGAATGGGTTTTTCCCGGGACGAATCGGCGATCTATCTCGCCGCAAAAATGGCGAGGGAATTCACCATGGCGCTCCAGAAGAGAGCTGCCGCGCTGGGGTTTTCTCCTGGACAATTCCCCATCCTCATCGAACTGTGGCATGAGGAGGGACTGACGCAACGGCAATTGCTGGATAGAATCGACGTGGAGCAGGCGACGCTTGCCAATACGCTGTCCCGCATGGAGCGCGACGGGCTGATCGTGCGCAAATCCCACCCAAGCGACCGCCGCGCGCAGATCATCGAACTTACCCAGCGCGGCAGGGATCTCGAGGCGAACGCCATTGCCGCTTCCGAAGCCACGGAAGATACGCTGCTGGCGGATTTCCGCCGTTTCGAAAAGCAGCTTCTGCTGGAATATATGCGCCGGGCGATCGACCGCGCCAAAAAAGCGAAATAGCATTTACAACTCGAAACGCTTTCTTTGCTCCTGGCTTCTATCGCCTGCAGCCTCCAAGGTTTTGTTTCCGCGCAGTTTAGGACGGAAAATCACTTCGCACTTTTCCTGAACTGCTCTATCGTTCCGGCGGCTGCGCGCTTGCCGATTCAACGACACGTCAGCCCCTTGTTCCCACGCGACGCGCGATACCAGGATGTTTCGTCCATCGCCGGGTTACGACAGACATGACAGGATCAGCGATGACAGACGTTTCCCCCATTCTTTCCACGGCCGACGACAACCTCACCTCCAGCCTCGAGCGATTGTTCGAACTGGTGCGCATCCCGTCCATTTCCACGGACCCCGCTTACAAGGCGGAGTGCCGCAAGGCGGCGGAATGGCTGGTCAGAACGCTTGAATCACTGGGCTTTGCGGCTTCCGTTCGCGATACGGCCGGTCATCCAATGGTGGTGGCGCATCACGACGCCGCGACAAAAGACGCGCCGCATGTGCTTTTCTACGGCCATTACGACGTGCAGCCGGTCGATCCGCTCAATCTTTGGGAAAACGATCCGTTCGAACCGGCCGTGAAAGATATCGGCGGCGGCCGGCAGGTGATCACCGGGCGTGGAACGGCTGACGACAAGGGTCAGCTGATGACCTTCGTGGAAGCCTGCCGGGCCTATAAGGCAGTCAATGGCAGTCTGCCCGTGCGCGTCACCATTCTTTTCGAGGGCGAGGAAGAATCCGGTTCGCCCTCGCTGAAGCCGTTCCTTGACGCCAATGCCGATGAGCTGAAGGCCGATTATGCACTGGTATGCGATACCAGCATGTGGGACCGCGATACGCCCGCCATCGCCGCCGCCCTTCGCGGCCTGGTCGGCGAGGAAATCACAATCACGGCGGCCGACCGCGACCTGCATTCGGGCCTTTTCGGTGGTGCGGCCGCAAATCCTATTCACATCCTGACCGATATTCTCGCCGGCCTGCATGACGAGACCGGCCGCGTGACACTTGCCGGCTTCTATGACGGCGTGGAAGAAACCCCCGCCAACATCAAGGCTTCCTGGGAAACGTTGGGCCGCACCGCCGAAGCCTTCCTCGGCGAAGTCGGCCTCTCGATTCCATCGGGCGAAAAGGGCCGCTCCGTGCTGGAGCAGACCTGGGCGCGGCCAACGGCGGAAGTCAACGGCATCATCGGCGGCTATACCGGCGACGGCTTCAAGACGGTTATCGCCGCAAAGGCCTCGGCTAAAGTGTCCTTCCGTCTCGTCGGAGAGCAAGACCCGAAAGCGGTTCGCGAGAGCTTCCGGAACTATGTCCGCTCCAAAATGCCATCCGATTGCTCGGTGGAATTTCACGAGCATGGTGCATCGCCGGCTATCCAGCTTTCCTATGATTCGCCAGTGCTAACGAAGGCGAAAAACGCGCTTTCGGAAGAGTGGCCCAAACCTGCCGTCGTGATCGGCATGGGGGGCTCGATCCCCATCGTCGGCGATTTCCAGAAGATGCTGGGCATGGATTCGCTGCTCGTCGGTTTCGGCCTTACCGATGACCGCATTCATTCGCCGAATGAAAAATATGACCTGCAGTCGTTCCACAAGGGCATCCGCTCCTGGATCCGCATTCTCGACGCCCTGGCCGCGAAGTAGTCAAAAAGAAAGGAGGCGCCGGTTACCCGATGCCTCCCCGTTCTCTTATATTTTGGTGGTTCAAAACAAAAAGGCCGGGCAAGCCCGACCTTTCCATCCGTTTTTCGTCAGTGCCAGTACATCCGTGGTCAAAGCGTTCAAACGGTCCGATGCTCCAGAGCGCGCCAACAAAGTCGACGCTGCTTTTCACGATCAGGATCGGCTGCTTTGGTTAATCTTTGGTTAACGCAACAACAGCGGCACTTTAAAAGCACCAGCCTGACAATTCCGTGCGGAGCACTGTTGAACCCTATATTGGTATGCACTCCAGCTTTTTCAAGAGCGGCCGGACCCGGTACACCTTCCAAAAGAAAAAGGCCGGAAAAATCCGGCCTTTCATATTCATGCGAATGACCCGTTCAGGCCAAGCCGCTTATCAGGAAGCGACGAGCTCGCCTGCAGACATCTTGCCCGAGCGGCGGTCCTGCGTCAGCTCGTAGGAGAGCTTCTGACCGTCGTTGAGGGAGGTCATACCAGCGCGCTCAACGGCGGAGATGTGAACGAATACGTCCTGCGAACCGTCGTCAGGCTGAATGAAGCCGTAGCCCTTGGTTGCGTTGAACCACTTTACTGTACCAGTCGCCATAACGATTTCCTTCCGTTGGCAAATTGTATTTGCACTGCGCGCAGTGCGGTCTTGGGTCGAATTTGAAGGAAAGATCGTCGTGTGCACCTTAGAAAAGGCGCCGAAGCTCTGGTCGTCAAACAAATATCGATGCGCGAACACCTAGGTTGGAAGGGCCTGAAAGTCAAGTTTCTTTGAAAAAGCCCGGCGATTTTTGTGAAGCGTCGGCAAATGAAAGTCGCCGGAAACAAGGCCTTAAACAGCAAAAACCCGGCGCGGGAGGAGGTGCGCCGGGTTCTTGAAACTGACTGACAATTGGGAGGAGGAGTATTGTCAGTCCAATCGGGCGACGCTGGGAGGAGGAGTGCGTCGCTTCGATGATTTGAAGATACAGGATCTCCGCTCAAAAAACAGACGTTTCATCGCAGCGCAGCATTGCATAAAATGCATAGCTATTTCGCGACACCTTGAAGCCTCTTGGCATACCGCCTAATAAATACGCATGACCATCGAATCCGTCAGAGCCTTTTTTACCGAGAATTCCCCCGAAGTGACCGTTATCGAAACGGAAACGAGTTCGGCGACAGTCGCTTTGGCTGCCGAAGCGCACGGCGTCGATCCCGACCAGATTGCCAAAACGATCTGCCTGAAGGCGGGCGACACAATTCTTCTCGTCGTTGCCGCCGGCACGAAGCGGCTAGACAATCGTAAATTCCGCGATCACTTCGGCGCCAAGCCGCGCATGCTGGGGGCGGAAGAAGTCGTTGCGGTGACCAGCCATCCCGTCGGCGGCGTGTGTCCTTTCGGATTGCCTTCGCCCCTTCCGGTGTTTTGTGACATATCCCTGAAAAACTATCCCGAGGTGGTTCCGGCAGCGGGTGCCACCAATGCGGCGGTGAGGATTTCGCCTGACATGATGGCGCGACTGACGGGAGCGGAATGGGTCGACGTCTGCCAATGACGCCGATTTGATCCGGCGAGGACTTAACCCCGCCTTAAATTGCCGCATTTAAACTCTTCATCCTGGATTAAGGATCGCGCAGGCATAGAAGCCTGAAGTGCGAATGGTTTCGCGAATATAAGGAGCGACTTCGGCTGGATGGCAGGCAAGGGTAAATCACGCGATCGGGTAGAGCCTTCCTTCGGGGATTTCCACGAATCCGGTGACGATCTGCGTCTTGATGCCAGCGAGCGCATTGGCGGAGCCGCAAAGCAGCCCGCCAGAAAACCGAAGTCCACATCCGGCCGCGCCAAACCGCAAAAAAGGGAAAAGCGCACACGCAGTTCCGGCGGTGGCGCAACAGGCTTTATCCGGTCCCTCGTTTACTGGTGCATCGTGCTCGGCATCTGGGGCGGTATCGGCGTTGCCGGTCTTGTCCTCTATTACGGCGCGCGCATGCCGAGTGCCAGCAGCTGGACCATTCCCGAACGCCCTCCGAATGTGAAGATCGTTTCGGTGAACGGCAGCGTGCTTGCCAATCGCGGCACCACGGGTGGCGAGGCTCTCGCGCTTGAAGACATGTCGCCCTATCTTCCACAAGCGGTCATTGCGATCGAAGACCGGCGGTTCTATTCCCATTTCGGTGTGGATCCGCTCGGCCTGGCCCGCGCCATCGTGACCAATGTGATGACGGGACGAACAGTGCAGGGCGGCTCGACGCTGACGCAGCAGCTGGCAAAAAACCTGTTCCTCTCACAGGACCGGACGCTGGAGCGCAAGGTACAGGAAGTGCTGCTGGCCTTCTGGCTGGAGCATAAATACACCAAGGACCAGATCCTCGCGATGTATCTCAACCGCGTTTATTTCGGTTCCAACGCCTTTGGCGTCGAAGCCGCTTCCAGACGCTACTTCAACAAATCCGCGCGCGACGTCAATCTTGGCGAGGCGGCAACGCTTGCCGGACTTCTCAAGGCCCCCTCGCGCCTTTCACCGGCGCGCGACCCGCAGGCAGCGGAGGAGCGGGCGCAGGTCGTTCTGAGATCCATGCGCGATGTCGGGTTCATCACCGATGACGAGATCAAGACCGCGATGTCGCAGCCGCCGACCAAGGCCAAACGTTTCTGGTCCGGTGCCGAACATTACGCTGCCGATATGGTGATGGAGGAAGTTCGTGGCCTGATTGGCGACGTCAAGCAGGACATCGTCGTCGATACGACCATCGACCCCAATCTTGAACGCGACGCCGAAAAAGCACTGACCCATGTTCTGCAGGGTGATGGTAAAAAGCAGGGCGCTTCGCAAGCGGCTCTCGTTTCCATCGATGGCACAGGCGCAATCCGGGCCGTGGTCGGCGGGGCGGATTATGCCGAAAGCCAGTTCAACCGGGCCGCCAAGGCGAAACGGCAACCCGGATCGGCGTTCAAACCCTTCGTATACGTCGCCGCGCTCGAATCGGGTCTGACCCCCAGTACCATTCGCAATGACGGGCCGGTCCGCATCGGAAACTGGACACCGGAAAATTACGAGAAGAAATATCGTGGCGAAGTGACGCTTGCCACTGCGCTTGCCAATTCTCTGAACACGATCGCCGCGCAGCTGGTGATGGAAGTCGGTCCTGAGCGGGTGACGCAGGTGGCGCATCGCATGGGTATCGAATCGGAGCTTCAGAACAACGCCTCCATCGCACTCGGCACCTCGGAAGTGTCACTGATGGAGCTGACCGCCTCCTACGCTCCCTTCATGAATGGCGGCTACAAGGCGACGCCGCATATCGTCAAACGCATCTCCGATGCTGACGGCAAGGTGCTTTATGAAAACAGATACGACAACCCGCCGCGCGTGCTGAGCGAGGAGATCGCCGCGACGATGAACGGCATGTTGTCGCGCGTCATCACCGAAGGAACAGGGAAAGCCGCTCGCCTTCAGGGTTGGCAGGCAGCGGGAAAATCCGGTACGACACAGTCTTTCCGCGACGCGCTTTTTGTCGGCTACACAAGCAATCTGACAACGGGCGTCTGGTTCGGCAATGACGACGGCACATCGATGAAAAAGGTCACCGGCGGCGGCTTGCCTGCGAAGGCCTGGAAAGATTTCATGACCGCCGCCCATTCCGGGCTCTCGCCCTCGCCGCTCTTCGGTCTCGGCGCAGGCGGCGTGCCGCCGCTTGGGGAAATACAGCAACCGGCGCCCGAGAGCGCGCCTTCCTCCATCGGCGACATCATTTCCAATGCTCTCGGCGGCGGCGGAACGACAAACACTCGAGCCTATCCCGAAGCGCCCGTTTCGCCAAACGCTGGTCAGCCGGGCGTTCCCATGCCGCCTGGAAACATCCCTTCCCGCGATATCGAACCCGGCTATTCAGCCGACAATGGACCTGTGCCGCCAGCCGATATCGGCGGCCGGGCGCCGGCAACTTCCGGGCCGAAGCAGACGACCCTTCTTGATATTCTGATGGGAAATTAATTGCCTTTTGGGTAATCGGCTCGCCGGTTACCCGGCAAGCGATGGGCAGGCAACGATCCTGTCGCCTTTCCCGCAAATACTCAATTTTCCAAAGACTTGATTACACCGAATGGGCAACCAACGCAGCCAAGAGCGGAGACCGCGCTTGTGTTTGCAACATATGCGTGCATCCACGTTAACCGTAGATTGCTATTTGCGCAAAAACGATTACATTTCGGATGACTTTTTACGGTAAATGAATTATTAATCGTTCATATAAATTAATTTTCTTGTTTCAAAATAACTTTTCAGGGCTTCATATTATGCTGGGTACTAAAAGCTCATCGCATGCCGTGTTTTACGGCGCCCCTTATCCTGCGGCTGTCACTTTCGACGCGGCGGAAACACAACCTTCCATTTCAGAAACCAACACGTCGGTGTTCCTGCGCAGCCAGTTTGTGCTCAAAAGAACGATCGACATTGCAGGGGCGTCCATCGCCCTTGTCGCACTCGCTCCCGTATTGTTGACCGTCGCGGCGCTGGTCAAACTCGACAGCAAAGGGCCGGTCCTGTTCTCACAAGTCCGTTGGGGGATGAACGGGCGAAAGATAAGGGTCTATAAATTTCGCTCGATGCGGACCGAACTGGGCGATGCCACCGGCGTGGCGCAAACGGTAAAGAACGATCCGAGGATAACCCGGATCGGCGCCGTGCTTCGCCGCACAAATGTCGACGAGCTGCCACAGCTCATCAACGTCTTGAAAGGCGACATGTCGCTGGTGGGTCCGCGCTGCCATGCCATCGGCATGCTGGCCGCCGGCCGTCTTTATGAGGAACTTGTTCCCCACTACCACCTGCGGCACCGGATGCGGCCAGGCATTACCGGTCTTGCCCAGATGCGGGGTTTGCGCGGCCCGACGGATCGCAGTGACAAGGCGCGTGCCCGCATCGTGTCCGATCTTTATTACGTCGACAATTTTTCCGTCTGGCTGGATATCAAGATCATGATCGGAACGGTCATTTCCGAATTGCGCGGCGGCAAGGGTTTCTGATCTTTCAGAAATCAGACAGATAGAATCAAAAAAGCCCGGCAGCAATGCCGGGCTTTTCTTATGAAATCACCATATTCCGTCAGTTTATCGGCACGGGAGCCGCAGCCGGATCCGGCAGCGGCGCCGGGTTTGCCGACAGCGTGCGCAGATAAGCGATGAGATCGGCGCGTTCCGTCTCCTTCTTCACACCCGCAAAGCCCATGGCCGTGCCGGGAACGTGTTTCTTGGGAGCTTCGATGAAGTAGCTGAGATGATCGTAATCCCAGTGCACGGAACCGCCCTTGGAGAAATCCTTCATTGCTGCGGAGTAGCTGAAACCCGCATGGCTGGCGATCGGCCGGTTGACGATATCGAAGAGATTGGGGCCGACCTTGTTTGCACCACCACTCTCTCCGGTATGACAGCTCGTACACTTCTTGAAGACCGCCTCACCCTTGGCAGCATCCGCGCTGGCGAGCAATTTCGCGATCGGGGTTGCCGCTGCAGCGGGTTCGCCTGCAGCCTCGCCGCCGCTCGCTTCCGCGACGATGGCGTAACCTTCCTTTTCCGGGGTGGGCGCATGAAAAATGCCCTCAGACGCAATTGACACCGACATCAGAACGAAAACCGTGCCCAGCAACGCCCCAACGCCCATATTTACATAAGAATTCATCTATATGCGCTCCCTCGCATCCGCTCCATATAACCGGGCATCTTGAAATTATTCAAAAGCTATGGCTTTTGCACAGCCTGCGCAACTTGAATAATATTCCCCACTCCGTGACGTTTTGACACTTTTCGGTTGGGATTTGAAGGGTGTCGGATGAAGAATCGGGAATTCGAGAAAGCTGTCGTCCTTATACCGGCGCGGATGGCATCGACACGGCTTCCGGGCAAGCCTCTCGCGGATATTGGCGGCAAACCGATGATTGTGCAGGTTGCACTCAGGGCGCGTGAAGCTGGCGCGACGCGCATCGTCGTTGCAGTCGATGACGAACAGGTATTTTCAGCCGTAAAAAATGCCGGTTTCGACGTAATGATGACGCGAGATGATCACCAATCCGGTTCGGACCGCATTTTCGAGGCGCTGCAGAAGGCCGACCCCTATGGCAACGCCGAATATGTCATCAATGTTCAGGGCGACCTTCCGACCATCGAAGCTGAAACGATCCGCGCCTCGTTGCGCCCGTTGGAAAATGCCGCCGTCGACATTGCCACACTGACGGTGGAGATCACCGACGAGGAAGAAAAGACCAATCCGAACGTGGTGAAAGTGGTTGGCAGCCCGCTTTCCGAGACGCGATTGCGCGCGCTTTATTTTACCCGCGCGACAGCGCCCTATGGCGACGGACCGCTTTATCATCACATCGGCCTTTATACCTATCGCCGCGCCGCCCTCGAAACGTTCGTGAGGCTTCAGCCTTCGCCACTCGAGAAGCGCGAAAGGCTGGAACAATTGCGCGCGCTGGAAGCGGGCATGCGTATTGATGCCGAAATCGTTCACTCCGTGCCGCTTGGCGTTGATACGCCGCACGATCTCGAAAAAGCCCGCACTATTCTCGCAAACCGAACCCTCTGATGGATAATTCCATGACCTTGAGCACAAACCGCATTGCCTTTCAGGGCGAATTTGGCGCGAATTCCGACATGGCATGCCGCGACATGTTCCCGGATATGGAGCCTTTGCCGTGCCCGACATTCGAGGATGCTTTCAATGCCGTCGAAAACGGCGAAGCCGATCTCGGCATGATCCCGATCGAGAACACGCTGGCCGGTCGCGTTGCCGATATCCATCATCTGCTGCCGGAATCGCGCCTTCACATCATCGGTGAATATTTCATGCCGATCCGCTTCCAGCTGATGGTTATACCGGGCGTGAAGAAAGACGAGATCCGCACCGTTCACAGCCACATCCACGCGCTTGGCCAGTGCCGCAAGATCATCCGTTCCAACGGCTGGAAGCCAGTCGTTGCCGGCGATACGGCCGGAGCGGCGAGACTGGTTTCTGAAAAGGGTGATCGCAGCATGGCAGCGCTTGCACCGCGTCTTGCCGCCGGTCTCTACGGCCTTGATATTATGGCTGAAAATGTCGAGGATTCAGAAAACAACATCACCCGTTTCGTAATTCTTTCGCGCGATGAGAACTGGGCCAAACGCCAGTCCGAAGGCGAAGCACCAGATGAAACCATCGTCACGACCTTCGTGTTCAATGTCCGCAACATTCCGGCGGCGCTTTATAAGGCAATGGGCGGTTTCGCGACGAATGGCATCAACATGACGAAGCTGGAAAGCTACCAGCTCGGCGGAAGGTTCGTGGCAACGCAGTTCTATGCCGATATCGAAGGCCATCCTGATGACGAGCCGGTGCGGCACGCGCTGGACGAGCTGCGCTTCTTTTCCGAGAAGGTCCGAATTCTCGGCGTCTACAAGGGCCATGCGATGCGCGGCAAGCTCAACCAGAGCTGAGCCTGCCGCAAATCTTCATTTCGTCCATTCCACCCAGTCGCGCATCAGCCGGTGCGCGATGGCACCGCCCGGAGGCGCGGAAAAGCCCTCGCCCGCAGCAGCCTCCAGCATCGTGGCAACCTCCGCCCGCGTGAACCAGCGGCAATCCTCCAGCTCGATCTCATCGCGGGAAATATCGAACGAGAGAGCCTCGGCATAACAGCCGATCATCAGCGTGTGCGGCATCGGCCAGGGCTGGGAAGCGTGATAGCGCACGCGGCCGATTTCGACGCCGGATTCTTCATGCGTCTCGCGGCGCACGGCCTGCTCGATCGTTTCGCCCGGCTCCACGAAACCGGCGAGGCAGGAATACATGCCCGGCGCAAAATGCGCGCCGCGTCCGAGCAGGCAAAGATCGCGCTCGATATCGATCGTCATCATGATGACAACGGGATCGGTTCGGGGAAAAATAGTGTGATTGCAGGCGGCGCATATGCGCTTGTAGCCGCCGATACGCAATTCCATCGTGCCGCCGCACCGTCCGCAGAAGCGGTTGTCGGCATTCCAGTGCGTAAGGCTGACAGCCTGGGCAACCTCGCTCAACAATTCCTCATCGAGAAGATGATCGCGATAAAGGGTGCGGGCATCGGCCAGCTTGTAGTGGCTCTCGAGCGTGTCTTCCGTGACGGCCACCGGCACCGCAATTCTCGGTTCGCCGGTTTCGCGGTATCCAAGCAGAACGGCATTGTCGAAATCCGGCTGCAATTCCGCCAGCTCATAGGCGGAAAACAGGGGATCTATGACCTGCTCGTCATGTTTCAGGACAAGCCGGTTGCCGGAGAAGGCAAAAATATGGGTGCCATCGACTTTCAGCGCATCGGCAACGCAGTCTTCCGTCCGCTTTTCGGCGAATCGGTTGAGGGCGTTGTTGGAAAAGGCTGTCAGCAGGCTTGCTTCGGGATGGGGAGCAGTGGTTTCGAAAATAGTCATTGATATCATCAGAGCGCGCCGGATATTTTTTTCATCAAGGATTCCTTTTCGCCCGGGCCATATGGCACTGGCGTCCCGTGACCCCAGATTGGGCCGGGCCAGCAGGTGTCGCCTTCGTTGCGGGCGATAATATGGACGTGAAGTTGCCGGACGATATTGCCCAGCGCGCCGACATTGATCTTGGTGGCCCCGGTAACGTCCTTCAGCGCGGAGGCGACGAGGTTGGTCTCGAACGTCAGCACGGCCTGATCGAGCGGAGTAAGATCGAACAGCTCGCTGGCGCCGCCTCTCTGTGGCACCAGCACCAGCCAAGGCCAGCGGCTGTCGTTCTGCAAACGCAGCTCGCATAGTCCCAAACGCATTACAAGCGCACTGTCGCGCGCCAGCCTGTCGTCCAGCCGGAATGTCTCCAAGGCGTCCTCCATGTTTGTTTTCATTGTGATAGCAGTTTTTTGAAGGCTTGGCTTGCATTTGCTTTCGATATTGCCGATATGTGGCCCCGGGAGGTTGGTGGTGGACGAGCCACTCGCCAACCGGGTCAGGTCCGGAAGGAAGCAGCCCTAACGAGCCAGGCACGGGTCGCCGTGCCAGCCTCCCACCCTTTTTAAATTCCGCTCAGCTTTCGCCGGGCCGGTTCAGCCTGAAAGCGGCCCCTGCGTATCGGCATGATGTGCAGACTTTAGAGGAATAGAGCGTGCCTGATGCGTCCAATGGGACGCACGGCGCTCTAGGACAAACTGGCAAAATAAACTGGCGAGGCGATGAGCGACACCTTACCCACCACATCAAGCGAATCCCAGGGCGGGACCGGCTACCGGGTACTGGCACGCAAATATCGTCCGAAGGATTTTTCCGATCTGATGGTCGGCCAGGAGCCGATGGTCCGCACGCTGACGAATGCGTTCGAGACCGGCCGCATCGCGCAGGCCTATATGCTGACCGGCGTTCGCGGTGTGGGCAAGACGACCACCGCGCGTATTCTTGCCCGTGCGCTGAACTACAAGACCGACACCATCGACAAACCGACCATCGACCTGCGTATCCCCGGCGAACATTGTCAGGCGATCATGGAAGGCCGTCATGTCGACGTGATCGAGATGGACGCCGCCTCCCATACCGGTATTGACGACATTCGCGAGATCATCGAGCAGGTGCGTTACCGCCCGGTTTCGGCGCGCTATAAAGTCTATATCATCGACGAAGTGCACATGCTCTCGACGCAGGCCTTCAACGGTCTTCTAAAGACGTTGGAAGAGCCGCCGGAGCATGTGAAATTCATCTTCGCAACCACTGAAATCCGCAAGGTTCCGATCACCGTGCTGTCGCGGTGCCAGCGCTTCGACCTGCGCCGCATCAGCGCCGCCGATCTCGTCGGCCTGTTCACTGCCATTGCCGGCAAGGAAGGTTTCGAGGCCGAACCGCAGGCGCTCTCAATGATTGCCCGCGCGGCTGAGGGTTCCGCCCGTGACGGTCTTTCCCTGCTCGATCAGGCGATCGCCCATGGCGGCGGACGCGTGGAAGCCGAGGCGGTGCGCGGCATGCTGGGTCTTGCCGACCGGGCGCGCATCGTCGATCTTTTCCAGCACATCATCAAAGGCGATGTCGCGGCGGCACTTTCGGAATTCAACGGTCAATACGAGGCAGGCGCCAACCCCGTCGTCGTGCTGAACGACCTTGCCGATTTCACTCACCTCGTCACCCGCATGAAATATGTGCCGGATGCGGCGGAAGATCCCTCGCTGTCCGAGATCGAACGCGTGCGTGGCGCGGAATTTGCCGAGACAATCGCCGTGACTGCGCTGTCGCGTATCTGGCAGATGCTGCTCAAGGGTATTCCGGAAACTGAAAATGCCTCACGTCCTGCGGGTGCGGCCGAAATGGTGTTGATCCGCCTTTCGCACGCCGCCAATCTTCCGGCACCGGAAGACGCGGCGCGACGCCTGCTCGAACTTTCCAACAGCGATGGCGGCTATTCCAATGGCGCGCCTTCGGGTGGCGGCAATGGCGGAGGTGCGCGGGCCTATTCCTCAGGACAGACAGTGGCCGCAGGAAGACCTGTGGAGCTTTCCGCCCAGAGGCCGGCAAGCTCGCAGCCTTCGACCATGCTGCGCGCCGTGCCTGACAGCCGCCCGCAGGAAATGCAGGTCGCGGCACCAAAAACCGAAGAACGGCCGGAGCCGAAGGTTCCCGTCAACTCTCTTCAGGACATTGCCGACCTGTGCCAGAAAAATCGCGATCCCGTCATGCGGGCGAAGGTTCGCAACTTCGTGCGGCTGGTGCGGCTGGAGCCGGGCCGGCTCGACATGCGCCTCGGCGATGGCGCACCCGGATCGCTCCCCGGCGAGCTTGGTGTGAAGCTGAAAGAGTGGACCGGTATCCACTGGATCGTCAGCCTTAGCAAGGAACAGGGTCAGCCGACGCTGGTTGAAGCAGAGGGCAGTGCGCGCGACGCCCGCCTCGTGGATGCGAGGCAGGACCCTGACGTTGCAGCCATTCTTCAACAGTTTCCAGGTGCTAAAATCACCGACGTGCGCATTCGCGTCACCCAGCAGGACGAGCCGGACGAGATCGCCCCGCCGCCTTCGGTTGCCGAATCGAGCGAGGGCGACATCCTTCCCGGCGACGACATCGAATTTTAATACATAACAAAAACAGGAGTTTGGCACATGCGCGACATCATGGGCATGATGGGCAAGGTCAAGGAAATGCAGGCCAAGATGGAAAAGATGCAGGCGGATATCGCCGCGCTTGAAGTCGAAGGCAAGTCCGGTGGCGGTCTCGTCACCGTGAAGCTGAATGGCAAGGGCAGCCTGCTGGGCCTGAAGATCGATCCGTCTCTCTTCAAGGAAGACGACGTCGAAATTCTCGAAGACCTGATCGTCGCCGCCCACAATGACGCCAAGGAGCGCGCCGAGGCCATCACCGCTGAAAAGACCAAGGAAATCACGGCTGGCCTGCCGATCCCGCCCGGCATGAAGCTGCCGTTCTGATATTCTTACGAATTCAGACTTCCAGCATGGCGCGGAACCGGCTCGCAAGCGGGGTGCCGAGATATGCGGCACGTTCGTCCCTGGTAAGCTGCATGGGGCGGAAGCGCTGGAGAATGACCGGTATGGGCAGTTTCGTTCCCTGATAGGGTTCGAAAGCAATGCCTTCACCGGCGCTGAGCATTCCACCTTTCAGAACCCGGCAATAAACGCCCGGCTGACCCGCCTGCCGAAAACGCGGCGCGAAGCCGGGATCGCCGAGCCGGGTTGACAGGGTGGCGCAGGGAATGCGGGCGGCGGTCACTTCCAGCACCACTTCCTCGGCTGAAAACCTGTCGCCGACATGCAGTTTTGCACTATCGACACCTTCCAGAACCAGATTTTCGCCGAAAAATCCGGGCTCAACCACAAAACCCAGCGTACGCGACCAGAAATCGAGATCCGCGGAGCCCATGGCGTAGATCGCCTGATCCGGCCCGCCGTGATGTTTACGATTGCAGACAGCGTCGCTGACAATGCCTTGCGCATCGACCATCACCGCGCCCTGCACGGCATGTTTGAAAATACCCGTCTTCGCCGTCTTTCCCGGCAAGGCCTTCGCCTCGCCCCGGCACACTGCCCGTATTTTCATGGACTGCCCTTCGCGCTTCATGATTCCCGTTTCCCGATTTATGCAGTAGAAAGCGCTCATGGCAAAACGAGTCACCGGTCCCGAAATCGAAAAACTGATCCAGCTGCTTGCAAAAGTACCGGGGCTTGGGCCTCGCTCGGCGCGGCGGGCGGCGCTGCATCTCATCAAGAAGAAGGAACAGCTTCTTGGACCGCTGGGCCACGCGATGGGTGAAGCCTATGACAAGGTGAAGATCTGCTCGTGCTGCGGCAATGTCGATACCATCGATCCCTGCACGGTCTGCGCCGATGATAGACGTGACCAGTCGGTCATCATCGTGGTAGAAGACGTGTCGGATCTGTGGGCGCTGGAGCGAGCAGGCGCCATGAATACCGCCTATCATGTGCTTGGTGGCACGCTGTCGCCGCTCGATGGCGTCGGGCCGGAAGATCTGAACATCAAGGGACTGATCGATCGCGTCAGCGCCGGCGGTATTCGCGAGCTCATCATCGCCGTCAATGCGACGGTGGAGGGACAGGCAACAGCCCATTATATCACCGACCGCCTGGCCGATCTCGGCATCAAGATCACCCGGCTTGCGCATGGCGTGCCTGTTGGCGGCGAGCTGGACTATCTCGATGAGGGCACATTGACGGCGGCGCTGCGCGCTCGCACAACGATCTGACGCCTTCTTTCCCTGTCCGTCACTCGAAGAGGAGACCGAATGCGAAACCGATTTGATTCTTTGTTTTGGCGCATTTCCAGACGGAAAACCGGCCTCCACTTTTCCTGGAAAAGCCTCAAGGCATTGGCCGCCATTCTTTCCGTTTTTTCAGCAACGGACGCTCTGGCGCAATCCGCGCCGACAGGTGCCGCTGCTGCCCGGTACGATGCCGATTTCAATGCATGGCTGAAAAAGGAAATCTGGCCGGAAGCGCGCAAGGCGGGAATTTCGCAAAAGACGCTGGAGGCTGCGCTGAGCGGCCTTTCCATCAACTGGAGTCTGCCTGATCTCGTCATCCCCGGCCAGAAGCCGCCGAAGGAACAGAGCCAGAGCCAGGCCGAATTTTCATCGCCCGGCGCTTATTTCTCCGAAAAAAGATTGCAGGGGCTTGCCGCCACCGGCCGCTCTCTGGCCGCGACGCATGCCGCCACCCTTCGCCGGATCGAAGCCAAATATGGCGTGCCCGGCGATGTCGTCGTGGCGATCTGGGGCCGCGAATCCGGTTTCGGCCGTGCGAAACTGCCGCATTCGGTTGTCGATGTGCTGGCGACGAAAGCCTATATGTCGACCCGCAAGGAGATGTTCCGCACCGAGCTGATCGATGCGCTGAAGATCGTCGAAAGCGGCGATATTGCGGCCTCGCGCATGATGGGGTCCTGGGCAGGCGCGCTCGGTCAGCCGCAATTCATGCCGTCGAGCTATCTCAAATATGCCGTTGATTTCGATGGCGACGGCCACCGCGATATCTGGAACTCCGTGCCGGACGCATTGGCATCCATAGCTAACTATCTTTCGCAGAGAGGCTGGCAAAGGGATCGCGACTGGGGCTTCGAAGTGTCTATACCCGGCAACGTCTCCTGCGCCCAGGAAGGCCCGGATCTTGCCCGGCCGGTGAGTGCGTGGGCGAAGATGGGGATCACCCGCATTTCCGGAAAGGCCTTTCCATCCAATGACCTCTCCGCCGACGGCATGATGCTTGTGCCGGCCGGGCGGCACGGGCCGGAATTCGTGGTGACGCCGAATTTCTACGTCATCAAGGAATACAATAATTCCGATCTCTACGCGCTGTTCATCGGCAATCTCGCCGACCGCATCTCCCATGGGGCGGGGCCGTTCAAGGGCGAATGGGGCAATGTCGGATCGATGTTGCGCTCCGACGTTCTTGCCATGCAGAAGGCACTGGTCGCCAAGGGCTATGATGTCGGCAAGGCGGACGGGCTGGCCGGCTTCAAGACACGCCGGTCACTGGGCGACTGGCAGGCGAAAAACGGACTGTCACCGACCTGCTTTCCCGATGCTACGCTGAAAGCGAAGCTGAAATAGCAGCTTACTGGCGACGTGTGAAAACCTCTCCTCCGTCATGCGCGGGCTTGTCCCGAGCATGACGTCACCACTACTTAGCCCTATCGTCTCTCAATGCTGGTCCGTATGCGGCTTGTGGAAGATATCGTCGGTCGGCGGAATGGTTTGCCGCTCGATCATCCGGTGCACGCGGGGCCGTGTCTTGCCGCGATGAAGGGCCAGCAGCCGGTCCCAGGCTTCCGCATCCGCCTGAGTGCGGCGGTGGTTGTGGCGGACATATTCCACCCATGTCAGTACATGGTAGCTTTCCGTCCAGATATCTGGATTTTCCAGATCACGCATCAGGTTCCAGTTGCGCGCGCCATCGCGCAGACGGATGCGGCGACGCTCGGCCATCAACGGCAGGAATTCGCCGAGATCCTCGTCATGAATTTCATAGTCTATGAGAATGGCAATCGGCCCGCTGCGCGGCTTGATATCGAGCCTTAGCGGCGGCTCGACGAAACGGTTGAGCGGATCGAGATTGAGTGAAGCAAAAGCGGGCATGGCGAGTTTGAGGCCGACGACGACGCCCAGCAGCATCAGCACGCACGAACCGAGAAGCGAATAGGAAATACCGTAATCTTCCGCCAGCTCGCCCCACAGCCAACTGCCGACGGCAATGCCGCCGAAGGTCAGCGTCTGGTAAAGCGACAGCGCCCGGCCCACCACCCAGCGCGGGGCAGAAAGCTGGACGATGGTATTGAACAGGGAAAGCGCCAGAACCCAGCAGGCACCGGCAATAGTCAAAACAAGCGAGGTTACGATCGCGTTCGTGCTGACCGCCGTCACGCCGGAACTGAAGGCGAAGCCCAAAAAGGCGACACGTACGATCCATTCGCTGGACAGAACCTCGCGAAGTCTGGCGCTGACGAGCGCGCCGCCGATAGCGCCGACGCCGAACGCACCCAGCATGACGCCGTAGGTCAACGGGCCACCCTCGACCAGATCGCGGGCAACGATCGGCATCAGCGCCAGGATGGCGCTGGCGGAAAGTCCGAAGAGAAAGCCACGCACCAGAACCTTGCCGATATTCGGCGACATCGCCACATAACGCATCCCGGCCGATATGGCGGCAAGAAGCTGCTCGCGCGGCAAGGTTGAGGCATATTTGGGCGGCTGCCAGCGAACCAGCGCGTAGATGAGGGCGAAATAGCTGAGCGCGTTCACGAAAAACGCAGCCGCAGCGCCAGCGGCAGCGACGATGATGCCGCCGATCGCAGGACCGACGCTGCGGGTGATGTTGAAGCCCACGCTGTTCAGTGTCACGGCGGCGGGCAGATCCTCACGCGGCACCATTTCGCCGACGGACGCCTGCCAAGACGGATTGTTGAGCGCCGTGCCACAGCCGATCATGAAGGTGAAGAAGAGCAGCAACCACGGAGTGAGCCAGCCGGACCAGGCAAAAACCGTCAGCAGCACGGAAGCCGTCAGCATCAGGATCTGAGCGGAAATCATGATGCGGCGGCGGTCGAAACTATCGGCCAGTGCGCCTGAAATCAGCGAAAACATCATGATCGGCAGCGAGGTGGAGGCCTGTACCAGCGCTATCATGTTTTCGGAACTCGACAGCGAGGTCATCATCCACGCGGCGCCAACCGCCTGGATCAGACCGCCGAAATTCGAGGCAAGGCTCGCGATCCAGATTCGTCTGTAAGTCAAATGCCTTAAAGGCGCGAGTGGCGATTTACGGTCAGGCACGATCAGTCCACTTGATGCAACTGCGATTTGTCAAACGGCAACTATAGACAGTGCCGGAAATCATGCCACCCTTTCCGACACGGTGAAGGTGAAAATGTGGCCGCAGCCGTGACTGAAGCGCCCTGCCCGCGAAAACCTTGCAATCCTGCCCTGATGGGTCTATATGACCTTTGAAATTCTTGATCGCTTGATGAAGAGTGGGGCCGCAAGGCTCCGCTCTTTTTCGTTAGGCGAACCGGAAACCACGGGCTGAGCGCCCGGTGAAAATCTAAAGACCGGAAGGCCAGATGGCAGACACCGTACATGAACCGCGACTGATAACCGAAACGGGAATCGACCAGCGCATCGCCGAAATCATCGAGCCTGTTTTGACGGGCATGGGATATCTTCTGGTGCGCGTGCGGCTCTCCAACCAGAACGGCATGACCCTGCAGGTGATGGCCGAGCGGGAAGACGGCACCATGACCGTCGAGGGCTGCGAAGCCGTGTCAATGGCGATTTCACCGGTTCTTGATGTGGAAGATCCGGTCGATAAGGCGTATCATCTCGAAGTTTCCTCGCCCGGCATCGACCGGCCGATGGTTCGCAAGTCGGATTTCACCCGTTGGCAGGGCCATCTGGTGAAGGCCGAAACCTCCATTCTGGTCGAAAACCGCAAGCGGTTTCGCGGCAAGATCGTCGAGGTGGATGCGGACGGCTTCAAGCTGGAACGCGACCAGATCGCCTATGGCGACGAACCGACAGTCACCATTCCGTTCAGCGCGCTTTCAGATGCGAAGCTCATTCTGACGGACGACCTTATTCGTGATGCGCTGCGGGCAGACAAGGCGGCAAAGGCCGCCGCCGCAAACCAGAACGACGAAAACGAAGCAGACGAAGACTAATTCCAACGTAAAAGCCCGGAAAACGGGTGATCCCCGCAATTATGCGACTTACGGAGACAAAAAAATGGCAGTGAGTGCTAACCGGCTTGAGCTTCTGCAGATCGCCGACGCTGTGGCGCGCGAAAAGGTCATCGACCGCGAAATCGTGCTTGCCGCAATGGCCGACGCTATCCAGAAAGCCGCCCGCTCGCGCTATGGTTCGGAAACCAACATTCGCGCCGACATCAACTCCAAGACCGGCGAAATCCGCCTGCAGCGTCTTCTGGAAGTGGTAGAGACGGCCGAAGACTATTCGACCCAGATTCCGCTCGAACTTGCCCGCGACCGCAACCCGGACGCCAAGCTCGGCGATTTCATCGCCGATCCGCTGCCGCCGATGGATTTCGGCCGTATCGCCGCACAGTCCGCCAAGCAGGTCATCGTTCAGAAGGTGCGCGAAGCAGAACGCGACCGTCAGTATGACGAGTTCAAGGATCGCATCGGCGAAATCGTCAACGGCACCGTCAAGCGCGTCGAGTACGGCAATGTCATCGTCGATCTGGGCCGTGGCGAAGGCATCATCCGTCGCGACGAGATGATTCCGCGGGAAAACATGCGTTATGGCGACCGTGTACGCGCTTACGTCTACGACGTTCGCCGCGAGCAGCGTGGCCCGCAGATTTTCCTGTCGCGTACACATCCGCAGTTCATGGTGAAGCTGTTCACCATGGAAGTTCCTGAAATCTACGACGGCATCATCCAGATCAAGTCGGTTGCCCGTGACCCCGGTTCGCGCGCCAAGATCGCCGTCATCTCGAACGACTCGTCGATCGATCCGGTCGGCGCCTGCGTCGGTATGCGCGGTTCGCGCGTTCAGGCCGTTGTCGGCGAATTGCAAGGCGAAAAGATCGACATCATTCCGTGGAGCCAGGAGCCGGCATCCTTCATCGTCAACGCTCTGCAGCCCGCTGAAGTGGCCAAGGTCGTTCTGGATGAAGAATCCGAACGCATCGAAGTTGTGGTTCCCGACGAGCAGCTTTCGCTCGCCATCGGCCGCCGCGGCCAGAACGTACGTCTGGCATCGCAGCTGACCGGCTGGGATATCGACATCATGACCGAGCAGGAAGAATCCGAGCGTCGCCAGAAGGAATTCAACGAGCGCACGGCACTCTTCATGGACGCCCTCGACGTTGACGAGATGGTTGGTCAGGTTCTGGCTTCCGAAGGCTTCGCGCAGGTTGAAGAACTTGCCTATGTCGATCTTGGCGAAATTTCCTCGATCGACGGCTTCGACGATGACACCGCCGATGAAATCCAGACCCGCGCCCGCGAATATCTGGAACGCCTGGAAGCCGAAATGGACGCCAAGCGCAAGGAACTCGGCGTTGCCGACGAGCTGCGCCAGATCGAAGGCCTGACCTCGCAGATGATGGTTGCCCTTGGTGAAGACGGTATCAAGACCATCGAGGACTTTGCCGGTTGCGCCGCAGACGATCTGGTCGGCTGGAGCGAACGCAAGGACGGCGAGACGAAGAAGTTCGAAGGCATCTTCTCCAAGCTCGACGTATCGCGCGTCGAAGCTGAGAACATGGTTGTGCAGGCCCGTCTTCTGGCAGGCTGGATCACGGCTGAGGATCTGGCTTCCGAAGAGGAAGTCGATGCGGAAGCTACTGAGGAGGCGGATACCGCCGAACAGGAATGACATCGCAGGTGCATGAGCCGGACGAGCTGCCCGAAACCGATGAGGACGGGCGGCTGGAAGGCAACGTCAATGGACGTATGTGCATTGTGACAAGGCAGAGCGGATCTCCAGACGAGTTGATCCGCTTCGTCGCAGGGCCGGACGGCAACGTCGTTCCGGACCTGAAACGCCAATTGCCGGGGCGCGGATGCTGGGTAAAGCCGGAGCGCGCCCTGATAGAGAAAGCCATCGCGAAGAAGATCTTCGCACGGGCACTCAAACGCGACGTCAAGGCCGGGCCGGAGCTTCTCGCTCTTCTCGACCGGCTGATGTCGCAGCAACTTGCCGGAATGATGAACATGGCGCGCAAGGCGGGTCAGTTCATCAGCGGCGCGACGAAAGTCGATGCCGCCGTCCGTTCGGGGAATGCGATTGCCGTGTTCCACGCAACTGATGCCGCAGCAGACGGCGTGCGAAAACTGGACCAGGCCCGCAAGGCCTGGGAGCTCGGCAGCGATGCCGGCAATGAAATTCCGTCCTTCCGGCTCTTTAGCGAAGCCGAAATGGACGAGTTGATGGGCCAGAATGCTTTTATCCATGCTTGCGCGCTTGCGGGGCAGGCGGGTGAGGGTGTAGTGAAGCGCGCAAAGATGCTTAAGCAGTACCGCCTTGGCGGTCAGCCTGAGGCGGAACGCGACGCTGCCCGGACAGTACAATGACGCGGTTGCCAAACATGAACGGCCGCCGCGTTCCGATGCAGCAATTGAACGACGAGACCTGATGGATGTCATCCGGTTCTCGTCCGTAGGAACGGGAACGGAATGACCGACAACAACGACGACAAGACACTCAATGCGCCGGCCAAGAAGACTCTTACCCTGAAACCGGGCGGGATGAATCAGGGCACCGTGCGGCAGGACATGGGTCGAGGTCGCACCAACGCGGTTGTCGTGGAAACACGCAAGCGCCGCCCCCTGCGTCCCGAAGACGAGAAGCCGGTTCAGCCTGTCGTGGCGGCAGCTCCGGCGCCGAAGCCGGCAGCGCCTGCCCCTTCGGCACCGCGTCCGCAGGCCCCACAGCAACGCATTCAACAGCCGAGCAACCAACAGCAGCGTCCGGGTTCTTCCCATTCGCAGCAGCGCCCCGGCTCGTCCGCACCGCAGCAGCGCCAGCCTGACCGTCCGCGTGGCAACGTTCTGCACGACCTGTCCGCAGGCGAGATGGAAGCCCGCCGCCGTGCGCTGATAGAAGCGCAGGCTCGCGATGTTATCGAAGCCAAGCAGCGCGCCGAAGACGAAGCCCGCCGCAAGGTGGAAGAAGAACAACGCATCGCCGCTGAAAAGATCGAAGCCGAAAACCGCGCTGCCGAAGAGGCTGCTGCGGCAAAGATCGCTGCGAGCCAGCCTGTTACGGAAGCGAAATCCGATCTGTCCGGCGAAAAGCCGGCTGCGGCCGCTGCGCCGGCGCCACGCGCTGACGCCCGTCCCCAGCCTGTTGCTCCCCGTTCCGCTCCCGCCACGCCCGATGCCGCCGCTCCCCGTGGACGCCGCACCGGTGGCGACGACGAGGACGATCGCGGCGCAGTCCGTCGTGGCAGCAGCCTTCCGGCTCGTGGCAAGGTCGTGGCTCCGGTTCCGGCCAAGCCTGCAGCCCGCCTGAAGACCGAAGAAGAGCGCCGTCGTGGCAAGCTGACCGTGACCGCCGCCAATCTGGAAGAAGATGGTACGCCGCGTGGCCGCTCGATGGCATCCATGCGCCGCCGCCAGGAGAAATTCCGTCGCAGCCAGATGCAGGAAACCCGCGAAAAGGTTCTGCGCGAAGTCATCCTGCCGGAAACCATCACCATTCAGGAACTGTCGCAGCGTATGTCCGAGCGCGCCGTTGACGTCATCAAGTTCCTGATGAAGGAAGGCCAGATGCTGAAGCCGGGCGACGTGATCGACGCCGATCTGGCGGAACTGATCGCGGTCGAATTCGGCCATACGGTCAAGCGCGTTTCCGAATCTGACGTTGAAGAGGGCCTCTTCAACAAGGCTGACGATGAAGGCGAGATGGTTTCCCGTCCGCCGGTCGTGACCATCATGGGCCACGTCGACCACGGCAAGACCTCGCTGCTCGACGCTATCCGTCAGGCGAATGTCGTTGCTGGCGAAGCCGGTGGCATCACCCAGCATATCGGCGCCTATCAGGTCGAAAAGAACGGTCAGAAGATCACCTTCATCGACACCCCCGGCCACGCCGCCTTTACGGCAATGCGTGCCCGTGGTGCGCAGGCAACCGACATCGCCGTGCTGGTTGTTGCAGCCGACGACAGCGTGATGCCGCAGACGATCGAGTCAATCAACCATGCGAAGGCGGCCGGTGTTCCGATCGTCGTTGCGATCAACAAGATCGACAAGCACGAGGCAAACCCTGAAAAGGTTCGCCAGCAGCTGCTGCAGCACGAAGTGTTCGTGGAATCGATGGGTGGTGAAGTTCTTGATGTCGAAGTGTCGGCCAAGAACAAGCTCAACCTCGACAAGCTGCTCGAAGCGATCCTGCTTCAGGCGGAAATCCTCGATCTCAAGGCGGATCCAAGCCGCACTGCGGAAGGCACGGTCATCGAAGCCGAGCTGGACCGTGGACGTGGTGCCGTCGCGACCGTTCTCGTGCAGAAGGGTACACTGAAGCCCGGCCAGATCATCGTTGCCGGCGATCAGTGGGGCCGTGTGCGCGCGCTCGTCAACGACAAGGGCGACCACGTCAAGGAAGCCGGTCCGGCCATGCCGGTCGAAATCCTCGGCCTTTCCGGTACGCCTTCGGCCGGTGACCGTTTTGCGGTTGTCGAAAACGAAGGTCGTGCTCGCGAGATCTCCGAATACCGCCAGCGTCTGGCACGCGACAAGGCTGTTGCCCGTCAGACCGGTCAGCGCGGCTCGCTGGAACAGATGATGAGCCAGTTGCAGACTTCGGGATTGAAGGAATTCCCGCTGGTCATCAAGGCGGACGTGCAAGGTTCGGTCGAAGCCATTATCGCTTCGCTCGACAAGCTCGGCACAGACGAAGTCCGCGCTCGTGTCGTTCACTCTGGTGCTGGTGCCATCACGGAATCGGATATCTCGCTTGCCGAGGCATCGAACGCCGCGATCATCGGCTTCAACGTTCGCGCCAACGCACAGGCACGTACGGCGTCCGAACGCGCCGGTATCGAAATCCGCTACTACAACATCATCTACGATCTGGTGGATGACGTGAAGGCGGCGATGTCGGGTCTGCTTTCGCCGGAACGTCGCGAGACCTTCCTCGGCAATGCCGAAATTCTCGAGGTGTTCAACATCACCAAGGTCGGTAAGGTCGCGGGTTGCCGCGTCGTCGAGGGCAAGGTGGAACGTGGTGCGGGTGTGCGTCTGGTGCGCGACAACGTCGTCATCCACGAAGGCAAGCTCAAGACCCTCAAGCGCTTCAAGGACGAAGTCAACGAAGTGCCTGTTGGTCAGGAGTGCGGTATGGCCTTCGAGAATTACGAAGACATTCGCGCCGGCGACACCATCGAGTGCTTCCGCGTCGAACACATCACGAGAACGCTCTAAGCGTCTCGCCGCAAAACAGGACTTTTCTGTCGGGCGCCGGCTTCACCGGCGCTCGCTCCGTTTGAGGCATTACCCATGGCAAAAGCTACATCATCGGCCCCTTCGCAACGCATGCTGCGTGTTGGCGAACAGGTGCGCGCCGCACTGACCCAGATTCTCCAGCGCGGCGAAGTCCGCGACGATCTGATCGAAGGCACCGTCATTTCCATTTCGGAAGTGCGCATGTCTCCCGATCTCAAGATCGCGACCGCTTACGTGACGCCGCTTGGCGTTGCGGATCATACCGACATCATCACGGCGCTCAACCGCCATGCCAAGTTCATGCGCGGCCGCCTCGGCCCGCAGCTGCGGCAGATGAAGTACATGCCGGAACTGCGTTTCCGCGACGATACGAGTTTCGACAACTACCAGAAGATCGACGCACTCCTGCGGTCACCGGAGGTGCAGCGCGATCTGGGACCTTCGAACGAAAAAGACGACGAACAGAACTGAAGCATGTCCAAACCACGCAAACAGCAGAACCGCAAACCCAAGGGCCGCCCGATTTCGGGCTGGCTCATTCTCGACAAGCCGCTCGATTTCGGCTCAACCGAAGCCGTTTCCAAGATCAAATGGCTGTTCAACGCCCAGAAGGCAGGTCACGCCGGAACGCTAGACCCCTTGGCGTCCGGCATGTTGCCGATTGCACTCGGTGACGCCACCAAGACCGTTCCTTACGTTATGGACGGCCGGAAAATCTACGAGTTTACCGTCACATGGGGTGAAGAACGCGCAACCGACGATCTGGAAGGCGAGGTTGTCAACTCCTCCGACCAGCGCCCGGACGAACAGGCGATCCGCGATATTCTGCCCAATTATACCGGCGTGATCATGCAGACGCCGCCGCAGTTTTCCGCCATCAAGATTGCCGGTGAGCGGGCCTATGATCTGGCGCGTGAAGGCGAAACGGTGGAGATTCCCGCGCGCGAGGTGGAAATTCACCGCCTGACGCTGCTCGCCTGCCCCGACGCCAGCACAGCGCATTTCGAAGTGGAATGCGGCAAGGGTACCTATGTGCGGGCGCTTGCGCGCGACATGGGCCGGGATCTCGGCTGTTTCGGTCATATTTCGCAATTGCGCCGTACCATGGTCGCGCCATTCGGCGAGGACATGATGGTACCGCTCGAAACCTTGACGGCGCTCGAAGCCATCGAAGACCGCGACGAGCGGCTTGAAGCGCTCGATGCTTTTCTGATCGACACGGCGGAAGCGCTTTCATCCCTTCCCCACCTCATCATCAATGATGATCAGGCACACCGGCTGAAGATGGGCAATCCGATCCTGCTGCGCGGTCGTGATGCGCCGGCCAATCACCCGGAGGCCTATGCCACTGCGCATGGCAAGCTCATTGCCATCGGCGAGATCGGCGAGGGCGAATTCCGGCCGAAGCGCGTTTTCGGTTGAGACGAGCCTTGAGGGGCGCCGTCAATCGCCTCTTTCAATTGTACCCGGAATAGTTTATAGGCAGCGCCAGCTTGGGCTTTGCCTATGCTGCCGAATGGCCAGAGCTGGACGACATCCCGGCTCTAGGCGTCCCATTTTTCCTTAAAATAGAAAGGATCGTCCGATGTCGATTACTGCAGAGCGCAAAGCCGCCCTCATCAAGGAATATGCAACGAACGAAGGCGACACCGGTTCTCCGGAAGTTCAGGTCGCTATTCTGACCGAGCGGATCAACAACCTGACCGGTCACTTCAAGGACCACAAGAAGGACAACCACTCCCGTCGTGGCCTTCTGACGCTGGTTTCGAGCCGCCGTTCGCTTCTCGACTATCTGAAGAAGAAGGACGAAGCCCGTTACAGCAAGCTGATCGGTGCTCTCGGCATTCGCCGCTAAAACCTTATCCGGCGGGTTTCGCAACGATACCCGCCGGTTTTTATATCTGGCCTTTTGAAGGTCATCTTCAATTTCCGGGCGTTCGCCATAGATGTGGCCCCGGACGATAAGGCAGCCCCGGATGGGCCGGTGCAGCCTTTTCAACCGCAGACCTGTCATGGGGCAGGATTGCCGGATGCTTGCACCTTGAAAGCCTCCGGCTGTCTTGCCCGTGATTGCGTCGTTCGTTGCCCCCTCGCAAGGCGGGCATACACAAACAAGGACAAGATATGTTCAATAAACACTCCGTGGAAATCGAATGGGCTGGCCGCCCGCTGAAGCTCGAGACAGGCAAGGTTGCCCGTCAGGCTGACGGCGCCGTCATCGCAACCTACGGCGAGACGATGGTTCTTGCGACGGTGGTTTCCGCAAAGTCTCCGAAGCCGGGACAGGACTTCTTCCCGCTCACCGTGAACTACCAGGAAAAGACCTACGCAGCCGGCAAGATCCCCGGCGGCTATTTCAAGCGCGAAGGCCGTCCGTCGGAAAAGGAAACGCTGGTTTCGCGCCTGATCGACCGCCCGATCCGCCCGCTGTTTCCTGAAGGCTACAAGAACGACACGCAGGTTGTCGTAACGGTCATTCAGCACGACCTCGAAAATGACCCGGACGTTCTGTCGATGGTTGCCGCATCCGCTGCGCTCACACTGTCTGGCATCCCTTTCATGGGCCCGGTCGGCGGCGCGCGCGTTGGTTACATCAACGGCGAATATGTTCTGAACCCGCATCTTGATGAGATGGATGAATCGGTTCTGGATCTGGTTGTTGCCGGCACGCAGGACGCCGTCCTGATGGTGGAGTCGGAAGCCAAGGAACTCAACGAAGACGTCATGCTCGGCGCCGTCATGTTCGGCCATCGCGGCTTCCAGCCGGTTATCGACGCGATCATCAAGCTCGCTGAAGTTGCCGCCAAGGAACCGCGCGAATTCGAACCGGAAGATTTCTCCGCGCTCGAAAACGAAATGCTCGGCCTTGCCGAAACCGAACTGCGCACCGCCTACAAGATCACCGAAAAGGCTGCCCGTTACGCTGCCGTCGACGCCGTAAAGGCGAAGGTCAAGGCTCACTTCCTGCCGGAAGAAGGCGAAGCGAAGTATAGCCCTGAAGAAATCGGCGCTGTCTTCAAGCACCTTCAGGCGAAGATCGTTCGCTGGAACGTTCTCGACACCAAGAGCCGCATCGATGGCCGCGACCTGTCGACCGTTCGTCCGATCGTTTCGGAAGTTGGCATCCTGCCGCGTACGCACGGCTCGGCGCTGTTCACCCGTGGTGAAACCCAGGCGATCGTTGTTGCGACGCTCGGCACCGGCGAAGACGAACAGTATGTCGACAGCCTGACCGGCATGTACAAGGAACGTTTCCTTCTGCATTACAACTTCCCGCCCTACTCGGTCGGTGAAACGGGCCGTATGGGTTCCCCGGGCCGTCGCGAAATCGGTCACGGCAAGCTCGCATGGCGCGCTATCCGTCCGATGCTGCCGACTGCGGAACAGTTCCCCTACACGCTGCGCGTCGTTTCCGAAATCACCGAGTCCAACGGCTCTTCGTCGATGGCAACGGTTTGCGGCACCTCGCTTGCACTGATGGACGCTGGCGTACCGCTGGCCAAGCCAGTTGCCGGTATCGCCATGGGCCTTATCCTCGAAGGCGAGCGCTTTGCGGTTCTCTCCGACATCCTGGGTGACGAAGATCACCTCGGCGACATGGACTTCAAGGTTGCAGGTACTGCCGACGGCATCACCTCGCTGCAGATGGACATCAAGATCGCCGGTATCACCGAAGAGATCATGAAGATCGCTCTGGAGCAGGCACAGGGTGGCCGCAAGCACATCCTCGGCGAAATGGCGAATGCCATCACCGAGAGCCGCGGCCAGCTTGGCGAATTCGCACCGCGCATCGAAGTGATGAACATTCCGGTCGACAAGATCCGTGAAGTCATCGGTTCGGGCGGCAAGGTCATCCGCGAAATCGTCGAAAAGACCGGCGCCAAGATCAACATCGAAGACGACGGCACCGTCAAGATCGCTTCTGCTTCCGGCAAGGAAATCGAAGCGGCCCGCAAGTGGATCCATTCGATCGTTGCAGAACCGGAAGTCGGCCAGATCTACGAAGGTACGGTCGTCAAGACCGCTGACTTCGGCGCTTTCGTCAACTTCTTCGGCGCCCGCGACGGCCTCGTTCACATCTCGCAGCTCGCTTCC
The DNA here is from genome assembly GCF_019355535.1 of Agrobacterium sp. S7/73. NCBI lineage: Bacteria > Pseudomonadati > Pseudomonadota > Alphaproteobacteria > Hyphomicrobiales > Rhizobiaceae > Agrobacterium > Agrobacterium sp. S7/73. The sequence goes on from NZ_CP072136.1 coordinate 2,960,174, forward strand.
GAGCGTGTCGCCAAGACCTCCGACGTCGTCAAGGAAGGCGACAAGGTCTGGGTCAAGCTTATGGGCTTCGACGAGCGTGGCAAGGTTCGCCTGTCCATGAAGGTTGTCGACCAGGCAACCGGCAAGGAAGTTGCCGCAGACAAGAAGAAGGAAGATGGCGAAGCCGCTGCCGAGTAAGGCAGCCTCGCCAGACCCTATCGAGGCGCGGGTTTTGCCCGCGCCTTTTTTCTATTCCATCTTGAGGACGCTCCAATGAGCCGTGATGCTGTTAAAACCCTTTTCCATCCCTTTGCCGCAGAGATGCTCGACTTGCCGAAAGAGGGCGAGCGCGTTCTGTTTCTGGGAGCGGAAGCCGGCCCGCGGCTAGACGGTTTTAACGCTGACATCGTCTCGGTTCAGAATTTTCGACCGCTTTACCGGGCTCTTCAGGCGCAGAACGCAGAGGTCACCCCGGATATTTCCGGCGAGGACTACGATGCGGCGTTGCTGCTTTGCGGCAAACATCGCGGCGAGAACGAAAACCGCGTCGCTGAAGCGCTCTCGCGCGTTAAGGCGGGTGGGTTGATCGTGGCGGCGGGATCGAAGGAAGACGGCATTCTGACGCTGCGCAAGACGCTGGCAAAGCTTGGCATCGAGGCGGAATCGACGCCGAAGTACCACGGCGTCGCCCTCTGGTTCAAACGGCCGGAAGACGTTGCATCTGCCGTGTCGAAACTCGCGCAACATTCCGTTACGGTTGCTGGCCGTTTCACCGCCATGCCCGGCATGTTCTCGCATGACCGCGTGGACGATGGCTCGGAGCTGCTCGCGTCGCGCCTGCCGACCGACTTCGACGGCAACGCCGCCGATTTCGGCGCAGGCTGGGGTTATCTCTCGGTCATGCTGGCGGAAAAATCGCCGCGCACGGCGCGTATCGATCTTTTCGAAGCGGACTGGAACGCGCTCGAATTCGCCAAGACCAATCTTCTTGAAAACAATCCGCGACTGACGGCGCGCTTCTTCTGGCAGGACCTTGCAAACGAGCCGCCGAAAGAAAAATACGACCTCATCATCATGAACCCGCCTTTCCACGCGGCAGGACAGGCGGCAGAACCCGCTCTCGGTCAGGCCTTTATCAAGACGGCTGCCGGCGCGCTTCGCAACGGTGGAAAGCTGCTGATGGTCGCCAATCGCGGCATGCCCTATGAGCCGGTTCTGGCGGCGGAATTCCGCACCAGCGCCGAGGTATGCCGCAACGCGCGCTTCAAGATCCTGAGCGCCCAGAAGTAAGCAATTCGAGCATCATCAGCTCAACAGCCATGCCCATAGCGACACGGAAAGAACACCGGTCGCCGTGGAAATGCTGATTGTGGAAGCCGCAACGCTATGGCCGATGCCGAAGCGGTTGGCGATCAGCCATGCATTCACCCCTGTCGGCACCGACGAGGTGAGCACGAGGGCAGCTGTCCATTCCCGGCTGAGGCCGAGAGCATGGCCCATGGCCCACACGCAGGCGGGCAGAAGCAGCAGTTTGAAAACCGTCATGGTGACGGCAATCCCCAGATTACCGCGAATGGTGTATTTCGTCAGCGCCATACCGAGCGAGATGAGCGCTGCCGGTCCCGCCATGGACGCGATCTGATCAACCACGGTCTTGAGGATGGGCGTGAGCGTCACGCCTGAAACATTGGTCGAAAGCCCGATGAAAAGTCCGATCACCAGCGGATTTGTGATGAGGTTGCGGCCGACCTGCCTGAAGACAGAAGCCATGCTGCGCTTTTCGCCGCCCACCGCCTTATGAGTGGCGTTCTCCATCAGGATGGTACCGGCAATCATCATGACCGGCAGATGGATGGCCAGCAGAATGGAGAGGGCGACCAGCCCCTCATCCCCGATGGACCGCCCTACGAGCGGCAGGCCGATGAAGATATTGTTGGCGAAGGCCGAGGATATGCCGGCTATGACGGCGATGCGACTATCCTGCTTGAAGATGTACCGCGTGACGATATGCCCAACCGTCCAGGTTACGGCCACGCCGGCGAAATAGGTCAGCCACAGCCGGAAGGGCGATGCGCCATGAAAATTCGCCTCCGCAAGAGTGCGGAAGATCAAAGTCGGCACGGCGATCTTGAACACGAAATCGCTGAGAATCTCACCGGCATCAGCTCTGAACAAGCCGGCCTTGACGGTGAGCCAGCCGATCAGGATAAGAATGAAAATCGGAGCGACGTTCGCGGCAACGGCAGACATGGAGGGAGAGCTTTCGCGGCTTTTGCGGGAGATACTCCGCTTTAGAGCCTTTTCCAAGGGAATGGAATCGCGAAAACGCTGCACCCGGATGTTTCATTCAATATGCGACGTAGCTCCGTCAGGTATTTTTGCAGAAAGCCACTCAAAACCGTTCACTGGATCAAGTGGCGCTGCGGTCGGTTTTTCGAGTACCGTCTACAATGAAAACCCGCTTGCGGCACTCTAGAAAGAGGCGCAGCAAAGGGGGACCAAAAGAAAAAGCGGGGTTTCCCCCGCCTTTTGTCATATCCGTTATACGCCGTCAGTACATCCGTGACGGAGATAACGGGTGAGCCAGAAGACCTCATGTCTTCCATTCTGGTCCGTATTCACGCACCGTTTGCTCTGATCGGAGTGATAGCTTAACCACATTACAGGCACATGACGCGTTTCTGTCTCTGGTGGAGAACCGCATATTTTCCCTTTGGGCTTTTCTTGCCGCCAGAATTGTTTAAGACCGTTCAAAAATGTGCACCCTGCAAACCGGATAGGGCCTATGACGAAATTCGACGTACTGACTGTCGGCAATGCCATCGTCGACATCATTTCCCGTTGTGATGATCGCTTCCTCAATGATAACGCCATCACCAAGGGCGCGATGAACCTCATCGACGCGGAGCGGGCCGAACTGCTTTATTCGCTGATGGGACCCGCTCTCGAGGCCTCCGGCGGAAGTGCGGGCAACACGGCGGCGGGCGTGGCGAATTTCGGTGGCAGGGCGGCTTATTTCGGCAAGGTGGCCGAAGATCAGCTCGGCGAAATCTTCCAGCACGATATCCGCGCGCAGGGCGTCTATTTCGAAACGAAGCCGGAAGGCACGTTTCCGCCGACTGCCCGCTCGATGATCTTCGTCACGGAAGACGGTGAGCGCTCGATGAACACCTATCTCGGCGCCTGCGTCGATCTCGGTCCGGAAGATGTAGAAGAAGACGTCGTGGCGAACACGAAGGTCACCTATTTCGAAGGTTACCTGTGGGATCCGCCGCGCGCCAAGGATGCCATTCGCGATTGCGCCCGCATTGCGCATGAGAACGGCCGTGAAGTCTCCATGACGCTTTCAGACAGTTTCTGCGTAGGCCGATACCGCGAAGAATTTCTCGACCTGATGCGTTCCGGCACCGTGGACGTCGTTTTCGCCAACAAGCAGGAAGCTCTCTCGCTCTATGAAACCGACGATTTCGAGCTGGCGCTGACGAAAATCGCTGCCGATTGCAAGATCGCAGCGGTAACGATGAGCGAAGAAGGTGCCGTTATCCTGCGCGGCACGGAACGCGTGAAGGTAGAAGCCTATCCAGTATATGACGTGGTCGACACAACGGGTGCCGGCGATCTTTTCGCCGCCGGCTTCCTGTTCGGTTACACGCAGGATCGGTCTCTGGAAGACTGCGGCAAACTCGGCTGCCTTGCTGCTGCTGCCGTCATTCAGCAGGTCGGGCCGCGTCCGATGTCATCGCTCAAGGCGCTGGGCGAGAAAAACGGCCTTATTTAAAGGCCTCGCCGGGATAAGCACCCCAGATTTCACCCTGCGATACCCAGCCTGAGGCCTGACCGGCCTCGGCGCGGCACCAGTCGCCGTTGCATTCACCGATCCTGAAGACGACACCCGGCTCCAGCCGGGCGATGACGGAGGCGCCCGACTGTGCGTCGCGGCGCATGTTCACGTAGACATCCTTGCCCTTGCCGCGCATCCACGGCGCGGCGACGGCCGTGCGCTCGCCGGAGAGCAGCGCCTGGTTAACCCAGCCTTCCGTGCCATCGGCATCGCGGATGCGCCGCCAGTTCTCATATTCCTGAATGATTTCAACCGGCATTCCCGATTTCATATACATCCAGGAAACGGCATAATCCGTGCTGGGTCCGATGCGCATGTTGACGCGCTTGGATTTCAGGCTGACAAAACGCGGCAAAGGCAGGCCGCTTGCGCCTTTGGCAGCGCCTTGCGCCATGGCCTCGTTCGCCACACCAAAGAGGCCCAGAGACAATGCAATGCAAACCATAGAAACCACACTGCGCATGCCCATTTCCGTTTCCTGCCTTCTGCAAACCGGATTAAATTCGAGGAGGCTCGTTTCCACACGCCTCAAGCTTCGGCGAGTTTTATTTGTCTTCGCCGGTGGGTCTGGTAGAAACGCCCTGATTGAAAGAAATTATCGCTCTTTCTGGTTAATGACTTCTGAACAAGGCAGCGGCAAACGATGACCCACAAGAAGAGACCGACAGTCTATATCACCCGCAAATTGCCTGACGTCGTCGAAACCAGAATGCGGGAACTCTTCGATGCCGAACTGAATATCGACGATACGCAGCGCCGCGAGGAAGAGCTTGTGGCCGCCATGCAGCGGGTCGACGTTCTGGTGCCGACGGTCACTGACCGCATCACCGCTGCCATGATCGAGAAAGCAGGGCCGCAACTGAAGCTGATCGCAAGCTTCTCCAACGGCATAGACCATGTGGATGTGGACGCGGCCGCCCGAAAGGGCATCACAGTGACCAACACGCCCAACGTGCTGACCGAAGACAGCGCCGATATCACCATGGCGCTGGTGCTGGCCGTGCCGCGCCGCCTGATCGAAGGCACGCGCGTACTTGCCAATGGCGCCGACGAATGGCTGGGCTGGTCGCCGACCTGGATGCTGGGACGGCGCATTTCCGGCAAACGCATCGGCATTGTCGGCATGGGCCGCATCGGTACGGCAGTTGCGCGGCGCGCCAAGGCTTTCGGCCTCTCCATACACTATCACAACCGCAAACGCGTCAACCCGGCGACGGAAGCGGAGCTTGAGGCAACCTATTGGGACAGCCTCGACCAGATGCTGGCGCGGGTGGATATTGTTTCCGTCAATTGCCCCTCCACACCTGCGACCTATCACCTGATCTCGGCACGACGGCTCGCGCTGATGCAGCCGACAAGCTACATCGTCAACACGGCGCGCGGCGATATCATCGATGAGGCGGCAATGATCCAGTGCCTGCGCGACGGAAAGATCGCCGGAGCCGGTCTCGATGTCTACGAGAACGAGCCCGCAATCAATCCCAAGCTCATCAAGCTCGCGAGAGAAGGCAAGGTCGTGCTGCTTCCGCATATGGGCTCGGCGACGATCGAGGGACGCATCGAGATGGGTGACAAGGTCATCATCAACATCCGCACGCTTTTCGACGGACATCGACCGCCGAACCGGGTGCTGCCGGGGCGGAACTGAACCGGTTCAGACAAGCCGTGTCTGCTCGTGACATGGGACGGAGAAGCAGGCCTTTAAGCGGATCAAAAATTGGGCCGTCTCAGCCGAGGAATTTCGTCATTTCAATCGAAGTCGTGCGGTCGTAACCCGGATGGGCGTTTTCAGCGGTCTTGATGAAACCCCAGGCGGCGAATTTCGCGTGATTGCCGACAAGCTCGATGCGCGTTTCCAGCCGCAGCGCCGGTAACGCCAATTCGCGGGCCAATGCTTCGGCCCGTTCCAGAAGCATTTTGCCGATGCCTTTGCCCTGCGCTTTCAGGGAGACGCACAGCTTGCCGACGTAAAGGTAGGCCGGTGGTTCCTGCCGGCAAAACAGGCAGCCAACAATCTCATCACCATCCAGCGCCACGAAAGCGGTCTCCGCCCTCGCCTTCTCCGCGAGATTTTCGAGCGTCAAACGGTGAGCGGACGATGGTGGGTCGATGACGCCGTCCATATAGGCGAAGGACGACATGATAAGCGCAAGCAGCTCCTGCCAGCGCTCGAATTCTTCGCTAATCCTTGTGATCTCGGTCATGTTTTTTTTCCAGCATGGCGGCGCTTGTAACGCACGGTTTCGAAGCGGGCCGACAGGGCGTCATAGAGAAGCAGGCGGCCGACCAATGGCTCGCCGGCAGCGGTGATCACCTTGATGGCCTCCATGGCCATGATCGTGCCGATCACGCCGGTCAAAGCGCCGACGATGCCCGTTTCCGCGCAATTCGGAATAAGCCCCTGCGGCGGTGGCTCGGGAAACAGATCGCGATACCCCGGCAGCAGATTACCATCGGCACCCGCCTCATAGGGTTTGAGCACCGTTACCGAACCATCGAAACGGCCGACAGCGCCCGTTACCAGCGGCCTTTTAGCAGCCTCTGCGGCATCGGCAGCGGCATAACGTGTGTCGAAATTATCAGAACCGTCGATAAGGAGATCGAAGGATGGCAGATGGGTGTGCGCCCAGACCTGCGAAAAACGCTCCTCAAAAACAAGGGTACGCACATGCGGGTTGAGCCGGGCGATGGCTGCGCGGGCGCTTGCCGTTTTCAGCTCACCGATCGTGCCGGTATCGTGGATCACCTGCCGCTGGAGATTGGAAAGGGAGACCACGTCGTCATCGATCAGGCCAAGCGTGCCAACACCGGCTGCAGCAAGATAATGAAGGACAGGCGCGCCGAGGCCACCAGCCCCGATTACCAGCACCCGCGCGGCCTTCAGACGCTGCTGCCCGGCACCGCCGATTTCCGGCAAGAGAATATGGCGCTTGTAGCGTTCGATTTCGTCCGGGCTCAGCGGGTCCATGTCGCACTCCATTTTTTCGCCGTCATGCCGTGATGCCCCCGTGGGAGACATTGAAGAATTGCGCCCTGTCGCCAAGGGCGGAGAACATTGCCGCATCCGTTCCGGTCATGAAACTCTGACCACCGAGCGCGTGAATGAGATCGAACAGAGCCGCCCGCCTGCCCTCATCCAGATGCGCGGCAATTTCGTCGAGCAGCAGAACCGGCGCATGGCCGGTCATGTTGGCGGTGAGCTGGGCATGCGCAAGCACCAATCCCACCAGCAGCGCCTTCTGTTCTCCAGTCGAGCAACGCTCTGCCTCCATGTTCTTTTCCGCATGGCGCACGAACAGATCGACACGGTGCGGTCCATCAAGCGTGCGGCCTGCCGCCGCGTCTCGATACCGGCCTTCGCGCAGCGTAAGCCTATACTCGTCTTCCAGATCGACAGCCGGCCGGTTGAGCGTGTCGTCCATGAAACCCGAGAGCGCCAGCGCTGCAGAGGGGAAGGCAGCATTGCCGGAACGGCCTTCGATGAGGCTCTTCAAAAGACCCAACATTTCATAGCGCGCGAGCGCCATCGAAATGCCGAGTTCCGCCATCTGCTTCTCAATACCGTCCAGCCAGACCGGATCGAAACGGCCTTCCGAAAGCAGACGGTTGCGGCCGCGCATGGCCTTTTCGAAGTCGCTTGCCCGCCGCCCATGCGCGGGATCGAGCGAGAGCACCAACCGATCGAGAAAACGCCGGCGATCCGAGGATGAACCGGTAAAAAGCCCATCCATGGCAGGCGTCAGCCACAGCACCCGCAGATGATCCGTCAATTCATCGACAGACTTCACCGATGTCCCGTTCAGCCTCAGGCGGCGCGACACTACCTCGCCGTCACCCTCGATCCCGGTTCCGATGGCGACCTCGCCGTCCATGCCGTCGACATCCGCAAAAATCGAAAAACCGGCGGCCTCCGCCCCCACTCGCGTGACATCGGACAGGGTGGCGCGGCGCAGGCCCCTTCCGGGCGACAAAAACGAAACGGCCTCCAGGAGATTGGTCTTGCCGGAACCGTTGTCACCCGTCAGCACCACGTGGCGGTCATCCAGCGCGAGCGACGCCGCCGCATAGTTGCGGAAGTCCGTGAGTTTCAGCCGTAAAAGCGACACCTTATTCGTCATCTGTACGGCCTAAAACGAACATAGCTGGATAGCAAGGTGGGGAATGCGTCGTCCGCATTGAACATAATGCAACCACACCGCAATCCAGTCTCCAGTAGCAACTTTTTGAGCGGCCGGTTATTTATGCGTGGTCCCTCATTATCGGTAACCCCATCCATGCGCCTGATTTTTTCGCTCCTCCTCGCTCTCAGCCTTCTTTCATCCTGCGCGGGCAGGCCGGGGGCGGATGTGTTGCAGGCCATAAACACCAAGACCACCGATACGAAAATCGTGACAGCCTATGTGGCGAGCACGCGGGAGAAAAACAACGAGGCCAAAAAGGGCTTTAGCGCTGGGCGGGCGGCTGAGCTGAATTATGCGCGCTTCGACATTTCCATTCCTCCCAGCCATAAAAGCGGAAATATCGAATGGTCCAAAGGTAAGCCGAACCCGAGCAAGGATTTTGTCGTCACCAAAGCCGATATGCTGACGAAAACGCGTTTCAATTCCGATCTTGGCGACGTCACCCGCTCCGGCAAGCAGATTGCGCTTTTTGTGCATGGCTATAATTACAGCTATCAGGAAGCCTTGTTCCGTGCGGCACAAATGGCAGCCGATGCCAATATGGATGGTGTGCCGCTGGTCTTTTCCTGGCCGTCCCAGGCGAGCGTCACCGGTTACGTGGCCGACAAGGAATCAGCGACCTATTCGCGAGACGCGCTGGCCACGGTGCTGACCGACCTTACCAGGCAAACACCGAAAAAAAGCATTGTCGTGTTCGGTCACAGCATGGGCGGCTGGCTGGTCATGGAAGCGCTGCGACAATTGCGCTTCGAAGGCAGGAACGATGTGCTTTCCAAACTACAGGTAGTGCTGGCCGCGCCGGATATCGACGCCGATGTTTTCCGCAAGCAGATCGAGGTGGTGGGAAGGCTCAATCCGCCGCTCACCATTCTCGTCTCCAAGGACGACCGCGCCCTGAAGGCTTCCTCCATCCTGGGAGCCGATGTCACCCGCATCGGCGCGCTGGATGTGACCGATCCTCAAGTGCAGGAAGCCGCCCTGAAAGAGGGCGTTCAGTTCGTTGACATCTCCAAGCTCAAGGCATCGGATCCGCTCAACCACGACCGCTATGCGGCACTCGCGTCGCTGGTGCCACAACTGGAGGCGAGCCGGAACGGCAACGGCGAAAACGGCATAGGTCGCGCGGGTGCCTTTGTGTTCGATGCTATCGGGGCAACAGTATCCAGCCCCTTCCGGCTTGCGAGCCAGGTCGTGAACCCGCAATAACTTTTGCGGGTTCTTGGCGACAACCGGTTCAGAAATCCCAGTCTTCGTCTTCTGTGGCGACCGCCTTGCCGATGACATAGGAAGAGCCGGAGCCGGAGAAGAAGTCGTGGTTCTCGTCGGCATTGGGAGACAGCGCCGAGAGGATCGCAGGATTGACCCGGCAAGCCTCGGGCGGAAACAGCGCCTCGTAACCCAGATTCATCAAGGCCTTGTTGGCGTTGTAGTGCAGGAACTGCTTGACGTCTTCCGTCAGGCCAACGCCGTCATAGAGGTCTTGGGTATATTTGGCTTCGTTGTCGTAAAGCTCGAGCAAAAGATCGAAGGCGAAATCCTTGATCTCCTGTTTTTCCGCTTCGCCCAGACGTTCGAGCGCGCGCTGGAACTTGTAGCCGATGTAATAGCCATGCACGGCCTCATCGCGAATGATGAGACGGATCAAATCGGCCGTGTTGGTAAGCTTGGCGCGACTTGACCAGAACATTGGCAGGTAGAAGCCGGAATAGAACAGGAAGCTCTCCAGAAACACGCTGGCGACCTTCATTTTCAACGGATTTCCGCTATCATATTCGCGCATGATGAGCGCGGATTTGCGTTGCAGGAATTCGTTCTCCTCCGACCAGCGATAGGCGTCATCGACGTCAGGCGTGGAGCAGAGCGTCGAGAAGATCGAGGAATAGGAGCGGGCGTGGACCGCCTCCATGAAGGAGATGTTGGAAAGCACCGCCTCCTCGTGCGGCGTCGCCGAATCCGCCATCAGGCGCACGGAACCGACGCCGTTCTGGATCGTGTCCAGCAATGTCAGCCCGGTGAAGACGCGGATCGTCAGGGTCTGCTCTTCCGGCTTCAGCGTTCCCCAGGACGGGATATCGTTGGAGAGCGGCACCTTTTCCGGTAGCCAGAAATTCGATGTCAGGCGATTCCAGACTTCGAGATCCTTGTCATCCTCGATGCGGTTCCAGTTGACCGCGCGAATACGGGACGCGGGTTTTACGGCAATGTTCATTGTCTTGTCCCTCAATTCAGAGCGTGCAGGATACGCAGCCCTGAACCTGCGTGCCTTCCAGCGCCATCTGGCGCAAACGGATGTAGTAGATGGTCTTGATGCCTTTTTTCCAGGCGTAGATCTGCGCCCGGTTGATATCGCGCGTCGTTGCCGTATCGCGGAAGAACAGTGTCAGCGACAGGCCCTGATCGACATGCTGGGTGGCCGCCGCATAGGTATCTATGATCTTTTCCGGACCGATTTCGTAGGCATCCTGATAATATTCGAGATTGTCGTTCGAAAGGTAGGAAGCCGGATAATAAACACGGCCGATCTTGCCTTCCTTGCGAATTTCAATCTTCGAGACGATGGGATGGATCGAGGAGGTCGAGTGATTGATATAGGAGATCGAGCCTGTGGGCGGCACGGCCTGAAGGTTCTGGTTATAGAGGCCGGTCTCCATGACGGCCTGCTTCAACGCTTTCCAGTCCTCCTGTGTCGGAATGGAAATTCCGGCTTTCTCAAAAAGGTCGCGGACCTTTTCCGTCGCGGGCAGCCATTCCCGGTCGGTATATTTATCGAAGTAGTCGCCCGAGGCATATTTGGAGTTTTCAAAGCCCTTGAAGCTCTGGCCCCTTTCCGTGGCAAGGCGATTGCTGGCGCGGATGGCGTGATAGGTCACCGTGTAGAAATAGATATTGGTGAAATCGATGCCCTCTTCGGAGCCGTAGAAGATGCGCTCGCGCGCCAGATAGCCATGCAGGTTCATCTGACCAAGCCCGATGGCGTGGCTCGCATCATTGCCCTTTTCCACGGAAGGGACAGACGAGATGTGGCTCATGTCAGAAACGGCCGTCAGCGCCCGGATGGAGGTTTCGATCGTCTTGCCGAAATCAGCCGAATCCATTGCTGAAGCAATGTTGAGCGAGCCGAGATTGCAGGAAATATCCTTGCCCATATGGCTGTAAGAGAGATCGTCGTTGAATTCGCTCGCCTCGCTGACCTGTAGAATTTCCGAGCAGAGATTGCTCATGCTGATACGGCCGGCGATCGGATTGGCGCGGTTAACCGTATCCTCGAACATGATATAGGGGTAACCGCTTTCGAACTGGATTTCTGCGATGACTTGGAAGAACTCGCGTGCCTTGATCTTCTTCTTGCGGATGCGGCTGTCGGCGACCATTTCCTGATATTTTTCGCTGACGGAAATCTCGGTAAACGGCACGCCATAAACCCGCTCAACATCATACGGCGAGAACAGGTACATATCCTCGTTGTTTCTCGCGAGTTCGAAGGTGATATCAGGGATCACCACGCCGAGCGAAAGGGTTTTGATCCGGATTTTTTCGTCGGCGTTTTCGCGCTTGGTATCGAGGAAACGCATGATGTCGGGGTGATGGGCATGCAGATAGACCGCGCCAGCGCCCTGGCGCGCGCCAAGCTGGTTGGCGTAGGAGAACGAATCTTCCAGCAGCTTCATGACAGGAATCACGCCGGAGGACTGGTTTTCGATCTGTTTGATCGGCGCGCCGGCTTCGCGAATATTGGTCAGGGACAGTGCTACGCCACCGCCACGCTTGGAAAGCTGCAATGCTGAATTGATGGACCGGCCGATGCTTTCCATATTGTCTTCCACACGCAGCAGAAAACACGAAACCAGCTCACCGCGGCTTTTCTTGCCGGCGTTGAGAAAGGTCGGGGTTGCCGGCTGGAAGCGGCCGGAAATGATTTCATCCATCAGATCGCGGGCAAGTTGCTCGTCGCCACGCGCCAGAGCCAGCGCCACCATACAGACGCGGTCCTCATAACGCTCCAGGTAACGCTTTCCGTCGAAGGTCTTCAGCGTATAGGACGTATAATATTTGAAGGCGCCGAGAAATGTCGGAAAACGGAACTTTCTGGCATAGGCCTCGTCGTAGAGGTCACGGACGAAATTGAAGGAATACTGGTCCAGCACCTCCTGTTCGTAATATCCCTCGGTCACGAGATAATCGAGCTTTTCCCTGAGATTATGGAAAAACACCGTGTTCTGGTTGACGTGCTGAAGGAAATATTGCCGTGCCGCAAGGCGGTCCTTGTCGAGCTGGATCTTCCCGTTTTCATCGTAGAGGTTCAGCATCGCGTTCAGCGCGTGATAGTCCAGTCCCGCGTCCAGGTGTTTCTGCGCAGCGGTTACTTGTTGTTTGGCATCCGTGTTGCGCAACGCGCTCGAGGTCAGCGTGTCCAAAATCGTTCCAATCCATGATTGACGTTGGCGACATCTTCCTCCGTGCCAAGAAGCTCGAAGCGGTAGAGAAACGGCACCGCGCATTTACGCGACACGATATCTCCGGCGGATGCGAAAGCTGCGCCAAAATTCGTATTTCCCGCCGCGATGACGCCGCGAATGAGATTTCGGTTTGAGGGCTCGTTCAAAAACCGGATAACCGGTTTCGGTACCGCTCCTTTCATGCCGCCGCCCCCATAGGTGGGGGTGACGAGAACATAGGGCTCCGACACGTGAGGAACGTCTTCCTCGGCGCCGAGCGGCAGGCGAAGCAATCGTCGCCCCAGTTTTTGAAGGAAGCGATGAGTGTTCTCAGACCGGCTGGAATAATAGACGATCAGCCCCATCGCATCGCCTCCTCAGCTGATCGAGCCAATCATGTCCGGACGGAAACCCGCCCAATGGCGTTCGCCGGCAACGACCACGGGAACCTGCATGTAACCAAGGCCGCGAACGCGATCGAGGGCATCCGCATCTTCGGAGATATCGACGATCTCGTAGCTGACACCGATGCGGTCAAGCGCACGATAGGTGGCAGTGCACTGGACGCAGGCGGGTTTGCTGTAAACGGTGACGGTCATTGTTTCCTCTTTCGAAGCCGCTTTTACGCACGGCTCAACATTGCCCGCCTGCAATCACAAGCGGGTGGCGATGGTTCTGTCATTCTGGCAAGGCGCGCGGGTGAGGCCGCGTAAGATCTCTGTCTACGCCGACGAGCGTAGAAACTCATAAAAATGCACTGGCATGACTTCACCCCGAAGCTTGTTCTGGAGGGGGCAGAAAAGGGCGCACGCAATTCATTTGCGTCATACACCTTCCTTCCGGACACCCCGCCCGTGGACGTTTTCGCTCAAGGCAGGTCTCCTGACTTGCGGGTCAAAACATCCATTCCCACCTTCCCGGAGCTTTTAGCGCCAGTGGCTCAAATCGGAACGATGCTCACCGCTTACAGTTGCGGGGGCAGTTTCGGCATTGCTTCACCATAATGGTGTCGCGCACCGAATTCCCGTCTTAGCTCCCGACGCTTGCGAATCGAAAGAACCTTGAACACCACATATAGTATATGAGGAATTTTTTTCGTCAATAATTAGACATGCGAAAGCCCCACCCTGTGGATCAAAAAGATTCAACACATGGTCAACAAAGGCTTAACGGTGAATGCTCGATGCCGCCTACGGACGGAAGCGGCAGGTTATTCCCAGATATCGATGCGAATATCGGCGGGGCGGGAGTTCTCAATCACCCGCTTTCCGTTGGGAAGATCATTTTCGAACAGTTTGGCGTGAATCTCGGTCGTATCGAGACCATAGCCCTGCCATCTATCCCGCAGGCGTTCCTCGAGCACCGCAACGGATGGGCCTACGAAGACGGCAAGATCGAAGCTGCCGGAAAGCTTCGTCCACGGCGCCTCGTTCAACAGCAGATAGTTGCCTTCGGCAAGGATGAAGCGTGTTTCTGGCGCGATGGCGCGAGCGGAGGCAATGGCTATTTCGCGGGAGCGGTCAAAAACCGGGACAAGAACTTCCTGCCCGCCCTGACGAACTGCGGAGACGATATCAAGAAAGCCGCGCACGTCGAAGGTCTCCGGTGCGCCTTTTCGCGGCAAGAGCCCCCGTTCTTCGAGAATACCGTTATCCATATGGAAGCCGTCCATGGGCAGGACAGCCGCAGCCTCGCCGCGCGCCAAGAGGGCACCGCACAGGGCATCCGCCAGCGTGGATTTGCCGGCCCCAGGGGGACCGGCAATGGCAATGATAAAACGAGATTTACCCTCTGCCCGCCGAAGAACGTCTTCGACGATCGTTTCAAGCTTCAGCGTCATGCGGCCAGCGTTTCCTTTGGCGCTTCCTTGGCGCCCGTCATGAAGGCGACGGCGTCGGACATGGTATAGTCCTTCGGATTGATGACGCACAAACGCTTGCCCAGCCGATGAATATGAATCCGGTCAGCAACCTCGAAAACATGCGGCATGTTGTGCGAGATGAGAACGATCGGTAGCCCTCGCGCGCGCACATCCAGAATAAGCTCGAGAACGCGGCGGCTTTCCTTGACGCCGAGCGCCGCCGTCGGTTCGTCAAGGATGACGACCTTGGAGCCGAAGGCGGCTGCACGCGCCACCGCAACACCCTGGCGCTGGCCGCCGGAGAGGGTTTCCACCGCCTGATTGATGTTCTGGATCGTCATCAGGCCGAGTTCAGAGAGTTTCTCACGGGCAAACTTTTCCATCGCCGGACGGTCCAGTGCCCTGAACAGGCTTCCCTGAATACCGGGTTTGCGGATTTCACGGCCGAGAAACATATTGTCGGCTATGGACAATGCGGGAGACAGCGCAAGGTTCTGATAAACGGTTTCGATACCAGCCTTGCGCGCCTCGATCGGCGAGCGGAACTGTACCGGCTTGCCTTCCAGCCTGATCTCCCCTTCATCGGGTGTCACCGCACCGGAAATCGCCTTGATGAGAGAGGATTTTCCAGCACCGTTATCACCGATGACAGCGAGGATTTCGCCCGGATAAAGGTCAAAATCGGCATTGTCGAGCGCAGTCACACGACCGTAGCGTTTAACGAGATTGCGTGCTGTGAGGATAGGTTCTTTTGCCATCAGCCTGCTACCTTTCTGATCCACTGGTCGATTGCGACAGCCAAGATGATAAGGACGCCGATCAACAGATAGGTCCATTGTGGGTCTGTTCCGATAAGTCGCAGGCCGAGAGAGAAGACACCGACGATCAGCGCGCCGAAGATCATGCCCATGATCGAGCCGCGTCCGCCAAACAGCGATATGCCGCCGATGACCACTGCGGTGATGGATTCGATATTGGCGAACTGACCGGCGGTCGGCGATACCGAGCCGATGCGGCCGATGAGAGCCCAGCCCGCGAAGGCACAGATAAGCCCGGAAAGTGTGTAGACGGTCGTCAGCATGCGCTTGACGTTAACGCCGGCCAGTTCGGCTGCGTCAGGATCATCACCCACTGCATAGAGATGTCGACCCCAGGCGGTGCGGTTCAGCACATACCAGAGCAGGGCAACCAGCAGAACCATCGCAATGACGCCATAGGTGAAGACGGCGCTGCCGATGCGGATATTGTTGCCGAAAAACTGGAGAATGGGCGCCTGTTGGACGATATCCTGTGAGCGGATCGTTTCGTTGGCCGAATAGAGGAAATTGGTGGCCAACACGATCTGCCACATGCCCAGTGTAACGATGAAGGGCGGAAGCCGCATGCGCGAAACCAGCACGCCGTTGATAAAGCCACAAAATGCGCCAACTGCGAGACCGCAGATAATCGAGAGTTCGGCAGGCAAACCATAGCGGAACGTAAACTGTCCCATGACGACGGAGGACAGGACCATGATCGCACCGACCGAAAGATCGATACCCGCAGTCAGAATGACCAGCGACTGTGCCGCGCCGACGATGCCGACGATTGCCACCTGCTGAAGGATAAGGGTCAGCGAAAAGGCCGAGAAAAACTTGCCGCCCAAGGTAATGCCGAAGACAGCCAGCGACAACACCAGAACGATCAGCGGTACGGCCGCCGGGCTGGAATGCAGAAAGTGCTGGAATTTTTCAAGCAAACTCTTGTTGTGCGTATCGAAAGCAGCGACCTGGGTCGAACTTCCCGACAGCACTTTTTCAAATTCATTATGCGGTTGAGCCCGCACTGGCTGATCGCTCATGGATTTTCCTCCCGATCGCTCCATCGCATCAGCCCCGAACCCGGGATTATTTTCCAGAGGGGACAATGCGTAGATTCAAACTGTTGAGAAGCGTGCCTCAGTTGCGTCCACGGACGCCGGGCGCGCTCGTTTGTTCCTGTCCGATCACCCAGATCGTTCTTTTAACCATTCCGGTTCAAGGGCGGGGGCAAATTGCCCCCCGCCGATTTCAACGGTGAAGTATCAGCCCCAGCACTTCTTCAGGCCTTCCTTGGTGTCGATCGAATCGAGACCCTTGACCGGCTTGTCGGTTACCAGCGTTACGCCGGTGTCGAAGAAGTTCTTGCCTGCGGTCGGCTTCGGCTTTTCACCGGTATCGGCAAACTTCTTGACGGCTTCCACGCCGAGTGCCGCCATCAGCAGCGGGTATTGCTGAGACGTTGCGCCGATCACGCCTTCCGCAACGTTCTTGACACCAGGGCAACCGCCATCGACGGAAACGATCAGAACATCCTTTTCGCGGCCGACGGCTTTCAGCGCTTCGTAAGCACCGGCAGCTGCAGGTTCGTTGATGGTGTGAACGACGTTGATGGTCGGATCCTTCTGCAGCAGATTTTCCATCGCAGAGCGGCCGCCTTCTTCGTTACCGTTGGTAACATCATGACCAACGATACGCTTGTCGTCTTCATCACCAATCTTATTGATGTCCTTCACGTCGATGCCGAAGCCCTTCATGAAGCCTTGGTTGCGCAAAACATCAACGGTTGGCTGGGAAGGCGTGAGGTTGAGGAAGGCGATTTTCGCGTCCTTGGCCTTGTCGCCGAGGGTGCCAGCAGCCCATTTGCCGATCAGCTCGCCGGCCAGAAGATTGTCGGTAGCGAAAGTGGAGTCAGCGGCATCAACGGGTTCGAGAGGTGTATCGAGGGCGATGACCAGAAGACCGGCATCGCGCGCCTTCTGCACGGCCGGAACGATGCCCTTGGTGTCCGATGCGGTAATCAGGATACCCTTGGAGCCATCGGCAATGCATGTCTCGATCGCGGCAACCTGGCTTTCGGAATCGCCATCGATCTTGCCGGCATAGGACTTCAGCGTCACGCCAAGTTCTTTAGCCTTGGCGGTTGCGCCTTCCTTCATCTTGACGAAAAAGGGATTGGTGTCGGTTTTGGTAATCAGGCAAACCGAAGTATCGGCGGCGGACGCGACGGACGCGAAAGAAACGCCGAGCGCAAGCGCGCCCAGAAGAGCGGAAACAGTCGTCTTCATTGTAATCCTCCCATTGAATGTTTGAGTACCGTGACGGTTACCCGACGATCTCGTCTCCTCCGAGAACAGCGACCGTTGACACAGATGGAACCACCAAAGGAAACGGCTGTCAATAAATAAATCCGATTGAATTATTAATTCCGTATGGCATTCTAACAAGCGGCAGGGAGGAATATCGCCGCGTCGTTTAACGTTGCGATAGCAAGATTGCCATAAAGCCTGCATGTATCGGTCGCGGCGGATATGGCGGGCGGGAGGATGAAACTATGAGACAATCTGTCGAGACGGCGCCGCCCGCGCCGTCCACCAACATGGATATGAGCGGCGGCGCCAACCAGATCGGGGTGCGTGCCTATAACGAGCGGCTTGTGCTGTCGCTGGTGCGCCGCCACGGCGGCTTGTCGAAAGCCGAAATATCCAGGCTTTGCGGTCTCTCGGCGCAGACTGTCTCGGTCATCATGCGCTCGCTCGAAAGTGACGGTCTTCTTATCCGTGGCGAAAGACTGCGCGGCAAAGTCGGGCAGCCTTCGACGCCGATGCGCCTCAATCCCGATGCCGTCTTCTCGTTTGGCGTGAAAATCGGCCGTCGCAGCGTCGATCTGGTGCTGATGGATTTCGTCGGCCGGATCAAGCTGAAGCTCCGCAGAACTTACCCTTATCCTATGCCGGAATGGATTTTGCCATTCGTCATCGAGGGTATCACGGAACTCGAGTCCAAGCTCTCTCCGGTCGAACGGCAAAAAATTGCCGGTGTCGGCATTGCCGCGCCGTTCGAATTGTGGAACTGGGCGCAGGAGGTGGGCGCCCCGCAGAATGAGATGGAGCGCTGGCGCGACGTCGATATCCGTTCCGAAATTGCGGATGGCGTCAGCTATCCGGTTTTCCTGCAGAACGATGCGACCAGTGCCTGCGGTGCAGAACTGGTTTTTGGTGCAGGCCAGAACTACCCCGATTTTCTCTATATCTTCATCGGATCCTTCATCGGTGGCGGTGTCGTTTTAAATTCCGCACTGTTTTCCGGAAAGACGGGCACCGCCGGTGCAATCGGCCCCCTTCCGGTTCAGGGGCAGGACGGCAACACGGTCCAGCTTCTGAAAATCGCCTCAATCTTCGTTCTGGAAAACATGTTGCGCGAACGGGGTATCGATCCCCGTCCCCTGTGGTTCTCGCCGGATGAATGGATCGATTTCGGCGAGCCGCTGGAAAGCTGGATCGGAAAAACGGCCGCGGCCCTTGCGCAGGCCGTCATCGCTGCAGCCTCCATCATCGATTTTTCCAGCGTCATCATCGATGGCGGTTTTCCGGATTGGGTCAGAGCAAGAATAGTCTCCGCCACCCGTCTTGCCCTCAAACATCACGATCTTCAGGGTGTTACGCTGCCGGAGATCATCGAGGGAGCGGTCGGCAGCCAGGCCCGGGCTATCGGGGGAGCGAGCCTGCCCCTGTTTTCCCGTTATCTCATCGACCAGAATGTTCTGTTCAAGGACACGACAGGCTGAGGTTTCAGGCCCTGCCAAAATTTCCTGGCGGGACTCTTTGCCGGATTCAAATGGTCACTCGCTGGCGGCATGTTCCATGATCGCTGCCAGAAAAGCAGGGCCGTATCGTTCCAGCTTTGAGTCTCCCACTCCGGGTATCTGCGCCATTTCTCCCACAGACGCCGGTCTTGCTGCCGCAAGCTCAATGAGTGTCTTGTCGTGAAAAATCACATAGGGCGGAACGTTCTGCGCGCGGGCAATTTCCATGCGCTTCGCACGCAGCGCCTCAAAGAGACTGCGATCGGCATCCGGTAAAACAATGGCGGTGGGCTTGCGATTCGTCTGTTGTCGCGCCGAACGGGGAGCGGTCGGTATCCTCAACATCAGGGACGGCTTTTCGCGCAGGAATCGCCTCCCTTCTTCGGAAATGGACAATCCCCCGTGACCGGCCAGATCAACCTCGATCAGGCGCAGCGCAACCATCTGGCGCAGGATGGCCCGCCAGGTGCGATTGTCGTGCTCTTTGCCGATGCCGTAGGTCGTGATCCGATCGTGACCAAAGCTCGATATCCGTTCATCTTCCATGCCCAGCAATACGCGGATGACATAGGCCTGGCCAAAACGTTCTCCCGTGCGGTAAATGCAGGACAGCAACTTCTGCGCGGCAATGGCACCATCAAACAGGTCCGGCGGCTCCGCACAGGTGTCGCAATTGCCGCAGGGCTCGCAATAGTCGCCGAAATAAGACAAAAGCACCCGCCGACGGCAACCGGCTGTTTCCGCGAGGCCAAGCAACGCATCGAGCTTCCGGCGCTCCATGTTCTTGCGCTGGTCGCCCGCATCCGACTCTTCGATAAAGCGGTTGCGCAATGCGATGTCTTCATAACCGTAAAGCATAAGCACGTCGGACGGCAGACCATCACGGCCGGCACGGCCGGTTTCCTGATAATAGGCTTCGATGCTGCTGGGCAGATCGATATGCACGACGAAGCGCACATCCGGTTTGTCGATGCCCATGCCGAAAGCCACGGTTGCAACCATGATGACCGCTTCACCATGCTGGAAGTGGGTCTGGTTCGCCTCGCGGGCGGCCTTGTCCATGCCGGCGTGATAGGGCAGCGCATCGCGCCCCTCCTCGCGCAGCCAGGCTGCCGTCTCATCGACCTTGCGTTTGGAAAGGCAATAGACGATGCCGCTTTCGTCCTCGCGACCCGTCAGGAAGCGCTTCAGCTGCGTACGTGGATTATCCTTTTCCATGATCGCATAGCGGATATTTGGCCGATCGAATCCGGCTATGAAGGCGTCGCTTCCGTTGATCCCGAGATGACCCAGAATTTCGGCGCGGGTTGGCTCGTCCGCAGTCGCCGTCAGCGCCATGCGTGGCGTATCCGGAAAGCGCTCGATCAACGTGTCTAGCTGGCGGTAAGGGGGACGGAAATCGTGCCCCCACTGCGACAGGCAATGAGCTTCGTCGATGGCGATTAGCGACAGGCTGATAGGTTGAAGCGCATCCAGAACATCCGGCTTGAGAAGGGTCTCCGGCGCGGCATAGAGAATATCGACCTTGCCAGCCCGCATATCCTGCCAGAGTACCCGCCGCTCTTCTGGGGAAAGATCGGAGTTGAGAGCTTCTGCCCGCACACCTGCCTGACGCAAGGCGGCGACCTGATCAACCATCAGCGCGATCAGGGGCGAAACAACCAGCCCCATTCCCTTACGGGCGAGCGCCGGAATCTGGTAACAAAGCGACTTCCCGCCCCCTGTTGGCATCAACACAAAAGCATTGTTGCCTGCCATCACATGCCGGATGATTTCGGCCTGCTGTCCACGAAACGTATCGTAGCCATAGACGGTCTTGAGAATCTGCAAGGGGTCGGTGATCACGTTGGCTTTCTTATGAGCTGGACGGTGTTTGCGCATCATGGCCAAATCAGGGGCTATCGCAACGCAGAAAGGCTGAATCAGTCCCATAAAAAAGAGCGCCAATTGTGGACGATGCGAACTTATATAGATTTGGAGATTATTTAAGGTATTTCGCAAAAGGAAAACCCCGCAGCCTAAGCTACGGGGTTTTTGAGAAGATGGTTGCGGGGGCAGGATTTGAACCTGCGGCCTTCAGGTTATGAGCCTGACGAGCTACCGGGCTGCTCCACCCCGCGTTACCAGCGTAAATCCCTATGGGATTTATCGCGACCAGCGTAAATCCCTATGGGATTTATCGCGACCAGCGTAAATCCGTATTGGATTTATCGCGACTGCATCACAGGGACGCTGTGATGTATAGTTCCGGATCAAATTGCCGAAGGCGATTTGTCTCCTTTAAGGGACGCACGTTGCGTTTTCCTTATGTTTTCATGTTCCGCAATGCAAAAAGGCCGCTTTGAGCGGCCCTTTGTATCGGCTGGGCCGAAGAGTTTGCTTGAGAAGATATTTGTTGCGTTTTGCAGACCTGGCAGCGACCTACTCTCCCGCGTCTTGAGACGGAGTACCATTGGCGCTGGGGCGTTTCACGGCCGTGTTCGGAATGGGAACGGGTGCAGCCGCCCCGCGATAACCACCAGGTCGGCAAAACGCAACACAGTTCATGTTTTCACATGAGTGTTGTTTCGAGAAGCTGGGAAGCTTGCGCTTCATTTAATTTAACACGTCTTTCTGCGACCCTTCCCGTATGTTTGCCATACAGACCAGAGGTCGTCGCGCCCTGTGGCGCGGCCCGTCCGGAGCGCTATGCGCGTCAGGACAGAACAGATGATGCTCATCTTTGATGAGCATGAACAATGGGAACGAAGAAGTCGATCGAGCTATTAGTAACGGTAAGCTTCACATGTTGCCATGCTTCCACACCCGTCCTATCAACGTGGTCGTCTTCCACGGCTCTGATAGGGAACACTCGTTTTCAGGTTGGTTTCCCGCTTAGATGCCTTCAGCGGTTATCCATTCCGTATATAGCTACTCTGCTATGCCCTTGGCAGGACAACAGATCCACCAGAGATACGTCCATCCCGGTCCTCTCGTACTAGGGACAGATCCTGTCAATATTCCTACACCCACGGCAGATAGGGACCGAACTGTCTCACGACGTTCTGAACCCAACTCACGTACCGCTTTAAATGGCGAACAGCCATACCCTTGGGACCTGCTCCAGCCCCAGGATGCGATGAGTCGACATCGAGGTGCCAAACAACCCCGTCGATATGGACTCTTGGGGGTCATCAGCCTGTTATCCCCGGCGTACCTTTTATCCGTTGAGCGATGGCCCTTCCACACGGGACCACCGGATCACTATGACCGACTTTCGTCTCTGCTCGACTTGTCAGTCTCGCAGTCAGGCGGGCTTATGCCATTGCACTCGACGACCGATTTCCGACCGGTCTGAGCCCACCATCGCGCGCCTCCGTTACTCTTTCGGAGGCGACCGCCCCAGTCAAACTACCCACCATACACTGTCCCGGATCCGGATAACGGACCGCGGTTAGACATCCACGAAGATAAGGGTGGTATTTCAAGGATGGCTCCACAAGAACTGGCGTCCCTGCTTCAAAGCCTACCACCTATCCTACACATGCCTTGGCGAATGCCAGTGTAAAGCTATAGTAAAGGTGCACGGGGTCTTTCCGTCTGACCGCAGGAACCCCGCATCTTCACGGGGAATTCAATTTCACTGAGTCTATGTTGGAGACAGCGGGGAAGTCGTTACGCCATTCGTGCAGGTCGGAACTTACCCGACAAGGAATTTCGCTACCTTAGGACCGTTATAGTTACGGCCGCCGTTTACTGGGGCTTCAGTTCAGAGCTTGCACCCCTCCCTTTAACCTTCCAGCACCGGGCAGGCGTCAGACCCTATACGTCGTATTGCTACTTCGCAGAGCCCTGTGTTTTTGATAAACAGTCGCTACCCCCTGGTCTGTGCCACCCCATCATACTTGCGTAAAATGGGGTCACGCTTCTTCCGAAGT
Organism: Agrobacterium sp. S7/73; assembly: GCF_019355535.1. Taxonomy (NCBI): domain Bacteria; kingdom Pseudomonadati; phylum Pseudomonadota; class Alphaproteobacteria; order Hyphomicrobiales; family Rhizobiaceae; genus Agrobacterium; species Agrobacterium sp. S7/73. Next base: position 2,982,991 of record NZ_CP072136.1, read on the forward strand.
TACGCGTGCAATTTGCCGAGTTCCTTCAACATAGTTCTCTCAAGCGCCTTGGTATACTCTACCTGACCACCTGTGTCGGTTTCGGGTACGGTCTATACGGTGGAGCTATTTCCTGGAACCTCTTCGCCGCACATTCAATCCAGTAAGAATGTACAACACACGAGATCCGTCACTACCACCAGGCCCACGAATATTAACGTGGTTCCCATCGACTACGCGTGTCCGCCTCGTCTTAGGGGCCGGCTAACCCTGCTCAGATTAACTTTAAGCAGGAACCCTTGGTCTTTCGGCGAGGGAGTCTCTCACTCCCTTTATCGTTACTCATGTCAACATTCGCACTTCCGATATCTCCAGCAGCCCTCACGGGTCCGCCTTCACAGACTTACGGAACGCTCCGCTACCACGCAACAGTCACTACAACTGTCACATCCTCAGCTTCGGTGCATGGCTTTAGCCCCGTTACATTTTCGGCGCAAAGACCCTTATTTAGACCAGTGAGCTGTTACGCTTTCTTTAAATGATGGCTGCTTCTAAGCCAACATCCTGGTTGTTTTGGGATCCTCACATCCTTTCCCACTTAGCCATGACTTGGGGACCTTAGCTGGAGGTCAGGGTTGTTGCCCTTTTCACGACGGACGTTAGCACCCGCCGTGTGTCTGCCGACTAGTACTCCTCGGTATTCGGAGTTTGGTTAGGATCAGTAAGACGGTGAGTCCCCATAGCCCATCCAGTGCTCTACCCCCGAGGGTATTCGGTCGACGCTCTACCTAAATAGATTTCGCGGAGAACCAGCTATTTCCGAGTTTGATTGGCCTTTCACCCCTAGCCACAAGTCATCCCAATCTATTGCAACAGATACGGGTTCGGCCCTCCAGTTGGTGTTACCCAACCTTCAGCCTGCTCATGGCTAGATCACTCGGTTTCGGGTCTAATGCAACTAACTCAATCGCCCTATTCAGACTCGCTTTCGCTGCGCCTACACCTACCGGCTTAAGCTTGCTAGTTACACTAAGTCGTTGACCCATTATACAAAAGGTACGCCGTCACCCTTGCGGGCTCCGACTGTTTGTAGGCATCCGGTTTCAGGTTCTATTTCACTCCCCTCGTCGGGGTGCTTTTCACCTTTCCCTCACGGTACTTGTTCGCTATCGGTCATGCACGAGTACTTAGGCTTGGAGAGTGGTCTCCCCATGTTCAGACAGGATTTCACGTGCCCCGCCCTACTCAAGGACAATGACTGTTCTACGCGTAAGGGGCTATCACCCTCTATGGCCGACTTTTCCAAATCGTTCCGCTTTATTCATCATTGCCACTGGCCTGGTCCGCGTTCGCTCGCCACTACTTACGGAGTCTCGGTTGATGTCCTTTCCTGCAGGTACTTAGATGTTTCAGTTCCCTGCGTTCGCTTCTTACCCCTATGTATTCGAAAGTAAGATACCTTATCACAATGCTTGGAAACCCAGGCCGTTCATAAAACAGACTGGATTTTCCAAGCATTTAAGGTGGGTTGCCCCATTCGGAGATCCATGGATCAAAGCTTATTCGCAGCTCCCCACGGCTTTTCGCAGCGTATCACGTCCTTCTTCGCCTGTGCATGCCAAGGCATCCACCAAATGCCCTTAATTCACTTCTTCGTTCTCATTGTCTATGCTCATCCATAGCCGTTCCAAAGGAACGGCAATCCGGTTACCTTTTACAACCAGATTATCTCCTGATGACATCGACGTGTTCGATACAATCCTCTTTGAAGGCACGCCGGTGCACTTCGAGGTCGTATCATTAAGACCAGCTTCTCGAGATATCATCCGGTGATGCGCGGTCAGGCAACATCAATCCAGCATTCCCATCAGAGGAGCAAAAGCTCCAACAACAAAAATGCCTCGGACAAGCGATCCTTCCTACCTCCAACCCCTCCACCAATTCCGGCCGACTAAGCCATCACATGGTTTCACAAGGATTGGTCTCGGACGTTTCAGGCATAAACCCAAAACACCTGGACGCTTCCAGACA